>CP069300.1:0-2400000 GCA_016839165.1 Bradyrhizobium sp. PSBB068
GGAATTGCCGTAGTGAACGATGACGCGGGCGCCGGCGAGAGCGAGTGCGCGGGCGGTGGCGCGGCCGATACCCCGGGAGGCACCGGTGACGAGAGCAGTTCGGCTGATGAGGTCGGTCATGATTGTTCTCCTGTTTGGATTGTTATCGGGGGTATTTCACGCGGCCGTCTTGCCGCCATTGACGCTGATGATCTGGCCGGTGATGAACGATGCCTTGCTCGAGGCCGCGAACAGGATGGCGTCCGCAAGCTCCTCGGGGCGCCCCGCGCGCTTCAGCGGAATTCCCGCGATCAATCCGGCCTTCCGATCGGCGGAGCCTGTGAACCGGTCGAGCATGGCGGTCTCGATCGGACCAGGTGCGATCGCGTTGACGCGAACGCCGAAGGCCGCCGCTTCCAACGCCGCAGATTTCGTCAAGCCTTCGACGGCATGCTTACTGGCAACGTAGAGCGAAGCGTTCGGTGCGCCGCGGCTGCCCATGGTCGATGAGATGTTCACGATGCTGCCGAAGCCTTGTGGCTGCATGACCCGGAGTTCGTGCTTCATCGACAGCAGAACTCCGAGGACGTTGGTGTCGAATGTTGCTGCGTAGCTCTCCGGCGTCTGCTCAGTCAGCGGGCCCGGCGCGCCTTCCGTACCTGCGTTGTTGACCGCCACGTCGAGCCGGCCGAACCGCTTGATCGTCCGCTCGAGCAATGCCGCAACGTCGCTCTCGCGCCGGACGTCGGCGCGGACGAATTCGGCTTCGACGCCGTGCGAACGCAGTTCAGCGGTCAACTCGCGGCCTGCATCGTCGTGGCGCCCTGAAACAATCAGGCTGGCGCCCTCGCGGGCGAAGGCGAGCGCCGCGGCGCGGCCGATACCGGTAAGGGCGCCTGTAATCAGGACAACGGGTTTGGTCATGTCACTCTCCAAATGGTATGGCCGATATGCTTAATCGGCCTGGTTAGCTCAACTCGTCCGCAATGAAGGTCTGAAGGCTCTTGCGTCGGTGTGGCTCGATGGACTGGAGATTTAGTTGGGGCTGGCTTCTTTGAGAAAGACTTCGTAGGATTCGAGCTATACTTTTGAGGGATAGCTATGGAGCTCCGGCACCTTCGTTATTTCGTCGCCGTGGCCGAAGAGGGCAGCTTCTCGGTTGCGGCGGAAAAGCGTCTGCACACCGCGCAGCCATCATTGAGCCGTCAGATCCACGATCTTGAGCTGGAGCTTGGGGTGCAGTTGTTCGTGCGCGGACCGCGCGGCATCGAATTGACGCCGTCGGGGCGCGTCTTTCTAGACCACGCGCGGGTCGCCCTGCTGCAGGTCGAGGCCGCCGCGGAAGCCGCGAGGCGCGCCGCCCAGCCCGCGAAATCGGCCTTCTCGATCGGGTTTCTCACCGGCTACGAGATGGACTGGCTTCCGGCGGTCATGAATATCCTGCGCGGCAAGCTGCCCAGTACGGAAATCACGATCCGTAGCGAGGACTCGCCCGACCTCGCTGCGGCATTGACGCGGGGTAAGATCGATCTTGCGTTCATGCGTCCGGAGAAGAGCGCGGCGGGCCTTCAGTTCAAATTGCTCCGCCATGATCCGATCCTGGCCATGATGCCACGAGACCATCCGCTTGCGGCGCGCTCCGCGGTCCGTCCTAAGGATTTGGCAGGACAGAGCTACATCGGCGTGTCTGCGGCGAGAGCCCCAACGCTGCGATCGGCGATCAATGACTTTTTCACGCGACATGGGTTGGCGATGGAAGTGGCGCACCAAGCTGAGAATCTAGCCATGGCTATTTCGCTGATCGCCTCCACTGGGGGCATCTGCCTTCTTCCGCTCTACGCGCAGAACTTGCTCCCGAAAACCATCGTCTGCCGTCCGATTCAGGGTGCGCCGCCGCTGGTCGATCTGGTGCTAGGCTACAATGAAGGTAACCGTTCGCCGTTGCTGGAGTTTGTTCTTTCGCGTGTTGACGAGATCAAGTTTCAGGCCTTGAGGCCCGAGGGCGGATGATGTTCGAGGAGAGCGCTTCGCTAGTGGCTCTCTGTTAAGAGAGAGGGCGAAACGAAGAGCAAGGCTCGGGCAAATCATGCCACGAGAAGGCGGGCATGTGATTCACAAGCCGCGCCAAACACTCAGCGTCGTCCCGGCGAAGGCCGGGACCCATAACCCCAATGGTCGTTGTTGAACGACGCCGGAATGACGAGTCCCTCTGACAACACCCGCCGCGGCGTATCGGTCCCGGCCTTCGCCGGGACGACAGCGGTGGATGTGGCACGATCTTGCGATTCTCGTCCCGCGCCGGGACACAAATCACGCCTTCTGCTTCGCCGCTTCCTTGGCGAGATCGGGCGCATTCACGGCCGGGATCGCGACGCGGCCTGTGCCGGTGTGCTGGAGCGCTGCGGCGGCCTTGTCGTTCTGCATGATCTTGGCCATCACGGCCTGGCCGGCGCGCTCGAACACGGCGCGGTTGTCGATCAGGAACTGGCGCGACTTGCGCAGGCCGTCGATATAGCCGTTGATCTCGGGCACGACATAGCGCGCCACCATGTCCCAGCTGCGGCGGGTGTTTTCCGGATTGGCCCAGTCATGCGCGAAGCCGATGATCGAACCAACGCCGCCGGAGACGTCGACCAGATTCTTGATCATCTTGATCAGGTCATCGGGCGTGCCGATGGTGGACGCGGCGCCCTCGATGAACGCGGTCTTGTCGACCGCTTCATCCGGCGAGGCGAACGCGGTGAGGCCCGGCCGCATCAGGGTGCCGACATTATATTCGTTGTGCCAGCGCATCAGCCCGGCGCCGGCCTCGCGCCGCGCCTGCTCGCGGGTCTCGGCGATGTGCCAGGACAGCAGCACGCGCCAGTTGGCGCGGCTTACCGTGGTGCCGGCCTTCGCGGCGGCATCCTCGGCGAACTGCCATTGCTGCGGCAGCGCCATCAGGCCCTGGGTCGACATCGAGCCCAGCGAAATGATGCCGATGCCGTATTTGCCGGCCAGCGTCATGCCCGACGGCGAGATCTGCGAGGCCACCACGAACGGCATGTCCTCCTGCAGCGGCAGGATCTGCAGTGCAGCGTCGTGCATCTCGAACCAGTCGGTCTTGGCGGTGACGCGCTCGCCGTTGAACAGGCGGCGGATCACCGCGATCGCCTCGTCCTGGCGGTCGCGCTGGGTCATCGGGTCGATGCCGAGCGTATGCGCGTCGGAGGCGAGCGCACCGGGGCCGGAGCCGAAGATGGCGCGGCCGCCGGTCATGTGGTCGAGTTGCACCATGCGCTGCGCGACGTTGAAGGGGTGATGATAAGGCAGCGAGATCACGCCGGTGCCGAGCTTGATCCGCTTGGTACGCTCGCCGGCGGCGGCCAAAAACATTTCCGGCGAGGCGATGGTCTCCCAGCCCGAGGAATGGTGCTCGCCGCACCAGAATTCGTCGTAACCGAGCGCGTCGAGCTGCTCGACGAAATCGAGGTCGCGGCGGAATTGCAGCATCGGATGCTCGCCGATCGGGTGATGCGGGGCGAGGAAGGCTCCGAACTTGAGGCGCGCCATAGGTCGTTCTCTCCAACTTATTGTTATCGGGGCTTTCCGCCAACCTACGGAATGGCCCGGGGCAAGGCAATGCTCCGAGGCTGCGGCGCCCGCATGGTTGTTGCGCAAATCGGCGGCGATTGCCGCGCTCCGGAATGTTTCCCAGCGCGTCAACGCAAATTGCGCGGCGGAGCACGGGCAGGTGGGGGTGGCCATGGATGACACGCCCGTGAACCAACGCTTACGTCCGAGGTAATCGAAGAGATGACTGGAATCTGCTGATGTCGGCCGTTACGTCATTTCGGGCAGGACAGAGCATGCACCAGATCGTTGCGACGCGCGCGGAGACATCCCGGCGCTGGTGGGTGCTGGCGATCGTGGTGTCGGCGCAGTTCATGTTCGGCGTCGATGCCTTCATCGTCAACGTCGCGATCCCGACGATCGCAACGGAGCTGCAGGCAACGCCGGCGCAGATCGAGGCTGTGATCGCGATCTATCTGATCGCCTATGGCACGCTGGTGGTCACCGGCGGCCGGCTCGGCGATATCCACGGCACCAGGAACGTGTTTGTCGCCGGCGTCGCGGGCTTCTCGGTGACTTCCCTATGGTGCGGGCTGGCGCAATCCGGGCCCGAGCTCATCGTTGCGCGGCTCGCTCAGGGTGCTACGGCGGCGCTGATGGTGCCACAGGTGCTGGCGACGCTGCACCTGTTGTTCCCCGACGCCGCCCGTGCGCGGGCCTTCGCAATCTACGGCATCGTGCTGGGGCTTGCCGGCGCCGCCGGCTTCATGCTCGGCGGCGCGCTGGTAACGCTCGATCTCGCCGGCCTCGGCTGGCGCGCGGTGTTCTTCGTCAACGTGCCGTTTGGCGTCGTCATCATCGCCGCCGCGCTGAAGATCATGCCGACGGTGCCGCGCCGCGCCGGCACGCGGCTGGATATTCCCGGCGCGATCGTGCTGTTCGTGGGCCTATTGTGTCTGATCGGCCCGCTGCTGTTCGGTCACGATCTCGGCTGGACGGCGTGGGTCTGGCTGGTGATGGCCGCGGGTATTGCCGTGATCGCGGCGTTCGTGCGGATCGAGCGGAGCGTCGCGCGCCGCGGCGGCATGCCGCTGATCGATCTTTCGCTGCTGTCGGACCGCACTTTTACGCGCGGCATGGTCGCGGTGTTCTTCTTCTTCTTCGCGAATCTGTCCTTCTATCTGGTCATGACCATGTTCATGCAGAAGGGCTTGCAGATTCCACCGTTGCAGGCAGGGCTGGTATTCGTGCCGCTGGCGCTGACCTTCGTGATTGCCTCGCGGCACAGCGGCATGCGCGCCAGGCATCGCGGCACCCTGGTGCTGATCGAGGGCTGCGCGCTGCAGATCGTCGGTCTCGGCGTGCTGGTCGCGACGGTTCAGGCGATCGCAGCGCCATCGGCGCTGCTGCTCGCGCTGGTGCTTGTCATCTTCGGCTACGGCCAGGGCCTGGTAATGGCGCCGCTGTCGAGCGCGGTGCTGTCGAGCGTGAAGCCGGCAAGTGCCGGAGCCGGCTCGGGCATGTACGGCACCACGACGCAGATCGGCAATGCGGCCGGCGTCGCCGCGATCGGCGCGGTCTTCTTCGCTATCGAGGGCGCGACATCAGCGCATCTGGCGTTGTTTGCGGCATGCGCATTGTTTGTGCTGTCGATATCCATTTCAGCCGCATTTCTGTCATGGATGCGCCGGGCCAGCGCATGAATCCGGAGGCGATGGTGCGCTGTTTCCGAAAAGTTCATGCTCGAACAAGGTGCTACGGCAACTATTTCGAGCGATCCGCACGCGGCCCGGTTCCGGTCACGCTTTAACGCCGAATCTCACTATTCCGCGGGGAAAGACAGCACACGGGCTTTTTATTTCGCAGTGCAGCAATTATCTGATCGGGTGACACACAAGAATAAATCACCTCAGGAGTTGCTGTTGTCGCTGGTCAACAACATCGAATTTCTGCGTCATCTGCCCAAGATGAACGCGTTCAATGGCCTCGGCGCGCTCGCGCCGGCCGTGCCGACGCCGCTCGTCGAGACGACCGAATTCGGCGCCAATCCCGGTGCGCTGAAGATGTTCTCATACGTGCCGGAGCAGCTGGCGCGATCGCCCGCGCTCGTCGTCGTGCTGCATGGCTGCGGCCAGACCGCCGCGTCATACGATCTCGGCGCCGGCTGGTCGACATTGGCGAGGCACTATGGCTTCGCACTGTTGATGCCCGAGCAGCAGTCCGCCAACAACGGCAACACCTGCTTCAACTGGTTCGATCCGGAAGACATCGCGCGCGGCCAGGGCGAAGCCGCATCGATCAGGGAGATGGTCGGGCACCTCGCCGGTGCGCACAAGATCGATCCGCGCCGGATCTTCGTGACGGGCCTGTCCGCCGGTGGCGCGATGACGACCGTCATGCTCGCGACCTATCCGGATGTGTTTGCGGCCGGCGCCGTCATCGCCGGGCTGCCGTTCGGCGTTGCCGGCAATCTGCGCGAGGCGCTCGGCGGCATGATGCAGGGAAGCGCGTTGTCGGCGCCGGAGCTCGGCGACCGCGTGCGCGCAGCGTCCAAGCACAAGGGCGATTGGCCGAGGATATCGGTGTGGCACGGCAGCGCCGACCGCACCGTGCATCCGGGCAATGCCGATGCGATCGTTCGGCAGTGGCTCGACCTGCACGGCCTGCCGCTTGCGGCGATGTCGAGAGCCGATGTCGACGGCCATCCGCGCGAGGTGTGGTGGAATGCCGACGGCGAGACGTTGGTCGAATCCTACTCGATCACCGACATGGCGCACGGCACGCCGCTCGGGCTGGCCGGCAATGACGAGCGTTACGGCGTCGAGGGCGCGTTCCTGATCGAAGCCGGGATCTCCTCGTCCTATCACATCGCGAGCTTCTTCGGCCTGACCGACCAGGTCCGGCAGCCGCAGATCGCGCCGACCGGGGTGCCGCGCGAGAACGCCGACACGATCTCGATGACCATCCCCGTGCCTGCGGGCAAGCCCGAGCCTGTGGCCGTCCGCAGCAGCGGCCGTCCGGGAAAGAAGCAAGCCAGGCAGCAGGGCAAGCCGCGAAGCAAGGGTGTCGATGTCGGCGGCGTCATCACGCGGGCGTTGACCGCCGCAGGGCTGATGAAGCAGCCCTGAGGTCAAAGCATGATCCGGAAAAGTGCGAAGCGGCTTTTCCCTCGCGACAAACGCGAAACGCGTTTGCGCGGAGGTCATGCTCAAACAGGAAGCTAAGCGCGCGCCTACATCTCGCCGGTCAGGAACGGATTCGTCATCCGTTCCTGGCCGATGCTCGATCCCGCGCCGTGGCCGCAGATGAAGCCGACATCGTCGCCGAGCGGCAGCAGCTTCTGCTTGATCGACTGGATCAGCGTCGGGTGACTGCCGCCGGGCAGGTCGGTACGCCCGACCGAGCCGGCGAACAAGACGTCGCCGACATGGGCGAAGCGCAGCTCCTTGTTGAAGAACACCACGCTGCCCGGCGAATGGCCGGGACAGTGCAGGATGTCGAAGGTGAGGTCGCCGATCGAGACCTGATCGCCCTCGTCGAGCCAGCGGTCGGGGCCGAAATTGCGCACCCCGGTCATGCCGAAGCGCTCGCCGCTCGAGACGACGTTGTCGAGCAGATATTTGTCCGCGATATGCGGGCCCTCGATCTTGACCTGCAGCGCATCGCGCAGGTCGGCGGCACCGCCGACATGGTCGATATGGCCGTGGGTCAGCCAGATCTTCTCGACCGTCACGCCGGTCTGCTTGATCGCCGCCTGAATCTTCGGCACGTCGCCGCCGGGGTCGATCACCACGGCCTTCTTGGTCGGCTCGTGCCAGATGATGGTGCAGTTCTGTTCGAACAGCGTCACCGGCACGATGATCGCGCCGGCCTTCGGTTTGGTGTCGGTTGTCTCGGTCATGGCGGCACCATAGGCTTCCGGGAAATGACGTCAACACGCACGCCAAATGCGCCCGCCATGGCGTGTGATCCCAAAACGGACCGTGATAAGGTCGCCCGCAGCAGAACAAGTTCGTGAGCAGGCCGGTCGGCGGGTGCTCTCGATCATGCGTCAAGTCCTCGTAGTCCGGAATTTCATGACCCAGGCTCCCAACTCACCGCTCGGCGGACCCCGGACCACCGCCCGCGCCTTCTTCGTCGCGGACCGCATCAACACGTCCGGCCTCGAGCGCGGCGACGTGCTGGCCACGACGCCGCTGGCGTTTCGCGTCAATGAAAATGGTGTGGCGATCCTGTTCCGCTACGGCGTCGTCGTCCTGATCGGCCTCAATGCGCTGGAGGAGGATGAATTCCTGCGCAGCCTGCAGTCGCGCATGACCGGCCTGTTCACGCGCCGCGAGGAGGAGATCGCGATTATCGAGGTTGCCGCCGAGAAGGAAGATCAGATTCCGCCCGGCGGTCCGATCTATCTGCAAAGCCTGTCGCCGGAACGGCTGATCCTGGTCGGCGAGGCGCTGGCCAAGAGCGTGGTGCTGGCGCGGCATGAACGCGAGGTCCGGGCCGTCTTCGACTCCACCGAACCGTTCGCGCGCGAGCTCGCCAAGGGCGGCCGGGTGCTTGGTGGCCGTGTTGCGATCCTCAAGCACATCGGCAACGCGCTGTCGGTGCGGCATCGCGTGGCCGGGCCGGTCGAGGTGTCGGAGAAGCCCGACATCCTCTGGGACAAGCCGCAGCTCGAGCGGCTCTATGCGAGGCTCGAGGACGAGTATGAATTGAAGGAGCGCGCGGAATCGCTCAACCGCAAGCTCGCGGTCGTGGCCGAGACCGCGCAGGTGCTGACCGATATCATCGACACCAGCCGCTCGCTGCGGCTGGAGTTGATCATCGTCTTCCTGATCCTGTTCGAGGTGCTGATTACCATCTATCAGCTGGCGATGGCCCGCCACTGACGCGCCAGCGCCATCTTTCTGTCCCGAATTGTGCGTCATCCCTGAACGCGGACGACCCCGGGGACACGGGGCGACGAGCGAGGGGGAATCGGATGGATCAGGACGAGCGCGACTGGTGGCGGCGCGGCATCTTCTATCAGGTCTATCCACGCTCGTTTCAGGACAGCAATGGCGATGGCGTCGGTGATCTCCGGGGGATCATCGCGCGGTTGCCTCATCTGACTCGGCTTGGCGTCGACGCGGTCTGGCTGTCGCCGATCTTTACCTCGCCGATGGCCGATTTCGGCTACGACATCTCCGATTACACCGGCATCGATCCGCTGTTCGGCTCGATGGAGGATTTCGACGCGCTGGTCGCGGCCGCGCACGACAGCGGCCTCAAGCTGATCCTCGATCTGGTGCCGAACCACACTTCCGACCAGCATCCCTGGTTCATCGAGGCGAAGAGCTCGCGCGATAACCCGAAACGCGACTGGTACATCTGGCGCGATGGAGCGCCGGATGGCGGTCCACCCAACAACTGGCTGTCGGAATTCGGCGGCAGCGCCTGGGCCTATGACGAGGCCTCGGGCCAGTATTACTATCACGCCTTCCTGGCGCAGCAGCCTGATCTCAACTGGCGCAACCGCGAGGTCAGGGACGCAATCTACGACGTGATGCGCTTCTGGCTGCGCAAGGGCGTCGATGGCTTCCGTGTCGACGTGATCTGGCACTTGATCAAGGATGCCGAATTCCGCGACAACCCGCCGAACCCGCATTACCGCGAGGGCCGGCCGCCGCATGAGAAGGTGCTGACGCAATACTCGACCGATCAGCTCGAAGTCCATGCCGTCATCACCGAAATGCGCCGCGTCACCGAGGAGTTCGACAACCGCGTGCTGATCGGCGAGATCTACCTGCCGCTGCACCGGCTGGTCGCCTATTACGGCAACGATCTGCGCGGCGCGCAGATGCCGTTCAATTTCGCGCTGCTGTCGACCTTGTGGAGCGCGCGCGCGGTCGAGCAGATCGTCGCCGATTACGAAAAGGCGTTGCCGCCCGGGGCATGGCCGAACTGGGTGCTCGGCAATCACGACCGGCCGCGGGTGGCGAGCCGGGTGGGGCCGGCGCAGGTGCCGGTGGCGGCGATGCTGCTGCTGACGCTGCGCGGCACGCCGACGCTCTATTATGGCGACGAGATCGGCATGCATCAGGTCGCGATCGCGCCGGATCAGGTGCGCGATCCCTTCGAGAAGAACGTGCCTGGTCTCGGCGTCGGTCGCGACGGCTGCCGCACGCCGATGCAATGGAGCGCCGAACGCCATGCCGGGTTCTCGACCGCGACGCCGTGGCTGCCGCTCGCGCAGGATTATGCAAGCGACAATGTCGCGCGCCTGGAGGCGGCGCGGGGCTCGATCCTCGACCTCTACAAGGCGTTGATCGCGTTGCGGCGAAAGCTGCCGCAGCTCGTCCATGGCAGCTATGAGCCGGTGGCCGCGCATGGCGATGTCCTGCTGTTCCGGCGCCGCGCCGCCGAAGGCGTCGCCGTGATCGCGCTGAACTTCGGCGCAGCCCCCGCGTCGGTCTCCTCCAGCGCGATCGGCTTCAGCAACGAGGTGCTGCTGTCGACTTTCATGGACCGGCAAGGCGAGAAGGTCGAAGGCGTGCTCGACCTGCGGGCCAATGAAGGCGTGATCCTGGGACCACCGGTGGATGGCGTGACCGAGTGATGTGAGCACATCGCCCGGGCTCCCTCTCCCGCTTGCGGGGAAGGGAAGCGATAGAGCGCGGCCAGTCCTCCCTAGCGCTTGATCTGCGCCTTCAGCGTATCCTCGACCACGCGATCGAACGACGACGCCTTCGGCGTATTCTTGCGGTGTTCGGCGACGTATTTGTCGCGCTTGGCGACCAGCGCAGCGAGCTTTTCGTTCAGCGTCTTGCGCTGGGCGATCTGCTTGTCGATTTCGGCGGTGCGCGCCTCAGGCTTCATGGCGCGGAGGTTGTCGGGTAAATCCTCGTCCTTGACCTTGGCAATGTCGTTGCGGCCGGCAGCGACGTCGGCGACGAGGTCGCCGTCGCCGGTGACCGCCTCCGACGTCACCTTGGCGCGCTTGTTGATGAAGCTCGCCATCTCGGAGGCGCGCGCCGGAGAGGCCGCGGCGACGCTCGCGAGCTGCTGCGTCTTGGATTCCGTGCGCTTCTGCTGCGCGCGCGGCCCGTAGGGGATGACGGTGCCGTTGATCTCGCGTTGCAGGATGATGATGTCCTCGTCGAACGGCGTCTCGATGGTGACGATCTGGCCGCCGTCCTGCGGGATCGGGATGAACTCGCCGTTGCCGTTCTGCGCGATATCGCGCCACACCCGCTCGGTATCCTGTGCGTTGCCGGCGAGCACGGCGTTGACGATGATGCCGCGCTGCTTGGCGACCGCGAGCGTGACCGGATATTTGGTGTCCTGGGCATAGTCCATATGCGGCGGGGCGTCGCCGACCAGGAACACGATGCGCGTGCCGTCGGCGCCTTGCGTCCACTGCATCTTGTTGACGGCAACATCGAGCGCCTCGTTGACGCTCTCCGGCCAGTCGCCGCCGCCGCGCGCCTTCAACTCCAGCAGGTTGGCGTAGAGATCCTGGATGTCGCGGGTCAGCTCGACCTTCCTCGTCACATAGTCGTCGCCGATATCGCGATAGGCGACCAGGCCCATCCTGATGTCGGCGTCGGGGTTGGAATCGACGATCGCGGTCGCGATCGACCAGATCTTGCGCTTGGCGCCCTCGATCAACCCGCCCATCGAGCCTGTGGTGTCGAGCACGAAGGCGACCTCGACCACGGGCTTGGCGATGGCCGAGGACAGCCCAGCTGACAGCGGAAGGGTTACGAGAGCGAAGACGAACGAGCGAAGTGTGATGCGTGACCGCATGGGTCTCTCCTTCAGTGTTTTCGTCCCTCGGAGCCGAGGTTCCATCGGCTTCGCGGTAGCTTGAGGCCGAAACCAAGGCGGCTTCGCTGCGAATTTGCGGCCGATTCCGGCGCTGCCGCCGATCGAGGAATCGGCTACTCTCTGCGGATGGAATCGCCCGCCCGCCAGATCGCGCTCGTGCCCGCGCCCGACCTCCGCCAGTCGGAGACCGCGCTTGCGATCGCGCGCGGCACGGCGCGACTTCTGCGATCGCTGGGATTTTCCTGCATCAGCGAATTACCGCTGCCGTCGGGCCGAAGGGCCGATCTGGTTGCGCTGAATGAGCGCGGCGAGATCTGGATCGTGGAGATCAAGTCATCGGTCGAGGATCTGCGCGCCGACCAGAAATGGCAGGACTACCGGATGCATTGCGACCGGCTGTTCTTCGCCTTCACGCAGGATCTGCCGTGCGAGATTTTCCCGGCCGGGACCGGCCTGATCATCGCCGATGCGTATGGCGCACATCTGCATTGCGAGGCGCCGGAGCATCGCCTGCCGGCGGCAACCCGCAAGGCAATGACGGTGCGCTTTGCGATGGCCGCGGCACAGCGGATCAACCGGCTGGTCGACCCACAGGGGCATGAGTTTTAGACTCAGTAATCCGTCATCCCCGCGCAAAGGCTTCGCCTTTGTCGCTGGAGGAGCCGCGAAGCGGCGTCTCGAAGGATGAACGGCCCGGCCGGTGGCCGTCGACCCTTCGAGACGCGCGCAAGGGCGCGCTCCCTGAGGGTGACGGTGCTTGAGCCACGGGTATCGCTTCGCTCCACCCATCCCACGCAGCGCTACGAAGCGTCCTACAAAAGCAAATGGCCGGGACGAGCCCGGCCATCGCAAAACAATCTGTCACTTCGCTTAGCGCGGCGCGCGCTTGGCGAGGATGCGCTGCAGGGTGCGGCGGTGCATGTTGAGGCGGCGCGCGGTCTCCGAGACGTTGCGGTTGCACATCTCGTAGATGCGCTGGATGTGTTCCCAGCGCACGCGGTCCGCCGACATCGGATTGGCCGGCAGCTCGGACTTCTCGGTGCCGGTCGCCAGCAGCGCGGCAACGACGTCGTCGGCATCGGCGGGCTTCGAGAGATAGTCGACGGCGCCCATCTTCACCGCGGTGACGGCGGTCGCGATGTTGCCGTAGCCGGTCAGCACGATCGCGCGCGCCTCGGGGCGCTTGCGCTTCAACGCCGAGACGACGTCGAGGCCGTTGCCGTCGCCGAGGCGGAGGTCGACGACCGCGAAAGCGGGGGCGGCGCGGCCGATCTCGGCGATGCCGTCGGACACTGTATCGCACGACTTCACTGAGAAGCCTCGCGTCTCCATCGCGCGCGACAAACGTTCCAGGAACGGCTTGTCGTCCTCGACGATGAGGAGCGATTTGTCAGCATGGTCATTCAGTTCAGCGATTGCGTTCACGATCCATTTTTCCCTGTGATAGACCCGCTAAATATGGGGTTGCACTGGGGCGCTGCCAAGGCAGCCGAAAGTCGCGTGCAAGTCTAGAAAGAGCAATGCATCCGGTATGCCAGAGGCGAGATTGAGAACCGTTCTTAAGATGACGTCTCCGTGTCTCCCGCCGCTTCCTCGAACCGCTCGCGCGGCCAGACGATCTGCACCACGGCGCCGTGATCAGGGAACGGGCGATTGGTAAACGACACCTTGGCCCCGGTGCGTTCCAGCAGCGTCCTTGCGATGAAAACCCCCAAGCCCAGGCCGCCGCGCGCATTTTGGGCCTCGTCCGCGCCCCGGCGGCGCGACAGATACGGCTCGCCGATCCGCTTCAGCATGTCGGGCGCGATGCCCGGGCCGTCGTCGGAGACGACGATTTCGATGGTTTCGGCGTTCCACCACGCGTTCACCTCGACGGTCTGGTGCGCGAAATCGACCGCATTTTCGAGAATGTTTCCGACGCCGTAGAGGATCGCGGGATTGCGCGCGGCGACCGGTTCGCGCGTTGCTGCGACAGCAAGCCGCACCTTGATGTTGATGCCGAAATCGCGATGCGGCGCCACTGCCTCCTCGATCAGGGTCGACAGCTTCATGTTGTCGAACGGCGCGCCGCTGGATGACAATTGCGCAATCTTGCCCAGGATGTCGCGGCAGCGCTGCGCCTGCTCGCGCACGGTCTTGAGGTCGCCGGCGATGGCCGGGTCGTGCACCGTCTTCTCGAGCTCGCGCGAGATCAGGAAGATCGTCGACAGCGGCGTGCCGAGTTCGTGCGCGGCGGCAGCGGCAAGGCCGTCGAGCTGGGTCAGATGCTGTTCACGCGTCAGCACCAGCTCGGTCGCGGCGAGCGCATCGGAGAGCTGGCGCGCCTCCTCGGTCACCTGGAATGCGTAAAGGCTGGTGACACCGATCGCGAGCAGGATCGAAAGCCAGACGCCGATCAGATAGATCGGCGGCAGCACCAAGGGATCGTCGCCGTCCCAGGGCAACGGCAGATGATAGAAGAACAGCGCCGAGGCGCAGGCGACCGCAAGGCAGCCAAGCGCGATCGTCAGGCGGATCGGCAGCACCGTGGCCGAGATCAGCACCGGCGCCAGGAACAGGAACGAGAACGGGTTCTGCAACCCGCCGGTGAAGTACAACAGGCCCCCAAGTTCGACGATGTTGAAGGCGAGCAGGGCCGCGGCATAGGCCGGCTCCAGCCGTTGCATCGGGTTGAATGCGATCTGCAGCGCCAGATTGAGCAGCGCCGAGAACGTCACGATGATGACGCAGGGCACGATCGGAACGTCGAATTCCAGTCCCTGCGCCACGATGAAGATCGCCACGAGCTGGCCGAGCGCGGCGAGCCAGCGCAGCCGCAGGATCGTATCGAGGCGGACATAGCGGCGGGGTTGGCGGAAATCGGAAGCGACGTCGGTCATCATCTCGGGACTTTAGCTGTGCCGTGGGCGGCGCACAAATTCGCGACTTAGCGCAAGGATGGCGGGCAAGCCTTGCGCTTATTGTCGCAATGGCCCAATGACGGCCATATGCAGCAGAGCGGAACGGGTCAGGGACACGCGCCCAATCAGCCGCCGCTGGCCGGTCGGGACGGATCGGCCGCGATCGACGTTGCGCAGCTGGTCAAGGTCTACAAGACCACCCGCGCGGTCGACGATATCTCCTTCCGCATCGCGCGCGGCAGCATCACCGGCCTGCTCGGCGGCAACGGCGCCGGCAAGACCACGACGATCGCGATGATCATGGGCCTTGTGCTGCCGACTTCGGGCAGCGTCAGCGTGCTGGGCGCCAAGATCCCCGAGCAGCGCTATGACGTGCTCGGCCGGATGAATTTCGAAAGCCCCTATGTCGACATGCCGATGCGGCTCACGGTGCGGCAGAACCTGACCATCTTCGGCCGCCTCTACGCCGTGGAGCAGCTGCGCGAGCGGATCGACCAGCTCGCCGTTGATCTCGATCTCAAAGAATTTTTGGACCGCTCCAACGGCAAGCTCTCGGCCGGGCAGAAGACCCGCGTCGCGCTGGCGAAGGCCTTGATCAACGAGCCTGACCTGCTGCTGCTCGACGAGCCGACCGCCTCGCTCGACCCGGACACTGCCGATTGGGTGCGGCAGCATCTCGAGACCTATCGCAAGACCCATAACGCAACCATCCTGCTGGCGTCGCACAACATGCTGGAGGTCGAACGGCTCTGTGACCGCGTCATCATCATGAAGCGCGGCAAGATCCAGGACGACGACAGTCCGGAGCGGATCATGGCGCGCTACAACCGCGACACGCTGGAAGAGGTGTTCCTCGACGTCGCGCGCGGCCGGGTGCGGGAGGGCGCGCCGGAGGATGCACCATGAGCGAAATCCTCAGTTATCGCCGGCACGGCATTTCACTGCAGCGCATCAATGCGATGGTGCTGCGCTATTGGTATCTCCTGATGTCGTCATGGCCGCGGCTCCTGGAGCTGATCTACTGGCCGGCATTGCAGATCATCACCTGGGGCTTCCTGCAGAACTACATCTCGCAGACCTCGGGCTTCTTCGCCAAAGCGGGCGGCACGCTGATCGGCGCGGTGATCCTGTGGGATATCCTGTTCCGCGGCCAGCTCGGCTTCTCGATCTCGTTCCTGGAGGAGATGTGGGCGCGCAATCTCGGCAACCTGATGATGAGCCCGCTGAAGCCGATCGAATTCCTGCTCTCGCTGATGATCATGAGCCTGATCCGGCTCGCGATCGGCGTGATCCCGATGACGCTGCTGGCGCTGTTCTTCTTCGGCTTCAATTTCTACGCCATCGGGCTGCCGCTGATCGCCTTCTTCTGCAACCTGATCTTCACCAGCTGGTCGGTCGGCGTATTCGCCTCGGGTCTCGTGCTGCGCAACGGGTTAGGGGCCGAGAGCATCGTCTGGACGCTGATGTTCGCGGTGATGCCGCTGGCCTGCATCTACTATCCGGTCGAGGTGCTGCCGGCCTGGCTGCAAGTGGTCGCCTGGACGCTGCCGCCGACTTACGTGTTCGAAGGCATGCGGTCGCTCCTGATCGATCACGTCTTCCGTGCCGACCTGATGGCGTGGGCGCTGGTCATCAACGCCATCCTGTTCGCTGCCTCTTTTGCGATCTTCCTTGCCCTTTTACAGAGCGCCAAGCGCAACGGGTCGCTGCTCGCGGGTGGTGAATAAATGTCACTTTCACGTGGATTCCCGGTGTTTTAGCCCGACATCGACCCCAGATTCGGTTTGCGGCGCATTGACGCAATGTTACGCATTGGTCAGTATGCTGCGGCGCAAACAGGGGTCTGAGAATACTATGCCCATCGGTGAATTTGGTGCACCGCCACTGGCGGCGGAAGGCAGTCCGGCACTCACGACGCCGCTGTACTGGATGTACGAGATGGCGCATGCGTCGCTCAATCCGGTGCGCGCGGTAACCGACGCCACCAAGATCCTGTTTCAGAACCCGCTCAATCCGTGGACCCACACCGAACTCGGCAAATCGATCGCCGCCGGCTGCGAACTGTTCGAGCGCACCACGCGCCGCTACGGCAAGCCGGATTGGAACCTGCCGACGACCGAGGTCAACGGCATCCGCACGGCGGTCGAGGTTCGCACGGTCTGGGAAAAGCCGTTCTGCCGCCTGCTGCATTTCGACCGCAAGCTGACGCGCCCGCTGCGCTCGCCGCACCCGCGTGTGCTGATCGTGGCGCCGATGTCCGGCCACTATGCGACGCTGCTGCGCGGCACGGTCGAGGCGTTCCTGCCGACCCATGAGGTCTACATCACCGACTGGACCGATGCGCGCATGGTGCCGCTCGCCGAAGGGCGGTTCGATCTCGACGATTACGTCGACTACGTGATCGAGATGCTGCACGCGCTCGGCGGCAACATGCACATCATCGCGGTGTGCCAGCCTTCGGTGCCTGTTGTGGCAGCCGTTTCCGTGATGGAAGCCAACAACGACCCGTTCGTGCCGCTGTCGATGACGCTGATGGGCGGCCCGATCGATACAAGGCGCAATCCGACCGCTGTCAATGATCTGGCGGCGGAGCGCGGCATCGATTGGTTCCGCAACAATGTCATCACCAAGGTGCCGTTCCCGCATCCGGGCGTGATGCGCGACGTCTATCCGGGCTTCCTGCAGCTCAACGGCTTCATCAGCATGAATCTGGATCGGCACATGGACGCGCACAAGGCGCTGTTCGCCAATCTGGTCAAAGGCGACGGCGATCTGGTCGACAAGCACCGCGAATTCTATGACGAATATCTCGCGGTGATGGACCTCACCGCCGAGTATTACCTGCAGACCGTCGACCTCGTGTTCGTCAAGCACGCGCTGCCGAAGGGCGAGATGACCCATCGCGGCAAGCCGGTCGATCCGTCGAAGATTCGCCGCGTCGCGCTGATGACGGTCGAGGGCGAGAAGGACGACATCTCCGGTCTCGGTCAGACCGAGGCGACGCACGCGCTCTGCACTGCCATTCCGAACCATCGTCGCGTGCACTACGTGCAGAAGGGCGTCGGGCACTATGGCGTGTTCAACGGCTCGCGTTTCCGCTCCGAAATCGTGCCGCGGATCTCCGATTTCATGGTTTCGGCGGCCAATACGCGACTTTCCCTGGTCGCCGCGGCCGAATAGGTATCACCCCGGCCGCGATTATCGCGTCCGGGTAAGTCACTGATTTAAATAAAAGAATCTCAAATCAGTCGAGGCTCAAGTAATGAATTTAATTTCATCTCTTGGGCCTTTTTCGCGACTCCGATTCATCGAAAAAATCCCGGTTCCGACCCCTGCCGGTAGAGGTCAATAAACGGCTGACCCCTGTATATTGGGCAAATGATTTGTTTTTGCGCCGAGCGCTTTCCCTGGCGGCGGATATGGCAAAGTTCGGGCGAACTCCTGCTCCCCGGACTTTCAGACATGGCTACTCGCGCGCTCCTCTATCGGCGGCCTGCCGAACCCGCGACCGTACTGGTCAGACACGGCTCCCAGTTCTTCACCGTCAGGTTGCGCCGGCACCGGCGCGCGCGGCGCTATACGCTCAGGATACATCCGACCGACCGCGAAGCGATCCTGACCATGCCGCCGCGCGGGACCATCGTCGAGGCGAAGGAGTTCGCCAATATCCATGGCGGCTGGATCGCCGCGCGTCTTGGCCGTTTGCCGAAGGCCGCACCGTTCCAGCCCGGCACCGTGGTGCCGTTGCGCGGCGTGCCGCATCGGCTGGTGCATCGCTCGGGTGAGCGCGGCACGGTGTGGACCGAGACCCGCGACAGCGGCGAGAAGATCCTTTGCGTCGCCGGCGGCGTCGAGCACATGGATCGCCGGGTGCATGATTTCCTCAAGCGCGAGGCGCGCAAGGATCTGCAGAAGGCGGCGGCCCTGCACGCCGCGGAACTCGGCGTGCGGGTGCGGCGGATCTCGATCCGCGACCAGTCGAGCCGTTGGGGCTCCTGCACCTCGGCCGGTTCGCTGTCGTTCTCGTGGCGGCTGATCCTGGCGCCGCCCTTCGTGCTCGATTACCTCGCAGCACACGAGGTCGCGCATCTCGTCGAGATGAACCATTCGGCGCGGTTCTGGCGGGTGGTCGACAAGGTCTGCGCGTCGGTCACGCGCGCCAAGAACTGGCTCGACACCCACGGCAACGACCTGCACCGCTACGGGATCCAGGAATAGGCGGCGCTCGCGTCGCTCTACCCGTCCCACACTATCCCCGTCACCTCTGCTGTCATCGCCCGCGAAAGCGGGCGATCCAGTATTCCAGAGGCGCCAGTTTTCAATCGAGAGGCCGCGGCGTACTGGATCCCCCGCTTTCGCGGGGGATGACAGTGGCGTTGTGGTGAGACCGTGCGTCTAACGCCCTACCGAAACAACCGATCAGCCAGCCAGCCATCCAGCCCCGCCGCCGCTTCCGGCCGCGCGTTCGGGTTGGGTGGCGGTGATGCGCGGGCCGGTGTCGGCGGTGGCTGGCGATAATAGCCGCCGGATGGGACCGGCGCCGGTTGCGGCGCCTGTATCGGCGGCTGGATCTGCATCGGCGCCGCCGGTCCTGAAGGCGCCGTGATCTGCGACGAGATCTGCATCAGGTTCGCCGGCGCCCAGCTTCCTTGCGAGTTCGGGATCGCCGCGACCGGCACGCCCTGATGCGCCGCCTTCATGAAGCGGCTCCACACTTCGACCGGCAGGCCGCCGCCGGTCGCCTTCTTGGTCGGCGAATTGTCGTCATTTCCGAGCCAGACGCCGGTGACGAGCTTGGCGGTGTAGCCGATGAACCAGGCATCGCGATAATCCTGGCTGGTGCCGGTCTTGCCGGCGGCGGTCCAGCCGGGGATCTCGGCCTTGCGCGCGGTGCCCGAGATCAGCGTCTCGCGCATCATGCTGTTCATCATCGCGTCATAGCGCGGCTCGATCACCTGGTTGGGCGGATCGGTGGGGCGGTCGTAGAGCAGCTTGCCCGAGCTGGTCTTGATCCTGGTCACCACATGCGGCGATACGGCGTAGCCGCCATTGGCGAACGGCGCATAGGCGCCGACCAATTCGAGCACGGACACTTCCGAGGTGCCGAGCGCGATCGAGACGTTGGGCTCGAGCTTGGATGAGATGCCGAGCCGGTGCGCGGTGCGCACCACGTTCTTGGCGCCGACCTCGACGCCGAGCCGCACCGCAACCGTGTTGAGCGACATCGCCAGCGCCTGGGTCAGCGTCACCGAGCCGAAATATTCGTGGGTGTAGTTCTCCGGCTTCCAGCCCTTGATGTCGAGCGGCGCGTCGGTGCGGATCGTGTCCGGCGTCAACCCGGCTTCGACTGCGGTGAGATAGACGAACGGCTTGAACGACGAGCCCGGTTGCCGCTTCGCGGTGACCGCGCGGTTGTACTGGCTCTCGGAATAGTTCCGGCCGCCGACCATGGCGCGCACCGCGCCGTCCGGCGTCATTGCGACCAGCGCGCCCTGGCTGACGTTGAACTTCACGCTCTTGGCGGCGAGCTCGTCGATCACGGCGGCTTCCGCGACGGCTTGCAGCTTCGGATCGATCGTGGTCTGCACCACGATGTCCTGGTCGATCTGGCCGACCAGATCGTCAAGCACTTCACCGATCCAGTCGGCGACATAGTTGACGGTGCCGGCGCCGGCCGGCTTCACTGCGATCGAGGGCTGGCCGATCGATGCTTTTGCCTGCGCGTCGGTGATGAACTTGGCGTCGGCCATCGCCGCGAGCACGACCTGCGCGCGCTGCTCGGCGCCTTCGGGGTTGCGGTTCGGCGCCAGCCGCGATGGCGACTTGACGAGACCGGCCAGCATCGCGGCCTCCGGCAGCGTGACGTTCTTCGCCGACTTGCCGAAATAACGCTGCGCTGCCGCTTCGACGCCGTAGGCGCCGGAGCCGAAATAGACCCGGTTGAGGTAGAGCTCGAGGATCTCGCTCTTGGAATGCTTGCGCTCCAGCCACAGCGCGAGCTCGGCCTCCTGCAGCTTGCGCTGCATGGTGCGTTCCTGGGTCAGGAACAGGTTCTTGGCGAGCTGCTGCGTCAAGGTCGAGCCGCCCTGCGAGACACCTCGATGCAGGACGTTGGTGACGGCTGCTCGTAAAATGCCGACCGGGTCGACGCCGAAATGCGAATAGAAGCGGCGGTCCTCGATCGCGATGAAGGCCTTCGGCAGATAAGGCGGCAGATCCTTCAGCGCGATGTTGGCGCCGGCCATTTCGCCGCGCTGTGCCAGCACGCTGCCGTCGATGCCGACGATCTGGATGGTCGGCGGGCGCTTGGGAATTTCCAGCGATTGGATCGGTGGCAGATGCGCGCCGACCCACACCACGACACCGATCACCGCAATGCCGGCCCACAGGCAGAGCACCGCGGTCCAGTAGAACAGCCGGCCGATGCCGAAGCCGCGCGACTTGCCGCGCCGCTTGCTGCCACTGCGCGACGGGCGCGGTCTCTCGCTGCCGGAATCGCTGCCCTTATCGGGGTTCTTTTCGCTGTTCTTGGGCTTCGATCTGGCGGGCTTGTCGTCGTCGCCGCCGCCGGGAACGCGATCGGACGGCGACAACCTGAGGTCGGCAAGCGCGGCCGGAAGCCCGAACAGCGGCTCCTTGCGTCCACCGCCTTTTTTACGTCCCCACGCCATCCGCAACGCTCACCCTTACAGGGCCGCACGCTAACGTTCCCGGTTTAAGGGGCGGTTACGCAAAGCTTAACGCGGGATTAGGAGGTGGGGCGGCGCGTTGCTAAATAGGGAGCATGATCCGGAAAAGTGGGCACCGGTTTTCCGAAAAGATCATGCTCAAACGAGGATGGTAGAGCGCGATCGAGCGATCGCGCTCTGGGGAACCAAAAAACAAAGGAGCACCGCATGGGCCATATCGATCCGACCAAAGACGTGTTCGCGCAATTCCGGGACAACAACCGGCCGGGCCCGATCCACATGCTCAATCTGGTGCGGTTGCGCGAATGGGCTGCCTATCCCGACGGCCGCAAGGCCACCGGCGCGGAAGCCTATGCGGCGTATGGCCGCGAGAGCGGCCCGGTGTTCGAGCGGCTCGGCGGCCGCATCGTCTGGCAGGGCCGCTTCGAGCTGATGCTGATCGGCCCGCAAGAGGAGCGCTGGGATCACTGCTTCATCGCCGAATATCCGAGCGTCGCCGCCTTCGTCGAGATGATCCGCGATCCCGTCTATCGCGAGGCGGTGAAGCACCGCCAGGCTGGCGTCGAGGATTCCCGGCTGATCCGGCATGCGGTGCTGCCGGTCGGCAAGAACTTTGGGGAGATACCGCAGTAGGCGCGCAGCAGCGATTGAGCGCAACGATCTCCATCCCCGTCATGCTGAGGTGCGAGCGGAGCCAGCCTCGAAGCATGCACGGCCGCGGTCGGGCCGTCGACCCTTCGAGACGGCCGCTGCGCGGCCTCCTCAAGGTGACGGTGAAAAGGTACGGCCGCAAACAAAAATCGGCGGCCCGGAGGCCGCCGATTGTTCTTCAGACATCGAACGCTAACCGCTAGAGCATGATCCGGAAAAGTGCGAAGCGGTTTTCCGAAAAGATCATGCTCAAACAAAGAGCTAAAGCGCGATGACGATTCGAATCAATCTCATCGCGCTTTAGCCGGTCGGGCCAGCGTCCTCGAGGATCGGGCCGAATAGCTCCCAGCGTTCGCCGTTGAACTTCATCATCTGCAGCTGCTTGTTGACGCGGTAGTCGGTCGCCGAGGTGTTGGCCTTGATGCCCGGCAACGCGATGTCGGTCGTCACACCCTTCATCGATGCCGCCTGCTTCATCACGTTCTCGCGGGTCAGGTCGTCGCCACATGCCTTCAGCACGGTGACGAGCATCTGCGCGGTGGCGTAGCCATAGGTGTTGAAGTTCGAATCCTTATCGCCGTCGGGATAGTATTTGGCCATGAAGTCGAAATAGCGCTTCAGGCCGGCATCGTCCTTCCAGGTCGGATCGAGCGGGTCCTTGCCGTAGTTGACGCTGATCACGCCCTTGGCGGCGTCGAGACCCGCCGGCTTCATGACCGCGCCGACCGAGGTGGCGTTGATGTCGACGATCTGGACCGGCTTCCAGCCCATCTCGTAGATCTTCTTGATCGCCTGGGCCGCCTGCTTCGGCGTCGTCGCCGAGAAGAACAGGTCCGCGCCGGAATCCTTGATCTTGAGGACCTGCGAATCGATGGTCGGATCGGACACCTCGTAGGACGCCTCCGAAACCACCATGGTCGCGGCCTTGTCGCCGAGCCCGGCCTTGAGGCCGTTCAGGTAATCCTTGCCGAGGTCGTCGTTCTGATAGAGCACGCCGACCTTGGCGTTCGGATACTCCTTGAGGATGTACTGGCCGTAGATGCGGCCTTCGACGAAGTAGTTCGGATTGAAGCCCATCGTCCAGGGGAAGTTCTTCGGGTCGGTGAACTTCGAGGCGCCGGTGGCGGCGAACAGCTGCGGCACCTTCTTGGCGTTGAGATATTTCTGCACCGCGGCGTTCGACGGCGTGCCGACGATCTGGAAGGTCAGCAGCACCTCGTCGCTCTCGACCAGCTTGCGCACCTGCTCGACGGCCTTGGGCGGCGAATAGGCGTCGTCATACTGGATCAGATTGACCTTGCGGCCGTTGATGCCGCCCTGGTCGTTGATCATCTTGAAATAGGCCGCCTGGGTCTTGCCGATCGAGGCATAGGCGGAGGCCGGTCCGGAGAAGGGGACGGTCTGGCCGATCTTGATTTCGGTATCGGTCGCGCCGGGATCGTATTTCTTCTGCGCGAAGGCCGACGTTGCAGACAGCGCGATCGCGAGCGCCGTTCCCGTGACCAGGTGGAAAATCCCGTTCCTCATAATGCTGTTTCCCTCACGTGACTGATGGTTTGGCCGATGATCTTTCCCGCGGGTTCAAGGTCCCGCGGTCGCCATCGCTTGCGCCGGATACTGGCGGAACGCTTGCTGCGACGCAAGACGAGCAATGCCGAAAAGGCGAGCGATTTCAGTCAACGAAAGTAGGGGGCGGTGCGAAAATGGGCCGCCGCAGCTGTGCCAGCACACTCAGTGTCGTCCCGGCGAAGGCCGGGACCCAGAACCACGAATGGTCATTGTTGAGGGATGCTGAACGACGAGTCCCGTTCGCAACACCGCCGCGGAGTATGGGTCCCGGCTTTCGCCGGGACGACACGTGCGCGGGTAATGACACCGGACAAGGTGTTTGACTGGTTGAACCGGAAGGATGTTTGCGCCGTTTTGCCTAGCCCGCCGGTCCGGTGTCCTCGATGATCGGGCCGAACAGCTCCCAGCGCTCGCCGTTGAACTTCATCATCTGCATCTGCTTGTTGATGCGATAGTCGTTCGGTCCGGTCGTGATCGACATGCCCGGCAGCGCCAGAGAAGGTACGAACTTCTTCAGGCTGGTCACCTGCTTCATCAGGTTCTCGCGGGTGAGGTCGTCGCCGCACTGCTTGAGCACCTGGATCAGGAGCTCGGCGGTCGAGTAGCCGTAGGTGTTGACGGTGTTGAGCTTGTCGCCCTCCGGGTAATATTTGTCCATGAAGGCGAAATAGGCCTTCACGCCGGGATCGTCCTTCCACTGCGGGTCGGCGGGGTCCTTGCCGTAATTGGTCGAGATGATGCCCTTGGAGATGTCGAGTCCGGCCGGCTTCAACGTCGCCGACACCGGGCTCGCATTGATGTCGAGGATGTGCACCGGGTGCCAGTCGAGGTCCGCGACCTTGCGGATCGCCTGCGCGGCGAATTTCGGCGTCGATGCGTCGTAGAGCAGGTCGACGCTGGCGGCCTTCAGCTTGACGATCTGGGAATCCACCGTCGGATCGGTCAGCTCATAGGAGACTTCGGCAACGATCATGCTGGCGGCCTTGTCGCCGAGCCCGCTCTTCAGGCCGGCGATGTAGTCGCGGCCGAGATCGTCGTTCTGGTAGAAGATGCCGATCTTGGCGTTGGGGTGGTTGGCCAGGATGTATTTGGCGTAGATGCGCCCTTCGGACTGGTAGTTCGGGTTGAACGCGATCGTCCACGGCGCGTTCTGCGGATCGGAGAAGCGCGACGCCCCGGTCGAGGCGAGCAGTTGCGGCACCTTCCTGGCATTGAGATATTTCTGCACGGCGGCGTTCGACGGCGTGCCGATGATCTGGAAGGTGAACAGCACCTCGTCGCCCTCGACGAGCTTGCGCACCTGCTCCACCGCCTTCGGCGGCGAATAGGCGTCGTCATACTGGATCAGGTTCAGCTTGCGGCCGTTGATGCCGCCCTGATCGTTGATCATCTTCATATAGGCCGCCTGGGTCTTGCCGATGCCGGCATAGGCGGATGCGGGGCCCGAGAACGGCACGGTCTGGCCGATCTTGATCTCGGTGTCGGTGGCGCCGATGTCGTATTTCTTCTGTGCGGCGGCCGATGTAACCGACAACGCGATGGCAAGCGCTGTCGCAGCGAGCAATTGCACGCTCCTCATGTCCGTGACCTCCCATGTTGCCGGTGATCTTGTCCGCGAGACTCAAGCCGGCGGATGTCACCGTTGTCGGGGATGATGGAGGAACGCTATGGCCATTGCAAGACGATGCCCTGGCGCGCAGTGTCGCGTCAGACCAGCCACAGCAGGATCAGCGCCAGCGCCGCGGGCGCCGCCTGCACATAGAGGATGCGCCGGCTCACGGTGGCGGCGCCATAGGCGCCGGCGACGATCACGCAGAGCAGGAAGAATGTCTTGATCTGGAATGCGAAGGCGGGATTGCCGTGCACCAGGCCCCAGATCAGCCCGGCGGCGAGGAAGCCGTTATAGAGCCCCTGATTGGCGGCGAGCACGGCCGAGTCGGTTGCCTTCTCGAGCGAGTTGCGAAAGGTCTTCAGGCCGAGCGGCCTGGTCCACAGGAACATCTCGAGCACGAGGAAATAGAGGTGCAGCGCGGCCACCACCGCGATCAGAAAATTGGCAAGCACAAGCATATTCGGCCCCCCCCAGAGATCTTGTTTGAGGCGTTTTCTTCACGCGAACCGGCGTCCACTTCGCTCGAAAACGCTCCCACCGGAATTCGGGTGGACGCTACCACGCGGGCAGTGAATTGTATCCCGACCGATCCGTTCGTCCCTGGACGTTACAATGGCCGACCGCAAGACCGCGCAGACCTTCAACCTCGACCGCCTCAAGACCCCGATCGGCACTGCGCTGCTGGTGACCGATGATGACGGCGTGCTGCGCGCGCTCGACTGGGACGACTACGAGGGGCGGATGCTCGATCTGCTGCGGCTGCATTATGGCGTGGTGACCTTGCGGGACGGCCGTGCGCCGGCGGCGATGCGCAAGGCGCTCGGCGATTATTTCAATGGCGATCTCGGTCGGCTCGCGGATGTCGAATGGCGCGTCGCCGGCACGCCGTTCCAGCAGAAGGTCTGGCACGCGCTGCCGAAGATCCCGCCGGGCACCACCATGAGTTACGGCGCGCTGGCTGTGAGGCTGAAAATGCCGAACGCGATGCGGGCGGTCGGCCACGCCAACGGCTCCAACCCGATCAGCGTCGTCGTGCCCTGCCACCGTCTGATCGGCGCCAACGGCTCGCTGGTCAAATACGGCGGCGGGCTGGAGAGGAAGCGCTGGTTGCTAAGGCATGAGGGGGTGGCGGTTCGCTGAGCAAACTCAGCTGTCATTCCGGGGCTCGCGAAGCGAGAGCCCGGAATCCATTCCACGGCATGACGTGCGGCCCGATGGATTCCGGGCTCAGCCCTGCGGGCTGCCCCGGAATGACGGATAATCAAGCCGCCGGCTTCGCGGCCTGCTCCTCGCTCGACAACAGATGCAGCAGCGAGCTCTTGATCGCCGATTGGCGGGTCGGCGCCGTGATCTGGGCGCCGAGCAAATCGGTGACGTAGAACACGTCGCGGGCGCGTTCGCCGAAGGTCGCGACGTGGGCGGAGGCGATGTTGAGGTTGAGCTTCGAGATCGCTGTCGTGAGCTGGTAGAGAAGGCCGGGCCGGTCGAGGCCGGAGACCTCGATCACAGTGTAGCGGTCGGACCACTGGTTATTGATGGTCACCTCGGGCTCGACGATGAACGGCCGCGCCTTGCTGCGCACCGCGCGCTTGGCCACCGCCTCGGGCAGCCTGAGCTTGCCTTCCAGCACCTGCTCGATCATCTCGCCGATCCGGGTCGCACGGCGGCCCTCGTCATCGTCGCGGTCGTATTCGCGCGAGATCGAGACGGTGTCGAGCGCGCGGCCGTCGGTCGTGGTGTAGATCTGGGCGTCGACGATGTTGGCGCCGGCCGAGGCGCAGGCGCCCGCGATGATCGACAGCAGCCAGGGATGGTCGGTCGCCAGGATCGTGAGCTCGGTGACGGCGCGGATCTCGTCGAAGCCGACATTGATCGCCAGCTTGTGGCCGGCCTGCTCGCTGGCGCGGATGAAGCGCGCCTGGCGGATCTTGCGCGGCAGCTCGACCTTGAGCCAGTAGGCCGGGTAATGCCGGCCGATATAGGCGTTGAGCTCGACCTCCGGCCATTCGGTGAAGGCGCGGCGGAATTCGGCCTGCGCCACCGCGATGCGCTGGGCGCGATTCACTTCCGAGAAGCCGCCGGTCAGGACCGGCTCGGTCTCGTAGTACAGCGTGCGCAAGAGCTGCGCCTTCCAGCCGTTCCACACGCCGGGGCCGACGCCGCGGATATCGGCGGTGGTCAGGATCGTCAGCAGCTTCATCTGCTCGACCGACTGCACCACGGCGGCGAAGTTCTCGATGGTCTTGCGGTCCGACAGATCGCGCGACTGCGCCACCGTCGACATCGTCAGATGTTCCTCGATCAGCCACGCCACCAGCTCGGTGTCGGCGGCGGAGAAGCCGAGCCGCGGGCACAGCCGCCGCGCCACCTTGGCGCCGGCGATCGAGTGATCCTCGGGGCGGCCCTTGGCGATGTCGTGCAACAGCGTCGCGATATAGATCACCGGGCGATGCTCGGGGCGGATCTTGCGGAACAGGTCGCTGGCGACCGTGAACTCCTCGTTGCCGCCGCGCTCGATGTCCTGCAGGAAGCCGATGCAGCGGAGCAGGTGCTCGTCCACCGTATAGTGGTGGTACATGTTGAACTGCATCATCGACACGATCTTCCCGAAGGCGCGGATGAAGTGGCCGAGCACGCCGGTCTCGTTCATCCGCCGCAGCACGACTTCCGCATTGTCGGAGGTCAGGATCTCCATGAACAGGCGATTGGCCTCGTCGTTCTCGCGCAGCTGGGTGTTGATCAGCTTCAGCGAGCGCGTCACCGTGCGCATCGCGTCGGGATGGAAGGCGAGGTTGTTCTGTTGCGCGAGGCGGAAGATCCGGATCAGATTGACCGGATCGTGCTTGAACACGTCGGGCGCGGCGAGGTTGATGCGGTTGTTGTCGACGATGAAGTCGTCGCTGCCGTTGACCCGCCGCCGCTTGGTGCCGGGCCGCAGCCGCGCGACCATCCGGCTCAGCACCGGCGCCGGCTTGTTGTGCTCTTCCTCGAGCCTGGCACACAGGATCGCGGTGAGGTCGCCGACGTCCTTTGCGATCAGGAAGTAGTGTTTCATGAAGCGCTCGACATCCTGCATGCCGGGATGCGAGGTGTAGCCGAGCCGGACCGCGATCTCGCGCTGCATGTCGAACGACAGCCGCTCCTCGGCGCGCCCGGCGAAGAAGTGCAGGTTGCAGCGCACCGACCACAGGAAGTCGGCGCAGCGGCGGAAGGTGCGGTACTCCTGCGCGTCGAACACGCCGCGTTCCAAGAGCTCGTCGGTCTCGCGCACGCGGTAGACGTACTTGGCGATCCAGAACAGCGTATGCAGGTCGCGCAGCCCGCCCTTGCCGTCCTTGACGTTGGGCTCGACCAGATAGCGCGACTGGCCGGCGCGGCGATGCCGCTCTTCGCGCTCGGCGAGCTTGGCGGTGACGAATTCTGCGGCGGTGCCCTGCACCACTTCCTTGTCGAAGCGCTCGACCAGCTCGTCATACAGCGGCTGGTCGCCGGTCAGGAACCGGGTTTCCAGGATCGCGGTGCGGATCGTCATGTCGCCGCGCGCCTGGCGGATCGATTCATCGACCGAGCGGGTGGCGTGGCCGACCTTCAGCCCCATGTCCCAGAGGCAATAGAGAATCGCTTCGGCGACCTGCTCGCCCCAGGCGGTCTGCTTGTAGGGCAGGATGAACAGCAGATCGATGTCGGATTCCGGCGCCATCAGCCCGCGGCCGTAGCCACCGGTCGCGACCACGGCCATGCGTTCGGCGCCCGAGGGGATCGGCGAGTGATAGAGATGCCGGGTCGCCGCCGCATAGAGGATGCGGATGATCTCGTCCTGCACGAAGCACAGCCGTTCGGCGCAACGGCGGCCGTGACGGTCCTTCAGCAGCAGCGCCTGCGCCGTGGCGCGCGCCGCGATCAGCTCGGCCTTGAGGAGTTGCGCCATCGCGGCGCGGAACTGGTCCTCGCGGCCGGCATGCTGCTCGGCCAGCGCATTGACCGCCGCGGTGATCCGCGCAGTCTCGAAACGATCATCCGCTTCAGCGCGGCCGTCGGCTACGATGCTGTCCATACGTCCATCCGATATCGGACGAAGCTGTTGCTGTCACTGACCAAAGTATGACGACAGCAGCTCCATGCTTTCCTGGCGGCGCCGTGAGCAAGATCGTTCTCGCGGCGTCTCGTAAAGGGTAGAGATTTTCTCGTTGACCGCAAGGCTAACTCATTGAATTAAAAGATTGTTTCTTAATCTGATCGAGGAGATCGACGAATGCACAAATTTTCCCGGCGCGGCTTCGCGGCGCTGCTCGCGGTCTCGGCACTTTTGCCCGGCGCGGCGCTCGCCGCCGATGCGCTGAAGGAAATCCGGATCGACTGGGCGACCTACAATCCGGTGTCGATGGTCCTGAAGCAAAAGGGCCTGCTGGAGAAGGAGTTCGCCAAGGACGGCATCGGCATCGTCTGGGTGCAGTCGGCCGGCTCCAACAAGGCGCTCGAATTCCTCAATGCCGGCTCGATCGATTTCGGCTCGACCGCGGGCTCGGCCGCTTTGGTCGCCCGGATCAACGGCAACCCGATCAAGTCGGTCTACGTCTATTCGCGTCCCGAATGGACCGCGCTGGTCACCACCAAGGACTCCAAGATCGCCTCGGTTGCCGATCTCAAGGGCAAGCGCGTCGCGGTGACCCGCGGCACCGATCCGCACATCTTCCTGGTTCGCGCGCTGCTCGGCGCAGGCCTGACCGAAAAGGACATCACGACGGTGCTGCTGCAGCACGCCGACGGCAAGACCGCGCTGATCCGCGGCGATGTCGACGCCTGGGCCGGGCTCGATCCGATGATGGCGCAGGCCGAGGTCGAGGAGGGTGCCAAGCTGTTCTACCGCAAGGCCGACGCCAACACCTGGGGCATCCTCAATGTCCGCGAGGAGTTCCTGAAGGCGCACCCGGACATCGTCCGTCGCGTGCTCGCAACCTATGAGGAGGCGCGGAAATATTCGCTGGCGAACTATGACGAGCTGAAGAAGACGTTCATCGCGGTAACGAAACTGCCGGACGCCGTGGTCGACAAGCAGCTGAAGGAGCGCACCGAGCTGACCCACAGCCGGATAGGCGCGCCGCAGCGCGAGTCGATTTTGGCCGCCGGCCTCGCCTTGCAGCAGGCGGGCGTGATCGATGCCAAGACCGACGTGAAGGCGGCGCTGGACGCGTTGATCGACGATCAAGTCCCGCTGCCGACGAACTGACCGCTGCACCCTCTCCCCTTGTGGGAGAGGTCGCTTCGCGCAGCGAAGCGGGGTGAGGGGTTCTCACCACACGGCACGCTCGCGCAAGCTGAAACAACCCCTCATCCGTCGCAAACTTCGTTTGCGCCACCTTCTCCCACAAGGGGAGAAGGGAAGCGGGCGCCGCGACTTGTGTTTCGATCCCCACCTTGCAATCCCTCGCGAAGAATAGTTCTTGCTATGGCCATGAGCGTTGACCTGCCCGCGCTGGAACAGACGGCCGCGCCGCGTGCGGCGCCGGCGCGCTGGTCGCGTTTTGCGCGGCCGGCGCTCGGGCTTCTGGTGCCGGTGGTGTGTGCGCTCGGCTGGGAACTGGTGGTTTATCTCGGCTATTCCAACGGCCGCCTGGTGCCGCCGCCGTCAAAGGTGTTCCAGACCATCGTCGAACTCGCCAGGAGCGGCGAGCTGTCGCGGCATATCCTCGCGACCTTGTGGCGCGTCGGTGCGGGCTTTGCGCTCGGCGTCGTCGCCGGCACCATCATGGGCGCGATCTCCGGCTATTGGGATTTCGCCAAGCGGCTGCTTGATCCGACCGTGCAGGCCTTGCGTGCGATCCCTTCGCTCGCCTGGGTGCCGCTGTTCGTGCTCTGGCTCGGCATCTTCGAGACCTCGAAGGTCGCACTGATCGCGGTCGGGGTGTTCTTTCCGATCTATCTCGGCGTGATGGGCGCGATCCTGTCGGTCGATCGCAAGATCGTCGAGGTCGGCCGCGTGTTCCGGCTGTCCGGGCCGGCCATGATCCGCCGCATCCTGTTGCCGGCGGTGCTGCCGGCCTATGTGGTGGCGCTGCGGGTCGGGCTTGGCCTGGGATGGATGTTCGTGGTCGCGGCCGAATTGATCGGCGCCTCCGAGGGCCTCGGCTATCTCCTGCTGGACGGCCAGCAGCTCGGCAAGCCGGCGCAGATCCTCGCTGCGATCGTGATCTTCGCGATCCTCGGCAAGCTCACCGACTGGCTGATCGAGGTCGCCGCCGCGCCGCTGCTGCGCTGGCAGGATGCGTTCGGCGCGCGGGGAGGGCAGTGATGCTCGCACTCAAGGACGTCGGCAAGACCTATCCGAACGGCGTCCACGCGCTGGAACGCTTCTCGGCGGAGATTGCGCCCGGCGAGATCATCGCCATTATCGGCGGTTCCGGTTGCGGTAAGTCGACCTTGCTACGCGCCATCGCCGGCCTCGATCGCGCCAGCACCGGCAGCGTGACACTCGACAATGCGGTGATCACGTCGCCGCACGCCAAGATCGGCATCATCTTCCAGGAGCCGCGACTGCTGCCCTGGCTCAGCGTCGCCGACAATATCGGCTTCGGTCTCGCCGATCTGCCGGCGGAGGCAAGGCGCGCGCGGGTTGCATCCGCGCTGGCCCGCGTCGGTCTCGCCGATAAGGCGTCGGCCTGGCCGCGCGAGCTCTCTGGCGGGCAGGCGCAGCGGGTGGCGATCGCCCGCGCGCTGGTGCCGCAGCCCGAAGTGCTGCTGCTCGACGAGCCGTTCTCGGCGCTCGATGCCTTCACCCGGCGCGATCTGCAGGACCACCTGCTCGATCTCTGGGCCGACACAAGGCCGACCCTGATCCTGGTCACCCACGATGTCGACGAGGCTGTGGTGCTGGCCGACCGTGTGCTGGTGATGCGGCCGCGGCCGGGCCGGCTGTTCGAGCAGATCACCATCAATCTAGCGCGGCCACGCGACCGCAAATCGGAACTGTTCGACAGCTTCAAACGCCGCGTGCTGACCGCGCTCGACCGCTCGCTAGACCGTTCGGTGCGTGACGTCACGGACAAATCCAGCGCCGGCGAGGCGATGTGGTGGTGACATCGGCGCCATAAGGCCTTACATCCGAAGGCTAAGAAGAATAGCCGGGAGCAGACCCATGGACTCCGCCGAACTCCGCGCAATGCAGGCTCCGATCAAGGAGCGCTACAAGACCGACCCCCAGGCCGCCGTGATCACGTTGAAGGCCAAGGGCACGATCGACAGCGAAAGCCTGTCCTGCAAGGTCGAAACCGGCCGCGCGCTTGCGGTCGCCGGCCTGCATCCCGCGACCGGCGGCTCCGGGCTTGAGCTCTGCTCCGGCGACATGCTGCTGGAAGCGCTGGTCGCCTGCGCCGGCGTCACGCTGAAATCGGTCGCGACCGCGGTCGAGGTGCCGCTCAGGGTCGGCAACGTGTTCGCCGAGGGCGATCTCGATTTCCGCGGCACGCTCGGCGTCGACAAGGAGGCCCCGGTCGGCTTCCGCGAGATCCGTCTCCGCTTCGACGTCGGCACCGACGCGCCGCAGGACAAGCTCGATCTGCTGCTGAAACTCACCGAGCGCTATTGCGTGGTCTATCAGACCATCAAGAACGGCCCGAAGGTGTCGGTGTCGATGGTGAGGGTGTAGCCGCCTTTCACCGATGTCGTCCCGGCCTAGTGCGCAATTGCGCACGGGAGCCGGGACCCATACGCCGTGTCCCATCGTTGAAATTCGGCTGCTCGACGGCTTTCGTTCCCCGCTAGCGGTCGTGGTTATGGGTCCCGGGTCGCGCTTCGCTTGCCCGGGACGACGGAAAAATGTCCCCCGAACTCCACTTCATCCTGCTCCTCGTTCTGCGCATGGCGGTTGCGGCCGCGTTCGTGGTCAGTGCATCCATCATCACGGAGCGGTCGGGGCCGGTGATCGGCGCGCTGATCGCCACTTTGCCGATCTCGGCCGGGCCGTCCTACACCTTCCTCGCGCTCGACCATGACGCTGCTTTCATCGCCGAGGGCGCGCTGTCGAGCCTGCCGGTCAATGCGGCGACGATCTTCATGGGCCTCACTTACGCCGTGCTGGCGCAGCGCTTCAGCATGTGGATCAGCGCGGGAAGTGCGATCGCGTTGTGGCTGGTGCTCGGCACCATCATCCGCCAGTTCGCCTGGACGCTGGCCGGCGGGTTGATCCTCAACGCCATTGCGTTTGCGATCTGCATTCCGCTGCTCAGGCCCTACCGCCACGTCGCCAGGATGCCGCTGATCGCGCGGCGCTGGTACGACATTCCCTTGCGCGCCGCGCTGGTCGCGAGCCTGGTCGGCACCGTGGTCACCGCGTCGACCTGGGTCGGCCCGCGCGTCACCGGCGTGATCGCGCTGTTTCCGATCGTGTTCTCCTCGATGATGCTGATCCTGCATCCGCGGATCGGCGGTCCCGCCACCGCCGCCGTGCTCGCCAACAGCGCCTGGGGCCTGCTCGGCTTCGGCCTCGGCATCGCCGTGCTGAATGTCGCGGTGCTGCAATTCGGCTCGGCCGTAGGCCTCTGCTGCGCGCTTGCCACCTGCATCGCGTGGAATCTGGTGTTGTGGCGGATCGGGCGGAGGAAGCAGGCGCAGAAGGCGTAGGATGGTTAGAGCGAAGCGAAACCCATCATGCCTCCGCGCGTAGGAAAGTTGATGGGTTTCGCTTCGCTCTACCCATCCTACGCGGCTACCCCTTCGGCAGCTTCGCCCGCAACGCATACAGCGCATCCAGCGCCTCGCGCGGCGACATTTCGTCGGGGTGCAGCGCCTTCACGGCTTCCACCAGCAGATCGGCATCACTCGGCGGCTTGTCTTCGGCGGCGGCCCGGGAGGGGACGGCGAACAACGGCAGGTCGTCGGCCAGCGCACGTGCGGTCTGGCCGCGGTCCTGGGCCTCGAGCTTGGCCAGCACAGATTTGGCGCGGGTGATCACGGCGGGCGGCAGACCGGCGAGTTTCGCGACCTGGATGCCGTAGGAGCGGTCGGCGGAGCCCGGCAACACCTCGTGCAGGAACACGACGTCGCCCTGCCATTCCTTGACGCGCACCGTGGCGTTGAACATCCGCGGCAGCCTGGCCGAGAGCGCGGTGAGCTCATGATAGTGGGTGGCAAACAGCGTGCGGCAGCGGTTGCTCTCATGCAGATGCTCGATCGCGGCCCAGGCGATCGACAGGCCGTCGAAGGTCGCGGTACCGCGGCCGATCTCGTCGAGGATGACAAGCGACCGCTCGCCGGCCTGGTTGAGGATCACCGCGGTCTCGACCATCTCGACCATGAAGGTCGAGCGGCCCCGCGCCAGGTCGTCGGCGGCGCCGACGCGCGAGAACAGCCGGTCGACGATGCCGAGCCGCGCGCGCGATGCCGGTACATAGCTGCCAATCTGAGCAAGCAGCGCGATCAGCGCGTTCTGGCGCAGGAAGGTCGATTTACCGGCCATGTTCGGACCGGTGATCAGCCAGAGCTGGCCCGACTTCTGCGTAGGCGCCGGGGACAGATCGCAGGCATTGGCGATGAACGGCTGGCCGTCGCGCTTCAACGCCTGCTCGACGACCGGATGCCGGCCACCCTCGATCGCAAAGCCGAGCGAGCCGTCGACGTCGGGCCGCACATAATTGTCGTCGATCGCGAGTTTCGCCAGCGAGGTCGCGACGTCGAGCATCGCGAAAGCATGCGCGGCGTCGCGCAGATCGTCGCTGGCGGCGAGCGCCATCGCGCTGAGCCGCTCGAAGATCTCGAGCTCGAGATTGAGCGCGCGTTCGCCGGCATTGGCGATCTTGGCCTCGGTCTCGCCGAGCTCTGATGTGGTGAAGCGGACTTGTCCCGCCAGCGTCTGGCGATGGATGAAGGTCGCATTCAGCGGCGGCGCGAACAGCTTGTCGCCGTGCTGTGCGGTGACCTCGACGAAATAGCCGAGCACGTTGTTGTGCCGGATCTTCAGCGTCTTGATGCCGGTGTCCTCGGCATAGCGCGCCTGCATCGCGGCGACGACGAGGCGCGAGGCGTCGCGCAAACTGCGGCTTTCGTCGAGCGCGGCCTCATAGCCCTCGCGGACGAAGCCGCCGTCGCGCTTGATCAGCGGCAATTGCTCCGACAGTGCGCGGGAGAATTCCTGCGCCAGGTCACGCGAGGGGCGCTGCAAGGCCGCCATCACGGTCGAAACTTCGGCCGGCGGATCGGCCAGCTGCGCCAACAGATCCAGCGCCTGGTCCGCGGCGAGAATGCCGTCGCGCAGGCTCGCCAGGTCGCGCGGGCCGCCGCGGCCGACCGAGAGCCGCGCCAGAGCGCGCGACATGTCGGGTGCCGCGCGCAGCACGGTTCTGACGTCCTCGCGTGCGGCCGAATCCGCGACGAAAGCCGAGACCGCGTCGAGCCGTCGCGCGATCACGGCAACATCGGTGAGCGGCGCGGCGAGGCGCTGTGCCAACAGGCGGGAGCCGGCCGCGGTCACCGTGCAGTCGATCGCATCCAGCAGCGAGCCGCGGCGCTCGCCGGCCAGCGTCCGCGTCAGTTCGAGATTGGCGCGGGTTGCCGGATCGATCGCCATCGTGGTGCCGGCGGCCTCGCGCGCCGGCGGCGACAGCGGCGGACGCTTCCCCACTTGCGTGCGGTCGATATAGGTGACGGCGGCGGCCGCAGCCGTCGCCTCCAGCCGCGACATCGCCGACAGGCCATCCATGGTCGCGACCGCGAAATAGTCGCACAGCCGCCGCTCGGCGGTGGCGCTGTCGAACACGTCGCGGGTCAGCGGCGTCACCGACGGCAGCTCGCGCAAGGTCGGCGCCAGCTCGTGGTCGCTATAGAGCGCGTCGGTGACGATCGCCTCGTTCGGATTGATGCGCGCCAAGGTCGCGGCAAGCTCCGCGGTCGCGCACTCCGTCACCATGAATTCGGAGGTTGAGATATCGATCCAGGCGAGCCCGAGCCGGTCGGCGCCGGCCGAGCCGCGGGCGCGTGCGATCGCGATCAGGTAATTGTTGGTGCGGGCGTCGAGCAGCGTGTCCTCGGTCAGCGTGCCCGGCGTCACCAGCCGCACCACGCCGCGGCGGACCACGCTCTTGTTGCCGCGGGCTTTCGCCTCCGCGGGATTTTCCGTCTGCTCGCAGACCGCGACACGATGTCCGGCGCCGATCAGGCGGTGCAGATAGTCCTCAGAGCGCTCGACCGGCACGCCGCACATCGGGATGTCCATGCCCTGATGCTTGCCGCGCTTGGTCAGCACGATGCCGAGCGTCTTCGAGGCGATCTCGGCGTCCTCGAAGAACAGCTCGTAGAAATCGCCCATCCGGTAGAACAGCAGCAGGCCGGGATGTGCGGCCTTGATCTCCAGATACTGTTCCATCATCGGCGTGACGCGCGACGGCGCCTCGGCGGGAGTAGCTTCGGGCGGAACGGGGATAGGCTGCTGAATGGTCATTAGGGGGCGGAAACTACAAAATTTCGCCGGGCGGTCCTATCCGCGAGAGGAGGGTTTTCCACCCTGTTCACGGTGCCTTTATGACGGCCCTCACGGTAATGCGTGCGGGGCGCGCAGCCGCGTCAATTGACCTGCCGCGGGCGCGCTCCTAAAACCCATCTCAAGTTCCAGCCGACCCAGCGCCTAAGTCGCGGCATTCAGGGAGAGATTCAATGCGTGATGTGTTCATTTGCGATGCCGTCCGGACTCCGATCGGCCGTTTCGGCGGTTCGCTCGCCAAGGTGCGCGCCGACGATCTCGCCGCGGCCCCGATCAAGGCGCTGATGGCCAAGCACCCGACGCTCAACTGGAACGAGGTCGACGAGGTCTATTTCGGCTGCGCCAACCAGGCCGGCGAGGACAACCGCAACGTCGCGCGCATGGCGCTTCTGCTTGCCGGCATGCCGGAGTCGGTTCCCGGCCAGACCCTGAACCGGCTCTGCGCCTCCGGCCTCGATGCGGTCGGCGCCGCTGGCCGCGCCATCCGCGCCGGCGAGATCGATTTCGCGATCGCAGGCGGCGTCGAATCGATGACGCGCGCACCGTTCGTGATGGGCAAGGCTTCGGAAGCGTTCTCGCGCTCGTCCGAGATCTACGACACCACGATCGGCTGGCGCTTCATCAATCCCTTGATGAAGGCGCAGTACGGCGTCGATGCGATGCCGGAAACCGGCGAGAACGTCGCCGAGGAATTCCAGGTCTCGCGCGCCGATCAGGATGCGATGGCGATCCGCTCGCAGCAGCGCGCCGGCGCGGCGATCGCGTCGGGCTATTTCGCCGAGGAGATCATCCCGGTCCAGGTGCCCGGCGGCAAGGCCGGTCCGATCACCGTCGACAAGGACGAGCATCCGCGCCCCGAGACCACGCTCGAAGGTCTCGCCAAGCTGAAGCCGATCGTGCGCAATCCGGGCACGGTGACCGCGGGCAACGCATCGGGCGTCAACGACGGCGCCGCCGCGATGATCCTCGCGTCCGAAGTCGCCGTGAAACGGCACGGCCTCACCCCGCGTGCGAAAATCCTCGGCCTTGCGTCGGCCGCGGTGCCGCCGCGCATCATGGGCATCGGCCCGGTGCCGGCGACCAGGAAGCTGGTCGAGCGGCTCGGCATCAAGGTGTCGGACTTCGACCTGATCGAGCTCAACGAGGCCTTCGCCTCGCAGGGCATCGCCTGCCTGCGCCAGCTCGGCGTCAAGGAAGACGCTGATTTCGTCAATCCGCATGGCGGCGCGATCGCGCTCGGCCATCCGCTCGGCATGAGCGGCGCGCGGCTGGTGTTGACCGCCGTGCACGGCATGGAGAAGCGGGGCGGGAAGCTTGCCTTGGCAACTATGTGCGTCGGGGTCGGCCAGGGCGTCGCGGTCGCGATCGAAAAGCTGAATTGATCCAATGGCTTGGAAAGGCTGAAAACAGCCCTTCCACAATTTGGTTATGCATTATAATGATCTGAAGTGAGCCCGCCGGGCGCGTGGGCCGCGGAGGAATTCGCCATGACCCTGTTGTATCCGCTGCAATCGCTTGCGGCTCATCCGGCGCGGCTGTCGCCGGCCTATCGCTCCACTGTCAAGCGCTCGCCGCAGAAGCCGCTGATCCCGATGCGGCATACGCTCTCGGAATTGACCGGGCCGGTCTACGGTCATGAGACGGTGCGCGCGAACGACAATGATCTCACTATCCAGGCCAAGGGCGAGCCGCTCGGCGAGCGCATCATCGTGCACGGCCACGTGCTCGACGAGGACGGCCGCGGCGTGCCGAACACGCTGGTCGAGCTGTGGCAGGCCAATGCCTGCGGCCGCTACATCCATGTCGTCGACCAGCATCCGGCGCCGCTCGACCCGAACTTCACCGGCGCGGGCCGGACGCAGAGCGACGACAAGGGCTACTACAAGTTCATTACCATCAAGCCGGGCGCCTATCCGTGGGGCAACCACCACAATGCGTGGCGGCCGGCGCATATCCACTTCTCGGTGTTCGGACATTCCTTCATCTCGCGTCTGGTGACGCAGATGTATTTCCCCGGCGATCCCTTGTTTCCGTTCGACCCGATCTTCAACTCGGTGACCGATGAGAAGGCGCGGGCGCGGATGATCTCGTCGTTCGATCTCGACAACACCAAGCCGGAATGGGCGCTGTGCTATCGCTTCGATATCGTGCTGCGCGGGCGCAACGCCACGCCGATGGAGACCAAGTAAGTGTCGAACCAGCGTCCTGATGGAATCACGCCCTCGCAGACCGTCGGCCCCTATTTCAAATACGGCCTGACGCCGAACGGGGAATACGAGTGGAACGACGCCTTCAGCAACAATCTGCTGACGCCTGATACATCCGGCGAGCGCATCCGTGTCGAGGGCAAGGTCTATGACGGCGACGGCGCCGTGATCCCCGATTGCATGTTGGAGATCTGGCAGGCCGATAGCCAAGGCCGCTTCTCCGATCCGCAGGACACGCGCGCGCTGCCGAATTCCTCGTTCAAGGGCTTCGGCCGCGTCGGCACCGACAAGGGCGGCGGCTTTGCCTTCGACACCATCAAGCCGGGCGTGGTGCCGGATGCCGACGGCAAGCCGCAGGCGCCGCACATCGTGCTCGCGGTATTCGCGCGCGGCATGCTGCTGCATCTCTACACGCGGATCTATTTCGACGGCGAGGCGGCCAACGCTAGCGATTCCGTGCTGGCGTTGGTGCCGGCCGATCGCCGCGCCACCCTGATCGCGAAGAAGACGGGCGGCAACGTCTATACGTTCGACGTCCATCTCCAGGGCGACAACGAGACGGTGTTCTTCGACGTTTAGCCGCCGCGTAAATCCAGCATTGAAATGACGACCGAAATCCGCCGCGCGCCTCCGCCGCGGCGGATTTCGCTTGACTATGCGTGATCATTTATATAACAAGTAAGTTATATAACTAATCTGAGATCGATCATGGCCAACCTCGATGCCGCCTTCTCCGCGCTCGCCGACCCGACCCGCCGGGCGATTCTGGCGCGTCTCGCTTTGGGCGAAGCGACCGTCATGGAACTGGTCGAGCCGTTCGAGCTGACCCAGCCCGCGATCTCCCGCCACCTCAAGGTGCTCGAGGGCGCCGGCCTGATCGTGCGGCGGGCCGAAGGCACCAAGCGGCCGTGCCGGCTGGCGCCATCAGCGGTTGCCGAGATCGATCAATGGCTCGGCATGCTGCGCCGCGCGCTGGAAACCAATTACGACCGGCTGGACGGAGTGCTGGCCGCCATGAAGCCCGAGACGTGAAAGGTGCCCTATGAGCAAGTTGACGCTGAAGACCGAAGGCGACCGCCATATCGTCGTGACCCGGCGCTTCGTCGCGCCGCCCGAGGCGGTGTATCGCGCGCATACCGAGCCGGAGCTGTTGCAGAAGTGGCTGCTCGGTCCGGAAGGCTGGACCATGCCGGTCTGCGTCAGCGAGCTCAGGCCCGGCGGCAAGATCCGCTACGAGTGGACCGACGGCAAGGGCGGCGGATTCCATCTCACCGGCGAATATCTCGAACTCGAGCCGTTCAGCCGCATCGTGCATGTCGAGCGCATGCACCTGCCGGATCCGACACCCGACAATCATGTCGAGACACGGTTTGCGCCCGACGGTGAGGGCACCGTGATGACCATGCGGATGACGCTGCCGGATGCCGAGACACGCGCGGCGATGCTCGCGACCGGCATGGAGCACGGCATGGAAGACAGCTATGCTCGGCTCGACCGCATGAGCTGAGCACTGCCGACGTGAGGGACAATGCGCGATCGTTTCCTGACCGGTCTGATCGGGTACCCGATCGCGCATTCGGCGGCGCCTGCGATGCACGAGCAGGCCGCCGCCGCGCTCGGCGTCCGTTGCCACTATCAGCTCATCGAAGTGAAGGGCGCCGGGCATGACGATCTGCGCGCGATGCTCGACGGCATCAAGCGGCTCGGCTTTGCCGGCGTCAATGTCACTTTTCCCTACAAGGAAGCGGTGATCGACCTGCTCGATGACCTCGCGCCGGATGCGCGCGCGATCGGCGCGGTCAACGCCATCGTCGCCGATGGCGCACGTCTGGTCGGGTACAACACTGATGCATCAGGTTTCGTGCGCGCGATTGCACCGCTGCTTACCACCGTACCGCGCGGCCCGATCGCGCTGATCGGTGCCGGCGGCGTCGGCAAGGCCATCGCCTTTGCGCTGGCCATCCTCGGCGTCGGCGAACTGCGCATCTTCGACAGTGATGGGGCCAAGGTCGCGCGACTGGCCGGCCAGTTGGCCGGCCGTCATGCGGCTCGTGGCGTCGCCAGCGTCGAGGCAGCGCTCGATGGCGCGACTGGCGTCGTCAATGCTACGCCGGTCGGCATGCTGCCGAGCCGCGACACGCCGGTACCGGACGCGCTACTGCATCCGTCGATGTGGGTTGCCGACGCCGTCTACACGCCGCTCTGGACACCGCTATTGTTGGCGGCCAAGGCCAAGCGTGCCAAAGTCCTGACCGGGCGCGATCTCGCGATCTACGCCGCGGCGGACGCATTCGAATTGTTCACGAGCATGATGCCTTCGACGGACGTCATGGCAAATGCGTTCGACGCCGTGATGGCTGCGCGCTACGCGCCGCCGGCCACCTGAAACGCCGCCATCCGCTTCGAGATGGCGTCAAGGAACAGCCTAACCCGTGTCGGCATCTGGCGTCCCTGCGCGAACAATGCACAGACTGGCGCGGGATCGCTGCGCCATTCCGGCAGTACCTGCACCAGGCGGCCAGACGCGAGATCGGGCGCAACGTCGACCCAGCTCTTCATGATCAGGCCGGCGCCATCGACCGCCCAGTCATGCGCGACCTCGCCGTTGTCGCAGCGCAGTCGCGACGACACCTCGATTTCGGCGGCGCGGCCGTCGCTGTGCACCAGTCGCCAACGCGCCTGCGCACCTCTGTTGTAGAGCAGGCAATCATGCTGCGTGAGATCCTCGGGCGAGGCTGGCGTGCCGTGGCGCATGACATACGCCGGTGAAGCCGCGATGATGCGGTGATTGTCGATCAGCTTGCGCATGATCAAGTCTGAGTCACGGGGCATGCCGATGCGGATCAAGACGTCGATGCGCTCGTCGATCAGCTCGACGAGGCGGTCGGTGAGCATGAGCTCGACCGACATCTTCGGATGGGCCAGCGCGAGATCGCGGCAGACCGGGCTGACATGAGCGCGGCCGAGCGCGACCGTTGCGCTGACCCGTAGCACGCCCTGCGGCTCGACGCGGCCATGCGTCAGCGAGGCCTCCGCTTCATCGACCTCGGCGAGGATGCGCTGTGCCCGGTCGAACAGCCTTTGTCCCTCCTCGGTCAGCGCGAGGTGACGCGTGCTGCGGACGATCAGGCTGGTGTCGGTACGCCTTTCCAGCGTCGCGAGCCGTTTGCTGACAACGCTGAGCGAGATGCCCATCTCGCGCCCGGCGGCGGACAGGCTGCCGGCGGCAACGATCTTGGCGAAGGTTCGGAGCTCGGTAATGTCGTCCAGCACCGATTGTTTCCAATAAGTAGATAATATCTCCAATATCAGCAGGATAATACTCAAATCGGAAAGAGGCTAGTAGGATTTCCATCAACAAGGAGATCAGCCATGACCCACGCTTCCTCCACCCATCTGAGCCGCCGCGAGACCCTCCAGGCCGTCACCGCAGCCGGAGCCCTCGCGGCCGCGGGGCTCGGTGCCACAAGCCAGCGCGCCAACGCCGCCTCCGATACCGAGACCTCGTCCAACACAGGCGGTTTCTGGCCCAACGGCGCGCGCCTTGCGGTGAGCCTGTCGCTGATGTTCGAGGGGGGCGGTCAGCCGATCTCGGGCGCAGGCGGCGTCATTCCCGATCCAATCGAGAAAGGCGTTCCCGATCTGCCAACCAACGCGTTCTTCGCCTACGGCCACTATGAGGGCATCCCGCGCCTGCTCGATCTGATGGACAAGCACGGCATCAAGCTGTCGTCCTTCATGATCGGCAAGGCAGTCGAGACCTCGCCCGAGATCGCCCGGGAGATCGTGCGTCGCGGTCATGAGGCGGCTGCCCATGGCCGGGTCTGGAGCAACTCGTATCAGCTGCCGAAGGATCAGGAAAAGCGCTTCATCGCCGACAGCGTCGAGACGATCCAGAAGATCACGGGACAAACGCCGATCGGCTGGAACGCGTATTGGATGCGCAACTCCGTGCACATCCTGGAGACGTTGCAGGATCTCGGCTTCCTCTATCACATCGACGAGCCGAGCCATGACGAATCCTTCATCGTGCCGGTGCGCGGCAAGGATTTCGTCACCGTGCCCTACACGATGCACATGAACGACATCGTCTCCTTCCCGTTCCAGGGATGGAATCCGGCCGCTTATGAGCAGGCGCTGAAGGACGAGTTCGACCAGCTGTATGAGGAGGGCGCGAAGCGCCGGCGGATGATGGTGATCAGCCTGCACGATCGTATCTCCGGCCACGCCGGCCGTGCGCGGGTGCTCGATCGCTTCCTGTCCTACGCCAAGAGCAAGGGCGACGTCTGGTTCGCACGCAAGGACGAGATCGCCCGTTATGCGCTCGCCAATCGCGCCAATACGCCGGTGATCCAGCGCGGCGCGCCCGGCGTGACCGGTCTGCCCGGACCGACGGCCTGATCGCGGGAGGCATCGATGCTCGACCACGTCACCCTGCGTACCAAGGATCTGGAAGGCACCCGTGCCTTCCTCGAAAATCTGCTGGACGTGAAGCCGGGCTATCGCCCCGGCTTCGCCTTCCCCGGCTACTGGCTTTATGCCGACGGCGAGCCGGTGGTGCATCTGGTCCCGGGTGAGGGCACCCGCAACGATCCACGCGGCGAAACCATCGACCATGTCGGCTTCCGCCTCGAAGGCTATGAGGCCTATCGTCACAAGATCGAGGCACTCGCCATTCCCTATTCCACCATGGAGCTGCCGGAGCTCGGCGAGCGCCGGTTGTTCGTCCGCACGCCGACGGGCATCCTGCTCGAACTGGTGTTTCGCGAGCGCGAGGCCGCAACGAGGAGCAAAAACAATGCGTGATGTTCTGGCCGCCACAGCGATTGCAATGGGCGTGCTGCTCGCGGCGCCAGCACGTGCGGCCGAGGTGACGATCGACGACCTCGTCGTCGCGACCGCGGTTCCAGCGGCCGAGCGCGATGCCACTGTCGCCGTCGCGAAGGCGTTCTACCAGTTCTGGAATAGCGGCGACGAGGCTGTGCTCAAGGCCGCGATATCCGATAACTTCATCGATCACACCCTGCCGGCCGGCCGCCCGCAGGGGCCACAAGGCCCGGCTTTTGCCTCGAAGAATTTTCGTTCCGCCGTGCCGGACCTCTCGGTCGAAGTGGTCAAGATGATCGTGGCCGGTGACTACGTCACCGTGCACATGCAGTTCCGCGGTCATTTCACCGGCAGCTTCGGCACGGCCAAGGGCAGCGGCCAGCCGATCGATTTCATCGCTACCGATCTGCTCAAGGTCACCGGCGGCCGTGTTACCGACAATTGGCATATCGAGGACAACCTGACCCTGCTCTCGAAGATGGGCGTCGCCAAGCTCGCGCAATGATCGGACGGCGGTGGGCGCTTTTCTGCCGCCGCATGCATCGACCGGCCACGCTGCTCGGCTATGATGGGTGCCATCCCGCGACCTCAGAGGCATCCTCAAATGACAAAAATCAAGATCGGTCTGGCTGGCTGCGGCTTCGTCTCGGAACTGCATATGTACGCTTACCGGCGCGTCTATGGCGTCGAGGTCGAGGTAAGGGCGGTGGCGGCGCGCGGCGATCACGTCAATGCGTTCGCCCGCAAGCATCAAATTTCGAATGCCTATCGCAGCTTCGCCGAGCTGGTTGCCGACCGCGAGCTCGACGTCATCGACATCTGCACGCCGCCCAATTTGCATGCCGCGATGATTGTCGAGGCGATGCAGGCCGGCAAGCACGTGATCTGCGAAAAACCGTTCAGCGGCTATTTCGGCCGTGACGGCGACAAGGCGCCGATCGGCAAACACGTGCCAAAGGCGCTGATGTACCAGCGCGTCATGGAGGAGATGGAGCAAACCCGCGCCGCAATCGAGCGAACTGGACGGCTCTTCATGTATGCCGAGGACTGGATCTACGCGCCGGCGATCACCAAGACCGCGGAGATCATCCGCGCGACGGGCGACAAGATCCTGTTCATGAAGGGCGAGGAGAGCCATTCCGGCTCGCACGCGGCGCATGCCGCGCAATGGGCGATGACCGGCGGCGGCTCGCTGATCCGGATGGGCTGCCATCCGCTATCGGCTGTGCTCTACCTCAAGCAGGTCGAGGCGAAAGCCCGCGGCGAGACCATCGATGTCGCCAGCGTCACCTGCGACGTCGGCAATGTCACAGCCTTGCTCAAGCCGGAGGAGCGCACCTACATCAAGGCCAATCCGGTCGACGTCGAGGATTGGGGCACGCTGACCGCGACCTTCTCCGACGGCACCAAGGCGACGGTGTTCTCCGGCGACATGATCATGGGCGGCGTGCGCAATTTGATCGAGACCTACACGTCAGGGGGCTCGCTGTTTGCAAACATCACGCCGAACACGCATCTGACGAGTTACCAGACCAGCGAGGAGAAGCTCGCGAACGTCTACATCACCGAGAAGGTCGATCGAAAGACCGGCTGGCAATATATCTGCCTCGAGGAGGAATGGACCCGCGGCTATTTGCAGGAGATCCAGGACTTCATGGAGTGCGTGGCGACCGGCCGGCAGCCGCTCGCCGATCTCGCACTGGCGTTCGAGACGACCAAGGTGAACTACGCCGGCTATTGGGCCGCCGACGAGGGCAGGCGGGTGACGTTCTGACCGCGCGCAGTTCTTCCCTTCTCCCCTTGTGGGAGAAGGTGGCACGCGTAGCGCGCCGGATGAGGGGTTGCCACCGCGAGCTCAATTGTCAAAGAGTTCGCGGAGAGAAACCCCTCACCCGGCTTCGATGCTCCGCATCGAAGCCACCCTCTCCCACAAGGGGAGAGGGTGCACCGCCGCTGCCGCCGCAGTTCTCCAAGCACTACGCCCCGTACACCGATCCCTTCGGCAGCGGGAACACCGGGTCTTGCGTCCGGATATTGGTCGGCCACACCACGGTGATGCGCTCGCCGGCGTTCTGCATCACGACAGGGGTGGAGCGCTCGTTCTGGCCGGCCATCGGCGCGCCCGGCGGATAGAATTTCACGCCATAGCCCTGGATGGTGCCGCCCGGCGGGATGTCGACGTCGAGCGCGGCCTTGCGGATCGCCTCGGGATCGAAGCCGCCATATTTCTCCTTGGCGACCGGCAGAACATTGTTGAGCAGGATCCAGGTCTGGTTGAAGCCCATCGAGCAGTGCGGCGGCACTTCGGTGGCGCTGGTCTTCTCGCGATAGCGCGCGACCATGGTCTTGGTGAGATCGCCGACGCCCGGCGCCAGCTTGGCGGGATCGAGCAGCTGCGCCGGCACGGGATCGATGTTGCAGAAATTGTCGATGTCGGCGCCGAACGTCGCGCGCAACTTGTCGAGCTGGCTGTAGCCGGCGCCGGCGCCGAACAGCATCTTGAACTTCAGCCCGCTCTCGCGCGCCTGGCGCAGGAACAGCGTGATATCGGGGTTGTAGCCGGCATGCGAGATGATGTCGGCCTTGGCGCGTTTCAGCTTGGTCACCAGCACCGACAGGTCGGGCGCGGAGGCCGAATAGCCTTCCTTGAGCACCACCTGGAGCCCGGCTTCCTTGGCGAACATCTCGTCGGCGGCGGCGACACCGACGCCGTAGGGGCCGTCTTCATGGATCAGCGCGACCTTGACGTCCTTCGGCTCCATGCCGAGCCTGGCCTTGGCGTGCTCGCCGAGGAAGCCGCCGAAGGCCTGGCCGTATTGATCGGAATGGATCTGCGCGCGAAACACGTATTGCAGGTTCTTGTCCTTGAACACGGCGGTCGAGACCGCGGTCGTGATCCACAGGATGCGCTTCTGCTGCTCGACCTTGGCTGCGAGCGGCACCGCGTGCGAACTCGCGAACACGCCGTTGAGGATGTCGACCTTCTCCTGGTCGATCAGCCGGTTGGCCTCGTTGATCGCGACATCAGGCTTGCTCTGGGAATCGACATTGACCGGGGCGATCTTGTACTTGCCGCCGATGCCGCCCTTCTCGTTCACGAGATCGATCGCGATCTGGGTGCCGATCGAGGAGGCGACCGAGCCGCCGGCGGCGAACGGACCGGTGAGGTCGTAGATCACGCCGATCCGGACCGTCTCGGCCTGGGCCTGCGCGCGTGTCCAATCGAAGCTGAAAGCAGCGGCGGCAGCCGCTGAAGTCTTCAGCAGCGTCCTGCGTGAAGTCGGCATCGCGTCCTCCCCTGAATCCGCCATTTGTGTGACGGGCATTTGTTTTTTGCGGAGTATTGGGAGGGGAGGTCGGAAAGTCAACGCGATTGCGGGCGCAGTGTCTTGCGCTTTGGGAGGGGGTGAGTGTGGCTCTTTCCCTCGTCATTCCGGGGCGTGCGAAGCACGAGCCCGGAATCCATTGGGCCGCAAACCTTGCTGATGTATGGATTCCGGGGTCTCGCTTCGCGAGCCGCGGAATGACGAGGAGAAACCTACTCCATCACCGCGGCATGGTCCGGCGGCGCCGATTGCGCGCGCAGCGCGGCCTTGGTCGAGCCGATCATCAGCGCGAGCGGGATCGAGACCAGGATGAAGATCATCACCAGCTGGTAGTCGTGCGAGAACGCGATGATCTGCGACTGTGCCGCCACCATCCGGTCGGCCATCGCGCGGCCGGCATCGGTGTTGAGGTTGATCATGCCCGATACGTCGGGCATCTGCAGCGCGTGGTTGAACGGGTTGATCTGCTCGGAGAGCTTGGCGTAGATCCGCCGCCCCGCTTCAGTGAGCTGCGCGATCACGATCGAGATGCCGACCGAACTCGCGACGTTGCGCAGCAGCGTCAGCATCGAGGTGCCGTCGGTGCGCAGCTGGCCCGGCAGCGTCAGGAACGCTACCGTCGACAGCGGCACGAACACGAGGCCGAAGCCGAAGCCCTGGACGACGCTGACGATGATGATCTCGTTCGCCTGCGTCATGTCGGTCCAGCCGGTCATCTGGAACAATGATGCCGCGGTCAGCCCGAGGCCCGAGATGATCAGCGTGCGCGCCTCGATGTAACGCATCAGGCGGCCGACCAGCATCATCGCGACGAAGGTGCCGAAGCCGCGGCTCGCCAGCAGCAGGCCCGCGGTGATGATCGGGTAGCCGACCACGTTCTGCAGGTAGGGCGAGGACAGCGCCATGGTCGAATACAGCACGAGCCCCATCACCGTCATGAACACGCAGCCACCGAGGAAGTTCTTGTCCTTGAACAGCGCGAACTGGATGAACGGCCGGCTGGTGGTCAGCGAATGGGCGAAGAAATAGTAGAAGCCGATCGCCGAGACGATGAACTCGATCATGATCTCGTTGGATTCCAGCCAGCCGAGCTGCTCGCCGCGGTCGAGCGCGAGCTGCAGCGCGCCGATCGCGACCGCGAGCGCGCCGAAGCCGAACCAGTCGAAGCGCAGATTGAGGTCCTGCTTGGTCTCGTCCATGAAAATGATCAGGCCGAGCACCGTGAAGAAGCCGAACGGCAGATTGACGAAGAACACCCAGTGCCAGGAATAGGTCTCGGTCAGCCAGGCGCCGAGCGACGGTCCCATGATCGGGCCCATCATCACGCCCATGCCCCAGATCGACATCGCCTTGGCGCGCTCATGCAGCGCATAGGAGTCGAGCATCACCGCCTGCGACAGCGGCACCAGCGCCGCGCCGAACACGCCCTGCAACAGGCGGAACAGCACCATCTGGTTGATGTCCTGCGCCAGGCCGCACAGCACCGAGGCGATGGTGAAGCCGGCCGAGCAGATGATGAAGATCCGCTTGCGGCCGTAGCGGTTGGCGATCCAGCCGACCGGCGCGGTCATGATCGCGGCCGCGACGATGTAGGAGGTCAGGACCCAGTTGATCTGGTCCTGCGAGGCCGACAGCGAACCCTGCATATAGGGCAGCGCAACGTTGGCGATCGTGGTGTCGAGCGCCTGCATGATCGTCGCAGTCATCGCGCAGATCGTCACCATGTTCCGGCGCATGCCGGGCACGGCTGATGGTGACGGTGCATTCATTCAGTTCAGCCCTGTTCGCTGATTGCAGCGGGAATCCACCTCTCCCCATCGGGGAGAGGTCGCGCCGAAGGCGCGGGTGAGGGGGATCAGGTCCCACGAGAGAGCGTAACCCCTCACCCGGATTGCATCTGGCGATGCAATCCGACCTCTCCCACAAGGGGAGAGGTGGCGCGCTGGGCTTCGATCTTGCTCCATCTCAGTCCTCGTGGTCCGGGTGCGCGGCAGCCGACCGCAGTCCGAGCAGGCCCGCCAGCGTGCGGCGGTGGTTGGTGTCGATCGTCGCGTAGACGCTCATGCCGGCCTTCAGCTTCTTCACGAACGGATCGTTCTCGTCGAAATAGATCCGCACCGGCACGCGCTGCACCACCTTGACGAAATTGCCGGTGGCGTTCTGCGGCGGCAGGATCGCAAACTGCGCGCCGGTGCCGGGCGACAGCGAGCCGATCTTGCCCTTGAATTCGTGGTTCGGGAACGCGTCGACGTCGAGCGTCACCGGCTGGCCGACCGCGACATAGGTGAAATCGCTTTCCTTCGGATTGGCGTCGACCCAGGGATGATCGACGTCGATCACCGAGAACACCGGCGCGCCCGCGGTGACGAAGCGGCCGAGCTGGATCTGGTCGACCTGGGTCGCGACGCCGTCCATCGGCGCCCGCAGCACGGTGTGGTCGAGATTGCGCTGCGCGTCGTCGAGCTTGGCCTTGGCCTGGGCGTAGGGCGGGAACTTCTCGATCGGCAGCTCGACATCGCCGAGCAGCTGCGTCTTGTCCTTGGATATCTGCTGCTTGACGTATTGCGCGAGGCTCTCGGCGGTGACTTGCGCGTTGGCGGCGTTATCGAGATCGAGCTGCGAGCCGAAATTCTGCTTGGCGAGTGTCGATTTGCGATCGACGTCGCGCTTCTTCAATTCGATGCTCTGCTGGGCAAATTCCAGCATCCTGGTGTTGATCTTGATGTTGTCGACCAGGTTGTCATAGGTGGTCCTTGTCTGGTCGAGCGCCGCCTTGGCCTGGTCCACCGCGAGGCGGAACGGCACCGGATCGATCTCGAACAGCTCGTCGCCCTTCTTGACGTGCTGGCCTTCCTTGACGACGATCTTGTCGATCTTGCCGGAGATCTCCGGCGTGATCAGCACCTTCTGCGCGCCGACATAGGCGTCGTCGGTGCCGACATAGCGCCCGCCATTGAGATAGAACACGCCGCCGGCGATCACCGCAACGGTCGGCAGCACGACTAGCAGCAGCACGCGGCGATAGCGCCGCAGGCCCGCCATCAGGCGACGGTGCGGCGCGCGGCTGGCCTTGCCGGCCGGCGCAGGCTCGCCCGGATTGCCCTTCTGCTCGGGGGCCAGTTTGAGGATGGGTTCAGCCATAGCGCTGCTCTTTTCGGGAGGGCTCGCCGGCTGGGCTTTGGATGGCATTGCGAACGTTTTCCTTGATCGATTCCAATTGAGTGAGCAGGCGATGCGCGTCTGCGGGGCTGATGCCCTCGAGCGCGGTCGCGGTGAGTTCGGAGCGCAGGCCAGCGAGCTTCCCGAGCAACGGGCGCGCGGCCTTCTTCAGATAGAGGCGGTTGACGCGGCGGTCGTTCTCGTCGCTGCGGCGCTCGATCCAGCCATTGTCGCAGAGCTTGTCGATCAGCCGCGTCAATGTGATTGGCTGCATCTCCAGCAGCTCGGCGAGCTCGGTCTGCTTCAATCCCTCCTGGCGTTCCACCTTGGACAGAACGGCCCATTGCGCGCGGGTGATGCCGTAGCGCGCGGCCTCCTTGTCGGCATAGACGCGGATCAGCCGGAACAGCTCGCCCAGCGTAAACATGAACTCCGTGTCCACGGAACCGCGCATCGATCGTGCCTCCATAAGCTTGGCATATAATAAGCTTGCTTATTAATCCTGCACGTCGGGTTAACGGAGGGCTGCTCCGCATTGCACACATGGCTGCATAGCGGCGGGGTATTGGGTGGGGCCGGGCTATGGGAACGGGCGCGAAAATGCTACATATCGAGGCAATGAGCCTGGCCAAGCCGACATTTCCTGCCCCCGACCACGATCACGGCCGCTGCGCCGCGGACGCGATGGCGCATGCCGAGCAGGTCTGTGCGCGCCGTGGGCAGAAATTCACCCCGATCCGGCGTCAGGTGCTGCAGGCGCTATTGTCGAGCCATCGCCCGCTCGGCGCCTATGAGGTGATCGACGAACTGGCCAAGACAATGCCGCGGCCGGCACCGATTACCGTCTATCGGGCGCTCGACTTCCTGATGGAAAACGGTCTCGTGCATCGCATCGAGAGCCGCAACGCCTTCCTCGCCTGCGCGCACGACCATGACGAGACCTCGATGGTCGCGTTCCTGATCTGCGACCATTGCGGCTCGGTCGGCGAGATTCCGGCCGCGCCCGTCGCGCAAAGCCTGACTGCGGCGGCGCGCGCCTCGGGTTTCATCCCGAAGCTCTCGGTCGTCGAGATCGCCGGCACCTGCGCGCATTGCCAGAAGACGTGATGCGCTGATGCAATTCACGCAAACGCTGACCACGAAGGCGCTGTGCCCCCTCTCCCGCTTGCGGGGGAGGGCTGGGGTGGGGGCTCTCTCCACGAGTCGCATGGCGGAGAGAGCCCCCGCCCGCCGCTACGCGCCGACCTCGCCCGCAAGCGGGAGAGGTGAGATGACAACGAGCACCTCCTAAACAACAACACGGCAGCAAGCCGGCCTGCGAGGAAACATGTCGACCCAAGCGATCTCCGCCAGCGGCACGAGGCCCGTCAGCGTCGGGCACGGGCTGCCGCCCGGCGCCATCGCATTGATGCTGATGCTGTGCGTGAGCTGGGGCTTCAACCAGCTCGCGGTCAAGCTCGCGCTGCCCGACGTGCCGCCGATGCTGCAGGCGCTGATCCGTTCCTCGGGCGCGCTGCCGGTGATGCTGATCGTCGGCCATCTGCGCGGCGTCAAATTCTTCGAGCGCGACGGCACGCTCGTGCCCGGCATCATCGCCGGGCTGATGTTCGGCTGCGAATTCGTGCTGATCTTCACCGGCCTCGTCTTCACCTCGGCCTCGCGCGCCTCTGTCTTCCTCTACACCGCGCCGTTCTTCGTCGCGCTCGGCTCGCACCAGTTCCTCGGCGAGCGCCTCTCGACCGTGCAGTGGAGCGGGCTGGCGCTGAGCTTTGCCGGCGTCGCGCTTGCGATCGGCGTGCCGCAGCCCAATGTCGATGCCAAGGTGCTGCTCGGGGACCTGATGGTGGTCGCAGGCGGCGCGTTGTGGGCGGCGACCACGCTGGTCGCCAAGGGCACGCAGTTGCGCAAGGCCGCGCCTGAGAAGGCGCTCGGCTATCAGGTTGCAATCTCGATCCCGATCCTCGGGCTTGCCGCCTGGATCGCAGGCGAGCGCATCGAGCACGTGCCGAGCGCATTGTCGATCTCGCTGCTCGCCTATCAGGCGGTCTGGGTGGTCGGCTGCACCTTCGTGATCTGGTTTGCGATGGTGAAGACCTATTCGGCGAGCAAGCTGTCGGCCTTCACCTTCATCACCCCGCTGTTCGGCGTCGTCGCAGCCTATTTCATCATGCACGACACGCTGACCCCGGTGTTCGGCGTCGCCGCGCTGCTGGTGATCGCGGGGCTCTATCTGGTCAACAAGCCCGACCCGAAGCTGACGCCCGACCCGAACGTGCCGGCGTAACCTCTCCCGTCATTCCGGGGCTCGCGAAGCGAGAGCCCGGAATCCATTCATCCACGAACGATGCGGCCCGATGGATTCCGGGCTCGTGCTTCGCACGCCCCGGAATGACGATGAGGAAAAAGTGTCGTCCTACGATAGCTTCCCCGACATCCAAAAACACGGATGTGTGCCTCGTCAGCGCGCCCGACATTCAGTGTCGTCCTGGCGAAAGCCAGGACCCATTACCCCAAATGTCGGTTGTCGCGCGACGCTGGGGCCGCGTTCCCGTTCACAAGCAAATTCGGTGGTTATGAGTCCTGGCTTTCGCCAGGACGACGAAGGAGGAGGCACCACCCCCTCCGCTACCCCACTTCGATCGGCAGCGCCGCATCCTTCGCCCATTCGCCCATCGAGCCGTCATAGAGCGTGAGATTGTCGTAGCCGAGCCGATGCAGCTGGAAGAGGTCGATGGTCGCGGAGATGCCGCCGCCGCAATAGGCGATGACGCGCTTGTCTTTGGTGATGCCCTGCGCGGCGAAGGTTGCCTCGGCCTCTTCGAGCGGCACGAACGTCTTGTGCTTGGCGTCGATCAGCGACGCCGCCGGCACGCTGACGCTACCGGGGATGCGGCCGGGCCGGCCGTAGCGGCTCGGCTCCAGTCCCTTGTAGAATTGCGGGCCAAGCGCGTTGACGATCACGGTGTCGCTCTCGGTGGTCGCGGCGAGCACGTCGTGCTTATCGATGAATAGGCCGTCTTTCGGCCGCGCCGGAAACGTCGCTGGCGGATAGCCGCCGGCGAGCCCGGTCTCGATATCGCGTCCCTCGGCGGTCCATTTGTCGATGCCGCCGTCGAGCACCGCGGCGCCTTCGAAGCCCAGCGAACGCAGCATCCACCAGAAACGTGTCGCCCACATCGCAGTCCCGATCGAATAGAGCACGACGCGGCTGCTAGCCGAGATGCCGTGCCGGCCGAACGCCGCCTCGAGCTGCGCCGTCGGTGGCATCATGAAGCGCAGCTCGGTACGGGCATCGGAGAATTCGGCCTGCAGATCGAGGAAATTGGCGCCCGGGATGTGGCCCGCCTCGAAGGTCTGGCGGCCCGAGACGACGATATAGGGAATGTTGCTGCCGGCAGGCGCCGGCTCCAGATAGGTCGTGCAGTCGAACAGCCGCAGCTCGGGCCGGGTCAGGATCTCGGCGAGTTCCGCCGTGGTGATCAGCTCGCCATAGTCGGCCATTTTCACGTCCTCCCGATATGCCCTTAACTGGATGCTAGAGCATGACCCGAAAAAGTGGCTACCGGTTTTTCGAAAAGGTCATGCTCAAACCAAAGAAGTGCGCCGGGTCACATGAAAAGCTGTCACTTTGCCCTTTGATTCACCCCAATTCGGTCCAATATAGCCTAGGTATGCAGGACGCCGCTGCATGGCTTGCGTTTGGCCTCAATCGGCGGCATAAGCTGTTGAATTCACTCCGAAACATCACCGCTTGGCCTGCTATGCGCGAGGCCCATCGCCCCCTTGGTGAATGTCACCAAAACCTGATATTCGAGACGCCATGAACAAGCCCGAGATTTTGCCGCAAGACGACGTCGCCGGTCCCGCGCCGCGGCACCAAACCACGCAGGTCATGGTCGGCAATGTTGCCGTCGGCGGCGGTGCGCCGATCGTCGTGCAGTCGATGACCAACACCGACACCGCCGATATCGACGGCACCATCGCCCAGGTCGCCGCGCTCTCCCGCGCCGGCTCCGAGATGGTGCGCATCACCGTCGACCGCGAGGAAGCGGCAGCCGCGGTGCCGCACATCCGTGACGGCCTGCGCAAGCGCGGCATCACGACGCCCCTGATCGGTGACTTCCACTATATCGGCCACAAGCTGCTCGCCGAGTATCCGGCCTGTGCCGAGGCGCTCGACAAGTACCGCATCAATCCCGGCAATGTCGGCTTCAAGAACAAGCGCGACACCCAGTTCGCCGACATCATCGAGATCGCGAACAAGAACGACAAGCCGGTGCGCATCGGCGCCAATTGGGGCTCGCTCGACCAGGAGCTGCTCACCAAGCTGATGGACGAGAACACCGCGTCGCCGAACCCGCGCGACGCCCGCGCGGTGACGCGTGAGGCGATGGTGCAGTCGGCGCTGCTATCGGCGGCCCGCGCGCAAGAGCTCGGCATGCCGAAGAACAAGATCATCCTGTCGGCGAAGGTCTCCGCCGTGCAGGACCTGATCGCGGTCTATCAGGAAGTCGTGCGCCGCTCCGATTATGCGATCCATCTCGGCCTCACCGAAGCCGGCATGGGCTCGAAGGGCATCGTGGCGTCGTCGGCCGCGCTCGGTATCCTGCTGCAGCAGGGCATCGGCGACACCATCCGCATCTCGCTGACGCCGGAGCCAGGCGGTGACCGCACGCTGGAAGTGCAGGTCGCGCAGGAACTGCTGCAGACGATGGGCTTCCGCACCTTCGTGCCGCTGGTTGCGGCCTGCCCGGGTTGCGGCCGCACCACCTCGACCACGTTCCAGGAGCTGGCGCGCTCGATCCAGGATTTCATCCGCGACGAGATGCCGGCCTGGAAGACCAAGTATCCCGGTGTCGAGCAGCTCAACGTCGCGGTGATGGGCTGCATCGTCAACGGCCCCGGCGAATCCAAGCACGCCAATATCGGCATCTCGCTGCCCGGCACCGGCGAAGCACCGGCTGCGCCTGTGTTTGTCGACGGCAAGAAGTTCCGCACCCTGCGCGGTCCCGGCATCGCCGCCGACTTCAAGGCGCTGGTGATCGACTATATCGACCAGAAGTATGGCGCGGGCGCCAAGGTGCCGGAGCCGGCGGGCGCCGCTGAGTAGTTCATTCCGCTCGTAGCCGATCCTCGGTGTCGTCCCTGCGAAAGCAGGGACCCATAGCCACAGGCCGTCGTCGTGGCGCAAGATGCGAATTGCGAGTCTTCGCAAAACCCAGTCCCGTGGTTCCGGGTCGCGGATCTGCGCTCCGCTTCGCTGCGCTTGTCCGGGACGACAGGTATGTTTGCCGTGCGATTGCGCTTCCGTCGATGAGCGCTACCATGCTCCCCTTCAAGACCATCGGGAGACCGCCCATGAGCTCATTGTCCGGCAAGCAAGGCCCGCGCTATCGCCATCTCGCCGACCAATCCGAGCCCTATGAGACCATCGGCGTCGAGAAGCTGACGCCGATCATCGGCGCGGAGATCTCCGGTGTCGATATCGCCAGGCTGGTCGGCGACGATGCGCGCTCCAACCGCCAGATGGACGAGATCCATCGTGCGCTCGCCGAAAACCTCGTCATCTTCTTCCGCGATCAGCACATCAGCCCCGAGCAGCACCTCGCCTTCGGCCGCAAGTTCGGCGAGCTGCATGTCCATCCGGCCGCGCCGAACGAGGGCGATCCGGCGCTGATGAAAATCTATGCCGACAAGGATTCGCCGCGCGCCAATGGCGAAGGCTGGCACAGCGACGTGTCCTGCGATCTCGAGCCGCCGATGGGCTCGATCCTCTACATCAAGCAATGCCCGCCGCGCGGCGGCGACACGCTGTTCGCCAACATGTACGCCGCCTATGAGGCGCTGTCGGACCGTATGAAGGCCTATCTCGACGGGCTGACCGCGCTGCATGACGGCGAGCAGACTTATCGCGGCCTGTACGCCAATTACGGCGTCGCCGACAAGCGGGAATATCCCCGCGCCGAGCATCCGGTGGTGCGCACCCATCCGGTGACGGGAAAGAAATCGCTCTACGTCAATCGCGGCTTCACCCGCTTCATCGTCGGCATCCCGCGCGACGAGAGCGATGCGATGCTGGCCTATCTCTACCAGCACGCCGAGAACCCGCTGTTCCAGTGCCGCTTCCGCTGGACCGAGAACGCAATTGCGTTCTGGGACAACCGCTGCGCCCAGCACCGCGCGATGTGGGATTACTGGCCGCACACCCGCTCCGGCACCCGCGTGACCGTGAAGGGCGAACGGCCGGTATAAGCGCAGCACCTGCCTTACGCCGTGACGCCGACTGCGGCTGAGCTCAATGCTTCGGCCTGGCTCAAGGCTGCGCGGTATCAGGGGTAATCCTTGCGGGTCATAGTATCCGTTAGCCCCTGCGCCGTATGATGCCGGATCAGAATGGGCGATATCACCATGAGGCAGGTGATACTGAACGTGCGGACACATGAGAGCACCGTCATTCGAAATGATGTCGGGAACGCGCCTTGTGAGAGCACCGATGCGCGCGTCAAATCGGATCAAGGGCTAGTTCCTCCGAGGAGGATGCGCTCCACGGCTCCCCGATGGTTCGCAGCAGCCCTGGCGGTGACGTGTTGTCCGGATGTGCCGCGTTCCGGCGTCGCAGCGCGACCCAACGGCATCGCCAGCAATTCCCTGCAATTTGCACAAGCAAGGACAAACCGCGCGAATGACGCCGGTCCTGCCGGACAGAACAGCAATGCGGTGCGGAGGCCGGTGGAATCGAGGAGGCAAAGGCGTGATTCGAGGCGCTGCGTTGATCGAACGATCCTCGCAGCAAGGGCGAACGCGCTGACGTGATGTCGTGCAAAGGAGCTGGTCGATGAGAAGGTCTACCCGATTGCGCCTGCTGTTCCTGCTCGCAGCCGTGCCGTCGTTGCTCCCGGCGCTGCAGCCGTCGCCGACGGATGCGCGGCCGCAAAATGCCCAGCCTCACAAGGCGCGCGTGGTCCGGGCCGAGCCGCCCCAGCCGAGGCCCGAAGCCCTGGCCATGAACGCCTGGACGGTGGGTCTCGCCGGCGGCCTGCTCGAGGGCGCGCCGATCCGCCTCGCCGCGGAGATGGCCCGCGTGGTCGACGACGGCGACAATCTGCACGTCCTGCCGGTGGTGACGCGGGGGCCCGTGGAGAACCTGAACTCGCTGCTGTATCTGCGCGGCATCGACGCTGCGATCATCAATTCCGACGCGCTCGAGGAATACAAGAGCCAGGTGCCGGATATCCAGCGGCGGATCACCTACGTGCTGAACCTGTTTCCGTCCGAACTGCACATCTTCGTTCGTCCGGAGATCAAGAGCCTGAGCGACCTCGCCGGCAAGAAGGTGAACTTCAACAGCCAGGGTACGGCGGCAGCCTATTCAGGTCCGCTGATCTTCAGTCGCCTCGGCATCGACATCGACAAGACGTTCATTCCGCACCAGGTCGCGCTCGATCAGATGCGGAAGGGCGAGATGGCGGCCGTCGTGTTCATCACCTCGAAGCCGGTCGATGCCTTCGTGAAGGGCCGATTTGAAGCGGGCTTCAAGTTCCTGCCGGTCCCGTATGACAGCAAGTTCGAGGACTATTATCTGCCGTCAGCACTCGATGCGGCCGATTACCCAAATCTGATCAAGCAGGGCGATCATGTCGCCACGATCGCCGTGCCGACCGCCCTCGTCGCGTTCAATTGGGCGGCCAACACCAACCGCTTCGAGCGCGTTGCCCGTTTCGTCGATCATCTGTTCTCGCGGATCGACAAGCTGCAGGGACCCGGCTTCGATCCGAAATGGAAATCGATCAATCTCGGAGCGACCGTGCCTGGCCTCGCGCGCTTTCCCGCCGCGCAGGCGTGGCTCGATCGGCAGTCGTCGACCGCACGGGCATCGCAATGACCAGGCTTTCCGCCCCGCTTGTCGTGGCAGTCGCCGTCATCAACGGCGTTGCCCTGGCGCAAGGGGTGGAAGATGGGATGACAGATCCCATGGCACAGCTGCGCGCCTGTGCTCAGCTCGACCGCGAAGCGCGCCTGGAGTGCCTCGACAAGCTGTCGCATGCTGCTGTTCCGGCTCGCCGCGAGGTGTCGAAAACGAACAATTGGACGGTCAGCGAGACGACGTCGCCGGTCGACTATTCACCCATCGCCACTGCGACGACGTCCGATTCGGTCGATTCGTCCGTGAAACTGTCGATCCGGTGCCGTGGCGGGCGGACCGAATTGTCGTTCGCGGGACCCGCCATCTCGGGCCGCGGCGACGGCTATGCGATTTCCTACCGCATCAACGACGGTCCGCCGGTGCAGGCCGCGGCAACCGTGCCGGCGGTCGGTTCCGGCGTTGCCGTCGCCGGCGATGTGGTTCGCCTGCTGCAATCGCTTCCCGATCACGCGGTGCTTGCCGTCCACCTCTCCCGCGGTGCCGGGGTTGCCCAGGATGCAACATTCTCGCTCGCGGGGCTGGACGCGATGCGCGCGAGGATGGCCGCGGTCTGCAAATGGCCGCTCGCCGTCGCGAGGCCCGGTAATTGAGAACTTTGCCTGCCGATTTTCGAGAGGGAGATGTTTGATGTGCAATTTTGAATCTGTTGCGAAATTTGTTGCGATGGTTGCTATCGCTGTGCTGGCTTCCACGCCATTGGCGGCGGCAGAGCAAGGTGGAAAGTACTGGGTACCGGGCGAGCAGCCTGCAACTTACCGGGCGAGCGACATTCATAAATTAGAAAGGCAGCGAACCGCGGCCGAAATACGCAAGCGCTCCGCGTATGCGCGCATGCACGATCCGGTGGCGCCGAAAGGCAAGGAGCATCGTCTGGTCCTGCAGGTGAACAGCAATGATGCGGCCGCCATGAATCTCACGCTCAACAACGCAACCAACGTGACCGAGTATTACAAAGGGCTCGGCGAGAAGGTGCAGATCGAGGTGGTCACGTTCGGCCCGGGCCTGCACATGCTGCGCGAGGATACCTCGCCGGTGAAGGCCCGCATCGAGGAAATGGCCCTCAGTACACCCGAAGTGTCGTTCAAGGCCTGCGGCAATACCCAGGAGAAGATGCAGAAGGCCGAGAACAAGTCGATTCCGATCATCAAGCAGGCGGAAGTCGTGAAGTCCGGCGTCGTGCGCGTGATGGAGTTGCAGGAGAAGGGATGGGCCTATGTGAAGCCGTGAGCCGGAGGACCGGACTGCCTTGAACCCGCTTTGAGCTGGGCCGACCGCGCCGCCAATCGCATTGACGTTCCGCATCCGCTACGCCAAGCTCCGGGAAAATCAAAAAACAACCCGGGGAAACGCCATGCTCCGCGCCGAAGACAACAGGTTCCTCACCGAAGCCGGATCGGGAACGGGGATGGGCGAATTGCTACGCCGGTTCTGGATTCCGGTGCTGCTGTCGGAAGAGCTGCCGGAGCCGGACAGCGATCCGAAGAAGATCGTTGTGATGGGCGAGGAGCTGCTCGCCTTCCGCGACTCGAGGGGCGTGGTCGGCGTCATCGATCAATACTGCCCGCACCGCGGCGCCAATCTCTGGCTCGGCCGCAACGAGGAATGCGGCATCCGCTGCGTCTATCACGGCTGGAAGTTCGACACCGACGGCCGCTGCGTCGACATGCCGACCTCGTATCCGGACCTCAACGCCAAGGACCTGATCCGCATCAAGTCCTATCCGGTGCGCGAATGGGGCGAGATGATCTGGGCCTATATGGGCCCGGTCGATCAGATGCCGGAATTGCCCGCGCTGGAGATGGCGCTGCTGCCGGCCTCGCACCGCTTCGTCACCAAGAAATGGCAGGACTGCAACTGGGTGCAGGCGGTGGAAGGCTCGATCGACACCGCGCATTTCACCTTCGCGCATCTCTCCTTCGAGAAGGAGGAGAACGAGATCCTCGACATCAAGAAGCATTTCGTCAACCCGCTGACGCGGGTCGCGACCGATCACATGCGCTGGATCGCCGAGGACCCGCGGCCGGTGATCAAGATCAATCCGCACGACGCGGGGCTGACGGTCGCGGGCGGGCGGCTCACCGGCAGCGACAACATCTATTGGCGTATTGCCCAGTTCCTGATGCCGTTCCACAGCTACGCGCCGAGCTCGATGCCGGGCGAGAACATGTTTGGCCAGACCTTCGTGCCGGTGACCGACACCAATTGCTGGATCTACACCTATGCATGGAATCCCGAACGTCCGCTGACCGACGCCGAGCGCGACGGTTACGCCAACGGCAACGGCGTGATGGCCGTGGTCGACGAGAACTACGTGCCGCTGCGCAACAAGTCGAATGACTATCTGATCGATCGCAAGCTGCAGCGGACCAGGAGCTATACCGGCATCAAGGGCGTCTCCGAGCAGGACGCCGCGGTGCAGGACAGCCAGGGCCCGATCGCCGACCGCACCCGTGAGCATCTCGGCCCGACCGATCTCGGCATCATGCATTTCCGCAAGCTGATGATGGAGGCGGCCCGCGCGCTGCAAAACGGCGAGGCGCCGCCGCATGCCGCGCACCAGGATCGCTACACGGTGCGCTCCGGCGCCTGCGTCACCAGCAAGGCCAAGGATCTCACCGCCGTGATGGTCGAGCGGTTCGGCGATCCCGCAGGCTTCGTCGGCGGTCCCGGAAAGCAGACGGCGGCAGAATAACCTCCTCGGTCGTCCCGGCCTTCACTGGGACGCCATGTGGAGGTGGCGCGCTACAGCGGGGCTACAGCGGTATCTTTCGATACTCGCGGTTGGACAGGCTCGCTTCCTCCAGATCGAGGTCGCGCTCGATGCGGCGCCTGGTCTCGTCGGTGATCTTGCCGTCGCGCAGCAGCATGTGGATGAACTTGCGCTCGGATGAAATCAGTTCCCGGGTCAGCGCGGTGCCGGCCGCGGAGGCGTCGTGCTTTTCGGGGTCGAGCGTGTCGGGCAGCTGGTTGACGCGGATCTCGTGGCGCGAGCGCAAGAGCTTGACCACCTCGTCGGAGAGCTCGCGGTCGTCGGTGATCGCATCGAGCGATTTCAGCGCGGCGTTCAGCGCCTCGCGCCGCGCCGCGATCTCCTGCTCGTGCTCGGCGATATGCTCGCTTCGGCCGTCCTTGGCGAGGCCGAGCCAGCGCACCACCGGCGGCAGGGTGAGGCCGAGCCCGACCAGCGTCACGAAGATCACGCCGAAGGCGACGAATAGGATCAGGTCGCGATACGGAAAGGCGTCGCCATTCGGGAGTGTCAGCGGCAGCGCCAGTGCCGCGGCGAGCGAGACCGCGCCGCGCACGCCGGTGAAGGCAACCACGAACACCGCCCGCCACGACGGCAGCGGATCGCGGTCGCGGAGCTGCCGGCTGATCCAGCGCGGCAGATAGGTGCCGGGAAACACCCAGAGGAAGCGCGCGACGATCACGATGATTGCGACCAGCACCGTGGCGGTCAGGATGTCGTGCAGCGGAAACGACTTCGACTTCTCGTACAGCGAGCGCATCTGGAAGCCGGTCAGCAGGAACAGCAGGCCCTCGATCAGGTAGATGATCAAATCCCAGAAGAAGATGCCTTGCAGGCGCGTCGCGGCCGAGATCAATAGCGGTCCGTTCCAGCTCATATAGAGCCCGCAGGCGACGGTCGCGATCACGCCGCTGCCGCCGAAATGCTCGGGGATCCAGTAGGCGAGATAGGGCGTGATCAAGGACAGCGTGATCTCGACCTGCGGATCCCGGGCTCTGCGGCGGGCGCGCAGGCTGAGCCAGCCGACCGCGGTGCCGAACGCGATCTCGCCGGCAACGATCACAAGGAAGGTGCCGGTCGCCTTCGGCAGCGAGAACAGCCCTGTCGTGATGGCGGCGAGCGCGAAGCGGTAGAGGATCAGCGCGGTCGCGTCATTGGCCAGCCCCTCGCCCTCGAGGATCACCAGGATGCGGCGGGGCATGCCGAGCTTGCGGGCGATTGCGAGCGGCGCCACCACGTCCGGCGGCGCGACGATCGCCCCGAGCAGGAAGCCGACGCTCCAGGGCAGGCCGATCAGATAGTGGGTCGCCGCCGCGACCAGGAAGGCAGTGAAGATCACGCAGCCGACCGACAGCAGGATGATCGGCCGCAGATTGGCCCTGAATTCGCGCCAGCTCATCGCGACGCTCGCCGAATAGATCAGCGGCGGCAGCACCACCAGGAGCACGAGCTCGGGCGGCAGTTCCAGCGACGGCATGCCCGGCACGAAGGCGAGCACCACGCCGACCAGGAGCAGCAGGATCGCCGGCGCGACATCGGTCCGCCGCGCAACCAGGGCGGTTCCCGCCAGCACGCCGAGCAAGCTGAGAAAGATCTGAAACTTGGCTTCCATAACGGCTCAATTCGCCCGGAAACCAGCGCCAGTCAATGCGGTCCGGCCGGAGCCGGGCCGCTTGGGCATGTCACAAAGCCGTCGTGGAAACGCGGCGGGAGCGGCGGTCAGTCCTTGAGGTCGTAGCGGTAGGACTTCGAGACGATCTGCCAGCCGTCGGCGAGCTTCATGGCGACGAGGTAGTCGGTGAAGTAGCGCGGCGGCAGCTGGCAACGCACCTTGATGAAGGCCGTGTTGTCGTCGGAGCGGTCGATGGTGACGATGAAGTCCTCGCGCGGCTTGCCTTCGGCCTTCGCCGACGTGCGCTTGCGCACCAGAGCGAGCCAGTCCGGCACGGTCAGGACCTTCAGCTCGCCCTTCTCTACCCAGCGCAGATCGGCGCTTGGATGAAAGGCTTCGGCGAGCTTGTCGGCATTGCTTTCGTAGAGGCCGTCGAAATAGGTTTGCACGACGTTCTCGACGGTGGATCGATCTTGGCTCATGGGTTGGTCCTCCCGGCAGGGGTTTTGGTCTACAGGAGCGTTTTCGAGCGAAGCGGGTACCGGTTCGCGTGAGGAACGCGTCAAACGAGGATCGCGAGCCCGTTCCGATTCAATCGGAATGGAAAGGGCTCTGCAATCTAGCCGCGAACCGCCGCATCGCGCCATGGCCGGCGGCAAAATTCTGCGTGAGGAGCAAGCTGTGACCGCATCTGCAAATTCGAATGAAATCATCCTGACCGGCGAATGCTTCTGCGGCGACGTGCGCTACGAGGTGGCCGACGCGTTTGCCTATGCGCTGAATTGCCACTGCTCGAACTGCCGGCGCGCCACGGGATCGGCGTTCAAGCCGTTCGCGGGGATTGCCCGCAAAAAATTTACCGTCACACGCGGCGCCGACCGCCTCCTGATCTATGGCGATGAGATCACCCACGACGCGCATTGCGGCCGCTGCGGGTCGCTGCTCTATTCGCAGGTCCGTAACGGCGCCTATGCCCATGTCACTATGGGTACGCTGCGCGAGCCGCCTTCGATCCGGCCGACCGCCCATATCTTCGTCGGCTCCAAGGCGCCGTGGTACGCGATACTGGACGACCTGCCGCAATATCAGGAGCACGTGACGCAAGGTGAGGAATAAATGGCGGGGAATAAATCCGCTCAAGGCAGGTTCTTGTCCTGAGCCTGGTCGACTTGTGCCGCCGGCGTCTCGGACGGCCCCAGCGAGAAGGCGAGCACGACATCGTCGGCGCGCTGCTTGAACTCCTTGCCGACCGCCGCGCGCGCGGCGACGGCAAGTTGCTGCAACGGCTTGTCCTGGAGCAGGCTGGGGAAGGTGACGGTCACCGATGTGAGCCGGCCATTGTGCCAGTTGAACCCGACCGCCGGCTTGACCCCGACCATCGCAACCAGATCGTTCTCCACGGCCTTGGCGTGCTTGAAGCCGTCGAACACGGCGTCGACCAGGCCGCAGCCCGCGGCGCAGCCGGCCAGCAGCGCGAGGGCGAGGAGGTTTCGGGCCATGCTGCCGATCATGCCGCCGATCTTGCCGGGTCTGGCGGATGGAACCGCCGCGCTGGTGCCCTGCATCACGTCCTCCGTGCGTCTGTTCTTGTTGTCCGGATCGTGCACCAAATCTCGTGCCCGGCCAAATCCGAACCGGCGGTCCGTCTCGTCGACTAACAGTCAGGGTGACATGGTCGACGCCGGCGCGGATCGTGAGGCGCCTCACAAAATGCCGCGCTTGATTCTGGTATTCGGACCTGCATGCTGGAAAACCGCCAGAGTATCGCCATGAACAGGTCTGGGTTCTTGAAATTGAATCGATTGCTGCTCGCCGTCGCGGCCGTTCTGCTGATCGTCTGCCAGCCCGCCTTCGCGGAAAAGCGCGTGGCCCTGGTGCTCGGCAACTCGGCGTATCGGAACACCGCGCCGCTGGCCAACCCGGTCAACGATGCCTCGGTGATATCAGCGACGCTGAAGAATGCCGGCTTCGACACGGTCGACTTCCGCAAGGACCTGCCGGCGGTCGAGACCCGCCGCGCACTGCGCGAATTCGCCGACCTCGCCCGCGATGCCGATATTGCGCTGGTCTATTACGCCGGCCACGGCATCGAGGTCGACGGCGCCAACTACCTGATCCCGGTCGATGCCCGCCTGGAGCGCGACACCGACGTCTACGACGAGGCGTTTTCGCTCGACCGTATCCTGGTCGCGATCGAGCCGGCGCGGAAGCTGCGGCTGGTGATCCTCGATGCCTGCCGCGACAACCCGTTCGCCAAGACCATGAAGCGGACGCTGGCGACCCGGGCGATCGGGCAGGGCCTCGCCAAGGTCGAGCCGACCAGTCCGAACGTGCTGATCGCCTATTCGGCGAAAGCCGGGTCTACGGCGGCCGACGGCGACGGCAAGAACAGCCCGTTCACGATCGCGCTGTCGAAGTTCCTGCCGACGCCCGGTCTCGATGTCCGTCGCGCCTTCGGCTATGTCCGCGACGAGGTGCTGAAGACCACCAACAACCGCCAGGAGCCGTTCGTCTATGGCTCGCTCGGCGGCGAGGACGTGCCGCTGGTGCCGGCACTAGCCAAGCCGGCGCCCGTCGCCGCTGCCGCGTCCCCGATGTCGGCACCGACGCCGCAGTCGGAAGCCAGGCGCGACTACGAGCTCGCGCTGCAGATCGGCAACAAGAGCGCGATGAATGCTTTCCTCGCGCAGTATCCGAATGGCTACTACGCCAACCTCGCCAGGTTGCAGCTCGATAAATTCGCGACCGAGGACGCGCGCGTCGCCGCCACCGAGAAGGCGCGTCTGGCCGAGCAGGAGCGTGCACGGCTTGCCGCCGAGGGCGCGCAGAAGGCGCAGCAGGCGAAGGCCGAGGCCGACGCGAAGGCTGCCGAAGCCGCGCGTCTTGCCGCCGAACGGGCCAAGCAGGTCGCGCAGGAGCAGGCCACGGTTGCCGAGCAGAGGCGTCAGGCGGATGCTGCGCTCGCCGATCGCGCCGCGGCGAACAAGGCTGCTGCCGATCAATCGGCAACGCCGGCTGCGGCCGCGCCATCAGCTCCGCCTGAGAAGACCACGACCGTGGCGGCACTCGCCACCGGGGCGCCCGAGGCCGACGTAGTCAAATCGGTGCAGACCGAATTGCGCCGCGTCGGCTGCCTGACCGGCGCCGTCGATGGCGACTGGAACGCGGCGTCGCAGCGCTCGCTGACGCTGTTCAACCGCTATGCCGGCACCAGACTCGACGTCAAGGCCGCGAGTGTCGACACGCTCGATGCCGTCAGGCTGAAGCAGTCCCGCGTCTGTCCGCTGGTCTGCGAGCACGGCTATAGGGCCGATGGCGATCGCTGCACCACGATCGTGTGTGCCGAGGGCTCGTTCCTCAACGACGACAATGAATGCGAAAAACGGCGCGAGCGGAAGCCGGTCGCCAAACGCGACGGCGACGAGCGCCCGTCGCGCCGCGAGCAGGACCGTGCGTTCCGCCCGCAGCGCGAGCCGCAGCTCCCGTCCGCCGACATTCCGCGCCCGCAGGGCCGTGCGAGGGCGGAAGGCGGCGGCAGCGGGCAGATCACGTGCGATGCCTATCTGTGCCGTCCGGTCAGGCGCGGCTGCCATCTCGAATACCGCGGCGGCGGCGGCCCCGGCGGAAACGTCGGCAATGTCGAGGTCTGCAACTAGCGCCCGGGGAGATTAGGTTGAGCTGCAGCTGCAGCGGTACTTCACCTCTCCCTTGGGAGAGGTCGGCGCGCAGCGCCGGGTGAGGGATTGCGGTCTCTCGTTAGCGCCGCGGCCCCTCACCCGATTTGCTGCGCAAATCGACCTCTCCCCGTCGGGGAGAGGTGACGAGAGTCCGTGGCCGAACCGTTCGATCCAATTGATAACGCGCTAAATCAAGCTCGCCGCGATGTTCACCATCAGCGCCAGCAGCGCGGTGTTGAACACGAACGAGATGATGCCGTGCACGGTCGCGGTGCGGCGGATGATCTTGTCGGTGATGCCGACGTCGGAGACCTGCGCGGTCATGCCGATCACGAACGAGAAATAGACGAAGTCCCAATAGTCGACGTCGGTATGCGCATCGCCGCTTGGAAACTGCAATCCGCCGGGGGTCTTGCCGCGATAGAACTCATGGGCGTAGTGCAGCGCGAATGCGGTGTGCACCATGGCCCATGACAGCGTGATGGTGACGATGGCCACCGCCAGTCCGGCCGGGCTGCCCTTGGAGGCGCCGAGCTCGAACACGATGGCCAACAGGCTCGCCAGCGCGCCGAACGCGGTCAGCAGCAGGATCAGGAAACGGCCGTCGTCCTGCAGGATGGCGCTGCGCTTGATGTGGGCGACGCCACAGCGCAGCATCATCAGATAGGCGAGCACCAGGTAGAGCGCGGCGAAGGCGTCCCAGCCGGCAAGCAGGCGCGTGACGAGGCGTAGCGAGCCGGGCATCAACAGCGCGACGACGATGCCGACCACGATCGAAGTGAAGGTGCGCGGCCGGCCCACCACCACGCGGACCGGCATCGGCAGCTTGCGGAAACGAACAAGGCGGTCGTCGAATTCCTTGTTCATTTCGGGCGATTTCCAGTTAGAGCATGATCCGGAAAAGTGGAGTCCGGTTTTCCCTCGCGACAAACGCAACGCGTTTGCGCGGAGATCATGCTCAGAAAAGAGATTAGATCATGATGCGATTCGCATCATGATCTAGTTCTTGCGCTCGGCGACGAAGCGGGCTGCGGCGCGCAGCACGTCGCCCCGATCGCCGAACACCGACAGTGCGGCATCGGCGCGCGCCAAGAGGTCGCGCACGCGCTGCTTGGCGCCGTCGATGCCGAGCTGGGTGACGAAGGTGGTCTTGCCGAGTGCGGCGTCGGCGCCGGCCGGCTTGCCGAGTGCGGCCGCGTCACCCTCGACGTCGAGCAGATCGTCGGCGATCTGGAAGGCCTCGCCGAGCGCTTTGCCGTAATCGTCGAGCGCCTGGTATTCCTTCTGCGAGGCCTGGCCGAGGATCGCGCCGGCGATGCAGCCGAAGCGGAGCAGCGCGCCGGTCTTCATCTGCTGCACGCGGGCGACGTCGACCGGCTCGCGGTCGCCGAAACGGCCTTCGCCGGCGAGGTCGAGGATCTGGCCGCCGGCCATGCCGCCGACGCCGGAGGCGCGGGCCAGCGCGCGGGTCAGCAGCAGACGCACCTGAGCGTCCTTGTGGATCGCATCGCGGGTGATGATGTCGAAGGCAATCGTCAGCAGCGCGTCGCCGGCGAGGATCGCGGTGGCGTCGTCATAGGCTTTGTGCAGGGTCGGGCGGCCGCGGCGCAGGTCGGAATTGTCCATCGCCGGCAGATCGTCATGGATCAACGAGTAGCAGTGGATGCATTCCAGCGCGGCGCCGACCAGCAGCGCGGCTTCGCGCGGGATGCCGAACACCGCGGCGCTCTCGACCGCCAGGAACGGCCGCAGCCGCTTGCCGCCGCCGAGGCTTGAATAGCGCATCGCCTCGATCAGCCGCTTCGGGCGCACGATCTCGTCGCTCTCGGTCGCGTCGGACAGCAGTTTCGCGAGCAGGGCTTCGGTATCCTCCGCGGTCTGGTCCAGCCGCTTGGAAAACTCTGCAGTACCGGTCGTCATTAAGAATTGCTCCAGATCGATTTTCGGCCGGACAATCGTTGATGAGATCGGCTTCGTCAATTCCACCCTGCTATGGATTCGCGCCTTAAAAGTGCTGGAAAAACCGTGAATTATCCCACAGACGTCTGACGGTGCCGGCCGTGTCCTGGCGGGCGGGTGCCAAATCGTTGCTGGAGAGGTCCTCCCCGGAAACCCTCGTTTTGCGCATTGTCCGAATTTTATTGCTGGTTTTGCTGGCGGTGCTGTTGCTGCCCTATCTGGTGACGCCGTTCTACCGCACCGGTCAGCCGGTCTCGGCCCTGATGGCGTGGCGGACCCTGCGAGGCGCCCCGGTCACGCGGCATTGGGTCGATTTCGGCGCGATGTCGCCCTACCTGCCGCGGTCCGTGGTCAGCTCGGAGGATGCCCATTTCTGCAAGCACCGGGGCGTCGATTGGGGCGCGCTGCGCGAGGCGGTCAACGATGCCGAGGACGGTGAGGTGGCCCGCGGCGGCTCGACCATCACCCAGCAGGTGGCCAAGAACCTGTTCCTGTGGTCCGGCCGCAGCGTGATCCGCAAGGGGCTGGAACTGCCGCTGGCGCTCTGGATCGACTTCGTGCTGCCGAAGCAGCGGATCCTGGAAATCTACCTGAACATCGCGGAAATGGGCCCAGCCGGGCAGTTTGGCGCCGAAGCCGGCGCCCAATATGCCTTTGGCCGGTCCGCCGCGGCGCTGTCGCCCCGGGAAGCCGCGCTTTTGGCGGCGATTCTGCCGAATCCGCTCAAAAGGAGCGCCCGGAACCCGGGGCCGGGGGTGCGCAGGCTGTCCGGCACCTACATGGCCCGGGCCAATACCGTGACGCGGTGCTGGCGCGACAATCGCGGCGATTGAGCGCGATTTCGGGCGCATTTTGCTGTCTCCGGCCCTAGCTTTACGGAGTGCCTTCCTCTATAAGCGCGGCCTTACCGGCATCGCAGCTTGCGCTTCGAAGCGCTGAGCCACGTCCGTATTTCGGACGATGCCTCCGCAACACCCTAGAGGACACCGTCATGGCCGTTCCCAGAAGAAAAACCTCGCCGTCGCGTCGCGGCATGCGCCGTTCGGCCGATGCGATCAAGACCCCGACCTATGTCGAGGACAAGGACTCCGGCGAGCTGCGCCGTCCGCACCACCTCGACCTGAAGACCGGCATGTACAAGGGCCGCCAGGTCCTGAAGGCCAAGAAAGAGTCCTGATCGGACTTCGGCTGCCGCGCCGCGGAGGCGCGAGCATGACCCGGAAAAGTGCGTAGCGGTTTTCCGATAAGGTTGTGCTCCAATCAAACGGCGCTGCGCCTGAATTCGGCCAACGAGTGCGGTCAAGACGCGCGTCCGCGGCGAGGCAAGTGCCATCGCCGCTTTGCTGGTTCTCCCTGAAATAAGGCGCAAGCCCCGATGGTCGGTTTTCCGCTGCTGCTCGTTCCGCTCGCGGTCTACAACATCATCGCTTTCCTGATGCCCGGCGTGTCCTTCACGGACCCGCTGATCAGGCTGACCTTGCTGTCGGGCGAACAGTGGCAGATCACGCTCAGCGACATGCTGCTTGCCGCCGGCGTGCTGCTGTTGCTGCTCGAGGTCATCAAGGGCGCGCGCCCCGGCGCGAAATATCTCACCGACCATCTGCTGTCGCTGATCGTGTTCGGCGCGGCCGCCGCCGAATTCGTGCTGTGGCCGAAGTTCGGCAACTCGACCTATTGCCTGCTGACGCTGCTGGCGCTGGTCGATTTCATTTCCGGAATTGCGCTGCGCACCCGCCGCCGTGCGGTGGTCGCGCCTGCGGCGCCGGCACCGAGCGTCAGCAAGGCGCAGCCCGAGGCACCACAGCCTGCACCTGTCGCGCAGCCTGCACCGCGGCCCGAGCCCGCGCCTGTCGCCGCTCCGGCGCCTGCACCGGTCCCGCCGGCGACATCGGTCGCGGAATCCGTGCTGCTCGATCAGTCTGCGCCCAAGCCGACGGTCGCCTCGCCGGATCTGCAGCCGGGCGGCCACCCGTCATCGGACGGGCCGCAACGCTAGCGTGTTTTCGGAGGGAGCCATGAACGAACACGCGCCCCTTCCGATCGCCGATCCGACGACAACGCAATCGATCTTCGACTGGCTCGAACGGTTCGCTGCCTGCGTCAGGGCGGTCGACTATGCGGCCGCCCGCCCGTTCTGGCATCCGGACATCATCTCGTTCGGCACCTATCAGGAACTGATCCACGGCCGCACGCGCTGGACCGAGATGCAGTGGGACAACGTTTGGCCCCGCACCGCGGATTTCGCCTTCGATCTCGCGCATACGGAGGTGCTGATCAGCGCCGATGGCGGCATGGCGACGGTGATCACGCCCTGGACCAGCACCGGCTTCAATCCGGACGGCAGCCGCTTCGACCGGCCGGGGCGGGCGACGATCATCCTCGCGCGCCAGGCCGACGGGCGCTGGCTCGGCATCCATTCCCACATGTCGCTGCGCCGCGGCGTGCCGCAGGACAGTCACGGCAACCGGCCGGTCAAGGCCCGCTGATCGCGCGATGGTTTGCTAGATGATCTGCCGGGTGCGTCGCGTCACGCTGCGGCGTTCGTCGATATGCGGGCCGTAGGCGGTCTGTGCGTCGGCCAATGACCCACGCCGCAGCCCGCACGTCTGCGGCTCGTGCGCGGCGGTTGCGATCAGGTGAGCCAGAAATGACGGGTCCCCGTGCGGCAGCGGGATCTTGGGCGCCCAATGGGTGGTCACGGCCAGCGGCACCAGCGCCGTGCTGGTCACGGCGGCAGTGTCGGTGAACTCGCCGTCGAGGACCTCTGACTGATCGATATCAAACATCGCCTGCGACCCGATGGAGCGTCATAGTTTGGGACGTTGCGTCCCTCTGCAACACCCTCATGGCAAGGGTCATGCCCGCCATCCCCAGTTCGTTCCGCGGCAGTCGAAAACGTGGTTTCCAGATTATTTATCAACTTCTCCTAGCGTTGGATTCGCCGGAACCACTATCTTGAGGCTGTGGAGAATCACCGGGTGCCGTCCCAAATCGAGACATGTTCGATGCCCCCTGTCCCGCCAGCTGCCAGCATCCTCGCCTCGCTCGGCCAAGCGACCTTCGCTTGGGACCTGGCGAGCGACGCGATGGCCTGGAGCGACAATGTGGCGACGGTGTTCCCGGACATCCCGGTCGCGGCGCTGGCGAGCGGCGCCGAGCTCGCGAAGCTGATCGAGCCGTCGCGCAGCATTCGCGTGGACGCGCTCGGCCACGCCGCGCCGTCGCGAAGCGGGGAGCCGGTGCCTTACCGGATCGAATATGGCGTACGGAGCGTCACATCGGCGCCGGTGATCTGGATCGAGGAGACCGGCTGCTGGTTTGCCGGCCCCGACGGCAGGCCGTCGCGGGTGCAGGGCATCGTCCGGGTCAACAATGAACGCCACGCCCGCGACGAGCAGCTCTTGAAACTGTCGCGGCACGATCCGCTGACGGGCGAGCTCAACCGCACCCATCTGGTCGCCTCGCTCGCCGAGAGCATCGAGGAGTGCGCGCGCTTCCGCACTTCCTGTGCCTTCATGCTGATCGGCATCGATCATCTGGCGCGGGTCAACGACGCTTTCGGCTTCGATGTCGCGGACGCCGTCATCGCCGAGGTGGCGAAGCGGATTCGCGCCCGGCTGCGCAGCGGCGACATGCTCGGCCGCTTCTCCGGCAACAAGTTCGGCCTGATCCTGCGCAACTGCACCGTCGACGATACCAACGTCGCGGCCGAGCGCTTCCTCGCCGCGGTGCGCGACGAGGTGGTGCCGACCAGGTCCGGCCCGGTATCGGTGACCGCATCGATCGGTGCCGTCACCATCCCGCGCCATGCGAAGTCGGCGGAAGAGGCGGTCAATCGCGCCCAGGAGACGCTGGATGCCGCCAAGAGCCGCCGCGCCGGTTCGTTCGCGCTGTGGAAGCCGAATGTCGAGCGCGACGCGCAGCGCCGCGTCAACATCCGCGTCACCGACGAGATCGTCACCGCGCTGAACGAGCGCCGCATCGTGATCGGCTTCGAGCCGGTAGTCGATGCGCGCTCGCGGCAGCCGTCGTTTTACGAGTGCCTGGTCCGCATGGAGCAGGACGACGGCCGTGCGCTGCTCGCGCCCGACATCGTGCCGGTCGCCGAGCGGCTCGGCCTGATCCGGCTGGTCGATCATCGCGTGCTGGAGCTCGCCATCGCCGAGCTCGCCGCGGCCCCTGATGTGCAGCTCAGCCTCAACATCTCGCCGGACACCACGATGGATCCGGACTGGTGGGCCACCATCGAATCCTTGATGCGCGCGCATCCCGGCGTCGGCGAGCGGCTGATCGTGGAGATCACCGAGACCGTCGCGATCCAGGACATCGACGACGTCCGCGGCTTCGTCACGCGGCTGAAGAATTTCGGCAGCCGGATCGCGATCGACGATTTCGGCGCCGGCTACACCTCGTTCCGCAACCTGCGCAAGCTCGGCGTCGACATCGTCAAGATCGACGGCGCCTTCGTGCAGAACATCGTGCGCTCGGCCGACGATCGCGCCTTCGTGCAGACGCTGATCGATCTTGCGCGCCGGCTTGAGATCAAGACGGTCGCCGAATGGGTGCAGGACGAGGAAGCCGCCGTGATGCTGCGCGAATGGGGCTGCGACTTCATCCAGGGCCGCCTGATCGGCCTCGCCTCGCCGGAGCGGCCGTGGAACGTGCCGGCGGAAAAGGTCGTGCCCGCCGCGGGCTGACGTCGTTATACCTGCCACGCGGGTCATTGCGTTGACCCCGGCCCCCGCACCTCATATCCGGCAGCGCAAGCGTGCGCCCGAATCGTGCGGCTGCGCTTTTTCCGGAGAGCATCGCGGCATGGACTGGAACGACTTTCGGCTGATCCTTGCCATCAGCCGGGCCGGCTCGCTCAGGGGAGCTGCGCAGGAGCTGGGTAACGACCACTCCACGATCTTTCGCTGGCTCAACGCGCTCGAGGCGAGGTTTGAGGTCCAGCTCTTCGAGCGAAACGGCGGCGTCTATACGCCGACGGACGCCGGAGACCGGATGCTGCTCGCCGCCGAACGCATGGAGAGGGAGGTGCTGGCGGTCGACCGCGACGTCACCGGCCGGGACGCTCGGCTGTCCGGCAATTTGCGGATCACCTGCTCGGAATCGCTGGCCTACCGCATCCTCAACGATCTGCTCGCGGAGTTCAGGTCGAGGCACGCGGGGATCACGCTCGAGCTGCTCGTCGACAACCGCCAGCTCGACCTGCTGCGACGCGAGGCCGATATCGCGATCCGGGCGACGCGCCCGTCTGAGGGCGACTTGTTCGGACGGCAGATCGCGGAGACGGCGTGGGCGCTTTACGCGAGCCCGCGCTATCTGGCCGACCGCGGCCGGCCCGGCGGCGCCCCGTTCGAGGGCCACAGCTTCATCGGCTGGGATAGTTCGGCGGCCGCGGCCGCGGCGAGCTGGCTCACCGCAACCGTGCCGAATGATCAGATCGTGTATCGCTCCAGCAGCCTGATCAACCAGATGATGGCGGTGAAGGCCGGCATCGGCATGGCGTTGCTGCCCTGCTATCTTGGCGATCAGGAATCCGACATCGAAACCGTCTCCGTCCCGGAGGCCGCGCTCACGCGTGAACTCTGGCTGATCACCCACCGCGATCTGCGCAACACCGCCCGCGTCCGCGCCTTCTTCGATATCGTGGGGCAGGGGCTGACGGCGCGTCGGCAATTGCTCGAAGGACGTTCGCGCAATCGCGCTCTGATCTAGCCGGCGGGATTGTAGCCCCGTTGCTGAAACGGATGCGCTTCGGCGAATGCCGGCAAGGCGAAGCATCGCTTCGCCAGCGCCGCCACCTCCGGAAATGCCGCGAGCTCCATGCGATAGACGTCGGCGAGGGCCACCTGGCCCGCGATGCTGATGTCGGCGATCGTGGGGGCCGGTCCCAGCGCGAAGGAAGCCGCCGGACGCCGCGTCAGCAATCGCTCGTAGGTCGAAAGTCCCTCGGCGGTCCAATGCCTGCACCATGTCTCGATGGCGGCGGCATCGGCGCCGAACGCCTGCGCGAGATGCTTGCGGACGCGCGGGACGGTCAGGGGATGCGCATCGGCGGCGAGGATCATTGCCAGCGATCGTGCATAGGCCCGTTCGCTTGGGTCGGCCGGTAGCAACCGCGGCTCGGGATGGATCTCGTCGAGATATTCGATGATCGCCAGCGACTGGAAGATGGCGCGGCCGTCATGAACGAGGGTGGGGACGACATGCTCCGCGTTGACTTCGGCGTAGCCCGGATCGAACTGGCGTCCGGAGAGGATGTCGATGTCGATTTCCTCGAAATCGAGGTTCTTGAGCGCAAGCGCGACGCGGACGCGGAATGCCGCGTTCGAGCGCCAGAAGCCGTAGAGCTGGATGGTCATCGGGATTGCCTTCTGTCGGAGGCAATCTCTGTAGCGGACCCCGCGAGGTGCGTCGCAGGTGATGCGATTGCCGTGCGGCAATCAGGGCTTGCGCGTCCGCAAGCCCTGTCGGGGCGCGGGGAGGTGCTTCAGCGCCGCGCCCGCGGGCCAAATGTCGCAAGCCACGGCGCGAGACCGTGCGGCAGTTCGAATTGCTTCCGCGCGGCATCATCAAATGGCTTCACCTCGAAGCCACGCACCAGCTTGATGTATCTTTCGGCGCCGGGCGACAGCCGAACCCGGCCATCGGCGAGTATCATGACGAATCCGCCGTGCGGCGTTTCGTGCAGCGTCCAGAGGGCCTTGCCGGTCGAGATATCCCGCAGGGTAAATCCGTCGATCAGACGACTGCCGTCAACCGAGAAGTCGCCAGTGCGCTCGGTGCGCAGAAGCGTGCGGCCGGTTGCGACGTCGACAATGGCCTGGCTCTGGCCATGGATGAAGCGGCCACTGGGAGATTGCCCAGCAATCAGTCCGGAAAAATCTCCAAGGTCGAACCATTCGTGGCGGATATCTGCATCGGTCGGCAGGATGCGCTCGACAACGCCGAGATCCCTCATCACCCGGTCACAGAAGATCACGCCGCAAACGGGGCGGAATGCCGGTGTGAGTGGCGCAATCAGGCTATTCGCGGTCGTCGATACGTCGCGCCATTTACCTGATATGAACAGCGATCGATTGCGCATCACGAGCGGTCGGCCCGTATCCGAGACGGCGCCGATCTTCCAATCGAATCCTTGATGCGCGCGCATCCCGGCGTCGGCGAGCGGCTGATCGTGGAGATCACCGAGACCGTCGCGATCCAGGACATCGACGACGTCCGCGGCTTCGTCACGCGGCTGAAGAATTTCGGCAGCCGGATCGCGATCGACGATTTCGGCGCCGGCTACACCTCGTTCCGCAACCTGCGCAAGCTCGGCGTCGACATCGTCAAGATCGACGGCGCCTTCGTGCAGAACATCGTGCGCTCGGCCGACGATCGCGCCTTCGTGCAGACGCTGATCGATCTTGCGCGCCGGCTTGAGATCAAGACGGTCGCCGAATGGGTGCAGGACGAGGAAGCCGCCGTGATGCTGCGCGAATGGGGCTGCGACTTCATTCAGGGCCGCCTGATCGGCCTCGCCTCGCCGGACCGGCCGTGGAACGTGCCGGCGGAAAAGGTTGTGCCCGCCGCGGGCTGACTCGGATTGCCCAACAAACGGTGTCGTCCCGGCGAAGGCCGGGACCCATACGCCGCGGCTTCTCAATGAGGCGATCCGGGAGACGCCTCGGGCAACAACAATGGATCTGTGGTTATGGGCCCCGGCTTTCGCCGGGGCGACGATGCGGTGAGGTCCGCGCTGGAGAACGAAAAGCTACTCGTCCTTCTTCGCCGGCTGCGACATGCGCTCGAGACGTTCCTGCATGTCCTTCATCTGGCGGCGCAGGTCGTCGATGTTGCCGTCGTCGGGCGCGGGCTCCGGCACCTTCTCGGCTTCAGTGCCGCCGCGCTGCGGCACGAACGGCTTGAACATCGAGAAGGTCTGCTGGAACAGCTCCATGTTACGGCGGACCTGTTCTTCCAGGGGAGCGAACGGCGTGCCGCTCAGGGCGCCCGCGATCTGCTTGCGGAATTTCTCCTGTTCCTTGGTCAGCGTCTCGATCGACTGTTCGAGATATTTCGGCACCACCATCTGCATGCTGTCGCCGTAGAACCGGATCAGCTGTCGCAGGAACGTGGTCGGCAGCAGGTTCTGCCCGGCCTTGTTCTCCTGTTCGAAGATGATTTGCGCGAGCACGGAGCGGGTGATGTCGTCGCCGGTCTTCGCGTCATAGACGAGGAAATCCTCGCCTTCCTTCACCATCGCCGCGAGATCCTCGAGCGTCACATAGGTGCTCGTACCGGTATTATAGAGCCGCCGGTTCGCGTATTTCTTGATCGTGGTCGGTTGTTCAGATTTTGCCATGGGCTCTCACTTCAACACCGAAGAACCTGGAACCCGACGGCATCGCCGCAGGGCTAAATGCAACGCATCGCAGCAAAGGTAAGCATTTTCAAAGCGGTTCGGCTACCGTTTTGTGCTGTGCGGTTAATTCCAAAGCATAGGATTTGCTCAGGAATGTGCCAAGGGCGTCATTTTGAGTGCGTCGCGGCGCGATTTGCGCCACAGTTTGATTGACATGCCTCAATGAGCTTTACAGGATAGCCGTTAAGAGACAGGCCAGCCAAACCGGCCGCCCGCCGTCGAGAAACCCAGCTACAACCCATAGGAGATGTCCATGTCAGACGATGTCGTCATCGTCAGCGCCGCCCGCACCCCGGTCGGCAGCTTCAACGGCGCATTCGCGACCACACCGGCTCACGATCTCGGCGCGATTGCCATCAAGGCGGCGCTGGAGCGTGCCGGCGTCGAGGGCGGCCAGGTCTCCGAAGTCATCATGGGCCAGATCCTCACCGCGGCGCAGGGCCAGAACCCGGCCCGCCAGGCCTCCATCGCGGCCGGCATTCCCGTGGAAAGCCCGGCCTGGGGCGTCAACCAGCTCTGCGGCTCCGGCCTGCGCACGGTCGCGCTCGGCTACCAGGCGCTGCTCAACGGCGATTCCTCGATCGTCGTCGCGGGCGGCCAGGAGTCGATGAGCATGGCCCCGCACGCGCAGTATCTGCGCGGCGGCGTCAAGATGGGCGGCCTCGAGCTGATCGACACCATGATCAAGGACGGCCTGTGGGATGCCTTCAACGGCTACCACATGGGCAACACCGCCGAGAACGTCGCCAAGCAGTACCAGATCACCCGCGCGCAGCAGGACGAGTTCGCAGTCGGTTCGCAGAACAAGGCCGAGGCGGCGCAGAAGGCCGGCAAGTTCAAGGACGAGATCGTCCCGGTCACGATCAAGAGCCGCAAGGGCGACATCGTGGTCGATGCCGACGAGTATCCGCGCCACGGCGCGACGCTCGACGCGATGGCCAAGCTCCGCGCCGCCTTCGAGAAGGACGGCACCGTAACCGCCGGCAACGCCTCCGGCATCAATGACGGCGCCGCCGCCGTCGTGCTGATGACCGCCAAGGAAGCCGCCAAGCAGGGCAAGAAGGTGCTCGCCCGCATCGTCTCCTGGGGCCAGGCCGGCGTCGATCCCAAGATCATGGGCACCGGTCCGATCCCCGCTTCGCGCGCGGCGCTGAAGAAGGCCGGCTGGAACATCGCCGACCTCGATTTGATCGAGGCCAATGAGGCGTTCGCCGCGCAGGCCTGCGCCGTCAACAAGGACCTCGGCTGGGATCCGGCCAAGGTCAACGTCAATGGCGGCGCGATCGCGATCGGCCATCCGGTCGGCGCGTCGGGTGCGCGCGTGCTGGTCACGCTGCTGCACGAGATGCAGAAGCGCGATGCCAAGAAGGGCCTCGCGACGCTGTGCATCGGCGGCGGCATGGGCATCGCCATGTGCGTTGCACGCGACTGAACAAAAGGCAGCGAGGCCGGCTAGGTGATGAAAAGATCATCTGTCAACCACGGCGCGAACTGATAGAAAAGATGCCCGGCTTTGCGCCGGGCATTTTTGTTTTGCGCGAGCATGATCCGGAAAAGTGTGAAGCGGTTTTCCGAACGGATCATGCTCAAAAAGGGAGCGGAAGCGCGACGATCTCATCGCGCTTCGTTGTGAGTGCGTAGACCGGAGTTATCCGGTTATAAAAGACGGCCAAGGAGGAGACGGACATGGCACGTGTTGCATTGGTGACGGGCGGAACGCGGGGCATCGGAGCTGCTATCAGCAAGGCGCTGAAAGCGGCCGGCTACAACGTGGCGGCGAGCTACGCCGGCAATGACGCCGCGGCGGAGAAGTTCAAGGCGGAGAACGGGATTCCCGTCTACAAGTGGGACGTCGCATCGTTCGACGCCTGCGCGGCCGGTGTGAAGAAGGTCGAGACCGAACTCGGCCCCATCGACGTGCTGGTGAACAATGCCGGCATCACCCGCGACACCGCATTCCACAAGATGACGCTCGAGCAGTGGAATGCCGTGATCAACACCAACCTCGGCTCGCTGTTCAACATGACGCGCCAGGTGATCGAGGGCATGCGCGCCCGCAAGTTCGGCCGCATCATCTCGATCTCCTCGATTAACGGCCAGAAGGGCCAGTTCGGCCAGGTCAATTATTCAGCGGCGAAGGCCGGCGACATCGGCTTCACCAAGGCGCTGGCGATCGAGAACGCCAAGGGCGGCATCACCGTCAATGTGATCGCGCCCGGCTACATCAACACCGAGATGGTGCAGGCGGTGCCGAAGGATGTGCTGGAGAAGAACGTGATTCCGCAGATCCCGGTCAATCGCCTCGGCGAGCCTGAGGAGATCGCGCGCGCGGTGGTCTTCCTGGCGGCCGACGATGCCGGCTTCATCACCGGCTCGACGCTGACCATCAACGGCGGCCAGTATCACGCGTAAGCGGCGCAGCGCCGCACGCGACCTCGATCAATGCGTCATGCCCGGCCTTGTGCCGGGCATTTTCGTCGTTACAACCGCGAGGCGTGAAGCAAAGACGTGGCCGGCCCGGCCATGACGGATTGAATTGAAATGACCACCCGGACTGCCACCCTTGTCGGACTGACCGCCATCCTGATGTGGTCGCTGCTGTCGGTCATGACGGTCGCGACCGGCGCGATCACGGCGTTCCAGCTTGCTGCCATGACGTTTGCGATCGGCGCTGCGGTCGCGTTCGCAAGCTTCCTGTTGCGCCCTGCCGCGTTCGGCGCCTTGAAGCAGCCGCTGCTCGCCTGGGTCGTCGGCGTCGGCGGGCTGTTCGGCTATCACGCGCTGTATTTCCTGGCGCTGCGCTTCGCGCCGCCGGCCGAGGCCGGCCTGCTCAACTATCTCTGGCCGCTGTTGATCGTGCTGTTCTCCTCGCTATTGCCGGGCGAACGGCTGGCGATCCATCACATCGTCGGCGCACTGCTTGGCCTTGCCGGCACCGTGCTGCTGTTTGCCGGCAACACCTGCAATTTCACCAGGGAACAGATTCCAGGCTTCGCGGCGGCCTTCGTCGCGGCATTCGTGTGGGCGACCTATTCGGTGATGTCGCGCCGGCTCAAGGCGGTGCCGACAGATGCCGTGGCGGGCTTTTGCCTTGCCACCGCAGTGCTGGCCGCGCTGGTGCACATGATGGTGGAGACCACGGTGTGGCCCGCAACGCCGCTGCAATGGTTGGCAGTGGTCGCACTCGGCATCGGTCCGGTGGGCGCGGCGTTCTTTGCCTGGGACATCGGCATGAAGCGCGGCGACATCCGCGTGCTGGGAGCAGCGTCCTACGCCACGCCGCTGCTCTCGACCGCGTTCCTCATCCTGGCGGGTTTCGCCGAGCCCAGCGCCAACATCGCCATCGCCGCCGTTCTGATCGCCGGCGGTGGGTTGATCGCGGCGAAGGACATGGTGTTGCGGAAATGAATGTAGGATGGGTAGAGCGCAGCGAAACCCATCATCTCGCCGCGAGGAGAGAAGTCGATGGGTTTCGCTGCGCTCTACCCATCCTACGAGTGCAGCTCCTACAAGAGAGAATCCTACTAAGCTGGCTCCCAACCCTTCGGCGCCAGCTCGAACTTCGAAAACTCGAATCCCGGCGCGACCGTGCAGCCGACCAGCGTCCAGTCGCCGCTGCTTTCCGCCGCCTGCCAGGCGCCCGCCGGTACGAGCGCCTGCGGCTGTTCGCCGCGCGCGACATCACCGCCGAGCGTGATCGATTGCTGCGGGCCGCCGTCCTGCGCAATCCGCAAGGTCAACGGCGCGCCGGCATAATGGTGCCACATCTCGACGGCGTCGATGCGGTGCCAATGCGAGCGCTCGCCGCGCGCCAGCAGGAAATAGATCGCGGTCGAATGCGCGCGCCCGGCGGCATCGCAGCGCTCGTCGCGAAACGTCTCGCGATAATGCCCGCCTTCGGGATGCGGCTTCAGCGCGAGCTGCGCGATGATGTCGGCCGCGGAGGGCTGTGACATCAGGACTTGTTCTTGCGCTCGCGGAGCTCGCCGAACACCAGCGCCGGGTCGGCGCCCTTCATGTGCAGCTTGGCCGCAACCGCAGGCTCGTCGGCGCGCAGGAACACGTTGGCCTTCTTCTCGTCGCCGAGCAGCACGGGAATCGTCGGCTTGTTCTCGGCGCGCAGCCGCGTCACTTCCTCGGCGCGCGCTTGCAGATGCGGATTGTCGGCCTCGATGGTGAGCGCGAACTTCACGTTCGAGGCGGTGTATTCATGGCCGCAATACAGGCGGAAATCATCCGGCAGCGAACGCAGCTTCAGCAGCGAATCCCACATCATCGGATAGGTGCCTTCGAACACCCGGCCGCAGCCGATCGAGAACAGCGTGTCGGCGGCGAACACGGCCTTCTCGCCGTCGAACACGTAGGAGATATGGTCGAGCGTATGGCCGGGGGTTTCGACCACGCGGGCCAGGAGACTGCCGATCTTGATGACGTCGGCATTGGCGGCGCGCAGGTCGACATTGGCGATCTTCGCCGACTGGTCGTGCGGGGCGACGACGCGGCAGCCGTATTTCTGCTTCAGCTCGGCGACGCCGCCGACATGGTCGCCATGGTGATGGGTGATCAGGATGTCGGTCAGCGTCCAGCCTTCGCGCTCCAGCGCCTTGATGATCGGGCCGGCTTCCGGCGCGTCGATCGACGCCGTCGCCTTGGTTACGGGATCGTGGATCAGGTACCCGAAATTGTCGGTGAGGCAGCTGAAGGTACGAATTTCGGCGGTCATGATATCTCCACGAACAAACGGGACGGACGCTTCAGAGCATGATCTTCTCGAAAAGCCGATGCCCACTTTTTCGGATCGTGCTCTTAACGCGTCCAATATAGGTGTGAAATATGGCGTTAACGCTCCGGCGGCAACGCAATTTTCCGCGCACCCCGGCGGCAGGGGGCATGGTAGGCTGAGATCATGGACGTCATCGACCTCCGCGATTTCTATTCGCAGCGCCTCGGCATCGTGGCGCGGCAGCTGATCAACCGCGGCATCCGTGCGCGGTGGCCGAACGCGGAAGGCCAGCGCGTGCTCGGGCTCGGCTATCCGACGCCCTATCTCGGCCTGTTCCGTGATAGCTGCGAGCGCTGTATTGCCTTCATGCCGGCCGCCCAGGGCGTGCTGAAATGGCCGACCGGCCGCCCCGCGTTGGCGACCCTGATCGACGAATTCTCGATGCCGTTACCGGATGCCGCGGTCGACCGCGTGCTCTTGGTGCATGCGCTGGAGATGTCCGACGATCCGGAGCGGCTGCTGCGCGAGGTGTGGCGGGTGCTGTCGCCGTCGGGGCGGCTGATCGCGATCATCCCGAACCGGCGCGGCGTCTGGACGCGCACCGATGCGACGCCGTTCGGCCATGGCCGGCCCTATTCGCGGGCCCAGATCACCCAGCTGTTACGGCAGACCTGGTTCACGCCGGCGTCATGGGGCGAGGCGCTGTTCATGCCGCCGGTGCAAGGCAGCTGGTTCCTGCGCTCGGCGATGGCGTGGGAGCGGGTCGGCGCGGCGCTGTCGATGCCCTTCGCCGGCGTGCATATCGTGGAAGCGAGCAAGCAGGTCTATCGCGCGATCCCGGCGCGCCGCGAGCGGCCGCAGCTGATCCCGTCGTTGCGGCCGGTGTTGGTGCCGTCCTCGACGGCGACGCGCAAATCCAGCCACTCGGAATGACGTGAATCAGCCACCCTCCCCTGGAAGGGAGGGTGGCTGCATATGTGCTTTACTCGTTGCCCGGATTGAAGTCGTCGCCGCTCGGCGCGGGCTGCGCTGCCATGTCGGGACGCGGACCGTGCGGACGGCGGCGGCGGCGCGGGAAGCGCTCGCTGCGCTCGCCGCGTTCGGCACCACCGCCATTGCTGGCTTCATAGGCGCCACCGTTGACCTGCGGCTGCGCGCCACCGGTGATGAACGAGGGCAGGCGATCGACGCCGCCGGCATCGGCCATCGCGGGCTGCGGCTGGTTCTGCGGTTGCGGCTGATATTGCGGCTGCGGACGATGCTCGCGTTCGCGATGCTCACGCGGCGGCTGCTGGTCACGCTCGCGGTGCTCGCGCGGCTGCTGCTGCTGCTCGCGCTGGAAGGGCTGCTGGCCGTTGTCGCGCATGAAGGGCTGCTGCTGCGGCACGAAGCCCGGCTCCTGGCCGAAGCTCGAATAGCCGTCGCTGTCGTCGTCGCCGTCTTCGGTCGCGACCGGCTCGGCGTCGGGGCGCGGCTGCTGCTGATTCTGCCGGAACTGCTCCTGCGCGGCCGCGATGATCCGGTAGTAGTGCTCGGCGTGCTGATAGTAGTTTTCAGCCGCCACCGGATCGCCGGAGGAGCGTGCATCGCGCGCGAGCTGGACGTATTTCTCGGCAACGTGGGAGGCCGTGCCGCGGATCTTGATGTCGGGCCCGTTCGATTCGTACACCCGTGTCAGGGGATTCTGGCCGCGCCGGTTATTGTTGTTGTTATTATTGTTGTTATTCCGGTTGCGCATCCGCTTGTTGTTCTGACCGTTTCTCATCTGTCGCCTTTTATTCCAGCCCTGAAGTTATTGCCGTCCACAGTCCGATTCCAGAAAGTCCGATTGCTCAGAAGTCCGATTTGCAAAGTCCGATTTGCAAAGTCCGATTCGGCGCGCGCCGAGGCGCACGGAATCGCAGCACCGTTCGAAGTGGCTTCGATGTCGCTGACCATCGCGTTCAGCAAATACGCGTTCCCCAACCGCCGGCAAAAGCCGCCAGCGACCAAATCATTCCGCCCGTCGAGACAGGCCCAGTTCTCGTGCGTAAGTCTTCAAGCGCAATAACAGGCTTTCGTTCGCTTGGCGGTCGAGAGCAGCACAGCTTTGGCTAATTGCGCTCTGTGAGACCTGCGTTCCTGGAACCTTTCGATCGGCGGGCTCTGCTGAACCCTGGTCATCACCCGTAACGGTTTACGGGGCCAGCACCGATGTTGTGCCCGGAACGTAGTCGTTCCCCGGGGATATTCCAAGAGGTTTTTTTGCGTTCCAATAGGACTTTATCGGGGCGGCCGGCGGGCGGAAACGGCCCTCGGAATGCCCCCCAGATCGGCCCTCGGCGGCCCCGTTGGGGATAAGCCGGAAGCCGTCATCAGGGCTTCAATGTCGTCGCTTTGGCCCTGCCCAGTTTCAACAACCAGAAATCCACCCGAGGCCAAAAGACCCGCAGATTGCGAAATCAGGGAGCGGTAGGCGTCGAGCCCATCGGCGCCGCCGTCGAGCGCCGCGCGGGGATCGTGCGCGCGCACCTCGATATCGAGACCGGCGATATCGGCCGAGGGGATGTAAGGCGGATTGGATGCGATCAGGTCGAACGCGCCGGTCAGCGCGCTGGCGTAGTCGCACTGGACCCACGTCGTGCGATCCGCGAGCCCGAGCTCGGCGGCGTTCCGGCGCGCGGTCTGCAGCGCCTCTGCCGAAATGTCAGTGGCGAAGCCATGCGCGTTGGGCAGTTCCGAGAGCAGCGCCAGCAGGATCGCACCGGAACCGGTGCCGAGATCGGCGATCCGCAGCGCGCGGTCGGCCGCGCCGTCGGCGCGCAGCAGTTCAAGCGCACGCTCGACCACGGTTTCGGTGTCGGGACGCGGCACCAGCGTCGCGGCCGAGAGATGCAGCGGCAGTCCCCAAAATTCCTTGATGCCGAGAATGCGCGCGACCGGCTCGCCGGCGAGGCGGCGCTGCGCGAGGGCTTCGAGGCGCGTTGATTCGTCGGCCGTCAGCGCGCGATGCGCCGCGGTGATCATGCCGGTCAAATCGAGGCCGAGCGCGGCACCGACCAGCAGCCGTGCATCGAGCTCGGCGGAGTCGTTGGCAGCGGCTGCCAATCGCGTTGCAAGCGCGCGCCGGGCCGCGTCGATCGTCTGGCCAGTGAACTGGTTCACGGACATCACCGCCATCTCATAGCCCGGATTTCGCTTCGCTCCATCCGGGCTGCCAATCTCACGCCGCCGCGCCCTGTGCCGCGAGCTGCGCGGCCTGGTGCTCGGTGGTCAGCGCGTCGATCAGTTCGCCGAGCGCTTCGCCCGCGATCACCTGCGGCAGCTTGTAGAGCGTCAAATTGATGCGGTGGTCGGTGACCCTGCCTTGCGGGAAATTATAGGTGCGGATGCGCTCGGAGCGGTCGCCGGAGCCGACCTTCTCCTTGCGGTCGGCGGAGCGCGCGGCCTCGACGCGCTGGCGCTCGGCGTCATAGATCCGCGAGCGCAGGATGTTCATCGCCGAGGCGCGGTTTTTGTGCTGCGAGCGGCTGTCCTGCATCATCACCACGATGCCGGTCGGCAGATGGGTGATGCGGATCGCCGATTCGGTCTTGTTGACGTGCTGACCGCCGGCGCCGCCGGCGCGCATGGTCTCGATCCTCAAGTCGGTGTCCTTGATGTCGACATCGACGTCCTCGACCTCGGGCAGCACCGCGACGGTCGCGGCCGAGGTGTGGATGCGGCCCTGCGTCTCGGTGTCGGGAACGCGCTGCACCCGGTGCACGCCGGATTCGAATTTCAGCTTGGCGAACGCGCCGCGGCCCTGCACCTCGGCGATGATTTCCTTGTAGCCGCCGACGGTGCCCTCGCTCGCCGAGATCACCTCGACCTTCCAGCCCTGCAAGGCAGCGAAGCGCTCATACATCCGGAACAGGTCGCCGGCGAACAGCGAGGCCTCGTCGCCGCCGGTGCCGGCGCGGATTTCCAGCATCACGTTGCGGTCGTCCATCGCGTCCTTGGGCAGCAGCGCGATCCGGATCTGCTGCTCGAGATCGCCGATCCGCGCCTGCAGCGTCTCCAGCTCGGCTTCCGCCAAGCTGCGCATCTCGGGATCGGTGCCTGCGTCCGCCAGCATCGCCTCGGTATCGGCGAGTTCAGTGCGAGCAGCGCGATAGAGCTTCACCGCATCGATCAGCGGATTGAGCTCGGCGAGCTCGCGGGTGATCGCAACGTAGCGATCGGACTTCACCTCGCCGAGCAGCTCGGCCTCGAGCGAGGCGTGATGGGCGAGCAGGACGTCGAGTTTGGCTTCGGGTAGCATGGCGGTATCTCGAATTTGCTGAAAGCGCGAAGGGCGCAAAAGGGGCGATAGCGGCGACGGCAGCGTCGCTACAAGGCCAGCCCCTCGGTTTCCGCAAACTTCGTCAGCGCCTCGCGGATCGAGACGCTGCCGACCGGTGCGTCCAGCAGGGGATTGATCATCGCCTCCGCCTTCCTGGCGTCGAGGTCGAGGATCATCGCCTTGACCGGGCCGTGCGCGGTCGCCGACAGCGACAGCGAGCGATAGCCGAGCGCGATCAGCGCCAGCGCGCCGATCGGTTTCGAGGCCATCTCGCCGCACAGCGAGGCGGCCTTCTTCGCCGCCCTGGCCTTGCGCACGATGTCGCGCAGCGCGCGCAGGATCGGCGCCGACAGGATGTCGAAGCGCTCGGAGACCTTGGCATTGCCGCGGTCGACCGCGAACAGGAACTGGAACAAATCGTTGGAGCCGACCGACACGAAGTCGACCTTCTTCAAGAGCTCGTCGAGCTGGTAGAGCAGCGCCGGCACCTCGACCATGGTGCCGATATCGATCCGCTCGGGCAGCGAATGGCCGTGCTGGCGCAGATAGGTCAGCTCGCGCTCGACGATCGCCTTGGCCTGGTCGAATTCGGCGATGTCGGAGATCATCGGAAACATGATCTTCAGCGCGCGGCCGCCGCCGGCGCGCAGCAGCGCGCGGATCTGGCCGCGCAACAGGCCGGGACGGTCGAGGCCGAGCCGGATCGCGCGCCAGCCGAGCGCCGGATTTTCCTCGACCACCGTCTCCATATAGGGCAGCGCCTTGTCGCCGCCGATGTCGAGCGTGCGGAAGGTGACGGGCTTGTTGCCCGCGGCATCGAGCACGGTGCGGTACAGCGCGAGCTGGTCGCTCGAGCGCGGCAGGCTCGGGCTCACCATGAACTGCAATTCGGTGCGGAACAGGCCGATGCCGGCGCTGCCGGTGTCCTCGATGTGCGGCAGATCGATGGTCAGGCCCGCGTTGATCAGGAGCTCGATCGGCTGGCCGTCCTTGGTCACGCAGGCCTTGTCGCGCAGCTCCGAATATTGCGCCTGCCGCCGCGCCCGGAATCGGACGCGCTCGGCATAGGCCGATTCGATCTCGGCGGAGGGGCGGACATAGATCTCGCCGGAAATCCCGTCGACGATGATGGCGTCGCCGGGATCGGCGATGCCGGGCGCGTTCGGCACCTCGCCGACCGCGGGAATGCCGAGCGCGCGCGCCACGATCGAGACGTGGGAGTTCGCGGTGCCTTCTTCCAGCACCAGGCCGCGCAGCCGCTTGCGGTCGTAGTCGAGCAGCGCCGCCGGTCCCATCGCACGCGCGATCAGGATGGCGTTGTCGGGCAGCTGCTCGCGCGACGGTGCATGATCCTGGCCGACCAGCTGCCGCATCAGCCGATGGCCGAGATCCTCGAGGTCGTGCAGCCGGTCGCGCAGATACGGATCGGTCGAGCGCAGCATGCGCGCGCGGGTGTCGGACTGCACGCGCTCGACGGCGGCTTCCGCAGTGAGGCCGGTGGCGACCGCCTCATGCAGCTTGTGCGACCAGCCCTGGTCGTTGGCGAACATGCGGTAGGCTTCCAGCACCTCGCGGTGCTCGCCGCCTTCGGCGACGTCGCCGCGCTCCAGCATGCGGTCGAGATCGGCGCGCAGATTGGCGAGCGCGGTGTCGAGCCGCTTGATCTCCTTCGGCAGGTCCTCGGCGATGTAGTTGGTGATGACGACGCGCGGCTCGTGCAGCACGACATGGCCGAGCGCGATGCCGTCGGACAGCACCGCGCCGGTCTTGTGCAGCGAGTGCCGCGCGGCGGGCTCGGCGCCCGGCTGGGCCAGCGCGGCGAGCTCGCCGGATGCGATCATCTCCGCCAGCACCATGGCGGTGGTCTGCAGCGCCTCGACCTCTTCCTCGACATAGGTCCGCTTGGCGCGGTTCTGCACGACGAGGACGCCGAGCGTGTTGCCGGCGCGCAGGATCGGCACGCCGAGGAACGAGTGGTAGGCCTCTTCGCCGGTCTCCGGGCGGTAAGCGAAGGCCGGATGGCTTTGCGCGTCGGACAGATTGAGCGGCGTCGCCTCGCTGGCGACGAGGCCGACCAGGCCCTCATGCGCGCTCAGCACGGTACGGTGCACGGCGTCGCGATTCAGACCTTCGGTGGCATAGAGCTCGAGCGTGTTGTCGACGCGCAGCACGTAGCAGGAGCAGACCTCGGCCACCATGTTGGCCGCGATCAGCACCACGATCTTGTCGAGGCGCTCCTGGGCGGAGACTTGCTCCGCCATGGTTTCGCGGAGCCGTCTCAACAGGATGCGTGGGCCTCCCGACGCGCTCCGCATGTGCTTCAGTCCCTCCCCGCAAGGCCGGCGCAGCGGGCCGGCCGGCCGCTGGCGCGAAACTCTTCAAAAACAACAATTTTAGTCATTCGGTGTCGCCGCACGCGCCAGTTCCCGCCGATTCGGGATCACCAAACTGTGCCACAGTTTGCGACAGCCTACCTGACTGGCCGTATAGCCAATCGAGGCTCGCTTTGCCAAGCAAAACGCCTGCCAGTAGCAAATAACGTCTGCGTCAGCCCAATGCTGCGCCCGCTAAGAGAAATTCTAACTCCGGGGTAGGGGTGAGGGAGTACGGCTCCTGCTTCTCCCGTCATTCCGGGGCTCGCGAAGCGAGAGCCCGGAATCCATTCATCCGCAAAACTCGTGGCCCCATGGATTCCGGGCTCGTGCTGCGCACGCCCCGGAATGACGGCGGAGAGAGCCCACCCGCCGCTCGGATGCCGGTCGCTCCTACGCCTGATCCAGGCCGTACAGCGTGTGCAGCGTGCGCACCGCGAGTTCGGTGTAGGCGGCGTCGATCAGGACCGAGAACTTGATCTCTGACGTCGTGATGGCGCGGATGTTGATGTTGCGCTCGGCCAGCGCCTTGAACGCCTTCGCCGCGACGCCGGCATGGCTGCGCATGCCGCTGCCGATCACCGACACCTTGGCGACGTCGGTCTCGGTGTCGAGCCTGGCATAGCCGATCCTGGCCTTGGCGGAGGTAATGGTGTCCTTGGCGCGGTTGTAGTCGGTGGCCGGCACGGTGAAGGTGAGGTCGGTGGTCTTGCCGTCCTCCGACACGTTCTGCACGATCATGTCGACGTTGATGTTGGCATCCGCGAGCGGCCCGAAGATCGCCGCGGCGACGCCCGGCTTGTCCTCGATCTGGCGCACGGAAATCTGGGCTTCGTCCTTGGAGAAGGCGATGCCGGTGACGACGTGCATTTCCATGATTTCCTCCTCGCTGCAGATCAGCGTGCCCGGCGGCTGGTTGGCGTGCGGGTCGATATCCTCTGGCTTGTCGAAGCTGGAGCGCACGAAGATCGGCATGTTGTGCACCATGCCGAGTTCCACCGAGCGAACCTGCAGCACCTTGGCGCCCTGCGAAGCCAGCTCCAGCATGTCCTCGAACGCGATCTTGTCGAGTCGCCGCGCCTTCGGCACCACGCGGGGGTCGGTGGTGTAGACGCCGTCGACGTCGGTGTAGATGTCGCAGCGGTCGGCTTTCAACGCGGCCGCGATCGCCACCGCCGAGGTGTCCGAACCGCCGCGGCCGAGCGTGGTGATGCGGCCGGTCTGCGGGTTGATGCCCTGGAAGCCGGCAATGACAGCGACTTCCTTGCGCTCCTTGAAACGGTCGATGATCTCGGTACCGTCGATCTCGAGGATGCGCGCCGAGGCATGCGCGTCCGAGGTCTTGATCGGGATCTGCCAGCCCTGCCAGGAGCGCGCCTGGATGCCGATGCCCTGCAGCACGATCGCAAGCAAGCCCGAAGTGACCTGTTCGCCGGAGGCGACCACGGCGTCATATTCGCGCGCGTCGTGCATCGGCGAGGCCTCGGTGCACCAGGCCACCAGCTCGTTGGTCTTGCCGGACATCGCGGAGACGACGACGGCGACCTCGTGGCCCGCGTCGACCTCGCGCTTCACGTGCTGCGCGACGTTGCGGATACGATCGATATTGGCGACGGACGTACCGCCGAATTTCATCACGAGGCGGCCCATGACGACGCGTCTATTCCTTTAAGAGGATAAGTAGGTTAACCCACGCCGAAAACCGCAAGCGCGGGGACCGAAAGGCGCGTATACATAGCGCCGCGCCCGGGGGCAAGCCGGTTCCTGGGGGTGTTACGGCCGGTTGCAGGCCGGTTGTGGCGCTGAGGTAACTCGAAGGCGGGTTGGATGGGACGTTACATCGACGAAATCCTGCAGCCCGGCGAGAAGGTGCTGTATTCCACCAATGCGCACTGGATCTTCTACTGGCCGGCCATCATCGCCTGGGTTGCGGCGCTGGCGCTGCTGATCCTGTCGAGGTTCACGACCGTCGACGGCCTGGTGCTGGCCTGCCTCGCGACGGCCGCCGTGGTCGCGGTCGCGGCCCTGTACTGGACCGCCGCGGCCTGGTTCCACCGCTGGACCACCGAAACCGACGTCACCAATTTTCGCGTGGTGCACAAGACCGGCTTCATCAAGCGGCGCACCTTCGAGATGAGCCTCGACAAGGTCGAGAGCGTCGACGTCAACCAGAGCATCGCGGGGCGGCTGCTCAATTATGGCGACGTCACCATCCGCGGCGTAGGCGAGGGCATCGAGATCATCAAGACCATCGCTTCGCCGCTATCGTTCCGCAATTCGATCACCGCGCGATAGGGGCGCGCGCAATCATGGCCACGCAAACAACTCTTTCCAGTGCCTCCGCCAGCTCGGTCGATCCGGCCGAGATCGCGAAGTTTTCGAAACTGTCGGATGAATGGTGGGATCCGCGCGGCAAGATGGCGCCGCTGCACAAGATCAATCCGCTGCGCCTGACCTATATCCGCGACGCCGCCTGCCGCAAGTTCGAGCGCAACGTCAAGAGCCTGAGCTGCCTGTCCGGCCTGCGCCTGCTCGACATCGGCTGCGGCGCCGGGTTGTTGTGCGAGCCGTTCACGCGGTTAGGGGCCCAGGTGATCGGGATCGATCCGTCGGCCACCAACATATCCGCGGCGAAGCTGCACGCCGACAAGGGCCATCTGTCGATCGACTACCGTTGCACCACGGTGGAGGAGATGGACGTCCGCGAGCGCTTCGACATCGTGCTGGCGATGGAGGTCGTCGAGCATGTCGTCGACGTCGGCGCCTTCATCAAGCGCTGCGCCGTCATGCTCAAGCCCGGCGGGCTGATGGTGGTCTCGACGTTGAACCGCAACTGGAAGAGCTTTGCGCTGGCGATCGTCGGCGCCGAATACGTGCTGCGCTGGCTGCCGCGCGGCACCCATGAGTGGAGCAAGTTCGTCACCCCCGCCGAGCTCGAACGCTATCTCGGCGACGTCAACCTGACCGTCACCGAACAGGCCGGCGTGGTCTACAACCCGCTCGCCGACAAATGGACCGTCTCGACCGACATGGACGTGAACTACATGGTGGTGGCGGAAGAGGTGTAGGGTTGTTCGCATCCACACAACCGGTGTCGTCCCTGCGAACGCAGAGACCCATAACCACCGGCGCCAATAGTTGGGCAAGGTCCGCGTTCCGATTTGTTGTAGGTCGGCGGTCCGGCCATCGTGCCCCAAATAGCTCCCTGGGGTTATGGGCCCCTGCGTTCGCAGGGGCGACACGGAGCTTGTGGCGCGACCGTTGAAGATGTGAGACGCTATGTCCTCCAGAAAGGTGTCGTCCCTGCGAACGCAGGGACCCATAACCACCGGCCCGAATAATCGGGCGAGGTCCGCGTTCCGAGCATGTACTACGTCTACATCCTCGCCAGCCAACGCCATGGCACGCTGTATATCGGCGTGACGAATTCCGTTCAGAAGCGGCTTGAGGAGCATAGAGCCGGAAAGGGCTCAGCATTCGTCAAGACATATGGTGTTTACCGCCTTGTATATGTGGAAGCCTATGAACGGGCTGAAGAAGCCATCGCACGCGAGAAGCAGCTCAAGAAATGGAAGCGTGACTGGAAGATCGAGCTGATTGAGCGAGAGAATCTCGAATGGCGGGATCTCAGCGACCTGCTTGTCTGACCGGTGTGCCACATACCGCTCCCTGTGGTTATGGGTCCCTGCGTTCGCACTAGGGCATGCACAGATCTCTGAGGGACCATCCAGCGGCTGCGGCGTGGAAGTATTGCAGGCCGTGTTTCATAGTGATGGGGCCCGGCGGTTTGGACGATGGATAGCCGTCCCAGCCGCCGAGCCGGCCGATAATCCAGGCGGCCCAAGCGAGGCTGTCAGGCGGGTGCGGGTTTCTCAGCCGCTTGCTTTGGGCTTCGAGGTTGCGATTGAGGGCGGCAAGTGTAGCGACTTCCCCAGCATTGAAGGCAATTCGGACAGACTGGTTGTCGCGACCATCGCGCGCCTGCACAAGCTGAAGGGAGATGACTGCCGCCTTGGCCGCGATCGCGACCAGCTTGAGAAGCCGCTCGGCGGTCCCGATCTGACTGTCTTCGAGCTTGAGGCCTTGTGTCTTCAAGATGCGGAAGAACTGCTCGATCAGCCACCGCCGCTTGTACCATTCGATAATGCGCCAGGCCTCTTCTGCATTCGTCACCGGATGCGTGGTGAGCAGCCGCCAGTGCAGCGGCTCGATCCCGGCCTGCGGCTCGATCTCGCGCACATCGACCAGGATCAAGGGTAGGCTTTTCGGCAGATGGCGCAGGAACTTGGTTTGCGGTCGGGCCAGTTCGACGGCGCCGAAGCGCAGATCGAGAAGCGCAGCCCGCTCAGGCCGTTGTGCTCGCGCAGGCAATACGATGGTCCGTTGTTCGATGCTGGTCATGGCCTCGCTGGCCGCATACAGGCCACAGCCATCCGCCAGCTTGCGATCATGCATGCTCCGGGCAATGACGTGGAACTGGTGTTCTGCGGCGCAGGCGTAGAGCGCGAAGATGTCGCTCTCGCGGTCGCCCAGCATGGTCACCATCGCAGCCTTCGCCAACAGCGGCTTGGCTGCCAGAGCGGTCGCGATCCAGCGTTGCGATTCTTTGTCCTTCAGATCGCGATTGTCGTGCGAGACGGTGCGGCGGCCCTGGCGGGTCCAGATCTCGCCGTGCAACAGGCCAAGGCAGCAGCCGCTTTCCGCGTCTGCGGCCAGCATCGGGTGCAGCAACACCCCGCGGGTGTTGCCATGACCGATCTCGCCCAAGCCACGCCGGTTTTGTGCCTTGGTGGCAAAATTGATCTCGCTGGTATCCTGGATCGCCAGCACATGGCGGCCTTCGGCCGCCATTACCGTACCATCGCTCCAGCTTTCGATTATCCGCGTCGTCGTCACCTTGGCATTGCCGAGAAAGCGGTTGAAGCGCACCTCCCGGGCACGCATGCCTCCTGCCAGCCGTCGCAGGCAGACATCCTTGCCCGCGACCATGCATTCGACGAGCGCCGCCCCCCTTTATCGAGGCGGAGATCCCCGAACCGACCTAATGACCAGTCAATTTGCGCCAGCATGTCGACACCTCCGCCAAAGCCGAAGTGCCGCAATATGAATCACACGAAATACCGATTCGGGAATCCCCACCCAACTAGATGTGTGCATGCCCTAGTGCGTTCGCAGGGACGACAGTGAGTTTGTGGCACGGGCGCAGGCCTGTCATGCACAGCGCCAGTTGACCGCATCAGTGCGGCCCGGCACGCTGCGCGCGTACTCCCGCCCGGCGCACCCCTTATCCCGCATGTTCACGCTCTCCTCGCTCTGGATTCCCTTCACGATCGTCGCTGCGTTCGGGCAGGTGGCGCGCAATGCGATGCAGCGGCAGCTGACCGGGCCGCTCGGGACCTGGGGCGCGACCAATATCCGCTTCCTGTTCGGCCTGCCGTTCTCGGTGGTGTTCTTTGTGCTCGCGATCCTCGTGACCGGCGACCCCGTGCCGTGGCCGCTGGCGTCGTTCTGGCCGTGGCTGTTGTCCGGCGCGCTCAGCCAGATCGTCGGCACCGGCTTCATGCTGCTGGCGATGAACGACCGTTCCTTCGTGGTGACGACCGCCTACATGAAGACCGAGGCGATCCAGACCGCGATCTTCGGCTTCGTCTTCCTCGGCGACCATCTGACGTCGGCCAAGGTGATCGCGATCGTGATCGCAACCGTCGGCGTCGTCGTCACCGCGCTGAGGCCCGGCGGGCAAAAGAGCTTTGCCGATCTGCGCCCGACAGTGCTCGGCCTCGGCGCGGCTGCGGTGTTCGCGATCTCGGCGGTGAGCTTCCGCGGCGCGATCATCGCGGTGCCCGGCGTCTCGTTTGTCACGGCGGCCTCCTACACGCTGATGTGGAGCCTGTTCGTCCAGACCCTGATCCTGTCGGTCTATCTCTTGCTGCGCGCGCCCGATGTGCTGCGGAAGATCCTCGGCCTGTGGCGGCCCTCGCTATTCGCGGGCTTCATGGGTGCGTTCTCGTCGCAGTTCTGGTTCCTGGCGTTCGCACTCACCGCCGCCGCCAATGTGCGCACGCTGGCGCTGATCGAGGTGCTGTTCGCGCAGGGCGTAGCCTATTTCTCGCTCAAGCAGCCGTTCTCGCTGCGCGAGGTGTTCGGCATCGTCCTGATCGTGATCGGCGTCGCGCTCTTGATCGCCGCGTAGATCAGCCTTTAACAGCGATCAGCACCGCGCCGGCCGAGATCAGCGCGATCCCGATCCAGCCATAGGGCGAGGGGCGTTCGCCGAGGAACGCGGCGCCGAACAGCGCCACCAGCACCACGCTGAGCTTATCGATCGGCGCGACCAGTGTGGCCGGCCCAAGTTTGAGCGCGCGGAAATAGCAGATCCACGACGCGCCGGTGCCGAGCCCGGACAGCAGCAGGAACAGCCAGCTTTTGGTCGAGATCGGTCCGGCCTGGGTGAACTGCCCGGTCGCAAACAGGATCGCCGACAGCGTGATCAGGACGACCACGGTGCGGATCAGGGTCGCGAGATCGGAGTTGATGCCCTCGACGCCGACCTTGGCGAAGATCGCGGTCAAGGCCGCGAACACGGCGGACAGAAACGCCCAGACCTGCCAGGAAGAAAATGTCTCGGGGGTCATGTCACTCTCTTCCGTCGTTCCGGGGCGCGCCCCTTTGCGCGGGCCCGGAATCCATTCCAACGCCGGACTTGTGGCCCGATGGATTCCGGGTTCTCGCTTCGCGCGCCCCGGAATCACGGAAGGGCGTCAATTCCGGTCTTCCGGCAGCGTCGGCAGCGGCGAGACCTCGACGCCTTCGTCGATCAGCGCGCGCGCTTCCTCGGGCGAGGCCTCGCCGTAGATCGGCCGGTGCTCGATATCGCCGTAATGCATCTTGCGGGCTTCGTTGGGGAAGCGGTCGCCGACATTGTCGGCATTCTTCACGATGTGGTCGCGCAGTTCCTTCAGCTTGCTGCGCAGCTCGCGCTCCTGCGCCATCATCAGCGACGTCGATTCAGTGGCGGTCGCTTCGACAGGCGAGGCCGGCGCAGGCTGGGCCGGTTCGCGGCCTTTCTTGCTGACGATTTGCGGCGCCATGATCGCACGCTCGATCTCGGCCGAGCCGCAGGACGGACAATTGATCAGGTGACGCCGCTCCTGCGATTCATAGGCCGAGGAGCTCTGGAACCAGCTCTCGAACTGATGGCCGCGCGCGCAGCGCAGCGTGTAGCGGATCATGCCGAACCCCGGACGAGGTGCAGATGCTCCGGGCCGGCCTTGGGGTCGGCGATGCCGAAACGCCTGCCGTGCTGCAACGAGGGAATGGTCTTGCGCGCGGTCTCGACCTTGGCGGGATCGATCTCGGCGAGGAACACGCCTGGCTCGACGCCGCCCTCGGCGAGGATCTCGCCCCAGGGGTCGATGATCAGCGAATGCCCGAAGGTCTCGCGCTTGTTCTCATGCAGGCCGGCTTGCGCCGCGGCGAACACGAAGCAGCCGGTCTCGATGGCGCGGGCGCGCAGCAGCGTGTGCCAATGCGCTTCGCCGGTCTTGCGGGTGAAGGCGGAGGGGACGGTGAGGAAGGAGGCCCCGGCCTCGGCCAGCGCGCGATAGAGCGCCGGGAAGCGCACGTCGTAGCAGATCGTCAATCCGATCCGGCCCCAGGGCAGGTCGGAGATCACGGCGGTCTCGCCGGGCTGGTAATTGGCCGATTCGCGGTAGCTCTCGCCGCCCGGCAGATCGATGTCGAACATGTGGATCTTGTCGTAGCTCGCGAGCACATTGCCCTCGGGCCCGATCAGGAACGAGCGGTTGACCGCCTTTTCCGGCGAGTAGCGCAGCGCCAGCGAGCCGATATGCAGATGGATCTTCAGCTCCGCGGCGAGCGCGCGGTATGCCTGCAGCGACTTGTCGTCCTCTTCGCTGGCCAAATGCTCGAACAGCGCCGCGCGGTTCAGCTGCATCATGTTGCTGACCTCGGGGGTCAGCACGTATTTGGCGCCCTGCGCCGCCGCCTCGCGGATCAGCCGCGTGCCCTGCTCGAGGCTCGGCTCGGGCAGCAATCCGGTGCGCATCTGCACCATCGCGGCGGTGAATTTGTTGTCCGTGACCATCAGTCGCCGCCTCCGTTGCTGAGCAGGCCGTCGAGCTTGCCCTCGCGGTCGAGCGCGTAGAGCTCATCGCAGCCGCCGACATGGGTCTGGCCGATGAAGATCTGCGGGAAGGTCGCCCCGCTGCCGGCGCGATCGTACATCTCGTCGCGGTAGGCCGGGTTGCTCGCGACGCTGAGTTCGGTGAACGCGGCGTTCTTGCGCGTCAAAAGCGATTTGGCCGCGGTGCAATAACCGCAGCCCGGGCGGGTGTAGATTTCAATGGCAGCGGTCATGGTGTGCTCGGTTGAACCTGAATGACAGATTATATGGGAGCACGGTGGGTATCGACAACCCGGGCGAACACCAGCACGTCGACTTGCGCGGCCTTGGCCCGCAGCAGCGCCCGTGCGCAGGCATCCACTGTCGCACCCGAGGTCAGGACGTCGTCGACCAGGACCACGCGGCGGCCCTGGATGTCAGCCTTGCGTTCATCGGCGACCCCGAATGCGCCCTGCACATTGCTGGCGCGGTCCTTGCGCGACAGCCCGATCTGCTGCTCGGTGGCGCGGGTGCGTCGCAACGCCTCGGAGACCATTTTCACGCCGCTGTGGCGCGCGATCACCTTGGCGAGCGCGCCGGACTGGTTGTAGCGCCGGCTCCAGCCCCGCCGCCAGTGCAGCGGAACCGGAACCAGCATGTCGGCCTCGGAGAGCAATTCCTTCCCCGCCCGGGCCATCCAGCGACCCATTGTGGGCGCCAGATCGGTGCGATCCTGATATTTCAATGCATGGACCAGCGTACGCGCAACATCGTCATAGCGCACCGCGGCGCGGGCCCTGCTGTAGGCCGGCGGATGGGCGATCGCCTCCATCGAGAGCAATTCGGGACCTGGATCGTAGACAAAGGGAATGCCGAGCCGCGGGCAGAACGGCGGCGCGATGAACGACAATTTGGCCCAGCACGCCGCACAGACCCCTTCGCCATGGACCGGCTCGCGGCAGGACACGCACAGCGTCGGCAGCGCGATGTCGAGCGCCAGCCGCGCAGTCCGCAACCAAGCGCCGCCGACCGCGCCGAGCGCGCGCTGGACCTGACCGGTAATGGAGCGTGTCGGTGATGCCTCGGCGTCCATGGCAGGCGAGGCTAGCGTTTGCGCAACGCGGGCTCAAGGCGCATTGCCTGCGACGGCGGTCCGGCGTAACCAGCCGGCATGGCACCGAACCCGGCCACCGCTCCCAACCTGTTCGATCGCGCATTGCTCGCCGCGCGGCTGTCGCGCGCCCGGCGCGCGGGGGCGGCGACGTTCCTGCTCGAGCGTGTCACCGCAGACATGGCGGACCGTTTGCAGGCGGTATCGCGCAGCTTTTCGGCGGCGGCCGATCTCTGGACGCCGGGTGACGGGCTCGGGGACGCCCTGCGCGGGCGTGTCGGATCGGTCGATCCGATCGGCTTCAGCGAGGCGGAAGCGCTCGGTCTGCCGCCGGAGTCGCTCGATCTCATGGTCTCCGCGCTGGCCTTCCAGTTCGTCAACGATCTGCCCGGCGTGCTCGCGCAGATCCGCCGCGCGCTGAAGCCGGACGGGCTCTTGCTCGCTGCGATGCTCGGCGGCGATACGCTGACCGAACTCAGGCAAAGCTTCGCCGCGGCGGAGGCGGAGTGCGAGGGCGGCGTGTCGCCGCGCGTCGCGCCGTTCGCCGATTTGCGCGACATCGGGGCGTTGTTGCAGCGCGCTGGCTTCGCGCTGCCGGTCACCGATGTCGACCGCGTCGTGGTGCGCTATGCCAGCGCGTTCGCGCTGATGGCCGATCTCAGGCGCATGGGCGCGACCAATGTGCTGCACGAGCGCCGCCACGCCCCGACCCGCCGCGCCACCATGCTGCGCATGGCGCAGATCTACGGCGAGCGCTTCGCCGATCCCGACGGCCGCATCCGCGCCACCTTCGACATCGTCTGGCTGTCCGGCTGGGCGCCGCATGACAGCCAGCCGAAGCCGCTGAAGCCGGGCTCGGCGAAGGCGAGCCTGGAGGCGGCGGTGAAGGGTGTGAAGCGTTGAGCCGTTAGGGGCGCACGCTGCTCAGGCTCCCTCTCCCCTTGCGGGAGAGGGTTGGGGAGAGGGGTAGCCCCGAGCGAGATATTCGTGTGATCATCGCTTTCGCAATTCTGCGCGCGTGTTCAAGATCATGCGGAGAGAGCGCGCCGTGTGGCACCCCTCTCCCCAGCCCTCCCCCGCAAGTGGGGAGGGAGCCTGTCCACAGTGCGTCCCTTACCGTCAGGTCCCTTTATCAGCGCGAGCAAGGGGGCGAGGGACGTCTCCACGATTTCGGAATAATGGAATTATGCGGGTGAGTTGCCCGACGTGTCAAGTCGCCTGGTCGAGCGCCGGCTACCGCCGGCTGCCTTTGCATGGGGTTGTTTTTGATGTTTTTGGCAACGCACCTCCCCGGAGCGGCAGAGGAGGTCACAGCAGCAAATCCATCAGGTGCGGCAGCAGCGGGATGTCGGCGGGCGGCATCGGGTAGTCGCGCAGCTTGCCCGCGCGGACCCAGGCGAGGTTCTGGCCCTCGCGCGCCACCGCCATGCCCTCCCAGCGGCGGCAGATGTAGAGCGGCATCAGCAAATGGAAGGTCTCGTAGGCGTGGCTGGCGAAGGTCAGCGGCGCGAGGCACGGCTCGCTCACCGTGATGCCGATCTCCTCGTGCAGCTCGCGGATCAGGGTCTGTTCCGGCCGCTCGCCCGGTTCGATCTTGCCGCCGGGGAATTCCCACAGGCCCGCCAGCGCCTTGCCTGCGGGGCGCTGCGCCAGCAGCACGCGTTTGTCGGCGTCGACCAGCGCGCAGGCGACGACGAGGGTCAGCTTGATGTCAGCCATAAAGCGGGAATTTCCTTCTGATCTGCAAGCTTTCATTAACCAGCAATGCGCCCCTCGGCCAAACGATTTGTGCCCGCACGCTCTTTCTGCGTCCGCGATAAGCCGCTCTTAATTCGTCGCCGGCAGGGTGGAGCCGTTTATCTACCCATCATTTCTTGTGCCGATATAACCCATGAGCACCTTGATCCGGACCCTCAGCCGTTTCCGCCGCGATCGCTCCGGCAACATTGCGATGATCTTCGGCCTCGCTCTGCTGCCGCTGATGATCGCCGTCGGATGCGCGGTCGACTATTCGCGCGCCAACCAGATCCGCAGCAAGCTGATATCCGCCGCCGACGCGGCGAGCGTCGGGTCGGTCGCCAGGGGATCGCCCGGCTTCATCGCGGCCGGCGCCATGACCTCGGACGGCGAGATCACGGCGGGCGAAGCCGATGCGAGGAAGATCTTCAACGGCAACGTCTTCAACCAGAACGGCTTTACGCTGACGAGCGTGACGCCGACCATGACCAAGAGCGGCGGCACCATCACCTCGACGGTCAAGTTCACGGCCGATGTCCCGACCATGTTCCTCGGCGTCATCGGGCAGGGCAAGGTGTCCGTGTCGGGTACCTCGACCTCGACCGCGACCATGCCGCTCTATATCGATTTCTATCTCCTGCTCGACAACTCGCCGTCGATGGGGGTTGCGGCGACGCCGACCGATGTCACCAAGATGGTCAACAACACCCCGGACCAGTGCGCCTTCGCCTGCCACGACTACAACGATCCCAACAACTACTACAATCTCGCCAAGACGCTCGGCGTCACGACGCGAATCGACGTGCTGCGCAGCGCGACCCAGCAGTTGATGGACACGGCGGCGAATACCGCGACCTATTCCAGCCAGTACCGGATGGCGATCTACGATTTCGGCGCCTCTTCGCAGACGATCGGCCTGCGCCCGCTGTTCTCGCTGTCGGCCAGCCTGTCGAGCGCCAAGACCGCGGCCGGCAACATCGATCTGATGGGCGTCTACGGCAACAACGACGCCTACACCGCCGACAAGGACACCCAGTTCACCACGGTGTTTCCGGCCATCAGCAACGCGATCAGCGCGCCGGGCCCCGGCACCTCGGCGGCGCCGCTGAAGTATCTGTTCTTCGTGTCCGATGGCGTGGCTGACGAGCCCAATTCAAGCTGCCTGAAGCCGATCACCGGCAGCAACCGCTGCCAGTCGCCGATCAACCCGGCGCTCTGCACGGCAATCAAGAACCGCGGCATCAAGATCGCGGTGCTCTACACCACCTATCTGCAGCTGCCGACCAACAATTGGTACATGAGCTGGATCGATCCGTTCAACAAGGGCCCGTTCGGTCCGTCGCCGAACAGCGAGATCGCGCAGAACATGCAGGCCTGCGCGTCGCCGGGCTTCTACTTCGAGGTCAGCCCGACCCAGGGCATCGCGGACGCGATGAACGCGCTGTTCAAGAAGGCGGTCGCCAACGCGCGGATCAGCAGCTAAAGCATGATCCGGAAAAGTGCGAAGCGGTTTTCCGAAAAGATCATGCTCAAACAAAGAGCTAAAGCGCGATGACGATTCAACCAAATATCATCGCGCTTTAGGTCAGCGACTCACCACCCTATCCCCGTCACCCTGAGGAGCCGCGCTTTCGCGCGGCGTCTCGAAGGATCGGCGGTCCGGTTCTCTCCAGTCGGCGCCATCGGGGCCGTGCATCCTTCGAGACGCGCGGAGCCTGTCATCGGGCCGCGCTTCGCGCGGACCCGTTGGCGCTCCTCAGGATGACGGAATCGAGAGCCTCGTTCGTCGCAACGACGAAAGCCCTACGACCGGTAGTCGCCGTTGATCGTGACGTATTCCTTGGTGAGGTCGCAGGTCAGCACGCGGTCTTTCGCCTTGCCGAGGCCGAGCGCGACCTTGATCTGGACCTTCGGCGCCTTCATCGCCTCCGAGACCTCTTTCTCATTGTAGGACGGATCGCGCGCGCCGCTCTTGGCGACGCGGATGCCGTTGAAGGAGATCGAGAGCTTGTCGCGGTTGGCGGGTTCGCCGGCCTTGCCGACCGCCATCACCACGCGGCCCCAATTGGCGTCCTCGCCGGCGATCGCGGTCTTCACCAGCGGCGAATTGGCGATCGACATCGCGATTCTGCGCGCCGACGGTTTTGTCGTCGCGCCCTCGACCACGACCTCGACCAGCTTGCGCGCGCCTTCGCCGTCGCGCGCCACCTGCTCGGAGAGGTCGGCGAGGATCTGCTGGAACGCCTTGGTGAAGGCCTTCAGGCGCGGGTCGCTGGCGCGCGAGATCTTCGGCGCGCCATGGGCCGCCGCGGCGCCGGTCGCGAACGCCAGCAGCGTGTCCGAGGTCGAGGTGTCGCCGTCGATGGTCAGCGCATTGAAGGTGTCCTCGACGCCGGCCTTGAGCAGCGCTTGCAGCACACCGGCCGACAGCGGCGCGTCGGTGAAGATGAAGGACAGCATGGTCGCCATGTCGGGCATGATCATGCCGGCGCCCTTGGCCATGCCGTTGATCGTCACCTTGGCCTTGCCGAGCTTCACGGTCGCGGTGGCGACCTTCGGGAAGGTGTCGGTGGTCATGATCGCACGGGCGGCGTCCATCCAGCGATCCGGGGTTGCGGTCTCCGCGAGCTGCGCCAGCACGCCATCGAACTTGGTAGCGTCGAGCGGCTCGCCGATCACGCCGGTGGAAGCCAGGAACACCTCCGAGGTCGAGCAGCCGACCGCTTTCCCGGCGATCTGCGCGGTCAGCGCAGTGGAGGCCTTGCCGGTCTTGCCGGTGAAGGCGTTGGCATTGCCGGAATTGACCACCAGCGCGCGCGCGGCTCCGCCCTTCAGCTTGGCGCGGCACCATTCGACCGGCGCCGACGGGCATTTCGACTTGGTGAACACACCGGCCACCGTGGTGCCCTTGTCCAGCAGCGCGAGCAGCACGTCGGTGCGCCCCTTGTAACGGATGCCGGCGGCGGCGGTAGCAAGCCGCACACCCGCGATCACGGGCATCTCGGGAACGTCAGGCGGGGCGAGGGGGGAGACGGCGGTGGACATCGGCAGGCTTCCGGCTACGGGGAGGGAAGCGCTGCATAACATCTCGCCGGCCGAAGCGGGAGAGGGCTGACGCGCTGTCATCAATCGTTCAAGAAACGACAATCCGTAGCCCGGATTGCGCTGCGCTTCATCCGTGCTGCAAAGCCTCCCCAAAACGCAGATGGCCGGGGACATGCCCGGCCATCGCAACTTCGATCAGTTCAGCGTCGCGGCGCTTACTTCTTCGCAGGCGCCATCTTGTTGTCGGCGGGCTTCGGCGCGTCCTTGGCGGCATCGGCCGGTGCGGCCGGGTCCTTGGCGGCGTCGGCCGGCTTGTCCATGCGCTCGACCTTGGCGGCCTCGCGCAGCTTGGCGACGTAGTCGGCCTGGGCCTTGCGGGTCACATAGGTCTCGATCTGGGCCTTCACCTGCTCGAAGTCGGGCGCCTTGCGGTTGCGCTTTTCCTCGACCTTGATGATGTGCCAGCCGAACTGCGACTTGACCGGATCGGAGATCTTGCCCGGCTCGAGCGCGAAGGCGACCGCGGAGAATTCCGGCACCATCTGTTCCTTGGTGAAGAAGCCGAGGTCGCCGCCGTCGGAGGCGCCGGGATCCTTGGACTTCTTCTTGGCGAGCTCGGCGAAGTCAGCCCCCTTGTCGAGCTCGGCCTTGATCGCCTTGGCCTCATCCTCGGTCTCGACCAGGATGTGGCGCGCGCGCACCTCCTGCTCGCCGGTGATCTGCTTGGAGGCCTCGTCATAGACCTTCTTCATGGCATCGTCGGTGGTCGCGGCCTTGCCCTCGCTGGCAAGCAGGCTGTCCATCAACAGGCGGTTGCGGGTGAAGGCGAGCCGCTTCTTGAAATCGTCGTTGTTCTCGATCTTCTTGTCCTCGGCGGCCTTGGAGACGATCTTCATGTCGATCAGGAAGGACAGCACGTTGTCCTTGCGGGTCGAGGGGTCCATCTGCTGCAGGCTCGGGCCGAGTTCCTCCTCGGCGAGCGCCACGTCGCTGGCGTGGATCTCGGAACCGTTGACCTTCGCCAGCACCGGGTCCGATTCCGCGGCGCGGACCGGCAGGCCGGCAGCCAGCACTGCGACAAGACAGCCCGTGGCGGCCAGGGCGGCGAGGCCGAGGCGCAGGCCGGTTTTGATTTCCGGAGGCGAGGTGGTCATGCAAAATCCTTGATCTAAAGGGGGAAGCTCGAGCGGGGCGGACACTCGCCCAATCGTGTTACATTGGCAACGCGAAAGTCTTGTCAAAATGATGAATTCCTTGACATCTTGGCGACGTTGACAACCCCCCGACCGGGCCATATCTCTGGCCGACCGCGTCAGCGGTGAGAGCGCTTATTTTGCTGCGTTTTTCGCCGTTGAACCCAGGATGGCCCGTTTCCCACTCAATTGGCGGAGGAGCCCCGGGTCGGGGCTCGAGTTGCAGCGCGTCACGGTGAGTTGATAGGCGATCTGGCGGACCATCTCAGGCTGTATTCCAAGACTTAAGCTTCAAGACTGAACCAAGACCGAACTCGAGACCGAAGAACAGGAATTTCGCATGATCGGCGCGCTCGCCCGCAAGTTTTTCGGCTCCGCCAACGACCGCCGGGTCAAGGGGTATCAGTCCCGCGTCAACGCCATCAACGCGCTGGAGCCCGACCTCGTCAAACTGACGGACGACGAGCTCAAGGCCCGCACTGCCGAATTCAAGCAGCAGCTAGCCCAAGGCAAGACCCTGGACGACATCCTGGTCCCGGCCTTCGCCACGGTGCGCGAGGCGGCCAAGCGGACGCTCGGCCAGCGCCATTTCGACGTCCAGCTGATCGGCGGCATGGTGCTGCACGAGGGCGACATCGCCGAGATGAAGACCGGTGAAGGCAAGACGCTGGTCGCGACCCTTGCGGTCTACCTCAACGCGCTCGCCGGCAAGGGCGTCCATGTCGTCACCGTCAACGACTACCTCGCCCGCCGCGACTCCGGCTGGATGGGCCAGATCTACGCTTTCCTGGGGCTGACCACCGGCGTGATCGTGCACGGCCTCGACGATGCCGAGCGCAAGGCGGCCTATGCCTGCGACATCACCTACGGCACCAACAACGAATACGGCTTCGACTATCTGCGCGACAACATGAAGTACCGCCTGGAGGACATGGTCCAGCGCGAGCATTTCTACGCGATCGTCGACGAAGTGGACTCGATCCTGATCGACGAGGCGCGCACGCCGCTGATCATCTCCGGCCCGCTCGACGACCGTTCGGATTTCTACAACACCATCGACACCTTCATGCCGAAGCTCGTCAAGAAGGACGACTACGAGGTCGACGAGAAGCAGCGCACGGTGACGCTGACCGAAGGCGGCATGGAGAAGCTCGAGAACCTGCTGCGCGACGCCGGCCAGCTCAAGGGCGATTCGCTGTACGACGTCGAGAACGTCTCGGTCGTGCATCACGTCAACCAGGCGCTGCGCGCGCACACGCTGTTCACCCGCGACAAGGACTACATCGTCCGCGACGACGAGGTCGTCATCATCGACGAGTTCACCGGCCGCATGATGCAGGGTCGCCGCTATTCGGAAGGCCTGCACCAGGCGCTGGAAGCCAAGGAGCACGTCACGGTCCAGCCCGAGAACCAGACGCTGGCCTCGATCACCTTCCAGAACTATTTCCGGATGTATGCCAAGCTGTCCGGCATGACCGGCACGGCGCTGACCGAAGCCGACGAACTGTTCGACATCTACAAGCTCGAGGTCGTGGAGATCCCGACCAATTTGCCGGTGGCGCGTCTCGACGAGGACGACGAGGTCTATCGCACGCAGAACGAGAAGTACGGTGCGATCCTTGCCGAGATCGAGCGGGCCAACAAGCGGTTGCAGCCGGTACTGGTCGGCACGGCGTCGATCGAGAAGTCGGAAGTGCTGGCCGAGTACCTCAAGAAGCACGGCTACAAGCAGATCGACTTCACCTCCGAATCCGGCATGGAGAAGCTCTACGCCGCGGCCCGCGCCGGCAAGCCGGCAAAGCTGTTCGCGGTGCTGAACGCGCGCTTCCACGAGCAGGAAGCCTATATCGTCGCCGAAGCCGGCGTGCCGGGCGCGATCACGATCGCGACCAACATGGCCGGCCGCGGCACCGACATCAAGCTCGGCGGCTCGCTCGAGATGCGGATCCAGCAGGAGACCGCAGGCATCACCGACGAGGCCGAGAAGGCCAAGAAGATCGAGCAGATCAAGGCCGACATCGAGCGCTTCCGCGAGATCGTGCTGAAGGCGGAAGAGGATTTCGAGGTCGAGCCCGCCAAGGGCAACAAGCCCGCCAAGACCGTGAAGAAGCCGGGCGGCCTCTACATCATCGGCTCCGAGCGGCACGAATCCCGCCGCATCGACAACCAGCTGCGCGGCCGCTCCGGCCGTCAGGGCGATCCCGGCCGCTCGAAATTCTTCCTGTCGCTGGAAGACGACCTGATGCGCATCTTCGGCTCCGACCGGCTCGACAGCATGCTGCAGCGGCTCGGCCTGCAGGAAGGCGAGGCCATCATCCATCCCTGGATCAACAAGGCGCTCGAAAAGGCCCAGCAGAAGGTCGAGGCGCGCAACTTCGACATCCGCAAGAACCTGCTCAAGTTCGACAACGTCCAGAACGACCAGCGCAAGGTGATCTTCGACCAGCGCGTCGACCTGATGAAGGACGACAGCGTCGTCGAGACCGTGACCGACATGCGCCATGCCTTCGTCGAGGACGTGGTCGCCAAGCACATCCCCGAACATGCCTATGCCGAGCAGTGGGACACTGCGGGCCTCAAGGAAGAGCTGAAGCGCGTGCTCGATGTTGACCTGCCGGTCGACGAATGGGCCAAGGAAGAGGGCATCGCCGACGAGGAGCTGCTCAACCGCATCGAGAACCATGTCGACGAGCGGATGGCGGCCAAGGTCGCGCAATGGGGCCCCGACGTGATGCGCTACGTCGAGAAGACCATCCTGCTGCAGACGCTCGACCATCTCTGGCGCGAGCATTTGATCATGCTCGACCATCTGCGCCAGGTGATCGGCCTGCGCGGCTATGGCCAGCGCGATCCGTTGCAGGAGTACAAGACCGAAGCCTTCAATCTCTTCCAGGAGATGAGCGCGCATCTGCGCGAGGCGGTCACCGCGCAATTGATGCGGGTCGAGATCGTGCCGCCGGACGAGCCGCCGCAGCCGCTGCCGATGATGGAAGCCCACAAGCTCGATCCCAACACCGGTGAGGACGAGTTCGCCCGCGCCAGCCTCAGCGAAGCCACCTACGCCCAGGCCTCGCTGGCGCCGGCCATGTCCGCCGCCGAGCGCAATCCGAATGACCCGGCAAGCTGGGGCAAGGTCGGCCGCAACGAGGATTGCCCCTGCGGTTCGGGCAAGAAGTACAAGCACTGCCACGGGCGGTACGCTTAGCCAATGATTTCAAGTAGTTAGGCGTCTCGACTGTTCAAAACTCGGTCGTTTTTGTCTAACTCTCGAAAGCATTTCAATCCTGGTGGTGCTTGCTGAACTTCAGGGACACCACGAATGGACGGCGCTCGCTATCTTGAAGATGGCAAGCTCACGATTTTTCGCCGAGCCGGCACCTACTACGCCCGCCTGCGACTTTCGCCGGGGAAATATGTAACTCGGTCTTTGAAGACGACAGTTGAGGAGACTGCCGTTCAAACAGGCCGTCGGCTGCTGTTCCAAATGGAACACCGAGCCGAGCAGGGCTTGCCGCCAAAATCCAAATTATTCTCGACTGTCATCGACGAGTACATCCGCTTCCGTGAGCGGGATCATGCGCACGGCAAGACCTCAACGGGGATGCTGAGGCAGATCAGAAGAGTTTCGAAGTTCTGGCGTGAGTACGCTGGGCAGCTCGCCGTCGAGGACATCAACGACAAGGTGATGCGGGAGTTCGTTCCCTGGCGCCGTGACTACTACGCCTCGTTCGACAAGCTGCCGAAGAACGCCAAGCGGTATCCCACGGATAAGACGCTTCAGTGGGACATGATGCTCGGGAAGGCCATCGTTAGGTGGGCCGCTGAGCAGGGCTGGCGAGGCAACAAACCGCCAATCACTATTTCCTTCACGCCGAAAAGGAAACGTGTGCGTCCTGCGTTTGAGCGCTGGGAATACTGCAAGCTTTGGCGCACCTTATGTAAGCGCATCAAAACGGCAAGAGATGTTCGCACCCGCAAAAGCAGGGAGCTGTTGCGCAGTTATGTTCTTGTCTTGGCCAACTCAGGCATTCGCACCGGCGAAGCAAACAATCTGAATGTCCGTGACGTTCACCCGTTTACAGATGAAAAAGGTCGCAAAAATTTCCGCTTGGTAGTGCGAGGAAAAACTGGTGAGCGGGACGCCATCTTGAGATCGGTCGCAGCCAAACGATTGGACAAATACTTGACAAAGCGTCGGAAGGAAGATCCCGACGACTTGCTGTTCGTCATGCCAGACGGATCGAAGATTATCACGCTCATCGATCAGCTGAATGCAGCTTTGCGAGGTGCCGGGGTCGAGCGGAGTAGCTTCAACGAAAAGTATACTGTCTACAGCCTCCGACATTTCTATGCAGTCAATACGCTCCGCAATGGAGTGGGCGTTTTCGAAGTCGCCCGCAACATGGGTACATCAGTGCAGATGATACAAGAGTACTACGGAAGGCAGGCTACGCCTGCTGTGTTTGCTACGAGACTCGGCGACTAGCCCACGAATTTCCTGGTCCCTGAACTGGCTCTGCGGGCAAAAGCTTGTGCGCCTTGGGACCTCGGGCTTTGCCAGGCAACACGACTCGCTTACGTTGAAAGGACCGGATTCCCAACTGGAGATTCGCAAGTGTGGTTACAAACTGCCTGTGATGCTCTGCTGTCAGGGCATGTCCTTCAGCTTCGATACGACGGTTACAATCGAGACGTTGAAGTCCATGCCGTCGGAATTACTAAGGAGGACCACGCTGTTATGCGTGTTTGGCAGGTTGCCGGAGGCAGCGTCAGTAATGAACCTGTGGGTTGGAAGCTATTGCGATTGGACGAAGCAACTGGCGCTTTCGTTACTAGCCAAAAATCACTGGCACCCCGCCATGGCTACAAACGGGGAGATAAGACCATGATCACCATCAAATGTCAGCTCTAGCACGCCTCAGTCGCTTGGTCCGATTGAACGAGAAAGCGACGAGAATCTAGGAAGCCTGCGATGCCTAAGAAACTAATCCCTATGGCTATTGCGTACGATTTCGACGGGACCCTTGCGCAAGGCAACGTGCAAGAAAATACCTTTATTCCCGCTATCGGAATGACAAAAGCCAAGTTCTGGTCTCGCAACAAGGAGAGAGCAGAGAAACACGAGGCAGACGAAATTCTCTCTTATATGACGTTTATGTTGGAGCGAGCAAAAGCAGCCGGAGTGCCGGTGCGTCGCAGAGACATTGCCCAGCATGGCAAGACGGTCAAATTGTTTCCCGGCGTCGAAAAGTGGTTTGCTCGGATCAACGCTCATGCTGGTCGACACAATGTGAAACTGGAGCACTTCATCATCTCGTCCGGCATCAAGGAGATGATAAGGGCGAGCAAGATCGGTCGCCAGTTTCGCAAGATCTTCGCCTCTTCGTTTGCTTATGACGAAAATGGCGTCGCTAGCTGGCCCGCATTGGCGATCAACTACACCACTAAGACGCAATACTTGTTTCGGATTAATAAAGGGGCGCTTACTGTCAGCGATCACAAAAAGATCAACGAATACGTCGATCCTGACCAGCGACCGATTCCCTTCAGCAACATTGTGTTTATCGGTGATGGCGATACCGACATTCCTTGCATGCGCCTGGTCCGTGAGCAGGGCGGCCACTCAATTGCTGTCTACCGACCGAACACGTCCAGCAAGAAGGCGCAGAAACTGATCACGGACAGACGGGCAGACTTCATTTCTCCGGCAGATTATTCTGACGGAAAATCGCTGGACCTCATCATGAAAACAATCATCGAAAAGATTGCTGCAAGCGATGCTGTGCGCCAGATGAAACGTAACAGTTAGCTAGACCAAGATTGGTCCATGCCAGCACTGGCGAATGTTGTGTCACGGGACAACAGCAATCGACAGGCACCAGCGAAACCGGCGTTGCTAAGGTGACAAGCCCAGGGATTGACTGCTTACTGAAGGAGATCAATTGAAGCTAGCGTTGATGACCGAGGCCAATACCCAGCTTCAGCGCCTTCTGACGTAATGAACCTTCGGTGCGTTTCATCTCTTTCGCAATTCTCTTGAGAGGTGTTCTCGCCCTCGAGTGTGCCTTCAGTGCTTTGATGTCATCTTTCGAATAGCGAACAGGAGTCCGCTTTTTTGCTTTTTTTGCCATTGAGGGCTCCTTGAATTGAGGGGCCTTCGTAACAGGACTTATCCCCCTGTCAACATTGAGGTGCAGAAGAAGGGCGCTCGGCTAAGATGGGCGGAAATTCGATGTTGAAGAGATCCCCGATTGTAACGCTCTGGTCATGCCCGATGGAGCGCAAATCATCACGCTCATCGATCAGCTGAATGCGGCGCTCCGAGACGCCGGGATCATCAGAAGCAGCTTCGGTGAAAAGTATGCCGTCTACTGCGTACGGCACTTCTGTGCGGTGAATGCGCTGCGAAATGGCGTCGGCGTGTTTGATGTCGCTCGCAACATGGATACATCTGTGCAGATGATCCAAGAGTATTACGGTAAGCAGGCCACACCAACCGTGTTTGCAACTAGACTAGGCGACTGAATTTACGAAACTAATTCGTAAAATGGTGGCTAGCTCATTCGGGCAATCCCGGACAACTATTTACAAAACGATACTTTGCGGTATTCTACCTAAGGGAGAGCAAGCTCAATGACTCGCCCAATTTCAGCTAAGCAATTTTAGGAGTCGAGAAAATGTCGAAACCAGAAGATGTTGCTAAAGCTCTCGAAGAACTCGAAAAGGCCGGTGCTAAGATTCATGAGGGGGACGCCAAGGGAAAAAAGGTCACCGCCTCTGTGATCGGAGACATTCGGAAAGGAGTGTCGCCGCAGTTTGACGCCTGGGTGAGCTGGACGAAAAGCTTCTAAAGAATGGCCCAACAGCAGATAATTTTCAAATTGGCAGAAAGGTGCAATATTAATTGCACCTACTGCTATTACTTCCACGGCGGCGAACGAGATTTTCTAAGTAAGCCCGCAAGAACAAAGGCAGATGTCGGAGATGCGCTGAGCGATTACCTCAAGCGTACTTTGGCCGCTGGAGAGATAGATAAAGCGCAAGTAATTTTCCACGGTGGAGAGCCGTTGCTTTACGGGAAGAGGCGGTTCGACGCTTTATGCAGCAAATTGCGATCTGACATCGATTCCCCATCCCTGGATTTATGCCTTCAAACAAACGCAACACTGATCGATAGCGAGTGGATTGGAATTTTTGAGCAACATGATGTGAAAGTTTGCACGTCCTTAGACGGTCCTCAATCTGTGCACGATTCATTTCGTGTTGATCATAGGGGACGAGGGACGTACCAGAACGTTCGGCGTGGAATTGATTTGTTGATCGAGGCTAAGAGAGCGGGCAGACTTTCAAGCGTGGCTTGCCTCAGCGTCATTCAGCCAAAATTCTCCGGGAGGGACGTTTTCATCCATCTAGTAAATGAAGTTGGGTTTGATCAACTCGACTTTTTATTCCCGGATGTCACGCATGACAATTTCACTGGGGATTCGAAGTCATATGGCCGCTTTTTGATTGAGGCGTTCGACGAGTGGTTCGCCCAGGACAATCCGGTCGTGAACATACGTGTGCTTCGCTCGACGATGTCGGTACTTCTGGGAGGCAAGTCGTACCTGGCTGGGTTTGGCTCGAGCCAGCCAGACGCCTTTACTGTTCGCTCGGATGGCGCTGTTGAGCTGGACGATTTCCTGAGAGTCTGTGGCCTAGACGTTGTGGATACGGGCCTTACTCTTAAAGACCTGCAGCGCACGGAACTGCGTTCGCTGATCTCAGCTCGAGCTCTCGACGCTCAATTTAGTAACCTACCATTGAAATGTGCTGACTGTGACGTGGCGGGCGCTTGCAAGGGAGGCCAAATCTCTCACCGCTTCAAAGCGGGAAATGGCTTCGAAGAACGATCGGTTTTCTGTGAGGGGCTGTATGATCTCTTTGTGCATGTTGCGAAAGCATTGGTCGAGGCAGGCGTAGCCAGTCAGTCTGTTGTTGGACTTTCTCGTCTAGAGATCGTCCAGTAGTCCGGCGGACGCTGATAAGCGAGCCAGACAACACGGCTATCCCGTGGAACATGAGGAATGCTGTTAGCGCCTCCTCCAGGAAGGTTAAATCAAGCCTAACGAGCTTTCCGGCTTGCCTTGTGTGTATTCAGAAATTCAGCCGGTTCAACCTCGAGCGTCGCAGCAAGCTTCTCGATAATCTTTAAGCTGGCGTAGAACACGCCCTTCTCAAGCTGGCTCAAATAACTCCGGCTAATACCCGCCTCATAGGCGAGGTCATCCTGCGAGAGGCCCTTCGCATTCCTTATGCGCCGTAGATTTGTGGCGAACACTTCCCGCAGGTCCATGCAGGGAAGCATCGAGTGTTGTTCAATATATCACACCTCGATATACTGAACAAAATGTGCTATGCCGCTCGTTGTTAGCTTCTTTTGTTGAGCGACGGGGGCAATTTGAAAATGCGCTACTTGCCGCTACTTTCGGTCTTAATGCTTGCGGGCTGCAATTCCGGAGATCTCACTTGCGACTCTCCGCAAGTCACTACGGTCGTGACCGATATTGCCATGAAGGGCAAAGGCAGCATGTACACCGCAGCGAGAACTGCGCTGCCGTCTGTGGTTGATCCATCTACGTGGTCAACGTTGGAGGCCGAAGCGAAGCAGATTAGCCGCAAGATCCAAGCAGCAAAAGTGCGGTGCGGCAACTCTAGTATGGTGTGCGAGGATATGAGCGTCACGCCCACGTTGGCTGCATTTCGTAATATCAACTATAATGGATCAAGGCCGATGACTGCGGCCGAAGTGGCGTATTACAGCTCCAACTTCCTGCCTTTGTTCGATCAATTGCGATCCCTTCAAGACAAGCGGAAGGCGATTCAGGAAGAGGCTCGGATCAAAGAAGAAACTCAATTAGCGGAGTTCGATAAATCAGTTCGGTATGAACTCGGCCTTATCCGACCGCAGCAGAAAAACGAGCAGACTGGTGCAATTGCGTGCGAAGGTCGACTGTCAATGCATGCTTCAACTGGGACTTGGTATCGTGAAGTGTTCTACACAGCCGAGCGAACGACGGATGGCAACGTCTTTGTTCGAGCGCAAAAGTCGGATTGACGAGACAGCATCCCCGTTGAGGTCTTGCCGTGCGCATGATCCCGCTCACGGAAGCGGATGTACTCGTCGATGACAGTCGAGAATAATTTGGATTTTGGCGGCAAGCCCTGCTCGGCTCGGTGTTCCATTTGGAACAGCAGCCGACGGCCTGTTTGAACGGCAGTCTCCTCAACTGTCGTCTTCAAAGACCGAGTTACATATTTCCCCGGCGAAAGTCGCAGGCGGGCGTAGTAGGTGCCGGCTCGGCGAAAAATCGTGAGCTTGCCATCTTCAAGATAGCGAGCGCCGTCCATTCGTGGTGTCCCTGAAGTTCAGCAAGCACCACCAGGATTGAAATGCTTTCGAGAGTTAGACAAAAACGACCGAGTTTTGAACAGTCGAGACGCCTAACTACTTGAAATCATTGGCTAAGCGTACCGCCCGTGGCAGTGCTTGTATTTTCAACGGAAGTGAAATTGTGGAGTCGTTTCAACGAAGTACGAACCCTATGGTTTGCCCTGTCAATCTTTTGTCAAACGGCCTGCCTTTTCTTCAGTGCATCGTGTGCTGCTGATGCGCTCCAGCGTTGTCAGAGTCTCTGATGCGTTTCGTGGTGGGACCAGTGCTTCGGGACACCTAACTGCTTTGGACGCATCGTCGGGCTTCGTCGTGAGCTGCTGGGCTAAATGTACTGTTGCGTTGCTCCGATAGCGATCTGGATTTTCACAGGTGAAATTGGCTTCGGGGGCATTCGACCGGACACGTCGTGCCGGTGGTGATGTCGATGAGCTGACGCAGCGGCCACGGCGCTTGAAATGCCAATAGACAAAGCGGGCGATAGATTAAGGCCTCAGATGAAATTAAGTTTTCGTAATGCGGCAATTGCCGGCGTCGTCGAGAGCTAAATACCAAGACTCTCCCTACAGCAAATCTCGGGTGCCAAACCTGTCGAGTTCGCAGCAAGCGAATGGAGTTCAGTGAGGACATCACGCCAAACGAGATTGGACGAGTCGCAAGCTACTGATGACACGTTGTCGGTGGCATGATGAGGGCGACGCCGCAACCTACTGCGACCCTCGAGCCGCACAGCTTCGGCCAAATGGGGCTGTGTTTGCTAGCGCTGACGAACAGGACGTAAAAGGGAGACCGCTCAGCCACCCCTTACCGAAGAGTGTCCGCATTTGGCGTGTGTGACGGGGCTATATGCAAGCTTCCACGATCATGCTTTGGCCTGCTCGGCTGAAGTGTGATTGAAGGCAACTGCAAGATTGGACTTAGGTACTTTGGAATTGTCCTCGTGATTGTTCACCCAATCAGTGGACACGAGCGCAGCGAGTATCGTCCGCAAGGACGATTGCATTTGATTCTATGGTTTCAGGCTGAACCATCATGCTGCGGCATTGGCAGCTAATTGATCCGGCCGTCGACGATACGAAATGATCCAGTTAAGGGAGAAATGGAGCTGGGGGTACTTTTGCTTATACTCCTGCTGGTATTGCACCGGTTAAATCGGCTCGAGCACTCTCCACCTGATCGAGCAAATTTTGTAGCTCGCCTTTTAGGTCGTCATGGTCAGGACCATACTCAATCACAGCTATGTTGTACGTTGCCCGCCAATCACGAATCATGAATTCATGCTTGCCCTGTTTTATGAGCGCATAATGAGGCTTACTTTGACGCCCCGATATTCGGACATCCTCAAGCAACAGGAGGATGTCAGGATCCTCTAGGCCGCAGCCGATGAAAACAATCGTGTTCGTTAAAAAGATTGCTCTCAGAACATCATAGAACCTTGGATAGTCTCTTTTCGCCTCGTGATATTGAGCCTTAGTGAAGATCATTTCATCGATTTTGTCGATGGTGCCATGCGCCTTCACGATGAGCCTCGTATCGGATCGAAGCTCATCAGCTAGAATTGCTGCTCTATAATCTATGATTTTAAATGCATCCATTCCACCTGGAGCCGAAAAGCAATACCGTTCATAGATCTTATCAAAATTGGTCGTGATCACTATTCGAGCATCGAGAGCATTGATGATGCGATGTAGTTCGCTGGGCTCAAAGTGAGGGCTATTGAAATGGCTATCTAGGAATGCGTGATAGTCCGCTTGATCGGACAGATCCTTAATCGCTTGAAGCGCTACTAGAAGCTTTCCTTCCGATATCAAAGCGTCTACCGCCGCACGCTTTGTCGGATCTTTCACCAAAGAGCAAGCCGCTGAAAGAAAGGTCTTCCAGTCCGGCGGTCGATTACCAGCCGGATTGCTGGCGGTAGCAGATACGCCAGCACCCAGGAAGAGAACACATCGCCCTTTGGCGATTTCGTTTATCAAGGTTGAGGGCCAGTCGATCATGGGCGCTGAACATCCGCAGCGGCTTGGCTATTCACATTGTTCAGCAAGCGATGACACACGACTTTCATCAGCTGTGCATAGTCAGCTACTTGGCGCACTTGATTCCCAACAACTGCCTTGTGTTGTGTAAGTGCGTGAATTGGCACCCGCTGTGACTGAGCAAGGGGAACCAGACTGTAGAGAAACGGGATGTGTCCCAGTTCTAGATCTTCGAACTTCAAAAAGTCAGGTATAAAGGCGCCGAGGCTTTCTTGCACCGTCTCAGGGATATCTTGAATTATTTCGTCATAAGCCTTTACCGGACGGGCCTTTTCTTTGAATTTTCGTTTGACATACTGCTGAACTGAATATCCGGCCAAACGAAATTTTACACTCGTGTCCACGATTCCAGAAAATTCGCTCAGTATCGTCTCGTTCTTTCGCTTGAGATTAGCGACAGCTCTCTCATAGTCATCCGACCAACTCTTGATCCATGCGGAGATATTCCGGATGCCCAAGAGGCTGAAAATGTCGGACCCGAATGGCGTGACGATGTAATCACAGCTCAACAGAATTGTACGATTTAGGGCGCCGAGCGACGGACCAACATCGAAAACAATGAGGTCATATCGGTCGCCGATTGAATGAAGCAACTGCGACATCCAGTTGCTGATTCTATAGCCCCGGATCGGATCGGCGCCTTGCAGATCGCTCCAAGCTTGACTGAGCCGATCTTCAACAAGGGACATATTGGGATGCCCTGCGATTAGGTCGGTCTTGTAAGCGTTTTCTGATGACCTCACGGGCTCGAATGTCCCTTCGATCGAAGGCTCGCCTCGCTCTAGTGGTTTAAGGTAGTGATAAAGCGTCTTTCGAGCGCTGAAACGATCCCAGTAGATTTCACCCAGCAGATCCTCCTCGAGGACCGACTGAGTTGCATTGCATTGCGGATCACCATCCACTAGCAGCACCCTCTTGCCGAGGTGCATGTTCAGGTAAGAAACGACGTTGCAGGCTAGGGTCGTCTTCCCAACGCCGCCTTTATTATTGAAAAAGACGATTGTCTTGGCGGTCAATGGCGACCTCTATCTCTGATTGTACCAAACGACATCAGACGTGGACGGAAGAATCAAGCTGATAAGTAGCCGTTTTCCATAGGTTTCAAATTGATAAAAAGGATGATATTCCTCGCCTTGGATTGGGCGAGAGGCATTTTGTGCAAATCTTCTTCCGAAAGACTTCCTCGATTGGTAACTCACAAACAGAGAAGCGTCTGTCCAGCGACGTGCAGATAGCTCTGCGCTATGTGAAGAGTTCAAACGAAGATTTCGTTGTGAACGATAGCGCCTGGTACTGGAAAAATCCTGCGGGCAAGGCAAAGCCCTCCGTAACCAACTCGGCAAAGTTTATTACGGGGCGCTTCCAGTCAAAGTTACGGGAGCTCGGTTGGGCCACTGACAAGACGATCCTTGATCAAGAAATCGACGGATACCTTGAGGTCGAAGACGAGTTCGCACTCTACCGCTTGGAAGCGAGCCGCCTTATTGAGCTGTTGCAGGCCTATGAAAAGCTCTCGGGAGCATCAGCGGGTCCAATCGCAACGTCAATCCATCAGAGTTATTGTCTTCGAGCGTCGCCTGGGTTGATCCCGGCGCTCAAGGGTTTGGAACATTTCTTCAGTCGTAGTGATGCCAAGACCACTTTTCGGTGCGGCGTGGAGTTTGAAACGGGGAATATTGCAAGTTCGTTTCGAGCAGCAATGAAGTTGGACTATCTTTTCAAAGAGAAGGCGCTCGATCTCGGCATCTTCATTACTTCGAATGACAAAGCAAATTGCGCTGCCCGCATATGGCCTGTCTCGAATCGCAACGGCAGTTTCCAGGAATTGGACAGGCGCAATTTTAGCGAGGCTGTCACAATCCCATTGTGGGAGATCGGCTTTGCGCCGGATCGGTTCGATGCGAATGCAAAGTACCTCGCCGAGGACGGCTCTCTCTACGAGATGAATGCTACTGGGAAGCAAGAAAGGATCGATTCAGTCCTGTACGATCAATATTCAGACATCAGGGGGCATATCAAACTTAAGCCGGTTGATTAATCCTCAACGTGATCGTCGTTGCGGTGATGTTTGATTTCCGCATCTTCCAGCCGGTCGACAATTACATCACAAAAATCCAACTCGATGCCAAGCCAACGGCGGTGCTTCTTTTCGCAAACTGCGAAGGTAGTTCCACTGCCACCGAAGGGGTCAAGGACGACGTCTCCCGCACGGGTGGATAGCTCCACTACTCGATCTACCAGCCGAGTAGACAGCGCATTGGCTCTCCGGTTCTTTGATTTGAATTTCCAGTGGCGAACAGGGGGGATGTCGGTCCACACGTCTTTTAGGTTTACCCCGTTCGGGTGCATGGCGTGTCGATGCCCCCCGTAGTCTCTGATCTCCTTACCGCAGTGCCGGCATAACTCGATGGGAGTTCTAATTTTTCTGAAGGTCTTGGGCTTGCCCTTGGAAAAATACAGAAGGCTGTAGTGACTTGGATAAAGACGCCCAGGAATTGGGAGAGAGCTTTTGAAGTCCACAGCAATGTCGTGTCGGAAGTCGAGCCCCCGATTCATCAGGTAGGCGCCGATCAATATGTTCCAGCGAGGAATATTGTAGATGAATAAGGACCCGCCTGGCTTGAGGACCCGTACACATTCTTCAATCCAAGCGTAGCACCAATTCAGATACTCTTCGGAGGATCGATTGTCGTTGGAGCGGCTCCCATATTGCTTGTTGAGGTTGAACGGCGGGTCCGCAAATACGGTATCAACGCATTCGTCTCTCAGAAGCGGCAGCACATCGAGGCAGTCTCCCTCGAAAAGGGCACCTAGGTCAGTCTTGTAGACGGGACGAGCACTATTTTTTTTCGCTAGGAAATCAGCAGCATTGAAGCGTGCCTCATGAAAGACGAATCCCTTTTGAACAGCAGTGCTCATTGAATGTAAGTTTCGTTATCCTCTAGGCGTAACCAGTCAGGCACCCGACCAAGAACAGATATAGAACCTGACTGGCTATGCAACTGCCAGATTGGCAATTTCGGTGGAAGACTCTCGAAAGTCTATCCGTGGAATCGACTGGACGTTAGGCAGCCCTACGGGGCGGCACCGGACGAGCCGACTTGCTCGTTTCGCTTAGCTGAGAATCAAGCTCGCCAGCTCGCACCGCCTTGATCAGCGCATCGATCACGGCGGGCAGCTTGTCCAATGAGCCAACGGCAATTGCTGCCTTACCCTTCTCGAACTCGATGCGCTTCGATCCGACCTTCACGGTCATCACGCAGGCACCGCTCTGATCCTGCTGCCACCACTTACTGGTGCGCAGGGGCTTCTCGACCAGCACCTTCTCGCCGCCCTCTTTCTTCTCCCAGCGCTTGATGCGTCGCTGGTATAGGGGATCGGCGAGCAACTTCTTCTGGTCTTCCAAACGGGACACCATGCGTTCCCGCTTCATGATCAGTGGGTCTGAGCTGGGCTTGGGCTGCGGCACGAAAGTAAGGGACTTCAAGATAGGGGACGACATCGTGTGCTCCTGCTTTCGAATTGGACTAAGCAGGAGTCGATCTACAGCCGTCGTTCGCACTGTCGAGCCGGAATGAAGCAGAATCAGCTGAAAAAGGTGAGTTTAAAATCTGCATAAATAACCCTGAGGCACGCCCCTTTGGCGTGCCTGCTTTTAACGGAGTTAGAATATGCAAGAAAATACGATTTCAAACTTTGAGCCCGGCATTTTAGCCGACGACAATGGTCGCACTTGGTTTCCTACCGTAACGAGGTGTCAAAAATCAGAGCCGCCAAAATTTCCGCCTGATGAGGACATCGAGCTTTGGCTGAAACACAATGCGCCGCTTTCATTTCAGCAACTCGCTGATATTCGTTACGCTCTCTATCATCGCTGCACCCGCAACGATTACTTCGTCGCACGGGCGACCGATGACCAATTCAGTCTAATAGGCCGACACAGCACCCTCGAAATCGTCAGCGACAATGCCCGCCAATATTTATTGTGGAGGTTGAGACTACTGGGCCGAAAAAAGAAATGGATCAGCGCTCTTCCTCGAACCAAGAATCCGAGAAGGTGATACCCCGTCCTGTGATCGGCCGAGGGGGCCATCCTCGGCCGATTGCTTTGTGTACCCAAGACGCCCATCTCAAGAAGGCGGGTTGGACCACATCGCTCAGCGTTCCATTTGGAACGTATCTCTTGGTTGGGTCTCGAATTCAAACTCTAGGCCATTCGCTATTCGCCTGAGATCCGGAAAATACAGCGTCACGATTTCGTCTAAACGGACGGGGTCAAATTTGACGCCTAGTTCGGCAAGACGTTCGGACAACCTGTCCCTAGCCGGAGCAGCACTGAGGGCCGACTAGCAGCGGGGGTCAAGAAGCTGACGCCGTGAAGCCTAGATTTCAGCGGGTCTGCGATTTTCTCAAGTCTATTTGCCGCAAAGATGAAACGACATCTGTGCTCGTTTTGCTCGATCAACACTCGCAAAGAAGCTTGAGCGCTCGCCGAAAGATAGTCAGCTTCGTCGATGAAACATATCCGCAAGTCGTCGGTCATGGAAAAGGGAGATCGAGCAAAGCCCTCGACCCGCTCTCGCATGAAATCAATCCCAGTTTGCGACGAACCATTGATCTGCATCACATCAAACGCATCCCACTTCCGCAGAAAGATCCGAGCGGCCGACGTCTTCCCTGTTCCTGGAGGACCATGGAAGATCATATTCATCGGACGTTTCTCCTCGATCATACGTTGAAGCCTTTCACTGGTGGCTGGCGGCAGCGTCAGGTCGCAAAAGCATTGCGGACGAAGGCGCTCCGATAGAAGGCTACGCTCGCTGTTATCTCCACTCATTGACTTTCATCCTCATGCTCGGTTTCGTCAAACTCGGGTGCGCTGACGGTCGCACCGTACTTGTCAGCAGACTCCTTGATCTCCCGATAGAGCTGCGTTTGCTCGCCGTGGCTCAGACTGGACCCGTCAACCTTGATGATGAATTTCGGCTTGTCGGAACCGCTAGCGGTAGCTGTCCGCAAATCAGCGGCCGTTATGCCGACATGCAAAGCGTCGTTTTGGACCAGTTCGTCGAATTCCTGAGGTTGCAATTTTGCAAGCTGGTAAAGGGTCGTCCACGAATCGGGCAGTCGGTCTGCAACCTTCAGCAAACGGTCGCCAGCCTCTGCGATTTTTCTCACTTTCCGATAAGTCGCCGAATTGCGTGGCAACCGAATTCGGTCGAAGAACCGCTGGACCGCTTCAACGGGGAGTTCCTCTTCAGCTTCGAGAACCAGTTGGCATTTTCGAATGTATATGTCTGCGGCGTCCTTGGTGAATTCGTAGTAGCCTTGAATGAAGTAGCTGAGCCTCGCTTCGATATCGGAGTTATCGTGCAGCCCAGGCAAAGCTCCGCCGTCGCCAGAATCGTGATTTCCGGTCATATCTAGTTTCCTGTTTGGGTTAGCTTAGTGCGGTGTAATAGCCTTCAGTTCCCGCAGTCGTCGGGCGAAGCTCCGCCGCTGCCAGAAATGACGTTTCATCTAGTCAATGGATTCTCCAAGAGCTTAGCGAAAGCGCCGTCCCATTAGCGACAACGGCAGGCATCAGACGTCCAGTTTCGTTTCAGTCACTTCAAAGGAACCGTGGCGTTGAGCGACACCTTCATGGCGCCATAGTTGATGAATCCGTTCGTGGTAGCGATAAGCTTGGTTTTCCCAGTCGAAGACGGCCTAGCCAGCTTGCGAGCTTTGGCCGAAATGTCGATCGTGAGGATCAAGAGATCACCTTTGAGTTCACCTATCACGTTCATTCCTGGCCTCTCCACGAAGTCATAGTCTCGTTGTGCGAGCATGTTCGATACTACTATTTTAGATAGAAGTTCCGGGCAGAGCGTTCCTGCGTTTGCTGCGAATGTCTTGGTCCGCTCGGGTTGTTGCCGCTTATGGAGTTGCGGTTTCGCCCACGGACCACCCATCAAACATCTCTCGTGTGACGTGGACCGTGACCGCCTGGCCCTCCTCCTCGAACCTTTCCAGCGTCTCTGCCCAGAAAGCCAAGAATGAGGTCATCGGCTCTGTCAGGAGGCTTTGAAGCGCCTGAGCTTCGCTATCGTCAGCTGACGTGTATGTTGCGGCCTGATTGCGGACCGATAACACCTTATCGAGTGCTTTTCTTATACGGTTGTAACCTCGTTCGGTCGGCTCGGCTGTTTTGCAGTAGTCAACAAAAGTCCTGTAGAATTTGATCCTTGCCTGCTCCGCCTTCGCAAAGAGCTTCATCGCTCGGTGGGAAAACTCCTTGTCCACAATGGGCAGGATTGGCAGACCCAGCTCCCGCAACTCTCGGGCATCGTCAATATTGATCACGTTGTCGGTCATTATCGTGCTCCTCTCGTCGCATATGTTTCCGTTTGCTCAGGTGTTTGATGCCGGCCGATAGCGCACGGCGGAATTGTGTTTCCGTCGCTAACGACCGACTTAGTTAGTTGGTTTAGAAGGCTGAGCTGAGGGACGGGCGGCCGTGCCTCAGCTCAGACTTTGTTGTTTCGCTCGGCTATTCCATAGGCTTCTCCATCGCTCGGGCGTCCTTGCGACGAGAAACCTATCTCGCTTTGAGTGTTTGGCAATCAGACGGCAGTTCTGTAAATCAGCAAAAACGCAACCAGTTGCGATCTAGCTTTTTCGAATCGGTTTTTTGACGCTTTTCAGGATTGCCGCATGGGCGACGCTCCTAGCGCCTTTTGGGAGGCGTCTACAGACCATCTCCGCAATGCAGCTCAAGAAATCGTGATGCCAATTTCTGCCATTAGATCAGCGATTTACACGTTGCCTAAGAAGTTCTGACCAACTATCAGCTTGAGGGGTATAATAAAACCGCAAAACCGTTTTGACCCTCACGAAAGGAAACCCCTCGGCGGGCGGTGATTCCTGGTGTTTGATCTTTCGAGTCCAGCGCTATGTAGGACCCCCAGCTCCATTTCTCCCTTAACTGGATCATTTCGTATCGTCGACGGCCGGATCAATTAGCTGCCAATGCCGCAGCATGATGGTTCAGCCTGAAACCATAGAATCAAATGCAATCGTCCTTGCGGACGATACTCGCTGCGCTCGTGTCCACTGATTGGGTGAACAATCACGAGGACAATTCCAAAGTACCTAAGTCCAATCTTGCAGTTGCCTTCAATCACACTTCAGCCGAGCAGGCCAAAGCATGATCGTGGAAGCTTGCATATAGCCCCGTCACACACGCCAAATGCGGACACTCTTCGGTAAGGGGTGGCTGAGCGGTCTCCCTTTTACGTCCTGTTCGTCAGCGCTAGCAAACACAGCCCCATTTGGCCGAAGCTGTGCGGCTCGAGGGTCGCAGTAGGTTGCGGCGTCGCCCTCATCATGCCACCGACAACGTGTCATCAGTAGCTTGCGACTCGTCCAATCTCGTTTGGCGTGATGTCCTCACTGAACTCCATTCGCTTGCTGCGAACTCGACAGGTTTGGCACCCGAGATTTGCTGTAGGGAGAGTCTTGGTATTTAGCTCTCGACGACGCCGGCAATTGCCGCATTACGAAAACTTAATTTCATCTGAGGCCTTAATCTATCGCCCGCTTTGTCTATTGGCATTTCAAGCGCCGTGGCCGCTGCGTCAGCTCATCGACATCACCACCGGCACGACGTGTCCGGTCGAATGCCCCCGAAGCCAATTTCACCTGTGAAAATCCAGATCGCTATCGGAGCAACGCAACAGTACATTTAGCCCAGCAGCTCACGACGAAGCCCGACGATGCGTCCAAAGCAGTTAGGTGTCCCGAAGCACTGGTCCCACCACGAAACGCATCAGAGACTCTGACAACGCTGGAGCGCATCAGCAGCACACGATGCACTGAAGAAAAGGCAGGCCGTTTGACAAAAGATTGACAGGGCAAACCATAGGGTTCGTACTTCGTTGAAACGACTCCACAATTTCACTTCCGTTGAAAATACAAGCACTGCCACGGCAGGTACGCGTAATCGGCTGCGATCGTCGCGATTGGAGGGTGGGCAAAGCGAAAGCATGTCCACCACGTCTTGCGTTGCTTTCGACGGTGGGCATGCTTCGCTTGGCCCATCCCACGATCTGTCGCTGCACCGGCTAAAGCATGATCCGGAAAAGTGCGAAGCGGTTTTCCGAAGAGATCATGCTCAAACAAAGGTCTAAAGCGCGATGATGATTCAACCAAATCTCATCGCGCTTTAGTGCGCGATGCACTTTAGCCTTTTGCGCATGGTCTCTTCGGAAGACCGCTTCGCACCGACGTCGTTGGAATTGGCCGGACCGACCGATGTTCAGCTGTGTCGCGCCAGCGTCTGCGACGGACGCTCGCCAAAGGCCTCGAAATAATGCCGTGCAAAATGACTTGCATTGGAGTAGCCGCAAGCCAGGGCGGTCCCGATAACCGTGGTCTCCGAAGTGGGTGCCGAAAGCAGCTCGCGCGCCCGTTGCAGGCGGACCAGTCTGGCAAACTGCATGGGCGAGCGGCCGCGAAATTGGCTGAACGAACGAAAAAGCGTCCTCGCTCCAACGCCCGCGACCGCAACGAGTTCTTCGATCGGAACCAAGCGAGACCAATTGGCTTCGATATATTCCTCGGCCTTCCGAACGTGATGAGGCGCCGCAGCGGCAGCCGCGCCCTGCAGAAAGCGACTATGCGAGTGTCGGCCGGCCTCGAGAGCCGCAACGATGACCGCCTGCTCCAGCTCGCGCAACGCAAGCGAAGGAACCTTCGCTGACGACGACCAGTTCACGGTCTCGGCGAGAAACAGTGTCGTCTGCAGCAAGCGCTGCGAGCGCTCGAGTGTCATGTCCAGCGACGGCTCAAAAACGAGCTCGCCGCTTGGCATTCCGCCCATCAAGGCGCTCAACTTGCGTTTGAACGCGTCAGGAGCAATTCGTAGCGCGAGACGTCGGTGGCCGCCGCGCAAGTGAAGTTCAGAGTGTTGCCCCGGCGGGAGGATACATGCGCGCTGCTCGTCGATTTCGGCGAATGCGTCTGCCGTTGCTGTCGTGCCGCTACCACTAATCGCAAACTGCAAACGAAAATGCGCCTCTTCGGGGAAGCTGCACGTGAAGTCGGTCGTTGTCGCCACATACACCAGGCCGAGTTCGTTGAGCGAAACGACACTGGCCCGCACCTCGAATGGGGCTGAAGACACGTGCAACTCTCTGACGCCGAAGACTGCCAGCGCCGACCGTTTGAGCCGATCCATGTCGGTTGCAAGAACTTGAAAGCGATCGAGCAAATGCCTTTGTTGCTGCAACGAAGACAATTCGAACAACGAGCCTCGTAGGGCGGGGGCGGTGTCGGGCTGCAGGACTTGGTCGTTGACCCGGCGAGCCAGCCCGACAAATACCTTTCGGTTTTGCATCATCTGGCACGTGACGCTGATCTCGACCGGATAACTCGAGCCGTCTCGTCTGACCGCGATCTCGCGGAAGGTCATCGCCATTCCTGGCTCTGCATTTCCCCACTTCACCGCGTTCTCGGCAGGGGTCGCTCCGATCGAGATATCGTTGATGGTCATCGCCAGGAGTTCTTCGCGCGAATAGCCGAGATCGATTGACGACTGTTCGTTGATATCGAGAAATCGGCCCTGCGCGTCGTGCACAAAGAAACCGTCGGGTCGATCAAGAATGAGATCGTGACGGTCGTCGTCTTTATTCATCCAAGAGCAGCCCTGCAAATGTTCGTTCGGCAAATGCCGAATACCAAATATTCACGGAACATCCACTGGCGCTGCTCAGACCATTGTCGTCGCCTTCGCTGCGGCTTCGCGTCTATCCAACCAGTCGATCAATATCAAATGAGCCTCCGGCATCTGTTCGGTAAATCAGGACAGCTGTCAAGCCGCATTCGTCCCTCCGCTGGTTCGCGCCGTGTCATCGCGAGAGGGCTGAGCAGAGTTTGAAATGAAGCAGGTCTGACCCGGATCGCGTTCGTCATTGCGAAGCATGATGTCGACGCGCCGCGCTCGTGCATATTCGCCGAAAATTGAGCTTGTGTTGCCGCGACTTAACGAAAATAAATCACGCGGTGCGATCAAGACGCGATCGCGCCAGCGTCTTCCGACGCCGTGAGTTCCGGTTCATGTGAGTGCAACGCTGCGTCCGTGCCGGTGCTTCGGCAGATTTCCAGAGTCGTTCGCGATCGCGCGACGATCACATCGCTTCTCGATGCATGGTGCTCAGGTGATTCGACGCCATGACGCTCGATCGATCAAGCTGGAACCTTTCGTCGTGGCACGAACCGGTCCTTCGTGGCGCTAACGGGCTTGCATGTCGCATCTGTTGGTTGGCGCAGGAGTGGTGCGACGCGCGAGCCTTGGCGCGATCTGGTTCAGTTTGACGCGAACAGGGCAGCAGCTCCGTTAAGCTCTCGGCGGTAGATGAATCTAACTCCGCGAGGCTTGACGCGGTTACGTGGTCACGAAGAAATGGAACCGTACGCGTGCCAGAGAATGTCGTCAGATTCCGCGCGAGGCGGATGCAGCTGTCCGAACCGGCTGATTCGGAGTCGCAGTTGCCCGGTGCCGACTCGATCTATCTTCGGCTCAGTCAATTGCTCGAACGCCAGAGGCAAGAGCTGGGCCGGTTTCGCGCCGGCCTGGATGGTTCCGTCGCACAGGGTGGAATGTCGCTGCAGGAGCAGGATGCGGCATTCGTGAGCCTGCTGATCGTGGCATCCGATATTCAAAGGATCGACAGGACGCTCCGTTCGCTGTCGGCGATCCGCACGTACCGGTGATTGAAACCCGTGGTTTCCGAGAGGCCATCCTAGTCAACATTTCCAACGGCGCGGCGGTCTCGAAGGCCTGAATTTCATCGCGAATCGTTGGCCAATCCAATCAGGAGGACATCAATGTTTGGTCGCAAAGAGCGTGCGGACGCGCAAGCCCTGATCGATGCGCTCGATCGGTCTCAAGCCGTGATCGAGTTCAACGTGGATGGCACGATCATCACGGCGAATCGTAATTTTCTCGACGCCGTCGGCTATTCGCTGGAGGAAATCCGCGGGAAGCATCACAGCATGTTCGTCGACGCGTCAGAGCGGGACACTGTCGAGTATCGCGAATTCTGGGCAGCGCTCGGCCGTGGAGAGTTGCGATCGGCGGAGTTCAGGCGTGTTGCAAAGGGCGGTCGCGAAATATGGATTCAGGCGTCCTACAATCCGATCGTCGACAAGCAGGGCAGGCCGTTCAAGGTGGTCAAGTTCGCGACCGACGTCACGCGGGCGAAGGCCCGCAATCTGGATGCGGCCGGCAAGCTTGCCGCGATCAATCGCACGCAGGCCGTCATCGAATTCGAACTCGATGGCACCATCGTCACGGCCAACGAGAATTTTCTCGGGGCGCTCGGCTACTCGCTCGCCGATATCAGGGGGCAGCATCACCGCATGTTCGTTGCGCCGGACGAGCGCGACGGATCGGCGTATCGAGAGTTCTGGTCACGCTTGACGCGCGGCGAATATCAATCCGGCGAATACAAGCGTATCGGCAACGGAGGCCGCGAAGTCTGGATTCTCGCATCGTACAATCCGATTCTCGATGACCAGGGCAAGCCGATCAAGGTGGTCAAGTTCGCGACCGACATAACCGAACAACGGCTCAAGGCCGCCGATTTCGCCGGGCAGATTTCTGCCATCGGAAAGTCCGAGGCGGTCATCGAGTTCAACATGGATGGCACGGTCATCACGGCCAACGAAAATTTTCTGAATGCATTGGGCTACTCCCTTCACGAGATCCAGGGGAGGCATCACTCGATCTTCGTTGCGCCGGCTGACAGCGGCAGCGAGGACTATCGGGCATTCTGGAAGTCATTGCGGGACGGCTGCTATCAGGCCGGAGAGTATCTCCGGCTCGGGAAGGGCGGTCGCGAGGTCTGGATACAGGCGTCGTACAATCCAATTCTCGATCTGAATGGCAAAGCGTTCAAGGTCGTGAAGTACGCTTCCGACGTCACGGCGCAAGTGATCGCGCGGAGAAAGAGCGAGCATGTCCGCGGGATGATGGAGTCGGTCGCGGCGGGCGCGGAGGAGCTCAACGCATCGGTCCAGGAGATTTCGTCCGCTATGTCCAAGTCGCGGGAAACGACGATGACGGCTGTCGGACATGTCGAGGGGGCGGACAAGCAGGCGCAACGCCTGACCGAAGCGGCTCAATCGATGAGCGGGATCGTGCAGATGATTCACGAGATCACCGGCCAGATCAATCTGCTGGCGCTCAACGCAACGATCGAGTCGGCTCGCGCCGGAGAGGCGGGGCGGGGCTTTGCGGTCGTGGCGGCCGAGGTGAAGAATCTTGCCAATCAGGCAAAGCAGGCGACCGACAAGATCAACCAGGAGATCGAAAGTCTCAATGGAATTTCGAACGATGTGGTCGAGGCGCTGAGAACGATCCGCTCAGCCATCCAGCATGTCAGCGAGTACGTGACGTCAACTGCCGCCGCGGTCGAAGAGCAGAGCGTGGTCACAAAGGAGATGTCGTCGAGTATGCAGCGTGCGGCGTCCGAAGCGGCGGCGCTGGGCTAATCGGCCGAGCCGGTCTGCGGAGGTGTCTGCCGCTGAAAGCGGGCGAGGCTGAGCGGACGCATTGAAGGGGCTCCCGATACGATCGTCGGCTGGTCGGGACCTGCCTGACCTGGAGTGTCTAATCATGGAGAATATCTTGATTTTCCCACGCAAAGCGCCACCGATCGCGGTGAACAGCGGTTCGATGCCAGATGCCGCGGGGCCCGACAATCCCGAGTGCGGCAACCAACGGCGATTGGCGGCGGAGGGCGCAAACGCCGCCGATGCCGGTGGTCAACTGCGGGCCAGATTGACCGGGGTGATTGGCCTCCTGGAGGGCGCGCTGCAGGAAATAAATCCGTTGCTTGAGACGTTGGCAGACGAGGAGCGTCGTCAGGAGCTGGCCTTGAGGATCGCCGTTGCGTGCCTCGAGGTAGAGCGTGCGAAATACAATGTCAGTCGCCTGATTGGTGGCTAGCGATTCTGGCGTGCTGTCAGCTTGGTGCGTGTGCGTCAGCGACAGAGTGGGTGTGATTGTCGTTGTCTTCGTCCGGATTCTATTGAGGCAATTGGCGGGTAGGTGAGGCGAACGACGCGACGCTCGGGGAAAATCGGCGTGGCAGTGAAAATCGCCGAGATCGGTTCGCCTCAACTCACCCATCTGCGGCCAGTTTTGTTGGCGTGAGAGGGGGCTTCAGCGTGTTGGAATCGTCGCAAGTCAGAATGCTGCGTTTGTGCGGTTCTCGGTTTGCCGGCACGCGCAAGGCATGCGTGATGGTCGTAAGGAAGGGGCTATCTGCGGCGGTCGGGCTCCTGTCGGTCGACAGCGGAAAGCCAGGCTTGCTCCGTGCGCAACTCGCGGCGCTCTCGCGATTGGTTCCGTTGCTCTACTTCATCCTTGTTGCAAACGCATGGGTCGTCTCATCCAACTTTATCGGGAAAGCGCCCGATTGGCTGACGCTCGGTGTTGCCTTGTTGCTCAGCGTCGTTTGTTGCGTCAGGCTGGTCGTGTGGTGGCGTAAGCGAGAGCTCGCGCTGACCGACGAGCGAGCGCTTCGTGAGCTGCGACGGACGAACTTGCTGGCCGCCATTCTCGGCTTGGCGTTCGCTGCGTGGGGATTTGCCCTGTTCCCGTATGGTGACGCGTACGAGCAAGCCTTTGTCGGCCTGTTCGAGACCATCGTGATGCTCAGCAGCATGGTGTGCCTGATTCATTCGCGTTCGGCGGCAGTGACTGTCGCGCTCACCGTCAGCCTTCCCTTCGTGGTGTTCTTTGCGTCGACTGGGGTTCCCGTTTTCGTCAGCATGGCAGTCAATTTCACGCTGGTGACGGTCGCTATCGTTATTGTCATATCGATTCAATATCGTGACTTTACCCGGATGGTCGAAGCGCAGGCGCGGGCGGAGTTGCTCGGCAACGAGAATTTGCGCCTCGCGAATCTAGACAGTCTCACCGATCTGCCGAACCGGCGGGCATTTTTCAGTCGCATTGGGGACGTGCTGCAGGACGCTTCGTCGGATCAATCGCGTGTCGCCCTTGCAATTATCGACCTGGATGGATTCAAGCCGGTCAATGACCTTTATGGTCACGCGGTCGGCGATCGGTTGCTGATCGAGGTTGCCAGGCGGCTTTCCGATCAATGTGCGTCCGACCGGGATGTATTCTTGGCGCGCCTCGGCGGAGATGAATTTGCGTATGTCGTCGCCAACGCGCCGAAGGACGAAGCGCTTGTCGCACAAGCAGACCAGCTTGCGCAATCGCTGCGATTGCCTTTCGTTCTGCCCGAAGCAACCGTGAAGATCTCCGGATCGATAGGGATCGGAGTTTATCCGGAGATGGCATCCTCCGTAGAGCAGTTGTTCGAGCGTGCCGACTACGCTCTTTATCATGGCAAGGGCGCCAAACGTGGTGAAGCGGTGCTGTTTTCCTCGAGCCATGAAGCGCAGATCAATCGTGACGCCCGCATTGAGCAAGCCCTGAAGCTGGCTGACTTTGATGAGGAGCTGACAGTCCTGTTTCAACCCATCGTCGACATTCGATCGCAAGCGACGGTTGGCTTTGAAGCGCTGGCGCGCTGGACCAGCCCGATCCTCGGCAAAATTCCCCCGGCGCAGTTCATCCCGGTCGCCGAGCGGGCAGGCATCATCGACTTGTTGACCAAGCCGCTGCTTCGGAAGGCGTTGGCGGCGGCGGCCCGCTGGTCGAGCGATATCCGGCTCTCATTCAATCTTTCAGCCCATGACCTCAATTCGTCCCGGAACACGTTGGCCATCGTCAGCATCATTCGCAACAGCGGGTTTCCGCCGAACAGGATCGACCTCGAAATCACCGAGACCGCGTTCACGCATGACTTCGAGGAGGTCCGCAACTCGGTTGAGTTGCTGCGGCTGCTTGGCTGCGGAATCTCGCTCGATGACTTTGGAACCGGATATTCGAGCCTGTCTCGCCTGCATGCGCTCCCGCTGACAAAGATCAAGATCGACCGAAGTTTCGTCACCAATCTGAACGAGAATCCCGCGAGCTACAAAATCGTCAAATCGCTGTTGGCGCTCAGCCGCGACATGGGTCTCGATTGCGTCATCGAAGGTGTGGAGACTCAGCAGGAACTGGACGTGTTGAAAGAGCTCGGGCGCCTCACGGTGCAGGGCTATTTCTATTCACCGCCGATCGCCGAGGCCGATGTCTTGGGATTTCTTCGGCGCAATGTCAGTGTCGACCCGTCCAGGCAAGCCGAAGGGGTTTAGCGCGGCCGATCGAACACTGAGCGTGCTTCGAAGGAAGCGCGCTCAGATGCCGGATCAGGCTAGGGGCTGCTCCAGATCGTCGGCAGCTCTCAGCCCGCGTACGCCCTGTCGAGGTCGGCGATCACGATCTTCTGCATCTTCAGCATCGCCTGCATGACGCGGTCCGCGGCCTTCCGATCGGGGTCGCCGAGGTAGCGGCTCAGCGCGGTCGGGATCACCTGCCAGGACAGGCCGAAGCGGTCCTTGAGCCAGCCGCAGCGCGATTCCTGGCCGCCGTCGGTGAGCTTCTCCCAGAAGTAATCCACCTGCTGCTGGGTCTCGACGCTGAGGAAGAACGACACCGCCTCGTTGAACTTGTACTGCGGCCCGCCATTGAGCGCGTAGAACCGCTGCCCCTCGAGTTCGAAGCTCGCCATGAAGTCGCTGACGGTCTCGATCTCGGCGTTCGGGAACACCGATTTGTAGAAGGCGACGGCATCGCGGACGTTGTTGTCGAGCCAGAGGAACGGTGTGATCGAAGGCATGACGGGATGTCCTCGCTAGTTTGTCGATCGGGTGGACCTAAAGCGCCCAGGCGCGAAGGCTGCGCCACCGGCGCGCCCAGAGGACGCACCGGTCAGCCATATCCCGACATTTCCCTGCCGTTTTTTTCGATGATTTCGATCGTGGCGGCGCCCGGCCGGCGCGGCCTTAGTTGGCGCTGCCGATCAGGCTTTCCAGCAGGCGCTTGAGCTCGGTGGTCGACTTGTCACCATAGCTCTCGACGATGTGCGCCTCCTGGCTCACCGCCAGCGAGTTCAGACGCCGGCACAGCGCCTTGCCGCGGTCGGAGACGAACATCAAGACCTTGCGGCGATCCTTCGGGTCCTGCACGCGGTAGACCAGCGCGTCCGACACCATGCGGTCGATCATCTTGGTCAGCGTCGGATGGTTGAGCAGCACGGCGTCCGCAAGCTCGCCCATCGAGTGGCCGTTGCCGTCGGACAGCACTTTGAGGATGCGCCACTGCTCGACCGGCACGCCTTCCTTAGCCAGCCGCGTCTCCAACTGCCGGTTGATCTCCCGGTTGGCTTGCGCGAGCAGGTAGGTGAGGTGTTCGGTGATCGGGGAGTTTTCTTTCGGCGGTTTAGCCACGGCGTGAGACCTGGTTCCTGACCCGGTGAATGAATGTCCGGCAACGCATGCCGTTTCTATATGCACTTCAATTGTTGAATATTCAATATTTTCCCCTAGGATATTCCCCCAACCAAGGGGCGGATGCCGTGACCGCCCGCTGGCTGCGTTGCGTATTGCTTCCCAGACAGGAGTTGGCGTGCTCTCGACGGTCTCTTACCAGGCGTATGGCGGCTTGCCCGTCGCGCCGCCGCACCTGTTTCGAAGCCCGTCGTCCTGCGCGGCCGATCTCGCTTTGACCGTCAAGCCGGGCTCCTCGCGCCGCGGTGGTACCGACAGCAAGCTTCGGATCGGCAATTTCATCACCTTCTCCGGCGCCCCGGGAATCTGGGGGCCGATCTCCGCCAACAGCGTCATGCTCGCGGTCGCCGAGATCAACCGGCGCGGCGGCATCCGCGGCCGCGAGGTCGAATTGTCGATGTACGACGCCGGCGGGCCCATCGACGAGGTCGTGCGCCGCGCCGAGCGGGCGATCGCCTATGACGAGATCGACGTCATCATGGGCTCGCATATCTCCGCGGTGCGCCTCGCGCTGCGCAAGGTCACGGCCGGCCGCATCCCCTATGTTTACACGCCGGTCTATGAGGGCGGCGAGCGGACCCCCGGCGTGATGGCGATCGGCGAGACGCCGCGGGCCGAAAGCCGGCCGGCGATCCACTGGCTCACCGAGGTGAAGAAGGCGCGGCGCTGGTACCTGATCGGCAGCGACTATGTCTGGCCCTGGCAATCGCATCGCGCGGTGAAGCGCTACATCAAGGAGGCCGGCGGCCAGGTGGTCGGCGAGGAGTTCGTTCCGCTCGGCGAGGACGATCACGAGCCGCATCTGGCGCGGATCCGCGCCGCCAAGCCCGATGTCGTGTTGATCACCCTGATCGGGACCGACAGCATCACCTTCAACCGCGCCTTCGCCGAGGCGGGCCTCGCCGCCACCACGCTGCGCTATGCGGGCGCGATGGACGAGACGGTGCTGCTCGGCATCGGGCCGGACGCGACGGAGAACCTGTTCTGCGCCTCCGGCTATTTCGGCTGCGTCGACTCGCGCGCCAATGACGAATTCCAGACCAGCTACCGCGCGATGTTCGGGGCGCACGCGCCGCCGATCGGCTCGGTCGGGCAGTCGAACTACGAGGGGATGCGCTTCCTCGAAGCGGCGGCCAACCGGGCCCGTTCGCTGTCGACAGGGCCGCTGTCGTCAGCGGCGCGCAACCTCGTCTACAGCGGTGCGCGCGGCACCGTCACCATTCGTGACGGCCGTGCCGAAATGCCGATCTATCTTGCCGAAGCCGACGGTCTCGACTTCAATGTGATCAAGACGATCTAGCTTGGCACCGTCGTCCGCGAGGCCGACGCCGCGCTTGTCCCAGGGTGCGGTGCCAGACAGGAGCAGGTGTGCATTCGACGCTCAACGTCACCGCAAGAAACCTCCCGTTCCCGCCGTCCCTGTTGTTCAGGAATCTGGCGTCGGCGGCGTCGGATCGCGCGCTTGCGCCGATGGATCGCAGCGGGTTCGGTCCGCGCGGCGCGCGCAACCGGCTGCGGGTCGCGGGCTTCGTCTGCTGCTCCGGTTCGCCGGGGATGTGGGGGCCGGCCACGACCTCGACCGCACAGCTCGCAGTTAGCGAGATCAACCGGCGCGGCGGCATCCTCGGCCGCGAGATCGAGTTCCAGGTCTACGACGCCGGCGGACCGCTCGACGAAGTCCTGGACCGCGCCGAGCAGGCGATCGCGTCCGACGACGTCGATCTCATCATGGGCATGCACACCAGCGCGGTGCGCCTCGCACTGCGTAACCTCATCACCCGCAGCAAGATCCCCTACATCTACACGCCGGTCTATGAGGGCGGCGAACGGACGCCGGGCGTGATTGCGATCGGCGAGACGCCGCGCTGGCAGAGCCGGCCGTCGATCCATTGGCTCGCCGAGACCAAGCGCGCCGCGCGCTGGTACCTGATCGGCAGCGATTATGTCTGGCCGTGGCAATCGCACCGCGCGGTGAAGCGCTACATCAAGGAGACCGGCGGCACGGTGGTCGGCGAGGAGTTCGTGCCGGTCGGCGAGGACGATCACGCGGCGCAGCTGGAGCGGATCCGTGCGGCGAAGCCCGATGTCGTGCTGATCTCGCTGATCGGCACCGACAGCGTGACCTTCAACCGCGCCTTCGCCGAGGCCGGGCTCGCCCGCACCATTCTGCGCTATGCCAGCTGCGTCGACGAAACGTCGCTGCTCGGCATCGGCGCCGACAAGACCGAGAACCTGTTCTGCGCCTCCGGCTATTTTCCCTCGGTCGGCTCGCACGCCGGCGACGATTTCAGGGACCGCCATCGGGCGATGTTCGGGCCGTTCGCGCCGCCGATCGGGTCGTGCGGCGAGTCCGCCTATGAAGGCTTCTGCCTGCTCGAGGCCGCCGCCAACCGCGCCGGCACGCTGGACATCCGGCCACTGCTCGCGGCGACCGACAATCTGGTCTATCGCAGTCCGCGCGGTTCGATCACGGTGCGCAATGGCCATGCCAGGATGCCGATGTATCTTGCCGAAGCCGACGGCCTCGACTTCAGGGTGATCAAGGCGATCTGAGTGGCGGTGCAACACCCTCGGGCAAGCGTTTCGCGAAATAATACTTGAAAAGGAAAATATTTCCGTTTTCAATACAGCGACGGGGTGAGCGGTTCGCGCGGGTCAGCGCGCAGCCCAGCCCCGTGCCGAGGGATCATCCAGGGATCAAAAGCTTCAGGAGAGCGCCGTGACCGTCGTCCTTCCCACGCCAACGCAACTTCGTGCCGTCGCCGAGCAGTGCGGTCTGTCACTCACCGATGAGGACGTGGCCTCGTTCCGCGGCCTGATGCAGGGCTCGGTCGATGCCTACAATCTCGTCGCCCAGATGCCGGACGAACTGCCCGAGGTGAAGTATCCGCGCACGCCCGGCACTCGTCCGGCGCCGGAGGAGAACAAGCACAACGCCTGGTATCGCAAGTCGACGGTGAAGGGCGCGGCCTCCGGCAAGCTCAAGGGCAAGACGGTGGCGCTGAAGGACAACATCATGCTGGCCGGCGTGCCGATGACCAACGGCTCGTCGACATTGGAAGGCTATGTGCCCGACTTCGACGCCACCATCGTGACCCGGATGCTGGACGCCGGCGCCGAGATCAAGGGCAAGGTGCATTGCGAGCACTTCTGCCTGTCCGGCGGCAGCCACACCGGCTCCTACGGGCCGGTGCACAATCCGCACAAGATGGGCTATTCGGCCGGCGGCTCGTCGTCGGGCTCCGGCGTCGTGGTCGCGCTCGGCGAGGTCGACATGGCGATCGGCGGCGACCAGGGCGGCTCGATCCGGATGCCGTCCTCGTTCTGCGGCACCTACGGCATGAAGCCGACCTGGGGCCTCGTGCCCTACACCGGCATCATGCCGATCGAGATCTATGTCGACCACACCGGCCCGATGACCGCGACCGTGGAAGACAATGCGCTGCTGCTCGAAGTACTCGCCGGCGACGACGGCTATGACCCGCGCATCAAGGCGCCGAAGGTCGAGGACTACACCAAGGCGCTCGGCAAGGGCGTCAAGGGCATGAAGATCGGCATCCTCAAGGAAGGCTTTGAGCAGCCGACCGCGGAAGCTGCGGTGAACGAAAGCGTGCGCGAGGCGGCCAAGCGCTTCAAGGATCTCGGCGCCTCGGTCGAGAATGTCTCGATCCCGATGCACATGGCGGGCGGCGCGATCTGGACGCCGATCGGCACCGAAGGCCTGACCCAGACCATGATGTTCGGCGACGGCTACGGCCTCAGCCGCGGCGACCTCTATTCGACCTCGCTGATGGACTTCCATCGCGGCTGGCGCCGCCAGGCGGATTCGCTGTCCGAGACCACCAAGCTGTTCATGCTGCTCGGCACCTACATCAACAACAATTTCGGTCCGCGCTTCTACGGCAAGGCGCTCAACATCTCGCGAAGGCTCACCGCGGCCTACGACAAGGCGTTCAAGGACTACGACCTGCTGCTGATGCCGACCACGCCGATGAAGGCGACGAAACTGCCCGAGGCCAATGCCAGCCGCGAGGAATACGTCGCGCGCGCGCTCGAGATGATCTCCAACACCGCGCCGTTCGACATCACCCATCACCCGGCGATGTCGCTGCCGTGCGGCATGGTCGACGGGCTGCCGGTCGGGCTGATGCTGGTCGGCCGGATGTTCGAGGAGAGCACCATCTACCGCGCCGCGCACGCCTTCGAGCAGGCCGGCGACTGGAAGAAGATGTGAGGCGCCGCTTGTCGCAGGCCGGAGGGATCGAACACCATGGCTAGCACCTTCGCCGCGGTGTTCGAGATCGTGAGCTTCGGCGCGATCATCGTGCTGGTCGTGCTCGGGCTCGGCATCATCGCCAGCATGATGGGCATCTTCAACTTTGCGCAGGGCGAGTTCGTCCTGCTCGGGGCCTATGTGACCTACCTGGCCTATGCCCATGGCGCCCCGGTCTGGGTCGGCATGATCGCGGCGCCCTTCGTGGTCGGCGCGCTCGGCTTCGTGCTGGAGGCGCTGATCATCCGGCGCTTCTACGCCGCGCCGATCGTGGCGATGCTCGGCACCTACGCGCTTGGGCTCATCATCCGCGAAAGCGTACGCGGCTTGATCGGCGGCTTCTATCTCACCGTGCCGGAGCCGATCGGCGGGTCGATCGACCTTGGCTCGGTGCACATCTCGGCCTGGCGCTTCACCATCATCGTGATCACGCTGCTGGTGATGGGGGCCTGCTACCTGCTGCTGGCGCGCACCTCGTTCGGGCTGCGGGTCCGCGCCACGCTGGAGAACCCGGCGCTGGCGCGCGCCTCGGGCATCTCGACACCATTGATCTACGGCGCAACCTTTGCGTTCGGCGCGGCGCTGGCCGGGCTTGCCGGCGCGTTGATCGTGCCGGTGTTCAGCCTGTTCGCCGATCTCGGCATCCGTTTCCTGATCCAGGGCTTCGTCGCCGTGATGGTCGGCGGGGTCGGCTCCTTCATCGGTCCGGTCGCCGGCGCCGGCCTGATCGGCACGCTCAGCGCGGCGCTGCCATGGGTGATGTCGCCTGTCGTCGCCGACGTGCTCGTCTTCGTGCTCGCCATCGCCTTCATCAAATTCCGGCCGCAAGGCCTCATTGCTGGGAAAGGGGTCTAATCACCATGTCGATTGAACGCATGAACCTGACGCGCCGCCGCTTCATGGGCAATTTCGCCTTCGCGACCGGCGCACTCGCGACCGGAGTCGGTAGCTGGGTGATCAGGCCGGATTGGGCCAACGCCGCCGAGGGCCCGATCAAGGTCGGCATCGCGACCGACCTGACCGGCCCGATCGCCTATGCCGGCAACGCCGACGCCAACGTCGCCAAGATGGTGATCAAGGAGATCAATGCCGGTGGCGGGCTGCTCGGCCGGCCGCTCGAGCTCTACATCGAGGACACCGCCTCGAACGAATCGGTCGCGGTCGGCAATGTCCGCAAGCTGATCCAGCGCGACAAGGTCGACATGGTGCTGGGCGGCATCACGTCGTCGATGCGCAACGCGATCAAGGATCCGATTGTGGCGCGCGGCAAGACGCTCTACATCTATCCGCAGCTCTACGAGGGCAAGGAGTGCACGCCCTATCTGTTCTGCACCGGGCCGACGCCGGCGCAGCAATGCGACACCTTCATTCCCTGGCTGATCAAGAACGGCGGCAAGAAGTTCGCGCTGCCCAGCGCCAACTATGTCTGGCCGCACACGCTCAACGTCTACGCCCGCAAGGTGATCGAGGACAATGGCGGCGAGGTGGTGTTCGAGGAGTATTACCCGCTCGACCAGGTCGACTTCTCGGCCACGGTGAACCGCGTCATCTCCAACAAGGTCGACGTGGTGTTCAACACCGTGATTCCGCCCGGCGTCGGTCCGTTCTTCAAGCAGCTCTATGAAGCGGGCTTCCTCAAGAACGGCGGTCGGCTCGCCTGCGTCTACTATGACGAGAACACGCTCAACATCAATCAGGCCAACGAGATCGAGGGGCTGGCCAGCTGCCTCGACTACTTCAAGGTGCTGACCAAGGAAGATCCGTTCGACGCCAAGCTGCAAGCGGCTTACGAGAAGGATTTCCCCGGCAACTTCCTGTTCGCGGCCGGCAGCGCCGCCACCGGAACCTATCGCGGCCTCAAGCTGTGGGAAGCGGCGGTCAAGAAGGCCGGCAAGATCGACCGCGAGTCGGTTGCGGCCGCGCTCGACCACGCCAAGATCGCCGAAGGGCCGGGCGGGCCGGCCGAAATGGTGCCGGGCAAGCGTCACTGCAAGATGAAGATGTACACCGCTGTTGCCAAAGGCGGGAACTATGAGATCGTGGCGCGCAGCGACGGTCTCGTTGATCCCAAGGAGTGCTGAGCGATCAATGGGTAGAGCAAGCGAGGCCGTCGCACGCGTCGGTGAGGAACCAGATGTCGTGACGGGTGAAAGTGCACCGGCCGCACGCGCGCCGGCGGGACAGGCATCGGCAGGATGGAAGGTCCTGCCGATCGTGGAAGGGCTGGTGCTGCTGATCGCACTGGTCCTGCCATGGGTGCTGCAGGATTATCTCACGGTGTTCGCCACCCGCGTGGTGATCCTCGCGCTGTTCGCGTTGTCGTTCGACCTGGTGTGGGGCTATGCCGGCATCATGAGCTTCGGCCAAGCGCTGTTCTTCGGCGCCGCCGGCTACGGTGTGGCATTGATGGCGCGCGACCTCAACGTCACCTCGATCCTCTTGATCCTGCCGGCCGGCGCCTTGATTGGCCTCACCGCATCGCTGTTGCTCGGCGGCTTCCTGCTGCTCGGGCGCTATCCTTCGAGCGTGATCTTCGTCTCGCTCGGCACGCTCACCGGCTCCTATGCCGCCGATCGGCTGGCGCGCGGCTGGTACTATCTCGGCGGCCAGAACGGCATCCCCTCGATCCCGCCGCTGACCCTCGGCAGCTACGAGTTCGAAGAGGGGCCGGTCTACTACTATATGGTGCTCGGCATCCTCGTCGTGGTCTATCTGCTGTGCCGCTTTTTGGTGCGTTCGCAGTTCGGCCTCGCGCTCGCCGGCCTGCGCGAGAACGAGCAGCGCATCGCCTTCTTCGGCTACAAGGCGCAGCACCTGAAGGCGATCATCTTCGCGGTCGGCGGCACCATCGCCGGCCTCGCCGGCAGCCTCTATGCTTTCCACGAAGGCTTCGTCTGGCCCAACATGCTGGGCGTCGTGTTCTCGACCCAGGTCGTGCTCTACGTGTTGTTCGGCGGCTCCGGCACCTTGATCGGCGCCGTGATCGGCACCGTGATCATCGAGGGCGTCAGCTTCTGGCTGTCGGACAATTACCGCGACATCTGGCCGATCATCCTCGGCGTGCTGCTGCTGCTCGTCATCATGTTCCGCCCGCTCGGGCTGATCTCGTTCGTGCTTGGCGAGCGCGAGCGGGTGGGCAGTTTCGGCAAGGCGCCAAAGGAGACCGGCAATGCCGCTCCTTGAGGCGCAAGGGATCAGCAAGGTGTTCGGCAAGCTCACTGCGCTTGACGGCGCGGCGTTGACCGTCGGCGAGAACGAGTTTCACGGCCTGATCGGCCCGAACGGCTCGGGCAAGAGCACGCTGATGAAATGCGTCGCCGGCGCCGAGGTGCCGACCACGGGCAAGGTCTCCTTCGTCAACACCGACATCACGGCATTCACGCCGACCGAGCGCGCTCGCGCCGGCATGAGCCTGAAATTCCAGATCACCTCGGTACTCCCCACGCTGACGCTGTATGACAACATCCTGCTGGCGTTGCAGGCGCATTGCTCGCTGTTCGATCTGGTGCTGTCGCGCACCCGCAAGAAGCTCCACGATCAGGTCATGACGATGCTGACCCAGTTCCGGCTCGCCGATCGCGCGCATGATGCGGCGGCGGCGCTGTCGCACGGTCAGCAGCAATGGCTCGAGATCGCGATGGCGCTCGCAGGCAAGCCGCGGCTGTTGCTGCTGGACGAGCCGACCGGCGGCATGAGCCTCGAGGAGCGCCGCGTCACCGGCGAGCTGCTGCAACCGATCAAGCAGCATTGCTCGCTTGTCATCGTCGAACACGACCTCGATTTCATCCGCGACATCTGCGATCGCCTCACCGTGCTCGACCAGGGCAAGGTGCTGGCGTCGGGGACGGTCGCGGAAATCCAGGCCAACAAGAGCGTCCAGGAGATTTATCTTCGCCGTGCCTGAGCAAACCTTCCTCGATATAAGGCATCTCGATGCCGGCTATGGCCGCAGCCAGGTCCTGTTCGATGTCAACATCGGCATTCCCTGGCGTGGCGGCGTCGCCGTGCTCGGCCGCAACGGCGCCGGCAAGACCACGCTGATGAAGACCATCGTCGGCGAGCTCGCGAGCTCGCAGGGTGAGTTGTCCTTCGATGGCCGCGACATCACCCGCCGCCGTACCGAGGAGCGGGTGCGCTCCGGTATCGGCTATGTACCGCAGGAGCATTCGGTGTTCGCGCGCCTTTCGGTGCGTGACAACCTCGCGGTCGGCTCGCTGTCCAATTCGGACGCCAGTGCGGTCGATCGGGTGCTGGCGATCTTCCCGAAGCTCGGCCAGCGGCTCGACCAGCCGGCCGGTACGCTGTCCGGCGGGGAGCGCAAGATGCTGGCGATCGGCCGCGCCATGCTCGGCAACCCGAAGCTGCTGCTGCTGGACGAGCCGACCGAAGGCGTCTGGATCGGCGTGATCGAGGAGATCACCGAGCGGCTGATCGAGCTCGCCAAGAACATCTCGGTCGTGATCGTCGAGCAGCATCTCGACCTTGCGCTGCGCGTCGCCGACTACGCCTATGTGCTGGACCGCGGCCGCGTCGCGCTGCAGGGCGAGGCAGGTAAGGTGCGGAGCGATCCGGAACTGCTGCGGTATCTCGCGCCATAGATTTCCGGTTCCACAGGAACGAAGCGTCCCCGGTTGCCGTTGGCCCGCGGGAGGACTTCACCGATGCGTTATTTTTCGATTGCAGCCCTTTTTGCCGTTGTCGCGATGAGCAGCGGTGCAGCGCTGGCGCAGCATGCAGGCACCTCGGCGGAACAGAAGGCGTGCTCGCGCGATGCACAGCGCTTTTGCCGCAAGGACCTCGGCAATGACGGCGCCGTGCAGAACTGTCTTCAGACCAATCGCGACAGTTTGAGCCGAAGCTGCAAGAAGGTGTTCAAGAGCCACGGCATGTAGCCGTCGCTTGCTGCGGCAATGCGTCGGCTCAGTGCGATGACGTCCCGTCGACGTGCTTGACGAGATGTGCCCGCGACGGCGAAGGGTCAAACCGGTCCGCGAAATACTGCGTTTCGTGGACGACCAGCCCGTCGCGGAATTCCATGATGCTCACCACGTAGGATGGCCTGTCGTCATAGGTCAGGATGTACTCGGTGATCCACAGCTCGCCACCGCCGAGGATACGCCGGATCGCGAACCGCTTCTTGTTCGGCTGCACCGTGCGGCTTTGCTGGATGTGATGCCGGCCGCGGATCCGCTCGCCCGATTGCGGATAGTCGAGCACGGCATCCTCGGCGTAGATGTCATGCTCGCGCTCGAAGTCGCTGGCATCGGACGCTTCCCAATGGCGCTGCAGCGCCGCCCGCACGGCTTGATCGTTCATCGTAATCTCCCGGCTGTGCCCCGCGTGTGATTCCGCGAAGGTCTGAGCGTGGATGGCAAGAGCAATGTGATCAAGAGGGCGTGGCCGGTCTCTCCCGTCATTCCGGGGCGTGCGCAGCGCGAGCCCGGAATCCATTCCACCACTTGTGTTGCGGGTCAATGGATTCCGGGCTCGCGCCAAGAGGCGCGCCCCGGAATGACGGGCAGAGACGCTCGGTGTTCGTCCCGGCCCTGAGCGACGACCCATAACCATGAATGCAAATTGCCTTGCCAAGCTGTGGCCACAGCGCGCTCCAACGACGCAGCCCTGTGGTTATGGTTCCCTGCTTTCGCAGGGACGACATCGTGTGTTGTTTGGGATGCTTATCGCCAACGTCGCGGCGCAGTCGCGCCGCGCTTACTTCACCGCGGAGAAGCGGGTGTCGAACGAGTTGGTCTGCACAACCGGCGCAGAGCCGGCGAGTTGGGTCGCCGCCGGCGCGGCTGCGGCGGTGTCGGTTGCTTGCGGCTTCGGTGCGGGCTTGGCGGTGACTTTCGGCTCGGCCTTCGGGGCGACGCGCACAACCGATTGCGGTTTGGCATCGGCGACCTTCGGCTTGGCCGGTGCGGCAGCGGCCGGCGCCGGTGCGGCGGTCTTGCTGGCGTCGGCGGTGGCGCCACCGATGCCGACCTTGCGGGCAAAGCTCGAGAGGAAGCCTTCGGACTTGTCCGACGCATTCGCCGAAGCGACACGGGTGTTGGCTGCGGGCGTTGTCGACGACGTCGTTGCCACCACCGGCTCGTCCTGCTGGACCGCGAGGTTGGGCCGTGGCGGATTGACCGTGCCGGGGATCGTGCCGGGCGCGCGGGCGAGCGACATCGATTGCAGCGCCTGGCTGTCGCCGCCTTCGGAGAGACCGGTGTTTCCTTCCGGAATCTTCGAGGCGAAGATCGCGTTCATGCCGCCGTCGATGCCGGTGTTGAGGCGCGCCACCGGCGTGCCCTTGGACACCAGCTTGGCAGTCTCGGCGGCGTCCTGCTGCTCCTTCTCGCGCACCGCGCTCGCGATCTCCTCGGGGACCACATAGGCCGGGCACTTCGCGGAAGCATCGAACACCGGATCGCGCGTGGCGTTCGGTGCCTTGACGGCGTCGAACACGTATTTCTTCTCGCAGAAGTCGACCTTCGGCTCCTGCTTCGTCACTTCGAAATGATCATAGCCTTCCTTGATCATCTTCCAGAAAGGCATGTTCGGATTGTTGCGGTGCTTGGCCATGTTCACCGGCGTCATCCGGAACGGATAGGCCTGCAGCTGGAACGCCTTCTGGCCGCCGAAGAAGGACTCACGGCCCAGCGAATAGATTTCCGCAATCTGCTCGTCGGTCATTGCGTAACAGCCGCGCGAGGAGCAGTCGCCATGCACCATCAGCTGCGAGCCGGTACGGCCGAGCGCCTTGTCGAACGCGTTGGGATAGCCGGTGTTGAACGAGAGATAGTAGGCCGACTGCGGATTCATCTGGCTCGGGTTGATCGAGTAGAATCCCTCTGGCGCCTGGCGGTCGCCCTCGCGGACCTTCGGGCCGAGATCGCCCGACCAGCGGCAGATCGGATAGGTCTTGAGCAGTGCGAACTGGCCGGAGCGGGTCTGCTTCCAGACCTCGAGCTCGGCCTCCTGCTTGAACAGCCGCACCAGGATCGGCGACTGCATATCCATGTCCTTCTCGGTCATGGCAGCGACGAGTTTCGGCGGGACCGGCTGGTTGGCCTTGGCGTTCTGGGCGAGCGAAATCTGGTCGCTGTCACAGCCGGCGAGCATGACGCCCGCGGCGAGCACCGCCGAAGTCAGAAGCGCGCGTACGAGCGTGCGATGAGTCAAGTCCGAGCTCCACACCCACCGGGCGATTTTCGCGACCCCAACACGGCGAATATGCCCTGAAGCCATTGTGTAAAATATTAGCCTTCGACCACCCCTGCTCGCAACCTGAACCGGGGCTGACAGCCCTCACGGTAGCAGGCATGGTTCAAGGAACGTTAAAGACCCGCCTCGGGGCCCAATTACGGCGAAATCGGCCGATTTGGACGAAAAATCCGGCCGTTTGGACGCCTCAGCCGAGCTTGCGGCCGATATCGAGGAACTTCTGGCGCCGCTGTTTGCGAATCGCGTCCGGATCAAGATTTCGTAGGTCGTTCAAGGCCTGGGCGATGGCATCGCCGGTGGTCGCGATCATCGCGGCGGGGTCGCGATGTGCGCCGCCGGAGGGCTCCTTGAGGATCTGGTCGATCACGCCGAAGCGCAGCATGTCCTGCGCGGTGATCTTCATGCTGTTGGCGGCCTCCTGGGCCTTGGTGCCGTCGCGCCACAGGATCGAGGACGCGGCCTCCGGTGAGATCACGCTGTAGATCGCGTGCTCCATCATCAGCACGCGGTTCGCTGTGGTGATGGCGATGGCGCCGCCCGACATGCCTTCGCCGGTGACGATCGCGATATTGGGCACGCCGAGCGACAGGCAGGCATCGGTCGAGCGTGCGATCGCCTCGGCCTGGCCGCGCTCCTCGGCACCGATGCCGGGATAAGCGCCGGCGGAATCGACGATCGACAGCACCGGGATGCCGAAGCGATCGGCCATCTCCATCAGCCGCACCGCCTTGCGGTAGCCTTCGGGGCGCGCCATGCCGAAATTGTGCTTGATGCGGCTGTCGGTGGTGGCGCCCTTCTCCTGGCCGACCACGCAGATGCTCTCGCCGCGGAAGCGGCCGAAGCCGCCGATCAGCGCTTCGTCGTCGGCGAATTTGCGGTCGCCGGCCATCGGCGTGAATTCGGTGATCAGGCCGCCGATGAAATCGGTGAAGTGCGGCCGCTGCGGATGCCGCGCCACCAGCGTCTTCTGCCACGGCGTCAGATTGGCGTAGAGGTCGGTGAGCGCCTGCGCCGCCTTGTCCTCGATCCGCGCGACCTCGTCGCCGATGTCGCTGCCGCTTGCGGCAAGCGTGCGCAACTCGTCGATCTTGGATTCAAGCTCGGCGACGGGTTTTTCGAAGTCGAGATAGCTGCGCATCGGGTCGGGCATCAACTCAATATAGGGAGGAACGGTGCGAGGGGCGAAGCGGTTTCGGCGTGATACAGAGAAGTTACGTAACTTCAAATGGTTAACGCGCATTCGGGCGGTATGCGCGCTTCGGGATCGCAGGCAGGTGACGCTCTTTCCGCGGAGATGGTGCGGAAGTCAAGGCGGATCAGGTGGCGGTATCGATGTCCGGTGGGCGCTGGACTTACTTCTCCGCCAGCGGATGCAGGTCGCGGACCAGGCTCTTCAGCCGCTCCTCGACCACATGCGTGTAGATCTGGGTGGTCGAGATGTCGGTGTGGCCGAGCAGGGTCTGCACGATGCGCAGGTCTGCGCCGTTGTGCAGCAGATGGCTGGCGAAGGCGTGACGCAGCACGTGCGGCGAGACCAGCCGCGGCGCGAGGCCGGAGGCGCTCGCGAGCTCCTTCAGGTCGCGGGCAAAATGCTGCCGGGTCAGATGGCCGCTCTCGCCGGAGGACGGAAACAGCCATTTCGATGGCGCGGCCTTCTTCGCCTTCGGCGTCATCACCTCGAGCGCCGCAAGGTAATCCGCCATCGCCTGGCGCGAGGCATCGTTCAGCGGCACCAGCCGCTCCTTGTTGCCCTTGCCGCGGACCACGATCATCCGCGCATCGCGTCGCGCCGCGGAGACCGGCAGCGACACCAACTCGGAGACGCGCAGGCCGGTGGCGTAGAGCACCTCGAGCAGGCAATAGAGCCGCAACGCGCGCAGCCGCTGCGCCGGCGAGACGTCGGTCTGGGTCAGCTCCCTGGCGCGGGTCAGCATGCGGTCGACGTCGGAGATCGACAGCACCTTGGGCAGGCCGCGGCCGCGCTTCGGGCCGGACAGGATCGCGGCCGGATCGTCGGAGCGGACCCGTTCATTGAGCAGGAAGCGGTAGAGATGCCGCATCGCCGACAGCCGCCGCGCGACACTGGTCGACTTGAAGCCGCGGGTGTCCAGGTCGGCGAGGTAGCCGCGCAGCGCCTCGGTGTCGGCGCTGGTGAAATCGGCGCCGGCATGGCCGAGGTAGTCGGAGAAATCGGTGAGGTCGCGCCGGTAGGCGTCGAGCGTGTTGCTGCCTGCGCCCTGTTCCGCGGCCAGCATGTCGAGGAACAGCGCGGTCAGTTTGGCGTCGGAGGACTTGGCCGGGATCTTGGCCGGGGTCTTGGTGCCCGGCTTGGCGGATGTCTTGGTGATCTTGGCGGAAGCGGTCATGCCAAGACTCATAGCGCCTATTTCTTGAGGAACTTATCCGGCGGGATGGTCACCGTCATTTCGCGCGGCTTCGGCTGCACGAAATTCGCCAGCGCGAAGACGATGCCGTAGCCGATCCCGAAAATCACGGCGACGACCGTCAGGAAGCGGAACAGGCTGGGCATGGAGGCGACTCGGGCGGCGAATTAACCAATGAAATCATCCAACATGTTCCCCGCGCGGTTGCAAGAGTCGCTGGTAACGGTGTCGCCGGGGGTAGTATAGGTTGCTCGAATTCTGAACAATTCGTCCCAATATCCGAGCTTTTTGATGTCCGACGCAGCCGTCCCAGCGTCCACCACCCACCCGACCCTCGAGGCCGATATCACGGCCGCGCTGGGGCCGCGGTCGATCGTGTTGGTCGGCATGATGGGGGCCGGCAAGTCGACCATCGGCCGGCGGATGGCGGCGCGGCTGAAGCTGCCGTTCACCGATGCCGACACCGAGATCGAGACGGCGGCGGACATGACGATCCCGGAGATCTTCGAGACCCATGGCGAGCCGTATTTCCGCGACGGCGAGGCGCGGGTGATCGCCCGCATCCTCGACAGCGGCCCGGTGGTGCTGGCCACCGGCGGCGGCGCGTTCATGCGCGAGGAGACCCGCAACCGGATCCGCGACCGCGCGATCTCGATCTGGCTCAAGGCCGACAGTGATATCATCATGCGCCGGGTCCGCCGGCGCGCCGATCGGCCGCTGCTGCAGAACGCCGACCCCGAGGCGACCGTGAACCGCCTGCTCAGCGAGCGCGAGCCGGTCTATCGCCGCGCCGACCTGACGATCGCCTCGCGCGACGTGCCGCATGACCGTATCGTCGACGAATGCCTCGCAGCCCTGCATGCGCATCTGTGCGGCGTGCGTCCGGCCAGTGAGCCACCATCTGATGGAATGAACACGACCTCATGACTGCGCCCTTGAAACATTCCGCCTCCGTTACCGTCGACGTCGCGCTCGGCGACCGTGCCTATGACATCGTGATCGGCCGCGACGTGCTGGCCTCGCTCGGCGACCGCGTCGCGGCGCTGCGCCCCGGTGTGCGGACCGCCATCGTCACCGACCGCACCGTCGCCAGGCACTGGCTGGAGCAGACCGAGGCGTCGCTCGCCGCCGCGGGCGTGCCGACGGCGCGGATCGTCGTCGAGGAAGGCGAGGGCTCGAAGAGCTACGCCACCCTGACGCAGGTCAGCGAAGCGCTGATCGCGGCCAAGATCGAGCGCAACGATCTGGTGATCGCGCTCGGTGGCGGCGTGGTCGGCGATCTCGCCGGCTTCGCGGCGGCGATCCTGCGCCGCGGCGTCGATTTCGTGCAGGTGCCGACCTCGCTGCTCGCGCAGGTCGATTCCTCGGTCGGCGGCAAGACCGGCATCAACTCGCCGCAAGGCAAGAACCTGATCGGCGCCTTCCATCAGCCGGTGCTGGTGATTGCGGACACCTCGGTGCTCGACACGCTGTCGCCGCGCCAGTTCCGCGCCGGCTACGCCGAGGTCGCGAAATACGGCATCCTGGGCGACGAGGCCTTCTTCGCCTGGCTCGAGAAGAACCATGCCGACATCTTCGCCGGCGGCGCCGGGCGCGAGCACGCGATCGCGACCTCCTGTCGCGCCAAGGCCGGCGTCGTCTCCCGCGACGAGCGCGAGACCGGCGAGCGTGCGCTGCTCAATCTCGGTCACACTTTCGGTCACGCGCTGGAAGCCGCAACCGGCTTCTCCGACCGCCTGTTCCACGGCGAGGGCGTCTCGGTCGGCATGGTGCTGGCCGCGGAGTTCTCGGCGCAGCTCGGCATGATCTCGACCGACGATGCCGCCCGGATCGCGCGTCATCTTTCCGCGGTAGGATTGCCGACGCGCCTGCAGGATATCGCGGGCTTCACGCAGGAAGGGCTCGCCGACGCCGACGCGCTGCTGGCGCTGATGGCGCAGGACAAGAAGGTCAAGCGCGGCAAGCTCACCTTCATCCTGCTCGAGGCGGTCGGCCGCGCCGTGATTGCCAACAATGTCGAGCCGCAGCCGGTGCGCGACTTCCTGCAAGCCAAGCTGAAGGCTTAGATCGGGATGCCCCTCCTTTGGATCGTCATCCCGCTCTATCTTTTTGATTCGAGCATGATCTTCTCGGAGAACCGCGACACACTTTTCCGGATCATGCTCTAGCCACGGATCAAATCAGTGGGATGGTTCACCTTCTCGATCGTTCTGCTCTGCCTGCTCATCTCCGCCTTCTTCTCGGCGAGTGAGACCGCGCTGACCGGCGCCTCGCGCGCCAGCATGTTGCGGCTGTCGAAGCAGGGCAACAGCGAGGCCACGGTGGTCTCGAGCCTGATGGCGATGCGCGAGCGGATGATCGGCGCGCTGCTGCTCGGCAACAATATCGCCAATATCGGCGCGTCCGCGCTTGCCACCGGCATCTTCACCGCCTGGTTCGGCGATGTCGGCGTGCTCTACGCGACCGGCGTGATGACGGTGCTGGTGGTGATCTTCGCGGAAGTGCTGCCGAAGACCGTCGCGATCAATGCGCCGGACCGGGTGTCGCTTTTGGTGGCCCGGCCGATGCGGTTGACGGTGTTCGTGCTCGGGCCGCTGCTGACCATCATCGAAGGGATCGTCCGTGCCCTGATGAAGCTGCTCGGCATCAAGATCGGCGCGCATCAGGCCATCCTGTCGCCGACCGAGCGCCTGCGCGGCGCGGTCGATCTGCTGCATCACGAGGGCAAGGTCGAGAAGCAGGACCGCGACATGCTCGGCGGACTGTTGGACCTCAGCGAGCTGCAGGTCTCCGACGTGATGGTCCATCGCACCGAGATGACCATGGTCAATGCCGACCTGCCGCCGGAAGAACTGGTGCGCGAGGTGCTCGCCAGCGAATATACCCGCATCCCGCTGTGGCGGGAGAAGCCGGAGAATATCGTCGGCGTGCTGCACGCCAAGGATCTGCTGCGCGCGATGCGCGCCAATGAAGGCGACATGTCCGCGATCGATGCCTCCGCGATCGCGCTGCCGCCCTGGTTCGTGCCGGAGATGCGCCCGGTCTCCGAACAGTTGAAGGCGTTCCGCCGCCGCAAGACCCATTTCGCCCTCGTGGTCGACGAGTATGGCGAGGTCGAAGGCATGGTCACGCTGGAGGACATCCTGGAGGAGATCGTCGGCGACATCTCCGACGAGCATGACGTCGTCGTCGCCGGCGTGCGGGCGCAGCCGGACGGCTCCGTGGTGGTCGACGGTTCGGTGCCGATCCGCGACCTCAACCGCGCGATGGACTGGCGCCTGCCGGACGAGGAGGCGACCACGGTCGCCGGCCTCGTGATCCACGAGGCGCGCTCGATCCCGGAGCGCGGCCAGAGCTTCACCTTCCACGGCTTCCGTTTCCGCGTGCTCCGCCGCGAGCGCAACCGCATCACCGCGCTGCGCATCGTCGCCGTGCCGCGCGAGGCCGCCGAGCTCGACGAGAAGAAGCCGAAGCGGGCCGGCACGGCGTTCTAGGCGTACGGCTGGTGTCGATCTATCACCGTCACCCTGACAGCTTGTGAAGCTTTCGGGTTTTGCCTTTTACGTCTGTAGGTCGGGTGGGTTTGGTTTTTTGCGCAGCTGCGGCCGGGTGGCCGATGTGGTGTTTAAGCGCTGTAGAGCCGATGCCCTTGTAAGACGTTGTTGGTGAGGGCGAACCAGAGCGCGACGGCACGGACCTTTTCAAGGCCGCGTACGGTGAGTTGCCGCAGGCCCCAGTTGCGCCATCGAGCGTGGATGCACTCGCAGATCGATCGGAGCTTGTACTGGGCCTTGCCCGGCTCGCTTGCCATCCGTGCCCGCCAAGCCAACACGCCCGGGCCGTCGCCGCGCCGCGGCAGGTAGGGATCGGTACCGTGCTTGGATTGCGTGGGCGGACAATAGACCTCAACCCCTTGATCATGCGCCCACTCGATGTCCTCGGCACTGCCAAAGCCGCCATCAACGAGATGGCGGCCCGGAAGGCGGCCGGTCCGCGCGCGCAAGCGATCTAGCATTGGCTGCATGAGGCCGCGATCGGAACCAATATTGGTCACGTCGAGCCCGGCCACGATCTGCTCGCCGGCCGCGCTCGCCACCTGCACATTGTATCCTGGCCGGAAGCCGCCGTCGGCCATCTTCATGACGCGGGCGTCGGGGTCCGTCGTAGAGGCGCGCGGCTCCTTCGGCGTCTTGCCGTTGTTGCGCTTGTCTTCGCGCGCCTGGCGCTGCCGCTTGATCTCGGCGAGCGCGGCCTGCGCTGCCTTCAGGCGTTCGGTGCGCTCACGCGCCGCTCGCTCCTTGGCCGCCTTGATGCGCTGGTTGCTGGCATCGGAGCGCGCCTCGACCTCGCGTTTGAGCTCCGCCACGATCGTCTGCGCGGTCTCCAAATGGTGATCGAGTGTCTGTTCTCGCCGGAACGAGGCGGCCCCGGCGCTCGCCCGGATCCGCACGCCGTCCTGCGCCAGCTTGCTGAGGTCGACCAGGCCCACCTCCGCCAAGGCCGCAAGATGTTCGGCGAGCAGCCGATCGAGCAGATCGGCGCATCCGACCCGGAAGTCCGCCAGCGTATGGTAGTTCACCGAGACCCCGCCACACAGCCAGCGATAGACATCGTGGCTCTCGCACAGCCGCTCCAGGGCGCGAGCGCTTCCTACCCCGTCGCTGGTCGCATAGAGCCACAGTGCCAGCAAAAGCCGTGGCGACGTCGCCGGATGACCCGGCCTCTCGCCCCGCGCCTTGATCCGATCTTCAAGCTCGCGCAGCTCGAGCCCGTCGACATAGCACCAGATCACCCGCGCCGGATGATCTTCCCCGATCAGGCTATCGATATCCACCGCCCGCAGTTCAATCTGATCGCGCTGCGGCTCGCGCAGACGCGGCAAACCCGCTGGCGCCGCATCAGTTTGCGGCTTCGGCTGCTCCGGCAGTTCTCCAAACAGCTGGTCTTCAGCCATCTCCCGCTCTCCCGCAATTCAGCGATTGCAGGGAATCACATCCCCCATCCCTCCCGCTACATCTTTCGCCCAAGCCACAAAAATTCACACGCTCTGAGGAGCCGCGAAGCGGCGTCTCGAAGGGTCGGCGGCCTGGCTAGCGGCCGTGCATCCTTCGAGACGCGCTGCGCGCTCCTCCAGCGACAAAGGCGAAGCCTTTGCGCGGGGATGACGGATCAGGCAGCTGTGTTTGGCCTACTCGATATCGATCGAGATGCCCGACAGCTTCCACGCGCCGTCGGAGGGGATGAAGCCGAGCTGATACTTCACTTGCTTCGGCGTGGTGTCGAAATGGCCCTTCAGCCGCAGCACGCCCTTGTCGTCGATCTTGGCGTCCTCATCGAGCACGATCGGCTTGGCGACCACGGCGTCGAACACGGCGTGCTTGTCGACCAGATCCTTGAAGATGGTCTGCAGCTTGTCGGGCGGAAACTGGTCGCGGAACGGCTTCGATATCTTGGCGTGGAACACGGTGAAATTGTTCGCGGCCACCGCATCGTTGAGCGACACCAGGATGCTTTTGATCAGCACCTCCTGGACGAACGGGCTCGGCATATCCAGCGCCGCGGCGGGGCGTATTGCGCAGAACAGGAGCAGGCCGGCGGCGGTGACGATCGACCGGAAACGTGGCCAGCAAGGGATCATCAATGGCCCCATATCAATGCGCGGCGATGCGATCCGTCATTTGCCTGCTCATCCACCGAGCAGGTCCATCGCCGGATGGTCCGTTTCTCTTAACGGAAAACCATGGCGTCGTCTTGAGCCAAGCGCGCGCTAGCGCGGCTTTTCCCCGGGGGCGTTCGCATGGATCGCCAGCGCATGCACCGAGCCGGCAAGTTCCTGCGCCAGCGCCGCATTTATCATGCGATGGCGTTCGATCCGGCTCTTCCCTTCGAAGGCCGGAGACACAATATATACCCTGAAATGCGTCTCCCCGCCTGGGCTGTGGCCGGCGTGGCCCTCATGCAGATGTGACTCATCGACGACGTCGAGGCTTTCGGGCAAGAAAGCTTCACGCAACTTGTTTATGATAGCGTCTTTGGTGCTCATGGCGGCGGAGTTAGGTTCGCGACGGCTTTTCGTCAATGGTGCTAACGGGAAACGAGGTCTGCGCAATGTCAAGACTTGAAGATTTGTGCATTGCGTAGTCAAAGAGATCATGCCGATCGATTCATCAAAATTCTTCGACTCCATTCGCATCAAGCCGACCAAGGTGAGTGCGAAGCGCCAGGCGCAGGCCGGCGAGCAGGCTGTGACCTGCGAGTGGGCGGGTTGCCAGAACAAGGGCGCGCACCGCGCCCCGAAGGGCCGCGAGAATTCGCGCGAGTATTGGCACTTCTGTCTCGATCACGTCCGCGAGTACAACCAGTCCTATAATTTCTTCCAGGGCATGAATCCTGACGACGTCGCGCGCTATCAGAAGGATGCGCTGACCGGTCACCGTCCGACCTGGAAGATGGGCGCCAACAACGGCAAGAAGGAGAGCGGTCTCGATGCCGCCTCCGATCCGTTCCACGTGTTCTCCGAGCTCAACGGCCGCGGCCGTTGGCGCCCCGGGCCGGGCGGTGCGGAGCCGAAGCCCGAGACCCGCAAGGTGATGAACGCCGAGCGCAAGGCGCTGCTGGTGATGGGGCTCGGTGCCGGGGCGACGCTGGAAGACGTCAAGTCGAAGTACAAGGCGCTGGTCAAGCAGCACCACCCCGACGCCAATGGCGGCGACCGCTCCACCGAGGATCGCCTGATCGAGATCATCAAGGCGTATAATTACCTGAAGACCGTGGTGCGCGAGGCGTAAGCGCTCTCCATCGTCGTCCCTGCGAAAGCAGGGACCCATAACCACCAGCGGTCATAGTTCGCGCGAGACGTTTGCCAGATTGCCCCATTGAAGGGCCGCGGCGTATGGGTCCCTGCTCCCGTGCGCAATTGCGCACGACGGCAGAGTTTTTGGCTCCGCCGCGTCTGCCTCTTGCGGTCCCGATTCTCTCAACCCTTCGGCACCGCCCCGACATAGGACGAGCTCGGCCGGATCAGCCGGCCGGTGCGGCGCTGCTCAAGGGCGTGCGCGGTCCAGCCGGCGGCGCGGGCCACCGCGAAGATTGGCGTGAAGGCCTGCCGCGGGATCCCCAGCCCATCGAGCAGGATCGCGGTGAAGAACTCGACATTGGTCTCGAGCGGCCGCTCCGGATTCTTCTTGCGCAGCGCTTCGCGGATATAGGCCTCGACCTCGCCGGCAAACGGCAGGTCGGCGCCGCTGGCCTCGAGGCGCTCGATCGCGACTTTCAGCACGTCGGCGCGCGGGTCGCGCACCCGATAGACGCGATGGCCGAATCCCATCAGCCGCTCGCCATGCGCCAGCGCGCCGTCGACCCAGGGCTTGATGCGTTCGCGCGTGCCGATCGCATCCAGCATCTCGAGCACCGGCTCCGGCGCGCCGCCATGCAGCGGGCCGGTCAGCGCGCAATAGCCGCCGGTGATGGCCGCGAACAGATCGGCCTGGGTCGATGCGATCACCCGGGTCGTGAAGGTCGAGGCATTCATGCCGTGATCGCAGACCGTGACGAGATAGGCGTCGAGCGCCGCGACCTCGCGCGGCGCAGCCTTGCGGCCCAGCAGCATATGCAGCGTGTCGGCGGCGTGGCTGACATTGGGATCCGGCGCGATCGGATCATGTCCCTTGGCTTGCTGGACCAGGGCGCCGGCGATCACCGGGAAGGCGCCGACAATGGTCGCCTCGTGCTCCAGCCCGTTCTCGCCGCGCAGCCCGGCGATGGCGGCCCGGAAGCCGTCGACAACAGACATGCCGCGGGTTGCCGGCAGCAGGTCCGGCAGCCGCGCGAAGGCGCGTTCGCGGGCGGCACCTAAGCTGGCGCGGACATTGGCTTCGCTCAGCGACTTGCCGGTGGCGCCGTTCCAAAGCCGCGCGGTGACGCCCTCGAAGCTCGACTTGCCGGCGAGGCTCGCGACGTGCTCGCCGGCGATGATGAGTTCGCCGCGCTCGCCGTCGACATGGCTCAACACGGTCTCGGCGGCGGGAACGCCGTCCAGACCGATCTGGCTCTTGGTGAGAATCATATTCATGGCCCGATCTCCTTGCTTCACCGCTTCAAGGTCGGGCCACTCGACGAGTTGATCAATCTTGATTATATAAATCAATATGAAAAAATCCGACGAGCTTTACCTCTCCGCCCGCGAGGCCGCCGCCGAGCTCGCGATCTCGCCGGCGACCCTCTACGCCTATGTCAGCCGCGGCCTGATCCGCTCCGAGCCGTCGCCGGATTCGCGCAGCCACCGCTACCGCGCCGAGGACATCAGGGGGTTGAAGGAGCGCCGCGTGCCGTCGCCGGAGCCGCGCGGCTTCCGCAATTTCGATGCCGACTTGCCGGTGATGGATTCGGCGATCGCGACGATCACCGAGCAGGGGCCGATCTACCGCGGCGTCAACTGCGTCGATCTCTCCCTGCGCGACACGCTGGAGCACACCGCGACGCTGCTGTGGGATGTCACCGGCGTCGATCCGTTCGCGCCGGATAATTGCCCGCATGTCTCCGATGAAATGCGCGCGATCGCCGAGGCCGCGCGCCGCGCCCAGCCGATCGACCGCACGGTCGCGGTACTGGCGCTGGCGGCGAGCGCCGATCCCGGCGCCTTCACGCGCGCGCCCGATGGCCGCGCGATGGTCGGCGGGCGCATCTTGCGGTTGCTGGTCGCGACCATGCTGAACGCAGTGCCGTCGGCCGAGCCGCTGCACGAGCAGGTGGCGCAGGCGTGGGCGCCCGACAATAAGCACGCGCCGGACTTGATTCGCCGCGCGCTGGTGCTGCTCGCCGATCACGAATTGAATGCATCGACCTTCACCGCGCGCTGCGCGGCATCGACCGGGCTCAATCTGTACGATGCCGTGATCGCAGGGCTCGTCGCGCTGAAGGGCCCGATGCATGGCGGCGCCGGCGTGCTGGCCTCGCGCCTCGTCAAGACGATGATCGACAATGACGTTGCGCCTGTGGTGCGCGAGCGGGTCGCACTCGGCGAACGCTTCGCCGGCTTCGGCCACGGCGTCTACAAGAAGGGCGATCCGCGCGCGATCTCGCTGCTGGAGGCGCTGACGCGGGCCGGCGCGCCGCGCAAATTCACCCGGGAAGTGCCAGATCGAATCGCGGAGGCAACCGGCGAGTTCGTCAACATCGATTACGCGCTGGCGGTGCTGGTGCATGCATTGCGGATGCCCGCAGGCAGCGAGCTTGCGCTGTTCGCGATGGCGCGCAGCGTCGGTTGGGTCGCGCATGCCAGCGAGCAGCTTCAACTCGGCAAGCTGATCAGGCCCCGTGCGCGTTATGTCGGCCCGGCTCCTGGGCGGGCCGGTTCGACCAACAGCATTTAGGTCTTATTCTGCCGGCTTGGACGGTTCGATCAGGCCGCCGCCATGGCGGCGGCGGATGGTCCAGACGGCCAGCATCAGGATGACGGCGCCGCCCGCCACCGCGAACATCCACAGATGCTTGCCGACATGTTGATGATGCGGCAGGCCGGCATAGTCGTGCAGCGCAGTGACCGCGAGGACCCCGGGCAGCACATGCGCCGGCGCCCAGAGCAGGATGGCGGGGATGTTGATCGCGTAGAAGCGCGCCGGCGGCATGTCGAGCGCGCCGGCGGTGATCGGCACGAAGGCACGAATCGGCGGCACGAAGCGGGCGAAGAACACCGCGAGCACGCCCCAGCGGTTGAAGAAGGCCTCGCTCTGCGCGACCACGCGCGGATAATTGGAGAGCGGCCAGGCGGAGAGGATCTCGCGTTGGCTGCGATAGCCGATCAGGTAGGCGGTGCCGTCGCCGAGCATTGCGCCGCAGGCCGCCGCGGCGAGCACCGGCCACAGCTTCAATTCGCCGCCCGGGACCAGCGCGCTCAGCGCCAGGATGATAGTCGAGCCCGGCACCAGCGAGCCGACCACCGGAACGGCTTCCAGCAGGGCGGCCAGAAACAGCGTCAGATAGGCGAGCCAGGCATGCGCCGAAACGAACGCGATCAAGGGGTCAAGGAATGAAGTCACAGAAGCCCATGGGTGGCAGTGAAATAGGTCCGAGAGCTAACAACTCCCCGCGGGGCTGAAAAGTGCCTGGCCCGACAGGCCGCCGTGGCGCTGCGGCAAAAGTACGGCGGGATTTGCAGAGCAGCCTTCCAAAAACCGGGTTTCGCGCCTATCTTGATGATACAACAACGGAACTTTGATTTGCCCGTGGGCTTCTGCCGGCCGATGCTCTCTGCTAGGCTTGTGCGTAGCACCCCATCCGCAGCCAAATGACCTACAATCTGGTTTCGGGAATGCCCGGGACCTCGGAGGATGAATGACGACCGCCGTCCAGACCAAAGAGCAACAACCCGTCGGCTTGCCCGACATGAAGGTTTCGGTTCGGCAGGTCTTCGGGATCGATAGCGATCTGGAAGTTCCCGCCTATTCCGAAGTCGATCCGCACGTGCCGGAAGTCGACAGCGACTATCGCTTCGACCGCGCCACCACGCTTGCGATCCTCGCCGGCTTTGCCAAGAACCGCCGCGTGATGGTCACCGGCTATCACGGCACCGGCAAGTCCACCCACATCGAGCAGGTCGCGGCCCGACTCAACTGGCCGTGTGTGCGCGTCAACCTCGACAGCCATATCAGCCGTATCGATCTCGTCGGCAAGGACGCCATCGTGGTCAAGGACGGCAAGCAGGTCACCGAATTCCGCGACGGCATCCTGCCCTGGGCGCTGCAGCACAACATCGCGCTGGTGTTCGACGAATACGACGCCGGCCGCCCCGACGTGATGTTCGTGATCCAGCGCGTGCTGGAAGTCTCCGGCCGCCTGACGCTGCTCGACCAGAACAAGGTGATCAAGCCGCATCCGGCGTTCCGCCTGTTCTCGACCGCCAACACGGTCGGCCTCGGCGACACCTCGGGCCTCTATCACGGCACCCAGCAGATCAACCAGGGCCAGATGGACCGCTGGTCGATCGTCACGACGCTGAACTACCTCGCCCATGACGAGGAAGTGGAGATCGTGCTGGCCAAGGCGAAGCACTATCGCACGCAGGAAGGCCGCGACATCGTCAACAAGATGGTGCGCCTCGCCGATCTCACCCGTAACGCGTTCGCCAATGGCGACCTGTCGACGGTGATGAGCCCGCGCACGGTGATCACCTGGGCCGAGAACGCCGATATCTTCAACGACATCGGCTTCGCGTTCCGCGTCACCTTCCTCAACAAGTGTGACGAGCTGGAGCGGCCGCTGGTCGCCGAGTTCTACCAGCGCTGCTTCAACGTCGAGTTGCCGGAATCCTCGGTCAACGTGGCGCTCAGCTAGTCCATGCCGAAAATCTCCGTCGAGCGCACAGTCACACAGACGAAGAAAGCGGTGCTCGGCGGACTGCTCCGCTACAACAACGAGAAGATGGGGAAGCAGAAGTACAAGCGCTTCGCCATCTCGCTGCGACAGGGCGACGAGATCGTCGGCGGCGTCGTCGGCGAGGTCTGGACCGCGGTGTTGTTCATCCAGCTGTTCTGGATGGAGCAGAAGTTTCGCAACAAGGGCTTTGGCGCGAAGCTGATCAAGGCGATCGAAGACGAGGCGCGGCGCTTCGGAGCCACGCAATCCTATCTGGATACGATGAGCTTCCAGGCGCCGGGTTTCTACCGCGCCAATGGATATAAAGAGTTCGGTTCGATTGAGGGGTATCCCGGCGGCGTCACGCGCCACTGGTTTACGAAATCGCTATGACAACCTCCAATATCAAATTCCGTCCCGGTTCGAAGGAAGCGCCGACCGAGCCGTTCAAGCGCTCGGTGTCGGCCTGCCTGAAGGCGATCGCCAAGAAGCCGGAGCTCGAGATCTCGTTCGCGGCCGAGCGGCCGGGCCTTGCGCCAGGCAAGGCGCGGCTGCCGGAGCCGGCGCGCAAGATGACCAAGCGCGATGCGGCGATCGTGCGCGGCCACGCCGATTCGATCGCGCTCAAGATCGCCTGTCACGATCCCAAGGTGCACCGCAAGCTGATGCCGGGCAATCCGCAGGCGCGCGGCGTGTTCGAGGCGGTCGAGCAGGCACGCGTCGAGGCGATCGGCTCGCGCCGGATGGCCGGCGTTGCGAAGAACCTCACCGCGATGCTGGACGATCATTTCCATCGCGGCAAGTATGACGAGATCACCGACCGCGCCGATGCGCCGCTGTCGGATGCGCTGGCGATGCTGGTGCGCGAGCGCCTCACCGGCATGGCGCCGCCCGCGGCCGCCAAGAAGATGGTCGATCTCTGGCGTCCGACGCTGGAGGACAAGATCGGCTCGCGGCTCGACCAGCTCAGCCGTTTCACCGAAGACCAGGCGAGGTTCGGCGACCTCGTCCATGACCTGCTGTCGGCGCTCGATCTCGGCGACGACCGCAACATGGATTCCGACGACGACGATGACCAGGACGAGAACCAGGACGGCGAGAACGATCAGTCCGGCGCCGAAGGCTCGCCCGATTCCGACGCCGCGCAGGAGATGAGCGCCGACCAGGCCCAGACGTCGGCGGAAGAGATGAGCGAAAGCGCGATGGAGAGCGCGCAGGCCTCGACGTCGGATACGTTCGACGACGGCGAGCTCGGCGACGACGAGACGCCGGGCGAGGCGACGCGGCCGAATTCGCGCGGCCAGAACGAACCGCGCGGCCCGGAATATCACGCCTTCGCGCCGAAATTCGACGAGGTGATCGCCGCCGAGGATCTTTGCGACCATGACGAACTGGAGCGCTTGCGTTCCTATCTCGACAAGCAGCTCGCGCATCTGCAGGGCATCGTGGCGCGGCTTGCCAACCGCCTGCAGCGCCGCCTGATGGCGCAGCAGAACCGCGCCTGGGATTTCGATCTCGAGGAAGGCATCCTCGATCCGGCGCGGCTGTCGCGCGTCGTCACCGATCCCTATCATCCGCTGTCCTTCATGCATGAGAAGGAGGCGACCTTCCGCGACACCGTGGTGACGCTGCTGCTGGATAACTCCGGCTCGATGCGCGGCCGTCCGATCACGGTTGCCGCCACCTGTGCCGACATCCTGGCGCGCACGCTGGAGCGTTGCGGCGTCAAGGTCGAGATCCTCGGCTTCACCACCCGCGCCTGGAAGGGCGGGCAGTCGCGCGAGGCCTGGCTCGCCGCCGGGAAGCCGGCTAACCCCGGCCGCCTCAACGATCTCAGGCACATCATCTACAAGTCGGCCGACGCGCCGTGGCGTCGTGCCCGGAAGAATCTCGGCCTGATGATGCGCGAAGGCCTTCTGAAGGAGAACATCGACGGCGAGGCGCTCGACTGGGCGCACAAGCGCCTGCTGGCGCGTCCCGAGCAACGCCGCATCCTGATGATGATCTCCGACGGCGCGCCGGTCGACGACTCCACGCTGTCGGTCAATCCCGGCAACTATCTCGAGCGGCATCTGCGCCACATCATCGAGGAGATCGAGACCCGCTCGCCGGTCGAGCTGATCGCGATCGGCATCGGGCACGACGTGACGCGTTATTATCGCCGCGCCGTCACCATCGTGGATGCCGAAGAGCTCGGCGGTGCCATCACCGAGAAGCTCGCCGAGCTGTTCAGCGAGACCCATGGTTCGGCACCCGCACCGGGTACCCGCCGTCGCCTCCACTCGTGAGACATGCGCTCACCCGTTAGCCGCCGCCATGTCCTGCAAGGGATGGCGGCGGGGCTGTCGGCCACAGCAGTGCCGCGCCTCGTGCAGGCACAGGGCGCGAGCCAGCCGGCCCTGACGCCGGGACCGCCCGGCAGGCCGGGCCGTCACCGCGTCGATGAACCGGCCTCGATCGAGGTCAACGCACGGCCGCTGCCGTCGTTCGACATCCGCGATCGTGCGCGCACGCGGTTCGGTTCGCTGGAATATCGCAGCGGTCTCATTCTGACCTCGTCGTTCGCCGGCTTCGGCGGCCTCTCTGCGCTCAGGCTTGACGCCAAGGGCGAACGCTTCATCGCGGTCAGCGACCAAGGCACCTGGTTCACCGGCCGCATCGTCTATCGCGGCCGCGAGATGGCCGGGCTCGACGATGTCGAGGCGGCGCCGCTGCTCGACGCCCACGGCAAACCGATCACCGCCACCCGCGGCTGGTACGATTCGGAATCGCTCGCGCTCGACGGCTCGATCGCCTATGTCGGTCTCGAGCGGGTCAACCAGGTGCTGCGCTACGATTTCTCCAAGGGCTTCACGCGGTCGCGCGGCGAAGTGGTGCCGCTGCCACCGGCTGCGCGCAGGCTGCCCAACAATAAGGGGTTGGAGGCGCTGGTCTTCGTGCCCAGGGCCTTGGCCAAGCCTCAACCGCTTGCGGGCACGCTGATCGCGTTTTCGGAGCGCGGGCTCGATGCAAGCGGCAATCTCATGGCCTTCCTGGTCGGCGGCAAGACGCCGGGCCAGTTCAGCATCCGGCGCACCGAGAATTTCGACATCAGCGATGCGGTGCTGCTGCCGTCGGGCGATCTGTTGATCCTGGAGCGGAAATTCTCCTGGCTCGGCGGCGTCGGGATCCGCATCCGCCGGCTCGTCCTGTCCGACATCGCGCCCGGCGCCGTCGTCGATGGCCCGGCGATCTTCAACGCCGATCTCGGCAATGAGATCGACAACATGGAAGGGATCGACGCCCATGTCAGCGCGGAGGGTGAGACCGTGCTGACCATGGTTTCCGACGACAATTTCTCCCTGATCCAGCGCAATCTGCTGCTGCAATTCACGCTGGTGGAGTGAGGCATCGCTTCACCTTCCCCTCAAGGGCAGGGCGAACCGACGCCATATCCGCATTGCTGGTCTGCGTCCCGGCCGGTCCGCCGCTGCTGCCTGTTGGTGATCGCAGCCCCGCCCTCTATCTTGGGCGTGCCCTTTCCCCGATCCCGGATATCCCGCATGAGCACCCTGTTTTCCCCGATCGAACTGCGTGGACTCAATCTCGCCAATCGCGTCATGGTCTCGCCGATGTGCCAGTATTCGGCCGACGACGGCTCCGCCAATGATTGGCACTTCACCCACATCAACATGCTGGCGCTGTCGGGTGCCGGGATGTTCTGCATCGAGGCCACCCATGTCGAGGATATCGGGCGGATCACGCCAGGTTGCCTCGGCCTCTATAGCGACGCCAACGAGGCGGCGCTGAAGCCGATCCTCGCCTCGGTGCGCAAGCATTCCAAGGCGGCGGTCGCGATGCAGCTTGCCCATGCCGGCCGCAAGGCTTCCAGCCAGCGTCCGTGGGAGGGCGGGCAGTTGATCCCGGTTGCCGACGGCGGCTGGCAGACGGTCGGGCCGTCGGCGGTCCCGCACAAGGACGGCGAGGCTGCACCGGTGGCGCTCGATGATGCCGGCCTGAAGCGCATTCGCGATGCCTTTGTCGCGGCCGCCAGGCGTGCCGACCGGCTCGGCATCGATGCGCTCGAGCTGCATGGCGCGCACGGTTATCTGCTGCACCAGTTCCTGTCGCCAATCGCCAACAAACGGACCGACCGGTATGGCGGTTCGCTCGAAAACCGCATGCGCTTCCCGCTGGAAGTGTTCGACGCGGTGCGCGCAGCATTCCCGGATCATAAGCCGATCGGCATGCGGGTGTCGGCGACCGACTGGGTCGACGGTGCCTGGGACCTCGCGCAGACCATCGAATTTGCCAAGGAGCTGAAGAAGCGTGGCGTCGACTGGATGGATGTGTCTTCCGGCGGCGTGTCGCCGCTGCAGAAGATTCCGCTTGGTCCGGGCTACCAGGTGCCGGCGGCGCAGGCGGTGAAGGAAGCGACCGGCGTCACCACGATGGCGGTCGGCCTGATCACCGAAGCGAAGCAGGCCGAGGAGATCGTCGCATCAGGGAAGGCCGACATGGTCGCGCTCGCCCGCGGCATGCTCTACGACCCACGCTGGGGCTGGCACGCCGCCGCCGAACTTGGCGGCGAGGTAAGCGCGCCGCCGCAATACTGGCGCTCGCAGCCCTCCACCCAGAAGACGCTGTTCGGCAAGACCACATTCGGCGCGCGGTAGCGCCATCCGGGAATCGCGCAGCCTGCAGAATTGTCCCGGATCGCGCGTCGCGCCATCCGGGCTAGCTCTGCGCATCGCCAGGGAATGACGATGTGATCCATTGAGCCATTGTCCTGCCGCAGCCCGGGCAGCTACTCTCCGATCGCGTGCGGAAGACACGCAACGAACAAGGAGAGGAAACCCATGGAACTCGGATACTTCGCGATGCCGTCGCATCCGCCGGAGTGCGGACTGAAAGAGGGCCACGATTGGGACCTGCAGGTGCTGCGCTGGCTCGACGAGCTCGGCTACCAGGAAGCCTGGATCGGCGAGCACCACACCGCGCCCTGGGAGCCGCACCCGTCGCCCGATCTGCTGGTGGCGCAGGCACTGCTGCAGACCAAGAACATCCGCATCGGACCCGGCGGCTTCCTGCTGCCGTATCACCATCCAGCCGAGCTCGCCAACCGCGTCGCGATGCTTGATCATCTCTCGAACGGGCGGCTCAATTTCGGCGTCGCGGCCTCCGGCTTGCCGAGCGACTGGGCGATGTTCAACGTCGACGGCATGTCCGGCCAGAACCGCGACATGACCCGCGAGGCGCTCGAGATCATCCTGAAGATGTGGACCGAGCCGGCCCCGTGGACTCATAAGGGCAAGTTCTGGACGGTGACCAAGCCGGACACGATGTTCGACTTCCTGAAACCCCACATCAAGCCTCAGCAAGCGCCGCATCCACCGATCGGCGTCGCCGGCCTGTCCAAGAACTCCGACACCTTGAAGCTCGCCGGCGAGCGCGGCTTCATCCCGATGAGCTTGAACCTCAATCCCGCCTACGTCGGCAGCCACTGGGACTCGGTCGAAGCCGGCGCCGCCAAGACCGGCCGCAAGCCGAGCCGCAAGGACTGGCGGATGGTGCGCGAGGTTTTTGTCGCCGATACCGATGAAGAGGCCTGGAAGCTCTCGACTGGCGACATGATGGGCCGGATGATGGGCGAGTATTTCCTGCCGCTGCTCGGCCATTTCGGCTTCAAGGATTATTTGAAGGCATCGCCCGACGTTCCCGACAGCGACGTCACGGTCGAATATTGCGCGCGCAACAACTGGATCGTCGGCTCGCCGGCGACGGTCACCGAGAAGATCGAGAAGATCTATCAGGAGGTCGGCGGCTTCGGCGTGCTCTTGGTGTTCGGCTTCGACTACAAGCACAAGCCCGAGGCCTGGCACAATTCGCTGCGGCTCTTGAAACAGGAAGTGTTGCCGCGGCTGAAGCACCTCGACGCCTCGGTCGGCCGCGCGGCGTAGGCGTCAGGATGAACATGCGGGGCAGCCTCAACGCTGCCCCGTGCTTCATGTCCCGCCCGATCTTACGCCCAGTGCATTGTCCGGAGAGCCGCCGCCGACACCGGAATGAATGAAGCGGATCGCACAGCACCGCAGCAACGGGATCGAGTGCTACCTTGGATCGATCGATCATCATTCCATGCCGCGCTGGGTGTGAATCGGCGCCCAAAAGCATCACGAGGTCGCGGCCATGTGAGGCGTCACGACTTTCGCGACGTGACGAAAAGGCCTAGCCTGACCGACGGCGCAGTTCATTTGATGAGGCATAGCGATGCGCAGCCGCGTCAGAAAATTTGCCCATATCCTGGAGCGCTTCGGCCTTGCCCTGGCGGGCGCCGCAAGCGGTCTGTTCGTCGCCATCCATGTCGGCTCGAGCGTGTCGGCGCTGACCTCGCAGGCGTTCCTGCTGATCATGATGCTGGGCGGCGCGATCGGCTTCTATCTCGGCATCGACACGCCGCCGAAGCTCTTCCACCCGAAGGACGGCGCCTCGACGCGCAAGATCGACGCGGCGGAACTACTCAGCGCGATCGGCACTTTCCTGGCGACCATGGTGGCGTTCTTCTCGGTTGGTGTCGTCGTGCTGCGCAGCGAGCCGGATATCGGCTGGACTGCGGCGATCATGGCCGGCTGGGTGCTCGGTGTCGCCATGCAGATCGTCGCCGGCACGATCGCCCGCACCCGGGTGTAATTACGCGCCGCGCGCCACGCCCAATCCGGCGAGATGCGTGTCGACGAACTGCGTGAGCCGCTCGCGCAGCATCTCCGGCGGCACCGCGACCATCCGCTCCTCGAGGCCCAGCGATATGATGCCGTGGACCGCGGAGAACATCATCCGCGACAGTAGCGCGACCTCGTTCGGATCGCGATCGGGCAACAGCCGCACCAGCGGCGCATGCATCAGCGCGAACGCATCCATCACCATCGCCAGGATATCCTCCGGAAACGGCCGGTCGTCCTCCATCCGGTGCTCGAACAGCGAGCGCAGCAGATTGGCGTGCTCGCTGGCGAAGCCGAGATAGGCGTCCGCGAGCCCGTGGAGCTGGCGCAGGGGATCCTCGGCCGGGACGGCCTTGAGCCGCGCGGCCAGGGCCTGAACGGTCTCCCTGTTCACGGTCAGGATCAGGCCGTCGAAGTCGCCGAACTCGTTATAGACGCTGCCGATGGAGCAGCCGGCGGCCTCGGCGACATCACGAACCTTCAATGATCTCAATCCTTTAATCGCGATATATCGACGCGCGATCTCGATCAGCAGAGCTCGCCGCTGAAGTTTTTTCCGGTCCCGTCGTGATTCTTCTTGAACAATGTTCATTTTCAGGCTACTAATTTGAGCGTTGCTCAAGTTGGCATAGGAGGCCACTCAGATGCAGACCCTAGCACTTCAACTGACCACCACCTTCGTCGATGATGCGATCGAGCTCGTGAAGGGCTTTGGCCGCGTCGTCCACTCGCTGGCGACCGAGCCGATCGAGCGGATCGCCCGTGCCTGCGACGTCGCGGGCGTGCTGGAGCAGCGGCGCGCCGAGCGCCCGGCGGCACAGCATGGCGGCCGCTGCAAGTCGCGCAACTGCAGCTGGTCGCCGTTCGGCGGCTTGCGTGAACTGACCTGAAGCGCTCCGGCCGCAATTGTCGCCGAAACCTCAACAAAGCACTCACCATGTCGCCGCGAGCTGGTCTCGAGATCGATCAACCCCAGGTCTGGATAAGGTCTCATACATCTCTGGCGGGCAATGTCGCCGCGGCCCGGCGCGTGTGGATGTGCGCCGGTTCGAACCGAACCGTTGCGGAAAAGACTAAAGGCTGCGGCATTTCCGTCAATTTCACCCCGTTCACCCATTCTCTGCCCAACCAATTCGCAGACCTGCCAGCGCCGTGCGCGCTAACCCAAGGAACCGGTCATGATCAAGGAATTGATGACGTCCCGCCGCTTCGCGCCGCTGTTCTGGTCGCAGTTCTGCTCTGCTTTGAACGACAACGTGCTGAAGAACGCGCTGGTCATCATGCTGCTGTATGGCGTCGCCAACGAGCAGGGGCCGGCATTGGTTCAGCTCGCGGGTGCGGTGTTTATCTTCCCGTTCTTCGTGCTGTCGGCACTCGGCGGTGAACTCGCCGACCGCTACGTCAAATCGATCGTCGCCCGCCGGCTGAAGTTCTTCGAGATCTTCGCCGCGGCTTTCGCCGCCGCCGGTTTCTTCACCCATTCGATCCCGCTGCTGTTCATTGCGCTGGCGCTGTTCGGCATCGTCGCCGCGCTGTTCGGGCCGGTGAAATATGCCGTGCTGCCCGACCAACTGTCGGTGTCCGAACTTGCGACCGGCAACGCACTGGTCGAGGGCGCGACCTTCATGGCGATCCTGATCGGCACCATCGCGGGCGGGCTGTTCGTCGCGGGTGCCAGCCATATGGGCTGGATCTGCGCCGCCGTGGTCGGCCTGTCGGTGCTGTCCTGGGGGTTTGCGTCGCGCATTCCGGTGACACAGCCTTCCGCGCCTGAGCTTGCCATTACCAAGAACCCGTGGACCTCGACGGTGCGCCTGTTGAAGTCGCTCTATGCCGAGCCGCGGCTGTGGGACGGCATGGTGATCGTGTCCTGGTTCTGGATGGTCGGCGCGATCGTGCTGTCGCTGCTGCCTGCGCTGATCAAGGAGGGCGTCGGCGGCACCGAGGGCGTGGTCACGCTGTGCCTCGCGGTGTTCGCGATCGGCATCGCTGCCGGTTCGCTGTTCGCCGCGCAGCTCAGCCATGTTCGGCCGAATCTCGCGCTGGTGCCGATCGGCGCCATCGTGATGGGCGTGGTCGGCCTAGACCTCGCACTTGCGATCGCCACCACCTCGCTCGGCAAGGACGTCACCGCGGCTGCGTTCGCGACCTCGTTCGGTGGCTTCCGCATGCTGGCCGACTTCTTCCTGTTCGCTTTCGGCGGCGGCCTGTTCGTGGTGCCGTCGTTTGCCGCCGTGCAGGCCTGGACCGCGCCGTCCGAGCGCGCCCGCATCATCGCTGCGGGCAACATTTTGCAGGCGGGCTTCATGGTTGCCGGCGCGGTGTTCGTCGGCGCGCTGCAGGCTACCGGTCTGCCGATCGCCTGGATCTTCTTCGGCCTTGCGATCGCGAGCTTCGGCACCGTCTGGTTCGTGCTGACCAAGTGGGGCAAGGAGGGCGTCCGCGATTTCGGCGCGCTGCTGTTCCGCGCGCTGTTCCGCCTCGAAGTGCGCGGCATGGAGAACCTGCCGCCCGCCGGCACGCGGATGCTGATCGCGCCCAATCACGTCAGTTTGGTCGACGGTCCGTTGCTGCATGCCATGCTGCCGATCGACGCCAGCTTTGCCGTCGACACCGGCATCGCCAAGGCGTGGTGGGCCAAGCCGTTCCTGAAGATGATCAAGCACTACACGATGGACCCGTCGAAGCCGTTGGCTGCGCGCGACCTGATCAAGCTGGTCGCCGCCGGCGAGCCGGTCGTGATCTTCCCGGAAGGCCGCATCACGGTGTCCGGTTCGCTGATGAAGGTCTATGACGGCACCGCGATGATCGCCGACAAGGCCGATGCGGTGGTCGTTCCGGTCCGCATCGAGGGCGCGCAGCGCTCGCATCTCAGCTATCTCAAGAACGGCGAGATCAAGCGCTCCTGGTTTCCCAAGGTGACGATCTCGATCCTGCCGCCGGTGAAGCTGCCGGTCGACCAGGCGCTGAGGGGCAAGGCGCGCCGCAACGCCGCCGGCGCCGCGCTGCAGGACGTCATGATCGATGCCATGGTCCAGAACGCGATGCTCGACCAGACGCTGTTCGAAGGTCTCGGCCATGCCTATCGCGACCGCGACACCGGCAAGCCTGTTATCGAGGACGCGCTCGGCACCAAGCTGACTTATCGCAAGCTAATCCTCGGGGCGCAGGTTCTGAGCCGCAAGCTCGAGCAGGGGACCTCGGTAGGCGAAAATGTCGGCGTGCTGTTGCCGAATTCGGCCGGCGTTGCTGTCGTGTTCATGGCGTTGCAGACCATCGGCCGCGTGCCGGCGATGCTCAACTTCTCGGCCGGGCCGGTCAACGTGCTGGCCGCGATGAAGGCGGCGCAGGTCAAGACCGTGCTGACCTCGCAGGCCTTCATCGAGAAGGGCAAGCTCGACAAGCTGATCGCGGCGATGGCCGGCCAGGCACGCGTGATCTATCTCGAGGATGTCAGAGCCGGCATCAGCCTCTCCGACAAGATTGCGGGCTTCCGCGCCGGCATCGCGCCGCGCATTGCGCGAAGCGCGAATGATCCCGCGGTGATCCTGTTTACCTCGGGTTCGGAAGGCACGCCGAAGGGCGTCGTGCTGTCCCACCGCAACATCCTCGCCAACGCAGCGCAGGCGCTGGCGCGGGTCGATGCCAATGCCAACGACAAGGTGTTCAATGTCCTGCCGGTATTCCACTCGTTCGGCCTGACCGGTGGCATGATGATGCCGATCCTCGGCGGCATCCCGATCTTCATGTATCCGTCGCCGCTGCATTACCGGATCGTGCCCGAGCTGATCTACCAGACCGGCGCCACCATCCTGTTCGGCACCGACACCTTCCTCACCGGCTACGCCCGCTCGGCGCATGCCTATGATTTCCGCACGCTGCGGCTCGTCATCGCCGGCGCGGAAGCGGTGAAGGAGCGCACGCGGCAGGTCTATATGGAGCGCTATGGCATTCGCATCCTCGAGGGCTACGGCGTCACCGAGACCGCGCCGGTGCTCGCGATGAACACGCCGATGGCCAACCGCCAAGGCACCGTCGGCCGGATTTCGCCGTTGATGCAGTACCGCCTCGATCCGGTCCCCGGCATCGAGGAGGGCGGCCGGCTGTCGGTGAAGGGGCCGAACGTCATGATCGGCTATCTCCGTGTCGAGAATCCCGGCGTGCTGGAGCCGCTGCCCGATGGTTGGCACGACACCGGCGACATCGTCACGGTCGATGCGCAGGGCTTCATCGCGATCAAGGGCCGCGCCAAGCGCTTCGCCAAGATCGCGGGCGAAATGGTCTCGCTCTCCGCAGTGGAGGCGATGGCATCGGCGCTGTGGCCGCAGGCGATGTCGGTTGCGGTGACGCTGCCCGATCAACGCAAGGGCGAGCGCATCGTGCTGCTCACCACCGAGAGGAATGCCGACCGCGCCGCGATGCAGCGCCAGGCCAAGAGCGTCGGCGCCTCGGAGCTTTCGGTGCCTGCCGACATCCGCGTCGTCGACAAGGTGCCGCTGCTCGGCACCGGCAAGACCGACTATGTTGGAGCGACGGCATTGGCCAAGGAACTCGCCACAGCGCCTGCGACGCAGTCCGAGCCCGCCGGCGACGAGCCCGAGCCGGAGTCGCTGCAGCAACACGTTGCATGAGTCCTGGCATGAGTCTTGGCAGGATGGTTGTGCTTTTCGGGAGCATGTTGTCAGATAGACGGCAACTGCTCCCGAGAAAGCACGATCATGCTGGACAAACTGAACCCGGCTACCGAGGACGCGCCTGAACTGATCGCCGAGCGCTGGATCGGCGCGCTCGATGCGGCGCTTGCCGGCCGCTCCGCTCATGCTCTCACCGCGTTGTTCGCGCCCGAGAGCCACTGGCGCAATATCTTCGGTATTTCCTGGCATTTTGCGACATTCAGTGGGCGGCAAGGCGTCGTTGCCGAGCTGCTGGCCCGCGTCGCCTCGGTGAACGCCACTGGATTCCGTCTCGATGGCCGTGCCTTGATACCGCGACGCGCCGTGGTGGCCGGACGGGAGGTGATCGAGGCCGTTTTTACCTTCGACACGTCGAACGGGCCGGGCACTGGCGCGATCCGCCTGCTTCCAGACGTCGATGGAAATTCCGCGGCGTGGACGTTTTCCACCATGCTCGACTTCGATCGCGTCTGCGACGCGCGCGCCGGGCACACCGCCGAACAATCCCATGCGCGCGATTTCGCCGCACCCGACTGGCTCGAGCAGCGCCATGCCTCGCGCGCCTATGCCGACCGCGAGCCTGACGTGCTGATCGTCGGCGGCGGCCATGCCGGCATCGCGGCCGCGGTCGAGTGCAAGCGGATCGGGCTCGACGCCTTGATCGTCGATCGCGAGCGGCGCATCGGCGACAATTGGCGGCTGCGCTATCGCGGCTTGAAGCTGCACAACAAGACGCCGGTCAATCTGTTTCGCTACCTGCCGTTCCCGCCGACCTTCCCGGACTACATCCCGAAGGACAAGATCGCGAACTGGCTGGAAAGCTATGTCGACATCATGGAGCTCGACTTCTGGACCGAGACCTCGTTCGACGGCGCGCGCTATGACGATGCCATGCAACGCTGGACGGTGACGCTGCAACGGAGCGATGGCCCGCGCACGCTGCATCCGAAGCACATCGTGCTCGCGACCAGCGTCAGCGGCACGCCGAATATCCCCACCATCCCTGGCATCGAGAATTTCAAGGGCAAGGTGCTGCATTCGAGCCAATTCGCGGCGGGGCGCGAATGGGCAGGCCGCTCGGTCGTCGTGTTCGGCACCGGCACCAGCGCGCATGACATCTGCCAGGAGCTGCACGCTGCCGGCGCCGACGTCACCATGGTCCAGCGCAGCCCGACCATGGTGGTCAATGTCGAGCCGGCACAGCTCTACGACAGGACCTATCTCGGCGACGGCCCGCCGATCGAGGTGCGCGACATCCTCAATTCCGGCGTGCCGCTGCCGGTCATGAAGGTCGCGCACAAGATCATCACCGACGAGGTGAAGCGGCTCGATGCGCCGTTGCTGTCGCGGCTGGAGCGCGCCGGCTTCCGGCTCGAATTCGGCGAGGACGGCACCGGCTGGCCGCTGAAATTCCGCTCCCGCGGCGGCGGCTACTACTTCAACGTCGGCTGCTCCGAGCTGATCGCCGACGGCAAGATCCGCCTGATCCAGGCCGCCGACATCACCGGCTTCACCGCCGATGGCCTCGCGCTGAAGGGCGGCAAGACGCTCGCGGCCGAGCTGTTTGTGCTCGCCACCGGCTACAAGGGCCCCGACCATCTCGTCGGCCGACTGTTCGGCGAGGATGTCGCCGCGCGCGTCGGCCGGGTCTGGGGCTTCGACGAGGCGACGCAGGAGCTGCGCAACATGTGGACGCGCACACCCCAGCCCGGCCTCTGGTTCACTGGCGGCGCCTTCTCGCAGGCCCGCATCTACAGCCGCTTCATCGCGCTGCAGATCGCCGCGATCGAAGCCGGCACGCTTTCCAAATCATTCAACTGCAAGCACGCGAACTGAAGGACCCCCATGCCGCTCCCGCTCGATGCCGTCATTGCCAACATCATTCCGCTGCTGCCGCTGCGCGATCCCACCACCATGACGCCGCAGAGCGCGCGTGACTCGCTGCGCGCTTTGGCCGATGCGCGCGCCGCGGTGCCGCCACCGCCGGTCGATGTCGCCAGCAACATCGAGGTGCAGGGCGCCGGCGGCAAGCTCGCCGCTCGGCTCTACCGCAACGGCCGCGGCTCGGCGCCGACCGTGATCTTCTTCCATGGCGGCGGCTGGGTCGCCGGCGATCTCGAGACCCATGATCGCCAGGCCCGCAACCTCGTGATCGAGACCGGCGCTGTCGTGATCTCGGTCGATTACCGCCGCCCGCCGGAGACGCGCTTTCCCGGCGCGTTCGAGGATGCGTTCGCCGCGGTCCGCGACGTGGTGGGGCGCATCAGCGAATTCGGCGGCGATCTCTCCCGCGTCGGCGTCGCCGGCGATTCCGCCGGCGGCAATCTTGCCGCGACCGCAGCGCTCGCCTGCCGCGACGCCGGCATCGCGCTCGCCGGGCAGCTGCTCGTCTATCCCGTCACCGACGTGGTCGGCAATTTCGCCGATCCCGCGGAGAATGCCAAATTCCCGTCGCGCGCCGAGAATGCCGAGGGCTACTTCCTGTCACGCGCGGTGATGGAATGGTTCTGCGGCCATTATCTCGCGAACCCCGCGCTGGGCACCGACTGGCGCGTTTCGCCGCTGCGCGCGACGAGCCTCAAGGGTGCCGCGCCGGCGGTCGTCACCACGGCCTGGTTCGACCCGTTGCGCGACGAGGGCCATGCCTATGCGAGGGCATTGCAGGCGGCCGGCGTGCCTGTGACCTATCACACGGGCGATGGCCTCATTCACGGCTATTTCGGCCTCGGCGACGCCTCGGCCGCCGCGCGCGCCGAGGCGCAGCGCGCGCGAGCCGATTTCAAGGTGTTGTTGGAGAAGGGGGTGTAACTCCTCCCCGCGGGGCGGCGCGCGTTACCAAAACTGTGAAAACAACCCCATGCAAAGGAGCCGGCGGTAGCCCGGGGCGTTCCTTCAGGTGACTTGACGCGTCGGGCAACTCAGGGTTATATTTCTAATATTCCGAAATCTGGCACGCGTGTGCGCCCCAGGGGTACATATGGCATTTGCGTGCGTCTGAACTGACGTTTCCGCGTCGTCCTGGTATTGGTTGACGAAGGGAGTCTAACTTCCGTCGTCCCGGCGAAGGCCGGGACCCATTACCCCGATTGGATGTTTGGCGCGACGCTGGGGCCGCAGCCCGCTGCAACGACAGGCTACGGTGGTTATGGGTCCCGGCCTGCGCCGGGACGACGATGTGGGTGGTTTTGCGTTCTACAACTTCCGCCTCAGCAACCCCCTCAATCGTTCCCGATGGTGTCGCCGAACAGCTGCCAGGTCTCGCCGTTGAACTTCTGCAGCCGCATCGCCTCCACCGGGAAATAGTCGGTCGGCGACGTCTTCACCTTGATGCCGGGCAGGAACATCGGCAGCGCGATGTCGAGGTTGGCGGCCTGCTTCATGATGTTCTCATGGGTGAGGTCGTCGCCGCATTGCTTGAGCACCTGCACCGTCGCCTCCGCCACTACATAGCCGTAGACGATCAGCTGGTCCTGCAGATTGCCGTCGGGGAAATAGTCCTTCATGAACGTCTTCAGCGCGATCACATCGGGATCGTCCTTCCACTGCGGATCGTTCGGATCCTTCAGCGAGTAGGACGAGATGATGCCCTTGGAGTGTTCGAAGCCGGCCGGCTTCAGCACCGAGGACACCGAGGTCGAGGTCGCGGCGAGGAAGAACATGTCGGGCTTCCAGCCGATCTCGCCGATCTTCTTGATAGCCTGCGCCGCCTGCTTTGGGATCGCGTGCATGAACAGCACGTTGGCGCCGGAGGCCTTCAGCTTCACGATCTGGCTGTCGACCGTCGGGTCGGTCGATTCATAGGTGGCTTCCGCCACCACCATCTTGGCGGTGTTGTCCGGCCCCAGCCCCTTCTTGAAGCCGTTGCCGTAATCCTTGCCGGCATCGTCGTTCTGGTAGAACAGCGCGATCTTCGCGTCCGGCTTGTTGGTCAGCACATACTTGGCATAGACCGCGGTCTCGGCCTGGTACGACGGCTGGAAGCCGATCGACCATGGAAAATGCTGATAGTCGCCCCACAGCGTGGCGCCGGCGCCGACGAACAGCTGCGGCACTTTCTTGTCGTTGAGATATTTGCGCACGGCAAGGCCGGTCGGCGTGCCCAGCGGATTGAGGATCGCGGCAACCTCCTCCTGCTCCACCAGCTTGCGGGTCTGCTCCACGGTCTTCGGCGGCGAATAGCCGTCGTCGAGCGTGATCAGATTGATCTTGCGCCCGTTCACGCCGCCCCGGTCGTTGATCATTTTGAAGTAGGCGGCCTGGGTCTTCGCGATCACGCTGTAGGCCGATGCCGCGCCGGAGAATGGCGAGGTCTGTCCGAGCTTGACCTCGGTGTCGCTGGCCCCCAGTCCGTATTTCTTCTCGGCGGCCTGAGCCTGCGTCGCGAGCACAAGCGCTGCGGCTGTGATGGCCTTCCATCTCATCGTGAGCCTCCCTGCGGCTTTTTTGTTTTGTTCGCGCGGGAGAGCTTACGCAGGTCGAGAAGGGCGGGCTTGTGGGGAGACGCCGGGGCAGGGATGCGAAAATGCGGCTATTGCCGTCGTCCCGGCCTAGTGCGCAATTGCGCACGGGAGCCGGGACCCATAACGACTAATGTTTGCCGTTACGCGGAATGTTGCCCCAGCGTCGCATCACACAAATAGCCGGGGTAATGGGTCCTGGCCTTCGCCGGGACGACGATGACGAGATAGCGCCCTCAGCGATAGCGCACGCTGCCGGTGGTGACCGGGTCGGTCGGCAGCACGGTGGCGCCGGCGCGGTTGGCGGCGGCGGAGGTGATCATGCCCGGCTCGCCCTTCAACACATTGCGGGGCGGGTTGAATTCGAGGATGACGAGGACCGCGGTCGCCAGCACCGCCACGGCGGCGGTCGCGATCGCAGGCATCAGTCTTCCGCGCGTATCGGCTGCGCGAACTTGCATTGATCAATTCCTTTATCGGGGTCGTTCTTTGGACCTGACATAAGAACGGCCAGGCTTGTTCCCAAGAGTGCGGCGCACATGCCTCACAATCAGTTGTACCGTCCGTGATGTCCTTCACGGATTTCGAGCCGCGCAGCTTGGCCGCATCGAATCGGAATCGTGTCGGACGGCTTGTTTGCACACTAACATCTGGAAGAGATCGTGGCGTTTTGCATGCGCCTCATGCGCTCGTGATGATGCGAATGAGTTTGTGATTAATGCCGGCGCGAGAAGGCCGTTTTGCCTTGATTTATAGGGTTTCTGAACTGGGAGAGGCGTACGCGTTAAGCGTTTCTTCACGCACGGACAGCGCATCAAAATAGATTCGTGCTGTGGCGAGCGATGACACCGCTGTCATTGGCAGCAGGTGGCAACGGGCGTGTTCGGCAGAGAGTAACCGGGCTTGTCAGGCGGTCTCGTCCGTCGAGCCGCTTGGCGGAGGCTTTAGCGAAGGCGGGAAGCAACCATCTCTCCCGTCGCGAGACGGTAGATTGTCTTGCTCTTCACTGATTGATGTAGAGGAGAATCCACTCGCGCCGCGTTTGCGTGCGGCGCGCTTGTCTTGCGTGCACTCCGCGTCCACCGCATCCGCCTCCACGTTCGTGACGATCGCGATATGCCCCTCTCAGAGGAGGCGGGACGCGCTGCTTGTACCCGTGAGTGGTCGAGAAATAGGAACATTTTCTTTGTACGGACCGGACAGGGGGTGTCGCGTCGAAAAGGCGGGCGAAATTCGCGGTTTGGCGCGGGTCGGCTGCAAGCCTTGAGCATCGCGGAATGACGGGCAGTTGCAACGGCTTGTCACGGCAACCGAACTTCGGCACGATGCGACTGCCGCGTATTCGGGCATGTTGTGGGATGCGGGCAGGCTTCCGGGTGGGCCGATATTGTTTGGCAGTTTGTCTTGAGTGACCTTGCGACCGATCCCCCGCTTGAATTCGTCAACGGCGTGGCGCGCGAACGCGGTGGGTTCTGGCGCCGCGTGACGGCGTTCGCGATCGACATCGCCATCGCAACGTTGTTGCTCCAGGTGCTGGCGTTCGCCCTGTATCCCGCGACCGGCGGGCGCGTGCAGTTTCCCGGCGGCTTCATGCTGCTGTATTGCGATCAGCTCAAGGCCGTCCCCCAAGGCTTCGACGTCCCGGCAGGTTTCGTCCCCACCACGATCGTCGATTGCCGGCAGGGCCTGTTTCAGCTGACGTCGGCACGGGCGCTGAACCTGGTGCAGGTCACGCAAAACGGCGTCCTCACCACGAGAAAGCAAATCACCTTCCTGCGCGATGTCGAGGGCAAACCGGTCGAGCAACCGATCCTCGGCCTGTTCTGGCTGCCGCTGTTCTTCGTGCTGCGCCTGCTGTTCGATCGCCGGGGCGGCACGCCGGGTCGCCGGTTGCTCGGTCTTCGCCTGACTGACGCCGCGAGCGGGCAGCGTCCGCCATCATCGAGCGCGGTGGTGCGCCGCTATCTGATGCAGGCGTTGCCGCTCGCACCCTACGCCGTCGAGCCGGTGCTGCTGTCCTTGTCCGGGGTGCACATCGTGCCGCTCGGCGAGGCCTGGTGGATGGCGTTGATCCTGCCCACGGTGTGCGGCGGCATCGGCGCCCTGATCGCGCTGCATAACGTGATCTATCGCAAGGATGCCTTCTACGATTCCTTTGCGCAGACCAGCGTGCTGCGGACCGATGGCGCCGGTGCCGTGATGCGGGCCGCGGCCATGCCACCGTTGCTGCCGCCGTCATTGCCGGACGTCACGCCGGGTCAAGTCGAAGCTGCTCTTTTCGACGGGCCCGAGCAGGCTGCTGCCGATGCATTGGGCGTTGCCCAGCCGAGCGCAGCTGCGCCGCCGCCAGCCGTCGTGCTTCCTCCGCCCTTGCCGCGGCCGGCCAATTACTTCGTGCGGCACTGGCGCGGCGAGCTGTCGCTGCCGGTCTCCTATTGGGTCAACGGCACCGCGCTCGGCGCCGGCCTCGGCGTTGCGATTGCCGTGGTCGGCCATCTGCTCTACGAGCGCGGCAGCGAGTATCCGGCGTTGTGGCTGGGCTCGGTGATCGCGATCTGGGCGTCGATCGTGCTGTTGCGGATCTGGGTCACCGTCGGCGTCTGGCGTTCGGCCTCGCGCTACCGGGCGCTTGGCAAGTCGTTCTGGGGCGGTGCGGCCAAGGTCACCACCGCACTCGGCGTGGCGTACCTCGCCTATAGCTGCCTGTTCGTCGCGGCGCCGCAGATCGCTGGTGTCTACGAGATCGTCTCCGGCGACACCCGCCTCGGGCCGCACCAGTTCCGCGTGCTGTTGAACGGCCAGATGCTGGAATTCTCGGGCGGCATAACCTTCGGTGTCGCCAAGGAGCTCGAGGGCTTCCTCAACGCGATGAGTGACCTCAAGGTGGTCCGGCTCAATTCGATCGGCGGGCGTATGAACGAGGCGCAGAAGATGGCCGACCTGATCAAGGCGCGCGGACTTGCGACCTTCGTCAAGGACACCTGTGTCTCCGCCTGCACGGTGGTGTTTCTCGGCGGCAAGGAGCGCGGACTGTTCACAGGCGGCGGCAAGCTCGGATTTCACCAGGCTTCATTTCGTGGCATGACCGCGGCCGATCGCAGCTCCTCGATCGAACGGGAGATCGCGCGCCTGCAGCGCTTCGGCCTTAGCCGCAGCTTCGCCGAGCGCGCCATGAAGACGCCGCCGAGCGGCATGTGGTACCCCGACAAGGACGAACTGCTGCGTGAAAAGGTGGTGACACGGCTCTACGCGCCGCCGCCACCTGCGAACAATCCAGCGAGCGGCAACCAGCCGCCCGCGACGGCGATGCCACAGACATCCGCGGCGGCAAGCAACGCCGCGGTTGCCGCACCGCCGGCGCCGGCTACGCCGCCTGCCGCGGCGGGCACGGGCCACGCTTTCCCGACGCCCGGCCCGCCATTGCATCTGGAATCCGGGACCTATCAGACCGAGCGCGTATGGATGCAGCCGTTTCCGACCAAGCCGGCATGGCCGACGCCGGCCGCGAAGGATGCCGAGGGAGAGAAGAAAGAATAGAGCGACGTATCGGTTCGATGGTGGAGCGCTTTGCCTTGCCGAAACCGGCGAAACGGGAAGCGTCGCTTGCACGCTTCCATGCGCGCGTCTCGCAAAGGACAGGCGGAAAACAAAAACGGCCAGGTCATCGACCCGGCCGTTTCAAAACTCTCTTCGCGAATTCCGCTCTCGCAGCTCGCTCAGCTCGCCTTCTTCACCGGGGCCGGCTTGCCGACCTTCTTCTCGATCGCGCGCTTCAGGTCGAGGGCGCGGGGCGAGAGCACGTCGGCCTTGGCCTTGAGCAGGTAGGCGTCGAGGCCGCCATTGTGGTCGACGCTCTTCAGGGCATTGGTCGAGACGCGCAGGCGCACGTTGCGGCCGAGCGCATCCGAGATGAAGGTCACGTTGGCCAGGTTCGGCAGGAAGCGCCGCTTGGTCTTGATATTCGAGTGGCTCACCTTGTGGCCCGTCTGGGGGCCCTTGGCCGTCAGTTCGCAGCGCCGGGACATCTTACAAAATCCTTATTGCATCCCCGCCGCTCTGCCAGGCGTGCAATCACACGGCCCGCGCGGGGGTTTTGAATTCGCGTCCATTTTCCAGGAACCGCGGGTGTATAGGGGGAGATCGCCCAACCGTCAAGATTATATCGCCGCATGGCGGTATCGGAGAATGCCGGTTCATAAGCCGTTCCAGCCACTTAACGGCTGAAATGGCAACCATATAAAGGGCGTATTCGGCTGCAAGTCTTGGTTCCATAAGAGATGCGCACGTTGTCCGGCCGAATTGAACGTCCCGATGGACAGCGAACAGAGCGCCGATAGCAGGACCGTCAGGTAGGTTAAGTGACCACCGCCATTGCCATTTTGCCCCCGCTCGGCCGGCTGCTCGGCCTGTGCGCGGGTGCCTTGCTGCTGTTTTGCGCCGAGCGCGCCAACGCGCAGGGGCGGCTCGATGCCCAGTATGAGGCAACGCTCGCCGGTATCTCGGTCGGCAAGGGCAGCTGGACCATCGAAATCGGCGACGACACCTTCTCGGCCTCGGCCCAGGGCGGCACCGCGGGCCTCTTGAAGGCGTTTTCGGGCGGCAGCGGCTCGGGCACCTCGCAGGGCCGCGTCGTCAACGGTTCGCTCGTGGCCGCCTCCTACACCGCGACCACCACCACCTCGAAGAAGTCAGAGACGATCCGGATGGTGCTGGCCAATGGCGGCATCAAGGAATCTTCGATCGAGCCGGAGCCGCCTGTCGATGCCGACCGCCTGCCGGTGTCGGACGCGCAGAAGAAGAACGTGTTCGATCCGATGACCGGCTCGTTCCTGCGTGCGCCCGGCAATGCCGAACTGATGAGCCCGGATGTCTGCCGCACCGGCGCCGGCGTGTTCGACGGCCGCATGCGTTACGACCTCAAGCTCGATTTCAAGCGGGTCGAGATCGTCAAGGCGGAGCGCGGCTATCACGGCCCGGCGCTGGTCTGCGCGCTCTATTTCGTGCCGGTCTCGGGCTACATCCCGGATCGCCCCGTGATCAAATACCTCGCCGCCCAGCGCAACATCGAGATCGCCTTCGTGCCGATCGCGGGCACCCGCCTGCTGGTGCCGTTCCGCATGACGATCCCGACTCCGCTCGGCCAGGCCATGCTGGAAGCGACCTCGTTCGTCACCACAGCCGCGCCGCCGCGCGTGGCGAAGACGCAGTAGCCTCTCTTCGCTTCCCCCCTTGTGGGAGAGGGTGCTTCGGAGGCGCTGCGCGAGCGCCACGGCCACGGCATGCAACAAACGTCATGGAATCCGGTTGACTCTTGCCCGGTTCTGATTCGACTCGGCCACCCCTGGAACTTAAGGAATTCAGTCCGCATATCCCCTGCTTGTGGAGCCCTCTCAAACTTGATCTAGTGCCGCCGCCGTCAGCCTACCCGAGATGTTGCGGTGAACGTTTCAGGCCTGGAATGGAGTCACCGATTCGGCCGCGATTCGTTCTAGACTCGTTCCGAAGCTTAAGAACGGCGCGGAAAGCGTCGCATTGTGAGACAGATTCGGCCTCAGATGGTGTCCATGACTGCTTTTCCGTCATTGCGAGCGAAGCGAAGCAATCCATGCTTCGGGTATGCGCGGATGGATGGATTGCTTCGTCGCTTCGCTCCTCGCAATGACGGCTGACAGACAGTCGGCTGCCGCAACAAGAAACACCTGCAAAATATGGCTTTCTCAACTTCGTTCGGAAATGACCGCGTGCCCGGTGCTGGTGTCACCGCGGTGCTGGGCCCGACCAACACCGGCAAGACGCATCTCGCCATCGAGCGCATGCTGGCGCATTCGTCGGGCCTCATCGGCCTCCCGCTGCGGCTGCTCGCGCGCGAGGTCTACAACAAGATCGTCGATCGCGCCGGTGTCGACAATGTCGCGCTGGTGACCGGCGAGGAGAAGATCAAGCCGAAGGCGCCGCGCTTCTGGGTCTCGACGGTCGAGGCGATGCCGCGCGATCTCGATGTATCCTTTCTCGCCGTCGACGAGATCCAGATCGCCGCCGATCTGGAGCGCGGGCACGTGTTCACCGACCGCATCCTCAACCGCCGCGGCCGCGACGAGACGCTGCTGCTGGGCGCTGCGACAATGCGTCCGATCATAGAGCGGCTGTTGCCGGGCGCCTCGATCATCACGCGGCCGAGGCTGTCGCAGCTCGAATTCGCCGGCGACCGCAAGATCACGCGGCAGCCGCGGCGCACGGCGATCGTCGCGTTCTCCGCCGATGAAGTCTACGCGATCGCCGAATTGATCCGCCGTCAGCATGGCGGCGCGGCTGTGGTGCTGGGCTCGCTGTCACCGCGCACGCGCAATGCGCAGGTCGCGATGTTCCAGAACGGTGATGTCGATTACCTCGTCGCCACCGACGCAGTCGGCATGGGGCTCAATCTCGACGTCGATCACGTCGCCTTCGCCTCCGACCGCAAGTATGACGGCTATCAATTCCGCCGGCTGACGCCGGCCGAATTCGCCCAGATCGCCGGCCGCGCCGGGCGCGCGACGCGCAACGGCACATTTGGTACGACGGGGCGTTGCGCGCCGTTCGAGCCCGAGCTCGTCAATGCGCTGCAGAACCACACCTTCGACAGCGTCAAGATGCTGCAGTGGCGCAACGCCAGGCTGGATTTCTCCTCGCTCGGCGCGCTCCAGGTGTCACTGGCGCAGGCGCCCAATCATGAGGCACTGACGCGAGCGCCGGTCGCCGAGGACCAGCGCGTGCTCGAACATGTCGCACGCGATGCCGAGGTGCGCGAATGGGCGCATGGGCCGAAGGCCGTGGAGCGGCTATGGGAGGCCTGCCAGGTTCCGGACTACCGAAAGCTGTCGCCGGCCGCCCATGCCGAACTCGTGACCACGCTGTACGGCTTCCTGATGCAAAAGGGTCGTATCCCTGACGCATGGTTTGCGGCCCAGGTCGACCAGGCCAACCGGACCGACGGCGATATCGACACGCTATCGGGCCGGATCGCGCAGATCCGGACCTGGACCTTTGTTGCCAACCGGCCGGACTGGCTCTACGACCCGGACCATTGGCAGGGGATCACGCGCGAGCTCGAAAATAAATTGTCCGATGCGCTGCATGAACGGCTCACGGAGCGTTTCGTTGACAGGCGGACCAGTGTATTGATGCGCCGCCTGCGGGAGAACTCAGTTTTGAATACGGAAATTGGCAAGACCGGTGAAGTGATCGTGGAAGGCCATGCGATCGGCCGGCTCGATGGTTTCACCTTCGCACCTGATGCGGCCGAGGCCGGCAGCGACGCCAAGGCGCTGCAAGCCGCCGCCCAGCAGGTGCTGGCGCGCGAGATCGATGCGCGCGCGGAGAAACTGGGTGCGGCGCCCGACGAGCAGTTCGTGCTGACCTCCGACGGCACCATCCGCTGGACCGGCGATGCGGTCGCCAAGCTGGTCGCCGCCGACGACGCGCTGCATCCGCGGCTGCGCATCATTTCCGACGAGCGGCTGACCGGCGCCTCGCGCGAGGCGGTGCAGACGAGGCTCGACCTCTGGCTCAAGACGCATATCGAGAAGCTGCTCGGGCCGCTGTTCGAACTGTCCAAGGCCGAGGATCTGCAGGGCATCGCCCGCGGCATCGCCTTCCAGCTGGTCGAGGCGCTCGGCGTGCTGGAGCGCACCAAGATCGCGGCCGAGATGAAGGATCTCGACCAGCCCTCGCGCGCGGCGCTGCGCAAATACGGCGTACGCTTCGGCGCCTACCACATCTATTTCCCGCAACTGTTGAAGCCCGCGGCGCGCTCGCTGGCTTCGCTGCTGTGGGCCGAGAAGCAGAGCAATGTCGACATGGCTGCGCTGTCGAATGTGCAGCATCTTGCCTCCAGCGGCCGTACCTCGTTCCCGGTCGACAAGGCCCTGCCGCGCGATGGCTATCGCGTGCTCGGCTATCGCCAGTGCGGCGAGCGCGCGGTGCGCGTCGACATCCTGGAGCGGCTCGCCGATCTGATCCGCCCGGCGCTGGCCTGGCGCGAGACCTCGCCTGGCGAGAAGCCCGCCGGTGCGTTCGACGGCCGCGGCTTTGTCGTGACCCAGGCGATGACCTCGCTGACCGGCTCCGCCGGCGAAGACTTTGCTTCGATCCTGCGCGCGCTCGGCTACCGCATGGACCGTCGTCCGCCGTTGCCGCCGAAGCCCGTCGCGGCCACGCCGGTCGAGGCCACCGAGACGGTCGCCGCCGAGACCACCGAGGCACCAGCTGCCGAAGCGTCGGTCGAGGCCGGTTCTGACGCCGCCGTCGATGCGCCGGCCGAGGCCGCCGCCGAGCTCACGGCCGATGCGCCGGAGGCTGCGACGGATCAGGTCGTGTCCGGCGATCCCGCGCCGTCGGCCGCATTGCTGCCCGACGTCGGCTTCGCCGAGGTCGTCGCCAGCGAGGCGACGCCGGTCGTGATCGAGACCAGGCCCGAACCCGAGCCCGTGGCGGAAGTTGCCGCGGAGCCTGCCGCTCTCGCCGAACAGCCAGTTGCCGAGGTGCCCGCTTCCGAAGCTGCGCCTGCGGTGGAAGCCGCTGCGGAGGCGCCGTCCGGGGCCACCGCTGAGGCACCGGCGCAGACCGCGGGCACCGAGGCCGCAACTGCCGAGGCCGCTCCTGCGCCAGCGGAGACGCCGGCTGAGCCGCAACTGGTCGAAGTCTGGCGTCCCGGCGGCCGCTCCGACGAGCGCCGTCCGCATCATCGCGGCGGTCACGACCGCAACCGCGGCCGCCACCAGGGCAAGCCCGCCGAGGGCGCACAGGCCGCGGAAGGCGGCGGCGAGGGCGAGAAGCGCGAGCATCATCGCCGTCCGCGCCGCCATCAGGATTTCCGCACGCCGCGCCCCGGCGCACCGGCCGATGCGACCGCAGCCGCGGCCGCGCCTGCCGACGGCGCACCGGCGCGCGACAATCGCCAGGATAATCGTGACGACCGCGGCCAGCGCCGCGAGCGCTTCGAAGGCAAGGGCTTCGAAGGCAAGGGTCGCGATCGCGACAACAACGAGCGGCGCCGCGACAACAAGTTCGGCGGCGGCGATCGCAAGGGCGAGCGCGGTGATCGTGACCGCGGCGGCCGCGACAAGGGCGGCCGCGACAAACGCGAGAGCGGACCGTCGCACCGGCCCTATGCCTCGAGTGCGCCGCGCGAGCGCGACCGGCCGATCGATCCCAACTCGCCCTTCGCCAAGCTCGCTGCCCTGAAGGAGCAGCTCGCCGGCCGGAAGGAATAGTGCAACCCTGGTCTGAAGCTTGGATCGACAGCGGCTCGATAAATGGCTGTGGCACGCGCGGGTGGTGAAGGCCCGCACCAGCGCGGCCGAGCTCGTCGCATCAGGTCATGTCCGCCTCAACGGCACGCGCGAGAAATCGCCGGGCCATGCGGTGAAGCCGGGCGATGTCATCACCGTTGCGCTCGACAACAGCGTCCGGGTGCTCAAGGTGATCGGCTTTGCCGAGCGGCGCGGCGATGCCAGTTCGGCGCGCGAGCTGTACGAGGATTTGCAAGGGAGCAATTTGCAAGCCGGTAAGGAGTAGTTATCTCACGTCTGTTATTTCGGCCGAAGCATGATCCGGACTGTGGGGCCGGACGCGCGATAGGATCATGCTCCCAACAAAACCGGCTGGCAGGGTCGCCAGAATGCAGGTGTTTTTCGGGGCCGGCTTCCCTTGCGGCTCCGGTATTCCTGCGCTACGCAACCCCAGAAAAAGTGGATCGTTTCGGAGTTTTGGATGACCTACGTCGTCACTGAAGCCTGCATCAAGTGTAAATATACCGACTGCGTCGAGGTCTGCCCCGTCGATTGCTTCTACGAGGGCGAGAACATGCTGGTCATCCATCCTGACGAATGCATCGATTGCGGCGTATGCGAGCCGGAATGTCCGGCCGACGCCATCAAGCCGGACACCGAGCCGGGCCTGGAAAAGTGGCTCGAGGTCAACCGCGACTACGCCAAGAGCTGGCCGAACATCACCCAGAAGAAGGACTCGCCCGAAGACGCCAAGGAGTGGGAAGGCAAGGAAGGCAAGTTCGAGAAATATTTTTCTCCGAATCCGGGCAGCGGCGACTGATTCGCCTTACCTCTTCGGGACTACCCCGATAAGGGCAGGCTTGGCCTGCCGCAGCCGTCCGTTCGGCCGCGGATTTAACCCTAATGACGGACATATGACCTGAGGATCCCCTGTTATGCCCGGAATCGGGCGTAAATCATTGATTTTTGCGGAAAATGTGCTATATTCAGCACATTACAGGCCAAGAACCCCCTGCCATGCGTACCTTGTGGCTTCGAGGTTCCCGCAACATCGAACAGGGGCGTGGCAGTTTCCGCGCGCAGGCTGTGTCACAGAAAACGCGTAAAAAGAGTGCTTCAAAGACGACGAAAAAAGCCGCTGTCGTTGCTCGCAGCGCAACCAAGGGCCGTGCCAAGGCGTCCGTGAAGGGGCCTAAGAAGGCGGCGGCTGCAAAGTCCTCAAAGAACAAAAGAAGCGTGATGCCAGAAAAGACTGCCAAGCCTGCCGCGAAGGCGACGGCTGCGAAACCCGCTGCCGCCGCGAAGGTCGCCCCCAAAACTGCTGCTGCTGCGCCGAAGCCGGCTGCTCCGAAGGCTGCCGTCCCCGCCGCCGCTCCGAAGGTTGCCGCCAAGCCGGCCGCCGCGCCGCGCGTCGAGGAGCCGAAGAAGGTCGTGACCCAGCGTCAGGGCTTCAAGGCCAATGAATTCGTCGTCTATCCCGCTCACGGCGTCGGCCAGATCCTGGCCATCGAGGAGCAGGAGATCGCGGGCGCCAAGCTCGAGCTGTTCGTGATCAACTTCATGAAGGACAAGATGACGCTGCGGGTGCCTACGGCGAAGGTCGCCAATGTCGGCATGCGCAAGCTGTCGGAGCCGGCGCTGGTCAAGAAGGCGCTGGAGACGCTGAAGGGCCGCGCCCGCGTCAAGCGCACGATGTGGTCGCGCCGCGCCCAGGAATACGAAGCGAAGATCAATTCGGGCGACATCGTCGCGATCGCCGAGGTGGTCCGCGATCTCTATCGTTCGGAATCGCAGCCCGAGCAGTCCTACAGCGAACGCCAGCTCTATGAAGCGGCGCTCGACCGTCTGTCGCGCGAGATCGCCGTGGTCCAGCATTCGACCGAGACCGAGGCGATCAAGGAGATCGAAGGCCAGCTCGCCAAGAGCCCGCGCCGCGGCGCCAAGGCCGAATCTGCTGAAGGCGACGCCGAGGGCGATGCCGACGGTGAGGATCTCGACAACGATGGCGACGATACCGCCGTCGAGGACGAGGCGGCCTGAAAGGGTTCGACGGACTGAAAAACAAAAGCCCGGTCGCAAGACCGGGCTTTTTGCTGTCTGAAGCAGACTTCCGTCGCGCCACGGTCCTCCGTCAAGCGGCGCAGCGCGGAACTGTGCTCCGCGCGCGCCACGCAGCCTTGCGCAATTGCCGCTTGGCGGATCGCCGCGACTCATGACCTCTTGCGGCGCGCTGGCGGCGATATCGCGCCGGCAAGGGGCGCGGCATGCTTGCGGGACGATCGCTGGGGCGCGGGTTCGACACGCTGTGGGCCGCGTTCGCGGTTTCGTCGCTCGGCACGCGACTGGCCTTCGATGCCTTCCCGCTGATCGCAATCCTCGTGCTGCATGTCGGGCCGGCGGCGGTCTCTGCACTCGCTGCGGTCGGGATGCTGGCCGGTGCCGTGCTGGCGGTGCCGCTCGGGCCGTGGGTCGAATTCCGCCGTAAGCGGCCGGTGATGATCGCAATGGACCTGATCCGCTTTGCCGCGATGATGAGCGTCCCGATCGCATTCGCGCTCGGCCAGCTCAGCTTCATCCAGCTCGTCATCGTGTCGGTGATCGCGGCGGCCGCAGACATCACGTTCCGTGCAGCGAGCGGCGCCTGCCTGAAGAGCCTGGTCAGGCGCGAGGATCTGGTGCTCGCCAACGCGCGGCTCGAATCCACCATGTGGATGGCGACCGCGGTCGGCCCGCCGCTCGGCGGCGTCGCGATCGGTCTGTTCGGTCCGGTCGTCACCGTGATCGCCGATGCCGTCAGCTTCCTGTTATCGGCGGCCGGAATTCGTTCGATCGGCGCGACCGAGCCGGAGCCCGCACGGCGCGCGGCGCCGTCCTACAGCATGACCGATCTGCTCGCGGGATGGCGATACATCCTGGCACATCCGGTGCTGCGGTCGCTGTTCCTCAACACCGTGCTGGTCAATGGCCTGATCATGGCGACGGCACCGCCGCTGGCGCTGCTCATGCTCCGCGATCTCGCATTCGCGCCGTGGCAATACGGCCTCGCTTTCGGGGCGCCCTGCGTCGGCGGGCTGCTCGGCGCACGGTTGGCGCCGGTGCTGGCGGCGCGGTTCGGGCAGCACAACATCCTGCTCGCTGCCGGTGCGCTGCGCGCGTGCTGGTCGCTCGGCCTTGCCTTCATACCTGGCGGCACGGCCGGCATCGTGGTGGTGCTCTGTCTTCAGCTCGGCCTCGTCACCTGCGCCGGCGTCTTCAATCCGGTGCTGGCGGCCTATCGCCTCGGCCATATCGAAATGGAGCGGACCGCGCGGATGCTGGCGGCCTGGTCGATCTCGAGCCTGGCGATGACCGCGCTGCTGACGGCGCTGTGGGGCGTGCTGGCGGGCCTTGCCGGCGTGCGCACGGCGATTGCGCTCAGTGGCCTGCTGATGCTCCTGACCCCGCTGCTGCTGCCGCGCCGCGCGCTCAACATGAGCGCTGCTTGATGCTGCGGCCGCGGTCCTCGTAGGTAGCCGTGGATGGAGTTGCTACCTCACCCGCTGCTTCTCCAGCTTCCGCGCCAGCGTGCGGCGGTGCATGCCGAGGCGGCGGGCGGCTTCGGAGATGTTGAAGTCGGTTTCGATCAGGGTCTGGTGGATGCGTTCCCATTCCAGCGTCTTGATCGAGGTCGGCCGCGCGCCGACCTCGATGGCGGCGTTGCCGGCGGCTTTCTGGAATGCGGCCTCGATGTCGTCGGTGTTCGACGGTTTTGCGAGGTAGTGGCAGGCACCGAGCTTGATCGCCTCCACCGCGGTCGCGATGCTGGCAAAGCCGGTCAGCACCACGATCAGCATCTCGGGGTCATGCGCATGCAGCGCCTCGACGCAGGCAAGGCCCGAGGCGCCGCCGGCGAGCTTCAGGTCGACCACCGCATAGCCCGGCGATTGCTGCTCGAGCAGCGCGCGGACCTCGTCGAGCGAGGCCGATACCGCGACGCCGTAGCCGCGGCGCTCGAACGAGCGCTTCAGGGTACGGGCAAAGCCGGAATCGTCCTCGACGATCAGGAGCTGGCGGTCATCCGTCAAGATCGTCTCCGATCGCAAGCGTCGCGAGCGGCAGCTCGAGTCGGACCGCCGCGCCGATGTCCGGCCGGTTGCGCGCCGTCACCACGCCGCCGAGCTTGCGCACCACGTTGACGACCAGGAACAGGCCGAGGCCGCTGCCGGGGTTGCCCTTGGTCGACTGATACGGCTTGCCGATATGTGAAAGCATCTCGCGCGAGAAGCCCGGGCCGCGATCGTTCACCGACAGCAGCAGCTTGTCGGCATTGCGCTCGGCCATCAGCTCGATCCAGTCGCGCGAGACCTCGGCGGCGTTGTCGAGCACGTTGAAGATCGCCTGCTTGAGCGCGATATCCGAGACGATCGCCAGGTCGGCGCCGAACGCATTGCGGAAATACAACGTGGCGGAGGGCCGCGTGGTCCGCCATTCCTGCACCAGTGCGGTCAGGAACGCCGCCACCGTGGTCGGCGAGGAGCCTTCGCCGCGGGCTTCGCCGGCCGATAGCAGGATGCCCGTCACGATCGACTTGCAGCGCTGCACCGAGATTTCCATCTCGCCGAGGTCCTGCGACAGCTCGGGATCGGAAGCGAGTGCAGGCATCCGGCGCCAGTCGCCCAGGATGACCGAGAGCGAGGCGAGTGGCGTGCCGAGCTCATGCGCGGCGCCGGAGGCCAAGAGGCCGATCCGGACGATGTGGTCCTGCTCGGTGGCATGCTGGCGCAGCGCGGCGAGGCGGAGGTCGCGATCGCGCAGGTTGCGGTTGATCCGGGTCATGAACACCACGAGCAGTACCGCGTCGAGCACGAGGCCGATGAAGGTGCCGGCGATATAGAGGTTGAAGGCGTCGGCAAAGCCGTGCTGCGGGAGCTCCAGCGGGCGGTAGTAGCTGGTCAGCCAGGCGAAGTTCACGCAGACCAGCGCCACCAGCGACCAGGTCGAGGGCGCATCGAGCAGCACCGCGCCGAGCGTCACCTGCAGCAGATAGAGCGAGGTGAAGGGATTGGTGGCGCCACCGCTGAGATAGAGCAGGGCGGTCAGGGCCGCGACGTCGAGCGCCAGCGCGATCAAGAGCTCGCGGTTGTTGATGTCCGCCCGGTAGCGCAGCCACAGCAGGCTGACGACATTGAGGGCCACCAGCCCGGAGATCACGGCGGCCAACGGCAGCAGCGGGAGGGCAACGCCCATCCAGAACTGCACAAAGCCGATGGTGATGATCTGGCCGATCACGGCGATCCAGCGCAACTGGACCAAAAGGGCCATGTTCTTGCGATTGGTCGCGATGTCGGCGGGTGCTGCGAGATCGAACGGCATGCCGGCGGCCGCGCTCACGGCGGACGGCATCACGGCCCTGCCGGTCGCGGCGTTCTCCTCATGCAGATCCGATGTGCGCTCGAGCATCTGGGCCTGGGTCGCGAGACAGATTGCGGGCTGCGCCGATCAGGCGGCGCACGGCGGCGCGCCTTGAACTCCACCCTGGATCGGAGGCGCCGGCACGGTTCCTGCTGACGATGCGCAGGAGCGTGCCGGCCAGCATAAAGGCCAGCGCGAACCATGTCAGCGCGTAAATCAGGTGGTTGTTCGGAAACCGCACGATCGTGAGTCCGCCGAGGGGGGTGCCGCCCGGATTCGGCGTCGCATCGGCGTCGATGAAGTAGGGGGCGACCTGCGACAATCCGCGCGTGGCGGCGATCGCGGCGACGTCGCGCGAATACCAGCGGCCGGCCGCCGGATCGTTGCTGCGCAGGAAGCCGCCCTTCGGTTCCGACATCCGCAGCAGCCCGGTGACGCTGACCGGCCCCTGCGGGTTGCCGCCGCTGCGCGTCGCGGGATCGCGTCGGTCGGGCGGCACGAAGCCGCGATTGACCAGCACGATGGCTCCGCCCGTGGTTTGAAGTGGGGTCAGCACCCAGAAGCCGGGACCTTCGTTCGTCACAGCCTGCACCAGCGTCTCGTCGGCGTTCAGGAAGGTGCCGTGCACGGTGATGCGGCGGTATTCGTCGCGCGCGGCCGCGACATCAGGCCATGACGAGGGCGGCGGCGGGGCGACCGGTGCCGCATGCATGCGCTGCTCGACCCGTTCGATCAGCGCCAGCTTCCAGGTCCTGCGTTCGATCTGCCAGACGCCGAGCGCGCTCAGCAGCACCACGCCCAGCATGCCGAGCGTGAGCAACACGTAACGGCGCAGAGCAATCTTGCGCCCGCGTCGGGACTGCACTCCCTCTCCCGCTTGCGGGGGAGGGCTGGGGTGGGGGTGTCGCCGCGAATCGGAAGAATCATTGAGTGGAGGGAGCCCCCACCCGCCGCGCGCTGCGCGCGCGTCGACCTCCCCCGCAAGCGGGAGAGGTGAAGAGGGGCCTGAGGCGCCCCGCATCGTCACGGCATCTGGCTCATGTCGTGCATCGGCATCATGTTGATGTTGAGATGATGCATGACCCACAGCGAGCCGGTCAGCGCGATCACCACCATGATCACGGTGAATATCAGCGCCATCATGGTCCAGCCGTTCTCCGACCGGGTGTTCATGTGCAGGAAGTAGATCATGTGGACCACGATCTGCACCGCCGCCAGCACCAGCACGATCAGCGCGGTGACCGCCTTGTCGGCGATGGTCCCGGTCATCACCAGCCAGAACGGAATGGCCGTGAGGACGACCGAGAGGCCGAAGCCGATCAGATAGCTCTTCAGCGAGCCGTGGGCGGCGCCGCCATGGTCGTCATGGCCGTGGCCGCCGGCATTGGCTTCGAGGGTATGAGCGTCGGCGTGAGAATTTGATGTCATCGCAGCATTCCCAGGAGATAGACGAAGGTGAAGACGCCGATCCAGACCACGTCGAGGAAGTGCCAGAACATCGACAGGCACATCAGGCGGCGCCGGTTCGCCGTGGTCAGGCCGAAACGCGCGGTCTGCACCATCAGCGTCACCAGCCAGACCAGGCCGAAGGTGACGTGCAGGCCGTGGGTGCCGACCAGCGTGAAGAACGACGACAGGAAGGCGCTGCGCTGCGGCGTCGCGCCCTCATGGATCATGTGGGCGAACTCGGTGAGCTCGATGCCGAGGAAGGCGAGGCCGAACAGGCCGGTGATCGCGAGCCAGAGCTGGGTCTGGCCGACCTTCGACTTCTCCATCGTCAGCATGGCGAAGCCATAGGTGATCGAGGAGAGCAGCAGCATCGTGGTGTTGAGCGCGACCAGCTTGAGGTCGAACAGGTCCTTCGGCGCCGGGCCGGCGGCATAGTTGCCGCCGAGCACGCCATAGGCCGCGAACAGCATCGCGAAGATCAGGCAGTCGCTCATCAGGTAGATCCAGAAGCCCAGCATGGTGCTGGCGCCTTCCGGATGATCGTGCTCGTCGATGACGTGGAATATCGGCTCGGAGCCTTGGACGGAGATTTGGGTGGTTGCTACGCTCATGGCTGGGCTCCCGCGGCGAGAACGCGCGTCCGCGCATCTTCGGTCCGCACCACCTCATCCGCCGGGATGTGGAAGTCGCGGTGATAGTTGAAGGTATGGCCGATCGCGACCGCGAGCAGCGCGACGAAGCTGACGGCGGCGAGCCACCAGATGTACCAGATCAGGGCGAAGCCCATCACGGTTGCAAGGCCGGCGAGGATGATGCCGGTGCCGGTGTTGGACGGCATGTGGATCGGCTTGAAGCCGGTCAGCGGACGCTTGTAGCCGCGGCGCTTCATGTCCCACCAGGCGTCGTTGTCGTAGACCACCGGAGTAAAGGCGAAGTTGTAGTCCGGCGGCGGTGACGAGGTCGCCCATTCCAGCGTCCGCGCATTCCAGGGATCGCCGGTGGTGTCCTTGAGCTGCTCGCGCCTGAGGATGCTGACCGCGAACTGCACCAGCATCGCGCCAATGCCGAGCAGGATCAGGAAGGCGCCGAAGGCGGCGATGACGAACCAGATTTGCAGGGACGGATCGTCGAACACGCGGAGCCGTCGCGTCACGCCCATCAGGCCGAGCACGTAGAGCGGCATGAAGGCGAAGTAGAAGCCGGAGACCCAGAACCAGAACGACAGTTTGCCCCAGAACGGATCGAGCTTGAAGCCGAAGGCCTTCGGGAACCAGTAGTTGATGCCGGCGAACAGGCCGAACAGCACGCCGCCGATGATCACGTTGTGGAAATGCGCGATCAGGAACAGGCTGTTATGCAGCACGAAATCGGCCGGCGGCACCGCGAGCAGCACGCCGGTCATGCCGCCGATCACGAAGGTCAGCATGAACGCCACCGTCCACATCATCGGCAGCTCGAAGCGGATGCGGCCGCGGTACATCGTGAACAGCCAGTTGAACATCTTCGCGCCCGTCGGGATCGAGATGATCATGGTGGTGATGCCGAAGAACGAGTTGACGCTGGCGCCGGAGCCCATCGTGAAGAAGTGGTGCAGCCAGACCAGGTAGGACAGGATGGTGATGACGACGGTGGCGTAGACCATCGAGGTATAGCCGAACAATCGCTTGCCGGAGAACGTCGCGGTCACCTCGGAGAAGATGCCGAACGCCGGCAGCACCAGGATGTAGACCTCCGGATGGCCCCATATCCAGATCAGGTTCACGTACATCATCGGGTTGCCGCCGAAGTCGTTCGTGAAGAAGTTGGTGCCGACGTAGCGGTCGAGCGACAGCAGCGCCAGCACCGCGGTCAAGACCGGGAAGGAGGCGACGATCAGGACGTTGGTGCAGAGCGAGGTCCAGGTGAACACCGGCATCTTCATCATCGTCATGCCCGGCGCGCGCAGCTTGACGATGGTGCAGACCAGATTGATGCCCGATAGCGTCGTGCCGACGCCGGCGACCTGTAGTCCCCATATGTAATAGTCGACGCCGACATCAGGACTGTAGCCGATGTTCGACAGCGGCGGGTAGGCGAGCCAGCCGGTGCGGGCGAATTCGCCGACGAACAGCGACATCATCACCAGCACGGCGCCGCCGACCGTCATCCAGAAAGAGAAATTGTTGAGGAACGGGAAGGAGACGTCGCGGGCGCCGATCTGCAGCGGCACCACGTAGTTCATCAAGCCGGTCACCAGCGGCATCGCCACGAAGAAGATCATGATCACGCCGTGGGCGGTGAAGACCTGGTCGTAGTGATGCGCCGGGAGGTAGCCGTCAGAGCCGCCAAACGCGATCGCCTGCTGCATGCGCATCATCAGTGCGTCGGCAAAGCCGCGCAGCAGCATCACGATGCCGAGGATCATGTACATGATGCCGATGCGCTTGTGGTCGACGGTGGTGAACCACTCGCGCCACAGATAGCCCCAGAGCCGGAAGTAGGTGACGAGCGCGAACAGCGCGAGGCCGCCGGTCGCGACCACCGCGAAGGTTCCGACCAGGATCGGCTCATGCAGCGGCAGCGCATCCAGATCGAGGCGGCCGAAGATCATCTTGACGAGATCGGGATTCATGCGGTCCTCCTCAGGACTCTGATTTCGGACGCTGGCCGAGCAGCTGGGATGTCGACGACGGATGCGCGGGCGAGAACGGCGGACGCTTCAGCCCGAAGCCGCGCAGCGGCGTCAGGTCGAGCGGCGCGGTGACCTCGCGTGACGGCGCGTTCTTGATCTCGTCCATCGAGCAGATGCCGGCGACGAAGGTCGGCTCGGTGCCGAGCGGCGCGCCGCGGCGGGCGTATTTGTCGTAAGTCAGCGGCAGCGTGTTGTTGAGGCCTTCGCGCCCGAGGCCACCCTTGGCGTCGATCGCCATCATCTCACTCATGCACATCTTGCCGGGCTCGACGCACATGTTGAGGATCGCCTTGTATAGATCGCGATCGACGGTGCCGTAGAGCCGCACCGGATCGTCCTGGCTCGGACGCTCGAGCTGCAGATAGTCGCTGCGGCCGAGCATGTTGGTGCTGGCCTTGGCGTTGGCGACCCATTTGTCGAAGCCGCCGGCCGACAGGCTCTTGAATTCGAAGTGCATGCCGGAGAAGCCGGCGCCGCTGTAATTGGCGGAGAAGCCGCGGAAGCTGCCTTCCTTGTTGGCGACCGCGTGCAGCTTGGTCTCCATGCCCGGCATGGCGTAGATCTGACCGGCAAGCGCCGGGATGTAGAACGAGTTCATCACGGACGAGGCCGTGATGCGGAAGCGGATCGGGCGGTCGACGGGCGCGGCGAGCTCGTTGACGGCGGCAACGCCGTAATCTGGGTAGATGAACAGCCACTTCCAATCGAGCGCGACCACCTCGACATTGAGCGGGGCGTCCTTGCTCTCGATCGGCTTGTCGGCGGCGATGCGGCCGAGCGAGCGATAGGGATCGAGCAGATGGGTGCCCATCCAGGTCAGCGCGCCGAGGCAAATGATGATCAGCAGCGGGGCGGACCAGATCACCAGCTCAAGCTGGGTGGAGTGATCCCACTCCGGCTCGTAGGGTGCCGCGGTGTTGGACTGGCGGTAGCGCCAGGCGAAGAAGATGGTCAGCGCCATCACCGGAAGCACGATGATGAGCATCAGGATGGTCGAGATGACGACGAGGTCGCGCTGCTGGGCGGCGATGTCGCCCGCCGGCGCCAGGACGACGAAATCGCACCCGCCAAGAAGCGCCGCGAACGGCAATAAGGCCAATAATTTCAAGGCGCGCACGGCTCACCCCACTTGAATTTTATGAGTTCCGCCAAGGGGTAGCTGCGATGCAGCAAAGTTGACATTGGACAATTTGTCCAATGTTGCACTGCGGGATGGGAGGTCAGAAGGTGAGATGGACCGCGTGGCAAAGCGCCTGCGGTGGCATCTCTAAGGATGGATTTCGGCGCGATGGCACAGGCCCCAGCAATGGCTCACGGCACCCCGACCGCGTCAGGTCACGGGCAGGCGAAACCCGGCGAAATCGCCATCGGCGTCATCATCGGGCGCACCTCGGAATTCTTCGATTTCTTCGTCTATGCGATCGCCTCGGTGATCGTGTTCCCGAAGCTGGTGTTCCCGTTCGTCAACGAACTGACCGGCACGCTCTATTCATTCGGCATCTTCGCGTTGGCGTTCGCCGCGCGGCCGCTCGGCACCGTGATCTTCATGGCGGTCGACCGCCGCCACGGCAAGGGCGCCAAGCTCGTCATCGCGCTGTTCCTGCTCGGTACCTCGACGGTGGCGATCGCCTTCCTGCCCGGCTACGACACGATCGGCGTCGCGGCGATTTGGCTGCTTGCCGCCGCGCGCGTCCTGCAGGGCATCGCCTGGGGCGGCGCGTGGGATGGCCTCGCCTCGTTGCTCGCGATGAACTCGCCGCCGAACAAGCGCGGCTGGTACGCGATGGTGCCGCAGCTCGGCGCGCCGCTCGGGCTGATCGTCGCGAGCGCGCTGTTCGCGTTCTTCGCCGGCAACCTCTCGGCGGATGATTTCTTCGATTGGGGCTGGCGCTATCCGTTCTTCGTCGCCTTCGCCATCAACGTGGTGGCGCTGTTCGCGCGGCTGCGCATGGTGGCGACCGATGAATATTCCGAGCTGTTCGAAAGCCGCGACCTGGAGCCGGCGCGCGTCGGCGAGACCGTCGCGCAGGAAGGCCGTCACATCCTGCTCGGCGCCTTCGCGCCGCTGGCGAGCTTTGCCCTGTTCCACATGGTCACGGTGTTTCCGCTGTCCTGGGTGTTCCTGTTCACCAGGGAAAGCCCGGTGCGCTTCCTGATCATCGAGATGATCGGCGCCATGGTCGGCGTCGTTGCGATCGTCGCTTCCGGCATGATCGCCGACCGCGTCGGACGCAAGCCGCTGCTGCTTGGCTCGGCGGTCGCGATTGCGGTCTATAGCGGTTTTGCGCCGCAACTGCTCGACGCCGGTGCGTTCGGCGAAACGGTGTACATGGTGCTCGGCTTCGTGCTGCTCGGCCTGTCGTTCGGCCAGTCGTCGGGCGCGATCGCCTCGAGCTTCGCGCGCAACTATCGCTACACCGCCTCGGCGTTGACCTCGGATTTCGCCTGGCTGTTCGGCGCCGGCTTCGCGCCGCTCGCAGCGCTGCTGCTCGCCACCCATTTCGGCCTGATCTCGGCCGGCGCCTATCTGCTGTCCGGCGCGGTGTGGACGCTGCTGGCGCTGTGGCTGAGCGGCCTGCGCGAAGCCGAAGTCAATTGATCAGGCAGCCTCGTTCGTCTTGTGGCCCGGATTGCGCTGCGCTGCATCCGGGCCACGGACCTTCGTTACCGGAACAATCCGTCGACGCGGAACGAATAGCCGAGGCCGACAATGTAGTTCGGTGAGTTGCGGTTGAGCCCGAACGCGACATGAAGATCGAGCTGCTGGGTCGGCGTGATCCGGTAGACGCCGCCGGAATTGATCAGCTGGGTCGGCCGCGCGCCGCCCGGATAGTCGCCGACATATTCGGTGAACATGCTGATCCGCTCGGTCAGCTTCTTCTCGATCACGAAGGTCGCTTCCGACACCTGCCGGCCGGTCAGCTCGGCAGGGTGGAAGAATTCCGTGAACATGCCGCTGACGCCCCAGCCGTCATGCAGCTCCCATGACCATGGCAGCTGGATGTAGGGCTGCGCGCCACGACCGACGATCGTAGTCGCGCCGGTTGGCAGCGCGACGCCGGCGGTGATCGACAGGGCGATCTTCCCCGGCAGCGGGCTGATCTGCCATTTGATGCCGGGCGCGACGTCGGAAAAGCCCGATACGCCGGGCGATTTCACGCTGCCGGACCAGCTCGGCAGGTCGACCAGCACCTCGAGGCAGGGCGCGATCCCGAGCCGCCAGCGGCTGTTGCTGCCGTCGACGCTGCGGCCGGCGGAGCGGCCGGTGGCATTGACGCCGTTCTCGCTCTGCAGGCTCCCGACCGGCACGACGATACTTGAATTGGTGACGTCGGGCCGGTCGGTCGCAATTTCGTCGCTCGACCTGGGGCAGCCGTCCGCGCGCGCGGCGGTGGTGGCTGCTGCGGCTGTGAGCGCAGCGAGCAGCATGCACGCGAGTCCGGCAAGTCGAGCGACGGCGCCGAGCCGATTGCGAAACACTGGGGATGCTCCAATAGCCCGGCGCCGCTGCGGAGGTGGCAGCTGCGAATTGAGATCGGTGGGCCGCGCGGATATTCCACGCGGGCGGGAAAAAACTTCGGCAACAACTGCCATTCTCGGCGATCGATCCGGCTTGCGTCCAGCTCAATCGCGAACCGGCGGAATTCCCGGGAATAGATCGCCGGTGGGGCTGCTCCTGTTGTGGTGACAAACAGGAGACCCCCGGGAATGACCATCCGTTCGATCGCAGGCGCGCTGGCGCCGCGGCACGCCAAAACCGCCGCGATGGCGGCGATCGCGATCCTGCTCGCCCTGAACAGCGCCCGTGCGGCGGGAGATGCCGCGCGCGGCGCCACGCTGTATCAGGGCTGCGGCGATTGCCATTCGATCGAGAAGAACGACGTCGGACCGATGCACAAGGGTGTCGTCGGCCGGCTTGCCGGATCGGTCGCAGGCTACAATTACTCGCCTGCGTTGAAGAACTCGAAGATCGTGTGGACCGAGGCCAATCTCGACAAATGGCTGACCGGTCCCGATGCGATGGTTCCGGGCACCAAGATGTTCTACGAGGTTCAGGATCCGAGGGATCGGGCCGACATCATCGCCTTCCTCAAGGAGAAGGCGAAGTAGGCCGTTTTCTCTCTCCGTCGTCCCGGCGAACGCCGGGACCCATAACCACAGGGCTGCGTTGTTCGAGCGCGCTGTGGCCCCAGCTTCGTCCGACAATGAACGACGGTGGTTATGGGTCCCGGCTTTCGCCGGGACGACGGCGGCGGCGATGCGCCAACGCAGCCTCAATCCACCACGATCTTGACGCGGTCGCGCGGCTTCACCTGGGCATGCGCGTCGAGGCCGTTGAGCATCCGGAAGCGCTCGGCCGGATGATCGACGCCGGCCATGCGGTGCGACAGCGATTCCACGGTGTCGCCGGGCTGTACGGTGATGACCTTGATGCGCAGCGGCCGTGCGGCCTGGATCTCATCCAGCGTCAGGCGACGGAATGAATTGACGGTCTCGCGCGCGTTGCGCTCGCTCTCGGTGGATTTCTGCTTGGCGGCGAAGATGAAGCGGTAGACGTCGCTGCCGAAGCGCAGCGCATAGACCTTGAACTGCCACTGGTCGCCATGCGCCGTGGCTGACGCGGCCGGAAAGCCGTTGATGTTGAGGTCCTCGGTCGACGACTTCTCGACGCCTTCCATCCAGCCGGAATTCAGATAGTCGCCGAGCGACTGTTCGGCCGGCACCCGCACCACGTCGAAGCGCATCGCCTGGCTGCCGCCCTCGCGGACGCCGATCACGGCCTGCGCGGTGTTGTCGAGCGTGAAATTCTCGGGCGCGGTGAAGGTGAAGCCGAGCTTCGGATGCAGGAATCTGCGGCCACGGACAAAACCTTCGCTGGGGTCCTCGCCATAGACGATGTTGTCGATCGCGGCGAGATAAGTCTCGCGGTCGCGCTCGTCGTTCTCGGGCGAGGAGTATTGCCGCGCGGTGGTCTGCGCATTGGCGATGCGCTCCGGTGTCGCCGGATGCGACGAGGTGAAATCCTGCGCACGCGGATCAAGTGCGGTCTTGCCGACCTTGAGCGCGGCGTTGCGCTCCATCGCGGTCAGGAAGCGTGCCGCGCCGTAGGGATCGAAATGCGCGCGCGCGGCGATCCCGACGCCGATGCCGTCGGCCTCGAACTCCTGCTGCCGGGAGAAGCTCGCCATCGTCAGCTTGGTCTTGGCGAGCGCCAGCGCCGTCAGATCGGGGTCGGTGCTCATGTCGGTGACGACGCGCGTCACCACCGCCGCCTGGCGCGCCTGGTCCTCGCGCATCGCGGCGTGTTTGGCCAGCACATGCGCCATCTCGTGGCTCAGCACCGAGGAGAGCTCGGAGGTGTCGCTGGCGAGTGCGATGAGACCGCGGGTGACGTAGAGCTGGCCGGTCGGCAACGCGAAGGCGTTGACCGCGCCGGAATTGAGGATCGTGACCTTGTAGGCCTGGTCGGGCCGCTCGGAGGCGGCGACCAGCCGCTCGACGGTCTTGCTGATCAAGGCCTCGAGCTTGGGGTCGTCATAGGCGCCGCCATAGGACGACAGGATGCGCTCATGCTCGCGCTCGCTGTTGGGCGTCTGCTGCACCACCCGGTTCGGCTTCACCGGCGCCGCCGCCGCCGCCGGGGTGACCTGCTCGAACCGGCCGACATTGCCGCAGGCCGACAGCGTGAGGGCCGCGCAGACGAGCGCAGGCGCTGCCGAAAGGCGGCGGCCAGTCCCATCTTCACGCCGTCCAGCGCGCTCAATCACGTCAAAAACTCACAAATTGTCCCGTGAATCGGCCGGGCTGTAGCCAGAGCCTCTAGTTCCCGCCGAGCACTTCAATCTGCCCCACCCGGAGCAATTCGATTCGCGGCCCACGTCGCGCTTCCACCCAGCCTCGCACACGAATCCTGCGATTTTCCAGAGACTTGGGCGCAAGCCCGGCCGCCTCGAACGCAGGGACTATGCGCCTTGAAATAGTCAGAGCAAAGTCCCGTGTCCAGTTTCGGCCGAAATTCAGGTAAGTCGTCGCGCCCGCCTGGCGCACGGACAAAACCCTGCCCTCGACCACGGTAAAACGCCCGATCCCGGCCAAAATATCGTCCGGACTTTCAGCGTTTTTTATGACCGTGGCCTCCGCCCAGGTTCCCGATCGGGCGGCGCGCGCCTCGCCTTCCGCCGCCATCAGCGCCGCGGCGCAATCCTTGTCGGCGATGTCGGACGACACCAGCGCGACGCCCTGGCGCAGCAACTCTCTTTGTACGGGCGTCTCGCTGCCTTCGAGGAATGCGTAGGCCGGTTGCCGGCCATAGCGGTCCGGCGTGTCGTCCTGTCCGCGCAACGTCACCTCTCGGCCGGCCAGCAGCGCGCCCAGCGCTGCGGTGGCCTTCGCCCGGTCGGCCACCTCGATCCCGGCGAGCCTGACCTCGCGGCCGTCGTCCAGCCGCAGGCTGCGTGCGTCGACGACGGCGGTGACGCGACCTTCGCCCTGAATCTCGAAATTGCACCCGGCCGCTTCGGCGCGTCCGATGCATGCGGCGATCGCAAGCGCACACGCTGTCATCGCAACCGTCCGCTGACGGCGAGGACATGCTCTATCGCGTGGAGACGTCATGCTGCACTCGTCGCTCCGGCACACGCCGTTCGGGGCGTGTTCGCCAACACGAACAGTCTGGCCGAAAGATCGTTTCGGAGCCACAGGCGAGACCGCATCGATGGGGCCGACACGGCTCGGCGATGCGCCGCTGAACATTTTGTCGCGGCACTTCTCACTGCGCGCATCGTCATGCCGCGTGTTTCACATCGTTGGGCGCCCGCCGCGCCATCGCCGGATCGCCGATCGCGATGAAGATTGGCGCCAGAACCTGCGCAGCGCGCTCTCCGCGCCCGTCAACCTTACCCATTGACCATCGCAACTCCGTGCGCGGAATGAGAATTTGTTATTATTGCCAATGACTTGCGGCGCAAGCAAACTAATCGGCAATTTTTCGAAATAGCGGCCGAAGCGCGGTCGCTCACGCATATTGCCGAGGTCCTTGTGTCGAATCCGGTTGTTCTGACGCTGACGACCAGCGATCCCGTCCACGATTACACCCAGCTCTACAACGCGATCTCGGCGATCAGCGTCGGCGGCGGCCTCGCTGCGGCCAACACCGATTACGTCATCAACTTCTCGCTCTCTTCCAGTGCCCGCACGTTGCAGCTGCTCGACGATCTGCCGGTCATCAACCTGATGAACGGCTCGACGCTCACCTTCGACGGCAACTCCGACTACAACAATCAGCTCGGCGGGCAGGACTACAGCGACGTCATCGACGCGCGCGGTTATCAGGGCTTCGTCGTCACCGCGGGCAAGGTGACGTTCAAGAACCTCACCATCATCAATGCGGTTGCGAGCGGCGGTAATGGCGGCACCGGCGGCGGTGGCGGCGGTGCGGGTCTCGGCGGCGGCCTGTTCGTCGGGCAGAACGCCGACGTCACGCTCAACAATGTCAATTTCGGCAACAACGCCGCCAAGGGCGGCAATGGTGGCGCGGTCGATCCGGCCGGCGGTGGCGGCGGTGGCGGCGGCATCGGTGCCGATGGCGGCAGTGGCAATGGCGGCGGCGGTGGTGGCGGCGGCTTCGGCGGTCACGACTATTATGGCGACCACGGCAATGGCGCCAACGGTTACAGCGAAGCCGGCTCTGATAGCCAGCATCCTTCAACAGGCGCGCAGGGTTCCAGCGGCACGCCGGCGACCGTCGTCGGTCCAGGCGGCGGACAGAGCGCCGACAACTACGGCGGCATCGGCTACGGCGCGCATGCCTCCGGCGGCGCAAATGGTGGCGGTGGTGCCGGCGGCGTCGGCGGCGGCGGCGGCGGCATCGGTGGCGGCAACTCGGTCGGCGGCGGCCCTTCGGGCACGCTGATCGGCTTCGGCGGCGCGGGTGGTATCGGCGGCGGTGGCGGCGGCGGCATCTTCGCCGGCGGCAATGGCGGCTTCGCTGGTGGCGGCGGCGGATCCGGCAACGGCAGCGGATATGCGCATACCGGCGGCAATGGCGGCTTCGGCGGTGGTGGCGGCGGCTCGAACGGTACGCCCGGCACCGGCGGGTTCGGCGCGGGCAGCGGCTCGCTCGCCGGCGGCGGTGGCGGCGGTCTCGGCGCCGGCGGCGATATCTTCGTCCAGCAAGGCGGCAAGCTGACCGTGATCGGCGGCACCCTGTCCGGTGCCACCGAGACCGGCGGCACCGGCGCCAATGGTGCCGGCAACGGCTCCGCCCATGGCGACATCTTCATCCAGGGCACGATGGTCGTCACGCCGACGCACACCGTTTCCACGGTCTTCGAGGGCCTGCAGACCGTCACCACGCTGACGATCGCCGACACGATCGCGGATGAAAAGGGCATCAGCGGCACCGGCACGAGCGGAAAGCTGCAGATCTCGGGCGGCGGCACGCTGACGCTGACCGGCGCCAACACTTACGTCGGCGGCACCCAGATCGACGGCGGCAATACGCTCTCGATCGCCGCCGACAACAATATCGGCGGTTCGGCCGGCGCGCTCATCCTCAACGGCGGCACGCTGACCACGACCGGCGGCTACACCTTCACCCACGACATCCAGGTCACCGCCAATGGCGGCACTTTCGACATCTCGTCCGGCACGATTGCCGACACTGGCGCCATCAGCGGTTCAGGCACGTTCACGCTGTCGGGCGCCGGCACGCTGCAACTCGGGCTTGGTCAGCTCGCAGGGCTGACCGGGACGCTCAATTTGAGCGGCGGGCATCTGTCGCTGACAACGAGCGGCACGTTCGACGATTCGATTTCGGTCGGCGGCAGCTCGCTCCTGAAGATCGCGAACGGTGCAACCGTCACCGATACCGCCCTGATCAGTGGCAGCGGCAATCTCGGAATCGACGGCGGCGGCACGTTCGTCCTCAGCCATGCCAACACCTATGGCAGCACGACGATCTATTCGGGCACGGTATGGCTGACCACGGCCGGCGCAGCCGGCGCCGGCAACATCTCGTTCACCCCAGGACTTGCCAGCACGCTGAAGATTGACGATGCCGCGCTGACCGGCAACGCGTTCACCAACAGCATCTCCAACTTCAATCCCGGCCAGTCCATTGACCTGACCGGGCTGCACTACAACACCCAGAACACCGCGCTCAACACCGTCAGTCTTTCCGGCAACGTCCTCACGGTCTCGAACGGCACGGCGACGGATACGTTGACGGTGAACGGGCTCGACGGCGGCGCCCGCTTCCAGCTTTCGCAGGATGCAAATGGCGGCACGGTCGTGCAGCTCGCGTCGACGCGCGTCTTCAACGTCTCGACCGTCACCGAGCTCAACGCGGCCATCCTGCAGATGGATTCCGGCGGCCAGAACGCCGCGCCGAATGCCAACTACACCATCAACATCACCGCCAGCTTCAGCCTCTCGTCGGAGCTGTACGCGCTCAATCTCTTGAGCGGATCTAGCGTCACCATCAACGGCAGCGACGGTCACGGCGGCGCCTACACGATCGACGGCCTCAACGCCCAGCGCGGCTTCTTCGTCTATGCCGGCAACGTCAATCTCGAGAACCTGACCATCCAGAACACGGTGGCCGCGGGCGGCCGCGTCATCCAGGGCGGCGGCGGCGGTGGTGCCGGGCTCGGCGGCGCCCTGTTCGTCTCGGCGAACGGCAGTGCCACGCTCGACAATGTCGTATTTCACAACAGTGCCGCGAACGGCGGCAACGGCGGAACCGGCAGCACCGCGAGCAACGCCAACCTCGACGGCTTCGGCGGTGGTGGCGGAATGGGCGGCCAGGGCGGCAACAGCAGCGGCGGCGGCATCGGCCTTCACGCGCAGGGCGCGAACTCCGCCGCATTCCAGAACGGGGCCGCTGGCATCGTTCCCGGCGCCGCAGGGGGCGGCAAGGGCGTCGACGGCTACCTGATCCCGTTCGAAGGCGGGACCATGCTCTACTGGTATGGTGGAACGGGCGGCGCAAACGGAGGCGGCGGCGGAGCGGGTGGCTTCCTCGGCGACAATAACCGCGCGCACGGCACCGGCGGTGGCGTCGGCGGCGGCAACGCAATCGACGGCGGCAATGGCGGCTACGGCGGTGGCGGCGGGGCGTTCGGCAATGGTGGATTCGGTGGTGGCGGCGGCTACGGCGGCAACGGCGGCTTCGGCGGTGGTGGCGGCGTCAGCGGGCTCGGCGGCTTCGGTGGTGGAAACGGCACCGCGGGTGGTGGTGGCGGCCTTGGCGCCGGCGGCACTGTGTTCGTTCAGCAAGGCGGCTCGCTGACCGTCAAGGGCGGCTCGCTCTCGAATGATTCCGGCTTCAACGCGGTCAAGGGCGGCACCAATGGCGGCGGCCAGGCCAGCGGCTCCGCGTACGGCTCCGGCATTTTCATCCAGGGCAACAACAATCTCAGCTTCGCCCCTGGCAGCGGGCAGACGCTGACGATCGCCAACGACATCGCTGACCAGAGCGGCAATGGCGGCATCGCCGCCAACGCGGGTGTTGGTGGGCTCGTCATCAGCGGCGGCGGCACCGTCATCCTCGGTGGCAACAACACCTATACCGGCAACACCACACTCAGTGGCACCGGCACGCGGGTATCGATCGCGTCCAACGTCAATCTCGGTGCGGTCACCAACGTGCTGAAGCTCGGCGACGGCACCGGCATCAGCTTCACCAGCAGCTTCACGCAGACCCACAACATCACGGTCGCGGGCGATCCGGTATTCAATGTTGCGGCCGGTCAGACGGTCACCCAGAGCGGCGTCATCTCCGATGGCGCGACGCCGGGCGATGTCGAGGTGACCGGCGGCGGCCGGCTGCTGCTGTCGGCGCACAACACCTATTCGGGCGGCACCGTCATCAAGGGCTCCATCCTCGAGCTGGCGGCGAGCGGCGCGGCGGGCACCGGCGCGATCGCGTTTACCGACGGCTCTACCGAGAAGCTCGTGCTCGATGCCGCGGCATTCTCCGGCGCCTCGTTCGGCACATCGATCACCGGCTTTGCCGGCGGCGATACCATCGACTTCGGCAATCTCGCCTATGACGCAACGGCGACGCTGTCCTATGCGAACGGCGTGCTGCTGGTGAAGAGCAGCGGCGGCACGACGCTAGCCTCCTTGAACCTGAGCTTCGGATCAGGCGCCTCGTTCGGCTCGCTGATGCTGGCGTCCGACGGCTCGGCATCGCCGCATCTCGAGCTCAGGTCGCAGGCGAGCATCGCCTCGGTCATGGCCGACACCACCGGCCACCTCACGACGCTGAACGCCGGCAAGGTCGTCACCATATCTGTCGACTTCAGCAACGTCGTGAGCGTGACCGGCGCGCCGCAGCTGCTGCTCAATGACGGCAAGGCCGCGACCTATCTCAGCGGCAGCGGCTCGCACACGCTGGTGTTCAATTACACCGTGCAGGATGGCGACAGCACGTCCGACCTGCAGGTGCAAAGCCTTGCGCTCAATGGCGGCACGATCAAGGATCCCGGTGGCCAGGACGCCGACGTGACCCATGCGGCGACCGATCTGCATCTGGTGATCGACGCGATCGCGCCGACCGTGTCGGTGACCGCGACCCCGGCCTCGCTGCTGGCCGGGCAGACCTCGACCGTCACCTTCACCTTCTCCGAGGCGATCACGGGCTTCGCGCTGACCGACACGACGGTGAGCGGCGGGGCGTTGAGCAACCTTGTCCATGTCGGCCTCAACGCCGCGCACCAGGATATCTACACTGCGACCTTCACGCCCGATGTGACCAACGCCGAGGCGGGCTCGGTCCAGGTCGATACGTCGAGCTATACCGACGTCGCGGGCAATGCCGGCGCCGCGAGCAACACCATCAGCTTCACCGGCGACACCAAGGCGCCGACGGTGTCGGTGTCAGCCGATCACAGCGCGCTGACGGCGGGCGATACTGCGCTTGTCACCTTCACCTTCTCGGAGGCCGTCACCGGCTTCGGGCTCGGCGATGTCACGGTCCATGGCGGGGCGCTGGGGAACCTGATCCATGTCGGCGTTGATGGCTCCGGCCATGACATCTACACGGCGACCTTCACACCCGATGTGACCAACACCGAAGCGGGATCGGTGCAGGTCAACACCTCAAGCTATACCGACGTCGCGGGCAATTCCGGCTCGTCGAGCAACACGATCAACTTCACCGGCGACACCAGGGCGCCGTCGGTAACGGTGTCTGCTGACCACAGCGCGCTGCTCGCCGGTCAGAGCGCAGTCGTCACCTTCACCTTCTCTGAGGCCGTCGCGGGCTTCGCCCTCAACGACGTCAGTGTCAGCGGCGGCAGCCTGGACAGCCTCGTCCATATCGGCGTCAACGGCTCCGGCCATGACATCTACACCGCAACCTTCACGCCCGACGTGACCAACACCGAGGCCGGTTCGGTCCAGGTCAACGCATCCAGCTACAGCGATACGGCCGGTAATGCCGGCGGAGCCAGCAATACGGTCAACTTCACCGGCGATACGCTGGCGCCGACGGTGTCGGTCACGCTCAACCCGGACACGGTGCTCGCCGGCGACGTCTCGGTCGCGACCTTCACCTTCTCGGAGGCCGTCTCGGGCTTCACGCTCGCCGGCACCACCGTTCATGGCGGTGCGCTGAGCAATCTCGTGCATGTCGGGCTCAACAGCTCCGGTCATGACGTCTACACCGCGACCTTCACGCCAGATGTCAGCGACACCGAGACAGGCTCGGTGAAGGTCAATGCGTCGAGCTATACCGATGTGTCCGGCAATGCCGGTGCGGCCAGCAACACCGCCACGATCGGCGGCGACACGCTGGCGCCGACGGTGTCGGTCGCGGCGGATCGCAACGCGCTGCTGGCGGGCCAGACCGCGCTGGTGACGTTCACGTTCTCGGAGCAAATCGCAGGCTTCGCGCTCGGCGACGTCGCCGTGCATGGCGGCGCGCTCGGCAATCTGGTCCATGTCGGCGTCAACATGTCGGGCCAGGACGTCTATACCGCGACCTTCACGCCGGATGAAAGCGATGCCGAGGTGGGCTCGGTGCAGGTCGCCGCGTTCGGCTACACCGACGTAGCCGGCAATGCGGGCGCGGCGAGCAGCATCCTCAATTTCACCGGCGATACCAAGGCTCCGACGGTGTCGGTCGCGGCGAGCCCGAGCAGGGTGTTGGCCGGCCAGAGCTCGCTTGTCACTTTCACCTTCTCCGAACATGTCGCAGGCTTCACGCTCGGCGATACCGTCGTCGCCGGCGGTGTGCTGAGCAATCTGGTCCATGTCGGACTCAACGTGTCGGGCCACGACGTCTACACCGCGACTTTCGCGCCGGATATCAACGATGTCCTGACGGGCTCGATCCGGGTCACGGCCTCGAGCTACACCGACGACGCCGGCAATGCCGGTGCCGCGAGCAACACCGCCACGATCGGCGGCGACACGCGTCCGCCGACGGTATCGATCGCAGCTGACCACACCGTGCTGCATGCGGGCGACGCCGCGCTGATGACGTTCACCTTCTCCGAGGCGGTCGCGGGCTTCGGGCTCGGCGATATCGTCGTCCATGGCGGCCTGCTGGGCAGCCTGGTCCATGTCGGACTGAACGTGTCAGGCCAGGACGTCTACACCGCGCTGTTCACGCCCGATGTCACCGACCATCTGTCGGCCAATCTGTCCGTTAGCGGGGCGAGCTATACCGACATCGCCGGCAATGCCGGTGCGGCAAGCAGCACCATCGCTTTCAGCGGCGACACCAAGCCGCCGGCGGCGCCAAGCCTGGCACTGCATCAGGACACCGGTTTCTCGGCTTCCGATCACATCACCAGCAATCTGCTGATCGACTACACCAAATCCGATTCGGCCGACACGCTGCGCTTCAAGGCCGACGGCGCATCTAGCTTCTCGACGGTGGCGCCGGTGTTCACCACCGACGGCGTGCACACCGTGACGGTGCAGGAGGTCGATGCCGCCGGCAATGTCAGCGCATCGTCCAGCCTGACCTTCACCCTCGACACCACAGCGCCCCACCTCACCGGCATCACGGCGACGCCTTCCGGCGGCGTCGCGGCGACGGGCGCGCTGGTGCAACTGACCGTTGGCTTCAATGAGGCGGTGCGCGTCGATGGCGGCACGCCGATCCTGACGCTGAACGATGGCGGCAAGGCAATCTACGACGCTGCGGCAACGGCACTGCTCGGCGATTCCTCGAAGCTGGTGTTCGATCACTTCGTGTCCTCGACGGACCGCGCCGGCTCGCTGTCCGTGACCGGCTTCGTCGCGAATAGCGCTGATGTCGTCGACCTGGCCGGCAATGCGGCCTCGCTGTCGGCCGTGTCCGCCGCTTTCGATGCGCTGCACATCAACGAGACCGTCGTGCCGGCCTACACGCTCGGACCGATCACCCGACCGGAGCTGCAACTGGATCTGGGCGGTCACGTCATCATGGACACCGTGGCGTCGGCGTTCGCCGGACAATATGGCTTGCAGTATTTGTTCCTCGGCCTGCCGCCCGGAACGCCCTATCAGACCGTCCCGGACTTTCACCTCTGATCGCTGCGCCAAGCGCTTCGGCGCAGCGCTTCATTCCGCTTGATGGAAAACAGATTGCTGTCGCGCGCGGCTTGCTGCAGTGCGAGCCATGCGGCATGATCCGCCCCTCGAAACGGACCTGATGGAATGAGGTCCGCGCTTCAACGGGAGGATTTGATGAGACGAGTTTTGGCCGGCGTGTTGGCCTGTGTGTTTGCGATCTCGGCGAATGCGTCGCTGGCGCAGGACAAGCCTCCGCTGAAGCTCGGCGGCATTCTCGACATGTCGAGCCTCTATGCCGACATCACCGGCTCCGGCAGCGAAACCGCGGCCAAGATGGCGGCGGAGGACTTTGGCGGCGCGGTGCTCGGCCGCAAGATCGAGATCGTGGTCGGCGACCATCTCAACAAGGCCGATCTCTCGGCCAACATCGCCCGCGACATGATCGACAATCAGGGCGTCGAGATGATCTTCGACGTCGCGGCCTCCGCCACCGCGCTCGCCGCGGCCGAGATCGCCAAGGCGCGCGGCAAGATCATCATGTTCAACGGTCCGGGCTCGATCCGCCTCTCCAACGAGGCCTGCGGCCCCTATACCGTGCACTATGTGTTCGACACCTTCGCGCAGGCCAATGTCACCGGCTTGGCCGCGGTGAAATCCGGCCTCGATACCTGGTTCTTCCTGACCGCCGACTACGCCTTCGGCCAGGACCTCGAAAAGGACACCAGCAGCGTCGTGGTGAAGTCGGGTGGCAAGGTGCTCGGCAGCGTGCGGCATCCGATCAACACCTCGGACTTCTCGTCCTTCCTGCTGCAGGCGCAGGCCTCGAAAGCCAAGGTGATCGGGCTTGCCAATGCCGGCGGCGACACCATCAACGCGATCAAGCAGGCCGCCGAGTTCGGCCTGACCAAGAGCGGCCAGAGGCTGTCGCCGCTGCTCGCCTTCGTCACCGATATCGACAGCGTCGGGCTCGAGACCGCGCAAGGGCTGCTGCTTGCGGAAGCGTTCTATTGGGACCTCAATGACGACACCCGCGCGTTCGCAAAGCGCTTCATGGAACGCACCAAGCGGGTGCCGACCTCGGCGCAGGCCGGCGTCTACTCCTCGGTGACGCATTATTTGCAGGCGGTGAAGGCCGCCGGCACCACGGATGCCGCCGCCGTCATGAAGGTGATGAAGGAGACCCCGATCAACGACATGTTCGCCAAGAACGGCCGGATTCGCGAGGACGGCCGCATGGTGCACGACATGTATCTGTTCGAGGTCAAGAAGCCCTCGGAATCGAAGGGCCGCTGGGATGATTACAAGCTGCTCGCGACCGTGCCGGGCGACCAGGCGTTTCAGCCGCTGGCAGACTCGCGCTGCCCGCTGGTGAAGAAGTGACGGGTTGAAAACAACAACGAAAGGCAAAACGCCATGAGCGATAACCAGATGGTCCTTCAATCCCTCGACAAGGGCCTGCTCACCATCACCATGAACCGCCCGGATCGGCGCAATGCGCTCAATCCCGAGATGACGCAAGGTCTCGTCGAGGCGGCGCGGCGGGCGCAGGACGATACCGAGGTGCGCGCGGTGCTGATCCGGGGCGCCGGCGGCACGTTCTGCGTCGGCGGTGACGTCAAGTCGATGGCGGCCGGCCGCGCGCCGCTGCCGTTCGAGGCCAAGATGGCGAACCTGCGCCGCGGCATGGAGGTCTCCCGCATCCTGCACACGATGCCGAAGCCGGTGGTGGCGCAGCTCGATGGTGCTGCGGCCGGCGCCGGGCTCTCGATCGCGCTGTCCTGCGACCTTCGCGTCGCCAGCGCCTCCTGCAAGATCACCACGGCTTTCGCCAAGGTCGGCTTCTCCGGTGACTATGGCGGCACCTACTTCCTCACCAAGATGCTCGGCAGCGCCAAGGCGCGCGAGCTCTATCTGATGTCGCCGGTGCTATCGGCGCAGGAAGCCTATAACCTCGGCATGGTCTCCAAGGTGGTGCCCGATGCCGACGTCGAGGCCGAGGCGCTGGAGCTGGCGCGCTCGCTGGCGCAGGGCCCGTCGGTCGCGCTCGGCTACATCAAGCGCAACATCAACAATGCCGAGACCATGACGCTGGAGGCCTGCTTCGACGGCGAGGCGATCCACCACACCCGTGCCGGCGAGACCACCGACCACAAGGAAGCGGCGAAAGCCTTCGTCGAGAAGCGCAAGCCCACCTTCCAGGGGCAGTAGGCCGTGACCAATCACATGGCCGAATACATGCGGCTGCGGCAGATCTGCCTGGTGGCGCCGCAGCTTGCGCCTGTGATCGCGGATATCTCCACGATCATGGGCCTCGATGTCTGCTATCGCGACGGCAACGTCGCCAAATACGGCCTCGAGAACGCGCTGCTGCCGGTCGATACGATCCTCCTCGAAGTCGTGGCGCCGTTCCAGCCGGGGCCGGGCACCGCAGCCGGCCGCTTCATCGAGAAGACCGGCGGCCGCGGCGGCTACATGGCGATCTTCGCTTGCGAAGATCCCGACACGCGCGGCGCCAAAGCCAATGCGATGGGTGTGCGCACCGCGAACGTGATCACGCACGCGCCGTATCATGGCGTGCAGCTGCATCCACGCGACTGCCGCGCCGCCTTCATCGAGTTCAACCACACCGACGGCAGCGACGACATCTTGGGGCCATATCCACCGGCCGGCCCGGACTGGCAGAAGTCGATTCGCAAGGACACGACTTTGGCGCTGACCGAGGTCGAGATGCAGAGCCCCGAGCCCGAGGCGCTGGCGGCGCATTGGGGAAAGATCGTCGGCACGCCCGCCGACGGCACCGTGGTGAAGCTGCCCAACAGCATTTTTCGCTTCGGCAAGGGCGGCAGCGAGATCATGAGCGGGCTAACGTTCAAGGTCGTTGACAAGGCGAAGGTACTGGATGCCGCGAAGGCCAGAGGCTGCGCGGCAAGTGATGATGAGTTCTTCCTGTGCGGCGTGAACTTCCGTCTGACCTCGTAGCGTCGTGACCCGGGGCAGCGCTCTTCCGGATTGCGCTGCGGTGCATCCGGGAGGAGAGGTTGAGCTCGCCGCATCGATCCAATATCGTCGAGCCCAACAAGAATAATTGGACAGCGCCCCCATGCCGCATCCGCTCGATACCTTCTTTGCCCCAAAGAGCATCGCACTGATCGGCGCGTCGCGCGATCACGAGAAGATTCCCGGCCGGCTGCTCGCGATGTTGCGCAAGAACGGCTATCCGGGCGCGCTCTATCCGATCAATCCGAACTATGACGAGATCGACGGCTTGAAATGCTTCAAGTCGATCGCCGAGGTCGGCGCGCCGGTCGATCTCGCCGTCATCGTCATTCCTGCCCGCGCAGTGCTGCCGGCGCTGGAGCAGTGCGCGGTCGCCGGCGTCAAGAACGCGGTCATCATCTCCTCAGGCTTTGCGGAGGAGGGCGGCGACAGCGCCGACATGCAGGACGCGATCGTGGCGTTGGCGAAGCGGACGGGCATGCGGATCTCCGGTCCGAACGCGGAAGGTTTTTACAGCCAGGTGCAGAAGGTCGCCGCGACCTTCAGCCCGACGGTCGACGTCAAGCCGGATGCGCCGGTATTGGTCGCGAGCCAGCGGCGGATCGGCATCGTCGCGCAGAGCGGCGGCATCGGCTTTGCGATTTATCACCGCGCCAAGGCGCTCGGCGTCGCGCTGAGCTATGTGGTCAGTGCCGGCAATGAGAGCGATCTCGGCGCCGGCGAATTCCTCGACTACATGGTGCACGATGCCTCGACCGACGTGATCCTGCTGTTCATCGAGGGTATCCGCGACGTCGACAAGTTCCTGGCGGCGGCGAAGCGCGCGGCGGAGCTCAGGAAGCCGGTCATCGTCACCAAGGTCGGCCGCTCCGGCGCCGGCGAACGCGCGGCGGCCTCGCACACCGCGAGCATGGCGGGCTGGTCGGCGGCCTATGACGCCGTGTTCGCGAAATACGGCTTCATCGTCTCTAACGATCTCGACGAGGCGGTTACGATTGCTGCCGTGTTGACCACCAATCCGTTGCCGAAGGGCGATCGCGTCGCGGTGCTGACGGTGTCGGGTGGCGCCGGTATCTGGGGCGCCGACACCGTCTCGATGCAGGGCTTGCGTGTCCCGGAGCTCTCGGCCGGAATCCAGAGCCAGATCAAGCAATGGATGCCGTCCTATGGCGCGGCCGGCAATCCCGTCGACGTCACCGCGCAAGGCGTCTCCTCCGGCGGCCTGCAGAAGAGCATCGAGCTGTTCGATGCGTCCGATGAAGTGGACGCGACGCTGGTCGTGCTGTCGCTGTCGAGCGAGACGCGGATGCCGTTCAAGGAGGCCGAGCTGAAGCCGCTCATCTCGGCGCAGCGCAAGCCGGTGGTGTTCTATTCCTACACGCTGCCGTCGCCATTCGCGCGGCAGGAGCTGGCGAAGTCCGGCGTGGTGGTGCTCTCGGGACTGACCCATGTCGGTGTCGCGATGCGGCGGCTGGCGGACTATGCGGGCTTCAAGCCTGCGCCGGAAATGGTGGCCAAGTCACCGGCGCACGATCTCTCCGCGTATCTGAAGGCCGAGACGCTCTCCGAACATGACAGCAAGTCGCTGTTGCGCGCGGCCGGCATCGCGTTGCCGGACGAGGTGCTGGTGACCGATCGCGACGGGCTCGACGCGGCGATCGAGCGCGCCGGATTTCCGCTGGTCATGAAGATCCAGTCGCCTGACATCGCGCACAAGAGCGAGGTCGGCGGTGTCCGCGTCAATATCGCCGCCAAGGGCGCGGCGTTCACCGCCTATCGCGACATGCTGGAGAGCGTGCAGAAGGCGCGGCCGGACGCGGCGATCCAGGGCGTGCTGGTCGGGCCGATGGCGAAGAAGGGCGTCGAGATCATCGTCGGCACCATGACGGACAAGACCTTCGGTCCGATGGTGATGGTGGGGCTCGGCGGCATCACCACCGAACTGTTCAAGGACGTGGTCTATCGCCCGGCGCCGGTGAGTGCGGCGGAGGCGACCACGATGCTGGAGACGCTGAAGGCCGCGCCGCTGTTGCACGGCTTCCGTGGCGCGCCGAAGGCGGACGTTGCAGCGCTCGCGCAACTGATCTCACAGATTTCAGTGCTGGCGGCGCAGCATGCGGATCGGATCGCCGAGATCGAGGTCAATCCGGTGCTGGTGCATCCGGAGGGGCAGGGCGTGACCATCGTCGATGCGCTGGTGGTGCCGAGGAGTTAGCGAGCTATCTCCCCACGTCGTCCCGGCGAAGGCCGGGACCCATAACCACCGAAGAGAGTTGTGGGAGAAGCCGACGCCGCGTGCCCTTCCTATGGGCCGCGGCGTATGGGTCCCGGCTTTCGCCGGGACGACCCGTGGAGAGAGCGGCGTTCGCGGTTACCGCCCCTTGAAGTTCGCGACGCGGCGTTCGGCGGTGGCCTTGACGCCTTCCTTGAAGTCCTCGGTCGCGCGCAGCTTGGTCTGCTCCTCCAACTCGTGGTTGGTCGCGGCGAGCACGCGGTCGGCGAGGCCGGCGCGCATGGTGGCGCGGGTCGAGACCAGGCCGAGCGGCGAGCATTCGGCGATCTCCTGCGCGAGCTTCATTGCTTCCGCACGCACCTGGTCCTGCGGCACCAGCACATTGGCGAGGCCCCAGCGATAGGCCTCTTCGCCGGTGACGCGGCGGCTGGTGTAGAACATCAGCTCGGCATTGTTCTTGCCGATCAGCTCCGGCAGCGTCGTGGTGAGGCCGAAGCCCGGATGGAAGCCGAGCTTGGTGAAGTTCGCGGCGAAGCGCGCTTCCGGGCAGGCGACGCGGAAGTCGGCCGACACCGCAAGTCCGAGGCCGCCGCCGATCGCGGCGCCATGGATCGCGGCGACGATCGGCTTCTTGTTGCGGAAGATGCGCACCGCCTGAACGTAGAGATGATTGATCGGCAGGTTCGAGGCCGGATCGCTCTTGGCGCGCTCCTCCTGCTCCTGGCGGGCCGGGTCGCCGAAATTGGCGCCAGCGCAGAACGCCTTGCCCTGGGCTGCCAGCACCGAGGCGCGGATCTCGATATTGTTGTCGAATTCCTCCAGCGCGTCGGCGATCTGGTTGATCAGCGCGACGTCGAAGAAGTTCAGCGGCGGCTTGCGGATTTCGATCAGGCCGACATGGCCGTGGATCTCGACGCCGATATCAGTGTATTTGGTCATGTGTCTTATCTCCGGTAAGGCTGCAATCTCTCGGCGCAAAAGGTGTCACCTCTCCCAAGGGGAGAGGTCGATTTGCGCCAGCAAATCGGGTGAGGGGTTGAGCTCTCTCGAGGGACCGTGATCCCTCACCCGGCGCTGCACGCCGACCTCTCCCGGAGGGAGAGGTGCAAGAGCTTGCGGTGAGATCATCGGTCCCATTGGTCGTCAGCGCAAGCCGAGCCCGCGGGCGATGATGCCGCGCAGCACCTCGGTGGTGCCGCCCTGGATCGTCAGCTTGGGTGCGGTCTTGATGGCGAAATCGAGCTGCTTTTCCAGCGTCTCGCGATTGGTCGCGGTCTCCTCGACGAAGGCCGCGAGATCGCGCACCCGATGCGGCAGCTGCTGCTCCCACACCGTGCCGATGTCCTTGACGATGGAAGCCTCCACCACCGGCTCCTTTCCGGCCTGCAGCATGCCCGCGACCGACACCGACATGCGCCGCATGGTGTGCACCTGCGCCACCAGGCGGCCGATGCCTTCGGCGCTGCGGGTATCCGGGTTCTTGCCGACCGCACGCACCAGCTCAGTGAGCACGTAATAGGTCTCGAGGAAGCGCTCGGGGCCGCTCCGCTCATAGGCGAGCTCTGATGTCGCCTGCTTCCAGGCGCCGTCGACCTCGCCCAGCACGTGATCGTCGGGCACGAAGTAATCGGTGAACACGACCTCGTTGAATTCGAACTGGCCGGTGATCTGGCCGATCGGATTCACCTGGATGCCCGGCTGCTTCATCTTGACCAGGAACTGGGTCAGGCCGTGGCGGCGGTTTTCCTTGGTCGGCGGCGAGGTGCGGAAGATCGCGATCATGTAGTCGGCGATATGCGCCGACGAAGTCCAGATCTTGGTGCCGTTGACCAGGTAGCCGCCGTCGGTCTTGGTCGCACGGGTCTTCGCCGCAAACAAATCGGAGCCGGAGTTCGGCTCGCTCATGCCGATCGCGAAGCAGACCTCGCCGCGGCAGATCCGCGGCAGGATGTCCATCTTGATGTGCTCGGGCGCGTATTTCAAAAGCACCGGGCCGCTCTGGCGGTCGGCGACGAAGAAGCGGCGGGTCGGCGCGTTCGCCACCCGCATCTCCTCGGTCACCACGTAGCGCTCGAGGAAAGAGCGCTCCTGGCCGCCATATTTCTTCGGCCAGGTCATGCCGAGCCAGCCCTTGGCGCCGACGCGGCGGGAGAATTCCGGCGCGTCATTGTCCTCGCGGTTCGGCGCGTGGGGATCGAAGGTGCCGGCGGCGATCTCCTCGGCGAGGAAGGCGCGCACTTCCTTGCGGAGTTGCTCGCATTTCTCGGGCAGGCGGATCGGATCGAAACGAAGGGCTGCAGTCATGATGTCCAGTCCTGATTGTTCTGCCTGATCTCAGCGCGAAGCCACCAGCGGCCACAATTCATCGGCGCCACGGTCGGCGACGAGCTTGCCGAGCTCGACCGCCCAGTGGCTCTCCGAGCCGAAATCGTCGCGCCACGCCAGCGCGCGCAGCGAGTAGCGGTGCAGGATGTGCTCGATGGTGAAACCGATCGCGCCGTGCACCTGGTGGGCGATGCCGCTGCCCTTCTCGGCGGCCTCCGAGCAGCGGATCTTCGCCGCCGCGGCTTCGAGGAACACCGCATCGCTATTCAGCGACTTGGTGTTGACGATGGTATCGGCCGCGGAGGTCGCGGCGGCCAGCGCCGCGGCGTTTTCGCCGGCGAGGCGCGCGAGGTTGTGCTGCACGGCCTGGAATTTGGAGATCTTCTTCTCGAAGGCGACGCGCTCGTTGGAATAACGCACCGAGATGTCGAGCATGGCTTCCAGCGCGCCCGCGATCTGCAAGCTGCGCGCGACGCCGCCCATCAGCATCAGCGTGGTCTGGTCAAAGCCATCAGGCGCCGGCTTGGTGGTGACGGGCTGCACCTTGGCGAGCGTGACGGTGTCGTTGGCATCGCCGCCAAGCCCGATGCCCGATTCGATCCGGCACTTCGCGGCATCGACCAGCGCGATCGAGATGCCGCCGTTTCCGCTTGCCAGCACCGCAAAATGCTTAGCGTCCTTTGCGAACGGCACGCCACGGGCGCGGCCGGAGAGCGATCCATCGGCGTTCAGCGTGACGCGATCCTTCGGGCTCGCAGGGACGACCGTCATCTCGCCTTCCGGCGAGGCGATCTTGCCCTGCGTCAGCAGCCAGCCGGCCAGCATTGTTTCGGCCAGCGGAATAGCGATCGCATGCCGTCCGGCGACGTTGAGCACGCTGAATCCCTCGGCGAGGCTGGCGCCGGAACCGCCGAGATCGTCGGGCACCCAGGACAGCGGCAGGCCGGCGTCGGTCAGCGCCTGCCACAGCGGCGCCTTCCATGCGCCCTTCTTGTCATGATTGATGGTCTGGGCATCCGCGAGATCGGCGAAAATCTTTTCCGCGGTCTCGGCGACGATGTTTTCACTCTCCGCCACAGCGTTCCTCGTGTTGATTGGCTTGGGTCCGGCCATCAGGCAGGCCCAGCTTGCGGTGTTGTCTTGCGCTCAATGATGCGGAAAAGCCATAGCCGTGACAAGCGTGGCCCGCAGGGCCACTTGCGCAGATGGCATGAAGCCCGACCAGACGCATGAATTCCGTAGAGTGAACATTCGGGCGCGTCGGTTTGTATGCCACGCGCTGCAGCAGATAGGCGGGCCGGACCGGTTCAGTCCGCCAGATGAAACTGGTCGCCGCGCCCATGAGGCGGCAGGTTCAGACGCGCGGCCATCGGCGAGACCGGTCGGCGCGAGGGGCATATGAGTTTTCGTCGACCCGTGTTTAGCTCGAGACCAAGATCAGAGGTGATGCGATGAAGATGCATATGCTGTCGGGTGGACGGCTGCGGATGTCCAAGCGGACCTATCTGCCGGATGCGGAGCGCGGCGAGATGATCGAGCTTCCGGTGTCCTGCGTGCTGCTCCGGCATACGCAGGGCAACGTGCTGTTCGACACCGGATGCCATCCCGATGTCGCGACCGATCCGGAAGGCCGGCTCGGCACGCTCGCCAGGTTCATGCAGCCGATCACGACGGCGGACGACCATGTGCTGACCAGCCTGAAGGCCGTTGGCCTCGGTCCCGACGATATCGATGTGGTGATCTGCTCCCATCTGCATACTGACCATTGCGGCTGCAACGGCTTCTTCAGGAAGGCGACGGTCTTCGTCCACGCGCTCGAGCTCGAGGCCGCCAATGCGTCCAACGCGCTCGATCGCGGATACATCAAGGCGGATTGGGATCATCCGCTGAAGATGGAGATCTTCGACCGCCAGACGGATGTGTTCGGCGACGGCAGGTTGACGCTGATCCCGTTGCCGGGACATTCGAAGGGAACGACCGGTGCGCTGGTCAAGCTGGACCAGAGCGGCGAATACCTGCTCGCATCCGATTCGCTCAGCGTACGCGCCAATCTCGATCAGCGGGTCTCGCCGCGGAACAGTCTCGATGTCGATCAATTCCTGAAATCGCTCGACGAGATCGCCAGGCTCGAGGCATCAGGTGTCAAGATCATCTGCGGCCATGACGATGCGCAATGGGCCAGCCTGCAGAAGGGCCCGAACGCCTATTTGTGATGGACCGGCGCGGTTTGCAGATGTATTTCCGCGCGATATGGTATGCCACCGCCGGAGTTCATCTGGCTCACGACAACAAGGAAAATGCAGATGTCCAAGGACGGTTTGTGCGCGATCGTGACGGGGTCGGCATCGGGACTCGGCGCCGCCACCGCGCAAATCCTCGCCACGCCGGGCGCGCGCCTCGTCATCAACTATTCCAACAGCAAGGCGGAGGCCGAGGCGACGGCCGAGCTTTGCCGCAAGCAGGGCGCCGAGGTGCTGGTGGTGCAGGGCGACGTCTCGCGCGATGAGGACTGCAAGAAGATTGCGGCCGCGGCACAGGGCTGGGGCCGCGTCGACGTGCTCGTCAACAATGCCGGCACCACCAAGCATGTCCCGCACCATGATCTCGATGGCCTGACCGCGGAAGACTTCCAACGCATCTACGCGGTCAACACCATCGGCCCGTTCCAGATGGTCCGTGCCGCGCGTGCGCTTCTGGAGGCCGGGGCGAAGGCCTCGGGCCGTCCGTCGGCGGTGGTGAACGTCTCCTCGGTCGCCGGCATTTCCGGCGGTGGCTCGTCGGTTGCCTATGCCGCGAGCAAGGGCGCGCTCAACACCATGACGCAGTCGCTGGCGCGCGCGCTGGCGCCGCTGATCCGCGTCAACACGGTGTGTCCGGGTTATATCGATACGCCGTGGTTCACCAAGGGCCGCGGCGAGGAGGGCGCCAAGCAGGTGCGTGATGCGGTGGTCGCGCGGGTGCCGCTGAAGGTCGCGTCAACCGCCGAAGATATCGCCAATCTGGTCTGCTTCCTGGCGAGCCCGGCGTCCAGCAACATGACTGGCGAATTCGTCCGCATGGATGCCGGCATGCATCTCATTCAGTGACGCGGTGCCGCTGCAGAAATGAAAATGCCCGGGGCAGCCCGGGCATTTTTACTTTGAACCAGTGTTCGGCTTGCCGTCACTTGTTTCCGATGTCCGGGATCACGCGCGCCGCGACCAGCCGGTTCCAGATGAACAGCACCACCAGCGCGCCGATCGTGGCGGTGATGAAGCCCGCGCCCTGTTCGGGACCATAGTGGCCGATCGCCTGGCCGATGAAGGTCGCAAGAAACGCGCCGGCGATGCCGAGCACGGTGGTGAGAATGAAGCCGCTTGGATTGTTCGGTCCTGGCGACAGGAACCGTGCGATGATCCCCGCGACAAAACCGACGATGATGACCCAGATGATGCCGCCCATGACTGTCGTCCTCCTCAGATGGAATCAACGCTGCCGCTAGAGCCGGCCGCGCAGCTCGTCGCCGCTCGGCAGCCGTCCGTCCGGCGTCAGATGGTTGATCGCGTCGGGCAGGTACTGGCTCAAGCCCTGCAGCAATTGGTCGCGCGACATGCCGCTCTGCGACGCCAGCGAGTCGATCTGGTCGGCGCCAAGCGCGTTGGCGAGGTCGCCGGGCGAGATCTGCTTGTTGGGGCCGTTGCTGACCCAGGAATTCGCCGCGTCGCCATGGCCCTTCTGCTGCAACTGGTTGAGCAGATCGCCGAGGCCGCCGCTGAGCACGGTGCCGGCGGCGCCGCCGGCGAGAAGGCCGCCAAGGCCGCCCTTGAGCAGGTCACCGAGTCCGCCACCAGCGGCGCCGCCGGGCAGGCCAGCGGTGACATTGCCGGGGAGTTGCGGCGCCTGCGCGGGGGTCGGCTGAGGGGCAGTCGCGCCCGGCTGGCCGCCGGTGAAATGCTTGACCGCCTTCCAGGCGAGCAGTGCCAGGATGGCCATGGTCATCGGCGACATTCCGCCGCTGCTCGAACTGTCGGATGGTGTGCTTGGCGCGCTCGGACCGCGGGGGCCGTTCTGCATGCCGTTGAGTACGTCGAGTAAACCCATGATCGTCTCCTGCCGCAACCGTGCCCCGTGCGGGAAACATAGCTGCGGCCCATGACGGTTACAAGGCGGGCCACCCGGCGGCGGCGCGCCGAAAATAGGCAGGCGGCCCGAGGTCTGCTATCGAGCCTTGATGAACGGATGTTTAGCCGGATGAACGAGGATCGGCCGATCGGAATTGCGGGCGCCGGCAGCATCGGTTGCTTCGTCGGCGGCATGCTGGCTGCGTCCGGCTACCGCGTCGCATTGTTGGCGCGCCCGCGGCTGATCCAGGAGATTGCGGGCAACGGCTTGCGGGTCAGCAGTTTCGACGGCTCGGAGCGGAGGGTAGCCGCCGATCGGCTCATTCTGTCCGACGATCCATCGATCCTGCGCGACGCCCGGACGGTGCTGGTGACGGTGAAGAGCGCCGATACCGGCGAGATCGCCGAATTGATCGCGCGTCACGCATCCACCGATGCCGCGGTGGTCAGCCTGCAGAATGGCGTCGGCAATCTGTCGCTGCTGCGCGATCGCTTGGCGGGCCGCAAGGTGCTCGGCGGCATGGTGCCGTTCAACGTGGTCGCGCTCGGCGACGGCCGCTTCCATCGCTCGACCTCGGGCGACATCGTGATCGCGCAGGATGATGCCGGCACCGCGGCACGGCTTTCGGTGCCGAGCCTCGCGATCAAGGCCTCCGCCAATATCGATGGCGTGCAGTGGGGCAAGCTGATCGTCAATCTCAACAACGCGCTCAATGCGTTGTCCAACATCCCATTGCGGCAGCAGCTCGCGCAGCGCGGCTGGCGGCAATTGTTCGCCGACCAGATGGTGGAGGGCCTGGCCGCGGTGCGCGCCGAAGGCATCGTGCCGGTGTCGCCGACGCCGCTGCCGTCGGGCTGGATGCCGCATCTGCTGCGGCTGCCTGATGCGCTGTTCGGCATGCTGCTCGGCCGCACCATGAAGATCGATCCCGAAGCGCGCTCCTCGATGTGGGAGGACCTGCAGCGCGGCCGTCGCACCGAGATCGATTATCTGCAGGGCGTGATCACCGAGATCGCGGATCGCCGCGGCCTCCAGGCTCCGCTGTCGCGCCGCATCACCGCGCTGATCCGGAAAGCGGAGGCCGACGGCAAGGGCGCGCCCGGGCTGACGGCTGAGCAGATTCGCGTTGGGTAACCGAGGAGGTGACATCGTGAAACGATCTTGCATCATGTTGCTCGCGCTCGTTGCGCTCGCCACCAGCCCACTGCGTGCTGCGCCACCGACCGTGGTTCCCTCGCCAGGCTATGATGCGCGTCTGCAGGAGCAGCGCGCGGCAGCGAGTCAATCGGCCGCAACGGCGCGCAAACCGGTCACGCGCCGGCATCACAAGCGCGGTCGCGCGCATTGATTCATTGCATGGAAGGCCTCGGATGAAGCTGCTGTTGCTCGCACTCACCTTCGTACTCGGCATCGCTACCGCCACTGACGCCGCCGACTATGCCGGTTCGATCAGTGCCTACCGGCGCGCCAACCGGATGCCCGCGGTGACGCTCGACGCCAGGCTGAATGCGATGGCGCTGAAGCAGGCGCAGGCGATGTCGGCGACCGGATCGGTCAGCCATTCCGCGGGCGGCAGCTTCTTCACGCGCATTGCACCGCTCAAGAAGCAGCGCGCCGCGGAAAATATCGGCGCCGGCTTCATCGCCTTCGCCGAGATGCTGAAGCAGTGGGAGGATTCGCCGGGCCATCGCGAGAACCTGCTGATGCCGGGCGCCAAGCGCGTCGGCGTCGCCTATGTCGACAATCCGAAGTCGCCGTACCGCAGGTTTTGGGCGATGGTGATCACCGACTAGTTGCGCTTCGCGAGCTTGGTCGGCGGCGGCGATGCCGGCGTGAACAGCTTCTTCAAATCGTTCAGCCCGTCGGACAGCCGCGGCCAATCGCAGGAGAACGTGCCCTTCACGCAGCTGCGTGTCCGCGGTCGCGGCTCGGGAATCGGCACGGCTGCGATCCGCGGCTTGACCGGCTTTGCGGCGGGGACGGGGACCTTCGCCGGCTCGCTGTGCAGCGACGCCTGCTGGATCTGCGGCGGCCGCTCCTGCTGCTTCTCCTGCCGCTCGAGCTGCTTGGCATTGAACGCCGCGACGATGCTGGAGCGGCGCTCTTTCTCGAGATAGCCGGTATATTCCTGGTCGATCTTCTTCTGCTCGTCCGGCGTCGGATTGGGACCGGCGATGTCGAAGCTGCGGTCCTGCATGAAGTCGTAATAGGTGTAGCCGCCGCCAGGCTTGCGGCGCCCGGCAAACTTGGCGTTGCAGTCGGCGAGTTGCGCAGTCTTGTCCTGCTTGGTCTTCGCCCTCTCGGCGAGGTCGGCGCAATCCTCAAAATCCTTCGGGGCGCTGCGCCACCATTGCGCGTGCGCGCGCATCGGCGCCAGCGCAACCGCGGCGACGAAAACGGCGACAGCCAACGTCGATGATCGTGACGGCATCACGGACATTGCAAGCAAACCCGAACGACACAGAGTGACCGGATTGTCGCCATTTTAGTGACGCTTGTCACCCTGGAACCGAACGATTTCCCTGACCAATTAAGTCGCAGACCAGCCGTGGGGCCTGATCAAATAATCGCGGCATGCAATTGTAATATCTCAAGAATTCTTACCGTAACGGCGCGTCGGAAGTTGCAACAATTCGTCTCGAATCGTTCACTTGACCCGATGCAGCAACGCCACGAGTTCCGCCTGCCGATGCGTGCCGGTCTTCTGGAAGATCGTCTTGAGCTGATTGCGCGCGGTGGCAAGGGCAACGCCGGCTTCCTGTGCGGCGGTTTCGACGGAATCGCCGCGCGCAAGCCGCGCGGCGAGGCGCGCCTGCGCCGGGGTCAGCTCGAACGTCGCCGCCAGCAGCGCCTGATCGAAGGCGGCGTTGCCTTCGAGATCGCGGATCAACAGGATCGCGCGCGCGCCCAGGAACGGTGACCGCGCGGCAGGAGGCACCGGCTGCATCTGGATCACGATCGGCCGTTTGTCGATCCTGCGCACCACGATCGGCGATGACGGCAAGGGCTGCAGATCCGAGCTGCGGGCTAGCTGATCGATCAGCCTGGTCAGATCGGCATTGGCCTGCCGGTCGAGCAAAGTGAGCCGGTTGTTGCGGATCGTAAGGTCGTGGCCGAGGCAGCTCTCCGCCTGGCCGTTCATGCCGATGACGGCGCCGAAGCGGCCGACGGCAATCGCCGCGATCTGGATCAGGTCGAGCGCACTGGTGATGCCCGAGATCGCGGAGCGGCCGACGACGGCGGAGAGCGTCGCGGCTTCGGTGAGCCGCGCCGACACCCGCGAGAGCGCCTTGACCTCGTCGGCGTCGAACATGCCCTCCTTCGGCGAGCGCTGAATGGTCAATCCCCACAATGCCGGACCCGAGCGGAAGCCGATGGCGGCAAACCATTTCAATCCGAACTCGCCGAGCGAAGCGTAGAGCGGATCGCGCAACATGTCGGCTTCGGACTCGAACAGATCGGCGTCGGTGATGACGTTGGTGCCGGCGAGGATCAGCGGCACGCCGCGTGCCGCACGGATGTCCGAGAGGTGAAGGTTGTTGGGGAAGTAGCTCTTGGAGAAATACTCGGTGATCGAGTCGGTGCGGGGAATGTCTTCGGTGCGGATGTCGCTCTGAAGCATCGCAGCCCCGGTCGCGCCGACGGCAGCGCAGACCCCCTCCATGAAGGACGGCCAGGTCGCGGGATCGAGAACCACGTCGCCAAGGCGCGCGGTCACGTCGTCCAGCCTGTGCACGTCGACCAAAGGCTTAAGCTCCGCCTGCTGCAGACTTTCATTGTTTCGCAGGCGAAACAGGAAAAGCCTGGTTGCGCCCGGTACCGTGCATAAAACAACCCGCACCGCCCGTCGTGCAAGTTAAATCAGCGCCACGGTCGAGGCCGGGCACGAAAACCCCAGCGAAACATCATCGAAAATCGGCGAGCGGACGGTCCCGCCGCTACGGCAAACGTTGATCCCAGCGGTGACCGGCCTCGGTCAGTGCCACGCGGCAGAAGCCGGCGGCGATCGCGACGACGTCCTCGACGGCTTGCGGATATTGCCTCGAGACCCAGCGCAGCGCGATCGAGATGACCGCGCCGACCATGCCGACCGAGAGCAGCGCCGCTGCCGCGCTTCCGTCGCCGTGTTTCGGATCGCGCATCGGCGGCACCAGGATGTCGCTGAAGACGCGCCCGGCGTCGAGCTTGACGGCATCGACCGCCGGGCTGATGCCGGAGATTTCCAGCAGGAAGACCCGCGCGGGCTTCGGATGCTGCTTCAGCCGGGTAAAATACAGCGTCAGCGCGGCGCGCAGCCTCGCTTCCGCATCGTCGCCGGCAGCCGCTGCGGCAGCCGCCATCTCCTCGTGCAGATGGCCGACGACATGGTTATAGGCGGCGATCAGCAGGGCTTCGCTGTTGGCGAAGGACTCATAGAAATAGCGCTCGGTGAGCTCGGCGGCCTCACAGATCGCCTTCACCGTCGCGACGCGATAGCCGACCTCGCCATAGACCTCGATTGCCGCGTCGATCAGCTTGAGCCGCCGCTCGCTGCGGCGTTCGTCGGCGTCCATGCCGCCATAGAGGCGGGCTTTCCCGCTGCTTGCCATGAAGCCTATTGACATGAGCCATTGTCAGATGTCAAGTTATCTGACAACAGGCATTGTCAATTCTACCGCGGGAGGGTCGAAGCATGTCCGCTCATTTCGACGTGTTGATCGTTGGTGCCGGACTGTCGGGCATCGGCGCCGGCTATCATCTGCAGACCAACTGTCCCGACCGCAGCTACGCCATTCTCGAAGGTCGCGATTGCATTGGCGGCACCTGGGACCTGTTCCGCTATCCTGGCATCCGCTCCGACTCCGACATGTACACGCTCGGCTATTCGTTCCGGCCGTGGACCGAGCCGAAGGCGATCGCCGACGGCCCGTCGATCCTGAACTATGTGCGCGAGACCGCGCGCGTCTACGGCATCGACAAGAACATCCGCTTCAACCACCGCGTCGTGCGCGCCGACTGGTCGTCGGCCGACTCGCAATGGACGGTGGAGGTCGAACGCGGGCCGGAGAAGGCGATCGAGCATCTCACCTGCAACTTCCTGTTCATGTGCAGCGGCTACTACAAATACGAGCACGGCTACACGCCTGACTTCCCCGGCATCGCCGATTTCGCCGGCCGCGTCGTCCATCCGCAGCAATGGACCGACGACATCGACTATGCCGGCAAGAAGGTGGTGGTGATCGGCAGCGGCGCGACCGCGGTGACGCTGGTGCCGGAAATGGCCAAGACCGCCGCCCATGTCACGATGCTCCAGCGGTCGCCGACCTATGTCGTGGCGCGGCCCGATGAGGACAAGGTCGCCAACTGGTTGCGGGCGCGGCTGTCCGCAAAACTCGCCTACGGCCTCACGCGCTGGAAGAATGTGCTGTTCGGGATGTATTTCTACCGGCTCTGCAAGCGCGATCCGGAGCGCGTGAAGAAGCTGATCCTCGGCGGCGTGCGCCACGCGCTCGGTCCCGATTACGACGTCGCGACGCATTTCACACCGCGCTACAATCCGTGGGACCAGCGGCTCTGCCTGGTGCCGAACGGCGATCTCTTTCAATCCTTGCGCAACGGCGGATCATCCGTCGTCACCGACCAGATCGAAACCTTCACGCGTGGGGGCATCAAGCTCAAGAGCGGCGAGGTGCTCGACGCCGATGTCGTGGTGACCGCGACGGGCCTCGATCTGCAGGTGCTCGGCGGGCTCGAGATCAAGGTCGACGGCACCCCGGTCGATCTGTCGAAGACCATGAACTACAAGGGGCTGATGTATTCCGGCTTGCCGAACCTCGCCGCCGCGTTCGGCTACACCAACGCGTCCTGGACGCTGAAATGCGACCTGACCTGCGAATATGTCTGCCGCATGCTCAATCACATGAAGGCGCACGGCTATGCGCAGGTGACGCCGCGGCGGAACGACCCTGATGTGACCGAGCTGCCCTGGGTGGATTTCTCCTCGGGCTATATCCAGCGCGCCGCGGCCAGGTTCCCCAAGCAGGGCTCGCGCCGGCCGTGGCGGTTGTACCAGAACTATGCGCTCGATATCATGACGCTGCGGTTCGGATCGCTGAAGGATGAGGCGATCGAGTTTCTGCCGGCGCGCCGGGCCGGCGCCACGGATGCTGCCGCGAACCCGGCGCGGCAAGTGGCGTAAGGCACAACGCGGCGAACCAGGCACAACTTCGCGCGCCCGTTGGGGCGCGGGCTGGCGATCATTCGGCACCTCTGCTATGGGAGGGCTGCGCCTGCATGCTTCGCTGCGGGCGGTGCGGTCCCGTAGCTCAGCCGGATAGAGCGACGGTTTCCTAAACCGTAGGTCGGAAGTTCGAGTCTTCCCGGGATCGCCATTTTCCGCCTGCCTGTGTTCAATGCACGCCCCAGGTTGTCGCGCCTTAAGCTGGGCCTTGGTGGGGGCGCGACCGGCGGAGTTGCAAGCGACGGAGCGCAGCACTGGACTGTCGCAGCGTGTGCCGCGATGTCGCGCGCAGTTCCTGAACGGTGGTAACATTGGACGGCACGCTGATGTGTGCGAGTATTCCCGGTCCCGGTGCGACTTTCGCTGGACGCTCCGTTGGCAGCAGTGATAACGGCTGAGAAAGCCATCTCACGACGGATCGCATGCCGAAACCTCCGCCCCCTCCCGCCAATCGCGGGCCCAATCCGTCCCCGGCGCTGCAACGCGCTGTGGCCGCATTGCAGATGGGACAGATCGTCGAAGCCGAGCGGCTGGCGGCAGAGGTCTTGAAGGCAAACCGGAACGATGTCGGCGCGGCCTCGATCCTGGCGCGGGCGCTGATGATGCAGAACCGCAACGAGGAGGCGATCGCGCCGCTCGAGCGCGCGACCCGCCGCGTCGAGGATGCGGGCCTCGAGACCCTGCTCGGCGCGGCGCTCGGCGGCGCCGGTCGCCGCAACGAGGCGATCGATGTGCTGCGGCGAACCACCGCGCGGCGGCCACCATACCTGCCCGCATTTCAGGCGCTGGCCGGGCAATTGCACGCGGACGGCCGTATCGACGAGGCGGTTGCCGTCATTGAGAGCGCAATTGCGCTCGCACCAGGGAGCCTCGAGTTTCAGCTCCTGCTCGCGCAGCTCCTGCCCCAGCGCAATGAGCGCGGCCGTGCGCGCCAGATTCTGGAGAAGCTGCGCGCTGCGGCGCCGGGACATCCCGATGTTCTGGGCGCACTCGCGCGCGTGCTGCTGCTCGATGGCGAATACGCGGCCGCGGCGGATCTCTACCGCCAGGTGCTGGCGCAGCGCCCCGACGATCCCCTGACGCGTACCAGCTTCTCCGCCACTCTTCTCGAAATGGGCGACCGTGCTGCCGGCGAAGCCAATCTGCGTCTGGCGTTGCGCGGCCGGCCGCAAATGATCGGCCGCACGACGGCCGCGCTGGTCATGTCATCGCATGGCCGCTTCTTCTTCCGTCGCAGCGCGTTTGCGGAATTCTTGAGTTAGGCGATCCAGGCTGGATTTGCCGGCCGCGCCACAAACTCGCCGTCGTCCCGGCGGAGGCCGGGACCCATGACCACCGATGCTGCTTGTTGCGCGATGTTGGAACGACGAGTCCCATCAATCATATCTGCTGCGGCGTATGGGTCCCGGCTTTCGCCGGGACGACGCGCGGAGAGGGTCTCGCCCACTCCGTACCCGTCATCGCCCGCGTGCGATCCGCAACGCAATCTCGTGCGTCCAGTCTACGATCGAAACTGGCGGCGATAGAGCCCGGGCTCGCGGGCCATCTTGTTGGACAGTTCCTGCGCGCGCGCTGTTTCATCGGGCGTCATCGCCGCGGTCTGCGCGACCCAGTTTTCACGCTTCACCGGGAAGCATTGCGCAACCGGCGTGCCCCTGGGCAGTACGCCGTTGAAATTGGTATCGTGCCAGTGTGCCGGGAAATGAACCCAGCTGTCGTGGAACAGATCGCAATCGACCATGCCGGTCAGCGTGGTGAACGGCAGGTCGAACCGGTTGACCGGATGTGTGAAGAACAGCGAGTAGCCCGCCGGCGCCTCGATGGTCCACAGATTGACGAACTTGATGAGAAGGCGGTCCGGCGTGAACAGCGGCGAGCCGACCACCTGGCTTTCGTCGTGGAATCCGATCGGCGAGCGCGGGAATTCGAGCGCCCCGCCGGCGGGAAGGTCGTTGTCCCAGGTCATTGCGCCATTCTCGACCTTCAGATCGCAGACCAGCGGCAACAGGAAACCTGACGTCATCGCATCGACGAATGGCGGGCAGCGCTTGACGGTATCCTCTTCGCGATTGCTCATCGCATTGAAGGCCTGCGTCGGCATCGCCTTGAGCCACCCGGGAAGACCCAATGATGCAGGCACCGGTGGCGGAATCTTGCCCTCGAGCTCCGCCGGGCAGCGGAATTTGATGGTTATCGCTTCGTTGTTATTGGACACGGTTCTGGTCCTTGGTTCGTTCGATATCGGCAGCGCCAATGCGCCAGTCGGTGCTGATCTAGCACGCGATGACGGGGCGGAGAAAGCAATCGCGCCTGTCGCCCGGCGAGCTCCGGCATGGAGCCATAAGTTGTTGTTATCGTGACGGATAAGGCTAGTCCTCGATTCCCGGTGCGGCGCGCATGTCGATGCCGCTTTTCCGCGACGTTCCGTTCGCCAATATGCAAGACTTTGCCGATAGGCATTGGCTTTCGATGTCTGTCGGGCGCATCATGGCTGGTGTCGCTGACGCCAGGATTTGCAGCAGGTAACCGGAGGGACCAATGGCCGAATCGAAGGTTGAGACCGCCAACACTGCAGGCGCCGCGCCACCCTCCGGCGACGGCGGCGGCGTGAGCGAACTTGCGATCGCAACCGTCCGCACCGTGCCGATCGAGCAGGCGCAGTCCCGCACCGAGCACGATCTGCTCGGCGAGGACGATGTGCCGGCCAATGCGCTGTGGGGTATCCACACCAAGCGCGCGGTGATGAACTTTCCGATCACCGGCGTGCCGGTCGGCCATTTTCCGGAGTTCGTCCGCGCGCTGGCGCTGGTGAAGCAGGCCGCCGCCCGCGCCAACAAGCGCCTCGGTTATCTCGCGGCCGAAAAGGCCGATGCCATCGACAAGGCCTGCACCAAGGTCGCGACCGACAAGGTCTACGCCGAGTCTTTTGTCGTCGACGCGATCCAGGGCGGAGCCGGCACCTCGACCAACATGAACGCCAACGAGGTGATCGCCAACGTCGCGCTCAAGCTGATGGGCAAGAAGCCCGGCGATTATCACACGCTGCACCCGAACGACGACGTCAACATGGCGCAGTCGACCAACGATGCCTATCCGACTGCGCTGCGGCTTGCGGTGATCTTCGCCACCCAGCCGCTGGTGCGCGCGCTGGACGATCTCGCCTATTCCTTCAAGGGCAAGGCGGTGGAATTCGCCGACGTCCTCAAGATGGGCCGCACCCAGCTTCAGGATGCGGTGCCGATGACGCTCGGTCAGGAGTTCGACGCCTTCCACGCCACGGTGAAGGAGGACGTCGCACGGCTGAACGAGATCTCCAGCCTGTTCCGCGAGGTCAATCTCGGTGCCACCGCGATCGGTACCGGTATCAATGCCGATCCGCGCTATGCGGCGCTTGCGGTCGAGGAGCTGTCGCGGTTGTCGGGCCAGCCGATGGTGCTGGCCTCGAACCTGATCGAGGCGACCTCGGACCTCGGCGCCTTCGTGCTGTTCTCCGGCGTGCTGAAGCGCGTCGCGGTCAAGGTGTCGAAGATCTGCAACGACCTGCGCCTGCTGTCGTCGGGGCCGCGTACCGGCATCGGCGAGATCCGGCTGCCTGCGGTGCAGGCCGGCTCGTCGATCATGCCCGGCAAGGTCAACCCGGTGATCCCGGAGGTGGTCAACCAGGTCGCCTTCCTCGTCATCGGGCACGATCTCACGGTGACGATGTGTGCCGAGGGCGGCCAGCTCCAGCTCAATGCGTTCGAGCCGACCATCGGCTACTGCGTGCTGAGCTCGCTGCGTATGCTGACGGCGGCGATCGACACCCTGACCAAGCGCTGCGTCGACGGCATCGAGGCCGACCGCGAGCGTTGCCGCAGCCTGGTTCAAGGCTCGATCGGCCTGATCACGGCGCTGGCGCCGGCGCTCGGCTACGAGGCGAGCTCGCGTGTGGCGCGCCGCGCGCTGAAGGAGAACCGCTCGGTCGCCGACATCGTGCTGGAGGAGAAGCTGCTGACCGAGGATCAGCTCAACCAGCTGCTCGAGCTCGAGGCGATGACGCGTCCGGCACGCCGCCAGCCCGTGCCCAAGTTGAAGGATAGTTGAGAGCAGGCGTTACGGAGCGCGAGGCAGGACACAGCATCCGTCGTTCGTCGTGCTCGGGCTTGTCGCGGCGTACCCCTTCAATGCCGCCCGCGCAAGAGACGCGGCTGGCCGGGCCAAGCCCGGTCATGACGGCGGGAGTGTCGAACGGCGACAGCTACAGTGTCTTGATGAACTCGATCAGGGCGCGGCGCTGGTCTTCCTTCAGCCCCGGCCCGATCACGCCGGTGCCCTTCTCGTCGGAGAATTCGTGCCCGGAATTGCTGTTGCCGCGCTTGGCGGTATTGAGCATGAAGCCGTCCTTGATCTTGTCCTTCCAGACATAGCCGAGATCCTTGGGCTCATATTCCCGGCTGCCGAGATAGAAGGTCGGCGGACGCTCCCTCACCGGTGACAGCAGCGCATAGATGGTCGGGACCGACCCGTTGTGCAGATAGGGCGGGGTTGCCCAGATGCCGTTGAGCGGCCGGACCTTGTAGGCGAGCGGCGCCTGGATCTCGTTCGGCCGGTAGCCGTTGATGCGCTTGCGATCCTCGGGCGGGGTCTTGTTCTGGTCGTACCAGTAGTCGACGGTCTTCTCGACGAGTTCGCCGAGCGCCGGCCCGAAGCTGCCGTCCTTGATGTTCAGATTGGCCGGCGTCTCGACGGTGCGGGTCTGCAGGCCTTCGGCCTGCGCGCTGTCGGTGCCGATATGGCTGATCGGAATCATCTCGACGTCGAGCAGCGGTTGACCGGCGTCGTTCTTGATCCAGCGCTTCTTGTCCTTGAACAGCGAAAAGGCCTCGCTCTCGGGCAGCGCCTTGCTGTTGATCGCCGGGCCATGGCAGTCCTGGCAGTGCGTCTTGTAGAGCTCGCCACCCTTCCTCGCGAGATCCATGTTGATCTGCCCCAGGATGTTCTCCGGCCATTTCGGCGATGCCAAGCCGCCAAAGCCCTTATCCTCGCTGGGCGGCTCGCCGGCGATCATCCGTTCCATCTCGTGCAGCGTGTCGATCCGCGCGCTCGATTTGAACAGGCCCTTGGATGCATCGAGCAGATTGAGTTCGGCGCTGACGCCGAGCGCCTCGCCGGCATTGCGCACCATCGGCTGCATGATCGAGCCGTCATACTGCACCCAGCTGAACCATGGCGCATTCCAGATCCGCGGGAAATGCACCGGCGCCGAATGCGAGGCGTAGTTGTTCGGATTGTTCAGGTCGATCGCAAACACCTGGTTGCCGATCCGGTTCAGTGCGTCGAGCCGCGCATAGCCTTCCTCGACGCTGTTGGCGGCGACCTTGCTCTCAAGCGCATTGATCTTGGCATATTGCTGCAGCACGAGATCGAGCTGGCCGCGCAGCGCCATGCGTTCCTCGACGCTGGCCTCCTTGCCGAGGATCTCGTCGGCAAAGCGCGCGAAGCGGCCGGGCCAGAACCTGGTCAGCAGCAGCGAGACGCCGACGCTCTTCTGGAATTCGAACAGATTGGTGTTGGCCGGTCCGCCGTCGATCACAATCTCGGTGCCGCGATAGCTGAGGCTTCCGGTGTGGCAGGCGGAGCAGGTCAGCCCGACGCCGTTCATGTCGGCCTTGCTGTGCGGGTTGCGCCACGGCGCGCCGTTGGCATCCACCATCGGGCCGCTCGGCGCAAACCCGATCGGCAGCGCATCCGGCTTGCCCGGGATCACGGTGTCGGGAATGAAACCGAAGCGGCCGAGATAATCGGTCTCGCTGAGCTTCGGCGCTGCCGTGAACAACGGCCAGAGCGTCGGCTGCTCCAGCGCCATGAACCATTCATTCGGAATGAGGAACGTCCGCGTGCCCTGGTCGGCGTGATAGAACCAGCGCAGCCGCTCGGCGCTGACATTCTGATCCAGCCACACGGTCTTCGCAGGCGGCTGGTAGTCGACGGCCTTGACGCGGAAGCCGCTCGCCACCGTCTCGATATCGTCCTTGAAATAGAGGACGCCGGCGACAATCAGCAGTCCGATGAAAAAGATCGTCTTGCGAGGCATGCCCGTCCCCCAATTCGCGGTATCAGCGCGTCATATTGCTGAGATATTAAAAGTCGCCGAAACAGATTCGCGTTAAACGTGTGTTGCACTGTGCACTATCCTATCGCGGCGCCGCTCGGTCTACCAACGGAAATGTTGCAAGGGAAATGTCGCAAAGGAAATTTTGGTTGGCTGTGAGCCAGTTCACTTGCGGCGTGCTCTCCTCGGCGGCATTTGCGCGCATCGACGGCTGCGGCTAGAAATGCCGGGGCAACAATTCTCCGGGATGGCGTCTTGAACGCGTCTGGCGCACAACCGCTCACGATCACGGTCTCGGACGTCAGTACGGTGTCCGCGCTGCTGCTGCGCCCGGAAGCGGCACGTGCGGCCTATGTGTTCGCCCATGGCGCCGGTGCCGGCATGGCGCACCCGTCGATGGCCGCGCTGGCCGAAGGCCTGGCAGAGCGCGGCATCGCGACGTTGCGTTATCAGTTTCCCTACATGGAGAAGGGCGGCAAGCGGCCCGATCCGCCCGCCGTCGCGCAGGCCACGGTGCGCGCCGCAGTGGCCGAGATGACGCGCCATTGCGGCGAACTGCCGCTGTTCGCCGGCGGCAAGTCGTTTGGCGGCCGGATGACCTCGCAGGCACAGGCCAAGGCGCCGCTCGAAAGCGTACGCGGGCTGGTGTTTCTCGGCTTTCCGCTGCACCCCGCCGGCAAGCCGTCGAGCGAGCGGGCCGCGCACCTCGCCGAGGTCAAGATTCCGATGCTGTTTCTGCAGGGCACGCGCGACGCGCTGGCCGAGCTCGAGCTGCTCGAGCCTGTCGTGAAGGGGTTGGGCAGCCGGGCGAAGCTGCACCTGGCGCAGGAGGCCGACCATTCCTTCCATGTCCTGAAGCGCTCCGGCCGCGATGATCGCGAGGTGATGGCCGAAGTGCTCGATGCGTTCGCAGCGTGGGTGGCGAAGCACTCGTAACGAGGTCGGCGTTCCGCATGTGACACTGTCCCGGATTGCGCTGCGCTCCATCCGGGCTACAGCGTCAACTGCGAGACGCTGCCGCCGTCAGCCTAACGCCGCACCGCCATAGATGCGGTCGCGCAGGCGGCGCATGCCGGACAGCCAGCGCTCGCGATTGGTGGCCTTGCGCTGCATGTATTCCTGCACCTGCGGATGCGAGAGGATCAGGAAGCGCTCTTCCGCCATCGCCTCGATCACCATCCGCGCCACTTCGCCCGGCTGCAGCACGCCGTCGACGCGCGCCGCGCTCGGGCCGGGCGTGGTCATTCCGGTCTGGACCGATTGCGGGCAGAGCACGGAGACGCGGATGCCGCGATCACCATACTGGATCGCCAGATGCTCTGCGAGCGCGACCGCGGCATTCTTGGTCACGCCGTAGGGCATCGAGTTCAGCGACGCCAGGAGCCCCGCGGCGGATGCGGTGTTGAGCAGATAGCCGGAACCGCGTGCCAGCATGCCGGGCACCAGCGCGCGCGCGGCGAAGACGTGGCTCATCACATGCACCCGCCAACTCACATCCCAGTCGGCATCGGATGCGGTTTCCTGTCCCTTGCGCGACAGCCCGGCATTGGAGAAGAACACGTCGACCGGGCCATATTTGTCCTCGGCAGCGGCGATCAGCGCCTTGATGTCTTCCTCGAGCCCGACATCGGCGGTGACGGCGAGCCCGTCGATATCGCCGGCGACGCTGGCGAGCCGGTCGCGCGAGGTCTTGAGATCGGCGACCACGACGCCGCGCGCGCCAGCCTCCGCATAGGCCCGCGCCACTGCCTCGCCGATCCCGCTCGCGCCGCCGGTGACGACACAGACCTTGTCCTTGACGTGCATGGTTCGATGCCCCTGCTTGTTATCGTGAGATCCGGATTGTCAGCCCTGATACAGGCCCTTGTCACGCGCCTTCTGGATCGCGAGGGCGGCCATCAGGTCGAGCATCGGGGTCGGAATATCTGCTGCGCGGGCAAAGGCCGCGGGCGCGCGCACCAGCACGTCGATCTCCATGGCGCGGCCGAGCTCGTAGTCCTGCAGGATCGACGGCTTGTGGTCGGGCGCGGGTCCCGAACGGGTGACGCGCTTGACCCCGGGGATATAGCGCGTCGCCACCGCATTGGCCTCGTCGAGCAGCCGTGGGATCACCTCCTGCATGTCGGGATCGTCGCGGACGCCGCGCGCGGTCAGCCCGGTCAGCAGACAGAGCACCGACATCGACATGTTGGTGAGCAGTTTCGACCAGATCGTCTCGCGAATCTCCGTGACGTCAGGCGATTCGATCGCAGCCTCATTAAGCGCCGCGCGCAGCCGGGTGATGCGCTCGCTCCGGAGATCGTCGCATTCGCCGATCAGGAGGCGGTTGCGATCCGGCGACAGATTCGCCACCAATCCGGGCGCGATCACCTCGTTGGAGGAGAAGATCACGCCGCCGATGATGCCCTCTTGCGGGACGGCATTGCGCAGACGCCCGCCGGGATCGAGGAAGCCGAGATCGGGAATCGCGGGATGCTGCGGCGGCAGACCGAGACCGTACCACCAGGGAATGCCGTTCTGCGCGAACACGATTGCGGTGTCCCGCTCAAGCAGCGGCAACAGTCCGGTTGCGAGCGCACTGACGCCGGTGGCCTTCAGCGTGCTGATGACGACGTCCTGCGGCCCCAACTCGGCAGGATCGGCCGACGCCCTTACCCGTGCGGTGACGCTGCTGTCGCCGACCTTCAGCGTCAATCCGTTGGCCCTGACCGCATCGAGATGCGGGTCGCGCATCACGCAGGACACCTCGTGGCCGGCACGGGCCAGCCGGACCGCGAAATGGCTGCCGACGGCGCCCGCGCCGAAAATACAAATACGCATGAGTGGAACTGGTCCTTGCAACGTGCCGCGTCAGTTTCCACAAGCGCAGGGCATCGCGCAACCCGTCATGCGCATGGCGCGGTCGCGCCCGCCCGAAAGTGATGGATCAAGGCCTTTGCTCTCGCCATAGTGCGGGTAACAGCAATGCCGAACGAGGGAGAAACGTCATGTCGGCCAGCCCAGTCCTGTGGAGCCTCGATGCGCGCGGGGTCGCGACCGTCACGCTGAACAGGCCCGAGGTCAACAACGCCTATGACGGCGCGCTGATCGCCGGCGTGCTGGCCGCGATCGACGAACTCTCGACCAAGCCGGTCCGCGTCGTCGTGCTCAAGGGCAACGGCAAGCATTTCCAGGCCGGCGCCGACCTGAAATGGATCAACGGCGTGCGGCCGAAATCACCTGACGAGAACGAGGCGGCGTCGCGCGCCACCTTCGAGGCGGTGCAGCGGCTCAACACGCTGCCGGTGCCTACCGTGGCGCTGGTGCAGGGCGGTTGCTTCGGCGGCGGCACCGGCGTGATCTCGGCCTGCGATATCGTGATCGCGGCCGACAACGCGCTGTTCTCGATCACCGAAGTGCGCTGGGGCCTGACGGCGGCGATCATCATCCCGCAACTCTGCGACGCCATCGGCGTCCGCCAGGTGCGGCGCTACGCACTGACCGGCGAACGGTTCGGCGCCGAGGACGCGCGCCGTATCGGTCTCGTCCATGAGGTGGTGCCCTTGGCCGATCTCGACAGCGCCGGCGCCAAGGTCGTGGAGCAATTGCTCGGCAATGCCCCGGATGCGCTGGCCGAGACCAAAAAGCTGGCGATGGAAAGCTCGTTCGGCGGCATGGCCGTCGACGATGCGGCCTACAAGCGTCTGGTCCATCTGCATTCGGCCAAGCGGCAGACCGCCGAGGCCGCCGAGGGACTTGCGTCCTTTGCCGAGAAGCGCGCGGGCCGCTGGAGCGGGGCGGCGTAAGCCAGCTCAGCAGCCGTTGCAGATGCCGCGGATGCTGCGATAGACCTCCGCGTCGTCGCGGCGCATCTGCTCCAGCGATTCAAACGTCTTCGATTCGTTCGATCGCGCCGCCGGCTCGGACCTGGATTCGGGCTTGCGCTTGGCCGCGAGCTCCTGCTCCTGCCGATGGTAGCAGGCCTCGCGCTCTGCCTTGGGCTCGATGAAGCGGCAGGTCTCGATCGCCGCCGCTGGTGTCGCGACGAAGATCAGGCCGAGCGAGGCTGATATCAGGAGTTTCAAGCGGGCGATCCTTTCGCGTCCTTGTCTCAGGTCGGCGGGCGGCGGGGCAAGGCCGCCATCGCATCACAGCGATCGCGACAGCGACTTCTTCAATGTCTTCAACAGCGCCTGCACCGCGGCGGCGTCGATGCGGCGTTCGGGAACGGCGGCCTTCACCCACAGTTCGGGAATCGGAAACTCGGTGAGGATCGGCTGCAGCGTGCCCGCGCGCAGCGCGTCAGCGACCAGATAGTGCGACAGCAGCGCGATGCCGTTGCCGGCGATCGCGCTTTGCGTCAGCACGCGGCCCTCGTTCGACGAGAGAATCGGGCGCACCTGGATGTTGATGCGGCCGCGCGGCCCCTCGAACGGCCATTCCGGACCGGTCGGCAGGAAGCTGAGGCAGCGGTGATCGACCAGATCGCGCGGATGCTTGGGCGTGCCGTGCTTCCTGAGATAGGACGGCGAGGCGCACAATAGCCGCGGCAGCCGGCACAGCGGCTCGTCGACCACGCCGCCGAAGGAATGCGGAAAGGCGCCGATCGCGATGTCGAAACCTTCGGTCACCGGATCGACCGGGCGATCGATCATTACGATCTCGAGCTTTACGCTGCGGTTTTGCCGCTGGAAGATCGTGAAGGCATCGGCGAGGCGTGCCACCGTCAGCGAGGTCGGCGCCTTGACGCGCAAATGATCGGAGAGGTCGCGCTGCTTCTCGCCCATCCGCGACAGGAGATCGCCGACATCGGCGACGACGCCGCGGGCGCGGTGCACATATTGTTGCCCGGCCTCGGTCAACCGCAACTGTCGCGTCGAGCGATGGAACAGCGCAGTGCCGATCCGCTCCTCGAGCTGGGTGACGCGCTTGGCGACAACCGATGTTGCAACGTTGAGCTTGCGCGCGGCGGCGGAGAAGCCGCCGGCATCGGCAGTGGCGAGGAAGGCTTCGAGGTTCACAAGCGTATCCATCTGCCCTCCCCAATACTTCTCCGCTTTTCTCGATTCGCGAAAGCTGATTACATAATTTGGTGGATTGTACTGCAATCTGCATCAATTCATAGTCGGCCCAATCAACCCTGTTCAGGGCGGAAATGATGCGAGCGAGCACGATCGAAGAACCTGCGCGGCAGGTCCCCCTCTATGGCGAATATGACGTGGTGGTGCTTGGCGGCGGCCCGGCCGGCATTGCAGCTGCGGTCGGCGCGGCGCGCGCCGGGCGGCGGACGCTGTTGATCGAGCGCTACGGATTTCTCGGCGGCATGGGCACCGCGGCCGGCGTGACCAATTTCTGCGGCCTGCACGCCAATATTTTCGGCGGGATGCATCGGGTGGTGCAGGGCGTCGCCTCCGACCTCTTGGCGCGGATCGACCGGCTCGGCGGGTTGAATGCGCCGCATCTGATCCTCGGCAAGATTTTTGCGCAGGCCTACGACACCGCGGCGTACAAGATCGCGGCCGACGATCTTCTGGCGCATCACAAGGTCGATATCCTGTTCCACGCGCTCGGCGCCGGCGTCGTGATGGATGGCACCCATATCCGCGCGCTGATGGTGGAAACCAAGGCCGGCCGTCAGGCGGTGCGCGCCGGCATCTTCATCGACTGCTCCGGCGACGGCGACCTCGCAGTGTGGGCCGGTGCACCCTATGAAGTCGGAGACAATGCCGGCGGGATGCTCTATCCCTCGATGATGTTCCGCCTCAACGGCATCGATCCGGCGAAGGCCGGCGATGCCTGGCGGACGATTCCGGAGCGGATGGCGCAGGCCGAGGCCGCCGGCACCCACACCTTCCCGCGCAAATCCGCGATCGTGCGGCCGCAGAAATCGCAGATCGAATGGCGGGTGAATTTCACCCAGGTGACGCGCAGCGATGGCGGCGCCATTTCCGGTATTGATCCCGACGAGATGACGCGCGGCGAGATCGAGGGCCGCCGCCAGGCGGTCGAAGCGTTCAAGTTCCTGCGCACCGTGCCCGGCTTCGAAAATTCCTACATCGTCGATCTGCCGCCGCAGCTCGGCATCCGCGAGACGCGGCGCGTAATCGGCGGCTACATGCTGTCCGGCGAGGACGTGCTGGGCTGCGCCTCGTTCGAGGACTCGATCGGCGTCAATGGCTGGCCGATGGAAAAGCACGTGCCCGGCGATGTGACCTTCGAGTTTCCGCCGATCCCTGAGAGCCGCGGCTATAACGAATTGCCGTACCGCATGCTGATACCTGACGGCGTCGACAATCTCCTGGTCGCCGGCCGTTGCGCGTCGATGACCCATGAAGGGCAATCGGCGGCGCGCGTCTCCGGTGCCTGTTTCGTGATGGGCGAGGCGGCGGGAACCGCGGCCGCGCTGGCACTCTCGGGCAATACGATTCCGCGCGACATTTCCGTCGAAAAGTTGCAACAACAGCTCACGCAGCAGGGCGCGTTCATCGGCCGCGATCGGCCCGTGCCCGAAGGAATCTAGGGCGTTTTCAGGCGAAGTGGATCCCGGTTCGCGTGAAGAAAACGCGTCAAAACAGGAATCGAGAGCCCCGTTCCGATTTGATCGGAACGGGCTCTAGGCGGAGGATGAAATGAAGGGTTGGGCGCGGCTCGCACTCGCGGGCCTGCTGATGTGGGCCGCGAGCGGTATCGCGCGGGCCGACGATCTGCTGAAGGCGAAGATCGGCGTGCTGCGGCTGTCGTCCTCGGCGCCGGTGTTCATCGCGCAGGACAAGGGCTATTTCCGTGACGCCGGGCTCGATGTCGAGCTGAAGTTCTTCGACGCCGCGCAACCGATCGCGGTCGCGACCACGTCGGGCGATGTCGATTTCGGCATCACTGCCTTCACCGCCGGACTCTACAATCTTGCCGGAAAGGGCACGCTGAAGGTGATCGGCGGCATGAGCCGCGAGAAGGCCGGCTATCCCCTGATCGGGTATTTCGCCAGCAACAACGCCTATGCGGCCGGCCTGAAGACCCCGAAGGATCTCGCCGGCAAGCGCGTCGCGGTGACCCAGGTCGGCTCCAGTTTCCACTATTCGCTCGGCCTGCTCGCCGACAAATACGGCTTCAAGCTGTCCGACGTGAAGATCGTGCCGCTGCAATCGCTGTCGAACGCGGCCGCGGCGCTGAAGGGCGAGACCGTCGACGCCGCGCTGCTGCCGATCTCGACGGCGCGGACGCTGATGGATTCCAACGGCGCGAAATTCCTCGGCTGGGTCGGCGACGAGACGCCGTGGCAGCTGGGCGCCATCTTCGCGTCGCCGAAGACGCTGACCCATGCGCAACTGGTGACGAGGCTGCTCACCGCGCTGACCCGCGCCGACCGCGAATATCACGATGTGGTTCTGGCCGCGATCAAGGACGGCGTGGTTCCGATCAACGAGAAGACAAGACCGCTGCTCGAGATCATCGCCAAATACACCAACCTGCCGGTCGAGCAGGTGGTCGGCAACTGCGCCTATGTCGATCCCGACGGCAAGCTCGACGTGAAGAACGTCGACAACCAGATCAAATGGCTGCAGGAGCAGGGTTTCGCCGACAAGGGTTTTGATGCGAATGCGATCATCGCCAAGGACTATGTGAAGGCGGATTGATGATGAGCCGTATGCGCAATTCTCGACCCGCCATCCTGAGGAGCCGCGAAGCGGCGTCTCGAAGGATCGACGGCCCGAATGCAGCAGCTCGGCCGTCGACCCTTCGAGACGCGCGCAAATGCGCGCTCCTCGGGGTGACGGGTCGGGTCGTGGGGCACTGAATGGACCTGATCGCCGACCATATCAGCCATCGTTTCGGCGCGCTCGACGTGCTCAGCGACGTCTCCTTCACGGTCCGCGCCGGCGAGGTCGTTGCGATCGTCGGTCCGTCCGGCTGCGGCAAGAGCACGCTGCTCTCGATCCTCGGCGGCCTGCTGCGGCCGAGTAAGGGCGCCGCCGAGTTGCGCGGCGCGCCTCCGGCAGGAAGCCTCAATCCGCTGACCTTCGTATTCCAGGACTTTGCCCTGCTGCCGTGGAATACGGTCGAGGAGAACGTCGCATTCCCGCTGCTGCACACGGGCCTGAGCGCCGGCGAGCGCCGCACCGTGATCGACGACGCGCTGCGCCGCACGGGCTTAACGGATTTCCGCGCGACCTATCCGAAGCAGCTCTCCGGCGGCATGCGCCAGCGCGTCGGCATTGCGCGGGCGCTGGCGGTGCGTCCCGCGATCCTGCTGATGGACGAGCCGCTGTCGGCGCTGGACTCGCAGACCCGCGAGCTCCTGATGGAGGATTTCGTGCGTCTGCTCGCCGACGGCACCATGGGCGCGGTCTATGTCACGCATAATCTCGAGGAAGCGGTGCGGCTCGCCGACCGCGTCGTCGTGCTGTCGCGGCGTCCCGGCCGCATCCGGGAGATCGTGACCATTCCGATGACGCGCGCCGAGCGCGGCACGGCGGATGCGCGCGGGCAGATGGCCGCATTGCAGGGCGAATTGTGGTCTTTGATCCGCAAGGAGGCGATCGATGCCGAGCGCGAGGTCCAGCATGCTTGACCGCGCGCCGCCGGACACGAAGGACCAATTGGGCGAAGCGACGCGGCCGGTCGCGTTTCGCGGCGCCGGCTTCACGCCGGGCGGCAGCCGCTATGCGGGTTGGCTCGCGCTCGCACTCGTCATCGCGATCTGGCAGCTCGCCGGCAGTGCCGGATGGGTCAATCCGCTGTTCCTGCCGGCGCCGTCGGCGATCGCGGTCGCGATCTATAAGCTCGCGACGTCGGGCGCGCTGTGGCAGCACCTCTCCTGGTCGATCATGCGGATCGGCACCGGCTGGATGATCGGCACGGCAGCGGGCGTCATTGTCGGCTTTGCGATCGGGCTGTCGACCATGGCGCGCGGTGTCGGCATCACCTTCATCTCGGCGCTGTTTCCGATCCCGAAGATCGCGCTGCTGCCGCTCTTGATCCTGTGGCTCGGGATCGGCGAGGAGCCGAAGATCGCGACCATTGCGCTCGGGGTGTTCTTCTCGACCGCGATCTCGGTTTATAGCGGCGTCGATGCGGTGCCGCGCAACCTGATCCGGATGGCACAGAGCTTCAACGTGCCGTTCCACGCCATCGTGCGCCGCGTGATCTGGCCGGGCGCGCTGCCCTCGATCCTCGCCGGCTTCCGCATCACCGCATCCGTTGCGTTGCTGCTGGTGGTCAGCGCCGAGATGATCGGCGCGCAATACGGCATCGGCGCCTTCGTGCTGCAGGCCGGCAATCTGATGCAGACCGACCAACTGCTGGCCGGCGTCGTGATCCTGTCGCTGTTCGGCCTCGCGGTCGGGAAGCTGATCAATCTGCTGGAGACGCGGCTGCTGCACTGGCGGTGAGGGGCGCGAGGGCGGCAAACTCAAATGTCGTCCCTGCGAAAGCAGGGACCCATAACCACAGGAGGTCGTCGTTAGGAAAGGCTGGGGCCCCAGCACCTCCAACAACACGACCCTGTGGTTATGGGTCCCGGGTCGCGCTTCGCTTGCCCGGGACGACGGTGGTTCCGGGACGACGACGACTACACGTTTCTGGCTACGCGTTGCCCCGATCCTCGCGGAACAGGTCGAGCTTCTGCTGCACCGGGCGGTCGGAGAACGAGAACAGCACCGAGTCGGTATCGGCCTCGTGGGTGACCCAGTGCCAGCTCGGCACCACGAACAAATCGCGCGGGCCCCATTCGAAGGTCTGATCGCCGACCCGGGTGCGGCCCTTGCCTTCGATCGCGGCGAACACCGTGGCGTCGGTCGACCGATAGCGCGCGGTCTTGAAGCCCTTCGGCAGCAGCTGGATGAAGGTGCCGATGGTCGGCATCGCGAAATCGCCGGTCTCGGGGTTGGAGAATTTCAGCTTGAGGCCGTGGCAGGCGTCCCACTCGTCGCTGGTTCTGGCCTTCTCCAGCGCCTCGCGGGTGTATTCATAGGGGTAGTTGAAGATCGGTGAGGTCTTCGATGTCCGCTTCTGATCGATCGGCAGGAGATTGTGACCGTAGCGCGCGAAGCTGGCGCCGGCCGGCTTGGAGATCGACTGCTGGTCTTCCTTGGCGCCTTCGGCAAACGAGCAGTCGAAGAACTGCACCATCGGGATGTCGAGCCCGTCGAGCCAGAACATCGGCTCATTGGTTTCGTTGGAATGGTCGTGCCAGGTCATCGACGGCGTGATGACGAAATCGCCCGGCGACATCGCGGTGCGCTCGCCGTCGACCGCGGTGAACGCGCCCTGGCCCTCGAGCACGAAGCGCAGCGCCGATTGCGCATGGCGATGGGCGGGGGCGATATCGCCCGGCACCACCATCTGCACGCCGGCGAAAAGTGAGGTCGTGATCTTGGACTGGCCGCGCAGCCCGGGATTTTCCAGCACCAGCACGCGGCGCTCGGCTTCCTTGGCCGTGATCAGTCTGCCGGCCTCGTTCATGTAATCGCGGATCTGGTCGAACTTCCACAAGTGAGGCCGGCAGGCGCTCTTCGGCTCCGGCGTGATCAGATCGTTCATCACGTTCCACAACGCCGAGAGGTTTTGGCCGTCGATCTTCTTGTAGAACGCTTCGCGCTCCGGGGTCTTCTGCACGGCTTCCATGGCAAGCCTCCCATCGTTCTTGTCGGTGCAATTTAATTGACAGTATACTCACAATATGGCTAGCGTCAATCTAACGAAATGCAAGGGAGGTTCCGATGAAGCTGCATGGCTATTTCCGGAGCAGCGCGTCCTACCGGGTCCGGATCGCCCTCAACATGAAGGGGCTGACGCCGGAGCACCTGCCGCATCATCTGCGCAAGGGCGAGCAGTGCGCGCCGGCCTATCTCGCCATCAATCCGCAGGGGCTGGTGCCGACATTGGAGAGCGACGCCGGCGCGATCCTCACCCAGTCGCTCGCGATCATCGAATGGCTCGATGAGACCAACCCCAATCCGCCGCTGCTGCCGAAGGATCCGCTGCGGCGCGCCAAGGTGCGGGCGTTCGCGCAGGCGATCGCCTGTGACACCCACCCGGTGCAGAATCTGAAGGTGCTGGCGCGGCTGCGCAAGCTCGGCCTGCCCGAAGAGCAGGTGACCGAATGGGCGGCCTGGGCCAATCGCGAAGGACTTGCGGCCTGCGAGACCCTGATCGCTGACGAGGCCGGGCCGTTCTGCTTCGGCGATACGCCGACGCTTGCCGATCTCTGCCTGGTGCCGCAGCTCGCCAATGCGCGGCGCTTCGGCGTCGACGTCTCGGCCTATCCGCGCCTGCTCAAGGCCGAGGCCGCGACAAAGCAAGTCGAGGCGTTCGCCGACGCCGCCCCGGACAGGCAGCCCGATGCCGAGTAGCAAGCCGACGCCCGTCACCATGGACGCGGTCTACACCGCGCCCGGCTATCTGTTCCGGCGCATGCAGCAGATCGCGGTCGCGCTCTTCATCGAGGAGTGCAGGGCGTTCGACCTGACGCCGGTGCAATATGCCGCGCTGGTCACGATCTCGACCCATCCCGGCATCGACGCCACCAGGCTCTCCGCCGTGATCGCGTTCGACCGCTCCACGCTCGGCAATGTGATCGAGCGGCTGCAGGCCAAGGAATACATCGTTCGCAAGCCGGCGGCGGAGGACAAGCGCGTCAAGCTGCTCTATCTCACCAAGGCCGGCGCGGGCGTGCTCAACGACATCATGCCCTCGGTCGACAAGGCGCAGGCACGGATGCTCGAGCCGCTGAAGCCGGCCGACCGCAAAACGCTGCTCTCGCTCTTGACCCAGCTTGTCGATCTCAACAACGAGGCGTCGCGGGTGCCGTTGCGCGCCGAGGACGCGCTCGAACATCTGGGGAGGTCGGGCTGATGGCGGAGACGCGACCTGTCCTGATCGCGGGCGGCGGCATCGGCGGCCTTGCCGTGGCGCTCGGCCTCGCGCAGAAGGGCATCCGCTCGATCCTGCTGGAGAAGGCGGCCGCGCTCGGCGAGATCGGCGCCGGCATCCAGCTCGGGCCGAATGCGTTCCACGCCTTCGACTATCTCGGCGTCGGCGAGGCCGCGCGCAACATGGCCGTCTATATCGACCAGCTCCGGCTGATGGATGCGCTGACCGCCGATGAGATCACCCACATCGATCTCGGCGAGACGTTTCGCGCGCGGTTCGGCAACCCCTATGCCGTGGTGCATCGCGGCGACCTGCATGGCGTGTTCCTGCGCGCTTGCGAGAGGCACGAACTGATCGAGCTGCGCGTCTCCAGCGAGGTGACAGGCTACGAGCAGGACGGATCGTCCGTGACCGCAAAGCTCGCCAATGGCGCGCGCGTCACCGGACGCCTGCTGATCGGCGCCGACGGGTTGTGGTCCAACATCCGCAAGCAGGTCACGGCGGACGGCCCGCCGCGCGTCTCCGGCCATACCACCTATCGCTCGGTGATCCCGACAGAGCAGATGCCCGAGGATCTGCGCTGGAACGCGGCGACGCTGTGGGCCGGCCCGAAATGCCATATCGTGCATTACCCGCTGTCGGGCTGGAAGGTGTTCAACCTCGTCGTCACCTATCACAACGACGCGCCGGAGCCGGTCGCCGGCAAGCCGGTGTCCGAGCAAGAGGTGATGAAGGGCTTCACCCACGTCCACGAACGCGCGCAGAATATCATCCGCCACGGCACCAACTGGAAGCTCTGGGTGCTCTGCGACCGCGATCCCACCGAGCGCTGGATCGACGGCCGCGTCGCGCTGCTCGGCGACGCCGCGCATCCGATGTTGCAATATTTCGCGCAGGGCGCCTGCCAGGCGATGGAAGACGCGGTCTGCCTGTCGCACATGCTGGCCAATCACGATGATCAGGCGGCGGCGCTCGACGCCTATCGCGCGCAACGCTTCCCGCGCACCGCGCGCGTGCAGCTGATGTCCCGTGCGATCGGCGAGCACGTTTATCACCCGGCCGGCGACCACGCCCGCATCCGCAATGCGATCATGAGCGCGAAGTCGCAGAACGAATGGTGCGACGATATCGCGTGGCTGTATGGCGGAACGGGGTTGGGCGGTTAGCTAGTAGTGGCTGACGTACGCGTTCGCCACACCCTCAGTCGTCGTCGCGGCGAAGGCCGGGACCCAACCACGAATAGTCGTTGTTGAGGCAGCTGGGGCCCCGATCTTCGCGCCACAAGCATTTGTGGTTATGGGTCCCGGCTTTCGCCGGGACGACATTGAATGTGTGGCCGCTGTGGTGCGCAAGCCGGCGTCGCTACATCCGCATCACCGCCTGCCGGTCGATCTTGCCCGTGCCGGTCTTCGGCAGTTCGTCGATGAACTTCACCTCGCGCGGATATTTGTAGGGCAGGAGCTTCGTCTTGACGTAGTCCTGCAACCGCCGCGTCGCCTCATCGCTGTCGAAGCCGGCCTTGTTCATCACCACCACGGCCCGCAGCGTCATGCGGCGGTCGGGCAATTCGGCGCCGTAGACCGCGCATTCGCGGACGTCGGGGTGATCGGCGAGGCAGAGCTCGACCTCCAGCGGATAGACCCACTGGCCGGAGATCTTGATAAGGTCGTCGGCGCGGCCGCGGAAGAAGTGGAAGCCGTCGCTGTCGCGCACGAAGCGGTCGCCGGTGTAGATCCAGCCGTCTTCGCGCACGGTCTCGGCGGTCTTGTCCGGCCGGTTCCAGTACAGCGGTGTTGCGGAATCGCCGCGCACCCACAAAATGCCTTCCTCATTGTCGCCGACCTCGCGGCCGTCGCTGTCGCGCAGCATGATCTCGTAGCCGGGCACGCGCAGGCCGGCGGCGCCGAGCTTCTTCTGCTCCGCGCGGTTGCTGAGATAGACGTGCAGCACCTCGGTCGAGCCGAGGCCTTCGATGATCTCGAGCCCGGTGAGCTGTTTCCAGCCGTTGAACACATCGGCCGATAGCACCTCGGCGGCGGAGACCGCCATGCGCAGCGAGGAGAAGTCCGCAGCGTCCGCGCCTTCGGCCTTGGTCAGGGTGATGTAGAGCGTCGGCAGCCCGAAGAATACGGTCGGCCGATACTGACCGATCGCCGCGAAGATCGCGGCGGGTTTCGGTTGGCCCGGCAGCAGCAGCGTGGCGGCGCCGACCGAGAAGGGAAACGTGATCGAATTGCCGAAGCCGTAGGCGAAGAAGATCTTCGGCACCGAGAAGCAGATGTCGCCGGGCTTGAGCTTCAGCACGTTGCGGGCAAAGGCGAGCTCGCTATAGGCCATGTCGTGCTGCAAATGCACGATGCCCTTGGGGCGGCCGGTCGAGCCTGACGAATACATCCAGAACGCCATCTCGTTGCGATGGGTGTCGGCCGCGTCGAGCTCGCTCCGAAATCCTTGCAGCCATTCGCCGGCATCACGCGTCTCCGCAACGGCATGACCGCCCGCGGCGCCGTTGACCACGATCAGCGTGCGCAGCGGCGTATCCTTGCAGGCCTCGGCGTTGAAGCGCGAGCAGAACTCCGCATCGGTGACGGCGACCTGCGCGCCGGCATCGGACAGGTAGAATTGCAGCAGCTCCGGCGTCGTCAGCGTGTTGATCAGGAGCGGCACGAGACCGGCGCGCACAGCGCCGAAGAACGCCGCCGGGTAGGCCGGGGTGTCGTCAAGGAACAGCAGCACGCGGTCGCCGCGCTTCAGCCCGAGCGACAGGAATGCGTGACCCCAGCGTGCTGCGTCGGCGCAGAGCTCGCGATACGTCCGTGTGCCGGCCGGGCCGGTCAGCGCCAGGCGTTCGGCATTGCCGTTGCCGAGATTGTCGAACAGGATGCGGCTCGCATTGTAGTGCGCGGGAATCGCAAAGCCGATCTCGCGCGCACCGGGACTGTCCTGCGGAACCTGGTCGGCGATCAGGCTCATGACGGTCCCTTTGCGGCTTCGTACCGGGCCATGAAGGCCGGCGACATCGCGCGCAGCCGCGCGTCGTCGATGCGGCCGGAGCGGGTGATGTAGCTGTAGGCGAAATCCAGCAGGTCGCGCTTCATGTGCGCGGGGAAATGCTCATACCAGTCGGCGCTGGTCCGCGCCGCGGTGACGAGCTTCTTCACGATCGGCTTACGCTCGCTCTCGTAGCGCGCTAGTGCTGCGGCAACGCCGCTTTCGCTCTCCAGCGCCTTGGTCAGCGCAATCGCGTCCTCGATCGCCAGCCGCGTACCGGAGCCGATCGAGAAGTGCGCGGAATGCAGCGCGTCGCCGATCAGCACCATGTTGCCGTGCGACCAGCGCTCGTTCCAGATCCACGGGAAATTGCGCCACACCGATTTGTTCGAGATCAGCCGGTGGCCATCCAGTGTCTCGGCGAACACCTCCTCGCAGATCGCCTGCGACTCTTCGATGCTCCTGTCGGCGAAGCCGTAGGCCGCCCAGGTCGCCGCGTCGCACTCGACCAGGAAGGTGCTCATGTCCTTCGCATAGCGATAGTGATGGGCGTTGAAGCAGCCCACGTCGGTTGCCACAAAGGTCTGCGACAACGTTGCGAAGGGCTTCGTGGTGCCGTACCAGGCGAATTTGTTGGTCGAGTGCGAGACCGATGCCCCGAATGCGGTCTCGAAACCGCGGCGAACCATCGAGTTCAGCCCGTCGGCAGCGACGATCAGGTCGTACCCCTTGAGCTCACCGACCGATTGCACAGCAGTGTCGAATTGCGGCGTGACGCCGACACTGCGCACGCGCTCCTGCAGGAGCGTCAGCAATGCCAGCCGCCCGATCGAGGAGAACCCGACGCCATCGATCTCGACGCTCTCGCCGCGCAGATTGAGGGTGATGTTCTTCCAGCTCTCCATCCGCGGGGTGATGGCGTCGACCGTCTCGGGGTCGTCGGCGCGCAGGAAGTCCAGCGCCTGCTCGGAGAACACCACGCCGAAGCCCCAGGTGGCGCCGGCCGGATTCTGCTCGAACAGATCGATCTCGGCGTCGGGATGACGCTTCTTCCAGAGATAGGCGAAATAGAGCCCGCCGGGCCCTCCGCCGATCACGGCGATCCGCAACGTCTGCCTCCCAGATTGACAGTGTACTTACAATTTGGATCGAGACTAATCTCCCTCTGGCGGGAACGCCAGAGGGAAAATGCGCGCAGCGGCTACAAGCGTGGTGCCGAAAAGTTCAGTAGCAGCGGCGGACCTTGACCCCGTCGACCCAAATCCAGCGGCAGCCGGCGACGACGGGCTTGCGGACGACGACCGCGCCGCGATGGCCGGCGCATCCCGCGCGATAGGGGCCGCGCCCGCACACGACCGCGTTGGCGTCGGCGGACTCGAAGGCCATGGTCGCGGCAAAGGACAGCAGGGCTGCAGCGATCAGCAATAATGAGCGCATGATATTCCCTCTCCCGGAGTGAGGACTGGTTGGCCTCTGGATGACAACAAGGTGCTGCGGCTTCGTGCCCGACAGTCGCCGGGCACAGGTCGTCGCGCCGCTTGTGCGGCTATTTCTTTTCGGCTTCCGCCAGCACCTTCTTGCAGGCGGGCGTCAGCTTGTCGCTTTCCTTGGCGAGGCAGGCGATGATGCGCCCGCCGCCGGGCGTCACGCTCTTGCAGAACTTCTGGTAGTCGCCCATGCAGGCGTCGCGTTGCGCCGTAGTCAGCTCCTGGGCAAAGACGGCGGTTGAGCCGCACAGCAAGGCGGCGGTCAGGACAATACGCAGCATCGATCGCTCCCTGTTCCGGTCAGTCGGGTGAAAACGGCATCAGCGCGCCGCGAACGGCGCTAGCACGTCACGGCACGCCGGTGACAGCGAGCCGGCATTGGTCGCCAGGCACTGCACGATCCGCCCGCCGCCCGGCTGGACGCCGCCGCAGATCGAGCGGACGTCGGCGCCACAGGCCGAGCGCAACACGAACAGCTCTTCGCGTGGTCGCAGTGGCCGCAGCGTGATCGCTGCCGGCGCGGCCGCCGGGGCTGCCGCCGTCGCCGCGCCTTCGGCCGGTGCGGCGCCGCCGCCACCGGCCGCCGCAACCGCCTTCTCGCAGGCCGGTGAAAGCTTCGCCTTGTTCTTCTCCAGGCATTGCAATGCAGGCGCGCCGCCGGTCGGCACCCCGGCGCAAACCTTCGGATAGTCGGAGCGGCACGCACTGCGGATCGCGGAGATTTGCGCGCTGCTCGGCTTGCCTGCGGCGGCAGCTTTCGGTGCTGCCGTCTCCGCGGGCTTGGCCGCGGTGGTCGCGGGCGCCGCATCAGTCTTGGCTGCCGCAGGCGCGGCGGCCGGCGCTTCCACGGCCTTCACCGCGCTGGCACAGGCCGGGGCAAGGCTTGCCATGTTCTTCTGCAGGCATTGCAGCGACGCCTCACCGCCCGGTGGCACGCTCGAGCAATGTGCGATGTAGTCGTTGCGGCATTGCGACTTGATGGCGTCGCGCTGGGCCTGGGTCGGCGCCTGCGACAGGGCCGGCGCGGTGCTGATGAATGTCGCGAGCCCAAGCCATGCACACAGCTTCGTTGCACGTGTCAACGCGTTGATCATTTGAATAAATCCTCTCGTTGCGCCGGAAGCTGCCGGCCCAACTGAACTGCGTTCTGAAATGTCTTGCTGTACGCGAGCGACATCATTTTCGCTTTCGAGTTCCGCTGCAAGCGGATTGTTGCTATGGATGAAGCAGACTGAATTTTTTGCGCCTACCACGTTTGAATTAGGTCATTTGAACTGAGGCTCGGAAATGAGGCATGCGCGCGCGTCCGCACATTTCGGTCAGAGCAATTTTGTGCGGCTGCGAAATGCGCCACTTATGCGCACGGTCTGCGCCATAGCGGCCTTCCTCAGTTTAAGTGCCTGCGAGCAAAACAGTTTTGTTCCGCCGCCGCCGCCGAAGGTCGACGTCGCGCCGCCTGTGCAGCGCGCCATCACGCGTTATCTGGACGCAACCGGAAACACTGCGCCGATCAAGACCGTCGATCTGGTCGCGCGTGTGCAGGGCTTCCTGCAGTCGATCGACTATCAGGACGGTTCGCCGGTGAAGCAGGGGACCACCCTGTTCACGATCGAGCCGGAGACCTACAAGCTGAAGCTGGAGCAGGCGCAGGCCGCCGAAGTCGGTGCGCAGGCGACGCTGAAGCAGGCGGAGCTCGACTTCAAGCGGCAGCAGGATCTGGTGCAGCGCCAGGCAGTGTCGCAGGCGACGCTGGATACTTCGACCGCGACGCGGGACAACGCCCAGGCCGGCCTGCAGCAGGCCCAGGTCAACACCAAGCTCGCTGCAGTCAATTACGGCTACACCAATGTCGCCGCGCCGTTCGACGGCATCGTCAGCAACCATCTGGTCTCGGTCGGCGAACTGGTCGGCGTGGCGTCGCCGACCCAGCTTGCCACCATCGTGCAGCTCGATCCGATCTATGTGAATTTCAACGTCAACGAACAGGACGTGCAGCGGGTGCGGGACGAAGCGCGCCGCCGCGGCATCACGACCACCGACCTCAGGCAGCTGCCGATCGAGGTCGGGTTGCAGACCGAGACCGGTTATCCGCACAAGGGCAAGCTTGACTACATCTCGCCGACCATCAACCAGTCGACCGGAACGCTCGCCGTCCGCGGCCTGGTCCCCAATCCGGAGCGCGTGCTGCTGCCGGGTTTCTATGTCCGCGTTCGGGTGCCGATCGACAAGCAGGACAATGCGCTGCTGGTGCCGGACGTTGCGATCGGCAGCGACCAGAGCGGCCGCTACGTGCTGGTCGTCAATGCCGACAACGTGGTCGAGCAGCGCAAGGTGACGACCGGTCCGCTCGACGAGGGCCTGCGCGTCATCGAGAGCGGGCTGAAGGCGGACGATCGCGTCGTGACCGCCGGGCTGCTGCGCGCGATCCCCGGCCAGAAGGTCGATCCGCAGATGCAGAAGGGCGACGCGACGCCGGCCGCGGCCAAGTGAGGGGCGCGCCATGATCTCGAAATTCTTCATCGAGCGGCCGGTCCTGTCCAACGTCATCGCGATCCTGATGATCCTGATCGGCGGCGTCGCGCTGTTCAATCTCGCGGTCGCGCAATATCCCGACGTGGTACCGCCCACCGTGCAGGTGACGACGCGCTATCCCGGCGCATCGGCAAAGACCGTGATCGACACCGTGGCGCTGCCGATCGAGCAGCAGGTCAACGGCGTCGAGGACATGCTCTACATGCAGTCCTACAGCGGCGCCGACGGCACCTACACGCTGACCGTGACCTTCAAGATCGGCACCGACCTCAACTTCGCGCAGGTGCTGGTGCAGAACCGCGTCTCCTCGGCGCTGTCGCAACTGCCGACCGCGGTGCAGAACCAGGGCGTCACGGTGCAGAAGCGGTCGACCTCGATCCTGCTGTTCGTGACGCTGACCTCGCCGAACAAGACCTACGACAGCCTGTTCCTGTCGAACTACGCCACCATCAACATCCGCGACGAGCTGTCCCGCCTGCCGGGCGTCGGCAACGTCACCGTGTTCGGCGCCGGGCAATATTCGATGCGGGTCTGGCTCGATCCGAACAAGCTGCAGGCACGCGGGCTGATGCCGCAGGACGTGATCCAGGCGATCCAGCAGCAGAGCCAGCAGGTCACAGCCGGCCAGGTCGGCGCGCCGCCGGCGCCGCAGGGGCAGGCGTTCCAGTACACGCTGAACGTCAACGGCCGGCTCGACGACGCGAGCCAGTTCGAGAACATCATCGTCAAGACCGGCAATGTCGGCGACGTCATCCGGGTCCGCGATCTCGGCTCGGTCGAGCTCGGCGCGCAGACCTACAGCCAGGTGTTCTCGCTCAACCAGAAGCCGGCCACCGGCATCGGCGTGTTCCTGTCGCCGGGCGCCAACGCACTGCAGGTCGAGAAGGAAGTGCAGAAGAAGGTGGCGCAGCTCGCCAAGCAGTTCCCGCAGGACATCAAATACGACACGCCGTTCGACACCACCAAATTCGTCCAGGCCTCGATCGACGAGGTCTACCGGACGCTGATCGAGGCCGGCCTCCTGGTGCTGGTCGTGATCCTTGTGTTCCTGCAGGATTGGCGGGCGATGCTGGTGCCGGCGACCACCGTGCCGGTCACCATCATCGGGGCGTTCGCGGCGATGGCCGCGCTCGGCTTCACCATCAATTTGTCGACGCTGTTTGCGATCGTGCTGGCGATCGGCATCGTGGTCGACGACGCCATCGTCGTGGTCGAAGGCGCCGCGCACAATATCGAGCAGGGCATGTCCGGCCATGACGCCGCGATCAAGGCGATGGACGAATTGTTCGCGCCGATCGTCGGCATCACGCTGGTGCTGATCTCGGTGTTCCTGCCGGCGGCGTTCCTGCCGGGGCTGACCGGCCGGATGTACGCGCAATTCGCCTTGGTGATCGCGGCGACCGCGCTGCTCAGCGCCGTCAATGCCGCGACCCTGAAGCCGACGCAGTGTGCGTTGTGGCTGCGTCCGCCGGTGCCGCCCGAGCAGCGCAACTTCTTCTACCGCGGCTTCAACGCAGTCTATGATCGGGTGGAACGGGGCTACACGCGGATCATCGGTGGCATTGCCGCCCACGCCAAGACCTCGGTCCTCGTTGCGCTGGTCCTGATCGGAATTGCCGGCTACGGGCTGTCGCGGGTGCCGACCGGCTTCATCCCGATCGAGGACCAGGGGTATCTGCTGGCCGCCGTGCAGTTGCCCGACGGCGCCGCGATCGATCGCACCCAGCAGGTGCTCGACAGGGTCACCGAGATCGCCCGCAAGACGCCGGGGGTCGAGCAGGTGGTTTCCATCGCCGGCATCTCCGCGCTCGACAATTCGTCGAGCCTTGCCAATGCCGGCGTCGCCTATGTGATCCTGAAGGACTGGGGCTCGCGCGGCCCGGGCGAGGATCTGCGCTCGCTGGTCTACGGCCTCAACGACCGGCTTGCGGTGATCCCGGAGGCGCGCATTTTGGTCATCCCGCCGCCGCCGATCCAGGGCATCGGCAATGCCGCCGGCTTTGCCATGCAGGTGCAGCTGCGCGACGGCAACGCCGACTACGGCAAGCTGCAGGCGGTCACCGGCGCCGTCGTCAGCAATGCGCAGACGCAAAGCGCGCTGCAGCGGGTGCAGTCGTCGTTCCGCTCGATGGTGCCGCAGTTCGACGTCCAGGTCGATCGCGTCAAGACCGAGACCCTGCACGTCACCACCGACCAGATCTTCTCGACCCTGTCGTCCTATCTCGGCGCCAGCTACGTCAACCAGTTCACCAAGTTCGGCCGCACCTTCCAGGTCTACACCCAGGCCGATGCGCAATACCGCCTGACCTTGCGCGACATCCAGAACATGATGGTGCGCAACAGCAATGGCGACATGGTCCCGCTCGGCACGGTGGCGAACATCACGCCGTCGGTCGGGCCGTCGCTGATCAGCCTCTACAACCTCTATCCGTCGGCCACCATCATCGGCCTGCCGTCGCAGGGCTACAGTTCCGGCCAGTCGATGAGCTTGATGGAGGAGATCGCCGCGAAGACGCTGCCGCCGGGCACCGGCTATGAGTGGACGGCGATGTCGTACCAGGAGAAGGAGGTCGGCAGCCAGATCTACTTCGTGTTCGCGCTGGCGCTGCTCCTGGTCTACCTCGTGCTCGCCGGACAATATGAGAGCTGGTACGCGCCGATCTCGGTGATCCTGGCGGTGCCGCTGTCGCTGCTCGGGCCGATGCTGGTGCTGACTGCGCTCCGGATCGAGAACAACCTCTACACCCAGATCGGCACCATCCTGCTGATCGCGCTGTCGGCCAAGAACGCGATCCTGATCGTCGAGGTCGCGCTCGAGCATCACATCCGCGACGGCAAGCCGGTGCTGGAATCGGCGATCGACGCGGCGCGCGCCCGGTTCCGGCCGATCCTGATGACCTCGTTTGCGTTCATCCTCGGCGTCTTGCCGCTGGTGATCGCGACCGGCGCCGGCGCCAACGCCCGCAAGTCGATCGGCATCACCGTGTTCTCAGGCATGATCGCCTCGACCTGCCTCGCGGTGCTGTTCGTGCCGGCGTTCTTCGTCGTGGTGCAGAATTTCGAGAACTGGCGCAAGGCGAAGAAGGGCAAGGCGGCCGGGCCGCAAGCCGCGCAGCAGGCGCCGGGCACGGCGCATTAGCCCCGCGCACCTACCTATCCCCGTCACCCCCGCGCAAAGGCTTCGCCTTTGTCGCGGGAGGAGGCCGCAAAGCGGCCGTCTCGAAGGGTCGACGGCTCGGCGCCATCTGCGCCGCCAAACCGGGGCCGTGGATCCTTCGAGGCGCGCAAGAGCGCGCACCTCAGCATGACGGAACCGAGAGCTTTTGCCCCTACACCTTCACCATGCGCTTGCCGCGGTTCTCGCCGGCGAGCAGCCCGATCAGCGCCTGCGGCGTGTTCTCGATGCCGTCGATGACGTCCTCCTGCACTTTCAGTTTGCCGGAGGAGACCCAGGACTGCAGGTCGGCGAGCGCGGCGTCGCGCTGGTCCATGTAGTCCATCACGATGAAGCCCTGCATGACCAGCCGCTTCACCACGATCAGGCCGGGCACGCCGCGCGGGCCGTGCGCGGAGGGCACGCCGTCATATTGCGAGATCGCGCCGCAGCAGGCGATGCGGCCGCGGTTGTTCATCTGGGAGAGGCAGGCCTCCAGGATGTCGCCGCCGACATTGTCGAAATAGACGTCGATGCCCTTCGGCGCCGCTGATCGCAGTGCCTTGTAGGTGGCGCCGTCCTTGTAGTCGACCGCGGCGTCGAAGCCGAGCTCTGACGTCAGCCAGTGGCACTTGTCCTTGCCGCCGGCGATGCCGACCACCCGGCAGCCCTTGATCTTGGCGATCTGGCCGACGATCGAGCCGACCGAGCCGGCCGCCGCCGACACCACCACGGTCTCGCCTTCCTTGGGCTTTCCGACATGGAGCAGGCCGAAATAGGCGGTCAGGCCGGCGATGCCGTAGACGCTGAGCAGGTGCGTCATCGGCTCGAGCTTCGGCATCTTCGAAAGGTGTTTGGCGGGCACGGTGGCGTAATCCTGCCAGCCGGTGTCGCCGAACACGATATCGCCCGGCTTGAGGCCTGGGTCATTCGACGACACCACTTCGGCGATGCTGCCGCCGGCCATCACGGTGTTGGCTTCGACCGCAGCACGGTAGGTGGCGCCGTGCATCCAGGCGCGGTTGGCGGCATCGAGCGAGATGTAGCGCGTCCGCACCAGCGCCTCGCCCTCCTTCGGCGCGGGGATGGTGGCGTTGGTCAGGCGAAAATGCTCGGGGCCGAGTTTGCCGGTCGGCTTTTCAACCAGCAGGATCTGGCGATTGATGGTGTCGTTCATTGGCGATGTCTCCCCCTCGCGTTGGTCGTTTCGCATGCAGTTTGACTGCGACGCGCGCAGCTTAGTGCACAGATTGTGCGCTGCATGAACGCTAGTCCCGGCGCTGGCATTCCACAACGGGAACAGATCGGCAAAGTCCCGCTGGACGCGAAGCGTGTTGCGTAGCTGCGTAAATCTGCCACACTTGCCTTACGCCGGGAACTTACGGGGGTAAGAGAATGTCGAACAGGTTTACGCAGTACATCCTGATTGCGATGGTCCTTGGCATCGCAATGGGGACGATCGTCTTCAACTATCTTCCTGACAGCCGTGCCGAGATCGCCGCCGACGTCAACCTGATCGCGATGCTGTTTCTGCGCCTGATCAAGATGATCATCGCGCCGCTGGTGTTCGCCACCCTCGTTGGCGGCATTGCCCATATGGGAAGCGGCGCCAAGCTCGGGCGCATCTTCGCCAAGACCATGGGCTGGTTCGTCTCCGCCTCCTTCATCTCGCTGCTGCTCGGCCTCGTGATGGTCAATCTGTTGCAGCCCGGCGCCAATTTCCCCGGCACACTGCCCGACAAGGCGCAGTCCACCGGCCTGCCGGTCTCGGCGTTCTCGATCGAGAAATTCCTGACCCATCTGATCCCGACCTCGATCGCGGATGCGATGGCGCAGAACGAGATCCTGCAGATCGTGGTGTTCGCGGTGTTCTTCGCGGTCGCGCTCGGCGCCATGCCCGAGCGGTCGAAGCCGATCATGAGCCTGATCGACGACCTCGCCCATATCATGCTGAAGGTCACCGGCTATGTGATGCTGTTCGCGCCGATCGCGGTGTGGGCAGCGATCATGGCGACCGTCTCGAAGAACGGCCTCGGCGTGCTCTGGAAGCTGATCGTCTTCATGGGCGGCTTCTATCTGTCGCTGCTGATCCTGTGGGGCATCCTGGTCGCGGTCGGCTTCATCGTGATCGGGCCGCGCTACAGTCACCTGCTGCGGCTGATCCGCGAACCGCTGATGATCGCGTTTTCGACCGCCTCTTCGGAGGCGGCCTATCCGAAGACGCTGGAGGGGCTGAACAAGTTCGGCGCCTCCTCGCGGATATCGGCTTTCGTGCTGCCGCTCGGCTATTCGTTCAATCTCGACGGCACGATGATGTACTGCACCTTCGCGAGCATCTTCATCGCGCAGACCTACCATATCGAGATGTCGCTCGGCACGCAGCTCGCGATGCTGGCAACCTTGATGATCACCTCCAAAGGCGTCGCCGGCGTGCCGCGCGCGTCGCTGGTGGTGATCGCCTCGACGCTGTCGCAGTTCGGCATCCCCGAGGCCGGGTTGCTGATGATCATGGGCATCGACACCTTCCTCGACATGGGCCGCAGCGCCACCAACGTGATCGGCAACTCGCTGGCGACCGCCGTGGTCGCGAAGTGGGAGGGCGAGCTGAAGGCCGAGCACGAGCTCGGGCCCGACGACGCGGTGCCGCAGGACGCGGTGCCCGGCGCCGTGATGGCCGGCCATTGACGGGAGGGATGCATGCATCGCGCCCGCTGGAGGCCGATCCGGGCTGAGCGCCGGTTGCTGTCGGCATGTCTGCTGGCAGCAAGCCTGCTCACCGGACCGGCGTCCGCACAGCCGGCGGGCGAAGGGCTCAGCCCCACGCTCGCCAACATCAAGGCCACGCACACGGTGCGGATCGGCTATCGCGAGAGTTCGCCGCCGTTCTCGTTCCTCGATCACTCCAACCGGCCGATCGGCTACAGCCTCGAGCTGTGCGATGCGATCGTCGACGAGATCGGGGCCGAGGTCGACGACGCCGGCCTCAAGGTCGACTACATCAAGGTCACCTCCGACGACCGCATTCCCGCGTTGGTCGACAAGAAGATCGATCTCGAATGCGGGTCGACCACGGCGAATGCGGAGCGTGGCAAGCAGGTCGCGTTCTCGCCGCTGATGTTCGTGGCCGGTACCAAGCTGATGGTGCCGAAAGCTTCGGGCGTCAACCAGGTGGCCGATTTGAAGGGCAAGACCGTGGTGGTCACCAAGGGCACCACCAACGAGCAGGCGATCCACAATGTCGACGCCAAGCAACAGCTCGGCCTCAACATCGTCACCGGCGGTGACCACGAGCAATCCTACCAGATGCTGGTGGACGGCAAGGCGGATGCGTTCGCGACCGACGACATCCTGCTCTACGGCCTGATCGCGCGGCACAAGTCGCAGGACAAATTCCGCGTCACCGGCGACTATCTGTCCTACGATCCCTACGGCATCATGTACCGCAAGGGCGAGCCGCAGATGAAAGAGGTGGTCGAGCGTGCGTTCCGCAAGCTCGCCTCGAACCGCGACATCATCCCGCTCTACAACAAATGGTTCGTCGCGCGCCTGCCGACCGGCGAGAAGCTCAACGTCGCGCTGTCACCGCAGCTCGAGGAAGCCTTCAAGGTGCTCGACGAGAACCAGTAGCTTCGGTATGTCACCCGTCGTCCCGGCTTTCGCCGGGGCGACCAACTTGTTCAAACACCGCGTCCAGCGCCGCGTGATACGCAGCTTCGACCAACGCCGGATGCCGGCGGCCCAGCGCCTCCATCTTCACGCCGGAATTCACCTCGAGCACTTTCCACGCACCATCGGCACGCACGACGTCGATGGAGGCGAAGCGGATGCCGACAGCCTGCGCGGCCTTGATGGCGAGCGCGGTGCAGGCGTCGCGTGTCGCATCATCAGCGATCAGCATGGGCTCGGCACCGGCGTCGAGATTGTGCCGCCAGTTCAGCAGGAGCCGCTCGCCGGCCGGTGGAATGGCGTCGAGCGCGGCGGCGTCGAAATCCTCGGGGAGAGTCTTGAGCTGCTCGGCGGTCGCGCTCGCCTGCGCCAGCGCGCGGAGCGAATGGATGCCGTCGCCGACCACCATCGGGCGCGTCTTGCCGTAGACGATCAGTGCGTGCGCATCGAGCAGCACGACGCGCACCTCGTGCTCGATCTCGACATAGGGCGAGATCGCGAGACTTGGATGTGCGGCAAGGATGCGCGCGACCGCGGCCTCCAGCTGCGCCCGCGTCGTGACGCGGAAGACGAGCTCGCCGGATGTCCCCTCGTTAGGCTTGACGACAAGCCCGCGCGGATGCTGGTCGAGCAGCAGCCGCATCGCCTCCAGCGAGTCCGATCCCGGGATGTGCTTGCTGAGCCTGCCGCCGAGAAACAACGTGTGCGCAATGGCGGGAACGCCGGCCGATGCCAGCACCTCCGCGCAGGCCGATTTGTCGTTGGCGACCTGATGCGCGACTGCGCTGTTCAGCCCGATGTCGTAACCGATCGCGAGCCGCCGCCGACGGCCCTTGGTCATGATGACCAGCCAGCCGCCCGACCGCACCTCGACCGCAATCGAGCGCGCCAGACAATATTTTTTGATGGTTTCCAGGAAGATTCGCTGGCTGATCAGGACCACGAGATCATTTTCCCTTCACCACAGTATTCATAGCAATTATTTGCCAGATCGGCGTCGATCTCAGCAAGTAAATTACGTGCAGCGCCACGCGTTAACGATGGTCGTGGTTGAACCCCTGCGCGAAATCGAACGACTGCCATTCTGAGATCGCAATTGCACGCCAGTTGATCTTGACTATCTCATGCGCAGGGGCGATGGACACGCGAGATCTTCAATGATTTCGGCCACTTCTGCGCCGTCGCGAGCAGTCTAGAAATCAAATCATTCTAAACCTGGTCAGTCGAGAAAACGAAAACACATGAGCGCGTTCTATCGAGAGAAGGTTCTTTCGGTTCAGCACTGGACCGATACGCTTTTCAGCTTCCGGGCCACCCGCGATTCCGGTTTCCGCTTCCAGAACGGGCAGTTCGCCATGATCGGCCTCGAGGTCGACGGCCGGCCGCTGCTGCGCGCCTATTCGATGGCGAGCGCCAATCACGAGGAAGAGCTCGAGTTCTTCTCGATCAAGGTGCAGGACGGCCCGCTCACCTCCAAGCTGCAGAAGATCCGCGAGGGCGACACTATCCTGGTCGGCCGCAAGGCGACCGGCACGCTGATCACCGACAATCTGATCCCCGGCAAGCGGCTGATGCTGCTGTCGACCGGCACCGGACTGGCGCCGTTCGCGAGCCTGATCAAGGACCCCGAGGTCTATGATCGCTACGACCAGATCCTGCTGGTGCATGGCTGCCGCCAGGTCTCCGAGCTCGGCTATGGCGAGGAGCTGGTCGCCAAGCTGCGCGACGACGAGCTGTTCGGGCCGCTGCTGTCCGAGAAGCTGTCCTACTATCCGACCGTGACGCGCGAGCCGTTCCGCAACCGCGGACGCATCACCGACCTGATCACCTCGAACCAGCTGTTCACCGACCTGCATCAGGGTCCGCTCGACATCGAGACCGACCGCATCATGATGTGCGGCAGCCCGGCGATGCTGGAAGAGCTCAAGCAGCTGTTCGAGACCCGCGGCTTCAAGGAAGGCAGCGGCAACACGCCCGGTCACTTCGTGATCGAGAAGGCGTTCGTCGAGCGCTGAGACCGCTTAAGACTGTCGTCCTGGCGAAAGCCAGGACCCATTACCATCACTCTCGGTTTTGCGAAGGCTGGGGCCCCATCAGGCTTCAGCTTTTTGCATTTGGGGTTATGGGTCCTGGCCTTCGCCAGGACGACGGCTGTGGTGGTGGCGTGCACCATTTGTGTGTTGCTATAACTCACCCCAACGCCGCGCAGCCCTTTCCGAACGCGGCGACCAGGGAGCCGCGCCTTGTCCATCACCGATCCGGATGCACCGAAGACCGCCTTTGTGTTTGCCGGCGGCGGCAGCTTTGGCGCGGTCCAGGTCGGCATGCTGCAGGCACTGGCGGCGCATGGCGTGGTCGCCGACATGGTGGTCGGCTCCAGCGTCGGCGCGCTCAACGGCGCCTTCTATGCCGGTGATCCGACGGTCTCGGGAGTAGCGCGGCTGGCCGAGATCTGGCGCGGCCTGAACCGGCAGGACGTGTTTCCGGTGACCTGGCGGACACTGGTCGGCTTCCTGTGGCGGCGCGATTTCCTGATCCCGCATGACGGCGTCCGCAAGCTGATCGACGATTACATCCCGTTCCGCAATCTCGAGGACGCGCGGATGCCGATCCACATCGTCACGACCGACATTATCAGCGGCGACAGCGTCGTGCTGTCGGAAGGCTCCGCCGCGGAGGCGATCGTGGCATCGACCGCGATCCCCGGCGCGTTCACGCCGGTGCATTACCGCCATCATTTCCTGGCGGACGGTGCGATCTCCAGCAACACGCCGATCCGCGTTGCCGTGAAGCAGGGGGCAAAACGACTGATCGTGCTGCCGACCGGGCATGCCTGCGCCAACCAGGCACCGCCGGTCGGTGCGCTCGCCAACGCGCTGCATGCGCTGACATTGCTGATCGCGCGGCAACTCGTCAACGAGCTCGAGAATATCGGCTCCGATGTCGAGTACTTCGTGGTACCGCCGCTCTGCCCGCTGGTCGGCTCGCCCTACGATTTCTCCCGAACCTCAGATCACATCGCACGCGCCCTCGACACCACCAATGCGTGGCTGGCCGGCGATGGCCTCAAGGCGGGGCACATCCCGCACGAATTGCAGCCGCATGGCCATTGAGGGGGCGGCGGCTGCGCTTTTTCCTCCACCTCCCCCGCAAGCGGGAGAGGGAGCGCAGTCTTTACGCGGCCACCTTAGTTGCACTGCAGCAGGTGGGATCAAGTTGAACGATCATGGCACCCGCACCCGCCCATCCGGGCGGTTGTCACATCTGTGACTGCTCGGCCGTATAACCGTAGTGCACTTGTTCCGCGAGTTGGATTAGGCTCAGCGTCGACGGGATATTCAAGGCAGACCGGAGGATTCAATGGATACGATACTGCTTCCGTTCTCGCCGCGCTTCATCGTGCTGACGATCTGCGCCGTTGTCACGGTGCTCCTGCTGCTGGTTGGGATTTTCGACCACAAGGTCTTCAAGATCATTCTGATCCCGCTGGTGATCTTCGGCGCGCTGACCCTGCTCGGCATCCGCGACTTCACGCAGAAGAACCACGCGGTGCTGCGCAACTACCCGATCTCTGCGCATGTCCGCTTCCTGCTCGAGGAAATCCGCCCGGAGATGCGGCAGTATTTCTTCGAGAGCGAGAAGGACGGCATGCCGTTCTCGCGCGACACCCGCGCCGTGGTCTATCAGCGTGCCAAGATGGTGCTCGACAAGCGGCCGTTCGGCACCCAGGAGGATGTCTACCGCGAGGGCTATGAGTGGATGCATCATTCGGTGGCGCCGAAGCCGCGCGCCGACGAGAAATTCCGCATCACGATCGGCGGGCCCGATTGCACCAAGCCGTATTCGGCCTCGGTCTTCAACATCTCGGCGATGAGCTTCGGCGCGCTGAGCCCCAACGCGGTGCGGGCGCTGAATGCCGGCGCGAGGAAGGGCGGCTTCGCCCACGACACCGGCGAGGGCGGCGTCAGTCCCTATCACCGCGAGATGGGGGGCGACATCATCTGGGAGGTCGGCTCCGGCTATTTCGGCTGCCGCAACCGCGACGGCACCTTCAATCCCGAGCTGTTCGCAAGCGTCGCGGGCGACGACCAGATCAAGATGGTCGAGCTCAAGATCAGCCAGGGCGCCAAGCCCGGCCATGGCGGCGTGCTGCCGGCCGCCAAGGTCTCCGAGGAGATCTCCAAGATCCGCGGCGTGCCGATGGGCGAGGACTGCATCTCGCCGGCCTATCACAAGGCGTTCTCGACGCCGATCCAGATGATGGAATTCGTCGCCAACATGCGCAAGCTGTCCGGCGGCAAGCCGGCCGGCTTCAAGATGTGCATCGGCCATCCCTGGGAGTTCCTGGCGATCTGCAAGGCGATGAAGGAGAGCGGGCTGTATCCCGACTTCATCGTGGTCGACGGCAATGAGGGCGGCACCGGCGCTGCGCCGCTCGAGTTCATGGACCATCTGGGCATGCCGATGCGCGAGGGCGTCAATTTCGTCCACAACGCGCTGATCGGCATCGGCGCGCGCGACCGCATCAAGATCGGCGCGTCCGGCAAGATCGCGACCGCCTTCGACATGGCGCGCGCGATGGCGATCGGGGCCGATTGGTGCAATTCGGCCCGCGGCTTCATGTTCGCGCTCGGCTGCATCCAGTCCCTGAGCTGCCACACCGACCGCTGTCCGACCGGCGTCACCTCGCAGGACCCGATCCGCAACCGCGCGCTCTATGTGCCGGACAAGATCGAGCGCGTGTACAATTACCACCACTCGACCCTGCACGCGCTGACCGAGCTGCTCGCCGCCGCCGGCCTCGAGCACACCAAGGATCTGCGGCCGATCCACTTCTCGCAGCGGACCTCGACCACCGACGTGCGCACCTTCGCGCAGCTGTATCCGACGCTGCGCCCGGGCGAGCTGCTCGACGGCACCCAGGATCCGCGTTTCCGCGAAGCCTGGGCGATGGCGCGCGCGGACTCGTTCCAGCCGGCGGGGTAGGGCGTCCGACTTACGTCGGCGCGCCGAACCATCTGGTCAACGCTTCCGTGAGGCCGGCGCGGGTCCGGTCTCCGACCCACGCCACGTAGCCGTCCGGGCGGACCAACACTGCGCTGGGTGCCGACACCGCTCCGAGCGCGGGCAGCTCCCAGGTGCCGGCATAGGCGGCGTCGAGCAGCTGAACCCGGTCGGCCCACCCGGTGATGTCGAAGCTGCCGGGCTCGCCAAGATTGAGCAGCGCCGGCCGCGCCTGGTGCAGCAGTGCGAAGACCCGTCGCGGGCCGCTCGCCGTGACCAGATCGAGATCGGGCATGCGGCGTCCGAGCAATGGATGACCGTCGCCGAGCTCGTAATGCAGGTCGAGGCCCGACATCATCGCGGCAAAGCGGCGGCGCGGCTCCTCCATGCGCAGCAATTCGGAGACCACCTCGCTCAGCGCCTTGCTGCGCGCATCGGTGCGGTTGAGCGCGACGTGCGCCATGGTGTTGCGCAGTACGCGGGCCGCCACCGGATGCCGCTCGGTCTGATAGCTGTCGAGCAGGCTGTCCGGCGATGTCAGCTTGACCACCTGGGCGAGCTTCCAGCCCAGATTCACCGCGTCCTGCACGCCGATATTGAGGCCCTGTCCGCCCATCGGCGGATGCACATGGGCGGCATCGCCGGCCAGCAGCACGCGCTGCCTGCGATAGCTCACCGCCTGCCGGGTCATGTCGGTGAAGCGCGAGATCCAGACCGGATTGTGGATGCCGAAATCGGTGCCGTAGGCGGCGATCAGCGTCTCGCTGACGTCGTTGAGGGTGGGCTCCCGGTCCGTGCCGAGCTGCCGCTCGGTCAACACGACCCGCACCCGCCCGCTGTCTTCCACCTTGCCGATCGCGAAAGTGCCGGTGTCGTCCTGGCGAAAGCCCCAGTGCGGTTCGCCGGACATCTCGGCCTCGGCGATCAGCCAGCTTCTGGTCGGATCCCATCCGGCGAAGTCGATGCCGGCCGCTTTGCGGACGGTGCTCCGGCCGCCGTCGCAGCCGACGAGATACTGCGCCCGGAGCCGGCCGTCCGACAGCTCGACATCGACGCCGGCGTCGTCCTGGGCAAACCCGGTCACGTCGCGTTCGCGATAGATCGGCACCGCGAGTTCGCCGACCCATTCGCCGAGAATGCGCTCGATATGGCTCTGGAACAGCCCGAGCGTGAAATTGCGCCGGGTCGGAAAGTCGGTGATATCGAGCGGAACCAGATGCGAGTGGAACAGCACCGCGGGATGCCGCGTCCCCTCCGCGACGAATCGATCGCCGATGCCGCGCTGATCGAGCACCTCCACGGTGCGCGCATGCAATCCGCCCGCCCGCGCGCCGATCAGGTCCGCTCCCGCGCGCCGCTCGACGACGGCGACATCGATCCCGGCCAGCGCCAGCTCGCCCGCAAGCATCAGCCCGGTCGGACCTCCACCGGCAATCACCACAGCATGTTCCCGCATCCCGCACTCCCTTCGTTCGATTGGGCGCGCGTTCTACGGGATGACCCCGGGCTTGCGGCAAGCCCGGGGGGTCTACATATATTTGAGTGGGGAGAGGGCGTTTTGTCGCTCGAACCAATCCAAAACATCATTGCGAAGACCGGCGCGGCAAACTCGCTGTCGTCCCGGCTTTCGCCGGGACGACAGTTGGAGGTAGCAGCCCTAGAACTCGCCGTGCAGACGGCCGGAGATGATGTGCACCGGGCCGCGGTCGGCGTTGTAGGCGGGGTTGGCGATGAACTGATAGTCTGCGGTCACCGTGAAGTGCTTGTTGACCGAATAGGCGTAGTAGCTCTCGAAGATGCCCTCATTGCGGTAGTTGAGCGCGCCGTCGCCGATCAATAGGCCGGTACCGCCGGCGGCGAGGAAGTCGCGATGCGAGGCGGAGAGCCCGTTGATCGCGCCGCCGATGCCGATGGTGTCGTCCGGCCGCCCCCATCGGGCGCCCTTGATCGACACGCCGCCCGAAAGGCTGCGGTCGACGTCGGTGAACGACAGGATCTCGTTCTGGCCGTCATTCCAGCTCAGGCGACCGAACACGCCGACATCGGTTGCGATCTGCTGCTCGGCGTTGAGATAGAAGCCGTATTTCAGGTTGTCCTTGCGGATGCCCGCCATCACGGCGTTGATGTCGAGCGTCGGGTCGGCGGCGACCGTGCCGAGCGCCTGGCTGTAATTGCCGGTGAAGCCGCGGTTGCCGAACACGCCGACGCGTATCTTGCCGGGCTGGTCGAAGATCGAGTAGCGCCCCTCGAACTCGACGACGGCGCCGCCGGTCTTCCAGGTCAGGACGTCGCTGTTCGGCGCATCCGGCACCTGGAACAGGGCGCCGCGCACCGCCCAGTCCCTGCGGTTGAAATCGACCACGGCGCCGCGGGTGTAGCCGGGCAGGTCGGCCGGGAAATCATAGGCGGCCGACGACCACATCGCCCAGTTCATGAAATCGGCGCGCGGATCCTTCGCATAGGAATTGCCGTCGAAGAAGTCGCCGACTGCGAAGCGGCCGACGATCAGCGTCAGCCGATCGATGTCGCGCTTGCCCGCGATCTGGTTTGGGCCGTCAGGGACGTCTTCCTGCTCGCCGCCGAAGCCGAAGGTCTGCTTGATGTAGTAGCGCTGCGGCCGGATCCTCGGATATTCGGCGCCGGCCTTCTGGGCTTCCCCGTTCGGGAAGCCGGCGATGCCGAGCGTGCCGTTGAGGCCGAAGCCCTGCGCGGTCTCCGGGTTGAAGTAGAGCTCGCCGCCCTCCCACAACCGCACACCGAGGAACGCAGTCGTGGTCCAGGTCTGCTGCGCCTGTCCGCCCGCCGGAAGGCTGTTGGTGCCGCTAAAGGCTGAACGGAACGCCGGGTAGCCCTGTCCGATCAACGTCGTCTGGCCATGGATCGTCCAATTGTCGGAGTCCGGCAACCGCGGCTGGGTCGGCGTCGCCGACCATGGCGAGTCGCCAAGCTGGTAGTTCAGGCCGAACTTCAGCAGATGAATCCGCGGGTCCATGGTGACGCCGGGCATGCCGAAATCATTGAGCCCGAGCGTCCGCCGCGACAGGTCGATATATTCGTATTCGATCTTGGCGGTCCAATTGCCGCTCAGCGCGAACTCGGCGCCGACGCCGGCGGTCCAACCGGTCTGGTACTGCCCAGGCTCGGAGACGACACTGCCCGAATCGTCATTGACCCTGACCTGGGTGTGTCCCCAGGCGAAGCCGCCGGTGACATAGGGCATCCAGCTGCCAAAGCTGTAGCCGGCGCGGCCGCGCACGGTGCCGACATAGTCGATCGAGGCATTGAAGGGGCCGAGCGTGCGCCGCGGCAGATCGACCGGGCTCACGAAGGTCGCATCGGTCTCGACGCCGAGCACGAAGCGGTTGGCGAACTGGTGATTGTATCCGACCTGGAAGCCGCCGACCCCGCCCGTGACGCTGTGCGGAAAGAAGACCGCCTGGAGGGGAAGCGGATTGGTATCGGGACCGAGGCTGCCGTCGCCATAGCCGACATGGCCGCCGACGTAAAAGCCGGTCCAGTTGTAGACCGCCGTGTTGATGGCCGGTGACTTGACGGCCATGTCGGCCGCGGCCGCGGGCGTGCCGAAGGCTGCAGCGCCGAGCGCTGCGCCGGCGGCGATCCGGACCCGAAACAGGCGGACGCAGGTCATGACGCGACAATCTCCCCCGCGCGGTTGGAGGTATTCCCTGCCATCACTGCAGATTTGGCGGCCGCGTGCCACCCGAGATTTGAAGTCATCGCCCGCCGTCCCCGGTCTGATCTGCATCATTCCATCCAATGCCAGATCAGCAACTAACACCCCCAGTTCCTTATTGCAAATGGTTCGCAATAGCAACTGAGACTCGCCGGATGCCTCCCGGTGTGCACTGCCTCTATGACAGTCGTGTAACGAGGTGAAGCCGCCGGCGCGCTTCGCTGCAATTGGCTGCGCGGGTGTGGCAGTCCGGTCGAGGGCCCACCGCTCATTCGATGCCGTCATGGTCTTTAACTTTCCTTGTCGAGGTGAATTCCGGCCGCGGCCTTCGTCCCAGCGCGATCAGCGCGCCGGCTCGTTCGAAGGTCCGCGCCACTGAGAGCGCCGCGCGCAGCTCGGCGCTCGAGATTGTGCGTTTCAGGTAGAGCGCGGTTGCGCCGCGCAGGATGGCGCTCGCCAGCCTCAGCAGCACGACCGCGCCCCATCGACGGCCGCGGCCGAGGGGCACGACCGTCACGCCCCCACCGTGGCGAGCTGCACGATCCGCAACAGCACGAGCCCGGCGGCGACGACCAGATAGCCGCGCAGCACGATCATCCAGATCCGGCTCAACGGGCTGAGCCGCGCCGGCGGCAGCCGATCGAGCGGCGGCATCCGCCAGGTGTCGCGGTCGAACAGCGGCGGCTGGTGCCGCTTGAAGCGGAACGAGGCGTGGCGGCGCGACGACATCTCGTACAGCTTGACCAGCGCCGTGACGGCGACGGCAAGTGCGCTGCCGCCGACCAGGATGCCGATGATCCAGGCCTCGCTGAGGTCGGGGAACAGCACCGCGGCGGTCAGGATCACCGACAGCATCACCAGCCCCGCCACGACAGCGCCGGTGAACAGGTTCAGCCTCGTCGAATTGATCCAGGGTCCGAGGATGTGACGGTCGTTGCAGAGCAGGAGCAGGAACACGGTCGCGCTCGGCAGCAGCACGCCGGCCAGCGTCTGCACCGCGTTGGTGAGCAGCCCGAGCGGCGTGCCCGGCGTCAGCACCAACACGGCGGCGAGCACGATCAGGCCGCAATAGACGCTGTAGAAGCCTTTGGCGTCCCACAGCTTGCGGTGCAGCGAGTGCTTGACCGCGAATACGTCGCCGATCGCATAGGCGGTCGAGAGGGAGACCGCGGCGGCGCCGATGATGCAGGCATCCAGCAAAGCGAGGGCAAACAGCACAGCCGGCAGCCGCCCGGCATATTTCTCGAGCCCGACCGCGGTCCCGAGCGCGTCGGTGTAGTTGCCGAATTCGGGCTGTCCGGAGAACACGTGCGCGCAGAACGAGATCATCGCCACCGCGCCGACCACGACCAGCACGATGCCGATGCACAGATCCATCCGCTCATAGCGGATGAAGCGCGGGGTGATCCGCTTGTCGACGATGTAGCTCTGCTGGAAGAACAATTGCCATGGCGCCACCGTGGTGCCGACGATGGCGACGATCAGCAGCATCACTTCGCTGAGCTTGGCGCCCTCGGGCATCTTCGGCACGAAGAAGTCGGAGGCGATCTGCCCGATCGGCGGATGCACCATCAGGATCACAGGCACCAGCAGCAGGCTGCCCGCGACCAGCACGATGCCGAAGCGTTCGAAACGGCGGAAGTCGCCGGTCGATACCGCCAGCATCACGATCGCGGCCGAGGCCAGCACGCCCCAGAATTGCGACAGGCCGAGATAGCTCAGCGCGAGCGTGATGCCGATGAATTCGGTGACGATGGTCAGTGCGTTCAGCACCAGCAGGTCGATCACGCTGAAGGCGCCCCAGAATTTTCCGAACCGCTCGAAGATCAGCCGCGCATGGCCGACGCCGGTGACGGCGCCGAGCCGCACCACCATCTCCTGGTTGACGTAAAGCACGGGAATCAGCAGCAGCAGCGTCCACAGCAGCGTGGTGCCGTAGTTCTGGCCGGCCTGGGTATAGGTGCCGAAGGCGCCGGCATCGTTGTCGCCGACCATCACGATCAGGCCGGGGCCGACGATCGCGAGCAGCGTCTTCAACCGCGCCGTCAAGGTCGCGCGCGGCGCGACATCATCTTCCGCGATGCTGCCGAGCGCGCCGTGGATATCGCCGAGATGCGCCCGGTCCAGGACCGCGGTCCGGCTCGAGGCGAGAGCCGCTTGATCGGGGGCGTGCATGTCCAAGTCATTGACGACGGTCATGACTCATTCCTTCTTACTTGCGTGGTTTGGTGGTTCGGGCTGCTGGAAAGCGGATGATGTTGGTCGCATCAGGCGCGGGCGTTGGCGTTGCGGCGCGTCGGCGCTTCGGCGCGGTATCGGTGTCCAGCACCAGCACGACGCCGAGTGCGGCGACGTGGCGTACCAGGCCCGCGCTTTCGCTGATGATGCCGATGACGCTTCGCATCACGGGCGCGAGCGGATCGTAGGCTTCACCGGTGTTGCGGACGGTCTGCGTGGCGGTCGGCCGGCGGCCCGGCCCGAAGATGTCATTTGCCTTGCTCATGTTCGTCTCCTGTCCGCTTCGGTGCTGGCATGGACGGGTCTGAATCCCGGTGACGGGATTTCGGCGGCTTCTCGGCAATCCCGAGTTCGTCGGCGCGGCGGCGCATCTCGATCCAGACCGAGCCGGGTTCGATGCCGGCGCGATGCCACAATGCGACGAGGTGGTAGAGCAGGTCGGCGCTTTCGCTGACGATCGCCTGCGTGTTGTGCTTGACGGTCTCGAGCGCGACCTCTCCGGCCTCCTCGATCACCTTCTGGGCGATCTTGCGGGTGCTCGAGGTGAGCAGCCTTGCGGTGCGCGGGTGATTATCCGGCGTCACCGCGTCGAGTGACGCATGCAGCCGATCGAGTTCACCCTGCGAGGCCGTCGCCGCGCGCGGCCCGTCGCCGACCGGCGGCGCTCCGGCCTGGCGGCGCAAGCGTCCCTGCCGGCGGGGCGGCTCTGTCTCTGTTTGTCTGGCGGTTTCAGTCATACCTGCTCCGATCGTCTCCGCGCTGCCTGTCAGGCACGGCGCGAGGGACGCGGAGCGGCTTTACGCGCGCGCGCAACCTCCGCTGCCGTGAGCAGCGGCATTCTCAAACGTGATGTCGTTCCCCGAAGGGTGTCCCGTTGCAGCGCCGGAACGGCGGGCAACGGGACGACTAGGTCCCTCGTCCATGTTCGTCCCCTAGGGCATGATCCGGAAAACTGCGAAGCGGTTTTCCGGAACGATCATGCCTAAACAAGAATCCAGAGCGCGATGACGATTCAAGCTGATCTCATCGCGCTTCAGGCGCTCGCCGCCATCTTGAGCTTGGCGGCACGCGCGATTGTTGTGCGCGGGCCGGAAGGCCGGTCCGCGCATCGCTCACCGTTGGTCGGTTCGGTGCTGGTTTCGACGGTCCACCGGCATTCCAGGTGGCCGTCGATCAAGACCCAATGACATGCCGGTGCCGGGGTTGGACGCCGGCCTCGGCCCTCCGGGTGGCGAAAACCCGGGAGGTTGTCATTGGAATGGGTGGCCGCAATCGGCCGCGGCGCCATGCGCTGCGGCTCGAACGGCCGGAATTTTGCGAGCTTTTCGAACATCGCTCACCTCCACTTCCGCTGTCGCGCGGCAGGCCGGTGAGGAGCGGCGGTCAGCTAAGGCGCGACCACCCATCCACGCAGGCGAAATCTGCGCGATCAGTTTTGCTATGTTGCGGCGTCAACAGTCCCGTCGAGGGTCTACTGTCGCCTGAGTTGCTACTGCCCATGTGCCTTCTGTGTTGGCTCGTGGTCGGGTTGGTCTTTCGGGGTAGGACCCCGGCGCGGAACGAATGTTCCGACAATTGGGCACTACGCCTGACACAAACACGTGTCAAGCCGAATTTGCTATCCTCCTGGGAGGATCGCGATTATCCTCCCGGGAGGATAGGAGAACCATATGTCCGACGACCATCCGCATGTTGCCATCGCCCGGCGCCTGAAGCGCGCCAACGGCCATCTCGAGACCATCGTCGAGATGATCGAGCAGGGCAAGCCATGCGCCCAGATCGCCCAGCAATTGCAGGCCGTGGAGAGTGCGATCGAGAGCGCCAAGAAGGCGCTGATCCACGATCACATCGGCCACAGCCTGGAGGAGACGTTGAAGGCATCGGGCCCCAAGGGCCGCAATGTGCTGCGCGACTTTCGGCTGATCGCGAAATACCTGTGACCCAACATACCTGTGACCCAAGATACCCGTGATCAAAGGCCGCATGCGGCGGACTGACGAAGCTTGACCCGTCCGGGGGGATCACCGGACGGGTCGGTTGCGACACGGGGTGGATGAGGACCCGTGCCGAACGCAGGATCCGCAGCCTTTAGAAAAGCCCGTCGATCAGTAGCAGGTGCGCACGCGGCCGATGTAGTTGCCGTAGGCGTCGAACTGGCGCACCCAGCCGCAGCGGCGATAGCCGGTGTCGTAGTAGCCGTCGCTGGCCGCGATCGCGCTGCCGACGATGGCGGCGCCGACCAGCCCCGCGCCAACGCCCCAGCCCCAGCCATACGGCTTGGCTTCGGCCTGCGAGGTGGTGGATGCGATGGTGCCGGTCACGGCGAGCGCGGCGAGGGCGAGGGCGGCAAACTTGGTCTTGATCGACATGGGATACTCCATCCTGTTTGAGCGCGGTCCGGTGTGGTCCGCATGCCCGTTGGACGGAGGCTTTCCGGTTCCGGTTCGAGCGCCGGCCGGGAAATATGGTTTCGTGGATTGTTTCGTCGCGAATAAAGCTCTGCGAGATGGGTCTAAATGGCTCGCCGCGAGCTCGGTGCACCTCTCCCCGTCGGGGAGAGGTGAACCATCCACGGCGCTTCCTGCTCAAACCTTATCCATCATGCGTCAGCAAGACGGAGTCAGTTGCCCGCGAATACGCCCGGATCGAACCTGTCGACGTCCGCAAGCAGCTCGCAGAACGCACGCGCGCCATGCTCGAGCAGCTGCTCGCCCTTGTCGGCAGAAGCCTTGGTGGCATCGCCGATCGCGCCGCTTGGATTGAGATCCTGCGCCTGCCAGGCGAACGGTGCCGGCCGCTGGGTCGACAGCAAGCGGTGATCCTGCTCGATCTGAATGCTCGCGGGCTTGAAGTCCGCGATCGCATCCTTGCGCACATGCTGCGGATACTTCGCCAGCATGATCGAGGTTTCGACCGCGCCGCCATGGATGCCGTGGCGCAGTTCGTCGGCATCGAACAGCCCGTCGGGTGTGCCGAAGCGCGACCAGCTCGTGGTGACCACCAGCATCTTGTGCTGCGCGCGCAGATCCTGCGCGACGAGTTGCATCGCGGCGGAGTTGCCGCCATGGCTGGTCACCATCACGAGCTTCCTGACCCCGGCGCGTGCCACGCTCTCGCCGAGCGCCATCCAGCTGTTCAGCGCCACCTCGGTCGGCAGGGTCAGCGTGCCCGGAAAATCGATGTGCTCGGTGGAGATGCCGACCGGCTGCACGGGCAGGAACGTCGCCGGGATGGCCGCTGGCAGCAGCGCCTGCACCCGCGCCAGATACGCTTCACCGATCATGACGTCGGTTCCGAGCGGCAGATGCGGCCCGTGCTGCTCGGTCGCGGCCAGTGGCAGCACCACGATCCAGCGCGCGGCCGCGCCCTTGGCGATGTCGGGCCAATGGATGGCGGTCCAGTCACGGGGCGGAAGCGTCGAGGTCATCAAGGCTGTCGTTTCAATACAAGCGTTTCATGGGATGGATTTGCAGGCTAGTTTGTTTAACATCGTGAGGCGTTCGCGTCTCCGGGCGCGGTCCACCTCCTGCCGCCTTCCATCATGGGCCATTATATCAGACGGAGTCCAACCATGATCCCGGCCTTTTTGCTGCGAGCGTTAACCACAGCCCTGCTGGCCGCCACCCTCGGCGTTTCCGCAGGTGTCCTCCCGGTGCGGGCGCAGAGCTCGGACAAGTCTTTGGACAAGGTCTCGTTCGGCACCAACTGGGTCGCCGAGGGCGAGCATGGCGGCTTCTTCCAGGCGCTGGCCGACGGCACCTACAAGAAATACGGCCTCGACGTCACCATCGTGCCCGGCGGCCCCAACGAGAACAACCGCATGCTCCTGATCGCGGGCAAGCTCGACTTCTTCATGAGCGCGAACTCGCTGCAGACCTTCGACGCCGTCACCAACAACGTGCCGCTGGTCGCCGTCGCGACCATGTTCCAGAAGGACCCGCAGGTCTTCCTCACCCACCCGGAGGTCAAGGTCAGCAAGATCGAGGATCTGAAGCCGCTGACGCTGCTGATCTCGAAGGAAGGCATCACCAGCTACTTCCAGTGGCTGAAATCTGAGTACGGCTTCGACGAGAACAAGGTGAAGCCCTACACCTTCAACCCGCAGCCCTTCATCGTGAACAAGCAGACGGCCATGCAGGGCTATGTCACGTCGGAGCCCTTCGCGGTCGAGAAGGCCGCCGGCTTCAAGCCGAACGTGCTGCTGCTCGCCGACTACGGCTTCAACTCCTATTCGACGCTGATCGAGACCCGCCGCGACCTGGTCGACAAGAAGCCGGACCTGGTGCAACGCTTCGTCGATGCCTCGATCGTCGGCTGGTACACCTATGTGTACGGCGACAATTCGGCCGGCAATGCGATGATCAAGAAGCTCAATCCCGACATGAACGACGAGCTGCTGGCCTATTGCGTCGCCAAGATGCGCGAGTACGGCATCGTCGATTCCGGCGATTCCATCAAGAACGGCATCGGCGCCATGACCGACGAGCGGATGGCGAGCTTCTTCGACAAGATGGTGCGCGCCGGCGTGGTCAAGAGCACCATCGACTATCGCCAGGGCTATACGCTGCGCTTCGTCAACAAGGCGGTCGGCGTCGAGCTCCGGCCCAAGAACTGACGGTGCGGACGCGATGAACTTTGACGCGAATGTTGCAGCGTCGGTAGTCCACCTCTCCCCCTGTGGGAGAGGCATAGGCCGCCCATGGCGGCCGTACCTAGCGACGCCGAAGCAACGCTTCGGCTATGTCGCATCGCCAGATGCGATCCGGGTGAGGGGTGACGCTCTCTCGTGGGACCTGCGCCCCCTCACCCGGCGCTTCGCGCCGACCTCTCCCCGATGGGGAGAGGTGCTCCCCGCGGCACGATCGCGCTCAGCAAAATCCAGCCGTCGATGGTAGAGAGCATCGTGTCGGAAATCGCCGCCAGCAGCTCCGCCGTGCGCCTGCGCGGCGTCACCAAGACCTATGACAGCGGCGTGATGGCGCTCGGGCCGCTCGACCTCGAAGTCCGGCAAGGCGAGTTCGTCTCGCTGCTCGGGCCCTCCGGTTGCGGAAAATCCACCGCGCTGCGAATTATCGCAGGCCTCGCCACACCGAGCACAGGCACGGTCGAGCTCGCGCATCACGACGTCGAGCGGCGCGGCAGTCACCGTATCGGCTTCGTGTTCCAGGAGCCGACGCTGATGCCGTGGGCCAATGTGCGCGACAATGTCCGCCTGCCGCTGAAGCTCGCCCGCGCGCCGGCGACCGATGCCGATGCCCGCATCGAGGCGGCGCTCGATCAGGTCGGGCTGGCGGAGTTTGCCGGTGCCTATCCGCGCGAATTGTCCGGCGGCATGAAGATGCGGGTGTCGCTGGCGCGCGCGCTGGTCACCGATCCGGATATCCTGCTGATGGACGAGCCGTTCGCGGCACTCGACGAGATCACGCGTTTTCGCCTCAACAACGATCTCTTGTCGCTGTGGCGCGATTTGCACAAGACCGTCATCTTCGTGACGCACTCGGTGTTCGAGTCGGTCTATCTCTCCGAGCGTGTGATCGTGATGACGGCGCGGCCGGGCCGGATCGGCGCCGAGTTTCATATCAACTCGGCCGAGCCGCGCGGCGAGGAGTTCCGCACCTCGGCCGAATATGCCGCCTACTGCCGCGAGGTCTCGCATGCGCTGGCGCCGTCCTATGCGGGGCAGGCCGGCGCATGAAGTCTCCGCAAGACCTCATCCGCTTTCTGCTTCCGGTCGCGGTGTTCGCTGCGGGGCTCGCGCTCTGGGAAGCGATCGTCCGCGCCTATGGCATCCAGCCCTACGTGCTGCCGAGCCCGCTATTGGTGCTGAAGACGCTGGTTGCAGACTGGCCGATCCTGTCGCAATCGCTCGGCGTCACGCTGCTGACCACGCTCGAAGGCTTCGTTGCCGCCGCGGTCGGCGGCGTGGTGCTGGCGCTGTTGTTCAACCAATCGAAATGGCTGGAATATTCGCTGTTTCCTTATGCGGTGGTGCTGCAGGTCACGCCCGTGATCGCGATCGCGCCGCTGCTCCTGATCTATCTGCAGCAGCAGACCGCGGTGATCGTCTGCGCCTGGATCGTGGCGTTCTTTCCGGTGCTGTCGAACACCACGCTCGGGCTCAACTCGGTCGATCGCAACCTCGCCGGTTTGTTTCAACTTTATGGCGCGTCACGGCTGCAAACGCTGTTGTTCCTGAAGCTGCCTGCGGCGCTGCCTTATATTCTCGGCGGCCTGCGCATCGCCGGCGGGCTGTCGCTGATCGGCGCCGTGGTCGCGGAGATCGCAGCGGGCAGTGCAGGTGCCGGCTCGGGCCTCGCGTTCCGGATCGCTGAATCGGGCTACCGGCTGAATATTCCCCGCATGTTTGCAGCCCTTCTGCTGCTATCGCTGGCCGGGATTGTCATCTATGGGGTGCTGGCGCTAGTTTCGCACCTCTTGTTGCGGCGTTGGCATGAAAGCGCGTTAGGAAAGGACAGTTGATGGCCCCGATTTCTTCCGAAAAGATCGATCTGCTGATTTACGGACCGATCCGGCCAATCCTCGAAAACGGCTTTTCCGATCAATACGTGCTGCACAAGGCCGAGAGCCGCGGCGACCTCGAACGGCTGACGATGGACACGATGGCCAAGATCCGCGGCATCGCCGTCACCTATCACACGATGGCGACCGACAAGACCGCGATGGCGCTGTTTCCCAAGCTGGAGATCGTCGGCAGCTTCGGCGTCGGCTACGACCACGTCGATTCCGCCTATGCGCGCGATCACAATATCGTGGTCACCAACACGCCCGACGTGCTGACCGAGGAGGTCGCCGACGTCGCGATGGGTCTGTTGATTGCGACCTTGCGCGAATTCGTCAAGGCCGACCGCTATGTGCGCTCCGGCCTGTGGCAGACCCAGAATTATCCGCTCAGCGTCGGCTCGCTGCGTGATCGCAAGATCGGCATCGTCGGCATGGGCCGGATCGGCCAGGCGATCGGCCGTCGCCTGGAAGCCTCGCGGGTGCCGGTGTCATATCACTCGCGCAACCCATCCAAGGACGTTTCCTACAAGCACTATCCCGACCTGATCGAAATGGCGAAGGCGGTCGACACCCTGATCGTCATCGTGCCGGGCGGCGCCTCGACCGCGAAGATGATCAATGCCGACGTTCTGAAGGCGCTCGGCCCGCGCGGTGTGCTGATCAATGTGGCGCGCGGCTCCGTGGTCGACGAGCCGGCGCTGGTCGCGGCGTTGAAATCCGGCACCATCCTCGCCGCCGGTCTCGACGTGTTCGCGGCCGAGCCGAACGTGCCGGACGAATTGAAGGCGATGCAGAATGTCGTGCTGCTGCCGCATATCGGTTCGGCCTCGGTGGTGACGCGCAACGCAATGGACCAGCTCGTGGTCGACAACATCAGGAACTGGTTCGCCGGCAAGCCGCCGCTGACGCCGGTCGCCGAAACCCCGGTCAGGGATCGCTGATGGCATTGTCCCGCTTCAGCGTCGTGCTGCTCGCGCTGCTGGCCGCATCCGGTCCAGCCGCCGCGCAGGACGTCACGACGTTGAAGAAGGACATGATCGGACAGTGGGAGCTCGCCACCACCGAGCGCAGCAAGACCTGCGTCGTGACGCTGAAGAGCGACGCGACGCCGCAAGGCTTCAAGCTCGAGCTCGAGCCGGCCTGCGCCGCCGCGCTGCCCTTCACCAAGGACATCACCGGCTGGAGCATCAAGGGCCTCGGCGACATCGTGCGGCTACACAACGCGGCCGGCGAGGCGGTGATCGATTTCACAGAAGTCGAGGCCGGCATCTTCGAGGGCATGCGCACCAACGAGGGCGTCTACATCCTGCAGAATCTCGCCGCCGCCCGCTCGCTCGCCAAGTCGATGGACCAGATGATCGGCGACTGGTCGATGGTCCGTGGCAACGGCCAGGCGATCTGCGCGCTGGTGCTGACCAACACCGACGCCGGCAACGACAATTTCCAGGTGTTCATGAAAGGCAAATGCGATCCCGCGGTCGCGACCTTCAACCCGACGCTGTGGCGGCTCGACCACGGCCAGATGATCCTGATGTCGCCCAAGGGCGAGAGCTGGCAGTTCGAGGCCGACGACAACGCCCAGTGGCGCCGCATCCCCGACAGCGCCGATCCGCTGATCATGTTGCGGGAGCAATAGGGGGCCGGCGAAATATCACCGCCTCCGCATGCGGTACTCGCCGACAAATTTGCGCGATTTCGGAATATTGGAAATATCTCCCTGATTTGCCCGACGTGTCAAGGTCCCCGTATCGGACGCCGGCAGCCCGCCGGCTGCTTTGCATGGGGTTGTTTTCGATATTTTTGACCCCGCGCATCCGCGGCGGCGTAAAGCCGCCGATGCGTCCGCAGTTTGCCCTGTTCCGTCGTCCAGCCCGAAAATAATTCCCCACTCCCTGTCGATCCGGTTCGCGCCGGATCGTCGTCACCAGTAGCGAGCCGGTTTTGCGGCGGTTATCGTCGCTTCTCGCCTAAAACAGGAGTTTTCCGATGCGGTTCATGTATATCGTCACCTCGTCCCAGCCCCCGCGGCCGCCGACGCCGGCGCTGATGGAGGCGATGGGCAAGCTCGCCGAGCGGGAAATCAAGGCCGGCCGCATGATCGACACCGGCGGGCTGCTGCCGGTCGCGATGGGCGCCCAGGTCCGCATCACCGACGGCAAGCTCAACGTCATCGACGGGCCGTTCGTCGAGACCAAGGAGATGATCGGCGGTTACGCGATCTTCGAGCTGCGCAACAAGGAAGAGGCCGTCGCGGCCGCCGTGGAGTTCATGCAGCTGCAAAAGGAGCATATGCCGGGCTGGGAAGGGACCTGCGAGGTGCGCCACCTCGCGACCCCGGGCGTTGACGTCGCCTGCCAGGTCGATGTGTCCGCCGTCGCCTGACGGGCCGCGGAGGGAGCGTTTTCGAGCGAAGTGGCTTCCAGCCCGCGTGAAGAAGGCGCGACACGGCAAGACGTCAAGTCGGCGGCGATGACGGCCGCCGACATCCAGTCCACGATCCTTGCGGTGTGGCGCATCGAGCAGCCGCGGCTGATCACCAGCCTGTCGCGGATGCTGCGCGACGTGCCGCTCGCCGAGGATCTGACCCAGGAAGCGCTGGTCGCCGCGCTCGAGCACTGGCCGGCCGACGGCGTGCCGGAGAAGCCGGGCGCCTGGCTGATGGCGACCGCCAAGCGGCGTGCGCTCGATCACATCAGGCGCAACAGCATGCTGACCGGCAAGCACGGCATGCTGGCGCATGATCTGGCGTGGGAGCAGGAGACCATGCCCGATTTCGATTCCGCGCTCGACGACGACATCGGCGATGAATTGCTGCGGCTGATCTTCACCGCCTGTCATCCGCTGCTGTCGCGCGAGGCACGCGCCGCGCTGGCGTTGCGGATGATCTGCGGCCTCACCACCGAGGAGATTGCGCGCGCCTTCCTGCAGGTGGAAGCGACCGTCGCCCAGCGCATCGTGCGTGCCAAACGCACGCTGTCGGAGTCGGGCCTCGCCTACGAGACGCCGCGCGGCGAGGCGCTGTCCGAACGGCTCGCCTCGGTGCTCGAGGTCGTCTATCTGATCTTCAACGAGGGCTACACCGCCGCACGCGGCGACGAATGGCTGCGACCGCAGCTCTGTAACGAGGCGCTGCGCATCGGCCGCGTGCTGACCTCGATCGCGCCATCGGAGCCGGAAGCACACGGCCTGCTGGCGCTGATGGAGTTCAACGCCTCGCGGATGGCGGCGCGCACCGATGCGGCCGGCGAGCCGATCCTGCTGATGGACCAGAACCGCGCGCTGTGGGATCGCCTGCAAATCCGCCGCGGCCAGCTGGCGCTGGCGCGCGGCCGCGAGCTCGGCGGCGCCGGCGGCTTCTATGTGCTGCAGGCCGCGATCGCCGCCTGCCACGCCGAGGCCGATGCGCCCGCCGCGACCGACTGGCGCCGCATCGCCGCGCTCTATGGCGATCTCGCTGCGCTGCTCGATTCGCCCGTCATCGCGCTCAACCGTGCGGTTGCGATCGGCATGGCCGAAGGGCCGCAGGCCGCGCTTGCGATCGTCGACGGTCTCGCCGACGAGCCGGCGCTGAAATCCTATCACCTGCTGCCGAGCGTGCGCGGCGATCTGCTGCAACGGCTGAGCCGCTTCGCGGAGGCGCAATCAGCGTTCGAGGCCGCCGCCGCATTGGCCGGCAACGCACGCGAGCGTGAGTTCCTCAAGCGCCGCGCCGCGGCCGCCGCGCGCGCGGCGCAGGAGCGCGAGCAGCACTGACGGTGGTCGTCAGGAGAGATCATCGCACGTCATGGACAAGCGCCGCCTTGCCGCGCAGCCCCCAGAGCAGCAGGGCCGATGCCGCGATGATCGCAAGGCCGATCGAGACGAACCCGGCGGTGACCAGCGTCTCCTGCCACGGCGGGGCACTACGCCCGGGCGCGGTGACCGGCGAGAGCGCGCCGGTTCCGAGAATGGCGGCGAGCGTCGTCACCGCCCAGTTGCCGTAGGTGCCGCAGGGCAGCGCCCAATAGGCGACAGCGCGCGGGCCCGACGCCAGCCTGACCTCGCTCCAGATCGCCCCGACCGCGAGCAGGAAGGTGCCATTCATCACCCCTTCGAGATGGGCCGCGAGTCCCATCCGGACGTTGGTGAAATGCTGCTCGACAAGTCCGGTCAACAGCCCGATCAGGAACAAGGCCATGCCGTGAAACAGCAGCCGTCGCCGATAATCCATTCCCGCCCCCTCAAATGATCGCCCGGTCAATGGCCGATCATAGCAGACGGGACGAAGCCGTCCGTCAGTGACCTGGGGTCGCAGCGGCCGTGGCTGCCCCAAAACCGGGACGGACCACGGCCTGCTGCAGAAGCCCGGCGGTTGTTGCCGGCGGCAACCTATGACACCATCCCGATTCCGGTTTGTTCTTGACTTTTGGAAGCCCATGCCGCGCCGCAAATATGCCTGGGAGCAGCTCACGGACGAACAGTTGCTCAAGCAACGCCTCAGCAGTCTGAGGGTTGCGGTCGAAGGCACCTGGCTCGCGGATTGCGTCGGCACGCTCTACGAAGAGCTCGAGGAGCGCGGCATAAGGCTGCGGCCGCACACCTGGATCTCGAGCGAATGGTTCAGCCCGGCGGATGTGCCCGGCATCGCGATTCCGTTCTATCTCGCCCATCCGCGCCTGATGAAGCTCGAGAAGAAGATGATGCTCGACGTCGAGGGCGCCTCGTGGTCCGAGTGCATGGCCATTCTCCGCCACGAGGCGGGCCACGCCGTGCAGCACGGCTACCAGTTGCAACGCCGCCGCCGCTGGCAGCAGCTGTTCGGTCCATCGTCGCAGCACTACCCGCGCTACTACCGGCCCAATCCGGCCAGCCGCAATTATGTCCAGCATCTGCGGCTTTGGTACGCGCAGAGCCATCCGGACGAGGATTTCGCCGAGACCTTCGCGGTGTGGCTGCGGCCGCGCTCGAACTGGCGGACGCGCTATGCCGGCTGGCCGGCGCTGAAGAAGCTCGAATATGTCGACGAGCTGATGGGCGAGATCGCCGGCAAGCGGCCGCTGCTTACGACGCGCGAGCGCGTCGATCCGTTGCGCGAGCTCAAGCAGACGCTCGGCGAGCACTACAAGAAGAAGCAGGCGTTCTACGCATTCACGCCGCCGAAGACCTATGACCGCGATCTGTCCAAGCTGTTCTCCGCCGATCCGCGGCATCAGCGGTATCAGCCGGCTGCAGTGTTCATCAGGCGGCATCGTGCTCACATCAGGCAGCTGGTCGCGCGCTGGACCGGCGAGAATCAGTTGACGCTCGATGCCGTGCTCGACGACATGATCTCGCGCTGCCGCGAGCTCAATCTGCGTGCCGTCGGCCCCGAGCAGAAGCTCGTGACCAACTTCATCATCCTGCTGACCGCCAAGACCATGCACGCGCTGTTCGGTCCGTCGCGCCGCAAATGGATCGCGCTATGAAGCATTTCCGCATCCTGGTGCTGATGCATCCCGACTGTGTGCCGCCCGATAGCAGCGATGGATATTCCGCGCGGGAAATCAACGAGTGGAAGACCGAATACGATGTCGTCAGCACCCTGCGTACGGCCGGCCATGAGGTTCGGCCGCTCGGCGTGCAGGAGGAGATCAAGCCGGTGCGCGACGCGATCGAAGGCTTCAAGCCGCACATCGTGTTCACGCTGCTGGAGGAGTTTCACTACGACGTGGTGTATGACCAGCACATCGCGAGCTATCTCGAGCTGATGAAGATCCCCTATACCGGGTGCAACCCGCGCGGCCTGATCCTGGCGCGCGGCAAGGATCTGTCCAAGACGCTGGTGCATCATCGCCGGGTCCCGGTGCCGGCCTTCGCCGTGTTTCCGATGCGCCGCAAGGTCAAGCGGCCGCCGCGTCTCGAACTGCCGCTGATCGTCAAGAGCCTGAGCAGCGACGGATCGCTCGGCATCTCGCAGGCGTCGATCGTCGATACCGACGAGAAGCTGGTGGAGCGCGTCGCCTTCATCCACGAGCGGATCGGAACCGCGGCCATCGCCGAGCAGTTCATCGAGGGCCGCGAGCTTTATGTCGGCGTGCTCGGCAACAACCGGCTGCGGGTGCTGCCGGTGTGGGAATTGAAGTTCGGCAGCATGGGCGGCCCCGGCGCGCGGCATATCGCGACCGAAAAAGCCAAGCACGATACCAACTATCAGGAGCGCATCGGGATTGCGGATGGCCCGGCCGACGACCTCACGCCCGAACTATCCGCGCATATTCAGCGGCTGGCGAAACGCATCTACCGGACGCTGGGGCTCGACGGCTACGCGCGCATCGACTTCCGCCTGTCGACCAGCGGCGTGCCGTATTTCATCGAAGCCAATCCCAATCCCGAGATCGCCAAGAGCCAGGAGTTCGCGATGGCGGCCGGGCATGTCGGGCTCGATTACCCGGGTCTGTTGAACCGGATCGTGACACTCGGAATCAGCCGCGCCAAGGCCGGCGTATCGCTGGGCTGAACCGGAGGCCCTGAAGCATGATCCGGAAAAGTGCGAAGCGGTTTTCCGGAAAGATCATGCTCAAGAAGGGGCTAAAGCGCGATGACGATTCAACCCAATCTCATCGCGCTTTAGAGGCTGCGCTGCATCGTGTGACGTCGCGCGTCTCTGGGGATGAACATCGCAAACGTTTCCCTAACGCGCGCCGCCGGCGTCGCGTCGGGGGCGGTCGCAGAAGCAGGGGCGGCCGCGACACGAAATTCATCCGGGTTAGGCCATCGCCGTACAAAGATGTCGCCGACGGGTGCCGCCATGAGCAGGCCGTCGCTGCGGCAGGTGTCGTAGACGTACAAAACGGCAAGAAAAATCGATACGACAACAAGGATCGTTCTGAAAAACGGCATTGTGTTTGCGCCTTCTTGATTGAGGCGGACAATGCCCGGCGACGGTGAACCGCGCGTTTAGCTGCCCGGCCGATCGGCCGGTAAGGTTCTCAACTCATGAATGCGGACGTAAACGGCTCGCTTACCAACGCCCTCAAGGTTACGGCAACCAGCTTTGCTCACCAGCCTGCAAGGAGTCTCTGGCATCAAGGGATCAAGAAAAAGACTGAGGAGGCCACCATGTTCGTCGCCATTCGAGTCATGATCCTGATCGCCAGCGCCTATGCAGGCTCGGCCGTCGCAGAGATGCAATTCGCGCCGCTGCCGAGCCTTGCGGCACCGTCCGCGCCGTAAGACTGGCGGGCCGCATTTCCTGATGTGATCGAAGCGAGCGCTGCGCCGATCATTGACGATCATGGAGCCTCCGCTGCCGATCCAGTTCAACCTGATCGCATCACGCTTCAGGTCAGCCGCTTTCGGTTCAGGAATTCCTGCATCGCGTCGTGACTGGCCGGCAGGCTGTCGTCCAGCAACAGGAAGTGCACGCAGCCTTCGACGGTTTGCGACGTACGCGCGAATTGTTCGGCAAGGCTCAGGACGATTGCGCGCTTGTCCGGCTCCATGATGCAATAGAACGCCAGCGTGAGCCGCAGGGCTTCCTTGTCGTCGGGGCGTCCAAGCATTCGAGTCTCCGGGAGTTCGCAGCAGTCTGCATCTAGGGACCTTCCGGCGGCGTCGGTGCGTGACGAGCGCTGGAGGCCGTCGCTCTGGAGAGCATCTCGATGGTCGTCGATAGGCTCTTGAATGCGGCCATGAACTCCTTGCGGGAGATCCACAGTCTTTCGAGCAACTCGTCGCGCGACCTAGGGTCAGCCTGGCGCTCGATTAGTTCCTCGATGGCCGTCGTGACCTCGAGAATGCCACCGATCTGGCGCCGGACCGAGAGGCAGGCCAACAGGGCCGCAGAGATATCTCCCTGCGGCCGGCTCGCCGATGAAGCCGTCTGCTTCGACAGATGGGCGCGATTGCGGAACTGCTGGAGATCGATGATGCGTCCCATTCAAAGCATAGTCCCGCTCGTCCGCGTACAAAAGAAGAGTTCGGCCAATGCGTTGCGCTGAGTGTTTCGGAGCGGAAACATCAGGCCGCGATCGGCACCAAGAAATCGGAACAGCCCGAGGCCGGTCACGAAATCGGAAACATCGCGCGGAGCGTAATACGTCGCGTGCGCAATTCACCTCGTAACTTTACTAGTTCTGCGCGCCGTGATCGTGCCGCACATCCTACAACAGCTTCAGGCGGATCGCGATGGTTGCAGCATGCACCTTGTTCGTCGCATTCAATTTGCGCGTGGCGTTGCGCAGGTGGAATTCAACTGTTCTGGCGCTTCTGCCTATGATTGCTGCAGTTTCTCCAGCGGTCTTGCCAGCGCTGACCCATTTCAAGCACTCGCGCTCCTTGTCGGTGAGATCGCCTTCGACGGTCTCGCGGCGATAGTCGTCTGCCGCATTTCGAGCGGCCGGCGGGTCGTTGGGCTCGTCGGGCCATCGCGCGGCCTGTCCTGCTGCGGCCGTCCGGAATTCGGTGATGTCGGTGACGCAGCCGATCGCGCGACGGTGATGGCTGGAGGAATCCAGGATCAGGCAGGCGACCGAACGCAGCCAACGTATTTCTCCGGATGGCCGCACGATCCTGAATTCGACGCGGTAGTATTCGTTTCTCGCGAGCAACGCGGATACTTCGGCGTCGTCTATTCTGGTCGCGATCTCCAGATCGTCAGGATGAATATAGGGCTTGAAAGCCTCTATCGACGTGATCGGGTGCGTCGCCTGATCCAGCCCCAAAATCTCGTACCAGCGCTCGTTGCAGAACAGCATGTCGGCGTCGATATCGTAATCCCACAGGCCGCCTCCCATGGCCTTGAACGAGAGTGACAGGCGTTCATATTCGAGTTGATCGACTGCCTTTTCCTTGGCTGGCTTCCGCATCGTGCTTGGCCTCAAACGCTCCGTTGACTTTGCCAGTGCACTTCCGCGCTTTTAAAAAGCGTAGCTTGATCGCGTATCGAATCTCCCGGATTTGGCGGAGTTACAGATCGATTTGCAAGTGCCGAGTGGTCACGATCGCAGATCGGTGCGACATTGATGAACAAAGGTTTGGATCGCAGTCGGCGATGCGCAGGATTGCGGCATTGGTCGTCCTTGCCGCGGGTCTTCTCGTATCGAACGCAGACGCGACGACCTGCATTTGTTCGAACAATCTGTCCGGATGTGGTTTCTCCGGAAGGCTGGCGTTGAACTTCAACCCATCGAACTTCAACGGGGGTGTATCGCCGGTCCCGGGAGATGCAGGCACGGCTTGGCGCTGCCACTTGCCTGGATATTCCGGCCGGTACGCCCGCTGGAAAGCGGTTGCGGCCATATCGACGGAAGCCCGATGCTCGTCAACGGCAGTGTCACGGCGTGCATTGCCAGGGCCAATTATCCGAATATTAGCGAGGGCGGAGATTGACAGGAACGCGATGCGTCGCCGATGGTGCGGCGGCACGGCCGTATCGCAGCGAGACACCGATGCAAGTTCAACGATGGGCTCTGTCGATGCTTGCCGGGCTTGCGGTCCTGGCTCTGTCGGGTGCTGCTGGCGCACAGGGTGGTGCCCCCGATCCGATGTGGCCGAGCCGGCAATGGCAGACCGCGACACCGGAAGAACAGGGGATGGACTCTGCGGCGCTGGCGAGGCTCGTCAATTATGGCGCGGTGCGCAGCTTCGATAGCCTCTTGATCGCGCGTCACGGCCAGATCGTGCTCGACGCCTATTATGCGCCGTACACGCCCGAGATCCCGCACCTCCTCAATTCCGTCACCAAGGCGGTGACCGGTACATTGGTTGCGATGTTGCTTAAAGAGGGCGTGCTCGATAGCCTCGACCATCGCTTGGTGGATTTCTTCGGCGACCGCACCATTGCAAATCTCGATGACCGCAAGCGGGCGATCACGGTCCAGACCATGCTCGACATGACTTCCGGCATGGCGTGGACCGAAGGCGTCGAGGGCGGGCGGCCGGACTCGCTGATCGAATGGGAGCGTAGCCCCGACGTGATCCAGTTCATCCTCGACCGTCCAATGGCGAAGGCGCCGGGCGAGGCGTTTTATTACAACACCGGCAATCCGCAGCTCCTGGCCGCGATCATCAACAAGCTCACCGGGATGAGCGCGCGGGACTATGCGGTGACGAAGCTGTTTCGCACGCTCGGAATTGCCGCGCCCTATTGGCACAGCATCGGGCCGGGGCTGACCCAGGGCGGCGGCGGACTGCTGCTCGCGCCGCGCGACGCCGCCAAGATCGGGTTGCTCTATCTGCATGACGGCGAATGGGAGGGACAGCGGCTGCTGCAGTCGGGCTGGGTCGATCGCATCAGGCACGCGACGACAGACATGCACGCTTCATTCGATCCTTCCCTGCATTATGCCAATTTCTTCTGGGTGATGCCGAAGCGCCAGGTCGTCATGGCGGTGGGCGATCGCTGCCAGCTGATCATGATATTTCTCGCGCTCGACATCGTCGCGGTGGTGACCGCGCGTGACTACTGCTCGTTCGGCAGAATGGCCGACGACATTTCCGGCGCGGTCAAGTCCGACACCGCGCTGCCGGTGAATTCCGCCGGCGGCAATCAGCTTGCTGCCGCGCTGCGCGAGATCGCGACGGAAAAGCCATCGGCCGTCGGCGCCATGCCCGAGACCGCTGCCGCCATCTCGGGCAAGACCTGGCGCTTCCCGGCCAACGGCCTCAACCTGCGGGCGCTGACACTGCATCTGACCGATCCGTCCGCGCGCTACGAGCTGGAAACGGCGACGCCGGATCCGGCGCGGCCGGTGATCAAACTGACGGGACCGATCGGGCTCGACGGGACCTACCGTCTCGGCCAGCCGACGCCGCTCGGCGTGATGGCGCTCAAGGGGACGTGGCTGGACGGTGAGAGGCTCGCGATCGACCTGCGCCTGGTCGGCGGCGACACCGATCGCAAATGGCTGCTCTCGTTTGGCAGCGGCAAGGCGAGGCTCAGCGGCAAGGATCGCTTCGGCCACGACGTGCAGGTCGATGCGGAGACGCCCGGTGCGCAATAGCGTGATTGAGGCGCCGGCAAAGGCGAGAATCCGGAATCGGGAAGGCGCTGAAGGGGCGAAACGAAATGCAATGCTCGGACAATTCCTGTCTTGAGAATGCGAACATACGGCTCACGAACAATGCCACACGCTCACTGTCGTCCCGGCGAAGGCCGGGACCGATAACCACCGATGGTCATTGTTGAGCGATGCCGGGACGACGAGTCCGCTTCACGACATCCGCCGCGGACTATGGGTCCCGGCCTTCGCCGGGACGACGCCCGCGAGGAGTCATGGACTCACTTGATGGATCACCCGCGCAGCATGCGCGGGTGATGACACCGAGAACATGGGGCTGTTTGACAGTCGAACCGGTAGCAGACTCTAGTGGTCGGTCTTCGGCGTCTTGGCCGACATGTCGAGCCCGAGCTGAAGGGCGCGCTCCTGGCGTTCTTCGGACAAGAACCTCAGCTCCCGTTCCAGCGACCGCGCAACCTCGTCCTGGGTTTGCTGGGAGTGGCGGCGGGAGCCGCCATGCGGTTTGGCCGGTTGGGCAGTCACGGGGATCCTTTGTCATCACAGTGTCACAGGTGCAGGCATGCCACGGCCAGAGTCGCGGCGACAATCAAAAAGAATTCAGCGGACGCCATTTGGAACGTTTGTTGGGCATCTGACTCCAATTTGAGCAGGAAATTCTCCCTGGCCTCGACCTATGCCTTGGTTCGAATGGAGTCGCGTCCGGTCGGGCTTGCGCTCTCATCAATTCGGATGAGAGTGCCCGGTTCCCTCGAAATCATTTCCGAAATCGCACGAAGACGTCCTGAAACCGACAAGGTCTAACCTTAGTAGCGTTGTGAACAACGGGTGCCTGATGAGACGCTGACAATGCGGTCGTGAGATTCACGACCGAGGTCGTGCAATCAGTACTCGTCAGACGCTGGGGATGATCTCGGAAATGAAGAAGCCGAATGCTGTGCCATATGTCTGGGCGGCCGCGCTGATCGCGGTCGCGATCTGGGGCGTGAGCGGCGCGCCGCAGATGGCACATACATCTGCCCCCACGCATCTGGCGCGGGCTCGCTAGAGCTTCGGCCGCAGCGAGCGCTGCATATCCATCGTGTAGGTGTAGCGCCCTTCCGGGTGCGTGGTGATGGTGACCTCGAACAGTTCCTCGCGCAGGCCGTAGTAGCGGCGGACCACGGTGAGCGCCGGCGATCCGGTCTTGACGTCGAGCGCCTTGGCGATCGGCGCCGGCATCCCCCGCACGAAGATTTCCATCTGCGCACGCTCGGTGACCTGGCCGTACATCTTCGCGATCTGCTCGTGCACCGGGGTGCGGCCGTGGTCGCTGCGGGTCACGACATCGGCGAATCGGCGCAGCACGTAAATCTCGGTCCAGCCGAGCGGGGCGGCGAACTGGTCGGAGCGGCGCACCGCCTCGATCAGGAACCAGCTCTTGCCGGGCTCGCATTTCAACTGCGCGGCCAGCTTCCGATCGGCGACGATGTCGCTGCTGCCAACCACGTCGCGGTAGGTTTCGTTGGAATAGCGCAGCCATTCGCCGAGCGACTTGACGCTGTGGGTGAACAGCACCGGCGGCTCGGAGGCGATCACCACCGAACCGAGGCCGGCGCGGCGCACGATCAGGCCTTGATCGATCAGGATGCGCAGCGCCTCGCGCACGGTCTGGCGGCTCGCCTGGTAGCTCGCCATCAGTTCGGTCTCGGTCGGCAGCAGATTGCCGACCGCGTAGGTGCCGAGGCGGATATCCTTCTGCAGCCCGGTGGCGATGTCGCGATAGCGGGACGATCTCGCCCTGTCCGGTTGTTCAGACATGGCAGATCACTGGTATGCCAAATGGCAGGCGACTGGATGTCCCGACTGCATCGATTGCAGCGCGGCCTCGAATGCCGCGAGCGTCGCCAGCACGTCAGCTTGGGGCACCGGGAACGGCTGCTTGCGTTCGACCGCGTCGGCAAAGGCGGTAAGTTCCGCGGTCAGCGTGTTGACTGCCGGATAGCGTGTCGTTGCAGGCGCCTCGCCGGATTTCCGTAGCACCATCGTCCCCTCGTCGAGCACTTCTGCGGATCCCTTCATCCCGAACACATGCACGCGCCAATAGAACGGTGTTGCGCGGACCGTAGCAAGGGTTGCACTCACGCCATTCACAAATTCAATCGCTAAAGTTGCAGCGTCGAGCGGCGGCGGTCCGGCCTCGCGTTCATTCAAGCGGGCATAAACCTGTCGGGCAGGACCAAGGAGGCTGACGAAGCCGTCGAGCACATGCAGGCCCGCGCCGGTCAGCCCGCCGCCAGGCGACTCCTCGGGCGACAACCGCCAGCCCTGCATGATGGCCTGCGAGTTCTCGTTGCTGTTGTGCCCCTCGACATGCAGGATCGTGCCGAGCTCGCCACTGGCCGTGATCGCGCGGAGCGCCTGCATCGACGGCCAGAACCTTCGGTTATGCCCGACCGCGAGCAACACACCGGCATTGCGGCAGGCAGCGAACATCTCGGCCGCATCGTCGCGCCGCAGCGCCAGCGGCTTCTCGCAAAACACCTGCTTGCCGGCTCCGGCGGCCGCGATGACCTGGCGCTTGTGCAGCGAATGCGGTGTTGCCAGCAGCACGGCATCGATGCCGGGCTCGGCGAGGACATCGTCCAGGCTGGGGGTGAGGGAGAGGCCATGCGTCGCGCAAAAGCCCGCGGCGCCGCCGACATCGGGTTCCACCGCGCTGGTGATCCTCAGTCGTGGCTCGCCTTGCGCAGCCTCGACCAGCGCGCGGCCCCAGCGGCCGAGGCCCGCGATCGCACAATTGATCATGAATGTTCCTTGTCCTGACTGCGTCCGGCCCGGATCGCCTCGATCACTGCGGCGCTGTCGCTGTCCGGGCCCCGAAGCGCGATCGCCGCGCGCAGCAACTCGGCCTGCACTGACGTCAGCGGCAAGCGCAGGCCGCATCGACCTGCCTCGCGCAGAATCAGCTCGGCGTCCTTCAAGGTCTGCGCGAGATGCGATTGCGGCGAGAAGTCCCGCGCCAGCATCTTTGGTCCCTTGCTGTCCATCACCTTGGAATATGCCGCCGATTGCCGCGCGGTCGCAAGGAACGTCGCCCCGTCGAGGCCGAGCGCTTCGGCAAGGGCGAGGCCTTCGGCCAAAGCGGCGCGGTTGTTCTGCAGGATCAGGTTGATGGCGAGCTTGGTGCGGCTCGCATTACCGATCGCGCCGACATTGATCCGCCGCGGGCAGAGGACGTCGAGCGTCGCTGCTGCGGCGGCGATGATGTCGGCGTCGCCGGCGACCAGCGCGGTGGCGGTGCCGGCGCCGACCTCAGCGCTGGTGCCCGAGATCGGCGCTTCGATGAAGGGCAGGCGTGAGCGCGCCGCGAATTCGGCGATGACAGTGATTTCGCCCGGCGCACACGTGGTGGTGCAGATGACGAGCGGCGGCGGCCTGGTGTTCGCAAGGTCCGGCAGCAGGCCCTCGACCTGGGCCGCGTCATACACTGCGATGACGATGACGCGGCAGCGCGCCGCGACGTCGGCAGCGAAGGCCGCGAACTCGGCACCGCTGGCCCGCAGTCCATCCTGCTTCGCAGCATCGACGTCGAAGCCGATCACGCCGATGCCGGCATCGATCAGGCGTGCCGAGAGCGCTGATCCCATCAGGCCCAGGCCGATCATGCCGACAGGTGTCTCGCGAGCCATGATGCGCCGCCGCTTCGCGCTATTGCGGCTGGATGCCGGCCGCCTTGACCTCCGCCGACCAGCGCACGACCTCGCTTTTGACGAAGGCGCCGAACTCGGCGGGCGTCAGCGGTGCCACGATCACCCCGACATCGGCGAGCTTCTTCCTGGTCTCCGGCATCGCGAGGTACTTCGCGCACTCCGCATGGATCTTGTTGACGATGGGGGCCGGCGTGCCGGCCGGCGCGAACAGCCCGTACCAGATCGTGGCCTCGAAGCCCGGCATGGCTTCCGACAGCGCGGGCAGGCCGGGGGTGAGCTCGTTGCGGGCCGCCGACGTCACTGCGATGCCGCGCAGCGTGCCGCCCTGCATCTGCGGGATCGCGACCGAGAAATCGCCGAAGGTCAGGTCGATCACCCCCGCCATCACGTCGGTCATCGCCTGCGGCACTCCGCGGTAGGATGCCGCGATCAGCGACAGGCCGCCGCGGGACTGCAGCTGCGCGACCGAGATCTGCGATGCGCCGGAGCCGTAGCCCGCGGTCAGATTTGGATTGGCCTTGGCGTAGCTGAGGAACTGCGGCAGGTCCTTGGCCGCAAGCTTCGGGTTGACCAGCAGCACCATCGCCGTCGTGGTGGTGCGGATGACAGGCGCGAAATCCTTCACCGGGTCGTAGGGCAGGCTCTTCAACGTCGCGACGTTGCTGGCATGGGTGGTGTTGGTGCCCATCAGCAGCGTGTAGCCGTCGGGCGCGCTGCGGGCGACTTCCTGGGTGCCGATGCTGCCGAGCGCGCCGGCGCGATTCTCGATCAGCACGGTCTGGCCGAACGCATCCTGCAGATGCTGGCCAACCAGCCGCGCGACATTGTCGGGGCCGGCGCCGGCCGGGAAGGGCACGATGATCCGGATCGGCCGTTGCGGGAAATCGTCCGCGGCGACCGCCGGCAGGACCCGAAGCGCAGCGAGCAGGACGACGAGCAGCCCCAGCCGTAACTTCATCCCGGTCCCTTCCCGTGCCTGCTTTTCCCAAATTTATACGGACAAATAAGTCTGAAATGCAAGCAGATGGCCCGTCGGAATATTGAGACGCGGCAAATTTATCCGTATAAATAGCCCATTCAGAGGAGCCAGATGACGATGGTGGACATCAGCGATCTCCATGCGCGCGGGCTGCGCCGGCGCCAGAAGATGTTCGGCGAGGTCGATGTCGCCAAGCGGATGGCGGCCGCCGGCGATTTTGGCACGCCGCTGCAAAACATCATCAATGCCTACGTCTATGGCGACGTCTGGGAGCGCAGTGGGCTGTCTGACCAGATCCGCAGCCTCGTGATGCTCGGCATCACCGCGGCGAGCAGCAAGCCCGCCGAGTTCCGCGTTCATGCCAAGGGCGCGTTGGCCAATGGCTGCACCGCCGCGCAGGTGCAGGACGTGCTGCTGCTGGTTGCGATGTATTGCGGCATTCCGGCTGCGATCGAGACCAGCAAGATCGCGGCCGAGGTGTTCGGCGAGGCGCCTCCGAAGGCGTAGGGTTCGCGCCGGGGCCAAACAGGCGGACACGCGCCGGAGCGGTAAATTCGACGCGAATGCTCGCTGCCGCGTGATCGGGCGCGGCAGGCTGGAACCTTGCGGATGCGGATCGAATTGGACTACGAATCCTGAAGAGATCCTCAAACGACACGGCGCTTCATGACCGCACATCAACGCAACCTTTCCGCCTCGATCGATCCGGTGAAGCTCGATCGGCTCGCCGAAGTCGCGATCAAGGTCGGCCTGCAGCTGCAACCGGGGCAGGATCTGCTGCTGACGGCGCCCGCCGCGGCGATGCCGCTGGTGCGGCGGGTCGTCGAGCATGCCTACAAGGCCGGCGCGGGTCTCGTGACCCCGTTCTTCTCGGACGAGGAGCTCACGCTGGCGCGCTACCGCTACGGCAACGATGCGAGTTTCGATCGCGCCGCCGGCTGGCTCTACGAGGGCATGGCGAAGGCGTTCGGCGCCAACACCGCGAGGCTTGCGATCGTCGGCGACAATCCGATGCTGCTGTCGGGCGAGGATCCGACCAAGGTGGCCCGCGCCAGCAAGGCCAATTCGATCGCCTACCAGCCGGCGCTGCAGAAGATCGTCAATTTCGACACCAACTGGAACATCATCGCCTATCCCAGCACGTCCTGGGCGAAGCAGGTATTCCCTGATGATGCCGAGGACGTTGCGGTGGCAAAGCTCGCGGATGCGATCTTCTCCGCCTCCCGGGTCGATCAGGACGGCGCCGTCGCCAATTGGGAAAGGCACAACGCGAGACTGCGCGAGCGCACCGAATGGCTGAACGGCCAGCGCTTCCACGCGTTGAAATATTCCGGCCCCGGCATGGACCTGACCATCGGCCTCGCCGACGGTCATGAATGGGAAGGCGGCGCCTCGACCGCGAAGAACGGCATCGTCTGCAATGCCAACATCCCGACCGAGGAGGTGTTCACCACGCCGCACTGCCGCCGCGTCAGCGGCCATGTCGTCAGCTCCAAGCCGCTGTCCTATCAGGGCACGCTGATCGATAATATCTCGGTCAGGTTCGAAGAGGGCCGCATCGTCGAGGCCAAGGCCTCGCGCGGCGAGGAAGTGCTGAACAAGGTGCTCGACACCGACGAGGGCGCGCGCCGTCTCGGCGAGGTCGCGCTGGTGCCGCATTCATCGCCGATCTCGAAGAGCGGCCTGCTGTTCTTCAACACGCTGTTCGACGAGAACGCCGCCTCGCACATCGCGCTCGGCCAGTGCTACTCGAAATGCTTCGTCAACGGCGACAGACTGACACCGCAACAGATCGCCGAGCAGGGCGGCAACAAGAGCCTCATTCATATTGACTGGATGATCGGCTCCGCCCATACCGACATCGACGGCATCCATGCCGACGGCCGCAGCGTGCCGGTGTTCCGCAAGGGCGAGTGGGCGTAACAGCCCGCTAGCGGAACCTCCGCTCCCGCGCGGCGAGCAGGTCGCCCCGCGTGGCGCTGAAGCGGCATGTCTCGTGCTGCGGTCGGAAGCCGAGCCGGCGATAGATCTTCAGCGCGGGGGCATTGCGGCTCGAGACGTTGAGCCAGCAGGGATGCTCGACCGAGACGTCATGCGCGCTGAGTACGCGGTAGACCAGGAGTTGGCCGAGCCCGCGTCCCTGCCGCGCCGGGTCGACGGCGACCGACTCGATCCACATCGAGTTCCGCTCCGGCTCGGTCAGGCAGTAGCCCGACATCTGTCCGTCTTCCGACGCGATCCAGACCTCGGTCTCGGTCAGGACCTGCGCCATCTCCTCCGGCGAGTACAGGCGGAAGGCGGCGTCCGAGGCATAGGCGGCGTTGTGGATGCGCGCGACCTCGGCCGCGCAGGCGGTCACGTCGCTGACCTGTTCGATGGTGGCGCGGGCCGCCGCGAGGGTGCGCGCCGGCTGCAATGGCTCGACGCATTTCATCCCGATCTCGGACTCGAGATGAACAAACCCGAAAGCGGAGACGAAGGCCATTCCGGCCGGCCAGTCACTGCTCACCAATGTTTGCACGATCAGGTCGGGATCGGTCTCGATTGCGATGATGTCGTCGAACAGGGCCAGACCAATCCGGCGCCGCCGCATCTCGGGCGCCACGACGATCTTGAGGAACCGGGACTGATGCGCGCCCTGATCGCGCAACGAGGATTCGGCGAGACCGACCAGTCGGCCATTTCGCTCGGCAACACGGAAGTCGCGCCCGCCACGGTTCTGCGGCAGTTTCAGGAACTGGTCCCACTGCGGCAGCGCAACAGGGCCCAGCCGCGGTTCCACCACAGCTGCCTTTGCGTAGAGTTCGACCACCGCTTCCGCATCAGCCTCTCGAAGCGGCCGGATGGTGATGCCGTCATCCATGAGTCGCAAGTTTACCCGATGTCGAGCCGATAGACATCCTTTGCCGTATTCAAGAACAACGCCGTCTTCTCGACTTCGCTATATTGTGATGCAAGCCGTTTAAAGGTGTTGAAGATCACCTGATAGCTGCACTGTCCCTTGTCAGGTGGGAAGTTGCTCTCGAACATGCAACGGTTCGGCCCGAACGCCTCGATGCAGGTCTCCACATAAGGCCGCCAGGCGGCGGCGAGTTCCTCGGACGAGGGCGGCCGGGGGCGAAGGTGGAAGTCGTAGCCCAGCAGGCACATCGCCAGCCCGCCGAGCTTGACCACGACGTTCTGGCACCGGGCGATCTCCTGGATCGAGGCCCTCCAGACCGGAAAGGTCTCCTCGCGCTTGCCGGCGAAGCGGCCGGTGCCGACCGGCCCGCCGCAATGGTCGAGCACGATCCGGGTGTCGGGAAAGGCGCGGGCAAGGTCGGTGAGCTCGCCGATCTGCGGGTGGAACAACCAGGCGTCGAAGCTGAGGCCGAGCGGCGCCAGGCACGCGAACCCCCTACGAAAGGTGGAATCCAGCAGAATGCCCTTCGGCCGGTTCGCATACATGTGCGCGACATTCGGATCCTCGTCCCAGGCCGAGGAGTGGCGGATGCCGCGGAACCGGCCGTTGCCGGCGGCAATCTCCGCCTCCAGCACCGCCCTGGCCTGGTCGCCGATCAGGAGGTTAACATGGCTGACGATGCCGGCGCAGATCGCCGCCCTGCCGTAGCCGCCGCTCGCCGCCATCGCCGCGACGCCGTTGGCGAACTCGACCTCGCCGACCGGGCGGAATGCCTCCGGCCCGTCGGCGCGATACATCGACCGGCAGTCGACATAGACGGTGGCGACGATGTTGTGGCCCGAGGCGATGTCGTCGCGCATCTCCTCGATCAGATAGCGCAAGCCTCCGCGATCCCAGAGATGGTGGTGCGGGTCGACGATCGGCCTGTCGGGATCGATGATCGCCTCGGTGTACTGGGCGAGCCAGTCTTCGCGCGGATTGGCATAGAGCCCGCTGGCAGAGGCGGGCAGGGTGCTGGCCATGGATTTTTCACTCCCGTTTGGTTTTGCTTCTTCTTGAACAGAGACCTTACACGCCGTCGAGGATGATGACAGTCGGCGTCATGGGCAGCGTGTCGCGCGAGATCCTTAAAGTCCGCTCGCCGCCGCGGCGGTCGATCTCGAATTGCTGGCCGATCAGGTGCATGAACTCGTCGAGCGGGGTGGCGAAGCGGTGCATCGGCAGCACCACCGATGCCCGCAGCCGCTTGGTGATCGCGGAGATGCCGTCGAGTGACATCGTGTAGGTGCCGTCGATCGGCACCATCACGATGTCGAGCCGGCCGATCGCCGCGAACTGGCTGTCGTCGAGCTTGACGTGGAGGTGGCCCAGATGGCCGATGCAGAGGCCGGCGACCTCGAAGATGAAGATCGAGTTGCCGTCCTTGATCATCTCGCCGCCGGGGTCCTCACCCTAATAACGGCGGATGTCGGTCGTGACGTTGCGGATATAGACGTCGCCGATGCGCTCGGCGTAATGCGCGGCCTGGCCGTTCTCGCCCCAGCCATGCAGCACGTGGGCGATCCTGGGATCGGGGAACAGCGTGTAATGCGTCGCATGGGCGCGGTTCATGGTCGCGACGTCGGGCAAGCGCCCGGTCTGGTAAACGCCGTTGTAGTCGGTCGCGATCCGGACGCCGCCGGGCGTGTCGATATAATAGGTCGAATGGCCGGCATAGGTGATCGCGACCTCGTCGGCTTTAGCCGCTGCGACGCGCCGATAATTCACCGGGACGGCGCGCGGCGGAGCATTGGCCATCGCCAGGCATTCGCTGCGCTGGGCGTCCTGCGCGAAGGCATGGACGGTCAATGATCCCAGCAAGACGAGCGCGGCAAGCAATCTCAGCATGAGCTGTTCCGTCTTCGGCGATATCGGCCGATACGAGACTATCGCGCAATTGGCTTGCCGTCATGATGAGGCCGGCGCATCGCTCCATGGCGCTGACTGCAACACGATCCAGGCGATTCTTGCTCCGGGACGCGCTACCATGCCGCGCAGACATCGGAGATCAGGGAGTTCTGCGTGACCGACGTTGCCCCTACGCCGCGCGCGTCATCGACCAAGCGGCTCGAGCCATTGCGCCATGTCGACGCAGGCGTGCTCAACATCGCCTATTACGAGGCTGGTCCGGCCGACGGCCCCGCCGTGATGCTGCTGCACGGCTTTCCCTACGATATCCATTCCTTTGTCGACGTCGCGCCGATCCTGGTCGGGCAGGGCTGCCGGGTCATCGTGCCGTATCTGCGCGGCTACGGACCGACACTGTTCCGCGACAAGGCAACGCCGCGCTCGGGCGAGCAGGCCGCGGTCGGCGCCGACCTGATGGCGCTGATGGATGCGCTCGGCATCGAGCGTGCGGTATTCGCCGGCTATGACTGGGGCGGCCGTGCCGCATCGATCGGCGCCGCGCTGTGGCCGCAACGCTGTAGCGGACTGGTCTGCACCAACGGCTACATGATCCAGGACATCGCGCACGCAATGCAGCCGGCGCCGCCGGAGCGCGAAGTGCCGCTCTGGTATCAGTATTATTTCCAGCTCGAGCGCGGCCGGGCGGGGCTTGCCGCGAACCGGCGCGGCATCGCAAGGATCCTGTGGTCGCAATGGTCCCCGACCTGGACGTTCGACGAGGCCTGCTTCGAGCGGACGGCAGTGGCGTTCGACAACCCTGATTATGTCGACGTCGTGATCCATAGCTATCGGCATCGCTACGGCGTTGTCGAAGGCGACCCGCAATATGCCGCTGTGCAGCGGCGGCTCGACGCCTTGCCTGTGATCACGGTCCCAGCCATCTCGCTCGACGGCGCCGATGATGGCGTGACGTACGTGAGCGACGGCAGCCGCACCGCGGCAAAATACACAAGCCGCCTGGCCTATCGCGTGATTCCGGGCGCCGGCCACAATGTCCCGCAAGAGGCGCCGGAGGCATTTGCCGCGGCGGTAATCGAGGTGATGAGGGCCTAACCTCGGTCTCACGCCTGTCGCGGGCTGATCTTCCAGGCGATGGCGAGCGTCAACAGCGTCAGAATGCCGCTGGCGAGCGCGACCACCGGGATCGTCAGGGCCAGCGCCGCGGTCGCGGCCCAGCCGATCGAGGAGAAGGCTTCGGCGAAGGTCGCGATGCGGGAGGAGGTCTGGCGCCGGCGGAACTGGCTGCGCTTGGCCTGCGCGCGGAACCAGAGCTGGACCGCGGCGGCGGATGCGGTCGCGATGATGATCGCGATCGCCGTGACCACGGCCTGCCCTGGCGAGGCGAAGGCCAGTGCGGCCACCAGCGGCGCGAACACGACGGCGATGGCGATCAGGACGACCTCGACCTTGGCGCGGGTCACGCGTGACGGCGGCAGCGGCGCGGTCGCCACCAGATCGGGCGCGTCCTCGCCCGAGATGGTCAGCCACGCGAGCCCGCCGGCGAGTTGGCCCGCGGCCATCACCACGACCGGCGTGATCAGCACGATCGCGGTCGACGTGCCGGAGAAGCTTCGCCACAGCATCAGCGCCGGCGGCAGCAGATAGAGCATCTGCATCAGGCTCTGCGACAGTAGCCACGGGTCGCGGCGCAGCAGCAGGAACTCCTTTCGGCGCAGCGCCTGCTGCCGCGAGCCGGGCCGGAACGTGCGGGCACGGCCCTGTGCGACCGCAGCCGGATTGGCGGCAACGCGGGCGACCGTGTCGGCAAACCGCGGCGCGAACGCCGCCATCACGGCGCCGAGCAGCACGAGGCTTGCTGCGAGCAGCAGCAGCATGATTTCGCGATCGCCGAGCGCTGCGCGCGCCGGCCACCAGAGCGGGCTATCGGGGGCAGGGGCGATACGTGCCGCGGTATCCGAGGTCAGGAAAGCAAAGCGCGACAGCGTGCCGTAGGACAGCACGGCGACGACCTGCAGGGCGATGACGAACCCGGCGCCGATCACGGCGGAGACGATCTGCGCCACCAGCCGCGTCCGGCTCGGCCCGATCACGCGAAACAGCAACGCGGTGACGGCGATCGCCGCGGCAGCCGCCGATAGCCCGATCGCAAGGACGACGCCGAAACCGGCGAGCCAGCGCGCGCCGCCGAGATAGACCAGCACGTCGATGAACGGCGTCGACAGCAAGAGCGCCATGCTGCTCACCGTCAGCGCGATCGCGGCAATCCGGATCGAGAAGATGTTGGTGAGCTTGGCCGGCGACGACATGATCAGATCGAGATCGGCACGGGCATAGAATACCCGCGTCACCGACTCGATCGCCTGCGAAAGCATCAGCGCCCAGGACAGGAAGATCGTCGCGGTCAGCACGATCAGCGAGGACGGATCGAGCGGAAACCGCAAGTCGACATAGCGGGCGACCACGGCATAGGCCGGCAGATGCAGGATCGCCGCGAAGACCAACAGGCCGATCACGGCGTGATTGCGCCGCCGCCGGCCGCCGGTCATCATCGCCAGCCATTCGCGCCAGGCCAGGCGGAATTCGTGGCGGGCGAACCAGGTGAGATGGGCGGTCGAGCTCACGCGGCCGCCGCTTCGGTATCGACCAGCGCGATGAACATGTCTTCGAGCGTGGTGTCGTTGCGGCCGTTCTGCTCGCGCAACTCGGCAAGCGTGCCCTCGGCGATCAGCCTGCCGGCCGCGATCACGCCGATCCGGTCGGCCATGCGTTCGGCGACTTCGAGAATATGGGTCGTCATGATCACGGTGCAGCCGGCCCGGACGCGCTCCTGCAGCAGCCCCTTGACGTGACGCGCCGACAGCGCGTCGAGGCCGGTCAGCGGTTCATCGAGAATGATTAGGCGGGGGTCGTGCACCAGCGCGCCGGCGAGCGCCACCTTCTGGCGCATGCCCTTGGAGAAGCCTTCGCAGCGCTCGTTCAGATGCGGCTCGAGCCCGAGCGAGATCAGGAGATTGCGTGCCGACTTCTCCGAGGTGCGGGGATCGATGCCCCACAGGCCGGCGACGAATTCGAGGTATTCCAGCGGCGTCAGCTTGTCGTAGATCATCGGCTCGTCGGACACCCAGGCCATGATCTGCTTGGCGGCGACCGGATCGGCCAACGCATCGATGCCCAAAATCGACACTGAGCCGGCATCGGGCCGCAATAGCCCGGCCACCATGCGCAGCGTTGTGGTCTTGCCGGCGCCGTTCGGCCCGAGCAGCGCATAGAACTCGCCGACACGGATGGTGAGATCGAGCGCGTCGACCGCCGGGCGATCAAAACGCTTGGTTAACCCTCGCACGGCCAGTGCGGACAGTTGCGACGTCATTGTGTGGCGATCCCGGATTTCGCTCGTCGGTTGCGCAACTTGGACAAAAACCGTTTCGGTGCAGTGAATCGCACGGGGCAAATCGCAGGCGATATCCGTATTACTCCGTGCTGCGGCATACCTCCGCAAATGTGATGATACAGCGGGATCAGGGGTTTGTTGACAGGGATCGGGCCATTTGGCTCAATCCGGGCGGACGTAGGTGGCTTTCAGCGCTTCCGACACAAGGGCGTGAAGGCGGGATGCAACGAGCGATCGGATAAGAATCGCCGGGCATCGGGGAGGGAACGATGCTGGACTTCGTTCAGCAGCTCGTCAGCGGCATCGCGCTCGGCTGCGTTTACGGCCTGATCGCGCTCGGCTTCGTGCTGGTCTACAAAGCGACCGAAGTCGTCAATTTCGCGCAAGGCGATTTGATGATGCTGGGCGGCTTTTTCGCCTTCACTTTCATCGGCATGCTCGGGCTGAATTACTGGGTCGGCTTCGCCGGCGCGGTGATTTGCATGGCGCTGTTCGGCATGCTGGCCGAGCGGCTCGTGGTGCGGCCGATCCTCGGCTATCCGCAATTCTCCATCATCATGGCGACGATCGGGCTCGGCTATTTCCTGCGCTCGGTCGCCGGCATGATCTGGGGCACCGACGACTTCAAGATCGAGACGCCGTTCAGCCAGGGCGTGTTGCGGATCGGCAGCCTGGTGCTCGCCTACGACAAATTGTCGGTGATCGCGGCGACCATCATCCTGTGCGCGCTGCTCTATCTGTTCTTCAATCGCACCACGCTCGGCACCGCGATGCGCGCCAGCTCCGAGAACATGCTGGCTGCCTATTACATGGGCATCCCGGTCAAGCGCGTGGTCTCGATCGTCTGGGCGATCTCGGCGGCGGTGGCAACCTGCGCCGGCGTGCTGCTGGCGCCGATCACCTTCATCCATTCCAATGTCGGCCTGGTGCTGGGACTGAAGGCGTTTCCGGCCGCGGTGCTCGGCGGCTTCGGCTCGATCCCGGGCGCGGTGGTCGGCGGCGTCCTGATCGGCGTGATCGAGAGCATGGCCGGCTTCTATTTGCCGCAAGGATGGAAGGACGTCGCGCCCTATATCGTGCTGCTCGCGGTGCTGCTGCTCAAGCCCGAAGGCCTGTTCGGCCTTCACGTCCGAAAAAAGGTTTGAGGAGCGACATATGCGGTTTCTCTTCAAGACCGATTACGAAGACGACATCAGGCTGTTGCCGCATTCCGGCTACGTCTATTCCTACGGCCTGCTGCTCGCGGTGCTGCTGATCGCGCCCTACGTGCTGTCGAGCTATCTGATGAGCCAGCTGGTCTTCGTCTGCATCTATGCGACCGTCGGCGTCGGGCTGATGATCCTGACCGGCTTTACCGGACAGGCCTCGCTCGGCCACGCCGCCTTCCTGGCGATCGGCGCCTACACCGCGGCCTATCTGCAGCAGTTCAACGTGCCGTTTCCGGTCTACTTCCTCGCCGCGGGGCTGTTGACCGGCGTCGTCGGCGCACTGGTCGGATTTCCGGCGCTGCGGCTGCAGGGCATCTATCTGGTGATCGCCACGATCTCGTTTGCCTTCATCGTCGAGGAAATCCTGGCGCGCTGGGAAAGCGTGACCAACGGCAATGAGGGCATGCGGATCAAGGCCATGCAACTGCTCGGCACCACGGTGTCGCGCGACGGCCCGACCTTCTATTATATCTGCCTTGCGGTGCTGGTGCTGACCATCGTCGGCACGCTCAATCTGCTGCGCTCCCCGACCGGACGGGCCTTTGTCGCGATCCGCGACAGCGAGACCGCAGCGCGCAGCATGGGCATCAATGTCGCGCTCTACAAGGTGAAGTCGTTCGCGATCTCGGCTGGTATCACCGGCTTGGCCGGCGTGCTGTTCGCGCACAAGCTGTCCTTCATCTCGCCTGAGATGTTCACCTTGCAGCTCTCGATCGAGTTCATCATCGTGATCCTGATCGGCGGCACCTTCAGCCTGCACGGCGCGGTGCTGGGCGCGATCTTCCTGGTCATGATCGATCCGTTCCTGACCTACCTGAAGGACGACATGCCCAGCGTGATCGCTGGCACCGCGGCCGCACTGGGCGCGGGCACGGAGCGCGCCGGCCGCATCCAGGATGCGGTCGCAGCCTTCGCCTCGGCAAACGGGCTGAAGGGCGCGATCTACGGCATCATCATCGTGGTGTTCGTGCTGTTTGAACCCCTCGGGCTCTACGGCCGCTGGCTCAAGATCAAACTCTTCTTCCAGCTCTTCCCGCTGTACAAGCGCGCCACCTTCAAGCGGCAGAAGATCTATGTGAAATCGGAGCGGAACCGATGAGCTATTTCCGCGCCGAGAACCTGTCGTTGCATTTCGGCGGCCTCAAGGCGGTCGATGCCGTCAGCTTCGCGGTCGAGAAGGGCGAGATCCTCTCGATCATCGGGCCGAACGGCGCCGGCAAGAGCTCGATCTTCAACCTGATCTCGCGCATCTACCCGCCGACCTCGGGCCGGATCTTCTTCGAGGATCAGGACATCACCCAGCAGCCGGCCTACGATATCGCGAAACTCGGCATCGCGCGCACCTTCCAGAACATCGAACTGTTCGAGAACGCGACCGTGCTGAGCAATCTCCTGGTCGGCCGGCATCGCCATTCGACCACCCGGCTCTGGCAGGAGCTGCTATTCCTGCCGAGCGTCCGCGCCGGCGAGAAGGCGCATCGCCGCCGGGTCGAGCAGGTGATCGAATTCCTCGACCTCGAGCCTTACCGCGACAAGCTGATTTCGGGCCTGCCTTACGGCGTGCGCAAGGTGATCGAGTTGGCGCGCGCGCTGTGCTCGGAGCCGAAGCTGATCCTGCTCGACGAGCCGTCGTCAGGCCTCAATGTCGAGGAGACCGACGACATGTCGTTCTGGATCCGCGACATGAAGAGCGAGCTCGGCATCACCGTGCTGATGGTCGAGCACGACATGACACTGGTCAACCGGGTCTCCGATCGCGTCATTGCGCTGAATTACGGCCGCGTGCTGGCGATGGGCTCGCCGTCCGAGGTGCAGCACCATCCCGACGTCGTCGCAGCCTATCTCGGCGCATGAGGATGATGCCATGAGCACACCGGACATCATCCTGAAGCTTTCCAACGTCGAAAGCTATTACGGGCCGATCATGGCGATCCGCGGCATCAGCCTCCAGGTGCCGCGCGGCCAGATTGTGACGCTGCTCGGCGCCAATGGCGCCGGCAAGACCACGGTGCTGAAGACGATCTCCGGCATCCTCGACCCGCAGAAGGGCTCGATCGAATTCCTCGGCAAGCCGATCCAGCGCATGGAGGCCGATCGGATCGTGCGGCTCGGCCTCAGCCATGTGCCGGAGGGGCGCGAGGTGTTTCCGTTCCTGTCGGTGCGCGAGAACCTGATGATGGGCGCCTATCTGCGCCGGGACCGCGACGGTGTGGCGCAGGACCTCGAGCGCGTCTACGGCTATTTTCCACGGCTGAAGGAGCGGCTCGGCCAGCCCGCCGGGCAGTTGTCGGGCGGCGAGCAGCAGATGCTGGCGATCGGGCGGGCGTTGATGAACCGGCCGACGCTGCTGCTGCTCGACGAGCCGTCGCTCGGGCTGTCGCCGATCCTGGTGAAGGAGATCTTCACCATCATCCGCCGCGTCAATCAGGAGCACGGCATGTCGATCCTGCTGGTCGAGCAGAACGCCAAGATCGCGCTGGAGACGGCGCATTACGGCTATGTGCTGGAGATCGGCCGCGTCGTCATGAACGATACCTGTGAGCGGCTGATGAGTTCACCCGATATCCAGGAGTTCTATCTCGGCGCCAAGGAAGCCGGCGCGCGGGGCGAGCGGCGCTGGAAAAAGAAGAAGACGTGGCGTTAGGGAGGTTTGGTGCTGACTAAAGTTGGTTTGGCACTGAGAGCGAGTCGGAGTTAGATTTCAGGCCTGTTTCGCGAACAAGACCGGCAACAAGGCCGGCGCGTGAGACGGGCGGCAGAGGAGGGAGCGCGCATGGCAGGACCAGCGGTGCTGACGGTCGCCGACACGATCGCGAGGAGCTTTCTGCTCGCGGTGCAAACGCGCGGCGACAGGCCCGCGATCCGCGAGAAGAAGTTCGGCATCTGGCAGCCGACCAGCTGGCGCGAATGGCTTGAGATATCCAGGGACATCGCCTGCGCCCTGCATGCGACCGGCTTCCGCCCCGGCGACGTCGCCTCGATCATCGCCAACGCGGTGCCGGAATGGGTCTATGCCGACATGGGCATCCTGTGCGCCGGGGGCGTCTCCTCCGGCATTTACCCGACCGATGCGGCGGCGCAGGTCGAATACCTTCTCAATGATTCCTGCACCCGGGTGATCTTCGTCGAAGACGAGGAGCAGCTCGACAAGGTGCTGACCTGCCGGTCGCGCTGTCCGACGCTGGACAGGATCGTGGTGTTCGACATGGAGGGCCTCTCCGGCTTCTCCGATCCGATGGTGCTGTCGCTCGCCGAGTTCACGGCACTCGGCCGCAATCATGCGCAGGGCAATGATGCCCTGTGGGATGAAATGACCGGCAGCCGCACCGCGTCCGATCTCGCGATCCTGGTCTATACGTCGGGCACCACGGGCCCGCCCAAGGGCGCGATGCACTCCAACCGCAGCGTGACGCACCAGATGCGCCACGCCAACGATCTCTACCCTTCGACCGACAGCGAGGAACGGCTGGTGTTCCTGCCGCTCTGCCATGTCGCCGAGCGGGTCGGCGGCTACTACATCTCGCTCGCGCTCGGCTCGGTGATGAATTTTGCCGAAAGCCCGGAGACGGTGCCGGATAATCTGCGCGAGGTGCAGCCGACCGCGTTCCTCGCGGTGCCGCGGATCTGGGAGAAGTTCTATTCGGGCATCACCATCGCGCTGAAGGACGCGACCCCGTTCCAGAACTGGATGTACGCCCGCGCGCTCGCGATCGGAAACCGGATGACCGAATGCCGGCTGGAGGGCGAGACGCCGCCGCTGTCGCTGCGGCTCGCCAACCGTGCCGCCTATTGGCTCGTGTTCCGCAACATCCGCCGCATGCTCGGGCTCGACCGTTGCCGGATCGCATTGACCGGCGCGGCGCCGATCTCGCCGGATCTGATCCGCTGGTATCTCGCGCTCGGCATCGACATGCGCGAGGTCTATGGCCAGACCGAGAATTGCGGCGTGGCGACCATGATGCCGGCGGACCGCATCAAGCTCGGCTCGGTCGGCAAGGCCGCGCCCTGGGGCGAGGTGATGATCTGCCCGAGGGGCGAGATCCTGATCAAGGGCGACTACCTGTTCATGGGCTATCTCAACCAGCCGGAGAAGACCGCCGAGACGATCGACGCGAAGGGCTGGCTGCACACCGGCGATGTCGGCACGATCGACAATGAAGGCTTTGTGAAGATCACCGACCGGATGAAGGACATCATCATCACGTCAGGCGGCAAGAACATCACGCCGTCCGAGATCGAGAACCAGCTCAAATTCTCGCCCTACGTCTCGGACGCGGTCGTGATCGGCGACAAGCGGCCATACCTGACCTGCCTGATCATGATCGATCAGGAGAATGTCGAGAAATACGCCCAGGACCAGGACATCCCGTTTACCAACTACGCGAGCCTGTGCCGTGCCCGCGAGATCCAGGACCTGATCCACCGCGAGGTCGAGGCGGTCAACGCGAAGTTCGCGCGGGTCGAGACCATCAAGAAATTCTACCTGATCGAACGTCAGCTCACCCCAGAGGACGAGGAGCTGACGCCGACCATGAAGCTGAAGCGCAGCTTCGTGAACAAGCGCTACGCGGCCGAGATCGACGCCATGTATGGCGAACGCGCAGTCGCGTAGCAGGCGATAAGACGTTTGGCGAAGGAGCGAGAAGGCCCGACCCTTCGCTCACCATGGGCCGTTGTGAAGGAGGAGACTGCAATGTCGAAATCGCTGAAGGCGCTGGGCTTTGCGGTCAGCGCGCTGGCGCTGACCTGTCTGCCGGCCGCAGCCCAGACCAAGGTCACCAATGAAGGCATCTCGCCGGCCGAGATCGTGATCGGAACGCATCAGGACCTGTCCGGCCCGATCAAGGTCTGGGGTGTTCCGGTGTCCAACGGCATGAAGATGGCGGTTGAGGAGATCAACGCCAGCGGCGGCATCAACGGCCGCAAGATCAGGATGATTCTGGAGGACAATGGCTACGACCCGAAGAAGGGCGTGCTGGCCTCGCAGAAGATGGTCGAGCGCGACAAGATCTTTGCGATGATCGGCTCGATGGGTTCGGCGCCGACGCTGGCCGCGCAGGACATCCTGTTCGATGCCGGCGTGCTGCAGCTGTTCCCGCTGACAGCCGCCGAATTCACCTTCAAATTCGATCCGAGCAAGCCGCAGGAACGGCTGAAGTTCAACAACCTGCTGCCCTATGTCGAAAGCACGCGCGCCGCGCTCAAATACATGATGGACTGGAAGAACTTCAAGAAGCCCTGCATCCTGCATCAGGACGACGAGTACGGTAAGAACGTGCTCGACGGCTTCAATCAGCAGCTCGCTGCGATGAAGGTGCAGCCGGCTTCGACCACAAGCTACAAGCGCGGCGCCTCCGACTTCTCGGCGCAGGTTGCCAAGATGAAGGCCGACGGCTGCGATCTCGTCGTGCTCGGCACCGTGATCCGCGAGACCATCGGCGCGATGAACGAGGCCAGGAAACTCGGCTGGGACGTGACCTTCCTCGGCGCTACGCCGACCAACGTGCTCGAAGTGCCCGCGCTCGGCAAGGAAGCCGTCGAGGGCCTCTATGCGGCCTCGGGCTTCGAAATTCCCTACGAGGACACCGCCAAGGGCAAGGTGAAGGACTGGCTCGTCAACTACAAGAAGATGTTCAACACCGACGCCAACACCCAGGCGATCATCGGCTACAACGCGGTGATGACGTTCGCGTTCTACGCCCAGAAGGCGGGCAAGGATCTCACCGGCCAGAAGATGCTGGATGCGCTGGAGTCAGGCGACAAGTTCCTCGACATTTTCAGTTCGCCGCCGACCAAGTTCTCCAAGACGGATCATCTCGCCAACACCATCACCCAGGTGCAGCAGGTCAAGGGCGGCCGCTGGGTTCTGGTGAAGGATAACCTGATGTTCTAGTCCAGAGCATGATCCGGAAAAGCTGACACTGGATTCCCGAGAGGATCATGGCGTTGTGGGAAGAGGCCGCTCAAGCGAAGCGGCCTCTTCGTCGGATGGGATCGAGCTAGCAACCATCCGAACTGAGGAGGACAACTCCGCCGGCCTCGGCGAAGCCCTGCATCAGACCCGGGGCGAAAGCCTTGTAGGCGGGAGTATCCATGTTCCTCATGCCGCCACTGACGGCCTCGAACTGCTCAGCGGTCAACGCGAGGCGAGGATCTGACTAGGACGTGGTATTCGAACGCATGTTGTTCTCCTGAGATCGTGGGATGATGGAGGCAGGCGACCGGCCGTCAGCAGCCCTGTCCGCCTACGACCCAGACGGTTGCGCTGGGAGCGGTGCTTGCAAAGCCTCTCAGGAACGCCCTGCACGGCCGCGCTTGCGGCGAGGCGCGTGGCCGCGCGTGCGCTCCATCACAAAACTGCGCTCTCCATCGCCGGCCTGCAGGTCGTGCAGGGGATGGCGATGCTGCGGCTCGAGGGCCTCGCGGAATACAGGCTTCAGGCGGCGCTGATCGATCGGCTGCTCAGGTTGCCGGCCTCCCTGTTTCGCGATTACACGGCAGGCGATCTGGTGGATCGATCGATGGGCATCGACGCCGTCCGCAAGACGTTGACCGTCCATAATCTCCGCGGCCTCACGGCGCTTCTGTTCTGCCTCTTCAGCATCGCCCTGATGTTGTATTACGACGTCAAGCTGGGGAGCATCGCCGTTCTGCTGGTGGCGGTGCGTGCGGCCGCGATCATGGCCGCCGGCGGGCTGCGTATCTATTACGAAGCCCGCTACCTCGATCTGCAGGGAAAGATCGGCGGCTTCGTTCTCCAGTTGATCACCGGCGTTGGCAAGCTGCGTGTGGCCCGGGCGACCGGACGCGCGCTCGCCCTGTGGTCGGAACGCTTCTCGGTCCAGAAGCGCTATTTCACCGCGTCGCAGAAGGTCTCGAATGCGCTCAGCGCGTTCGAGAGTTCCTATCCGACACTTGCGACGCTCGTCATCTTCGCGATTGCCTTCCATGACAACAGCGAGATCCTGCGCGATCTCGGCGCTTTCCTCGGCTTCCTGGCGGCTTTCGGCCAGACCTTGGCATCGGTCGGCAACTGGGCGTCGAGCATCAGTGAAGCGCTGGTTGCCGTCCCGCAGCTGGCGCGGTTGAAGCCATTGATGTCAACTGCCGCCGAGATCGGCGAAGAGCGCAGGCCACCCGGAGCGCTGTCCGGTGAGATCGAGCTTTCCGGCGTCGGCTTCCGATATGCGCAAGGTGGTCCGCCGGTGCTCGACGATGTCACGTTGAAGATTCAGCGCGGAGAATATGTCGCCATCGTCGGCCCGTCGGGCAGCGGAAAATCGTCGCTGCTGCGATTGCTGCTCGGCTTCGAGCAGCCGGAGACGGGCTCCGTCTTCTATGACGGCAAGGCGCTCAACACGCTGGACATCAGTGCGGTGCGCCGACAACTCGGCGTGGTGCTTCAGGACACCAAATTGGCGACGGGCAGCCTCTACGAGAACATCTGCGGCGGCATCGATCTGTCGCAGGACAAGGCCTGGGAGGCAGCGAGGCAGGCCGGTCTCGACACCGACATCCAGCAGATGCCGATGGGTATGCATACGCTGGTTTCCGAAGGCTTCAACACGCTCTCCGGCGGCCAGCGGCAGCGGGTCATGATCGCCCGGGCGCTTGCGCGGGCGCCTCGGATCCTGCTCTTTGACGAGGCGACCAGCGCGCTCGACAATCGGACACAGGCGATCGTCGCAGCTTCGCTGGAGCGGCTTCCTATCACGCGCCTCGTCATCGCACATCGATTGAGTACCGTACGCCAGGCCGACCGCATCATCATGCTGTCGGGCGGCAAGGTGGTCCAGGTGGGAAGTTACGCCGAACTTGTCGCGCGCCCTGGCCCGTTCGCGGACTTCGCGGCGCGCCAGCTGCTCTAAAGCATGATCCGGAAAAGTGCGAAGCGGTTTTCCGAAAAGATCATGCTCAAACAAAGGTCTGAAGCGCGATGATGATTCAACCAAATCTCATCGCGCTTTAGGTCCGGCTCAGCATTCCGATGTCGCCGCCGGCGGCAGGCGTCGCCTCAGTTCACCGCGCTTGAGGCCGCCACGCGGTCTCGGCGACGAGCCGCGCATCGCCATACCGGTTGACGCCGTTCTGGTCGATCACAAAGGTCGGCCGGAAGCTCCTGATATCGGTGTCCTCGATCATCGCCATGCGGCGGTTGTCGAGCATCAGCCAGTGGCCGTCGAGCCGCGCCGCGACTACGGCGTGGTCCTCGCCGCCGAGCAGGTCATGCATGACCACGATGCGCAAATCGTCCGGCGCGACGCCGGCCTTGGCGAGCGCGACGAACTTCGCGATCGCATAGTCTTCGCAATCGCCGCTGCCGCGGGCGAATGTGGCGAGCGGCGTGGACCAGACGTCTGGCTCGCCGTAGGTCGCAAGATCGCTGCCCGGGCGGATCGCCAGATTGATCGCGCGGTTGATCTCACCGAACCGGGCGCGGCCATCGCGTGCCCGGCCGGCATCGACGATCGCCAGGAACCGCAGCGCCTCAGGCGATGCGCAGCCCGCGCGGTCGCTTTCGCAGGCTGCAAGCTGCGCCAATTCGTCGGCCAGCTGGCGCTGCACCCCGCGCCATTTGTCATGCAGGCCGCCGCCGGCAAGCAGGTTGGTCGCCAGGCCGAACGGTTCGGTTGATTGTCTGAGCAGGGTCGCCGGGCCGGGCGACAGGAGCGAGGCGGCATTGAGCTCGACAATTGGCGCGGCCAGAACCAGGCCGAAGCCTAACACGACGGAGCGCAGCGCAAACGAGCGAAGCGAGAATCCCATGTGACACCCCCTGTCCGCTCATCGGCGGGTGGAGATTACACCGCGCACGCGACGGATCGTTTGATGCCGACAGCATCGCAAACGACCCTTCGAATCGACTTAAGAGGTGGGAAATCCGGGCAGGAGGCTGAAGGGCGCGTGGCCCGGGTCCCGAAAACTTTACCGGTTTGTGAAACGAACCCGCGAACCTTTTTCCACCGCGAAACGCCTCATCCTTGCCTACTGGTTAACCCGGCCAATCCGCGCATGGGATAGCTGCGATTTGTAAGCCAAGTCACAGCTTTAGCCGGAAAAATCGGGTCAAATGCCCTCTCGGGGCTGCGGGGAAATAAAGGCAAGTACAGAAATGCCAGTCAATACCACGAATACGTGGCTCACTACCCATCTTGGCTCAAATCCCATCTCATGGTACCGTCAGGCGAGTTCGGAATACACGACTCATGTGAGAGTGAGCCAAGTCACATCCGCTCAAACCGCGCGACCGGAGCACCTTGCGAAAGCAAAGGATGGTTTCGCCAAGCTTTATCCGATGATATGCAGGCGTAATCATTCGGATATTTTACCAATATTAACCCTCGTGCGGTGATCCGCAGTGAACTTTGTCGAGAAATTCGACGGCCATTTGCCGAGCGCGGACGCTTACGCCCGCGGATCGGCATACGTCGAAAGCGTTACCTCGAATGCTCCGCCTGGCGCGATCACGGTCGACGACGGGCAATTGCTGTTCACCGGCGACTTCAAGCGAACCGGGCTCGATCTCGTCATCTCGAAGGACGATCGGGAACTCGTCCTGCACGACTATTTCAAGGGCGAGAAGCGCGCGGCGCTGGCCTCGCCTGAAGGCGCGCACCTCACCGGCAACCTCGTCAACGCACTCACCGGTTACACCCAATATGCCCAGGCCGGCGGCGCGGCGGAGCCGGCCAAGGTCATCGGCCATGTCACCAAGCTCACGGGCGGCGCCACCGCCATCCGCAACGGCGTCGCTGTTGTCCTGAACCAGGGTGACAACGTCAACAAGGGCGATGTGGTGCAGTCGGGCAGCGACTCGACGCTCGGCATCACCTTCATCGACGGCACCGTGTTCGGTCTCGGACCGAACGCCAAGATGGTGCTGAACGAGATGATCTACGACCCGAACGGGTCGAGCAATTCGTCGCTGATGAGCCTCGTCTCGGGCACCATCTCGTTCGTCGCCGGCGCCACCGCCAAGCATGGCGACATGAAGGTCGATACGCCGGTCGCGACCATGGGCATCCGCGGCACCGCGGTGCTGGTCGAGATCGATTTCGACGTGCAGGGCTCGGGCGGCGTGCCGCCGGCCAAATTTCAGGTGCTGGTCGAGCCCGACGGCAGCACCGGCTCCTACATCCTGTTCGACAAGACGACGCTCAATCCGATCGCAACCGTCGATCAGGCCGGCACCCAGACCATCGTCAACGGCCAGGGCAGCGTCAGCTTCGTCTCGTCGGCGCAGCTGTCGACCGATGCGCAGAAGCTGATCTCGGACGTCTTCGCGCTGAAGTTTACCGACAACAACAATCCCAACACCAAGCTTACGACGAACTTCACCGACAGCATCGTCCCGGTCACGACAATCCTCAAGCTCGCGACCGGCGATGTGATCCTGCCGACAAGCTTGCTGCTGGCCCTGACCGGCAATGCCGGGCCAGAGGCCGCTTCCGCGAAGCCCGACCACGCTCCCGGTGCGCCGCATGTCGTGACCCAGAATGCTTCGTTCACCGAACAGGCCGGGCTGACCCATAGCGCGCTGCCCGACACGGTGACCGGCCAGATCACCTGGACGGACGTCAATCTCGGCGACAGGCCCAGTGCGGCGGTCAGCTTCAGCACGTTCAGCTACCACGACGCCGGCGGCAAGGACGTGACCTCGCAGCTGACGGCGGCGGAACTGGCGGCCATCAAGGCGGTCGAGATCCCGTTGCTGCTGCAGAGCGATCCGAACAACACCAATGTCGGCTCGGCGACCTGGACCTACAGCCTTGCCGACGGCGCCTTCGACTTCCTGGCCGCCGGCGAGACCTTGACGCTGACCTATCTGGTGCGCGTCGATAACAACTATGCGCCGAGCAACGAGACCGCGTTCAAGACCATCACCATCACGATCACCGGTACCAACGACACGCCGGTGGTGACATCTGCGCCGCAGGTCGCTTCGATCACCGAGCTGCCATGGACGACGAATTCCGCCGCGCCGGATACCGCGCACGGCGCGATCACGTTCACCGATGCGGATCTGACCGACACGCATACGGTCACCATCACCGGCGTCACCGAAGCCGGCGTCACCACGGGACTCGCCGACCACGCCACCGTGCTAAGCTGGCTGTCGCTGGGCGCGCTGACCGATTCGACCGATGGCGTGATGGGATCGCGCGCCTGGACGTTCTCGGCAACCGACAAGAGTTTCGATTATCTCGCCGCCGGCGAGACGCTGACTCTGGTCTACACGATCCAGATCGATGACCAGCATGGCGGCGTCGTCACGGTCCCCGTCACGATCACGATCGTCGGCACCGACGACAAGCCGGTGATCACGTCGCCGACGCAGGCGGCAACCATCACCGAGGTGCCGGAGACGACCGGTTCGGTGAGCCACGATACCGCGTCCGGCACGGTGACCTTCACCGACGTCGATCTCAGCGACACCCACAGCGTCACCGTCGCCGGTGTCACCGAAGCCGGCGTCACGTCAGGGCTCCCCGATCAGGCGACGGTGCTGAGCTGGATGTCGCTCGGCACGCTGAAGGATTCGACCGGCGGCGTGACCGGAACGGACGTCTGGACTTTCTCGGCCGCCGACAAGAGTTTCGACTATCTCGCGGCCGGCGAGAAGCTGACGCTGACTTACCTGATCCAGGTCGACGACCATCATGGCGGCGTCGTCACCCAGCCCGTCACCATCACCATCACGGGCACCAACGACGTTCCGACATTCACCACCGAGCCGCAGACCGCGACCATCGCCGAGCAGCCCGATACGACGGGTTCATCGAAGCCGGACGTGGCCCAGGGCGTGGTGGGATTTGCCGACGTCGATCTCAGCGACACCCACACCGTGTCCATCACCAGAGTGACCGAGCAGGGGACGACCACGGGCCTGCCTGAGAGCGAGCCAACGATCCTGAACTGGCTGTCGCTTGGGGCGCTGACGGATTCGACCGGCCATGTGACCGGATCGCAGGCCTGGACGTTCTCGGCCGCGGACAAGAGTTTCGACTATCTCGCCGCCGGCGAGACGTTGACGCTGACCTACACGATCCAGGTCGACGACCATCATGGTGGTGTGGTCAGCCAGCCGGTGACGATCACGATCACCGGCAGCAACGACGTGCCGACGGTCACGTCGGCGGCGCAGACGGCCAGCATCGCCGAGCAGCCCAACACCACGGGCTCATCCAAGCCGGACAGCGCATCGGGCGTGGTGACCTTCACCGATGTGGACCTCAGCGACACCCACACGATGACCATCACCGGCGTCGCCGAAGCCGGGGCGACCGCAGGCCTGCCCAAGGATCAATCCACCATCCTGAACTGGCTGTCGCTGGGGACGCTGACGGATTCGACGAACGGGATGACCGGATCGCAGGCCTGGACGTTCTCGGCCGCGGACAAGAATTTCGACTATCTCGCCGCCGGCGAGACGCTGACGCTGACCTACACGATCCAGCTCGACGATCATCATGGCGGCATCGTCAACACGCCCGTGACGATCACCATCCACGGCGCCAACGACGCGCCGACGCTCGCCGACGTCAATGCCGGCACGCTGACCGATACCGCCGCCTACGACACGTTCAGCCCACTCACCGGCACGCTGCACGGCCACGACGTCGACGACGGCGAGACGGCGACGCTGACCTATGCCGCCCTCAATTCCGACCACGCCGCGGTCACGCAGATCACAGGTCTCTACGGCTTGCTCACCGTCAACCCCAACGGCACCTACAGCTACGTTCCCGATGCTGCCGCGATCAACGCGCTGCCCAAGGGGACCTATGCCGACACCTTCACCGTCGAGACGGTCGACGTGCACGGCGCCGTCGGAACGGCGACGCTGACGGTCGACGTCATCGGCGCCAACGATGCGCCTGTGATCCACACCGACAACATCAGCATCACCGAGAATCCAAACGGGACGGACACGATCTCCGGCCTCACCGTGACGGATATCGACGCCACGGCTACCGAGAACTTTCTGCTGGCGGCGACGACGGTCGGTTCGGGCAGCAGCGTGACACCGCCCGCGCAAGCGGGGCACCTCGCCGACATCAACGCGGCGCTGGTATCGTCGGCACTCACCTATCACCCCGGCACCGCGCCGACCGACACCGTCACGCCCTCCGTGACCGACGGCAACGGCGCGAGCGATACGGTCAACCTGATCTTCAACGTCCAGCAAAATCCGACCGCGCCGGTGACCCTGACCAGCACCGCTGGCAAGGACGTGCTGTTCGGGACGGCGGGTTATCAGGACCAGTTCGTGTTCGCGCCGAACTTCAACCACGACACGATTTTGAACTTCAAGCCCGGCATCGACCATATCGATCTCACCGCGGTGGTATCGACGGGCGATGTCGATACCTGGATCAGCCAGCACGTCGCGGCATCGCCGACCAACGCGGCGGATACCCTGATCACGATCGACAGCGCCGACACCATCACGCTGCGCAACGTCAGTCCCGCGGCGCTCGGCCACAACGACTTCCTGCTTCACGTCACGTGACGGCTGTGCGGCCGTGCCGCCATCGGCGGTGCGCCGGATCTGGCTGGTTGTGCAGCGCGCATGCCTGCTCCATTGGAACAACTCGCCGTGCGTGATATCCAGATGGCATGAGACGGCTGAAGGCGATACGAAGGTGGTTCGGACGGCGCTTCGGCTATGCGCGGCTGGCCTGCGTGGCGCTATTGGTCGGCTTTGCCGCGCTGCGGGCCGCCGATCCGGCTCCGGTGCAGGAGATTCGCGTCAGGACGTTCGACACATTTCAGGTGCTCGAACCCCGGAAGAAGACCGCGCGGCCCGTCACCATCGTCGATATCGACGAGAAGAGCCTCGCCGATCCCCGGCTCGGGCAATGGCCGTGGCCGCGGACGCGGCTCGCCGACATCGTCATCAACCTGACCCGGCTCGGCGCCGTGGTGATCGCGTTCGACTCGGTGTTCTCCGAGCCCGACCGCCTCAATCCCGATATCGCGGCCGATACGTTCAGCAGCCTCGATGAGGAGATGCGCGCCAGGCTGCGGCAGCTACCGAGCAATGACAGCATCCTGGCCGACGCCATCAAGAACTCGCGCGTGGTGCTCGGCGAATCCGGCGCGCCCAATGTGCGCGCCGACCTCAACGAAAAGCTGCCGGTCACCGGGCTTGCAATGCTCGGCGAGGAGCCGCAGCAGTTCATGTTCGAGTTTCCCGGATTGTTGCGCAACGTGCCGGTGCTCGAGGAGGCCGCCGCCGGGCGGGGCCTGTTCACGATCAGGCCGGAGCGCGACGGCATCGTCAGGCGGGTGCCGATGATGATGGTCGCGCAGGGCGTCACCATGCCGTCGCTGACGTTCGAAATGCTGCGGGTGGCCGGCGGCTCCGGCACCATCCTGATCAAGGCCGACAAGGGCGGCATCCAGAGCCTCGGCATCACGGGCTTTGCGATCCCGACCGACCTCTACGGCCAGCTCTGGATCCATTATGCCCGCCGCGACCCCTCGATCTATGTTTCGGCCGTCGATGTGCTGGATGGGCGGGTCTCGCCGGACAGAATCGCCGGCAAGCTGATCCTGATCGGCACCTCCTCGGTCGGGCTGAACGACATCAAGACCACGCCGGTGACGCCGGCCATGCCCGGGGTCGAGGTTCATGCCCAGGTGCTGGAGAGCGCGCTGACCGGCGACGTCGTTTCACAGCCGAGCTACGGCATCGCCATCGAGTTCTTTGCCGCGATGATCATGGGGCTGCTGGTCATCGCCTTCGCGCCGAAATTCGGTCCGGTGACGCTGGTCGTCGTCGGCGGCCTGTTTGCCTCGGTGCTGATCGGTACGTCCTGGTATTTCTATTCGCAGCACCGGCTCCTGATCGATTTCACCTATCCGCTGATGTCGACCACGGCGATCTACCTGACGCTGATCTTCTCCGCCTTCGTGCGCGAGCAGCAGCAGCGTCGGCAGATCAGGTCGCAGTTCGTGCAGTACATGTCGCCCGCGCTGGTCGAGCAGCTGGCGCAGTCGCCGGAGCGGCTCGTGCTCGGCGGCGAGGAGCGCGAGATGACAATCATGTTCTCGGACATGCGCGGCTTCACCTCGATCTCGGAGACCTACAAGAGCGATCCGCAGGGCCTCACGGCGCTGATGAATCGTTTCCTCACACCGCTCTCCAACGCGATCCTCGCCCGCAAGGGCACCATCGACAAATATATGGGCGACGCCATCATGGCGTTCTGGAACGCGCCGCTCGACGACAAGCAGCACCAGCTCAACGCCTGCGACGCTGCGCTCGACATGCTGGAGCGCGTCGACGACCTCAACCGCGCGCGCGAGCAGGAGGCGAAGGAGGGTGGCCACGTCTATGTGCCGCTCAACATCGGCGTCGGTCTCAACACCGGCACCTGCGTGGTCGGCAACATGGGCTCCGATGTGCGCTTCGACTATTCGGTGTTCGGCGACAGCGTCAATCTGGCCTCGCGTCTCGAGGGGCAATCCAAGGAGTACGGCTTCCCGATCATCGTGGGGTCGAAGACCGCGCTCGCGGTGAAGGAGAAGTTCGCCATCCTCGAGCTCGACTTCATCATGGTGAAGGGCAAGAAGGAGCCCGAGGTGATCTATGCGATCGCCGGGCGTGAGGACGTCGCCGGCTCCGGCCGCTTCCAGCGGCTGCGCAACCTGACCATCGAGATGCTGGCCTGCTACCGCAGCCGCGATTGGGATGGCGCGCTCGCCGCGATCGAGCGTGGCCGCAAGACCGACGAGGCGCAGGCCTTGCAATATCTCTACCGCCTCTACGAGGCACGCATCCGCGCCTTCCAGAAGGAGCCGCCGCCGGATGATTGGGACGGCGCATTTGCGTTGACGACGAAATAGGCGTCGCAAACTCGCTGTCGTCCCGGCCTGCGCCAAGCATGATGAGATTAGATCGAGCTGGAACGGCGTTGAAAGTTCACCTCTCCCTTGGGAGAGGTCGATTTGCGCAGCAAATCGGGTGAGGGGTTGCGGTCTATCGCGAGAGCGGGAGCCCTCACCCGGATTGCTGCGCAATCCGACCTCTCCCCGGCGGGGAGAGGTGAACCAAGACCGCGCCAAGGCGATTCAACCAAATCTCATCGCGCTTTAGGGCCTGCGCCGGGACGACGATGGGGAGATCTACTCCAGCCCGATCTGCGTCAGGTCCTGGAACCAGTGCTGCGCCTGCACGAAGGTCTTCACCTTCGGCGACAGCGCGTGCGGATTGGTGTCGTGCACCACCCAGACCAGCGCGGCGTCGTCGACGATCAGCGCGTGCGCCTGCGCCAGCAGTGCGTCTTGTTTGGCGCTGTCGAAGGTCTGCTTGGCCTCGTCGATCAAGGCGTCGACCTTCGGATTCTTGTAGCCGCCCCAGTTGACGCCCGTCGGCGCCACTTGGCCGGAATGGAAGAACCGCACGATGGCGTAGAGCGGGTCCGAGGTGACATAGGCGATGTTGTTGGCGGTGATGCCGGCATTCATCTCGTCGGCTGCGCCCTTGCGCCAATGCGAGTACAACGTCTCGAGCTCGACCACCTTGAAGTCGATATCGATGCCGATCTCCTTGAAGCTTTGCTGCAGGAATTCGTTCATCGGCAGCGACAGCATCTGCCCGGTGCCGCCTTGGGCGATGATGAAGGTCGTCTTCAGCGGCTTGTCCTTTGAATAGCCGGCTTCCTCCACCAGCTTCTTTGCGGCCGCGAGATCGTATTTCAGCTCGAAGGTCGGCTTGCCGAACCACGGGCTCGACGGGTCGACCTGGCCCTTGGCCGGCTTGGCGAGGCCGCTCATCAGGCCGACCACGGCGTCGCGGTCGATCGCGAGGTTGAGCGCCTTGCGCAGGCGGATGTCGGTCCAGGGCGAGCCCGGAAGCACGCTCAGATGATAGTTCCAGACATGCGGCGTCACATTGTCGACGATCCTCATGCCGGCGGCCTTGAGCTGCGGTACGGCGTCGGGCGCCGGCGTCTCGATCAGATCAACCTGCCCGGCGAGCAGCGCGTTGGTGCGGGTCAGCGCCTCCGGCATCGGGATCAGGATCAGCTTGTCGGCCTTTGCCAGCCGCTTCTTGTCCCAATAGTCCGGGTTCTTGGTCAGCTCAGCGAGCTCGCGCGGCACCAGCTTGGTCAGCTTGAACGGGCCGGTGCCGGAGGGCTGGCTTGCGAACTTGTCCCAGTCCTTGCCGAGCTTGTCGTATTGCGCCGGGCTCGAGACCAGGAACCAGAGCATCTGGTAGGGAAAGAAGGAATCGACTGTCTTGGTGGTGATCTCGACAGTGAAGTCGTCGATCTTGGCGTAGCTCGCAACCGAGGGCAGGCGGGTTTTCACCTGCGCGCTCTGCCGCTTGTCGAATTGCGGTGCCTTATCGTTCAGCACCTTGTCGAGATTCCAGATCACGGCATCGGCGTTGAAGTCACTGCCGTCATGAAACTTGACGCCCTTGCGCAGCGTGAAGCGCCACTTGGTCTTGTCGGCATCGTCGACCTTCCATTCGGTCGCAAGCCCGGGCACCAGTTTGCCGGGCCGGTCGGCAACATCCATTTCCCAGGCCACCAGCGGATCGTAGATCGTGTAGGCGGTGAACTGATAGGCGCCGGCACCGCGATCGGGCTGGCCGGTCGTCAGCGGAATGTCGGCCATCGAAATGCCGTAGCGCACAACGGACTCCGCCCGTGCCGACATGCCGGGCCAGCCCGCGGTCAGGGCAAGCGCCATTGCCGCCATCAGGATCGAATTGCGCGCACGCATGTGAAAGGCTCCGTTGGTGGGAAGTCGGAGCCAAAACTTGCAAGCATGATGCCAGAATAGGCAGCATTGCCCCGTCTTAGCCTAAGGTAGGAAGAAATGACGCGCCCGGCGGTTATTTGCTGAAGAACTATTCCCCTTGGCACAGGCATTGCATACGCTTGCCCAAGAAATAATCACCAAAACGTCACCAGACTTCGAAGGGGTTGCTGAGATGCGTAACAACAAGACCAATGCGACGGCATTCATGCTGGCGCTCGCGATTGCTGCCGGCGTGCCGGCGATCGCCGGCGCCGAGACCGTGCTGCGTATTGGCATGACGGCTGCCGATATTCCGCGCACGCTCGGTCAGCCCGACCAGGGTTTTGAAGGCAACCGCTTCACTGGCTTGACGATATATGACGCGCTGACGATGTGGGACCTGTCGTCGTCGGACAAGGCCAGCGCGATGATCCCGGGCCTTGCCACCGAGTGGAAGGTCGACGATGCCGACAAGACCAAGTGGGTTTTCAAGCTGCGTCCCGGCGTCAGCTTTCATGATGGCTCGCCGTTCAATGCCGACGCGGTGGTCTGGAACGTCGACAAGGTGCTGAAGCAGGATGCGCCGCAATACGACGCGAGCCAGGTCGGCGTCACCGCTTCGCGCATGCCGACCTTGGTCTCGGCGCGCAAGATCGACGACATGACGGTGGAGCTGACCACCAAGGAGCCGGACAGCTTCCTGCCGATCAACCTCACCAATCTGTTCATGGCGAGCCCGGCCAAGTGGCAGCAGTTCTACGACAAGGCCGAAGGCGCCGACGCCAAGGCGAAGTCGCAGGCCGCATGGGCCGCATTCGCCAAGGACGCGTCGGGCACCGGCCCCTGGAAGATGTCGAGCTTCACCCCGCGCGAGCGGCTCGAGCTGGTGAAGAACGAGAACTATTGGGACAAGGCCCGCGTGCCGAAGACTGACAAGATGGTGCTGTTGCCGATGCCGGAGGCCAATGCGCGCACCGCGGCGCTGCTGTCCGGGCAGGTCAACTGGATCGAGGCGCCGGCGCCGGACGCATTGCCCGAGATCAAGCAGCGTGGCTTCAACCTCTATTCCAACGAGGAGCCGCATGTCTGGCCCTGGCAGTTTTCCCGCGTCGAGGGCTCGCCGTGGAATGACATCCGCGTCCGCAAGGCCGCCAACCTCTGCATCGATCGCGAAGGGCTGCGCGACGGTCTGCTCGCAGGCCTGATGGTGCCGGCGACCGGCACGTTCGAGCCGGGCCATCCCTGGCGCGGCAATCCGACCTTCCAGATCAAGTACGACAAGCCGGCCGCCCAGAAGCTGATGCAGGAGGCGGGCTTCGGTCCGAACAAGAAGCTGACGGTCAAGATCCAGACCTCGGCGTCGGGTTCGGGCCAGATGCTGCCGCTGCCGATGAACGAATATCTGCAACAGGCGTTGGCGGAGTGCTACTTCGATGTGCAGCTCGACGTCATCGAGTGGAACACGCTGTTCACCAACTGGCGGCGCGGCACCAAGGATCCGTCGGCCAACGGTTCGAACGCGATCAACGTCACCTATGCGGCGATGGATCCGTTCTTCGCGCTGGTGCGCTTCCTGCAGTCCGGCATGGCGCCGCCGGTCTCCAACAATTGGGGCTTCAACAACAATCCGAAGTTTGACGAGCTAGTGAAGAAGGCGCGCCAGACCTTCGAGCCGGCGGCGCGCGACGCGGCGCTCGCCGAGCTGCATGCGGCCTCGGTCGATGATGCGGCGTTCCTCTACGTCGCCCACGACGTCGCGCCGCGGGCGATGAGCCCGAAGGTGAAGGGCTTCGTGCAGCCGAAGAGCTGGTTCGTCGACTTCTCGCCGGTCACGGTCGCGCCGTGATGCCGGCAACGTGATCGGTGCACCCTCTCCCCTTTTGGGAGAGGGTGGCCTCGCTGAAAGCGAAGCCGGTGAGGGTTGTCTCCGCGGACACTCCTTATTGTCGTGAACTGACTGTAGCCGCGGACAGAACCCCTCACCCGGCGCGCCTCGCGCGCCACCTTCTCCCACAAAGGGAGAAGGAAGAGAGAACGCAACGTGCTCGCCTATACGTCCAGACGGATCGTCTACGTCATTCCGATCGTGCTCAGCGTGGCGCTGGTGTGCTTCCTCCTGGTGCACATCACGCCCGGCGACCCGCTGGTTGCGGTGCTGCCCGCCGATGCCTCGCAGGAGCTCGCCGCGCAACTGCGCAGCGCCTACGGCTTTGATCGCCCATTGCCCGTGCAATTCGGCCTGTGGCTGTGGCGCGCGATCCATGGCGATCTCGGCAATTCGATTGCGACCGGGCGGCCGGTCCTGTCGGAGGTGATGCGCGCGGTCGGCAACACCGTGATGCTGGCGATCGCGGCCGCGATGATCGGCTTCACGCTCGGCCTGCTGTTCGGCCTGATCGCCGGCTATTTCCGCGACACCTGGGTCGACAAGGTCGCGACCTCGATCGCCATCGCCGGCGTCTCGCTACCGCATTACTGGCTCGGCATGGTGCTGGTCATCATCTTCTCGGTGCAGCTCAACTGGCTGCCCGCGGTCGGCGCCGGGCCCGGCGGCTCCGGAGCCTGGGCGTGGGACTGGGAGCATCTGCGCTATCTGGTGCTGCCTGCGATCACGACTTCAGTGATCCCGATGGGCATCGTCACCCGCACGGTGCGTGCGCTGACCGGCGACATCCTGAGCCAGGATTTCGTCGAAGCGCTCCGCGCCAAGGGCCTGCGCGAGACCGGCGTGTTTCGTCACGTCATCAAGAACGCGGCGCCGACCGCGCTCGCGGTGATGGGACTTCAGCTCGGCTACATGCTCGGCGGCTCGATCCTGATCGAGACCGTGTTCTCCTGGCCGGGTTCTGGCCTGCTCTTGAACTCCGCGATCTTCCAGCGCGATCTGCCGCTGCTGCAGGGCACGATCCTGGTGCTGGCGCTGTTCTTCGTGCTGCTCAATCTCCTGGTCGACATCGCGCAGGCCGCGATCGATCCGCGCATCAAGCGGAGCTAGAGCATGATCCGGAAAAGTGGAGACCGGTTTTCCGCGGAGATCATGCTCCAACCAAGAGGCTTCGCATGAGTGCGATGAGCGATACCGCATTGCAGGCCGCACCCGCGAGCAAGGCGCGCGGCTACTGGGCGACGGTCGGGCGACGGATCAGGCGCGACAAGGTCAGCATGGCCTGCGCCGTCGTCCTGCTGCTGATCTTCGCCTCGGCGCTGCTGGCGCCGTGGCTGCATCTCGCCGATCCCTATCAGGGCTCGATGATCCGGCGCCTGCGCCATATCGGCACGCCGGGCTATCCGCTCGGCACCGACGAACTCGGTCGCGACATGCTGGCGCGCCTGATCTATGGCGGCCGTCTCTCATTGGTGATCGGCATCCTGCCGGTGATCTTCGCCTTTGCGATCGGGACCTCGCTCGGCCTCGTTGCCGGCTATGTCGGCGGCAAGCTCAACACCGCGATCATGCGGACCGTCGACGTGTTCTACGCCTTCCCCTCGGTGCTGCTGGCGATCGCGATCTCGGGCGCGCTCGGAGCCGGCATCACCAATTCGATCGTGTCGCTGACCATCGTGTTCGTGCCGCAGATCACCCGCGTCGCCGAAAGCGTCACCACCGGCGTCCGCAACATGGACTTCGTCGAGGCGGCGCGGGCCTCCGGTGCCGGTCCCTTCACGATCATGCGTGTGCACATGCTCGGCAATGTGCTTGGCCCGATCTTCGTCTACGCCACTGGCTTGATCTCGGTGTCCATGATCCTCGCCGCCGGCCTGTCTTTCCTCGGGCTGGGGACAAAGCCGCCGGAGCCGGAATGGGGCTTGATGCTGAACACGCTGCGCACCGCGATCTATGTCAATCCCTGGGTCGCAGCGCTGCCCGGCGCGATGATCTTCGCGGTCTCGATCTGTTTCAACCTGCTCAGCGACGGCATGCGCAGCGCCATGGACATCAGGAACTAGTGCGATGACCATACTCGCAATCTCTCCCCGCAACGACGGTTCACCTCTCCCCTTGTGGGAGAGGTCAGATCGCATCGTTAGATGCGATCTGGGTGAGGGGTTATACCCTCTCGTGAGACCTAAGGCCCTCACCCGGCGCTACGCGCCGACCTCTGCCCGGTGGGCAGGGGTAATCCCCGCGTGCTCGACATGATCGATACAACCACTCCAATCGACATGCTGGAGCCGGTCGCCGACATCGGCGGCGCCGCGCAGCCACTGCTGCACGTCAACGGGCTGACAAAGCACTTCCCGGTGCGCGGCGGGCTGTTCAGTCCGCGCAAGACCGTGCGCGCCGTCGACGACGTCACGTTCTCGGTCATGAAAGGCGAGACCGTCGGCATCGTGGGCGAGTCCGGCTGCGGCAAATCGACCACGGCACGGCTGCTGATGCATTTGATGACGCGCGATGCCGGCGACATCATCTATGACGGGAGGCAGGTCGGGCCGGCGCTCTCGCTGCGCGATCTGCGGCGCGGCGTGCAGATGGTGTTTCAGGACAGCTACGCGTCGCTCAACCCGCGCCTCACCATCGAGGAGTCGATTGCGTTCGGACCAAAGGTCCATGGCATGGCCGACGACACGGCGCGGACGCTGGCGCGCGAACTGCTCGGCAAGGTCGGATTGCGGCCGGAGATCTTCGCCAATCGCTATCCGCACGAAGTGTCCGGCGGCCAGCGCCAGCGCGTCAACATCGCCCGTGCGCTCGCGCTCTCGCCGCGGCTCGTGATTCTCGATGAGGCGGTCTCCGCGCTCGACAAGTCGGTCGAGGCGCAGGTGCTCAATCTGCTCGCCGATCTGAAGCGCGAATTCGGCCTGACCTATCTGTTCATCAGCCACGATCTCAACGTCGTCCGCTACATCTCTGACCGCGTGCTGGTGATGTATCTCGGCGAGGTCGTCGAGCTCGGCCCGGTCGATGCGGTCTGGGACGCGCCGGCGCATCCCTATACCCGCGCGCTGCTGGCGGCGATGCCGTCATCCGATCCCGACAAGCGCACCGAGGTGCCGCCGATCTCCGGCGATCCGCCCAACCCGATCGATCCGCCGCCGGGTTGCCGGTTTCACACCCGTTGTCCGTTTGCGGAGCCGCTCTGCGCAAACGACACGCCAAAACTCAGCGATCTCGATACAATGGGCCATCAAGCGGCGTGCTACATGGCCATTGCTGGCTCGGGGCACAGCCGCGCGCCGGCAAAAGCAAAAGGAGAAAACGCGGCATGACCAGACCCACGCCAAAAGATGTCAAGGTGATCGCGCACGTTGCCGACGTGCCCGCTGACGACGAGGTCGCCACCCGGATCGCCAATTCGATCGGGCCGGCATTCGACGGCTTCGCACCGATCGCCGGCACGTTGCCGTTCGATCTCGAACCCGCGAGCTTCCTGCTGGCGCAGATCGCAAAGGTGTCGAAATGAGCTCTGATCCGGCCCTGATGACGCTGACCGCGGTTGCCAAGGCGATCGCTGAGAAGAAGGTCTCCTCGCATGAGGTGACGCGCGCCGTGCTGCATCGCATTGCCGAGTGGCAGCCGCGCCTCAACGCCTTCATGGCGATCGAATCCGAGCAGGCGCTCGCCGCTGCCACCGAGGCCGACGCCTCCCTCGCCAGGGGCGACAGCCGTGGCGCGCTGCATGGCGTGCCGCTGGCGCACAAGGACATGTATTACGACGCCGGCAAGGTCGTGACCTGCGGCTCGCTGATCCGCCGCGACTTCGTGCCGAAGACGACCGCGACTGCGTTGCAGCGGCTGAAGGATGCCGGCCAAGTCCGGCTCGGCTCGCTGCAGATGGTCGAGTTCGCCTATGGGCCGACTGGTCATAACGTGCATTACGGCCCGGTGCGCAATCCCTGGAACACCGAGCACATCACCGGCGGTTCGTCGTCGGGTTCGGGCTCGGCGGTCGCCGCGCGGCTGACCTTCGCCGCGCTCGGCTCCGACACCGGCGGTTCGGTGCGGATGCCTGCGCATTTCTGCGGTGTTACCGGCCTGAAGACCACCGTCGGCCGCGTCAGCCGCGCCGGCGCGATGCCGCTGTCGCAGTCGCTCGATACCGTCGGTCCCCTGGCGCAGACCGCGGAGGATTGCGCGCTGCTGCTTGGCCTGATGGCCGGTGCCGATCCCGAAGATCTCACCGCGTCGACGCAGCCGGTGCCGGACTATTTGGCTGCGACCAGGCAGTCGCTGAAGGGTCTCAAGATCGGCGTGCCGACGGCCTTCTACGTCGATGACCTCAATCCCGAGGTGGCACGCGTCCTCGACGAGACGGTTGCCACCCTCAAGAAGGAAGGTGCCGAGATCGTCACGGTCGAGCTGCCGGATCAGCGTCAGCTCAGCGGGGCGTCGCAACTGGTGCTCGCGGCCGAGGCCGCCGCCTTCCACAAGCGCTGGATGATCGAGCGGCCGCAGGATTACGGCGCGCAGGTGCTGATGCGGCTGCAGAACGGCCTGACCATTCCCGCCGTCACCTATCTCGAGGCGATGCGCTGGCGCGGGCCCGCGCTCGCCGCGCACAATGCGGCGGTCACCGGGATCGATGCTGTCATCGCGCCGTCCTCGCCGGTGCCGGCGCCGACAATCGCCGAGAGCGATGTCGGTAACGGTCCGGGTGCGGAGGCGGTGATCCAGCGGCTGACGCGGTTCACCCGCCCGGTCAACTATCTCGGCCTGCCGTCGCTCTCGATTCCCTCCGGCTTCACCAGGACGGGTCTGCCGGTCGGCATGCAGCTGATCGGCCGCTCCTTCGAGGAGGCGACGCTGCTCCGGATCGGCGCTGCTTTCCAGCGCGCGACCGATTTCCACGCCAGGGTACCCAAGCTCGCATGACCAATCTCGTCGAGATCAACAACCTCAACATCCGTTTCACCGGCGATCGCACGGTCCATGCCGTGAATGATCTCAGCCTGTCGCTCGGCGAGGGCGAGGTGTTGGGGCTGCTAGGCGAGTCCGGGTCGGGCAAGAGCGTGACCTTGCGCGCGCTGATGCGGCTGCTGCCGCGAAAGCGCACGCAGATCTCCGGCAGCGTCAAGGTGCTGGGCCGGGAGGTGCTGGCGATGGACGACGAGGCGCTGTCCGCATTCCGCGGCCAGACCGTCTCGATGATCTTCCAGGAGCCGGCGCTGGCGCTCGATCCGGTCTACACCATCGGGCGCCAGATCGCCGAGACGGTGATGCGGCACGAGGGCAAGAGCGAGCGCGAGGCCACGGCCCGTGCGCTTGAGATGCTCGAAGTGGTGCGGATCCCCTCGGCGAAGCGGCGGCTGGAGTCCTATCCGCACGAGATGTCGGGCGGCATGCGTCAGCGTGCGATGATCGCGCTGGCGCTGGCCTGCAAGCCGAAGATCCTGCTTGCGGACGAGCCGACCACCGCGCTCGATGCCACGGTGCAGATACAGATCCTGTTGCTGCTGCGCGAGTTGCAGCGCGAGTTCGGGATGTCGGTTATCTTCGTCACCCACGACATCGGCGTTGCGATCGAGATCTGTGACCGGGTCGCGGTGATGTATGCCGGGCAGATCGTGGAGCAGGGCGCCTTGCGCGAGATCGTGCGCACGCCGGTGCATCCCTATGCCAACGGGTTGCTGGCCTCGACCATTCACGGCGCGATGCGCGGCCAGCGGCTCGAGACCATCCCGGGCACGCCGCCCTCGCTCGACCACGCACCGGCGAGCTGCTCGTTTGCGCCGCGGTGCAAGTTCGCCGAACCGCGCTGCAGTGAAAGCCTGCCGCCGAACGTGCAAGTCGCGCCCGGCCACCAGGCACGCTGCGTCCTGGCAGAGCCTGTACCCGCCACGGTCTAGCTCGCGCGCGCCACCGCATCGGCGATCCAGCGCCGCACCGCCGCAATGCGGCGATCGCGGGCCTGCTCGGTGCGGGAGACCAGATAGATCGTCTCGCTGTGCGTGGGCTCGAACGCGAATGGCGCTACCAGCTTCTTGCCGAAGCCCGGCCGCGCCTTGATCAGGGGCGCCAACGCCAGTGCCACGCCGAGCCCATGCTCGGCGGCTTCCAGCACCGCCGGCACGCTGTCGAGCCAAAGATGCCCGCGCGGGGCGAGGTGAGGCAAACCGGCCTCCTTCAGCCAGGCCGGCCACGCCCGCGGTTGCGTCGTGACGTGGATCAGCACCTCGCGCGACAGGTCCGCCGGGCTGCGCAGCCCGGCCTTGACCAGCGCCGGCGTGCAGACCGGCAATCCCCTGACCTGGACCAGCGGCTCGACCCTCAGCCCGGCGGCATGTTCCCGGCCGTAGCGGATCGCGACGTCGACGCGGGAGCCGTTGAAGTCGGCATATTGATGGGTGGCCTCGATCCGCAGCGTCAGTTGCGGATGGCGCCGCTTGAACTCCGGCAGCGCCGGCAGCAGCACCGCGCCGGTGAAGAACGGCAGTGAGCTGATCCACAGTTCCCCGCCGCTCTCGCCGCGCTGCCGCAGCATGTCGCGGCTCGCCTCGTCCAGCATTGCCAGCGCCGCCGACACCTTTGCGAGGTAGCGTTCGCCGTCCGCGGTCAGCCGCACCGAGCGCGCGCCGCGGACGAACAGCCTGGTGCCGAACTGTTGTTCCAGCCCGCGGATCTGGTGGCTGATCGCCGACGGGCTCAGCGACAGGTCGCGGGCGGCGCGGCGGAAGCTGAGCTGCGTCGCGGCGCGCTCGAAGGCGAGCAGCGCCGCAAGCGGCGGGATGACCCGCGGATCCGGGGCATCCAATGGATGAATCCTGTTCACCTCGAGTGATGAATGGCCTTTTGTCATGGCCGCTATTCTTGGATCAGATCGGCCGAACGCTCAATCCCGCTCACCTCAGGACCATTCGCCTTGGCCATCTTCGAACCTGCAGCCACGCCGCATCACTGGAGGCCCGCCGCGCTGGCGGCCGGGCCGTTTGCTGGCCTTCAGGGCGGCGCGGTCGCAAGCCTCCTGACTGCCGAGGTCGAGGCCATCGCCAATGCGCGCAACTGGGGCGTCGCGATCTCGGCGTCGGCCTGGTTCCTGCGGCCGACACCGATGGCGGAGTTGCGCACGCATGTCACCGTGGTGACCGAAGGCGGCCGGGTCAGCGTCGTCGACAACACACTCTGGCCGGCGGGGGAGCCGCAGCCTTGCGCGACCGTGCGGGTGACGCTGTCGCGCGAACGTGCGGCCGAGGTCCCCGGTTTTCAGGCCGGCGCGGCCGACTAGATCGATCCGATGCGCTTTCCGCTGCGCCGCCCGCACGCCGTCCACGGCCGCAGCTGGTTCATGGACGCGATGGAAGCCCGCGCCGGCGGCGACGTCGCCTGGTTCCGCATGCATCACGACGTGATTGCGGATGCCGGCCCGCTCGCACGCGTGCTCGGTCCGGCCGACTGGACCCATGGCATCGCGCGCCCGGTGCAGAACGTGGTGGCCGATCCCAATCCGAACCTCACAGTGCAGCTGTTCAGGCCGCCGCGGGGCGCGTGGATCGGTGTTCGTGCCGAGGCCCGCTGGCGCCCGGAGGCCGGGCTCGGCGTCGGCAGCGGGGTGCTGCTCGATGTCGATGGCGAGATCGGCCGGGTCTCGATGTCGGTCGTTCTCGTGCCCTTTCCGAGAAGCGCGTCCGCCGCAAGCCCGGGTTCCGCGGCCGGTTAACCCTGTTTATTCCGTCAACTGTCTGTGGGATCACAAAAATAGCCCGCGAACCGTGCTTTGGTCGGCGCGACTTGAAATGGACGGTGGTCGCAAACGCCTGTACAACGTGGTGATCACGTAACTCTTTCGTTTTGCAGAGATCTTTTTTATGGCAGCCGCGCCCGCTGTCCGGCGTTCCGAACTGGCTGAGGCGCTGCGCGCATGCCGCAGTGCCTTCATCGGCGTCGGCCTCATCAGCTGCATGATCAACCTGCTGTATCTGACAGGTTCGATGTTCATGCTGCAGGTCTACGACCGGGTGCTGCCGAGTCGCAGCGTGCCGACCCTGGTCGGCCTCGTCGTCATCGCGGCCGTGCTCTACATCGCCCAGGGCGTGCTCGATCTGTTGCGCGGGCGGATCCTCGGCCGCGTCGGCACCTCGCTCGACGAAGCGCTCAATGCGCGGGTGTTCGACACCATCGTGCGGTTGCCGCTGATAGCCGGCAATCGCAGCGAGGGTCTGCAGCCGCTGCGCGACCTCGACAATGTGCGCTCCTTCCTCGGCAGCATGGGTCCAGGTGCGTTCTTCGATCTGCCCTGGCTGCCGTTCTACATGCTGATCTGCTTCGCGTTCCACTGGCTGCTCGGCGTCACGGCGCTGGTCGGCGCCATCATCCTGGTGACGCTGACGCTGATCACCGAATACATGTCGCGCACGCCGGCCAGGGAGGCGATGTCGCTCGCGTCGCGGCGCAACGATCTCGCCGTCTCCAGCCGCCGCAACGCCGAAGTGCTGGTGGCGATGGGCATGGCCGGGCGGATGAACAAGCGCTGGAACGAGGCCAACGAGGAGTATCTGTCCGGCAACCAGCGTGCCAGCGACGTCACCGGCGGGCTCGGTGCGGTCGCGAAGGTGCTGCGCATGATGCTGCAGTCGGCCGTGCTCGCGGTCGGTGCCTATCTCGTGATCCACCAGGAGGCCACCGGCGGCATCATCATTGCCGGCTCGATCCTGAGCGCGCGGGCGCTGGCGCCGGTCGATCTCGCGATCGCGCATTGGAAGAGCTTCGTCGCCGCGCGGCAGAGCTGGCAGCGCCTCAACCGCCTGCTGCAGCAGATTCCGGCGCGGCCGGAGCAGACCCTGCTGCAGGCGCCGAAGAAGAAACTCGCGGTCGAGGCGGTGACCATGGTCGCGCCGGGCGACCAGCGCCCCATCGTGCAGGACGTCAGCTTCGCCGTCGAAGCCGGCAGCGGCGTCGGCGTGATCGGCCCGAGCGGGTCCGGCAAGTCGTCGCTGATCCGGGCGCTGGTCGGCGTCTGGGTGCCGGCACGCGGCAAGGTGCGGCTCGACGGCGCCGCGCTCGATCAATGGTCGTCGGACGAGCTCGGCCGCCATGTCGGCTATCTGCCGCAGGACGTCGAACTGTTCGCCGGCAGCGTCGCGCAGAACATCTGCCGGTTCGATCCCGACGCCAAGTCCGACGGCATCATCGCGGCGGCCAAGGAGGCCGGCGTGCATGAGATGATCATCAAGATGCGCGAGGGCTACGATACCCAGGTCGGCGAGCAGGGCACCGCGCTCTCCGCCGGCCAGGCGCAGCGCGTCGCGCTGGCGCGCGCGCTCTACGGCAATCCGTTCCTGATCGTGCTGGACGAGCCGAACTCCAACCTCGACAGCGAAGGCGACGAGGCGCTGACCCGCGCGGTGCGCGGCGCCCGCGAGCGCGGCGCCATCGTCATCGTGGTCGCGCACCGGCCGATCGGCATCGAGGGGGTCGACCAGCTGCTGGTGCTGAAGGACGGCCGCATGCAGACCTTCGGCCCGAAGGAAACCGTGCTGGCGCAGGTGCTTCAGCGCGCCGCGCCGCCGGTGCCGACGCCGATCAAGATCGTCGCCGATGCCGGGGCGGCCAAGTCATGAGCGACCGCACGAGCGCCCGCATGACCGATCAACCGCGCAATGCACATGCTTCGATCAGGAAGCACCTCGTGGTCGGCCTCGCCGTGGTGCTGGTGCTGGGCGGTGGTGTCGGCGGCTGGGCGGCGACGGTGCCGATCTCGGGCGCGCTGATCGCGCCGGGCTCGGTGGTGGTCGATACCAACGTCAAGAAGGTGCAGCATCCGACCGGCGGCGTCGTCGGCGAAATCCTGGCGCGCGACGGCGACACGGTCAAGGCGGGCGACGTCGTCGTGCGCCTCGACGAGACTGTCGTCAAGGCGAGCCTTGCGATCGTGGTCAAGACGCTGAACGGCCTCTACGCGCGCGCGGCCCGGCTCCAGGCCGAACAGCAAGGCCTCGACAAGATCGCGTTTCCGCCGCAGCTCACCGAGCAGGCCAGGGATCCCGACGTTCGCGATATCATGGCGAGCGAGACCAAGCTGTTCGAGGTGCGGGTCAACGGCCGCACCGGCCAGAAGGCGCAGTTGCGCGAGCGGGTCACCCAGCTCAACGAGGAGATCTCCGGCCTGCAGGCGCAGGAGGCTGCCAAGGACAAGGAGATCGCGCTGGTGCAGCAGGAGCTGGTCGGCGTCCGCCAGCTCTACGAGCAGCATCTGGTGCAGCTCACCCGCCTGACCACGCTGGAGCGCGACGCGGCGCGGCTCTCCGGCGAGCGCGCGCAGTACATCGCCTCGCGCGCCCAGGCCAAGGGCAAGATCACCGAGACCGAGCTGCAGATCATCCAGGTCGACAAGGACATGCTGTCGGAGGTCTCGAAGGACCTGCGCGAGACCAACGACAAGATCGGCGAGTTCGTCGAGCGCAAGGTGACCGCCGAGGATCAGCTCCGTCGTATCGAGATCCGCGCGCCGCAGGATGGCGTGGTGCTGCAGTCGACCGTCCACACCGTCGGCGGCGTCATCACCGCGGGCGATGCCATCATGATGATCGTGCCGAGGGCCGACGACCTGTCGGTCGAGGCCAAGGTCAATCCGCAGGACATCGACAAGCTTCAGGTCGGACAGAAGACCGTGCTACGGCTCTCCGCCTTCAACCAGCGCACCACGCCGGAGTTGAATGGCGTCGTCACCCGCGTCTCCGCCGACGTCAACACCGATCAGCGCACCGGGCAGAGCTACTACACGATCCGCGTCTCGATGCCGCCGGAGGAAGTCGCGCGCCTCGGCAGCGAGGTCAAGATCATCCCCGGCATGCCGGTGGAAGCCTTCGTCCAGACCGGCGACCGCACCATGCTGTCGTATCTGATGAAGCCGTTGCACGACCAGTTCATGCGCTCGTTCCGCGAGAAGTAGGGTTTTCGCGAATATCCCCACCCGTCGTCCCGGCTTTCGCCCTAGGGCATGCACACATCTAGTTGGGTGGGGATTCCCGAATCGGTATTTCGTGTGATTCATATTGCGGCACTTCGGCTTTGGCGGAGGTGTCGACATGCTGGCGCAAATTGACTGGTCATTAGGTCGGTTCGGGGATCTCCGCCTCGATAAAGGGGGGCGGCGCTCGTCGAATGCATGGTCGCGGGCAAGGATGTCTGCCTGCGACGGCTGGCAGGAGGCATGCGTGCCCGGGAGGTGCGCTTCAACCGCTTTCTCGGCAATGCCAAGGTGACGACGACGCGGATAATCGAAAGCTGGAGCGATGGTACGGTAATGGCGGCCGAAGGCCGCCATGTGCTGGCGATCCAGGATACCAGCGAGATCAATTTTGCCACCAAGGCACAAAACCGGCGTGGCTTGGGCGAGATCGGTCATGGCAACACCCGCGGGGTGTTGCTGCACCCGATGCTGGCCGCAGACGCGGAAAGCGGCTGCTGCCTTGGCCTGTTGCACGGCGAGATCTGGACCCGCCAGGGCCGCCGCACCGTCTCGCACGACAATCGCGATCTGAAGGACAAAGAATCGCAACGCTGGATCGCGACCGCTCTGGCAGCCAAGCCGCTGTTGGCGAAGGCTGCGATGGTGACCATGCTGGGCGACCGCGAGAGCGACATCTTCGCGCTCTACGCCTGCGCCGCAGAACACCAGTTCCACGTCATTGCCCGGAGCATGCATGATCGCAAGCTGGCGGATGGCTGTGGCCTGTATGCGGCCAGCGAGGCCATGACCAGCATCGAACAACGGACCATCGTATTGCCTGCGCGAGCACAACGGCCTGAGCGGGCTGCGCTTCTCGATCTGCGCTTCGGCGCCGTCGAACTGGCCCGACCGCAAACCAAGTTCCTGCGCCATCTGCCGAAAAGCCTACCCTTGATCCTGGTCGATGTGCGCGAGATCGAGCCGCAGGCCGGGATCGAGCCGCTGCACTGGCGGCTGCTCACCACGCATCCGGTGACGAATGCAGAAGAGGCCTGGCGCATTATCGAATGGTACAAGCGGCGGTGGCTGATCGAGCAGTTCTTCCGCATCTTGAAGACACAAGGCCTCAAGCTCGAAGACAGTCAGATCGGGACCGCCGAGCGGCTTCTCAAGCTGGTCGCGATCGCGGCCAAGGCGGCAGTCATCTCCCTTCAGCTTGTGCAGGCGCGCGATGGTCGCGACAACCAGTCTGTCCGAATTGCCTTCAATGCTGGGGAAGTCGCTACACTTGCCGCCCTCAATCGCAACCTCGAAGCCCAAAGCAAGCGGCTGAGAAACCCGCACCCGCCTGACAGCCTCGCTTGGGCCGCCTGGATTATCGGCCGGCTCGGCGGCTGGGACGGCTATCCATCGTCCAAACCGCCGGGCCCCATCACTATGAAACACGGCCTGCAATACTTCCACGCCGCAGCCGCTGGATGGTCCCTCAGAGATCTGTGCATGCCCTAGGGCTTTCGCCGGGACGACGGGGAATTTATTGCGACAAATTCCTCAACAACAACTCCAGCGCCGCCTTCGCGAACGCCTGCATGTTGGCCTGCCGGTCGCTGCTTCCGGTCTCCAATGTGATCACCTGCTGCCTGGAACCTGCGACCGCCATGCAGCTGTAGCCGGCGGCATCGCCGTAGCGGTTCCCGGTCGGGCCGGCGGCGCCGGTCTCCGACAAGCCCCAATCGGTCGACAGCCGTTCGCGGATCTGGCGCGCAAGCAGCTGCGCATAGGGTTCAGACGACGAGCGGAGCCCGCGCATTGCGTCGTCCGGAATATCCATCAACGCGCGCCGCGCATCGCGGGTGTAGATCACACCGCCGCCGAGGAAGTAGGCCGACGCGCCCGGTACTGCGAGCAGCGATGCCGAGATCAGCCCGCCGGTGGATGATTCCGCAACCGCAATCGTCTGCTTGTTCGCGATCAGTTTGGCGGCGACCTGTTCAGCGATGGATGTGAGTGCGTTCATCGGCGCTCTTTCTCGTTGCTTGCCATGAAATTCCTGGAGGGCGTTCTGCCTTCCTAGCACATCACATCGGTCCCTGCCGAGTTGCGGATCGCGGCCCGGCCTGCTTGAATATCGGACAATAATCAAGCTGTGCCTCACAAGGTGTTGTGAGCGTGCGCGGAGCCGAGGAAACACCATGACGTCGCCGATCGCGGGCGGCGTGGATTGCGATCTGCATCCCGCCGTGCCTCATCTCACCAGCCTGCTGCCGTATTTGAACGACTACTGGCGCGACCAGGTGACGACGCGCGGCATGACCGACCTGATCTCGCAATCCTACCCGACCAATTCGCCGATCTCGTCGCGGCCGGACTGGCGGCCCGCACAAGGCAAGCCGGGCTCGAGCCTCGCCGACATGCAGCACCAGGCACTCGACAGGTTCGGCACGGCCTACGGAATCTGCAATCCGCTCTACGGCGTGCAGATGGTGTTCTCCGAGGACATGGCCGATGCGTTCTGCCGTGCGCTGAACGACTGGCTGGTCAAGGAATGGCTCGACAAGGACGATCGCCTGCGCGGCTCGATCGTGATCCCCGTGCAGAGCATCGAGAAGGCGGTCGCCGAGATCGAGCGCTGTGCGCAGGACAAGCGTTTCGTGCAGGTGCTGATGCTCGTGATGGGCGACATGCCGCTCGGCAAGCGCCACTACTGGCCGATCTACGCCGCGGCCGAGCGACTTGGCCTGCCGATCGGCATCCATGCCGGCAGTGCCTATCATAACCCGCCGAGCTCGGTCGGCTGGGGCTCCTACCACATCGAGGACTATGTCGCGCAGGCGCAGGCGTTCCAGACCCAGCTCACCAGCTTGATCGTCGAGGGTGTGTTCGCGCGCCACCCGAAGCTGAAGATGGTGATGCTGGAATCCGGCTTCACCTGGCTGCCGCCGTTCCTGTGGCGGCTACACAAATTCTGGCGCGGCGTGCGCATGGAAACGCCGTGGGTCGACCGGCCGCCGCTGGAGATTGTGCGTAGCAACATCCGCTTCTCGCTGCAACCGGTCGATGCTCCGCCGGAACCTGAGACGCTGAATCGGCTGTTCGACCATATGCAGTCGGACGAATTGCTCCTATTCTCATCAGACTACCCGCACTGGCAATTCGACGGTGACGAGGTGCTGCCGCCGGGGTTGTCGCCCGACCTGGTCCGCAAGATCATAATCGACAATCCGCATGCGACCTATCCGCGCCTGAAGGTGGCGCATGATACCGAAAAGCGGCCCCCGGTTTTCGGACAAGATCATGCCCAGAACTGACAAGGAGACGACGCGATGAACATCCAGATTCGGGAACGCCCGGAAGCCGCATCGTCCACCGGCATCAAGACCGCGATCGCGGATTGTGACATCCATCCGGCACGCGCGACCAAGGACGAGTTGTATCCTTATCTGGCCAAGCGCTGGCACGCGCATCTCGAAACCTTCGGCATCCAGGCCTATCAGGGCATGATGGAAGGGCCGCCCTATCCGAAGGCGCAACCGAACGCGTCGCGCCGCGATGCCTATCCGCCGGAAGGCGGCCCGCAGGGCTCGTCGCTGTCCTTCATGCAGAAGCAGCATCTCGATCCCAACAATGTCGCGCTCGGCGTGCTCAACCCGCTCGCCACCGGACAGGGACTCCGCAACCAGGATCTCGCCGGCGCGGTCTGCGCGGCGATCAACGACTGGCAGATCGAGAAATGGACCAGCAAGGACTCCCGGCTGAAGGGCTCGGTCGTCGTCGCCAATGAGGATGGCGCCTCGGCCGCGGCCGAGATCCGCAAGCGCGCCGGCGACAGCAATTTCGTCCAGGTGCTGCTGCTGAGCCGCAATGTCGAGCCGCTCGGCCAGCGCCGCTACTGGCCGATCTATGAGGCGGCCCAGGAAGTGGGTCTCCCGATCGGCGTGCATGCCTTCGGCTTCGGCGGCAACCCGATCACCGCCTCGGGCTGGCCAAGCCACTACATCGAGGAGATGGTCGGCCATTCGCAGTGCCAGCAGACCGCGCTGGCGAGCCTCGTGCTCGAAGGCGTGTTCGAACGCTTCCCGAACCTGAAGATGGTGATGGTCGAGGCCGGCTTCGGCTGGGCGCCGTCGCTGGCGTGGCGGCTCGACAAGGTGTTCGCGCGGCTGCACAGCGAGGTGCCGCATTTGAAACGCAAGCCGTCGGAGTATATCCGCGATCACATCTGGTGGACGACGCAGCCGATGGAGGACCCGGAGAGCCGCGACCATCTATTCCAGACCATCGAGTGGATCGGCTGGGACAAGCTGTTGTTCGCGACCGACTACCCGCATTGGGATTACGACGAGCCGTCGCGCGTGCTGCCGGCCGGCGTCAGCGACGCCAACCGGCAAGCGTTCTATCTCGACAATGCGAAGCAGCTTTACGGTATCTCATAGATGGCGCGTCATGTGATTGCCCCGGTGGACGAACTGCCGCCGGGTTCGCGAAAGTTCCTCGAGATCGACGGGCGGCCGATCGCCGTCTTCAACGTCAAGGGTGAGTTCTTCGGCCTGTTGAACCGCTGCCCGCACCAAGGTGCGGCGCTATGCGAAGGGCCGCTGATCGGGCTCGCGTCGTCCTCCGATCCGGGCGAGATCGAGTATACAAAACTCGGCGAGATTCTGCGGTGCCCCTGGCACGGCTGGGAGTTCGATATCCGCACCGGCCAGTCCTATTGTGATCCGCGCCGCTTCCGCGTGCGCGCCTATCCTGTCAGTGTCGAGCCGGGCACCAATGTGGTGAAGGGCCCGTATGTCGCCGAGACCATCAAGGTTGCGGTGGAAAGCGACTACGTGGTGGTCGACCTGTAGCTAATCGTCATTCCGGGGCGCCGCGAAGCGGTGAGCCCGGAATCCATTTTTCCGGTTGTTTGTGTGGCCTGATGGATTCCGGGCTCACGCCATCCAAGTCGGCTGTTGCCGACTTGGACACTTAACATCTGCCGAACTCGGGTAAACCCGAGTTCGGGCGGCGTGCCCCGGAATGACGGGAGAAGTCACTCCGCCATCATCCGCCGTTCCCGGGCATAGCGCACCAGCGCGACGAAGCGGTAGATGCCGTGAACGAATTTGCCGTAGGGCATGGTGATGAACAGCGCGAATACCACGCCGAGATGCAGCGCCAGCAGCGGGCCCATCGCGGCGGTCTCACGCCACAGCAGCAAGGCGAGGCCGCTGATGCTGGTCAGGAACAGCATCAGGATAAACGCGCTGTCCATGCCCTTGGCCTGCTCGTCGACCAGCACGCGGTCGCGCTTCCATTTCTCCGACAAGAGTCCAATGGGCCCGACCACGAGGCCGATGCCACCGAGCGTGCCGAGCACCACCGGCAGGTCCCACCACGCATAGGGCGCCTCGCGCGCGAAAAGGTAGTGGTAGAGCGTGCCGACGCAGGTCGCGGCGAAGCACAGCGCGAAGCCGTAGAAAGTGAAGTGGTGATACAGCTTGCGGCGGTCGGTCGGATGGTCGTCCTCGTTGAAGCAGCCGACGCCGCCGCCGTCGAGATAACGTAGCTCGCCGGCGTCGCGGACTGCCTGCAACAGCGATTTCGTATCCGTCGTCATGCCGACCGGTTCGCCGATATCGCGCCAGAACGCGCGCACGCCCATCGCCAGCGCCAGGATCGCGTACAGCAAAGCGAGGCCGAACAGCAGCGCCATGGCGTTGTGCGGCATCAGTTTGTAGAACGCGCCGGGGCCGGTGTGGATGCCGGTGAGCACGCCGCGGTCGTTGAGCGCGGCGAAGCCGAAGATGAAGGCCGCGACGCTGAGCGCCGCGATCAAGCTGATGACGAGGCCGTTGCGGGCGAACGCGCCGGAGAACGCGCGCGGCCAGGCATAGGCAGCGTAGGACTCGGCGCGTGCCACCGCCAGCGTCTTCGGCACGTTGACGTTGAATTCATGCGGCGGCGAGAACTGGCAATCGGTGTAGCAGGCGCCGCAGGAATGGCAGAGATTGGCGAGGTAGTTGAGGTCGCCGTCGGAGAAGGCGCGGCGCATCTCCATCGCAGGAAACACCGCGCACAGCCCCTCGCAATAGCGGCAGGAATTGCACACCGTCATCAAACGGTCGGCTTCCTGCAATGTCCTCGTCCCGTGCATCGCGTGTTGCTCTTTGTTTGACGCGTTTTCCTGACGCGAACCGGTGTCCACTTCGCTTGAAAACGCTATGTTACTTCTTGGTCAGCCCTTTGCCTTCCAGCCATGTCTGGATCAGGCCGGCGACCTCGGCATTGTTCTTGTCCATCATCATCATGTGCGAATTGCCCTTGATCCCGACCTTGGGCAGGTCGACCACATCCGCGCTGCCGCCGGCGGCGCTGATGGCGTCGGCGAAGGCACCACCGGTGGCGCGGATCTTGGGCCAGCGCGAATCCCGCTCGATGTAATCGCCATAGACCATCAGCGTCGGGATGTTCTTCAACGCGTCGACCTTGGCGGGATCGCCGACGCCGGCCGGCTCGATCGCGATCAGCGCCTTGACCTTGTCGGGCCGCGCCTGTGCAACTTTGAAGCCGAATGTGCCGGCCTGGCTGTGGAACAGGATGATGCAGGGGCCGACGCGATCGATCTCGGCGATGTAGGCCGCGATGGTCGCGTCATCGGTCGTGGTCCAGCGCGGCACGTTCTGCTTGACGAAATTCTCGTAGCCCGCGTTCGGGAACTGGCTGCCTGGCATCAGCTTGCGCTTGGCGGGATCCGGATCATAGGAGTCGGGGCCGTCGCCGATCCGAAACCGCTGGAACGGATTCGACGTGGTGAGGAACACCGGCTCGCCCTTGAAGATATCGGGGTATTGCGCCCAGCCGGCGCGGCCGCGCTCGACCGCGTCCGAATTGTAGACGCTCCAGCCCTTGCGCAGGAAATAGTTCAGCCAGCCCTCGCGGCCGTCCGGCGTCGTCTCATAGGTGACGCCGGTCAGTCCGCCGCCATGCCACAGCAGCAGCGGATAGGCGCCTTTTTCGTTTTGCGGCAGGAAGTACTGCACGTACATCTGCTCGACCTGGTAGGTGCCGTTCGGATCGACTTTTGCGGGCACTCCGCCGGGCGTGAAGGTGACGTCCTTGACCGGCTTGCCGCTGATTTCGACGAGACGGCCGCCGACGTGGAACGAGCCCATGTCGCGCAGCGCGATCGGCTCGGCGGCGTAGGTCGCGGCCGATGCCATCAGGGTAACCGCAGCGATTGCAAGCCGTGACATGTGTCCTCCGATCTTCCCCTTCTGCCCGCGTGCGGGCGGAAGGTCGGGATGAGAGGGGCTCTCCCAGCACCGCGCTCTTGGAGACTCCCCCTCACCCGTATCGCATCTTCGATGCGATACGACCTCTCCCCGCAAGCGGGGCGAGGTAAGCAAGGTGCGAGACTTAGTTCCGCGCATTCTTCGCCGCTTCCCGGCCGGCGACGCGGCCGAACACGCTGCCGATGGTCATGCCGATGCCGGCGGCGTAGCCCTTGCCGAGCACGTTGCCGGCCATGATCTCGCCGGCCGCGAACATGTTGGCGGACGGCTTGCCGTCCTGCATCAGCATGCGCGCCTGCTTGTTCACGCGGGTGCCGAGATAGGTGAAGGTAATGCCGGGCCGCACCGGATAGGCGAGATAGGGCGGCGTCTCGATCTTGCGCGCCCAATGCGTCTTGGCCGGCGTGATGCCTTCGGTACGGCAGTCGTCGAGGATGGTGTGATCGAAGGTGCCAGGCTGCACCGCGGCGTTGAATTCGGTGATGGTCTTTTCCAGCGCGGCGGCGTCGAGTTTGAGCTTGCCGGCGAGCTCGGCGATGGTCGCGCCCGCGATCGGCGGAAACAGCGTCGGCATGAAGCTGGTCACCACGGTCGAGTCGAAAATGATGTAGGCGATCTGGTCCGGTTGCGCTGCGACCAGGCGGCCCCAGATCGCATAGCGCTTCGGCCAGATGTCCTCACCTTCGTCGTAGAAACGCTCGGCATGCTTGTTGACGACGATGCCGAACACCACCGAGTCGTGGCGCGTGATGATGCCGCCGTCGAACTTCGGCGCGCGGGCGTCGATCGCAACCGCATGGCACTGCGTCGGATCGCCGATCTCCTGCACGCCCTTGGCCAGCAGCATCTTGAGGATCGTGCCGCGATTATACGGCGTGCCGCGGATCAGGAAATTGTCGGCGGCCTCGCCCCAATATTGCTTCAGCCATTCGATGTTGGCCTCGAAGCCGCCGGCGGCCGCGACCAGCGTCGAGGCGCGCACTTCGGTCCTGCCACCGACCGGCTGCTTCAGCTGCGCCGAGAGGAACATGCCGTGCTCGATATTCAGATCGATCACCTCGGCATTGTAGAGGATGTCGACGCCGAGCTCCTCGGCGGTGCGATAGAGCGCGTTCAGCATCGCGCGGCCGCCGCCGAGGAAGAACGAGTTGGTGCGGCCGAGGCTGAGCGTTCCGCCGAGCGAGGGCTGCCAACGTACGCCCTGCTCGACGATCCAGTTCAGGATGTCCTTGGACTCGTGGATCATGAAGCGGGCCAGTTCCTCGTCGGTCTGGCCGCCGGTCACCAGCAGCAAATCCTTCCAGAACTCCTCTTCGGTGTAGGGACCGGTGAGGATCTCGGTCGCCGCGTCATGGGCGCAGCGCATGTTGCGGGTGTGGCGGGTGTTGCCGCCGCGGTAGAATTTCGGGGCGCCTTCCAGCACGAGCACCGAGGCGCCGGCGCGCCGTGCGCTGATCGCAGCGCAAAGGGCGGCGTTGCCGCCGCCGATCACCAGCACGTCGAACCTGCGTGTCAGATCAACCATGCGTTCTTGTGATCGTTGTTGGCATGGAAAGCAACATGCCGGGGCAGGCGATCGGCCTGCCCCGAATGCATACGCGATCTCAGGCCGCAACTGTCTCGCGCTGCTCGATGGTCTGGCCGCCGCGATAAACGATCAGCGCGGCGACGATGCCGAGCGCCGCGGCGCACATCAGCCAGTAGCCGGGCGAGGCCTTGTCGCCGGTCTTGTCGATCAGCCAGGTCGAAGCGAACGGCGTGAAGGTGCCGAACAGGCCGGCCGCAAGCGCAAAGGCCAGCGAGAAGCAGGTGGTTCGGACATGCGCCGGCACGATCTCGACCAGCGCGCCGAGCATGGTGCCGCTGTAGACGCCGAAATAGAACGAGAACATCATCTCGACCGCAAGCATCTTGCCGAAAGTCGGCTCGGTGACGAGCCAATGCAGTGCCGGATAGGCGGTCACGAGGGACAGACCGGCAATCGCGAGCAGCACCGGCTTGCGGCCGACCCGGTCGGACAGCGCACCGCCAACCGGATTCCAGATGAAGTTGGTCACCGCAACCAGCAGCGTCACCAGCAGCGCGTCCTGGGTCGACAGTTTCAGTACGGTCTTGCCGAAGGTCGGCGTGTAGACGGTGACGAAATAGAAGGTCGTCGTGGTCAGCACGGCGATCATCATGCCGAGGATGACGATGCGCCAGTTGGCGAGCGCCGACGCGAACACTTCGCGTGCGGTCGGATGATGCTTCATCGCCAGGAATGCCGGCGTCTCCTCCAGCGTCCGGCGGAGGAAGAAGATCACCGGAATGATCAGGCAGCCGACGAAGAACGGGATGCGCCAGCCCCAGGCCGCGACGGTCGCGGCCGGCATGCTCTCGCTCAGGATGAAGCCGAGGATGGAGGCGACGAAGATCGCGACCTGCTGGCTCGCCGACTGGAACGAGGTATAGAAGCCGCGATTGCCGGGCGTCGCGATCTCCGCAAGGTAGACCGACACGCCGCCGAGCTCGACGCCGGCGGAGAATCCCTGCAGCAGGCGCGCGAGCAGAACGATGATCGGCGCGGCAATGCCGATCGTCGCATAGGTCGGGCAGATCGCGATCACCACGGTGCCGATCGCCATGATCGACAGCGTCACGATCAGGCCCTTGCGGCGGCCGATCTTGTCGATGTAGGCGCCGAGCACGATCGCGCCGACCGGGCGCATCAGCGCGCCGAGCCAGAACACGCCGAAGGCGTTGAGCAGTGCGGCGGTCTCGTTCTCGGAGGGGAAGAAGGCCTTCGCAATCGCCTGCGCATAGAAGCCAAACAGGAAGAAGTCGAATTGCTCGAGGAAATTGCCGCTGGTCGCGCGCAGGATCGCGCCGAGACGTGACTTGATTTGCGGTACTTGCGATGGACTCGACTGCGACATAGCGCCCTTTCCTCCCCGTGACGAAACGGCCGGCGCAAATTGCTTCGTCGGCCAAGGCAGTTACCTGCCATATGCGGCAATTTGGCACGCCGGTCCGGCGCGACCAACCCGAAATCTCGCAGGAGCCATTGGAAAAAAGCCGTAGATGGAAATCGCCTGAGGCGCTTACGAGCGAAGGGGGCGCCGCATCACGACGCCGAGTGCGCCGCGGCGCCGAGCCAGGAGCGGAATGCGGAGAGCTTCGGTGAATCAGCACGGCCCTGCGGCGTGACCAGGTAGAACCCGGCGTCGGCCGGCAGCGCAATCTTGAAGGGAACTATGAGGCGGCCCTTGGCGATGTCGTCCTGCACATAGGAGGTGCGGCCCATCGCAATGCCGATGCCGTCGATCGCGGCCTGCAGCGTCACGAACAGCAGGTCGAAGGTCACACCCGGCTGCTTGGAAATGTCGGTCGGCAGGCCTGCTGCGGTCAGCCACAGCCGCCAGTCGTCGCTGTTGGCGTTGCTGGTGTGCAGCAGCACGTGATCCCTGAGGTCCTCGGGGCATTTCAGCGGCTTGGTTCCCTGCAGCAGCGACGGGCTGCACACCGGAAACAGCTCGTCCGCCATCAGCCAGTCGGCGCGCAGGCCCGCCCATTGGCCGCGGCCATAGCGGATCGCGGCGTCGACCTTGTCGCGCTGGAAGTCGACCAGGCTGGTCGAGGTGGTGATGCGGACGTCGATGCCCGAATGCGCCTCCTGGAACGCCGACAGGCGCGGCAGCAGCCACTTGGCCGCGAGCGATGCCAATGTGGAGACGGTCAGCACGTGATCGTCGTCCCGGCGTAGCAAACGGTCGGTCGCGAGCCTGAGGTCATTGAAGGCGGCGCGGACGCCGGGAAGGTATTCGGCAGCCTCCGGCGTCAGGCTCAGCGAGCGGTTCTGGCGGATGAACAGGCGGACGCCGAGTTCCTCCTCGAGGCGCCGGATCTGATGGCTGATCGCGGTCTGCGTCACGTTCAATTCGGACGCCGCCAGCGTGAAGCTCATGTGCCGTGCCGCGGCCTCGAACGCCCGCAGACCATTCAGCGAAGGCAGCCGGCTGGTCATCCCCTCAATGCCTCCCAATACATGACTTTAATTCATGCGAAGCGGTACAAAGTGTCGTTTGTGAACGGGCCGAATGGCGCAGATATTACCGCCAACAGGTTACCGATAGGAGCCGCAAATGTCCATTTTCACCCATGAATCGATGACAAATCATCATACGCTGGATCACCAAGCATCAGGCCTTTTGAATCAGGTCGGCGAGACCCTTCACGTCTGGTGGGAGCGCTATGAGCGCCGCCGCGAGCTGTCGCAGTGGACCGAGCGCGACCTGCACGACATCGGCATGTCCCGCAGCGACATCGTGTTCGAGACCGAGAAGCCGTTCTGGCGGGCCTGAAGGGCCGCCATCGCCGGCGCTGCCTCTGTCGAGGGGCGCCGGCTAATTTTCACCCGAGGAGCGTGTCATGACTGCGCTGCATCTCGACGATCTCAAGCAATACTCTGACGTGCTGCGCGCCAAGAACGGCAGCGAGATCAAGGTGCGCTTCGTCGAGCCGCGCGACCGCGAGGAGCTGCAGAACTATATCCGCTCGCTCTCCGCGGGCTCCCGTTACAACCGCTTCCTCGGCGCGTTGAGCGAGCTGCCGAAGACGGAGCTCGAGCGTTTCGTTCATGTCGGCGAGGCTGACCGGTTCACGGTGGTCGCGACGATGCTGGTCGATGGTTTCGAGACCATCGTCGGCGAAGCCCGCTACGCCTTCCATGCCGATACGTCGAGCGTCGAGTTCGGCCTGTCGATCGATGACCGGTGGCAGGGCCACGGCATCGGCAAGGCGCTGCTCAAGAATCTCGAATGCCGTGCGGCGTCCTTCGGAGCCGAGCGCATCTTCGGCGACACGCTGCGTTCCAACGCGACGATGATCGGCCTCGCCCGCAAATCCGACTACGCCTTCGCGGCAAGCCCCGGCGACTGGAAGCTGGTGCGCTTTGCGAAGGAAATCCATGTCGAACCGCAAGACATTCCCTGTGCCAGCTGGCGGCTTGCCGCCACTTCCCGCTCGGCCGTGATGTCCTCGCTTGCGGTTTGATTGACTAGGCCCGGTTCTGGCCCCTCCAGAACCGGGCCCTTTTCTCCCGCGTTACAGCTTCTGCAGATACAGCCGCATGATAGGCCGTTCGGGCGATGGCGAAGGCACGTGTTTGAACCCCAGCCGTTCAAACGTCGTTACAAATCCCGTGCTTGATGAACTGGGAGACGCTGATCGGTCGATCGGGTACGCCTCGATCGCAGGTACTCCGTTGCTTCGGGCCAAATCGATCGCACTCTCGGTCAAGCGGGCAGCGATCCCGTGCCGACGAAAATCCTTTCCGATGTAGAAGCAGGAAATCGCCCAGACAGGAACGTCATCAGGTGAACGCAGCCGCCAGGACTGTTGCATGTAGGGCAACGCGTCGCGGCTGCCGATCTGGCACCAACCCGCAGGTTGGCCGCCGACATAGGCGAGAAGTCCCGGCGGCGGCCCCTTCCTAACAGTCTTGTTGAAGGCTGCTCGATTGATCGACGGCTGTTGCCGGCGGTACCGGGCGCCGATGCGCCAATACATGCACCAGCATCGCCGTGTCACGGCACCTTCGCTGAACAGCTTGTCGATATCGGCCCATCGCTCCGGGGTGAGGACTTTGACGGAGGCGTCCATGCGCACGCGAACGCGCCTAGCTGCCCCGGAACACCGGCTTGCGCTTCTCGATGAAGGCCTGCACCGCCTCCTTGTGATCGGCGGTCGTGGTGAGGCGGATCAGACGCTCGGCCTCGTGGTCGCGCGCGGTGGCGAAGTCGAACAGCAGTGCCTCGTCGAGATTGTCCTTCATGTAGCGCAGCGCCAGGGTCGGACCTTCGGCGATCGACTTCGCGAGCGCGAACGCCTCGTCCTGCAGCGTCTCGTCCGGCACCACGCGGTTGACGAGGCCGATCTGCTCGCACCTCGCGGCATCGACCTTCTCCGAGGTGAACATCAGTTCGCGGGCGCGCGAAGTGCCGACCAGGCGCGTCAACAGCCAGGCCATGCCGTAATCGCCGCTCAGCGCCACGCGCAAGTAACCGGTCGAGACGAAGGCCGATTGCGCCGCGATCCGGATGTCGCAGGCCATCGCGATCGCAAGCCCGGCGCCGACCGCGGGGCCGGGCAGGGCGGCGATGGTCGGCTTGCGCACCGAGGCGAGCGCGCCGGTCAGCAGGCGCTGGCGCTCCTGCAGATCCGCGACCTTGTCCTCATAGGACATTTCGAGCTTCTTCGGGTCGCGGTTGGCGCCCATGCCCTTGACGTTGCCGCCGGCGCAGAACGCCTTGCCGGCGCCGGTCACGAGCAGCACGCCGACCTCGGGGTTCTCGCCGCAAGTCCGGATCATCGTGCGCAGCGCCGGCGTCAGCGTGTCCGACAGCGAGTTGCGGGCATCCGGGCGGTTCAGCGTGATGACGGCGACGCGGTCGCGGATTACGCAGAGCAGTTCGTCGGTGCCGGTCTCGATCTTGATGTCAGCGGTCATTTCGCTCCCCATGGTGCTCATGTTTGGCTTCGTAGGGTGGGCAAGGCTTAGTGTGCCCACCACCGCGACCAGAGTGCCGAGAGTGGGCACGGCGCAAGGGCGCCCTTGTCCACCCTACGCCTGTTGCATGATATCCGTCATCTCAAAACTTCTCAACCCAGGGCCGCAATTCCAGCTCCCAGGTCCAGGCGCTGCGCGGCTGTTGCAGCACGTTCCAGTAGCTCAACGCAATCGCGTCGGGATCGAGCATCGAATCCGGTTTGTCGGCGGGCTCGGTGCGGGCGGCGCTGCGGATGCCGCCGTCGATCACGAAATGCGCGACATGGATGCCCTGCGGCGACAGTTCCCGCGCCATGCTCTGCGCCAGCCCGCGCAATGCGAACTTGCCCATCGCGAACGGCGCCGATTGCGCGTAGCCCTTCACGCTGGCGGAGGCGCCGGTGAACAGGATCGCGCCCTTCTTGTTAGGGACCATGCGCTTCGCCGCCTCCTGTGCCACCAGGAAGCCGCCGAACGCCGAGACCGCGATCGCCTGCTCGACCTCGGACGGAACGAGTTCAACGAACGGCCCGCGCGAGCGGCCGGAGGCATTGTAGACCACGAGGTCGGGTGTTCCGATCTCGCGCTCGACCAGACCAAACAGACGCTCGACATCTTCGGCCTTGGTGGTATCGCAGGCATAGGCCTTCGCACCGGTTTCGGTGCAGAGCGCGCCGAGCTTCTCGATGCTGCGGGCGCCCAGCGCCACGCGAATTCCCTCCCGCGAAAATAGCCGGGTCAGCGAGGCGCTGAGACCCGCGCCGGCGCCGACGATCAGGGCGATCTTGTATTTTGGAATATCCATTGGGCTTTCCTTTGCTCGGCCGGAGGAGGATAGTCGTGCCCAAAGAGATGAGGAACGCAGCCGGGAATTCAATGCAGCCGCTCAAGCAAGATTTGACTTCGTCGTCCGCCAGCCAGCCGGGCCTGTTGGCCCCCGACACGACGGGAATGAATTTCTACCGGGCCGATCCGGCGCTGACGGATCTTCTGAAACTGCATCTGCCCGAGGCGTTGTTTCGCCACATCGAGCCGTATCTTGATCGGCTCGGCGAATTGGCCGGCGGCCATCTCGACGAATGCGCGCGGTTGGCCGACCGGCATACGCCGGTGCTGCACCAGCGCGACAAGTTCGGCCGCGACGTGCAAACGATCGAGTATCATCCGGCCTATCGCGAGATCGAGAAGGCCGCGTTCGGCGAGTTCGGCATCCATGCACTGTCGATCCGCAAGGGTATCATGGGCTGGCCCGACAAATATCCCGTGGTCGCCAAGCACGCCTTCACCTTCCTGTTCAACCAGACCGAATTCGGCATGGGCTGCCCGATCAACGTCACTGACGGCTGCGCCAAGCTGCTCAACAATTTCGGCAGCGAGGCGTTGAAGGCGAAATATCTCGACGGCCTGACCCAGACCGACATGAGCAGGCTGACGCAAGGCGGCCAGTTCATGACGGAGAAGGAGGGCGGCTCCGACGTCGGCACGCTGACCACCCGCGCGGTGCAGGAGGGCGACCACTGGCGGCTCTACGGCGAGAAATGGTTCTGCTCGAACGCCGATGCCAAGGTGGTGATGCTGTTGGCGCGGCCGGAAGGTGCGGGGCCGGGCACGAAAGGCGTCGGCCTGTTCCTGATGCCGCGGTTCCTCGACGACGGCTCGCCGAACCACTACCGGATCGTGCGGCTGAAGGACAAGCTCGGCACCCGCTCGATGGCCTCGGGCGAGATCAAGTTCGATGGCGCGATCGCCTATGCCGTCGGCAAGCTCGATCGCGGCTTCGTGCAGATGGCCGAGATGGTCAACTCGTCGCGACTGTCCAACGGCGTGAAATCGACCGCGCTGATGCGCCGTGCCTGGCACGACGCCATCACGGTGGCGCGGGGCCGCGTGGTGTTCGGCCAGCGTATCATCGATCTGCCGCTGGCGCGGCGTCAACTGATGAAGATCATGCTGCCGACCGAGCAGGCGCTGTCGATGAGCTTCCTCACCGCCGATGCGCTCGATCGTGCCGAGGCCGGCAGCCAGGACGCCGCGGCGCTGCTCCGCGTCCTGACCCCGACGTTGAAATTCCGCGCCACCCGCGATGCCCGAAAGGTCTGCGGCGATGCGATGGAGATGCGCGGCGGCATCGGCTACATCGAGGAATTCGTCACCCCGCGGTTGCTGCGCGATGCGCATCTCGGCTCGATCTGGGAGGGCACCGGCAACATCGTCGCGATCGATGCGCTGAAGCGCGCGGTCGGGCGCCATGGCGCCGACAATGCGCTCGCCGCCGATCTGCATGCGCGGCTCGACGACAGTCCCAACGTGCCGCAAGCCTGGCGCAATCGGCTGCGTGAGCTCAGCGATCGCGCGATCGGATTTGCGCGCGAAGTGGCTGGCCGCATCGACAACGAGGGCGACGCACGGCGCGCGACGAGCCTGCTCTATCATGTCGCGAGCGCGGTGGCGCTGGCCTGGGAAGGCGGTCGCATCCACGAGATGCGCGGCGATGCGCGACGGCTGTTGCTGTCGCGGATGGTGGTCGATCACCGCGTGATGCCGGGCGATCCGTTCCGGCTTGCGGAAAATACCGTTCAGCGCAGGATGACCGAGCATCTGCTCGGCGATCGCGCCATCGGCATGGCCGAGGTTGGCGAATTGCTTGTCGCAGCGTAGGCTCGCCGTGGTCGTTCGCGTAGTCTCACTTCTCCCAAAGGGAGCGGTCGGATCGCGCCTGCGATCCGGGTGAGGGGTTGCAATCTATCGATAGACCTGAACCCCTCCCCCGGACCGCATCTTCGATGCGCTCCGACCTCTCCCTTTGGGAGAGGTGGAGAGCGTACCCAACAAGAAACATGAGAGGAAATTCCGATGAAGGCCGCCGTCCTGCATGAAGTCAATCAGCCGCTGGTGATCGAGGATGTCAGCGTGCCCAATCCGGGGCCGCGCGAGGTCCTGATCCGCACCGCGGTCGCGGGGCTCTGTCATTCCGACCTGCATTTCATGGAAGGCCTTTATCCGCATCCGCTGCCTGCCGTGCTCGGCCATGAATCGGCCGGCGTGGTCGAGAAGGTCGGCTCCGACGTCAACTACGTGAAGCCCGGCGATCACGTCGTGACCTGCCTCTCGGTGTTCTGCGGCACCTGCGACAATTGCACCACCGGCCGCACCGTGCTGTGCACCGACACCACGGTGAAGATGCTGCCCGGCGCCTCCAACCGGCTGTCCTGGGGCCGGAAGGAGAAGCTCAACCAGTTCCTCAATCTGTCGTCGTTCGCCGAGCAGATGCTGGTGCACGAGAACGCCATCGTGAAGATCAAGAAGGAGATGCCGCTCGATCTCGCCGCGCTGATCGGCTGCGGCGTCATCACCGGTTACGGCGCCGTCGTGAACACCGCGAAGGTGACCGCCGGCGAAACCGTGGCCGTGATCGGCTGCGGCGGCGTCGGCATGGCCGCGATCAACGGCGCGCAAATCGCCGGCGCCGGCCGCATCATCGCGATCGACACCAATCCGGCCAAGCTGCAACTCGCGACCAAGTTAGGGGCTACCGACATCGTCGACCCGGCCCGCGGCGACGTGGTGCAGCAGGTGCGCGAACTCACCGGCGGCGGCGTGCAGCACTCCTTCGAGGTGCTCGGCCGCAAGGACACCGCCGAGCAGGCCTTCGCCATGCTGGCCGCGGGCGGCACCGCGACCATCGTCGGCATGATTCCGTTCGGCCAGAAGATCGAGCTGCACGGTTTCGACTTCCTGCGCGAGCGCCGCATCCAGGGCTCCTCGATGGGCTCGAACCACTTCCGCGTCGACATGCCGCGCCTGGTCGATTTCTACATGCGCGGCAGACTGCATCTGGAGGATTGGATCTCGGCCAAGCTGAAGCTCTCCGAGATCAACGAGGGTTTTGCCAACATGAAAGCCGGCAAGACGCTGCGCAGCGTGATCATGTTCGATAGCTGAGGTCGTCGTCCCGGCGAAAGCCGGGACCCATACGCCGCGACTTCGCTTCGGGCTCGTAATTGGACGACTTTCTTTGCTAACCACAAGCAACAGTGGTCCCGGCCTTCGCCGGGACGACAGTTGAGATTAGCGTCCGCCTTTACCGCGCCACATGCGCGGACACCGCGAGCCATTTCCCGTTCTGCCGCGCCCAGCAGTCGGTGTAGCGGCCATAGGCCTGCTCGCCGTCGGCGTCGAGATAGCTGGTCCGCGCGTGGATGATGGCGAAGTCGCCGAGGATGCGGATCTTGACGTCCTCGGCCTTCAGGCCCTTGATCTTCACCGGGATCGCGGTCTGCTTCAGGAAGGCGGCGCGGTCGACCAGGCTCTTGTCGGGATTGGTGCAGTAGAAATCCTGCGCCAGGATTTCATCGAAGCGCTTGACGTCGCAGTTCTGGACGGAATCGACGTAGTCCTTGTTGAGTTTCGTCAGCTCTTCGAGGTCGTTGCTCATTGGTTTTCCTCCCGTTTCGCTCCATCGTCATTGCGAGGAGCGCAAGCGACGAAGCAATCCATCGCTCCGCACACGTGGATATATGGATTGCTTCGCTTCGCTCGCAATGACGATGCGGCAGCTCTCAATCGTCGAACGCCTTCGGCGGCACGAAGCCGCCGAACTCGCGCTCGATCAGCTCGGCGAGCTTCAGCGGCGTGCGGTCTTCCAGCATGGGGCCGACGATCTGCACGCCGATCGGCAATCCGTCGGGGGCAAAGCCGGTCGGGATCGCGGTGGAGGGCAGGCCGGGCAGGGTCGCGATGCCGGGCCAGGCGAGCTGGTCGGTGTAGACGTGCGGCTCGCCATCGATCAGGATCTTGCGCTGCTCCTGATCGGGCGAATGATCGTGCGGATAGGCCGGCGTCGGCATGATCGGGCAGATCACCGCGTCGAATGATTTGAACAGCTCGCGCCATTGCGCGCGCAGCCGGGCTCGGCTGCCGTCGGCGATCACCCAGTCACGGTGGCTGAGCGCGATGCCGCGCAGCCGTTCGGCCTGCAGGCTGGTATTGCTGGCCGGCAGCGCAGCCGCCGCAGCGCAGGCCCCGGCATAGACCTCCGGCGGGAAGGTCGCGCCCAGGAACGACAGCAGGATCCGCATATAGAGCCGCGAGGAGGCGGCGAAGTCCGGCAGCAGCGGGCTCGCGCGCGACACTTTGGCGCCGGCCTTGTCGAGGTTGCTGGCGAGCTTGTCGATGCTGCCGCGGATCACCTTGTCGGTCGGCAGCACCGGATCGCTGTCGATCACCAGGATGCGGAAATCCTTCAAGGCGGTGTGGCGCGCCGCCGGCAGGTCCAGCCGGTAGGCCTTGCCGGCTTCAAGCGGATCGGGGCCCGCCATCACGTCGAGCACCAGCGCGAGGTCGGCCGCGCCGCGCGCCATCGGGCCGATCACGGACAGGTCGCGATCGAACGGCAGTGGCGGCAGCGGCGGCGGGGTGTGGCCGCGCGACGGCAGCAGCGCGAAGGTCGGCTTGTGCGCATAGATGCCGCAGTGGAAGCCGGGCACGCGCAGCGAGCCGCCGATGTCGGAGCCGAGTGACAGCGCGCCGTAGCCTGCGGCAAGCGCCGCCGACGATCCGCCGGAGGAGCCGCCCGGCGTGCGGCCGAGGTCGTAAGGGTTGTTGGTGGTGCCGTAGATCTCGTTGTAGCTCTGCCAGTCGGCGAGCCCGACCGGCACGTTGGTCTTGCCGAGGATCACGCCGCCGGCGTCTTTCACCCGCTGAATCGAGAGCGCGTCCTCGGTCGGAACGAAGTCCTTCTGCGGCAGGAAGCCCCAGGTCGTCGGCAATCCCGCGACGTTGAAGGATTCCTTCACCGTCATGGGGATGCCGAGCAGCGGCCGGTGCTCGCCGCGCGCGATCGCGGCGTCGGCAGCGCGGGCGGCAGCGAGGCCGCGCTCGAAATCGCGCACGCAGACCGCGTTGACCTTGCCGTCATGACGCTCGATGCGGCCGATCGCATCCTCGGCGAGCTCGACGGCGGAGACCTGCTTGTTGCGCAGCGCCTCCGACAGTTCGACGGCGGTCTTGAAACTCCATTGCGATTTGGCCACGGCGTGCTCCCTGATTTTGCGGCGATCATGCGCAGAATGGAGCAGCCGGGCAAGACCGGCTTGATCGCAATTGCGCTACTCGGCAACGTCGACGTCACACATCGCCTGATGCGAACGTGATCACCGGATTCGACGTGATGATGCCGAAGAGGCCGACGCGGATCTAATAGGGCGTGCTGCGCGCCGACAGATGCGCCATTGGATTGATGGCCCCGCTCGCGCTGGCGCGGTCGCTGTCCTGCTTGGTCCCTGGCACCGGGAAGGCATATCCGATGATGGTCTTGATGACGAAACGATCGGATGCCCGTGTCAGGCCGTAGCCGACGCCGAAGTCGATGTCGACATCGCCCACTTTGAAGTCGGTCACCGCGAATAAGGTGTGCTGCTGCTCGGCAAGCGGGCTGAAGTTGCCGATCTTGCCGAAATCGGCGTAATATTCCAGGCCGACATACACATCGTCCTTGATCTTGCGCGCTACGCGCGCGGCGGGCGCGAAATCGGCTTCGCCATATCTGCCGAAGCCGACGTCGACGATCGGGTTGACGATGAATTCATAGTCCGCATTGCGCACGCCGATGATCGGCCGGATCTCGAGGCCCCAGCGGGTCTGCGCGAATTTCGGCATCTCGTAGCTGAGCTCGAAGTTGATGCCGTAGAACAGATTGCGCTTGTCGGCGTTGGGCGAGACGAACAGCGTGCGCAGCTTGAAGGCATCGGACAGGAACTGCCGGTCCTGCACGGCAAACGGCAGATAGAGCCCGAGCTCCCACCAGTCGGTCATGCCATAGGCGAACTCCGGCGTGCCGTTGAGGCTGTGGTTGGACGGAAAGCCGCCGGGGAAAGGCGGGTCTTTCTGCCCGATGCCGACATAGTTGAGATGCTGCTGGATGGTGAACTGGCCGACTGCCGCGATGCCGGCGTTATAGACTTGGATCTCGTCGGTTGCCTGCGCGCGAGTGCCCCATCCGAGCAGCGCAGTAGCAAGCACGGCGCTGGCCAGGTGTCGGCGTTGACGGTCATACCGCATCTCTGCCTCCGATCAGTTTGCTACGCCGCACCGATCAATATGCCGACCGCGAGCACGATCGCGCCGCCCAGCACGATCTGGAACACCGCCTGCAGGAACGGCGTGTCCATGTAGCGCGAGCGGATGAAGGCGATCGCCCACAACTCGAAGAACACCACGATCCCGGCAATCGCGGTCGCGATCCAGAACGCGTTCGGCCAGGCATCGGGCACGAGATAGGGAATGGTGTGGCCGAGGCCGCCGAGCGTCGTCATCAATCCGCAGGTGATGCCGCGCAGCCAGGGCGAGCCGCGGCCGGTCAGCGAGCCGTCGTCGGACAATGCTTCGGCAAAGCCCATGCTGATGCCGGCGCCGATCGAGGCGGCGAGGCCGACCAGGAAGGTCTGCCAATTATGATGCGTGGCGAAGGCGGCGGCGAACAGCGGCGCCAAGGTCGAGACCGAGCCGTCCATCAATCCGGCAAGCCCCGGCTGCACATATTGCAGCACGAACATCCGCCGCCGGGTGCGGTCTTCCTCGGCGCGCACGTCGGGCTTGAGGATGTCGCCGGTCAGGCGGACCGCGAGTTTCTCATGGCTCTTTTCCTCCTCAGCGAGATCGCCGAGCAGGCGGCGCACGCCGGTATCCTCAGCCTTCTCGGCCGCCTTGGCGTAGAATCGCTCAGCCTCGAGCTCCATGGTTTCGACCTCCTTGCGGATGGTGTCGAGCGGTAGGTTCTTGGTCAGCCAGATCGGGCGCCGACGCAGGAAGCCTTTGACGTCGTCCCGCCGGATCGGCGGCAGATGCGGACCGAAGCGCTGTTCGTAGGTTTCCAGCAGCCGATGGCGATGGCCGCGCTCCTCTTCAGCCATTTCCTCGAATATCTTTGCGGTATCCGGATAGCGTTCGGCAAGATCCTCGGCGAAGCTCATATAGATTCGGCTGTCCTCCTCCTCGGAGGCAATCGCGACCGCAAGCACCTCGCGCTCGGTCAGATCGGCGAAATTCTTCACGGCAACGCCTTCTTCACTAAGTTTAGAATTAGAATAATTCTAATATTAGCTAAGCCGGCTCGGGTCAATCCGAACACCGTGTCGTCGTACTGTTTGTGATCACGATAACGGGAACCGGGCGATCCCACGCCCGTTCGAGTTCCAGTTGTTACGACCGGGGGATGACATGGATACCGTCAAATATCGCCTAAACGACGCGCGGCTGGCACCGCGACGGACCAAGCTCGAGATTCCTGGCTGGGCGGGCGCTCGCGAACCGCGCACCGACGGCTCACGCGAGCAGGTCTGGCATTGCGTACCGTTCTCGGAGGGGGCGCAGTACGGGATCGAGCTGTTCTACCCCTACGATTTCGAGCTGCGCGTCACCACGCAGGACGGGCGGTTGCGCCTCGATGCGGATTGGGGCGAGCCGCCGGACAGTGGGGTGCAGTGGCCACCCTTCCGGGATTTCGGCACCACTTTCTACACCTACCAGATCCTGCTCGACCTCAAGGTCGAACGCGGCATGGCGGTGCGCACCGAGCCGCATCCGCGTTTCTACACCGACCGCACCGACACCGTGCCGATCGCCGTTCCGGCGCTGATCCGCAACTGGTGGCCGATGATGTTCTTCTGCGTGTTCAAGGCGCCGGCGGAAGGACGCACCCACATCTTCCGCCCGAACGAGCCGTTCGCGCAGATCATCGTGATTCCGGAGGAGGCGGATTTCCAGCTCGAGCCGATGGGCGAAGAGGAGGCCGCGGAGCGCGAATTGCAGGCGCGCCGCATCTACAGCAATCGGCCCAAACTGGCTGCCGGCACCGAATGGACCTCGTCGACCGACACGGTGTTCGACGGCACCTATCGCCATCTCCACCGCGCCGCAAAGGAAAAGGCGCGCGGCACTTGAGCGGTCGCCGCCGTCATCGACCCACAAAATAGCAACGGGGCCCGCAGGGCCCCGTTGCCGCATCGTAAATGGCCTGCGGCCGCTCAGTAATCGCGCCGGTAGAAGCTGTGGTGATGATGGTGGTGGTGATGATGGTGATGGTAGCGCCGATAGCGCGGCACCACGATGACGGGAGGACCGTAGCCACGATCATAGCCGCGATAGTAGCCATGGTGGTGGTGATGGTGATGATGGTGGTGATGATAGAACTGCGCGAGTTGGACGTCCTCGCGCACCGGAGGAGGCGCAGCCTCGTCCAGAGCCTGCAGCTTTGCCGAGGCGTTAGTGATCGGCTCCAGCAGTTCTGCGTACGAGCTCGCTTGCAGCACGTCGGTCGGCGCGGGTGCCGGCGCAGCTTGGGCGGCCCCGAGCGCGCCCAGGGATGCGACCGCTCCCAACAATCCGGCAATCTTCTTTTCCATAGTCCTCCTCCAAATCGGTCCGCCGGACAAAACCGGCCGACTGCAACGCCAGGTTCCATGGAATGTTCCCGGAAATTTCCGGAACATATCCCCTAGCGCACGCGGTCTATTGCGCTGCACGCGCGAGGAACTGCAGCAGCAGCCGGCTCACTTCGTCCGGCTGTTCCTGCTGCACCCAGTGGCCTGCACCGTCGACCAGATGGCAGCCGATCATTTTGGTGCAGGCTTTCGTTTGCATCGCCTCGAATACGCCGGGCCGCTGATAGGTGCCCCAATCCTGCTTGCCGGAGATGAAGGCGGATGGTTGGTCGATGCTGCGGCCGCTCCAGGTTTGCAATTCCGCCGTGAATGCGCCTGATGTGCCGCAGCGATACCATTGCAGCCCGCCCTGGAATCCGGTGCGCTGATATTCCGCGCTGTAATAGGCAAGCTCGCGATCCGGCAGCCAGGTGTTGGCGGCGATCGCTTCGCGCGACGGCATCTCCTCGGCGACCGTCGCAGCCATGTCCTTGGCGAGATCCATCACGTAATAGGTCGGCAGTTTCGCCAGTTCGCCTGCGGACCAGGAATGCAATGGATACGGCGTGTTGTCTTTCCAGTCCGCGCTCTTGTGATGGTAGTAAGCGCGCAGGAAGTCGTGCACACCCTGCGGCGCGCGATGCATGTCGTCATTGGCCGGTCGTGTCGAATAGTACCATTGGTAATGTTTGCGCGGCCGCGGCAGCGCGGCGAGCTCGCGATGCACGGGGTCGTCAGTCGCGGGCTTCGCGGGTTCATTGGCGGTGTTGAACGGCAGCGACGGCGGACCCGAGAACGGTGCGCTCATCATCACCACGGTGCGGAACACGTCGGGGCGGATCAGCGCGCACCACGCCGCGACCGACGAGCCGAAATCGTGCCCGATCACGGCATCGACATGCGTGTAGCCGAACGCCGCGACCAGCCCGAGCGCGTCGCGCACCAGGTTGGGCAGGCGGAAGGCGGCGAGGTCGCCGTCATAATCCGCGCTCCAGCCCGTCGTGCGGCCATAGCCGCGCTGGTCCGGCGCGATGACGTGATAGCCGGCCGCGGCAAGCTTCGGCATCACCTTGCGCCAGGAAAACGCCAGCTCCGGAAAGCCGTGCAGCAGCAACAGGCAGGGCCGGCCCGACGTCTCGAAGCCGGCTTCGAGCACATGCATGCGCAGGCCGTTGATCCCGTCGACATAGCGCGAGCGGATGGTGGAGGGCAGCGGGACGTCGGAGAGGGCTTCCATCTGAGTTCACCTGTTGGGCATCGCCGTACAACCAGCGCATTTGGCTGTATGCTGGCAGTCGTTGTCGTGACGATAGCAACTTTGCCCAGGGGATGCCTACCGCATGCGCCACGCGAGGATTGCAGAGCTGCCCGGCTGGATGGTGCGTCTCGGTCTGACCATCATCGCCGCGAGCTTCGTGCTGATATCGGCCGTGCGCGCCGCCGACATCAAGCAACTTACCGAAAAACTGCCGCGTGCCTATATCGGCGAGTTCCTGTGGGACGGCGACACCACGGTGCAGAACGTCGTCGTTACCCTCGACAAGGTCAACGCTCTGAACGAGCAGAATGCGGAAGCGCGCGGCTGCGGCTCATATGAAGTTGGTCGTCACGTAACCAAGATCGGGGTGCGGATGTTCATCCGGCTGTCCGACCTCGAGGTCGAGATCTTCGAGCAATCGCCGGACGACGGCGGGGCGTTCGAGACCGACGGCAGCCATCGCGGCAAGCTGTCGGATGATTTGCAGCAGATCGACGCGCAGTGGACCACCACGGCGTCAGGCAAGCACGGCCAGCTGCATCTGCGTGCCGCGGCCTCTGCCGCCTGCGAGCCGGCGGCGGAGTTGTAGGCCGCCGGTTTGGGCGCAAGCGGCGTCCCGCGTGCGCTCTTCATCCTCCCCTGGAGGACGGCACGGATCAGTTGCACTATTTCGGAATATTGGAAATATCTCCCTGAGTTGCCCGACGTGTCAAGCTGTGTTGTCAAACGCCCGGCAGCCGCCAGCTCCTTTGCATGGGGTTGTTTTTCGATATTTTGGCCGCGCGCGGCGGCGGGGCCCTCCGGACGGGCGAGCCGCGGTTACGTCCTGGCAGGCGCCTTCGGCCAATAGCGGTCGCGCAGATGGCGCTTCACCAGCTTGCCGGTCGGCGTGCGCGGCAGCTCCTGCTCGAAGTCGATGCTCTTCGGGCATTTGATCGGCGACAGGTGCTGCCGGCAGAACGCGATCAGCTCGGCCTCGAGCGCCTTGCCGGCCTTGCCGATGTCATGCGGCTGCACCACGGCCTTGACCTCCTCGCCCATCTCCTCGTTCGGCACGCCGAACACCGCCACGTCGGACACCGCGGGATGTGTGATCAGCACGTCCTCGGTTTCCTGCGGATAGATGTTCACGCCGCCGGAGATGATCATGTAGCTCTTGCGGTCGGTCAGATAGAGGAAGCCTTCTTCATCCAGGTAGCCGACGTCGCCGAGCGTCGACCAGCCCTTGGCGTTGTAGGCCTTCTTCGTCTTCTCGGGATCATTGTGATAGCTGAACACGGGCGCGTCGGCGAAATAGACTTGGCCGATCTGCCCCGTGGGCGCCTCCTCCTCATTCTCGTCGAGGATCTTGACCTTGCCGACCACGGCACGGCCGACCGTGCCGCGATGGGTCAGCCATTGCTGCGAGGTCGAGACCGTGACGCCGTTGCCTTCGGAGCCGGCGTAATACTCGATCAGGATCGGTCCCCACCACTCGATCATCTTGGCCTTCACGTCGACCGGACAGGGCGCCGCGGCGTGGATCGCGCCCTTCAGCGAGGAGACGTTGTAGCGGGCGCGCACCTCGTCGGGCAGCTTCAGCATGCGCACGAACATGGTCGGCACCAGCTGCGACTGCGTCACCTTGTGCTTCTCGACCTGCTTCAGGAATTCCTCGGCGTCGAAATGCTCCATGATGACGGAGGTGCCGCCCAGCACCGTCGCCATCATGTTGAAGCGCAAGGGAGCCGCATGATAGAGCGGCGCCGGCGACAGATAAATGGAGTCGGCATTCATGCCGCACATGTCGGCGGTGAGAATCCGCAGGAACGGGTTCGGCACGTCGATCCGGTTGCCTTCGAATTCCTTCTTGATGCCCTTGGGCCGGCCGGTGGTGCCGGAGGAATACAGCATGTCGTAGCCCGCGACCTCGTCGGCAACCGGCGTGGTCGGCTGCGCGGCGGCCTCCTTGTCATAGGAGCGGAAGCCCGCTGCAGGCTCGTCCATCATATAGAACAGCGGTTCGCCGGGTTCGCCCTTGATCAGGCCCTTCACCTTGTCGGCACACTGCGGCGTGGTGATGAACACCTTGGCGCCGCAGTCTTTAATGATGTAGGCGATCTCCTCTTCCGTCAGGTAGCGGCTGATCGCCGTGTAATAGAGGCCCGAGCGCTGCGCGGCCCAGCAGATCTCCATGAAGGCGAGGCGGTTCTCCATCAGGAGCGCGATGTGGTCGCCCGCCTTCAGGCCGAGCGAACGGAACAGATGCGCGCCCTGGTTCGAGAGTTCGTCGAGCTCGCGATAGGTGATGGCTTTGCCTGACGCCGCCATCTGGTAGGCGATCTTGTCCGGATGGTTGCGCGCGTGGATGGAGGGATGGGTCATTGATACTCGCAAAAAACAAGGTGGTCGTCCCGGCGAAAGCCGGGACCCATAACCACCGATCTAAATTGTAGAAACGAGCTGGGGCTCCAGCCGCCGTAACCACGCACATTTGTGGTTATGGGTCCCGGCTTTCGCCGGGACGACACCATCAACGTGGAATCGCTCTGCCTCTTACAGCCGCTCGACGATCGTCACGTTGGCCATGCCGCCGCCTTCGCACATGGTCTGCAGGCCGTAGCGCTTGTTGCGCTGCTTCAGCGCATGCAGCAGCGTGGTCATCAGCTTGGTGCCGCTGCCGCCGAGCGGATGGCCGAGTGCGATCGCGCCGCCATTGACGTTGAGGCGGGCCGGATCGGCGCCGGTGGTCTTCAGCCAAGCGGTCGGCACCGAGGCGAAGGCCTCGTTGACCTCGAACAGGTCGATGTCGTCGATTGACATGCCCGCCTTTTGCAGCGCGCGCTGGGTCGCCGGCAGCGGCGCTTCCAGCATGATCACGGGATCGCCGCCCATCATGGTGAGATGGTGGATGCGCGCCATCGGCTTGACGCCGAGCGCCTTGAGGCCCTTCTCGTTGACGACCATCACGCCGGAGGCGCCGTCGCAGATCTGGCTGGCGCTGGCCGCGGTCAGCTTGCCGTTCTCGGCGATCAGCTTGACGCCCTTGATGCCGTCGAGGCTGACGTCGAAGCGGATGCCTTCGTCGATATGGTGGGTATCGGTCGAGCCGTCGGCGCGGGTAATCTTCACCGGCACGATCTCGTCCTTGAAGTGGCCGGCCTGCGTGGCCGCGATCGCGCGCTGGTGGCTGTTGTAGGAATATTCGTCGAGCTCATCCTTCGACAGCCCGTACTTCTCGGCCATCATCTCCGCGCCGGTGAACTGGCTGAAGACGATGTTGGGATACTTCGCCTCGATGCCCGGGCTCTTGTAGTGGCCGAAGCCGTTCTTGGCGGGCAGCGAGGAGGCGAGCCCCATCGGCACGCGGGTCATCGATTCCACGCCGGCCGCGATCACGCAGTCCATGGTGCCCGACATCACCGCCTGGGCCGCGAAGTGCAGCGCCTGCTGCGAGGAGCCGCACTGGCGGTCGATCGAGGTCGCGGGCACGCTCTCCGGCAGCTTCGAGGCCATCACCGCATTGCGCGCGATGTTGGTGGATTGCTCGCCGGTCTGCATCACGCAGCCCATGATGACGTCCTCGACCTGCGCAGGGTCGACGCCGGTGCGGTCGACCAAGGCATTGAGCACGGTCGCGGCCAGATCGGCCGGATGCCAGCCGGCGAGGCGCCCTCCCTTGCGGCCGCCTGCGGTGCGAGCGGCGGCGACGATATATGCCTCGGCCATGTCTGATCTCCCTGAGGTTTCTGGATTGGGTGGTCTTTAAAGTTGGGCCGGATTTAAGGGGCGGCTCAGCATTTAGTCAATCAATCAATTAACTCTTGAGTGCCGCCCCGCCATGGGCTTATGTGCGGCCTCGATTTACCGTCGTGTCCAGACACCAAGCGGGACCAGAGCGCAGTTGAATACCAGCGTACCGACGAAACTCGCCGCGGGCAGAAACGCCACTGCCGACAAGCTATTGGTCGCAGCCAGCGAGCTGATGATCGAACGCGCCTCGATCGAGGTCTCGCTGTCCGACATCGCCCAGAAGTCGGGCGTCAACGCTGCGCTGGTGAAATATCATTTCGGCAACAAGGACGGGCTGTTGCTGGCGCTATTGGCGCGCGACGCCGCCACCGAGATATCGCAGCTCGAATATTTGCTGGCGCAGCCGATCACGCCGTCGGAGAAATTGCGCCTGCATATCGGCGGCATCATCCGCGCCTATCACCAGTTCCCCTATATGAACCGGCTGATCCATTATCTGCTGCACGAGAGCTCGCCCTCTGCCGCGGACGAGGTGTCGAAATTCTTCGTCGCGCCGCTGCTGGATTTTCACCGCCGGCTGCTCGCAGAAGGCATCAAGGCCGGCCAATTCCGCAAGATCGATCCGGTGCTGTTCTACACCAGCCTGATCGGTGCCTGCGATCACCTGTTCTTCGGCCGCCACGCGATGTCGCGCGCGGTCGGCGTCGGTCCGGTCACCGACGAGGTCTGCCGCGAATACATCAAGCACATGGAAGCCTTGATCTTCGGCGGCGTGCTCAATCCCGACAAGGAAACGGCAGCGGTCGCCGCCGGATAAAAAAGTTCAAGTCTAGAGAAGAAACGCCCAAGGAAAGGTTGTTCTCATGCAGTTGAAAGACGTTGCCGTTCTCATCACCGGCGGTGGTTCCGGCCTCGGCGCCGCCACCGCGCGCGCCATGGCTGCCAAGGGCGCCAGGATCGGCGTGATCGACCAGAACAAGGAAAACGCCGAGAAGGTCGCTGCCGAAGTGAAGGGCGTCGCCCTGCACGCCGACGTCACCGACGAGGAAGCGATCAAGGCGGCGATCGCCAAGGCCGAGGCCGCGCACGGCATCGCGCGGGTCTTGATGAACTGCGCCGGCATCGGCGGCTCGCAGCGCATTATCGGCAAGGACGGAACGTACCCGCTGGCGAAATTCGTCCGCATCATCAACGTCAATCTGATCGGCACCTTCAACGTGCTGCGCCTGTTCGCCGAGCGCCTCGCCACCGCCGAGACGATCGGCGAGGAGCGCGGCGTCGTGATCAACACCGCGTCGGTTGCGGCCTATGAAGGCCAGATCGGCCAGATCGCCTATTCGGCCTCGAAGGGCGGCGTCGTCGGCCTCACGCTGCCGGCTGCGCGCGACCTCGCCAGCCTGAAGATCCGCGTCAACACCATCGCGCCCGGCCTGTTCCTGACGCCGCTGCTGATGGGTCTCAACGAAGAAGCGCGCAAGAGCCTCGGCGCCCAGGTGCCGCACCCGGCCCGCCTCGGCGATGCCTCGGAGTACGGCAACCTCGCGGTCCACATCGTCGAGAACCCGATGCTCAACGGCGAGACCATCCGTCTCGACGGCGCCATCCGCATGGCGCCGCGCTAGCGCGGGCTGCGCTCTCTTACCCTCCCCCCCTTGCCGGGGAGGGCGGCAGCGAAGGCTGCCGGGAGAGGGGTTCTCTCCGCGGCCACCCCTTTCCGTAGTGAGCATGCGGCATGGCCGCATATGCCCTCTCCCGCAAGGGGAGAGGGCGCATCGATTGTCACCGTATCCGCAGATGCAGGAGTGACGCGTGTCTCAACCGCTGCTGATCGAACATCGCGATGGAACAGATTGGGTCACGCTCAATCGTCCCGAGAGCCTCAACGCGCTCGATCCCTCGCTGATCGATGCGCTCAATGTCTATTTCCAGGGCCTGCAGCGCAATCGCGACACCCGCGTCGTGGTGCTGAAGGGTGCCGGCGCGAACTTTTGCGCCGGGCTCGACCTCAAGCACGCGATGGCGCGGCGCGGCGGCCAGACCGAGCCGCCGAGCGTCGCTGACTCCCTGGACTCGCAGCGCCGCATCGCCGACATCGTGATGCTGATGCGGCGCGCTCCGCAGCCGATCATCGCACTGGTGCAGGGCGCGGCTGCCGGCGGCGGCTTCGCGCTGGCGCTCGCGGCCGACATCCGCATCGCGGCGAAGAACGCGCGCATGAACTGCGCCTTCATCAAGCTCGGGCTCGGCGGCTGCGACATCGGCACCAGCTATTTCCTGCCGCGCCTCGTCGGCGTGTCAGTCGCCTCCGAATTGATCCTGACCGGGCGCTTCATCAATGCCGATCGCGCGCTTGCCGTCGGCCTCGTATCTGAAGTGGTCGAGCCCACCGATCTCGACGCTGCCGCCAATCCTTACGTCGATGCGATGATGACGGCCTCGCCGGTTGGCCTGCGCCTCTCGAAGGAATGCATCAACATGAGCGTCGATGCCGGCTCGATCGAGGCCGTGATTGCGATGGAGGATCGCAATCAGGTGCTGTGCAGCCGCTCGGAAGATTTTCAGGAAGGCATCAGGGCCTTCCTTGAGAAACGAAAGCCTGTCTATATCAGGCGCTGAGAACAGATCCTCAAAAGGACAAGAATTCCGGGAGACGCAAAATGGATGGAGACGCGGCGATGCTGACGAAACCCGCCTTCCGCAAGGTGGATTGGCTCGCGCGTGACATCGCGGTCGAACGGCGCGACGACGGCACCGTCGTCCTGAAGTCGCGGATTCCGCTCCAGGCTTATGAGACGCACATCCCGGCCTATCTCGCCAAATGGGCGGCGCAGGCCCCGGAGCGCATCTGGCTCGCGCAGCGCGGCGGCCCGGACCGGCGGTGGCGCAAGGTCTCCTATGGCGAAGCCAAGCGCACCGTCGATGCGCTGACCCAAGGCCTGCTCAATCTCGGCATTGCCGACGGCCGCCCCGTCGCGATCCTCTCGGGCAATTCGATCGAGCACGCGCTGATGACGCAGGCGGCGATGCAGGCGCGGCTGCCGGCCGCGCCGGTGTCGCCGGCCTATTCGCTGATGAGCCAGGATCATCTCAAGCTCAAATACCTGTTCAACCTGATCAAGCCTGCCGTCGTGATGGTGCAGGATGGCCCGAGCTTCGAGAAGGCGCTCAGGGCGATCGACCTCGCCGGCATCACCGTCGTCCACGTGCTGCGGCCCTGCGAGGGCATCAAGAGCGTGGCCTTTGCCGAGCTCGCGGCAACGAAGGTCACGGCTGATGTGGGCAATTCGATCGCGAAGATCACGCCCGAGACCGTCGGCAAGCTGCTGTTCACCTCGGGCTCGACCGGCATGCCGAAGGCCGTCATCAACACCCAGCAGATGATGTGCGCCAACGCGGCGATGATGATGCAGGTGCGCCCGCGCGAAGCCAACGGCCCGATCCCGACCGTGCTCGACTGGATGCCGTGGAATCACACCATGGGCGGCAACGCTGCGTTCAATCCGGTGCTGGTCGATGGCGGCACGCTCTATATCGATGACGGCCGGCCGATGCCGGGCCAACTCGAGGAGACCATCAGGAATCTGCGCGAGGTGTCGCCGACCTATTACGCCAACGTGCCGGCCGGCTATGCCGCCCTCGCGGCTGCGATGGAGAAGGACGAGGCGCTGTGCGAGAGTTTCTTCAAGAATCTCTCGATCATGGCCTATGGCGGCGCCCGGCTGCCCGACGATCTCTATGACCGCATGCAGGCACTGGCGGTGAAGACCACGGGTGAGCGCATCGTATTCTACACCGGTTGGGGTTCGACCGAGACCGCGCCGACCTCGACCGGCACCTATTGGGACACCGAGCGCGTCGGCTTGATCGGCCTGCCGTTCCCCGGCGTCGAGCTGAAGATGGTGCCGTGCGGCTCGAAATACGAGTTGCGGCTGCGCGGCGTCAATGTCACGCCGGGCTATTTCGGCCAGCCCGATCTCACGGCGAAGATGTTCGACGAGGAAGGCTTCTATTGCATCGGCGATGCCGGCGTGTTCGTGGACCCCACGGATCCGCTGCAAGGCATCATCTTCGCGGGCCGCGTGGTCGAGGACTTCAAGCTGACGACCGGCACTTTCGTCCATGTCGGCTCGCTGCGCACCGATGCGATCGCGGCCGCGACGCCGGTCGTGCATGACGCGCTGGTGGCGGGGCAGGATCGCGAATTCATCGGCCTGTTGTGCTGGCCGAACCTGCATGCCTGCCGCCAGCTCGTCGGCAATGCGGACGCGAGCTATGAGGACGTGATCCGGCATCCGGCCGTGATCGCCTGTCTCGAAAAGGGCTTGCAGGCCCACAACGCGTCCACCACCGGCAGCAGCATGCGGATCGCGCGCGCGATGCTGATGGTCGAGCCGCCATCGATCGACGGCAACGAGCTCACCGACAAGGGCTACATCAACCAGCGTGCCGGCCTCGAGCGCCGTGCCGAACTGGTCGAGAAGCTCTATGCCGAGCAGCCCTGCGGCGAGGTGATCGTGCTGTGCTGAAGCCCTCGCTCTCTCCATTCGTCATTCCGGGATGCGCCGAAGGCGCAGGCCCGGAATCCATCGTGCCGCACGGTCTGCGGTTCCATGGATTCCGGGCTCGCGCTTCGCGCGCCCCGGAATGACGGCCAATTGAAACGACAAGAACCAAGAAGGTAGCGCCATGAATTTCGATTTCTCCGACGAACAGAAGCAGATGCGCGACGAGGCGCGGAAATTCCTCAGCGAACAGTGCCCGCCGAAGGCCGTGCGCGAGGTGCTCGATGGCAAGGCGCCCTACGACAAGTCGCTGTGGAAGGGCCTCGCCGAGATGGGTTTCCTCGGTATCGCGATCCCTGAGCAGTTCGGCGGTGCGGGCGCCGGCCATCTCGAGCTCTGCGTGATTGCGGAGGAGATGGGTCGCGCGCTGGCGCCGGTGCCGTTCTCCTCGACCGTCTATCTCGCCGCCGAAGCGCTGCTGATCGCGGGCAGCGACGCACAGAAGCAGAAGTGGCTGCCGAAGATCGCCTCGGGCGATGCGATCGGCACGCTGGCGCTGTTCGAGGGCAAGGGCAATCCGTCGCCGAAGGCGGTCAAGGTCACGGCCAATGGCGGCGTGCTCAACGGCGTCAAGAAGCCGGTCGCGGACGGCGCGATCGCCGACTTCGCCGTGGTCGCCGCGCGCACCGGCTCCAGCGGCCGCGAGTCCGATATTTCCCTGTTCATCGTCGATCTCAAGGCCGCCGGCGTCGAGGTAAAGTCGCTGACCAACATCGATCTCACCCGTGGCCAGGCCGAGATCACCTTCAGGAATGCCAAGGCTGAACCGCTCGGCGCCGCCGGCGAGGGCTGGAGCGTCATCACCCAGGTGCTCGATCGTGCGGCCGTGCTGACGGCGTTTGAGCAGGTCGGCGGCGCCGACCGCGCGCTGGAAATGGGCCGCGACTACGCGCTCGACCGTATCGCGTTCGGCCGTCCGATCGGCTCGTTCCAGGCGGTCAAGCACATGCTGGCCGACATGTATGTCTCGGCGACGCTGGCGCGCTCGAACTGCTATTACGGCGCCTGGGCACTTTCGACCAACGCCGGCGAGTTGCCGGAGGCAGCGGCCGCCGCGCGCATCAGCGCGACGCAGGCGTTCCAGCACTGCGCCAAGAACAACATCCAGGTTCACGGCGGCATGGGCTTCACCTGGGAGTTCGACTGCCACATGTACTATCGCCGCGCCAATGCGGTGGCGCTCGGTCTCGGCAGCCTGTCCTATTGGGAAGACGCGCTGATCGATCGCATGCGCAAGAAGAACGCGGCGTAAGCGGGGACCGTCATGAATTTCGACGACACCCCGCAGGAGGCCGCATTCCGCGCCGAGGCGAAAGCCTGGATCGGAGCCAATGCGCCGAAGCAATATGAGGACGAACTGCGCAAGGCCTCGCTCGGCCGCGTTGCGCTCAAGGGCGCCAACATTCTCGAGGTCGCAAAAGCATGGCAGAAGAAGAAGGCCGATGCCGGCTGGGCCTGCCTGCACTGGCCGAAGGAGTATGGTGGCCGCGGCGCCTCGCCGATCGAGCGCGTGATCTGGCAGCAGGAAGAGGGACCGTTCGGCCGCCTCAGCTCGATGTTCATCATCGGCCATGGCATGTGCGGTCCGACCATGATGGCGTTCGCCGGCGAGGAGCAGAAACGCAAATACCTGCCGCCGCTCGCCTCCGGCGAGAAGATCTGGTGCCAGCTGTTCTCGGAGCCCGCCGGCGGCTCCGACGTTGCGGGCCTTCGGACCCGCGCCGAGAAGCACGGCGACGAATGGGTGATCAACGGCCAGAAGATCTGGACCTCGGGCGCGCATTATTCCGACTACGGCATCCTGCTGACCCGCACCGATCCAACGGTCGCGAAGCACAAGGGCCTCACCATGTTCTTCCTGGACATGAAGAGCCCGGGTGTCGAGATCAGGCCGATCAAGCAGGCGAGCGGGGCGTCGGACTTCAACGAAGTCTATTTCACCGACGTGCGCATTCCGGACTCGCAGCGGCTCGGCAACGTCAATGACGGCTGGAACGTGTCGCTGACCACGCTGATGAACGAGCGCATGTCGATCGGCGCCGGCGTGGCCACCGGCTTCCCCGAGCTGTTCGATTTCTGCAACAGCCTGATGCTGGAGGATGGCCCCGCGATCGAGAACCGCGCGGTCCGCTCCAAGCTTGCGAACTGGGCGGTGAAGGCGAGCGGGCTGAAATACACCAGCATGCGGGCGATCTCCGCGCTGTCACGCGGTGAGCGTCCGGGACCGGAGAACTCGATCGGGAAGCTGGTCGCCGGCTCGATGATCCAGGATGTCGCGACCTACGCTCTCGACCTGCAGGGCGCCGCCGGCGCCTTGAGCGGGCACGAGGATGCCGAGGTTGCCGGCAAATTCCAGGCCATGCTGCTGCGCGCGCCGGGCACCCGCGTCGAGGGCGGCACCGACGAGATCATGCGCAACATCATAGCCGAACGCGTGCTGGGCCTGCCCGGTGATATCCGGGTCGACAAGGATGTTCCCTTCAACAAGATCCCGACCAAGGGCCGCGCCTGATCGCGCGTGAAATCAAAAAGAGGTTCGCCATGAATTTCGATGACACGCCGCAGGAAGCCGAGTTCCGCGCCATTGCGCGCAAGTGGATCGCCGCCAACGCACCGAAGGAGTTCGAAGAAGAGCTCTCGAAGTCGTCGCTCGGCCGCATCAGGCTGGCCAAGCACGACATGGTCGAGGTCGGCAAGGCCTGGCAGAAGAAGAAGGCGGAAGGCGGCTGGGCCTGCCTGCACTGGCCGAAGGAATATGGCGGCCGTGGCGCCACCCCGATCGAGCGCGTGATCTGGCAGCAGGAAGAAGGCGTCTATGGCAAATTGACCCAGCCGTTCCAGATCGGCGAGGGCATGTGCGGGCCGACCGTGATGGCCTGGGGCAGCGAGGAGGCCAAGCGCCGCTATCTGCCGAAGCTCGCTGCGGGCGAGGAGATCTGGTGCCAGCTGTTCTCCGAGCCGTCGGCCGGCTCCGACGTCGCGGGACTTCGGACACGCGCCGAGAAGAAGGGCGACAGCTGGGTGGTCAACGGCCAGAAGATCTGGACCTCGGGTGCGCATTACTCCGACTACGGCCTGTTGATCGCGCGCACCGATCCGAATGTGCCCAAGCACAAGGGCCTCACGATGTTCTTCCTCGACATGAAGAGCCCGGGCGTCGAAGTGCGGCCGATCAAGCAGGCCAACGGCATGCAGGAATTCAACGAGGTCTATTTCACCGACGTCGTAATCCCGGACAGCCAGCGGCTTGGTGCGGTCGGCGAGGGCTGGAGCGTGTCGCTGACCACGCTGATGAATGAGCGCATGTCGATCGGCGCGCGGCTTGCGACCGGCGTGCCCGAGATGTTCGAGTTCTGCTCCAATCTGATGCTGGAAGATGGCCTTGCGATCGACGATCCGGCGGTGCGCTCGAAGCTGGCGAGCTGGGCGGTGAAGGCGAGCGGGCTGAAATACACCAGCTACCGCGCGATCTCGGCGCTGTCGAAGGGCGAGCGGCCAGGTCCGGAAAACTCCATCGGCAAGCTCGTCTCCGGCCTGATGCTGCAGGACATCGCGACCTATGCGATGGACCTCGAAGGCGCGGCGGGCAGCCTCACCGGCACCGATGAGGAGCAGGCCAACGGCCAGTTCCAGCAGATGCTGCTGTCATCGCCCTCGATGCGCATCGCCGGCGGCACCGATGAGATCCTGCGCAACATCATCGCCGAGCGCGTGCTGGGTCTGCCCGGCGACATCCGGGTCGACAAGGACGTGCCCTACAACAAGATCCCGACCAAGGGACGCTGAGCATGGATGCGAAAACACCCGGCGCGCGTTATGCGACCGAAGACCGCATCGGCGCGCTCGAGGAACTGCTCAACGAGCGCTACTCGGTGCGCGCATTCCTGCCGCGTGATGTGCCGCGCAACGTTATCGAAAACATCCTGACGACCGCGCAGCGCACCGCGTCCTGGTGCAACAGCCAGCCCTGGCAGGTACTGATCGTCTCGGGCGAGGCCAAGGAGCGGTTCCGCAAGGCGATCTATGCCGAGGCCTCGCGCGGTCTCGGCGAGGACTACGACTTCACGCCGCCGCGCGAATATGTCGGCGTGTATCTGGAACGCCGCCGCGAAAGCGGCTTCCAGCTCTACAACACGCTGGGTATCGCGCGCGGCGACAGAGCCGCCTATGCCAAACAGGCGCTGGAGAATTACAATTTCTTCGGCGCGCCGCACATTGCCGTGATCCACACCAACGAGCCGCTCGGCATCTATGGCGCGATTGACTGCGGCGGCTATGTCTCGAACTTCATGCTGGCCGCGCAGGCGCTCGGGCTCGGCACCATCCCGCAGGCCGCGCTCGCGCGCCATTCCGGCCTGATCCGCCGCCATTTCAGCCTGCCTGACGATCGCCGCGTGGTCTGCGGCATCTCGTTCGGCTATGCGGATCACGCACACAAGGTGAACAGCTACCGCACGTCACGCGCAACTGTGGCTGATACTGTCACATTCGTTGATGTATAGTTTCCTCAAGGCGGGACGTATCTTCCCGCCGAGGACAAGAAGAAGCGACAAGAAAAAGCCAATAAGAAAAATGGCGAACAACGCCGCTCCGACGCCGGCTGAGATCAGCTGGCAACTGCACCGGTTGCCTGCGCTCGGGCGCGATGCGTTCATCGCCGCTCATTATCTGGGACAGCCCGTTGCCTGGAAGACCCGCTTCTTCGACGCGATCGACTGGGGCGCGGGTTCGGTGCTGCAATTCAGCTTCCTGCAACGCGGCTGGCACCACCATGCGCGGCTCGACAATCCGATCTATGCCTATATCGACATCGAGCAACATCCGGAAACACGCGGCCTGCGCCGCGGTCGTCGGATCGATCTCCAGGGCACAATCAAGGGGATCGATTTCGTGACCGGGATTACGCTCGAGCTGGACAAGTTCGAGATTCTGCCGGTCAATTTCCTCGACCGCTTCGTGATCAGCTCCGACAGCCGCTATTAGCCCTTGCGTCCCGCCACGCGGCGCAGCGGCGCGTCGGCATAACGCGCGGCCATCGCGCCGATGAGTTCGGCCATCTTCCCGCGCAGCTCGTCGGGCGCGATCACCTCGGCCTCGGCGCCGAGCCGCAGCAGCTCGCTCGCGGCATGCCACACCGTCTTGCCGACCGGCATGGTGGCGATGTGCCAGCCGTCGGCGTCGGTACTGCCGACAAGCCGCATCCGCGCCTTCACGTAAGGATGCGCCAGCGCGTCGAACAGCTTCAGCCCGAGCGGCGACAGCCGCACCGTGGCCTCGTTCGGGTGCAACTCGGCCTCGAGCCGCTCGATCGAGGCACGCCAATACGTAGCGAGGTCGAAGTCCGCCGGCCGCGCGAACGGCGTGTCCAGAACAGTGCAATCCAGCACCCGCGCGACGCGGTAGGTGCGCGCATTGCCGTCGACGAGGCCCGCGAGATACCAGCTGCCGCCCTTCAGCACGAGGCCGAGCGGCGCCGCGCGCCGCCGCTTCTCGGCCTTCCAGCTCTGGTAGCGGATCTCGATCAGGTTCTCGCTCAGCACCGCGCCGGCAATCGCGCGCAGATGCTTCGGCTCCTCGGTCTCGCCGAACCAGTTGGGCGCGTCGAGGTGAAAGCGTTGCTGCAATCGGTTCGCGTTGGGGCGCAAATGTTCCGGCAGCGCCGCCATCAGCTTGGTCTGTGCCGCCATCATCGCGGCATCGAGGCCGAGCGCTGCGGCGGGCCCCGGAAGCCCGGCCATGAACAGCGCCTCGGCCTCGCCCTGCGACAGGCCATTGAGCCGCACGCGATAGCCGTCGAGCAGCCGATAGCCGCCCTCGGCGCCGCGATCGGCATAGACGGGCACGCCGGCGGCGGCGAGCGCATCGATGTCGCGATAGATCGTGCGCACCGAAACCTCGCAGGCTTCCGCCAGCTCGGGCGCGGTGACCTGTCCCCGCGCCTGCAGGGTGGTGAGGATGGAAAACAGCCGGCTCGCGCGCATGGCGAAATCATACCTGACACAAGATGTCAGGTATAGGTAGACATAAGGGGGCCATCCCCCGACGGCGCAAGGAGACCTGCCCATGACCACCGCTGCCCCCACCGATCGCGTCACGCTGTATTACTCGCCGCAGACCCGGGCCACCGGCGCCCGCGTGCTGCTGGAGGAACTTGGCGCGCCCTACGATCTGCACATCCTCAACATAAAGGCGGCTGAGCAGCGCAAGGCCGCCTACCTTGCGATCAATCCGCTCGGCAAGGTGCCGGCGATCCGCCACGGCGACGCGCTGGTGACCGAGCAGGTCGCGATCTTCATCTATCTCGCCGATCTGTTTCCGCAGGCCGGCCTGACGCCGGCGCTGAACGACCCGCGCCGCGGTCCCTATCTGCGCTGGATCGCCTACTACGGCTCCTCATTCGAGCCGGCCGTGATCGACCATTTCATGAAGCGCGCTCCGGCGCCTATCACGCAATCGCCCTATGCCGATTACGACACCATGCTGGCCGCACTCGAGGCGCAGCTCGCCAAGGGGCCTTATCTGTTCGGCGAAGAGATCACGGCGGCCGACATCCTTTGGGGCATCGCGTTCAACTGGACCATGATGTTCGGCATCGTGCCGAAAAGGGACGTGTTCGTCCGCTATGCCGAACGCATCGCCGCGCGTCCGGCGTTCCAGCGGATTGCGAAGGCCGACGACGAGTTGGCGGCGCAGCATGCCGCGGCCGCCGGCGTGTGATACGGATCGTGGCGATGGCGAAAGTCCTGCACAGCACCAACTGCTTCAACACCCTGATCCGCGTCGCGGAGGATTGCCCGGCGCAGCGCGGCGAGGAGCCGCAGCTGCGCGGCGGCCAGCCGACGGTCGCCGTGCTGCAATATCGGATGCTCGCCGGCGCGCCCTACAAATACACCTCCGACGATGTGGTGTTCGTCACATCGTCGGCCGGCCGCGCGCTTGATCCAAAGGCCGCGAAGAAGGAACGCAACGCGGCACGCGAGACGTTCTTCTCGCGCGGCCAGGCCTGCATGCGCGCCTCGCCGCTCGGCAAGCGTTTCGGCTGGGGTGTCCACGCCGACGACGAAGGCCGCATCGCGATCTACGCCGTCGACAGCCAGCGCTACCAGGCGTTGGCGCGCGACCCTGAGATCGCACAGACGCGCGCGATGCGGAGCAAGCGGGCGTGAGGGGATTCAGCGAAAGATCGTGCCGAATAGCATACTGTCAGCTCCGTCATCCTGAGGAGCGCGTAGCGCGTCTCGAAGGATGCACGGCCACAGTGGGGCCGTCGACCCTTCGAGACGCCGCTCCGCGGCTCCTCAGAGCGTGTGAATTTTTGTGGCTTGGGCGAAAGATGTAGCGGGAGGGATGGGGGATGTGATTCCCTGCAATCGCTGAATTGCGGGAGAGCGGGAGATGGCTGAAGACCAGCTGTTTGGAGAACTGCCGGAGCAGCCGAAGCCGCAAACTGATGCGGCGCCAGCGGGTTTGCCGCGTCTGCGCGAGCCGCAGCGCGATCAGATTGAACTGCGGGCGGTGGATATCGATAGCCTGATCGGGGAAGATCATCCGGCGCGGGTGATCTGGTGCTATGTCGACGGGCTCGAGCTGCGCGAGCTTGAAGATCGGATCAAGGCGCGGGGCGAGAGGCCGGGTCATCCGGCGACGTCGCCACGGCTTTTGCTGGCACTGTGGCTCTATGCGACCAGCGACGGGGTAGGAAGCGCTCGCGCCCTGGAGCGGCTGTGCGAGAGCCACGATGTCTATCGCTGGCTGTGTGGCGGGGTCTCGGTGAACTACCATACGCTGGCGGACTTCCGGGTCGGATGCGCCGATCTGCTCGATCGGCTGCTCGCCGAACATCTTGCGGCCTTGGCGGAGGTGGGCCTGGTCGACCTCAGCAAGCTGGCGCAGGACGGCGTGCGGATCCGGGCGAGCGCCGGGGCCGCCTCGTTCCGGCGAGAACAGACACTCGATCACCATTTGGAGACCGCGCAGACGATCGTGGCGGAGCTCAAACGCGAGGTCGAGGCGCGCTCCGATGCCAGCAACCAGCGCATCAAGGCGGCCAAGGAGCGAGCGGCGCGTGAGCGCACCGAACGCCTGAAGGCAGCGCAGGCCGCGCTCGCCGAGATCAAGCGGCAGCGCCAGGCGCGCGAAGACAAGCGCAACAACGGCAAGACGCCGAAGGAGCCGCGCGCCTCTACGACGGACCCCGACGCCCGCGTCATGAAGATGGCCGACGGCGGCTTCCGGCCAGGATACAATGTGCAGGTGGCGAGCGCGGCCGGCGAGCAGATCGTGGCCGGGCTCGACGTGACCAATATTGGTTCCGATCGCGGCCTCATGCAGCCAATGCTAGATCGCTTGCGCGCGCGGACCGGCCGCCTTCCGGGCCGCCATCTCGTTGATGGCGGCTTTGGCAGTGCCGAGGACATCGAGTGGGCGCATGATCAAGGGGTTGAGGTCTATTGTCCGCCCACGCAATCCAAGCACGGTACCGATCCCTACCTGCCGCGGCGCGGCGACGGCCCGGGCGTGTTGGCTTGGCGGGCACGGATGGCAAGCGAGCCGGGCAAGGCCCAGTACAAGCTCCGATCGATCTGCGAGTGCATCCACGCTCGATGGCGCAACTGGGGCCTGCGGCAACTCACCGTACGCGGCCTTGAAAAGGTCCGTGCCGTCGCGCTCTGGTTCGCCCTCACCAACAACGTCTTACAAGGGCATCGGCTCTACAGCGCTTAAACACCACATCGGCCACCCGGCCGCAGCTGCGCAAAAAACCAAACCCACCCGACCTACAGACGTAAAAGGCAAAACCCGAAAGCTTCACAAGCTGTCAGGGTGACGGTAGTTAGAGCGCGGGAGGTCAACTAAAACCTCGGCGCCCTCTTCTCGGCGAACGCCTTGATGCCTTCCTTGATCTCGTCGCCGCGCATGCTGTCGCGATGGCGCTGGTCGGCGTCGGCTTCGTCGAGCTGGCCGCGGGCGAATTCGTTGATCGCGCGCTTCATGCCGGCCATCGCCTTCGGCGCATTGCCGGCCAGGATCGTCGCCAGCCGGTCGACCTCCTCGTCGAGCACGTCGGGCGGCACCATTGCGGTGAGGTAGCCGATGCGCAGCATCTCCGGCGCCGTGATCTTCTGCGCGGTCAAGAACAGCATCTTGGCATTGTCGACGCCGAGCCGCGTGACGTAGCGCCGGATGCCGCTCTTGTAATAGTGCAGCCCGAGCCGCGCCGCCGGCATGAACATCTCGGCGGTATCGACGCCGATGCGAAAGTCGCAGGCGAGCGCAAGGTCGGTCGAGCCGCCATAGACGCCGCCATTGAGCCGGCAGATCGTCGGCACAGCGAGGTCCTCGAGCCGGTCGACCACGACCTCGAAGGCCGAACCCGCGCTCTGCTGCTCGTTGGCGCTCACCGCGCGCTCGGCCACCGAGTTGAGATCGTAGCCAGCGGAGAATGCGCGGCCGGTTCCGGTCAGCACCAGCACCCGGATCGCGGGATCGGCCTCGATCCGGTCGAACAGGCGGACGAGCTCGCCGAGATCCTCGGCCTGCAGGCGGTTGAGATGCTTCGGCCGGTTGAGACGGATCGTGGCGCGCGCGCCGGCAATCTCGAGCACGGGTCCGCTGGCGGTGTCGGCCGCGTCAGCCATCTTGGTCTCCATCATTGGTTCTCACGTTCGCGCCGCTTCGCCTCGGCGTCGATGGTCTCGGCGAGATCGGGATGCCTTGCCATCAACAGGCGGAAATCGACCAGGTCAAGCACCAACAGCCTCGTCACCTTGCTGGTCGAGACGCTGGCGCCGCGCTTGGCATTGCCGAGCAGCGCCATCTCGCCGAAGAACGCGCCTTCGCCGAGCTTGACCTTGCGTCCGGGCAGGTCGACCTCGACCTCGCCGGCGCCGACGAAATACATGCAGTCGCCATTGGTGTCCTTGCGGATGATCATGGTGCGCGGCGGCAAGTCGATGGTGCGCAGCACCTGGGTGACGTCGGCGATCGCGGCCGGGCCGAGATGCGCGAAGAACGGCACCTTGCTGACGGTCTCCCAGGTTCTCAGGAAGTTGTCGCGGCGGGTTTCGGCGGCAAAGCCGGTCGCCAGAATGCCGGTCCACAGCCCGAACACGCCGAGGCCCGAGATCATCACCATGGCGGCGACGATCCGGCCGAGCGGGGTGATCGGCACCACGTCGCCATAGCCGGTCGTGGTCAGCGTCACCACCGCCCACCACAGCGCCGCCGGCACGCTGCCGAAGGTCTGCGGCTGGACGTCCCGCTCCAGGAAGTATTCGGCGACCGAGGCCAGGAACACCACCATCAGGAAGATCACGAGCACGCTGAGCAGCGGGCCGGACTCCACCACCAGCACGCGGCGGAGCTGGCGCAGGCCGGGAATGCCGGGCACCACCTTGAGCACCCAGAGCACGCCGAGCAGCCATGCGGTTTTCGACGCGATGCCGCAGAGCAGCGCCAGCGGCACCGCCAGCGCGCCGATCGCATCGACCACGCCGGCGCTGGACAGCGCGTAGAACCAAAGCTTGTCCTGCCGCCGCATATGGCGCAGCCGCACCAGCCATTCGAATATGAAATAGGCAAGGCAGGCCCACAGCAGCGCGTCGACCCAGTGCGGGGCCGCGTCATAGGCCGGCTCGACCGTCAGCAGCGTCATCATGGCGACACCGACCATGACCGCGACATAGGCCACCGTGGTCATGTTGCGGCCGGCGGTGGCGGAAACGAAGCGCGTCAAGGCCGGAAGGACGAGCGGCTTGGACATCGGAACGGAGCTTGCCTGTCGCTGAACTGCTGGAATCGAGGCCCAGCGCGTGGCCGGGCCGAGCGCACAACGTGCCTCTCCCGGCCGAGGCCGTCAACGCGCCGGCTGCGGCGGCCTGATCGTGGCGAAGAGGCCGGCAGGTTGGGCGAATGGCCTAACCATGTTGGCCCGATTTTGCGCCCGCGAATGTGAGAAATCAGACAAATCGTCGCTTTTTCCCCGTATATCAGGGATGCTGGCCGCCGACGCGAGGGCAGGCAACCTCGGCAGGAATGAAGCGACTAATAAGGCGATCTTGTTCACTTCTTGAGAATTGGTTGGTTTCCGATGGATACCTCACATCTCGCGGAGCACGCCGGCGCCGCCGGCAGCTTCTTCGCATCGATCTTCGTGGTCGCCACGCTGTCGATGCGGACCATGATCCCGTTGCGCGTCTTCGCCATCCTGACCAACATCATCCTGATCGCGACCGCGATCCCGACCCACAATTACGCGACCCTGATCCTGCATTCCGTGCTGCTGCCGATGAACACCTACCGCCTGCACCAGATGCTGCAACTGGTCCGCAATGTGAAGAGGTCGGTCAACAGCGATTTGTCGATGGACTGGCTGCGGCCATTCACGACGGAGCGCAAATGCACTGCCGGCGAAGTCCTGTTCTACAAGGACGAGAAGGCCGACAGCATGTTCTATATCACCAGCGGCCGCTTCCGCCTGGTCGAGTCCGGCATCGAGTTGCCGGTCGGCGCCATCGTCGGCGAGTTCGGCATGCTGTCGCCGTCGAACACGCGAACCCAGACGCTGGAATGCGTCGAAGCCGGCGTGGTGCTGTCGGTGACCTACGATCAGGTCGAGCAGCTTTACGTCCAGAATCCGGCGTTCGGCTTCTACTTCCTGCGCCTGGCCTCTGCCCGCCTGTTCCAGAATATCTCGACGCTCGAGCAGCAGCTCGCGCAGCACACCACGCCGAAGGTCGCGGAGCCTAAGCCTGCATGAGCCCGGTGACCAGTTCTGGAGGCGCCGCAGTGCCGGATGACGACAGTCTGCTGGCCTCGCTCCGCTACCTGTTTGCCGACATCATCGGCGACGAGGACGAGGGGCCGCCGGTGCTGCCCGACGCCTGCCCGGATCATCTCGGGCCTGTTGTCACCGAGGCCATCCATCTGTTGATCGCCTATCAGAGCACGAGCTATGCCCAGCTCTATATCGACCGGCTCAATCGCTTCGTCGGCCGCCGCGGCGTCGACGACGCCCTGCTCGGCGACATCGCCCGCCTGATGGCGGAGCGCATGGCCTATGAGGATGCTATCCGGATCGCGCAGCTCAAGCTCGGCGAAGCCCATGCGGCGGGCGGCCTCGCCGCGCGCTCGGCCGACGACGTCAAGAAGCTCCGCCTTGACGAGTTGATCGACGCTTTGCCGGAGATGGTCGCCGATCCGATCCTTGCCGTGCTCGATCAGTTCGGCTGGCGGCGCCGCCGGGTCTCGATCCGCTTCAGCGCCAACAATCGCTTCAGCGTTCGCCGGCTCAGGATCGAGGCGGGCCTGAAGCGCTGGCGGCTGTTCTCGGGGCGCTACGCCAAGGAGCGGCTCTGGGTCGAGCGCTGGCTGCACATGATCGACCGCAGCCTGACCAAGCAGCCGGGCGCGGCTCGGGCGGTCGTGCAGACCGCGACCATGATCCAGGGCTACGGCGATCCCTATCGCCAGGGCATCGCGGACTGGCACCTGATCATCGACGGGCTCGTCAAGCCGACCTTCGATGGCGCGCTCGCGCTTCCCGACCTCGCCGGCGCCATCGCCGAGGCCCGCGCCGCCATCATGCCCGACCCGCGGCAAGCGGCGCTGAAGCGCAAGATCGCGGAGATTCGCGCGCGGGTGCCGGTAGCGTCCCAGGTGATCTAGCGCGCCAGCCGGTCTATGTTATTGCGACGACCTTGGCCAGCGCCTGCTGCCCGGCTTCGGTCAGCTCGGGGAGCGTCGTCCTGCCGCTCTTGGCGCACTTGATGATGTATCTGGCAACGCGCCTGCGGGTGGCATGTTCCTCGCCATGGAGCGCATCGGCGCAGACCTGGTCGAGCGCGAAGTTCATGGCGGCAAGCGTATGTGAGTCAAACCGTTCCTCGATCGTCATAGCTGTCCTGTCGGTCCTCTTCGAGGCGCCGCTATTTGCGGAGTGTCAGCCATTCGCTGACTTCCATCACGGTCTCGGTTTGCCTGGCTCTCTTCATCAGCGTTTCGCGTTCCCGTCCCGGTGGCAGCTTGCGCGCTGCAATGCGCGAATCTTCGGCGAATTTTTGCAGGCGGTCCTCCAACGATCCGGGAGGCCGCGACCTGTTACGCTTCTTTTTGATCATGCTGCCTCCGACGTGAGACCAAAAGCTTAGGCAGGTGCCAAATTCGCGTCGTTAACCCATGACATTCGACAATTGAAAAAATTGCGATCTCCAGTCTCGCAAGAGCAGGCCGAGGGATCGCAAGGGCGGCCCGGGCATCGCAAACGCGATGCTGAGACCACAGGAACGATCTTCGGCGTCATGCGTAACACCATTGTGTTCGCTGCCTTGCTCCCCGAAAGGTGGCGAAACGCTCCGGTGACGGGCCCCGGCGAATTGTATCGCCGGGGCCCGCATATCGTCTCAAATTCAATGACGCTCGCCGAATGGCGCTTTCGCTGGGCAGCAACTGCGGCAATGCGGCAGGAACGATCCTCTCGGACCGTCGTTGGCGCCGGGAGATCACAGGAGAAGTGACATGGCGATGGATGAAAAAGAGCTCGGAAACCTGATCGGCAGCGACAAGGTCGAGGGTACCGCGGTCTATGGATCGGATGAGCGCAAGATCGGCTCGATCGAGCGCGTGATGATCGACAAGAAGAGTGGCCGGGTGTCCTATGCCGTGCTCGGCTTCGGCGGCATTCTCGGCCTCGGCAACGACCACTATCCGCTGCCCTGGCAATCGCTCAAATACGACACGAAGCTTGGTGGCTATGTCACCGGCGTGACCGAGAGCCAGCTGCGCGGCGCGCCGAAATACGGCAGCGAACGGGACTGGAATTGGGCCGACATCGGCACCACCCGGGCTGTGAACGACTACTACGGTGTGCCGCTCGTCTGAGCGACGACGGCTTGCAGGGCTGGCTCTTTGTAAGGCTTGTTGCAAGGCTTGCCTGTTGCAAGGCTTTTGAAACGCCGACGGCGGCGATGCCCTGATAGTAACTGAACTGTACGGCGCTTGAGGACAGTAACCGTCGAGTCCTCCGGCGTCTGTACACTAGTGAACATACGTCAATAGCTGTGCAATGTAACATACGTTATTGAAAACGGCTTGGCGGTTACCCGATTAAGCATGCGGGGAGACCAATGTCGTTGGCATCGCTAGTCCGTAAATTGGAGCAGTTCGTAAGGCTTTCGCCGGTCGATCACGTCATTCTCAATCGTGCATCGACTGAGCGGGTCCGGCATTTTGCACCGCGCGTCGATATCGTCCGTGAAGGCGAGAAACCGAAGGATGTCCACCTGATCCTGTCCGGTTGGGCCTGTCGCTACAAGCAGCTCGAGGACGGAAGGCGCCAGGTGGTGTCGTTCTTCCTGCCCGGCGACATTTGCGACGTGAACGTCTTCATCCTGCGCGAGATGGATCATTCGATCGGCACCATCACCGCGGTGTCGATCGCGGATCTCTCGCGCGAGTTCTTCGACAAGGTCGCGGCCGGGCATCCGCGCATCGTCACCGCGTTCTGGTGGGAAACCCTGGTCAATGCGGCGATCCAGCGCGAATGGACCATGAGCCTCGGCCAGCGCACGGCGCTGGAGCGGATCGCTCATCTGCTCTGCGAGATCTGGCTGCGGCTGCGTCTTGCCGGTTTGACCCAGGGCGACAGCTGCGACTTCCCGTTGACGCAGGGCGACCTCGCCGACGCCACTGGACTCTCCAAGGTCCATGTCAATCGGACGCTACAGGAGCTGCGCGCCGACGGGCTGATCGTGCTCAAGGGCAAGACCCTGTCCGTCCCCAATCTCGACCGGCTGATGCGCGCAGGCCTGTTCAATCCGAACTATCTGCATATGGATCACGAAGGGCGGCAGCTCGACGCCGTCGGCACGCAATCGGACGCCGCTGCGGGATGACCGGCGCGCCCCCTCGGAGAGGCGCAACGCTTGGTCCTCCATGGATGCAAGCAGGACCGGGCGCACAGCGGTTCGCATGAGCGCGTTGCTGTCGTCGTCCGCTTAGAAACGATTTCCCTGTGCTTCGCGTTATTGACCATTGTCGCCGACAATGATGGAGGCGATTGGATGGTGCGCTATTTCTTCGATATCAGAGATGGCACTGGGCTCTATCCGGATGAAGAGGGGCTTGAGTTTGAGGATCAACGGGCCGCAGAACTGGAGGCCGCCCGTACTCTGGGCGAACTGGCCCGAGACCTTGCGTCACTGGACGACCGGCATGATTTTGCGATCGAAGTGCGGACCGAAGGCGGCCCCGTCTTCAAGGTCGTCTTCGTTTTCGAGGCAACCCATCTGAGACAACAAGGCAGCCTCAACTGGAGGTGATCACCTCACCGGGCGCCGCTGGCCGGTCGGAGCGGACTCGATTTTTGGCTGGGCGCGGTATGGTGCCGGCGGCGGTGCGTGTGGCGCACGCAATGTCGCGTCATTGTTGGGCTTGGTGATTGCCGGCGTCGCCGGATTGGCTGGCTCCGCTTCGACCGGAGCGGCGCAAAGTGTTGTAGCAAGAAATCCGAGCGCAATCTTCTTACCCATCGTCGATCCCTCCGCCAGGCAACCAGCCGCATGGGAGCGCCCAAGCGTGGCGGAGGTGAGACCAAGGCTTGCGGCGATCGCGCCGGAGTGTCTCGTTTCGTCGCGGATTCCATACATGAACCAGCCGACCAACGACCCCGGCACCGGAGGTTGGCGGCACCAGGGTCGCTACTCCCGATGCGCTTGGGGGCTGATGTCGGGAGCTATGAGTCGACTCCCGCTGTTCCGCTTCGTTCCAGACGGCGTCAGCCAATTCCTGATCGCGAGCGCGGATCAGTTGGCGCCCGCAAAGTGAAATCGCGAGCGGGTGATTCGACGCGGCGATGCACCGCGCCGCGCAGGATCGCCTCGGTGACCGCGCTGAGCAGCAGTGTCAGCAGGGTGAAGGTGATGATCTGCGCGCGGTTGCTCTTGGCGACCGGAGGGCGAGGCCGCGGCTGCATCGGCGAAGGCGCGGGGGCTTCGGCGCTCATGGTTGACTACCTGGCTGATCACCCGTCCGGAACGGTGTGTTGCCGCCGCGGCGCTGCCCGGTGAATCCGTAAATGACTATAAAAGAAAGAAAATTTCCTGTGCCGCCGACGGTATACCTCCGTGGGGGAATGCAATCCCCCCAACCGGCCGCCACCTTGGTCCGGCTGACCTGCGCCGCGATGGCGCATGACCATCGCCACTATCGAGGCCTGAACCCGGATGTGATTTTCGCGGGGCCGCAGGTGCATTCCGCCGCCGGAGATGTCATAAATGAGACAAGCTTCGGTTTGCGGAATTGTGCTGACGGCCTGACCCGGATTTCTTGCAATCACATTCATCGAAGTAAAAGGGCGTCAGCTTGTTGTTTCCTGCCATGTCATCGTCGGTGTCGGTTGGTGCCCTGGTGGGATGGATGTTGCTTCTCACCGCAAAGCACATCATCGCCGACTTCATGCTGCAGAACGCCTGGATGGCGATCGGCAAGGACCAGAAGACCGGCTGGGCCATGCCGCTGCTCGCGCATTGCCTGGTCCACCTTGCGGTCGCGCTGGCACTGATCCTGGTGGTGGCGCCGCGGTTCTGGTACGTCGCCTTCGTCGACTTCGTGATCCACATCATCGTCGATCGCTGCAAAGGCATCTGCGCCTCGCATTTCGGCGTGACGCTGGAATCGCACCATCCCTGGTTCTGGACCCTGATCGGGGTCGACCAGGCGCTGCATCACCTCACCGGCTTCGCGCTGTCGATCTACATGGCCGCGAACTGAGCGACTCGCGACGCCGCCTCCCACAGCCCTGACCACGACCCTCCCGCCGAAGCCCGTTCCGACGGGATCCTGGTTTTGACGCGTTTTCTTGACGCGAACCGGTATTCCCTTCGCTTGAAGACGCTTTTGGCCGGGGCGGATGTGATTCGCGTGCAACGGGCAAGCCTCTTCGGCGACGACCGGAGGCCGTGGTTAACCTTTCGTTAGAGGATTGCGCGGCATCTTCCCGATCGAGGGGGATTTGCAAATGTTTTCAAGCCGCGACGCCTTCGAGAACGATGCCTGCCCGGTTGCCGACGACCTGCTCGGCCAGATGTATCGCGCCAATCCGAACGGGCTTTCGTTGCTGGTCGCTAATGTCGCGCCCGATGTCCGGGCGAGGCTGGCGCTGTTCTGCTATCGGCGCAGCCATCTGCACGCACTCGCGGTGGCGATTGCGTCGAGCTGCAGCGAGTGGGAGCTGGTCAATTCCGGCGGCCGTGTCGGGTCGACGCTGTACGCGCTGTCGCGCGAGCCGGTCCGTGCCGCGGCCGTTTCGCATGGCGGCCGCAAGCCGATCACGCTGTCGACCAAGCCGCTGTCGAGCTTCGCGCCGGTTGTCGATGACGAGCTCGACGACGAGGACGTCAGCGAGACGGTGACTGTGACGGCCTAAGCCGCGCTCAATCCGGCTGCGCGCTCGCGATGAGCGGCAGCCCGTGCCGGCGCCGCGCCATCGCGCATTCCGCGTCGCCCGGCTGGCAGGTCCGGCACACGTCCGGCCGCACCGCATAGACCACGCAGCGCGTTGCCTCTCCGATCTTCCCCGACAGCGCCGAGCAGCGATCGCCCTCGCAGCGCATCCCTGATTGTCGTGCGTTGACGAATTGCGCCGGGATCAGGTCGAGTTGCGTGTCGTCCTCGATCGTGAAGCGCGGCCAGTTCTCCGAATAGCTGCAACAGGCGCCGCAGGACTGGCACGGGCTGTTGCCGGCCGCATCGATTGCGTCGTCGGCCATCAGGTGTCCCTCGGTGCTTCCCACACCAGGCTGCGTCGCCAGCGCGCCCTGAGCAGATCGCGCCGCTCCGGATACTTCTCGTCGTGGTAAACAGCGGTGACCACGCGGTCGGTGCGGAAGCTGCGGAAATCCTTGCGCAGCTCGCACCAGGCGGCAAGCAGCCGCACCGCCTCGTGATAGCCGACTGCGATCGGCCAGATCGTACGCTCGCTGTCGCGGCCGTGCTCGTCGCGATAGTTCAGCGTGATCTTCTTGCCCTCGTGGATCTGGCTGCGGGTCCTGACCATGTCGATGCGGTCGGGCTCCCGGTTCCAGGCGGAGCGGGCGCGGCTCGCCGGCTCCAGCACGAACGGCCGCAGCCGGTCGGGCACGGTCTCGGCAATCTTGGCCATCAGGTCCTCGGCGGCGCGCGCCAGCGCCGGATCGGCGTGGCCGATCACCCATTGCGCGCCGAGCACGCAGGCCTCGATCTCGTCGGGTGTCAGCATCAACGGCGGCAGGTCAAAACCCTTCTCCAGGATGTAGCCCATGCCGGCCTCGCCGCGGATCGGCACCCGCTGCTCGATCAGGCTGGCGATATCGCGATAGATGGTCCGCTTCGAGGTCTCGAGCTCGGCTGCGATCGCGTCCGCAGTCAAAGGCTTACGGGTGCGGCGGAGCACCTGGATGATCTGAAACAGCCGGTCGGCGCGTCTCATGGCAACTCTCTTGGCAATTCTCTTCAGCGTCTTGACGACCGTCTTGACGCATCTCGCGGTGTCTCGACGCGTCGGCTTTTCTGCGTCCCGTCCGGCTGCTGCTGACAGCATGTTGGCAGCAGGTGGGGGCTATATCAGGACAACACCTCAAGTGAAGGGAATTTGTCCATGGCGAATCTTGATGAACTCGGTTTCCGGCAAGCGCAGAGCTTCGCGCTGGAACAGCTGGTCACGGTCTACTCCACCTCCGGCGACCTGCGTTGGGCCCTGGTCGCGCTGATCGCACAGTCTGTCAGCACGGTCTGGTCCTACGGGCGGGCACGGCTGGTCAAGCGGGTTCGCGAGGCGGTTCGCCGCCTCGCACCCGCAACCCCGCTCGGCAGTGAATGCCACTACTGCTGACACCATGCTGGCAGCAGGGGACAGCTAGCCTCAATTCACGACTACAGGCGATCGGGAGCTTCATATGATTACGCTTTTTGGCTTTGGCACGGGCTTCGGTCTGCCGGAAATCAGTCCTTTCGTGACCAAGACCGAGGTCCAGCTCAAGATGGCCGGGCTTGCCTACACCAAGGAGAAGGCGATGCCGCCGGCCTCTCCGAAGGGCCAGCTGCCGTTCATTTCCGACGACGGCGAGACGATCGCCGATTCGACCTTCATCCGCGCCCATATCGAGGGCAAATACGGTTTCGATTTCGACGCGCCGCTGAGCCTGCAGGCGCGCGCTCAGGCCTGGGCCTTCGAGCGCATGATCGAGCATCACGTCTACTGGGCGCTGGTCGGCGCGCGCTGGGTCGACGATACCAATTTCGCCAAGGGGCCCGCGCATTTCTTCGACGGAGCGCCCGATCACATGCGCGACAAGCTGCGCGAGGACGCCCAGTTCCGGGTGGCCGAGAACTATCTGTTGAGCGGGCTCGGCCGCCACGGGCCCGACGAGGACGTCGACCTCGCGATGCGCTCGCTGTTTGCGCTGTCCGTGCAGCTCGGCGACAAGCCTTATCTGATGGGCAACGCGCCCTGCGGCACGGATGCCACTGCGTTCGGCGCGCTGGCGGGGATCCTGACGCCGTTCTTCGATTCGCCGCTGCGCGAGCGCACCGAGAAGTTCGACAATCTCACCGCCTATGTCGCCCGCATGATGCAGCAGTACTATCCGGAGTTCGCCTGGGCGCCGCTGCAGCAGCAGGCAGCTTAGCTGGCAGCAGGGGCGGGCTGGCCCTTCAATGCGGCGAGCTCCGCCTCGAGTTCGGCAATACGCTGGTCGCGTGAGGCGAGGGCTTGCGCCACGTCGGCCGCGTCGAACTTCTGCGGAATGTGCTGCGGGCAGTTGCTGTCCCACGCCGTGACCTTGAACAGGATCACCTGCTCAGGGCGCGCGCGATAGCCTTGGGGCATCAGCGAACGCGTCAGCGCCGGATCGTCTTCGACCACGCGCGCCTCGCCCCAGATCTTGACGCGCTGCCGGTGCGCATAATTCATCACGAAGATGTACGCCTTCGGGTTCTCCGAGAGATTGCCCTGCGTGATGAACTGCCGGTTGCCGCTGTAGTCGGCGAACGCGATGGTGTGCTTGTCGAGCACCTTGATGAAGCCCTTCGGTCCGCCACGGTGCTGGATATAGGGCTGACCGTCGGCTGATGCGGTCGCGAAGTAGAAGCTGTTGGTGTTGGCGAGGAGGGCCGCGAGGTTCTCGTCGATCTCGGTCTGCCAGCCGCCATGCGCCTCGACCTCGGCATAGGTGTCGCGCGAGCCCTTGCGGGTCTGGATCGCCTTGACCGCCGGGGTGAAGGCGACGTCGCTGGGATAGGTGTCAGCATCAAACATCTGGGCCTCCCGAAACGGCTGTCCTACCCGTACAAATGGGCGTTTCCGGATCGCAAGCAATCTTGTGAATTGACACTTCACTATTGCCGATTATGCAATAGTTCCATGGACCGGATCGATGCCATGCAGGCCTTCGTCGCGGTGGCGGACCTCGAGGGGTTTGCTCCCGCTGCCCGCAAGCTCGGTCTGTCGCCATCCGCCATCACCCGGCTGATCGCGGCACTGGAGGAGCGGCTGGGCGCGCGGCTGCTGCAGCGGACGACGCGGCAGGTGACGCTGACCGACGCCGGCTCGCGCTATCTGGAGCGGGCGCGGCGGATCCTCGCCGACGTCGAGGAGGCGGAGGACGCGGTGGAGAGCGAGCGCACTCGCCCCGAAGGCCGCCTGGTGATCTCCGCCCCGTTCGGCTTCGGGCGGCTGCATGTCAGTCCGGTCGTCTCCGCCTACCTGAAGCGCTATCCCGAGGTCGGCGTCGACCTGCGGCTGTCGGACCGCCGCATCAACCTCGTCGAGGATGGCGTCGACCTCGCGGTCAGGCTCGGGCACCTGCCGGATTCGACCCTGGTGGCGCGGCATGTCGGCCAGATGCGCCGCATCGTGGTGGCCTCGCACGGCTATCTCAAGCTCCGCGGCGAGCCGAAGCGGCCGGCGGACTTGACCTCCCATGACACCATCCAGTTCGGCGCCATGACCGCAACGCCCGACTGGCGCTTTGTGGAGGACGGCCAGGAGATCCGCATCACGCCGACGCCGCGCTTCACCAGCAACAGTTCGGATTCCGCCATCCAGTTCGCCGAGCAGGACGGCGGGCTGACCCGGGTGATGGCCTACCAGGCCGCCGAATCACTGAAGGCGAAGCGGGTCCGAATCGTGCTCGCCGCGTTCGAGCAGCCGCCGGTACCGATCCATGTCGTCTATCCGACATCCCGCCTGTTGTCGGCGAAGGTGCGGACCTTCATCGATCTCGTCACCGAGATCACCGACTGGCGCTTCAGCTAGCTCACCGGCGGCTTCTTCGGCACCACGCGGAACGTGCCGCTGGCGCGCGCGATCGTGACGCCGTCGGCCTTGATCAGGCTCTGCGCGAAGCAGATCGTGCTGCCGGTCTTGATCACGTCGCTCTCGATCGCGAGCCACTGCCCGATATTGGCCGAGCCGACGAAATCGACCGTGAGCGAGATCGTCACATATGAGGTGGTCCAGCCGGTCGCCTGGCCGCAGCTATAGCCCATCGCGTTGTCGGAAAGTGCCGCGATCAGCCCGCCATGGATCAGGCCGCGGCCGTTGGTGTGCGGCCGGGCCAGCCGCAGGCCGATGATGACGGATCGCTCGGTCTTTTTCTGGTAGAGCGGCTCCCAGGGCTCGGTGAGGGGGCTCTTGCGGAACAGCGGCTCGAAGCCGTCAGGAATGTCGGGGGCGATTTGTGTATCGGTGGTCATCTCAAATCTCGCTTATGACGTTGGATTGACGCCATTGAACGCGATGTCGAGGACGGTTTCACCGCCTACAAAGTTTTAAACGGGATTCACGTGGGTGTTTGAATGCGGCGCTGGCCTGTTGCCACGTCTTCAGCTGTCATCGCCCGCGAAAGCGGGCGATCCAGTATCCCAGAGACCGCACGGCATGAATCGAGAAGGCGCGGCGTACTGGATACCCCGCATACGCGGGGTATGACGGCCGAGATTGCGGAGAGGATGCTGTTTGACAAAAGCATCCGCGAGCACCCCTAGAACGGCAGCCCCACATAATTCTCCGACAGCGAGGTCGACGCCGCCTTCGAGCTGACGAGGTAGTCGAGCTCGGCGATCTGGATGCGCGCGGCGAATTCGCCTTCGTCGGGGAATTTATGCAGCATCGAGGTCATCCACCAGGAGAAGCGCACCGCCTTCCAGACCCGCGCCAGCGCCCTCGCCGAATAACCGTTGAGGCCGGCGGAGGATTTCTCGTCGTAAAATTCGCGCAGCGCCTGCGACAGATAATGCACGTCGCTGGCCGCAAGGTTCAGGCCCTTGGCGCCGGTCGGCGGCACGATATGCGAGGCGTCGCCTGCGAGGAACATCCGGCCGAACCGCATCGGTTCAGCGACGAAGCTGCGCAGCGGCGCGATGCTCTTCTCGATCGAGGGGCCGGTGATGATCTCGTCGGCCGCCTTCTGGTCGAGCCGCCGCTTTAACTCATCCCAGAACCGCTCGTCGGACCACTGGTCGACATGATCGTCGAGCGGGCACTGCACGTAGTAGCGGCTGCGGTGGGTCGAGCGCATCGTGCACAGCGCAAAGCCGCGCTCGTGCTTGTTGTAGATCAGCTCCGGCGAAACCGGCGGCGTCTCGGAGAGGATGCCGAGCCAGCCGAACGGATACACCCGCTCATAGCTGGTGATGGCCGAGGCCGGCACGCTGGCGCGGCTGATGCCGTGGAAGCCGTCGCAGCCGGCGATGAAATCGCAGGCGATTTCGTGGCTGACGCCGTCCTTGACGTAGCTGACGCGCGGACGATCGGTGCCGAAGTCGTGCGGCTTGACGTCGGCGGCGGAGTACACCGTGGTCAGGCCGGCCGCCTTGCGGGCATTCATCAGATCGAGCGTGACCTCGGTCTGGCCGTAGATGGTCACGGTCTTGCCGGTCGCCGCATGCATGTCGATGCGGTGCCGCGCGCCGCCGAACGCCAGCTCGACGCCGTGATGGACCAGGCCTTCCTGGCGCAGCCGGGCGCCGGCGCCGACGCGCTCGAGCAGTGACACCGTGCCTTCCTCGAGCAGGCCGGCGCGAATCCGGCCCAGCACGTAGTCCGGGGTCTGCCGCTCGAGAATGACGTTGTCTACGCCGAAAGTATGAAGTAGTTGCCCAAGCAACAGTCCGGCCGGACCTGCGCCTATGATTGCTACTTTTGTCCGCAATACCTGCTCCTCCCGATCGGATAGGCTTGAGTCGGGCGCCCCGCGCCGGGGGCTCACCGTCAACTTGCCTTGGCAACTATATCATATAACAGGTTTGGCAAGGTCGATTTGCCGCGGACAGCTTTCGCCGCAGCGCAAGATGCCGGAGGGCCGGGTGCGACGAGGCGTCCGCCCCGCGGATTTCGGCTTGAATATCTACGTGAATTAGATAACATGTTAAGTAATGAGACCGGGCACAAAGCCCGCCGTCCTGGAGAGGAGGAGACGTGATGAGGAGAAGTTTGTCGGCGCTGCTGATGGCAGCCGCCATCGTGCCGGCCGCAGCAGCCCCTGCCCTGGCGCAGGACAAGACCGTCAATCTCAAGGTGTCGCTCTGGGTGCCGCCGGCGCATCCGCTGGTGCCGGCGACGCAGGCCTGGGCCGCCGACATCGAGAAGGCATCGGGCGGCACCATCAAGGTCACCGTGTTTCCGTCCGAGCAGCTCGGCAAGGCGTTCGACCATTACGACATGGCGCGCGACGGCATTGCCGACGTCACCTACGTCAATCCCGGCTATCAGCCCGGCCGCTTCCCGATCGCGGCCGCGGGCCAGCTGCCGTTCGTATTCTCGGACGGCAAGAAGGGCACCCTGGCGCTGAACGAGTGGTACCACAAATACGCGGCCACCGAGATGAAGGATACCAAGCTCTGCTTCGCCTTCATCCACGATCCGGGCGCGCTGCACGGCAAGAAGAAGATCGTGCTGCCGGGCGACCTCTCCGGCGTCAAGGTGCGGCCGGCGCAGAGCACGATCGGCGAGATGGTGAAGATGTTCGGCGGCACCAATGTGCAGGCCTCCGCGCCGGAATCGCGCGACGCGATCGAGCGCGGCGTGGCCGACGAGATCACCTTCCCGTGGGGCTCGATCTTCCTGTTCGGCATCGACAAGGTCGTGAAGTACCACATGGACGTGCCGCTCTACACGACGGTTTTCACCTACAACATGAACCTCGCCAAATACAATGCGATGTCGGATGCCCAGAAGAAGGTGATCGACGACCACTGCTCGCCGGAATGGGCTTCCAAGGTCACCGATCCCTGGACCGATTTCGAAGCCAACGGCCGCACCAAGATGAAGGCGCTGCAAGGCCATGAGGTCTATCCGCTGACCCCTGATCAGCTCGCCGAATGGAAGAAGGCGGTCAAGCCGCTGCGCGACAGCTGGGCCGAGGCGGTGAAGAAGGCCGGCGGCGATGCCGAGAAGGTCGAGGCCGATCTGCAGGCCACGCTGAAGAAGTACGAGGCGGGGATCTAGGCGACTTCGTCATTCCGGGATGCGCCGCTTGGCGCAGGCCGCAGATGCGCATCGGGGAATCCATACTCACTGTGGTGGTTATGGATTCCGGGTTCGCGACTTTGTCGCGCCCCTCAGGTGCGCAATTGCGCACCGAGAATGACGAGCCACGGGAAGCGAAGATCAAATCATGGCCGCGAATTCCGAAGTCACCCAAGACGGCGCGATCACCGGTCCACCCGAGCCGGTGCGCAAGAATTTCATGGATCGTTTCATCGATTCGATCGAATGGGTGGCGGCCTTCTTCGTCGGCGTCGTCGCGCTCAACACCTTCACCGCGGTGTTCATGCGCAAGTTCTTCGCGGTGACGATCCCGGACTATTACAATTTCGGCCAGTTCCTGCTCGGCATCCTGATCTTCTGGGGCATTGCGGCGACGAGCTATCGCGGCACCCACATCACGGTGGATCTGGTCTGGGCCAATGCCTCGCCGCGTTACCAGCGCTGGATCGACATCTTCGCGACCCTGGTGCTGCTGTTCGTGGTGTCGGTGCAGACCTACACGCTGGTCGACAAGGTGATCGATACCAGGAACAGCCATATCGTGACGATGGACCTCGGCGTCCCGGTCTGGCCGTTCTTCCTGGTGTCGTGGATCGGCGACGTCTCCGCGGTGCTGCTGATCGCGATCCGCACCTACCGCCTGATCTTCCACCCGGAAGATATCCATGATGCCAAGATCAAGACCGCGGAGTAGACGGTAATGAGTCTCGACCTGAGTCCCGAGGCCGTCGCCGTCATCGGCTTTGTCAGCCTGTTCGTGCTGATGCTGCTCCGTGTTCCCGTCGGCATGGCGATGGGCCTCGTCGGCATCACTGGCTTTGGCTATCTCACCGGCTTTGCTCCCGCGCTGAAACTGGTCGGCCAGACCACGATGCGCACGGTGACCGACTATTCCTTCGGCGTGATCCCGATGTTCTTGTTGATGGGCGCTTTCGTGTCCGTCTCGGGCATCAGCCGCGAGCTGTTCCGCGCCGCCAACACCTTTGTCGGCCATTGGAAGGGCGGGCTGGGCATCGCGACCATTGCGGCCTGCGGCGGCTTCGCCGCGATCTCGGGCTCGTCGGTCGCCACCGCCGCCACCTTTTCAGCGGTCGCCTATCCCGAGATGCGCCGCTTCGGCTATCCGCAATCGTTCGCCACCGGCGTGATCGCGGTCGGCGGCACGCTGGGGGCGATGCTGCCACCGTCGACCGTGCTCGCGGTGTACGGCATCATCACCCAGCAGGATATCGGCAAGCTGTTCATCGCCGGCGTCGTGCCGGGCCTGCTCGCGATCCTGATGCACATGGTCACGATCGGCATCATCGGCGTGACGCGGCCGGGCTTCCTGCCGGCGGGCAAGAAGGCGTCGTGGCACGAGCGCCTGGTGGCGCTGCGCGACGTCTGGTCGCCGCTGCTGCTGTTCCTGTTCGTGATCGGCGGCCTCTATGGCGGCTTCTTCGTCCCGACCGAAGCCGGCGCGGTCGGCGCGGTCGGCGCCTTCATCATCGGCCTCCTCCGTGGCAAGCTCACCAAGGACGGCATCCTGCAATCGCTGCTGCAGGCGACCCGCACCGCGGCAGCGGTGTTCACCGTGCTGATTGGCGCGCTCTGCTTCGGCTATTTCCTCACCATCACCCAGACGCCGCAGCACGTCACCGAATTCCTCACCGGGCTCGGCATCGGGCCCTATGGCGTGCTGGCGCTGATCCTGTTGATGTATCTGGTGCTCGGCTGCCTGATGGACGCGATGGCGATGGTGATCCTTACCGTTCCGATCGTGTTTCCGGTGGTCACCGCGCTCGGCTTCGATCCGATCTGGTTCGGCATCATCATCGTGATGACGGTCGAGCTCGGGTTGATCCATCCGCCGGTCGGCATGAACGTGTTCGTGATCAAGAGCGTGATCAAGGACGTCAACATGTCGACGATCTTCGTCGGCGTGCTGCCGTTCGTGATCACCGACCTGATCCGGCTGGTGATCCTGATCCTGTTCCCGCTGCTCGCGACCTGGCTGCCGCAACGCATGATAGGTTAGACGGATGAGCCCAGAACTCCGCACCAGGTACGTCTTCACCATCACCGCAGCGATCGCCGAGGTGACGTCCGCCGGCGATATCGGCACCGGCGTCCGCCGCATCATTCCGATCATCGGCGGCGAGGTGAAAGGCGAGCGGATCAACGGCAAGGTGCTGCCCTTCGGCGCCGACTTCCAGATCATCCGGCCGAGCGAGCTGATCGAGCTGGAGGCGAAATACGCCTTCGAGACCGACGACGGCGCCGTCGTCTATGTCGAGAACAAGGGCATCCGGTTCGGGCCGGTCGAACTCTTGCACAAGCTCAAGCGCGGCGAGCCTGTCGATCCCAAGCTGATCTATTTCCGCACCGTGCCGAAATTCGAGACCGGCGCCGAGAAGTACCGCTGGCTGATGGAGCACATCTTCATAGGCTCCGCCGCCCGCCACGCCGACCGCGTCGTGATCGACGTGCACCAGGTGCTGTGAAGCTCCGGGCGGGCTCTGTTCGCCCGCACGAGCTGAAGAGCAAAGCTCGGACAGTTCACGGCGCAAAATGCGGGAGCATCAGTCACAGCTGGTGCAACACATCCCGCGTCGTCCTGGCGAAAGCCAGGACCCATTGCCCCAAATCTCAATTGTGCGCGACGTCGAGGCCACGATCCCGTTCATCATCAAATGCGGTGGTTATGGGTCCTGGCTTTCGCCAGGACGACGATCATGAACCCATATTGACTCCTGCGATGATAATTATAAAATATAACTATTCTGAACGGGAAACAATAACGCCATGGGAAACGCTGCCGACGCGGGTGACGCCGCGCTGCTCAGGATCGAGACGCGGGGGGCGGTGCTGACGGTCGGGCTCAATCGGCCCGCCAAGCGCAATGCGCTGAACGACGGCATCATCCTGGCGCTGCGGGACTGCTTTTCCGCCATCCCGGAAGAAATCGGCGCGGTGGTGATCCATGGCGTCGGCGATCATTTCTCGTCCGGCCTTGACCTCTCCGAACTGACCGAGCGCGACGCCACCGAGGGGCTGGTGCATTCCCAGATGTGGCACCGCGTATTCGACCGCATCCAGTATTGCCGCGTACCTGTGATCGCCGCGCTGAAGGGCGCTGTCATCGGCGGCGGGCTGGAGCTGGCCTGCGCCGCGCATATCCGCGTCGCCGAGCCGTCGGCCTATTTCGCGCTGCCCGAGGGCCAGCGCGGTATCTTCGTCGGCGGCGGCGGATCGGTGCGGCTGCCGCGCCTGATCGGCGTGCCCAGGATGGCCGACATGATGTTGACCGGACGGGTCTATTCGGCGACCGAGGGCTCAGCCTACGGCTTCTCGCAATATCTCACCGAAGCCGAGGGCGCGTTGCCCAAGGCGCTGGAGCTTGCCGAGCGCGTCGCCGCAAATGCGCCGCTGACCAACTTCGCGGTGTTGCAGGCGCTGCCGATGATCGCCGAGGCCAATCCGCAGACCGGCCTGCTGATGGAATCGCTGATGGCGACGGTGGCGCAGAGCGACAAGGAAGCCAAGAAGCGGATCCGCGCCTTCCTGGATCGCAAGACTGCCAAGGTGAAGCCGACATGAGCGCCACGATGTCTGCATCAGCAGCGAGTGTGCATCCGTTGCGCCCGATCTCGTTCGGCAATCCCGCCGTCACCGTCGAGCGCCGCGACGACGGCACGATCTATCTTCGTCCCAAGCTGAAGCTCGCCGACTTTCCGGTACGCCTCACCGACCGGCTGCATCACTGGGCGAACGCTGAGCCGAACCGCGTGTTCATGGCGGAGCGCGCCGGTAGCGACTGGCGGCGAATCAGCTACGCGCAGCTGTTCGAGGCCACACGGCGCATCGCCTCCGCGCTGATCGCGCGCGGATTGTCGGCAGAACGGCCGATCGTGATACTGTCGGGCAATTCGATCGATCACGCGCTGATCGCGCTCGGCGCGCTCTATGCCGGCATTCCGTTCTGTCCGGTCTCGCCGGCCTATTCGCTGGTGTCGCGCGACTACGGCAAGCTCGGTTACGTCATCAAGCTGCTGACGCCCGGTCTGGTCTTCGTCGATGACGCCGACAAATTCGCCGACGCGTTGCGCGCCAACGTGGCGCCCGAGGTCGAGATCGCGGCAAGCCGCGGCGCGGTGCCCGGCCGCGAGGTGACACGGCTCGCCGATCTGATGGCGACGCCGGAAGACGGCCGCCTCGACGCGATCCATGCGGCCGTCGGTCCGGACACGATCGCGAAATTCCTGCTGACGTCGGGTTCGACCGGCAACCCGAAGGCCGTGATCAATACCCAGCGGATGATCTGCGCCAACCAGGTGATGCTGCGCGAGACGCTGGCGTTCCTGAAGGACGAGCCGCCTGTGATCGTCGACTGGCTGCCATGGAATCACACCTTCGGCGGCAACCACAATGTCGGGCTGACGCTCTATAACGGCGGTTCGATGTATCTCGATGAGGGCAAGCCGATGCCCGGCGGCATCGAGGAGACCGTGCGAAACCTGCGCGAGATCTCGCCGACGGTCTATTTCAACGTACCCAAGGGCTATGAATCGCTGCTGCCCTATCTGCGTGACGACGCCGACTTGCGGTCGAAATTCTTCCACCGGCTCCACGCCATGTTCTTTTCCGGCGCCGCGCTGTCGCCGTTCGTCTGGAACAGCCTCGATGCGCTCGCCGTGCAGGAGAAGGGCTATCGCGTCCCCATGCTGACCGGGCTCGGCGCCACCGAGACCTCGCCGTTCTTCATGTCGGTACGTCCCGACACCAGCCGCTCCGGCCATGTCGGGCTTCCGGTGTCGGGCAATGACGCGAAGCTGGTGCCCAACAACGGCAAGCTCGAGGTCCGCGCCAGGGGCCCGAACGTGACGCCCGGCTACTGGCGGCAGCCCGAGTTGACCGCCAAGGCGTTCGACGAGGAAGGCTTCTACAAGTTCGGCGATGCGTTGAAGCCCGCCAACCCCGGCGATCTCGATGCCGGGTTCGATTTCGACGGCCGTATCGCCGAGGATTTCAAACTGGCGAGCGGCACCTGGGTCAGCGTCGGGCCGTTGCGGGCGCGCTTCGTCGGCATCTGCGCGCCGCTGGTCCGCGACGTCGTGATCGCGGGGATCAACCGCGACGAACTCACGGCGATCGTGATCCTCGATCTCGATGGCTGCCGCCTGATCAATCCGGCGCTTGCCTCTGGCGACATCGCGGCCGCAGCCAACGATCCGCTGGTGCGCGCTGCCTTCCGCGAGCGCTTCGCGCGTGTGCTTGCAAGCGCCACCGGCTCGTCGAACCGGATCGCGCGGGCAATCCTGCTCGACGCGCCGCTGTCGATCGATCGTGGCGAGGTCACCGACAAGGGCTCAATCAACCAGCGCGCGGTGCTTGAGCATCGCACCGACATCATCGATGCGCTCTATGCACCGGTGCCGCCGGCATCGGTGATCACGTCAATCTGATTCTCGAAGAGAGGAGAATGCCATGCAGTTGAAGGACCAGGCCGCCATCGTCACCGGCGGCGCATCGGGATTGGGCGCTGCGACGGCGCGGCGGCTGGCCGCGCAAGGCGCCAAGGTTGCGGTCTGCGATCTCAACGCCAAGCTCGCCGAGAGCGTCGCGGCGGAGATCGGCGGCATTTCCGTTGTCTGCGACGTCGCGGATGCCGCGGCAGCAGAAGCAGCGGTCGCGGCCGCCGCCAAGGCGCACGGTCCCGCGCGTGTGCTGGTGAATTGCGCCGGCATCGGCGTTGCAAAGCGCGTGATCGGCCGCGAAGGCCCGATGGCGCTTGCCGACTTCGACAAGGTGATCAAGGTCAATCTGATCGGCTCCTTCAACATGCTGCGGCTCGCGACCGCCGAGATGTCGAAGCTCGAACCGCTCGCGACCGGCGAGCGCGGCGTCGTGATCTCGACCGCCTCGGTCGCGGCCTATGACGGCCAGATCGGGCAGGCGGCCTATTCCGCCTCCAAGGGCGGTATCGTCGCGATGACGCTGCCGATCGCGCGCGAGCTCGCTCAGTTCGGCATCCGCGTGCTGACCATCGCGCCCGGCCTGTTCATGACGCCGTTGCTGGCCGGCCTGCCGCAGGAAGCCCAGGACTCGCTCGCTGCCGCGATCCCGTTCCCGCGCCGGCTCGGCCAGGCCGACGAGTTCGCTTCGCTGGCGCTGCACATGATCGACAATCCCTATCTGAACGGCGAAGTGGTGCGGCTCGATGCCGCGCTCCGGATGGCGCCGCGCTGACGCATGATCCGGAAGAGCGTGAACGCTCTTCCGGATCGCCATGCTCGATCGAGGAAAAACCATGTTCGTCAACCGGCGTGACGTGCAGATCCAGTGGGGCGATTGCGACCCCGCCAACATCGTTTACTACCCGCGCTACTTCGCGATGTTCGACGATTCGACCTCGATCATGTTCGAGGCCGCCGGCTGCTCGAAACAGGACCTGGTCCACAAATACGGTCTGGTCGGCATTCCCATGGTCGATACGCGGGCGAAATTCCACATCCCGTCGACCCATGGCGACTGGATCACCATCGAGAGCCGGATCGAGAGCATCAAGCGCTCGAGCTTCGAGGTGGTGCACCGCGTGTTCAAGGGCGAGCGGCTTGCGATCGAGGCATTCGAAACCAGGGTGCTGGTCGGCCGCCACCCGGACGATCCGGCCAAGCTCAAATCGGCACCGTTTCCGCAGGAGATCATCGACCGCTTCATGAAGGGCTGACTCGCGGTCTCTCATGACTCGACTTTCGGAGCATGATCCTCCCGGAAAACCGGTTTCCACTTTTCCGGATCATGCTCTAAAGAAGGGGCTGAATTGGCCCGCAAAACCGGTTTAAACCCAAAAACATATCCGCAGGGAGGAATGAATGAGGAAAGCCACTCTTGCCGCAGCAGTGCTCGCAGCAGGTTTTATGCTGCCGGGCATGACCGCGCAGGCGCAGACCAATGAAATCACCATCGGCATCTCGATCTCGACCACCGGCCCCGCCGCGGCGCTCGGCATCCCCGAGCGCAACGCGCTGGATTTCGTGCCGAAGGAGATCGGCGGCGTGCCGCTGAAGCTGATCGTGCTCGACGACGCCGGCGATCCGACGGCTGCCACCACAAATACCCGGCGCTTCGTCACCGAGTCCAAGGCCGACATCATCATGGGCTCCTGCATCACGCCGACGACGATCGCGGTGTCGACGGTCGCCAACGAGGCCGGCATCCCGCATTTCGGCCTCGCGCCGTTCCCGATCAACGACGCCCGCGCGAAATGGTCGGTCGACCTGCCGCAGTCGATTCCGATCATGGGCAAAGTGCTCTACGAGCACATGAAGGCGCACAACATCAAGACCGTCGGCTATATCGGCTATTCGGATTCCTACGGCGACCTCTGGGTCAACGACTTCAAGGCGCAGGCCGTGCCGATGGGCCTGACCATGACCGACGAGGAGCGCTTCGCGCGTCCGGATACGTCGGTCGCGGGCCAGGTGCTGAAGCTCGTCGCTGCCAACCCCGACGCCATCCTGGTCGGCGCCTCCGGTACCGCCGCAGCGCTGCCGCAGACCGCGCTGCGCGAGCGCGGCTACAAGGGCCTGATCTACCAGACCCACGGCGCCGCCACGATGGACTTCATCCGTATCGCTGGTGCCTCCGCGGAAGGCGTCATCATGTCGGCCGGCCCGATCATGTCGCCGGAGACCCAGCCCGACAGCGCGCTGACCAAGAAGCCGGGCCTTGCGCTGAACACGGCCTACGAAGCCAAGTACGGCGCCAACAGCCGCAGCCAGTTCGCCGGTCACTCCTACGATGCGTTCCAGGTGCTGAACCGCATCATCCCGGTGGCGCTGAAGACCGCCAAGCCCGGCACGGTGGAATTCCGCGAGGCGATCCGCCAGGCGCTGATCTCCGAGAAGGAGATCGTCGCGTCCCAGGGCGTCTACAACTGGACCGAAAAGGACCGCTACGGCCTCGACGACCGCTCGCGCATCCTGCTGACGGTCAAGGACGGCAAATACGTCCCGGCGCTGTGAGCCGGCCGCGATCTGCGAAACGAAAAGCCGGTCCCGATCCGGGGCCGGCTTTTTCTGCAGGCAGGATTGTAGCTGAGCGGGTGAGCGCGGGCGGTAGCTAACAGGCCGTCCAAAGCGCGCCGGAAGTTGGGTTGAGGTAAACGCCTTGCTATGTTGACTACCTTAGATAGATCGAATTAGATCGCATAATTTTGACGAGTTCTAGTCCGGTTTGATCATGATTGTTGTTAGGTCGGAATTTCGGGTAGTCCGGGGATTTTTGAACAGACTTGCGGTGTTCTGTCCGGGCGCGCCTCTCAACGGAGACCCTCCGGCACCCGAATCGATCGCGGCGAATTTCTACGCCAGGCAGGGGAGCGGCCCGAGACGCTCAGCTTCGCTTGGCATCGACTTGTCTGACGTTGAAATAATCAGTCTTGGCCTCCGCCTGAGACTACAATTAGATCAACACAGATTGTTCGACCATCTGAAAGGTACGTCAAAATTTGAAATACTTCGTGTGCTCGCATTGGGCGAACAGTTTTGCGGGGACCCTATTGATCGTCGGCAACTTGAAGCTCTCGACGATATCGACTACTCCATCGTAAATTCGCTTCTCCTCTCGAATATCGTTCGATCACCTGGCTACTCCAGACTGTCAGGGTTTCTGCTTCGTAAGATCGATCATCATTTAGATAGAGCGATCACTTCGAGCATTGACGACTGTACATCGCTCTCGGCCGCGATGAGCTCCTTTGGCTTAAGCACCGAGTTGCAATCGCTAGCTCAGCTAAGCGATGCTTTCTACGCTCTGAAGCAACTCAAGTGGCCGCTGTTCGGGTCCGACCTATTGGTGCTTTTGCAGGCGCTATCTGATTCAACTTGGTCCCTGAGCCTCAAGCAGCTAGAAATTTTGGTCCCTATTGCAGGGGTGTGGAGACTCAAGACCATTGTGAGTCGGCTGATCGTATTGAGGTCTGTGAACAACTTCAGCGGTGAAAGTGAATACTTTAAGCGTCACTCGGATGAGGTGTTGATCGAGTCAAAGCTGCCCAACCATTTGAAAGCCTACATTGCGCGGGGGTTAAGCGACGGAGATTTCTTCAGGAGAGCCAAGCGCTATATTACAGATCCAATAGAAGGATCTATCGTATTCTCACTTCAATTCTATTCGTATTTGGAAAGACAAGAATTCAACAAGCTTCTAATTTTGGTCCGGGATCAATATGAGCGTGATCCTGCTTCGCTGGCCTTCATAAACTGGGATATGTTTCATGAGCTAGCGCCCGTAGGCTGGGGACAGCAGTACTTACTGAACATCTTGTTGTCGGTGATTCTACTTTCTCCACAGATCATATCTCGGTTCGAGAGCGTCGAGTTTAGCTACGGAGAAGGCTTCGTTACTAACCAGCTGATCAACTACGTAAATTATCTCAAATCCCATAATCAAGGACTTGCCCAGTTCGCGCGTAGTATCTCCAATATGAGAGAGAAAGCGCGAGGCGTTGTAGCTGCTTTCGTTCTTCAGAAGAGCGTCATTGAAGTTTACGCTTACGCATTTCGGGACAAGCCAGTCGGTTCGAAGCTGAACATACCAATGGCTGATCTGGAGGTTTGTCATGCGCGAATGCGCTTGGCTTACCTCTTCCGCGAAAGCGAGACGCTGCCGGCCGACTATTGTGATCGGATAATCGCGGAGGAATCGGCCTTTCGAAAAATGTACCGATTTCAAGCAGTGTTTCGGAGCAGTCGGATTCGAATTGATTGGAAATATCTAGAGATGGAAATTGCCGATACGATTGATGCGGATTTCGGCTTCTTGTTCAGAACGATTCGTGTCGTCGGAGCGCCTGCGACAGGCTCAACGGCCGATATCATGGCGACGATCATCGCTCAACGTGTCTGTGAACTTACTCTATTCGAATCAGCAACAAGCCTAGAGAGGGCGCTCAGCAATAATTTAAGGCACGGCGTCGTGATACCTCGTTTTCTGAAGGTTTTTACGGATGCAATATCAAATCAGACTTCGTCGAAACCGCTCAGCGGGCAAACAAACCGGGCGTGGTATGAGGCAACTTTCGCTCTTGGGGGGAGTCGGCTTTTCAAGCTCGAAGATGAGATAATTTCACTCATCGGCGACTACCAAGAGGAATGGCTGAAGGTAAATCGAGATGGACGCTTCTATCAGGAATTGGTTCAAGCTGTTGCTACTCTTATTATCAAACACATTGCGAAGGGGCACAACTTCCGCTTCGACGATCTCGTCGGCCAACTGATCGAGCTTCAAAAGCGAGCAATTTCCGACATCTTGGGGGCCTCACGCAATCACCTGGTCGGAGAGATTAGGCCTCTTATCGAGAAGCTCGTTGGTGTGGCTAACGTCGACATCAGGCCGCTGAATGATATCGGCTCGAGTGAGTTTTTGGACAGCCTAACTATCAATCTGCACAACGCTTTCAATCAGGTTTCTGGATGGATCTCTCTCGTCGATTTCGAAGAAAGTAGATTGATCGAATTTGAGATAGGAGACCTTATCGACGAAGAGTCCAACACCTTCATTATCTCGGACCGATCAAAGGCTAGGATTAAGTTTGAGTGCGTCGATCGGCGTAGCAATCGCCCGATTCGCATTAAAGATATCAAGGTGTCGGGAAGAGCATTCGAACTGTTCGATCAAATCATTCACAATGGCCTTTCGAATGCGCGCAAGAGAAGCGTGCTTAGAAATGATACCGAGATTCTGATTAGAGTGACGCGGGATGTATCAGATTTAACTATCTGGATAGGAAACAACTTTGCGAAGGGGCAACTGGGCGCAATGCGAAAGCATCAAGCTCGAGCCAAAAAAATTGTCACGCGCGCCACTAGACCGCGGAAGTCGAAGGGCAAAAGACGAGTGAATAGCTACAAGGAGGGAGGGTATGGCTTTCTCAAGGTGATCGATGCTTGTGAACGGTTGCTTAAAGTTCCTCCCGTTTTTAACTTTCCGATCATTAGCGCCGAGGATGGCCAATTCATTGTCGAGATTAAGCTGCCCGGCGCCGAGGCTCTTTTGGTATGAGGCACGTTCTGATCGTTGAGGACAATGTTCTGAAGGAGGCCCGGATAAGGGATGTCCTCAGCTTGATTCCAGAGATTGAGTTCACTGTCTGTAGGTCGGTTAAGGCTGCATATCCGTTGCTTGAGGTGCAGCAATGGAATCTCATTTTGCTGGATATGAGCTTTCAAGTTAGTCCTGACAGCGGCACCGAGATTAAGAAGAAGCCATTGGCTGGCCGGCAGATACTCCAGTTTATGCGAGCTCGTAATTTGATGCTCCCGGTTATCGTCGTTACTCAACACGCGTCATTCTCAGAGGGACAGACTGTCATTGCAAGTATCAAGGATTTGGACACGAAGCTTCGACGTTATTTTCCGGGAATCTACCAAGCAACTGTCTACGTCGATCTAGCTACGGACGGCTGGCACGATGAGTTAATTAGCTATTCTAAGAGAGCGATCTATGGCTAGTAGGTTCAACATCCTAGTCATCGAGGATGCACACGAGAAAAGCGATGCGATTCGCCTTGGATTGCTCGATCGGGTTTCCGAGCCTGAGTTGACGATAGAGCTAGTGTCGAATTTGGTTGAGGCTCTGAAGCTCTTAGAGGTTAACTACTACGACTTGGTCATATTGGATATACTCATCCCGGCAACCGACCGTGGCTCTCCGCGAACTGAAAACTCGAGAGCGATCATTGAACAGCTCGCGTCTGGTAGCCTGGTCATGCCCGCTTGTGTCGTTGGGCTCACTGCGTACGAACAGGAGTATCAAGCTGAGCTTCGGTACTATGCGGAGAATCTATTTTCGATAGAGCAGTTTAGGCCTGACAGCGATGATTGGCTCAAAAGCATCGTCAGTAAGATCAAATTCATCGCAAAATGGAAGGCGGCTTATGGCCGAGCTCATAGTGCGAGTTATGACTATGACGTGGTCTTAGTTACGGCTCGTTTTCAGAATGAGTACAAGCCGATTGTGGATAGCATTCAATGGGCCAGCGGACCCAACGATGACATTCAGCTCTTTCGAGATAGGCGTCTCAAAACGGGGGCAATTCGGTTTGGAGAGCGTGTTTTGCGGGCTGCTGTGTATTGCATTGAGGGAATGGGGTTGGCGCCCGCCGCGGCTGTGGCCGAGCAGCTTATTGGTCAACTTAGACCGAAGCTTCTGGTTATGTTGGGCATGTGCTGCGGCTTTAGGCAGGAAAAGTGTCAAAATCGGAGTGCGTTGGGGGATGTTATCGTGGCTCGGCAGGCTGCATGCTGGGATGAGGGAAAGTACGGGGAGTTGGCTGAGGAAGGGTTCTTCTTTAACCGAGCGCTGCCGGTATCTGTTGATGGTCATCTGGACCGCCTAATTTCCTCACTGTTGGAGTCGGAAGGAGAAATCTTCAGATCTGCGGTTAGCGAGGTGTGGAACGAACGAGGGTCAAAGAATCTAAGAAAGAAATTTAAGGCGGACGTGGGTGACTATCCCGATGTGAAGTACGGACTATTGCTTTCTGGTAGTAGCGTCGTGGCGCACGACGTGAAGGGGGACGAGATAATCAACCGCTTCCCGAATGCTCTCGGGCTCGAGATGGAAATATTCGGCTTCTTCAAGGCCATAGAATTAGCGGTGGGTGCTAAGCCTGCAATGATGGCTGTAAAGGGCGTTGCTGACTTTGGTGATGGATCCAAGCACAAGCTATTTCAGCCACTAGCTAGTAGGCTTTCGTACTGTGTGGCGAGCGAGATCATCTCCAACTACTTTAATAGGATTGACGGGCAGTCCAAAAAGTAGGTATCGAACGGCTCGTTCCATGCTCCATGCCATCCGCAAATAGCTCTAAATCGCGCTTTAGCCTTCGTGCTGGAAGCCGAGATAGCTCGCGGCGACGCCCTTGTTGGCGGCGATGTCCTTTGCGGAGCCTGACAGCACGAACTCGCCGAGCTCCATCACATAGGCGCGGTCGGCGATCTGCAGCGCGGCCTGGGCGTTCTGCTCGACCAAGAGCACGGAGACGCCGGCTGCGCGGAGCTCGCCGACGATGCGGAAGATGTCGGCGACGATGATCGGGGCGAGGCCGAGGCTCGGCTCGTCCAACATCAGGAGTTTCGGCGCGCCCATCAGCGCACGGCCCATCGCGAGCATCTGCTGCTCGCCGCCGGATAGCGTGCCGGCAAGTTGCTTGCGGCGTTCCTTGAGCCGCGGAAACAGCGTGTAGACCCGCTCCAGCGAGGTGGCAGCGACGCCCTTCGCGATCCGGAACGCGCCGAGCTCCAGATTGTCCTCGACATTCATGGTGCCGAACAATTCGCGATGCTCCGGCACGAGGCTCAGGCCGGTTGCGACGCGGTCCTCGATATCCAGCGGCGCCATGTCGACGCCGGCGAAGGTGGTGCGGCCCCTCAGCGGCAGCACGCCCATGATGGCGTTGAGCAGCGTGGTCTTGCCGGCGCCGTTGGCGCCGATGATGGTGACGATCTCGTTGCCCGCGACCTCGAGCGAGACGCCGCGCACCGCCTCGACCTTGCCGTAGGAAATGTGGACGTCGGTGACCGACAGCAGCGCGGTCATGCGGCGGCTCCGAGATAGGCCTTGATCACGTCGGGATTGCGCTTGATCGTGGCCGGCGTGCCCTCGGCGATCTTGGTGCCGAAATCGAGCACCACGATGCGGTCGGCGAGATCCATCACGAAACCCATGTCGTGCTCGACCAGCAGCACCGACATGCCGCCGTCGCGCAACTGCCGGAGCAGCGCGGCCAGCCGCTGCTTCTCCATGTGGCGCAGTCCGGCGGCCGGCTCGTCGAGCAGCAGCAGCATCGGATCGACGCACAGCGCACGCGCGATCTCGACGATGCGCTGCTGGCCGAGCGACAGCGAACCCGCGAGCTGATCGATCTGGTCGGACAGCCCGACGCGCGCGATCTGCCGTGCGGCTTCCGCCAGCAGTTTCGCCTCGTCAGCGCGATCGAGCCGCAGCATGCTGGAGATCGCGCCGGAATTGCCGCGCAGATGCGCGCCGATCGCGACGTTCTCCAGCACGGTCATGTCGGGCACCAGCTTGACGTGCTGGAAGGTGCGTGCGACGCCGAGCTTGACCACTTCCTGTGGCGGCGCGTTCGCGACTTCGTTGCCGAGCACGGCGATCTTGCCACTGGTCGCGGTCAGCACGCCGGTGATCAGGTTGAAGGTCGTGCTCTTGCCGGCGCCGTTGGGGCCGATCAGCGCGACGATCTCGCGGGCGTTGACGTCGAACGAGACGTCGTTCACCGCGAGCACGCCGCCGAACTGCTTGCGTGCTTTATCGATATGCAGCAGCACCGGGGACGTTCCGGGCGCGCGCTCACGATGCTCCAATTTAACTGAAGTATCCGGCGTCTTGCGTCCCGGCTTGAACGGCAGCTTCGACATGAGCCAGGGCCAAACGCCCTGCGGCGCCAGTTGCAACAGGAGCACGAGCATGATGCCGAACACGATGGTCTCGAGCTGGCTCTGGCCGCCGAAGATGTAGGGCAGGTAACTCTGCAGCACCTCCTTCAGGATCACGACGATGGCGGCGCCGAGCACGCCGCCCCAGACGTAACCGGCGCCGCCGACCACGGCGATGAACAGATACTCGATGCCGGCCTGTGCGCCGAACGGCGTCGGGTTGGCGGCGCGTTGGAAATGCGCATAGAGCCAGCCGGACAGGCCGGCCAGAACAGCGGCATAGATGAACACCAGCAGCTTGGCGCGCGGCGTCTGCACGCCGAACGCTTCGGCCGCGACATGGCCGCGCCGCAACGCGCGGATGGCGCGCCCGGTGCGGGAGTCCAACAGGTTCATGGTGAGCAGCGCGGCGAGCAGCACCGCGATCCAGATCGCGTAGTAGATCGTATCCGGGCTCAGCATCTTGAACGCGCCGATCGAGAGCGGTGGAATGCCGGAGATGCCGTCGTTGCGGCCGAGGAATTCGAGTTTGCTGAACAGATAGAACAGGCCGATGCCCCAGGCGATGGTGCCGAGCGGCAGATAATGGCCTGACAGCCGCACCGTGACGAGGCCGAGCAGCACCGCGGCGATGCCGCTGACCACAAGCGAGGCGGGCAGCGTCAGCCACGGCGAGACGCCGTAGGCGGTGGTCAGCACCGCCGTGGTGTAGGCGCCGAAGCCGCAGAACGCGGCCTGTCCGAACGAGGTGAGACCGCCGACGCCGGTGAGCAGCACCAGCCCCATCGCGACCAGCGAGGCGAGGCCGATATTGTCGAGCAGCACGATCCAGAACGGCGGGATGCCCGGCAGCAGCGGGATCACCGCCAGCACGAGCGCGAAGATGATGAGAGGCAGCCGCTGCGCCATCGCGCTCAATCCTTCTCTTCTTCGACCTGGGGCGCCGCGAGCGAGCGCAGCACCAGGACGGGAAGGATCAGCGTGAACACGATGACTTCCTTGAAGTTGCTGGCGTAGAACGACGAGAAGGCCTCGACGATGCCGACCACGATGGCCGCGACCGCCGTGAGGGGATAGCTGACCAGGCCGCCGATGATGGCGGCGATGAAGCCCTTCAGGCCGATCAGGAAGCCGGTGTCGTAATAGAGCGTGGTGATCGGCACGATCAGGATGCCGGAGATCGCGCCGATGACGGAAGCGAGCAGGAATGCGATCTGGCCCGACAGCGTGGTGCGGATGCCGACCAGGCGGGCGCCGAGGCGATTGACCGCGGTGGCGCGCAGCGCCTTGCCGGTCTTGGTGTAGCCGAAGAACAGCCACAGCGCGATGATGAAGCCGACCGTCAGGCCATAGACCGCAAGGCTTTGTCCGGTGAAGCGCAGCGGACCCGCGGTCACCGCGGCATTCGACAGCGCCGGGCCGCGCAGGCCTTCGGCGCCGAAGAACACGAGGCCCAGGCCTTGCAGCGCCAGGTGGCAGCCGACCGAGGCGATCAGCAGCACCAGCACCGAGGTGTGCGCGATCGGCTGGAACGCGATGCGGTAGAGGAACAGCCCGATCGCCGCCACGATCAGCAGCGCCAGCGCGATGTTGACGGCGATCGGCGTGTGCGGACCGACCAGCGCATAGACGAGGCCGAGCAGCGCCATGGGAAAGGCGATGTTGAGCGCGACCGAGCGGATCACCAGCCGCGCATGCAGCGCCCTGCGGGCGAAGAACAGGTCGAGGGCAAAAGCGACCAAGCCCATCGCGACCGCAAGGCGCGCGGTGCCGGGCACCTGGCCGGTCGCCAGCATGGCGTAGCTCAGCGCGCCATAGGTGACGAATTCGCCCTGCGGGATCAGGATCACCCGCGTCACCGCGAACACCAGCACCAGGGCGAGCCCCAGCAGTGCGTAGATCGCGCCATTGGTGATGCCGTCCTGCAGCAGGAACAGCATGATCGTCGTGTTCAAGGCCGAGCGCTCCCCCTCAAGCGTCGGGCCGCCGCAGCCGGCTGTGCCGGTCCGGTCGGCCGATATCGGCTGTTGATAGCCGCCGATATTAGATATAGCGGATAACAATTATTAGATATAATCTCAAGGTCCCCGAGCGTCCCGCGGGGTTTTGTACCGGGATTGCGAGCCTGGAGCGATGACTGTTTCAAAGACCGCCTCCGATGCCGTCCGTTCGTCGCGCGCCCTGCGCCGGGAACCGGTCGATCCTGCCGGGGACGACAGCATGCTGCAACTGGGCGAACTGTCCGGGTTGCTCGGCTATTCGCTCAAACGCGCGCAGCTCAAGGTGTTCGAGGACTTCCTGCGCTGCGTCGCGCCGCTGCAGCTGACGCCGGCGCAGTTCTCGGTGCTGCTGCTGCTCGACAAGAATCCGGGCCGCAACCAGACCGAGATCGCCAACACGCTCGGCATCCTCAGGCCGAATTTCGTCGCGATGCTCGACGCGCTGGAGAGCCGCGACCTTTGCGCGCGGATGCGCTCGACCAACGACCGCCGCTCCCACATCCTGGTCCTGACCGACAAGGGCCGCGCGGTGCTGGCGCGCGCCAAGAAGCTGGTCGGCAACAAGCACGAGGCGCGGCTGATCGAGGTGCTTGGCCCGGCCAACCACGCCGCGCTGCTGGAGATGCTGGCGAAGCTGGCGCAGGAGTTTTGAGGTCTCGTCATTCCGGGGCTCGCGAAGCGAGAGCCCGGAATCCATTGCGCCGCAGGCGTCGTGGCTGAATGGATTCCGGGCTCAGCCCTTCGGGCTGCCCCGGAATGACGGTGAACTAATCCACCAGGATCACGCGCACATCGTTGACGTTGGTCAGCGTCGGCCCGGTCAGCAGCAAATCGCCGGTCTGCGCGAAGAAGCCGGTGGCGTCGTTGTTCTCGAGATAGGTCTTGGGATCGAGGCCGATCGCTTTCATCTTCGCAAACGTCACCTGGTCGATCACGGCCCCGGCCGGGTCGGTCGCGCTGCCGGCGCCGCCGTCGGCGCCGTCGGTGTCGGCGGCGAGCGCCGCGATGCCGGGCGTGTCCTTGAGCAGGCCGGCGAGCGCCAGCGCATATTCCTGGTTGGGTCCGCCGCGGCCGTTGCCGCGCACGGTCACCGTGAGCTCGCCGCCGGAGACGATCGCAACGCGCTTGCCCTCGCTGCGCGCCTTCAATGCAAGCCTCGCATGTTCGGCCGCGACCTCGCGGGCCTCGCCTTCGAGATCGGCGCCGAGCGCGATGGTCTCGTAGCCGGCGTCCTGCGCGACCTTCACCGCGGCGTCGATCGAGGCCTTCGGCTTCGCCAGCAATTCGAACGTCGCCCGCGCAAAGGCGGGATCGCCGGGCTTGCAGCTCTCGTTGCTGGGATCGTCGAGCGCGCGGCGCACCGCGTCATCGACGGAGAGATTGTATTTGGCGACCAGCGCGCGGGCATCCGCCAGCGTGGTCGGATCCGGCACTGTCGGCCCCGAGGCGATCGCGGAGGGGTCGTCATGCGGCACGTCCGAAATCGCCAGCGTGACGATCTCGGCGGCGCGCTGGCCGGCGCGCGCCAGCCGTCCGCCCTTGATCCGCGACAGATGCTTGCGGACGATGTTCATCTCGCCGATCGGCGCGCCGGAGCGCAGCAGCGCGCGGTTGACCTGCTGCTTCTGGGCAAAGCTCACCCCCGCGACCGGCGCGATCCAGTTCGCCGAGCCACCGCCGGTCAAGAGCACCAGCAGCAGATCGTCGGGTGTGGCTTCCGCCGCCAGCCGCAGCGTATCGTCGGCCGCGCGCAGGCCGGCTTCATCGGGCACCGGGTGGCCGGCCTCGACCACCTTGATGCGGCGGGTCGGCACGCCATGGCCGTGGCGGGTGGTGGCGATGCCGACCAGCCGCGACGGTTCGAGGCCGAGCGTGTCGAGATAGTGCCGTTCCGCCGCGGCGGCCATGGCGCCGGCGCCCTTGCCTGCGGCAAGGCAGATCACGCGGCCTTTCGGCGCCGGCCGCAGCCGCGACGCCAGCACGACATCGGGATGTGCAGCCGCCACTGCGGCATCGAAGATCGAACGCAGGAAGGGACGACGGTCGGTCATGGCTATGCCTTTGTGAGACGGATCAGTTGCCGCCAATTTCGCCGCTGATGACGTCGCCGAACAACTGCCAGCGCTCGCCCTTGAACTGCATCAGCTGCAATTGCTCGATCGGCTGGAAGTCGTTGGGCCCGGTCGACAGCGTCACGCCGGGCAGCAGGCCGCCTTGCGGAAACTGCTTCAGGCTCGCCGCCTGCTTCATCACATTGGCGCGGGTGAGGTCGTCCCCGCAGCGGCGCAGCACCTCGACCATCGTGGTCGCCATGTTGTAGCCGGTCATCGCCGAGGCATCGGCGCGATTGGTGTCGGGCAAATATTTGGCGAGCAGTTCGTCGAACGCCTTCATGCCGGCGTCGTCTTTCCACTGCGGATCGCTGGCGTCCTTGGCGTAGGCCGCCGAGATGACGCCCTGCGCATTGTCGAGCCCGGCCGGACGCATCACCGTCGCGGTGGAGGCCGAGACGTTGGAGACGATCGTCACCGGCTTCCAGTTCATCTCGCCGAGCTTCTTGATCGCCTGGGCGCCGAATTTCGGCGTGGTGAAGAAGATGATGACATCCGGACTGGAGGATTTCAGCCGCACCACGTGGGAATCGATGGTCGGCTCGGCGACCTCGTAGCTCTCCTTGGCGACGATCCGCGCGGGATCGCTGGCGAAGCCGTCTTCCAGGCCCTTGAGGTAGTCCTTGCCCATGTCGTCGTTCTGGTAGAGCACCGCGACCTTGGCGGCGGGTTTCTCCTTGAGCAGATATTTCGCGTAGATCCGCGACTCGCTCTGGTAGCTCGGCAGCCAGCCCATGGTCCAAGGGAAGGTCTTCGGATCGTTCCACTTGGTGGCGCCGGTGGCGACGAACAGCTGCGGCACCTTCTTGGCGTTGAGATATTTCTGGATCGCGGTGTTGGAGGCGGTGCCGAGCGTGCCGAACAGGAACAGCACCTCGTCGCTCTCGACCAGCTTGCGGGCCTGCTCGACGGCCTTCGGCGGCGAATAGGCGTCGTCATAGGAGATGAAGTTGATCTTGCGGCCGTTGATGCCGCCGTCGTCGTTGACCTTCTTGAACACCGCCGTCATCGCCTTGCCGACCACGCCATAGGCCGATGCCGGGCCGCTATAGGGCACGATGTTGCCGATCTTGATCTCGGTATCGCTCGCTCCGGTGTCGTATTTCTTCTGCGCCAGGGCGGCGCTGCCGCTTGTCGCGAGCAGGGCCAGGCCGAAAACGGCGGTTGCGGCACGGTGAAGGACGGGCGTGGACAATTTGCGGATCTCCTGTTCTTGCGCGCCCGGCGGGAGGCGCTCGGCTTCTTGTTGGCTCTGCCGTACCTAGAGCACGATGAGATTTGGTTGAATAGCGTATCGTCCGCTGAAGTGTAAACGGCCCGTGTCCTTCGGTTTTCCGGATAGAGCGATAGCAAACGAAAGGCAAAGAAAAACCCCTGCGATCGGGTCGCAGGGGGCAGATTTTTCACGATGCGGGAAAGTTCTCAGCCGCCGACGTCGGCGCTGATGACCTCGCCGAACAGTTCCCATTTGTCGCCCTTGAACTTCATCAGCTGCAACTGGCTGATCGGGGCGAAATCATTCGCGGCGGTATTGATCTTGATACCGGGCAGCAGCACTTCGGTGCGGAAGTCCTGCAGGCTCGCGGCCTGCTTCATGATGTTCTCGCGCGTCAGATTGTCGCCGCACTGCTTGAGCACCTGGACCAGGGTCTGCGCCACGCCGAAGCCGACCACGGTGCCGCCGTCGAGCTTGTCGCCCTCGGGGAAGTCCTTGGCCATGAAGGCGTAGAATTCCTTCATGCCGGGATCATTGTCCCATTGCTTGTCGGAAGCGTCCTTCAGATAGGCGGCGGAGATGATGTCCTGCGCGTTCTCGAAGCCGGCCGGCTTGATCACGCTGCCGACCGAGGCCGACACGTTGTTGAGGAAGTGGGTCGGCTTCCAGCCGATCTCGGCGACCTTCTTGATCGCCTGCGCCGCGAATTTCGGCGTCGCGATGTCGATGAATACGTCGGCGTTGCTGGCTTTCAGCTTGACGATGTTGCTGTCGATGGTCGGCTGGGAGGTCTCAAAGCTCTCCTCGGCAACGATCATGCTGGCGGCCTTCTGGCCGAGCCCGTCCTTCAGACCCTTCAGATAGTCCTTGCCGTAATCGTCGTTCTGGTAAAGCACCGCGATCTTGGCGTTCGGCATGTTCTTCAGGATGTACTTGGCGTAGATCTGGGTCTCGCTCTGGTAGTTGGGCTGCCAGCCCATGGTCCAGGGGAAGTCCTTCGGATCGTTCCACTTGGTGGCGCCGGTGGCGACGAACAGCTGCGGCACCTTCTTGGAGTTCATGTATTTCTGGATTGCCGAGTTCGACGGCGTGCCGAGCGAGTTGAAGATCAGCAGCACCTCGTCGCTTTCGACCAGCTTTCGGGCCTGCTCCACGGCCTTCGGCGGCGAGTAGGCGTCGTCATAGGAGATGAAGTTGATCTTGCGGCCGTTGATGCCGCCGGCGTCGTTGATCTTCTTGAAGTAGGCGGCCTCGGTGCGGCCGATGATGCCATAGGCGGAGGCGGGTCCGCTGTAGGGCATGATGTTGCCGATCTTGATCTCGGTATCGCTGGCGCCGGTGTCGTATTTCTTCTGGGCCAGCGCAGCGCTGCCGGATGTCGCGACGAGCGCGAGCGCGGCCCCAAGGACCGCAAATCTTGTGGTAGCGGACATCGATGTCTCTCTCCCTGTTGTCAGACGAATGTGTCGCGGCCCCCTGTTTCGAGAGCTCTGTTGTTATCAGGTGAAATTACCACCATACCCGGCTGGTCTCAATGAAAAGCCCCCGCGACAACGTCGCAGGGGCCGCGTCTTTAGTCGACAATTGCGGGTCAACCGCCGACATCGCCGCTCAAAATTTCACCAAAGCGATCCCAGGTCTCGCCCTTGAAGCGCATCAGTTGCAGTTGCGAAAGCGGCGCGAAGTCGGTTGCCGAGGTGTTGACCTTGATACCCGGCAATAAGCCGTCGAGCTCGAGGTCACGCAGGTTGGCGGCCTGCTTCATGATGTTCTGGCGCGTCAGATTGTCGCCGCACGCCCGCAGCACGTGCTCGAGGCCCTGCGCGACGGTGTAGGCGTACATCACGGACGCGTCGGCGCGGTTTGCTTCGGGATAGTACTTATCCAGGAATTGGTTCCAGGCGATCATTCCCTTGTCGGTCTTCCACTGCGGATCGGTCGGATCCTTGAGGTATTGCGACGAGACGATGCCCTGGGCGGCCTCGAAGCCCGCCGGCTTGATCACGCTGCCGATCGATGACGAGACGTTGTTGAGGAAGTGCAGCGGATGCCAGTCGAGCTCGGCGTTCTTCTTGATCGCCTGCGCCGCGAATTTCGGCGTCGTGATGTTGAAGAACACGTCGGCGCCGGAGGCCTTGAGCCTGACGATGTGGGAATCGATGGTCGGCTCCGTCACCTCATAGCTGTCCTCGGCGACGATCATCGACGCCGCCTTGGCGCCGAGCCCGTCCTTGAATCCCTTCAGATAGTCCTTGCCGTAATCGTCGTTCTGGTAGAGCACCGCGATCCTGGCGTCCGGCTTGTTCTTCAGAATGTACTTCGCATAGATGATCGACTCGCTCTGATAGTTGGGTTGCCAGCCCATCGTCCAGGGATATTCCTTCGGGTCGTTCCATTTGGTGGCGCCGGTGGCGACGAACAGTTGCGGCACCTTCTTCTGGTTCATGTATTTCTGGATCGCCGAGTTCGGCGGCGTGCCGAGCGAATTGAAGATCATCAGCACCTCGTCGCTCTCGACCAGCTTGCGCGCCTGCTCGACGGTCTTCGGCGGCGTGTAGGCGTCGTCGTAGCTGATGAAGGTGATCTTGCGGCCGTTGATGCCGCCCTCGGCATTGATCTTGCGGAAATAGGCGTCCTCGGTCTTGCCGATCACGCCATAGGCGGAAGCTGCTCCGCTATAGGGCATGATGTTGCCGATCTTGATTTCGGTGTCGGTGGCGCCGGTGTCGTAGTTCTTCTGGGCAAGCGCCGTGCTGCCGGATGCGGAGACGAGCGCGAACGCAACGGCGAATGCCGCCAGATGTCGTGTTGCAGACATGCGGGTTCTCTCCCTGATAGCAGATGATGTGTCGCGGCCCTCTGTTTCGAGGGCTCGTTATTGTCGGTGGAAACTATCATCTTACCGGGGGTGTCTCAATGACAAGCCCCCGCGGCGAGGCCGCGGAAGCTGCATCTTTAGTCGACAATATCGGGAGCTGACTTCTTCCCGGGTGCGCCGCAGAGATTGCGGTGAGTTCACCAAACGTCGTTGAGTTGAGTGCGACGATCAGTTGCTCAGATTGCTCGAAATGATGTCGCCGAACAGCTCCCACTTCTCGCCCTTGAATCGCATCAAGCGCAATTGCTTGATCGGCGCGAAGTCGGTGGCGGAGGTGTTGATGCTGATGCCCGGCAGCACCGTGTCGGGCACGTAGTCCTTCATGCTGGCGGCCTGCTTCATGACATTGGCGCGGGTCAGATCGTCGCCGCACATCTCCAGCACCTTCACCATGGTCTGTGCCGCGGCGTAACCGTAGGAGGTGGCGCCGTCGAGCTTGTTGGCCTCGGGATAGTCCTTCTTGAGGAAGGCGAGGAATTTCTCCATGCCGGGATCCTTGTCCCATTGCGGATCGGCGCCGTCCTTGAGATAGGACGCCGACAGGATGCCCTGCGAGTTCTCGAAGCCGGCCGGCTGCATCACGCCGCCGACCGAAGCGGAGACGTTGGCCACGATCTGCAACGGCGTCCACGCGATTTCGGCAGCCTTCTTGATCGCCTGCGCCGCGAATTTCGGTGACGTGACGCTGACGAACGTATCGGCGCCGGCGGCCTTCAGCTTGACGATATGATTGTCGATCGTGGGTTCGGAAGTTTCGTAAGCTTCCTCGGCGACGATCATCGAGGCCTTGCCGCCGAAAGCGTCCTTCAGGCCCTTGAGGTAGTCTTTGCCGAAATCGTCATTCTGGTAGAGCACGGCAACCTTGGCATCAGGCTTGTGCTTCATGATGTACTTTGCGTAGACCCGCGCCTCGTCCTGGTAGGACGGCTGCCAGCCCATGGTCCATGGATAGTTCTTGGGGTCATTCCACTTGGAGGCGCCGGAGGCGATGAACAGCTGCGGCACCTGCTTCTCGTTCATATACTTTCGAACCGCGGCGTTGCTCGCGGTGCCGACCGAGCCGAACACCAGCAGCACCTCGTCGTCCTCGATCAGCTTGCGGGCTTGCTCCACGGTCTTGGCCGGCGAGTAGCCGTCGTCATAGGAGATGAACGTGATCTTGCGGCCGCGGATGCCGCCGGCCTGGTTGATCATCTTGAAGTAGGCCGCCTCGGTCCTGCCGATCACCCCATAGGCCGAGGCCGGACCGCTGTAGGGCACGGTGTTGCCGATCCTGATCTCGGTGTCGCTGGCTCCGGTGTCGTAGGCCTTCTGCGCCAGCGCGACATTGCAGCTCGTCAGGATCAGAGCGAATGCGGACAACAGCGCCGTCAGGGACGGACGTGCGGCAGTCATGGTTTCCCCACCTCGGGTTCTTGGTTTGCGGTATTCAATACCATCGGAGCAGGGCGTCAACAAAAAGCCCCCGCGACTGATATCGCGGAGGCCCGTTGTTTATTCCCGCAGTGCAACGTCACTCGGAGGGAACGTCGCCGGAAATAATCTCGCCGAACAGTTCCCACTTCTGCCCCTTGAAGCGCTGCATCTGCAGCTGGGCGATCGGGGCGAAGTCGGTGGCCGAGGTGTTGATCTTGACGCCGGGCAGCAGGGTGTCGGGCGTGAAGTCTTTCAGGCTGGCGGCCTGCTTCATGACGTTGGCGCGGGTCAGATCGTCGCCGCACATTTCGAGCACCTTGGCGAGCGTCTGCGCGGCGCCGTAGCCGTAGACGTAGCCGCCGTCGGTCTTGTCGGCGCCCGGCATGTATTTGTCGAGAAACTCGGCCCACTTCTTCATGTTCGGATCGTTGGCCCATTGCGGATCGGCACCGTCCTTGGCATAGGCCGCCGACAGCACGCCCTGGGCGTTGTCGAAGCCGGCCGGCTGCATCACGCTGCCGACCGAGGCCGACACGTTGGTGATGATCTGCAGCGGCTTCCAGCCGAGCTCGGCGGTCTTCTTGATGGTCTGCGCGCCGAATTTCGGCGTCGTGTAGATCAGCAGCACGTCCGGATTGGCGGCCTTGATCTTGACGATGTGGCTGTCGATCGACGGCTCGGAGATCTCGTAGCTCTCCTCCATGATGATGCTCGTGGCGCCCTTGGCGCCAAAGCCGTCTTTGGTGCCCTTGAGGTAGTCTTTGCCGAAATCGTCGTTCTGATAGAGGATCGCGACCTTGGCGTCGGGCTTCTCCTTCATCAGCCACTTGGCGTAGATCTGCGCTTCGCTCTGGTAGCTAGGCTGCCAGCCCATGGTCCACGGGAAGTTCTTCGGGTCGTTCCACTTGGTGGCGCCGGTGGCGACGAACAGCTGCGGGATCTTCTTGGAGTTCAGGTACTTCTGGATCGCGGTGTTGGACGGCGTGCCGAGCGGATTGAACACCAGCAGCACCTCGTCGCTCTCGACCAGCTTGCGCACCTGCTCGACCGCCTTGGGCGGCGAATAGGCGTCGTCATAGCTGACGAAATTGACCTTGCGGCCGTTGATGCCGCCGCGGTCGTTGATCATCTTGAAATAGGCTTCTTCGGTCTTGCCGATCACGCCGTAGGCGGAGGCCGGTCCCGAATAGGGGATGATGTTGCCGATCTTGATCTCGGTATCGCTTGCGCCGGTGTCGTATTTCTTCTGGGCGAATGCGGCGGTGGACGTCACGGCGACAGCCGTGATCGCCGCGGAAATCGCGGCGATCCGAACGGTAGAAAGCATAATGTCTCCTGGTTTGGTTCTAAAGATTCTTAGTTCTTCTTGAGCTTTGCGGCCAGTTGCTGGGCAACGATCGCAACCTGCCTGGCGCCGTGCGGCACGAGGAAGATGACGAGGAACAGCAGCACGCCGAACACCGCGCCGGAGAGGCCCTTGGAAATGCCTTCGGCGATGTTGGGCACGAAGATGATGAAGGCGGAGCCGACGATCGAGCCGGGCAGCCAGCCGACGCCGCCGACCACCATGCCGAGGAACAGCGAGATCGCGAGCTGGATGGTGTAGCCGTCCGGCGCCACGAACTGCACCGCGATGGCGCCGAGACCGCCGGCGACGCCGGTGATGCCGGCCGAGACGCCGAATGCCAGCGTCTTGTACAGCGCGACGTCGACGCCCATTGCGGAGGCCGCGATCTCGTTGTCGCGGATCGCCATGAAGGCGCGGCCCGAGCGCGAGCGCAGCAGGTTCACCGAGGCGACATAGATCGCGATCGAGACCACCAGAGTGAAGTAGTAGAGCCACATGTCCTGCGACATCGGCAGGCCGAACGGCGCGTCCGGCTTGGTCACCACGAGGCCCTGCACGCCGCCGGTCCAGTGCTCGAAATAGCCGAGCTTGAGCAGCTGCGGCATCGCGGTCGCGAGCGCGAAGGTCGCAAGCGCCAGGTAGACGCCGGAAAGCCGTAGCGCCGGCTGGCCGAACAGGAAGCCGAAGCCGAAGCAGACGATGCCGGCGATCGGCAGCGTGAGGGCATAGTTCATGCCCGCATGCTCCATCAGGATCGCCGAGGTATAGGCGCCAACGGCGTAGAACGCGCTCTGGCCGAGCGAGAACTGGCCGCTGCCGCCGGTCAGGATGTTGAGCGCCATCACCGCCAGCGCGTAGATCAGAAGCATCGTCATCTGGAAGATGATGAAGTTCTTCACGAACAGCGGAATGATGATCAGCGCGGCGAGCACGGCGAGCGAGGTGCCATAGCCGAGCGTCATGGCACGCTTGGGCACGGCCTCGACGGCGGGGGCTTCTGTGACGATTTCTTCAGCGGCGCTCATGATCAAACTCGCTTGACGATGGCGCGGCCGAACAGGCCTGCCGGTTTCACGACCAGGACGACGATGATCAGCGCAAGCGCGATCGGAAGTTTCAGCTCATTGCCGACACCGGGGATATAGGTGCCGACCAGGTTCTCGAAGATGCCGACCAGGAAGCCGCCCATCACGGCGCCGAATGGCGAGGTCAGGCCGCCGAGCACGGCTGCGGCAAAGCCGTAGATCAGCACGCCGAGCATCATGTTCGGCTCGAGGAACACCACCGGGGCGATCATCATGCCGGCGATCGAGCCGATCGCGGACGCCATGCCCCAGCCGAGCGCGATCATCCACGAGGTGTTGATGCCGACGAGGCGGGCCGATTCAGGCAGCGAGGCGGCGGCGCGCATTGCAAGGCCGACCCGGGTGAAGCGGAAGAAGAAGAACAGCAGGAGCAGCATCAACAGCGTGATGCCGATCATGCCGGCCTGGTGGGTCGAGATCAGCTGGCTGCCGAGGAACGGCGAGGAGCCGAACGGCGTCGGATATTGCTTGATGGTGAAGTCCCAGATCAGGCCGGCGACCGAGTTGATGATCGCATACAGCGCGATGAACCCGGCGACGTTGGTCAGGATCGGCGCCTTCGCCAGCGGCTTGAACAGCAGCCGCTCGATGACGATGCCGGCGGCGAATGAAAAGGCGACCGTGAGTACGAAGGCGCCCCAGTAGGGCACGCCCCATTGCATCAGCTGCCAGGACACGAAGGTCGAGAACATCGCCATTTCGCCCTGGGCGAAATTCAGATGGTCGATGGCCTGGTAGATCATCACGACCGCAAGCGCCATGCATGCATAGATCGCGCCGGTGGCGATGCCGGCCAGGACCTGGTTGGCAAAAAGCTCCATTGAGCCAGCTCCCTCAGTAGCCGAGATAGGATTTGCGGACGTCTTCGTTGTTCGCGATGTCCTTGGCATTGCCCGACATCACGATCCGTCCGGTTTCGATCACATAGGCCTGGTCGGCGAGCTCGAGCGCGAGCTGCGCGTTCTGCTCGACCACCAGGATGGTCACCTTCTCTTCTCGATTGATCTTGCCGAGGATGCGGAACAGGTCGCGCACGATCAGCGGTGCGAGGCCGAACGACGGCTCGTCGAGCAGCATCAGGCGCGGCCGCAGCATCAGCGCGCGCGCCACCGCGAGCATCTGCTGCTCGCCGCCGGACAGCGTGCCGGCCTGCTGGGTGTAGCGCTGCTTCAGCACCGGGAAGTGCTCGTACATCCGCTCGATGTCGGAGCCGATCGCCTTGGTGTCGGAGCGGCTGATGGCCCCTAACTGCAAATTCTCCTCCACCGTCATGTTGGTGAAGGTGCCGCGGCCCTGCGGCACATGGGCGATGCCGAGGCGGACCACGTTTTCAGTGGAACGAGTGCCGATCGGCTTGCCCTCGAATTCGATCGCGCCGGTCGAGCGCACCATGTTGCAGATCGCCCGCAGCGTGGTGGTCTTGCCGGCGCCGTTGGCGCCGAGCAGCGTGGTCAGCGAACCCTCGTTGAGCGAGAAGCTGAGGCCGTGCAGGGCCTGGACCTGGCCGTAATAGGCGCGCAGGTCCTTGACGTTGAGCATCGTGGTCATTGGTCCTTGCTCCCCAGATAGGCCTTGATGACGTCGGGGTCGGCCTGGACCTGGGCCGGCGTGCCTTCGGCCAGCTTGCGGCCGAAATTGAGCGCGACGACGTGGTCGGCGATCGACATCACGAGACCCATGTGATGCTCGACCAGCAACACCGTAATTTTACGGTCATCGCGGATTTTGCGGATCAGATCGCCGAGCACGTAGACTTCCTCGTGATTGAGGCCGCCGGCCGGCTCGTCGAGCAGCAGGATCTTGGGGTCTGCGGCCAAAGCGCGCGCCAGTTCGACGCGCTTCTGGGTGCCGAACGGCAGTCCCGAGACCACGGTGTGGGCGACGCTCTCGAGATCGAGATAGCCCAGGATGTCGTGCACCTTCTTGTTCATGTCGTTCTCGCCGCGGCGGACCCAGGCAAGGCGCAGCGAGTCGCTGACGATGTCGCTCGAGGTGCGCGCATGCGCGCCGACGCGCACATTGTCGATCACGGATAGGTTGGGAAACAGCGCGACGTTCTGGAAGGTGCGGCCGATGCCGATCTCGGCGATCCGGTGCGGCGGCCGCGACAGGATGCTCTTGCCTTCCATCAGGATGTCGCCGGACGACGGCTGATAGAGCCGCGACAGGCAATTGAACAGCGTCGTCTTGCCGGCGCCGTTCGGCCCGATCAGTCCGAGGATCTGCCCATGGCGCATGTCGAACGACACGCCATTCAGTGCGATGATGCCGCCGAACACGACGCTGACGTCGCGAACCGCGAGCAAGGGATCATTCCCCTGCGCGAGCTGTGCCTGCGTCATCTCGTCTCGCCCGCCGTCTTCGAGCGGTGCGAGCGGTCCTGCGATGCGTTTCGCTGGACGTGATGGAGGCTATCTGATCCCCTCGGCCAAACGTGCAACTTTCCCTCCTACTCTGGTCTTTTTGCGTTCTTCTTTTTTGGATTGCGGCGCCATTCCACCGAGCGCCTGCTCGATGTTCCTTACCATCGCGACAAGACGAGGTCCAATGTCGTTGAGCAATCTGTCTTCCGTGAAGCGGAATGCCGGCGCGCCGCAATTGAAGGCGTAAGGACCGGTTCCGTCGTTCAATCTCAATGCAACGCCGACCGCGGCGACGTCGTTCTGCCAGTCGCCGGTCGACATGGTGAAGCCGTGCTTCGCCACCGTCTCGCCGGAACGCTCGATGCCGTCACGCATCTTGGCCCAGCGGCTGCCATAGTGATCCCGCAGCTCGCGCAATAATGCCGCACGATCGTCGGGTGGCAATGCCCAAATATAGGCACGTCCCATCGCGGTGGTTGCGATCGGCACCCGCGAGCCGACGTCGAGTTGCACGCCGAGCGCCAGGCCGTTTCGGCTCTGGCCGAAATAGATCATGCTGTGACGGTCGCGGCCGCCGACGGCGACGGCGCCGCCGGTCGCGCGCATCACTTCTTCTCGATAGGGTTCGGACAAATGCCGAACGCCGAGATTGGCGAGCGCGGCGTAGCCGAGCGCCATCGCCGACGGCGCGAGCTGATACTTCTCGAATTTCGGTACAGGTGTAAGGTATCCCAGCTTGGTCAGCGTGTAGGTCAGCCGGGAGATGGTTGGCTTCGGTAACTTGGTGCGGGCAGCAATCTCCTGATTGCCGAGCAGGCCGTCATTGGGTTGAAATGCGCGCAGGACGTCCAGTCCGCGGGAAAGCGCGACGACGAAATTGCGATCGGTCGCTGCTTTCTTGCTGGCGCGCTTCATGCCGATCCTTGTCCTGCCCTTGTCATGCTCGTTGACAAGGCTCGTGCTTCAAAATAACCCTCCGTGTCAAGATGTGGAATTAAATTTCGCAGTGCGAAATTGGTCTAATCGCAGCGGCTCGACGCAAGTCGTTCAGCTACTCAACGCAAGTTCAAGAACAAGCATCCAGGGAGAGTCCCGGTGAGTGAAGTCGTCAAGCTCGAACGTCATGACAATATTGCCGTCGTCACGGTTAACAGTCCGCCGGTGAATGCGCTCAGCGCCGCGGTGCGCGGTGGCATCTTCGATTGCGTCAAGGCTGCGATCGATGACGCGCAGGTCCAGGGCATCGTGCTGACCTGCGGCGGCCGTACCTTCATCGCCGGCGCCGACATCACCGAATTCGGCAAGCCGCCGAAGCCGCCCGGCCTCGCCGAAGTGCTGAGCCTGATGGAAAGCTCGCCGAAGCCGATCGTTGCCGCGATCCACGGCACCGCGCTCGGCGGCGGCCTCGAGGTCGCGCTGGCCTGCCACTATCGCGTCGCCACCAAGGACGCCAAGCTCGGCCTGCCCGAGGTGAAGCTCGGCCTGCTGCCGGGCGCCGGCGGCACCCAGCGCCTGCCGCGCGCGGTCGGCCCGGAGCTTGCGGTCAAGATGATCGTCGGCGGCGATCCGATCAGCGCCGATGCGGCGCTCAAGGCCGGCCTGATCGAGGAGATCGTGGAAGGTCCGGCCTCGGGTGGTGAGGCATTTGCGCGCAAGGTGGTCGCCGAGAAGCGTCCGCTGCGCAAGCTGCGCGATGACGACTCCAAGCTTGCCGCGGCCAAGGCCGACCGCTCGATCTTCACCAATGCGGTCGCTGCGTTGACCAAGAAGTCGCGCGGCCTCGAGGCGCCGTTCGCCGCTGCCGACGCCGTGGGCGCCGCGATCGACCTGCCGTTCGAGGAAGGTCTGAAGAAGGAGCGCGAGGGCTTCCTCAAGCTGATGAACGGCGAGCAGTCCAAGGCGCAGCGCTACGCGTTCTTCGCCGAGCGCGAAGCCGCCAAGATCTCCGGTGTCCCCGAAGGCACCAAGGGCCGCAACGTGGCGCGCGTCGCCATCCTCGGCGCCGGCACCATGGGTGGCGGCATCGCGATGTCGTTCGCCAATGCCGGCATCCCGGTCACCCTGATCGAGACCGGCGAGGAGCAGCTCAAGCGCGGCATGGGCATCATGCAGAAGAACTACGAGGCGACCGCCGCGCGTGGCGGCATCCCGGCGGATGCGCCCGCCAAGCGCATGGCGCTGATCAACGGTGTCGTCGGCATCGAGAACGTCGGCGACGCCGACCTCGTGATCGAGGCCGTGTTCGAGACCATGGCGGTCAAGAAGGAAGTGTTCGGCAAGCTCGATCAGTACGCCAAGCCGGGCGCGGTGCTGGCCTCCAACACCTCCTATCTCAACATCGACGAGATCGCGCAGTCGACCAAGCGGCCGCAGGACGTGCTCGGCATGCACTTCTTCTCGCCGGCCAACGTCATGAAGCTGTGCGAGATCGTCCGCGCCGACAAGACCGCGCCGGACGCGCTGGTGACCGCGGTGTCGATCGCCCGCAAGATCGCCAAGGTGCCGGCCGTGGTCGGCGTCTGCGACGGCTTCGTCGGCAACCGCATGCTGGCGCAGCGCGGCAAGCAGTCCGAGAAGCTGTTGTTCGAAGGCGCGCTGCCGCAGCAGGTCGACGCCGTCGTCACCAAGTTCGGCATGCCGATGGGCCCGTTCGCGATGGGCGATCTCGCCGGCCTCGATATCGGCTGGCGCTCGCGCAAGGATCGCGGCATCAAGTCGGAGATTGCCGACGCGCTGTGCGAGGCCGGCCGGTTCGGCCAGAAGACCGGCAAGGGCTACTACAAGTACGAGCCGGGCTCGCGCGCGGCGCTGCCCGATCCGGAGGTCGAGAAGCTGATCGACGAGACGCTGGCGCGCCTCGGCCGCAAGAAGCGCGTCGTCACCGACGACGAGATCCTCGAACGGATGATGTACCCGATGATCAACGAGGGCGCGAAGATCCTCGCCGAAGGCATCGCGGCGCGTCCGTCCGACATCGACGTGGTCTGGCTCTATGGCTATGGCTGGCCGATCTATCGCGGCGGCCCGATGTTTTGGGCCGACAGCGTCGGCCTCAAGCACATCGCCGATCGCCTGGCGTTCTATGCCAAGGAGACCAACGATCCCTCGCTCGAGCCGGCGCCGCTGCTCAGGAAGCTTGCGGACGAAGGCAAGACCTTCGCCTCGCTCGCCGCCGCGTCGAAGGCGGCGTGATCCGCTTTCTGGCCAAGGACTCGCTGGTAGGGTTCCCTCCCCCCTTGCGGGGGAGGGTTAGGGAGAGGGGTAGCCGCGTCGGGACTGCCCGTGTGGTACCCCTTCCCCCAACCCCTCCCCGCAAGGGGGAGGGGAGCCCGCGCAGCGGGGTCACCTCACAGATGCAAGACCTTTCATGACCTATCCCGGCGAACAATATTATCCTTCTGGCGTGAAGTGGAGCGACGAGATCACGCGCGGCACGCTGCCCGACCTGCTCTCCAACGCTGCCGCCGAGTTCGGTGTGCGCCCGGTGCTCGAATTCCGCGACCGGCAGATCAGCTATAGCGAACTTGAGTCCCTGGTCGAGACCGCCGCCGCCGCCTTCTTGCGGGCCGGCTACGGCAAGGGCACCTCGGTCGCGCTGTTCCTCGGCAATTCGCCCGATCATCCGATCAATTTCTTCGGCGCGCTGAAGGCCGGCGCCCGAATCGTGCATCTGTCGCCGCTCGACGGCGAGATCGCGCTGTCGCACAAGCTCTCCGATTCCGGTGCGCGCGTGCTGGTTACCAGCAATCTCTCGGCGCTGTTGCCGACCGCGCTGAAGTTTCTCGACAAAGGCCTGCTCGATCGTCTGATCGTCTGCGAGGACGACAATTGGGGCAAGGTCGGCACACAGCAGACCGCGCTGCCCGACAATCCCAAGATCATCACGCACCGCCAGTTCATCGAGGGCGTGACCAAGCCGTCGCAATGGCCCGCGGTCGATGTCGAGGACGTCGCGCTGCTGCAATATACCGGCGGCACCACCGGCCTGCCGAAGGGCGCCATGCTCAGCCACGGCAATCTCACCGCGGCGGTGTCGATCTACGACGTCTGGGGCAGGCCCGGGCGGCTCGAACGCAATGCGATTGAGCGCGTGATCTGCGTGCTGCCGCTGTTTCACATCTATGCGCTGACCGTCGTGCTGCTGTCAGTGATCCGGCGCGGCCATCTGATCTCGCTGCATCAGCGCTTCGACGTCGAGGCCGTGATGCGGGACATCGAGGTCAAGCGCGCGACGGTGTTTCCCGGCGTGCCGACGATGTGGATCGCGATCGCCTCGCTGCCTGATCTCGACAAGCGCGATCTCTCCTCGCTGGTGGTCGCGGGCTCCGGCGGCGCGCCGCTGCCGGTCGAGGTCGCCAAGATATTCGAGCGCCGCGTCGGCATGAAGCTGAAGAGCGGCTGGGGCATGACCGAGACCTGCTCGCCCGGCACCGGCCATCCCAAGGAAGGACCGGAGAAGCCGGGCTCGATCGGGCTGATGCTGCCCGGCATCGAGATGGACGTGGTGTCGCTGGAGGATTCCACGAAGGTGATGCCGGTCGGCGAGGTCGGCGAAATCCGCATCCGCGGCCCGAACGTCACCAAGGGCTACTGGAACAGGCCAGCGGAGACCGCGGAGGCTTTCGTCGGCGACCGCTTCCTCACCGGCGACATCGGCTACATGGACGCCGACGGCTATTTCTATCTGGTCGACCGCAAGAAGGACATGATCATCTCCGGCGGCTTCAACGTCTATCCGCAGATGATCGAGCAGGCGATCTACACCCATCCTGCCGTGCAGGAGGTGATCGTGATCGGCATTCCCGACGATTACCGCGGCGAAGCGGCCAAAGCCTTCATCAAGCTGCGCGACGGCGAGAAAGCGTTCACGATCGACGAGTTGCGCGCCTTCCTCACCGGCAAGTTGGGCAAGCACGAATTGCCGGCGGCGGTCGAATTCGTCGCCGAACTGCCGCGCACCCCGGTTGGAAAACTGTCGCGTCACGAATTGCGCCAGCAACAGCCCAAGACATCGCAAGCCAAATCAGTCGTTCAATAAGGAGGATCCGATGGATCTCGCTTTCACCAAGGAAGAGATAGCGTTTCGCGAGGAGGTACGGGAGTTCTTCAAGAACAACGTGCCGCCGGAGACAAGGCGCAAGCTGCAGGAAGGCCGTCATCTGTCGAAGGACGAGATGGTCACCTGGTGGCGCATCCTCAACAAGAAGGGCTGGGGCGTCACCCACTGGCCGAAGGAATTTGGCGGCACCGGCTGGACCACCGTGCAGCACTACATCTTCAACGAGGAACTGCAGTCCTATCCCGCGCCGCAGCCGCTCGCCTTCGGCGTCAGCATGGTCGGCCCTGTCATCTACACCTTCGGCAATGAGAAGCAGAAGAAGGAATATTTGCCGCGCATCGCCAATGTCGACGACTGGTGGTGCCAGGGCTTCTCGGAGCCGGGCTCGGGTTCGGACCTCGCTTCACTGAAGACCACGGCCGAGCGCCGTGGCGACAAGTGGATCATCAACGGCCAGAAGACCTGGACCACGCTCGCCCAGCACGCCGACATGATCTTCTGTCTCTGCCGCACCGACAAGAACGCGAAGAAGCAGATGGGCATCTCCTTCATCGTGTTCAGCATGAAGTCGAAGGGCGTCACCGTGCGTCCGATCCAGACCATCGACGGCGGCCACGAGGTCAACGAGGTGTTCTTCGACGACGTCGAGGTTCCCTACGAGAACCTGATCGGCGAGGAGAACAAGGGCTGGGATTACGCCAAATTCCTGCTCGGCAATGAGCGCACCGGCATCGCCCGGGTCGGCGTCTCGAAGGAGCGGCTGCGTCGCATCCGCGCGCTGGCCTCCAAGGTCGAGTCCGGCGGCCGTCCTGTGATCGAGGATCCGGCGTTCCGCGAGAAGCTCACCGCCTGCGAGATCGAGCTGAAGGCGCTCGAGCTGACCCAGCTCCGCGTCGTCGCCGACGAGGGCAAGCACGGCAAGGGCAAGCCCAATCCGGCATCCTCGGTGCTCAAGATCAAGGGCTCCGAAATCCAGCAGACCACCACCGAGTTGCTGATGGAGATCATCGGCCCGTTCGCCGCGCCCTATGACGAGCACGGCGATGCCGGTTCGAACGAGAGCATGGATTGGACCGCGCAGATCGCGCCGAGCTACTTCAACAACCGCAAGGTTTCGATCTACGGCGGCTCCAACGAGATCCAGCGCAACATCATCAGCAAGGCGGTGCTGGGGCTTTGATTTCTCTTCTCCCTCGCCCCGCTCTTGCGGGGAGAGGGTTGGGGTGAGGGGCCTCTCTCCGTGCAGGGAATGCCGAGAGACCTGTACCCCCTCACCCGGATCGCATCTGACGATGCGATCCGACCTCTCCCCGCAAGCGGGGCGAGGTGAAGAGACCCCGGCTTGAACAACGATCAGTTAGTTAAGGGAACGAACATGGATTTTGATCTGTCCGAGGAGCAGCGGCTTCTCAAGGAAAGCGTCGACGGGTTGCTGGCGGATGCCTACGACTTCGATGCGCGCAAGAAGTACATGAAGGAGAAGGGCGGCTGGAGCAAAGCGCTCTGGGGCAAGCTCGCCGAGCAGGGCCTGCTGGGTCTGCCCTTCGCCGAGACCGACGGCGGCTTCGGCGCCGGTGCGGTCGAGACCATGATCGTGATGGAAGCGCTCGGCAAGGCGCTGGTGGTCGAGCCCTATCTCGCGACCGTCGTCGTCGCCGGCGGCTTCCTGCGCCATGGCGGCTCGGCCGAGCAGAAGGCCAAGTACATCCCGGGCATCATCGACGGCAGCAAGACCTTCGGCTTTGCCCAGCTCGAGAAGAACTCGCGCTACGACCTGTTCGACGTCGTGACCACGGCGAAGAAGAAGGGCGACGGCTGGGTGATCGACGGCGAGAAGTTCGTCGTGCTCAACGGCGAGAACGCCGACACGCTGATCGTCACTGCGCGCACCAAGGGCGGCCAGCGCGACAAGGCCGGCATCGGCGTGTTCCTGGTCCCGGCGGATGCCAAGGGCATCACCAAAAAAGGCTATCCGACCCAGGACGGCCTGCACGCGGCCGACATCACCTTCACCAATGTCGAAGTCGGTGCGGATGCTGCGATCGGCGATCCCGAGAACGGCCTGCCGCTGATCGAGCGTGTCGCCGATGAGGCCCGCATTGCGCTGTGCGCGGAGGCGGTCGGCGCGATGGACCAGTCGCTGAAGGACACCGTCGAGTACATCAAGACCCGCAAGCAGTTCGGCGTCGCGATCGGCTCGTTCCAGAGCCTGCAGCACCGCGCCGCCGACATGTTCGTGGCGCTGGAGCAGGCCCGCAGCATGTCGATGTTCGCGACCATGGCGTCGGACTTCAGCGATGCCAAGGAGCGTTCGTCGGCGGTCGCGGCCGCCAAGGTGCAGGTCGGCAAGTCGCTGAAGTTCGTCGGCCAGCAGTCGATCCAGCTGCACGGCGGCATCGGCATGACCATGGAAGCCAAGATCGGCCACTACTTCAAGCGGCTGACCATGATCGAGAACACGCTCGGCGACACCGACTACCACCTCCGTCGCGTCAGTGAGGGCGGCGGGCTGTTGGCCTGATCGCACAAACGTCATTCCGGGGCGCCGCAACGCGGCGAACCCGGAATCCATTCCACGACAAATCATGCGGCCCAATGGATTCCGGGTTCTCGCTTCGCGAGCCCCGGAATGACGGCCGATCCGGGAGGCAACAACAATGAAGAACACCCCGTTCGATCTCACCGGTCAGGTCGCGGTCGTCACCGGCTCGAGCCGCGGCATCGGCCGCGCCTCGGCGGAGCTGCTCGCAAAACTCGGTGCCAAGGTCGTGATCTCCTCGCGCAAGGCGGATGCCTGCGAGGTCGTCGCCGACGGCATCAAGAAGGCCGGCGGTGATGCCCTCGTGATCCCCTGCAACATCGCGCGCCGCGCGGAGGTCGAGGCGCTGGTCTCCGGCACCATCAAGCATTACGGCAAGATCGACATCCTGGTCTGCAACGCCGCGGTGAATCCGTATTACGGCCCGCTGCTCGACATCACCGATGAGGCCTTCGACAAGATCATGGGCTCCAACGTCAAGAGCAACATCTGGCTCTCCGCGCTGGCGATCCCGCAGATGGCCGAACGCGGCAAGGGCTCGGTCATCATCATCTCGTCGATCGGCGGCTTGCGCGGCTCGACCGTGATCGGCGCCTACGGCATCTCCAAGGCGGCCGACTTCGCGCTGTGCCGCAGCCTCGCCGGCGAATGGGGCCCGAAGGGCGTGCGCGTCAATTGCGTCGCGCCGGGCCTGGTGAAGACCGATTTCGCCCGCGCGCTGTGGGAGGATCCGGACAATCTGAAGCGTCGCACCGCGTCGACGCCGCTCCGCCGCATTGGCGAGCCCGACGAGATCGCGGGCGCGGTGGCCTATCTCGCCTCCGACGCCTCGACCTTCATGACCGGCCAGACCATCGTGGTCGACGGCGGTGTTACGACGGCGGCGACGTAACGCATGATGATTGAATCGCTTTAGCCGCACGCTCGCTTCACCTCTCCCCATTGGGGAGAGGTCGATTTGCGAAGCAAATCGGGTGAGGGGCCGCAACTCTCACGAGGGACCGTAAGCCCTCACCCGGCGCTACGCGCCGACCTCTCCCGAGGGAGAGGTGAGCCTCCGCTTCCGATCCAAGTTTAGACCTGCTCCAGCGCGCGCTGGAAATCCTCGATCAGATCGTCGGGATGCTCGAGCCCGGCCGAGAAGCGAATAAAACCCTCGCTAATGCCGAGTTCGGCGCGCGCTTCCGGCGCCAGGCGCTGATGCGTCGTGGTGGCGGGATGCGTGACCAGGCTCTTGGCGTCGCCGAGATTGTTGGAGATGCGCGAGATCTTCAGCGCGTTGAGACAGCGGAACGCGCCGGCCTTGCCGTCCTTGACCTCGAAGCCGACCAGCGTCGAGCCGGCGCCCATCTGCTTCTTCACCGTCGCGGCCTGCGGATGATCCGCGCGGCCGGGATAGACCAGCCGGGTGACCTTCGGATGGCTCGCCAGCGCCTCGGCGATCTTCGCCGCGTTCTCGGTCTGCGCGCGGACGCGGACGCCGAGCGTCTCCAGTCCCTTCAGCAGCACCCAGGCGTTGAACGGCGATAGCGACGGGCCGGTCTGGCGCATGAAATTGTGGATGTGCTCGGCGATGAAGGCTTCCGACGACAGGATGATGCCGCCGAGGCAGCGGCCCTGGCCGTCGATATGCTTGGTCGCGGAATAGACCACGACGTCGGCGCCGAGCGACAGCGGGCTCTGCCAGATCGGCGTCGCGAACACGTTGTCGACGATCAGCCGGGCGCCGCCGCTGTGGGCGATCTTGGCGATCGCGCCGATATCGAGCACGTCGAGCGTCGGGTTGGTCGGGCTCTCCAGGAAGAAGGTCTTGGTGTTCGGCCGCAACGCGCGCTGCCATTGGTCGAGGTCAAGCCCGTCGACCAGCGTCGTCTCGATGCCGTAGCGCGGCAGCAGGTCCTGCACCACGTAGAGGCAGGAGCCGAACAGCGCCTTCGATGCCACCACGTGGTCGCCGGCCTTCAGGGGCGCGAGGATCGCGGTGGTCACCGCGGCCATGCCGGTCGCGGTCGAGCGCGCGGCTTCCGCGCCCTCGAGCTCGATCATGCGGCGCTCGAACATCGCAATCGTCGGGTTGGAATAGCGCGAATAGATGAAGCCGGGATCCTGGCCCTTGAAGCGCGCCTCGCATTGCTCAGCGGTGTCGTAGACGTAACCCTGGGTGAGAAACAGCCCTTCCGACGTCTCCCCGAATTGCGAGCGCAGCGTGCCGCCATGGACCAGGCGGGTTTCGGGACGGAAGCGGGCGGTACCTTCAGATTCAGACATGTGACCTCCGAGGTGGCCATTTCCTGGCGAAAATGGCCACAAAAAAACCGGCCTGGAGCAACCTCCACAGACCGGGATCACACTGTCCCCGGCCTGTTTAGCGACTTATTTAACGTGGCTGCAAGCCGGCCGGCTCAAATCACCACGGGATAAGTGCAGCTGATATTCCCTCGCGCCCTTTCCGTCAAGACGGTCATCGGATAACCCGTAAAAGCCCATATATGGGGGCTTGGTGGCCCGTCAGAGGTTGATTTTGGGCCATCTCGAGGGATCGCCGAGGGACCGCGCCGTGTCGTTCACGCTGGAAGATGAATCCAACGGAATCCTGCCCGACCGCATGATCGCGGAGATGGCGGAGGCTGGCCTCATTCTGCCCGCCTACGACTTTGTCGAGAGCCAGATCCAGCCGGCAAGCCTTGATCTCCGCCTCGGCGACATCGCCTACCGGGTCCGCGCCAGCTTCCTGCCGGGGCCCGATGCCACCGTCGCCGAGCGGATCGACCAGCTCAAGCTGCACGAGATCGATCTCTCCGACGGCGCCGTGCTGGAGACCAATTGCGTCTACATCGTGCCGCTGCTGGAGAGCCTGGCGCTGCCGCCGGAGATCGTGGCCGCGGCCAACCCGAAGAGCTCGACCGGACGGCTCGACGTCTTCACCCGCGTGATCGCCGACGGCACGCGCCGCTTCGACATGATCGGTGCCGGTTATCACGGCCCGCTCTATGCCGAGATCTCACCGAAGACGTTTCCGGTGCTGCTGCGGGAGGGCTCGCGGCTCAGCCAGGTCCGCTTCCGGATCGGCGAGGCGACCTTGACCGCCGACGAGCTGGACGAGCTGCATGCCGCCGAGCGGCTGGTCGATGCCGACAATGCCGATCTCACCCATGGTGTCGCGCTCTCGGTCGATCTCTCCGGCGAAAACTCGGGCGGCTTCGTTGGCTATCGCGCCAAGCGCCACACCGGCGTGGTCGATGTCGATCGCCGCGGCGGCTATGCCGTCGAGGAGTTCTGGGAGCCGATCAAGGCGCGCCCTGACGGCAGCCTGATCCTCGATCCCGGCGAATTCTACATCCTTGCGTCCAAGGAAGCCGTGCAGGTGCCGCCGGACTACGCCGCGGAGATGGTGCCGTTCGATCCCTTGGTCGGCGAATTCCGCGTCCACTATGCCGGCTTCTTCGATCCCGGCTTCGGCTATGCCGGCGCCGGCGGCAAGGGCGCGCGCGCCGTGCTCGAAGTGCGCTCGCGCGAGGTGCCGTTCATTCTCGAGCACGGCCAGATCGTCGGCCGCCTCGTCTATGAACGCATGCTGGAGCGTCCCGATGCGCTCTACGGCCAGCGCATCGGCTCGAACTATCAGGCGCAGGGCCTGAAGCTCTCCAAGCATTTTCGCGTGTAGCGATATTCCGCAGGGCAAACGCCGAGAGATCGCTCTGGGGCCAGCCAAGGCAGCGGCCTGTCCGGCTTACGCCTTGGCGCGATCAGCGAGTTGAGAAAGCCTTGCGCGAAGCCGCGGAGCCGCAAAATCGATGAAGCTGCGCATCTTCAGCGGAAGCATATTTTGACTTGCGTAGATGATGCTCACCGGCACCGGCGCAGGCTCAAAGGAGCTGAGCACGACCTGTAACTTGCCGCCAGCGACCGCTTGCGCGGCCTGATAGCACAGCACTCGGGTCACGCCCGTGCCCGCAATCGCCGCATCGATCGCGGCTTCTGCGGTATTGACGGACAGGCGCGAGCGGACTGGCAGCGCTTCGCTCTTCTTGCCTCCATAGGACCACGACGTCCCTGAATTCAGCGCCTCGAAGGTAATGACAGAAAGTTTTTGAAGGTCGCGCGGCACTTTCGGAATTCCGTTCGCCGCAAAGTAGTTTGGACTTCCGCAAGTGATCTGGCGCACCATCCCCACTTGCGTTGCAACCATGGAGCTGTCGCGCAGTCGGCCGATCCGCACGGCCAGATCGATGTCGTCGTCGAGCAGATGAGCGTTCCGGTCGGACAGGACGATCCGGATGTCGATATCAGGATGTTTCGCCAGAAACTCGCTGATGACAGGGATCACATGGAGCCTGCCAAACACGATGGGCGCGGATATGACCAACTCCCCCTTCGGAGCGACGTATTCGCCGGCAACCTTTCGCTCGGCGTCCCCGATCTCCTCGAGGATGCGCTTGCAAGCAGACAGGTAGTCCTGCCCCGCGTCGGTCAGCGCGATCCGTCGCGTCGACCTGTTCAGCAGCCGAGTGCCAAGATGCGATTCCAGCTCTGCCAGCTTTCGACTGACGGTGGGAAGAGGCAGACCCAACGCACGCGCCGCCGCGGTGAAGCCTCCGTTGTCCACCACGGCCACGAGGACCGTCATCGCCTCCAAACGATCCAATTGATTATCTCACTCACCAAGACAATGCCTCTCGAAATTACAGCATTATCATTCCTACTGGAAGGACCTATGTCCGTGGTCAGCCGACCCAACCGGCCTGTTACCGTTCAACCAACGATGGAGATCATCATGGCCCGCCTTCCCATTCCCGCGCTGGACGATGCGCCAGCAGCCTCCAAGCCGATCCTCGCTGCCGTCAACGCGCAGCTCGGCGTCGTACCCAACCTGTTTCGGGTGGTCTCCAGCAGCCCGGTGGCGCTCACGGCCTTAGCCGGCCTCAGCGGAACTCTTGCGAAGAGTCTGGATGTCAAGACTCGCGAGCGCATCGCGCTCGCCGTGGCCCAGGTGAACGGCTGCGACTATTGTCTGTCGGCTCACACTTACCTCGGACTGAATCTGGCCAAGATCAGCGCTGAAGAGATCGCCCTCAACCGGAAGGGAACTTCCGGCGATCCGAAGGCGGATGCCGCCGTCCGCTTCGCGGCGAAGGTCGCCGAAACGCGCGGCCACGTCGGCGACGAAGATATCGCTGCGGTTCGCAAGGCCGGGTACAGCGATGCTCAAGTGCTCGAAATTGTCGCCCTCGTTGTGGAGAACGTCTTCACTAATTTCGTCAACGAGGTCGCCAAGACCGATATCGATTTCCCTGTCGTGCAAGCGAACGATCTCAAGGCCGCCTGACCGGTGTCTCCCGAGCCGACGACTTCGCCGTCGGCTCGGGTCCTCTCCAGCTTACGAAACAGAGCTCGCCACAACAGGAGATTGGCAATGGAAGCCGAACGTCCGCCCGTGCCGCCCTTTACGACCACTGAAGGCGCTGCGCTGAAGGTCCGACTTGCCGAGGACGGGTGGAATAGCCGCGATCCTGCCCGGGTATCGCTGGCGTATACGCCAGATAGCCGCTGGCGAAACCGTTCCGAGTTCGTCGAGGGTCGCGATCAAATTCAGGCGTTCCTGACTCGAAAGTGGGCCCGCGAACTCGACTATCGCCTGATAAAAGAGTTGTGGGCCTACACGGGTGACCGGATTGCGGTGCGGTTCGCTTATGAATGGCACGATGACAGTGGAAACTGGTTCAGGTCGTATGGCAACGAGAATTGGGAGTTCGAGCCGAATGGCCTGATGTGCCGCCGTCATGCGTGCATCAACGACCTACCGATCAAGCCCGAGGATCGTCTATTCCATTGGCCTCTTGGCCGGCGCCCCGACGATCACCCGTCATTGAGCGATCTCGGGTTGTGAAGGGGTCTGTTCGGCCCCCATTTTCGGCTTCGTGCTCAATGGCGAGGTGAAAGATTCAGCCGCGAGACGAAGCATGAATCGAGATCGCGGGCTCCGGATCATTTCATCGCCCGATCGAGTGGGGCGATGACGCCGGGTGTGTGGTTGCGTCGCCTCGCTGGCGGTGACACATTCCGGCAAACAACAGATCGGGAGTGAACATGAGCGCCGCAACGGAGTCCGCACAAGAAGCGCAGTGGCGGAAGTGGCGCAGCGTCGCCGATCTCTATCACGCCTTCTTCACCGGGCTGATCCTCACCGTGGTGACGCGGCGCGGCACCGCCGATGCCGCCGAGTTCGTCTTCCGCGTGTTTCGCCGCCAGCAGCAGGAGCGCTTCCTGCCCGGTCTGAAGAAGCTCGGCCTCGACGGCCTGCCGCCGGCGGTCGCGGCCGCGCAGTATCATTATCTCTCCAACTGGATCGGCGGCGTGCATGTCCAATACGTGTACGAGAACGACCGCAAGGCCTGGATCCGCTATCCGCCGCCGCGCTGGATCTGGAAGGGCACCGCGATCTGCGGTGTGCCGGGCGAGGTCTCGCGCGCGATGCTGCGCGGCTGGCACGCCAACAACGGTGTCGCGCTCGGCGATCTCAGGCTCGGCTTCGTCTGCACCAAGCAGAGCGTCGACGGCCAGGACGGCCTCGAGGGCTATTACTGCGAATATGACCATCCGCTTGAGCTCGACCAGCGCCTGGTGTTCGCGCGCCATCTCGAGGCGCCGCCGTTTGATCCGAACACTGCGCCGGCGCTGCCGGTCGACAGCTGGCCAAAGCCGCGGCTGGAGAAGGCCTATCGCAACTACGCGATGGAATATGTGAAGACGGCCGCGCCCGTCATCGTGCAGGTGTTCGGCCCGGAGGATGCGAGCTATCTGCTGCATCTCACCGGCAAGCTGATCGGCATGCAGTATTTCGACGAGGTCGCGCAGGCGCTCGGCGGCAGCCGTGGCCGTGCCACGGAATTTGCCGCATTCCTGCGCACGCTGTTCGAGTCGCAGGATGATGTTGCCGAGATCACCGAATCCGAAGGCCAGTTCGAGATCCGCCAGCAGGGCTGGAAGCTGATGGCCGATGTGGCCGATTATCACCCGGCCTGCGCCAGCGTGCTGACCGGGCTGTTCGAGGGGCTGGCGGCCGGCTGTGGACGGCACATTCCGCTGCATTTGAAGCCGAACAGCACCGCCGGCGCGCCGTTCGTGTGGTCGATCGGCTAGATCAGAGGTTCATCAAGGTTCACCTGCAATCGCGCAGGCCCCCCTTGCGTCCCGCGCACGTGGATTTCGCCGCCACCATGGTAGGGAAACACCATGGCGCGGCTCCCAGACTGCGCGCGTGGGAGTGGAAATGTCCGACCTCGGCCTCGCCGAAATACCTGTCGACGACCAGGAGCGGCCGCTGCCGCCGCCGGTGACCAAGCCCGCGCGCAACGCGCTGCTCGACGGCCCGATCCTGCGCACGCTGTTGTGGCTGGCCTGGCCGAATGTGATCGCGCTCTCCGCGGGCACCTGCGTGGTGATCGCGGAGACCTCCTATATCGGCCGGCTCGGCGTCGAGTCGCTGGCGGCGATGGCATTGGTGTTTCCCTGCGTGATCCTGACCATGACGATGTCGGGCGGCGCGATGGGCGGCGGCGTCGCATCCGCGATCGCGCGCGCACTCGGCGCCGGCGAGATCGAGCGCGCGTCGACGCTGGCGATGCATGCGCTGCTGATCGGCCTCACCTTCGGCGTCACCTTCATGCTGGGCATGCTGATCTTCGGCCCGCATCTGCTCGAACTGCTCGGCGGCCGCGGCAATGTGCTGGCGCAGGCGATCGCCTATACGCAGATCTTCTTCGGCGGCGCGATCCTGCCCTGGCTGATGAACACGATGGCCGGCATCCTGCGCGGCACCGGCAACATGAAGCTGCCGTCGACCATGATCCTGTCCTCGGCGGTGTGGCAGATCATGCTCGGCGGCACGCTCGGGCTCGGCCTCGGCCCGGTGCCGCAATTCGGCATGCGCGGCGTCGCCGCGGGCTCGCTGATCGCCTATTCGATCAGCATCAGCGTGATGGGCTGGTACCTGTTCTCGGGCCGCGCCCGGGTCAAGCCGAAGCTCAGGGGGTTGCGCGTGCAATGGGCGATGTTCATCGACATCCTCAGGGTCGGTGCGGTCTCCTGCTTCTCGCCGCTGCAATCGGTGCTGACGATCTCGATCTTCACCCACATGCTGGCGCAATTCGGCACCGCGGTGCTCGCCGGCTACGGCATCGGCGCGCGGCTCGAATTCATGCTGACCTCGGTCGCGTTTGCCGTCGGCATCGCCTCGGTGCCGATGATCGGCATGGCGGTCGGCGCCGAGCGCATCGCGCGCGCCCGGCGCATCGCCTGGACCGCGGGCACGGTGTCGTTCCTGTCGGTCGGCGTGGTCGGCAGCTTCATCGCTGTGTTCCCCGATCTCTGGGTCAACCTATTCACCAGCGATCCGCATGTGCGGGCGACCAGCCATCAATATCTGTCGACCGCGGCGCCCATGTACGCCTTCATCGGCCTTGCGATGTCGATGTATTTCTCCTCGCAGGGCGCCGCCAAGGTGCTGGGCCCGGTGCTGGCGCAGACCGCGCGGCTGATCTTCATCGGCACCGGCGGCTGGTGGCTGTCGACGCATGAGGCGAGTGCGCAGAACTTCTTCGCACTCGCCGCCGCCTCGATGGGCGTGCTCGGCGTGCTCTCCTGCCTCAGCGTGATCCTGACGCGCTGGGGCAAGTCCGCGCAGGTTGCCGAGGCGCAGCCGGCGTTGTCGTAGCGCTCTGCGCTGTTATCCCCGGCTCTCACACCGTCGGCGTCGTCCTGGCGAAAGCCAGGACCCATTACCCCGACCGCTTGTTGTCGAGCGACGCTGGGGCCACTATCGCACTCTCAATCGAATTCGGTGGCTATGGGTCCTGGCTTTCGCCAGGACGACGATGTAGGGAGAGCCGCTCGCTACAATTCTCACACCGTTACGGTGATAAGATCTTCTGGCCGCCAGCGCCGCTACGCCGCGTTCTTTTCTTTGGCCGATTTCGCCAGCGCCGCCTGCATCGCCGCCGCGCCAAGGTCCATCTGCGCCGACATATAGGGCGCGATCTCGTGCGGCAGCACGTCGGCGATCCACACCACAAGGCAGTGCGCGTCGTCCTCGGCAAGCACCTGCACCGAGGCGGAATGCTGCTTCAGCCGTTCGCTCGTGATCGCATAGACCAGCCGCTGCCGCTCGTCGTCGCAATCGACCAGCGTCTCGCGCGCCACGGTGCCGTTGCTGAAGCTCACGGTGCGAACGTCACCGTCGAGCCGGGTGTCGGTGACGAAGCCCGGCACCAGCCGGGTATGCAGCGCGCCGAAATCGCGCAGCGCGTCCCAGACGTGGTCCGCCGGCGCGTCGATTGGAATGTCCTTTTGAATCGAAGCCATGGGGATTGGGTCCTTTTATGAGCTGATCTCAGGTCGACACCGCCTCGACATTGTTGCCGTCGGGGTCGAGCAGGAAGGCTGCATAGTAGGTCGGGCTGTAGTCCTTGCGGTGGCCTGCCGCGCCGTTGTCCTTGCCGCCGGCCTTCAGGCCCGCGCTGTGGAATGTCTTGATCGCCTCGTGGCTCGGTGCGCGGAACGCGATATGGGCGCCGCCCTGTGCCTTGCCCTTGTGCAGATGCAGCCAGAGCGCGGGCTCGCCCTTCGGGCCGAAGCCGGCGCCGCTGTCGTCGCGCGAGCACAGCACGAAGCCGAGCGGCGCCAGCGCCGCGGTGTAGAAGCGCACGCTGGCGTCGAGGTCGGCGACGCGCAATCCGATATGGTCGTACATGGTGAGATCTCCAGTCGTTGGGCGCGTCGGTGACGCGCGGACCGGAGCAAACCTAGCTATTGCAGCGCCAGGCGTTCTTGGAAAATCTTGCGGTCGCCGCGGGAGGCCTGGCGAAACTTCAGCGGCGAGGCGCCGGCGGCGCGGTGGAAGCTGCGCACGAAATTGGAGAGATCGCCGAAGCCGACGTCATAGGCGATGTCGGTGACCGGGCTGTCGTCGTCGACCAGCCGTCGCGCCGCATGGCGCAGCCGCGAGCGCACCAGATATTGATGCGGCGTGACGCCGAGCACCGCGGAGAACAACCGCAGGAAATGAAAGCTGCTCAAGCCGGCCTGCTCGGCGGCATCGTCGAGATCGATCCGGTGATGCGAGTTGGCGTCGATCCACAGCGCCGCCTCGACGGCGCGGCGGCGATCGCGCAGGCCGGCGGTGAGCGGCTTTGCCTTGCGGTCGGACACCAGCTCGACAAGGCGGCTGGCGAGGAGGTGACCGACCTCGTCGAGGCCGACATCGCTGTTGCCAGCTGCCGCCGTTTGGGCGAGCTCACCGATCACCATCAATTCCGGCAGCGGCGGCACCGAGCCGACCTGCCAGACGTCCGCGCGGTCACCGATCGTCTCGACCAGCTCCGGGTCGAGGAAGAACGACAGGCATTCGTCGCCGACCACATGGTCGTGCGTGCAGGTGTATTCGTCGCCGGGATGGCCGACCAGGATCGCGCCTGCCACCAGTTCATGGAAGCGGCCGCGGCAATGGCAGCCGAAGCTGCCGCTGCGCACATAGGACACCGAGTGGCAGGCGAATTGCTCGACGAACGGCTTGTCGCCGGGCTCCGCCGTGCAGCGAAACTCGTTCACCGTGATGCGGTCGCGCTGCAGCAGCGTGGTTCGGTTCATTCCCGAGATTTAGGCTTGCGGCCGGGGCCGCGCAACGGGCAGCAGCACGTCGAACAGGGTCTTGCTGGTGGTCGGCTGGGCGCCTTCGATCGAGAGCAGCCGCCGCTTCGAGACGCTGCCGCCGTTCGCCGAAATCCGGTCCGGATAGTGGCCGGCCTCGAGCACGCGGTGGCAGGGCACGATGATCATGAAGGGATTGCGGCCGAGCGCCTGCGCCACCGCATAGACCGCGCCGGTCGCGCGCAGGGCGCTGGCGACCTCGTCATAGGTCCGGGTTTCGCCGCGGGGAATGTCGCGGACGGCATGGTAGACGCGCTGGTCGAAGGCCGCGATGTCGGTCATGTCGAGCGCCACGCCCGTGAGGTCACCATCGCCGCCGCGCAAGGTCGCGACGATGCCCTCGATGGCAAGCTCGATCTCCTCGGGCGGCCGCATCTCGCGTGCATCGGGATAGAGCTGGAACAGCCGCTTGCGGGTTTCGATCTCGCGGAGCTCCGGAAGCTGGATACCCGCCACGCCGGCGTCGCCCCATGCGATGCCGCATCGGCCGACTGCCGTGTCGAAAATGGTGTACCCACGCCCCGCCATGACGCCACCAACCCCCACGAGAGCATAACATCGTCGCGGTCCGGCGCATCCGGAATCTTAAGGTTTGGTTAAGCATGTTGCGGCCGCCGCTGTGTGACCTCGGCAACGTCCGGTCACGCATCACCCGGTCACGCATCTTAAAGGCTTTGCCCGCTATCTGGTCGCCGGCATGCTGCTCCAGAAGACAATCGGCGGAACGATGACCAGCACGAGCGCCGAAGCCGCGCCCGGCCGAGCAGGCATGGTCGGGCGCGCGAGCGGGCGCTTGCATCCGTTGTTTGCATTGCTGCTCCTGGCGCTGGCGATCCGCGTTGCGGCCGCGGTCTGGCCCAACGTGATCTATCCCGACGAAGTGTTTCAGTATCTCGAGCCGGCGTGGCGGATGCTCGGCCACGACGGCGTTTTGACGTGGGAATGGCGCGAGGGCATTCGCGGCTGGTTCCTGCCGACATTGCTGGCCGGGCCGGTTGCGCTGGGTGATGCGATCGCGCCTGGCGGCGCAGGCGCCTTCCTGCTGCCGCGTCTGATCGCCGCATCCGCGTCGCTGGCGATCGTGGCCAGCGCCTGGTGCCTCGGTGCGCGGGTCTCGCGAACCCATGCCGTCGTCGCAGCGTTTGCCGCCGCGACCTGGTTCGAATTGATCATGCTCGCGCCACACACATTGGGCGAGCCGTTGGCGACGGCGCTGATCGTGCCGGCGGCGCTGCTGATCACCGATCATCCGTCACAGCGGCGGCTTGCGATCGGCGGTGCCTTGCTCGCATTCGCCTTCGTCTGCCGCTTCCAATATGCGCCGGCGATCGCCGTGCTGGCTTTCGGGGCGTGCTGGCCACGCTGGCGAAACCTCGTTCCGATGGTCGCCGGCGGGCTCGTTGCGCTGCTGCTTGCCGCCGCGATCGACCTTGCGCATGGCGCCGTGCCGTTCGCCTGGCTGATCGCGAACATCAAGGAGAACCTCGTCCACGATCGCGCCATCGAATTCGGCGTGTCGCCGCCCTCGGCCTATCTGATCGACTTCCTGACCGTTTGGTCGGTGGCGATCCTGCTCCCGCTCGCCGCGATCTGGCGCGGCTCGCGCCACGCACCGTTGCTGCTGGCAGTCGCGCTGGTCAACCTCGTCTTCCACAGCCTGATCGCGCACAAGGAATACCGCTTCGTGTTCCTGTCGCTGGTGCTGTTCACCATCGTCGCGGCGCTGGGATCGGCCGATTGGGTGCAATGGCTGCGCACGAAAGCCACGTGGCGCCGCTTGGCATTGCCGATCGTCCTCGGCGGCTGGGCGCTGCTGTCCGTCGCGCTGGCCGGTGCCAACGAAGGGATGCGCGAGTACTGGACGCGCGGCGTCGGCGCGGCGCGGCTCGCCGCCGAACTGCGCAGCGATCCGCAGATGTGCGGACTTGCGCTTTACAACGTTCGCTTCCAGCAGTTGCCGGGGCGGGAACGCTTGGTCGGCCCGGTGCCGCTCTATGCGCTGCAGCCCGCCGATCCCCTTGCCGAGATGATCCTGCCGCCGCTGCTGTTGCAGGCGACCCGGCCGGCCTTCAATCGCATCCTTGCGCGGCCCGAGGCGGCAAGCGACCTGCCGGTGGATTTTTCACGGCAAAGCTGCGCCCGCGTCGGCTTCAGCGATGCCTGCATCTATGCCCGCGGGGGGAGCTGCGACGCATCGGTCGCTGCGCCCTTTGTCATCAATGACGTGCTCGTGAGGATGGGCCAGTAGCAGGCGGCGCCGCGGCGATCGGCGTCAATGCGCGCTTGATCCGCCACCTCGGCCCGGGCTATGGTCCGGCTAGTCGCCCCCATGGGGTCGACCTCAAGCAATTGAGATCGCGGGCGTAGTTCAATGGTAGAACGGCAGCTTCCCAAGCTGCATACGAGGGTTCGATTCCCTTCGCCCGCTCCAGCCCTCAGGCGAAATTGCACGAGACGGTTTTGTCGGCGAGGCGATATATTTCGCGGCCATAGCGGGAGATTTTACGTGAGGTTGCCTGGAGCGCTGTTGCTCGCGCTGAGCGCGCTTTGCATGACGAAGCCGGCATCGGCACAAACCTATGATCCTCGCTATCCCGTCTGCATGCATGTGTACGGCGAGCTGATCGGCGAACGAATGGACTGCATCTTCACGTCGCTGGAGCAGTGCCAGGCGGCAGCCGTAGGGAATCCGGCAACTTGCCTGATCAATCCGTTTTACGCGCCAAGGCCAACGCGTCCGGGCAGGCCTGAACGCTGACCTTTCCATTCATGCACGCGGGCTTGCCGATCTCCGCGCCGCAATCGCGATCCGGATTCCTGACCCGGCAGTTCCGCAAGACGCGCCACGCACGACGGTCCCGGGATATTGCGGCGATCTGTTCACGCAACGTGCGCGCCTAACGCATTGTACCCGACCTGTTCTTCTCACAACGCGCAGTTATGTTTCCGTAGTTCTCCGTCTTTGAGAACGGAGTTCCGCCGGAACTCGGGAGCGGCCGGCAAGTGCCCGCGGTTGCGTCGTTCTTTGGCGGCGATCAGCGCCAGCCCATCGCCGGCGCGACGTGAGTCAGGATGCTCTCGATCACATGCGCGTTGTAGGCGACGCCGAGTTGATTGGGGACGGTCAGCAGCAACGTGTCGGCCTCTGCGATCGCCTCATCCGTCTTGAGCTGCTCGATCAGTTTGTCCGGCTCGGCGGCGTAGCCGCGGCCGAAGATCGCGCGCGTCCGCTCGTCGATGAAGCCGATCTGGTCTTCCTCCTGCCCGTTGCCGAAATAGGCGCGGTCGCGATCGTCGACCAGCGCGAAGATGCTGCGGCTCACCGAGACCCGCGGCTCGCTTGTGTGGCCGGCCTCTTTCCAGGCAGCACGGTACGCCCGGATCTGTGCAGCCTGCTGGATGTGGAAGGCCTCTCCGGTCTCGTCGCTCTTCAGCGTCGAGCTCTGCAGGTTCATGCGGAGCTTCGCGGCCCAGACCGCGGTCGCGTTCGAGCCGGCGCCCCACCAGATGCGTTCGCGCAGGCCTTGCGAGAGCGGTTCGAGCCGCAGCAGGCCGGGCGGATTGGGAAACATCGGCCGCGGATTCGGCTGCGCAAAGCCTTCACCGCGCAACAGGTCGAGGAAGATCTCGGCATGGCGCCGGCCCATGTCGGCGTCGGTCTGGCCCTCGCCCGGCTGGTAGCCGAAATAGCGCCAGCCATCGATCACCTGTTCGGGCGAGCCGCGGCTAATGCCGAGCTGCAGGCGCCCGCCCGCGATCAGGTCGGCCGCGCCGGCGTCCTCGATCATGTACATCGGATTTTCGTAGCGCATATCGATCACGGCGGTGCCGATCTCGATCCGGCTGGTCTTGGCGCCGACCGCCGCCAGCAGCGGGAAGGGCGAGGCGAGCTGCCGGGCGAAGTGATGGACGCGAAAATACGCGCCGTCAGCGCCGAGCTGTTCGGCGGCCACCGCAAGGTCGATGGATTGCAGGAGCACGTCCGCGGCCGAGCGGGCCTGGGATTGCGGCGAGGGCGTCCAGTGCCCGAACGAAAGGAATCCGATTTTCTTCATGTCGGCAATGTAGGCATGTCCGGCGCGAATTGCGATCCGTGGCGCGATCCCGGCATGACTGAAAGTCAGCCGGGCATGACTGAAACTCATCCAAGGATAGTGGAATGTGTTTACCAGCCGCGCGAATATCCGCGGCAGATGCTGCGGGTTTTGCGGATCGTGCCATTGCCCGGGTGCTGCATGCGTGCAGGTCCTGCCGCCTGCGCTGTTGTGCGGCTTGCGATTGCGGGACGCGCTGCCTAGCTTTCGGCCGCCATTCTCCCCGCCACCACGCGTCCGCAGGTCCCGATGTCGCAGCCGTTTCTGTTTCAGCCGATCACGCTTCGCGGCGTGACCTCCCGAAACCGCATCCTGATTTCACCGATGTGCCAGTATTCGGCGACCGACGGCCTCGCCAATGACTGGCACCTTGTTCATCTTGGCAAGTTTGCCCAGGGCGGCGCCGGGCTCGTGATGGTCGAGGCCGCGGCGGTCGCGGCCGAGGGCCGCATCACCCATGGCGATGTCGGTATCTGGAACGACGAGCAGATCGCGCCGCTCGAGCGCATCGCGGCCTTCCTGAAGGACAACGGCGCCGTGCCCGCGATCCAGCTCGCGCATGCCGGCCGCAAGGCCAGCATGCAGCGTCCCTGGTACGGCAATGCCGCGCTCGACGAGGCCGATCGCGCCCGCGGCGATCTGCCGTGGCGGACAGTGGCGCCGAGCGCGATCCCGATGGAGGAGGGCTGGCTGATGCCGCGCGCGCTCGATGTGGCCGAGCTCGCCGCGTTGCGCGAACAATGGCGGCGCGCCACCTTGCGCGCGGTGGAGGCCGGCTTCGAATTCGTCGAGGTGCATTGCGCGCATGGTTATCTGCTGCACGAATTCCTTTCGCCCTTGTCGAACCGCCGCAGCGACGCCTATGGCGGCGACCGCGCCGGGCGGATGCGCTATCCGCTCGAGGTCATCGAGACCGTGCGCGCCGCCTGGCCCGCGGAGCGGCCGCTGGCGGTGCGGATCTCCTCGGTCGATGGCGTCGAGGGCGGCCTGACGCTCGAGGACCAGATCGCGTTCGCGCGCGAAGCCAAGGCGCGCGGCGCCGATCTGATCGATTGTTCGTCGGGCGGCCTGCTCGGTTCGGCGACGGCGGCGCGGATTCCGCGCGGCTATGGCTTCCAGGTGCCCTATGCGGACGAGATCCGGCGCGCCGCCGAAATCGCCACCATCGCGGTCGGACTGATCCTGCATCCGCAGCAGGCGGAAGACGTGCTGGCCAATGGCCAGGCCGATCTGGTCGCGATCGGCCGCGAGGCGCTGTTCGATCCGAACTGGCCGCTGCACGCCGAGCTTGCGCTGGGCGGCGGAGGCGGCGAGGTGTTCGCGTCCTGGCCCAGGCAGTATGGTTGGTGGCTGGAGCGGCGCGAGCCCGGCCTGCGCAGGCTCGAAGGTCCGCCGCTGCCATACCGCGGCGTTTGACGAGAACAGCTGACAACAAACTTGGGAGGTCGTCTTATGCCAACAATCGCAAAGCGTCCCTATCGCGGCGTCTTCCCGGTGGCGCCGACCATCTTCGATGTCAACGGCAACCTCGACCTCGACGGACAGCGGCGCTGCATCGATTTCATGATCGATGCCGGCTCGCACGGCATCTGCATCCTCGCCAACTTCTCCGAGCAGTTCGTGCTCACCGATGCCGAGCGCGAGACCGTGATGCATACGGTGCTCGAGCACGTCGCGGGCCGCATCCCCGTCATCGTCACCACCACGCATTTCTCCTCGGCGGTGTGCGCCGCGCGCAGCCGCGAGGCGGAGACCGCCGGTGCCGCGATGGTGATGATCATGCCGCCCTATCATGGCGCGACCTTCCGCGTCGGCGAGCCGGCGATCTATGAGTTCTATCGGGTGGTCTCGGATGCGATCGGCATCCCGATCATGATCCAGGACGCGCCGGTCGCGGGCACGCCGCTCTCGGTCGATTTCCTGGCGCGGATGGCGAAGGAGCTCGCCAATGTCAGATACTTCAAGATCGAGGTGCCGATGGCTGCCAACAAGCTGCGCGGCCTGATCGAGAAGGGCGGCAGCGTGATCGAGGGGCCGTGGGACGGCGAGGAGGCGATCACGCTGATGGCCGATCTCGATGCCGGCGCGACCGGCGCGATGACCGGCGGCGGCTATCCCGACGGCATCCGCCAGATCATGGATCCGTTCCTCGCCGGCCGCCGCGACGAGGCGGTGCAGGCCTATGCGCGCTGGCTGCCGCTGATCAATTACGAGAACCGGCAATGCGGGTTGCAGGCTTGCAAGGTGCTGATGCGCGAGGGCGGCGTCATCAAGTCGGACGCGGTCCGGCACCCGCTGCAACCGCTGCATCCGGCCACCCGCGCCGGACTGATTGAGATCGCGCGCACGCTCGATCCGGTCGTGCTGCGCTGGGGGCGCTGAGCCGCACCGGCTGTTGCGTCCGGGTCGTCGCTCCGGCTGCATTCACATAACCGTCAACAACGGTATCTACCGTTCCGATCCGGTACGGGGGAGCGGGGAATTCTCCCTCGCGGGTGGTTACGTCTGACCGGTCAGGCAGCGGATGATCGAAACCTTCCGGGTTGGCCGTTATGCGATGCGCTACGGCCATTTCGTGCCGCGGCTTTACAACTATTGCCGGTCGCTCGGCTTTGAGCGGCAGCGTATGCTGCCGTCACGCGCCTTCTGCTCCGACGAGAGCCAGGGCTATCCGGTCATGCTGCTGGCCCAGCATTTCGGGACGTTTCCGTTCGACCACGGGCGGGTCGGCGGCAAGGTCGCGATCAACCGCCACGGGCCCTATGCCCATCACGGCGAGGACCTGGTGCTGATCCAGGCCAGCCATGTCGGCTACAATCCCGATGACGGCCGCTTCGGCGTCTATCAGCGCCATCGCACCGAAGGCTGCCGGTTCGGAGATTGCTGCGGCAAGCTCTGCGGCGTGCTGCGCTGGTACGAGGACGAATACGCGCATGCCTGCCGGCAGGTGCAGTGCGGCCGGCTCGATGGCGAGCCGGTGTTCCAGATCGACAATCAATATCTCGACGACAGCCGCAGCGAAGGCGTCTTTCTGCGGCTCGACCGCATGGTCGAGACGCCGCCGCAACCGTTGACCGTGCTGAGCACGTCCAAGGTCTTTCGCGCAGGCCATTCGATCCGCGAACGGTTGGGCGAAGCCTGCTTTGGCGAGACGCCGGCGCCGATCGGGACGGCGCTGTCACCCGAACTGTTTCACTTCCGCCGTGCGCTGGCCGAAGGTCCCGAGGGCCATGACCTTCTCGAGGCGGCGCTCGCGCCGGTCATGCCGGCCCTGGTGACGTCGCCGCATCCTGCGCTGGATGCCGCCCGCTTCGTCACCCAGGCCGAGTTCGACCGCACCTATCGGAGCATCCTGCGCGAGCCGGCGTTTGCCACCAAGAACGTCCTGTTTGTCTCCGGCCTGAACATCGACGTCTCGCCGCGCGAGGGATTCCCGTTCCCGTTCACCAAATTCGTGCCCTGGGCGGCCTATGCCCGGCTGTGCGACGGCCGCTCGTTCCTGCTCGAGCAGGAGCAGCTGGTCGAGACGCTCCGCCGGATGCCCGGCGAAAATCCGGATTGCCTGTCGTTCGACGGCACGATCGAGCAGATGACCACCGCGCCGGAAATCCGCATTCCGATCGGCTGATGGATATGACGACGCTTCCCGCCCTGCGTACCCCCGCTCCCCTCAGGCCACGCCTCGAGCGTCTTGAATTCGCAGACCGTGAGCGGGGTCTGACCCGACGTCACTTCATGCTCGGCTGTCTCGGTCTGGCGGCAAGCCAAATGGTTCGCCTGATCGACAGGCTGCAGCAACTGCCGCTGCTGCGCATTCGCTTCCCCTGACGGCATCGCGGCGAGCGCATCTTATTGAATCGCTTTGGCCGTGCGCTCGGTTCACCTCTCCCCATTTGGGGAGAGGTCGATTTGCGAAGCAAATCGGGTGAGGGGCCGCAGCTCCCACGAGGGACCGTAGACCCTCACCCGGCGCTACGCGCCGACCTCTCCCAAGGGAGAGGTGAACCTCCGCCGTCGATCCAGGTTCAACTTAATCCCGTCATGCGCTACAGCCAGCGCGAGACCGAGAAGATCAGCAGCCCGACGAGCCCTCCGACGACGGTGCCGTTGATCCGGATGAATTGCAGATCGCGCCCGACCTGCATTTCGATCCGCATGATCAGCGTTTCGGTGTCCCAGTTTTCGACCACCTTGCGGATGAAGGCCGCGATCTCCTGGCGCCGCGATGCGACGGCGCGCAGCGCGGCGACGCGAAGCCAGCGGTTGATACGGTCGCGCATCTCGGCATCGTCCCGGACCCGGGCGGCAACCGACGTGAGGGCGGTTTCGATCGCGTCCGCAATCGCGGCCGAGGTCGCTGCGGAATTCAGCCGCATCTCGATGGCGTGCCACATCGCGTCGATCTGTCCGATCACGGCGGGATTGTCGAGCATCTGCTGCTTCAGCTCCTCGCCCCTGGCGAGGTATTCGGGATCGGTGGCGAGCCGGTCGATCAGGCGCTCGATCTCGGCCTTGAGCTCGACGCGCCAGGGATGGTTCGGCTCGCGCATCTCGTCGAGCGTCTGGCTGACGCCGGAGATGACGCGGTCGGCCACCATGCCGTCGACCCATTTCGGAACGAACCGGTACGAGCGCTGCGAGACCTTCTTGCGGATCGTCTCCTTGTTGTTGGCGAGCGCCACGCTCGCCGATGTGATCAATCGCTCCACCAGCGCCTGGGCGTTGCCATGCGCCCATAATAGCGCCAGCACCCGCGAAGCGAGCGGGGCCGCCGGAACCGCCGCGATGCCCTGCCGAGTGCGGCGGGTCAGAAAGGCGTTGATCTCGGCGCTCGGCGTCGCCTGCAGGGCCTGATGGACCGCCGAGACCGTGCGTTGGGCCGCGCTGCGGGCATGCGTCGGCCGCTCGATCCATTGCGCCGTCCAGCCGGCGATGTCGACGTCTCGGATGCGATCGCCGACCACGCGGGGCGACAGGAAATTGTTGGCGATGAAGCGGCCGAGCGCGACCGCGATGCGTTGCTTGCTCTGCGGAACGATCGCGGTGTGCGGGATCGGGATGCCGAGCGGATGACGGAACAGCGCGACGACGGCGAACCAGTCGGCGCAGGCGCCGATCATGCCGGCTTCGGCGAAAGCGCGCGGATAGGCCAGCCACGGCCAGTGCGGCTGCGCCATCGAGGTCGCCAGAAATACCAGCAGCATGAACACGAGCAAACCCGTGGCCAGCGTGCGCATGCGGCGAAGGTCGCGCAGCCTGGTGTCCTCAGGCGGAAGCACGGCGCCGATGTCCAATTGCTGCCAAACGCCTCATACCGTCGCGACGCCGCGCCGCGGCCCGAGCCCGGCTGCGATCGCCGCATAGTGTTGTCGAACGCCCGCGCTGCCGTGCAGCCGCTCCAGCCGGCGCACGGTGAAGTGACCTTTCGCGATCTTCTGGAAATGGTCCATGAAGATGACGTTGACGGTTGCGCCGAACGCTGCGCCGATGATCGGCACCGCGCCGGCCGCCGCCTTGTCCGAGACCACCAGCCCGAACCGGGAGACGATTTCGCTGACCAGGTTGGAGATCACCGGGGCGGAGGCATCCACCGCGCCGCGCTCCAGGATGTAGGCGGCGGCGTCGCTGGTGTATTTGCTGATCAGCGCGCGGGCGGCGTAGTAGCCGATGTCGAGATTCTCGTCGGTTCGCTTGGTGCCGTAGGCGAACACTTCGAGGCAGGCGAGCCTGGCCTCGATCCGGGAGAGGTCCTCGCCCTGGTGCCGCGCGATCTCGGCGATCGCGCGCAGCATCAACGTCGTGGTCAGAGGCAGCTCGACCGCGAGCGCACCGAAGCCGAGCAGGCCGCTCACGCCACCGGTCACGCCGGCGAGAAACGATGAAAAGGTGACCGCGGGTGCGGGCGGCGGCTTCTCGTCGAGCGTATCGACGGCGACTTCCAGCCCCTTCATCACCGCCGTGCGCACCAGTCCGCTGAGCTGGCGGTTGGCGGCTTTCGGCAGCAGGCCCAGGACCCGGTTGACGGGGATGCCGGCATAGTCGGCGATCCTTGCCGCGAGGTTGGAGCTCTCCAGCGTCCTGACTGCGGCTTGTAGTGCGGCGTGATCGCCGGGAGGAAGCAGGACGAGCTGGGTGACATCCTGGCTCATTGATAGCGCAGAATTGGCCGGATGCCGTTGAGGCTCGCCAGGATCGCCGAGCCGTTGCTGATGATGGCGGTCACCTCGGGCGTGATCAGGCCGCCCGGCAGGGCCAGTCCGAGCGCCAGCGTGTTGAGCGCGGCGACGATCGCGTAGTTCTGCTTGATGAGGCTGACCGCGCCTTGCGAGATCTCGACCGCCTTGACGAGCTTCCACAGCGAATCTTCCATCAGGATGACGTCGGCGGATTCGTGCGTGACTTCGGCGCCGTGCTTCATGGCGATTCCGACATCGGCGAAGCTGAGCGCCGGCGAATCGTTGATGCCGTCGCCGACCATGGCGACCCGGCGGCCCTGGCGCTGCAGCTCCTGGATGACGCCGGCCTTGTCGGCCGGCAGCATGTCCGCGAAGTGCTCGGTGAGCCCCAGCCGGTTGCAGACGGCCCGCGCCACGACGGCATTGTCGCCGGTCAGCATGATGCTGTTCTTGACGCCCAGCTCATGCAGCCGCTGGATCACCGGACGGCTCTCCTCGCGGATCTCGTCAGAGTAAGGCACGAGGCCCGCGAGCTTGCCGTCCACGGCGATGTAGAGGCTCGAATAGCCGCGCTCGTCGAGCGCCGCGCGATCATGCACCGCGGCGTCGACGATGATCTCGCTCTGGCGCATGAAGCGCTGATTGCCGACATGGACATAGTAGCCGTTGACCTGGCCCTCGACGCCGAGGCCGAGACGGTAGGTGGTCTCGTTGCACGGCGGGATGTTGACGGCGAGCTGGCGGGCGCGGCTGCGCAACGCCTCGGCGACCGGATGTTGCAGCTTGGTCTCGGCCGCCGCGGCGAGCCCGAGCAGGTGGTTCGGCGTGATGTACTTCTGATAGGAGATCACATCGATGACCGCCGGCGTGCCGTGGGTCAGTGTGCCGGTCTTGTCGAACACCATGGTGTCGATCCCGGCGAGCTTCTCCATGTGGCCGCCGCTCTTGATGATCATGCCGGTGCGGGCGGCCAGCGTCATCGAGGACAGCACGGATGTAGGGGCGGCGACGCGAATGCCGGTGCCGTAGTCGACGATGACGAGCGAGAGGAAGCGATTGAAGTCGCCGGAGACCATGGCGGTGCCGGTGGCGAGCGCCAGGGTCGGGGTGACGAGCCGGTCGGCGAAGCGTTCGGCATGGTTCTGCATGCGGGTGTCGCCGATCGGCGCGGATTCGATCAACCGCACGATCTGGCCGGCGGTGGTCGCCGTCCCGACGCGCAAGGCACGCAACGTGATCTGGCCCTCGCGGATGACGGTAGCGGCGAAGGCCGCTTCGCCCTTGCCGCGATGCACCGGCAGGCCCTCGCCGGTGATCGTCTTCTGGTCGATGGTGGCGGAGCCGTCGATGATCTCGCCGTCGACCGGGATCATCTCGCCGGGATACACCACGACGATGTCGCCGTTCTTGAGCTCGGCGGCGGGAATCGACACCACCTCGCCGTCGCGCAGCAGCCAGGCCGTCTTCGACTGGAATTCGAGCAGCTCGTTGATCGCCCGTCGCGAGCCCGCAGCGGTCAGGTCGCGGATCCAGTCGCCGAGCTTGATCAGCCAGGTGACGATGCAGCCGGCCAGCGGGTTGCCCTGGAGCACCGACGCGCTGATCGCGAGCGTATCGAGCACGTCGATGTTCAGCCGGCTCTCGTTCGCCCAGACCTTCCAGGCGCGCTTGGCGATCGGGATCGCATTCCAGAGCATCAGCGGCATGTTGATCGCCGTGATCACCGGATTGGCGCTCAAAGCCATGAACAGGGACAGCGTCGGCAACGCCAGGGGCGAACGCTTCGAGACCTCCGGGACGCTGGCGCGTTGCGCGCCCGCATCCTGCGCGGCGCCGGCGCCCAGCGCCTTGAGGTCGGCCAGGCTCATGCGCTTGAAGCTGTTCAGCAGCAACAGCAGTCTTTGCTCGTGAGCCGGATCGTATTCCAGCACGAGGCTCGCGCAGTCGTAGTTGATCCGCGCGGTCCTGATGCCGTCCTGCGCCCGCAGCCAGCCGAGGCAGATCTCGCCCAGCTTGCGATTTTGGCCGAGCGCGGGAATGCTCAGACGGATGCGCCCTGGCATGGAGTGGCAGAAGCGGAAGTCCATGGATTACGCTCTCGCCCCTGGCGGATCAGGCCGTCGCGCCTGCCGGCTCCGCCTGCTCGGCGTCACGCATGTTGGCCTGGATCATGTGGTTGAGGGCAAACACTGCCAGCGTGACCCAAACCGGCGTCGCCGCGGTGGCGCCGACCTCGAAGATGGTGAAGCCGGCGATGCCGGCTGCCAGCACGATCTTCAGATCGATCACGTTCCCGGTGGAGACCTTGATCCCGTTGTCGAAGTCCTTGAAGAAGTCGACAATGACCCTGGCCGTGTGCGAATGCTCGGCGAGATACTCGGCTTCCTGTTCGATCTTGTTCGCCAGCGCGTCAATTTCATTGGTCGGCGGCTTGTAGTGACCGCCGGTGTGATGCTGCAGCCGGCCGTGAAACTCGTCATGCCGGTCGGTGTCGTAGTGCAGCACGATGCTGCCGGTCGCCGGGTTGACCAGGACTTCCTCGATGCCGGGAATGACGCTGAAGGTCTGCTTGATCTGTTCAAGAAGCTCGGGGTTCTCCTTGGCCGACGGCACCTTCATGCGAATCCGGCCCGGAACCTGATGCGCAATCTGCAGCTTCATCTTGGTCATCGCATTCCTCTCACAGCGTTCCAACGCCGGCGCGGGGACGCGAATGATGCCGTCGTCAAATTGCCTGCAGCGCCGGCGTCGCAAGGTTGATCACCGGCGCGCTTCGCCGTCTTGTGTCTGCCCGTCCGGCCCGTTCAGGCCGCAGGCGACGCCCGGCCGTCTGCCGCCGTCTTGCTTTCCGGCGCCTTGCTCTCGGCCTTCACTTCGGCAACGATGTCGTTGACCTGCTCATGGGCCTCGGCAAACATCTCGCGCGACTTCTGGGCGAACTTGTAGGTGCCGCGAACGGTGGACTTGAACAGCGGATTGAGTGCGCCCGCCAGCTTCGGCAGGTACTTCGGCGCCGCGACTGCGGCAACGCCGAGTGCAAGTCCCGGCAGCAAGGCAGCTTCGAACACCGCAGCACCGACAGCCACCACCGCGACGACCGCAACCGTCTTGTTGATGCCGCCACCCTCCTCGGACTCCTGCTCGGGGGCCTCGTTGTGGAAGGCGGTATCGTGACTGCTACCATTGTGGTTCGGGTTCATCGGAAATCCCTTGTGACCGCTCAACTAACTGCAGTTTCACCAATAACGGCGGATTGAAATGGATTCATGACAGTTTGATTACAGTCGTCCGACCGGCTGCGGCGGCACGGTGTCGCAGCGCAGCAAGACGCGCAATTGCGGGTCGAGAGAGCATCCAAAGCGGCCGCCCAAGCCGCGTGTTTCTGTGTCTTTGTTTATCTATGCTGCTGTTTTGAAACAATAAATGGCTGGTGCTTTCGGCGCGCTCTACCGGTCCCACGTCACCGGCAGATCCAGCAGGCCGCGGAACGCCCAGCCGCCGATCCGCGGCGGCCGGTCCTCGATCAGGCGCAGGTTCGTCAGCCTGGTGAAGATCGCGGGCAGCGCGACGTCGGCGACCATGGCGCGCGAGGCCCAGGCGCCGGCGCAGAAATGCGGGCCGGCGCCGAACGCGATGCTCTTGCTGGCGTCGCGGCGGATGTCGAAGCGGTCGGGCTCGCTGAAATGCTTCTCGTCGCGGTTCGCCGAGCCGAACATCAGGAATACGCGTTCGTTGGTTTCGAATGCGACATCCCGGATCGTCCAGGGTTTGGCGATCCGCCGCGGCGACATCCCGATCGGCGAGATCCAGCGCGCATATTCCTCGAACACCTGCAGCCACGGGATCGCGCCATCAGTCGCCAGCGCCAGCTGATCGGGATGGGTCAGCAGCGCCCACACGGTGCCTGCGATCGCATCACGCGGCTCGTTCTGGCCGCCCGAGATCGCAAGCTTGATGTTGGCGCGCACGCTCGCCATCGGCATGTCGGTCTGCAGCAGCACGCCGAGCAGGCTGAGGTCGGGGGCCTTGCGCAGCCTTGGAGCCATCTCGTCGATCGCGGCGTCGATGCCCGAGGTCGCGGCATGGCAGCGCGCCTCGATCGCGGGATCGCCGACGTAGTTCGCGATGCCGTCGATCATGCCCTGCGACCACGCGTTCATGTCCTGGAAGCGCATGTTGGTGAGGCCGGTGATCGATTTCAGGCACTCAGCCGAGAACGGCAGCGCGAAGGCCTGCACGAAATCGACGACGCCGTCCGGCTTCAGTTCGTCGAGGATGCGCGTCGCGTGTCCGGCGAACTGCGCGGTCCAGTGCGATTTGACGGTCTTCGGTGAGATCGTCGGGAAGATCGCCTTGCGCTCGTTCATGTGCGCGTCGCCGTCCTTGCGCATCATGTTATGGCCCATCAGCCTGTTCATCAGCCCCTCGGGCTGGTGCGACGAGAACACGTCGATCTGCTTCTCGCAGATGAAGATGTCGTCGCGGTTGCACAGCAGCGTGCTGCCGAGCTGCGGCACGAACGCGATCGGCGCTTGTTTGCGCATGCGCGCCAAGGTCGGATAGGGGTCCTGCCAGAAGGCGGGGACGTCGATGTCGAAATGGGGAGCGGTGCTCACGGTGTATGGCCTCAGGTTCTCAACGAGCATAATCCGCCATGCCCATCCGGTCTGTCCCCATGATTTGGGACACACACCGTCATCGCCCGACTTGATCGGGCGATCCAGTATTCCAGAGGCAGTCATTGTCGATTGAGAGGCCGCGGCGTACTGGATTCCCCGCTTTCGCGGGGAATGACAGCAGAGAATAATGGCGGCATGGTCGCGCAAGACGACGCAACCGGCGCAGCGGCAACTTTAGCGCGGGGCGTCAGTTCAGCTGGCGTACTGAGGCCGTCAGCCGCAGCGCGATCGCGAACAGCTCGTTTTGCGAGGAGATGCCGAGCTTGTCATAGGCGCGCTTGCGATAGGTGAGGGCGGAGTGCAGCCCGATGCCGAGGCTGGCTGCGATCGCCTCCGAGCTGAGGCCCGAGAGGATGCGAAGGCAGACCTCCTGCTCGCGCCCGGTCAGCCGGGCGAGCGGCTCTGTGGTCGCAAACAGGGTCTTCAACCGCTCAATGGGATCGACATCCGCTGCCGCGTCGCGCTGGAAGTGCCGTGCCACGGCAGCGGTCAACGCGGGCGCCACTGCGGCGAGGCGCGCGATCTGCGCGCGGCTGAAGCGCCCTTGCGCGGTGATCTGGTAGAAATTGACGTAGAAGCAGGTGTCGCCGGTCCAGATCGCGGAAGCGAACTTGTCGACGATGTCGGAATCGTCGAAGAAGATCTTGCGATAACCGTCGCTGTACATGCGGCGGGCGAAGGTCGGCAGCATGATCGGCGTGGCCTGTGCCTGCCCCTCGAACACCGCGTCACGATTCGGATCGGCCTGGTGGAAATGCTCGGAATAGGCGATCCCGAGGTCGCGCCCGGTCGGGATGTTGCCGACGTCGAGCAGGCACGCGGCGGACCGCGGGCCCGTGAACGAGAACACCATGCAGTGACCGACCCCGGCGACCCGGCGTAGCGTGTCGATCAGGGCCTCCGCAAAGCTGTCGCGGCCAATCGCCAGCAGCGCCGGCGTGATGTCGCTGACGACCGACGTGTTGAAGGCGTGATCGGCCTTCATGGTGGTCCTCCCTGTGTTTCGGGAAGACTAGCAGCGGGATTGCGGGGGTGGAAGCGGTCCCCCCCGTCATTCCGGAGCTCGCGAAGCGAGAGCCCGGAATCCATTTCGCCGCAGGCCTTGTGGCCCGATGGATTCCGGGCTCGACGCTGCGCGTCGCCCCGGAATGACGAGAGGATGTAGGTCGCGGTTTACCTGAAGAAGCCGTTAGGCCCCCGGCACCTGGTCGAGGAAGCCGGTGATGCTCCTGATCCGGCCGTCCTTCAGCAGGGCGAAGTCGGTGCCCTTGATCGGGCTGTCGACGCCGTCGGGCCCGAGGCCCCAGGAGAAGCGGACGTGGTCGCCGAAGCCGTTCGGCTCGCCGATCAGCTTGAAGGTGAAGTCCGGAAACTTCTGCTGCACGCCGGCGATCAGCGCATCGACGCCCTCATGGCCGTCGCCGCTCATCAGCGGATCGACATAGCGCGCATCACTGGTCCAGTTTGTGCTCAGCATCTCGCGGCGCCGGCTCGGCGTCCGCTCGTTCCAGAGCGCGATGTAGTTGCGGGCGACGGTGGCATGGTCGGTCATGGTGCTCTCCTTCTCAAGTGCCGTCCTTAAGCGGCTGTCCGGACTATCGAAGGTTTGCAGGCGTCGATCGATTACCTCTGACGTCATCGCGCGCGTGACGGCGGCGCGGCCTATGGCCTGATATAGGCCTCGGGATCGCCGCGCGCGTGCGCCTCCATCGCATCGAGGAAGCAGCGCACCTTGGCCGGGACGAATTGCCGCGCCGGCAGCAGCGCGTGCACGTTGAGCGGCTCGCAGGCGTGGTCCGGCAACAGCCGCCGCAACTGGCCGGCCGCGACTGCGGCGCGGGTGTAGCTCGCGGTCACCCGCAGCACGCCATGGCCGGCGAGCGCGGCTTGCAGGCGGACATGAGCATTCGAAGAGGTGAGACGCGCGCGATCGACCGCGAGATGCTCGACGGCGCCGCCGGGTGCGGTGATCGCCCATCGCGGATCGCTGGGACCCGTCAGAAGTGGCAGCTGTCTCAGCTCGTCCAGTGTGCGCGGCTCGCCGAACTTCTCCAGCAGCGCCGGCGCCGCGAACAGGCCGCGCTCGAGGGTGAAGACGCGCCGGATCACGATGCCGGCCGACGGCAGCGGCGCCTCCAGCATCGCGAACACGATGTCGTAGTTCTCCGCGATCGGGTTGACGATATCGTGCTCGACATCGATCGCGGATCGCGAGCTCCGGATAGCGGCCCATCACCGCGCAGGCGACCGGCCCCGCGTGATGCGCGCCGAATTCGTACGGCGCCTTGATGCGCAGCGTGCCGGCGACCGCGCTCGACATCGCCAGCGCCTCGCTGTGGGTGTCGTGCAGCGCCGCGAACAGCGGACGCACCTTGCGATAGATCGTCTCGCCGGAATCGGTCAGCCGCAAATGCCGCGTGGTCCGCTCGATCAGCCGCAGCCCGAGATTGGCCTCGAGCCGTTGCACCGCAGCACTAAGGCTCGACTTGGGGTGACCGAGCACGCGCGCAGCCGCACTGAAGCCGCCATGCTCGACAACTTCGCAAAACAGCTCCCAGTCACGCCACTCCATGGCCGATTGTCCATCCACCGGTACAGTGTGTCCAGCCAAATCGGATTATCCCGGCGGCCGCAATCCCCTAACCTCGTTGCAAGCAATATTGCATCGGGAGGGTGAATTGGCTGACGACGACGGGATTTTCCTGCGCAACGCCTGGTACGTGGCGGCGCTGAACCACGAGCTGATCGACGGCAAGAAGCTGGCGCGCACCATCCTGGAGCGGCCGATCGTGATCTATCGCGGCGCCAGCGGAAAGGTCGTCGCGCTCGACGACCGTTGCTGCCATCGCGCGGCGCCGCTCTCGATGGGACGGGTCGAGGGCGACGACATCAGGTGCATGTATCACGGCATGAAGTTCGCGGCCGACGGCAAGTGCATCCAGATCCCCGGCCAGGACGCGATCCCCGCCAAGCTCGGCGTGCGCAGCTATCCCGTGGTCGAGCGCTACAACATGATCTTCATCTGGACCGGCGATCCGGAGAAGGCCGATCCGAAGCTGATCCTCGACTATCCGCCGCTCGAAGATCCCAAATGGCGCGGCCTGCCGGGCTATATGCACTACAAGGCCAACTGGCTCCTGATCGTCGACAACCTCAGCGACTTCGCGCATCTCGCTTTCGTGCACACCAACACGCTCGGCGGTTCCGAGGAATATGCCTACAAGACCAAGCCGGTCGCGATCGAGAAGCTGGAGGACGGTTTCCGCGTCGAGCGCTGGCACATGGGCGCCGATGCGCCGCCCTACCACAAGAAGGTGATCCCGAACAAAGCCGACATGGTCGATCGCCGCAATGTCGGCCGCATGATCGTGCCGGGTATCTTCACGCTCGACACGATGTTCGCGCCGGCCGGGCAGGGCGCGGAGAAGGGCGTTCAGGTGCCGGGCACCCGGCAATACCGCAACGCGCAGTTCATGACCCCGGAGACGCGCTCCTCAACGCACTTCTTCTGGAACTATCTGCACGATTTCGACACCGACAACGCGAACATCGCGCTGTCGCTGCGGCATTCGCTCGAGGAGGCCTTCAACGAGGACAAGGACTTCATCGAGGCGCAGCAGAAGGTGCTCGATGCCGATCCGGATTATCAGTTGCTGGCGATCGGCGCCGACGCGCCGTTGACCTATTTCCGCTGGCTGTTCGCGCGCCGGCTCGATACGGAGAAGGCAACGGCACGGGCCGCATGATCGCGGCGGCGCCGGCTGTCCGCGCCCCGCCAAAGTCGCGCCGGGATCGCGAGATCGTGACTTCCCGGCATGGCTTCCGTTCCGGCTGGTTGACGTAAGGTGTTCGACCTTAATTCGTCGGTTCTTGATCGGGGTCAAGGTTTAGACCTGCGCCGGCCTGACCATCTTGGTCGGCGATCAATCGGTGAATGAGCTTGCGCGAAAAAGCAGACCCCTCTGAACGGAGTGGCAGCACCAACTGGGTGCAGCACGCTTGGCTATGGCCGTTTGAGGCCATGCGATTGGCGCTGGACATCTCCTCACAATGGTACCCGGATCGCCCGGCCGAGCCCACAGATGCGTCAGACGAACAGGAACTGCCCTGGACGACGGCCAATTCCGTCGCGCTGCAATTGCCGACGATGCGCCTGCTCGACTTCTCGAGCGCGGTCGAGGGCCCGCCGCTGCTGGTCTGCGCGCCCTACGCGCTGCACCGCGCGAAGATCGCGGATCTTGCACACGGCCACAGCCTGATGGCGGCGTTGCAGGAGGCCGGTACTGCACGTCTCTATCTCACCGATTGGCGCTCGGCGACGCCGGAGATGCGGTATTTCTCGATTGACACCTTTCTGTCCGATCTCAACGTCGCCGTTGACACCATCGGACCACCCGTCGACCTCGCAGGTCTCTGTCAGGGAGGATGGCTGTCACTGCTCTATGCGGCGCGCTTTCCCGACAAGGTGCGGCGGCTGGTGCTTGCGGGCAGCCCGGTTGACGTGTCGGTGCCGTCGGAGCTTTCCAGGATGGTCGCCTCGCTCCCGCAGCAATCCTTCGAGGCAATGGTGCGGCAGGGTGAAGGGATCGTCAGCGGCGAGCACATGCTTCAGGTCTGGAGCCTCCCGTTCAACCTGCTTGACGTGGAGGCTGCGCTGCAGCGGCGGCTCGACGGCAAGTCGGAGGATGCGCGGGTCCTGCTCGATCGCTTTACGCGCTGGAACGACGAGACGCTTGATCTGCCCGGCACCTACTACCTCGAAGTGACCGACTGGATCTTTCGCCAGAACCGGATCGCGGCCGGAGACTTCGTTGCGCTCGGTCGCAAGATCGATCTTGCCGCAGTGACCTTGCCCGTCTTCCTGCTCGCTGCGGAGAAGGACATCGTTGTTCCGCCTGATCAGGCATTCGCGACAATGCGGCTCCTGGGCACGCCGCCCGCATGGTTGCAATGCGACACCGAGCCGTGCGGCCATCTCGGCCTGTTCGTCGGCTGCATGGCCCTGACCGGCCCGTGGCGCCGGATTGCACGCTGGCTTCAGTCCGATCTCGACGAGGCCACAGGCGGGCGAGCGCGGATCAGCGCGTGAGGCGCCAAATGAAAATGCCCCGAACTGCGGTTTCGCAATCCGGGGCATCGAACGTCCATCGCGATGTCGCGCTTACTTGTCGCGCTTACTTGGCCGCGACGACCATGATCTCGACATTGTACTGGGGCGCCGCAAGCTTGGCCTCGACGGTGGCACGGGCCGGGGTGTTGCCCGCGGAGACCCAGCCATCCCACACCGCGTTCATCTCCGGGAAGGTCTTCATGTCGGTGATGTAGATGGTCGCGCTGAGGAGCTTCGACTTGTCGGTGCCGGCCTTGGCGAGATGGCCGTCGATGATCGACAGGATGTCCTTGGTCTGGTCGGTGACGCTGCCGCCCGCCGCCTTGCCGGCGACGACGCCGGCCAGATAGACGGTGTTGCCGTGTACGACAGCCTGGCTCATGCGCGGGCCGGTTTCGAAACGCTGAATGCTCATTTGGGTCTCCACTTGAATGGCGGAAACTCTCTAGCCTGCCGGCGCGTCCGCCGCCACTGCGCAATTTGCAGCACGGCTCACGGAAATCGCCTGAATTGCACCGAGATCACCTCGGCGCAATCGCGTTGTCACGAATGCGGCTGGAACGCCCAGCGCGCGAACAGGGCGATCCGCTCGGCCGGCCACGCGCCATCGCACGGCATCGTGCCGGCCTCGAGGCGAGCCAGAATCTGCCGACTGTGCTTGCTGACGTCTTCCTCCTTCCAGAGATCGAAAGCGAACAGCATCGAATTGCGGTCCATCGGCCGGAACAGCGGCCGGATGTGCTGTTCGAATTGCACCTCTTCATCGGGACCCGGCAGCACGACGCTGACCTCGTTCGCGCCCTGCGCATCGTCTGCGATGGCGGATGGTCGCGCCGCGGGCGTCGCGTTGCAGACCCACCACCAGCGCGGCACCGGCATGTTCGGCGGCGGTGTCGCGTCGGCGCCGGAATTCTCCACCGCGATCCGCGAGCCCCATTCGATATAGGCGACGAAGGCGGCGCGGAATTCCGGATCGGATGGCAAGCCGGCGTCGTCGGCGCTCTGCACCATGTAGGTGGCCCACAGCGCGCGCTGCTCCGGCCGGATCTCCTTGCCGATATGTTGCGACACCATCCGCCGATAGCCGCCATAGCGTTCGGTATAGAAGCGCGGGCCACCGAACACTTCGCTCAGCCAGGCCGCGACCCGTTCCGGATGGTCCGGCGACATCTCGGCGAACAGCGGGCCGAGCAGCGGATCCTCCGGCACGTAGCGGCTGTAGAAGATGCGCGTCATGTCGAGCAGCGCCGGATAGCCGCCAGCCCATTCGAACAGCGTCGGCTCGCGCAAGGGATCGGGGACGGGATCGTGAAAATCGACATTCCAGTGCATGCCGCTGCAGAACGGTTTGTTCAGCGATGAACCGCAGCGGCACAGGCTGGCATGTTCCTGCGACGCACCTTCGTTTCGTGCGATCGGCGCGCCATCCTCACCGACCAGTTCGACATGGCCGGTGAGCCGATAGGGGCCGTCCTTCGACACTTCGATCTGCGGCGGCCGGTCGACGTCGGACAGGTTGGTGTCCCGCGCGGGACCAATGCCGATGCCGAGTGCGCCCGACGGACACCTGCGCACCGCGTTGATGAGATCATCCAGACGCGCCCCGCTTGGCGCGATGAAAGGCTCCTCGCCGAGATGAAACACGGAATTGAGCCGGTCGGTGCAAAAGCCGGAATGCGCGCAGGTGCCGCGATTGTCGAACACATAGGCTTGTTGTCCCGCATGGACGTCGAGCTTGTCGGGCACCCGCCGCGGATCCCTGCCGTCGGTGAAGCCGCGCGCGACGTGGCTGTCGTCGCAGAACGGCTTTGTCTGCGATTGTCCGCAGCGGCACAGCCGCACCGGCGCCTCGGCTGCAACAGGCACACCGAGATGATCGACGATCGCAATGCCGGGCTCGGCTTCGTAGGGACCGTTGCTTCTGACGACGATGCGCTTGCGCGGCTTCTGCTTGTCGTTCGCACGCTCGACGGAACTGTCTTCTGTCATGCCTTGCAGTATTCCCTGAACTCGCCCAACCCGCGCAAAGCGTGCTTAGATGGATCGATGGCGGCGCTCAACGAACCAGATGGAAAGTGCCGCAGGAGAGTTGCGATGATCCGCAAGACCAAGCGCAAATATGGTTGCCCGGTCGAGTTCTCGATCGACCAGCTCAGCGGCAAATGGAAGACCGTGATCCTGAGCCGCCTCAAGGTCCGCCCGATGCGCTACGGCGAGTTGCGCCACGACATTCCGCAGCTCAGTGACAAGGTCTTGACCGAGCGCCTGCGCGATCTCTGCAACTCGGGGTTCGTCAAGCAGGAGCGCGGCGGCGGCGCCTCGCGCTATTGCCTCACCAGGCGCGGCGAGATGCTGAAGCCGATGCTGCAGGCGCTGTACGATTGGGGCGAGGCGAATGCGGACACGTTCGGGGTGCGCTTCGCCAGCGTGGAGGTGGAGTAGGGCAAGATGAGATCGGGCTGTGGCCGCGGGGCGAGGGACACTTTGCGCAATTTCTGAATATTAGAAGAATGCACCTGAGTTGCCCGACGTGTCAAGTCGCTCGGTCGCTCGGTGCCTGACCGAACGCCAGCGGCTCCTTTGCATGGGGTTGTTTTCGATATTTTAAGCCCGCGTGCCTAACCCACCGCCTTCGCCGCCGCGCGCCCGGCGTTGCGGCCGGAGAACAGGCAGCCGCCGAGGAACGTCCCCTCCAGCGAGCGATAGCCGTGCACGCCACCGCCGCCGAAGCCGGCGGCTTCACCGGCGGCATAGAGCCCGCTTATGATCTGGTGATCGTTGCCGAATACGCGTGAATCGAGATCCGTCTCGAAGCCGCCGAGCGTCTTGCGGGTCAGGATGTTGAGCTTCACTGCGATCAGCGGGCCGTGCTCGGGATCGAGGATGCGGTGCGGCTTGGCGGTCCGGATCAGCCGGTCGCCGATATAGCGCCGCGCATTGTGCAGGTTCATCACCTGCGCATCCTTGACATAGGGGTTGGTGATCTCGCGGTCGCGCGCCTCGATCTGCGCCTTGATAGCGTCGGGCTGCAACAGGTCATTGCCGGCGAGCTTGTTCATGGCAGCGACGAGGTCGGCGAGGTTGTCGCGCACGATGAAGTCGGCGCCATGCTGCTTGAAGGCTTCGACCGGCGCCGGCGCGCCCTTGTTGGTGGCGCGCTTGATCGTCATGCGCCAGCTCTTGCCGGTCAGATCAGGGTTCTGTTCGGAGCCTGACAGCGCGAACTCCTTCTTGATGATGCTCTGGGTCAGGATGAACCACGAATAATCGTAGCCGGTGCCCATGATGTAATGCAGCTGCCCGAGCGTGTCGGAGCCCGGGAACAGCGGCGCCGGCAGCCGCTTGCCTGATGCGTCGAACCACATCGACGACGGCCCGGGCAGAATCCGGATGCCGTGACGCGGCCAGATCGGGTTCCAGTTCTGGATGCCCTCGACATAGTGCCACATGCGGTCGCGGTTGATCAGCCGCCCGCCCGCGGCCTCGGTGATCCCGATCATGCGGCCGTCGACATGTTCGGGCACGCCGGAGATCATGAACTTCGGCGGTTCGCCGAGCCGCCGCGGCCAGTTTTGCCGCACCAGGTCGTGATTGCCGCCGATGCCGCCGGAGGCGACGATGACAGCCTGCGCGCGCAGCGTGAAATCGCCGACCACATTGCGCGAGGAGCTCTTGCCGCGCTCGACCGAACTCGGTTCCAGGATGGCGCCGCTGACGCCGTCGACCGTGCCGTTGCTGACGCTGAGCGCATCGACGCGATGGCGGAACTTGAACACCAGCAGTCCGCTCCTGGCGGCCTCGCGCGCGCGGCGCTCGAACGGCTCGACGATGCCGGGGCCGGTGCCCCAGGTGACGTGAAAGCGCGGCACCGAATTGCCGTGGCCCATGGCGTCGTAGCCGCCGCGCTCGGCCCAGCCGACGACGGGGAAGATGCGATGGCCCATCGCGCGCAGCCAGTCGCGTTTCTCGCCCGCCGCGAATGCGACATAGGCCTCCGCCCATTTGCGCGGCCAGTGATCCTCGTCACGATCAAAACCCGCGGTGCCCATCCAGTCCTGCAGCGCGAGGTCGATCGAATCCTTGATGCCGAGCCGGCGCTGTTCCGGCGAATCGACCAGGAACAATCCGCCGAACGACCAGAAAGCCTGGCCGCCGATGCTCTGTTCCCCTTCCTGATCGAGCACGATGACGCGCTTGCCTGCGTCGGCGATCTCGGTTGCGGCGACCAGGCCGGCAAGTCCGGCGCCGATCACGATCACATCTGCATCGTCAGCCATTTTGGTGTCCCCCGTCCCGCCGCGATTCAAGACCGCGTCACTGTTCGCGGTCAACGCCAAATGGACCTTGCCTGTGGCGGCAAGGCATCAAATGGTTGCGGCAAGTTGTTCCGGTTTGGGACCTTTTCCACGCGCCACTGCAGCGTGCGCGCAACACCCAATTTGATTTTGTTTTGACCGGCTTCGCTCGTCTGGACAAAAATCCAGTCTCGCAACACGCTCACGCCGTCTGCATCACAAGACCAACAGATTCGGTTTGGACTGGGGCTGGCCAATGAAGTTGATGACGGGGTTGCTCGCGGCGGTTCTCCTGCTGGCGGGAATGGGGGCGTCACAAGCAGTGGTCAGGATCGCCGACGATCGCGGCGGCAAGATCGGGGTCTATGTCGACAAGTACCAGGACCTGCGCACGTCGGGTGAGACCGTGATCATCGACGGGCTGTGCGCCTCGGCCTGCACCATCGTGCTCGGCAAGGTTCCTCATGACCGGATCTGTGTGACCTCGCACGCCAGTCTCGGCTTCCATGCCGCCTGGGATTACGGCGACAACGGCCGGCCGGTGCCCAACCCCGAAGCCACCCATATGCTGTACCTGATGTACCCGCCGGCGGTGCGCAAATGGATCAACGATCGCGGCGGCCTGACCCGGCGGATGATCTTCCTGCAAGGCAAGCAGCTGCAGGCGCTGTACAAGCCGTGCTATCTCAACGCCCAGGCTTCGGCGCCCAAACCCGCGCACTGAGCGGCCGATCTCGGCCTAACGTCCTTTCGCGCATGGCCGGTAACCTGGGGCATGATGGGACAGGCAGCGGAAATCGGCTCGCTATCATTTGACGGCCCGCGACCGCCATAGCGCTTGCTGCCTTGGGGAACCCGGCTTATCTGAACCGGATGGTTCAGCCGATCTCCACCCGATCCGAGCACGTGACGGCTCTGCAGGGCCGGGTGGCGTCGATGATCCTGTGGGGCGCTGCCGGCATCGGCGGATTGGCCTTGCTCGCCGCTGCCGCGCTCTGGTTCCACTACGGGACCGCGGTGTTTTTCGAAATGATCACGGCCGGCATCTCCGCCTGCTTCTGACAAGGACGCCCTCACACCATGACCCGGACCACGCGCCCATTGGTGATCTTCGCTGCCTTCGCGGGCAGTCTGGCGGTCGGCCTGTTCCTCATGCTGTGGGCAGTCGGCGGCTTGCGCACCGTCGCAGCGCCGGCCGCGATCGGCGGGCCGTTCCAGCTCACCGATCAGTCCGGCCAGACCGTCACCGACAAGAACCTCCAGGGCAAGCCGACGCTGATCTTCTTCGGCTTCACCCATTGCCCGGACATCTGCCCGACCTCGTTGTTCGAGATTTCCGAGGTCCTGAAGGCGATGGGCAAGGACGCCGACCGCGTGAACGCCTATTTCGTTTCGGTCGATCCGGAACGCGACACCGCTGCGGCGATGAAGGACTATCTGTCGAGCTTCGATCCGCACCTCAAGGGCCTGACCGGCGATCCCACAGCGATCGCCAAGGTGCTGTCGAGCTATCGCGTCTACGCCAAGAAGGTGCCGCTGAAGGATGGCGACTACACGATGGATCACACCGCGCTGATCTATCTGATGGACCGCGACGGCCATTTCGTCGCGCCGTTCAATCTGAAACGGACGCCCGAAGAGGCGGCGGTCGATCTCAAACGGTATCTCTGACCGCCCTTTCCGGTTCGGGATTCGCCCAATCGGCGCTCGCATCACGCGCCGGATGGTCTATAAGCCGTTCAATTCCCTGATTATTGCCGGTTATGCCCAATCCGTCCGCCCAGCCTTTTGCCGTCCGCTCGCGCCAGCTTCGCCTGGCCGCGGGGATGATTGCCGCCGTCGTGCTGGTGATGGCGGAGCCCGCGGTCGCACAGACACCACCGGCACAGCCACCGCAGGCGCCAGCGGCCAAGCCGGCCGCTGCGCCGCCTCCGCCCGCAAGGCCTGCCCCGGCACCAGCGGCGCCCCCGGCGGCAGCTGCCCCGTCGCAGCCGAATCAGCCGCCCAAGGCCGCCGAGGCTGCGCCGCAGGCGGTGCCGGGCTTCTGGGACCCGCGGCGCCGGCCGGATCGGCCGGACCTGTCGCGGCTCACCGTGATCCGCTTCCTGACCGAGACCGATTATCCGCCGTTCAACTTCACCGGTCCGGACGGCAATCCGGCCGGCTTCAACGTCGATCTGGCGCGCGCGCTCTGCGACGAGATCAAGGTCACCTGCACTATCCAGATGCGCCGCTTCGAGACCCTGATCGATGCGCTCGCCACCAACCGGGGCGACGCCATCATCGCCTCGATGGCGGTGACGCCGCAGCTGCGCGCCAAGGTCGATTTCACCGATCCCTATTACCGCGCGCCGGCGCGCTTCGTGTCGCGCCGCGACAATGTGATGCCGGAAATCCGCCCGGAATATCTCGAGGGCAAGAAGGTCGGCGTCATCGGAGGCACTTCGCACGAGGCCTACCTCAAGGCGATGTTCACCGACGCCGAGATCCATTCCTATCCGGATAACGATGCGCTGCGCGCGGCGCTGCGCCGCGGCGAGGTCGACTTCATCTTCGGCGATGCGATCTCGCTGGCGTTCTGGATCAACGGCACCGATTCCGCCGAATGCTGCGCGTTCTCCGGCGGCCCCTTTGTCGAGAGCCGCTATTTCGGCGAGGGCGTCGGCATCGCCGTGCGCAAGGGCAACGACCTGCTGCGGCAGTCGCTGAACTGGGCGCTGTTCCGGATCTGGGAAAAAGGCCGCTTCACCGACCTGTGGCTGCGCTATTTCTCGATCAGCCCGTTCTAGCTCCGTCATTCCGGGGCGAAGCGAAGCATCGAACCCGGAATCTCGAGACTCCCGTCGTTTTGCATTTTGCCGCGAAAGCGTTAGGTTTCGCGGCCTTTTTGGAGAAAGCTCGAAGAAATGTCCGTGATTGATCTTGCCGCCAGCCCGAGCGACCTGCGGGCGCTCGCCGAACAATCCAACGCCTGGCCGTTCGAGCAGGCGAAAGCGATTGTGGCGCGGCTGAAGAAAAATCCGAAGGACGAAGTGCTGTTCGAGACCGGCTACGGCCCCTCGGGCCTGCCGCATATCGGCACCTTCGGCGAGGTCGCGCGCACCACGATGGTGCGCCATGCCTTCCGCGTGCTCACCGAGGACAAGATCAAGACGCGGCTGCTTGCCTTCTCCGACGACATGGACGGCCTGCGCAAGGTGCCGGACAACGTGCCGAACAAGGAGCTGCTGCAACAGCATCTCGGCAAGCCGCTGACCAAGGTGCCCGATCCGTTCGGCACCCACCCGAGCTTCGGCCAGCACAACAATGCGCGTCTGCGCGCCTTCCTCGATCAGTTCGGCTTCGACTACGAGTTCGCGAGCTCGACCGAATACTACACCTCGGGCCGGTTCGATGCCGCGTTGCTGCGGATGCTGGAGCGGATCGAGAAGGTGATGGCGATCATGCTACCCTCGCTGCGTGAGGAGCGCGCCGCGAGCTATTCGCCGTTCCTGCCGATCTGTCCGCGCACCGGTCTCGTGCTCTACGTGCCGGTGACCGCGCACGACGCCAAGGCCGGCACGATCTCCTATGAAGATCCCGACACCAAGGAGAGCGTCACCGTCCCGGTCACCGGCGGCCGCTGCAAGCTGCAATGGAAGCCGGACTGGGCGATGCGCTGGTACGCGCTCGGCGTCGACTATGAAATGGCCGGCAAGGACCTGATCGACTCGGTGAAGCTGTCGGCGAAGATCTGCGCGGCGCTCGGCGGCACGCCGCCGGAAGGCTTCAACTATGAACTGTTCCTCGACGAGAAGGGCCAGAAGATCTCGAAGTCGAAGGGCAATGGCCTGACCATCGACGAGTGGCTGCGCTATGCCTCGCCGGAATCGCTGTCGCTGTTCATGTATCGCGAGCCCAAGGCGGCGAAGCGGCTCTATTTCGACGTCATCCCGCGCAATGTCGACGACTACCAGCAGTTCCTCGATGGCTTCACGCGCCAGGAACCGCGACAGCAGCTGCAGAATCCGGTCTGGCACATCCATTCCGGCAAGCCGCCGCAGGCCGACATGCCGGTCACCTTCCAGCTGCTGCTGACGCTGGTGTCGTCGTCGAATGCGGAAAATGCCGAGACGCTGTGGGGCTTCATCGGCCGCTATCGGCCGGGTGTGACGCCCGAGACCCATCCGAAGCTCGATGCAATGGTCGGCTACGCCATCAACTATTATCGCGACTTCGTGGCGCCGACCAAGCAGTTCCGCGAACCGACCGAGGGTGAACGCGCCGCGTTGCAGGACCTGCGCGATGCGCTCGCCAACATGCAAGCTGATGCGACCGCGGAAGATATCCAGAACGTGGTCTACGAGATCGGCCGCCGCGAGCCGTTCCTCGACATGGTCAAGAAGGGCAAGGACGGCCGTCCGGGCGTGTCGCTCGACTGGTTCAACATGCTCTACCAGGTGCTGCTCGGCCAGGAGAAGGGCCCGCGCTTCGGCTCCTTCGTCGCGGTCTATGGTGTGCAGAACGCGGTCAACATGATCGACGGTGCGCTGGCGCGGTCGTCGTAAACTTCCGTTCCTCCCCGCGAGGGGAGGGACAAAGAGCCGCAAAATGCGGATGGCTGATCCCCGGCAATTTCACCGGAGGTCTGCGGCGGACTGCGCTACACTGGCTCCATAAAATCAGCACGGCCTCCGCAGAGCGGCCGGCACAGATGGGAGCGCGCGCATGCAGTTCAGGGTTTCGCCGACATCGCTGCAGGACAGTACGAGCGCCGAGGAATGGCAGGCGCGGGTCGATCTCGCCGCGGCGCATCGGCTCGCCTACATCCACGGCTTTTCGGAAGGCATCTTCAACCATCTCACCTTCGTAGTGCCCGGCCGCAGCGACCGCTACTACCAGATCCCGTTCGGCATGCACTGGTCGGAGGTGACTGCGTCGTCCTTCATGGAGGTCGGTATCGACGATGCCGAGGTGAAGCGCGGCGAGGGTGAGGTCGAGCGCTCCTGCTATTGCATCCACGCGCCGATCCACAAGGCGCTGCCGCAAGCCAAGGCGGTGTTCCACACCCACATGCCGTATGCGAGCGCGCTGACGCGGCTCGAGGATCCTCGCATCAAGGAGATCGGCCAGACCGAGGTCGGACTGTCGGAGGCGATCGCCTATGACGACCTCTATACCGGCCCTGCGCTCGACCCTGCGGAAGGTGCGCGGCTCGCCAAGGTGATCGGCAACAAGACCATCCTGTTCATGGCCAATCACGGCATCTCGACCGTCGGCGCGACCGTCGCCGATGCCTATGATCGGCTCTACTACATCGAGCGCGCCGCGCAGGTGCAGATCTACGCGATGTGGACCCAGCAGCCGCTCAAGCAATTGCCGCAGCATGTGGTGGAAAAGACCAAGCGCGATTTCCGCGACGATCACCTCTACAGGGGCCCAAGCCCGTCGCAGCGGCATTTCGATGCGCTGAAGCGGATGCTGGACCGCAAGGAGCCGGACTACGCGACGTAGTTCGCGTCAAACTCCGCCGTCGTCCCGGCGAAAGCCGGGACCCAACCACAGGGCTGGGTTGGTTGGGCAGGTTGCGGCCTCAGCGTGCGTAAGCAGTGCTATGCGGTGGTTATGGGTCCCGGCCTGCGCCGGGACGACACCGATTGTGTGGTGACTGCATCGCCTGCTACTGGCTCGCCCACACCACCCGCGCGATCCACGCGACCTCCTCGGCATCGAGCATGCGGTCGGGGTGCTCCGGATTGAGCGAGGCGAGCTCCAGCACCTTGCCGGTGCGGCGCTTCAACTCCTTCACCATCACCTCGCCGCCGGTGGTGCGCACCACGACGCGGTCGCCGCGGCGGATCGCGGTTGCCGGCGACACCACGATGATGTCGCCTTCGCGATAGGCCGGCTTCATCGAGTCGCCGTCGATCTCGAGCGCATAGGCGTGCTCGTCTGACGTTGCCGGCAGCGCCACCTCGTCCCAGCCCTTGCCGGCGGGAAAACCTGAGTCGTCGAAATAGCCGCCGGCGCCGGCCTGCGCGAAGCCGAGCAGCGGCACCGACTGGCCGCCGCGCGGGCCGTCGCCGAGCAGCTGCACGAAGGTCTCCATGCTGGCGTTGCTCGCGGCCAGCGCCTTGGAGAGCGATTCGGTCGATGGCCAGCGCTCGCGGCCGTCGCCGGTCACGCGCTTGGACTTGTTGAACGTGGTGGGATCGAGGCCGGACTGCTTGGCAAGTCCGGACGGTGACAGGCCGGCGCGTTCGGCGAGCCGGTCGAGCGCGGCCCAGACCTGAGCGTGGGTCAGCGGTCGGGCGGCTTTGGACTGTTTGGCCATCGAGGATATCCCGGATGGTAGGAATTATTGCCTGAAACTTCGATTTTCGCAAATCTGCCGCCGGATCTGGCGCGGCACCGCTTGAGTTGCGCCGCTACCGCCGATACGGTCCCTCGCTCGCCAGTTGGCGTCTGGGGCATTTCCCCTCAAATCCGGATAAAACCCCAAGAGACTCAAGGACAAAAGGGAAGGCCGGGCCGTGCCCATGATCTATAAAATCACCCCCGCTTCGGCCTGGCGCGAAGCCGAGCGGCAGGGCGTGTACCGGGGCAGTGCGGACGACAATCGCGACGGCTTCATCCATTTTTCCACGGCCTCGCAGGTCGCCGAGACCGCGCGCAAGCATTACCACGGACAAACCGGCCTGTTCCTGGTCGCGGTCGACGCCGATGCGCTCGGCGATGCCCTGCGTTGGGAGCGGTCGCGCAATGACGAACTGTTTCCACATCTCTATGGCGAACTCGACCTCGGCGCGGTCACCGAAATCCTGAGCCTGCGCGCGCGCTCCGACGGCGGCCACGACGTTCCGGAGCTCAAGCCGTGATCCGTGCCTTCGACGCCTTCTCGCTGCCGCTGCTGCGCTGGTTCGATCCCGAGGATGCCCATCGCATGGCGATCCAGGGCCTGAAACTGCTGCCGCCGGTCCGGCTGCGGCCGGATGATCCCAAGCTCGCGGTGCGCGCCTTCGGGCTGAACTTTCCGAATCCGATCGGCATGGCGGCGGGGTTCGACAAGAGCGCCGAGGTGCCTGACGCGCTGTTGCGGCTCGGCTTCGGCTTTGTCGAGATCGGCTCGGTGACACCGAAACCGCAGGCCGGCAATCCGCGGCCGCGGCTGTTTCGCCTCGAGCGCGACGAAGCCGTCATCAACCGCATGGGCTTCAACAATGACGGCGCGGAAGCCGTGCTGCGGCGGCTCGCCGCGCGCGCCGGCGGTGGCGGCATCGTCGGCGTCAATGTCGGGGCCAACAAGGATTCAGAGGACCGCATTGCCGACTACGTGAAGCTGATCGAGACCTTCGCGCCGGTCGCGAGCTATTTCACCGTCAACGTCTCCTCGCCGAATACGCCGGGCCTGCGCAATCTGCAGCAATCGGCGGCGCTCGACGATTTGCTGGCGCGGGTGATCGATACCCGCGAGCGCGTGCGCAAGAACGCCGGCGATTCACCGGTGCTGCTGAAGATCGCCCCGGATCTGAGCCTCGCCGAGCTCGACGACGTCGTGCACATCGCTCGCTCGCGCGGCGTCGACGGCATGATCGTCGCCAACACCACGCTGGCGCGTCCCTCGACCTTGCGCGAGGAAACCCGTGCCAAGGAGCAGGGCGGCCTGTCGGGCCGTCCGTTGTTTCGCCTCTCGACGCGGATGGTGGCCGAGACCTATGTGCGTGTCGAAGGCGCCTTTCCCTTGATCGGCGTCGGCGGCATCGATTCCGGCGGCGCCGCGCTGACCAAGATCCGCGCTGGCGCCAGCCTGATCCAGCTCTATTCCTCGCTGGTCTACAAGGGCATCGGCCTGGTCGAGGACATCAAGCGCGATCTGTCCTCGACCCTGCTGCGCACGGGGCGCGACTCTTTGTCGGAAATCGTCGGCGCCGACGCCGCGGCCATCACGGCCGAGGACTGGCCGGTGAGGTAGCGAACGTCTTCCGCAGCATCGCCGGATAGCGCAGGCCCTGCAGGCCGCCGCGGGCGACGTAGAAGCCGATCAGAGCGATCCACAGGCCGGTGTTGCCGTATGCGCTGAGCGCCCACCAGGTGGCGAGGAAGATCGCGAGCGAGGCCAGCATCAGATTGCGCATCTCGCGCGCCCAGGTTGCGCCGACATAGATGCCGTCGAAGCCGAACGCGAACACGCCGGGCAGGGGCGCCATGACCACGAACGGCAGGAAGTCGCGCGCATAGCGGCGCACGTCGTCGCTGGTCGTCATCAGCTTGATCAGCGCCGGTCCGAACAGTGCGAACAGCACCGACACCACCAGCGCAAAGCCGATGCCCCACAGCAGCACCAGCCGGGTCGAATCGGCAAAGCCGCGTCCGTCGCGCGCGCCGAAGGCGCGGCCGCACAGCTGCTGGGCGGCGTTGGCGAGGCCGTCGAGAAAGAAGGCGCTGACCAGCAGGAAGTTGTTCAGCACCGAATTCGCCGCCAGCGTGACGTCGCCCTCGCGCGCGCCCTTGGCGGTGAAGAACAGGAACACGACGATCAGCGCCGCGGTACGGACCATGATGTCGCGGTTGACGGCCAGCATGCGCATCAGCTTGGTGCGATCGAACAGCGTGGCCGCGGGAACCGCGAAGCCTGTTTGCGAGATCCGCCACGCCACGACGATGCCGACAACGAAACCAGCGGTCTCGGCGAGCACGGCGGCGATCGCGGCTCCGGCAATGCCGGCGCCATAGGCCTGCACCAGCAGCACGGTCGCAATCATGTTGATCAGGTTGATCACGATCTGCAGCGCCAGCGCCAGATTGGCGCGCGCCTGGCCGACCAGCCAGCCCAGGATGACGTAATTGGCGAGCGCCAGCGGCGCCGACCAGATCCGGATCATGAAATAGGTTTTCGCCGCACGCGTGACGCCTTCGCTGCCGCCCATCAGCTGGAACGTGATTGCGGCGAGCGGCAGCTGCAGCGCGATCAGCGCGGCGCCGATCAGGCCGGCGACGATGAAGCCGCGCACCAGGATCGCGGCGTATTCCTGCGGCTCGCCGGCGCCTTGCGCCTGCGCGGTGAAGGCCAGTGTGCTCATGCGCAGGAAAGCGAACAGCCAGAACAGGCAATCGAAGATCACCGAGGCCATCGCCACCCCGCCGAGCTGCGCAGCATCGTCGAGGCGGCCGATCGCGGTGGTCGAGACGATGCCGATCAGCGGCGTGGTCAAATTGGCGACCATCGCGGGGCCGGCGATGGCGAACACCTGGCGGGTGGAGATCTTCGGGTGGATGGGTGCGTGCATGGCTACGGTTGCAAGGAATGTATGCTTCTAGCGCGTCGTCCGTCGCGCGACCATGCCGGAATTGTGCTCAGAGCAATGCGGCGGCGAGGGGGGTGGGCAGCCGGCAACGCAATTGCGTCGTCAGAACACCACGACCAAGCCGTCGCTCGCGGCCGCATAGGGTAGCTCGTCGATGCGAGCGAGCACGTCGTCGCTCATATGGGTCAGCACCACTCGCCTTGCGTTGATGACCGGCAAATGCGCTTCCAGCGTTTTCAGGCTGAGATGGTTCTTGACCGTTCTGTCGTAGGTGTAGGCTTCGGCGATGAAGAGGTCTGCGTTCTGCGCGGCCGGGATCAGCGCGTCGGTCCACTCGGTGTCGGCGCTATAGCAGACGGTGCGGCCTTCCGCCTCGACGCGATAGGCGAGAAACGGCCCGCCGGATTCGCCATGCACCACAGGGTAGGGCGTCACGGTCACGTCGCCGAAGCTGCGCCGTTCCCTTGGCGCGAGCGTGACGACGGACAGGTCGAAGCGCTGCCTGGTTTTGGAGGAATGCTCGAACATCACCTCCATCACTTCGGGCAATTTCGTCTCGATGCCTTGCGGCCCCGCGATCACCAGCGGCCGGGTGCGGCGGGAGAACTGCGCATCGAGCAGGAAGAACGGCAATCCGGCAAAATGGTCGCCGTGGAAATGCGTGATCAGGATCAGGTCGATCGCGTCGCGGTCGATCTCGAGCCGCTTCAGCGCCGGCAGCGAGGAGGCGCCGCAATCGATCAGGAAATTGACGCGCTCGCTGCTGACGTGGAAGCAGGTGTTGAAGCGGCCGCCGGAGCCGAACGCATCGCCGCAGCCGACAAATCGCAATTGCATCGGCTGCGGGCCTTCCCTTGGATCACCGGCCGCGCGGCGCACCGAACAGCCGCGACAGCAGCCAGATCGGGATCACGATCACGGCGCCGAGCAGGAAGTAGCGCCAGGCCCAGTTGATCGCGTCGAAGCCGAAATCCCAGATGGTCTGGAACAGCCTGCGGACGCTGTAGAGGATGTTCCATGGGTCGAGGCCGATCGCGGCGAGCACGACGCCGACCAGGATCGAGAGCAGGATCAGCCGGAACGCCACCGAGAGCGGCGAGCCGCCGAGAAAGCGGTACAGGCCGTCGCTCTGGCCTCCGGCCGGCAAGTCCCTGACGTCGTTCGGCATCTGTATCTCCTGGCGGAATTGTCCGCGCATTATAGGTCACGGCGGAGCACATGGGAAATCCGTGAGCGGCGATCAATGGCTGCCATGCGGCTTGCGGGTTTAACTTCCTGTCATGGAGATTAACATCCGTTCAAGTGTCTCCAGCCGGTCGGCCTCGCGCGGCGGCTTGTCCCAGCGCAGCCGGCTGATCCGGGGAAAGCGCATCGCGACGCCGGATTTGTGACGCGACGAGCGCTGCAGGCCCTCGAACGCGACCTCCAGCACCAGCCCCTGATCCGGCTCATGCACGACATGCCGCACCGGGCCGAACTTCTCGGTGGTGTTGCGGCGGACGAAGCGGTCGATCTGCAAAAGCTCCTCGTCGGTGAAGCCGAAATAGGCCTTGCCGACCGGCACCAGCTCGTCGCCCGCATCGCCGCGGGTCCAGACCCCGAACGTGTAGTCGGAGTAGTATGACGAGCGTTTGCCGTGGCCCCGCTGGGCATACATCAGCACCGCGTCGATGATGTGCGGATCGCGCTTCCATTTCCACCATGGGCCCTTCGGCCGTCCCGGCAGATAGGGCGCGTCGCGCCGCTTCAGCATGACGCCCTCGACGGCGTCGGCATCGTCGCCGGCGCCGGCGCTTTTCGGATCGGCGCGCGCCGCGGCCAGTTCCTCCCAGCTCGCGAACGGAACCGTCGGCGACAGGTCGATGCGCGGATCGCCGAGCCTGGCGACGAAGGCTTCGAGATGCGCGCGCCGTTCAGTGAATGGGAGCTCGCGCAGATCGTTCTCGTCGTCGCCGAGCAGGTCGTAGGCGCGCAGATGGATCGGGAATTCCTTGATCAGCTTCGGCGAGACGACTTTGCGGTTCAGCCGCTGCTGCAAGACGTTGAAGGTCTGCACGCGGCCGTCGCGCAGCACCAGCAATTCGCCGTCGACCGCGCCGGGCAGATGCAGCGAGGGCACGAGGTCGGGGAAGCTGCCGGTGATGTCCTCGCCGGTGCGCGAATAGAGCCGCGCCTGGATGTGACCGCGCGCGTCGCGGCCGGCGACCGCCTGCACGCGGATGCCGTCCCACTTCCATTCCGCGCTGAACTCGGCGGCGTCGAGATTGGCGAAGTCGCTATCCTCGATCGGATGCGCCAGCATCACCGGGCGGAACGGGGTCGGATCGCGGTTGACCGGCTTGTCGCCGCGGCCTTCGAGCCATGCGAACAAGTCGAGATAGGGCGGTGACAGCCCGGGCCACATCAGCTCGATCTCGTGCGGGTCCTTGTCGCCGAGTGCCGCCGCAGCGGTCTTCGCCAGCCGAGCCGAGATCCCGATCCGCATCGCGCCGGTGACGAGCTTCAGCAGCGCCCAGCGCCCGGTCTCGTCGAGCTCGTCCAGCCAGCGCGCCAGTTGCGCCGGCAGCTCCGCCTTGCCGAGCGTGCGCAGCGTCGTGACGACGTCGGTCAGCGTCGGGGGAGGTGGGTTGTTGTGCGTGCGTGGAGTCTCGGCGACATCTCGCCCGCGGTACCCCTCTCCCTCACCCTCCCCCGCAAGGGGGGAGGGAACCCATCCAACAGTGCGTCCCTCACTCATGTCGGTCACAACGTTGCTGTGAGGTGAGCACGACGGTTGGGCTCCCTCCCCCCTTGCGGGGGAGGGTTGGGGAGAGGGGTAGCCCAGCAAAGACTCGTTGTGAGATGCGCCAGTCGCCTTCGGCCACATCAACGCGACGGTCTCGGAGAGATCGCCGACGTAATCATAGGAATAGCCGAACAGCACCGGATCGGTGCGTTCGGTGATCAGGTCACGGATCAAGCCCGGCTTGGCGTGCTTGAACGACAATGCACCGGTCAGCGCCGCCAGCGCGTAGCCGCGGTCCGGATCTTCGGTTTCGCGGAAATAGCCGACCAGCAGCCTGATCTTGTTGTTGCGGCCGGGCTCGTAGGCGAGCCGGTCGAGCAGTTCGGCAAAGCGGTTCACGATGTCGCCTCGCCGTCGGGCTTGGCCTCGCCTTCGCCGGTGACTGCCGCGGTCTCACCCTCGTCCTCGTCGCCATAGCCGACCAGATCGAGCGGCCGCGCGGCAAGGCCCTTGCTCTTGCACCAATGCACCAGCGCGTCTTCCTGGCCGTGGGTGACCCAGATTTCGCCGGCGCCGGTGGCCGCAATCGTCGCCGTCAGCCCGTCCCAGTCGGCGTGATCCGAGATCACCAGCGGCAGCTCGATGCCGCCTTGTCGCGCGCGTGCGCGCACCCGCATCCAGCCCGAGGCGAAGGCGGTGACCGGATCGGGGAAGCGACGCGTCCACACGTCCGATGTCGCGCTGGGTGGCGCCAGCGTGATGGTGCCGGCAAGCTCGGCCTTCTTCATGCCGCGCGCAGGCCGGAGCTCGCCGAGCGGAATGCCGCGCTCCTGATAATAATACGTGATCTTCTCCATCGCGCCATGCAGATAGATCGGCGCGTCGTAGCCGGCCTCGCGCAGCAGCGCGATCACCCGCTGCGCCTTGCCGAGCGAATAGGCGCCGACCAGATGCGCACGCTCCGGAAACAGTTTGACGGACGCGAGCAGCTTGTTCACCTCGCCGGCGGCATCGCCATGGCGGAACACAGGCAATCCAAACGTCGCCTCAGTGACGAAGACGTCGCAGGGCACGAGCTCGAACGGCGCGCAGGTCGGGTCCCGCGCGTCCTTGTAGTCGCCGGAGGCGACGATGCGCCTGTCCTTGCAGGTGACCGAGATCTGGGCGGAGCCCAGCACGTGGCCGGCGGGATGAAACGACACCGTGACGTCGCCGAGCCTGATCTCCTCGCCATAGGCGACCGCCTGCACGGAGCCGGCGAAATTCTCGCCATAGCGCAGCCGCATCATGTCGAGCGTTTCCTGGGTCGCAAGCACCGCGCCGTGGCCCGTCCGCGCGTGGTCGGAATGGCCATGGGTGATCAGCGCCCGTTCGACCGGCCTGACAGGATCGATGTGGAAGCCGCCGGGCTTGCAGCAAAGCCCGGCCGGGACGGGCATCAGGATGTCTTGCGAGCGCATTGGTCCTATATAGGCGGTCAAACCGCGATGTTTAGCCGTCATGCCCGGGCTTGACCCGCGCCTCCATCTCCGGAAAAAGTCCGTGCCTTGATGGATGGCCCGACCGGGGCTGTCGCAACATCGGTTCCTTGAAGAGAATGGCGCCCCGCCTGTTCCTGTCCTCCGGCGACCTCGTTGCCGACCGCCGCTACGAGTTTGCGCGCGACCTGCAATTGAAGGGCGACCTGCCGGCCGCTGCCGAGCTGCTCGAACAGGCGATCGAGCTGGTGCCGAAATTTCCGTCGGCCTGGTACACGCTGGGCAAGATCCGCCTCGAGCTCGGGCAACGCGAGGCCGCGATTGCGGCCTTCCGCGCCGCGCGCGACGCCGATCCCGAGGACCGCCACGGCGCCGGCCTGCATTTGATGCAGCTCGGCATCGAGCCGGTCAGTTCGATGCCGCCCGGCTATGTGCGGACGCTGTTCGATCAATATGCGCCGCGCTTCGAGGCGGCACTGGTCGGCGATCTCGGCTATCGCGGCCCGGCGCTGCTGTTCAAGGCGGTGCTGTCGGTGCGCGCTGCCGCGAAGAAGCCGGCGTTCTTCAAGCGCGCGATCGATCTTGGCTGCGGCACCGGGCTCGCGGCCGGCGCATTCGCGCGGCATGTCGATCGCTTCATCGGGATCGACCTGTCGCCCCGCATGATCGACAAGGCGCGCGCCACCGGCCTCTACGCCGAGCTCGAGGTCGACGACATGCTCAACGGCATTGCCGGCAAGCCGGATGCCAGCGCCGAATTGATTCTCGCCGCGGATGCGATGGTCTATATCGCCGATCTCGCGCCCGTGCTCGCCGAGGCGAGGCGCGTGCTGGTCGCGGGCGGCGTGTTCGCGTTTACGACCGAGACCCATGACGGAGAGGGTGTCATCCTCGGCGAGGGGCTGCGCTACGCCCACAGCGCAGCCCATGTGCGGGCAACCGTTGCGGCCGCCGGGCTGACACTGGCGCTGCTCGACGATCTCTCCGCGCGCAACGAGGACAACATCCCGGCACCTGGGCTTGTCGCAGTTGCCGTCAAGCCGTGACGTTCTTGACCTTCTCCCCTTGTGGGAGAAGGTGGCGCGGATGCAATCCGCGCCGGATGAGGGGTCTCTATCCGCGGAGACAGACCCCTCACCCGGCTTCGATGCTCTCGCATCGAAGCCACCCTCTCCCACAAGGGGAGAGGGTGCATGTTCATGCATCTCGCTCCCGAACTTGAGTCTACACGCTACGCATTTGCCGTGACGCGGCATTGCGTCGCGAAGCCGTGACTTCGTGCTTGCCCGGCGCTGGGCGGAATGCGAGAGCTTTGCGCCTCAGGGAGAGACACAATGAAAAAACATACGCGGCGCGAATTCGGCGCCACCGCATTGTCCGTGATCGCAGCGTCCGTGCTGCCGGCGCCGTTCGTCCGGGCCGCGGACAAGAAGTACGATCCGGGTGCAAGCGACACCGAGATCAAGCTCGGCCAGACCGTGCCGCATTCCGGCCCCGGCTCGCTCTATGGCGTGCTCGGCCGCGTCGGCGAAGCCTATTTCCAGATGCTGAACGACAAGGGCGGCATCAACGGCCGCAAAGTGAAGTTCCTCACCATGGACGACGCCTACAGCGCGCCGAAATGCGTCGAGGCGACGCGCCGCCTGGTCGAGCAGGAGGAGGTGCTGGCGCTCTATGGCTCGCTCGGCACCGCGCCGCAGACCTCCGTGCACAAATATCTCAATTCCAAGGGCGTGCCGCAGTTGCTGCTCAATACCGGCGCCTCGAAGTGGAACGACCCGAAGAACTTCAAATGGACCATGGCGGGCCTGCCGCTCTATCCGACCGAGGCGCGCATCCTCGCCAAGCATGTCGTCAGTGTGAAGCCGAACGCCAAGATCGGCATCCTCTACCAGAACGACGATTTCGGCCGTGACTTCCTCGGTCCGTTCAAGAAGGTGCTGACTGACGCCGGCGGCAAGGCCCAGGTGATCATGGAGCAGACCTACGATCTCACCGATCCGACGGTCGATTCCCAGCTGATCAATCTGTCGAAGTCGGGCGCCGACGTGTTCTACAACATCACCACAGGCAAGGCGACGTCGCAGTCGATCCGCAAGGTGGCCGAGCTCGGCTGGAAGCCGTTGCAGCTGTTGTCGGCGGGCTCGACCGGCCGCTCGATCCTGAGCGCCGCGGGGCTGGAGAACGCCAAGGACATCGTCGCCATCCGCTACAACAAGGAAGTCGGCGTGCCGCGTTACGAGAAGGATGCTGATGTGATGGCGTTCGAGGAGCTGCGCAAGAAGTACCTGCCGAACGTCGATCCTGACAACACCATCGCCTTCGCCGGCTACGGCCAGGCGGCGACGATGGGCGAAATCCTGCGCCGCTGCGGCGACGATCTGACCCGCGCCAACGTGCTGAAGCACGCCACCACGCTGGCCGGCTTCCACTCGCCCTATTTCCTCGATGGCATCAATTACAGCTACACGCCCGACGACTACACGCCGATGAAGACGCTCTACATCTCGATCTTCAACGGCAAGGACTGGGACCTCGCCGGCGAGCCGATGACGGAGTAGGGGGCGCAGACGCCCCCATCCCGTCATTGCGAGCGAAGCGAAGCAATCCATCGATCCATTCGGGGAAAGATGGATTGCTTCGTCGCTTTGCTCCTCGCAATGACGGTCGAGTTGGGGGTGGCGGAGGCGAACATCCCCCTTGCCATCTGCTGCCATTTCCGTCCCGCCCTCGACGAAGCCGCCTGAACCGCCTACCTCTTGGGCGTGTCGACGCTCGATCTCTTTTCCGTCCCGCCGTCGGAAACGGCCGATCTCTTGCCGCGCCAGTTTCGCGACTGGTTCGCCTCACGCGGCTGGTCGCCGCGCGAGCATCAGCTTGCGCTGCTGGCGAAAGCACGCGAGGAGCGTTCGGCGCTGCTGATCGCGCCCACGGGTGCCGGCAAGACGCTGGCGGGGTTCTTGCCGACGCTGGTGGAGCTGAGCGGTGAAGCGAGCGCAACGACTCTACACGCACAAACTCGATCGCCACCTCCCCCCTTGCGGGAGAGGGGTATGCCGCTTGTTCCGAACGATACGGCTTACCCCTCTCCCCAACCCTCCCCCGCAAGGAGGGAGGGAGCCCTACCAGCGAGCGCTGCGGAGCCAAGAAGAAGCCTCGTCTCCACCGGCCGCGGGGTTCGCCGCAGCGGCGGGCTGCACACGCTCTACATCTCGCCGCTGAAGGCGCTTGCGGTCGATATCGCGCGCAATCTGGAGACGCCGGTTGCCGAGATGGGCCTGCCGATCCGGATCGAGACCCGCACCGGCGATACGCCGGTGTCGCGACGGCAGCGGCAGCGGCGCTATCCGCCTGATATCCTGCTCACCACGCCGGAGCAGTTGGCGCTGCTGCTGGCGTCCGACGACGCGCCGTTCCTGTTCTCGTCGCTGAAGCGCATCGTGCTCGACGAGCTGCACGCGCTGGTCACCTCCAAGCGCGGCGATCTGCTGTCGCTCGGCCTGGCGCGGCTCTGGACCATCGCGCCACAGGCGCGTGCCATCGGCCTCTCGGCAACCGTAGCCGAGCCCGAGCAACTCGCGCGCTTCCTGGTGCCGCAGCCGGGCGGCGCGAGCGCATCCGCCGACGTCGTCACTGCCGGCGGTGCCGCGCCGCCGGTGGTCGAGATGCTCGACACGCGCGAGCGGCTGCCGTGGTCCGGCCACAGCGCGCGGCACGCGCTGCCCGAGGTCTATGAGCTGATCAAGCGCAACAAGACCACGCTGGTGTTCGTCAACACCCGCAGCCAGGCCGAGATGCTGTTCCAGGACCTCTGGCGGATGAACGACGATGGGCTCGCGATCGCGCTGCATCACGGCTCGCTCGACGTCGCGCAGCGCCGCAAGGTCGAAGACGCGATGGCTGCGGGAAAACTGCGCGGCGTGGTCTGTACCTCCTCGCTGGATCTCGGCGTCGACTGGGGCGATGTCGACCTCGTCATCAATATCGGCGCGCCCAAGGGATCGTCGCGGCTGATGCAGCGGATCGGTCGCGCCAACCACCGCTTCGACGAGGCTTCGCGCGCCGTGCTGGTGCCGGCCAACCGGTTCGAGGTGCTGGAATGTCGTGTCGCGATCGATGCCATCGCCGAGAATGCGCAGGACACGCCGCCGTTGCGCCTAGGTGCGCTCGACGTGCTGGCCCAGCACGTGCTCGGCTGCGCCTGCGGCAAGCCGTTCCTGTCCGACGAACTCTACGATGAGGTCAGGACCGCGGCACCCTACGCATCGCTGTCGCGGACCGATTTTGACGACGTCGTCGATTTCGTCGCGACCGGAGGCTACGCGCTGAAGACCTATGAGCGTTTCGCGCGGATCAAGCAGGACAAGCAGGGCCGCTGGCGCGTCACCAATCCCAAGGTACGGCAGAGCTACCGCCTTAACGTCGGCACCATCGTCGAGGAGACGATGCTGAAGGTGCGGCTAGTGCGCTCGCGCGCCGGCGGAACCGGGTCGACCGGCGCGATCGCGCGCGGCGGCCGGATGCTCGGTGAGATCGAGGAGGTCTTCATCGAGGGCCTGGTGCCCGGCGACACTTTTGTCTTTGGCGGTGAGGTGGTGCGCTACGAGGCCTTGGTCGAGGATCAGGTCTACGTCTCTCGCGCCAATGACAAGGACGCAAAAGTGCCGTCCTATATGGGCGGCAAGTTCCCGCTCTCGACCTATCTCGCCGAACGCGTGCGCAAGCTGCTCGACAACAGCCGGGCGTGGAACGGATTGCCGGACCAGGTGCATGACTGGCTGTCGCTGCAGCGGAAATTCTCCCGCGTGCCCGCGGTGCGCGAGCTGCTGGTGGAAACCTTTCCGCGCGGCGGCAGTCATTATCTCGTCTGCTATCCGTTCGAGGGGCGGCTCGCGCACCAGACGCTCGGCATGCTGCTGACGCGCAGGCTGGAGCGCGCCCGCGCCCGTCCACTCGGCTTCGTCGCCAACGAATACGCGCTCGCGGTCTGGGGTGTCGGTGATCTCTCCTTCATGATCCGGCATGGCAAGCTCGACCTCAACGCGCTGTTCGATCCCGACATGCTCGGCGACGACCTCGAGGCGTGGCTTGCGGAATCCGCCTTGATGAAGCGCACCTTCCGCAACTGCGCGATCATCTCCGGCCTGATCGCGCGCCGCTTCACCGACGAGGAGAAGTCGCGCCGCCAGGTGCTATTCTCGACCGATTTGATCTACGACGTGCTGCGCAAGCACCAGGCCGACCACGTGCTGCTGCGTGCCGCGCGTGGCGATGCCGCCACGGGATTGCTCGACCTTCGCCGTCTTGGCGACATGCTGTCGCGCATCCAGGGCCGAATCACCCACAAGGATCTCGACCACGTTTCCCCGCTTGCCGTCCCCGCGCTGCTGGAAATCGGCCGCGAGTCAGTTTATGGCGAAGCATCCGACGAGCTTCTGGCCGAGGCGGCCGAGGAACTCGTGCGGGAGGCGACAACCTAACGCTGATGCTGTGAGGAACAGGACGTGACGGCAAGCGCGCCAGCTTTGCGAGACGGTGACGACATGCGCGCTTCGAGGGTCATGGTGGCGGATGTCGGCTTTGTGGCGGATTTTTCCGGCGCGCTGTTCTGGGAAGAACAGCGCCTGCTCGTGGTGTCAGACCTGCATTTGGAAAAAGGCTCGAGCTTCGCTGCCCGCGGCGTTTTGCTGCCGCCCTACGACACGGTGGCGACGCTGAGCCGGCTTGCCGCCGTGATCGCGCGGCACGATCCACGGCAGGTGATCGCGCTCGGTGACAGTTTTCACGATCGCGAGGCGCATGAACGTCTCTCCGGGGCCGACCGCGAGGCGCTCGCGGCATTGCAAATGCGGCGCAACTGGATCTGGATCGCCGGCAATCACGATCCGGCGCTGCCGTCCAATCTCGGCGGCGTGGTCGCGACCGAAGTCGCAATCGGCCCGATCGTGTTCCGCCACGAGCCGACCGGCGCGAGCGGCGAGATCGCCGGGCACCTGCATCCCAAGGCGCGGGTGCCGACCCGCGGTCGCTCGATCGAGCGGCGCTGTTTTGCCAGCGACGGCGAGCGCGCGGTGATGCCGGCGTTCGGCGCCTACACCGGGGGCCTCAGCATCCGCGACGCGGCGTTCGCACGGATTTTCGGATCGCCCGGCTTCATGGCCCATGTGCTGGGCGACAATCGCGTCCACGCATTCGCAGCGTCGCGGTGCTCCTAGATTCGCATCGTCATTCCGGGGCTCGCGAAGCGAGAGCCCGGAATCCATTGAGCCGCATCATTCGTGAATGAATGGATTCCGGGCTCGTGCTTCGCACGCCCCGGAATGACGGATAAATACCCTAAGCCGCCTTTGCCTGCACACTCTCGCAATACTCGGCGAGCCGGTCGGCCAGCCGCAACGTCGCGGGGCGGGCCTCGGGGGCGGCGACGAGGGCGACTTCGGTGCGCTCGATCGGCGCAAAACCGTCCTTGGCGGTCAGCACGCGGTGCTCGGCCTGGATCGACATTTCCGAGAGAATGCTCAAGCCCAGCCCCGCAGCGACCGCGGCCTGGATGCCGGCCAGGCTGGAGGAGGTGTAGGCCATGTGCCAGTTGCGGCCGGCGCGCTCTAGCGCATGGATGGCGTGGGCGCGGTACAGGCAGCCCGAGCCGAAGCCGATCAGCGGCACCGAGCCGGCCGTGGTGTCGCGCGGATGGCTCTTGCTGGTGACCCAATGCACGCGTTCCGGCCACACCGCGATGCCGGCTTTCTCGCTGGCAGCGCGCTTGATCAGCGCCAGATCGAGATCGCCGCGCTCGAGATCGCGGTAGAGATACAGGCTCTGGCCGGAGCGCACGTCGAGCCGCAAATTCGGATGGCTGCGCGCGAACGTCGCAAGCAGTCTCGTCAAGCGGTAGGCGGCAAAGTCCTCGGTGATGCCGATCCGGATCGCGCCCTCGCTGCCGGGGCGCGAGAGCACGTCGCGGGCCTCCTCCGCGAGCGACAGCAGTCGCCGCGCATAGGTCAACAGCCGTTCGCCGGCCTCGGTCGGGGTGACGTCCTTGCCGCTGCGGATCAACAGCGGCTGGCCGACGTCCTCCTCCAGGCGCTTGATCTGCTGGCTCACCGTCGATTGCGTGCGGTGGACGCGCTCACCGGCGCGGGTGAAGCCGCCGGCATCGACCACCGAGACGAAACTGCGCAACAGCTCCAGGTCGAGCATCGCAGGCTCCATTCATAAATCCACTGGAAGCCAGTCTATCATTTAATTTCCAAATATCAACGCGACGGCCTAGATCATGGGCGATGGAGAAATTCCAGGAGAAATCCATGTCCGCCGCATCTTCGATCGCCGTCCCTCGCGTCCGCTTCAACACCCTGCCGCTGCTGATCGCGCTGTTCTGCCTGCTCTGGAGCTTCGCCTTCGTCGCCGGCAAGGTCGGCGTCACCGATTGCCCGCCGCTGATCCTGCTCGCCGCGCGATTTTCGCTGGCCGGCATCCTGATCTTGGCGGTCTCGCTGCTGCGCCGGGACGCATGGGATCTGACGTGGCGCGATGCCGTCGTGTTCGCCGTGCTCGGCGTCGCCAACAACGCGCTCTATCTCGGTCTCGGCTACACTGGTCTGAAGACGGTCTCTGCCGGTCTCGGCACGCTGATCGTGTCGGCCAATCCGGTGTTCACCGCGGTGCTGGCGGCGCTGTTACTCGGCGAGGCGCTGACCTGGCGCAAGGTCGCCGGCCTGCTGCTCGGAATCGCCGGCGTCGCCTTCATCGTCTGGCATCGCATGTCGATCGGATCAGACAGTCCGCACGGCGTCCTGTTCACGCTGGCTTCGCTCGCCTCGATCGTCGCGGGCACTATCCTGTTCAAGCTGCTCGCGCCCAAGGGCAATTTGTGGATCGGCAACGGCATCCAGAACATTGCCGGGGGCCTTGCGGTGATGCCGTTCGCCTTCGCGTTTTCCAGCGTAGGTGACATCGTGCCGAGCGCCCGGCTCGCCGGCGCCTTCGCCTTCCTGGTGCTCGGCGGCTCGATCCTCGGCTACGTGATCTGGTTTCATCTGCTGAAGGTGTGCGGCGCCACCGCTGCCAGCGCCTATCACTTCCTGATGCCGCCGCTCGGCATGCTGTTCGCCTACCTCGTGCTCGGCGAGCATGTCGAATTCCGCGATCTGCTCGGCATCGTTCCGGTCGCGCTCGGCATCTATCTGGTGACCCGCCCCGCCGCGGCTGTCCCCAGCGCCTCCTTCAAGTCGGGGTCGCCACGGCCATAGAGGCTTGGGTTTCGCCGCAGGAACCAGGCGGTATCCGGCTCGTTGTCAGACGCTGGAACTGGGACATGACGCGGCAAGGGACGATCTCGCACCACGACCAAGATGACGATGCGCCGGCGGAAAAGCCTCGGCGCCAGCCGTCCAGCTTCAGCCGCATCTTCAAGGCGCTCGGCCCCGGCCTGATCACCGGGGCCTCCGATGACGACCCGTCCGGTATCGGCACCTACAGCCAGGCCGGCGCGCAGCTCGGCTATGGCATCGGCTGGACCATGCTGCTGACCTTCCCGCTGATGAGCGCGATCCAGGAGATTTCGGCGCGGCTCGGCCGTGTCAGCGGGCACGGAATTGCGGGCAATGTCTGCAGGCACTATCCCGGCTGGCTCCTCGCTATGGTGGTGACGCTGCTGTTCATCGCCAACACCGTCAACATCGCCGCCGACCTGTCGGCGATGGCGGACGCAACCAGGTTACTGATCGGCGGTCCGGCCATCCTCTATGTCGTGCTGTTCGGCGTGACGTCGGTGGTCGCTCAGATATTCATGAATTACCACCGCTACGTCGGCGTCCTGAAATGGCTGACGCTCAGTCTGTTCGCCTATGTCGCGGCGCTCGCCTTTGCCCAGGTGTCGTGGACACAGGTGCTGGCCGGCGTGGTGCTGCCGCGCGTCACCTGGAGCGCGGACTATTTCACGACCATCGTCGCGATCCTCGGCACCACGATCTCGCCCTATCTGTTTTTCTGGCAGGCTTCGCAGGAGGCCGAGGAGCAGCGGGTCGATCCCGACAAGCATCCGCTGATCAAGCGGCACTACGGCGCGCAGCGCGAATTCTCGCGCATCCGCGCCGACACCATCACTGGCATGGCATTTTCCAACCTGATCGCGCTGTCGATCATCGTCACTGCCGCGGCCACGCTGCATGTGGCCGGCAAGACCGACATCCAGACCTCGGCGCAGGCCGCCGAGGCGTTACGCCCGATCGCCGGACCCTTTGCCGAGGTGATCTTCGCGCTCGGCATCGTTGGCACTGGCCTGCTGGCGATCCCGGTGCTTGCGGGAGCGACGGCCTATGCGGTCAGCGAGGGACGTCGATGGCCGGTCGGGCTGGCACGCAAGCCGAAGGAGGCGATCGCGTTCTATTCGGTGCTGGCGCTGTCGGGCGGCATCGGCATCGCGCTCAACTTCACACCGATCGATCCGATCTCGGCGCTGTACTGGAGCGCAGTCGTCAACGGCGTGCTCGCCGTGCCCGTGATGGTGCTACTGATGGTCATGGCACGCCGCAGGGAAGTGATGGGAGGCTTCGTGATCGGCGGGTGGCTGTACTGGCTCGGCTGGCTCTCCACGGCTGCGATGGCGCTCAGCGTGATCGCGATGGGGATCGGGTTTCTCCTCTAGTCCCTGCGAAACAGCGAGCTGTCGATCCTGGTCGTCGATTTGACCTTCCGCAGGATGATGGTGGTGCGATAGCTCGCGATATCGGTGTCCGGATGCATCAGGCGGTCGAGGATGAACGACTGATAGCTTGCGAGGTCGGAGGACACGACCCGCAGCGAATAATCCCAGTCGCCGGCGATCATGCAGCACTCGACGACCTCCGGAAGGCCGATCACCTTCTTCTCGAAACGTTCGAAGGATTCCCTGGTTTGCTGCTTGGGGCGGATGTCGACGACATCGGCCGAAATCGAGGAGCGCTGCCACGAACGCGGCTTCACGCATGTGTCCGATCCGATGCCGGCCGCGGTCGGGCTCAAGGTCATCGAGATCATCCTGCGCGACAGGCTGGTCGAGCGTGCCAGGATTGCGGGCGTGCATCCTCGGCGACGCATTCGAGAGCACGTTGCAGAGACCGTAGGATGGGTGGCGCTGCGCTCCACCCAAACCTACGCCCTTTAGTCCTTGCGGAACACGATCGAGGCCATCCAGCCGGTCATCAGCGCCATGAAGGCGGTGACGAAGCCATAGACCAGGCCGTTCTGCCGCGCGGTGGTGGCGACGAACTGTTCGAAGCCGACCTTGACGATCTCGAAGGCGGTCTCGGTCTTGGTCACCACCGCGCCGTCGGAAAACAGCTTGATCTCGACATTGTAGGTGCCGATCGGCACCTCGGCCGGCAGCGGGATGCCGGTGCGGAACAAGGTCGGGGTCAGGAACGTCACTGCCGAGGTCGCCTCGCGGTACAGGCCGTGCTCGGATCGCAGCCGGACGAAGGCGCTGCGGAACGGATCGTTCGGCACCACGTCGGCAAAGTCCGGCCCGACCCGCTGCACCAGCGTAACGTTGTTGAGCCCGAGCTGCTGCCGCCGCTGCACCTCCGGTGCGGCGATCTGGTCGAACGGGCGATTGGAGAACAGCGCGAGATAGCCCGGCACCTGCAGGAATTGCCGCGAGTCGGTGTTGATCCAGATGCCGAATTTGCGCTCCTTGCGCCGTGTCACCATGTCGGCGCGCGGGCCCGACACGGTGACCACGAGATCGTAATTGCCGCGATTGGGCGGCGTCTTGTCGTCCTTCTCGACCGAGCCGAACAGCACGAGCTCGCCGCCGGAATAGTTCGGCGTCACCGTGACACGGTGGTTGGAGACCGACACGATCAGCCGCTCCGCACGAGCGGGCACGGCTGCGAGGCCGGCGGCGACGAGGCCCGCGATGGCCAGTGGTGCACACAGCCTCATGGCGGCGCTCCGCCGGTTTCGCGGATGCTGAACAGGTCCTGCGGCTGGATCACCAGCTCGACCGCAAAACGGATGCCGACCGCGAGCACCAGCAGGCCGAGCAGGAGGCGCAGGTGCTCGCCGCGGATCTTCTGGCCGGCGCGGGCGCCGAACTGCGCGCCGGTGACGCCGCCGATCATCAGGATCAGCGCCAGCACGGCGTCGACCAGATGGTTGGTCACCGCGTGCAGCATGGTGGCGAACACCATCGTCACGAGGGTCAGCACCATCGAGGTGCCGATCACGGTCGAGGTCGGCACCCGCAGCACATAGATCATCAGCGGCACCAGGATGAAGCCGCCGCCGATGCCCATGACCGCCCCGATGAAGCCGATCACGAGCCCGACCACGACGACCGGAATGACCGAGAGATAGATCTTGGAGCGCTTGAAGCGCAGCTTCAGCGGGAGGCCGTGGATCCAGCCATGGCTGCCCGGCTTGCGCAGCGCGACCGGGCGTCCGCCGCGGGCGCGCAGCATCGCGCGCAGGCCTTCCCAGAACATCAGCCCGCCGACCGTCGTCAGCAGGATGACGTAGGACAGCGCGATCATCAGGTCGAGCTGGCCGAGCGAGCGCAGGAAGGTGAAGGTCCACACCCCGAGCGCGGTGCCGAGTGTGCCTCCGACCAGCAGCACTGCCGCCAGCAACGGGTCGATCGCGCGCCTGCGCCAATAGGAGATCGCGCCGGAGAACGAGGAGGCTGCGATGTGGCTGGCGACCGAGGCCACCGCGACCGCGGGCGCGATGCCGACGAAGATCAGGAGCGGCGTCATCAGGAAGCCGCCGCCGATCCCGAACATGCCGGAGACGAATCCCACCGCCGCGCCCATCGCCAGGATGAGGAAGACATTGACCGGAATGTCGGCGATCGGGAGGTAGAGCTGCACGCGCGTCGCTTCTTGTCGGTTCGCCGCATGCTGGGGCGCAAGGCCGCATCACGGCGTGATGTCGTTCGGGTCGGGCATTCTCCGGCTGAACGAATCCGGTCGGCGCGCGAGGCGCAGGCGAACGCGGGTCGATTGCCGCGTTCTTGCATAACCGAATTCGGCGGGAGGAGGGACTAAAGATTCCGCTCCGGGTGGCATTTTTCGCCGCACGTTGCCGCTCGGTTGCGCACGTGGTTGATAATTCAGATTAATGACATCTGTATCGGCTCAGGGCTGATCGACCGGCGTCGTGATCAGGTTCAGCGCGAGCGCTTCCTTCGGGCTCAGCCAGCGGATATCCGAGGTCTGCGACATCGCCTCGACGATCCCGGAAGAGACGCCCATCTTGGTCATGTAGCCAAGCACCATGCCCTGGATGCGTTGGGCCTCGGCAAGCGGATCGCTGACCGGTGCGCTGGTCGTGAAGCGATGTACGCCGAGCCGCGAGCCGGCGATGCCGTAGCGGGTCGCGCCGCCGGCATAGACCAGGACGCAGGCACTGGCGCAGGCCGCGGGGCGCAGCTTGCCCGAGGCGTCTGCGGTGGCGACCGCGGTGACGAGCCCGTGTGTGCGGATGACCTCGCCCATGATCGCGGCCTGGTTCAGCGCGCCGCCCTGCGACGACAGCAGCACGGCATCGCCGGCGGCGAGACGCGCCTCGCTGAGGCGGTCGCGGAACCAGCTCGCACTGGCCGAGCCGATCTTGCCGCTGATCGCCAGCGCGCGCCGGCCGCGGCCCGACCCGTCGATGTCGACGTCTGATATCACCGCCGACGTCATGCTCGCCGCGATGTAGGTCTCGCGCCAAAAATCCCAGGCACCCGGCCGCGACAGGTCGCGATAGGCCTGAATGGCGACGCTCGACAACAGCAGCACGAAGATGACGACGGACCACAGCGAGAACCGGAAGGTGCGCGGCGGCGATGCCGCGTTGACCTGCGCGGGTGGAGGCGGCGAAGGCGGAGTGTTGGGACGCGCAGCAAATGGAGACGGCGTCTGACGCGGCGGCGCGACGCGGGGACCGGTCGGCGACGAACGATGGCCCGTTCCATCATCCTGACGATCGTCGACGGACAAGCCTGACCCTCCGGAACGCAGGCGCGATTGGCGCGCGACTACGCGCCTGTCTACACGGCAGGAGGGCGGAGGTACAGGACAGCGGCGCCGCAGCTAGCCTCGCTTTAATGAGCCGGTGCGGCCAGCGCCGCGGTCCGCTTCGACGGCTGCCTGACCGGCTTCGCCGCCGCAGGCTGCGCGGGGGCGCCGTCCCAGCCGCCGGCCGGGGCCGGCACGTTGACCGCATCGCTCGGCTGCGGTTCGGGAGTAAAGGTCTGGATCGCAAGCTTGGCGGCGGCCAGTGACTGCGGGTCGAGCCGCTTGGCAATATCGTCGCGCTTGTGGCCGGCGTCGGCGTCGCCCTGTGCGGCCGCGAGGCTGAACCATTTGAAGGACTCGGCGAGGTTCTGTTCGACCCCGATGCCGCGGGCATAGAGGATGCCGAGATTGACCTGGCTGTCGGCGACGCCGCGATCGGCCGCCTTGCGGAACCATTGCGCGGCGCTCTTGTAGTCGGCGCCCTTGCCGCCGCCATCGGCGTCGAGCACGGCGAGGTTATGCATCGCCTTGGCGTTGCCGCGCTCGGCGGCCTGCACATAGAAGCGCCGTGCGGTATCGAAGTCGCGCTTCACGCTGAGGCCCTTCTCGTAGAAGGTGCCGAGCCGGAACATCGCGGGCACCACACCGGCCTGTGCCGCGCGGCCATACCATTTGGCGGCCTCGTCGACGTTGGCGGTCACGCCCTTGCCCTCGGCAAAGCGGACGCCGACTTCATAGGCCGCGGCCGCATCGCCCTTGATCGCGGCCGTGCGCAGCGCCGGACCGCCGATCGCGTCGGGCAGCTTTTCGCCCGCCGGAATCTGGATCGTTGCGAGCTTGCCGCCGAGCGGTGGCGCGGTTGGAATGCTGCCGGTGACGTCGTTGGCGGCGGCCGCGGGCGTCGCCACGGCCGGGTCCGGCGCGGCGGCGGGTGCCGGCGCAGGGGCCTGAGGGATCGTCACCTGCGCGGCGTCGAGCGTGTTCGGCGCCGGCGTGTTGTTGGACTGGCGGCCGAGCGGGGTCGGCGAGGTCATCGATGGGCCCGGCGCGGCGGGCGCCGACGGCGCAGGGGTGACGGGAATGTCGGCGGGCGGCTGCACGGCGGGCGCCGCCGGCTCGCGCTGCTCGATCGCCGGCGCCTGTGGCGCGGAGCTGCTGTCGAGCAGGTTCATCGCCATCTTGGCAGTGGAGAGCAGGATCACGACCACGCTGGCACCGACCAGCAGCGAGCGGATCTTGGAGGTGATGGTCGACGGCTGGGCCTCCGCCGCGCCGGTCGCCGGTGCGTCGGCCTTGGCGCCGGATTTGGCGGCAGCCTTCGCCGCCTTGTCGGCCTTCTCCTTGGCCTTGGCGGCGGCCTTGCTCGCTGCGCGCGCCGCCTTCTCGTTGACGGGCTGTGCGGCGGCGGCCTGCGCGGCGCGGCGCGCGGCGGCGATGAAGCTCGAGGTCGAGACCGGCTCCTTCTTGCCCGCAGGAAGATCAGAGATCGCGCGCTCGGAATCCGCGATCCGCTCCGACGGCGACGACACCCGGCCCGACGGGCGCGTACCCGGCTCGAGCGGATGATCCGGCGGCAGTTCCGGTGCGATCACAGCGCGCGCGGACGCCGCGTGCGGCTCAAGGATCTCGCTGATCGCGCGCGGCGGCAGCGGCGGCGGCGGGCTCTCGACCGGCTGCGCGGCATGGAATTCGCGCGGCGCGGACATGAAGTGCTCCTGCGCCAGCGCAGGATTGGGTAGTTCGGGCCGGTACGAGTCCGGCCTGTACGATTCAGGTTGGGGATGTGCGACCGGCTGCGGCATCGCCGCGCGCGGCATCTCCATCCGCGGTGCGTCCATCCGCAGCTCGGCCGGCGCGGGGGCGGGCGGAGCCGGCGGCGGCGCGCTGCGCACCGTGCGCAGATCGTTCTCGATCATCGCCAGCCGGTCGACGACATGGCCGAGCGTGTTGTGAACCGTCTCCAGCGAATCCTGGGTGCGGCGATCGGTTTCCGACTGGCTGAAGCGGATGTCGGACAGCTCGCGCTTCACCAGATCGACGATGCCGCTGTCCATCATCGGCTGCGGCGCCGATGTGTTGACGGTGTTGCGGGTGGCGTCGGCGAGCGAGGCGAGATGGGCGTGCTGCGCCTCGAGGTGCCGCATGATGTCATGCAGCCCCTCCTCGACCCGGCCGAGATTGCCGGAGCGCTGGTCGGCCGATTCAAGGCGTTCGAGCAGATAGGAGACGCGCTGTTCGAGATGGGTGAAGGCCGACGAGCTGTCATTGCCGACCTGGAGACGGTCGATCCGCTCCGACAGCGAGCGCAGGGCGCCCTCGATCGCGTCGGTGTTGTCGTAGCCGGCCGGCCGCTCGCGGCCTTCCAGCGACGAGGCCAGCGCCGCGATGCGCTGCTCGATCCCGGCGAAAGCGTCGCCGTAGGAGTCGCCGCGCGACATCTGCGACAGCTGGTCGACCTTCGCCGCCAGCGCGTGCACGTCCCCGGAGAGCTGCAGCAGCGCGTCGTTGGAGGCGACATTGGAGACGATGGCGCGCAGCGCCGCGATCGCGCTCTCGAGCTGGTGCACCGTCGACGGATCGTCGTTGGCGCGCAGGATCATGTCGAGCTTGGCGCCGAGATTGCGGATCGCCTCGTCGTAGCCGGTGAGCTGCTCGGCGGGCGTCAGCGTGCGCAGCGCCTCGCGGATCTCCGACAGCGCGCGCTCGATGCCGGCAATCGCCTGGCCCTGGCCGTTGTTGCTGTCCTGACGGATCTCGTCGATCCGGTGGTGCAGCGAGCGGATCTCGTTCTCGATCGACTCGATCGCGCGGCGCGGCATCGCCTCGGTGATCGCCTGGCGGATTTCCGCGAGCTCGCCGCGGAACGACGCGATCGACTGCTCGATGTGGTCGGGCCGTTGCAGCGCCTCGATCTGGCTCGTGATCTTGAGCAGGTGACGCTCGAGCGAGGAGAAGTCCGGGCCGGCGGGCGCTGCCAGCGGCGGCGCGTAGGCGGCCATCGGCGGGGCCGGCTCCTGCATCGGCGGCGCGCTGCGCTGTGGCATCTGCCGCGTTGCCGGGCCATCGAGCTCGTTCTGGCGCGCGGCGATTTCCGCGATCGCGGAATCGAACGACGCCGGGCTTAGCGGCGGCGAGGGGCGGTAGACCTGGGCTGCTGCGCGCTCGACCGCTTCCGCCTGGCGCAGCCTTTCCTCCAGTTGCCGGTCCTGCATCTGCGGCTCCCGCTGCATCTGCGCTTCACGCATCGGCTGGGGCTGCGGCTCGCGCGCCGGCTGCGGCCGCGAGATTTGCGACAGCCGCGCATCGAGGCGCGAAATCGCGTCGTTCAGCTGTCGCGCCACCGCGGGCTGGCCGCGCGGCACCTCGGCGCGCACGGCTTCGCCGCGCGACAGCGGCTTTGCAATCTGCTCGATCTGGCGGGTGATCGCGTCGAGCCGCTGATGGATATCGGCGACGTCGCGGCTCTCCCGGCTCGGCATCGGCTGCCGTTGCTCCATGCGCCAATCCGGCGGGCTCGGTTCGCCGACGGTCGAATTGAGCCAGTCGTTCAGCGACATGCCGGCGCGGCGCGCAGCCGCTTCGGCCCTGTCGCGGACGGAGGGATCGATGCCGTCAACACTCCACGATACGCGCGAATTCATGATTCCGTCCGGTCCCGACTCCGGCGCCATACTCTGCGCCCGCAGCCTCCCCGCGCATTCCCGTTAAGAGACAATCGAATTCTGCGCTGGTCGTCTGCTTCAGCTGCTGACTTTTTCCCGTCACGGTAAATAACGGGTTAAGGAATGCAGCCGGCGGGCTTTAAAGTTAGGGATTCCGGGAACCTGTTGCGCCGGATCAGGACAGGCCTATCGTTTTCAGGCAAAGCGGATTCCGCTTGGCGTGACGAACACGGCAAGCCGTGACGAGTTTGCTTCTAGCCGTTGTTCTCGCGCTTGCCGTCGGCGAGCGGCGTGACGTTGCCGCGGCCGGACATCGCCGACAGCGCATCGAGCGCTTCCTCGCACCACTCCACCACGACGCGCTCGTGGCGCATCCCGAGCCGCAGACTGAGCATCTTGCCGACATCGGCCGCAGGCGCGGTGCCGTCGGGGAAGCGCTTGTTGAGCAGGCGCTCGTAGCGCTCATAGCGGTCGCGGTGATGTTCCAGCCGCGCCATCAGGTCGGTGCGCAGCGGCTCGATGTCGACGCAGTCGAGCGCATAGAGCCGGACCAGCAAATCGTCCTTGATCGAGGGCGGAACGCTCGGCCGCGCCGCCCAATGCTTCAGCGCTGCGCGGCCCTCGGCCGTCAGCGTGTAGACCAGCTTGTTGGGCTTGCCCGACTGCACCACCTCGCGGCCCTGGACATGGCCCTTGTCGCGCAGCCGGGAGAGCTCCCGGTAGATCTGCTGATGGTCGGCCTTCCAGAAGAAGCCGATCGAGGCGTCGAACGTCTTGGCGAGCTCGTAGCCCGTCATCGGACGTTCCGTGAGGCAGGCGAGGATTGCGTCACCGAGTGCCAACGCCCACCTCCATCTGAGTTCCCAAATCGACCATTCACAAGTTCGCTTGACTTTATGCGTTACTGTGCATATGCGTCAATATGCATATGATGATCGGCGTGCCGCCTTCTCGTGCGCAGCCGATGTTCAGGCTTCTACAACCCAGCCGCAGGAGACGTCCGAATGAGCAAGCCGGGCCTCGACAAGTGGTACGCCTACATGAAGTCCCACGACACCGCCGCTTTGTGGGATCTGCTGCATCCCGACGCGGTGTTCGAAAGCCCGGTCGTGCACACGCCGCAGCGCGGCCGCGACATCACCTTCAAATACCTGACCAGCGCCGCCAAGGTGCTCGGCGGCCCGACCTTCAAATATCTGGGCGAATGGAAGAGCGACAGCGGCGCGGTGCTCGAATTCGAGAACGAGATCGACGGCATCAAGCTCAACGGCGTCGACATCATCACCTTCGACGGTGACGGCCGGATCACGCATTTCAAGGTGATGGTGCGCCCGCTCAAGGCGATCAACCTGCTGCATCGCATGATGGGCGAGGAGTTGATGAATCAGAGCGGCGCAACGTCGCAATCACAGTCTCGCTAGCACCTGCCGCGGACCTCCGGAACCGGATAAGGTCCGTTCCAACAAACCCAAGGACAAGCTGCGCAGCATCGGCCGCACATGCGGCCACGAGCCAGCCGGGAGATCAGCATGCCGACCTACAAAGCCCCCGTCGAAGACGTCAGCTTCCTGCTCAACGACGTTTTCCAGATCGACCGCTACGGCAATCTTCCCGGCTTCACCGACGCGTCGGCCGACGTGCGCGAGGCGATCCTCGGCGAGGCCGCCAAGCTCAGCGAAGAGGTGCTGCAACCGCTCAACCGCACCGGCGATCTCGAAGGCTGCAAGCGCAATGACGACGGCAGCGTCACCACGCCGAAGGGCTTCAAGGACGCCTACAAGCAGGTCGCCGAGGGTGGCTGGCTCGGCCTCTCGGCGCCGACCGAATTCGGTGGCCAAGGCTTGCCGGTGACGCTGTCGCAGGCGGTCAACGAATTCCAGATCTCCGCCAACATGGCGTTCTCGATGTATGGCGGCCTGACCATGGGCGCGACCGCGGCGCTGCTGGTGCACGGCACGCCCGAGCAGAAGAAGACCTATGTGCCGAAGATGGTTGCGGGCGAGTGGACCGGCACCATGAACCTGACCGAGCCGCAATGCGGCACCGATCTCGGCCTGCTTCGCACCAAGGCCGTGCGTCAGCCGGACGGCAGCTTCAAGATCACGGGCACCAAGATCTTCATCTCCGCCGGCGAGCATGACCTTGCCGAGAACATCATCCATCTCGTGCTGGCGCGGATCGAAGGCGCGCCGGCCGGCATCAAGGGCGTCTCGCTGTTCGTCGTTCCCAAGGTGCTGGTCAACGCCGACGGCTCGCTCGGCCAGCGCAACGGCGTCACCTGCGGCTCGATCGAGCACAAGATGGGCATCCACGGCAATTCCACCTGTGTGATGAACTACGACAACGCCACCGGCTGGCTGATCGGCGAAGAGAACAAGGGCATGCAAGGCATGTTCGTGATGATGAACGAGGCCCGCCTCGGCGTCGCCGTGCAGGGCCTCGCGCAGTCCGAGGTCGCCTATCAGAACGCGGTCGCCTATGCCCGCGAGCGCCTGCAGGGCCGCTCGCTGACCGGCGTCAAGGAGGCCGACAAGCCCGCGGATCCGATCATCGTGCATCCCGACGTGCGCCGCACGCTGCTCACCATCCGCGCCTTCAACGAGGCGGCGCGCGCCATGGTGGTGTGGACCGCACTGAAGAGCGACGTCGCGCACCGTTCCAACGACCCGAAGGATCGTCAGGCCGCCGACGACCACATGGGCCTGATGACGCCGGTGCTGAAGGGTGTCCTGACCGACACCGGCTTTGCCAACACGGTCTCCGCGCAGCAGATGTTCGGCGGCCACGGCTATATCGCCGAGCACGGCATGGAGCAGTTCGTCCGCGATGCCCGCATCGCGATGATCTATGAGGGCGCCAACGGCATCCAGGCGCTCGACCTGGTCGGCCGCAAGCTGCCGCGCGACGGCGGCCGCGCCGTGATGGCGTTCTTCGGTGAGGTCGGCGCCTTTGCCAAGGAGCATGGTGGCGACGAGGCGATGAAGCCGTTCGTGACCCCGCTTTCGGCCGCTCTCGGCCATCTGCAGCAGGCCACCGGCTGGCTGATGCAGAACGCGCTGACCAAGCCCGACAATGCCGGCGCGGCCGCGACCGATTACATGAAATTGTTCGGCCTGGTCGCGCTCGGCTACATGTGGGCGAAGATGGCCAAGGTCGCGCAGGACAAGGCTGCGGCCGGCGCCACGCCTTACCTCAACACCAAGCTCGTCACCGGCCGCTTCTTCATGGAGCGGCTGCTGCCGGAGACCGCCGTGCATCTGGCCAGGATCCAGAGCGGCAGCGCCACCACGATGGAACTGGCCGCGGAAGCGTTCTGAATAATTGCCGCCGCAGTGCTGCGGCGGCGCTTCCTTCCGTATATATTATGATCCTCATATCAAGGAGGGCGTCATGCCTGAGGCATACATCTACGATCACGTTCGTACCCCGCGCGGCCGCGGCAAGGCCGATGGCGCGCTCCACGAGGTCACCGCGCTGGCGCTCGCCACGGTGCCGCTGAAGGCGCTCAAGGAGCGCAACAATCTGCCTGAGGATTCCGTCGACGACGTGGTGCTCGGCGTGGTCGATCCAGTCGGCGAGGCCGGGTCCGACATCGCCCGTTTCGCGGCGCTGAACGCCGGCCTCGGCGAGAAGGTGCCGGGCGTGCAGATCAGCCGCTTCTGCGCCTCCGGCCTCGATGCCGTGAACTTCGCCGCGGCCCAGATCATGGCCGGCCAGCATGAGCTCGTGATCGGCGGCGGCGCGGAATCGATGAGCCGCGTCGGCATCGGCGCGTCCGGCGGCGCCTGGCCGATGGATCCCTCGATGGCGGTGCCCGCCTATTTCATGCCGCAGGGCATCTCGGCCGATCTGATCGCGACCAAATACGGCTTCTCGCGCGACGACGTCGACGCCTATGCGGTGCAGAGCCAGCAGCGCGCGGCGAAGTCCTGGGACGAGGGCCGGTTCAACAAGTCGGTGGTGCCGGTCAAGGACATCAACGGCCTGACCATCCTTGCCAAGGACGAGCATATGCGCCCGACCACGACGATGCAGTCGCTGGCGCAGCTGCAACCGTCATTCGCGGCGATGGCCGCGATGGCCGGCTTCGACGCCGTGGCGATCCAGTCGCATCCGGAGGTCGAGAAGGTCAATTACGTGCATCACGCGGGCAACTCCTCCGGCATCGTCGACGGCGCCGGCGCCGTGCTGCTCGGCAGCAAGGAGGCAGGAGCGAAGCATGGCCTGAAGCCGCGGGCGAAGATCCGTGCCTTCGCCAATATCGGCTCGGAGCCCGCGATGATGCTGACCGGCCCCGTCGACGTCACCGAAAAGCTGTTCGAGCGCTCCGGCATGAAGAAGTCGGACATCGACCTGTTCGAGCTCAACGAGGCGTTCGCCTCGGTGGTGCTGCGCTACATCCAGGCCTTCGACATCGACAATGCCAAGATCAACGTCAACGGCGGCGCGATCGCGCTCGGCCATCCGCTCGGGGCGACCGGCGCGATGATCCTCGGCACCGTGCTCGACGAGCTCGAGCGCACCAACAAGGAGACGGCGCTGGTCACGCTGTGCATCGGCGGCGGCATGGGCACCGCCACCATCATCGAGCGCGTCTGAGGCGAGGGGAGCGAGCAACATGGCTTACAAGAATTTCAAGTTCGACGTCGACGCCGACGGCATTGCTCTCGTCACCTGGGACATCCCGGGCCGTTCGATGAACGTGTTCGACGAGGTCTCCACCCAGGAGATCGGCGAGATCATCAAGCAGACCACCAGCGATCCCGCGATCAAGGGCGTCGTGATCACCTCGGCGAAGGAGGCGTTCTGCGCCGGGGCCGACCTCTCCATGCTCGAGGGCATGAACCGCGCTTACGCACAGCTCTTCAAGGAGAAGGGCGAGGAAGCCGCGAACCAGATGCTGTTCGAGCAGAGCCGCCAGATGTCGCTGTCGTTCCGCGCGATCGAGACCTCGGGCAAGCCGTGGGTCGCCGCGATCAACGGGCTTGCGCTTGGCGGCGGCTTCGAGATCACGCTGGCCTGCCACTACCGCGTCGCGGCCGAAAACCCGAAGACCCGGCTCGGCCTGCCCGAGATGAAGGTCGGCCTGTTCCCCGGCGCCGGCGGTACCCAGCGCGTGCCGCGTCTCGTGCAGCCGGCTGATGCGATGCAACTGCTGCTCAAGGGCGAGGCCGTCAATCTCACCCGCGCGAAGGCGCTCAATCTGATTCACGCCGTGGTGCCCGCGGCCGATCTGATCAAGGCGGCGAAGGACTGGATCAAGGGTGGCGGCAAGGCCGTCGCGCCGTGGGACGAGAAGGGCTTCAAGCTGCCCGGCGGCCCCGTTTTCTCGAAGGCCGGCATGCAGATGTTCCCGGCCGGAAACGCGATCTATCGTCGCGAGACCTACGACAATTATCCGGCCGCGCGCGCCATCATGAGCTGCGTCTATGAGGGCCTGCAGCTGCCGATCGACGCTGCGCTGCGCGTCGAGTCGCGCTACTTCGCCAAAGTGCTGCGCTCGAAGGAAGCGGCGGCGATGATCCGCTCGCTGTTCCTGTCGATGCAGGAGCTGAACAAGGGCGCCCGCCGCCCGGCCGGCGTGCCGCCGACCAAGGTCAAGAAGCTTGCCGTGATCGGCGCCGGCTTCATGGGCGCCAGCGTCGGTTATGTCTCGGCGCAGGCCGGCATCGACGTCGTGCTGGTCGATCGCGACCAGGAGAGCGCCGACAAGGGCAAGGGCCACGCCAAGACCGTTGTCGACGGGCTGATCGCGAAGGGTCGGATGAAGCAGGAGGCGGCCGACGCCATCCTGGCGCGGATCTCGGCGACATCAGACTACAACGTGATCTCGGACTGCGACCTTGTCATCGAGGCGGTGTTCGAGGACCGCAAGGTCAAGGCCGACACCTATGCCAAGGCGCAGCCGCTGCTGAAGCCGGGTGCGATCTTCGCCTCCAACACCTCGACCTTGCCGATCAACTCGCTGGCCGAGGAGTTCAAGGACCAGGGCAAGTTCATCGGCATCCACTTCTTCTCGCCGGTCGAGAAGATGATGCTGGTCGAGATCATCCTCGGCAAGAACACCGGCGATGTCGCGCTGGCGACCGCGCTCGACTATGTCCGCGCGATTGGTAAGACGCCCATCGTGGTCAACGATAGCCGCGGCTTCTTCGCCAACCGCTGCGTGATGCGTTATATCTCCGAGGGCAACGAGATGCTGCTCGAAGGCGTGCCGCCGGCGATGATCGAGAACACCGCCAGGATGGCCGGCATGCCAGTTGGGCCGCTGTCGCTGCAGGACGAGGTCGCGCTCGATCTCGGCCTCAAGATCACCAAGGCGACCGAGGCCGATCTCGGTCCCAACGCGATCGACCAGGCGCAGAAGAAGCTGATCGTCGAGATGGTCGAGAAGCAGGGCCGCTTCGGCCGCAAGAACGGCAAGGGCTTCTACGACTATCCCGAGAAGGGCAAGGGTCAGAAGAGCCTGTGGCCGGGGCTCGCCGATCTGCAGCCGAAGCAGCTCGATCCGGATACGCTCAGCGTCGAGGAGTTGAAGCAGCGCTTCCTGGTGGTGCAGGCGGTGGAAGCCGCGCGCACCGTCGAGGATCACGTCATCACCGACGTGCGCGAGGCCGATGTCGGCTCGATCCTCGGCTTCGGCTTCGCGCCGTTCACTGGCGGGGCGCTGTCCTACATTGACTTCATGGGCACGAAGAACTTCGTCGCGCTCTGCCACGCCTTCGAGAAGAAATACGGCTCGCGCTTCACGCCGCCGAAGCTGCTCGAGGAGATGGCCGCCAAGGGCGAAACCTTCTACGGCCGCTTCCCGCCGAAGAAGCAGGCGGCGTAAGCGCCGTCTCTCTCCGGGACACATCGTACAGGATCAAGCCGGTCATCGATCCGACTTGATCCTGTTGTGCGACGGTCACGGCGGTCAAAGTCCCGCCACGCCTGCTCCCAACTGGCACCACGCTGCTGGCATCACTCTTGCTGGTTGATCGCCAGAGACGATCAGGCTCGGGTGTCGTGCAAATGGGTGTTGTGCTCAAGCATGGGGTCACTGAAACCGCGGGCAAGCGTTCGTGGCCGGCGCCGCGACGATGGAATCCGCTGCGACTGCGCGGCAAGGGCCCGTCATGGACAGGCCTTGCACTACTGGTTCTGGCCGTTGATCTTGTGCTCGCGGCCGCGGCGTGGAACGCCGTCGATTTCTTCCGCCATTGAGCCGTCATTGTCCGGCAACAGCAAGGCGCCGGCGAGATAGGCGATCTGGCTGAATGCGAGGCAGGCGACCAGGATCGGGGCGCCGGTGGCAAATGCATAGCCGTCGGACTGGAGCACGATTGCCGCGAGCACCGCGATCAGCGGCGACACCAGCATCAATGTCCAAACCCGAAAGTACAAACTGGTTGCCAGCCCGACGAGCGTGCTGGTCAATAAAAGCGTGGAGACGATCGTCACATTTTCAGACCAGTTGGAGCCGAGGGCGCGCCGCAGGTCATAGTCGGTCAGTTGGATCGCACGAACAAGGACGGCAACGCCCTCAGCCGGAAGTACGCCGACTTAGTCTTAACCGGTAGAATGCGGATTAAATTTGATTTGATCCACGGCGCGCCGAAAGTTTGCACCGCTCATTTCTCCCTGAAGGCGCGGTGCACCTGGTCCGCCAGCGGCTTCATCAGATACGACAGCACCGTGCGCTCGCTGGTCGGGATGAACACCTCGAGCGGCATGCCCGGCAGCAGATGCGCGGTCGCGAGCTTGTTCAGCTCCGGCGCTGGAATCGCAATGCGGACAAGGAAGTAGGTCGGGGTCGTCTTGTCGTCCCGCGACACATCGGCGCCGATCCGGCTGACCTCGCCCTCGATCTCCGGCGTGGTGCGCTGGTTGAAATTGGTGAAGCGCAGCACCGCGGATGCGCCGAGCTTGACCTGATCGATATCCTGCGGTGCAACATGAGTTTCCACGATCAGATTGTCCTGGTCGGGCACGATGGTCATGATCGTTTCGCCGGCCGCGATGACGCCGCCCTGGGTGTGGATGGTGAGATCGTGCACGACGCCGGCCTGCGGCGCGCGGATCTCGAGCTTCTCGGTCTGGTCCTTCGCGGTGACCTGCTTCTCGATCGCGTCGGCATATTTGGCCCTGATGTCGGCGAGCTCCTTGGCGACGCCGGAGCGGAAATCCTGATCGACCTGCAGGATCTTCAGCTCGGTCTCCGAGATCTTGCCCTTGGCCTGCGCGATCGATGCGGTGAGCTGGCCGCGCTCGCCGAGCAGCCGCGCCGAATCGCGCTGCAGCGCGCTTAGACGAGACAGCGAGACTAGGCGCTGTTCCCAGAGCTGCTGCACGCCGGTCAGCTCGTTGGCGATCAAATCGGCTTCCTGCTTCTTGGCGCTCAACTGGTCCTGCATGCCGCCGATCTGCTCCTTGAGCTGCGCGATCTGCTCCTTCAACTGCTGCTTCTGCCCGTCATTGGCGTCCTTGCGCAGCTGGAAGAACCGACGCTCGCCCGAGACGACGGCCTGCGCCGCGGGGTCGCTGAGCGATGCCACGCTGTCGGGAAATACGATCTCGGCGTCACCGTCGCGTTCGGCCTGTAGCCGCGCGCGGCGCGCCTCGAGCTCCCACAGGCTCTTGGTCACGGCGGTGAGGTTGGCTTGTGCCACCGTCTCGTCCATCAGGATCAGCAAATCGTCCTTGGCGACGCGGGCGCCGTCCTCGACCAGCAGCTTCTTGGCGACACCGCCGGAGGGGTGCTGCACCTTCTTGACGCTGGATTCGACCACCAGCGATCCCTGCGAGATGATCGCGCCCGACATCCTGGTGGCCGCGCCCATGATGCCGATGCTGGCGACGAGGAACGCCGCGGCCATCGCGACCGCCAGGATGTGGTGATGGACCGATTGCCGGGCGCTAGGCATTTTGCCGGGGCTCCGCGTCCTTCTTGCGCTTGCGGCGCGCCGGTGCCGGCTGCGCAGCCTTCGGCACCAGCAGCGGCAGCACTGCAGCCGTGGTGCCGAACGCCTGCATGCGTCCTTCGTTCAGCACCAGCATGTGATCGACCGCCTGCAGCACCGCGGGCCGATGCGCGATCACGACCACGATGCCGCCGCGAGCACGGACGCGCGCGATAGCATGGATCAGCGCGCGCTCGCCCTCGGAGTCCAGATTCGAGTTCGGCTCGTCGAGCACCACCAGGAACGGATCGCCATAGAGCGCGCGGGCCAGCGCAATGCGCTGCCGCTGGCCGCCCGACAGCATCAGGCCGCCGTCGCCGACCTCGGTCTCATAACCGTCAGGCAGCCGGAGGATCAGCTCGTGTACGCCGGCCTCGCGCGCGGCGGCCAGCAACCTGCCGGCGTCCGGGCTAGCTGCGAAGCGGGAGATGTTCTCGGCGACGGTCCCGCGGAACAATGCGACGTCCTGCGGCAGGTAGCCGATCGACGGGCCCAGCGCGAGCGGATCCCATTGCGCCAGCGTCGCGCCGTCGATCCGGATCACTCCACGCACCGGTGCGCCGATGCCGACCAGCGCGCGCGCCAGGGTCGACTTGCCGGAGCCGCTGGGGCCGACCACCGCGACCGCATTGCCGGCGCGCAGTGCAAAGCTCACCTCGTGCAGCACCACGGCATCGGAGGCCGGTGCGGTCAGGCTGATCGAGGTGACACGGACCTCGTTCTTCGGCGCGGGCAAAGGCGTGAACGCCGACCGCGACGGCACCGCCGCCAGGGCTTCGGCAAGCTGGCCGACGCTGGCGCGGACCGCGATGAAGCTGCGCCAATTGGCGATCGCAAGCTCGATCGGCGCCAGCGCGCGGATCGAGAGAATGGTTGCGGCCAGCATCACGCCGGCGGTGGCCTGCTGATTGATAACGAGCCAGGCGCCGAGTGCCAGCACGCCGGATTGCAGGATCATGCGCAGGAAGCGCGAGGCGCTGCCGAACGTGCCGGTCAAATCGGAGGTCACGCGCTGCATGTTGAGATAGGCCTGCGTGCGGTCCGACCACAGCTCGGCCATCCGCTGCTGCATGCCGAGCGCGTGCACCACGGGCGCGTGGTAGAATGCGGTCTCCGCCATCTGCCGCCGCGACGAGGCGAGCGCGACCAGCGCGCGCGTCGGCGCGCGCGTGAACAGCTCGGCGGCGACCGTGATCAGTGCCAGCGCGATCGCGCCGCCGGCGACTGCGAGCCCCATCAGCGGATGAAACAGCGTGCAGACGATGATGTAGAGCGGGGTCCATGGCAGGTCGAAGATCGCGACCAGGCCGCTGCCGGCGATGAAGCCTCGAATGCTGTCGAGGTCGCGCATGATCTGCAGGCCGTCGCCGTTCGGCCGGCTCAGCGAAGCATGCTGCACGCTGTCGAACACGGCGCCGCGAATGCTCTCGTCGAAGATTTCGGCGATGCGCGCCAACAGCCGGCTGCGCAGCACATCGACGCCGGCCTGCACGACGAGCAGCACCAGCGCGATCACGAGCAGGCCGACCAGGGTTGGGATGCTGCGGCTCGGCAGCACGCGGTCATAGGTCTGCAGCATGAACACCGGGCCGACCAGCATCAACAGATTGACGAGGCCGCTCGCCATCGCCACGGCAACCAGCGCGCCGCGCACGGCCGTGATCGCATCCCGGATTTCAACCGGCAGTGAGGAGAAGCGTTTGCCCTGACCGATCATCGCGCCCCGCGGATGTTCAAGCCTGTGATGCCCAATGGACATGGAGAGGGAGTTGCGGAAGCGCGGCGATCGCGCGCATCCGCCGATTTGCGGCAATCTCAGAGGATGTGTGTGCCGTGCGCATCAAGGATGCCGTGACCATGTGTGAGCGGCGAGAGCAGGTCATGCCCGATCGTGCCGAGATCGACCGGTGTGGAGGCCGGCGCGCTCGCGGCGTGTCCGGCGGCGCTGCTGTCGCCGAGCAGACTGAGGTTGAGACTGCCGAGCAGATTGCCGGCCAACCCGTCGGCGCCGACGCCGCCGAGACTCGGAATGTTGAGACTCGGAATGTTGAGCTCGTGCGTGCCGGTGAGAGCGCCGAGGTCGAGCAGATGCGGGCCGATCGTGACGCCGGCCAAATGGCCGCTGCCGGAGCCAATGAGGCCGCCAAGCAAGCCGCCGAGCGGTCCGTTGCCTGCGGTGTCGCCGCCGAGATTGAGCAGGCCGCCATCGAGCAAGCCGTGCGTCAGCTGGCTGACCAGTCCGGTGACCGGGCTCAGCAGACCGCTGACATCGGAGACTGCCGTATCAACCAGCCCCGAGACGGCATGAATCACGCCGCTGATATCGGCGCCGAGATGCGCGACCGTCTCGCCGAGATTGCCGGCAAGGATTTGTCCCGGCACGACCAGAATGTCGGCGACCAGATTGGCATGGCCGCCATTGCTGGTCCCGATGGTGCTGATGTTGCCGAGATCGATCGCCTGTCCGAGATTGGTGAGGCCATGAAGCATGTCGGGCAGTGCGGTCGCCTGGGACAGGACACCGGCTGAGGAATGGACGCCGCCTTGAACCGCGGTCGTGGCGGTGTCGAGCACCGGTTGCAGCGCTCCGCCCGATGCTGCGAGCGCTGTCGAATCCGGCTCGACGGGCAATGCGGCGTTCAACACAATGCCGATCACCGGCAGCTCGCTCGTGTTCAGCAAGCTCCCGACCAGGGGCAGGTCGGAACCGGCCGCGGCTGCGGCGCCGTCGCCGAGCAGGGACGTCGCGCCGTCCAGCGCATTTGCCGCCGGTACCGGATCGATCAGGCTGTGGGCCGGCGGGCCGGCAGCCGTATCGGCCGTGCCGTCGTCAGGCAGCACAGATGTCACCGGGAGTGGCAGGTCGGAGAGTCCGTCGCTGGAATTTGCCAGCAGCGCCGTCGAGCCCGCCAGGACCTCGACCATCCGGTCGGCGGCGTTGCTGGATAGAGAGCTACTCATGCGCATCTCCCGCTGGATGAGGCAGCAATCCGGCTACGTCCGATCGGGCAAATGGTTGCCGAATCCCGGCTGCGGTATTCGCGGGATAGCGAAGGCGCGCTTACGTGGAAGCGGACAAACTGCTGAAAATTGCAGATTTGGGGCTGACCCGATCGGGCGGCCCAAACAAAAGGGCCGGATGCTATCCGGCCCTTTCACGTCCGATGAAGCAGCTTCGAGAGCTCAGGCCGCTTTCAGCAGGCCTTCCTTCTTCAGCGCTTCCTGCACCTTCGGGCGCGCCGCGACGCGGGCCTTGTAGGCCGTCACGTTCGGCAGGCCGGAGAGATCGAAGCCGAGCCGGTCTTGCGCCCACATGATCATGGTGAAGAGGTAGCCGTCGGCGACCGTGAACTGGCTGCCCATCAGATATTCGCGGCCGGCGAGCTGGCTGTCGACATATTTGAACTTGCCCATGGCGCGGTCCTTGAAAAACGCCTTGGCGTCGTCGGCGAGCACCGGCGAGAACATCGGGCCGAGATTCTTGTGCAGCTCGGTCGTGATGTAGTTCAGCCATTCGAGCAGCTTGTAGCGTTCGTTGGAATCCCGGGCGGGCGCCAGCTTCTTGTCGGCGACCTTGTCGGCGATCATCTGGATGATGATCGGGCCTTCGGTGACCATCTCGCCGGTATCCAGCGCCAGCGCCGGCACCTGGCCCTTGGGGTTCACTTGCAGGAAATCGTCGCCGTTTTCGAGCTTCTTGGCCCGAAGATCGACCTTGACCAGGTCATAGGGCAGGCCGGCTTCAAGCAGGGCGATGTGGGGGGAGAGGGAGCAGGCACCGGGGGAGTAATAAAGCTTCATGGGGGTATTCCTTCCCTTGTTCTTGGCGTCCGGAGAGGGATTGCCTACATGCGCCTGCATGAATTAGTCAAGATTGATGCAGATGCATTCAGTGCGGTACACTGGGTTCCGGGAACTTAGGGCCAGACGATGAAACGCAAGCTATCGAGCGAGGCGACGGCCGCCTGGATCCGCCTGATGCGGGTGCCGAGCCGGGTGCTGGACTGCGTCGAGCAGGATCTGAAGAAGGCCGGCTTTCCGCCGCTCGCCTGGTATGACGCCCTGCTCGAGCTGTCGCGCGCGCCGTCCGGCGAGCTGCGCCCGGTCGAGCTCGAGCGGCAGATGCTGATCCCGCAATATTCGACCTCGCGGCTGATCGACAAGCTGGTCGACGAGGGGCTCGCCGCCCGGCGCGAATGCAAGATCGACAAGCGCGGCCAGTTCGTCGAGATCACCGAGGCCGGGCGCGAGCTGCAGAAGAAGATGTGGAACGCCTATTCGGCGGCGATCGACAAGCATGTCGGCTCGAAATTGTCCGACGCCGACGCCGAACGGCTGTGCGGTCTGCTCGACCGTCTCGGCTGCTCCTGCGGCGAGACCGATGCAAAGAGCGATACCAAGGCCGCACCCGCGCGAGACGGCGTGCCCGCCCGATGATAGTCCTGATCCCATCATCCGCGGCCGGCATGGCCCGCGGATGTCCCTGCCACCGCGCGCCTTCGATCGAAGCGCCCTTGAGTTGGATTTTTTATGGCGCGTGACCAGATCGACATGACGCCGCTGCAGTCGCGCGACGAACTCGTGGCGTGGATTGAAGCCGGCGTGAAGCCCGAGTCCGAATTCCGGATCGGCACCGAGCACGAGAAGACCCCGTTCACGCTCGAGGGCCACCAGCCCGTGCCCTATGAGGGCGTCAAGGGTATCGGCGCGTTGCTCGAGGGCATGAAGCTCCTGCTCGGCTGGGAGCCGATCGTGGAGCGCGGCAACATCATCGGGCTTTATGACGTCACCGGCGGCGGCGCGATTTCGCTCGAGCCGGGCGGGCAGTTCGAATTGTCGGGCGCGCCGGTCGAGACCGTGCACCAGACGCAGTCGGAGTTGATGGCACATCTGGCGCAGGTGCGGGAGGTCGCAACCCCGCTCGGCATCGGCTTCCTCGGCCTCGGCATGACGCCGTCCTGGTCGCGCGCGCAGATCCCGGTGATGCCGAAGGGCCGCTACAAGATCATGCGCAACTACATGCCGAAGGTCGGCCAATACGGCCTCGACATGATGTTCCGGACCTGCACGGTGCAGACCAATCTCGACTTCTCCTCCGAAGCCGACATGGTGAAGAAGCTGCGGGTGTCGCTGGCGTTGCAGCCGATCGCGACCGCTCTGTTCGCCAATTCGCCGTTCACCGAAGGCAAACCGAACGGCTTCCTGTCGTTCCGCTCCGAAATCTGGCGCGACACCGACAATGCGCGCTCGGGCATGATTCCGTTCGCGTTCGAGGACGGCATGGGGTTCGAGCGCTATGTCGATTACGCGCTCGACGTGCCGATGTATTTCGTCAAGCGCGGCGAGGAATATATCGACGTCTCCGGCTCGTCGTTCCGCGATTTCTTCGCCGGCAACAACAAGATTCTCCCCGGCGAGCGGCCGACGCTGTCGGACTGGGCCAACCACCTCTCGACGATCTTCCCCGAGGTGCGGCTGAAGCGTTATCTCGAAATGCGCGGCGCCGACGGCGTGCCGTGGGGCCGGCTGCCGGCGCTGCCGGCGTTCTGGGTCGGGCTGCTCTACGATAATGACAGCCTCGATGCCGCCTGGGATATCGTCCGGCACTGGACCGCGGCGGAGCGGCAGGCGCTGCGCGATGACGTGCCGCGCTTCGGCTTCAAGGCACGGATCAAGGACCGCTATCTGTTCGAGATCGCCAAGGAGTGCCTGGTCCTGTCGCATGCCGGATTGCGCCGGCGCGGCCGGATCGACCATCTCGGACGCGACGAGAGCCGCTTCCTCGAACCGCTTGAGCGCATCATCGAGACCGGCCGCTCGCCGGCCGAGGAGATGCTGGAGAAGTTCAACGGGCCCTGGAAGGGCTCCGTGGAACCGGCCTATCAGGAATACGCCTTCTAATCCCGGCCCGCGCCCCGAACGCGTGCGGACGGCGGTGTTGTCGCACCCGCCGCTGCCGCGCCGTTCATCAGCCGTACAGGTTCATGGCGTTCAAATGACGCCCCGCGGGATGCGCGGGGCTGTACGAATTTGAAAGCAATGTCATGGGGATAGGCCGCCTCTTTAGGGCGTGTGTGGTGATGTTCGCGGTCTTGTCGGCCGTTGCCGTCACGCGCCCGGCATTGGCGCAAACCAATTTCGACCGTCCCGGCGGAGACTATCTGAACGCGCCGGTGACGTCGGGTGACCCCGCCGATTGCGCGCTGACCTGCGAGCGCGACCGCCGCTGTCGCGCCTGGAGCTTCAACTATCCGACCGATTCCAACAACGGCGCGGTGTGCTGGCTGAAGAACAGCGTGCCGCCGCGGGTGCAGGACGTTTGCTGCGTCTCCGGGGTGCGCGGCGCCGGCGTGGTCGAACCGCGCAACGGCGCCATCGAAACCTCGATCGACCGCCTCGGCGGCGACTACAAGAATTTCGAACTGAAGAGCAGCGACGGCGACGAGGCCTGCCAGGCCGCCTGCACCGCTGACAACAAGTGCCGCGCCTGGACCTACGCCCGGCCCGGCTATGCCGGCCGCGACGCGCACTGCTTCCTCAAGAAGGAGATCAAGCCGCCGCGCCGCAAGGCGGGGTTCACGTCGGGCGTGGTGCGGTAACGGCCGCACACAAAGCGTCGTCCCTGCGAACCTGTTCGCAGGAACGACAGGCTACTCCGCCGCGATCACCGTGATCTCCGGCCACAGCGTCTTCCATCGCGCTGCCTTCTTGGCGTAATTCGCCGCGGAAAAATTCGCGGTCCGGTTCGGCCGCACGATCATGTCGGCGACATCGTCGAAACCGCTCGGCGCATAAACGTCGTAACCGCTCGCACTACGCCGGATGCCGACCTGCACGTTCGCGCTGAGGAAGCGATCGATGCCGTCGGTCGAACGTGACAGCGCAGGGTAGGGCACGCCGTGCTTGCCGGGATACCAGAGATGGACGCGGGCCTGGTTGCGCACCTCGATCGCGGCGCCGAGATGGCCGAGTCGCGCCGTGAGGTCGCGGATGACGGCGTCCTCGGCCTCCCATGACGTGTCGGAATCGAAATAGAAGACGTCGTAGTCGCTGATACCATGATCGAGCGGCCGCGTTGTCAGCACGTTCCACACGCTCTGCACCAGGCAGCCGGCCACCAGCCAGGCATCAGGCAGACCGAGGCGGTCAAGCTCGCCTGTGATCGCTGGATTGACTGGGTTGCGCAGTGCCGCGGCGAGGAATTCGTCTTGCGTCACGACGTTGCCGTCGCATCGTAATCCCGAACCGCCTTCTTCGAGGCCAGCGTGCGCCAGTGCCGGCGCAGCAGCGGCTCGACGGTCGCACGTTTGGCTTTCGACAGGCGGATCAGCACGGTCGGATAATCGCGATAGTGATCGGTGAAATAGAAGAGCCTGGGCTGGCTCTCGACCAGCATGTCGCGCTCATCCGGCGGCACGCCCGGCATCACCAGGCTGTCGCCGTCCTCCTTGAGCCGCACCAGCATCTTCTTGCGCACCTTCAGCGCCGGTGTTCCGTAGGACGTGCCGTCCTCGACCTCCGGCCACGCCAGCACCAGGGTCCTGACGTCGTCGAAGGTCACGTTGACCTACTCACTGCACCGAGGTGAAGAAACGCGCGAGGCGGAAGCCGGAGAGCCAGGTCCAGACCGGCTGGCTGCGGATGCCCATGTCCCAGGAGCCGACCACCGCGTCCGCGCGGCCGATCAGATTGTCGATCGGCAACAGGCCGACGCCGCCGTCGCGCACCGGCACGCGGCTGTCGGCGGAATTGTCCCGGTTGTCGCCGAGCACGAACAGATTGCCGGGCGGCACCGTCACCTCGGGCGTGTTGTCGAGCCGGCCATTGTCGCGGATCTTGAAGATCGCGTGGCTGACACCGTTCGGCAGCGTCTCGACATAGCGATTGGCGTCCTCGCCGCCGCCGCGATCGTCTTCAGCAAAGCCGGTGCCGTCGGGCTTCAGCGCCGCAGCATGATCGTTGATGAAGAGCTGTCCCTGCCGCATCTGGATGCGATCGCCGGGCAGCCCGACCACGCGCTTGACCCAGGCCTGCGAGCGGTCGCCCGGCCAGCGGAACACGACGACGTCGCCGCGCTTCGGCGTCTCGCCGAACACCCGGCCGGTCTCCGGCAGCGTGATCTGGATCGGCAGCGACGCCGCGCCGTAGCCATAGGGATATTTCGAGGCGACCAGCGCGTCGCCGATCAGCAGCGTCGGCTCCATTGAGCCCGACGGCACGTAGAACGGCTCGGCGATCGCGCCCTTGGCGAGGAACACGACGGCCACGATCGCGGCCAGCTGTACGGCCTGTCCGCGCCAGCTGGTCGGCTTGGCCGCCACGACTTCGTTTCCGCTGCTCACTAGCCCGTTCCTCCGACCGTAATCCGTTCCATCCTGAGCGTCGGCTGGCCGACGCCGACCGGCACGCCCTGGCCGTTCTTGCCGCAGGTGCCGATTCCCGTATCCAGCTCAAGATCGTTGCCGATCATGGTGATCCTGTGGAGATCGGTCGGCCCGTTGCCGATCAGCATGGCGCCCTTCAGCGGCGCGCCGAGCTTGCCGTTCTCGATCTTGTAGGCCTCGGTGCACTGGAACACGTATTTGCCCGAGGTGATGTCGACCTGGCCGCCGCCGAAATTGGCGGCATACATGCCGTTCTTCACCGAGGCGATGATCTCGGCCGGGTCGCGGTCGCCCGCCAGCATGTAGGTGTTGGTCATGCGCGGCATCGGCACGTGGGCATAGCTCTGCCGCCGGCCGTTGCCGGTCGGCTTCATGCCCATCAGGCGTGCGTTCTGGCGGTCCTGCATGTAGCCGACCAGGATGCCGTCCTCGATCAGCATGGTGCGGTTGGTCGGCGTGCCCTCGTCGTCGATCGACAGCGAGCCGCGGCGCGAGGCCATGGTGCCGTCGTCGACCACGGTGACGCCCTTGGCTGCGACCTGCTGGCCCATCAGGCCGGCGAAGGCGGAAGTCTGCTTGCGGTTGAAGTCACCCTCGAGCCCATGGCCGACGGCCTCATGCAGCATCACGCCGGGCCAGCCGGCCCCGAGCACCACGTCCATCTCGCCGGCAGGCGCCGGCATCGATTCGAGATTGACCAGCGCCTCGCGCAGCGCGCCGTCGGCAGCGTCGCGCCAGGCCTTGGTCTCGATGAAGCGCGCATAGCCCTCGCGGCCGCCATAACCCTTGCTGCCGCTCTCCTGGCGGTCCCCTTGGCCTGCGACCACGGAGATGTTGACGCGCACCAGCGGGCGGATGTCGCGATAGCTCTCGCCGTCGGGCCGCAGGATCTCCACCACCTGCCAGGTCGCGGTGAGGCTGGCCGAGACCTGCCGCACCCGCGGGTCCTTGTCCCTGACATAGGCGTCGATCTCGCCGAGCAGTTTGACCTTGGCCTCGAACGCAGGTCCGTCGAGCGGGTTCTCGTCGCCATACAGCCTGACATTGGTGTGGGCCGGCGCCGCGGCGAACGTGCCGGCATAGCCGCCGCGCACCGCGGCAACCGCATCGGCCGCGCGGATCAGCGCCGGGATCGAGACGTCGGAGGAATGCGCATAGCCGACCGCATCGTCCTTGACGGCACGCAGGCCGAAGCCCTGCGAGGTGTCGTAGGTCGCCTGCTTGAGCCGGCCGTTGTCGAACACCAGCGCCTCGGTCTGCCCGAACTCCAGGAACAGCTCGCCGTCGTCGGCGCCTTCAAGGCCGCGTGCCACCTCGCGGCGAACGGCATCGCGGTCCAGATTGGCGCGGTCGAGCAGGGAGGTCGTGGCGGGATTGGTCATGGTCACTCCGACGCAGTGCGATTCTTTGGGCGTTCCGTGTCATCCTTGCCTGAAGCGCAACTGATTGCCAGTGGGGAACCCGGACGCAGGGATTTCGGGGCGATTGAAGCAGAGACGAGCGGAAAACGCATCTTACAACCCGGAAAGCTGCGCCGGTCCTGGTTCAGGGCCGGATGGCGACCGTCAAACATAGTGTTTTGGGTGGCAAACCGGGAGGGGCTGGGACAGTGACGGCGATCACGGCAGCCCCGCGCGATCCTCACCTTGTCGTCATCAGCGCGCGCGCCGGTCCGCCCTCCGCGGCTGGTCTTCCGGCTCGGGCTCATCGCTCGACGGCGCCGACTGCGCGGCGCTCCCGGTCGAGGTCGGAAAGCCATGCTCCTGCGCCCATCGGTGCAACTCGTCGAACATACAGGCCTGAGCGCCTTCGCCGACGGCGTCATCTCATACTCAATCCGCGGCGGCACCTCGGGATAGACCGTGCGCTTGACGCGGCCATTGGCTCCATCCGGGGTACGTGCTTCCGCAGCTAAGGGAGCGCCCTAGGGCAATTTGTCATAGCCCTCCGCCAGGCCGTTCAGGCTGAGCGGAAAGCCGATGCCCTCTTCCGGGGTTTCGAAAATGATGAAGGTCGCGGTCTTGGCGTTCTTGAGCTGGCCGAGCAGCTTGTCGTCCATCACGACCTCGGCGACGCAGCCATTGGGCAGGCAGCGGACGAAGCCGGCGCGGCCGACGTCCTGGTTGTCGAGTTTCAGGCCGAGGCCGGACGGCAGCAGCACGCCGAGCGGGGCGACCACGCGCATCAGGCGGCTCTTCTGGTCGGCGGTCTTCAGCACGATCACGGTCAGGCCGGCATTGGAGCGGTCTTCCGCTACCACGCTCTGGATCAGCGCGCATTGCTCGGCCTGGGCGCCGGGCGGGGTGTCGCAGCGGATCTGCCAGTCGCCATGGACCGAGCGCACCGCGCCCTGCGCGTTGGCCGCCTGGCTCAGGCCGAGCGAAAATGCGGCCGCCAAGAGGGCGCCGAGCCAGCGCGGCAGCGCCCGTCCTGCCTGAATGTTCGAAGCGCCCATCCGGGTCGATCCTCTAAAATGTTGGGTCCGGCCGTTCCGGCCGCCGGTAGCGCGCAACAGCCGACTGATACCGCAATGACGGCGCCTTGAAGGCGATCTTGGAGCCATTCCCGCGCCGGATTGGGGCAGCCCGCAGCGAATCAGGTTCCTGTGGGCTACCGCGCCTGTGCCTACATCCGGTAATCCGCCTGTCAACTGCGTGCGGCCGCCTTTCGCTTGATTTTGCGGGAAAAATCGCAAGCGGCAGCTTCATCGCAGGCGCATGGCTTTCGGCCCTACTACTGCATTGCGAGCGCCTGAGAATTATGGTTTGAGAGGCTGGATTTCGACGCGTTCTAGCGATCTGGCTCCCGTACCCACCTTGACTCAGAGACGGGTATGTCCGGAAGGCCGTTTGTCAGGGCGGATCGTGCTGCATTTTCGGCCACATGCCGGAGGTGCTTTGGGGAATAATGCAAGGGAGCGCGAGCGGCATGAAGATGTCGATTGGCCGGTTGGGCAGGCAATTGCTGGGGTTGACGGTAGCGGGTGTGGCGTCTGTCGCCGCGGGATCGGCCTTCGCCGAGATGGGGCAGCCGGCGCCGTGGGAGCACACGCTCCAGGAAGCCGCGACCCCGGTGATGGAAAACATCATCTGGTTCCACAATTTCCTGCTGGTGCTGATCACCGTCATTACGCTGTTCGTCCTGGCGCTGCTCGTCATCGTGGTGGTGAAGTTCAACGCCCGCGCCAACCCGGTCCCCTCCAAGACCACCCACAACACCCTGATCGAGGTGGCCTGGACGCTGATCCCGGTCCTGATCCTGGTCGGCATCGCGGTGCCGTCGTTCCGCCTGCTGTTCCTGGAGCTCGACGTGCCGAAGCCGGACCTCACCGTGAAGGTCACCGGCAAGCAGTGGTACTGGTCCTACGCCTACCCGGATAACGGCAAGTTCGAGTTCGACTCGCTGCTCGACAAGGACAAGCAGCCCCGTCTGCTCGGCGTCGACAACGAGATGGTGGTGCCGGTCAACAAGGTGGTGCGGATCCAGACCACCGGCGCCGACGTGATCCACTCCTTCGCGGTGCCGGCGTTCGGCGTGAAGATCGATTCGGTCCCCGGCCGCCTCAACGAGAGCTGGTTCAAGGCGACCAAGACCGGCGTGTTCTACGGTCAGTGCTCGGAACTGTGCGGCAAGGACCATGCCTTCATGCCGATCGCGGTGCGGGTCGTCAGCGACCAGGAATTCGCGACCTGGGTTGAAGGCGCGAAGAAGAAGTTTGCGACCAACCCGGCGAATTCCTACGCCTCGGCTGGTCAGGCGGCGCAGTAAGCCGGACGGCTTACGGCGCGGACGGAATAAGGGCGACGGGACCGCAAGGTCCGAGAGGGACTGCAAGGCAGGATTTTGAACATGGCGACAGGCGCAGCGACACACGACGATCACGCCCATGATGATCACGCCCACCATCCGACCGGATGGCGGCGCTATCTCTACTCCACGAACCACAAGGACATCGGTACGATGTACCTGGTCTTTGCGGTGATCGCGGGCGTCATCGGCGCTGCGATGTCGATCGCGATCCGTGCCGAGTTGATGTACCCGGGCGTCCAGATATTCCACGAGACGCACACCTATAACGTGTTCGTGACCTCGCACGGCCTGATCATGATCTTCTTCATGGTCATGCCGGCGATGATCGGCGGGTTCGGCAACTGGATGGTGCCGCTGATGATCGGCGCGCCCGACATGGCGTTCCCGCGCATGAACAACATCTCGTTCTGGCTGCTGCCGGCCTCGTTCGCGCTGCTGCTGCTGCTGTCGACCTTCGTCGAGGGTGAGCCGGGCGCCAACGGCGTCGGCGCCGGCTGGACCATGTACGCGCCGCTGTCGACCTCGGGTCATCCGGGTCCGGCGGTCGATTTCGCGATCCTGTCGCTGCATCTCGCCGGTGCCTCGTCGATCCTCGGCGCCATCAACTTCATCACCACGATCTTCAACATGCGCGCGCCGGGCATGACCCTGCACAAGATGCCGCTGTTCGTGTGGTCGATCCTGGTGACGGTGTTCCTGCTGCTGTTGTCGCTGCCGGTGCTTGCCGGCGCGATCACCATGCTGCTGACCGACCGCAATTTCGGCACCACCTTCTTTGCGGCCGACGGCGGCGGCGACCCGGTGCTGTTCCAGCATCTGTTCTGGTTCTTCGGCCACCCCGAAGTGTACATCCTGATCCTGCCCGCCTTCGGCATGATCAGCCAGATCGTCTCCACCTTCTCGCGCAAGCCCGTGTTCGGCTATCTCGGCATGGCCTACGCCATGGTCGCGATCGGCGGCATCGGCTTCGTGGTGTGGGCGCACCACATGTACACCGTGGGCATGTCGTCGGCGACGCAGGCCTATTTCGTCGCCGCCACGATGGTGATCGCGGTGCCGACCGGCGTGAAGATCTTCTCCTGGATCGCCACGATGTGGGGCGGCTCGATCGAGTTCAAGGCGCCGATGATCTGGGCGATCGGCTTCATCTTCCTGTTCACCGTCGGCGGCGTCACCGGCGTCGTGCTGGCCAATGCCGGCGTCGACCGCGTGCTGCAGGACACCTACTACGTGGTGGCGCACTTCCACTACGTGCTGTCGCTCGGCGCCGTGTTCGGCATCTTCGCCGGCTGGTACTACTGGTTCCCGAAGATGTTCGGCTACATGTACTCGGAGAAGATCGCCAAGGCGCACTTCTGGTTCACCTTCGTCGGCGTCAACCTGGTGTTCTTCCCGCAGCACTTCCTCGGCCTGTCGGGCATGCCGCGCCGCTATGTCGACTATCCGGATGCGTTCGCCGGCTGGAACCTGATCTCCTCCTGGGGCTCGTACATCTCCGGCGTCGGCGTCCTGATCTTCATCTACGGCGTGATCGATGCCTTCGTCCGCAAGGAGCAGGCCGCGAACAATCCGTGGGGTGCGGGTGCCACTACGCTTGAGTGGACGCTGACCTCGCCGCCGCCGTTCCACCAGTTCGAAGTGCTGCCGCGCGTGCAGTAAGTCCACGACAACGCGGCGCACCTGCGGGTGCGCCGCGCCTTTTGCAGAGAAGTGAGACCTGATCTTGTCGGTTGTCGATCACAACGCCATTGAATTGCCCCGGATCTCGGAGGCTGAAGTGGGCGACTACATCGCGCTGCTGAAGCCGCGCGTGATGTCGCTGGTGATCTTCACCGCGCTGGTCGGGCTGATGATCGCGCCGGTTCATGTGCATCCGGTGCTGGCGTTCACCTCAATCCTCTGCATCGCGGTCGGTGCCGGTGCCTCCGGCGCTCTCAACATGGCCTATGAGAGCGACGTCGACGCCTTGATGACGCGCACCGCCAACCGGCCGATTCCGCGCGGCCGGATCACCCAGGCCGAGGCGGCCGCCTTCGGCCTGACGCTCGCCTTCTTCTCGGTGATGACGCTCGGCATCCTGGTCAACTGGGTGGCGGGCGCGCTGCTCGCCTTCACCATCTTCTTCTATGCCGTGATCTACACGATGCTGCTGAAGCGCTGGACCGCGCAGAACATCGTGATCGGCGGCGCCGCCGGCGCGCTGCCGCCGGTGGTGGCTTGGGCCGCCGCGACCGGCTCGCTCTCGGTCGAGCCGATCCTGCTGTTCATGATCATCTTCTTCTGGACCCCGCCGCACTTCTGGGCGCTGGCGCTGTTCCGCAGCGACGACTATGCGCGCGCCGGCATCCCGATGCTGCCGGTGGTCGCCGGTCCCGACGCCACCCGCCTGCAGATCCTGCTCTACACCGTCGTGCTGGTCGCGATCGCGCTGGCGCCATGGCCGCTCGGCTATTTCGACGCGATCTACGGCGTCACCTCGCTGGTGCTGGGCGCCGGCATGCTGTGGCTCGCCATCGAGGTTTACCGTCGCCGCGAGGGCACGGTTGCCAACCGCGCCACGCGGCGGCTGTTCGCGTTCTCGATCCTTTATCTGTTCGCGCTGTTCGCCGTCCTCCTTGCCGAGGTCGTGGTCCGCGCGATCCTGCCTGCCTTCATCGGATAGGGACGCCGGGGGGCGAGATGGGGGCACACGGGACAGCAATGGACGACAAGAACGAACCAGACGGCATCGTCCTCACCGAGGCGCAACTCAAGAGCCGCCGCCAGCGTTCGATCGCGATTGCGCTCGCGCTCGGCGTCATGGTGGTGCTGTTCTTCGCCGTCACCCTGGTGAAGGGGCCGGCCGTGCTGGTGCGACCGCTGTGAGCGAGATGGCGAACCAGGGTGTGCAGCAGGCTCCGCAAGGCGAGGGTGCCAAGGTCACGCGCCGCATGCTGACCCGCGACGCCCTGGTGGCGTCGATCTGCGGCTTCGTCGTGGTGCTGATGGTCGGCGCGTCCTACGCGGCCGTGCCGTTCTACAACTGGTTCTGCCGCACCACCGGCTTCAACGGCACCACCCAGGTCGCGACGTCGGCGCCTTCTGATGCACCGCTCGAGCGCACCATTGCGGTCAGCTTCGATTCCAACGTCGCGCCGGGCCTGCCCTGGAAGTTCGAGGCCGAGCAGACCACGATCGACGTCAAGATCGGCCAGGTCGTCACGGTCTACTACACCGTGACCAACCAGTCGGCGCGCACCACGACCGGCCAGGCAGCCTACAACGTCGCGCCGCTGACGGTCGGCGCCTATTTCCAGAAGATCAACTGCTTCTGCTTCACTGAACAGACCATGGCGCCGGGCGAGAAGCGCGAGATGGCCGTGGTGTTCTATGTCGATCCGGCGCTGGCCAAGGACAGCGAGAACGACACGCTGAAGACGATCACTTTGTCCTACACCTTCTTTCCCGTGCGCGACGCTACGCCGAAGCCCGTGGCGGCCGGCGAGGCGGAGCAGCGCAAGGGCGGCTAGAGCATGATCCGGAAAAGTGGGGTCCGGTTTTCCGAGAAGATCATGCTGAAGAGATTGGAATTTAAGATTAAGACGTGCCTTGCGGCACGCGAATGGAGAGACGGCAATGGCTGAGGCGCAAGTCAAGCATCACGACTATCATCTCGTCGACCCGAGCCCGTGGCCGGTGGTCGGCTCGGTCTCGGCCTTCATCATGGCGCTCGGTGCGATCGGCTGGATGCACCACATGTTCTCCGCCGCGCCGATCGTGTTCGGCGTCGGCACCATCGGCGTGCTCTACACCATGGCAAGCTGGTGGGGCGATGTGATCAAGGAAGCCCAGTACAAGGGCGACCACACCCGCGTGGTGCAGATCAGCCATCGCTACGGCATGATCCTGTTCATCGCCTCCGAGGTGATGTTCTTCGTCGCCTGGTTCTGGGCCTTTTTCAACTCGGCGCTGTTCCCGGCCGATGCGGTGCACGCCACGCGCGATGCGGTGTTCGGCTGCGGCGCCGGCACGGCGATGGGCGCATGCTCCGTCCCCGGCACCTGGCCGCCCCACGGCATCGAGACCTTCGATCCCTGGCATCTGCCGCTGCTCAACACGCTGCTGCTGCTGACCTCGGGCACCACGGTCACCTGGGCGCACCATGCGCTGCTGGAGAACGACCGCCAGGGCCTCAAGCAGGGCCTGATCCTCACCGTGATCCTCGGCGCCTGTTTCACCTGCGTGCAGGCCTATGAGTACGCCCATGCGACGTTCTCGTTCGGCGGCAACGTCTATGGCGCGACCTTCTTCATGGCGACCGGGTTCCACGGCTTCCACGTGCTGGTCGGCACCATCTTCCTGCTGGTCTGCCTGATCCGCGCCTATGCCGGCCACTTCACGCCGAAGCAGCATCTCGGCTTCGAGTTCGCCGCCTGGTACTGGCACTTCGTCGACGTGGTCTGGCTGTTCCTGTTCATCTGCATCTATGTCTGGGGCCACGGCGCCGAGTCGATGGCGCACGGCGCCCACTGACTTCGCCGACGTGCTAAGAGGGGGCGGCCTGATGGCCGCCCCCTTTGCTTTTGATAGAGAGCCGATGACCGATATCCCGCCCACTGTGACCGAAAGCGCGATCCGCGGCATCGCCTGCCGCTGCCCACGCTGCGGCAAGGGCAAGCTCTATTCCGGCTTTCTGACGCTGGCGCCGCGCTGTCAGGCCTGTGGCCTCGACTACGCCTTCATCGATGCCGGCGACGGGCCGGCGGTCTTCATCATCATGCTGGCCGGCGCCATCGTGGTCGCGGCGGCGCTGATCGTCGAGGTCAAGTACCAGCCGCCATTCTGGGTGCATGCCGCGCTATGGCTGCCGTTGATCGTGGTGACCACGATCCTGCCGCTGCGTTCGATGAAGGCGCTGCTGATCGCGCTGCAATTCCACCACAAGGCCGCCGAAGGCCAACTGATCGAGCGCGACCCGAAATGAATGACGTCTCTACGCGCCGACCGAGCGCGGCCGGCTTCGGCCTTTTCACGCTGATCCTGATCGCGGTGTTCATCGCGCTCGGCGTCTGGCAGTTGCAGCGCCGGGTCGAGAAGCATGCGCTGATCGCAGCGCTCGACGCGCGGCTGGCCGCGCCGACCGAGGCGCTGCCGCCGCCATCGGCATGGCCCACGCTGACCTCGGCGAAGGATGAATTCCGCCGCGTCACTTTGACCGCGACTTACGCAAAGCTGCCCGACGCGATGGTGTTCAGCTCCGGCTCCGCGGTGCGCGACGACATTTCGGGGCCCGGCACCTGGGCGTTCCTGCCGGCCAAGCTTGCCAGTGGCGAGACCGTCGTGATCAACACCGGGTTCGTCCAGAACACGATGCAGGACCGCGCTTTCGAGGATCGCGTCACAGGTCGCCTCGTCACCGGCGCGCCGGTCGAACTCACAGGCTATATCCGTTATCCCGAGCCGCCGGGCCGGCTGACGCCGAAGGAAGATGCATCGAAGCGGCTGTGGTTCGTGCGCGACCATCGCGCCATGGCGCAGGCGCTCGGCTGGGGCGAGGTCGCGCCGTTCTATATCGACCTCGAAGCGCCGGTGCCCGATAGCGGCACGCCGAAGCCCGGGCCTTTGAAGGTGCATCTCAAGGACGACCACATGCAGTACGCCATCACCTGGTTCTCGCTGGCGGCCGCGGTCACGATCGCCTTCGGCCTGTGGTGGCGCGGCCAGCGGCGCCGCGCGGGCTGAGCGAGCAGGTCACGAGGCCGCCTCGGCTTCGTGCGGCGCGTCCTTCCGCGCAACTGCGCGCAGGTTGGCCAACGACCGGCTGATCCTGTCGAGGTAGATGTACACGACCGGCGTCGTGAACAGCGTCATCAATTGCGAGACGATCAAGCCGCCGACGATGGCAAAGCCGAGCGGCTGACGCAGCTCCGATCCGGTGCCGGTGCCGATCATCAGCGGAACGCCGCCGAGCATCGCGCACATTGTCGTCATCAGGATCGGGCGGAACCGCGCCCGGCAGGCCATGTAGATCGACTGTTCGGCGGAGACATGCTGGTGGCGCTCGGCCTGTAGCGCGAAATCGATCAGCATGATGCCGTTCTTCTGTACGATGCCGATCAAGAGGATGATGCCGATCAGCCCGATCACGTCGAGCCCGAGGCCGAACGCCCACAGTGCGACCAGCGCGCCGAGCCCGGCGGACGGCAAGGTCGAGAGGATCGTGATCGGGTGGATCGTGCTCTCATAAAGCATGCCGAGGATCAGATAGACGGCGACCAAGGCGGCGAGGATCAGGATCGGCGTCGACGCGAGCGCCGCCTGGAACGCCTGCGCATTGCCCTGGAAGCTGGTGACGACGGTCGACGGCACGTGCAGCTCGGCGGTCGCCTTCTGCACCGCCGCGACCGCGGTCCCCACCGCCGTGCCCGGCGCCAGGTTGAAGCTCAGCGTCACCGACGGGAACTGGCTCTGATGGTTCACGGAAAGCGGCGCGGTGCCGTAGTCGATGCTCGCGATCTGGCTGAGCGGCACCATGGTCCCCGCGGACGAACGGATATAGATGCGGTTGAGTGCATAGGGGCCGAGCTGGAACGACGGATCGACCTCCAGGATCACGTAATAGGTGTTGAGCGTCGTGAACAGCTGGGCGACATGCCGCTGGCCGAATGAATCATAGAGCGTGTTGTCCACGGCAGCCGGATCGATGCCGAGGCGGGAGGCCGCGTCGCGGTCGATCTGCAGCTTGAGCTGACGCGCGGCGTTGGCCTGGTCGGTCGCGACGTCGGCCAATTCGGGCAGCGTCTTCAGCTTCTGATACAGCTTGCCGGCCCACAGATTGAGCTCATCCTGGTTCACGTCGGTGAGGGTGAACTGGTACTGCGTCTTGGACAGGCGGCTCGCGAGATTGATGTCCTGCGTTGCCTGCATGAACACCGACATGCCCTTGATCTTCTGCAACGCGGTGTCGAGCTGGCGGATCACCTGATCGGCGGATGCGTTGCGTTCGGCCCGCGGCTTCAGCAGCACGAACAGGCGGCCGTTGTTCTCGGTCACGGTCGGGCCGCCCGGCCCGATATAACCGGTCGCATTGGCAACCGAGGGATTCCTCGAAATGACATCGATGACGCTGCGTTGCAGTGTCGCCATTTGCGCCGGAGAGATGTCGGCCGAGGCCTCCGTGATGCCGGTGATCATGCCGGTGTCCTGCTGCGGAAAGAAGCCCTTCGGGATGCCCACGAACAGCAAGCCGGTCACCGCGACGCTCGCCAGCATGATCGACAGCGTCGCGGCCTTGTAGCGCAGCGCTGCGGCAAGCACGGCTTCATAGCCCGTCTGGATCGCGACGAAGCCGCGTTCCAGCGTGCGCGAGATGATCCCGGCCTCGGCGCCCTGGTGCGGCGATAGCAAATAGGCGCACATCATCGGCGTCAGCGTCACTGAGACGATCACCGACACCACGATGGCAACGCATACCGTGACGGCGAACTCCTGGAACATGCGGCCGATCACCCCGCCCATCAGCAGCAGCGGAATGAAAACCGCGATCAGCGAGACCGAGATCGAGATGATGGTGAAGCCGATCTCGCCCGCGCCTTTCAGCGCAGCCTGCATCGGAGAGAGGCCTTCCTCGATATGCCGGGAGATATTCTCGATCATCACGATGGCATCGTCGACGACGAAGCCGACCGCGATCGACAGGCCCATCAGCGACAGATTGTCGAGGCTGTAGTTGAGCAGATACATCACGCCGAAGGTGCCGATCAGTGAGATCGGGACCGAGACCGCGGGGATGATGGTCGCCCACAGATTGCGCAGGAACAGGAAGATCACCCCGACCACCAGCGCGATGGTCAGCACCAGGGTGAGCTGAACGTCGGCGACGCTGGCGCGGATGGTCTGCGTTCGGTCCGAGGCGATCGTGACCTTGATGTCGGACGGCAGGCTCGACACCAGCTGTGGCAGCAGCTTCTTGATGCCGTCCACCGTGCTGATCACGTTGGCGCCGGGCTGGCGCTGGATCGCGAGAATGACGGCGGGCTTGTCGTTGTACCAGCCGTGCAGCGTGACGTCCTCGGCCGCCACGATGGCCTGCCCGACGTCGCGCAGGCGCACCGGCGCGCCGTTGCGATAGGCGATGATCAGATCGTCATACTTGTTCGCGACCAGCACCTGGTCGTTGGTGGCGAGCGTATAGGCCTGCTGACTGCCGTAGAGCACCCCCTTGGGCTGGTTCACGGTGATGTTGCCGAGCGTGGCGCGTAATTGCTCGAGATCGAGCCCTGCGGCAGCGAGCTTGGCCGGATTGACCTGCACCCGGATCGACGGCTTCTGCATGCCGCCGATGGTGACGAGCGAGACACCCGGCACCTGCGACAATTTCTGCGCCAGGATGCTGTCGGCATAGTCGTCGACCTTGGTCAGCGGCTCGGTGTCCGACGTGAGCGCGATCAGCAGCACCGGCACGTCGGCCGGATTGACCTTGTGGAAGGTCGGCGGCGACGGCATCGTCTTGGGCAATTGCCCCGATGCCGCATCGATCGCGGTCTGCACGTCCTGCGCCGCCGCATCGACGCTGCGGTTCAGCGCGAATTGCAGCGTGATCTGGGTGTTGCCGAGCCCGCTGCTCGAGCTCATGCCGGTCAAGCCGGCGATCTGACCGAACTGCCGTTCCAGCGGGGTTGCGACCGACGAGGCCATGGTCTGCGGGTCGGCGCCGGGGAATTGCGCGGTGACCTGGATGGTCGGGGTATCTACCGTCGGCAACGCCGAGACCGGCAGGCGCACGAAGGCGATGATGCCGACCAGCACGATGGCGACGGCCAGGAACGCGGTGGCGACGGGCTTGCGGATGAAACCTGCGGAGACGTTCATGGCAGCATCCCTGCGCTTGCGGTGGTTGCGTCCTGGACCTGGTCTTTCTTGTCGTCGGGCACGATCTCGACCGTGGTCCCGGGATTGAGCCGGTACTGCCCCGCGGTGACCACGGTCTCGTTGGCCGCGAGGCCCTGCTCGATCAGGACCTGCCCGTCGCGCGATTGGCCGGTCGTGACATTGCGGATGCCGACGACGTTGTTCGGGCCGACCGTATAGGCGAAGGCGCCGTCCGGCCCCTGGCGAACCGCCGTCAGCGGCACGGTGAGCGCGTTGTGCCGAACGGCGATCGTCAGATGAACGTTGACGAAGGTGCCTGGCCACAGCGTGTTGCCGGCATTGGGGAAGGATGCCTTCAGCTGCACGGTGCCGGTCGAGCTGTCGACCTGGTTGTTGATCAGCATCAGGCTGCCGTGGTCGAGCTTGTGCTTGTTCTGGGCATCATAGACGTCGACCGATGCGTCGCCGGATGCCAGCGCCTGCTGGACACCGGGGATGTCGCCGGATGGCAGCGTGAAGATCACCGCGATCGGCTGCAGCTGGGTGAGGACCACAAGCCCGTTGGTATCGGTCGGGTGCACGACGTTGCCGGGATCGATGCGGCGGATGCCGGTGACGCCGTTGAACGGCGCCGTGATCGTGGCGTAGCTCAGCTGGGTCTGTGCGGCCTCAAGCGCGGCCTTGTCGAGCGCGACGGTGCCTTCGCCCTGCGCGACCTGCGAATCCTGGGTATCGAGCAGTTGCTGGGTCGCAAAGCCGCGAGTGGCGAGCGGCTGGGTACGCGCCAGATTGGTCCTGGCGTTCTTCAGACTCGCCTGGTCGCGTGCCAGCGCGGCCTCGGCCTGGTCGACCTGGGCCTCGTAGACCCGCGGGTCGATCCTGGCGAGTACATCGCCGCGCTTCACCTGCTTGCCTTCGACAAAATCGACGCTGTCGAGCGTGCCCTGCACCTGGGTGCGGATGGTGGCCGTGTTGATCGGCGTCACCGTGCCCAATCCTTCGAGCACGATCGGCACATCATGCTGCAGGACCTTTGCCGCCGTCACCGGAACGACTGATGTGGTCGTCTTCGACTGGGCCGCGGCCGGAGCCCTGTCGGCCGCGCGATCCGGCCGATCCACGGCATACAAGCCGACGCTGATTGCGGCGGCCGCCAGGCACACGCCCGCGATCGTGATGGTCTTCATTGTCATGGTTCACCAGCTCCATCGGTGGTCCGGCGGCCGATCGTCGCGACCAGCTCCAGGACAAAGGTTTCGGTTGCGCTCGCCGCGGCAGCTTCCGTCGCGCGGCCGGCGGCGAGGTCGAGATTGATGATGCGGGCGTCGAGATCGGCGGCGCGCAACGCGCCGATCAGACTGCCTTGCGGCTCTTCGTCATTGTGATGAATCACGAGCCGGATCGCGGTCACCGTCGGCACCACGGGAAACGACAGTGCGTCGGAGGCAACGTCGATCGCGACGATGCCGCCGCAGGGCAGCTCGCCGCGCAGCGTCAGTTCGAGCATGCGCCGCGCGATGGGCCCTTCGCCGAGCAGGATCAGCTGCCGCGGCGCCATCCCGACGCGGTCGAGCGCGGCCGCAACGCCGCTCAGGATGCCGGCATAGCTGGTTTCGCGCAGCGCAATCGGCAGCCATGTCGCAAGCGGGGTGAGCCGTCGCCAGCGCGCGAAGGTTTCCGGTACGGCGATATCAGCAGCATCGGGGGCGACCAGGACGCCGACCAGCACGCGCGCGGTGGCGCGATGGGGCCGGGTTGCGATGGCGCTGTGCGGGCTCTCGGGCATGCCCGGAAGCTGGGCCTTGGTCCGATATTATTCAAATGAATTGTCTTTATTTGCCTATTCACATTGTGCATGATGAATGCATGCGGCTGCGCAATCTCGATCTCAATCTTCTGCTGGTGTTCGACGCCGTCATGCGCGAGCGCAGCGTGGTGCGTGCAGCCGGCGCACTTGCCATCAGCCAGCCCGCCGTGAGCCACGCGCTGAACCGGCTGCGTCATGCGCTGAAGGACCAGCTGTTCGTCCGCACGCCGTCCGGCATGCTGCCGACGCCGCGGGCCGAAGCACTGGCGCTGCCGGTCCGCAAGGCGCTGAGCGACCTGCAACTGGCGGTCGAAGGCGATCGTTTCGATCCGGCGCAGGCGGATCGGCGCTTCGCCATTGCCGTCAATAATTATGCTGCGGTGGTTGCCGCCGGCGCGATCATCGCGGCGGTGCGCGCGCAGGCGCCCCGGGTGCGGCTGACGCTGGTGCCGAGCGGGACCTTGAATCTCGCCGACCGGCTCGATCGCGGCGAGCTCGATCTTGCGATCTCCGCCGGCGCGCTGGAGGGCGAGCGCTTCGCCTCCCGTCGGTTGATCGAGGATCGCTTCGTCGCTGTGCTGCGGGCCGGTCATCCGGCCCTGCGCAAGAAGCTGACCGGCGAGGCGCTGATCGAGCTGCCGCATCTTGCGATCACCTCCAGCGGCGAGAATCTGGATTTCATCGACGCCTGGCTGCGGGCACGCAAGGCGGGCCGCATCATTGCATCAGATGTGCCCTATCTGTCGGCCGGCGCGGTTCTGGTGCAATCCAACATGGTTGCGATCCTCGGGCGCAAGCTCGCGCTCGAATTCCGCCGCGCCTATCCGATCGAGATGCGGGAGTTGCCGTTCGACGCGTCGAAGCTGCACAGTGTCATGTGCTGGCACCGCCGCTTCGACGATCTGCCGGCGCACCGCTGGCTCAGGGACACGATCGTCGCCGCCACCGGCGGCATTTGATCCGGGTCGAGACGATGCGCCTGATCAATGACCCGCGGGGGCGGGGCCGCCGAGTTTGATGTTGCGCAAGGTCAGCGCCAGTGGGATCGCCGAGAGCGCGATCAGCATCAGGACCCAGAATGCGTCCATGTAGGAAAGGAACGAGGCCTGGGTCTGCACCTGCTGACCGATCCACTGCACCGCCTGCTGCTGCGCCTGCAGCAGCGAACTGCCCTGGGCAATGAAGAAGTCGGTCATTCGATGCATGGTGTCCTGATATTGCGGACTTGACGGCGTCACCTGCTCGACCAGCCGGCTCTGGTGGAACTGCTCGCGATGCGTCAGCACGTTGGAGACCAGCGAGACGCCGATCGAGCCGCCGGTGTTGCGCGCGGCATTGATCAGCGCCGAGGCCTGGTCGGTCTTGCCGGCCGGAATGCCGTCATAGGATGCCGCCATGATCGGAATGAAGATCAAGGGCAGGCCGACGCCGATCAGCATGCGCGAGCGCGCCATGTACCAGAAGCCGAGGTCGCCATAGACATTGGTCATGCTGTACATCGACGCCGCGATCACCAGCGCGCCGGCGATGATCAAATATTTCGGCTGCACCCTGGCGGCGAGACGGCCGACCGCGAACATCATCACCATGGTCACCACGCCGCCGGGCGACAGCACGAGGCCGGCCCAGGTCGCGGTGTAGCCGAAATCCTGCTGCACCAGTTGCGGCAGGAACTGGGTGGTCGCGAGCAGGATCGCGCCGGTCGCGAGCATCACGAGGAAGCTCGCGCCGAACTGCCGGGTCGCGACCATCCGCAGATCGATCATCGGATTGCGGCGGGTCATCTCCCACGGGATCATCAGCACGAAGGCGATGGCGCAGATCGCCGCCGACGCGATGATGAAGGACGATCCGAACCAGTCGTCCTCCAGGCCACGGTCCAGCGTCACCTCGAGCGCGCCGAGGAAGGTCGCGACCAGCGCGAAGCCGATGAAATCGAACGAATTGTCCTGCTTCTGGTCCTTGGGCCTGGCGGGCTCCTGCAGTACCGCGGCGATCAGCGCGATCGCGAAGGCGCCGACCGGCGCGTTGATCAGGAAGCACCAGTGCCAGGACAGATTGTCGGAGAGCCAGCCGCCCAGCGTCGGGCCGACCACCGGCGCCACCACGACGGCGATGCCGAACACCGCAAACGCCTGGCCGCGCTTGGCCGGCGGAAACGCGTCGGCAAGGATCGACTGCGCCACCGGCACCATGCCGCCGCCGCCGAGGCCCTGCAGGATGCGGAACAGCAGCAGCGCGTTGAGGTTCGGCGCGAAGCCGCACAGGATCGAGCTCACCGTGAAGATGCCGAGGCAGATCAGGAAGAAGGTCTTCCGCCCCAGCATCTTGGCGAGGAAGCTCGAGGCGGTGAGGATGATGGCGTTGGAGACCAGATAGCTCGTCACCACCCAGGAGGCTTCGTCCTCACTGACGCCCATGCCGCCCGCGATATAGGGCAGCGCGACGTTGGCGATGGTGGTGTCGAGCACCTCCATGAAGCTCGCGAGCGCGACCACGATGGCGATCAGCCACGGATTGACGGTGACGCGCGGGACAGGGAGGCTTTTGGGATCGATTGCTGCTGCACTCATGACAGCCTCCCGGGATCAGAGCTTGCCAAGCCGCTCGACCAGCGACGGAGCGGGATTGATGCGCACGGTGGGCACCACCGACATGCCCGGGCCGAGCGCGACGTCGGTCGGCGGGTCGTCCATCACGATCTTGACCGGCACGCGCTGCACGATCTTGACGTAGTTGCCGGTGGCGTTCTGCGCCGGTAGCAGCGAGAACGCGGTGCCGGAGCCGGGCTGTACGCTCTCGACATGGCCGTTGATGGTGCGGCCGGGATAGGCGTCGATCTTCAGCGTCACCTTCTCGCCGGGGCGCATCTTGTCGAGCTGGATTTCCTTGAAGTTCGCAGTGACCCAGGTCTGGTCGGGCACGAACATCGTGAGGTTGGTGCCGGCCTGCGCGAACTGGCCGACCGCGGCCGACAGGTTGACGACGCGGCCGGGCTGCGCGGCGGTGACCATCGTATAGGACAGGTTGAGCTTGGCCTGGTCGCGCTGCGCGTCGGCCTGCGCCAGATTGGCGAGCGCGCTCTTGCGCTGCGCCATCAACGATTCCACCTGGCGCTGCGCCAGGTTCAGCTGCGCCTGCGCGCTCAGGACAGCGGACTGCTGCTGATGCAGTTGCGAGGTGTACTGCTCGGAATTCTGCACCGTGCCGTAGCCGGTCTGCTCGAGATGCTGGTAGCGCGTCGCCTGCTGCTGGGCGAAGGTCAGCGCCGCCTGCGCCTGGTCGACCTGGGCCTGACTGGCCGCGATCTGCGCCTGCTGCACGTCGAGCTGCGCATCGACATTCTCGATGCTGGCCTGCGCGGCGGCGACCTGCGCCTCAGCCTGCGCCAGGGCGACGCGATAGTCGCGGTCATCGAGACGGGCGATCACGTCGCCGGCTGCGACATGCTGGTTGTCGGTGACCGGAACCGCGGTGATGTAGCCGGACACTTTCGGGGCCAGCGCCGACTGCCGCGCCGCGATGAAGGCGTCGTCGGTGGATTCGAAATGCCCGGTGTAGTCCATGTAGAGATAGCCGCCGCCGAGCGTGGCGGCGAGCAGCACGGCACCGATCGCGGAGACCACCGGACGGCGGCGCAGCAGGCCGCGCCGCAGCACCGGGCCGGTGGCCTCCGGCGGAACCGTTGCCGGTGGGGCGGGGTCCTTGGCCGCGGGACGCCCCTCGGCGGGCGCCTTTGCGGTGACCTCCGGCCGCTCCGACGTGATGATGGGCTCGTGAGAGGCCGGAGCCGAGGGCGCGCCCTCGGTGGCCTCGTGCCCCGGCTGGTCGCGCTCCAGAACTGTGTCTTCGAACATGATGGCTGCTCTTGGCTGGTGAGCGAGGTCGGCACGGCCTTCGCAAAAGGGAACGATACCGTTCCGTTCTGTGCGGCAAATAGTCTCGATTGCAGAGTGCGTCAATAGGAACGGAACCGTACCGTTCTATTTACAACTAGATGTGATAGGCTTATATTGCCCGACATTGCCGGCTTGGCCGGCTCATGGAACCCGGGTCAAGGCGATGACCACCAGCACTCTGAAGATGCCGCGGGGGCCCAAAACCAGACTGGCAACCAAACTGGCAACAAGACCGGCGGCGGGCCCGGTCGAGGTACGCGCCGGCCGACCGCCGAAGGAATTGGCCGGCGAGGTCGATGCGCGCATCCTCGATGCTGCGCGCGGGGTGTTCCTGCAGCGCGGGTTCGAAGGCGCGAGCATCGACGAGATCGCCGAAGTCGCGCGCTCCGGCAAGCGCACGATCTACGCGCGCTTCCGCGACAAGCGGGCGCTGTTCACCGAGGTGGTGACGCGGGACATCCTGTCGCGCATTGCCGAGTTCAAGGCCGATCCGCCGGTTGGCGTGACCATCGAGGAGCGTCTCACCAGCGTCGCCTCGACCTTGCTGCATTGGGGGTTCGACGCCGACCGGATCGGCCTGATGCGGCTCGCCATTGCGGAGGCGCACCGCTTCCCGGACCTCGCCGCCACCGTTAACCGCCGGGCGCGTGCACTCAGCACCGAGCTCGGGATTCACCTGCTGCACGAGCTAACGCAATCCGACGAGCTCGGCAAGCTGCCGGCCTTCGCGCCGGAGCACCTGCCGACCACGGCGCGCCTGTTCCTCGACATCATCGCGGTGCCGATGCTGCTCCGGGCGCTGTTCGAGGTGGACCTGAAAGCGCTCGGCCCCGAGATCGATGAGCATGTCGCGCACGGCGTCGCGTTCTTCGTCGCGGCGTGCAGATCCGGATACCGGCCTGGGACCAATTGATCCGCGCGATCCGAGACAAATCCGCTCGTTGGGTTGCGAGCAAGGATCGTTGCAACTTCGCCACACGGCGCACAAAAGAATCAAATTCGAATGAGACAAGCTGTCGCAAGCCTCCCGTTCGTGCCACAACCTTAAGTAAGGCGGTTTCGCCGAGTGCAAGGAATGGGAATGGGAATGCGTGGTTTTGCAATTGTCGGGGCTGGCCTGATTTCATTTGTGGGGTTTGCAAGCGCGGTATCGGCGGCTGACCTGTCGGAGCGCAGCTGGACCAAGGCTCCGCCCTTGGTGGCTCCCGCGTTCAACTGGTCCGGCTTCTATGCCGGCGTGAATGTGGGCGGTGGCTGGTATGATGGCGGGAATATCACGACGAGGAGCAATGTCGCTTCGATCGTCCCGCCGGCCAACATCATCCGCGTTCCCCTTTCGAGCAGCAACCAGGCGGGTGTGACCGCGGGTGGATTGGTCGGGTACAATTCCCAGATCGACAGGGTCGTCCTCGGCGTCGAAGCCGATTTCAACTATGTCGACCTGAAGTCTACCCGGAACGGCAGCGCCATCGTCGCTCTCCCGGGTGGCGTGACGGGAAGCTTCAATCCTCAATACACCAGCAAGGTCGATTGGTTCGGCACCGTGCGGGGGCGCATCGGCTTTGTGCCCACTGAGCGCCTGCTGATCTATGCGACAGGCGGCCTCGCCTACGGCGAGGTGAAGACCAATATCGCCAATTCGTCGGCGTTCTCCACGGGCCTGTCGCGGCTTTGGCTTGGCAACAACTCCGACGTCCGCGTCGGTTGGACCGCCGGCGGCGGCGCCGAATATGCCTTCACCAACAACTGGACGCTGCGCGGCGAATATCTCTACGTCGATCTCGGCTCGAGCGGCACCACGGCGACGTTCCAGGGCACCGATCCGTTGCAGAGCCAGATCCGCTACAACGCCAGCCGCGAGAACAGATTCAGCGTGGCTCGCGCTGCGCTGAGTTACAAGTTCTGACACCGGCTTGAACAAATCACCGTCCCGTCATGCCCGGCATCCAGCCGCGCCTGCCGGACGTGGTTCGCCCGCGCTTTGCGCCGCTCTCCGAGGCAACTTCAGCCCGGCGCCCGCTCCACGGCGTGGCGCAGCCAGACCATGCCGCCTTCCAGCGTCTCGCAATGCGTCAGCCGCAGCGATTGTCCGGCGCCGGGACGATCGCCTTCGGGGCCGCGATAGTCGACGATGCTTTGCGATCCCGCAACGCCGTCGACCGCCGGAAAGATCAAGGTGCTGAATTCGTCGATCAGCCCGTGCTTGAGAAATGCGCCGTTGATCCCGCCGCCGCCCTCGAGCAACAGCCTCCCGGCGCCGAACAGCGAGGCCAGCTGCGCCATCGCGCCCGGCAGATCGTCGCCCTTGGGGCCGGCAAAGATGTAGGACGCGCCGTCCTCGCGCAGCTCGGCGAGATGGCTGTCGGAGACCTGTTCGCCGAGCACCGCAACGGCATGATCGCCGCCGACATTGTCCTTGCCGAAATGCACGCGGCCCGACGGATCGATGCCGATCGCAAGCTTGCGGCCGTCGCGGTTGGCAAGATGCGGCTCGCGCGGCAGCCTCGGTGGATTGGCGATGTGCCGCGCCGTGCCCTTGGCCATCTCGTTCATGGTGACGCGGCCGATGATCCACCCGTCGGCATCGAAGCCGTCATGGATTCGTTCATAGTGGGAGCGCAGCACTTCGGCGGGAATGCCGCTAGCTGCCTTGGTGAAGCGGCTGGGGTGAAGCCGGCCGTCGATCGACGTGCCCATGTGGCAGATGATGTGAGGTCGCATCGGCTGAACTCTTCGGTGGCGAATGACGGCGCCGCGGGGGCGGGTGGGCACGCCCTGATTTAGAAAGCCGCAGGCATGTTCTCAACGCCGGTAACGCAGCGGTGTTTCAACTTCGGCGGCGCGCTTGCTCTCACCTGGGTTCGGCCTGCACGGGATCACGCCGTGATCCGCTTCAGTTCACTTCCAGCTTGAAACCTGCGCGCCGTCGTCTAGAGTCTCTCTGACGGGGAAAGGCAGACTCCCCGTGAGACCTTTGGTCCAAGCTCTGCGCGACAATCCGTCGTGGAGCTTGCTATGGACATCCAACCGCAATCAATTCGTCGTTCCAAGGTCGCCATCCTGTGGCGTGGAGATGCCGCGTCGCGCCGCGAGGCGACGCCAGAGAACAGTCGTTTCGTTCGCGTCTTCGAAGCGCTCGCTGCTTCCGGCATCGAGGCCAATCCCGTCGTCTATGACGAGACATTCGCCGATCTCGTCCGCGACCAGCTGCTGACCATGGACGGCGTTCTGGTCTGGGTCGATCCGATCCATCAGGGCAAGACGCGCGCGGCGCTCGATCTGCTGCTGCGCGAGGTCGCGGCGAAGCGTCCGTGGGTCAGCGCCCATCCCGATGTCATCCTCAAGATGGGCGTCAAGGAGGTGCTCCACCGCACGCGGCATCTGGGCTGGGGCGCCGACACGCATCGCTACGCCACCGCCGATTCTTTCAGCGCCGAATTCCCGCCGCGGCTTCGCGCAGCCGGCCCGCGTGTCCTCAAACAGAATCGCGGAAATGGCGGGCAGGGCGTCTGGAAGGTGGAGGCCCTGCCCGATGCGACGGTGCGTGTGCTGCACGCGCTGCGCGGCAGCCAGCCCGAGGAGATGCCGCTGGAAGATTTCATGGCGCGCTGCGAGCCGTATTTCGGCTGGGGCGGCTGCATCATCGATCAGCCATTCCAGCCGCGGCTGCCCGAGGGCATGATCCGTTGCTATGTCAGCGGCGCGAAGGTCGCAGGGTTCGGGCATCAGCTGATCAAGGCCTTGATCCCGCCGCCCCCGGAAGGCCCGGATTCCCCGCAAGCCCAGCCCGGCCCGCGCATCATGCACGGCCCGGATGCGCCGCAATTCCAGGCGCTGCGCCGTTCGATGGAGGACGAATGGATTCCGCAGCTGATGAAGACGCTGGCGATCGACGACGCGTCGTTGCCGGTGATCTGGGATGCGGACTTCCTCTACGGCCCGCGCGATGCGGATGGCGCCGACACCTACGTGCTGTGTGAGATCAACGCCAGTTCATGCTTTGCGATCCCCGACGAGGCGCCGGCGGCGATCGCGCGGACGGTCCGGGATCGCATTGCCCGGAGCGCGGAGAGCGGTGGATAGAGCAGGCGCCGCACGCTCACTTCGCCCGCATTGCCTCCGGCGTATCGGGCTGCGCGGAGGGATGCGCCTTGGCGAACGCCGGCAGCGCCATCGCTGTCTCGTGGATCCGCTTCACGGTCGGCCAGGGCGACAGGCTGATCTGCTGGTTGATCGCCGCCGTGACGTGGCCGACCAGGCAGATGTCGGCGATGGTCGGCGCGTCGCCGTGACAGAACAGGCCGGTCGCCTTGCGGCCGGCGAGATGACCTTCGAGCGCCGCCAGCGTCTCGACCGTCCAGTGCCGCCGCCAGGCGTTCTGCTGGCTGTCGCGCAGGTCGAGCTCGCGGTCGAGATAGCGGCGCACCCGTGGCGTGATCAGCGGATGGCCCTCGCAGGCGACCATCAGCGCCAGTCCACGCACCCGGGCGCGGCCGAGCGCATCGGCCGGCAGCAGCGGCGGGTCGGGATAGGTCTCGTCGAGATAGTCGATGATCGCGAGCGACTGGAACAGCACGGTGCCGTCGTCGATCACCAGCGCCGGCAGCGCCATTTGCGGATTGATCTTGCGATAGGCGTCAGCGCGATGCGCGTCCGCATCGAGATCGACGAATACGATTTCGGCCGGCACGCCCTTGAGGTTGAGCGCGATCCGCACCCGGAAGCTCGCCAGCGATCGCCAGAAGGAGAAGAACTGCATGGAGTGCACTCCTCATTCTTCCCCTCTCCCCTTGTGGGAAAGGGTGGGGGCGATGCGACAGCATCGCGGACGGGTGAGGGGTCTGTGTCCGCGGATAGAGACCCTCATCCGTCTCGGACTGCGTCCGCGACACCCTCTCCCACAAGGGGAGAAGGGAAGGAAGAGCTAGCCCGCGCCCACCTTCTTCTTGCGCCAGGCAAGGTGCACGGCGCAGGTGCAGCCCTGCGGATGCGAGGCCAGTTCCTCGTCGTTGGCGGGCGTCGCGGCCGGCGCGATCGCCTGGCCTTTGGCGCCGTCCTGCGAGGGGATGTAGTTCAAGACCGGCGCGAGCCAGCGTTCGACCTCGGCGACCGTCATGGCCTTGCGCGCCGCATAGTCCTCGACCTGGTCGCGCTCGATCTTGCCGACGCCGAAATAGAAGCTCTCGGGATGCGAGAAATACAGCCCCGAGACCGACGATCCCGGCCACATCGCAAAGCTCTCGGTCAGCTTCACGCCGGCGGTGTTCTCGGCATCGAGCAGCGCGAACAGCGTCCGCTTCTCGGTGTGGTCGGGTTGCGCCGGATAGCCGGGTGCCGGACGGATGCCGTCATACTTCTCGAGGATCAGTTCGTCGGCGGAGAACGTCTCGCCGGGCGCGTAGGCCCAGAATTCCTTGCGCACGCGCTGGTGCATGCGCTCGGCAAAGGCCTCGGCCAGGCGATCGGCCAGTGCCTTGCACAGGATCGAGGAGTAGTCGTCATTGGCGTTCTTGAAGCGGTCCGCGACCGCGTCCTCGCCGATCCCCGCCGTGACGACGAAGCCGCCGATATAGTCAGGCACGCCGGTGTCCTTCGGCGCGACGAAGTCTGACAGCGCGGCGTTGAAGCGGCCCTCGCGCTTCTCGAGCTGCTGGCGCAGAGTATGGAAGGTCGCGATCTTTTGCTTCCGCGTCTCGTCGGCATAGACCTCGACGTCGTCGCCGACGGCGTTCGCCGGCCAGAAGCCGATGGTGGCGCGAGCGGTGAACCACTTCTCCGCGATGATCTTGTCGAGCATCTTGCGCGCGTCGGCATAGAGCGAGCGCGCGACCTCGCCGACCTTGGGGTCGTCGAGGATCGCCGGGAAGCGGCCGGTCAGCTCCCAGGTCTGGAAGAACGGCGTCCAGTCGATGTAGTCGGCAAGCTCGGCGAGATCGTAGGCGTCAAAACTCTTCAGCCCGAAGAACGCCGGCTTCTTCGGCGGCACTGCCGCAAAGTCGATCGCAACCTTGTTGGCGCGGGCGTCCGGCAGCTTCAGCCGCTTCTTGTCGGCTTGGGCGCGGAAATGCGCGGTCGAGATTTTCGCATATTCGGCGCGCACCTCGGCGGCATAGGCCTGCTTCTTCTCGGCCGACAGCAGCGAGGAGGCGACGCCGACGGCGCGGCTCGCGTCATTGACATGCACGACCGGGCCGCCCGGATAGTTCGGGTCGATCTTGACGGCGGTATGCACGCGGCTCGTGGTCGCGCCGCCGATCAAAAGCGGCACGTTCATGCCCTGGCGTTCCAGTTCGCCGGCAAGGAAGCTCATCTCGTCGAGCGAGGGCGTGATCAGGCCGGACAGGCCGATGATGTCGGCGCCCTCGGCCTTCGCGGTCTCGATGATCTTGCTCGCGGGCACCATCACGCCGAGATCGATGACCTCGAAATTGTTGCACTGGAGCACGATGCCGACGATGTTCTTGCCGATGTCGTGGACGTCGCCCTTCACGGTCGCGAGCACGATCTTGCCCGCGGCATTGCGGCCGCCGGTGATGCCGTTGGCGAGGTTGCGTGCCTTCTCCTCCTCCATGAACGGCATCAGATAGGCGACCGCCTGCTTCATCACGCGTGCCGACTTCACGACCTGCGGCAGGAACATCTTGCCGTCGCCGAACAGGTCGCCGACCACGTTCATGCCGGCCATCAGCGGGCCTTCGATGACGTCGAGCGGGCGCGACGCGTTCTGGCGGGCGGCTTCGGTGTCAGCCTCGATGAACTCGGTGATGCCGTGCACCAGCGCGTGGCTGAGCCGCTTCTCGACCGGCCATTCGCGCCAGGCGAGATCCTGCTCCTTGGTCTGCTTCTCCTTGCCGCGGAATTTCTCGGCTAGCGCCAGCAGCCGTTCCGACGCGCCGGGATCGCGGTTGAGGATGACGTCCTCGCAGGTCTGGCGCAGTTCGGGATCGATGTCGTCATAGACGATCATCTGGCCGGCATTGACGATGCCCATGTCCATGCCGGCATGGATGGCGTGATACAGGAACACCGAGTGCATCGCCTCGCGTACCGGCTCGTTGCCACGGAACGAGAACGACAAATTGGAGACGCCGCCGGAGATGTGGGCGCCGGGCAGATTCTGCCGGATCCAGCGCGTCGCCTCGATGAAGTCGACGCCGTAATTGTTGTGCTCCTCGAGGCCGGTCGCGATCGCGAAGATGTTCGGATCGAAGATGATGTCCTCGGGCGGGAAGTCGAGCCGGTTGACCAGGATGTCATAGGCGCGCTTGCAGATCTCGGTCTTGCGCGCGAACGTGTCGGCCTGGCCGGTCTCGTCGAACGCCATTACTACCACGGCGGCGCCGTGACGCTTGGCCACCGTCGCCTCGTGCAGGAACTTCTCCTCGCCTTCCTTCATCGAGATCGAGTTGACGATCGGCTTGCCCTGGATGCATTTCAGGCCGGCTTCGATGACGTGGAATTTCGAGGAGTCGACCATCACGGGCACCCGCGCGATGTCGGGCTCGGCGGCGACGAGGTTGAGGAACGTCACCATCGCATTCTCGGAATCGAGCAGGCCCTCGTCCATGTTGACGTCGATGACCTGGGCGCCGTTCTCGACCTGGTCGCGCGCGACCTGAAGCGCCGCGGTGTAGTCGCCGGCGGTGATCAGCTTGCGGAAGCGCGCCGAGCCGGTGACGTTGGTGCGCTCGCCGACGTTCACGAACGGGATCGCATCGGTCAGCGTGAACGGCTCGAGGCCGGACAATCTGAGGCGCGGCGCGATCTCGGGCACCACACGCGGCTTGTGCGGGGCGACGGCCCTGGCGATCGCCGCGATATGGTCGGGCGTGGTGCCGCAGCAGCCGCCGACGATGTTGACGAGGCCGGCGGCGGCGAATTCGCCGATCAGCCGCGCCATGTAGTCTGGCGTCTCGTCATACTGGCCGAATTCGTTGGGCAGGCCGGCGTTCGGATAGGCACACACCAGCGTGTCGGCGACGCGGCCGATATCGGCGATGTGCGCGCGCAGATCCTCGGCGCCGAGCGCGCAGTTGAAGCCGATCGTGATCGGCCGCGCGTGCCGCACCGAATGCCAGAACGCCTCCGGCAATTGTCCGGAGAGCAGGCGGCCGGACTTGTCGGTGATGGTGCCGGAAATCATCACGGGCACGTCGATGCCGCGCTCCTCGATGATCTCGGCGATCGCATACAGCGCCGCCTTGGCGTTCAGCGTGTCGAAGATGGTCTCGACCAGCAGCAGGTCGGCGCCGCCGTCGAGCAGGCCCTTGGCCTGTTCGCCGTAGGCCGTGCGCAGATCGTCGAAGGTGACAGCGCGATAGCCGGGATTGGAGACGTCGGGCGAGATCGAGGCGGTGCGGTTGGTCGGGCCGAGCGCGCCGGCGACGAAGCGCTCCTTGCCGTCTTCGGCCGACACCCGCTCGGCGGCGGCGCGCGCGAGGCGGGCGCCTTGCAGGTTCATCTCATAGGCGAGGTCCGACATGTCGTAGTCGGCCTGCGCGATCGAGGTCGAGGAGAAGGTGTTGGTCGCGACGATGTCGGCGCCGGCGCGCAAGTAAGCGGCGTGGATGTCCGTGATCGCGTCGGGCTGGGTCAGGATCAGGAGATCGTTGTTGCCCTTGATGTCACGGTGGAAATCCGCAAAGCGTTCGCCACGGAAGGCGGCTTCGTCGAACTGCAGGCCCTGGATCATCGTGCCCATGGCGCCGTCGAGCACCAGGATGCGCTCGCGGGCAGCCGCGAGCAAAGCGCTACGCTTGGGGGAAACCGGTACGGACATGATTCAGGCAGCTTTCTGGGCACCGTTCGGCCTGATGCCGAGCAGATGGCTGATCGCGAACACGAGGTCCGCGCGGTTCATGGTGTAGAAGTGGAAGGTGTCGACGCCGTGCTTGAACAGCTTCTGCACCTGGCCGGCGGCGACGGTGGCCGCCACCAGCTTGCGGGTCTCGGCGTCGTTGTCGAGGCCCTCGAACTTCTCGGCGAGCCAATCCGGCACGCTGGTGCCGGCCCGGGTGACGAAATTGCGGGCCTGCTTGAAATTGTGCATCGGCATGATGCCCGGCACCACCGGGATCTCGATGCCGCGCGCACGCACCCTGTCGACGTAGCGATGGTAGAGGTCGTTGTCGAAGAACACTTGGGTGATCGCGCGGGTCGCGCCGGCGTCGACCTTGGCCTTCAGCGTGTCGATGTCGGCATCGAAATCCTTCGCTTCCGGATGCTTCTCGGGATAGGCGGACACCGAGATCTCGATGTCGGCGTGGCGCCGCTTGATGCCGGCGACGAGCTCGGCCGAGCTCTGGTAGCCGTCGGGATGGGTGAAGTAGGGCGTGCCGATGCCGCCGGGCGGATCGCCGCGCAGCGCCACGATGTGGCGGACGCCGACCTCATGATAGCGATCGACGATCTCGTCGATCTCGCCGCGCGAGGCGCTGACGCAGGTCAGATGCGCGGCCGGCAGCAGATCGGTCTCGCGCAGGATGCGGCTGATGGTCGAATGGGTGCGCTCGCGGGTCGAACCGCCGGCGCCGTAGGTGACCGAGACGAAGTTCGGCGTCAGCGGCGCCAGCCGGTTGATGGTCTCCCAGAGATTGCGCTCCATCTCCTCGGTCTTCGGTGGGAAGAACTCGAAGGAGATTTTCGGCGCCTTCGGCGCGCGCTGGCCATTCGGCACGGAGGAAATGGTCTGGGTCATGATACGCAAGGGCTCCGCAACTGGAGGGCAGACATCCGGCCTGGATATGGAGCCCCAAGATAATCGAAACGGGTGGGCTGAGACAGCCCATCGTATATGGGAAATTGCCCATTATTTGCGGTGAAGCGAGAAAAATCGACTGCGGGGCACATATGGTGGGCGACGAGCTGACGGCCAAAACCGTTTCTTACTGCATTGATATATTTATATTAAATCATGCTCCGGCGATATACGTGCCACCAAAGTACAATGTGGGCCATGGGCTATATCAATGAGTCGTCTCGTTTCGTCCCAAAGCCTATGCAACCTCTTCCAGCTTTCCGCTGCGGGACTGCCCTGCGCGGCCGGGGTCTTTGTCGCCTCGTGACGTCACACTAGGCTGTCGGCCATGATCCCGCTTTCCGTCCTCGACCTGTCCGTCGTCACGACAGGCACCAAGCCCGCCGCCGCGCTCCGCAACAGCATCGATCTGGCGCGCCATGTCGATGGCCTCGGCTATGTCAGATACTGGCTCGCCGAGCACCACAACCTCGCCTCGGTCGCAAGCCCGGCGCCCGACCTGATGATCGGGCAGATCGCGGCGGTGACGCAGCATATCCGTGTCGGCTCAGGCGGCGTGATGCTGCCCAACCATGCGCCGCTCGTGGTCGCCGAGCGGTTCAAGATGCTGGAGGCGCTGTTTCCCGGACGCATCGATCTCGGCCTCGGCCGCGCGCCCGGCACCGACGGTGCCACCGCCTACGCGCTGCGCAGCCGGCTCGATCGCCGCGAGGGCGATGATTTCCTCGAGCGGCTGCATGAGCTGACCTTGTGGGAGACGCGCGATTTCCCGGCCGGCCATCCCTACCACAATGTGGTGGCGATGCCGGACGATTCGCCGCTGCCGCCGATCTGGCTGCTCGGCTCGAGCGATTATTCCGCCGAGCTCGCAGCCCAGGTCGGGATGGGCTTTGCGTTCGCGCACCATTTTGCCACCCACGACGCGATCGCGGCGATGACGAATTATCGGGCGCATTTCAAGCCGTCAGGCTGGCGCGCGACGCCGCAATCGATCCTGGCGGTCGCCGTCGTTGCCGCGGACACCGATGCGGAGGCCGAGCAGCTTGCGCTATCGATGGATCTCAACCGGCTGCGCCGCGACCGCGGCCAGTATCTGCCGCTGCCGAGCGTCGAGGAGGCGGAGGCCTATCCCTACACCGACGCCGAGCGGGCCTCGATCGCGCGCAATCGGGCGCGGCTGTTCGTCGGCAGCCCGGCAACCGTGATGGCCAAACTCGAGCCGCTGATCGCGGCGAGTCAGGCCGACGAGTTGATGGTGATCACCGCGGTCTACGATCACGCGGCGCGGAAGAAGTCCTACAGCCTGCTTGCCGAGGCGTTCGGGCTTGCGAAGAGGGTGGCCGCATCGTAGTCGTCGTCCCGGCGAAGGCCGGGACCCATACGCCGCGGCCCCATTTGTCGCGCAAACTGGTTGTCGCCTTGCTGCCTACGAACGTCGGTGGTTATGGGTCCCGGCCTTCGCCGGGACGACGCTGAAACGGATTGCGTTTGCGCGACTCAGTCCTGCGTCTCGCTGAACGTCGCGCGGAACGGGTTGCCTGGATAGACGCCGAGGATGCGGAATTCGCGCGAGAAGAATTTCAGTTCCTCGAGCGCAAAGGCGAGCCCGCGGTCGTCGGGATGGCCGTCGACGTCGGCATAGAATTGTGTGGCGAAGAAATTGCCGTCGACCATGTAGCTCTCGAGCTTGGTCATGTTGACGCCGTTGGTGGCAAAGCCGCCCAGCGCCTTGTAGAGCGCGGCCGGCAAATTGCGCACCCGGAACACAAAGCTCGTGACCAGCGGCCCGGAGCCTTGCGCTGCCCATTTGGCCTCGCGCGCCAGCACCACGAAGCGGGTGGTGTTGTGGGCCTCGTCCTCGATGTCCTCGGCGAGAATGTCGAGGCCATAGATCTCGGCGGCAAGGCGCGAGGCGATCGCGGCCACGGTCCTGTCGCCGCGTTCGGAGACGTCGCGGGCGCTGCCGGCGGTGTCGCCGGCGACGATCGGCTTGATGCCGAGCTTGCGGATGGTGCGCCGGCACTGGCCGAGCGCCTGGACGTGGCTCTCCACGCTCTTGATGTCGGCGAGCTTGACGCCTTTGAGCGCCATCAGCTGGTGGCGGATCGGCAGGAACCATTCGCCGACGATGAACAGGCCGGACGCGGGCAAGAGGTGATGGATATCGGCGACGCGGCCGGCGACCGAGTTCTCGATCGGGATCATGCCGAGATCGGCCTCGCCGGAGGAAATCGCGGCCAGCGCGTCCTCGAAGGTCGGGCAGGGCATCGGCTCGGCGTCGGGATAGGCCTCGGCGATCGCGATGTGGGAATTAGCGCCAGGCTCGCCCTGGAACGCGATTTTCAGCTTTTTGTTCATGCGGGGCTTTTTATCAGTGGCTCAGGCTTTTGCCAGTATTCTGCGGGCAGTTTCGAGGTCGGCCGGGGTGTCGACCCCACGTGGGACGGTGTCGACGATCGTGACGTCGATCCGCATCCCGGCCTCCAGCGCACGCAATTGCTCGAGCTTCTCCTGCTGCTCCAGCGGCGAGGGCGGCAGCGCCACGAACCGCTCCAGCGCGGCACGGCGGTAGGCGTAGAGGCCGATATGGTGGTAGCGCGGCCCGTCGCCATAAGGCGCGGTGGCGCGGGTGAAGTACAGCGCGCGCAACCGGTTGGCGCCGATCGGAGACCCGACCGCCTTGACGACGCTCGGGGCCTGATCCTCTTCTTCGCTATGGATCCGCGAAGCCAGCGTCGAGATATCGACGGCGGGGTCGGCCAGCGGCGGCATCACGCTGCGGATGGTGTCCGGAGTGATGGTCGGGAAATCGCCCTGCAGATTGACCACGATCTCGGCATTGCCGCCGGGGTCGAGGATCGTCATCGCTTCATGAATCCGGTCCGAGCCCGAGGGATGGCCGGAGCGGGTCATCACCACCTCACCGCCCGCGGCCTTCACCACGGCGGCGATCTCGGTCGTATCGGTGGCGACTGCGACCCGGCCGATCCCGGCCTCCTCGGCCCGCCGCAGCACGTGGACGATCATCGGCGCGCCCGCGATATCGAGCAGTGGCTTGCCGGGGAGGCGCGTGGCGGCCATGCGGGCCGGAATCAGCACCAAGGTACGGGATTGGGTCATTCGTGTCAGGGCCCGTCCGGGCTGCGGAAATTGCCGGGGAGGCGGTTGAATTCGGCGCGTTTATACGGGTTGCCAGAGCGCGGGCAAACCGATATCTCAACCCTGCCTGGGGGGAGGCACGAAAGGTCGATTCCCGGGTCTTTCCCCGCGGCCGTATTCCCGGCCTGAAGTCGACATTCAAGGCCCGGAGCCTGACCGAAAATGGACTCCTTCGAACTCAACAAAATCCTCGGTGCGGTTCTTGGCACCTGCATCGTCGTCCTGGTGATGAGCTTTACCGCCGGATCGGTGTTTTCTGCGAAGCAGCCGGAGAAGCCGGGTTTTGAGATCGCGGTGAAGGAAGAGTCCCATGGCGGTGGCGGCGAGGCCGCTGCGGCCGCCTCCGAGCCGATCGAGAAGCTGTTGCAGACCGCCTCCGCCGAGAAGGGCGCGGCGGCCGCCAAGAAGTGCCAGGCCTGCCATACCTTCGAAAAGGGTGGCCCCAACCGCGTCGGTCCGAACCTCTACGGTGTCGTCGGCGAGAAGAAGGGCGAGGGCCGCGGGTTCAATTTCTCGGCTGCGATGAAGGGCAAGGGCGGCGACTGGTCGTTCGACGACCTCAACAAGTTCCTGACCAACCCGAAGGCCTTCGTCCCGGGCACCGCGATGGGCTTCGCCGGCGTGCCGAAGGACAGCGAGCGCGCCGACATCATCGCCTATCTGAATTCGAACTCAGAGCACCCGGCTCCGATCCCGACCGCTTCGAAGTAGGGATTTGTCCTGCGATCATATGCAGATGGACGGCCAGGCAATGCCTGGCCGTTTTCGTATGGGAGAAACCGTTTGGCGGTCGCGGGCTTGTTATCGGGGCGTTTCGCCGCAGCGGAATTGTTCCCCAGCAGCTATCATGAGGAAAAAGCAACGTAATTTGTCGAACCGTTGCCTTATAGTGAGTCCCATGTAGCGAGGCGTGCACAGCAACAGGAATTCCGCATTGGCGATCACCCGACGACATCTTCTCCAGGCTAGCGCCTGCGCCGCGATGGCTCCGGCGCTCGGTCTTGCTCCCGCCGCATCGGTCATCACTCCGGCCCACGCGCAGGACGCCCCCGGCGGGCTGAAATGGCGTCACGCTCTCTCGACGTTTGGCGACGTCAAATATCCCGCCGACTTCAAGCGCTACGACTACGTCAATCCCGATGCCCCGAAAGGCGGGGTCATCAGGACGTTCGAACTCGGCACGTTCGACAACTTCAATCTCGTCATCCAGGGCGTGAAGGGCTCGCTTGCCGGCGCCGTCGGGCAGATCGTCGAAACGCTGACCACGCGGTCGCTGGACGAGCCTTCGACCGCCTACGGGTTGCTGGCGGAGGCCGCGGCCTATCCCGATGATTATTCCTACGTCATCTACCGTCTGCGCGCGGCGGCGCGCTGGCATGACGGCAAGCCGGTCACGCCCGAAGACGTGATCTTCTCGTTCGACGCGTTCAAGGCCAACAGCCCGATGTACAACGCGTACTATCGGCACATCGTCAAATGCGAGAAGATCGGTGAGCGCGACCTCAAATTCGTGTTTGATGCGCCTGGAAACCGTGAGCTTCCCAGTATTGCCGGTGAAGTCCCGGTGCTGGCCAAGCACTGGTGGGAAGGCAAGGATGCGCAAGGCAACAAGCGCGACGTGACGGCGACCACGCTGGAGATCCCGCTGGGATCCGGACCCTATCGCATCAAGGAGTTCGTGGCCGGCCGCTCGGTGGTGCTGGAGCGCGTTGCCGACTATTGGGGCAAGGACATCCCGGTCAACGTCGGACAGAACAATTTCGATCAGGTTCGGTCCGAATTCTTCCGCGACGACACCGTCGGACGGGAAGCCTTCAAGGCGGATCAGCTGGATTGGTTCAACGAGCGTAGCGGCAAGCAATGGTCGACCGCCTATGATTTTCCGGCGGTGGCCGAGAAGCGCGTCCTCAAGGAGAAGTTCACCAATTCGAGTTCGGGGCGGATGCAGGGCTACGCGTTCAACCTGCGCCGTCCGCTATTCACCGATATCAGGGTCCGCCGCGCCTTCAACCTCGCCTATGATTGGGAGACGTCGGACCGGCTGCTCTCGAACGGCGACTACCATCGCGACAACAGCTATTTTGACGGCATTCCGGAGTTCATGGCGACCGGTCTGCCGGAAGGCGCCGAGCTGCAGATCCTCGAAGCGCTGCGCGACAAGGTCCCTGCAGAGCTGTTCACGACGCCGTACAAGAACCCGGTGGGCGGCAATGAGGAGGCGGCGCGCAGCAACCTTCGCGAAGCCGCGCGCCTGCTCAAGGAAGCAGGGTTCGAGAATCGCGACCGCAAGCTGGTCGATCCCACGGGCAAGCCGGTCAGTGTCGAATTTCTGTCCGGTGACCCCGGCGACGAGCGCGGCGTGCTGTTCTACAAGCCCTACCTTGAGCGCCTCGGCATGACGGTGTCGATCCGCACCGTCGACAGCGTGCAGTACCAGAACCGCATCCGCAATTTCGACTTCGACATCACGACTGCGGTATGGGGACAGTCGCTGTCGCCCGGCAACGAACAGCGCGACTTCTTCGGATCGGATGCCGCCGATCGGCCGGGCTCGCGCAATCGCCCGGGCATCAAGAATCCGGCGGTCGATGCCCTGATCGAGCGCATCATCTTCGCCAAGGACCGCGCCGACCTGGTCGCGAGCTGCAAGGCGCTGGACCGCGTCCTGCTCTGGAATTGCTATCTGGTCCCGCAATTCGCCGCAGGATTCGAGCGCGCCGCCCGCTGGGACCGCTTCAGTCGGCCCGATCCGCTGCCGAAATATGGCGTGACGGGTTTTCCGAGCCTCTGGTGGTACGACGCCGACAAGGCTGCAAAGATCAAGCGCTCTTAGAAGGAAACGCGCATGGCGCTATTGACCCGCCGGCATGCACTCGGTCTCGGCATAGGTGCGTTGAGTGCTGCAGGCTTGCGTGTCGCACCGGCAGTGGCCGACGACGGAGCCGAGATGCACGGCATGTCTGTGTTCGGCGACCTGAAATATCCGGCGGACTTCCAGATCTTCGACTACGTCAATCCGAAAGCGCCGAAGGGCGGTGCCTTCTCGGTGATCCCGTGGGTGCGCGCCTACAACCAGTCCTACTACACCTTCAACTCGCTGAACGCCTATGTCCTGAAGGGTGAAGGCGCGCAGGGCATGGACATGACGTTCGCGACGCTGATGTCGCGCGCCAACGACGAGCCCGACGCGATGTACGGCTTTGCCGCCAAATCGGTCCAGATCTCGCCGGATAAGCTGATCTATCGTTTCGCCTTGCGCCCAGAGGCGCGCTTCCATGACGGCTCGAAGCTGACCGCGCAGGACGTGGTCTTCTCGCTCAACACGCTGAAGGAAAAAGGTCACCCGCTGATCCAGGTGCAGCTGCGCGACTTCGTCAAGGCCGAGGCGCCCGATGACGCGACCGTGGTGGTGACCTTCGCGGCAGGGCGTGCGCGCGACGTGCCGCTGTTTGTCGCGAGCCTGCCGATCTTCTCCAAGGCCTATTACGCGACCAGGTCGTTCGAGGACTCGACGCTCGATGCGCCGCTCGGCTCGGGGCCGTACAAGGTCGGCCGGTACGAGGTCAATCGCTATGTCGAGTACGACCGCGTCAAGGATTGGTGGGGCGCGGACCTTCCGGTCAACCGCGGCAGCTATAATTTCGACACCGTGCGTTACGAATTCTATCGCGACCGCGATGTGGCCTTCGAGGGCTTCACCTCGAAGAGCTATTTGTTCCGTGAAGAGTTCACGGCGCGCGTCTGGGCGACACGCTACGATTTCCCCGCGGTGAAGGATGGCCGCGTCAAGCGCGAGACGCTGCCCGACGACACCCCGTCCGGCGCGCAGGGCTGGTTCATCAACATGCGCCGCGACAAGTTCAAGGACCCGCGCGTGCGCGAGGCGCTGATCTGCGCCTTCGACTTCGAGTGGACCAACAAGACCATCATGTACGATGCGTATGCGCGCACCGTCTCGCCGTTCCAGAACTCGGACATGGTCGCGGAGGGCCCGCCCTCGCCTGAGGAGCTTGCGTTGATCGAGCCGTTCCGCGGCCAGATACCCGATGAGGTGTTCGGCCTGCCGTTCGTGCCGCCGATGTCTGATGGCTCCGGGCAGGACCGTGCGCTGCTGCGCAAGGCGGTGCAACTGCTCAACGAAGCCGGCTGTGTCGTCAAGGACGGCAAGCGCGTGCTGCCGAACGGCGAGCCCATCACCATCGAATTCCTCAACGACGAGCCCTCGCTGCAACCGCACCACGGGCCTTACATCAAGAATCTCGGAACGCTCGGCATCGATGCGACGTTCCGCCTGGTCGACGCGGTACAGTACCGCGCCCGGGTAGAAGATTTCGATTTCGACATGACCATGCAGCGCTTCAGCTTCTCGGCGACGCCCGGCGACAGCATGCGGCCGTTCTTCTCCTCGCAGGCGGCGAAGACCAAGGGCTCCTACAATCTCGCAGGCATCTCCAACCCGGCGATCGATGCGTTGATCGAGAAAATCATCGGCGCGAACGGCCGCCATGAGCTGACGGTCGCGTGCCGCGCCTTCGACCGGGTGTTCCGCGCCGGCCGTTACTGGGTGCCGCAGTGGTACCGCAACACGCATCCGATCGCCTATTGGGATCAGTTCGGTCATACCGAGAAGCTGGCGAAATATACCCAGGGCGTCGGTGCGCCGGAGAATTGGTGGTACGATGCGGCCAAGGCCGCCAAGCTCGAACAGGCGAAGTAGCCGATGAGCGCCTATATCGCCCGACGTATCTTCCTGATGCTGCCGACGCTGCTCGGCATCCTGTTCGTGTCGTTCGTGGTGGTGCAGTTCGCACCCGGCGGGCCGGTCGAGCGGGTCATCGCGCAGCTCAACGGTGCCGACACCGGCGGCACCTCGCGCGTCTCGGGCGGCGGCGGCGATTTTGCCGCGCAGCGCAGCCAGGGCGGCGGCGGGGCAGGCGGTGCGATCAATTCGAAATACCGCGGCGCGCAGGGGCTCGACCCCGATTTCATCAAGAAGCTCGAAGTTCAATTCGGCTTCGACAAGCCGGCGCCGGAGCGGTTCGCGCTGATGGTCTGGAATTTCGCGCGGTTCGACTTCGGCGAGAGCTATTTCCGCAGTGTCAGCGTGCTGCAGCTGATCAAGGAGAAGCTGCCGGTCTCGATGTCGCTCGGCATCTGGATGACGCTGCTGACCTATCTGATCTCGATCCCGCTCGGCATTCGCAAGGCGGTCAAGGACGGGTCTCGGTTCGACACCTGGACCTCGGCCGTGATCATCGTGGGCTTCGCGATCCCCGGCTTCCTGTTCGCGATCCTGCTAATCATCCTGTTCGCCGGCGGCTCGTTCTTCAACATCTTCCCGCTGCGCGGCCTGACTTCGGACGGCTGGGCGCAATTTCCCTGGTACTGGAAGATCATCGACTATTTCTGGCATCTGGCCCTGCCGCTGGTGTCGATGGCGCTCGGCGCGTTCGCTACCATGACGCTGCTGACCAAGAACTCGTTTCTCGACGAGATCCGCAAGCAATACGTGATGACCGCGCGTGCCAAGGGCTGCAGTGAGCACCAGGTGCTGTACGGCCACATCTTCCGCAATGCGATGCTGATCGTGATCGCGGGCTTCCCCGGCGCGTTCATCCACGCCTTCTTCTCCGGTTCGCTGCTGATCGAAACCATCTTCTCGCTCGACGGGCTCGGCCTGCTCGGCTTCGAGAGCGTGTTGAACCGCGATTACCCGGTGGTGTTCGGAACGCTGTTCATCTTTTCGCTGGTCGGACTGGTGGTCAATCTGATCTCCGATCTCGCCTATATGTGGATCGATCCACGGATCGACTTCGAGGCGCGGGAGGTCTGATGACGATGCTCGCGCCCCAGCCGGTCGAGACCACGACGCAATCGCCGCTGGGCGAGGCGGTGCCTGCCACCCGCCACGCCTTCGCGCCGTCGCCGCTCAACCAGCGGCGCTGGCAGAACTTCAAGGCGAACCGCCGCGGTTATTGGTCGTTCTGGATCTTCCTTGTCCTGTTCGTGGTTTCGCTGTTCGCCAATTTCATTGCCAACGACAAGCCGCTGCTCGTCAAGTATGACGGCCATCTCTACTGGCCGGTGGTGGCGAGCTATGCCGAGACCACCTTCGGCGGTGATTTCGAGACCGCCGCCGACTATCGCGATCCCTATTTGCAGAAACAGATCGCCGCCAAGGGCGGCAGCATGATCTGGCCGCCGATCCGATATTCCTACGATACCCACAATCTGGATCTGCCGACGCCGGCGCCGTCGAAGCCGACCTGGATGCTGACCGAGGCCGAATGCAAGGACGTGGTGCAGAAGAAGGGCCTCACCGGCTGCCGCGACCTCGAATACAACTGGCTCGGCACCGACGATCAGGGCCGTGACGTGGTCGCGCGGCTGATCTACGGCTTCCGCATCTCGGTGCTGTTCGGTCTGACGCTGACCATCCTGTCGTCGATCATCGGCATCGCCGCCGGCGGCGTGCAGGGCTATTTCGGCGGCTGGACCGATCTGATCTTCCAGCGGCTGATCGAGATCTGGACCGCGATTCCCTCGCTCTATCTGCTGCTGATCATTTCGGCGGTGCTGCCGCCGGGCTTCTTCATCCTGCTCGGCATCCTCCTGCTGTTCTCATGGGTTTCGCTGGTGGGCCTCGTGCGCGCCGAATTCCTGCGCGGCCGCAATTTCGAATACATCCAGGCGGCGCGCGCGCTCGGCGTCTCCAACGGCGTGATCATGTTCCGCCATCTCTTGCCGAACGCGATGGTCGCGACCATGACGTTCCTGCCCTTCATCGTCTCGTCCTCGGTGATGACGCTGACGGCGCTGGATTTCCTCGGCTTCGGCCTGCCGCCCGGCTCGCCCTCGCTCGGTGAATTGCTGTCGCAGGGCAAGGCCAATGTGCAGGCGCCGTGGCTCGGCCTCACCGGCTTCTTCTCGGTCGCGATCATGTTGTCGCTCCTGATCTTCATCGGCGAAGCCGCGCGCGACGCCTTCGATCCGCGCAAGACGTTCTCGAAGGGCTGACGCATGGACGCGACCAACCAGCCTTTGCTCGATGTCCGCGACCTCTCGGTCGCCTTCGGCCGTTCGGTTGCGGTCGACGGCATCTCGTTCTCGATCAAGCGCGGCGAGTGCGTCGCACTGGTCGGCGAATCCGGTTCGGGAAAATCCGTCAGCGCGCTGTCGGTATTGAAGCTGTTGCCGTATCCGACGGCCTCGCATCCTTCCGGTGCGATCCGTTTCCGCGGCCGCGATCTCTTGACCGCGTCCGACCAGGAGATGCGCGAGGTCCGCGGCAACGACATCTCGATCATCTTCCAGGAGCCGATGACCTCGCTCAATCCGCTGCAGACCATCGAGACCCAGATCGGCGAGATCCTGTCGCTGCATCGGGGCATCGGTGGTGCGGCGGCCCGGGCGCGGACGCTGGAACTGCTCGGCCAGGTCGGCATCCCCGAGCCGGAGACGCGGCTCAAGAGCTATCCGCACCAATTGTCGGGCGGCCAGCGCCAGCGCGTGATGATCGCGATGGCGCTCGCCAACGAGCCCGATTTGTTGATAGCGGACGAGCCGACCACCGCGCTCGACGTCACCGTGCAGGCGCAAATCCTGGCGCTACTGGCCGAGATCCGCGCCCGGCTCGGCATGAGCCTACTGTTCATCACCCACGATCTCGGCATCGTCCGCCGCATCGCCGACACGGTCTGCGTGATGAACAACGGCAAGATCGTCGAGCAGGGCCCGGTCGAGCAAGTCTTCACCGCGCCGCAGCACGCCTATACCAAGGCGCTGCTGGCGGCCGAGCCGAAGCCCGATCCGGCGCCGCCGCAACCCGGCGCGCCGGTCGTGATGTCGGCGGACAATCTCAAGGTCTGGTTTCCGATCAAGCGCGGGCTGTTGCGCTCGACCGTCGGCCACATCAAGGCCGTCGATGGCGTCAGCCTCGCGGTGCGCAAGGGCGAGACGCTCGGTGTGGTCGGCGAGTCCGGCTCCGGCAAGACCACGCTCGGGCTCGCGCTGCTCAGGCTGATTTCGTCCGATGGCCCGATCGTGTTCCTTGGCAAGGACATCCAGGGCCTGCGCTTCAAGCAGATGCGGCCGTTCCGCCGCGACATGCAGATCGTGTTCCAGGACCCCTTCGGCTCGCTCAGCCCGCGCATGTCGATTGCTGATATCATCGCCGAGGGGCTCGAGGTGCACCAGAAGCAGCTGTCGCGCGAGGAGCGCGAGGTGCGGGTGATCAAGGCTCTGAAGGATGTCGGCCTCGATCCCGACTGGCGCTTCCGCTATCCGCACGAATTCTCCGGCGGCCAGCGCCAGCGCATCTCGATCGCGCGCGCGGTCGTGCTGGAGCCGAACTTCGTCGTGCTGGACGAGCCGACCAGTGCGCTCGACATGTTGCTGCAGGCCCAGATGGTCGATCTGCTGCGCGACCTGCAGCGCAAGCGCGACCTCACCTACATGTTCATCTCGCACGATCTGCGCGTGGTCGCCTCGCTCGCGAGCCATCTGATCGTGATGAAATCCGGCAAGGTCGAGGAGGAGGGGCCGGCCTCCGAGCTGTTCAAGAACCCGAAGAGCGACTACACCCGCGCGCTGTTCGCGGCGGCGTTCCGGATCGAGGCGGCGGGCGATGGGTCGGTGGCGACGTAGCTTCCCGTGTCGTTCCGGGGCGCGCGAAGCGCGAGCCCGGAATCCATCGGGCCGCATATTCGGTGGATGAATGGATTCCGGGTTCGGCGCTCCGCGCCGCCCCGGAATGACGAAATCAAAGCCGCTTGATCGCGGCGACCTCGCTTCCCGCCGCCTTGATCCGCGCGATCGCAGCGTGCGTGTTTTCTAGGACCGTCGCCATGTGATGCGCATTGGCGTGTACGATCGTCGTCGCGTCGCGCACGATGGCGACATGGCCCTTCCAGAAGATCAGGTCACCGCGCTGCAGGTGCTTCGCCTCCGCAGCCGTCAATTCGCGGCCGAGCCCGTCCTGCTGCATGTCGCTGTCGCGCGGGCAGCCGGTGCCGGCGGCGGTCAAGGCGATCTGCACCAGGCCGGAGCAGTCGATGCCGAGACCGGACTTGCCGCCCCAGAGATAGGGCGTGCCGACGAATTGCTCGGCGATGGCGACGAAATCTGGCGCCATCGCGTCGAGCGGTACGAGATGCCGGCGTGGCAGGTGCCAGCCTTCGCGTGTCACGGCGAAAGCTCCGTCCTCGCGGAGGATCGCAAGCTTGGTCCCCATCGCCAGCGCCTCGGCCGGCGGCAGCTTGATCGACGGTCCCGGAAACGCCAGCGTGCGCAGCGCAGTCACCTTGTGCGTCGGTGCTGCGCCGGGCGTCGTCAGCGCAGCCTCGGCAATCCAGCCGACATAGCCGTCATCGGCGAGCTGGCCCCAGGCCCAGCCTTCGCCGTTGCGATCATACACCGTGACGCGCTCGCCTTTCAGCGCCTGGGTCATCTGTTCGGCATCGGCCGCCGGCGCCCGCCGCAGCGGCGCGATGGCGTCAACCACCTCGAAGGTCTCGCCTTCGACAAAGCGCGCAGCCTTGACCTTTCCCTCGAGATATTTCGCGGCGACGTCGTCGCGGGCGGGAGTGAGGCGCGGATCATGCATAGCGCTGGCTCAGCAGTTTGTAGATCGCACGTGCGGCCTGGCACTCGCCGCCTTCGGGGCGGCCGGGCTTTGCGGATGGCGTCCAGCCGTAGATGTCGACATGCAGCCAGCTCCTGGCGTGCTCGACGAAACGCTGCAGGAACAGCGCGCAGGTGATCGAGCCCGCGAAGCCGCCTGACGGCGCGTTGGTGATGTCGGCGGTCTTGGAGTCGAGCCAGGCATCGTAGGCCGGCCATAGCGGCATCCGCCACAACGGATCGTTCTCGCTCTTCGCGCAGGCTGCGATGTCGCCGGCGAGCGCCTCGTCATTGGTGTAGAACGGCGGCAAATCCGGGCCCAGCGCCACGCGCGCCGCGCCGGTCAGCGTGCCGAGATCGACCAGGAGATCCGGCGTCTCCTCGTCGGCCAGCGCCAGCGCGTCGGCGAGCACCAGCCGTCCTTCGGCGTCGGTGTTGCCGATCTCGACGGTGATGCCCTTGCGCGACTTGAAGATGTCGAGCGGGCGGAACGCATTGCCGGCAACCGCGTTCTCGACCGCCGGGATCAGGACCCGCAGCCGCACCTTCAGCTTCGCGTCCATCACCATCTGGGCGAGCGCCAGCACGTTGGCGGCGCCGCCCATGTCCTTCTTCATGATCAGCATGCCGCTCGACGGCTTGAGATCGAGCCCGCCGGTGTCGAAGCAGACGCCCTTGCCGACCAGCGTCACCTTTGGATGGGCCGGATCGCCCCAGCTGAGATCGATCAGAAGCGGCGCGCGCGTCGACGCCATGCCGACGGCGTGGATCAGCGGGAAGTTCTGCGCAAGCTCCTCGCCGTCGATGCAGTTGAAGGCGGCCCCGAACCTGGCTGCGAGGTCGCGCGCCGCCTCGGCGAGCTCGGCCGGTCCCATGTCGTTGGACGGCGTGTTGATGAGGTCGCGCGCCAACGCCGCGGCATCCGCGATCCGCGCGATCTCGGCGGCGTCGATGCCGTCAGGCGGCACGAGGCGGACCTCGGGCGCCTTGTTCTTGCGATAGCGGCCGAAACGGTAGCAGCCGAGCGCGAAGGCGAGCGCGGCAAGCCGTGTGTCATGCGGCGCATTGCCGAAGCGGTAGACGCCCGGCGGCAGCAGGCCGGGCAGTGCGCCGGGCCGGAACGGATCGCGCGCCTTGGCGTCGGCATCCTCGAGGCCGAACAGCACCTCTGCGATGCCGCCGTCAGCCGCCGGCAGGGCGAGCGATTTGCCCGGTTTGGCTTCGAAGCCGTTGGCCTCGGCGAACTGGCGCGCCGGCGCCGGCAACGCGCTGCGGATCGCATCCCATGTCGCCTTGGTGACGAAGGTGATCGGCGTGACGGCGGTCGTGGGTGCGGTCTCGAACACGGATGGCATGCGACTCTCGGCTGTTCTGGCGTCGTTGCTGGTGACTAACACGGCTTTCGCGGCGGATGGTAGCGCGCGCCGTGGCCGACGCGAGCTGCGACTGGAACCCGGCGTGCCGATCGCTGACCATGCCAGTTAACCAGACGTTAGGGTTAACAGTCTATTGCTGGCACGCTCAGTTGGATCCATTCGCCCGATTTCGTGAGTCACAGTGCCATGCGTCGACAGTCCAATTTGACCCCGCATCTCGCTTCCGCAGCCCTCGTGGCGCTTTTGGCCGCAGGACTTGGCGGTTGCCAGACCATGTCGGATGTCACCGGATCGATCGCGTCCCGGTCCGATCCTGCGCCCGACGATCCGCGCCGTGCTGTCGAGGTTTATGGCGAGCGCTACCGCAAGAATGCCAAGGATGCCGAGGCCGCAATCGCCTACGGCCAGGCCTTGCGCGCAACCGGACAGCGTTCGCAGGCCTGCGCCGTGCTGGAGCAGGCGACGATCGCCAACCCCGGCAACAAGGCGCTGCTCGCCGCTTATGGCCGCGCGCTGGCCGACAACGGCAATTCGCAGGCCGCGTTCGACGTGCTGAGCCGCGCGCACAGCCCTGACAATCCGGATTGGCGGATCCTGTCGGTGCAGGGCACCACGCTCGACAAGCTGAACCGGCACGAGGAAGCGCGGCGCTATTATGCGAGCGCGCTGCGACTGGCTCCGGACGAGCCGTCGGTGCTGTCCAATCTCGGCCTGTCCTACATGCTGACCAAGGAATTGCCGAAGGCGGAAGAGACGCTCCGCCAGGCCTATGCCAGCGCCCGCGCCGACACCCGCATCCGGCAGAACCTTGCGCTGGTGGTCGGCCTGCAGGGCCGCTTCGCGGAGGCGGAAACCATCGTCAAGGCCGACCTGCCGGCGGATGAAGCGGCAGCCAACGTCGCCTATCTCCGTGACATGCTGAACCGCAAGGACGGGCCGCGGACCGCATCGCGCGCCGCACCCACCGCGCCGGTCGTCGCCAGGGACGATTGATCTCCGGGCTCTGCGACGCTTCCAACTTCACGCACACAAAAGCAAACGCCCGGCATTGCCGGGCGTTTTCGAAAGCCGCCGCTGCGCAGCTCAGTGCATCGTGGCGATCTTGATGTAGGACGGCCCGAGGATCACGATGAACAGGCAGGGCAGGAAGAACAGGATCATCGGCACGGTCAGCTTGGGCGGCAGCGCTGCCGCCTTCTTCTCGGCCTCGTTCATGCGCATGTCGCGGTTCTCCTGCGCCATCACGCGGAGGCTCTGGCCGAGCGGCGTGCCGTAGCGTTCGGATTGCTGCAGGGCCATGCAGACCGACTTCACGCCTTCGAGGCCGGTGCGGCGGGCCAGATTCTCGTAGGCGGACTTGCGGTCCTGCAGGTAGGACAGTTCCGCGGTCGTCAGCGCGAACTCCTCCGACAGCGCGACCGATTGTCCGACGATCTCGTTGGCCACCTTGCGGAACGCGACCTCGACCGACATGCCCGACTCGATGCAGATCAGCAGCAGGTCGAGCGAATCCGGGAAGGCGCGCTTGATCTGGAGCTGGCGCTTGGAGATCGCGTTCTTCAGGAACAGCATCGGCGCCTGCAGGCCGGCATAGGCCGCGACGACGCAGATGCCGATCTTGATCGTAAGCGACCAGGCCGCGCCGGCGATGAAGAACGTGTAGATGATGGCGCCGATCAGCATCACGATCGGCGTCACGGCGCGGGCGAACAGGAAGGTGACGTAGGGGGCGTGGCCGCGATAGCCCGCCATCACGAGCTTCTCGAGCGCCGCTTCCTGGGCGAGCCATTTCGTCAGGTTGAGGTCGTCCACCACCCTCGAGACGACCTGCTTCGGCGTCTGCCGCAGCGCCACCTTCTCCGTCTTGGCGAGGCGTTCGCGTTCGCGTTGCCGGAGGCGTTCGCGCTCGCTGGCGACGGCCTTCATGCGCTTGTTGAGGTCGCCGCCGGCGAGCAGCGGCATCACCAGGGTATAGACCGTCGCGCTTGCCGCGAAGAAGGCAAGCAGCATGGTCATGAACCTGACGTCGTGGAGCTTGGCGATCAGAATATCAATCATGCTGCACCGTCAGAAATCGAAGTTGATCATCTTCTTCATCACCAGCACGCCGCATGTCATCCAGAGCGCGCAACCAACCAGCATGAGCTGGCCCAGCGAGTTGGTCCACAGCAGGGCGATGTAGTCGGGTGTCGTCAGGAACACGAGGATCATCACGATCGGCGGCAACGAGCCGATGATGGCGGCGGAGGCTTTCGCTTCCATCGACATCGCCTGGATCTTCTCGGCCATCTTCTTGCGGTCACGCAGCACCCGCGACAGGTTGCCGAGCGCTTCCGACAGATTGCCGCCGGACTTCTGCTGGATCGAGATCACGATGCCGAAGAAGTTCGCCTCCGGCAGCGGCATGCGTTCGTAGAGCCGGGAGCAGGCCTCGCCGAGCGGCATGCCGATCGCCTGGGTCTCGATGATCGCGAGGAACTCGCTGCGCAGCGGCTCCGGCGCGTCGTTGACGACCGCCTTGAGCGATTCGAACAGCGGCAGGCCGGCCTTGATGCCGCGCACGATGACGTCGACGGCGTCGGGCAGCGCCTTCAGGAAGGCCTTTTCCCGCCGCTTCTTCAGGAAGCCGAGCAGCCAGCGCGGCAGGCCGAGACCCATGGCGAAGCCGATGCCGGCCGCACCCAGCAAGCCTCCGCCGATCAGGAATGCAACGACGAACCCGAACAGGCCGAGGGCGCCGGAGATCACCCAGAACTTTTGCTCCGACCACTCGAGCCCGGCCTGCGAGATGCGGATGCCGAGCGAGACTTTCTTGTCCTTCTGGCGCCGCGCCTCGAGCTCCTTCAGCGATCCCTCGACCTGTTCGCGGCGGGAGCGCTGCGTGCGCTCGCTGCTTCGTGCCGTCGACGGTTCGCTGCGCGCCACCGATGCGCGGCGTGATTCGGCCTTCTTTTCCCCCGAGAGGTACGGGTACAGGAAGACCCAGGCGATGCCGCCCACGGTGGTGGCGGCGAGGAACGCCAGAGCGAGCGTTTGCGTCTGCATCCTGCGCTCCCCTAGGCCGGCGCCGGCGAGTCGGAGGCATCCAACGCCGCCGCAAGCCGCTTCTCTTCATTGTAGTAGCGGGCACGCTCCCAGAAGCGCGGCCGGCCGATGCCGGTCGAGCGGTGCTTGCCGATGATCTTGCCGTTGGCGTCTTCGCCGACCACGTCGTAGAGGAAGATGTCCTGGGTGATGATGGTGTCGCCTTCCATGCCCATCACCTCGGTGATGTGGGTGATGCGGCGTGAGCCGTCGCGCAGGCGCGCGGCCTGCACGATGATATCGACCGAGGCGCAGATCATCTCGCGGATGGTGCGTGAGGGAAGCGAAAAGCCGCCCATGGTGATCATGGATTCGCAGCGCGACAGCGCTTCGCGCGGATTGTTGGCGTGCAGCGTGCCCATCGAGCCGTCGTGGCCGGTGTTCATCGCCTGCAACAGGTCGAACGCTTCGGGGCCGCGGACTTCGCCGACGATGATGCGCTCGGGGCGCATACGCAGGCAGTTGCGGACCAGCTCGCGCATGGTGACCTGGCCCTCGCCCTCGATGTTCGGCGGCCGGGTTTCCAGCCGCACCACATGCGGCTGCTGCAGCTGGAGTTCGGCGGCGTCTTCGCAGGTGATGATGCGCTCGTCGTGCTCGATATAGTTGGTCAGGCAGTTCAGCAGCGTGGTCTTGCCGGAGCCGGTGCCGCCCGAGATGATCACGTTGCAGCGGACGCGGCCGATGATCTGCAGGATGGTCGCGCCTTCCGGCGTGATCGCGCCGAACTTGACGAGCTGCTCCAGCGTCAGCTTGTCCTTCTTGAATTTGCGGATGGTGAGCGCGGGCCCGTCGATCGCCAGCGGCGGCACGATGGCGTTGACGCGCGAGCCGTCGGCGAGGCGAGCGTCGCAGATCGGCGAGGATTCGTCGACGCGCCGGCCGACCTGGCTGACGATGCGCTGGCAGATGTTGAGAAGCTGCTGGTTGTCGCGAAAGCGGATGCCGGTGCGCTGGATCTTGCCGGCGACTTCGATGAACACGGTGCCCGCGCCGTTGACCATGATGTCGGCGATGTCGTCGCGCGACAGCAACGGCTCGAGCGGCCCGTAGCCGAGCACGTCGTTGCAGATGTCGTCGAGCAGCTCTTCCTGCTCGGCGATCGACATCACGATGTTCTTGATCGCGATGATCTCGTTGACGATGTCGCGGATTTCCTCGCGCGCCGACTCGCTGTCCAGCTTGGCGAGCTGGGCGAGGTCGATCGCCTCGATCAGGGCGCCGAAGATCGTCGCCTTGACCTGGTAATAATTGTCCGAGCGGCGCGCTTCGACGGTGGGAGCAGGCGGCGGCTTGGCCGGAGCCAGCGGCGGCGACGATACCGTCGGGGCGGCGGACTCGCGCGACATCGGCGACGAGCCGGCGGGTTCCGGCGCCTGAAAAGCGGGCTTGGGTGCCCGCACGTCCCCATCGTTTCCGCTACGCTTACCAAACACGACGTCTTGACTCCACGCGGACCACTATTTGGACCGCAGCTTTTCGAGCAGGGGCGACAGGAAGGACCCCCTCGGCTTCTTGGTTTCGCCGCGGCCTGTCAGCCGCTGCGCCATCTGTAGAAACATCTCGACTGCGCGGTGATTGGCGGAGATTTCCGCGATCATCTGGCCGTTGTTGGCGGCCGAACCGAAAATCTGCGGATCGAACGGGATGGCGGCGATCGGCTGGCTTTCGATCGCCTTGGCGAATTCGCCCGCCGCGATCTCCGGACGCTTCGGCACGCCGACCTGGTTCAGGCAGTACAGCGGCGCGCGGTCATTGGGCCGGGACGCCTTCAGCAGGTCGAACATGTTCTTGGCGTTGCGCAGATTGGCGAGGTCTGGCGCCGCCACGATCAGGATGTCGTCGGCCGCGATCAGCGCGCGCTTGGTCCAGCCGGACCATTGATGCGGCACGTCGAGCACGATGCAGGGCATCGTGGTGCGCAGCGTATCGAAGATCGCATCGAACGCTTCGGCGCCGAAATCGTAGACCTTGTCGAGCGTGGCCGGCGCCGCCAGCAGGCTCAGATGGTCGGTGCATTTCGACAGCAGGCGGTCGACGAAGGCGGTATCGACGCGGTCCGGGGAGAAGACGGCATCCGCGATGCCCTGCGCCGGATCCTGGTTGTAGTTGAGGCCGGCGGTGCCGAACGCAAGGTCGAGATCGGCGACCACCGAATCGAGCGCCAGATCGCGGGCGATCGCCCAGGCGACATTGTGCGCGATCGTCGAGGCGCCGACGCCGCCCTTGGCGCCGACGACGGCGACGACGCGTCCGACCGCCTTGGCTTCCGGCGCGGAGAACAGGTTGCAGACCGCGCGCACCACGTCGATCGCATGCGCCGGCGCAATCACGTAGTCGCTGACGCCGCGGCGCACCAGCTCGCGGTACAGCGTGACGTCGTTGACCCGGCCGATCACGACCACCCTTGTGCCGGCATCGCACACCGTGGCGAGCTGGTCGAGGCCGGCCAGGATATCGCTGCGGCCCTCGGTCTCGAGGATGATGACGTTGGGCGTCGGCGCCGAGCGATAGGCCTCGATGGCGGCCGCCATGCCGCCCATCTGGATCTTGAGGTGGGCCTTGGCGAGCCGGCGGTCCTCGCCTGCCGACTGCACGGCTGCGGCGGTCTCGACCGTTTCGCAGAACGCCTGAACCGAAACCCGGGGCGCCGGAGCAATATGGTCGTCCACGGCCTGCGGCGGGGCGTCCGTCTGCTCTTCGGAGTTTTGCTGCGCGTAGGTGATCATTTTCCTGTGTCGCTTAGCTTGGCCCTGTCGGCCTCGGGATACGTCGTGGCAGTGCTGGTGCCCTTGCGATATTTGTCGAACGCGATGTTGCGACGCGCCGTGTAGGCAGGGGTCTCCGCGCGCGGCTGGACGAGGTCGGTCGGGTCTTCGATCATGGCTGCGAGGTTGCGCTGATTGGCGCAGCCGAAATTGTAATACTGCTTGTTCTCGATATAGGACCCGTTGTGGATCGACGGGCCGAGATCCTCCGGCCAGAGACCGCACGGACCGGCGACCGCTTTCATCTTCGGGTAGTTCACGCGGATCGCGGGCATCTGCCGCGGATCCTCGGGATGGTATTTCCGCACGAGGATTCCGCGCGGCGGCACGCCGGCGGCGGTAAAGGTCGCCTGGATCTCGCGCAGCGATTCCTGCGCGGTCCGTGCGTTCGGCGTGTCGGCAGGAACGTCGATGGTGACGGCGCCGGTGCCCTCGCGAATCCAGTCCTGCGCCATTCCCATCACTTCGGCGCGCTGCTCCGCGGTCAGGCCGCCGCGGCTGCGGCCGACAAAGACCACGATCGAGCGATCAGCCTCGGTGACCGCGATCGGGTGACGCTGGCGATAATCGGCCGGCGCGTTCACCATCGCGAAACTGTTGTCGGCGGCGTGCTGGCAGGCGCCGAGCGTCATGGCGAGGCCGACGAGTGCGCCGGCGAGACTGACGGCGCGCCTGGGATCGGCGGATGTTCTGGGTGTCGTCTGTGTCATCGTCCGCCTCAGTCGGTAATAAAGCCGTAGGTGCCGCGGTAATTCCGCGCCGGCTCGGTGCGGCCAGGCACGCCGTAGACGCGATTGATGCTGCCGAGCAGGTCGGCCTGCGGATCGGACGCGTTGGCGAAGCCGTCATCCGGACGCGCGAGATCCTTCTGCGCCACCGCGCGAACCACATAGGGCGTCACCAGCACCATCATTTCGGTCTGGTTGTTGACGAAGTCGCGGCTGCGGAACAGCGTGCCGAGCACGGGCAGCGACCCGAGGCCGGGAAGGCCGTTGATCGCCTGCTTGGTCTGGTCCTGGATCAGGCCGGCCATTGCCATCGAGCCGCCCGACGGAATCTCCAGCGTGGTCTCGGCGCGGCGGGTCTTGATCGACGGGATCGTCGTTCCACCGGCGCCGCCGGTCAACGAGTTCTCGGTCGAGACTTCCGACACTTCGGTCATCACACGCAGGCTGATCCGGCCCTCGGTCAGCACCACCGGCGTGAAGTTGAGCGAAATGCCGAACTTCTTGAAGCTGACGGTCTGAACGCACTGTCCGATCGCGCCTCCCGTCGTCGTCTGACAGGTCACGCCGGTCGGGATCGGAAACTCGCCACCGGAAATAAAGGTCGCCGATTCGCCGGAGATCGCGGTCAGGTTCGGCTCGGCGAGCGTTCGCACCACGCCGGCGCTTTCCATGGCGCGGATGGTTGCCGACACCGACGATCCGAACGATGTGGTGATGGCGTTGTTGGGCACCAGCGGTGCGTTGTTCGCCGTGAACGGGTTGGCGTTGTTGAATTTCACTACGGCCGTGCCGTAGTTGAGGTTCGCGGTGAGGTCGATGCCGAGCTGCTTGATCAGGCTGCGCGAGACTTCGGCGACCGTGACTTTCAGCATCACCTGGTCGCGGCCGCGAACCGCGATGGAGTTCACGACCTTCTCGGCGCCGCTGACCAGCCGCGCGGCGATCTCGCCGGCCTGCTGCGCGTCGATCGGGCTCGCCGCACTCCCGGTCAGCATCACGCCGTCGCCGACGCCCTCGATCTGGATATCGGAATTCGGCAGCGCCGCCCGCAGCGCCTGACGTACGCCATTGAGGTCGCGCTTGACCGCGATGTCATAGGCCGCGATCTGCTGACCGGCGGCATCGAAGAACACGATGTTGGTCTGGCCGACCGTCGCGCCGATGATGTAGGCGCGCTGCGCCGAGCGGACCACCGCATTGGCGATCTTGGGATCGGCCACCAGTACGTCCTTGATGTCCCTCGGCAGATCGATCACGATCGATTTGCCGATGCCGAGCGAGAGGAAGCGGGCATTCATCTGGCCGCCGTCGGTCGATGCGGCAGGGGCGGGCGCGGCGCGGTAATCGCTCGCCGTCACCGGCGTCAGCGCCGGGTTGAGCGAGAGCGCCGTGACGGCCGAGAACGACAATGCGCGGACCATGAAGGCCCGCATCGTCCGTTGAGTTGCCCCGCCCTTCATCACCTGTATCCTCATGGTCACTTCTGCATCGTTGCCTGGTTGGCAACGCCGAAGCGGATGACGTTGATCGTCTCACCGCGCTTCTGGTGGTTGTCGTCGGTCCGGACTTCGGGCGCGTTGTTGTCGGCGATGCTGCGCAGTGCCAGCGACAGGACGCCGCTCTGGCGCGCGCGCGCCAGCGTTTCGGTCTGTTCGGGCTTCAGCTCCAGCGTCACCGTCTTGCCGATCAGTGCGTTGGTGCCGTCCTTTTCCTTCGGCGCCTGGTCGATCGCGAGCACGCGGATATTGGTCAGAATCACCTCGGAGTTGACGATGTCGGCGCCGTTGCGGTCCGGATTCTTGTCGCGCTTCGACAGCAGGACGTCGACCCGGTCGTTCGGCAGGATGAAGCCGCCGGCGCCGGTCTCGGGCGAGATCTCGGTTGAGACCGCCCGCATGCCGGTCGGCAGGATCGCAGCCATGAAGCCGCTTCCGTCGGCCTTGACGAGCTTCTGCTCGCGAATCGGCTCGCCCTGGATGAACGGGGCGCGCGCGATCGAGCCGGTGACGTCCTTGATCGCTTCGGCGTTGCTGTCCCTGCGCATGAAGCTGGCGCTGGCGGTCGCCGCCGGCCAGGTCTGCCACTGCAGATCTTCAGGCTTCACGGCCTGGCCAAGGCCGATGTCGGTTCTCGCGACCAGGATGTCGACGGTAGGCAGCTGGGCGACCGGCGGAGGCGGCGCCGGCTTGTCGTCGCTGCCGCTCGCCAAATAGAGCGCCGTGAGGCCGGCGCAGCCTGCGATAGCCAGGACCAGAATGCGGGCCTTATCCATTACGCTTCACTTTCCACATGACGCCGCGACGCTGCCGCCGCCGTGATGGGAGTTGACCAGCTATTCGTCAAAGCATGGTTAATGAGGCGTATCTAAATCGCCTTAACGGGCGGTTACCGCTGCTTTCTCAGCGCATGGCGAAGTGCGCGAGATCGATCGTCTTGATCCAGTCGGTCTCCGGATAGATCAACAGGGCGCCGAGGGCGAGCGCGATGCCGTAGGGAATGCCGGTCTGCTTGTCGTGCAGGCGGCTGAGCCAGGCCTGGGACGCCAGCGGATAGGGTAGCGGCCATTGCCGGAGCTGCAGCAACAGGACGGTCAGCGCGCCGCCGAACAGCGAAGCAAGCACCAGATAGGGGAGCAGATGCTCAAACCCGAACCAAAGGGCGGCCGCGGCCACCACCTTGGCGTCTCCGCCGCCGACCCAGCCCATCGCGAACATGCCGAACGCCACCACCAGGACCAGCGCGCCCGCGCCGGCATGGTTGAGGATTTCATGGACGCCCATCCCGGTCAGGGGCGCCAGGACGAAGAAGCCGGCCACCAGCGCCAGCGAGATCCGGTTCGGGATCGTCATGGTGAAGAGATCGCTCGCCGCCGCAAAGGCCATCAGGGCCGGAAACAGCATCAAGCGTGCGATGTCGAGGATCATGGAGTCATGCCGTCAAGCTGGAGCTGCGGTCGAGAGCGGACGCTAGCGGCCAATGGTGAACAATCGGGAAAGGACCGCCGGCGACCGCAACGGAGGCCGCCGAGCGGCCACCGACAAATAGCAAAGGCCCCGGGGGTGCCGGGACCTTTGATGCGAGTTCGTCGGAACCGGCTTACTTCAGCGAACCGGCGATCGTGCTGAAAGTGCCCGAGAGGTTCTTGCCGACGCCGTTGACCGCAGCGATGATCGCGATCGCGATACCGGTGGCAATCAGGCCGTATTCGATGGCGGTCGCGCCCGATTCGTCCTTCACGAAGCGCGAAACGAGGTTCTTCATAAATAACTCCTGTGTACACGTGGCTGGTCGAACTAGGTTTGGTCTCGCCGGCGTTCTCAGCACCGTGACCATTGCGGCACCCTACGGTTCGACAATTGCGGCGCAGTTAATTTGATTGAACAAACACAGCGGGAACCCGCACTTGTTGCGCAGAGTAAATTTGGAATTAAGCGGCCTGCTCAAATTGCAGCTTTGTGCTGAGGACCGCTATGGGCACCTGTTCACGGCTCCTTAAGTGCACATCTGTACCCATGGGGCATCCGTCGAATGAGGCCGTTCATGCCCAGCTTTCCCTTTGAAGTCATCGAGATGATCGGCCAGACGATGATGAAGGTGGTGCCGATCACCATCGCGCTGGCGCTGTGCTTTACGGTGCTCGCCCATTTCTGGGCCTGCAATCCCGGCAAGCCATGGTGGCAGAAGCGTGAGCTGGTCACCGACATCTGCTATTGGTTCTTCGTGCCGGTGTTTGCCCGCGTGCTGCGCATCGGGCTCTTGGTGGTGGGCGCGGCCGTGGTGTTCAACGTTCACGGCGCCGACGATCTGATCGCGTTCTACGAGAACGGGCATGGCCCGCTGGCGCAGCTTCCGCTCTGGCTGCAGTCCATCATCTTCCTGGTCGGCTCCGATTTCATGCTGTACTGGCTGCACCGGATGTTCCACCGCGGCGATTTCTGGAAGTACCACGCCATTCATCACTCTTCCGAGGATCTGGAATGGATCTCGGCGGCGCGCTTCCATCCGGTCAATCTTCTGGTCGGCACGATCACCGTCGATGTGATCCTGCTGATGGCGGGCATCTCGCCGAACATCATGCTGTGGGTCGGGCCGTTCACCACTTTCCACTCGGCATTCGTGCACGCCAATCTGAACTGGACGCTCGGCCCGTTCAAATATGTGATCGCGACGCCGGTGTTTCACCGCTGGCATCACACCGGGCTCGAGGACGGCGGCGACACCAATTTCGCGGGCACGTTTCCACTCTGGGACATTCTGTTCGGAACGTTCCGGATGCCCGAAGGCAAGCTTCCGGAAGATTACGGCGTCGATGCCGGGCAGGGCGTACCGTCCGAGATCGGCGGGCAGCTGGCCTATCCGTTCCGGCAATGACGCCGTAGCCCGGCCGGTGTCACCATGAGTCTCGAGGCCGCGACCCTCCCACGGACCAAAGCCTCCCTGTTCGCCGGCGTCCCGGCCTGGTTCTGGATGGCGTGCGGCGTCTATGCGCTGCTGCTGCTCGTTGGCGACAGGCTGCTGGCCGATTCCGACACCTACTGGCAGATTGCCGTCGGCCGCTGGATCCTCGACCATCGCACGCTGCCGTCGGTCGACATCTATTCGTTCACCAAGGCCGGTGCGCCGTGGGCGTCGTCGTCGTGGCTGGCACAGGTCCTGTTGGCGAAGGCCTATGACCTCGCCGGGTGGACCGGCCCGGCAGCGCTGGCCGCGGCCTGCGCCGCCGCCAGCTTCGCGCTGCTGACCGCCATCCTCAACCGCGCGCTGCCGACGATCCACGCGAGCATGATCGCCCTTGCGGCGCTGGTGCTGACCTGCGGGCATCTGCTGGCCCGTCCGCATGTGCTGGCGATGCCCATCATGCTGGTCTGGGCGGACGGCCTGATGACCGCCAGCGAGCGCCGTGAGGCGCCCTCGTTCTGGCTGCTGCCGCTGATCGCGCTGTGGGCCAACCTGCACGGCGGCTTTCTGTTTGGCCTGGTGCTGGCCGGCGCATTCGCGCTCGATGCGCTTTGGAATGCCTTGCCGGCTCAAAGATTGGCGCTGGCGCTGCGCTGGGGAGCGTTCGGCATCGGCGCGTTGGCTGCGTGCTGTGTGACCCCCTATGGATGGGGTTCGATCCTCGCCTCGCTGAGGATTCTCGGCCTCGGCGAATTGCTGCATCTCATCCAGGAATGGAGGCCGGCGACTTTCAGCGAGATCGATCCGTTCGCGCTGTCCATCCTCGGCCTGCTCGGCGCCGCACTCCATTACGGAGCGAGGTTGCCGGCACCGCGAATCGTCCTGGTACTGGGTTTGCTGCACATGGCGCTGTCCCATGTCAGAAATCTCGAGCTGTTCGCGCTGCTGCTGCCGCTTGCCGTGCTCACGCCGGTCGCAACCCAGTTTGAGTTGCGTGCCGTGAGCGCCGTTCGCCTGAGGGCCGTTCCGGCTGCGATCCTGATCGCCGGGCTTGCCGCGTGGACCTCCGTCGCCGCGGCACGTCAGATCATCTCGCCGCCACCCGTTTATGAGCGGGCTGCCGCCGTTGACGCCATGAAGGCGCACAACGTCAAGCGCGTGCTCAACGATCTGCAGTTCGGCGGTTACCTGATCTGGCGCCAGATGCCGGTGTTCATCGACGGGCGCGCCGAGCTCTACGGCGAGACGTTCGGGATGGCCATGGCCCGCGCGGTTCAGCTCAAGGACGTCAACGGTTTCCTCGGCCTGCTCGAGAGCCATGAGATCGATGCGGTGATGCTCGACCCGACCACGCCGGCGTCGAAGCTGCTGGATCACATCGAAGGATGGCAGCGCCTCTACGCCGACGACCGTGTGGTCGTTCATGTCCGCGCCGCGAATTGAAGCCATCGCGGCCGCGTAAGCCCAGAGCTCCGATTGCGGCGGCTCAAGTCTTGCTGACGGACGGCCTGGCAGAGCAGCGAGCCACGAGGATGGCGGCAATGGTCAAGCCACCGCCAGCCAGGACGTCGGCGAGGTGATGGCCACCCACGGGCATCGTCGCGACGATCATCGTCGCATTCACAACGAATACCGGGATGACGAGCCAACGCGTGTCACGCGCAGCATAGATCGTCATGACGCCGAGCATCGTGTGGAACGAGGGAAAGCTGACGATGCCGTCGACCTTCGACATGTCGATGACCGAGAGCGATCCGTCGCGCAGCATCGAAAAGGTTTGCCCGAACGTCCACATTTCGCCGCGTGCCGCAAAGTGCTCGTAACTGTCCGCGGCGGGATGGAAATAGGCGAACGCGCCGGCCGCAAGGATCAGCGACATGCCGATGCACAGCGCGACTGCGCTGAGGCTGAGAACGGCGATGAATTCCGCGAGCCTGTCGCCGCGCCGTTGCAGGATCAGCCAGCCAAGAACCACTTGCGACAGCAGGCCGGTGCTTTGATAGGCGGTCGTCAGCAGCGTCGCGACGAACGCGTTCGAGTTCGTCGCGGCCAGGAACGTCGGCCAGTCGAACCCCAGCAGATGATCGAAGCCTGCCAGAAGGTCGTCTCCAAGCGGCAGCGTCGATGCTGCGATCAGATAGCTGAGCGTGCTCCCCGCGGTCAGCAGCGCGCTGATCGGCAGCAGCGCGCGCCAGAACAGCTCGGTCATCAACAGGCCGCGCCGCAACAGGACGGCCGGGCGTCGCTGGTCGGCGGCAAGGCGGTTGGAGGCAATCGCAATGAATGCGGCCGCTATCGCGCAAAATACAATGCCTTGCAGGATCGTGATCCAATTCGACGACGCAAACGAAAGCCCGGAGTTCGGCAGCCAGATCGCGTCGGCAAGGATGCATGCGAAGATGCAGGACCATGCGATCGCCATGCGGCGCTGCGCAGCGTCGCCGAAGTCACTGAACATCAGCCAGCGCGCCGCAGCGTCGCGAATCCGGGCAGGGTCGACAATCAGGCCGCGCGCGGCGGAACCGGCGGCGCGCTTTTCGATTCGTGATACGGAAGACACGTGACACGCCCTGAGGTTGTGGCTGGCAGAGATGGCTTGGAGACTCTTAAGATTGCTATAACCGCGGACTATGGAGCCCGATGGCGGGGCGTTCCCGCGCGGGATGGCGGACGCTGCGCAGCTCGGCTCCGGAAGTTGTGACATCCGCGCAATTCGGCGGTCGATTTTTGCTCTTCTTAAATGAATTGCCGTCAGATTTGCCCGCGTCGGGCGCCGGTCCGCTGCGTATCGCCTTTGCCGGCTTGTTAACGTCCCGGGGTAGAGTATGTCGTTTCAGTCCCAACGTATTCGCGCCGTCACGCGCATTGGCTTCATCTCGCTGGCCGCAGCCATGCTGCTGGGGCTCGCGCCTGCATCGGCTGCGCCGGATCCGGATCGGATTGCGGTCAATGTCGACCAGGCCAAGCTCGTCAAGCTGCCCGGCGGTATCGCCACGATCGTGGTCGGCAATCCCCTGATCGCCGACGTCACCTTACAGAATGGCGGGGTCGTTGTCGTGACCGGCAAGGGCTACGGCGCGACCAATTTCATCGCACTCGACCGCACCGGCCAGGTGCTGGTGGATCGCCAGATCCAGGTCGAGGGTCCGACCGACCAGCTTGTTACGGTCTATCGCGGCATCGATCGCGAGACCTATAGCTGCATGCCGGTCTGCCAGCGCCGCATCACGCTCGGCGACGGCGAGACCTATTTCAAGGCGACCATGGACCAGGCCGGTTTCCTCAATAGCCAGGCCACCGGATCAGGTACCGCGAAGCCGCAGAACTAGCGCGCGCTCGCTCCGGCGCATCACACGCCGGAGGCCGCGTGCCGATCCCAAGCCTTTCACCGACAAGCCACCGATATGGTTAATGAAGGTCTAACGGATCGGGTCGATCTGTCGCGATCCGGCGAAATAGTTCGACAATGAGTCTTGGGTAGTTGTGGTCGTCATGTTGATCTGGGGTCGTTGATGCCACCACCCGCTCATTCTTATGCGCGCCTCCTCCGTCGCTTTCGCCGAAACCACCGTGGTGCAACTGCCGTCGAATTCGCGATGGTGGCGCCGCTGTTCTTCGCGCTGCTTTTTGCGATCATCGAAGTGGCGATGATCTTCTTTGCCAGCCAGGTGCTCGAGACGGTGACGCAGGATTCCGCCCGCTTCATCATGACCGGACAGGCTCAGGGCGCAAGCTATACCCAGCAGCAGTTCAAGGACTTCGTCTGCGGCCGGGTCAGCACGCTGTTCGACTGCACCAATGGCATCTATGTCGACGTACGCAGCTATCCGGCTGCGACCGGCTTCAGCAGCGTCAACATTACGCCTCCGATCGACGGCGCCAATGCATTCGTTCCGACCATGAAATGGTGCCCCGGCAAGGACGGCGACGTCGTGGTGGTCCGCCTGTTCTACCAATGGCCGCTGTTCGTCACCAAGCTTGGCTTCAACACCGCCAACCTCGCCAATGGCAAGCGGCTCTTGACCGCGACCGCGACGTTCAAGAACGAACCGTCCGGTACCGCGGGGACCACCTGCTCATGAGCAAAGTCATGAAATGCCTGCCTGCGGCCCTGCTGCGCTCGGTTGCCGCTCTCGGCCGTGACCGCAGGGGTCTCGCCGCGGTCGAGTTCGCCTTCGTGTTGCCGTTGATGCTCGTGATGTTCCTCGGCACCGTCGAGTTTTCATCCGGTGTCGCGGTCGACCGCAAGGTCACGCTGATGGCACGAGCCGCGTCGGATCTGACCTCGCAGGCGACGCAGGTGGTGGATGCCGACCTGCAGAATTTCTTCAGTGCCAGCGTCGGCATCATGACGCCTTACGACGCGTCGCCGACCAAGGTCACGCTGTCGGAAATCTACGTCGATAATTCGAACATCGCGCACATCCAGTGGAGCAAGTCCGGGACGATCGCCTCGGGTGCGACGCAGGCCACGGTGACGGCCTCGAGCCGCAGCCAGGGTGACATCGTGACAAGCATCGTTCCGCCGGCGCTGCTGGTTGCGGGCACCTATCTGATATTCAGTGAGGTGAGCTACAGATACGTTCCGGCGATCGGCTATGTGATGGCCAAGAGCGGCATCAATCTCAGCGACGTCGCCTTTACGCGGCCGCGGCAATCGATTTGCGTGTTCTATGCCCCGACGTCCGCGACCATGCCGACGACCTGCTCGACCTATTAAAGCGGGATGAGTTTTAGCTGAATCGGCCTGGCGCGGTCTTGCTTCACCTCTCCCAAGGGAGAGGTGATCTTTTGATGCCGTTCCAGCTCAACCCAATCTCATCGCGCTTTAGAGCGCAACCACGATCTCTTTCGGAAATCCGCCGCGCAGTTTGCGACTCATGCTTTGGGTCACGGCGGCGGACCAGCGATCCAGACAAAAAGGGCCGCCCCCGAAGGTGCGGCCCTTGATGCTTTAACGACAATTTCCTGGAGCTTCGCGCTCCCGGGAAATCGGCTTATCCGGCGGCGCGCAGATTGTCGGCCGAGGATTTGCCGGAACGGCGGTCAGCAACGATCTCGTAGGAGATCTTCTGGCCTTCACGCAGAGTGCCAAGGCCGGCGCGCTCGACTGCACTGATGTGCACGAACACGTCGTTCCCGCCTTCATCCGGCTGGATGAAGCCGTAGCCCTTGGTCGCGTTAAACCACTTCACGGTTCCCATGCTCACGTGGGTAGTCCCTTCTCAGATATACAAGTTCAAGACCCGCTGATCGGCGGGGTGGTGAGATCGAATTTTTGGAAGGGTCGTCAGCGTCTGAACCGGCTGTACCGGTATTGGCTAATGTCGTCCGGCCGAAAATCGATGGGCAGGATATTATTCGATAGAGGGCTTCAAAACAATCCTGACGTGCGCGCTTTTTTTGGCCGGCGCGACCGCCGGCCAATTGTTGCGCAAGACGTCAGAATATCATGCGCGCAACGGTTGCATGCCTGCCTTATCGGCGGCGGAACTGGCCGCCGCGCTGGGCCCCGCCCCGCGGCGGGCCGCCGGGCGCGCCGCTCGGACGTTCGTCCTTGTGGCGGAAGATCAGGCGGCCCTTTTCCAGATCGTAGGGCGACATTTCGATCGTGACGCGGTCGCCGGCCAGCGTCTTGATGCGGTTTTTCTTCATCTTGCCGGCGGTGTAGGCGACGATCTCGTGTCCGGCATCGAGTTGCACCCGGTAGCGAGCGTCGGGGAGGATTTCGGTCACCAGTCCTTCGAACTGGATCAGCTCTTCCTTAGCCATATGGTTCTCCAGATCGAGCGACGGCTAGTGCTTCGGTCGGTTGTTGCGGTTGTGTTGCGGATTCGGCCGGCTCTCGCGATGCAAGAAGGCGACGCCCTGGATGCCTTCGCTGTTGCCGGCCTGCGACGGACGCGGCGACTCGCCCCGGCTCGTCTGCGGCGCGCCTTTATTACCACCCGGACGGCGGCGGCGGCGAGGGCCTTTTGCACCCGGAGCAGCCTCATTCCCACGGACATTATGCGCGCGGGGCGCAGAGCGGCCGCCCCGATGCGGGTGGGGCGCCTGGGCCGGTGCAGCCGCCTCGCGGCCACCCTGCGTGCGGCGGTCTTCCCGCGGCACGGTAATCCGGATCAGGCGCTCGATATCGCGCAGATAGCCCATCTCCTCGGCGCCGGCGATCAGCGAGATCGCGACCCCGTCCGCGCCGGCGCGCGCGGTGCGGCCGATGCGGTGGACGTAGGTTTCCGGGATGTTGGGCAGGTCGAAGTTCACGACGTGGCTGACGCCGTCGACGTCGATGCCGCGGGCGGCGATATCGGTCGCCACCAGCGTGCGGATCTCGCCGGAACGGAACGCTGCCAGCGTGCGCTCGCGGTGGTTCTGCGATTTGTTGCCGTGGATCGCGTTGGCCTCGATGCCGGCCTTGGCAAGGCTCTTCACCACCTTGTCGGCACCGTGCTTGGTGCGGGTGAAGACCAGGGCGCGATTGACCGGTTCCTTCTTCAGGAGCTGGGCGAGAACCGCAGGCTTAGCCGCGAAATCGACCTGGATCGCGCGCTGGGCGATCCGATCCACCGTCGAGGCCACCGGCGTCACCGCCACGCGGGCGGGGTCGCGCAGCATCGCTTCGGCGAGTTCGGCGATGTCCTTAGGCATGGTGGCCGAGAAGAACAGCGTCTGGCGCCGGATCGGCAGCTTGGCGACGATCTTCCGGATGTCGTTGATGAAGCCCATGTCGAGCATGCGGTCGGCCTCATCGAGCACCAGGAACTCGACCTGGTTGAGCTTCAGGCCGTTGCTCTGCACAAGATCGAGCAGGCGGCCGGGGGTGGCGACCAGCACCTCGACACCCTGCATCAAGGAGCGCACCTGGCGGCCCATCGGCACGCCGCCGATGGCGAGCGTCGAGGACAGCCGGATGTGGCGGCCATAGGTGTTGAAGCTGTCGAGGATCTGCCCGGACAGTTCGCGGGTCGGCGAGAGCACCAGCACCCGGCAGCTCTTGGGCTGCGGGCGGACGCGGTTCTCCAGCAGTCGGTGCAGGATCGGCAGCGCGAAGGATGCCGTCTTGCCGGTTCCGGTCTGGGCGATGCCGACCACGTCGCGGCCGGCAAGTGCGAGCGGGATGGTCTGGGCCTGGATGGGGGTCGGCGTCAGATAATTTTCTTCTCGGAGCGCGCGGGCGATGGGATCGGCGAGGCCGAAATCCTGAAAGGAGGTCAAAAGGTGGTTCTTTCCATAAAAGCCGTCATCGTCCCGGGCAAAATCGCCTGGAATCGCATGAAGGCATTCGGGGACACCCGCGTGTCTGGGGCGTCAAGCTGGGTTAGCTGAAAGGCGAGCCAGAAGCCGCTTGGGGCGGCATAAGAACACGCAGCTCGCGAAGGCACCGCGATGTCGCGGGCATGGCGAGGATATGGACCAGGAACTGGGCGGTTTCAAGATGATATCGCCGGGAACTGCTCTCAACGTGCGCCGAACCATCGCGCAATCTGTCACAAATCGATGCCGGAAATTTAGCCATAAGGGCAATTTTGCCTACAAAATAACCTGATTGCTCTTTCGGCAGCCAATTTATCGGCTCAATGTTTAAGCAGTCATTCTCCGTATTTTCCCGGAACTCATGAAATTATCCAGTTGGTTCATCGGCTTACGGTGCCCACGCACCGTGGCACAGTTCTTGCGATTCCCTTAACCGCAGGCGGCCATGCGGCCGTTTCGCAAGCGTTCACGCCTGCGTCAGGGAGACGACATTTCATGCTTACTCAGCTTACTCAAGGAATAGCGACGATGACCCGCCGCCGCGCACTCGCGGCGACGGCCGGCCTGGTTTTGGGCCTGGCAGCGTCCTCGCCCTTCGCGCCCGCGCAAGCGGCCGACGACACCATCAAGGTTGGTATCCTTCACTCGCTGTCGGGCACCATGGCGATCAGCGAAACCACGCTGAAGGACACCATCCTTTTCCTGATCGACGAGCAGAACAAGAAGGGCGGCGTGCTCGGCAAGAAGCTCGAGCCCGTCGTGGTCGACCCCGCATCGAACTGGCCTCTGTTCGCCGAAAAGGCCCGCGAGCTGATCACCAAGGACAAGGTTGCGGTCGTGTTCGGCTGCTGGACCTCGGTGTCGCGCAAGTCCGTGCTGCCGGTGTTCAAGGAGCTGAACAACATCCTGTTCTACCCGGTGCAGTATGAGGGCGAGGAGTCCGAGCGCAACGTGTTCTACACGGGCGCGGCGCCGAACCAGCAGGCAATCCCCGCCGTCGATTATCTGATGAAGGAAGAGAAGGTGAAGCGCTGGGTGCTGGCCGGCACCGACTACGTCTATCCGCGCACCACCAACAAGATCCTGGAAGCCTATCTGAAGTCGAAGGGCGTCGCCCAGGACGACATCATGATCAACTACACGCCGTTCGGTCACTCCGACTGGCAGACGATCGTGGCCGACATCAAGAAGTTCGGTTCGGCCGGCAAGAAGACCGCGGTGGTCTCGACCATCAACGGCGACGCCAACGTTCCGTTCTACAAGGAGCTCGGTAACCAGGGCATCAAGGCGACCGACATCCCGGTGGTCGCGTTCTCGGTCGGCGAAGAAGAGCTCGCCGGCATCGACACCAAGCCGCTGCTCGGCCATCTCGCCGCCTGGAACTACTTCGAGTCGATCAAGACCCCGGCGAACGAGAAGTTCATCAAGGAGTGGCAGGCCTACACCAAGAATCCGAAGCGCGTGACCAACGATCCGATGGAAGCGCACTACATCGGCTTCAACATGTGGGTGAAGGCGGTCGAGAAGGTGAAGTCGACCGATCCGGACAAGGTGATCGACGCGCTTCCCGGCACCGAGGCGCCGAACCTGACTGGCGGCACCTCGAAGATGCTGCCGAACCACCACATCACCAAGCCGGTGTTCATCGGCGAGATCAAGGGCAACGGCCAGTTCGACGTGGTCTGGAAGACCCCGGGCCTGGTGGCCGGCGACGCCTGGTCGAAGGAACTCGAGGGCTCCAAGGACCTGATCGGCGACTGGGTCGGCAAGAAGTGCGGCAATTACAACACCAAGACCAACAAGTGCGGCGGCCAGGGCTCGTAATCGAGCGCTGCTGACCTAACGACACAACACAACCTTCCAACATTGGAGAAGGCGGCGTCGCTCGCCGCCTTCTCCTCCCACTCCTGCCGGGGTCCTGACGTGTTTGCCATTTGTATTGATCGTTTTCGTACGCTTTGTCTCTGGATCCTGCTGCTGAGCTGCCTTGCTGTGCCGGCGCTGGCCGGCCCGTTCGAGGATTCGGTCGCCAAATTCGCAAATGACGAGTTCTCCGACACTGAAGCCGCGGTCGGCGAGATCGCCGCATCGGGCAATGCGTTGGCGTCGCCCATTATCAGCGCGCTGCAGGACGGCCGGCTGTCGGCCGATCCGGACAGCAAGAAGGTCTTCATCACGCAGGCCGACGGCAAGATCGTCGACGCCACCACGGGCGCTGCCGTCGACAAGCTGCCCGACAACGCCGCAGCCGTGCGGCTCAACAACCGCCTGCGCCGCACCGTGGAGGCCGCGCTCGGCGGCCTGACGCTGCTGTCGCCGGATCCGGCCAAGCGCCTCGCCGCGGCGCAGTCGGTGTTCAAGAGCCACGAAGAGAATCTGCTGCCGACGGTCGAGAGCGCGCTCGCCAAGGAGAGCGTCAAGCCGATCAAGCAGGCCTTCGCCGAGGCGCGCGCCGCCATCGTCCTGTTCAAGTCGGATGCATCCGACAGCGACAAGCTCGATGCGGTTGCCGTGGTCAAGGCGCGCGGCGACCAGGAGGCGCTGGCGCTGCTCACCGGGCTTGGCGATCAGCCGCCGCCGGTCGCCAAGGCGGCGGCGGGCGCGGTGTCCTCGATCCAGAGCAATCTGGCGATGTGGTCGATGGTGCAGAATGCCTGGTACGGCCTGTCGCTCGGCTCGGTGCTGCTGCTCGCGGCGATCGGGCTTGCCATCACCTTCGGCGTGATGGGCGTCATCAACATGGCGCATGGCGAGATGGTGATGCTCGGGGCCTACACCACCTTCGTGGTGCAGGAGGTGATCCGCACCCGTTATCCCGCGCTGTTCGATTACTCGCTGCTGATCGCGGTGCCGCTCGCGTTCCTGGTCGCGGGCTTCATCGGCGTGCTGATCGAGCGCACCATCATCCGCTTCCTCTACGGCCGCCCGCTGGAGACGCTGCTCGCGACCTGGGGCCTGTCGCTGGTGCTGCAGCAGGCGGTGCGCACCGCGTTCGGCCCGACCAACCGCGAGGTCGGCAATCCCTCCTGGATGAGCGGCGCCTTCGAGCTCGGCCAGATCACCATCACCTATAACCGGCTCTGGATCCTCTGCTTCACGCTCGCGGTGTTCGCGATCCTGCTCGCGATGCTGCGCTACACCGCGCTCGGCCTCGAGATGCGCGCGGTGACGCAGAACCGCCGCATGGCGGCCTCGATGGGGATCGCCACCTCGCGGGTCGACGCGCTGACCTTCGGCCTCGGCTCGGGAATTGCCGGCATCGCCGGCGTGGCGCTGTCGCAGATCGACAATGTCAGCCCGAATCTAGGCCAGAGCTACATCATCGATTCATTCATGGTCGTGGTGTTCGGCGGCGTCGGCAATCTCTGGGGCACGCTGGTCGGCGCCTTCACGCTCGGCATCGCCAACAAGTTCCTCGAGCCGGTGGCGGGCGCGGTGCTCGGCAAGATCGCGATCCTGGTGCTGATCATCCTGTTCATCCAGAAGCGGCCGCGCGGCCTGTTCGCGCTCAAGGGCCGGGCGGTGGAAGCATGACGCCGCACATCCTGACGCGTTCGCTCGACCGCGCCGCGATCGCCTTCGTGCTGATCGTCGCCGCGGTCGGCGTGCTGATCCCGCTGTCGAACCTGCTGCTGCCGCAGGGCTCGATGTTCCAGGTGCCGACCTATCTGGTGGCGCTGTGGGGCAAATATGTCTGCTACGCCATCCTCGCGCTCTCGATCGATCTGATCTGGGGCTATTGCGGGATTCTCTCGCTTGGTCACGGCGCATTCTTCGCGCTCGGCGGCTATGCGATGGGCATGTATCTGATGCGGCAGATCGGCAGCCGCGGCGTCTACGGCAACCCGATCCTGCCTGACTTCATGGTGTTCCTGAACTGGGACAAACTGCCGTGGTACTGGTACGGCTTCGACAAGTTCGCCTTCGCGGCGCTGATGGTGCTGTTGGTGCCGGGCCTGCTCGCCTTCTGCTTCGGCTGGCTCGCCTTCCGCTCGCGGGTCACCGGCGTCTATCTGTCGATCATCACCCAGGCGATGACCTATGCGCTGCTGCTGGCGTTCTTCCGCAACGATTTCGGCTTCGGCGGCAACAACGGCCTGACCGACTTCAAGGACATCCTCGGCTTCAACGTGCAGGCCGAAGGAACGCGGGCCGCGCTGTTCCTGCTGAGCTGCCTGGCGCTGATCGTCGCGTTCCTGATCTGTCGCGCGATCGTGACCTCGAAGCTCGGCAAGGTGCTGATCGCGGTGCGCGACGCCGAAAGCCGCACGCGCTTCCTCGGCTATCGCGTCGAATCCTACAAGCTGTTCGTGTTCACGCTGTCGGCCTGCATGGCCGGCGTCGCCGGCGCGCTCTATGTGCCGCAGGTCGGCATCATCAATCCGAGCGAGTTCGCGCCGGGCAATTCGATCGAGGCGGTAATCTGGGTCGCGGTCGGCGGCCGCGGCACGTTGATCGGTGCCGCGCTCGGCGCCGTTGTGGTCAACTACGCCAAGACGTTCTTCACCTCGGGGCCGCTCGCGCCATACTGGCTGTTCATGCTGGGCGCACTGTTCATCCTGGTGACGCTGCTGTTGCCGAAGGGCATCGTCGGCACGATCAATTCCTGGTGGGAGACGACAAAGTCAAGGAACGGCTCTCCCGACGCCGACAGCGCTGCGCGCGAAGACGGCGTCGGCGCGCCGAACCCGGCGGAGTAGGCAGATGAACGTGATGGATACCCGCGCCACCTCGGCCATGCTCTATCTCGACGGCGTGCATGTCTCGTTCGACGGCTTCCACGCCATCAACAATCTGTCGCTGACGCTCGCGCCGGGCGAGATGCGCGCCATCATCGGCCCGAACGGCGCCGGCAAGACCACGATGATGGACATCATCACCGGCAAGACCAAGCCGGACCAGGGCACCGTGCTGTTCGACGGCATCGTCGATTTGACCCGGCTCGACGAAACTCGCATCGCCGAGCTCGGCATCGGGCGCAAATTCCAGAAACCGACGGTGTTCGAGAGCCAGACCGTGCAGGACAATCTGCTGCTCGCGCTCAATGTCGATCATTCGGTGCGCGGCACGCTGTTCTGGCGCGGCAGCAAGGCCGAAGCCGAGCGGATCGACAAGGTGCTCGAGACCATCCGCCTGACCGATGCGCGCAACCGCCTCGCCGGCAGCCTGTCGCACGGCCAGAAGCAGTGGCTCGAGATCGGCATGCTGCTGGCGCAGGACCCCAAGGTGCTGCTGGTCGACGAGCCGGTCGCCGGCATGACCGATGTCGAGACCCATCTGACCGCTGAGCTTCTCAAGGAGATCAACAAGAACCACACCATCATGGTGGTCGAGCACGACATGACCTTCGTCCGCGAGCTCGGCGTCAAGGTGACCTGCCTGCACGAGGGCACGGTGCTCGCCGAAGGCTCGATCGACCAGGTGTCGTCGAACGAGCGGGTGGTCGAAGTGTATCTGGGGCGCTAGGCGATGCTGAAGGTCGACAACATCAATCTCTATTACGGCGCGGCGCAGGCGCTGCGCGGCGTCTCGCTGACCGCCGAGCCGGGCAAGGTCACCTGCGTGCTCGGCCGCAACGGCGTCGGCAAGACCTCGCTGCTGCGCGCCATGGTCGGGCAGTATCCGATCGCGTCAGGCGCGATCAATTTCGACGGCAAGGACATCACCGCGCTGAAGCCTTATGAGCGGGCGCGGCGCGGCATCGGCTTCGTGCCGCAGGGCCGCGAGATCTTCCCGCTGCTGACGGTGGAAGAGAATCTGAAGACCGGCTTCGGCCCGCTGAAGCGCGAGGACCGCAACATCCCCGATGACGTGTTCTCGCTGTTTCCGGTGCTGCAGACCATGCTGGGCCGCCGCGGCGGCGACCTCTCCGGCGGCCAGCAGCAGCAGCTCGCAATCGGCCGCGCGCTGGTGATGCGGCCAAAACTCCTGCTGCTCGACGAGCCGACCGAGGGCATCCAGCCCTCGATCATCAAGGATATCGGCCGCGCCATCTCCTATCTGCGCAACCTCGGCAACATCGCCATCGTGCTGGTCGAACAATATCTCGACTTTGCCTGCGAACTCGGCGACAGTTTTGCCGTGATGGACCGGGGTGCGGTGAAATATGCCTGCGACCGCGCAAGCCTCGATCCCGCCGAGATCAGCCGCCAGATGGCGCTGTGAAGACAATGTGACGCCGCCTTTCATGGCGCGCGTGAGGGAGCGTCGGGGGAATGCGGAGCGGGATCGCAGGCGCGGCGGCGGCGACGTTTGCGGCAAACCGCGCCCAGGGCGCAGTGCGGTTCGGCGTGCATCGCAAGGACGGCGCGACCCGGCGGGGCGACCTGCATGAGTCGGGCTCGCTGCGCGTCCGCTTCCCGTCGCCGGAGGACGACGGCCTCTCGGCCATGTTCGTCAATACGGCCGGCGGTATCGCCGGCGGAGACCGCTTCGAGATTGGCATCTCGGCCGGCGAGGGCGCACGCTTGACGCTGACCACGGCAGCCGCTGAGAAGGTCTATCGCGCGCCCGGCGCCGCTGCCCAGCTTGATATCTCGCTCAGCGTCGCGGACGGCGCGCATCTCTCCTGGCTGCCGCAGGAGACTATCCTGTTCGACCGCGCGCGCATCGTCAGGAGCTTCGACATCGACCTTGCCGAGGGGGCCTCGCTCCTGCTCTGCGAGATCGTGGTGTTCGGCCGCGCTGCGATGGGCGAGATCATGCGCCATGGTGAATTCGTCGACCGCTGGCGGATGCGCCGTGGCGGCCGGCTTGCGTTTGCCGAGACCGTCAGGCTCGACGGCGAGATCGGCGAGAAGCTGGCAAGGCCCGCGATTGCAGGCGGCGGCTGCGCGATCGGCACGGCGCTGATCGTGCCGGGCGACGAGGCGCTGGTCGAGCGCATCCGCGAGGCGTCGGAAAGCTTCGGAGGTGAAGTCGGCATCTCGGCCTGGAATGGCTTTGCAATGGCGCGCTTCTGTGCCCAAGATGCGGCCCGGTTGCGCGCCGACATGATGGCGGTGCTCGGCCGCGCCTCCATCGTCCCGCTGCCAAGACTCTGGCTTAACTAAAGGCCTGTGGCTCAACTCATCCTTTCAACGCTTGCAGAGTGCTCGCATGAATTTGTCTCCCCGCGAAAAGGACAAGCTGCTGGTTTCGATGGCGGCCATGGTGGCGCGCCGCCGGCTCGAGCGCGGCGTCAAGCTGAACCATCCCGAGGCGATCGCGCTGATCACCGATTTCATCGTCGAGGGCGCGCGCGACGGCCGCACCGTCGCCGAGCTGATGCAGGCCGGCGCCAAGGTGCTGACCCGCGACCAGGTGATGACCGGCATTCCGGAGATGATCCACGACATCCAGGTCGAGGCGACCTTCCCCGACGGCACCAAGCTCGTCACCGTCCACGAGCCGATCCGATAGGAGCGCGACATGATCCCCGGCGAACTCTTCATCAAGGACGGCGAGATCGAGCTCAATGCCGGCCGCAAGACCGTGACGCTGTCGGTCGCCAACAGCGGCGACCGCCCGATCCAGGTCGGCTCGCACTATCATTTCTTCGAGACCAATCCGGCGCTGAAATTCGACCGCAAGAAGGCCCGCGGCATGCGCCTCGACATCGCCGCCGGCACCGCCGTCCGCTTCGAACCCGGCCAGACCCGCGACGTCCAACTCGTCGCCCTCGCCGGCAAGCGCGTGATCTACGGGTTTCGTGCCGAGGTGAAGGGGAAGCTGTGACGTGCGAGGTTGCCTTGGTGTCAGGTGAGGTGAGCACGCTGCTCAGGCTCCCTCCCCCCTTGCGGGGGAGGGTTGGGGAGAGGGGTAAGCCCCGGGCGCCAATCGAAGTCGCTTCTCGTTCTCACGCCAACTGCGGTTGCGATCAGAGGGGAGCTTTGTAACCATGCTTCCTGCAATCCGCCTCATCTCCGAAGCTGCCGATCTTGCCGCACGCCGGCACAACGGCATGGCGCGGAAGGGACGGGGCAACGAGCCCTACATCAACCATCTCGCCGAGGTCGCGAACCTGCTTGCGATCGCGACCGATGGTGCGGATGCCGAACTCGTTGCGGCCGGCTGGCTGCACGATACGATGGAGGACACCGACACCACACGCGAAGAGCTCTCGGCGAGGTTCTCTGATCGCGTGGCCCTCCTCGTCATCGAATGCACCGATGACATGAGCCTGCCAAAGGCCGAGCGGCGGCGGCTGCAAGTCGTCGACGCGCCCAAGAAGTCGGCCGACGCCAAGCTGATCAAGATTGCCGACAAGATCAGCAATATCGGCGCGCGTATTCACTCTGATCCGACGACGGAGGAGCGCGACGATCTGGTCGACTACACCGCTTGGGCCGAGCAAGTGGTCGCGGGCTGTCGTGGCGGCAATCCCTGGCTTGATACGAAGTTCGACGACGTGGTGCGAAGGGCGAGGCGCTCGTTGTGACCGCCGGTCAACAATTCAAACACAAACGGGGCTGACATGTCCGTGAAGATCAAGCGTTCCGTCTATGCCGACATGTTCGGCCCCACCACCGGCGACAAGGTGCGGCTCGCCGACACCGATCTGATCATCGAGGTCGAGAAGGACCTCACCACCTATGGCGAGGAGGTGAAGTTCGGCGGCGGCAAGGTGATCCGCGACGGCATGGGGCAGTCGCAGGTGACCAATGCGCAGGGCGCGGCCGACACCGTCATCACCAATGCGCTGATCGTCGATCACTGGGGCATCGTCAAGGCCGACGTCGCGATCAAGGAGGGCATGATCGCGGCGATCGGCAAGGCCGGCAATCCCGACATCCAGCCCAACGTCACCATCGTGATCGGCCCCGGCACCGACGTGATCGCGGGCGAGGGCAAGATCCTTACCGCGGGTGGATTCGACAGCCACATCCATTTCATCTGCCCGCAGCAGATCGAGCACGCGCTGATGGCGGGCGTCACCTCGATGCTGGGCGGCGGCACCGGTCCGTCGCACGGCACCTTCGCCACCACCTGCACGCCCGGCCCGTGGCACATGGGGCGGATGATCCAGTCGTTCGACGCCTTTCCGGTCAATCTCGGCATCTCCGGAAAGGGCAATGCGTCGCGTCCGGCGGCGCTGGTCGAGATGATCAAGGGCGGCGCCTGCGCGCTGAAGCTGCACGAGGATTGGGGCACCACGCCGTCGGCGATCGACACCTGCCTGTCGGTTGCCGACGACTATGACGTCCAGGTGATGCTGCATTCGGACACGTTGAACGAGTCCGGCTTCGTCGAGGACACCGTGAAGGCCTTCAAGGGCCGCACCATCCACGCCTTCCATACCGAAGGCGCCGGGGGCGGCCACGCGCCCGACATCATCAAGATTGCCGGCCTGAAGAACGTGCTGCCGTCATCGACCAATCCGACCCGGCCGTTCACCCGCAACACCATCGACGAGCATTTGGACATGCTGATGGTGTGCCACCATCTCGACCCGTCGATCGCCGAAGACCTCGCCTTTGCCGAGAGCCGGATCCGCAAGGAGACCATTGCCGCCGAAGACATCCTGCACGATCTCGGCGCGCTCTCGATGATGTCGTCGGACTCGCAGGCGATGGGCCGCTTGGGCGAGGTCATCATCCGCACCTGGCAGACCGCCGACAAGATGAAGAAGCAGCGCGGCGCGCTGCCGCAGGACAAGGGCAACGACAACGACAATTTCCGCGTCAAGCGCTACATCGCCAAGTACACCATCAACCCCGCGATCGCGCATGGCGTGTCGAAGCTGATCGGCTCGGTCGAGAAGGGCAAGATGGCCGACCTCGTGCTGTGGTCGCCGGCGTTCTTCGGCGTCAAGCCGGACTGCATCATCAAGGCCGGCTCGATCGTGGCAGCTCCGATGGGCGATCCCAATGCCTCGATCCCGACGCCGCAGCCGGTGCATTACCAGCCGATGTTCGCCGCGTTCGGCAAGTCGCTGACCGCCTCCTCGGTGGTGTTCACCTCGAAGGCCGCGGTCACCGGCGGCCTCGCCCGCAAGCTCGGCATCAGCAAGAAGCTCTACGCGGTGCAGAACACCCGTGGGAAAATCTCCAAGAAGAGCATGATCCACAACGACGCGACGCCCGAGATCGAGGTCGATCCGGAGACCTATGAGGTACGCGCAGACGGCGAGCTGCTGACCTGCGCGCCTGCTGAGGTGCTGCCCATGGCACAGCGCTATTTTATGTTCTAAAACCACCCCCGGTAACTTACCTAGAAAAGAAACCGGGAGGAATTTCCGTGATTTACGTCGTTGCTACGCTGACCATCAAGCCCGAGACCCGCGCCGAATTCATCGCCGCGGCGACGGCCTGCATCAAGGAAACCCGCAAGGAGCCCGGCAACATCGCCTACGACCTGCACGAGAGCGTCACCGACCACAGCAAGTTGGTGTTTGTCGAGCAGTGGGAGAACGCCGACGCGCTGGTGCCGCATCGCACCGCCGAGCACATGAAGACGTTCGGCCGGGTCGCCGTGAAGTGCATGGCTGCGCCGCCGAAAATCGAGGTGATCACGCCCGAGAAAGTCGACGTCCGGTAATAAAAACAACAACGGAGCAACATCATGATCTATGTCATCGCGACTACCCCGATGAAGCCGGAAAACAAGGACGACTTCATTCGGGGGCACAAGGCGTGCATCGCCGAGACCCACAAGGAGAAGGGCTGCCTCTCCTATGAGGGCCATGTCAGCGTCAACGATCCCAATCTGTATGTGGTGGTGGAGCGCTGGGAAACCCGCGACGACCTGACCGCACACAGCAAGGCGCCGCACATGAAGGTGTGGCGCGAATATTCCGCCGACATGAAGACCGGCCCGACGGTGATCGAGATCATCAGCGACGCCAAGGTTCAGAAGCTCTAACGTATCGGCATGAAGGGTTCGATGATCCGCGCAACCAAGGTCCTGGGACAGCATCGCTTCAAGGAAGCGGCGGCCGACACCGTCGTGCTCGATTTCGACGACCGGCACCGGCGGCGGATGGCGATGACCGGGACGCGCGGGCTCGAATTCCTGCTCGACCTCGAAAACGCCGTCGCGTTGCGCGGCGGCGATGCGCTGGTGCTGGAGGACGGCCGCCTGGTCGAGGTGGTCGCGGCTCCCGAGCCGCTCGCGGAAATCCGCGGCAGCGATCCGCATCACCTGATCCGGGTCGCCTGGCATCTCGGCAACCGCCATCTGCCGACGCAGATCATGCCGAAGGGCCTGCGCATCCGGCGCGATCACGTCATCGAGGCGATGGTGAAGGGGTTAGGGGCCCGCGTCATCGAGATCGAGGCGCCGTTCGATCCCGAGGGCGGCGCCTATGCCGAGCATGCGCACGCCGACGCGCACGCGCATGGTCACACCGGGCACGATCATGCCCACAGCCATGCGCATGACCATGGTCACCACCATGATCATGATCACGGGCACGACCACGACCACCATCATGATGAGCATTGCGAGCACGCTCATCATCACCACGACCACTCCCATGCTCATGACCACAAATGAGCCCGATCCCGCCGCGATGCGCGGCGGGATCGCGGATGACGAGGCGGCCGCGCTGTACCGGCTGCTGACGTGGCTGTCGCCGTCTTTTCCGGTGGGGGCGTTCGCCTATTCCAGCGGCATCGAATGGGCGGTCGAGGCCGGCGACATCACTGACGCCGCCTCGCTGCGCGACTGGCTCGCCGCGATGCTCAGCGACGGCAGCGGATTTTGCGACGCCGTGTTTCTCGCGCAAAGCTTTCGCGCGGCGGCGGAGCAAGACTGCGCCGGGCTGAAAGAGATCGCCGAGCTCGCCGCGGCCTTCGTGCCGTCGCGCGAGCGGCAGCTCGAGACCACGACACAGGGGCGCGCCTTCATCGAGATCGCCCGTGCCGCCTGGAATTCGTCCGGTCTCGACGCGATGGTCGCGGCCTGCGACGGGCCGATCGTCTACCCGGTTGCGGTCGGCATCGTCAGCGCGGCGCACGGCATTCGGCTGGCGCCGTCGCTGCATGCTTTCCTGCATGCCGTGGTGTCGAACTGGATCTCGGCAGGCAGCCGGCTGATCCCGCTCGGGCAGACCGACAGTCAGCGCGTGCTGGCGGATCTCGAGCCGGTCGTCGCCGCGACCGCAGCGCGGGCCGATGCAGCCGCGCTCGACGATCTCGGCAGCGCGACCTTTCGGGCCGACCTCGCCAGCCTGCGCCACGAGACGCAGTATACGAGGCTGTTTAGGTCATGATGCGCAGCTCTCCCCAGCCGTCGTCCCGGCGAAGGCCGGGACCCATAACCACCGAGGCTTGTGGTTATGCAGTGCTGTGGCCCCAGCTTCGCGCAGCAATTGAATTCGGTGGTAATGGGTCCCGGCCTTCGCCGGGACGATGATGGATGGATTGATATGCCCAGTTCTCACGGCCCACTCCGCGTCGGCGTCGGCGGTCCGGTCGGCTCCGGCAAGACCGCGCTGATGGACCTGCTCTGCAAGTCGATGCGCGAGCGCTACGACATCGCCGCGATCACCAACGACATCTACACCAAATGGGATGCCGAATTTCTGGTGCGCTCCGGCTCGCTGACGCCAGACCGCATTGCCGGCGTCGAAACCGGCGGCTGCCCGCACACTGCGATCCGCGAGGACGCATCGATGAATCTCGCCGCGGTCGCCGACATGCGCGCAAAATTCCCCGACCTCGATCTGGTCCTGATCGAATCCGGCGGTGACAATCTGGCGGCGACCTTCTCGCCCGAATTGGCGGATCTCACGATCTATGTCATCGACGTCGCCGCCGGCGACAAGATCCCCTCCAAGGGCGGTCCCGGCATCACGCGATCCGACCTCCTGGTGATCAACAAGATCGACCTTGCGCCCCATGTCGGTGCGTCGCTTGAGAAGATGGACACCGACGCCAGAAGGATGCGCGGCGAGCGGCCCTTCGTGATGACCAATCTGAAGAAGAGCGACGGTCTCGACCGCATCATCAGCTTCATCGAGACCAAGGGCGGCCTTCGGTCGCAGGGTGCAGGCAAGCTGGGAAAGGCGAGGTAGCGCGTTAATCATTGTGGCGCACGGCCGGCCTGTTCTTACCAGCGGAGCAAGCGGCACCCCTCTCCCCAGCCCTCCCCCGCAAGGGGGCAGGGAGCCCTTTCGCCTGTGCTTCCCTTACAAGCGCGGCGCTGTTCTCGAGACGCTCGATCGCATGCCGTGAAGCAACCGTATGCTTTGACGTAAGGTGAGCACGATGGTCGGGCTCCCTCCCCCCTTGCGGGTAGGGCTATCGCATATGGGCCAGGACGGTGAGAAGGAAGTCGTTGCTCCATCTTGCCTGGAGCATTTTGTGGCTGGTCCGCGCTGGACCTGGCGTGGCTTGCAGGGCGTTGATGGCGAGCTTGCGGATGACGGCAAGGTTCTCCGGGGCGTGGTCCTTGCGGCTGCGGCAAGCGTCCTCGTCGAACAGAACGTCGAGAACCCAGTGCAGGTTGTTCTCGATGCTCCAGTGGGCGCGGACGACGTCGAGCAGCTTCTTGGCCGACAGCCGCCGCGAAGCCAGAAAGTATCGGGCCGTCCGCTTGGCAGGCTTGCCGGCCGTTGCGCGCCAGCTGTCGATGCGGCCGACCGCGACGATAGCGGGGAAGCCATGTTGCTTCGCCAATTGCGGTGCCGGCACGATGATGGCTTGCCGGCGCTCGATGCGATCGTGGGCGGCGGTTCTTCGCTGGCTTGCTCGCGCAGGCCGTCGGGCGGTGTCGAGCAACGCCTTGGCGGCCTTGAAGAGCCGGCCGCGATTGCTCTTGATGGCTAGAACGTAGTGGCCCTTCCGGTCGCGGATGGCCTGCGCGACATCGGGCCGGCAATGCAAGGCGTCGGCAGTGACAAGAGCGCCGTCCAGATCGAGCGAGGCGAGGACTTCGAGAACGCCGGCAACCTCGTTGCGATTGGGGGCCTTCCTTTGAGCCAGCGCCATGCGTGTGCCTGCCGCCCAGACATTGACCATATGCAGCGGTGTGGATTGCCGCCCACGCATGAAGGCGCCGCGCAACGCCTTGCCGTCGATGCTGACCACGCCCTTGATGCCGAAGCCCTTGCTGAGCTTGCGCAAAATCGCTTCCAACCCCTTCGGGTCCAGAGCACGGAAGACGTTGCTGAACGTATCGTGGCTGGGGATGCCGGATCTGAGCTCCAGGAACCGCTGCAACAGCTCCTCTCGGCCTTTGCCGAAGAACTCGAACTCGGTGCAGGTCTTGGCGCCGGCCAGTGTCGCCGCCAAGGCGATGACGATGATCTCCACCAGATCGTGCCGCACGTTGCTGGCGCGGGGGTCCTTGAGTGGTCGAAGCAGGCGCTTGAGTTGGCGCATTCTGGTCTCCCTCGGGAAGCGAGAGACACCCAAAGAATCCAGTTCCAACCGCTTGGCAACACCCCTCCATCGCCATATGCGATTCCCCTACCCTTGCGGGGGAGGGCAGGGAGAGGGGTGAGCCACAAGCTCCGCTCCCTAATACTCCGCCGCAAAAAAGCTGCGCAATCGCCGGAACAAATTCCGACTTTGACGATTAGCAACCTTTGGTGCCGCCAAAGACCGCCGGGTGGCGTCGTCGTTAATGTTGCCGACCGGCTCCTGTTGCGTACCGATGATCGCTATTCCATATTCCTTTGCGGCCGGCCGTCATCACACCCTGATTTGTCGCCGCCCCCGCAGAAGCCAGATGCCTACCGTCCCCTTTCGCCACCCCCTGATTGCCGAGTAAGCGTGTGGTTCGACTGGGCTTCATCGTTGCATTGATTGCTCTGATCGGAGTTCTGCTCTCCGGTCTTGCCGCCTATCGAGTGCACGATCAGGAGCTCGCGATCGACGGTATCGCGCTGGCGCGGGCGATCGACGTCCATGCCAGCCTGGTGCAGGACCGCCTGACCGAGCGCGAGCTGCTGGCGCGGGTGGCCTCGGGGCTGTTCCGGACGCCGTCGATGGTGAAGGCCAACATGCTGCAGCCGCTGCGCTCGGCGATCTATGCCTTCAAGACCGATTTCGTCTTCGCGGCCTGGATCGCTCGTCTCAGGCCGAATGAGCTTGCCGCGGCGGAGGCCGAGCTGAAGGCCAACGGCTTCACCAATCCGACGATCCGGGATTTCGACGACCAGGCGCTCGACCTCAAGGCGCTCGACAAGCCGATCAACGTGCTGATGGACGTCGAGCCGCGCAATCCGGAGACCTTGAGCATCCCGGGGCGCGCCTTCGATCGTCACTCGGTGGTCGGTCCGATGCTGGCGCGGGCGATGGCGAGCGGCAAGCCGGTGGCCTCGGACCCGGTGCCGCTGCTCCGGCTGAACGGCCCGGTCGGGGTCGTGCTCGCCGCGCCGGTGTTCCCGGAGGGCGCCTCCGAGCCCGCCGGCTTCATCACCTTCTCGTATGAATTGTCGGCGCTGATGCTGACCAACGACGATTCCTCGCTGTTCGCGGTAGCCTTAAAGGACCCGCGCGATTCCAACGACGAGTTCACCGCCAACGAGCAGGGCTTCGTCACCTCGCGCGCGGTGCGCCAGGACGGCCCGATGCCGTCGATGGTCCGCACGGTGACGTTCGGCGGCCGCGACTGGTCGCTCGACTATTACGCCAAGAGCAATGCCACGGTGCGCGCGCAGCAGACCGCGACCATCGTCGCGGCGATCGGGCTCGCGCTGACCGGGATCGTCTGCGGCCTGTTCGGTTATGTCGCCTACAACAATCTGCGCCTCAGCCGCGAGATCGAGGTCCGGATCGGCTTCGAGCGCCGGCTGACCGCCGTGATCGACGAGCTCAACCACCGGGTCAAGAACATCCTCGCGGTGATCCAGTCGATCGTCACCCGCACGCTGCGGCACGGCGCCGACATCGACGTCGCGCGCGAGCTGCTGATCGGGCGCATCCACGCGATGTCGAATGTCGTCACGTTGCTCAGCGAGAGCCAGTGGCAGGGCGTCAAGCTGAAGGGCCTGTTCGAATCGCGCGCGATCCCGCATGCCGACCGGATCGCGGTGAACGGTCCCGACATCACCGTCAGCGCCCGTGCCGCGCAATCGCTGTCGCTGCTGTTCTTCGAGCTCGCCTCGCACTCCGACGAAGGGTTGTCGCTGGTCGGCAAGCACCCGCATATCGTCGCCAATTGGGAAGTCACGGGCGAGGATGCCGACGCGGTCTTCCATTTCCGCTGGGAGGAGTTCAACACCAGCCAGGCGACGCGGCGGGCCGACAGCGACTTCGGCCTGATCCTGCTCGACCGTGTCGCGCCCGAGGCGCTCGGCGGCACCGCGAAGCGCTACTTCACCGACGTCTCCTATGTCTACGAGCTCACCGCGCCGATGGACACGGTCGTCGACATGACCGAGCGCGACCGCACCGAGCAGTTCTCGGCCCCGGTTCGTCCGGGGAAGAAATAGAGCCGCTGCAGCCGCTCCAGGTTGTGTCGCTCGCGTGCTGCCCGGATTGATCGAAATCAGGCGCACGGGACGACGCTGCTTCATCTGTGACGACGTCCCGCATCCGTATTTGCCCGCGACCGAGTGTTAAAACTTCGTTGAACATGCTTGGGCATATACCGAGCAGGATACCGTCTGAGGACCCCGATGAGGCTTTGGGTCAGCCTGACCTTGCTCGCGGCAGTTTTGCCCGTAGGGCTGTCGCTTGCCTTGACCCCGGCGACGACGCCCCGCGACCCTGCGGCAATCCGCGCCAGCTATCGCCGGCCGGACGTCGTTCCCTTCCCGAGCAGCAATCCCTATTCCGAGGCGAAATCCGCGCTGGGGCAGATGCTGTTCTTCGATCCGTTGCTGTCGCGATCAAAGACGCATTCCTGCGCGAGCTGCCACAAGCCGAGCCTGTCATGGGCCGACGGCCTTCCGCGCGGCATCGGCGAGGATCCGAAGGGGCTGCCGATCCGTTCGCCGACGCTGATCGACGTGGCTTTCTTCGAGCCGTTGGGCTGGGACGGCAAGTTCAAGGACCTCGAATCCGTTGCATTCGGGCCGATCCTCAGTCCGATGAACCTGAACATGACCGAGGCGGAATTGATCGCGCGTCTGTCGGCGATCCCGGGCTACGTCGACGCTTTCGCCCACGCGTTCGGAGACGGCGCGATCACCCGGCCGAGGATCGAGCAGTCGCTGGCGACCTTCGAGCGCTCGATCGTTGCCGGCGAGGCACCGTTCGACCGCTGGATCAAGGGCGACGATGGCGCGATCAGCGCGTCGGCCAAGCAGGGCTTCGAGCTGTTCAACGGCAAGGGACGTTGTTCGTCCTGCCACAGCGGTCCGTCCTTCTCAGACGGATCGTTCCAGGATATCGGCACTGCGAGGGGCCATGACATCGGGCGCGGCCATTTCTTTCCGACGTCGGTGAAGCTGAAATATGCGTTCAAGACCCCGACACTGCGCGACGTCGCGCGCCGCGCGCCCTATATGCACGACGGATCGGTCGCAACGCTGGAAGATGTCATCGAGCTGTACAACAAGGGCGGGATCGAGCGGCCGAGCCGGTCGCCCGACATCAAGCCGTTGTCTCTGACGGCAGGCGAGAAGAAGGACCTGATCGCCTTCCTGCAGACCCTGACCGCAACGGCCCCACCGGTGGCGGGGATCCCCAAACTGCCGCGCTGAGCACTGCAGAGGGCATAGGAGGCGGCTCGTCAGGCGAGGTGCGGCAGTGCGGCCCCAAGCAGGCCGAGCCCTGCGATCAGCAGCGCGCCCGCGCAGGTCTCCAGCGTCGCCGCGCGCGCAGCGGACGGCTTTGTCAGATAGGCGAGGGCCGACCCCACCCCGATACTCACGGCACTCAAAACACCGAACATTTAACCGGCCTCCCGATCCGATTTGTTCGGGTTTCACTACGACAGTTGAATTGAGCTCCCGTGCCGGAATTAGCTAAAATTCGATGGAACCGGCCGGAAAACACTGCACTTGGGACGGGTCGGGACTTGCCTGCCGCAATTAACCACAATGCAACCAGCGGATGTCACGGGCAGGCGCAAAGCGTAAAATTTGATATAAGTTAAACAAGTCCTTAAGTGTGCATGTGTGGGCGGTCGGTTCGATGTTTAGTGGGCAGGAGCGTGATGCCGGCTCGGCTGTGCGCTCCTATTTCGCCACGTGCCTTGCAGCGGTCTTGTTTTGCGTGACAGCCGCGCGCAGTGCCGAGGCACATGTCAAATGGTTCTGCGCCTACGATGTCGCCGGGCAGCCCCGGGGACTCGAGAACGTCCTTTGCCTCGACTTTGAACTGCTGCTCGGCGTCGCCGTCTTCTGGTTGTTTGCGGGCTGCCTGATCGAGCCCACGTCGGTGGGGGATGCGACGATCCGGGTGCTCGACCGCGTCACCGAGGCATTGCGGTCGCGCACCGAGTTGATGATGCGCGCGGTCTGCGCCTTCTTTTTCATCTCGATCTGGGCCGTGGGCGGAATCCTGCTGACCCCCGAATTGAAGACGACGTCGCCTTTCGTGGGCGCGCTGCAGCTCGGCATCGCCGCCGGCATGCTGTCGCGGCGCACGCTGCCGCTGTCGGCGGTCGGCATGGCGATCCTGTTCGGGATCGGTGTCCGCGACTACGGCATCTTCCATCTCGCCGATTACCCGATTTTTCTCGGCGTCGCCGCCTATTTTGCGCTCATCGGGCTGAACAAGGACCTGTTCGGCATCCGGCCGATCGACGTGATGCGGTACGCTGCGGCGGTGACGTTGATGTGGGCCTCGGTCGAGAAATGGGCCTATCCGGAGTGGAGCTTCCCGCTCCTGATCGAACACGCCGGGATGGCCCTCGGCTTCGACAACGAGTTCTACATGCGCGCCGCCGGCATGGTGGAATTCGCGCTGGCCTTTGCCCTGATCTGGACGCCGCTGATCCGGCGTTGCGCTGCGACCGTGCTGGCGGGGATGTTCATCAGCGCATGCTTCGAATTCGGCAAGATCGACACGATCGGACACTCGGCGATCATCGCCGTGCTGTTTGCGATCATCGCCGACAACAAGGTGCTGCCGCGCGATCGTCGCGCGCCATGGCTTGCCCCGGTCGCGCTTTGCGCCGCGCTGTCACTGACGTTGTTCGTCTACTATTTCGGCCATGCCGCGATCTTCAAGACCTCGATCCTGTAGATCGACACCGCCCGATGGGGCTATTTGGCGACGTGGACGGCCAGCTTCATCTTCGGATGAATGCCGCACAGCACGGTGTAGTCGCCGGGCACGGAGAAGGTGACGTCGAATTTGCTGCCCGGCTGCTGATCGCCCGAGTCGAAACTGAACGTATCGCTGCTCAAATAAGCGTGATGCAGCAGCTCGCCGTCATCGTTAATGAATCGTAAAATCTCGCCGCGTTTGATCGAGATCTCGGCGGGCTTGAATTCACGATCCTTCTGCGAGATGACATAGGGCCCTGCGCCCAAAGCTGCTCCGGCCAGCGCTCCGGTGACGATCGCTGCCGCAAATGGCGCGCGGCCGAACCGGCCCAGGCGCAAGGCGCGCAACAAGCCCAACTGCATGAAACCCCCGCTTGAACCTCGAACACCCGACATCGGCTACTCCAGGGTGCATGTGGTGCCTCCCGGATTTACCTATGACCGTGATTATCGCCAGCCGATCTTAACGATTTCAGCATCAGTTCCGGTCACTACTAAGGCAATTTTGATCAGACAATTATACTTCCGCAGCGCTGCGCGTTTCTGCGTAGCTTGAACATCGAGCACTACGGCGAAACGCGGGTATGGACAGCCTATTAGGCAACCTCAAGGTGAAGAGCGCTGCGGCCTTTCGGTTCGCAACCGGCCGCCTGTCGCGCCTTGCGCTGACCAAGGGTTCGATCCGCGCCCAGATTCTGATTTTTTGCCTCGCGATGAGCGCTGTTGCCGTCGCGCTCGGCGGATACTCCATCCTGGGGATCCGCCACGCCGGCGATCTGGTGGCCAAGACGTTCGATGAATCCCTGATGTCGATCAATTACGCCCGTGCCGCCGGTGCGGACTTCGCCTCGATGCGGGTCGCCTCGTCACAGCGCCTGCTGACCACGGATCCGGATATCCGTGCCGGCCTCGACAGCCAGATCGAGAAACTCGCGAAGACGCTCTCCGAGGATCTGACGATCGCGGCCGACCGGTCGCAGTCCTCGCGGGCTGCGCAAGCCGCCGCAAAGGTCCAGGAAGCTGCCGACGCCTGGATGGCGCTGCATCGCCGCGCGATCGCATCGTCGGTGGAGGGAAATTCGGCCGTCGATCCGCATGCATCGGGCACCACGGTCGGCGACGTCGATCGCTACTCCAGGATCGTCAGCCAGCAGGTCGAGCTGCTGGTGAACTATACCGCCGGCGACGGCTTTCTGTTCCGGCAGAAGGCGCTCTCGACGATCAAGCGGGACCTGCAGCTCAACGTCGCCGGGCTGACGGTCGCGCTGTTCCTGTCGGCGCTGTTCTCGTGGTTGTTGGCCCGCCGCATCATCGGTCCTGTCGCCATTGCATCGCGGGCCGCTCGCAGCATCGCCGGCGGCGACCTCGATGCGACCGTCCCCAAGGGCGGTACCGACGAACTGGGTACGCTGCTGACCGCCATGGAAACCATGCGCGACAACATCAGGCGGATGGTCGATCGGGAGGTGTCGCAACGCCGCTCCGCGCAGGCGCGGCTTTCCGACGCGCTTGAAACGTCGCCGGAAGGCGTCGTGCTGCTCGATGCGGATGGCCAGATCGCGCTGGCCAATTCGCGGGCGAGCGAATTCATCCGCCTCTCGCCGCAGCTTCTGCAATCGGATCGGCTCGATGCCCCGAGCCTGGCGCCGGCCGACGGTGACAACGATGGTTTTGCGAGCGAAGCGCGGCTGTCGGACGGACGCTGGCTGCGTGTCAGCCGCAGCGAGACGCAGGAGGGCGGCGTCGTCCTGGTCTACAGCGATATCTCCACGTTGAAGCAGCAGAAGGCGGAGCTGCACGAGACCAATCTGCGGCTCGATGCGGCGCTCACGCACATGTCGCAGGGGCTGTGCCTCTACAACAGCGAGGCGCGGCTGCAGGTCGCCAATCGCCGGTTCTGCGAAATCTTCGATATTTCGCCGGAGCTCGTCGTCCCCGGGATGACCATGGAGGACGTGCTCGGGCTCAGCGTCGCCGCGGGCAATCATGCGGACCGAACCGTCGCCGACCTGTTGGCGGAGCGCGAGCGCTCGATGGCCCAGCACGACGGCAACTATCTGCAGCATCTTGCCGATGGGCGGATCATCGCCATCGCGCAGCGGCCGACAACCGACGGCGGCTGGCTCGTCACCTGCGAGGATGTCACCGAACAGCAGCGGGCCGAGTCGCAGATCGCGTTCATGGCGCGGCACGATGCCCTGACCAAGCTGCCGAACCGCACGCTGCTGGCCGAACGGATCGAGCTGGCGGTCGCGCAGGTCGGCCGCGGATCCGGCTTCGCGGTGTTCTGCCTCGATCTCGACAATTTCAAACAGGTCAACGACACGCTCGGGCACCCGGTCGGCGACGAACTGCTCTGTGCGGTCGCGGACCGGCTCAACGCCTGCGTCCGCGAGGTCGATACCGTTGCCCGTTTGGGCGGCGACGAGTTCGCGGTCATTCAGTGTGGCGTGCAGGGCGGCGAGGAGGCCGAACGCCTGGCCCGCCGCATCGTGGAATGCGTCGGCGCCCCCTATGAGCTGAACGGGCATCGCGTCGTGGTCGGCTGCAGCGTCGGCATCTCGATGTCGCCGGGCGACGGCACCACCGGCGAGAAGCTGCTGAAGAATGCCGACGTCGCCCTGTACCGCGCCAAGATGGAAGGCCGCGGCACCTGGCGCTTCTTCGAGCCTGCGATGGACGCCAGCCTGCAGCGGCGTAGGGCGATCGAGCTCGACCTTCGCGAGGCGATGCTCAAGGACGAGTTCTCGCTGTTCTACCAGCCGCTCTACGATCTCCATCTCGACCGCATCTGCGGCTTCGAGGCGCTGCTGCGCTGGCATCATCCGAAGCGCGGATTGGTGCCGCCGGACCAGTTCATTCCGATCGCGGAGGAGATCGGCCTGATCGGTCCACTGGGCGAATGGGTGCTCGGCCGCGCTTGCGAACAGGCCGTCACCTGGCCGAGCGAGATGAAGCTCGCGGTCAACGTCTCCGCGGTGCAGTTTCGCGATCCCGACTTCACCGACGTCGTCGTCAACGCGCTCGCGGCGTCGAAATTGTCGCCGCGCCGGCTGGAGCTCGAAATCACCGAGTCGGTGTTCCTCGTCAACAGCAGCGAGACGCTTGCAACGCTGCACAAGCTGAAAGCCCAGGGCGTGCGCATTGCGCTCGACGATTTCGGCACCGGTTACTCGTCGCTGAGCTATCTGCGCAGCTTCCCGTTCGACAAGCTCAAGATCGACAAATCCTTCGTGCGCGACGCGACCGCGACGCATGGATCGAAATCGATCGTGCGCGCGGTCATCAGCCTGGGCAGGAGCCTCGGCATGACCACGATCGCCGAAGGCATCGAGACCGTCGAGCAGCTCGACCACATGCGGGCCGAGGGCTGCAACGAGGCCCAGGGCTTCCTGTTCAGCCATCCGGTCCCGGTGACCGAGATCGCGGCCAAGATCCTCGAACTGAGGAGCGGCTTCAAGCCGGCCGCGGTCAAGAAGGCGATGGCGAGCTAGGTTCCCGTATCCCTTGCAAAACAAAAGGCGGCCCGATCGGGCCGCCTTTCCGTTTCAGCATCGCGCTCTTTTATCCGCCATTGCCGCCGATCACGGCGCGCACGGTGTTGTCGGGACCGAAATCCTCGGCGCTGTCGACATAGAGCAGCGCGGAGAGCTTCGAGCGCGCGCGGTTGACGCGGCTCTTGATAGTGCCGACCGCGCAGCCGCAGATCGCCGCGGCATCCTCGTAGGAGAAGCCGGATGCGCCCACCAGGATCAACGCTTCGCGCTGGTCCTGCGGCAGCTTTTCCAGCGCCGCGCGGAATTCCTCGAACTCCAGATGCGCGGCCTGCGACGGCTGGCTCTTCAGCGTCTTGGCATAGTTGCCCTCGGCATCCTCGACTTCGCGGCGCCGTTTGCGGTAGTCGGAGCGAAACAGGTTGCGCAGGATGGTGAACAACCACGCGGGAAGGTTGGAGCCGGGCTGGAACGAGTCGATGTTGGCGATCGCGCGCAGCAGCGTCTCCTGCACCAGATCGTCGGCGCGGTCACCATTACCGGATAGCGAGATCGCGAACGCGCGCAGGCTCGGGACCGACGCCAGGATGTCGTCGCGAAGTTCATTCGTGAGAGGCATTAGTCCCCTCCATTGTTCTTGTCGGGATCGCCCCCGGCCACGGCCGCAGCGGCAGCCTCGGGTCCGTCGAGTTTGCGGATCAGCTCCGCAAAGCGGTCGGGCACCCCCTGCCGCACCACGTCGTCGTACATGGCGCGCAGCTGGTGGCCGATTCTCGACTGAATCTCGGCGTTGAGACCGCCCTGCTTCTTTACTTCCTTCATGATCTGATCCACGCTTCCCCGGGAGTTAAGTCTCTGATTTCCAAGATGTTTCCTCGAAGAAAGAGGCTGGCCGCGTTGCCTCGTCGGTCAGGAGCTAATGCGAAGTTGCGCAGAAAGTTCCGGAAGGCTGGAACTATTTCGTGGAACTTTTCCGGCTTTCGCGCGTAGTCGGGCATGCAGGGGAACCGGGGTCGCCCCGGAAAATGGATTCTCGGAGCTGGGTTCTGTCGTCCCCAGACAACGGGTTTCGGGCCGCCAGGCCCAACGACCCAGGCTTAAGAACAAGGATGGAGTGGGAATGTCCCGATCGCAGATCGTTGCCGAACACCTTCCGCTGCTGCGCCGTTACGCACGCGCGCTGACCGGAAACCAGGCGTCGGGGGACGCCTATGTCGGGGCCATGCTCGAGGCCCTGCTGCAGGATGGATCATTGCTGGACCAGGCGCATGGCCCGCGCGCCGGCCTGTTTCGGCTGTTCACCCAGATCTGGAATTCGGTGTCGGTGAACAACAACGACAATGAAGACGTGGCGACGCTGTCTCTGCCGCCGGAGCGCCGGCTTTCCAACATCACGCCGCTGCCGCGGCAGGCCTTCCTGCTGCTGTCGCTGGAAGGCTTTTCGGAGGAGGAGGTCGGCTACATTCTCGGCACCGATATCGCCGAGACGCGCAAGCTGACCGATGCCGCCGGCCGCGAGATGGCCGCCGAGATCGCCACCGATGTCCTGATCATCGAGGACGAGACGTTCATCGCGATGGATCTCGAGAGTCTGGTGAAGAATCTCGGCCACAACGTTATCGGCGTCGCGCGCACCCACTCCGACGCGGTGGCGCTCGCCACGAACAAGAAGCCCGGCCTGATCCTCGCCGACATCCAGCTCGCCGACGGCTCGTCGGGCCTCGATGCGGTGAACGAGCTGCTGCGCACCTTCGAGGTGCCGGTGGTGTTCATCACGGCCTATCCGGAGCGCTTCCTGACCGGCGAACGGCCGGAGCCGGCATTCCTGATCTCGAAACCGTTCCAGCCGGCGATGGTGTCGGCGGTGGCGAGCCAGGCGCTGTTCTTCCAGCGCAACTCGCGCAACCGCACGCCGCGTGCGGCGTCGGCATGACCTGAAATTACGCAAGAGGCAAAATCCAGCCGGCGTACCGAAAGGTACGCCGGTTTTTTCGTTTGGGTCGTTCAACCCGGGCGGGTGCGCCTCCCCTGTTGCGGAACAGAGATCATCGACACGAGTTTGCTTCTTATTGCCTGGGCTTGGCGGAGTCATTGTGTCGATATTGCAAACCCCGATAGCTGATCGTGGTGAACTCACCGAACGCCTCTTCATCGGCCGCAGCGAGCTTGCGGGACTCATCAAGAATCTGGATTGGGCAAGCACATCGTTAGGCTCGCCCGAGGCGTGGCCGGACAGCCTGAAGACTGCCGTGCGCATCATGCTCACATCGCAGCAGCCGATCTGGATCGGCTGGGGTGACGATCTGACGTTCCTCTACAACGATCCCTACAAATCGATCATCGGCGGCAAGCATCCGCGCGCGCTCGGCGAGCCGACCCGCGTGGTCTGGCACGAGATCTGGGACGACATCGCGCCGCTCCTCACCAAGGCGATGAGCGGGAGCGAGGGCACCTATGTCGAGGCCCAGCTGCTGATCATGGAGCGCAACGGCTTCCCTGAAGAGACCTACTACACGTTTTCCTACAGCCCGATTCCCGATGCCGACGGTCTGCCCGCCGGAATTTTCTGTGCCAATACGGACGATACGCAGCGTGTCATTAGCGAGCGCCAGCTTTTGCTTCTGCGCGAGCTTGCCAGCCGTGCGGCCGAGGCGCGAAACGTCGGCGAGGCCTGCGAGCGCAGCGCCGAGGCCCTTGCGACCGATCCACAGGATTTGCCCTTTGCGATGATCTATCTGATCGATCCAGAGGAGCAGGTTGCGCGGCTGGCCGCAACCAGCGGCATCGACCGGCATCATAGCGGGGTAAAGCCGCAGCTGGCGCTCGACGGCAGCGAAGTGTGGCCGATCGCCGACGTGTTGGCGGGCCGCGACGGAGTGCTGGTGCAGAACCTGAAATCTCTGTTCGATCTCGATTTCCCTTCCGGTGGCTGGCGCCAGGCGCCGCAGCAGGCCGTCGTGCTTCCGGTACTTGCCGCCGGCGATGCGGTGGCGGGCGTCCTGATTGCTGGGCTCAACCCATTCCGCCTCTTCGACGAACGCTATACGAGCTTTCTCGGATTGGTATCGACGCAGATCGCCGCCGTCATCAGCAACGCCCAGGCCTACGAGGAGGAACGCCGCCGCGCTGAGGCGCTGGCCGAAATCGATCGCGCCAAGACCACCTTCTTCTCCAATGTCAGCCATGAATTCCGTACCCCGTTGACCTTGATGCTGAGCCCGCTCGAGGAATTGCTGTCCGGAGGGGAGGGCCACCTGCTGCCCGCGCAGCGCTCGTTGGCGGAAATCGCGCACCGCAACGGACAACGCCTGTTGAAGCTGGTCAACACTTTGCTCGACTTTGCGCGGATCGAGGCGGGTCGCGCCACCGCCAGCTTCGAGCCCGTCGACCTTGCGGCGCTGACGTCGGATCTCGCATCTAACTTCCGCTCCGCGGTCGAGAAAGCGGGTCTGCGCCTTGCGATCAGGACGCAACCGCTGCCCGAGCCGGTCTATGTCGATCGCGACATGTGGGAAAAGATCGTTCTCAATCTGCTGTCGAACGCGTTCAAGTTCACGTTCGAGGGCGAGATCGCGGTCGTGGTCAAGGCCTCGCCCGATGGCGCTGAAGTCACGGTCAGCGACACCGGGACCGGCATCCCCGCGGCGGCGCTGTCGCATGTGTTCGAGCGCTTTCACCGTGTCGAGAGCGCACGGGGCCGCTCCTTCGAGGGCAGCGGCATCGGTCTTGCGCTGGTGCGGGAGCTCGTGAAGCAGCATGGCGGCCAGATAAGGGTCGAGAGCGAGATTGATCGCGGCACCTCGTTCACCATCACGCTCCCGTTCGGAACGGATCATCTTCCCGCCGATCAGATCAACGCGATCGCGCCGGCCGAACGGAGCAGCGTCCGTGCCCAGGCCTATCTCGACGAGGCGTTCGGATGGCTGGAAGGGAGCGAGACCGACGATCGGCCCGATCCGTCCTCGCCCGAGGATCTCGGTTTGGCCGCGCCTGCCGCCTCCGGGCCCCGCCACCGCATTCTGCTCGCGGACGACAATGCCGACATGCGGGAATATGTACGTCGTTTGCTGGCGCCGCTCTATGACGTCGAGGCGGTCGAAGACGGCAAGGCCGCGCTGGAGGCGGTATGGCGGCGGCGCCCCGATCTCGTCCTGAGCGACATCATGATGCCGCGGCTCGACGGCATCAGTCTTCTCAATGCGCTTCGCGCTGATGCGGACCTCAAAGGGCTGCCCGTCATCTTCCTGTCGGCGCGGGCGGGCGAAGAGGCGAAGGTCGAAGGCCTGCAGATCGGCGCCGATGACTATCTCGTCAAGCCGTTCAGCGCACGCGAGCTGCTCGCGCGGGTTGCCGCCAATCTCGAACTGTCGGCCACACGGTCTGAGCGCGCGGTGCGGCTTGAAGAGGAGGCTCACGTGCTCGAGCTCCTGAACAAGGTTGGCAGCACAGTCGCCGGCGAGCTCAATCTGGATCGGGCCGTCCAGATCGTCACCGATGCCGCGACCGAATTGACCGGTGCCGCCTTCGGCTCGTTTTTCTACAATGTGATCAACGACAAGGGCGAGAGCTACATGCTCTACACCCTGTCCGGCGTACCGCGCGAGGCGTTCTCGCGGTTTCCGATGCCGCGCAACACGGCGGTATTCGCGCCGACCTTCAACGGCGATGCGATCGTGCGGTCCGACGACATCCTGAAGGATCCGCGCTACGGCAAGAACCATCCGCATTACGGGATGCCGAAGGGGCATCTGCCGGTGCGGAGCTATCTCGCTGCGCCCGTGGTGTCGCGGTCCGGCGAAGTGCTGGGCGGCCTGTTCTTCGGCCACCCTGAGCCGGGTGTGTTCGGCGATCGTGCAGAGCGGTTGATCGCCGGTATCGCCGCGCAGGCGGCGACAGCGATCGACACTGCGCGGCTATTCCAGGCCGCCGAGCGCGAGGTCGCCGAGCGCCGTCGCGCCGAAGCCGCATTGCAGATCCTCAACACGACGCTGGAGCAGCGCGTCTTGGAAGAGGTGCAGGAGCGGACCAAGGCCGAAGAGCAGCTGCGTCAGATTCAGAAGATGGAAGCCGTCGGCCAGCTGACCGGCGGCATCGCGCACGACTTTAACAACATGCTGGCGGTGATTATCGCCGGTCTCAATCTGATCCAGCGCAAACTCGACAGGGGAGAAACCGATGTCGAGCGCTTCGTGGGAGCCGCGATCGACGGCGCGCAGCGCGCCGCGGGTCTGACGCAGCGCCTGCTTGCGTTCTCGCGTCAACAGCCGCTCGCGCCGGTGACGCTCGATGGCAACAAAATGATTTCCGGCATGGCCGACCTGCTGGCCCGCACGCTTGGCGAGACCATCAGTCTCGAAACCGTGTTGGCCGCGGGCCTGTGGCGGGTCCGTGCGGACCCGGGCCAGCTCGAAAATGCCGTTCTCAACCTCTGCGTCAACGGCCGGGATGCGATGCCGGACGGCGGCAAGCTGACACTCGAGACCGCCAACAGCTATGTCGATGAGGTTGCGGCAAAGGCATACTCGATTCCGTCAGGGCAATATGTGATGATCGCCGTTGCCGATAACGGCGTCGGCATGAGCGCAGACGTCATCGCCAAGGCGTTTGATCCGTTCTTCACCACCAAGGGCGTCGGCAAGGGAACCGGCCTCGGCCTCAGCCAGGTCTATGGCTTCGTGCGCCAGTCGGGTGGCCACGTGAAGATTTATTCGGAGATTGGCGTCGGTACCACCGTCAAGATATATCTGCCGCGGCATCTTGGCGAAGCCGGTCCGGAGTTTGTCCGGCGTGTGCCGATGGCCTCATATCGCGGGCGGACGAACGAGGTCATCCTGGTGGTCGAGGATGAGGATCGCGTGCGCGGCGTTTCGGTCGAGGCGCTGCGGGAACTCGGCTACACCGTGGTCAGCGCAGCCAATCCCCACGAAGCCCTGAAACTTCTCGATGGCGGGCTTTCGGTGGCGTTACTGTTCACTGACGTGGTGATGCCGAGCATGTCCGGTCGCGAACTCGCCGTGCAGGCACGCGACCGCATTCCGGGCCTCAAGGTGCTTTACACCACGGGCTACACCCGCAACGCGATCATCCATAACGGCATTCTCGATCCCGGCACCAATCTGCTGCCGAAACCGTTTTCGATCGACGAACTGGCGACCAAAGTCCGCGAGGTCCTCGACGGAATCTAAAGCATGATCCGGAAAAGTGCGAAGCGGTTTTCCGAAAAGATCATGCTCAAACAAAGCGCCAAAACGTGATGACGATTCAACCAAATCTCATCGCGCTTTAGCGACCGATCGGTTCGAAGCTACTTGCGCGTGACGCGGACCGGCATCGTGCTGAGCGCCCGCAGGCCCGAGCTGTCGCGGAAGGCGACCGGGCCTGCAATGTCGAACTGCTTCACGCGGCTGGCGAGTGCTGCGATCACGGCCTCCGCCTCCAGCCGCGCCACCATCTGTCCGACGCAGCCGTGGATGCCGACGCCGAAGCCCATGTGCCCGGACAGCCGCCGCCTGACGTCGAACTGGTCGGCATGCTCCCAGCGCGTCTCGTCGCGGTTGGCGGAGGCGAGCAGCAGCAGCACCTTCTCGTGCTTGCCGATCACAACGCCCGCGATCTCGGTCTCGTGCGGCGTGGTGCGGAACACGAACGGCGCCGGCGAATCGAACCGCAATGTCTCGTCGAACGCCGCGCGCGACAGCGACGGGTCGGCGGCGAGCAACGCCCATTGTTCGGGATGCCGCGCCAGCGTGTACAGCGCCATGCCGATCGCGCTGATCGTGGTGTCGAGCCCGGCCGAGAGCAGCGAGCGCACCAGCAGCGGTGCTTCCTCGGCGCTGATCTCGCCGGTGTCGGCCGCCTCGAAGACCTGCGCGCCGAAGCTGCCCGGCCGCAGCGCCTCGCGCTGGCAGCGCGCAGCGACCCAGGGCAGCACGCGCGGCGCCTGCTGCATCAGCTCGCGAAAATAGTCGTTTTCCGGCCCGAAGCCGGCGAACACCATCGCGCCATAGGTCAGGAAGTTCTCGCGGCCCTCCTGGTCGATGCCGAGCGCGTCGGGAAACACGCTGACCGGAAACACCTCCGCGATGTCCTTGATGGCGTCGAACGATCCGCGCTCGACCAGCCCGTCGACGAGCATTGCGGCCTTTGCCTTGAAATCATCGGCGAGCCGCCGCATCGCACCGGGCGACAGGATCCGCGCCAGCACCGCACGGGTCCTTGTATGCAGCGGCGGATCGGCTTCCAGCACGATGCTCGGCGGCCGCCACGGCTTTTCCTTGAAGTGATTCGCAAGCCCGGCGCCGCCGGCGTTGCTGAAGTTGAGATGGTCTCCGAAGATTGTCTTGACCTCGGCAAAGCGCGGCACGGCCCAGATGTCGTATCTGGTCAGGCGAATGACCGGCGCTGCGGCACGCAGCTCGGCATAGGTGCCGTAGGGATCGGCCCGCGTCGCCGGGCTGAACGGATCGAAATCACTGCGGATAGTTTCGCCGGCAAGGGGACTCACAGCGGTGCTCATCGGATCCTCCCATCCTGTGACCAGTTAATTGACCGTAGTCAATTAACTGGAGTATGGCAAGTGGGCACGACCTCGTTTCGATTCCATCGGACCGGAAAAGGCTCTAGGAGACGGTAATGTCGATCGAGGAGCGACCCAGCAGGGGTGCGCGGCGCTTTCAGCGCCGGGCGCGCCAGGAGGCGGACAAGGAGGCGCTGAAGGCGCTGATCCTTCAGACCGCGCGCAAGGAGTTCGCCGCCGGCACGCTCGAGACCGTCTCGATCCAGAAGATCGCCGACGCGATCGGCTATTCGAAGGGCACCGTCCTCAAATACTACCCGACCAAGCTGTTGCTGCTGCTCGCGGTGAAGCAGCAGAACCTCGAGGCGGTTGCCGCAGCGCTCGAGCGGGTCCGCGCGCAGACTGCCGACAGCGATCTGCGGCTGCGGCGGGTGATGGAAACCTACCTCGACTACTGGGCCGACAATCCCGATCACTTCCGATCGCTGTTCTCGATGTCCGGCACGGTCGAGGACCGCCGGTTTCCTGACGGCGTCTATTTCGGCGAGACGGAGATCGCGCGCCGTAGCTACGAGCTGTTCGTGGTCTCGGTGCGGGAATTTCTCGCCGCGCATGGCGCCGAGCCGGGGCCGGGCCTGCCGCAACGGCTGGCGACCGCGCTACTCGCGGCGACCCATGGCGTGGTCGCGCTGACCCTCGGCACGCCGACCATGAAGCTTCCCGACATGCGCGGCACCGGCCGTCTCCTGATCGCGAGCCTGATCGATGCCTGGACGGCCAGACTTGCCGTCGCGCGGAAAAGCGAGGGCTGGCCGCGGATCTCGACCGGCACCTTCGCCTGATGGTGGTATTCGCGCGTGCATGCGTGGTGTGGTGTCCCTCGTCATTCCGGGGCGCGCAAAGCGCGAGCCCGGAATCCATTTCGCCACAGAACCTGCAGCCTGATGGATTCCGGGCTCTCGCTTCGCTAGCCCCGGAGTGACGAATGGACGACGCGACGCACGGCGGCATACGCGAAGCGAAGTGGAATCGCATGGCTCGCCCTGCTAAGCGCGGCCCATGGACACGACGCAACGCGACCGGACGGTCGGCTTTCTTTGCCTGGAGGTGACGGCGTTCGGCTGGGCGCTGAACTGGCCGCTGATGAAGCTGCTGCTGCAACAATGGCCGCGGCTGTTCGCCCGCGAGCTCGCCGGCACTTGCGCGGCGGCGATCCTGGGCACGCTGGCGCTGGTCCGCGGCCAGTCGCTCGCGGTGCCGCGTGAGGCGATCCCGCGGCTGCTTTTCGCCTCCTTCACCAACGTCTTTGCCTGGATGGGCTTCGGCACCATCGCGATGAAGTTCGTCACGGTCGGCGAGGGCGCGCTGCTTGCGATTGAACACGTCGGGGCACGCCTGGCAGCATAACTATTGACCCGGCGCTTTCCAGCTCAGGGGTCTTTTCTTTGGTGCTTTCAGGAAATCCCTGCAAATAATTCGAGCGCGATTCACACATGTGATTTCTGGAACAGGCGCCCATGGCCAATCATCCCGGTCACTGGGCAGGGCTGTTTCATTAAGATCAAAATACAAGCCCAGAAGGGGCCGCCAATTTTCGGCAAGTGGCGGTTCGGCGTGAGAATGGGAATACGAAACGGCCTCAGCTAGCGCCTGCTAGCTGGGGCCGTTTTTCATCTAGGAACGAGCGCGGCGCGCCGAGTTGTTCTTGCGTCCGGGTGCTGCACCCTGCCGGGCAGTATCAGGACGACCAAAGTGCAACTGCGCGGCCTCAGCCTGTGCCCCCTCGCTGGGGCCGTTTCTTTGGGAGGCTCGGAGCTATTGCTTCGTCTCTTGCGAGGGGCTGACTTTGCCGAAGCTTTGATGAAATCAAAGTGGCTGCCGAGCACGCCAACTAGATCGGAATGACGTTAGGTTGAATCGGTTTGGCCACGAACACGATTCACCTCTCCCCGGCGGGGAGAGGTGAACTTCCGATGCCGTTCCAGCTCAACCTAATCCCATCCCGCTCTAGTCTAGAAAGGCACGCGGGCGTTTTCGGGAGGCCGGTGTCCGGTCGGTACGGAGGCCGAAGGAACGGACATCGGCACATCGCGTTCTCCTGAAAAGGGAGCTTGGCCATGCGCAAGGCGATCGCGCGGCTTGATGCGGAGCAGAAGGCGCAGCTGCTTTATCTGGCGGACCTCGGCACGGCGATGTTCACGTCCGCACTCGTGGTCTGCACCCTGAAAGCGGCCGTTGACCTCTTCGTCGGCAGCTGAATGCCGCCTGTGAATGCGCGCCGTCACGCGTCGCTTGGCGCATCCTCTCCCTGCGTGTGGCCGTCAGGCCCTCGATCGAACACCCCGTAGTCGCTGGATTTCACTCCGGCTGAACCGTCGACGCCAACGCCGGCCAGACCGAGCCTGAGCAGCTCGCGGACCGCTGCGGCGCGGGTCGGCATGCGATGCTTGAAGCGGAAATCATCGAGGGCAGCCAATTCCTCAGGCGACAACATCACTTGCAGTCGCTCGGCGCGCAACTCGTTCATCGCAAGATACCCAGACTTAGCTGTTTGAGTAACTTGCTAAACGAGCAAACTTTCCGTGAGTTCCCACGCTTTAGACAAAAGCATCAAATTAGCAAAATTATCAAGCAAAATCAATATCTTATGTAAAAAATTGGGAACGGTCCGGCGGTCTGCTTCGTTGTGTTGCGGGAGTGATGCCATGACCAACGACGTCAAGCTGCCCCGCAAGCTATCCGAGGAGCCGGGAGCGCCGGAACCGCGGCGCCCGAGCCACGCTCGGATCATCGATCAACTCGACCGTTGGGCCAATAGCCCCGGTCTGCAACCGCCAAGGATGGACGATGGAGAGGATGATTCAACGACGGAAGCGATCTGAGCCCCACACATTCGAGCAGCGCCTCGAGGAACACCGCGTGCGGCTAGAAAACTTGCTCGCTCAGTTGCCCCCCGGCGCCGAGCGCGAGCAGATCATTGCGCGCATCGATCAACTGAAGACGGCGGTGGAGCTCAACGCGATGCTCTCGACGACCGCATAGACGGATCGCGGCCACGCCGCGCGGCGGGCCGCTCAGCATCCTCGGCAGACCGAATTCAGCTTTGCCTTGAGGGCGGGACCGTCCCCCAGTGCGACGGCATCGAAGGTCATCGGCAAGATAAACTGGAAGTCTTCGCCCGCCGTGTCCGCAGGGAATGGCGGGCGGGGCGCGGGCCTGGAGCAGACGGTTGGAAAAATCCTGTCTCCATGCTGCGGCTGAAGGGGTGACTTTTGGGGCTGCGCTGCTCTCGGCGAGTGTGGGAGCCGTGGCAGCAAAGAGCAAAGCAATACAAATGAACGCCGGCGCCGGCCACTTTGCATGGGGTTGTTTTCGATATTTCGGCCTGTGCGGGTACCGTTCCAAAAAGTGAAGGGCCGGAGGTATCCTCTGCCGCCGGAATCCTTGGCGCGCGCGGGGCCAGCCGGTAGGATGGAACCCGGACGTGGCCAGGGACCAGGGGAAGACCGTAGAATGAAGCATGTCGACGTCGCGGTGATTGCTGCCACGCTGTGGCTGCTGGCGTCGATGGTGCTGGACATCCTGACGCCGAAGTCGATCACCGTGTTCATGATCGCAGCCGCGCTCGCCCCGCCGTTCCTGATCGGGATCGCCATCCATTTCGCGCGCGAATATTTCAAGGCCAAGCGGCGCAGCTACCAGCCGCCGCAATGGGACGAACGCTTCAGGAACTAAGCGGGGCAGGGCTGCAAGAAGCGCTGCGTCAGCCGCATTGAACTGCGTCCATGGCTTGCTAAGCTTGCGCCATGACCGAGCAACTCACCGACACGATCAGCCGCCTCTACACCGACCCCGGCGAATATGTCGACAGCGACCATCCCGCCGTCGAGGCGTTCGCCCGCGCCGCCGTTCCACGCGGGGCCAGCACCCGCGAGATCGCGAGCCGGCTCTACACCGCGGTGCGCGACGGCATCCGCTACAACCCCTATGTCAGCATGCGTTCGCCGGAGAGCTATCGCGCCTCCAGCGTGCTCGCCGCCGGCAACGGCTATTGCGTCGGCAAGGCGGCGCTCTATGCGGCGGCCTGCCGGGTCCACGGCATCCCGGCCCTGGTCGGCTTCGCCGATGTCCGCAACCATCTCACCACCGAGAAGCTGCGCCAGAGCATGGGCTCGGACCTGTTCACCTGGCATGGCTTCACCGAAGTGTTCGTCGACGGCGCCTGGCGCAAGGCGACCCCGACCTTCAACGACACGCTGTGCGCCAAGCTCGGCGTCAAGCCGCTCGACTTCGACGGCCATTCCGACGCGCTGCTGCATCCCTTCGATGGTGAGGGCCGTGCCTACATGCAATACGTCAACGATCACGGCAGCTATCACGACGTTCCCGCCAAGTTCCTGATGCGCGAGATGGCGCGCGAATACGCCAACATGCAGGGCGAGGACATGTCCGGCCGCGACATGGAGCGCGAGGCCGCGGAACAATAATAGCGGGCGCGGGCCTGCGCACCGGCTGAGGGGGCGGTGTCATGGATGCGGAGCTGCCGAAAGCGCCGGTCGGCCGCCCGGCCACCGGTTGGGACGGCGCGATCGCACTGATCGGCTTCATGCTGGTCGCGGTCGCGCAGGCCTCCAACCAGGTTCTGGCGCGCGGCCTTGCAGGCTCGGTGCCGCCGTTCTCGCTGGCCTTCTTCCGCTGGAGCATCATCGCGATCGGGCTGGCGCCGTTCGCGGTCGCGGCGATCCGCGACGGCAAGATCCCGCTGGCGCAGAACCTCTGGCCGATCCTCGCCGCCGGCTTCCTCGGCATGTTCCTGTGCGGCGGCCCGGTCTACATCGCGGGCATCACCACCACCGCGATCCACATCGCGCTGATCTTCGCGCTGTCGCCGATCATGGTGCTGTTGATTTCGGCCGCGCTCGGCATCGAGCATATCGGTCCGCTGCAATGGCTCGGCACGGCGCTGGCGCTCGCCGGCGCGCTCTTGATCGTCTCCGGCGGTCACCTCGAAACGCTGACGCAATCGAGCGCGGCCTGGGGCGATCTGCTGGTGGTGGGTGCGATGCTCGGCTGGTCGGGCTACACGCTGGTGCAATCGCGCGTCGCGCCGCGCGCCTCGCTGCTGGCGCGGGTCAGCCTGTTCTCGGCGGCGGGCGCGCTGTGCTCGCTGCCGCCGGCGCTGCAGGAGATGTGGGCGACGCCGGCTGCGGTGTTCAACGCGAGGGCGTTCGAGGCCTATGTGTTCGCCGGTCTGGTGCCCGGCCTGATCGCCTATGCCGGCTTCGCCTGGCTCGGCGCCCGGTTCGGCTCGGTGCGGACGTCGCTGGTGCTGTACGTCGCGCCGATCGCGAGCGCGCTGTTGTCGTGGATCATCCTCGGCGAGCCGCCGAAGCCGATCCATCTGGTCGGCGGCTTGCTGATCCTCGGCGGTGTCTGGGCCAGCCTGCGCAAATAGGCCAGCTCCCCGCCATTGCAACTTTTCCCGGCCTCGTGCGTTGAATCCAGCGTTGATTCAAGAACTTAGTTGGAGGCCGCATGAATCTCACTCCCCAGCAACGGAAAGAGCGTGATGCGCAGCGTCAGCAAGAGGCGTCGCAGGCGATGAAGGAGCATCGCGCCAACGAGAAGGCCTTCTACGACAATTTCCAGCGCCTCAAGGCCGAGCGGCAGGCGCGCGAAGCGGCGGGATCAGGGACGTCGGCGCAGCCCGGTTCGAAATAACACCGGCAACCGACCTCATCATGCAATCAAAGATGCAATCGCGCGACGTACCGCCCAAAAAAGAGCAGGGCGCGACCGGCATCACCACGGTCGCGCCCTACGTCGCCGGTCAATGGGGCAGGGGGAATAACCGGCTCTTGCAATGACGCGCAGACCCCGGAGTCGTTCCGCGCCAATCGAAATTTTTTCGTACACGGTTAAGTGATGGTCGGACGCGAGAACCGCACAGGTTTAGTTCGCGTTGTGTCCGTGATCGCCGAGGGATTGCTGAGCGAATTTCCATGGGGCGAGGGACATCACCATGTCAAAGATTCAAAAGGGAATTTTCGCTGCGTTGGCGGTCGGACTGACGCTCGGCGCGGTCCAGCTCGCATCCGGACACGATCTCATTGGCAGTCAGCAGGTCACCACCGCATTGGCGCCGGAGAGCGCCGTCAATCGTGCCGCCAAAACCGACCGTGCCGCGGTTCCATCGAGCAACCTGCCGAGCCGGACCGTTGCACTGAAGCTCGACCGGTTGCCGGACACGTCGGTGCTGGTCCGCGTCCCCATGGCGCGGGAAGAGGCCCGCAATCACTCCGCAGCGCCTGCCCGGGCCCGGCCCGGCGATACCCGCAAGGTCGCCTGCGAGCCGGTGGTCAGCGTCCTGACCGAAGTGGCCAAGCTGCTGCAGCCCGGCCGCTGCGTGACCTGACGGGCGAACGCCAACTCAGCAGGCAACACTGTCATCGCCCGGCTTGACCGGGCGATCCAGTATTCCAGAGACAGTTGTAACTATGCGGATGAGCCGCAGCGTACTGGATCGCCCGGTCAAGCCGGGCGATGACATGGTGGGTGCGGCTTGCACCTTGCCGGGTACGCAGGCTATTCTTCCTCTTCCGCCTCAGCACCACTCGCGGCACTGCGGCTTGCCATCAGGCCGAGCGCGAGGCCGCCGACCACCAGGATCGGGATCAGTCGCTTGACGCCGACGGCGCGGACAATCTGCAGACCGGTGGCGATCAAGGCGGGATCGGCGAACATGGTTGCCGCGGCCGATTTCGCGGCCTTGGCCGCCTTCTCTGCGCGCCGCTGCATCTCACGCTTGTGCGCCACGTACACGGCAACGACGATCAAGGTGACGACCAGGAACAGGGCGGCGCCGGCGAGGCACGCCTCCACCGGTCCGTAGTGCTGCAGCACATACACGAAGGCCGCCGCACAGAGGAAGGCGAGGGTGATGAACAGCGCGATCGCGGCGGCCGCGGCCAGCGACGTCAGCCGCAGCGCGCTGCCGGTGGATTGCTTGACGTCATCGATCAGCCGCTGAAGCATTGACCAGCCTTGTCTTCGACCTTGCCGTGAAAAGCGCATCGACAAACGAGGCGGCGGCGCGCCACCGCTGCCATCTCGTCCAGAATGGTGGTTTGCGCATGACCACCATCGGGTTGAATCGGATCTAGCGCCGCCAGGTGACGCCGATCAAAAAGCCGATGCCGAGCGCCAGGCCAACGGTCGCCAGCGGCCGCTGCGTGATCACCTCTTCCAGCGACTCCTCGATCGAGGAGGCAGCTTCCTGCGCTGCGCCCATCATCGCGCTGCCGCGCTCCGACATGTCGTCGAGCGCATCTTCCGCGTTGGCGCGCGCATCCTTGTAGCGGCGGCGAGCCTGCTTCCCCGCGTTGTTGGCAAATGAGTTGAGCGCGTCGGTGATCTGTTCGGTGAGGGCTGCAATGTCGTTCTTCACGGCGGTGACATCCTTTTCCAGGCGTTCGTAGGTCGCTTTGTCGGTCATGTTCTTGATCCCAAATACGCTGTCCGTGTTCGACATCGGAGGCTCCCGCTTCATTCGCGTATTGCGAGAAAAACGCCGCGCATCACGCAAAGTTCCATATGCGAAACTGTAGCTTCTTGTTCGTGCGCCTTATTCACGCGAACCGCTGCCCACTTCGCTTGAAAACGCTTTGCTATCCTTCGGGCAACTGCGGCGAATTGACCGGCATCAAATGCTCCTTGACGATCAATGCCACGATCAGCAGCGGCGACGACAGGAAGGCGCCCATCGGGCCCCACAACCAGGTCCAGAACGCAAGGGCGAGAAAGACGGCGAGCGCATTCAGCGACAGCCTGCGGCCGACGATCGTCGGTGTCACGAAATGCCCTTCCATGAAGGTCACGACGGCAAAGCAGGCCGGTGCGATCAGTCCGGCGCCGATGGCCGGCGCGGAGATGATGCCGACCACGACCAGCACCACGAACATCGCGACCGGGCCGATGATCGGGATGAAGTTCAGCGTCGCGGCGAGCGCGCCGAGCCCGGCCGGATTGGGCATGCCGGTCGCCGCGCAGATCGCGCCGGTGACGATGCCGACGCCGACATTGATCATCGTCACCGTCAGCAGATAATTGCCGAGATGGGTTTCGAGCTCGTTGAGGATGCGCAGCGTACGTAGCCGCGCTTCGCGTTCGCTGAAGGTCATCACCAGCGCGCGGCGCAGGTCCTTCCAGCTCGCGATGAACAGGATCAGGGTGGCGACGAACAGCAGGAATTCGGCGAAGGTCGGCGACAGGAATTCCAGCGTCGGCTGCACCCATTCGAATTTCGGCATCTGGAAGCTGGCCAGCGTGTCGGAGCCGCCGACCATGCTCTGCAATTCCTGCCACAGCGCAAGCGGCCGGTCGAACACGTGCAGCTTCTGCCTCAGGATCGCGCCGAGCTCGGGCAGACGCGAACTCCATTCCATCACTGGTGAGGCGATCAACCCGACCATGAAGGCAACGGCAGTGCCGACCGCGATCACGATCAGCACGGCGCCGAGCGCGCGCGGGATCCGGTAGCGCTCGAGCCGGCCTGCCGCCGGCGACAGCATGGTCCCGACAATGAAAGCCATGGTGATCGGAAGGAAGAAGGCGCGCGCCAAATAGAGCACCCCAACGATGACAATGATCAGCAGGGCGACCAGCGCGAAGGCGACGACCTCGGCGCGGCTGATCAGCGGCGGCAGTTCAGCCTTGCTGTCGGGGAGGGGCGTGCCTTCGGGGGCGTTGCCAAGCAGACGTTCACCCGGAAAGGCGCGCACCAGTTTCCTCCCGCACGAGGACACATGAATTTCGTATCAAATTGCGCGTGACAACGACCGCGCCCGGCAGAAGTTCCATCGCGGGTTCGTGAGATACGGCGGGTTGACAATCGCGGCTTCGCGACGATTCGGCCGGAACTCTGTGGCGGCCACGCGCGTTGGCTTGGCATCGCATCACCACGATGCGCATCCCGTCCAGGGGCAGCACATGACACAGCAGTCTTTCTCCAGCCGCCGGCTTGCGTCGCGCGCCGCGCGCACCTTTGCTTTCGCCGGCGTCCTGTTCGTGACGCCATTCATTGTCACCACTTCGGCCAACGCCCAAGCGCTCGGCTATGCGTCGACGCAGCCGGGCGCATTCCCGTCCGACCAGGCGATGACCGATCCTTCGACCGAGGCCACCGAGGACGGCGTGCTGCCGGAGCGGCTGCGCCGCACCACCGTCGCGCTCAACACGTCAGAGGCGCCGGGCACGATCATTATCGATACCGGCAACACCGCGCTGTATTACGTGCTCGGCGGCGGCCGTGCGATCCGTTATGGCGTCGGCGTCGGCCGCGAGGGCTTCACCTGGGCCGGCACCCAGACCATCAGCCGCAAGGCGGAGTGGCCGGACTGGCATCCGCCGGCCGAGATGATCAAGCGCCAGCCCTATCTGCCGCGCTTCATGGCCGGCGGGCCGGGCAACCCGCTCGGTGCCCGCGCGATGTATCTCGGCTCCAGCGAGTACCGCATCCACGGCACCAACGATCCCTCGACGATCGGCAAGTTCGTCTCGTCGGGCTGCATCCGCCTGACCAATGAGGACGTCTCCGACCTGTTCAGCCGGGTCGATGTCGGCACCAAGGTCGTGGTGCTGCCGAAGAACGCACCGCACCTTGCCGCGCGTGAGCTCGGCCCATCCACGACGCAGATCTCGGTCCGGCCGGCGCCGGTGCAGCCGCGCCCCGCGGTCATGACGCTGCCGTCCGGCCGTCAGGCGATGAACATCCCGGCGACTTCGTCGTTGTACTGAGCATCGGCGTTGGACCGGGGATCGGTATGATGAAGCTCAATTCCAGGCGGTGGGCGTTCGGGACGGCGGCCTTGCTCGGCCTGTCCCTTGCGCCCGCGGCACAAGCCCAGGATTTCTTCTCACAATTGTTCGGCGGCTTCATGCAGGGCCGTCCGCCGGTGATCCGGATGCCGTTCGACGACGGTCCGGCGCCTGTGCCGCGGGCCGAGCGACGTGCGCGCTATGACGGCGGGCAGGCCTATTGCGTGCGCACCTGCGATGGCCGCTATTTTCCGCTGGCTGCGACCGGCAACCAGAGCAAGGCCGAGAGCTGCAACAGCTTCTGCCCGGCGAGCGCGACCGAAGTGGTCTATGGCGGCAACATCGACAATTCCGCGACGGAAGACGGCAAGCCTTATTCCGAGTTGCCGAACGCATTCCGCTATCGCGACGAGATCGTCTCCGGCTGCACCTGCAACGGCAAGGATCCCGTCGGGCTCGCTGCAGTGAAGATCGAGGACGATCCGACCTTGCGCAAGGGCGACATCGTCGCCGGCAAGGATGGGCTGATGTCGGTCAGCCGCCCCGACCGTCGCGGAGCCTCGCTCAACTTCACGCCGGCGCCGGAACGCATCCGCGCCAAGTATGAGCGCGCGCCGGTGCTGGCGCGCGAATAACGCCGCTCGGATCAGTCCAGCGAGATCCGGTTCCGGCGTAAGGAACCGGACTTCCTCTCGCACGTTAGGTCAGTGCGAACAGCACATTCATCGATGCCACCAGGGGGCCCGCATGCTCGTCGGCGTACTCGTCACTTTCCTTGTCATTATTCTCGTTCTTTATCTGATCAACATGCTGCCGCTCGACGGCCGCGCCAAGCAGATCGCGCGCGTCGTCGTCATCATCATCGGCATCGTCTCGCTGCTGAAATATCTCGCGGTGTTCTAGCGCCGTCAGCGGCGCTAACAAAAAAGCCCCGGCTCATCGCCGGGGCTTTTACGTGTCGTCGCGATCCTGAGATCAGCCGGCGGCCTTGGCCTCGCGGCGGCGCGCGGTGAGGATGTATTCCGTGTAGCCGTTCGGCTGGGTGCGGCCCTCGAACACGAGGTCGCAGGCCGCCTTGAAGGCGACGCCGTCGAACGCCGGCGCCATTGGCTTGTAGAGGGGATCGCCGGCGTTCTGCTTGTCGACCACGACAGCCATGCGCTTCAGCGATTCCATCACCTGGTCTTTGGTGATGACGCCCTGATGCAGCCAGTTGGCCAGATGCTGGCTCGAGATGCGGAGCGTGGCACGGTCTTCCATCAGGCCGACATCGTGGATGTCGGGCACCTTGGAGCAGCCGACGCCCTGGTCGATCCAGCGCACGACGTAACCCAAAATGCCCTGGCAGTTGTTGTCGATCTCCTGTTTCAGGTCGTCAGGCGCCCAGTTCGACTGCGACACCGGAATGGTGAGGATGTCGGACAGCTTGGCGCGCGGGCCGCCCTTGGCGAGCTCCTGCTGCCGCGCTGTTACGTTGACCTGGTGATAGTGCAGCGCGTGCAGCGTTGCGGCGGTCGGCGACGGCACCCAGGCGGTGGTGGCGCCGGCCTGCGGATGGCCGATCTTCTGCGCCAGCATGTCCGCCATCTTGTCGGGTGCGGCCCACATGCCCTTGCCGATCTGGGCATGGCCGGGCAGGCCGCAGGTCAGGCCGTTGTCGACGTTCCAGTCCTCATAGGCCTTGATCCACGGCTGGGCCTTCATGTCGTTCTTGCGGATCATCGGACCCGCTTCCATCGAGGTGTGGATCTCGTCGCCGGTGCGGTCGAGGAAGCCGGTGTTGATGAACATGATGCGCTTGGAGGCGCGCTGGATGCAGGCCTTGAGGTTGACCGTGGTGCGGCGCTCCTCATCCATGATGCCGACCTTCAGCGTGTTCTCCGGAAGGCCCAGCATCTTCTCGACTTCGGCGAACAGGTCGCAGGTCAGCGTCACCTCGTCGGGGCCGTGCATCTTCGGCTTGACGATATAGGCCGAGCCGGTGCGGCTGTTCTTGACCTTGGAATTGCCCTTGAGGTCGTGGATCGCCAGCAGGCCGGCGACCGCGGCGTCGAGCAGGCCTTCCGGGATCTCCTCACCCTTGGCGTCGAGCACTGCGTCGGTGAACATGTGGTGGCCGACATTGCGCATCAGCAGCAGGCTGCGGCCGTGCAGCTTCAGCTCGCTGCCGTCGGGCTTCTTGTAGACGCGGTCGGCGTTGAGCGAACGCGTCAGCGTCTTGCCGCCCTTGTCGAAATCGGCCGACAGCGTGCCGTTCATCAGGCCGAGCGTGTTGCGATAGACCAGCACCTTGTCTTCGGCGTCGACCGCGGCAACCGAGTCTTCCATGTCGAGAATGGTGGAGACCGCCGATTCCAGGATCATGTCGGCGACACCGGCCGGATCGTCCTTGCCGATGACGTTGCTGCGGTCGATCTTGACCTCGACATGCATGCCGTTGTTGACGAGCAGGATCGCGGTGGGCTGGGCGGCATCGCCCAGATAGCCGGCGAACTGGGCGGCGTTCTTCAGCGCTGTCGCATTGCCGCTCTTCAGCTTGACCGAGAGCTGGCCCGCGATCACGGCGTAGGAGGTGACGTCGGTGTGGCTTCCGGTCGCGAGCGGCACGGCGACGTCGAGGAACGCCTTCGCCTTGGCGATCACCTTGTCGCCGCGGGCCTTGTTGTAACCCTTGCCAGACTCGCTCGGATCATGCGGGATCGCGTCGGTGCCGTAGAAGGCGTCGTACAGCGAGCCCCAGCGCGCGTTGGCGGCGTTCAGCGCGTAGCGGGCGTTGGTCAGCGGCACCACCAGCTGCGGGCCGCAGATCTTGCCGATCTCTTCGTCGACATTTGCGGTCTCGACCTTGTGGGTCGCGGGCTCCGGCAGCAGATAGCCGATCTCCTTGAGGAAGGCGGTGTAGGCATCGATGTCGAACGCCTTGCCCTTGTGGGCGCGATGCCAGTCGTCGATCTTGGCCTGCAAGGTGTCGCGGACCGCGAGCAGCTCGCGGTTCTTCGGGCCGAGCTTCTGGATGATGGCGGCGAGTCCTGCCCAGAACGCGTCCGGCGCGATCCCGGTTTTCGGTGTCGCCTCCTTGGCGATGAAATCGAACAGGACAGGGGCGATCTTCAATCCATGGGCATCGACACGAGTCATGATGGGCTTTCTCAAAGAAATGGGCGTTTAGGCGCTGCTTTCGTAAGAAATCAGCAAAAAACGCGCCAAAGGGCCGCGTTCACGGCCCTTTTAGCCCTAAAGCCACGGCTCTGAGAAGGCCCCTTTCCAGCCGCACGCTCCCGCTCAAGGCGCCGTGGTCCGGACCTTGGTGGCGATCAGCAATGCGGCGAGTACCAGGGGAATTGCGCCCGCTACGAACACCGCCGACGCGCCCATCGCATCAAGGACGATCCCGCCGCCGGCCGCGCCCATCGTGATGCCGAGGAAAATCGAGGCCACCGTCAGCCCGGTGCCGCTTTCGGTCTCGTCGGGCACCATGCGGGTGATCCAGGTCGTCGTCGCCACCGGCACGCCGCTGAAGGCGAATCCCCATAGTGCGACCAGCGCGAGCGCGGGAACGAGGTCCTTGCCATAGAGCGAGAGCAACAGGCCGAGCACGCCGATCGCCAGCGGCATCGCGATCAGCGTGAGCTTGAGCTTGCGCTCGGCCATCAGCCCGCTGGCGAAAGAGCCGACATAGTTGGCGACGCCGAACGCCAGCAACGTCGCTGCGACGCCGGCAGCGCCAAGCCCGGTCACGCTTTCAAGGAAGGGGCGGATATAGCCGAAATAGCCGAAATGTCCGGTGAAGACCAAGGTTGCCGCGAATATGCCGGCGCCGATACCGGGCCGGGTCAGGATCTCGAACAGGGTGTCGAGCCCGGCTTCGCCTCTCGGCGCCAAACGCGGCAAGGCCAGCGCCTGGATGACGAACACCGCTGCGCCCAATGCCGTGGCCAGCAGGAACACGATGCGCCAGCTCGCCACCTCGCCGAGATAGCTGCCGAGCGGAACGGCGATGATCATCGCGGCGGGAATGCCGCTCATCACGATCGACAAGGCCCGCGCAACCAGCGAGGGCGGCACCAGCCTGATCGTCGTCGCTGCCGCCATCGCCCAGAAGCCGCCGATGGCGAGGCCGAGCACGATCCGCGCGGCGAGCAGGAACGTGATGTTCGGCGCCAATGCCACCAGCAGGTTGGAGATCACTAGCAGAATCGAAAAGCTCAGCAGCACCGGCTTTCGATTGAAGCTGCGCGTCAGCCTCGGCGTGAACAACGCGCCGACCAGACCGGCCAGCGAGGTCGCGGTCACCGCCTGTCCGGCGAGGCCCGGACTGACTCCGAGGTCCCTTGCCATCGGTGTCAGCACGCCGGACGGCAGGAACTCCGCCGTCAGAAGGGCGGTGACGCCGAGCATCATGGCGACGACGGCGCCCCAGGCCGGCGCGATCTGCTCGTCACCAAATTTGAGGGCGGCGTCGCCCGGCGTCAGCGCAACGGCATCGGCGTGCGCCAGGGCGGGGTCCAGTTCTTGATCCATCGACCGAAACTTCCATCTTATGTTGCAGCGCCGCAGACATAGGCTGGAGGTTTTGGACAATCTATGCCAGATTCGCGCTAATGTTTGATCATTCGTCCAGATCGTCCGCCGCCGATACGACCGACGCCGCCGTCGATCTGGTGAGCGAATTGCTGCTCGGCATGCGGCTCGAGGGTGTTCACTACCGTCGGGTCGAGACGCGGGCGCCGTTCGGGTTTCGGTTCGAGACGCCGTATGGACGCGCGCAATTCCACTTCGTCGCCCATGGCACGGCGCTGCTGCGCTACGCCGATGCGACCTTGCATCCCCTCGGATGCGGTGACGCGATTTTCCTGCCGCGCGGCGGCGCGCATGATCTCGTCTCGGCCCCTGACGAGCCGAGTTGCGACGTCGAGCGTTTCGCGACCGAGACGCTCTGCGGCAACGTCGATGTGACGTCGGCCTGTCCTGAAGGATGCCCGCAGGACGATCAGGTCCTGGTGTTCAGCGCCTGCATGAATTTCGATCTTGGCGGGATGCGTCCGCTGATCGCCCTGATGCCGGAAGTGATGCGGGCCGATACGTTGCTGGCGCGCCAGCCGGAAATCGAACCGATGCTGAAGGCCATGGAGCGGGAGACCTGCACGCCGCGGGCCGGCTCGGTCGGTGTGATGGCGCGGCTCGCCGACGTTCTTGCCGCATCGATCGTGCGCGGCTGGGTCGAATGCGGCGGCGACAACGCCATGGGCTGGTTCGAGGCCTTGCGTGATCCGCGTCTCGGCCGCGCGATCGGTGCGCTGCATCGCGCGCCCGGCCGCAACTGGACGGTCGCCGAATTGGCGGCGGAGGCGGGCTGCTCGCGCTCGCTGTTCGCCGACCGCTTCCAGTCGATGACCGGGCTATCGCCCGCGCGCTATCTCGCCGAGTTGCGTATGCGGCTGGCGTCACAATGGATCGAGCATGAGCGGCAGCCGATCGACGTGATCGCGCAACGGCTGGGCTATGCGTCACAGGCGGCCTTCAGCCGCGCGTTCAAGCGCATCACCGGGCAATCGCCGGGGATGGTGCGGCACGCGGCCGGAAGCCGCCGCGCGGCGGCGGAATAGCTGCGCGCGGAGCGGTCGAATGACAGCGCGCCGCTCGTCTCTCACACCGCCGTCATGCCCCGCTTCAAGCGGGGCATCCAGTACGCCGGGGCCTATCGGCTCGACAATTGCTGTCTCTGGAATACTGGATCGCCCGGTCGAGCCGGGCGATGACAGGTGAGCAAGATCAGATATTCGCCGCGAGGTCGGCCGGCTCGTCGAACAGGATGCCGGTCGCGGCCAGCATCCGCTCGATCTCGTCGGTCGCATCGCTGACCGAGCGGTTCGAGGTGTCGATGGTCAGTTCATTGCCGGCCGGCGCCTGGTAGTCGTTGGTGATGCCGGTGAACGACGGCAATCCGCCGGCGCGCGCCTTGGCGTAATGGCCCTTGGGATCGCGGGTCTCGCAAACCTCGGCCGGGGTCGCGACATAGACTTCGCGGAATGCGCTGTCGGCGATACGGCGCGCGGCTGCGCGGTCGGCCGCCGACGGCGACACCGCGGCGACGATCGCGATATGGCCGTTGCGCGCCAGATGGGTCGCGACCTCGGCGAGGCGGCGGATGTTCTCGGTGCGATCCTGCGGCGAGAAGCCGAGGTCGCTGTTGAGCCCGGCGCGGAAGGTGTCGCCATCGAGCAGAATCGGCGAGCCGCCGTTGCTGAACAGGCGCCGCTCCAGCGCCCGCGCCAGCGTCGATTTGCCGGAGCCGGGCAGGCCGGTCAGCCAGACCACCGCGCCATTGTGGTGGTAGCGCGCCGAGCGCTCGTCGGGCCGCAGCGCAGACTCCACCGGCACGATATCGATCGGCACTGCAGGGCGGCCGGTGTCGACCGACAGCACGAGGCCGCCGCCGGCGATGCGGCCGTTGACCTCGATCACGAGGCGGCCGGTGCGGGGATTGTCGGTGTAGGGATCGGTCGCAACCGGCTGCGCCAGCGAGATGTCGATCTCGCCGACATGGTTGCGCGCGATCGCTGAGTTCTCTTCGTTGGACAGTGCGCCGGGATCGATCGCCTTCTCGATCGCGACCACGGTGGCGCGGCTTTCCTTGGTGCCGAGCCGGATCAGGATCTGCTCGCCCTTGGTCAGCGGCTTGTCGTGCAGCCAGAAGATCCGGGCGCGGATGCGGCGGGTGTCGCGCGGGCTCTGCCCGGAATGCCCGATGATGTCGCCGCGCTCGAGGAACAATTCGCGGTCGAGCGTAATGCCGACCGAGCGGCCGGCGCCTTGCGGGCCTCCGACCGGCGTCACCGGCCAGCTCTCGACCGTCTTGATCTTCGCGATCTTGCCGGTCGGCATGATGACGATCTCGTCGCCGGCCTTCAGGCTGCCGGACTCGACGCGGCCCGCCACGATGCGGCGGTCGTCGAACTTGTAGATCGCCTGCACCGGCAGCCGCAGCGGCAGCTCCGCCAGCGGCCTTGCCGGCTCGAGCGCGTCCAGCGCCTCGACCACGGTCGGTCCGTTGTACCATTCGATCCGCGGGGTGTGCTCGGCGACGCCGTCGCCATCGCGCGCGGAGATCGGGACAACTGCGGTCGGCGTCACGCCGAGGCCGATCAGATGCGCCGAAATTTCCGCACTGATCTCGTTGAATCGCGCAGCGCTGAAATCGACCCGGTCCATCTTGTTGACGACCACCGCGACCTGCTTCACGCCGAGCAGGTGCAAGAGATAGCCGTGCCGGCGGGTCTGCGAGCGGACGCCTTCGAGCGCGTCGATGATCAACACCGCGCCATCGGCCTGCGAGGCGCCGGTGATCATGTTGCGCAAGAACTCGGCGTGGCCCGGCGCGTCGATCAGCACGACGTCGCGCGAGCGGGTGCGGAAGCGGATCTGGGTGGTGTCGATGGTGATGCCCTGGTCGCGCTCGGTCTGCAGCGCGTCGAGCAGGAACGACCATTCGAACGGCATGCCGCGCCGCGCGCTGACCGCCTTCAGCATCTCCAGCTTGCCGTCCGGCAGGCTGCCGGTCTCGTGCAGCAGTCGGCCGACCAAAGTGGACTTGCCGTGGTCGACATGGCCGACGATGACGATGCGCACCTGGGGACGGGTGGTGCCGTTGGGGGTCGCCGAGATCGAAGCGGAGGGAAGGATCATGTTCATCAAAGCACTCAAGCCAGACGGGGATCAGAGATAGCCGGCGACGCGCAGCCGCTCGAACGCATCCTCGGTTTCGTGATCGAGCGCGCGGCCGGCGCGCTCCGGGATCTTGGTGGCGTCGAGCTCGGCGAGGATCTCGTCGATGTTGGATGCGGTGGATGCAACCGGGTTGGTGATGTCCTGATCCCCCAGCGAGCGGTAACGCTTGCCGTCCTTGGCGAGATAGAGCGGGATGATCGGAATGCCTTCGCGCTTGGTGTAGGCCCAGATGTCGGCCTCGGTCCAATGCAGGATCGGATGGATGCGCAGATGCGCGCCTTGCGGCGGCGAGGCGTTGAAGTGATCCCAGAACTCCGGCGGCTGGTCGCGGACGTCCCATTCGCCTTCGGTGCCGCGCGGCGAGAACACGCGTTCCTTGGCGCGGGTCGCCTCTTCGTCGCGGCGGATGCCGGCGATCAGCCCGTCGAAGCCATACTTATTAAGTGCAAGCTTCAGACCCTCGGTCTTGCGCGCGGCGGAACGTGCGGCCGGCGGCAGGGTCGGGTCGACGCTGTCGATCGGCGGGCAGGGCTCGACGCGGAGGTCGAGGTCCCATTCCTTCGCGAAACGGTCGCGGAACGCATACATCTCGGGAAACTTCTTACCCGTATCGACATGCATTGCCGGGAACGGAACGCGGCCGAAAAACGCCTTGCGCGCCAGCCAGATCATCACGTTGGAATCTTTGCCGAGCGACCACAGCAGCGCCAGCTTCTTCAGCCGGGCGAACGCCTCGCGCAGGATGTAGATGCTCTGGGCTTCCAGCTCGTCGAGATGGTCCATCGACGAGGGTGCCCGATCAGGTTCCGGCACGGAAGATGCTTTAATAGAGCCTGCGGCAGCGCTTGTTTGCGGCAGCCTGTCCACGCCGGATTCATTGTCGAGAAGATGCATCTATCGGCCTTGGCTTGCGGAGGTGAAAATTCTACAGTTGCGCCGCAATATAGAAGAAATAATTTTCTATTTTTCGGCCTTGATCGACAGATAAATAGAAAATAATTTCAGTCAACCCCTAAGTTGGGGAAGCGAGTAACTGATGCGATACCTGCCCGTATTTCTGGACCTCCAAAGCGGCAAGGTGCTCCTGATTGGCGCCGGCGAGCTTGTGCGCGCCAAGTTGCGGCTGCTTGCAGCAGCAGGCGCGCGGGTCCGTTGGTATGCGACCGACGGCGATCATGATCTCGCCGGCATCGCGGTGGAGGACGCTGCCCGCATCGAACGTGCCGAGGGAGATCCGCTTGCGGCCGATCTCTCTGACGTCATTGCGATTCTCTGTGCGGGGGCAGGCGACATCGGCGTTCCGATGTCGGTGCGCGCGAGAGCGGTCGGCCTGCCGGTCAACGTGATGGACGACCTTGTGCACTCCACCTTCATCATGCCGGCGATCGTCGATCGCGGTGATGTGGTGGTCGCGGTCGGCACTGGCGGCACGTCGCCGGTGGTGGCTCGCCGCATCCGCGAGAAGATCGAGGCGGCGCTGCCGGCACGGATCGGCGATCTCGCCGGCTTCATCGGCCGCGTCCGCAAATCAATGCATGCCCGCATCGACGAGTTTCCGCTGCGCCGCCGCTTCTGGGAGCGCATCATTGACGGTCCGATCGGTGCGCTGGTGCTGGCCGGCCGCAACGATGATGCCGAGCAGGCGCTGAAGGCGATCGAAGATCCTGCCGCATTTGCTGGCGCCGATACGGAAGGCAAGGCTGTCGGTCATGTGACGCTGGTCGGCGCCGGTCCCGGCGATCCGGATCTGCTGACAGTGAAAGCGCTGCGCGCGCTGCAGGATGCCGACGTCGTGTTCTATGACGAATTGGTGTCAGTTGAAATTCTGGACCGCGTCAGGCGCGATGCCGCGCGGATTCCGGTCGGTCGCCGTGTCGGCAAGCCCGGCATCGGCCAGGACGCCACCAACCGCCTGATCATCGAGGCGGCGCAGTCGGGGCAGCGCGCGGTGCGGCTGAAGGGCGGCGATCCCTTTATCTTCGGCCGCGGCGGCGAGGAAGTCGAAGCGCTGCGCGACGCCGGCGTCGCCTACTCGATTATTCCTGGCGTCTCCGCCGGTCTCGGCGCAGCCGCGCAATTCGAGGTGCCGCTGACCTTCCGGCACGAGGCGCTGCGCATCACCTTCCTGACCGCGCACAAGGCGCGCGATGCCGAGGTCGTCGACTGGTCCGTGCTGACCGACACCAAGATGACCGTCGTGGTCTATATGGGCATGACCGCCGCGCCCGCGATCCGCGAAGGCCTGCTCGCCGCCGGCCGCTCGCCGGAGACGCCGGTCGGCGTGTTCGCGCGCGTGACGCGGCCCGACGCCAAGGCTGCCGTCGGCACGTTGGCGCGGCTGCCAGAACTCGTCAAACAGGTCGACGGCGGTCCCGCCGTCCTCATCATCGGCGATGTGGTCGCGCATTCCGCGCCGTGGAGCCGATCCAACGTCACCCAACTGTTCTCCAACCAGATGTTCTCCGAACTGCTGAAAGCTGCCGAATGACCTCTCCGCTTGAACAGAAGAAAATCAAGATCACGGGCCCCTCGATGGTCACCGCCAACCGGACCTGGGACGGTGCCGTGGTGTACCGAACCGCCAAGCAGGGCTGGTCCACCGAACTCGCCGACTCCGCGATCGTGACCACGTCCGACGAGGCCCGCGCGCTGCTGGCCGAAGCCACCGCCGACGACGTCGGCGCGGTGGGTCCCTACATTGCACCGGTCGAGCTGAAGGACGGCGGCAAGGTCAAGCCCGGCAATCTCCGCGAACATATCCGCGCCAAGGGCGTCACCATCGATCTCCAGGTTCCCGCGTAAGGCGCGCCGCGTTAAGGCTTATCGAACATGTATGCTTATGACGAACTCGACCGCACGCTGATCAACGAGCGTGTTTCGGAATTCCGCGACCAGGTGAAGCGCCGCCTTTCCGGCGAGCTCACCGAGGATGAATTCAAGATCCTGCGCCTGCAGAACGGCGTGTATCTGCAGCTGCACGCCTACATGTTCCGGGTCGCGATCCCCTACGGCACGCTGTCGTCGAAGCAGCTGCGCCGGCTCGCCCATGTCGCGCGCCGCTACGACCGCGGCTACGGCCACTTCACCACCCGGCAGAACATCCAGTTCAACTGGATCAAGCTCGCCGAGCTGCCGGACGCGCTGGCCGATCTCGCCGAGGTCGGCATCCACGCGATGCAGACCTCCGGCAACAACATGCGCAACGTCACCTCGGACCAGTGGGCCGGGGTCGCGCCGGGTGAGATCGAGGATCCGCGGATCTGGTCGGAGATCATCCGCCAGCACACCACGCTGCATCCGGAATTCTCGTTCCTGCCGCGCAAGTTCAAGATCGCGATCACCGCGTCCGAGCACGACCGCGCGGCGATCAAGGTCCACGACATCGGCTTGCGCCTGCACAAGAATGCCGACGGCGAGACCGGCTTCGAGGTGCTGGTCGGCGGCGGTCTCGGCCGCACGCCGTTCATCGCCAAGACCATCAAGCCGTTCGTTTCCGGCCGCGATATCCTGAGCTACATCGAGGCGATCCTGCGGGTCTACAACCAGTACGGCCGCCGCGACAACATCTACAAGGCGCGGATCAAGATCCTGGTGCACGAGCTCGGCATCGAGAAATTCGCCAAGGAAGTCGACGAGGAATGGAAGGCGATGGGCGATGTCGGGCTGACGCTCGACCACGCCGCCATCGAGGAGGTCCGCTCGCGCTTCTCCTATCCGGCTTACGAAAAGCTGCCGCACATGCCGGACGAGCTGAAGCAGGCCGCGAATGATCCGCTGTTCGAGCGCTGGCGCAAGAACTCGGTATTTCCGCACAAGGTGCAGGGCTATTCGATCGTGGTGCTGTCGCTGAAGCCGGTCGGCGGCCCTCCGGGCGATGCCACCGCCGAGCAGATGGATGCGGTCGCCGACCTCGCCGACAAATATTCGTTCGGAGAGATCCGCGTCGGCCACGAGCAGAACCTGGCGCTGCCGCATGTCGCCAAGCGCGACCTGCCGGCGCTGTTCAAGGCGCTCGACCGGCTTGGGCTCGCGACGCCGAACGTCAATCTGGTGACCGACATCATCGCCTGCCCGGGGCTGGATTACTGCTCGCTGGCCAATGCGCGCTCGATCCCGATCGCGCAGGAGCTGACGCGGCGTTTCGCCAACCACGACACCGCCGACCTGATCGGCCGGCTGCACATCAATATCTCCGGCTGCATCAATGCCTGCGGCCATCACCATGTCGGCCACATCGGCATTCTCGGCGTCGAGAAGAATGGTGAGGAATTCTACCAGATCACGATCGGCGGCCGCGCCGACGAGAACGCGCAGTTGGGTACCTTGATTGGCCCGGCCGTTCCCTATGCGGAAGTCGCCGACGTGATCGAAGACATTGTCGAAGCCTATCTCGCGCTGCGCGACCGTCCCGAGGAATTGTTCGTCGACACGGTGAAGCGTCTGGGTGTCGAGCCGATCAGGGAGCGCGTCTATGCCACTCGTTAAGCAGGGAAGAATCACGACCGATCCGTTCGTGCGTGTCGCCGACGGTGCCGAACTGCCGGGTGACGGCGCGGTGCTGGTCACGGCCGAACGCTTTCTCGCCGATCCCGAGGCGCTGCTGCGCCGTTCCGGCAAGCTCGGGGTGATCTGGCCGAACAACCGCAGTCTCGAGGATCTCGTGCCGCATCTCGATCGTCTCGCTTCGGTCGCGTTGGTGTTTCCGACCTTCCGCGACGGCCGCGCCTACAGCCAGGCGCGCCTGCTGCGCGAACGTCATGGCTATGACCGCGAGCTGCGCGCCATCGGGCAGATTCTACGCGACCAGTTCGTGTTCATGACACGTGCCGGCTTCGACGCCTTCGAGGTCAAGAAAGATGCCGATGCCGATGCGTTCGCCGCGACCATGAAGCGCTATTCGGTGTTCTACCAGCCGACCGGCGACGGCCGCGTCACCGCACTCAATCGCCGCATGCAGCTGCGTCACTCGGAGAGCGCGAGCCAGTGAGCACGCTTGCACCAGAGCTCGCTGCGACGCCGGCCGCATTGCCCGCAGCCGATGTGCTCGATCGCGCGCTACGCACGGCTTCGCCCGCCGAGGTGATCGCTGCCGCCTTGCGGATAGTCGGCCGCGAGAAGTTGGCGCTGGTGTCGTCGTTCGGCACCGAGTCCGCGGCACTGCTCAAGGTGATGGCGGACGTCGATCCTTCGATCCCTGTAGTCTTTCTCGATACCGGCTGGCTGTTCGAGGAGACGCTGGCCTATCGCGATACGCTGATCGAGACGCTCGGCCTTACCGACGTGCGCTCGATCAAGCCGGATGAAGCAGCGTTGTCGCGCCAGGATCCGGACCGCGAATTGTGGTTCACCGATCCCGACGCCTGCTGCCGGATCCGCAAAGTGGAGCCGTTGGCGCGGGCGCTGAAGCCGTTCGCCGGCTGGATCAACGGCCGCAAGCGTTTCCAGGGCGGCGCCCGCACCGACATCCCGGTTGTCGAGGACGATGGCGTCAGGCTCAAATTCAATCCGTTCGCCAACGTCTCCCGCGAGGAGATCGAGGCGATCTACACCCTCGGCAAGCTGCCGCCGCATCCACTTGTCGCATCGGGATATCAGTCGGTCGGGTGTATGCCTTGCTCGAGCCGGTCCGCTGCCGGCGAGGATGCACGCGACGGCCGCTGGCGTGGCCGGGCGAAGACGGAATGCGGCATCCACACGATGAAGATGTCGTAGGGCCTGATTCGGAAAGTGCGCAGCGGTTTTCCTGCGACAAACGTGAAGCGTTTGCGCGGGGATCATGCTCGAAAATGCCTTCGATCGCGATGATCTTTCATCGCGATTTGGGGACGCGACAAAGCCTTCGCAGCGTGGCGACTTCGTAGCACAAGCGCGCTGCGCCGCTGAAAACAAAGAAAACCGGTTTTGTTGACTTAGGGGCGCTTCACCGTGAGTTATGTCTTGGGTGTTCCCTGACATTCTCAGGTTGAATGGAGACAGAAATGATCCGTCGTATGCTGCCGCTGGTCGCGGGATTGTTGTGGGCGAGCTCGGCCTTCGCGGCAGACTATTCGCTGCTCAACGTGTCCTACGATCCGACGCGCGAGCTCTATGTCGATTTCAACAAGGCGTTCGCCGCGGCCTATCAGAAGGATACCGGCAAGAGCGTCGAGATCAAGCAGTCGCACGGCGGCTCGGGCTCGCAGGCGCGCTCGGTGATCGACGGATTGCAGGCCGATGTCGTCACGCTGGCGCTGGCCTATGACATCGATGCGATCGCGGGCAAGGGCCTGCTCGCTGCGGACTGGCAGAAGCGGCTGCCGCTCAACGCCTCGCCCTATACCTCGACCATCGTGTTCCTGGTGCGCAAGGGCAATCCCAAGGGCATCAAGGATTGGGACGATCTGATCAAGCCCGGCGTCGCCGTGATCACGCCGAACCCGAAGACCTCGGGCGGTGCGCGCTGGAACTATCTCGCCGCCTGGGGCTATGCGCAGAAGAAGTTCGGCTCGGCCGATAAGGCGAAGAAATTCGTCGCCGACCTCTACCAGAACGTCCCGGTGCTCGACACCGGCGCGCGCGGCTCGACCGTGACCTTCGTCGAGCGCGGCGTCGGCGACGTGCTGCTCGCCTGGGAGAACGAAGCCTTCCTGGCGTTGCGCGAATTCGGCCCGGACAAGTTCGAGATCGTGGCGCCGCCGCAGTCGATCCTCGCCGAACCACCGGTTGCGGTGGTCGACAAGGTTGTCGATCAAAAGGGCACCCGCGCGGTCGCCGAAGCCTATCTGAAGTACTGGTACACCAAGGAAGGCCAGGAGATCGCCGCGCGCAACTCCTACCGGCCGCGCGATCCCGAGATCGCCAAGGAGTACGAAAAATCCTTCGCCAAGGTTGAACTTTTCACCATCGACGACGTTTTCGGTGGTTGGACCAAGGCGCAGAAGGAGCACTTCGCCGAGGGCGGCATCTTCGATCAGATCTACAAGAACTGATCGAGATATGGCCCGGGTCGAACAGGGGGATATGTGAGCACAGCGGTTGCACGACGCAGTACCCTGCCGGGGTTCGGTCTCACCATGGGACTGACCCTGACATGGCTCTCCGTCATCATCCTGATTCCGCTGGCCGCGCTGTTCCTCAAGACGTTTGAGCTCAGCCTCGATCAGTTCTGGGGCATCGTCACCAGCCGCCGCACCTTGAACGCCCTGAAGATTTCGTTCGGGCTTTCGTTTGCGGCCGCCTGCGTCAATCTGGTGATGGGCACCATCATCGTCTGGGCGCTGGTGCGCTACCGCTTTCCGGGCCGGCGGCTGTTCGACGCCATCGTCGATATTCCGTTTGCCTTGCCGACCGCGGTCGCAGGCGTGGCGCTGACGCAGCTGTTTGCCCAAAAGGGCTGGCTGGGCGCGCCGCTCGCCGAGCTCGGCATCAAGGTCGCGTTCACGCCGATCGGCATCTTCATCGCGATGATCTTCATCGGCATCCCCTTCGTGGTCCGCACGGTGCAGCCGGTGCTGATCGATCTCGATCCCGAGATCGAGGAGGCGGCCGCGAGCTTAGGGGCCAATCGCTGGCACACCGTGTTTCGCGTCATCCTGCCGAGCCTGATCCCGGCGCTGCTCACCGGGTTCGCGCTCGCCTTCGCCCGCGCCATCGGTGAATACGGCTCGGTGATCTTCATCGCCGGCAATCTGCCCAACGTCTCGGAGATCGCGCCGCTCCTGATCGTGATCCGGCTGTCCGAATTCCGCTACGCCGATGCCACCGCGATCGCGGTGGTGATGCTGGTGGCCTCGTTCCTGATCATCTTCCTGATCAACCGGCTGCAGCGCTGGGCGCAAGCCCGCATTCCCGTGCATTGAGGTCCGAGATGTCGATGCAGACGGGATTGGCGACCTCGACTACGCAGCTGCGGAGCTACGCGCCCGCGACCGATGTCAGCGTCGCGGCCCCTGCACCGCAGCTCGATATCGCGCGCGCTGGGCCGGTCGCCGCGGGACGCAACCCGCGCACCGAGCCGGGGCCGATCCGCTTCATCATCATCGCGCTGGCGATCGCCTTCCTCAGCATCTTCGTCGTGCTGCCGCTGGTGGTCGTGTTCGCCTCGGCCTTCTCGAAAGGCATCGTCGCCTATCTCGCGGCGCTGGCCGAGCCTGAGGCGCTCGCCGCGATCAAGCTGACGCTGCTGGTCGCTGCGATCTCGGTCACGCTCAACCTCGTGTTCGGCGTGGTCGCGGCCTGGGCCATCTCGAAATTCGAGTTCACCGGCAAGACCTTTCTGATCACGCTGATCGACCTGCCGTTCTCGATCTCGCCTGTCATCTCGGGCCTGGTCTTCGTGCTGCTGTTCGGCGCACAGGGCTATTTCGGGCCGTGGCTGCAGGCGCACAACGTCCACATCCTGTTCGCGGTACCCGGCATCGCACTGGCGACGATCTTCGTCACCTTTCCGTTCGTGGCGCGCGCGCTGATCCCGCTGATGCAGGAGCAGGGCTCCCAGGAGGAGGAAGCGGCGATCTCGCTCGGCGCCTCGGGCCTGCAAACCTTCTTCCGCGTCACGCTGCCCAACATCAAATGGGGCCTGCTCTACGGCGTCCTGCTCTGCAACGCGCGCGCGATGGGCGAGTTCGGCGCGGTGTCCGTCGTCTCCGGCCATATCCGCGGCGAGACCAACACGATGCCGCTGCTGGTCGAGATTCTCTACAACGAATACCAGTTCGTCGCGTCGTTCGCGATCGCCTCGCTGCTCGCGATGCTGGCGCTGATCACGCTGGTGGCGAAAACTATTCTTGAGCGGCGGCTCGACGAGGCTGAGGTGCCCGATGGCGATTGAAGTCAGGAATATCGTAAAGCGGTTCGGCAGCTTTGCCGCGCTCGACAATGTCGATCTCAAGGTTGCCGATGGCGAGCTGCTGGCGCTGCTCGGCCCGTCCGGCTCCGGCAAGACCACGCTGCTGCGGATCATCGCAGGGCTGGATTGGCCCGACTCCGGCGAGGTCGCGATCGATGGAGAGAACGCGCTCTCGCGCGGCGCCAGCGAGCGTCAGGTCGGCTTCGTGTTCCAGCACTACGCGCTGTTCCGCCACATGACGGTGTTCGAGAACGTCGCCTTCGGCCTGCGCGTGCAGCCGCGCGCGATCCGCAAGGATGAGGCGACGATCCGCGCACGCGTCAAGAACCTGCTCGATCTGGTGCAGCTCGACTGGCTCGCCAACCGCTATCCCAGCCAGCTGTCCGGCGGCCAGCGGCAGCGCATCGCGCTGGCGCGCGCGCTCGCGATCGAGCCGCGCATCCTGCTGCTCGACGAGCCGTTCGGCGCGCTCGATGCCAAAGTGCGCAAGGAGCTGCGGCAATGGCTGCGCTCGCTGCACAGCGAGATCCACGTCACCTCGATCTTCGTCACCCACGACCAGGAGGAGGCGCTCGAGGTCGCCAACCGCGTCGTGGTGATGGACAAGGGCAGGATCGAGCAGATCGGCTCGCCCGGCGAGGTCTATGACAATCCGGCGACCGCCTTCGTGCACGGCTTCATCGGCGAATCCATCGTGCTGCCGGTCGACGTGGCCGGCGATGCGGTGCGGCTCGACGGCCGTCCGCTGAACATTCCGGCGCTGGGCGCGGCGTCCGGCGCGGCCAAGCTGTTCGTCCGCCGCCACGACATGGCGGTCGGTCCGGCCGGAACCGGCGCACTGGAAGGCGCCATCCGCCACGTCCGCTCGTTCGGCCCGATCCAGCGCGCCGAGGTCGCCCTGGCCGGCAGTGAGGGCAAGACCGTGATCGAGATCGATGCGCCCCGCGACCGCGAGCTGCAGGCCGGCGAAATCGTCTCGCTGCAGCCCCGCCGCTACCGGATCTTCGCCGCGCAGTAGCTGCCGCGGGTCCAAACCTCTCCTTGAAAAGGGGAGGTCGCCTTGCTCGTCAGAGCAAGGCGGGTCTGTCTCCACGATAACCGCTATCGCCTGTGGCTGACCCCCCATCCCGACCTTCGCCCTTTCGGCGGGAAGGAGAACCCCATATCCGTCGTCGTTCCGGGTTCGCTTCGCGCCCCGGAATGACGGCGTTTTGTGTGGTCAAAAGTTAGCCCCTGTTCACCATTCAGCCACGGTTGGTATGCAACAACGGCCAGCCAACCTTGGGGGTTTTCTGAAGTGAAACGGACGACGGTCGCCCTGTTCGGGCTTCTGGTGCTTGCCGGCTGCGCCGCGGACACCAAAATCCCGGAAGAACCGGCGATGTATCTCAACATGGCGCAGCCCGGCGCCGTCCTGGACAGCCAGGCCGCCGCGATCCTGTTTTCCCAGTACCGCCAGAACAATGGTCTCGGCACCGTCGTGGTCGATCCTGACCTGACCAGGCTCGCCGAGCAGCAGTCGCAGGCGATGGCCGCCCGCAACAAGATGGACCACGACGTGAAGGCCCCGCTCGGCAAGCGGCTGGAGGCCGGCGGCTACCCGGCGACCGTGGCGGTCGAGAACATCTCGGCCGGCTATCACACGCTCGCGGAAGCCTTTTCCGGCTGGCGCGATTCTCCGCCGCACAAGGCCAACATGCTGAAAAGCGGTGTCACAAAAATGGGCATCGCGGCCGTTTATGCCCCCAACACCAAGTACAAGGTGTTCTGGACGCTCATTCTGGCGGCAACCTGATTTCGATAAATTCCGCGTGATCTAACCCTCCCATCTCGCAGATTGACGCGGCGGCCAACAGCGGCCACCGTTGTGGTCCAGGTCGTTTTTGAGCGAACGGTTACGAATGGATACTTCGGATTCCGCGCCGGCCTCGACGCCCGCGCAAGCGAGGCGGGTGCTGGTTCTTCAGGGCGGCGGCGCGCTTGGCTCGTACCAGGCCGGCGCCTTTCAGGCGCTCTGTCATGCAGGCTTCGAGCCGGAATGGATCGCCGGCATCTCGATCGGCGCCATCAATGCCGCGATCATCGCCGGCAACGAGCCGGACAAGCGGGTGCCTAGGCTGAAGGAATTCTGGGAGATGGTGTCGGCGCCGGTGCCGTGGAATCCGGTTTCCAAGCATGAGCGCGCCCGCTCGCTGTTCAACGAGACCTCTGCCGCCATCATCGCGACCTTCGGCGTGCCCGGCTTCTTCACGCCGCGGATCCCGCCGGCGCCGCTGTGGCCGCCCGGCAGCTCGCAGTCGCTGAGCTATTACGACACCGCGCCGCTGAAGAAGACGCTGGAGCGCCTGGTCGATTTCGATCGCATCAACGACCTGAAGACGCGGCTGTCGGTCGGCGCGGTCGGCGTCACCTCGGGCAATTTCTGCTATTTCGACAACTACGAATTCAAGAAGCGCGGCAAGACAATCGGCCCCGAGCACATCATGGCCTCCGGCGCCCTGCCGCCGGGCTTTCCCGCCGTCGTGATCGAGGGCGAGCATTACTGGGACGGCGGCATCGCCTCCAACACGCCGCTCGACTTCGTGCTCGACGAGGAGACCAGCCGCGATCTGCTGATCTTCCAGGTCGACCTGTTCAGCGCCCGCGGGCCGCTGCCGGAGACGCTGCTGGAGGCCGCCGAGCGCGAGAAGGACATCCGCTATTCGAGCCGGACGCGGATGAACACCGACAAGAACCGGCAGATCCACAACGCCCGCATGGCGGTGCGCGACCTGATCGGCAAGCTGCCCGATTACCTGAAGAACGATCCGTCGGTCGAATTGCTGCGCAAGGCATCCAAGGAGAACACCGTCACGGTGGTTCACCTGATCTACAAGAGCAAGAACTACGAGAGCTCTTCGAAGGATTACGACTTCTCGCATGTCGGGATGGTCGAGCACTGGGGCGCCGGCGTGCGCGACGTGCATTTGTCGATGCGTCACAAAGAATGGCTAGAACGGCCACAGTCCGGGGAAACCATGGTGACTTACGACCTCACGGGGGACGAACCCACGCCCCCTGAATCGAGCCCCCCGCAAGCAAAATAGGAGCGACCGATAATGGGTACGTTGACAGGCAAGACCGCCGTTGTGACCGGCTCGACCAGCGGCATCGGATTGGCGTATGCGCGCGCCTTCGCAGGCGCCGGCGCCAATATCGTTCTCAACGGCATGGGCGTTCCGGCCGACATCGAGAAGGAACGCTCCGGCATCGAGACCGACTTCAAGGTCAAGGCCGTGCATTCGCCGGCCGACATGACCAAGCCGGCCGAGATCGCCGACATGATCGCGCTCGGCGAGAAGACCTTCGGCTCGGTCGACATCCTGGTCAACAATGCCGGCATCCAGTTCGTGTCGCCGATCGAGGAATTCCCGCCCGAGAAGTGGGAAGCGATCATCGCGATCAACCTGTCGTCGGCGTTCTACGGCATCCGCGCCGCGGTGCCCGGCATGAAGAAGCGCGGCTGGGGCCGCATCATCAACACGGCGTCCGCGCACTCGCTGGTGGCCTCGCCGTTCAAGTCGGCCTACGTCTCGGCCAAGCACGGCATCGCCGGCCTGACCAAGACCGCGGCGCTCGAGCTCGCACAATTCAAGATCACCTGCAACTGCATCTCGCCGGGCTATGTCTGGACCCCGCTGGTCGAGCACCAGATTCCGGAGACCATGAAGGCACGTAACATGACCAAGGAGCAGGTCATCAAGGACGTGTTGCTCGCCGCGCAGCCGACCAAGGAGTTCGTGACCTCGGAGCAGGTCGCAGCGCTGGCGCTGTTCCTGTGCGGCGACGATGCCGCGCAGATCACCGGCGCCAACCTCTCGATCGACGGCGGCTGGACCGCGGAGTAATTATCCGCCGGCACTGACCTGGCATCAAAGAGCCGGCCCCGATTGGATCAGGGCCGGCTTTTTAGGGTAGAAAGCTGCCCGAACTAGCTAAAGCATGATCCGGAAAAGTGCGAAGCGGTGTTCCGAAAAGATCATGCTCAAACAAAGAGCTAAAGCGCGATGACGATTCAACCAAATATCATCGCGCTTTAGGGTCCAAATCGGCGGGGGAGAACGGCGTTCGGGACGCATGTCTGATGTGCAGGATATCGATTGTATCGCTGCGCACCCGATAGAAAATGCGGAACGGATAGCGCAGGACGGTAATTGCGCGGACCGTGGAGCGCTGCGAGATGCGCGGCGCGGCCTCGGGTGCGCGGCAGACCCGGTCAATGACATCGCGGAAGCGGCGCTCGGCAGCTGCGGCGATTGCCGGGCTGGCATGGGTCGAATAGTGGGTCGCGATTTCGTCCAGATCAGTCAGTGCTTGCCGCGAGAAGACGACCTTCATTTGCGGCGAAATTTGGCAAACGCGCCTGCGATCTCCTCGTCGGTCGCGCACTCGCCGGCGTCGATCGATGCCATCGCGGCGTCGATGACCCGCAGTTCATCTCGAGTTGCGACGTAGTCTTGGGACTGTAGCTCGCTTTCGATCTGATTTGCGATCGACACGAATTCATCCTGTGCCGCCTCGGGCCAGGATTGAACGCGATTGAGCAGGTTTTTCAGTTCCGCTGCGGTCATGCCGTGTATTATATGCCGCGGTCGATCAAAATGCTACGGCGTAGGCCGGGCCTTCCCGAACGCCAGCACGTGCAGGCCGAGGCGCGAGCGCACCACGACGAACAGCAGGATCGTCTCGAAGGTCAGCGACAGCGAGGTCGAGGCCGCCGCGCCCATGCCGCCGTAGCGCGGCACCAGCGCGATGCAGAGCCCAACATTCATCAGGAACGATACCGCATAGGCGGTGGCGCAGATACTCTGGTGGCCGAGCATGTTCAGCAGCCGCTCCACCGGGCCGATCGCCGAGCGCACCACGAGCCCGATCGCGGCGACGAACATGATGCTGTAGCCGTCGACGAACTTCGGGCCGAACAGCCACAGCAGCGGCTTGCCGAAGGCGAGCAGGGCGATGGTTGCGAGCAGCGAGGGCCAGAACGTCCAGCTGATGGCGTGCGCGACATAGGCCGACAGCCTATCCTTGTCGCCGAGCGCGTTGTATTCGGCGAAGCGGTGCGCCGTCGTCGCCGACATCGCGTAGTGCACGAACGACACCAGCGCCAGCGTCTTCACCACTGCGAAATAGATGCCGACCTCCTCGGAGGAGCGGAATTGCTGCAGCATCAGCACGTCGGTGTAGCCGAGCAGGAGATAGAAGCTCTCGACCAGCATGATCGGCAGCGAGATCTTAAACCAGCCTTTGAGGTCGTAGGTCTTCTCGCCCGGCCCGAGATGGGCTTTGAGGCGGCGGTTCAGCACGATCATCTGGCCGATCGCCGCGATGTAGACGGCGGCTGCGCTCGCGATCATCGCGGCGGTGGCGCCGAGATTGAGGCCGAGCGCCAGTGCGCCGGCGGTCAGCGCGATGATCAGCCCCTGCCGCACGATGAATTGCGGCATCAGGCCGAGCTGCATCCAGTCATGCGCGCGCGAGATGCCGTCCTGCGTGTTGGCGACCACGAACGGCGGCAAGGTCAGGCAGCCGATATAGAGCGGCACGATCGCATTGGGGTCGATCCAGGGCGAGGCGAGATGGATCACGCCGGCGAGCAGCAGCGCCACGGTGCTGGAGGCGGCAAGCACCACCCAGCGGCCGCCGGAAAGGAAGCCGCGCAGCGCGGCGAGGTCGCCGCGCGTGCGATATTCCGGGATGATCTTCTGCGAAGACGGCGCGATGCCGAAATCCATCGTGCTGCCGAGCAGCAGCACCCAGGTCCAGACATAGACATAGATGCCGTAGTCCGAGCCGCTCATCCAGCGCGCCAAAAGGATCTGCGCCAGATAGGCGATGGCGGCGCTGATCACGCGGATGATGAAGATCATGCCGGCGAGGCGCTTGGTGACCGACGCCTCCTTGGTGCCGCCGAGCAGGCGCGCGACGAGGTCCCGCAGGCGCGCGACCGGGCCCGATGGCGCAGAGGTTGCGGCAGAGGATTCCGATTGTGTCTCCATCACAGCCAAGGCGGAAAAATTCCCAAAGCGCCGCAAGGCGGCAATGGTCACCGATCTATCAACGAATCGTTAAGATTGGGTTGGGTGACGGATGCTCGCAACCCAGGCGTCGTCCCGGCGCAGGCCGGGACCCATAACCACAGGGAACAGTTGACGCGCACAGCTTAACCCGCAGCGTGCCTCGCACTGCGGCCGCGGAGTATGGGTTCCTGCTTCCGCCGGAACGACGGTGGGCGTCAGTTCAAATTGATATTGAATTCATAGCTCTTGTCGCCGCCGACCAGGGTCAGTTTCAGCGCGGCGCCGTCCGCCTTGGCGCCGGGCGGCAACCCGTCGAGCTCGAAGGCGAAGCGCTTCACGCCCGGCGGTGCATGCTCGACGAGCTTGGGCACCGGCAGCGCCCAGTCCGGCGTCGGTCCCTCGACGAAGAGGCTGAGGTCCTTGCTTTCCGGCGCGGTGACATCGACCAGCACGTTGTTGCCGTCGCGCTTGACGTCGCGGATCGTGACAGGGATGGGATCGCCGATATTGGCGGGCTTCGGCACCGCGTTGAGCGCTTCCGACAGCGCGGCGTCCTCGGTCGAGGCGACGCTCGCGAACGCAAGCTCGGCTTTCGCTTCCACCGGCACGCACAGCTTCTCGCACACCGCGTAACTGATGTCGGCGCGCAGCACCAACGGCTTGTCGGGATTCTTCGCGACGATGCGCAGCGGCAGCACCACCTGATGCTTGTAGCCGAGCGAGGTGCCGCCGGCGCCGTCGTCGAACTGGCGCGGCGCCGGCCACATCACCGTGACCGCATCGACATTGTCCGATTTGGAGAAATCGAACCGCGGCGGCACGCCGGAATCGCCCGGCGTGCGCCAGTAGGTTTTCCAGCCGTCCTGCAACTGGAAGGCGATGCCGCCGAGCAGCACCGCGCCGCTGCGCGATCCCGCGAGCAGCCGCACGGCCGAATGGGTGTCCTGCTGCCACGGCGAAGCGTCGTCGGCGCGCACCTCAGTTGCCATACATGCGACGGACAATGTGGCGGCAACGCCAAAAGCGGCCCGCAGGGGAACTGTGACGATCATGAGACGTCTTTACCTGCAACTTTCGTTGCAAACCATTGAATTGCTTGTGATGCATCGCCGCACGCGGCGTGATGCTTGATTGACAGAACCGCCACCCAATATCAGGATGCCAAATCAGCAGGAAAGGCCTTTGTGGATGCGCCCTGAAGGCAAAACAGGCAGGACTCGCAAGACCGCCGGCGGCAGAAGCCCGGCCGTCGGTCCGCATGCCGCAGACGGCGGCTATCTCGATGGCCAGATGCTGATCGCGATGCCTGTCATGAACGACCCGCGCTTCGAGCGTTCGGTGATCTACATGTGCGCGCATTCGTCGGAGGGGGCGATGGGCATCATCGTCAATCGCCCGGCCGGCAGCATCGATTTCCCCGGACTGCTGGTGCAGCTCGACATCATCGAGAAGTCGGACCAGATCCAGCTGCCCGAAAATGCCGAGATGATGAAGGTGATGAAGGGTGGCCCGGTCGATACCGGCCGCGGCTTCGTGCTGCATTCCAGCGACTTCTACATTCAGGACGCGACGCTGAACATCGACGACGGCATCTCGCTGACCGCGACCGTCGATATCCTGAAAGCGATCGCCAAGGGCGCCGGCCCCAAGCACGCGATTCTCGCGCTCGGCTACGCCGGCTGGGCGCCGGGCCAGCTCGAGAACGAGATCCAGCACAATGGCTGGCTGCACTGCGACGCCGATCCCGAGCTGATCTTCGGCACCGACGTCGACGAGAAATACGCCCGCGCCTTGCGCAAGATCGGCATCGAGGCCGGCATGCTGTCGAACGACGCCGGGCACGCGTAGGCCGCGCACCACACCCACGGTGTCGTCCCGGCGAAGGCCGGGACCCAAAACCCCGACTGCTTGTGATTTCGCGACGCTGTGGCCTCAGCGCGCCCCATTCCCACGTCCTGTGGTTATGGGTCCCGGCTTTCGCCGGGACGACGGCTGTTATCGCGGCGCGCTACTCCGCCGCTTCCTGCGCCACCGTCGGCTGGGTGCCGGCCACCGTGGCGCGGCGCATGTCGCGGGGCTGCGACTGGTCGTAACGGCGGACGCGGTGCACGGTCTGGCGGTTGTCCCACATCACGAGGTCATGCAGCGTCCATTTGTGCACATAGACGAACTCGCTCTGCGTCGCGTGCTCGGTGAGGTCGCGCAGCAGCACCCGCGCCTCCGGCATGCTCATGCCCCTGATCGCGCCGGCATGCGATGACAGATACAGCGATTTGCGGCCGTGCACCGGATGGGTGCGCACCAGGCGTTGCAGCACCGGCTTGAACATCTCTTTCTCTTCCTCGGTGTAGTCGAGGAAGCCGAGCGAGCCGCGCGAATACATCAGCGAGTGCTCGCAGATCATGTCCTCGATCTCCGCCTTGGTGTCGTCGTCGAGCGCGTCATAGGCGGCGCGCATATCGGCGAATTCGGTGTTGCCGCCCTTCGGGTTCACGACGCGCGCCGACAGCAGCGAGAATTTCGCCGGGATCGGCCGGAACGAGCTGTCGGAGTGCCACAGGCAGTTGCCGAGATTGAACAGATGGGTGCGGTGATCCTTCGGCAGCGGCTTGCCGTCCTTGCCGAGATTGCCGACATCGTTGAGCCCGGACGACAGGCGATAGTCCTCCTTCTTCGTCACCGTGCCGCCGCGCGAGTGCTCGCGCTCGCCGAAGTTCAGCGCGAACGCCATCTGCTGCTCGTCCGTGATATCCTGGCCGTGGAAGACGAGCACGGCGTATTTGTCCATGCCGGCCTCGATGTCGGTCGCTTCCTGCTTCGTCAGCGGCTTGCGCAGGTCGACGCCGGAGACCTCGCCGACAAAGTGCTTGTGAAGCTGCCGGATCAGGACCGTCATTGGCGTATCTCCCCGTATCGTGCGGGCGGTTGGCCCGCTTCGTCTGATTTGACGGGAAGGCTACTCCCGACGCGCGCGCTGTCAACGCTTCACGGCCGAGCGGGCAGCGAATGCGGGTCAGGCATTCCGCGCCATCAACCCGCCGTCGACCGGAATCACCGCACCGGTCAGGAACGATGCCGCGGGCAGGCACAGGCTCAGCGTCATGTGCGCGACCTCTTCCGGATCGCCGTAGCGCGCCAGCGCAGTGCGGCGCTTGGCGTAGATCGTCTTGTGCTCCTCGGAGATGCGATCGGTGATGCCTGTGCGGATCGGGCCCGGACAGATGCAGTTCACGGTGATGCCTTCGCGCCCCAGTTCCACCGCGAGCGAGCGGGTCAGGCTGGTGACGCCGCCCTTGGCCGCCGAGTAGGGGCTGTGCAGGCCTGTTGCACCCAGCGCTTCGGTCGAGGCGATGTTGACGATGCGCGGCGAGCGCGACTTGCGCAGGTACGGCAGTGCCGCGCGGATGATGCGCGGATGCGCCGTCAGCATCACCGCGATGCCCTTGGCCCAGGCATCCTCGTAACCGGGATCGTCGATCGGCACCCGCACCGAGATGCCCGCATTGTTGACGATGATGTCGAGCCCCCCGAAATGCGCGGCGACATCGTTGACGACTTTGATGATGGCGTCGCGATCACTGACGTCGAGCGTCCAGGCCTTCGCCGAGCCGCCGCTCGCCGATATCTCCTTCGCCACCGCCTGCGTGCCGTCTTCGGTCAGGTCGGTGACCGCGACATTGGCGCCCTCGTCGGCGAACACGCGCGCAGTGGCGCGCCCCATGCCGCTTGCCGCTCCCGTGACGAGAACGGTGAGGCCCTTCACCGAACGGCTGAGCTGCTTGTATTCGGACACGACGGACCTCCCGTTGATTTTTTTGCGTTGTGAGACCGGCAACGCTGGCACCGATCCGCAGAGACGTCAAACCGGCGTTCCCTGATCGCCGCGCACGCAGCGCGTTAACGCAAGTTTCCCGGGTGGCTTTTCGCAAAGGATCATGCTCAATCAAGAAAACAGCAGAGAGGAAACGCGATGAACGAGCTTGATTTCGGCGGCAAGCAGGTACTGGTGGTCGGCGGCTCCTCAGGCATCGGCAACGGCATTGCGCAGGCCTTCCGCGCCAAGGGCGCGCGCGTTGCGGTGTACGGCACCCGCGCCCAAGCGAGCGACTATTCGGCTGAAGAAGGCTCGCATCTCGACGGCCTTGCCTATGCGCAACTCGATGTCTCTGATCCCAAGGCGATCGAAAGCCTCACACCGTCGTTCGATCGGCTCGACGTGCTGGTGCTGGCGCAGGGCGCCGTGATTTACCGCCGCGGGGAATTCGAGATGGAGGGTTTCCGCAAGGTGCTCGAAGTCAACCTGATGAGCCTGATGGCCTGCGCCACCAAATTCCATGCGATGCTGAGCGCGAGCCAAGGTTCGCTGATCATCGTGAGTTCGACCGCGGCGTATCATTCCACCATGGGCAATCCGGCCTACAACGCCTCGAAGACCGGCGCGGTCGGGCTGACGCGCACGCTTGGTGAAGCGTGGGCGGAGAACGGCATCCGCGTCAACGGCATCGCGCCGGGCCTCGTCGACACCAAGATGACCAAGGCGACGACCGCCAATCCCAAGCGGCTCGAAGGCGCGCTCGGGCGCATTCCGCTGAAGCGCCTCGGCACGCCCGCCGACATGGCCGGCGCCGCTTTGTTCCTGGCGTCGCCGCTCGCCTCCTACATCGTCGGCCAGACCATCGTCGTCGACGGCGGGCTGATCCTCTAGCTCCAGAAGAGCTAAAGGAACCTGCGCGCGGTTCCGCGGTTAGCTCCCTGACAATTTCAGGGAGCAGATGTGATGGACAAGGACCGGATTTTCGGAACGGCAAAGGAATTCGCGGGCAAGGCCGAAGGCGTAATCGGCGATGCGACCGGTGATGCGCAAACACAGGCCTCGGGCCGCGCACGCGAGGCTGCCGGCACCGTGCAGGATCTCTACGGCCAGGCCAAGGATGCCGCGCGCGACGCGGCTGATACCGCGGTCAACTATGCCAAGGATGCCTATGAGCATCGCGGCGAGACCGTTCGCAGCGGGCAGAAGGCGGTGGCGCAGACGGTGCAGGACAATCCGCTCGGCGCGCTCCTGATCGCCGGCGGCATCGGCTTTGCGCTCGCGCTGTTGATGACGCGTCAGCCACGCCGCCCGCCGCCGTCGCGCTGGCGCCATTACGGCTGATCCGCCGTCATTGCGAGGAGCCACCGGGTCGCGCGTACGCGCGCCCGATGACAGGGTCCGCGACGAAGCAATCCATCCATCTGCCCGTGCGGATAGATGGATTGCTTTACTTCGCTCGCAATGACGGATGCAGCGCCGCTTACTGCCAGGGATCCCCAGGCCCGGCGGCGCGCTGTCCGACACTGCGCGGCGGACGCGGTGGCGGGGGGAGCAGCGGGCGCTGCTGCGGCGCGCCGAAGCCGAAGAAGTCACGCAGCCAGGGCTGCGGCTGCTGCTGCGGCTGAGCCTGGGCCGGACGGAACACGCGCTTCTGCGGCTTCGGCGCGGTGATGATCGAACCGTCGGGCGCGATCGCCGTGGTCGACGGCGGCGGGTTGGCAGGTGCTCCGGCCGCCGGCGCAGCCGGCGTCGCCGCGGCGACCGGCACGTCGCCCTTGGCCTGCTCGCGGCCGATCTCGCGGCGTGGCCAGGCGAAATCGTCGGCGCGGCCGGCCGGCGGCGCCAGCGCCTCGCCCTTCACCAGCGTGCGCGCGGCGAGCGCATCGACGGCGGCGGGCCGCGAGCCGGGGCCGCCGAGCAATTGATCGGTGCCGACCGTGGAGGCGACCAGCGGCAGCACCGGGCCTGCGAGCGGTCGCGGCGGGGGCTTGCCGGGTTCGGTGCTGGTCTCGGGCGCCGCCGGTTCGCTCGGCAGCGCGATCGGGCCGGTGCGCACGGCGAGCAGGCGCGTCACCTCGCGCTCGACATAATGCGCGAGCTTGCGCGCGCCGGCCTTGGTGAAGAACACGCCGTCGTCGGAGCGCAGCTTGCGCGGCTGGCCTTCGAAGTCCGGGCCCTTCGGCATGAAGCGGCCGGCCTCGTCGACGAAGCCGTCCCAGACGTCGACATAGGTAATACCGGCCTTGCCGGCGCCGTCGCGATACAGCGCGTCGAGGAACAGCATGTCCGACGTGCCCTTCTGGCCGCGGATCGCGGGCAGGCCGACCCACAGCACCGGCACGCCCTTGCTCTTCAGCACGTTGATCAGCTCTTCGATCTTCTTGCCGTAGAGCTCGACCCAGCGGTCGTCGCGGAAATCATAGAGGCCGTTGGGCGAGCGCGCGGTCTTGTCCGGTGCGGCTTGTGAATCGTCGGCGTCGTCGGCCGGCAACTCGGGATCGGCAGGCTTGGCGTCAGCCTTGCCATCGTTCTTGCCATCATTCTTGCCGTCGCTCTTGCCGTCATTCTTGGCCGTCGCATCGGGCTTGTCGCCGGGCTTCGCGTCCGGTTTGGCGCGCGCGTCCTTTTTCTCGTCCTTCTTGTCGACCTTCTTCTCCACGACCGGTTCGCGGATCGCGGTGCGGTCGTTGAGGCCGAGCATTACGACGATGGCGTCGGGGTTCTCGGTGGCGAGAATGCCCTTCGCGGCCGCCGCCCAATCCGCCGGGTCGCCCTTGGGCTGATAGCGGATCAGGCCGGACACCGTCTTGTGCTTGCGGATCACGCCCATGTCGGGCTGGTCGGAATACGCATCTTCCAGGCCATAAGCGAGCCAGTCGGCCATCGCGTCGCCGATCACCAGCACGTTGCGCTCGGCCGCGGCTTCGCGCTTGGCCGGCGGCGGCGCGCGCGAAAAATCCTCGCGCGGCCGCTGCGGCTGTGATTGCGGTTGCTGCTGCTGGAACGGCGCGAAGAAATCGCCCCCGAACCAGCCGCCGCCACCGCCGTGCTGTGGAGGCGCGCGGCGCTGCGGTTGCGGCGGTCCGCCGCCGAAGCCGGGGAAGCCGAAGATCTGTGCCGAGGCCGGCTGCGCAATACCGATCAGGAGCGCGAGCGCCACCGCCAGCGCAGCCAGCGGGCCGGCCTCGGTGAATACGCGCAGGAAGGACTTCGGCTCTCGCATCGGGTTCGGTCGCAAATGATCTGGAAGCAGGCGAGTATATTAGCGGAATCGGGCCGCAAGCGGGCAGCTTTTCCACCATAAATCGGGTGCCTCCGGCCGCCGTCAAGGCGAGCGGCAAATATCGGATTTCACGGTTACTTTCGGGGGAGAGGCCCGGGTGCCACCACGAAGGAACTGCGCTCCCTCTCCCCCGCAAGCGGGAGAGGTGACTTAGCTTGTCGCTACCGCCCCCGCAGCCGCTCCAGCACCTCCGATGTGGCAAAGCCGTCGGCCGGCGCCCCGATCGAGACCTGGAAGCCGCGCAGCGCCTCGCGGGTCTGGCCGCCGAACTGGCCGTCGGGCGTGCCCTTGTAGAAGCCACGCTGGGCCAGCAGCTGCTGCAGTTCCAGCCGCTCGGCGCGCGACAGCACCCGCTCCTGGCGCGGCCAGGGCTGCACGAAGGGCTGACCGCCGCGCAGGCGATCGGCGAAATGGCCGATTGCGAGCGCATAGGCCTCGGCCGGGTTGTACTTCATGATCACCCGAAAATTCTGCAGCATCAGGAAGCCCGGCCCCTCGGCGCCGGCCGGCGCCAGCAGATAGGCCTTGTCTGACGGCCGCGGGAATTGCTGGCCGTTCGGCCGCTTGACGCCGAGCTGCTCCCATTGCGACAGCGGCATCGCCTTGGCGCGGTCGGCCAGCATGTAGTTGAGGCCCTGCGGCAGCACCACCTCGTAGCCCCAGCTCGCGCCGGTCTGCCAGCCGTCCTTCTTCAGATTGTTGGCGGTCGAAGCGATCAAGTCGCTCGGATTGTCGACGACGTCGCGGCGGCCGTCGCCATCGCCGTCGACGGCGAAGCGCTTGAACGCGGTCGGCATGAACTGGGTCGGGCCGAATGCGCCGGCCCAGGAGCCGCGCATCTGCTCGGGCCTGAGATCGCCGCGGTTGAGGATCTCCAGCGCCGACAGGAATTCATCCTTGAAATAGGCCTGACGGCGGCCGATGCAGGCGAGCGTCGCTGTCGACTGCACCACGTTGCGATCGCCCATCTGGGTCGAGTAGTTTGATTCGATGCCCCAGATCGCGGCGATGATGTAGCGGTCGACGCCATAGGCGCGCTCGGTCGCGTCGAACTGCTGCTTGTATTTGGCGAGGATTTCGCGGCCCTTGGCGAGCCGTGTGTCGCTCACCAGGATATCGAGATAGTCCCAGATCGCCTTGGTGAACTCCGGCTGCGAATCCATCAGGTCCATGATGCGCAGGTCGGGTTGCAGGCCGGCGGTGAAGCGCTCGAAATTCTGCTGCGTGATGTTGCGCCGCGCGGCATCCGGCCACATCGCCGCGACGCAGTTCGGGAAGTCGGATGCGGCCTGGCGGATCGCGGCGGCGGTCATCAAGGGATGACCGGAAGCGCCGTCCTCGCCGCTCCAGGGTGGGGCTGCACCGTCCTGACCGGTCGCGGCCTGCGGCGGCGTCGCGTTCGGTCCGGAGAAGATGCTGTCGATCAGGTTGGTCAGGCCGTTGCCCGCCGACTGGGCCTGCGTGCTGACGGGCAGCAGCAGGGCCAGCGCGACAAGGCTCGCGCTGAAAAGCGTGGTCCGCGGTGTTCCGGTCGAGCGCATTGTCGTGTGCCTGTCAAAATCGTGCTGCCTGAGAAGGCCCCGTCACGGTTTCCAATATCTTAACAATGGGCGGCATTTTGGGCGTGACGAAATCGCGCGCAGTTGTTTGACCGGGACAAATTGTCCGGCGTCATCAACTCGTCTTCGACTGGTCCCTCAGACCCGCCAGGATACCTTCGGCATTCTCAAAACAGTCGCCGCCCGGTGGCGTGGCTTCGATCCGGGCGATCACGGCCTCGAGCCCGGCCTGGGTTTCAGACAATCGACAACGCAAGGCTTCGACCTCGGCCACCTTGGTCTTCAACGCGGCCACCAGCCTGTCCTTGCTCCAGTCTCCCTTGCCGTGCGGCGGCAGCAGGTTCCGGATCTCGTCGAGCGAAAATCCGGCCTGCTGGGCCATCACGATGATCTCGAGGACCTGCCGGGTCCCGCGCGAATACTGGCGATAGCCGTTCAGGCCGCGATCGATCGAGCCGATCAGGCCCTGCCGCTCATAGAAGCGGATGCGCGACGGCGCGAGGCCGGATTCCCGAGCCAGTTCCCCGATCTTCACTGCCGATCTCCTTGGCGTCTTGACCTTAAAGTTAACTTTAAGGTTATGGTCCGTGGCGATCAACAAGGAAATTGGCTGATGTCGCCGTTCGAGCCCCTGACCCTGCCCAACGGAAGCAGCATTCCGAACCGCATCGCCAAAGCGGCGATGGAGGAGAACATGGCTGACGCCAGGCATTTCCCGTCGGCCGAATTGCTGCGCCTCTATCAGGCCTGGGCCGACGGCGGCGCCGGCCTCATCATCACGGGCAACGTCATGATCGATCGCCACGCCATGACCGGGCCCGGTGGCGTCGTGCTGGAGGACGGCACCGAGCTCGAGCCGTTTCGAAACTGGGCGCGCATCGGTCGCGCCAGGGGCGCGCAGATCTGGATGCAGCTCAATCATCCGGGCCGCCAGATGATGAAGAATCTGGGCCAGCAAACCCTGGCGCCGTCCGCCGTCGCGCTTGATCTCGGCAAGCATTCGAACCTGTTCGCAATGCCGAGGGCGATGACCGAGCAGGACATCGACGAGGTGATCGGCCGCTTCGTCAGCGCCGCAAGGCTGGCGGAGCGCGCCGGCTTCTCCGGCGTGCAGATCCATGCGGCGCACGGCTATCTGCTCAGCCAGTTCCTGTCGCCATTGACCAACCGGCGCACCGACGGCTGGGGCGGTCCGCTCGAGAACCGGGCGCGTCTGTTGATCGAGACCGTCAAGGCGGTGCGCGCTTCGGTGTCGCCCGGTTTTTCCGTTGCGGTCAAACTGAACTCCGCCGATTTCCAGCGCGGCGGCTTCGATGCCGCTGACGCCAAGTCCGTCGTCGAGATGTTGAACGCGTTGTCCGTTGATCTCGTGGAGTTGTCGGGCGGCAGCTATGAGGCGCCTGCGATGCAGGGCGATGCGCGCGACGGCCGCACGCTGGCGCGCGAGGCCTATTTCCTCGACTTCGCACGCGACGTCGCCGCGGTCGCCAGGATGCCGGTCATGGTCACCGGCGGCATTCGCCGCATCGGCGTCGTGCAGCAGGTGCTCGACAGCGGCGTCGCCATCGCCGGCATCGCCACCGCGCTGGCGATCCGGCCGGACCTGCCGAACGCCTGGCGTCGGGGGGAGGATCTGCGGCCAGAAGTCGCGCCGATCCGATGGAAGAACAAGCCGATGGCCTCGCTGGCCGCAATGGCCGTCGTGAAATTCCAGTTGCGGCGGTTGAGCCGGGGCCGCACGGCCAATCCGAACGTTTCGCCGTTGAAGGCGTTGTTGCTGGCCCAGCTCCGCACCGCGTCGCTGACCCGCAAATATCGGCGCTGGATCACCTCATCCGCCGCCGCGACCGCCGCATCCGGCGGCGCGCCGGCTCCATCGCGCGCGGTCGGGATGCCGCGATAAACGGAACACTCGGGCGGAAACCGCTGGGGTGGGCGGAACGTGTGCATCACACATCCGCCTTTGTTCTCGGCTGCAAAAACGGTTACCAAGGTGCGATTAGATTTCGTGCCGCCGTCCCACCCGTTTTTCAAGGCCTCCGATAATCCCATGAAGATCCGCAAAGCCGTATTTCCCGTCGCCGGTCTCGGTACCCGCGTGCTGCCCGCCACCAAGGCGATGCCGAAGGAGATGCTGACGATCGTCGACAAGCCGCTGATCCAGTACGTGGTCGACGAGGCGCGGGAAGCCGGCATCGAGCACTTCGTGTTCGTCACCGGCCGCAACAAGGGCGTCATCGAGGATCATTTCGACCGCATGTTCGAGCTCGACACCACGCTCGCGCAGCGCGGCAAGAAGACCGAGCAGGAGATCCTGGCGCAGAACCAGCCCGAAGCCGGCGCAATGAGCTTCACGCGGCAACAGTCGCCGCTCGGGCTTGGCCATGCGGTGTGGTGCGCGCGCGACATCGTCGGCAACGAGCCGTTCGCGGTGGTGCTGCCCGATGAGCTGGTGCTGAACACGCCGGGCTGCCTGAAGCAGATGATCGACGCCGCCAACAAGCTCGGCGAGAAGTCGAACGTGATCGCGGTCGAGGCGGTGCCCGACGAGCTCACCCATCAATACGGCATCTGCGGCGTCGGCAAGCGCACCGGCAACATCTTCGAGGTCGACGGCATGGTCGAAAAGCCGCCGCAGGGCACCGCGCCGTCGAACCTGTCGATCACCGGCCGCTACATCCTGCAGCCCGAGATCTTCGACATCCTGGCGACGCAGGAGCGCGGCGCCGGCGGCGAGATCCAGCTCACCGACGCGATGATCGGGCTTGCCAGGACGCAGAAGTTCTACGGTGTCGAGTTCGAGGGGGAGCGCCACGATTGCGGCTCCAAGCCCGGCTTCCTCCGCGCCAACATCGCCTTCGGCCTCAAGCGCCCCGAACTGCGCGACGGCCTGATCGCCGAGATGAAGAAATATCTGGAGAAGTGAGTTTCGTCATTCCCCGGTGCGCAATTGCGCATCTTGGGGCTCGCGAAGCGAGAGCCCGGAATCCATTGCACCACTGGTTCTGTGGCTCGATGGATTCCGGGCTCATCGCTTCGCGATGCCCCGGAATGACGAACAGGCGTGCGGCTGACTACGCCTCCGGCTAGTCACTCACGGCTCGCAACAAACTCGGTGTCGTCCATGCGAAAGCAGGGGTCCGCACTCGCAATCACCCGGCCTTCCTTCGTCCCGCGCGCTTCGCCGGTTCCTTCGCGCCATCTTGCTTCGGCGCGCGCAGTTCGCGCGCGGCGAGTGAGACCACGTCGGCGATCTGCTGGAGCTGCGGGGCGAGCGGAGAAGTCTTGCGCCAGACCATGCCGATGGTGCGCGAGGGCTGCGGGTGCTTGAAGCGCGAGACCGTGACCGGCGCGGAGCGCGTCTCCACCGTCACCGCCATCTCCGGAATCAGGGTGACGCCGATGCCGGCGCCGACCATCTGCACCAGCGTCGACAGCGAGCTTGCGTCCAGCACCTCGCGCGGCGGCGAGGACTGCATGTTGCAGAACGACAGCGCCTGGTCGCGGAAGCAATGGCCTTCCTCGAGTAGCAGCAGCCGCATCTCGCGCAGCATCTCGGCGCTCGGCACCGGCGTCTTGGCATCCTCGCCCGGCCGCACCAGCAGGAAATGCTCCGAGAACAGCGCGACCTCGGTCAGCGACGGTTCCGACACCGGCAGCGCCACGATCGCGGTGTCGAGCCGGCCCTCGGCGACCTCCTTGATCAGCTTCGGCGTTAGCGTCTCGCGGACATGGATGTCGAGCTCGGGATGCAGCCGCGCCAGCGTCTCGATCACCCTCGGCAGCAGATATGGCGCAATGGTCGGGATCATGCCGATGCGCAGCCGTCCGGCGAGCTTGTCGCGCGAGGCGCGTGCGAAGTCGCCGAGCTCGTCGACCGAACGCAGGATGTCGCGCACGCGGTGCAGCAGCTCCTCGCCGAAGCTCGTCAAGGCGACCTGGCGAGCGCTGCGTTCGATCAGCACGCCGCCGACCGCCTGTTCCATCTCGCGGATCTGCATCGACAGCGCCGGCTGCGACACCGCGCAGGCGTCCGCGGCGCGCCCGAAATGGCCGTGCCGCGCCAGCGCATCGAAATACCTCAGTTGCCGGAGTGTGACATTTATCATCAGATTATCTTATTGCCGCGATCATTAAAGTCAATTTCCCCTGATGGATTGAGGCGCGTAGAATCGTTCTTGGAAGAGCTCCAGCACATTCCAGAATCCATCACCTCGGAGAAAAAACATGGACGCAAAAACCGACGAAGGCGCGGGCAAATGCCCATTTTCGGCAGCCCCTCGCGGACACACGAATCGTGACTGGTGGCCGGAGTCGCTGGACGTTCAGGTGCTGCATCGCAACTCCAGCCTGTCCGACCCGATGGGCCAGGGCTTTGACTACGCCAAGGAGTTCAAGACCCTCGACCTCAACGCCGTGATCAAGGACCTGACCGCCTTGATGACGACGTCGCAGGAATGGTGGCCGGCCGATTTCGGTCACTACGGCGGCCTGATGATCCGCATGGCCTGGCACTCGGCGGGCACCTACCGCATCACCGACGGCCGCGGCGGCGCCGGTGCCGGTCAGCAGCGCTTCGCCCCGCTCAACAGCTGGCCTGACAACGCCAACCTCGACAAGGCGCGCCGGCTGCTCTGGCCGATCAAGCAGAAATACGGCCGCAAGATCTCATGGGCCGACCTGATGGTCCTCGCCGGCAACGTCGCGCTGGAATCGATGGGCTTCAAGACCTTCGGTTTCGCGGGCGGCCGCGCCGACGTGTGGGAGCCTGAAGAGCTGTACTGGGGTCCGGAAGGCACGTGGCTCGGCGACGAGCGCTACAGCGGCGAGCGTCAGCTCTCCGAACCGCTCGGCGCCGTGCAGATGGGCCTGATCTACGTCAATCCGGAAGGTCCGAACGGCAACCCCGACCCGGTCGCCGCCGCAAAGGACATCCGCGAGACGTTCTTCCGCATGGCCATGAACGACGAGGAGACCGTCGCGCTGATCGCCGGCGGCCACACCTTCGGCAAGACCCACGGCGCGGGTGATCCGTCGCTGATCGGGCCGGAGCCGGAAGGCGGCGCGCTCGAAGAGCAGGGCTTGGGCTGGAAGAGCAAGTTCGGCACCGGCGTCGGTGCCGACGCGATCACCGGCGGCCCCGAGGTCACCTGGACCCAGACGCCGACGAAGTGGAGCAACCACTTCTTCGACAACCTGTTCAAGTATGAATGGGAGCTGACCAAGAGCCCCGCAGGCGCGAAGCAGTGGAAGGCGAAGGGGGCTGCGGCCGACATTCCGGACGCGTTCGATCCGTCGAAGAAGCACGTCCCGACCATGCTGACCACCGACCTCTCGCTGCGCTTCGATCCGGCCTATGAGAAGATCTCGCGCCGGTTCTATGAGCACCCGGATCAGTTCGCGGACGCCTTCGCCCGCGCCTGGTTCAAGCTCACGCACCGCGACATGGGCCCGATCCAGCGTTACCTCGGCCCGCTGGTGCCGAAGGAGACGCTGATCTGGCAGGACCCGGTGCCGGCGCTCGATCATGCCGTGATCGACGACAAGGATATCGAGGCGCTCAAGGCGAAGATCCTCGCCTCGGGCCTCTCGGTCTCCGAACTGGTGTCGACCGCCTGGGCCTCGGCCTCCACGTTCCGTGGTTCGGACAAGCGCGGCGGCGCCAACGGTGCGCGCATCCGTCTCGCTCCGCAGAAGGACTGGGATGTCAACGAGCCGACGCAGCTTAAGACCGTGCTGTCCAAGCTCGAAGCCATCCAGAAGGAGTTCGGCAAGAAGGTCTCGCTGGCCGACCTGATCGTGCTCGGCGGCGCGGCGGCGATCGAGAAGGCGGCAAAGGACGGCGGCACCGATGTGAAGGTTCCGTTCACGCCTGGCCGTACCGATGCGACGCAGGATCAGACCGATGTCGAATCCTTCGCTCCGCTCGAGCCGCGGGCTGACGGCTTCCGCAACTACATCAGCGGCAAGCGTCAGTTCATGCTGCCCGAGGAGGCATTGGTCGATCGCGCCCAGCTGCTGCGGCTGACCGGACCGGAATTGACGGTCCTGGTCGGCGGCCTGCGTGTGCTCGGCGCCAATGCCAAGAAGTCGAAGCACGGCGTCTTCACCGGCAAGCCGGGGACGCTGACCAACGACTTCTTCCTCAACCTGCTCGACATGGGCACGGTGTGGAGCGATGTCGGCGAGGGCGTCTATGAGGGCCGTGACCGCAAGACCAAGGCGGTGAAGTGGACCGGCACCCGCGTCGACCTGATCTTCGGCTCGCACTCGCAGCTGCGCGCGTTCGCCGAGGTCTACGGCTCGTCGGATGCCAAGGAGCAGTTCGTGAAGGACTTCGTCGCGGCCTGGGCCAAGGTGATGAACGCCGATCGCTTCGATCTCGTGAAGTAAGCGGCGGACGGCAATCAGGGACAGGGCGGTGCTTCGGCGCCGCCCTGTTTCGTTTCGGGGACGCTGGTTTCAAGACGAAAGGCTTTTCGTGCTTGGCTCAGTCGTGCAGTTTCATGTCCCGGATCATCTCCTCGAACTCTGCACGCGTCGGCGTCGCCAGGGCAGCTTGCGGCGCGCTGCTTGCTGCGATGGGACCGTCACATTGTGAGACGTCGCGCCGAGGCTCGAGGATTGCGGTCAGGCTCGCCCAGCACACCAGCAGCGCGACCGTCCAGTCCAGTACATTGGTTGCCGTCATGGCAGCACCAGCATTGTCATGTGGCGATCGTGCAGCCGACGTGTCCCTTGCGCAATTCGGAAGCTACGAAACGTAACTTCGGCAAAACCGAGAGCCGGATCGGAAGTGCGCTCCCTCTCCCGCTTGCGGGAGAGGTGTAGCGAGCCTGCCGCTGAAACGATGCGAGCTAATTTCGTCGCCGTCGCCAGTGCTATCCGGTTCGAGCCCGTCGTCCTTCGATTGGGTACGCCGGATCGTTGAAGCCCGGCGTCGAGGGATGGCCCGACACCACGAGGCGGTCGATCAGGGCCTCGTCCTCGGCGGTGAAGCGGTAGTCGAGCGCGCGGATGTAATCGTCCCATTGCGCCTCGGTACGCGGGCCGGCGATCACGGCGCTGACGAACGAGGAGTTCAGCACCCAGGACACCGCGAACTGCCCGGCGGTGATGCCGCGACTCTCGGCGTGGCGCTTGATCTCCTGCGCAAGCCGCAAGGATTCCGGCCGCCACTCGGTCTGCATCATCCGCTTGTCGTTGCGCCCCGCACGGGTGTCCGCGGGCGGCGCGGCATCGGGCGCGTATTTGCCGGTCAGGACGCCGCGCGCCAGCGGGCTGTAGGGCACGATGCCGAGGCCGTAATAAGCGCAGGCCGGAAAGTGCTCGACCTCCGGCATCCGGTTCATCGCGTTGTAATAGGGCTGGCTCGCGACCGGGCGGTCGATGCCGAGCCGGTCGCAGATGTTGCAGATCTCGGCGACGCGCCAGGCGCGGTAGTTGGAGACGCCGAAATAGCGCACCTTGCCGGCGCGGATCAGGTCCCCCATCGCGCGCACCGTCTCGTCGAGCGGGGTCGCGTGGTCCTCCTTGTGCAGGTAATAGACGTCGATGTAATCGGTGCCGAGCCGCTTCAGGCTATCGTCGGCGGCCTGCAACACCCAGCGCCGCGACAGGCCGCCATGGTTCGGATCGTCGCCGATCGGGTTGGCAAGCTTGGTCGCGAGCACCCAGTTCGAGCGGCTGTTGGCAATCGCCCGGCCGACGACCTCCTCGGACTTGCCGCCATTATAGGCGTCGGCGCTGTCGATGAAGTTGATGCTGGCCTCGCGCGCCTTGGCCACGATCCGCGACGAGGTCGCTTCATCGGTCGGTCCGCCGAACATCATGGTGCCGAGGCAGATCGGCGAAACCTTCAGGCCGCTGCGGCCGAGCTGGCGATACTGCATCGATCGTTCCTCCCGGAATGAGGCGTCAACTCTCGTTCTTCAAGATCTTGAACACGCCGTTGGCCATCGCGATGCAGCGCTTGTCGACCGTCACCTCGGCCGTGATGAAGATCAGGCTGCGGGTCGAGCGCACCACGCGCGGCCGCGTCGTCAGGATCTCGCCGATCTTGCCGGCCTCGACGAAATGGGTGTCGAGCTGCACCGTCGCAAGCGTCGGTTTGCCCGAGACGAAGCGCGCCGCCATGCCGCAGGCGCGGTCGGCGAAGGTCATGATCACGCCGCCCTGCACCAGGCCGCGGCGATTGTGATGCTTGTCCTCGGTGATCAGCGCGAGCTCCAGCCCGCCGTCCTTCAACCGTTCCCACAGCGGGCCGATCAGCGTCAGGAAACCTGTGGTGTCGGCGACCTTCCAGCCGTCGGATTTGAGCTTGTCCGCGGCCTTGACCGTCATGAGATGGGGGTCCGTTGCTTGCAAATGAATGATCGTGTGATTGATCGAGGGAGGCATGCCGTTCCGCTCATTTCATCAAACGCTGTTGTGTTGTAGTCAAGCTCGATGGTCCGCACATTTGACGATTGCCACCCGGCGGAATATCGCAGAGCTCTGTGCCGCGTTCGCGCGTCAGGTCGCGGCCGATGCGGCGCCGACGCTGAAGCGCGCGGCAGTCGCGATCGCGCTGACCGAAGGTGACGACGGCAATGGCACCGCCTTCCTGCTGACCCGACGCAGCGCACGACTGCGCGCCCACAGCGCGCAATGGGCGCTGCCGGGCGGCCGCTGCGATGCCGGCGAGACGCAGGCGGAGGCCGCGCTGCGCGAGCTTCACGAGGAACTCGGGCTCAAGCTGTCCGAGCGCGATGTGCTCGGCTTGCTCGACGATTATCCAACGCGGTCCGGCTATCTGATCACGCCGGTCGTGGTCTGGGCCGGCGCGCATGCGGCGCTCGTGCCGAATCCGGACGAGGTCGCGTCCGTCCACCGCATCGGCCTCGATGCGATCGAGCTCGATGACGCGTTCACCTTCGTGACGATCCCCGAGAGCGCGCGGCGCGTGATCCGCTTCCGGCTCGGTGGCCAGCACATTCATGCGCCGACCGCCGCGCTGATCTATCAGTTCCGTGAGGTGCTGGCCGGGCGCAGCACCCGTGTCGCCGACCTGGAACAGCCGGTGTTCGCCTGGAAGTGACTGTCGTCCCCGCGACTCTCCCCGGAAATCACCGCATTGTGGCGAAAATTTCGGAGCCGATCGCGGCATCGGGCCGCCTGCGATCCGAACAATTCCGGGCTGACTTCGCAGCCGTGCTTGCTACAACGTGGCCATGCGCCCGCAATTGATTCGCCTGTGTCCTGGATTTGTCGCGTTCGCGCTGCTCGCCGGCGCGCCGTCTGTATTGGCCGGCGAGGCCGATGCGTTGCCGCCGTCCGTCGCCAATGCGATGGCGCAGGCCTCGCCGCAGGCGATCATGGACTATCGCCGCAAGCTGCAGGAATACGAGGAAGCGCGCACCGCTTTCGAGCAGGATGCAGGCGCCTATTGGGGCGCGATCGCCGACAAGCGGCGCGGCCGCAACGCCAAACGTCGCGACCGCGTGCAGATCACGCTCGACGATTACGTGCTGCAACAGCCGCCGGTCTATGAGGGACCGAAGCGGCCGGTCAATCCGGCGCCCGAAGAGGAAGGCGGCAAGCCGCCGCGTCCGCCGAAGACGATACCGGTGGTCTCCGACCTGATCCGGGCGGCGGCCGAGCAATTCCAGTTCACGCCGCAGCGGCCGTCGAGCGAGGTCGAGTTCAAGCGCGCCTATGCGCGTTACGCGCGCGCCGCAGGACTGACGCCGGAGCAGGCGGTGCGGGTCTATTCATTCGAGACCGGCGGCACCGGCAATTACGACGTGCAGGCCGGCATCGAGCATGGCGGCAAGCGCGCCATTTCCACCGCGATGGGCTACAATCAGCTGCTCACCACCAACACCGTCGAGCTGCTTGCCGAGCAGGGCCATGAATTCGTGCGGGATCTGACCGAGCGCGTTGCGCGGACGCAGGGGCCGGCGCGCAAGGCCATGGAGCACAAGCTCGCGGTGCTGAAGAAGATGGTCGCGTTCACCCGCACCGTGCCCGACGACTGGTCGGCGCATCAGCGCCTCGCCGACACCCCGCAGGGCTGGGCGTGTCACGCCATGGTGCTCGACATCGACATCGGCCCGATGCTGCAGACCCATAAGCTGCTGACCTCGGTGATCTTCGCCCGCAACAAGGGCTACGGCCGGCCGCTCACCGCGGCCGAGCTCGAGATGATGAACCTGACCGGCGACGGCACCGGCTTCGACATGGTGACCATGCCGCAGGCGATGCGCGAGCAGGTGCCGACCGCGAATTTCTTCCAGCGCTCGGGCTACGAGCGCAACCCGGTCGCGATCCGCCACAACACCGTGGCGAGGCTGCTCGCTGTCACCAACGAGCGCATGGACGTCAACAGCAACAAGCCCGGCGCCAGGGAATTGGCCGGCGCGTTCTGAACTTTGGCGAAAACCGTCAGGCATTCCGGTTCTGATTGAATCAGAACCGGAGCCCTGGGCTCTTCGCTCGACGCGTCTTCTTCACGCGAACCGGCGTCCACTTCGCTCGGAAACGCTCTAATTCGAGCCGAACATGAACTTGCCGTCGCCCTCGAGATAGGGCCCGGAGCGCATGTAGAGCTGGCCGTTATGGCCGATGAAGAACAGCGTCCCTTTCGGCACCTTCTTGGCGCCCTTCAGCAGCGTGTTGGCATTGCTGGTCCCCATCTTGTAGGCCCAGGTCTTGCCGTCCTTGTCATAGGCGTAGCCCATGTCGGTCTTCAGCTCCCAGGGCGCGGCTTCCTGCGCGAATGCGCATGTCGTCATCGCAGCAAGGGTCGCGGTCGCAATAAAGGTCTTGGTCAAAAAATGCGTCATGATCCACCTCCGGCCGAAAAACGGCGTCGTCCCCACGTTCTTGAACAAATCACGAACGGCGTTCGCGCGTCAATACGACAATCGGCGCGACCGCGCGCTGACATCAGCGACTTTGTGATTTCCCGAGTCAAGCTTGGCGACTATCTTCGCGTTACCGTTTACAAACGCTTCGATTGCAGGAAACACGACCTGGGGATGATCAGGATGAAGCACGTCATGAAGATTGGTATCGGTGTCGCTCTGTCGTTCATGGCGCTGGCGTCAGTCGCGCGGGCGGACGAGTTCAAGCTCTCCAACAACCAGCGGATCTCCTGCAGCCGCGGCCTGTCGGCCGGCAAGCTCAACACCTCGACCTGCAAGTCCTACGCCTATCTGTTCAACGCCAAGACCTCGGAATATTTCCGCTGCCAGGTCTCGCTGGCGCTGACGCGGGACAACAAGGAAGTCATCAACGTCCAGGCCGACGGCGGCTGCACCAAGAAGCCGCGCATCTTCGACACCGACGGCAATTATGCGTTCGACGCCACCGAGACCGAGCCGCCGAACACCAATTCGTTCTTCGGCACCGGCGGCTATGCGATCTGGGCCAGCGACACCAACACCCAGAAGGTCCGCGGCTGCATCACCATCTCGTCCGGCCTCGGCTCCGATATCTCGAAATGCCTCGACATGACGTTTCAGTGATGGCGGCGCTGATCGCGTGATGCGTTTGATCGCGCGCGGCGGGGCGCTGCGCGCGATCGATCGCGAAGCTCGGGCCTGACCGCAGGCGGTGCCTCAGGAGGCCGGCTCTTTCTCCGAGAAGTGCATGCGAGAACGGGCGAACTTCTTGACGCCCATCGGCTTGCCGAACAGGTAGCCCTGGACCTGATCGAAATCCATCTCGTGCGCGGCGAGAAAATCCGCGCGCGTCTCGACCCCCTGGGCGACGGCCTGCGCGCCGGCATCGTGGGCGAGCTCGACGATGCGCCGGCACACCGTCTGCTTCAGGCGCTGATCGGCGCAGCCGGTGACGTATTGATGATCGACCTTGAGCTGGACGAACGGAAAGTTCGGCAATCCCAGCAAGGACGGCCAGTTGGCGCCGACATTGTCGATCGAGATGCCGATATTGTGCAGGCGAACGCGCCTTGCGACCTCGACCGCAAGGTCGAGATTGTCGATCACCTCGGTGCTGTCGACCTCGATCAGCAGGCCGGCGAAAGCCGCATGGTCCGGAATCCGGTAGCAGAGCTCGCGCACCGCATGGTCGTCCGCGAGAAACGAGATCGGCAGATTGATCGAGAGATTGATCGGCCCGATCTGTTCGATGAGATAGCGCCAGTCCTCGATCGCGCGCTCGATCACGAACTCGGACAGTGCATGAAAATGCGGATCGCTTTCGTCGGGGATGAAGTAGGCCGGCGGCACGACGCCCCATGCGGGATGGCGCATCCGGATCAGTGCCTCGGCTCCGCTTGGAACCAGCGTCCGGAGATGAATCTTCTGCTGATACCACAGCTCGAGCCAGCCGGCCTTCAGCGCTTCGGGCACGTCCACCGCGGGGCTCGGCGCCGGTTCGAGCGGAAGCAATGACGCAAGACTGTCACGAAGGGTTCCAGCGCTGAACGGCGTGGACAGGGCCGGCAGCATGGCGATGCCGTACTCGTCGCCGATCTGGCGGACCGCCTTGACGATGATGGAGTCCGGTTGCCCGATGACGAGGACCTTGCCGCGATAGTCCTTTCTCACCAAAGTCTCGAGAATTTTACTGACTTCGATGCCGTCCACGGACACGCCGAGCACCAGAAGATCGGGCCGTTCCGCGTCCAGCACGGTGTCGAGTTCCAGGGCCTGGCCGCATTCGCTGGTGATGAAGCCGAGGTCTTCCAGCGCCTCTGCAAGGAAGGTTCGAAGGTGTTTTTTGCTGTCCGCAATGCACGCGCGCGGGGTCAGCTTGCGATGTCCGAACCATCCGGCTCGTGGTTGTGTGATGTGGCTGATGTGATTCATGCCCCGCCTTATCCGTAATTACCCCGGCTCGACTCGTACATCTAAGAACCCCGGCAATCATGGAAATTTCTGGTTCATACATTGATTGGCTCGCTAACCTTAAAGGATTCAATTCGAATCAAATGATGCTGGAATTGCCGCGTATCGCTGCGGTGACGGGTGCAACAAATGCGTCATCTGGCGTTCACGAGTGCGATCGCGCCCGACTTTGAACGTGCGCAGAAACGTTGCGCGCGTGTGCCATCGAGAGACGGTGTTAATGAATGTGTTGTCGCGTCGATGCGGGCGCGGATTTGCATCATTGTCGGACATCGGATCGCTTCGTGCGAACGTTCCGCAGGACAGCGCAAGCGAATCGCGGATCATCCGTTGTGTGATGCAGATGCCGTCATGCGTGACGTTGTCGTCGCCGTTCGCAACGTGCCCCAGACGTCGACCGTGCGTTCGTCCAGCATCGTAACCGGCACGGTCAGGAGATCGATCGCAAGGTAGGGGCCCGAGCTCGTCCGCATGTCGGCGAGGAAGAAGTCAACGCATCGAGCGCGCGCCCGACGGTCGACGTCCCGGACGGCTGCAAGTGATACCTCGCGGCGAGATTGCGCATCTTGCTCGCACGTGCGGAGCTCCGGTGCAGGTAAGGTGGTGCTGCCGTCAGGGATTTCGGCCGCGCATGCGTCATTTGGATGGGTTGACCCGGCAGGGGCTGTCCGGCCAATTTCCGGCCCGGCTTAGGGGAGAATAATGCTCATGAATTCAAGGTTGATGGCTGCCGCGATCGTGGCAGCCGGTGTTTTGTCGGCGCCGGTCGCGCAGGCCGAGCAGTTCATTAACGTGCTCACCGGCGGCACCTCGGGCGTCTACTATCCGCTCGGCGTCGCGATGGGGAAGATTTACGGCGAAAAGATCACCGGCGTGAAGACCCAGGTGCAGGCGACCAAGGCTTCGGTCGAGAACCTGGTGCTGCTGCAGCAGGGCCGCGGCGAGATCGCCTTCACGCTCGGCGATTCGCTGAAGGCCGCCTGGGAAGGCGACACTGAAGCCGGCTTCAAGACCAAGCTCGACAAGCTGCGCACCATCGGCGCGATCTATCCGAACTACATCCAGATCGTCGCCACCGCCGAAAGCGGCATCAAGACGCTGGCCGATCTCAAGGGCAAGAGCCTGTCGGTCGGTGCGCCGAAATCCGGCACCGAGCTCAATTCGCGCGCGATCCTCGCAGCCGCCGGCATGAGCTACAAGGACCTCGGCAAGGTCGAGTATCTGCCGTTCGCCGAATCGGTCGACCTGATGAAGAACCGCCAGCTTAACGCCACGCTGCAATCCGCCGGCCTCGGCGTCGCCTCGCTGAAGGATCTTTCGACCTCGAGCGAGATCAACGTCGTCGCCGTGCCGAAGGAGACCGTCGACAAGATCGGCTCGCCCTTCGTCTCGGTGATCATCCCGGCCAACACCTATACCGGCCAGGACAAGGACGTGCCGACCGCGGCGGTCGTGAACTACCTCGTCACCTCGAGCGCGGTGTCGGACGATCTGGCCTACCAGATGACCAAGCTGGTCTACGAATCGCTGCCGGAGCTCGCCAATGCCCATGCCGCGGGCAAGGAGATCAAGCTCGAGGCCGCCGCGACCGGCAGCCCGGTGCCGCTGCATCCCGGCGCGATCCGCTTCTACAAGGAAAAGGGCCTGATCAAGTAAGGCCGGTTGCTTCGAGCGTGCCATGGCCGGGCTGGACCCGGCCATGCATCTTTCCAAAGATGTTGATTTTTCGATGGATGCGCCGGGCGAGCCGCGCATGACGTGCAGCGGGGCGCTATAAACCTCGCGGGCACGGCGGGGGGACTGATTCAATGCAGCAGCAGGTTGCGAGCGAGCAGCCCATCAAGGTTGAATTCGACAATTTCGAGCATGGCTTCCCTGAAGGATTTGGTCCGGGCGCCTGGGGGCATCTGGCTTACGCCATCGGTCTCGCCTTCGCAGTGTTCCAGCTCTATGTCGCGGCCTTCAACTATCTGCCGAGCCAGGTGGTGCGCGGCGTCCATGTCGGCTTTCTGATCCTGTTGACCTTCGGACTGATCGGCAACTTCACCGCCAAGACCGATCTCGGCCGCGCGGTGAGCTGGATCGTCGGCGCGGCCGGTTTCCTCTGCGGGCTCTATCAGTGGATCTTCTACGCCGACCTGATCGCCCGCGACGGCGATCCGACCCACATGGACCTTGCGGTCGGCACGCTGCTCGCGATCCTGATCTTCGAGGGCACGCGGCGGCTGATGGGAGCGGCGCTGCCGCTGATGTGCGGCGCCTGTCTGCTTTACTGGTTCTTCGGCCAGTATCTGCCGTCGCCGTTCAATCATCGCGGCTATGATTTCGACCAGATCGTCACCCATCTCTCGTTCGGCACCGAAGGCTTCTACGGCGTGCCGATCTACGTCTCGGCGACCTACATCTTCCTGTTCATCCTGTTCGGCTCGTTCCTGGAACGCGCCGGCATGATCCAGCTGTTCACCGACGTCTCGCTCGGCCTGTTCGGGCGCACCCGCGGCGGCCCGGCCAAGGTCGCGGTGTTCGCCTCCGGCATGATGGGCACGATCTCGGGCTCCGGCGTCGCCAATGTCGTCACCGTCGGCCAGTTCACGATTCCCCTGATGATCAAGTTCGGCTATCGCCGCGCGTTCGCCGCAGGCGTCGAGGCCACCGCCTCGATGGGCGGCCAGATCATGCCGCCGGTGATGGGCGCGGTCGCCTTCATCATGGCGGAGACGCTCGGCGTGCCCTATTCGGAGATCGTCAAGGCGGCGGTGATTCCGGCGATCCTGTACTTCGCCTCGGCGTTCTGGATGGTGCATCTGGAAGCCGGCAAGCATGGTCTCGTCGGCATGAAGCGCTCCGAGATCCCGAGCGCCTGGAAGGCGCTGGTGGCGCGCTGGTACCTGGTGTTGCCGCTCGCGGCGCTGGTCTACATGCTGTTCGAAGGCTTCACGCCGCTCTATGCCGGCAGCATGGGGCTGGCGCTGACGGTCGCGCTGATCCTCGGCGCCAGCATCACGCTCGGCTTCTCCAACACCGTCGTGCGCTACATCTTCTGGATCGGCCTTGCGCTGGTGGTCGCCGCGGTGTCGCGCCACGGGCTCGAGATCGTCCCTGTCATCGGTGTCGTCGCCGGGCTGATCGTGATCGCGGCGATCACGCGCGGCGGCCGCGCCACGCTCAGGGCGTGCCGTGACTCGCTCGCCGACAGCGCCAAATCGGCGCTGACCGTCGGCATGGCCTGCGCCATCGTCGGCACCATCATCGGCATGATGACGCAGACCGGCGTCGGCACCATCTTCGGCAGCTGGATCATCGGGCTCGGCGCCAAGAGCCTGTTCCTGGCGCTGATCATGACCATGCTGCTGTCGATCCTGCTCGGCACCGGCATTCCGACGATCCCGACCTACATCATCACCGCGGCGCTGGCGGCACCGGCGCTCGCCAAGCTCGGCGTGCCCTTGATCGCGAGCCACATGTTCGCGTTCTACTACGGCATCATGGCCGACCTCTCGCCGCCGGTGGCGCTCGCCGCACTGGCGGCGGCGCCGATCGCCAAGGAGAATCCGGACAAGATCGGCTGGGAAGCGATGCGGATCGCGCTTGCCGGCTACGTCATTCCCTTCATCTTCGTCTATTCGCCGGCCTTGATGTTGCAGGGTGGCGATCCGATGGCGGCGCAACTCGGCTTCTACGGCGCGGTGGCGCTGGCGACCTTCAAGGCGCTGGTGGCGATCGCACTGTTCGGCATCGTCGCGATCGGCTTCCTGTTCACGCGGCTGAGCCTGATCGAGATTGCGGTTGCATTCGGTGCGGCGCTCTGCCTGCTCGGCGATTTTCCGTTCTCGGACACTGCGGGCTTCACGCTCGCCGCCGCGGTCGCGCTGTGGCAATGGCGGCAGCGCCCACGCAATGCGATGGCGGCGGCTTGAGCCTCTGCCTCACCTCGGCGGGGGTGGTGAAGACGCTGCAGGTCGCGGCCTTCACGCTCGCCTGGACGCATTCGATCGAGAAGACCGCCTGGCAGGAAGACTGGCTGGCCACGCCGGCCGGGCTGACGCTGCAACAAGCGCGTATCAAGGGCAGTGGCGCCGGCATGGAGCCGCCGCCGGAGGCGAAGCTCATCGGCGGCTGGTTGCAATGGTCGCCGCCGCCGGTGCCGAGGGCGGAGATCGTGCTCGGCAATTCCGGCGCGGCGGGCGAATGGCATCTTTGCCACGCGGGACGCTGCCAGACGCTATCGGAGATTTTCGGACATCCGATCGGTGCTAATGTCACCACGATGAGCGTTTGCGAGCCATAACAAACAACAAGGGAGAAAGACCGATGGATCGGCTCAAGGGCAAGGTTGCGATGGTGGTCGGGGCGGGCTCGATCGGGCCGGGCTGGGGCAACGGCAAGGCGACCGCCGTCACCTTTGCGCGCGAGGGCGCCAGCGTGTTCTGCGTCGATCGCAACGGCGCGGCGGCCGAGGAGACGGTCAAGATCATCACCGAGGAGGGCGGCAAGGCGGCTGCATTCACCGCCGATGTCTCGCGCGCCAGCGAAGTCGAGGCGATGGTCGCGGCCTGCCTGAAGGCCTATGGCCGCATCGACGTGCTCGACAACAATGTCGGTATCGCCGAGGTCGGCAGCGTGGTGGAGGTTGCGGAAGCGGAATGGGACCGCGTCTTCGCGGTCAACCTCAAGAGCGCCTATCTGTCGATGAAGCACGTCATTCCGGTCATGATCAAGCAGGGCGGCGGCTCGATCATCAACATCTCCTCGATCGCCTCGATCCGCCATGTCGGCATTTCCTATGTCAGCTACAATGCCAGCAAGGCGGCGATGAACCAGATGACGCGCTCGACCGCGGTCGAGTTCGCCTCCAGGCATGTCCGCGTCAATGCGATCCTGCCCGGGCTGATGAAGACGCCGATGGTCGCGCATTCGGCCGGGCTGGCGCAGAGCTACGCCAAAGGTGACGTCGAGGCGATGTGGCGCGCCCGTGACGCGCAGGTGCCGATGGGCCACATGGGCGACGCCTGGGACGTCGCCAATGCCGCGCTGTTCCTCGCCTCGGACGAATCGAAATATGTCACCGGCATCGAGCTCGTGGTCGACGGCGGCATCACCTCAAAGTCCGGGGCGTGAGCAACGAGTGCTCGCTTCACCTCTCCCAAGGGAGAGGTGAACCTCCGCTGCCGATCCAGTTCAACCCAAACTCTTCATGCGCTACGCCTCGACGCTGAGCTCGGCGCGGTCGAGCTCTTCCTCGACCAGATGGAAGGCGTCGTCGCCGATCGCCTCGCTGCGGCGCAGACCGAGCAGTGCCTGACGTGCGGCGGCGATGGCGCGGCGCCGCAGCGGATCCGCCGGCAGCTCGCGCGTACTCAACCCGCCATCGGTCTCGGCGCGCAGCAGCACGGCGCGGTATTCGAGCCGGAGGATCTCGGCCTCCTCGGACGGGTCGGAGTCGATCTCGTCGAGTGCGGCACGAAAGGCGACGCTGCGGGCGTGGGCGGCCTCGCGCCCGACCGGGTCATCGTCAGCGAAATTCAGCGCCAGGATCAGCGGCCGCAAGGTCAGGCCCTGGATCACCAGCGAGCCCAGCACCACGGCGAACGCGGTCAGCAGGATCAGGTCGCGAAACGGAAACCACTCGGGCAGTGCAAACGCCGCCGCCAATGTAACGATGCCGCGCATCCCGCACCACGACACGATGAAGCCGCGCTTCGGGGTCGGCACCGCCTCCACCACATGGGCGGGCAGCCAATGGCGCGCCTTCAGCGTGCGCAACAGCGCGCCGTAGGGCATCACCCAGAGGATGCGGGCGAGGATCACCACGGCGAGGATCGCGGCGGCGAAGCTGCAATATTTCCACCGCACCTCGGCGTCGAGGTCGGACCAGATCGGGCGCAATTGCAGCCCGATCAGCATGAAGGCGAGCACGTTGAGCACGAAGACGACGGTCTCCCACACCGTATAGGACGACACGCGCAGCCGCGCCGAGGTGCGGTCCGGCGCGGTGCGGGCGATGGTGATCGCATAGGCGATGATGGTGAGGATGCCGGACAGCCCGAGATGCTCGGCGGTGATCCACACCATGAAGGTGCCGCCGAACTGCGTGATGATCGCGCTCGGCGCCTCGGTGATGCGGCGCGTGATCATCATCCAGATCTGCGCGAACAAATAGCCGGCGGCAAGGCTGCCGACCAGCGCGACCGTGATGGACGGTATGAACTCACGGATCTTCATGTGCTCGGCGGCGACCAGGCCAACCGCGACCCGGTAGATCAGCAGCGCGCTGGCATCGTTGAGCAGGCTCTCGCCCTCCAGGATCTTCTGGATCCGGTAGGGCAGCTTGACCTGGCGCAGGATCGCGGTGGCGGCCGCGGCGTCCGGCGGCGCCACGATGGCGCCGAGCGCGATCGCAACCGGCCAGGGCATGTCCGGCCGCAGCCAGTGCGCGATCACGGCGACTGCCGTCGTCGTGACGCCGACCGCGACCACGACCAGCGTCGAGACCGGCAGCCAGTTGTTGCGGAGATCGCGCAGCGAGGTGTCGAAGGCGGCGTCGAGCAGCACCGGCGCGACGAACAGCGCCAGCGCCAGCTCCGGTTCCAGCGCCCAGGTCGGGGCCCACGGCAGCAACGTCAGCAGCACGCCGCCGATCGCCAGGAAGGTCGGGTAGGGCACCTTGATCCGCCGTGCCAGTGCTGACAGCGCCACCGCCGCGAGCAACAGGCCGATGATCCATTCGAACGTGAGCAAGGCGAACCCCCAAAGCGCGGCGCGCGACGTGCTGCTCCGAGTGCGACACCCGATTGCAGCCGATCGTCGCAATTGACGTATAATCCAGCGTGTGGTTTGGCGGCAAATGGCACCGCCCGAAATCGGAGCCGGTGGTACAGGCGCGGGATGTCTTGTCGGTGATGGGAATGCGACGCAACTCTGCAAATCTGGCTGTCGCGTTGATCTGCGCATGCCTGTCGGTCGCATCAGGCGTCGCGCGCGCGACCGGCAGCGAACCCGGCAAGGATGTGCAGGCCGATCCTGGCCCCTGCAATGCGGCGGTTGCGGCAGCCGATGACGACAGGATCGTCGAGGCCTGCGGCGCGCTGATCGACAATGAGAAGGCGACGAAGCCCGATCGCATCAAGGCCCTGATGGCACGCGCGGGCGCCTATGACCGCAAGCAGCTGATCGATCGCGCCATCGCCGATTACGACACCGTGCTCAAGCTCGATCCATCGCTTGCCGATGCCCACAATGCCCGCGGCGAGCTGTGGCGCCGCAAGGGCGACCGGCCGAAGGCGATCATGGATTTCGGCGCCGCCGTCAAGCTCAATCCCGATCACGCCGCCGCCAAGGCCAACTACAAATCGCTGTCGCTGGAGCTGGAGCGGATCGGCGCCATGATGGCGGTCGCCGGCAAGCCGAGCTTCGATTGCCGCAAGGCGCGCCGGCCGGTCGAGAAGGCGATCTGCGCCGATCCTGCGCTTGCCGATCTCGACCGCGAGATCGTCGCATCGACCTTTCGCACGGTGCGTGAGGCCGGGGATCCGCGCCAGGCGCGCGAACTGCAACGCGCGCAGGATGGTTTCATCGCCCGCCGCAATGCCGAATTCGGCAAGCCGGGTTATGACCTGCAAAAGGCGATGCGGGAGCGGTTGCGGCAGATCAACGGGGTCGACGGCAACTAGTGCTAACGTCCGTGAGTTTGCGGCTTGAATTATCGGTCAAGCCCATGACAATGACGGCCAAAGAGAGCCAACCATCCAGTCGTCATGCCCGGCCATGACGATGGAGTGAGGCGAGGGAGAGACGCGATGAACATCCAGCAGAGCCGGTATCATGAGGTGCATGCCCGCTCGCTTCGGGACCCCGAAGGGTTTTGGGCCGAGGCGGCGCGCGAGATCGACTGGATCGAGCCGGCGAAGAAGATCTTCGATCCCACCGTGGGCGCCTATGGACGCTGGTTCACCGGCGCCGTGGTCAACACCTGTTACAACGCGCTGGATCGGCATGTCGCCGGCGGCAGGGCTTCCCAGGTCGCGCTGATCCATGATTCCCCGCTCACCAACTCGATCACCAAATTCACCTATTCGGAGCTGCTGAAGGAGGTGCAGACGCTCGCCGCGATCATGCAGGATTTCGGCGTGGCCAAGGGCGATCGCGTCATCCTCTATATGCCGATGGTGCCGGAGGCCGTGGTCGCGATGCTCGCCTGCGCGCGGATCGGCGCGGTGCACAGCGTGGTGTTCGGCGGCTTCGCGGCCAAGGAGCTCGCGACCCGCATCGACGACGCCAAGCCGAAGCTGATCTTCTCGGCGAGCTGCGGCATCGAGCCCGGGCGCATTGTCCAGTACAAGCCGCTGCTCGACGAAGCGATCCGCCTCGCCGCCACCAAGCCGGATACCTGCATCATCCTGCAGCGGCCGCAGCAGGCGTGCGAGCTCACCGCGGGCCGCGATCATGATTGGGCGACGCTGCGCCTCGCCGCGTTCGATGCCGGCAAGACCGCGCCCTGCGTGCCGGTCGCCGCGACCGATCCGCTCTACATTCTCTACACGTCGGGCACGACCGGAATTCCGAAGGGCGTGGTGCGCGACAATGGCGGCCATCTCGTCGCGCTGAAATGGTCGATGGAAAATCTCTACGGCGTCAAGCCGGGCGAGATCTGGTGGTGCGGCTCCGACATCGGCTGGGTGGTCGGCCACTCCTACATCGTCTATGGCCCGCTGATCCACGGCGCGACCACGATCATGTATGAGGGCAAGCCGGTCGGCACGCCGGATGCCGGCGCATTCTGGCGTGTGATCAGTGAGCACAAGGCGGTTGCCTTCTTCACCGCGCCGACCGCGTTCCGCGCGATCAAGAAGGAAGATCCCGAGGGCAAGTTCATCCGCAACTACGATCTCTCCAGCTTCCGCACCCTGTTCCTCGCCGGCGAGCGCGCCGATCCGCCGACGGTGGAATGGGCCGAGCAGCAGCTCAAGGTGCCGGTGATCGATCACTGGTGGCAGACCGAGACCGGCTGGTGCATCGCGGGCAATCCGGTTGGCTTGGGCATGCTGCCGGTCAAGCACGGTTCGCCGACGGTGCCGATGCCGGGCTATCAGGTCGACATCGTCGACGAGGCGGCGAAACCTGTGCCGGCGGGCACCATGGGCTCGATCGTGATCAAGCTGCCGATGCCGCCGGCCTGCCTGCCGACGCTGTGGCAGCAGGACGATCGCTTCAGGGACGCCTACCTCTCGGAATTCCCCGGCTACTACAAGACCTCGGACGCCGGCTACAAGGATGAGGACGGCTATGTCTGGGTGATGGGCCGCACCGACGACATCATCAATGTCGCCGGCCACCGGCTCTCCACCGGCGGCATGGAAGAGATCCTGGCCTCGCATCCCGATGTCGCCGAATGCGCGGTGCTCGGTGTCAAGGATGCGATCAAGGGCGAAGTGCCCTGCGGCTTCCTGGTGCTGAAGGCCGGCGTCACCAAGGCGCCCGATCAGGTCGAGAAGGAAGTCGTGGCGCTGGTACGCGAGAAGCTCGGCCCGGTTGCCGCGTTCAAGCTCGCGATCACGGTGGGACGGCTGCCCAAGACCCGCTCCGGCAAGATCCTGCGCGGCACCATCAAGAAGATCGCCGACGGCGAGTCCTGGACCATGCCGGCGACGATCGAGGACCCGAAGGTGCTCGACGAGATCGGCGAGGCGCTGAAGGGCAAGGCGTAACCGCGATTGTCGTCGGTGCTTTGCTCTGTTCGGTGGAGAGACTGCCGGTGTGGCCACCCCTCTCCCTAACCCTCCCCCGCAATGGGGGAGGGAACCCTTCGGCTAGTGCCTCCCTGACGTAGAGCGAGTCGTGGGCGGCATGCGGTTGACGCTGTCTCGCGTCAGGTGAGCACGCGCGTCAGGCTCCCTCCCCCCTTGCGGGGGAGGGTGGGGAGAGGGGTGGCCCCGGGCGCGATGATCGATGCGCGCACCATCGCGCAATCGGGCCGCGTCTCGAAACGCATCCGGAAGCAAATCGGCCTTGATTTTGATGGATTGCCGGGTCATCCCGGCCTTTCAAACTCACAGGCCACCAGATACGGACCACCGGATGCGATCCATTTCCGCACGCGCGCCTCTCGCATTGCTGCTCGCACTGCCGCTGCTGGCAGGTTGCCTCGAACGCGGGCGATCGCCGATCGCGGAGAGCATGGGCGACGACGATCAGTATTGCCAGGCCGGCGGCAAGGTGGCGGTCGGCACGCCCGAATATGTCGCCTGCCGCAAGGACCGCGACGTCCAGCGCCAGAACGCCGAAGCCCGCACCGACCGGCGGCAGCGCGATCTCGGCGAATACATGATGAACAATCCGGACCGGCACTAGCGCGGTGATTGCGGCCCTGCCGGAACGCGACAGGATCGGAGAGCTCGACGGGCTGCGCGCGATCGCGCTTCTGATCGTCGTCATCTGGCACTATTTCGGCGCGCCGGACGGGCCAGCGAGCTGGCCGTGGAAATTGCTGCATGTCGGCCGCTTCGGCGTCGACCTGTTCTTTATCCTGTCCGGCTATCTGATCACCGATATCCTGCTGCGGCACCGCACGGCTGAGCGATATTACTCGGCGTTCTACGGCAGGCGTGCGTTCCGGATCTGGCCGCTTTACTACCTGATGTGCGCCTGCGCCCTGATCGGTTGGTATTTCGCGCTGAGCCCCGATCTGTTCGACACCCGAGGCGTGCCCGGCTGGCTGTATCTGTTCGGCTTGCAGAATTTCGGCATGGCCAAGGCACAGACCGATGGCGCCTATTTTCTGGCCGTCACCTGGTCGCTTGCAATCGAGGAGCAGTTCTATCTGCTGTTTCCATTGCTGGTCCGCAACATCCCGCCCGAGCGGCTGTTCGCGATCCTGCTGGTGCCGATCCTGATCTGCCCGATCGGGCGCCTGATCGACAGCGCGCTGCCGGACGCCTATGGCTGGTACGTGCTGCCGCAATTCAGGATCGATTCGCTTGCGACCGGCGCGCTGATCGCCTGGTGGCGCCTCTATCGCAAGCCGGATGCCTATATCTCCAGGCTTGTCGCAAACATCCTCAAATGGTCGAGCATCTCGCTTCCGCTGCTGTGGCTGTTCGGATGGAAGCGCTGGTCGGTGGCGTTCTCGCACACCCAGGTCGAGATCTTCTTCGGTGCGCTGCTGTTCGTCGTGCTGGAAAATCGCGGTTCACCAAGATTAGCACTGCTGCGCAGCTCGGCCGCGACCTTCTTCGCCAGAACCTCCTACGCGGCGTATCTCACCCACCACGTCGTCGTGTACCTGCTGTTCGCCGTGCTCCATGAGCCGAGAACAATCAAGAGCCTCGCCGGAATCTCGCTGACCTTCGGCGCGCTCGTGCTGACCTTCGGGCTGTGTGCCCTGAGCTATCGCTACTTCGAACGTCCGCTGCTCGATTTCGCCCACCGGCGCTTCTCGTTCGCCTGAGCGAAGGCGCGTGCGGGGATCATGGCTATTCGTGCCCCTAAAAGAAAAACGCGGCGGGGTGGCCCGCCGCGTTTGGTATCCGCTCGTCGCGCTGCGACGTCCGCGCCTACTCTTCGTCGTCGGCCTTCTTGCCGCCGATCGTCTTCAGCTTGGCGAACACGGCATCGACGTTGAGATCGTCGTGCCGCTCGATCGGCTGATCGTCGAGCTCGTCCTTGCGCGTGGTCTCGGAGGCCGGCAGCAGCGTGGCGCCGCCATAGACGGTCGTGGTCGGCTTCTCCTTGGCGGCGCGCTGCACCTCGAAATCGAGCTCGATCTGCGAGCACAGGCCGAGCGTCACCGGGTCCATCGGGGTCAGCGTCGAGGCGTTCCAGTGGGTGCGGTCGCGCACGCTCGCGATCGTGGTCTTGGTGGTGCCGACCAGCCGCATGATCTGGGCGTCCTTGAGCTCGGGATGGTTGCGCACCAGCCAGAGGATCGCGCTCGGCCGCTCATGGCGGCGCGACACCGGGGTGTAGCGCGGGCCCTTCTTCTTGGCGGCGGAGGGCAGCACCACCTTGCTCTCCTGGAGCCTGAGGCGATAGTTCTGGTCGCGTTCGCCGCGCTCGATCTCCTCGCGCGTCAGCTGGCCGTTGGAAATCGGGTCCATGCCCTTGATGCCCTGGGCGGCGTCACCGTCGGCGATGGCGCGGACCTCGAGGGGGTGCATCTTGGTAAAATCGGCCACCTGATCGAAGGTCAGGGCGGTATTGTCGACCAACCACACGGCAGTCGCCTTCGGCATCAGCGGTGCGTTGCTCATGGCAAATCTCCTTTGTGCTTCGCCCACCTCTGTCGAGGCGAAGCTGGTAGTCATCGGCGATGACGGGAATTATGCCGCCTATATAAGCCCTCCGGGGGGAATGGCGCAATGGGCCAGCAAAATCGCCTTGACAGCGCCCGAAAGCAGTCCCAAGTCCTTACCTTAACTGGCCGTTCCCCGCCCGCCGGCGAGGGGTGATTCGGTCCCGAAATTGCCCCGACACAGCCCCGAGACCAGCCCGATGTCAGCGAAAAAACCCGATCTTAAAATCGTGCTTTGTTCCCCCCGCGGCTTTTGCGCCGGGGTGGTCCGCGCCATCGACACGGTGGAACGCGCCCTCACCATCTATGGCGCCCCGGTCTATGTCCGGCACGAGATCGTGCATAACAAGTACGTGGTGGACAGCCTGAAGACCAAAGGCGCCATTTTCGTCGAGGAATTGTCCGAAATCCCCGACGAAACCAACGCCCCGGTGGTGTTTTCGGCTCATGGTGTGCCGAAATCGGTTCCGGCCGAGGCCAAATCCCGCAATTTCTTCTCGCTGGACGCGACCTGCCCGCTGGTGACCAAGGTGCACCGCGAGGCGGCGATCCATTTCAAGCGCGGCCGCGAGATCCTCTTGATCGGGCATTCCCACCATCCGGAGGTGGTCGGCACCCTGGGCCAGCTGCCGGAGGGCGCCGTGACCCTGATCGAGACCGCCGAGGATGCCAAAACCTTCGTCCCGAAGGATCCCGACAATCTCGCCTTTGTGACCCAGACCACGCTGTCGATCGATGACACCGCGGAGATCGTGGCGCTGCTCAAGCAGCGCTTCCCGAACGTCAACGGGCCTCACAAGGAAGACATCTGCTACGCCACCACCAACCGCCAGCTTGCGGTCAAGAAGGTGGCGCCGGTGGTCGATGCCCTGATCGTGGTCGGCGCGCCGAACTCGTCGAACTCGCAGCGCCTGCGCGAGGTCGCCGAGCGCGAGGGCTGCCCGGTTGCGATCCTGGCGCAGCGGGCCAGCGACATCGACTGGGCGCGCTTCGAAGGCATCAAGAGCCTCGGCATCACCGCTGGCGCTTCGGCGCCGGAGGTGATCGTCGAGGAGATCATGGGCGCGTTTGCCGAGCGCTACCAACTGCACGTGGAGACGGTCTCGGCCGCGGAAGAGAACGAGTTCTTCCCGCTGCCCCGCTCGCTGCGGCCCGACGCTGCCGCGGCGGAATAGACCATATGGCGGTCTACACCGACGTTGCCGCCGAAGATCTCGCGGAATTCCTCAAAAGCTACGACATCGGCGAATTGCTCTCCTACAAGGGCATCGCCGAGGGTGTCGAGAATTCGAACTTCCTGCTGCACACCAGCCAGGGCGCCTACATCCTCACGCTCTATGAGAAGCGCGTGGCGGAGGACGACCTGCCGTATTTCCTGTCGCTGATGGCGCATCTCGCCGAGCGCGGCGTGTCGTGCCCGCAGCCGGCGCGCAACCGTAAGGACGAGGTCACCAGCCGGCTCGCCGGCCGGCCGGCGGTGATCATCAACTTCCTCGAGGGCGTGTGGCCGCGGCGGCCGAACGTCGCGCATTGCTCAGGGGTCGGCGAGGCGCTGGCCAAAATGCATCTCGCGGGTGCCGACTTTCCGCTGGTGCGCAGGAATCCGCTGTCGGTGTCCGGCTGGCGGCCGCTGTTCGATCTCGCTGCCGCGCGCGCCGACAGCGTGCAGGTGGGCCTGCACGACTTCATCGCGCGCGAGCTCGATCATCTCGAAGCCTCCTGGCCGACCGATCTGCCGGTCGGCGTCATCCATGCCGATCTGTTTCCCGACAACGTGTTCTTCCTCGGCGACAGACTGTCGGGCCTGATCGACTTCCCGTTCGCCTGCAACGACATCCTGGCCTACGACGTCGCGATCTGCCTCAACGCCTGGTGCTTCGAGCCGGATCATTCCTTCAATGTCACCAAGGCGCGCGCGCTGCTCAACGCCTATGGCCGCGAGCGGCCATTGTCGGCGGCGGAGGAAGCAGCGCTGCCGCTGCTCGCGCGCGGTGCGTCGATGCGCTTCCTGCTGACGCGGCTGGTCGATTTCCTCAACGTGCCCGAGGGCGCGCTGGTGCAGCCGAAGGACCCGCTGGAATATGTCCGCAAGCTGCGCTTCCAGCAGAATGTCGCGAGCCTGAACGACTATGGCATCACGCCGGCCGGATGCGCGGCGTGAGCGACAAGCCGCATGTGACGGTATTCACCGATGGTGCCTGCTCCGGAAATCCCGGACCGGGCGGCTGGGGCGCGATCCTGCGGTTCGGCGACGTCGAAAAGGAATTGAAGGGCGGCGAGGCGCACACCACCAACAACCGCATGGAGCTGATGGCGGCGATCTCGGCGCTGGAAGCTCTGAAGAAGCCGTGCGTGGTCGACGTCACCACCGACAGCCAGTATGTCCGCCAGGGCATCACCGGTTGGATCCATGGCTGGAAGCGCAATGGCTGGCGCACCGCCGACAAGAAGCCGGTCAAGAATGTCGAGCTGTGGCAGCGCCTCGACGCCGCGCTGAAGCCGCATGAGGTGCGCTGGCACTGGATCAAGGGCCATGCCGGCCACGCCGAGAACGAACGCGCCGACGAGCTCGCGCGCGAGGGCGTGGCGATGGCGAAGCTGAAGGGGTAGGGGCGCGCTGGCGGTGCGAACCGTCTGCGTAGCGTGGGTAGAGCGCAGCTAAACCCACGATCTCCATCCGCGGCACGAAGTTGATGGGTTTCGCTGTGCTCTACCCATCCTGCAATTCCGCGATCACAGCTATCGCCAATCCCTAAACTGTCATCGCCCGCGAAAGCGGGCGATCCAGTACTCCAGAGATGGTGGTGCTTGAGCCGAGAGGCCGCGGCGTACTGGATCGCCCGGTCAAGCCGGGCGACGACAGCTCAGGTGCGGCGAAAGCTCAGCTCAGAGCTGCCCGAGCAGCGTGTCGCCGCCGGAGACTTCGACCTTGCCCGGAGCCGGCTCCTTGTTGAGCTTCTTCACCACGCCGTCCTCGACCAGCATCGAGTAGCGGTGGGAGCGGATGCCGAGGCCGTTGCCGGAGGCGTCGAGCTCCATGCCGATCGCCTTGGTGAAGTCGGCATTGCCGTCGGCCAGGAAGACCGCCTCGTCGCGCTGGTCGGTGTCGCGCTTCCAGGCATTCATCACGAAGGCGTCGTTGACCGAGACGATCGCGATGGTGTCGATTCCCTTGTTCTTCAGGGCATAGGCGTTGAGGAAGATGCTCGGCAGATGCATCTTGTGGCAGGTGCCGGTGTAGGCGCCGGGCACCGCGAACAGCGCGACCTTCTTGCCCTTGAAGATGTCGTCGGTGGTCTTGACCTGCGGACCCTCGGCGGTCATCACGCGAAACTTGGTTTCCGGCAGCTTGTCGCCAACATTGATCGTCATCGGTGTTCTCCCTCGGTGAAGCGGAATTGTCTTAAACCCGGCTGCGGAATGGCACAATACGGGCTCGCCGAAGAACGGCAATGCCCGGCCATCGTCACTGTTCCGTCATCAGCCGGAAAACCCGCCGGCATCGAGAAAGGCCTGCTCCTCGGCCGTGGTCTGCCGGCCCAGCACGCGATTGCGGTGCGGGAAGCGGCCGAACCGGCGGATGATGTCGGCGTGGTCCTCGGCGTACTTCAGGTTGTCGGGGTGGCAGTCATATTGGCTGAACAGCGCCACGCAGCGCTCTTGGTCGTCGAGGTCCTCCGAATGCTCGAACGGCAGATAGAGGAATTCGCGCAAGCGCGGGTCAGTCCGCGTATCGACGCCGCGCTCGATGGCGCGGCTTGCCACCTCGCGGGCCAGCGGATCGCTGGAAAAGGTCTCGGCGTCGCCGCGAAACAGGTTTCGCGGAAACTGGTCGAGCACGATGGTCAACGCCAGCGCGCCCTCGTCGCTCGCCTCCCAGGGCGACAACTCACCGGCAGCCGCCTTCTGCCAGGTGGCAAGGAAGCGGCTGCGGATCTCGGCATCGAAGGCGTCGTTGCGTGCGTACCAGCGGTCGCGGCCGGCCTCGCGCCAGAAGGCGAGCACGTCGGCAGGCGTCGCGATGCGGGCGTCAGTCACGTCGGTCCAGCGCCCGCTTGCCGTTGTCAGGCCGCAGCCTTCTTCTCGTCGCGCAGTTCGCGACGCAGGATCTTGCCGACATTGGTCTTCGGAAGATCGGTCCTGAACTCGATCTGCTTCGGCACCTTGTAGGCGGTGAGCTGGGTGGCCGAGAACTTGATGATGTCCTCGGCCGAGACGTTCGGGTCCTTCTTGACCACGAAGGCCTTCACCGCCTCGCCGGACTTCGCGTCGGGCACGCCGATCACGGCGCATTCCAGCACGCCCGGATGGCTCGCAATCACTTCCTCGATCTCGTTCGGATAGACGTTGAAGCCGGAGACCAGGATCATGTCCTTCTTGCGGTCGACGATCTTGGTGTAGCCCCGCGCGTCCATCACGCCGATGTCGCCGGTGCGGAAATAGCCGTCCGCGGTCATCACTCGCGCGGTCTCGTCCGGCCTGTTCCAGTAGCCCGCCATCACCTGCGGGCCCTTGGCGCAGATTTCGCCGGCCTGGCCGATCGGCAGTTCATTGCCGTCGTCGTCGCGGATCGACAGATGGGTCGAGGGCACGGGAAGCCCGATCGAGCCGGAGAATTCGTCGGCGTCGGCCGGGTTGCAGGTCAGCGTCGGCGAGGTCTCCGACAGGCCGTAACCTTCCGACAGTGCGCAGCCGGTCACCTTCAGCCACTTCTCCGCGACCGGCTTCTGCGTCGCCATGCCGCCGCCGAACGAGGTCTTCAGCTTGGAGAAGTCGAGCTTGTCGAAACCGGGCGTGTTCAACAGGCCGTTGTAGAGGGTGTTGACCGCCGGGAAACTGTTGACCTGGTACTTCGAGAGCTCCTTGATGAAGCCTACCATGTCGCGCGGGTTCGGGATCAGCAGGTTGACGCCGCCGGCGCGCACCGCGAGCAGGTAGCACGCGGTCAGCGCGAAGATGTGGTAGAGCGGCAGCGCGCAGACGATGAGCAGCTGCTCGACATGCGGCGGCTTCTTCAGCGCCGGCTGCAGCCAGGCGTCGTTCTGCAGCACATTGGCGAGCACGTTCTGGTGGATCAGCGTGGCGCCCTTGGACACGCCCGTAGTGCCGCCGGTGTATTGCAGGAAGGCGACGTCCTGGCGCGTCAGCACCGGCTTGTTGAGCTTCATGCCGCGGCCGGCCGACAGTGCCTCGTTGAACGAGACCGCACCCGGGATCGACCAGGCCGGCACCATCTTCTTCACCCGCCGCACCACCAGATTGACGATCACGCCCTTGAGGCCGAGCAGGTCGCCCATGCTGCCGACGATGACATGCTTGACCGCGGTGTTGGGCAGCACCTTCTGCACGGTGGTGGCAAAGTTCTCCAGCACGATGATCGCTTCGGCGCCGGAATCCTTCAGCTGATGCTCGAGCTCGCGCGGGGTATAGAGCGGGTTGACGTTGACCACGGCAAAGCCGGCGCGCAACACGGCTGCGGTCGCGACCGGGTATTGCAGCACGTTCGGCATCATCAGCGCGACCCGCGCGCCCTTCTGCAGGCCCTTGCTCTGCAGATAGGCGCCGAGCGCCGACGACATCTCGTCGAGCTCGCGATAGGTGATCGCCTTGTCCATGCAGATGAACGCCTTGCGGTCGGCGAACTTCTTGAAGCTCTCTTCCAGCAATTCGACCAGCGACGAATATTGCGTGACGTCGATATCGGCGGGCACGCCGGCCGGATAATGCTTGAGCCAGATGCGCTCCATAATGGTCTTTCCCTCTCTCAAATTTGGCTGATGTCCCGGATTGCTTCCGGGTTCTCCGACCCTGGGTCGTATTATTCTCGGTCGCGGTATTTCAGTCAGTATTGAGCGATGCCGCGGCGGATGGCAAGCCGCTGCGCGCTATCGACGCATTGGGAGATCGGAGGGGAAGGCTCTGCTAGCCGGCCGGCTTGGCGTCGGCTTTCGGCTTGTCGGCAGATTTGGGCTTCGCAGCCGGCTTTGCCGCCGCCGGCTTGCCGGCAGGCTTTGCGGCGGCCGGCTTGTCCGGCTTCGCAGCTGCGGCATCCGGCTTGGCATTGGCGTGACGCACGGGCTTGGCCGCCGGCTTGTTGTCCGACTTGGCAGCGCTCTTGGCGTCGCCCTTCGCGTCGTCGGCCGCATCGGACTTCTTACCCGCGACGCGGGTGTGCTTGCCCTTGCCGCGCTTGACCGGCTGCAGCTTCTCGGTGTCGGCATCGACCGCGGCGATCAGCGCGGCGCCGGTCTTGGTCGGCCCCGTGTAGACCACGACTGGCTCGGACGCCGCCGCCGGCTGCGCCAGCATGTCGGCCGGCTTGGTCGGCATCGCGGCCTGCAGGCCGGAGGCGAAGAAGCTCACGCCGGCGTCGCCATTGGTGCTGGTGCCGGCGCTGGCGACGGTGTCCTCGCCGTCCTCGTCGCTGGCCGGGCGCTTGTGCTTGGCGCCGCACATCTCCTCGCGCAGGTTCGGCGGCGTGGAGTCGATCGGCACCAGATTGTCGACGGTGCCGAGCGAGGGCCGCAGCCACGCCAGCCCGTTATTGGCAAAGCCGCGATCGAGCAGCTGCGCGGCGCGGATCGCGCGCATCCGGCCCGAGGAGGCGCCGAGCACCACGGCGATCAGCCGCTTGCCGTCGCGCGTCGCCGACGCCACGAGGTTGTAGCCGGAGGCGCAGATGAAGCCGGTCTTGAAGCCGTCGGCGCCGGGATAGCGGCCGATCAGCTTGTTGAAGTTCTGGGTGACGCGGCGGCCGAACCGGATCGAGGGGATGTGGACGAAATACTCGTATTCCGGCAGGTCGCGGATGATGGCACGGGCGAGGATCGCCATGTCGCGCGCCGAGGTGATCTGGCCGTCGGCGGGCAGGCCGTTCGGGTTGACGTAGCTCGTCTGCGTCATGCCGAGCTTTTGCGCGGTCTGGTTCATTTCGCCGGCAAAGCCGTCGATCGAGCCGCCGATGCCCTCGGCCAGCACCACGGCCATGTCGTTGGCCGACTTCACCAGCATCATCTTCAGCGCGTTGTCGACGGTGACCTGGGTGCCGGGCCGGAAGCCCATCTTGGAGGGCGACTGCGACGAGGCGGTCGGCGACACCGTGAGCAGCGTATCGAGCGAGACGCGGCCGTCCTTGACCGCCTTCAGCGTCACATAGGCGGTCATCAGCTTGCTGAGCGAAGCCGGATACCACGGCATCGTCGCATTGTCGGCTTGCAGCACCTTGCCGGTATCGGCCTCGACCACCAGCAGCGCCTCGGCCCGTGCCAGCTGCGGCGTTGCGACGGCGAGCATCGCGACGGCCAGAATCCATTTCAACGACGGGCGCAGCAGGCGAGGAAAATGCACGAGTCCGGTTCCGGTCCTTTGAGACCCGCCTTCGAAAAAGGAGGTCTTGCGATGTGACGTACGGGTTTCAAGCGTGTCCGGCGCCGCTGTTGCGGCGATGCAAACACTATACCGGCTTGCCAGCAGAGAACAGAGGCCGGCCGATTATATCGTGGACGAAATCGGCTGAATTTCGGCAGCCGCCTCAATTGGAAAGGAGAGAATTATGGTGTCTCGATGCCGGCGCGCGCCTGTTCCTGGACCATGAACTGAGCCCGCGCGAGATCGGCAAAACGCCCGCCTTTCGCCACCAGTTCATCGAAAGTTCCGCTTTCGATCACCCGTCCCTGGTCGAACAGCAGGATACGGGTGGCGTAGCGGATGGTGGAGAGGCGGTGCGCGATCACGAATGTGGTGCGGCCCTTCATCACTTCGTCGAGAGCGGCATTGACCTTGGCCTCGGTGACGGCGTCGAGCGCGCTGGTGGCCTCGTCGAGGATCAGGATCGGCGGATCCTTGAGCAGCGCACGCGCAATCGACAATCGCTGGCGCTCGCCGCCGGACAGCATGCGGCCGCGTTCGCCGGCATGGGTGTCGAACTTCTTCTCGCTGCGCTCGATGAAATCCAGCGCCTGCGCGCGCGCCGCGGCGGTGCGCAGTTCCTCGTCGGTCGCGTCGGGCTTGCCGACGCGGAGGTTCTCGGCGAGCGAACGGTTGAACAGTAGCGCCTCCTGAAACACCACGCCGATGTTCCGCCGCAAAGCGGTCAGTTTCAGCGCGCGGATGTCCATCCCGTCGATCTTGATGATGCCGGATTGCGGATCGAACGCACGGTGCAGCAGCGCGATCGCGGTAGATTTGCCGGCGCCGGTCGAGCCGACCAGCGCGATGGTCTGGCCGGGCAATGCGGTGAAGCTGAGGTCCTCGATCGCCGGCCGCTTGCCGTCATAGGAGAACGAGACGTCGTTGAATTCGACGAGCCCGGACAGCCGGCCGGGGTCGACCGCGCCCGGCCGGTCGCGCACCGCCGGCACCGCGTCGAGCACGTCGAAGAATTCCTGCAGCCGCGGCGCTTCCATGAACACATTGTTGATGAAGCTCACCACCTGCTCGAGCTTCTGGATCAGCATGGTGGCGAACGAGACGAACATCACGATCTCGCCGACCGTGGTGAGCCCCTCATTGTGCAGCGCGATGCCGACGGTGAAGATCGCCAGCACCGTGATCGTGGTCGAGGCGCGCGTGATCACGGTGACCAGCGCCCACCATGACAGCACCGGCATCTGCACTGCGAGCAGCTTGTCGGCGACGTAGCGCAGGCCCTGCACCTCGGAATCGATCCGCACGAAGCTCTGCACCAGCGCGACATTGCCGAGCGCGTCGGAGGCGCGCGCCGAGAGGTCGCTGTAATAGGCCTCGACCTCGCTCTGCATGCCGTAGGTCTTGCGCACCACCAGCGTGGTCAGCACGGTGAACACGACGCAGAGCGCGAACAGCAGGATCGCGAGCCGCCAGTTGATGTAGAGCGCGAGCGGCAGCAGTACGATCAGCGACATGATCGCGGCGAAATGCTCGCGGAAGAAGCCGAGCCAGAGCCGCCACAGCGCATCGGTGCCGTTCAGCATCACCTTCATCAGCCGCCCGGAATGGGTGCCGGAGTGGAAGGTCAGCGGCAGTTGCAGGATGTGCTCGAAATAATCCGTCAGCACCGCCTGGCGCTGGCGGTGCGCCAGCCGGTCGGCCTGCAGGGCGACGATGGCGCTGCAACCGATCGTGAACAGGCCGAAGGCCGCCCACGCGGCCAGCAGCGGCCATGCCGAGGAGGTCGCGAACAATCCGGTGACCGGCCGGCCCGACAGCACGTCGACGATCTTGCCGAACAGCACCGGCTCGGCGAATTGCGCGGCGGCAAGCAGCATGTTGGCGAAGGCGAGGATCCAGCCGAGCCGCGCCTCCTTGCCGAGCAGTTCGAGGACGCGGGTATAGAGGCGAAGCATGGACATGCCGGCGGGACTCTCGAACGGTGGACGCCCGGTCAGGCGGGATACAATCTAATCAGGGTTCGCGATGCAGGGCCAGCGGTGACAGCGCGTCGTGCTCGGGGTGACGGTAATTGTGGCGAGCGGCTCCCTACGCCGCCGTCCTGGCGAAAGCCAGGAGAACTCAGCGGACCCACAGCCATCGAATTTGATTGAGAGCGGGAAAGTGGCCCCAGCGTCGCGCACCAACAAACGGCCGGGGCAATGGGTCCTGGCTTTCGCCAGGACGACGCTGAACATTTGGCGCAGCTCGTCAGTTATGCATTCGCGTGCGCTCAATTCACCAGCCGGCCGTCGATCGGCGGCAGGAATTGGTCGTCGAAGATGTCGGCGGTCTGCGGCCGCTTCTGGAATTTGACGTCTTCCGTGAGCTGGTCGAGCGAGCGCTCGAAGCGCTCCGCCTCGATGCTGCCGATGCCGTTGCGCTTCACCTCGGCGGTCAGGATGTTGTCGCGGATGATGGCAGTGAGGCGCTCGAGCTCCAGGTCGCGCGAGCCGCCATCCATCCGGCTCGCCACTTCGGTCGCGGCGCGGGCCGGGTCCTTGATCGCAAGGTTGGTGCCGCCGATCACAGCGCGCACGAACCCCTTCACCGCATCGGGCTTCGCCGTGGCAAGGCGCGGGCTGACGATCACGGCAAAGCCATAGGCTTCGCAGCCATAGTCGGCGAAGCGCAGCACCGCGAGATCGTCGGCGGGCACGCCGCGATCGCGTAAGTTGATCGCTGAGAGATAGGAGAAACCGGTCACGGCATCGACCTGGCCTGCGGAGAGCATCGGCTCGCGCACCGCGGCGCTGATCGTGTTCTGCTTCACGCTCGAGAGCTTGATGCCGTTCTGTCTCGCGACCGCGGGCCACAGCCGGATCGAGAGGTCGCCCTCGGCGACGCCGAGGTTCTTGCCCTCCATATCCGCCAGCGCCTTGATGCCGCGGCTCTTGCGCGCGATGATCGCGTAGGGCGCCTGGTTGAACAGCACGAACACCGCCTTGACGGGGGCAGCGCCCGGCTTGTCGCGAAAGCCGATCAGCGCGTTGATGTCGACGAGAGCGAAATCGCTCGAGCCGTCGGCGACACGTGCGATCGCGTCTGCCGAGCTGGTGGCAACGTTGGTGCCGACGGCGAGGCCCTCCGCGCTGAACAGGCCGCCGACCGACGCCATCACGAATGGCGCCGCGGCAGCGTCAAGCGGACGGTCGAGCGTGAACTGAATGGTGCGCGGCTGCGGCTGGTCGCCGGCGTGCGACGGCGTCAGCGCCGGCCACACGCCGCCCGAGAGGCCGATCATGCCGGCCAGTATCCAGCGGAGAACGGTGGTCCGACTTACCTGCATCGTGACATCCGGGAGGCGAGACAAAGTGCCGCGCCGGCTGCGCGCCTTGTTCATGTCATCGAATGCGCCAAGGCAACGGTCATTTCAAGCTGCAATTTCAAGCGTTATTCGAAGGCATTCTGCCCAAGGCAAGGTGAACGGCCGATGACTGCCCCGATTTCACCTTGGGTTGTTCAGCTTGCATTCGGTTTCGGGAACCTAATTTGAGGAGAGTGGTTAGCTCACCAAGGCCCGACGGGCCGGCTTCCACAAAGGATGACTGCAATGTTTGCGCGAAAAGGTGTTTTTTCGTCTATTGGCCGCGCAGCCACATTGGCAACGGTTGCCGCGGTGGCGTTGACGGCCGTTGAGCCGACGATGGCGTTCGCAGGCTCCGCTCCGGCGGGCAAGGCGGCCGCCGTGACCACATCACACGGCACGAGCGGCGCGACGGATATCAGCGCCCGCCGTCGGTACTATCGTGGCGGCGGTGGTGGCGCGGCCGCTGCCGCTGCATTCGCCGGCATCGTCGGCACGGGCCTTGCGATCGCCGCAGCCCAGAGCCGTCGCGACTACTACGACTCCTACGGCTATTACGACGGCGGCCCCGGCTATTACGGTGGTCCGGCCTATTATGGCGGCCCGGCCTATTACGGCGGCGGACCGTATTACGGCTATCACGGCTATTACGGGCGCCGCTCGGCGCTGCCCTATACGCCGTATTGACAGGCGTCGTCGGTTCTCGGAACTGTCACAAATCATCCAATCCACCGGCTGCGAGGCCGGTGGATTTTTCGTTGTCGGCTCGCCCGTTAACACGCTGGCGACGCGTTTGGATTAGGCTCGAAGGATGAGTGATTCGATCGAACGGCTTTACCAGGCGGTGATCGCGGCGAGGGATCTTGATCCAGCGACGTCGCGCACGGCACGGCTGTTCCAGCGCGGGCCGGCCAAGATGGCCAAGAAGCTCGCCGAGGAAGCTGTCGAGGTCGTCATCGACGCCATCAGCGGCAAGCCGGATGCCGTCGTCCGCGAGAGCGCGGACCTGCTCTACAATCTCACCGTCCTTTGGGCCTCGGCCGGCGTGAAGCCGGACGATGTCTGGCGCGAGATGGAGCGGCGCGAGCGGCTGCTCGGGATCGCCGAGAAGCTGCCGAAGTCGCCGGTCAAGGTCCCCAAGGGCCTGTCCAAGGCCGCGCCTGTCCCGGTGGCGCGGCGTCGAATTGTCGCGCTGGAGAACCGGCTGCGCAAACGGCAGCCGTAAATCAATCCAATTCGGCCCATTCCCGGCATGGACAAATCCGCTCCATGATGGTTCATCGCGCCCATGTTGAAACGGATTTATGACTGGTGCGTCGCTGCGGCCGACAAGCCCTACGCACTCTGGATTCTCGCGGCCGTGGCCTTCGCCGAGAGTTCGTTCTTCCCGATCCCTCCCGACATCATGCTGCTGCCGATGTCGCTGGCACGGCCGAAGCGGGCATGGTGGTTCGCCGCCGTCTGCACCGTCGCTTCCGTCGCCGGCGGCGTGCTCGGCTACGCGATCGGCGCACTGCTCTACGACTCGGTCGGGCAATGGCTGATCCATCTCTACGGCCTCTCCGACAAGGTCGACGCGTTCCGCGCCTCCTATGCCGAGTGGGGCGCCGTGATCATCCTGGTGAAGGGACTGACGCCGATCCCCTACAAGCTCGTGACCATCACCTCGGGCTTTGCCGGTTACAACATCTGGCTGTTCATCCTGTGCTCGATCGTCGCACGCGGCGGCCGTTTCTTCTTCGTCGCGGTGCTGCTCAACCGCTATGGCGATGTCATCCGCGCCGAGCTCGAGAAGCGGCTCGGCCTGTGGGTCGCGCTCGGCGCCATCGTGCTGGTGCTCGGCTTTGTCATCGCATTCAAGCTGATCTGAAGCGTTTTCGAGCGAAGTGAGAAAACGCGTCAAAGTGACTAGCCTGCTGCGTCTTTGCCTGAAGGCTGCTTCAGGCTACGCTTGCAGCGATGGCTGACGGAATCAAGCTCACTCCTGCTGCAAAGGCACGCGTTGCGCTGGCGGGTCTTGCGCTGTCGATGACGCTGGCGGCTGTCGACCACGGCTGGGCCCAGGCCGCGCCGCCTGCGCTCGCCGTCCAGTCGCCTGCGCAGCAGCCGGTTGAAGCTCCGCAGCAGCAGATCGAGTTGCCGCCGGCGCCGGTCGAGCACGAGAATCCCGGACTGATCAACGAAATCGGAAAGCTGTTCGAGAAGTCGAACTGGACGCTGCCGCCGCTGAAGAGCCCCAGCGAGACCATCGACGATCTGACGAACCTGGCGCGCCCTTCGACGATGGTCACCGGGCGTGCCGCCTGCGTGGTGGCCGCAAACGGTGCGCCCGATTGCAAGATCGGCGCCGACCGGCTGTGCCAGAGCAAGGGGTTCAAGGAAGGCAAGGGCATCGATATCGCCACCTCGGAGAAGTGCTCGCCGCTGGTCTATCTGCCGGGCCACAAGCGCGGACCGAACGACTGCAAGACGGAAAATTTCGTGACGCGGGCGGTCTGCCAATAGCAGCGGCGAAGCTTGCGTTTAGAGCGTCATGAGATTGGTTGAATTGGATCGACGGCGGAGGTTCACCTCTCCCCGATGGGGAGAGGTGAAGACGTGCGTGCCGAACCGATCCAAATTCATCATGCTCTGGGATGCCAGATGCGCCCGGAAAATGGGCTGTTTGGATGAGGTTTTGTCATCCTTGTTGCGGCGCCATAACGCAATACTTGACAGTGGAAAGATTGCCTTGTTGGTATGACGGTCAGCATTCGAGACCAAACCAAACGATCAACTTGAGGATCCGCCGCCAATGTCCATGCCTGCTCTGTTCAAGGGCCGCCTGTCTCTTCCCGTGATCGGGGCACCGCTGTTCATCATCTCCGTGCCCGACCTCGTCATCGCCCAGTGCAAGGCCGGCGTGGTCGGCTCGTTCCCGGCGCTGAATGCGCGGCCGCCGGAACTGCTCGACGAATGGCTGTACCGGATCAAGGAAGAGCTCGCGGCTTATGACAAGGCGCATCCGGAGCGGCCGTCGGCGCCGTTCGCGGTCAACCAGATCGTGCACAAGTCGAACAACCGGCTCGATCACGACATGGCGCTTTGCGAGAAGCACAAGGTGCCGATGATCATCTCCTCGCTCGGCGCGCGTGAGGAGCTCAACCAGGCCGTCCACGGCTGGGGCGGCATCGTGTTCCACGACGTGATCAATCAGAAGTTCGCGCACAAGGCGATCGAGAAGGGCGCCGACGGCCTGATTCTGGTCGCCGCCGGCGCCGGCGGCCATGCCGGCACGCTGTCGCCGTTCCCGTTCGTATCGGAGACGCGGCAGTGGTTCGACGGGCCGATCGCGCTGTCGGGCACCATCGCCAACGGCCGCGCCATTCGCGCCGCGCGCATCATCGGCGCCGACTTCGCCTATATCGGCTCCGCCTTCATCGCGACCAAGGAGGCCAATGCGGTCGAAGGCTACAAGAGCATGATCACCAATTCGTCCGCCGAGGACATCGTCTACTCCAACCTGTTCACCGGCGTGCATGGCAACTATCTGAAGCCGTCGATCGTCGCGGCCGGCATGGATCCGGAAAACCTGCCGACGTCAGATCCCTCGAAGATGAGCTTCGGCACCGATGCGTCCGGCGAGCGCGCCAAGCCGAAGGCCTGGAAGGAGATCTGGGGCTCCGGTCAGGGCGTCGGCAGCATCTCCAAGGTGGTGCCGGCGGCCGAACTGATCGGCCGGTTCAAGAAGGAATACGACGAAGCGGTCGATCCGGCGCTCTGATGGAGCCGATCTTCCGCGTTGACGGCGACCGCGTCGTCACCAGTCCAGACGCCGCGGGTCCCTGGGACCCGCGGATGCAGCACGGCTCCGCGCCGGCGGCGCTGGTGGTGTGGGCCGCCGAAGCCATTCCGACGCCAGTGCCGATGCGGATCGCGCGGGTCACGATCGACCTGATGCGTCCGGTGCCGGTGGCGCCGCTGACGGTCTCGAGCGAGATCCTGCGCGACGGCCGCAAGATCCAGCTCTGCGGCGTCAGGTTGCTCGCCGACGGCGTTCTGGTGGTCTCGGCCACCGTGCTGAAGATCAAGCGGCAAGCGGCCGAACTGCCGTCGGACATCGCAGCAGTTCAGGTCGAGCTGCCGGGCCCCGACGAAAGCATGGTCGAGCCGGGCAATCTTGCGAACAGTCCGTTCGTCAAATGCATCTCGATGCGGGCCGCGCGCGGCCGCTTCGGCGTGATGGGCCCGGGCGCGATCTGGTTCCGGGTCAATCAGCCGCTGATCGCTGGTGCCGCCGTCTCGCAGGCGATGCGCGCGGTGGTTGCCTCCGACTTCTCCAACGGCACCTCGCCGGCGCTCGATTTCAACCGATGGACCTTCATCAACGCCGATCTCACCGTGAGCCTGGCGCGCGAGCCGGTCGGCGACTGGATCCTGCTCGACGGCGAATCCTGGATCGGGCCTGACGGCGCCGGGCTTGCGATGTCGCGGCTCGCCGACGTGCAGGGCTATTTCGGCCGGGCCGTCCAGAGCCTGGTGATCGAGCCGCGCTAGCCAGGACTGCGCTTCTCCGACCTCACCTTGAAGAGGCAAATGGCCGTACGTGCGGGATTTCTGAATATTAGAAATCTATCCCTGATTTGCCCGACGTGTCAAGTTGACTTGCCGAACGCCGGCTGCCGCCCGCTCCTTTGCATGGGGTTGTTTTCGATAATTTGCGGCGCGGCTGCCCTTGCGGCAAAAATAACTCCGCGCCGCGGGAACGGTTGGCGGCACGAACGAGTTTCGCCCCCGTTAGGGGGCCCCATGACGCGTATCGATCCCACCGCCGGCACCGTGGTCATCGCCACCCGGCGGCTTTGTGCTGTGCCGGCCGCTGCCGCCGCCCGGCCGTCGCAGGGACAGGCGCGATGATGCCCGGCCCGTCCTCGGAACGCGCGGTCATCCTTGCCGCGAGCGAGCGGGACGCCGTCTGGACTGCCCATCTGATCAAGGAGGCCGGCTACTACGCCAATATCTGCGGCGACCTCGCCGAGCTCGAGCGCCAGGTCGCAAGCGGCGCCGGCCTTGCCATCATCGCCGATGAGGCGGTCAGGACCGCGGACCTCGCCGGCCTGGCGCGCTGGCTGAACGCGCAGCCGTCATGGTCGGACTTCCCGATCGTGCTGATGAGCGAGGGCGGTGGGCCCGAGCGCAGCCCCGAAGCGGCGCGGCTCGGCCGCGCGCTCGGCAATGTGACCTTCATCGAGCGCCCGTTCCATCCGACCACGCTGGTCAGCCTGGTCGCGGCGGCGGTGCGCGGCCGTCGCCGCCAATACCAGACCCGCGCGATACTCGAAGACCTCACCGAGAGCGAAAGCCTGCTGCAGACGGCGCTCGATGCCGGCCATCTCGGCGCGCTCGAACTGCACATACCGGGCTTCGAGCTGGAGGCCTCGGCGACCTGCAAGCGCTTCTTCGGGCGCGCCGCGGACCTGCCGTTCACCTATCAGGACCTGCTCGAGGCGGTTCATCCCGACGACCGCGCCCGGCGGCAGGAGGTCGTCGAGCACACGCTCAAGACCGGCGCCGACTACAAGATCGAGTATCGCAACATCTGGCCCGACGGCAGTCAGCACTGGGTCGACGTCCGCGCCCGCGCGGTGCGCCGGCCGGACGGCAGCATCCGGTCGCTGGTCGGGGTCTGCTCCGACATCACCGCGCGCAAGACCGCGGAGATCGAGCGCGAGGCGCTGCTGGCGCAGCTTGCCGCCGAGCGATCCGCGCTTGCCGAGCTCACCGCGACGCTGGAGCAGCGGGTCGAGCAGCGCACCGCCGATCTGATGAAGGAGGTCGCCGCGCGCGAGAAGGCGCAGGAGCAGCTCCGCCATGCCCAGAAGATGGAGGCGATCGGCCAGCTCACCGGCGGCGTGGCGCACGACTTCAACAATCTCCTGATGGCGGTGATGGGCAATCTCGATCTGCTGCGCAAGCGGTTGCCGGAGGATCCGCGGCTGCACCGGCTGGTCGACGGCGCCTTGCAGGGCGCCGAGCGCGGCGCCTCGCTGACGCAGCGGCTGTTGGCATTCGCGCGGCAGCAGGATCTGCGCGCCGTGCCGGTCGATCTCGGCGCGCTGGTGCGTGACATGAGTGAGTTGCTCGAGCGCTCGCTCGGACCGCGCATCGCGTTGCGGCTCCACATTCCCGACGGATTGCCGCCGGCCTGCGTCGATACCAACCAGCTCGAGCTCGCGGTGCTCAACCTTGCGATCAATGCGCGCGATGCGATGCCGGATGGCGGTGTGATCGAGATCCGCCTTGCGGCCTGGCAGGCCAAAAACGAGCAGACCAGGAGCGATCAGGCGCTGCGGCCGGGCAACTACCTGAAACTGTCGGTGATCGACAGCGGCACAGGCATGGCTCCGGATGTCCTGAAGCGGGCGATCGAACCGTTCTTCTCATCAAAGCCGGTGGGCAAGGGTACCGGGCTCGGCCTGTCGATGGTGCATGGGCTCGCGGTGCAGCTCGGCGGCGCGCTGCAGCTGTCGAGCGCGGTGGGTAAGGGCACCACCGCGGTGCTGGTGCTGCCGGTCGCGACGGCCGCGCCGGAAGCGGAGAGCCCGGCGCCCGCGGCGCGGCCGGTCAGGCGCTCGGCGGTGATCCTGCTCGTCGACGACGATCCGCTGATCGCGATGTCGACCATGGAGATGCTGGAGGACCTCGGCCATCGCGTGATCGGTGCCAATTCCGGACCGCACGCGCTCGATATCCTGAGGAGCGACCAGGAGATCGACCTGATGATGACCGATCACGTGATGCCCGGCATGACCGGCATCGAGCTCGCCGCGGCCTCGCGCGAGGTGCGGCCGCAGCTCCTCGTCCTGCTCGCCACCGGCTATGCCGAACTGCCGGACGGTTTTCAGGTCGATCTGCCGCGGCTGGCGAAGCCCTACCACCAGGATCAGCTGCGCGAGCGGCTGGATCAGCTGCTGGGACAGGGCGTGAGGCAGCAAGCGGCCGCGGCGGGTGCCAGCGCGGATACTCTTGCTGCGCCCACCACTCTCTCACCGTCATCCTGAGGCGCCGCGAAGCGGCGTCTCGAAGGGCGACGGCCCGGCTGTCGCCGCGATGGCCGGGGCGCGCTGAAACATCGGGGCCGTGCATCCTTCGAGACGGCCGCTGCGCGGCCTCCTCAGCATGACGGTGGCGGTTTGTGCGCGCAGCCGGGCCCTCACCCCACCATGCGGTCGCGGCCCGCCCAGAAGCGCGCCTTCAGCACCTTCTTGTCTACCTTGCCGACGCCGGTCATCGGCAGCTCCTTGACGAACTGGATCTGCTTCGGTGCGTGTGCCGAGCCCTTCTTCGCCTTGACGAGGCCGATCAGCTCGTCGGCGTCGGGTGTGGCACCCTCGCGTGCCACCACGACGGCGGTGACGGCCTCGCCCCATTTGTCGTCGGGCACGCCGACCACGGCGACCATCGCGACGTCGGCGTGTTGCGACAGGACATCCTCGACTTCGCGTGGAAAAATGTTGAAGCCGCCGGACACGATCATGTCCTTCTTGCGGTCGAGGATGAACAGGTAGCCACGCTCGTCCTTGCGCGCGATGTCGCCGGTGTGCAGCCAGCCGCTCTTCAGCGTGTCGGCGGTGATATCGGGCCGCTTCCAGTATTCGGCCATCACGTGCGTGGCGCGCACGCAGATCTCGCCGGCTTCGCCGGTCGCGACCTCCTGGTCGTCCTGATCGAGGATCTTCACCTGGCAGGCGGCGATCGGGAAACCGCAGGACAGGAACAGTTCCGGCGTTTTCGGGTCATGGTCCGCCTTGCGCAGCACCGAGACCGGATAGCATTCGGTCTGGCCGTAGAGTTGCGAGAACACCGGGCCGATCCGCTCGATGCCTTCGACCAGCCGGCTCGGCGACATCGCGGACGCGCCGTACAGCAACAGCTCGAGCGAGGAGAGGTCGGCCTTTGGCAGCGCCGGATGATCCAGCATCACGTAGATCATCGTCGGCACCAACAGCGTGAAGTTGATCTTCTCGCGCTCGATGGTCTTGAACACCGCTTCAGGATCGAACGCCTTCAGCATGTGCACGGTGCCGCCGCGCATCAAGGTCGGCAGCACTTTTGTACCCGCGACATGGCTGATGGGGGCCACTGTGAGGTAGCGCGGCGTCTCGGGAATCTCGAAGTCGGCGAGGATCGCGGAGGCAAAGCCGCCATATTCACGGTGATAGCGCAGCGCGCCCTTGGATTTGCCGGTGGTGCCGCCAGTGTAGTTCAGGGTCGAGATGTCGTCCTCGCGGGCGAAGTTTTTCGCGGTCGCGCTGCCGGCGTCGTCGACCACCTGCAACAGGTCGGCGCCGTATTCCGCCGGGCCGAGCGTGAAGATGGTCTTCAGCCCCTGCGCCTTCGCCGCAAGCTCGCCGCCGCGGTCGCGAAACGTGATGCCGTCGACGATCAGCATCTCGGCCTCGGAGTCCTCGAGCTGGAACAGCTGGTCGTCGAGTGAGCCGAGCGGATGCAGCCAAGTGATGGCGAGCCGCGACAATTGCGCGGCGACACCGGCGCACCAGCTGTCGGCGCGGTTGGCGGTGAGAAAGGCGACGCGGGTGCCCGGCGCGAAGCCGAGCCGCATGAACACGCTCTGCATCCGTCCGATCAGGTCGGTCGCGCCCTGATAGCTGAGCGAGCCGCCGGGCCACGCGAAGGCCGTACGTGACGGATAACGCGCCAGCGCCCGCAAGGTCTGCTCGCACGTGGCCGGAAATGCATGGAGCGGATTGCTCATGTGGTGGTCTCCTCCCGCTTTGTGTTTGGCCTCTTGCGTGCCAATGTTGGCGGCAACGCTAACACAATGATGCAAAGAAGAAACAACTTGTCCGCTGATCTTCTTGCGCGCTTTCGCGATCGCCTCCGGTTGCCGCTGATCGCGGCGCCGATGTTTCTGGTATCAGGCGTCGAACTGGTGGTAGCCGCCTGCCGCAACGGCGTGATCGGTTCGTTTCCGACGGTGAATTGCCGTGAGACGGAACAACTCGATGCGTGGCTCGGCGACATCGCGCGCCGCCTGCGGGCGCAAGAGGATGCAAGCGGCAAAGCGGCGGCGCCGATCTGTCCGAACCTGATCGTGCACCGCTCCAACACGCGGCTGCAGCAGGATCTCGTCGTGCTGTTGCGGCACAAGCCCGAGCTCGTGATCACCTCGGTCGGCTCGCCCGCGCCGGTGCTCGCGCCCCTGCACGAGGCCGGCGCGCTGGTGTTTGCCGATGTCGCCTCGATCCGTCACGCCGAGCGCGCGGTCGCGGCCGGCGCCGACGGGCTCGTGCTGCTCACTGCCGGCGCCGGCGGGCAGACCGGCTGGCTCAATCCCTTCGTGTTCGTCCGCGCGGTGCGCGCATTCTTCGACGGACCGATCGTGCTGGCCGGCGGCATCAGCGATGGCCATGCGTTGCGCGCCGCGGAAGCGCTCGGCTGCGATCTCGCCTATATGGGCACCAAGTTCATCGCGACGCGCGAGAGCATGGCTGATGCGAGATACAAGCAGATGCTGGTCGATGCGACCGCCGACGACATCCTGCTCACGACCGCGTTCACGGGCTTGCAGACCAACATGCTGCGGCCCTCGATCGCGGCCGCCGGTCTCGATCCCGATAACCTGCCCGCGCGTGGCGCGATCGACATCGGCAAGGACATCGACATCGGTGCCCGCGAAAGCCGCCCCAAGCGCTGGCGCGACATCTGGAGCGGCGGTCACTCCGCTTCAGGGGTGACCGGTGTGCTCGCGGTCGATGATCTCGTCGCGCAGACGATCGCCGAGTATGTGGCGGCGAGCGCGCGGGTGCGGCTCGGCTGATCCATCGCGAACGGCGGCCGCTTGGCCGCCAGAACCCGCCCGTCCGCTTAACGCGGCATTAACCATGCCAGTCCCAACTATGCGCCAGGGATGGTCCGCCAATACGGCCGGGCCGCCCGGCAGTTGTGGGAATGCGACATGGCTTTTGAGGCGCTCTCCAAGACCCCGGCATCGCTCGACGAACTCCGGACCCGCGTGTTCTACGCCCTGCAGCGGCACCCGCTGTGCCGCCAGGTCGAATTCGACATCGTCAGCACGCCGCGCACCCGCCGCACCAACTGGACGGTCAGCCTGCAAACGGTCCAGCCCGGCGCCCTCTGGACCGCGCATGAGATCGTGGCGGACATCCAGGAAGCCTATGAGCTTGACGCTGCGGCCTGATTTTTCGGGCCGTTTCGGGACGATTTCACCTCTTTGGCGCGGTCACGGCACGCTAACGCCGCATTTGGCGGCCAGCTTGGCGGTGACACCGGCCGGGAATGGAGTAATTTTTGACCAGAGCCATCACCCTCGCCGCGCTGACATGCTTCCTTCTCGCCGGCGCCGCGATCACAGCGATTTTGGGCCGTGACAGCCTGCCGGCGGCGCAGGCCGACGTCGGCCCGGTCGCCAATCGCACCAGCAAGCAGGACAAGCTCGCGGTCACGACGCTTGTCGCCGCCTCCTTTGACGTGCCCGCCGGACCGGCCGTGACCCCCGCCGACCCGTCGCCGCTGCTGCTGCGCGCGCAAGCCGCGATACCGGGCGCGACCGATAGCGTGCGCCAAGCTTACGCGTCGGCCGAGCCCGCCGATATCGGCCTGCCGAAGCTGAGTGATCCCGTCGATGCCGCCCAGCCGAAGATCGCGGAGCCGGTACCTGCGCCGGCCGCCGCCGCGCCGCCGAAGCCCAAGGCTGCCGCCAAGCCGGCGCCACAAAAGAACTATGCCCTGCTCAGCGATGCGCAGATCGCCGGGATCAAGGATCGGCTGAAGCTGTCGTCGTCGCAGGAATATTACTGGCCGGCGGTTGAGACCGCGCTGCGCGCCGTCGCCCGCAAGATCCACGCCAAGCGCCAGGGCGATCCCGCCGCCGGCGGCATGCCGATCGATCCGGACTCCGAGGAAGTGCAGCAGCTGAAGTCGGCGGCGATGCCGCTGCTGTTCCAGCTTCGCGAGGACCAGAAGAACGAGGTCCGCTCGCTGGCGCGCCTGATCGGCCTTGAGCGCGTCGCCTCGATGATCTGAGCGCAAGGGTCGGTCGAGCCGGCTTTCAGCGGGCCTCCAGCGGCCGCAGCTTCTCCACCTTGCTCTGGGTCTCGACCAGCAGCTGTTTCATGAAGTCCTTGTTGCGCTTCAACCAGGGCTCCAGCGTCTGCCTGACATCGCCCGGTGATTTCTTTTCGATGGCCTGCGCAAGCCGCGTCTGAAATGTTCCCCAATCCTTGAACATCTCCTTCAGGAGGGCGTCGTCGGAGATGTTGATCGCCGACTTGATGTCGCCGACGGTTTCGAGCTCGCGCATGTTGCCCTGCCGCAGGATCGAATCCAGGTTTTCCAGGCATTCGTGGTAGCGCGCGAGCAGATCATCCCATCGCTTGGTGGTGAAGTCGTCGTCCAGGTTCTCAACTGCGTTGTAGAGCGGCTCGAGAAACGACCATCGGAAGCGCCTCGCCAGCCGCAGCAGGATCGACAGGAAGACGATGTCCTTCGGCATGTTCTGCGCGACCATCAGCCTTGGATCCTCGCTGAATGGCGGCATCGGCACGAAGATGATGACGACCGAGAACGGCGTGCTGTCGAGATATTCGAGCCGGGCAATGACCGGTTGATACAGCTTCAAATCGCGGAATATCGGACTGAGGACCTGCTCGCGGCTTCGCCGGCTGGCAATATCCACGTCGGCGAACGAATTCGCGATGTAGCCCGTCAACTCGTCGAGCCAGGCGCCGCTGTCGTAGCGGTTTTGCGCGCTGAGCAGATCCTCCCAGTCGAGATCAGCCGTATCGGGACCGGACAGCAACGTGGTGGTGGCCGCGTCCGCCTCCAGTTTCGCATCCTTCAGAAAGCCGCGCGCACGGTCCGCGGGCGGCAATGCCCGCAGCGTTTCGGCCTTCTGCCGGAACGACAGTTCGTCGCTGAACACGATGCGCAGCCGCAGACGGAACAGCTCTTCCGGGCGGGTGATCTGCATGAACTGCGCGTGCAGGTCCTTCACCGCTTCGTTGAAGTCGCGGGCGTGATTGGCGTTCAGCTTGGGCCGCAGCGGTACGGCACCGAAGGTCGGTCGCACGAACAGATCCTCGAGAAACCGCCGGACCTCGTCGTCGCTAATTCCGTAAAATTCATTCTCCGCCAGCATCGGAAACGAAGGCGAGCTATCGACCGAGAACCAAAGCACTTTGGACATTAGCTTCAGCGCGCGCTTGTAGCCGTCGAATTGCGAAATCTCGGACGCGCACCACGTCCAATTGTGCTCGGCGTTGGTGTGGATGAAGATCAGGCAGTCGGCTCTCGCCGTGTTGTCGATCATCCACTGCCGCCATTCCGCGCCACCGGGAATTTCCTCGCACACAAAGCATTCCACCGAACGTTGTCCGTCCAGGCTGCTGAGATACTCGAGCCGCGCCTTCAGAAGGCGCGCGAGAAATCTGTCTTCGGCGCGATGGCTGATAAACACCGAGAAATCGTTTGGCATGGCAAAATCCGATCTGCATGAACTTTATGCGACGGCCGGCCGTGTCTCGTCCGCTGAATATCGCGGCTCCATGTCTCGCCGCGGACCGAATGATAGCCTGTCCCTGGAATTTGCGGTCATTGGCCGCGAAAAAGAAAAACCGCCAGCCAGTGAAATATCTCACTATACCTTAGGATGTGTCATGTGCAACATTCCCAGGGAACCGGCGCGCGATGCGCGGTCTGCTCTGGGATGGATTGACTAAAGTTCTCAAAACTCGGCCGATGTGTCGACGGGAACGCATCGCTTCATTTCGCGTCCGGGCGCCGAGCGAGGGCGCGCCCAATTGAGCCTTTGGCCGTGATCGGTCGGCTGTTGCCCCGACACCCGGATCCCGGCTTCGACTGGAGAATCGCCTTCAGTTAAGTTCGTCACCGCGACACAAAGATCCAATCATCAGCCGGGTGTCACGATGACCACAGAGCAAAGCGCCGGATCACCGAACATAGTGGTTCTCTTCAGCGGTCACATGATCGATGCGCCAGATCGAAAAACGCCACGCTTCCCGCCGGACAAGGAGCCGGTTGCGGCCGCTGCGATCGCCGACGCGCTTGCGAAGATCGGTGCGGCCAAGGGCGATCTCGCCATTTGCGGCGGCGCCTGCGGCGGCGATCTGCTGTTTGCGGAGGCCGCGCTCGCGCGGGGCATGCGGGTTGAAATCTACATTCCGTTCGACGAGCCGACGTTCCTTGCCGGGTCGGTCGATTTCGCCGGCGGCGATTGGCGCGCGCGCTATCTCGCGGCGAAATCGCAGGCGACGCTCCACGTCATGCCGGACGAGCTCGGTCCGCTGCCCGCCGGCGAAAATGCCTACGAGCGTGACAATCAATGGATGCTGGAGCGGGCCGCCCGGTTCGGCGACAAGAAGCTCGCCTTCGTCTGCTTGTGGAACGGCGAAGGCGGCGATGGCCCCGGCGGCGCCAAGCACCTGATGGATGAGGCCGGGCGCAGGACGACGTGGGTTTACTGGCTGGATACGAAAAAATTATGGGACTAGGAGATTTCAAGAATGCCGTCGTGTTTCATGATCATGCCTTACGGTCGCAAGCCGACCCAGGCCGAATCCGGTCGTGGGCCGGCCGAAATCGACTTCAACGCGCTTTGGGATCGTGCCTACGTTCCGGCCATCAAGGCGCTGGGCTATGAGCCGGTACGCGCCGATCAGGACACCAGTGCGTTGATCGTCAGCGAAATGCTGGAGCGGATCTACTTCGCCGATCTCGTGCTGGCCGACATGACGATTCCGAACGGGAATGTGTACTACGAAGTCGGCATTCGTCACGCATCGCAAAAGACGGGTTGCGTGTTGCTTGCGGCCGACTGGTCCAAGCAGTTGTTCGATGTCGTGCAGTTGCGGACCGTTCGCTACCCGCTCCCGGAAGGGGAGATCACGCCAGAAACCGCCGCCGCGATGCAGGCCGCGATCAAGGAGCCGATCAAGGCGCTTGCCGCGGGGATTTCGCCGATGCACCAGTCGATACCGGGTTATCCCGACAAGGTTGACCCACGCAAGGCAATAACGATGCGCGGGCAGCTCGCAGAGCAAGCCGCGTTTCAGACCAAGATACGCGCGGTGCGCGCAGCCGCGGAGAAAGATCGCATGAAGCGTGCTGCGGAGTTGATTGCCGCGGAGGGCAATCCGCCGGCGACCTATGCGAAGGCGCTCGCGTTGTTGTTGCTGCTGCGCGACTGCGTCGACAGCAAGGCCGATTGGAGCTTGGTGCTCGATTACATATGCAAGCTGCCTGATCTCTTCGCCAATGAGCCGGAAGTGCAGGAGAATCGTGCGTTCGCGCTTGCTCAAGTCGGCAACCCCACCGACGCCATCGCCGAGATTCAAACACTGATTGATTTTGCGGGGCCAACCCCGGAGCGTCTTGGCCTGATGGGAGGCCGCTATAAACGCCTCGCAGACGATGCCTCGGACGAGGACGATCGCCGACAGCGGCGCGACCAGGCAATCGACTGCTATGAACGAGGAATGCGGCTTGATTTCAATGCTTACTACTGCTCGAGCAATCTGCCTCGGCTCTATCGTGCCCGCGCGGAGAAGGGCGATGAGGATCTTGCACAAGATACTGTCCGATTTGCGATCGCTGCTTGCGAGCGCGCGAGGTCGCTGAAGCTCGCTGACGAATGGCTGCGCCCGACCCTGCTTGCTGCGGCCTTCGATCTCGGTGAGCCGGACAAGGCCGAGGAGTTGGCGGTGCAGGTGATTGCCGAGGGGCAAGCGAAGTGGAAAGTGAGCAGTGTTCTTCGCGACCTCCAGGTCAGCCTCCAGTATGTCAACGACGAGGCAAAGCGCGCGCGGCTGTCCGCCGTCATCGACAAGATCAAGGGGCCACCCTCGCGCGCTCTGCCGGCATCTGCCTCAGCCGAGCCACATCGATAGCTCGACGTCTCCGCCGAACGGCACCGACACGTAACCGCTCTCCGGCGAGCGCACCCGCGCCAGATGGTCGGGGCTGTAATCGGCGTTGTCGGCGACGACGTAGGCGTCCGGCTTCAGGCGGCTCTCGACGAGATCGAGGATGTCGGGATAGAGCGCCTTGGCGCCGTCGAGCAGCACCAGATCGATCGCATCGGTCGGATGTGATCAGCCGGCCGTCGCCATCGTCGCGGCCTTCATGCGCGAGGCATTGCCGCAAACCTCCGACGCGATCCGCGCGATGGCCGGCGATCTGATCAAGACGACGCTGAGCACGGTGGGCCAGAATTTCTCGGAGAGCCCGCGAACGCGCGCGGAGATCAAGGCCTATGCCGACGCCATGGCTGACATGTTCTGCGCCTATCTGAGCAGCCAGGTAAGGCGCTGAGATGCGCCGTCTAGAGATAGCGCTTGGCGGCCAGCAGGAAGCCGAGAACGCCGCCGGTCACAGCGAAAACCGTCACGCCATTGCAGAAGCTGACGTAAGCGGCCGACCAACAGGAAGCAGTCGTGGAGACTGGCGCGGCTTTTTTCGATTTCTGAGGCAAGCTGGTGCATTCCTGAAAAAGCGCCGCCACCTGGTCAACTCAGGTGACGGCGCCCGTCTGAGGGCTTCAGGCGAAACCCCGCTTGAGCGTAAGCCGCGATGATGAACGGTTCGTATACCGCTCGGCGTCGCACGCTCGGATGTCAGCGCTGAAGCGAAGTTCCCTGAAGCGCGATGAGATTGGGTCGAATCGTCATCGCGCTTTGGCTCTTTGTTCGAGCATGATCTTTTCGGAAAACCGCTTCCCACTTTTCCGGATCATGCTCTAGAACTGGGCGTAGGCGTTGCGGAACGCGATGGCGCCGGCGAGCGAACGCGGCCGCGTGCGCACGGCGTGTCCGTCATTCCCGCTCTGCACGATCCACTGGCCGTTCTCTTGACCCACGATCTTGCCGACGTGGTGGCGCCAGACGACGATCGCGCCGACCGAAGGGCCGCCGGCATTGGTGCCGTATCGCGCCCAGGATCGCGCCAGATTGTATTGCGGACCCGGGTCGCTGCCGACCTGCGTGCGCATGAACCAGCCGCACCACGCCGCCGGGCGACCGGAATGTCCGTGTGCGTAATGTCGATGGTTATGATGACGGCCGCGGGCTTCGGCAGCGGATGAAGCAAAGGCCAGGAGCACGGCGACAGCCGCGAGAGTTTTACGCATTACAAAGTCCTCTTGTTGTTGGCAGACCATCCGTGTTGTGGGGGAGGCGCAGCGATGATCTGCGATTTGGTTGCGAAGCGACCGCAGCGGCCGGACGACGCAAAACAGAGGCGGGACATGGCCCGCCCGGGCCTTTAAGAAACGGGCTATGGCCAAAATATGACGGCAAATTCCGTCTGGCGGCCGAGATCTTGCCGAAGGCGTCGGATGCGGGCCGTGCGACGGCGGCCATGATCTGCGCCCGTCTCAGCCGTCGCGTGCGGGGCTGAGTCCGTCAACGCAACCTGCGCGGCACGTAGCAATGCGTGACCGCATTGTCTGGCTTCCCATGCCAATCTTGCGGAGCATCTCAGCCAAAAGCTGCACGCTTACGCGTCTGTGTATTGACGGCTCGCGAGCTTCGGGACGACACTGATGCCAACAAGCAATGAGCTCGTAGGCATCTGGTTGAAGTTCCCGGAGAGGACGCCATGTCGAAGCGAAGCAACTCGCGCCGCGATGGCGCGCCCGATTCCAGCCGCCGCAATTTCCTGAAAGGTGCAACGATCGCCGGCGCGGCAGCGCTGGGCACCCCGGCTGCGGCCAACACCGCGATGTCAGCGTTTCCGGAGCCGCGACCCAAAGCGGCGCCGCCCGGCGCGAAGCTCGCGGCTGCGGATGCGATGCCGCCGCCGGCAGATCCGGTCAATCAGACCTCGAGCGGCGGCGACTTCATGGTCGACGTGCTCAAGACGCTCGACATCGAGTATCTCGCGATGAACTGCGCGTCGAGCTTCCGCGGCCTGCACGAGGCGGTCATCAATCATGGCGGCAACAAGAAGCCCGAGATCATCACCTGCCCGCATGAAGAGATCGCGGTGCATATGGGCCAGGGCTACGCCAAGATGGAAGGCAAGCCGCTCGCCATGATCTGCCATGGCGTGGTCGGGCTGCAGCACGCGTCGATGGCGATGTACAACGCCTGGTGTGATCGCGTCCCCGTCATTGTGATGGGCGGCAACATCATGGAAGCCGACAAGCGCGCGCCGGGCGCCGAATGGCCGCATTCGGCGATCGACCCCGCGGCGCTCACGCGCGACTTCGTCAAGTGGGACGATCAGCCGGCCTCGCTGCAGCACTTCGCTGAATCGGCAATGCGCGCCTACAAGATCTCGACCACGCCGCCGATGGCGCCGGTGATGCTGTCGCTCGACCAGGAGCTGCAGGAAAATCCGATCGAGAATCGCGACCGCCTCCGGATCCCGAAATTCACCCCGGCGACCCCGCCGCAGGGCGACGACGCGGCGCTGGCCCAGCTCGCGAAGATGCTCGTGGCGGCAGAAAATCCAGTGATCCTGTGCGACCGGATGGCGCGCACGCCGGCCGGCATGCCGCGGCTGGTGGAGCTTGCCGAAACCCTGCAATGCGCCGTGATCGACAATTACGGCCGAATGAATTTTCCCTCGCGCCATCCGCTGAACCAGTCGTTCCGCCGCTCGATCCTGTCGCAGGCCGATCTGATCCTGGCGATGGAGGTCAACGACATCTGGGGCTCGCTCAGCGATTTCCACGATCGCATCGTGCGCAGCTCGGAGCCGCGCTACAAGAAGACCGCCAAGATCGTCACGCTCGGCACCCGCGGCCTCTACATGAAGGCCAACTACCAGGATTTCGGCCGCTACCAGGAGGTCGATCTCGACATATCAGGTGATGCCGAAGCGAGCCTGCCGGTGCTGACCGAGCAGGTGAAGCGGCTGGTCGACGAGGGTCGCAAGACCGTGTTCGACGCGCGCGGCAAGAAGCTCGCGGCAGCCAAGCTCGCCACCGTCGAGCAGGCCAAGCTCGACGCCACGATCGGCTGGGATGCGAGCCCGATCACCACGGCGCGGCTGTGCGCCGAGCTCTACAGCCAGATCAAGGACGAGGACTGGTCGCTGGTCGGCACCTCGATCGGCCTCGCATGGCCGCATCGCTTATGGAATTTCACCAAGCCGCATCAATGGAACGGCGTCGCCGGCGGCGGCGGTGTCGGCTACACCTTGCCGGCATCGCTCGGGGCCGCGCTCGCCAACAAGCGGCACGGACGCTTGACGGTTGCGATCGGCGGCGACGGCGACTTCATGTTCGTGCCGTCGACGCTGTGGACCGCCGCGCATCACCAGATCCCGATGCTCTACATCGTGCACAACAACCGCGCTTATCATCAGGAATACATGTATCTGCAGGCGATGGCGGCACGCCTCAGCCGCGGCATCACCAACGCCGATATCGGCACCACGATCAAGGATCCGTTCGTCGACTATGCCACCCTCGCCAAGGGCTTCGGCGTCTATGGCGAGGGGCCGATCCGCGATCCGGATGCGCTGGCGCCCGCGCTGAAGCGCGCGATCGCGATGGTCAAGAGCGGCCAGCCGGCGCTGCTCGACGTCGTGATGGATCAGCGGTGAAGCGGGGGTGGCAGTTATGACCATCAGTCGAACGCTGAAGCGCCTTGCAGCCGTCGCGGCGATCGCGGGAGCTCTCGTTGCCGGCGTCGTCACATCGCGCGCCGAGGACGCGCCGGCCGGCGATCCCGTCAACGGCAAGCGGCTCTATCTTGCCGACGGCTGCTTCGAATGCCACGGCCGCGCCGGGCAGGGCGGCCGCTTCAACTATCTGACGCCGGCGCTGGCGCAGATCGCGCTGCCGGTGGAATCCTTCATCGCCTTCCTGCGCGAGGCGCCGAACGACATGCCGTCATTCTCGGCCGACGTGCTGTCGGACAAGGATGCCGCCGACATCCACGCCTATCTCAGCTCGCTGCCGGGACCGAAGGCGGCCAAGGACATTCCGCCGAACCTGAACCAGTGAGGGATCTCCGCCCCGCACGGTGGCAGCTCATTTCATGTGTTCAAGTTCCGGCGTACGCCGCTCGGGCGCTTAGCTAGACGGCTGTCTCGTATCCGATGTCGAAATCGGAAGCGGCATATCCGCCGCGCATCGCGACATTCTCGCGCGACACTTCGATCAGGATGATCTTGACGTCGTTAGCCGGGACACCGAAGCTTTGCAGCCTGTCCACGATGGCCTTGTAGAGCGTGCGTTTGGTCGCGATGGCTCGGCCGGGAAACATCGTGATCTCGATATGGGTGAAGCGTTCGCTCGCCCAATCCGGAATCGCGAAGTTCTCGTGTGCATGCTGCACGAGCCGAAGAATCTTGTCGTGTAGTGGCGTTCTGAGTGTTGTGCTGATCGCGTCCTGAATGGCGGACAGGAACTGGTCGCTTCGGCCGGCGAGCCAGCCTTCCCTTGTCTCGACGAGAACGTCAGGCATGTTGGTCCCCTTTTGGGCTGCAAGCCGATTGCCGAAGTTCGAGCAAGCGTATGGGACGCGGCGGCGTTCACAATTCGGATGTTCCGATGCCGCGCTTCGATCGTGCCGAAGTTCGCCTGCGATCGCGTTCTCGTCATTTTGGTGAGGTCGCGCGTAACCGCGTCGGACGCCAGCCGGGGTCTTCATCTCCACGCTGAACGTTCAGTAAAATGCCAAACTAAACATCAAGCCGAGCCGGCCCTGGTGTTTTTCGCCATCCGGCATTGCTGCATTGCGGTGGTTCGTGCAGGCATTTATGGCGATCTGTCCATCATCGTTTCTCGTCAGAAACCGGCTTGACGGGTTCCGGAATTTAGTAATACGTTTAGTATTACAAGAACGATAAACATCACGCATCGAGCCGATGTGTGGGAGGAGCCCAGCCCATCCGGACCGCAATGTCCGGATGCGTTTCGTCTCGCTCTCCATCATCGCTCATCAACTCGGTTTCGGAGTGTCGGCGTCAATCCGGCAGGATGCGCCGAGCGGGTCAGGTGCTTCAACGATAGGGAGGAAATGGATTATGCGAACATTGGGATGGTTGCGTAGTACGGCGGCGTCCGCGGTCGTTGCGGTCGCTGCACTCGGCGTTCTCGGCGGCGGGCAAGCCGCGGCGCAAGGCAAGCAGCTCACGCTGTGCTGGGCGGCGTGGGATCCGGCCAACGCGCTGGTCGAGCTCGGCAAGGACTTCACCAAGCAATCCGGCATCGAGATGAAATACGAGTTCGTCCCCTGGACGAGCTACGCCGATCGCTTCCTCAACGAGCTCAACTCCCACGGCAAGCTCTGCGACCTGATCATCGGCGACAGCCAGTGGATCGGCGGCGCCGCCGAGAACAAGTGGTACGTCAAGCTCAACGACTTCTTCGACAAGGAGAAGATCTCGATGGACGACTTCGTCCCGGCGACCGTCGTCGGCTATTCGCAATGGCCGAAGAACACGCCGAACTACTGGGCGCTGCCGGCCATGGCCGACGCGGTGGGCTGGACCTATCGCAAGGACTGGTTCTCGCGACCCGAGATTCAATCCGCGTTCAAGGCCAAGTACGGCCGCGACCTGGCGCCGCCGAAGACCTATGACGAGCTGAAGCAGGTCGCCGAGTTCTTCCAGGGCCGCGAGATCGACGGCAAGAAAGTCTACGGCGCCTACATCTTCACCGAGCGCGGCTCGGAAGGCATCACGATGGGCGTGACCAACGTGCTGTACAATTACGGCTTCGCCTACGACAATCCGAAGAAGCCGTACCAGATGCAGGGCATCGTCAATTCCGCCGACGCGGCCAAGGGGCTCGAGTTCTACAAGGAGCTCTACAAGTGCTGCACGGCGCCCGGCATGACCAACGCCTACATGCAGGAAGGCCTCGATGCCTTCAAGTCCGGCCAGGTCGCGATGCAGATGAACTGGTTCGCGTTCTTCCCCGGCCTCTACAAGGATCCGAATGTCGGCGGCGACAAGATCGGCTTCTTCGTCAATCCGGCCGGCCCGAAGGGGCATTTCACCCAGCTCGGCGGCCAGGGCATCTCGGTGGTGGCAACCTCCGACCACAAGGACGACGCGCTTGCCTACATCAAGTGGTTCGCGCAGCCCGCCGTGCAGCAGAAATGGTGGCAGATCGGCGGCTATTCGGCGTTGAAGGCGGTGGTCGACGCGCCCGAGTTCCCGAAGAGCGCGGCGTTCGCGCCGCAATTCCTGGAGTCGATGGGCATCGTCAAGGACTTCTGGGCCGAGCCGTCCTACGCGCAGCTGCTGCTCGACATGCAGAAGCGGGTGCATGACTACGTCGTTGCCGACAAGGGCACGGCGCAGCAGGCGCTGGATCTCCTGGTCAAGGACTGGACCAAGGTCTTCAAGGAGCAGGGCAAGGAAGTCGCCTCGCAATAGAAGCCCACACTCCACCTGAACCGGCTTCCTCGAGGGCCGCCCCCGGGGAAGCCGAACCAGCCCAGCCGATGGACACGATGACGACGATCTCGCAACCCGATCATGCTACGATGCCAGGCGTGAGCACGCCTGTTAAATCCCGCGACGCCCGGCGCGTCCGCGGCCTGTCTGACCGGGCCATTGCTTGGCTGTTCGTCGCGCCGACGATCGCGCTGCTGCTCGCGATCAACATCTTTCCGCTGATCTGGATGATCCGGCTGTCCTTCACCAACCTCAACCTCAGTATGTCCTATCTGCCGCTGCGGTTCGTTGGTCTCGACAATTTCAGGGACATCCTCACCGACGAGGATGTCTGGTTCCGGCTGCAGACCACGGCGCAGTTCGTGATCTCGTCGGTGGCGTTGCAGGTGGTCGTAGGCTTCGGTCTTGCGCTGCTGATCAACCGGCAGTTTCGCGGCCACAGCTTCTGGACCACGATCATCCTGCTGCCGATGATGCTGTCGCCGGCGGTGGTCGGCAATTTCTGGACGCTGCTGTTGCAGCCGCAGATCGGGCCGTTCAATTATCTGATCAGCCTGTTCACGGGTGTGCCGCCGAGCTCGTTCAGCATGACCGGGCAGGTGTCGCTCGCGCCGTGGACCATCGTGCTGGTCGATACCTGGATGTGGGCGCCCTACGTCATGCTGATCTGCCTCGCCGGGCTGCGCTCGATCCCCGATTACATCTACGAGGCGGCGGAGGTCGACCGTGCCTCGGCCTGGCGGCAGTTCTGGTCGATCACGCTGCCGATGACGGTGCCGTTCCTGATGCTTGCGGTGCTGTTCCGCGCCATCGAGAACTTCAAGATGTTCGACATGGTCAATCTCCTGACCTCCGGCGGGCCGGGCTCGACCACCGAATTGGTGTCGATCTCGCTGAAGCGCGCGGCGTTCGAGAAGTGGCGCACCGGCTATTCCTCGGCGCTCGCCATCATCCTGTTCGTGACCGTGTTCGGTGCCGCCAACATCTACGTCAAGACGCTCAACAAGGTGAAGCAACGATGACCGCTGCCGCCACCAGATCCACCGCACATTCGATCGTCGAAGCCTCGCCGCGGACCAAGGCGTTCGCCGGCGGCCTCGTCATCCTCTACGCCGTGATCACGATCCTGCCGCTGCTGTGGATCGTCGCCACCGCGTTCAAGTCGCAGAGCGATGCGATCGCCTATCCGCCCAAGGTGATCTTCGAGCCGACCCTCGAAGGCTATGTCAACCTGTTCACGGTGCGGACGCGCCAGACGCCGGACTTCATCGCCAAGCTGCCGCCGCCCGAGACATGGTACGACCAGCTGGTGCGCAAGCGGGACATGGTGATCGCAGGTCCCTCGAAGGTCGTGCCGCGCTTCGTTAACTCGCTGATCATCGGTTTCGGCTCGACCTTCCTTGCGGTCTTCCTCGGAACGCTCGCGGCCTATGCGTTCTCGCGCTTCCGCATTCCGCTGGCCGACGATCTGCTGTTCTTCATCCTGTCGACGCGCATGATGCCGCCGGTCGCGGTGGCGATCCCGATCTATCTGATGTACCGGCAGCTCAACCTGACCGACACGCGGCTCGGCATGATCCTGCTCTACACCGCCGTGAACGTCTCGCTTGCGGTCTGGCTGCTCAAGGGCTTCATCGACGAGATCCCGCGCGAGTATGAGGAGGCGGCGCTGGTCGACGGCTATACGCGGCTGCAGGCGCTGCGCAAGGTGGTGTTGCCGCAGGCCGTCACCGGGATAGCGGCGACCGCGATCTTCTGCCTGATCTTCTCCTGGAACGAGTATGCCTTCGCGGTGCTGCTGACCAGCGGCGAGGCGCAGACCATGCCGCCGTTCATCCCCTTCATCATCGGCGAGGGCGGGCAGGACTGGCCGGCGGTTGCCGCCGCGACCACGCTTTTCGTCGTCCCGATCGTCATGTTCACCGTGCTGCTCCGCAAGCATCTGCTGCGCGGCATCACCTTCGGAGCGGTGCGCAAATGAGCGGCGCTGTGGCCACCAAGAGTGGAGTATCTCGCTGGTTTCGTCGCGGGCCGTGGGAGGCCGTCGCGATGACCTTGATCGGTGGCGGCATCATCATGCTGGTGCAGCCGTGGTCGATCGATCTCTACAGCTACTCCTTCGCGACGATCCTGGCCGGCACGGTCGGCTTCGTCATCGTCAGCCATTTTCCGGAATAGGGCCATGGCACAGATCCGCATCGAGAACCTGCGCAAGTCGTTCGATCAGTTCACTGCGGTGGAAGGCTCGACCTTCACGATCGACGACGGCACGTTCTTCGCGATGCTCGGGCCCTCCGGCTGCGGCAAGACCACCACCTTGCGCATGATCGCCGGCCTCGAGCTGCCGACCGAAGGCAAGATCCTGCTCGACGGCGAGGACGTCACGTTCCACCGCGCCGCAGCCCGCGATATCGCCTTCGTGTTCCAGCTGTTCGCGCTCTACCCGCACATGAATGTCGGGGAGAACATCGGCTTCCCGCTGAAGTGCCAGGGCATGGCGAGGCGCGAGATCCGCGAGCGGGTGCAGGAGACCGCGCGGATGCTGCGGATCGAGCATCTGCTGTCGAGCAAGACCTCGAAACTCTCCGGCGGCGACCGGCAGCGCGTCGCGCTCGGCCGCGCGATGGTGCGGCGGCCGAAGGCGTTCCTGATGGACGAACCGCTCGGCGCGCTCGACGCCGAGTTCCGCCATCTGATGTGCGGCGAGCTGCGCGACCTGCACGATCGCATCAAGGCGACCACCGTCTATGTCACGCATGACCAGCTCGAGGCGATGTCGATGGCCGACCAGATCGCCGTCATGAACAAGGGACGGGTCGAGCAGATCGGCACGCCGCAGGAGGTCTACGACCGGCCGGCGAGCATGTTCGTCGCCGATTTCATCGGCTCGCCGCCGATGAACTTCCTGCGCTTCGAGGGCGGCCTGCAATCCGGCGATCGCGCCGTCAGCTTTCATGACACGAGGCTCGCGGTGCCGGAGATCCGCGAGGATCGCGCCAGCGCACCATTGGCGCTCGGCGTCCGTCCGGAGCATATCCGCTTCGCCGACGCTGGCGCCGTGCGCGGCGAGGTGTTCGGCGCGGAATATCTCGGCACCACCCAGATCGTCACCGTCGACACCGCCTATGGCCGGGTCGCGGCGCGGCTGCCCTCCAGCGCATCGGTGCGGATCGGCGAGACCATCGGTCTTGAATTCAACGCCGAGCGGCTGGCGCTGTTCGACATCGGCAGCGGCCTTGCGATCAAGACCGCCAGCAAGGAGAGCCCGCGCCATGGCTGACGTCACCCTGCGCAACGTCACCAAGCGCTTCGGCGCGGTGGAAGCGGTCCGCGACCTCTCGCTGACGGTGAGCGACGGCGAGTTCCTGGTGCTGCTCGGACCGAGCGGCGCCGGCAAGACCACGACGCTGCGGCTGATCACCGGGCTCGAAAGCCCGGATGCGGGCTCCGTGATGATCGACGGGCGCGACGTGACGCACGATCCGCCGGGCTCGCGGGACATCGCCTTCGTGTTCCAACAATACTCGCTGTATCCGCATCTCACAGTCTACGACAATCTGGCGTTTCCACTGCGTTCTCCGGCGCGGCGGGTGGCGGAGCCGATCATCCGCAAGCGCGTCGAGCAGACCGCGGAGCTATTGCATATCGCAAGCAAGCTGAACAACCGCGCCACCCGGCTGTCCGGTGGCGAGATGCAGCGGGTGGCGATCGGCCGCGCCCTGGTGCGCGATCCCTCGATCTATCTGATGGATGAGCCGCTGTCCTCGCTCGACGCAAAACTCCGCAGCGAACTTCGGCTCGAACTCAAGCGGATCCAGATCGAGCTCGGCGCGACTATTCTTTATGTCACCCACGATCAGGTCGAGGCGATGACGATGGCCTCACGCATCGGCGTGATCAAAGACGGCCAGTTGCTTCAGCTCGGCACGCCCCGCGAGATCTACGAAAGCCCGTCCAGCAGCTACGTCGCCTCGCGGCTCGGCACGCCGCAGATCAACTTCCTGCCGGCGCGACTGCTCTCCGATGTGGCGATGCCGCAGGGAACCGAGACGGTCGGCATTCGCACCGAGCATCTTCAGCTCGCCGCGCGCAATGGCGGGCGGATGGTCGCCCGCGTGCATCGGGTCGAGCACCTCGGCGAGCAGAATCATATTCATCTGGACTATAAGGGCGAGACGCTGGTGACGCTGGCGGATCCGCATCAGCCGCTGCAGGCCGGCCAGGAGGTCGATTTGCAGCTGGTGCATCCGTTGTGTTTCGACCGTGCGGGGCAGCGGATTGCCGCGGCGGTTCATTAGAGGGGCGAGAGGATCGAAGAGATGTCGTTGCCATCTGAGACATTCAAATCGTTGGTCAAGGCGGCCGCAGAGCAGGTCATCGCCAGCGCGCCGGAGCTGACGAGCCTCGATCAGGCGATCGGCGACGGCGACCACGGGACCAACATGAAGCGCGGTTGCGAAGCCGTGCTCGGCAAACTCGACGCCATCTCGGCGCAGCCGCTCGACGAGGCGTTCAAGATGATCGGCAAGACCCTGGTGATGACGGTCGGCGGCGCCTCCGGGCCGCTCTATGGCAGCTTCTTTCTCGCCGCGGGCGAGGCGCTCTCGCACGACAAGCAGCTGCCCGACGATCTCGCCGATGTCTTTGGCAGCGCCGTGAACGCGGTGAGCGCGCGCGGCCGCTCGCAGGTCGGCGAGAAGACGATGCTGGATGTGTTGGTGCCCGTGCTGGAGACGCTGAAGACCGCGGCCGGCCAGCCGGATCTGATCGCGCGGGTCCGCGCTGCGGCGACCGATGCAGTCGAACGCACCGCGCCGATGCAGGCCACCAAGGGGCGCGCCTCGTTCCTCGGCGCGCGCAGCGTCGGGCATGTCGATCCCGGCGCGCGGTCGAGCTGTGTGCTGGTGCAGGCGGTGTGCGCCGGCCTGGAGGCACGGGCATGACCGAGACCGTGGGGATCGTGATCGTCTCGCACTCGAGCGACATCGCCAAGGGAACTGCCGACATGGTGCGGCAGATGGTGGGCAGCGAGGTCAAGGTGGCGTTCTGCGGCGGCAATCCCGACGGCGGATTGGGGACCAGCGTGCCGCTGATCATCGACGCCATCAATGCCGCCTGGTCTCCCAAGGGCGTCGCGGTGCTGGTCGATCTCGGCGGTGCCGAGACCAACAGCGAAATGGCGGTCGAGATGCTGGAGCCGGCGCGGCGCGATCTCGTTGTCGTCTGCAATGCGCCGATCGTCGAGGGCGCCGTGATGGCGGCGACCGAGGCGGCGGGCGGCAGCTCGCTGGCCCAGGTCAAGGCGGTGGCCGAGGAACTCTCTGCCGATTGAAATGTCGGCGATGCGATGATGGATGATGAGTATGCTTGATAAAGCGGACGGACAGATCTTCACCGGCAATGTGCGGCTGGTGCATGCGGTCGGCATGCACGCGCGCCCGGCGGTCAAGCTGACCAAGCTCGCCAAGAAGTACCAGGCCCAGATCTCGGTGCGCGTCGCCGGGGCGCCCGAATGGATCAACGCCAAGAGCGTGGCCAAGATCATGGCGATGCGTGCCGCGCACGGCAGCACGATCGAGATCAAGGCCTCCGGCAGCGACGCCGAGGCCGCCGTGGCTGCGCTGGTCGATTTGGTCGCCAGCGATTTCCCGGATGGAGCAGGCTAGCATGCAGGGCGGCGCTGCAGGATCGGCTTACCGCGGCAGGACCGCCTCGATCGGCTTTGCCCATGGTCCGCTGGTCCGGGTCGATGCGGGCGCGGGCGGCGAGCGGGTGGCCGGCACGCTGGTCGAGGAGGCGCTCGCGCTGCGCAAGGCGATCGATCTCGCCAGCGGGCAGATCGCCGATCTTGCCGCCAGCGCCGGCGGCGAAGCTGCTCAGATCCTCGAATTCCAGGTCGCGCTGCTGGAGGACGAGGACCTGATCGAGGCGATCTTCGCGTCGATCGGCGAAGGCCGGCCGGCCGATGTTGCCTGGCGTTCGACGCTCGACGAGCAGATCGCGGAGTACAATTCGGCGGCGGATGAGTATCTGCAGGCGCGCTCGTCGGACCTTGCCGACCTGCGCGACCGCGTGGTCCACATCCTGCGTGGCGACGCGGGCGAGCCGCTGAAGATCCCGAGCGGAGGCGTCGTCTGTGCCGACGACCTGCCGCCGTCGCGCTTCCTGGAGATCGACTGGTCCGGTGGCGGCGGCCTGGCGCTGCTGCACGGCAGTCCGACCAGCCATGTCGCCATGCTGGCGCGGGCGCGCGGCATCCCGATGGTGGTGCAGCTCGGCGCCATTCCGGATGCCGGCGCCACGGCGCTGCTCGACGGCGAAGGCGCGACGCTGGAGCTCGATCCCAGCGCCGAGCAGGTGCGCATCTTCGAGAAGCGGCGCGAGAGCCATCGCAAGAGCCGGGCATCGGCCCGCGCGATCCTGCGGCGGCCGACGGCCTCGTGGCGCGGCGAGCACATCAAGCTCCTGATCAACATCCAGCGCGTCGACGACCTCGAACATGCGGATGCGCAATACGCCGACGGCATCGGCCTGATGCGGACGGAATTCCTGCTCGCCGGACGGAGCGAGCTGCCGGACGAGGAGACCCAGTTCCAGGCCTATGACGCGGTGTTGCGCTGGGCCGGCCAGCGGCCCGTGACGATCCGCACCTTCGACGCCGGCGGCGACAAGCCGGTGCCCGGCTTCACCTTCGACGGCGAAGCCAATCCGTTCCTCGGCGTCCGTGGCTTGCGGCTTTGCCTCGCCCGGCCCGAGATCTTTGCCGTTCAGCTCCGCGCGCTGGCCCGCGCCGCGGTGCGCGGCAATCTCAAGGTCATGTTCCCGATGGTGACGCAGGCCGACGAGCTCGAGGCGGGGCGGAAGCTGTTCGCCGACGTCGTGCAGCGCTTGCAGGCGGACGGCATTGCCGCGATGCTCCCGGAGCTCGGAATCATGGTCGAGGTTCCGGCGGCGGCCCTGGCGATATCGAGCTTCAAGGCGGCATTCTTCTCGATCGGCTCGAACGATCTCGCGCAATATGTTTTGGCTTGCGATCGTTCCAACGGAGCTCTCGCCCCCCTGATGGACCCCCTGCATCCCGCAGTGCTCGAACTGATTTCGCGGACCGCGGAGCACGGCCGCCGCGCTGGAATAAGCGTCAGCCTGTGCGGCGACATGGCCGGCGATCCGCGCTGCCTTCCAGCGCTGCTGAATTGCGGCCTGCGCGAATTGTCGGTGAACGCCTCGGCACTGGCGCAGATCAAGCACACCATCGACCGGCTGAGCAGCGGAGGCAGTGTTGGCTGACACGGCGGCGGATGAAGCACCCGAAGCCGGCGCGGTTGCGGCCTACAAGCGCATCTTCAAGGAAGTGCTTGAGAGCCGCCCGTCGGGGATGCGGCTGCGTCTGGCGCATGCCATCGGCAAGAACCGCAGCTTCGTCAGCCAGATCAGCAACCCGGCCTATCCGGTGCCGATCCCGGTACAGCATCTCAACACGATCTTCGATGTCTGCCACTTCCCGCCGCAGGCGAAGGCCGCCTTTCTGCGCGCCTATGCGCGGGCGCATCCGCGCCGTGTCGGCCGGCTGAGCGAGGGATCGCACGAGCGGACGCTGACGCTGCATCTGCCGGATCTCGGCAGCGCCAAGCGCAATGCCGAGCTCGACACGCTGCTGCAGGAATTCACGCGGCGCCTGATCGGCATCATGCGGGAAAAATAGGCGAGAACGCCACCAAAGCGTTTTCGAGCGAAGCGGATACCGGTTCGCGTGAAGAAAGCGCGTCAAAACAAGAATCTGGAGCTTCGTTCCGATTGATCGGAACGAAGCTTCGGACGAAGCGGGGAGGACACCATGAAGAAGTTCATCAATGCGGTCGACAACGTGCTCGCCGAGAGCCTCGATGGCTTTGCGGCCGCGCATGCCGATCTGGTCGCGCTGGGCGCCGAGCGCAAATTCGTGCGCCGCCGCGAGCCGAACCGCAACAAGGTCGCGCTGGTCTCGGGCGGCGGCAGCGGGCATGAGCCGCTGCATGCCGGCTTCGTCGGCCACGGCATGCTGGATGCGGCCTGTCCCGGACGGGTGTTCACCTCGCCGACGCCGGACCAGATCGTCGAGGCCGCGCAGGCGGTCGCGGGCGATGCCGGGGTGCTGTTCATCGTCAAGAACTATGCCGGCGACCGCATGAATTTCGAGATGGCGGCCGAGATCGCCGAAGGCAAGACCGCCACCATCGTGACCGATGACGACGTCGCGGTCGAGAAATCGACCTACAGCATCGGACGCCGCGGCGTCGCCGGCACCTTGATCGTCGAGAAGATCGTTGGCGCTGCCGCCGAGAAGGGCGCCGATCTTGCGACCTGCGTCGCGCTCGGCGAGCGCGTCAACGCGCGGACCCGTTCGATGGGCGTGGCGCTGACCAGCTGCACGGTGCCTGCCGCGGGCACGCCGACCTTCGCGCTCGGCGAGGACGAGATGGAGATGGGCGTCGGCATCCACGGCGAGCCGGGCCGCCGCCGCGTCAAACTCGCAGCGGCCGACGCGATCGCATCGGAGATGACGACAGCCATTGCAGAGGATCTCGCGGCCCCCGCCGGCTCCGAGGCCCTGCTGCTGGTCAACGGCTTCGGCGGCACCCCGACGATCGAGCTCTATCTGATGTACAACGCCGCGCGCCGCATGCTCGAGCAGCGCGGCCTGCGCATCGTGCGCTCGCTGGTCGGCAGCTACGTCACCTCGCTCGACATGGCCGGCTGCTCGCTCACGGTGAGCCTGCTCGATGCCGAGACGACGGCGCTGTGGGACGCCCCGGTGCGCACGGCCGCATTGAAATGGTGAATGCTGCCATGGTCGGCAGCCACGAGCTTCGTTGAACCAATCCGCCTTCGCCAAGGCTCCGGGGCGACAGCCTTCGCTGCTTCGCATCGATGGAAGCGCGTCGGGCTTGCCGAGCCGTAGCTGCGAAGCAACGAAGGCTGGTGCCCCTGGCCGGAATCGAACCAGCACTCCTTGCGGAACTCGATTTTGAGTCGAGCGCGTCTACCAGTTCCGCCACAGGGGCATTCGCGATGGTCCAGGCCGGGAGCGGCCGGGGGTCACGAAGCGCGGCGGACTATAGCGGGCGGCCCGTCACGGTCAACCCGCGCGGATGTGATTGTCCCGTGCCTCGACAGCGGTATTTTCACGCGATACGACCCGGATCGAGCATGGAGCGGGGCCATGGCCCTCCCGGATGATGCTCGCAGGAGGACCGCCGTGACGACCGCCACCGCCCATCCGTCGCATGCTTCCGCCACCGGCAATCCTGCGCTGACCTCGGCCCTGGCGATTGCCGTGATCGCTGCGGCGACGCTGGCCGGCGCCTGGTTCTTCCAGCTGGTGCTGGAGATCATGCCCTGTCCGCTCTGCCTCGAGCAGCGCTATGCCTATTATCTCGCGGTCCCGCTCGGCGCCCTGGTGGCGATCGCGGCCGCCCGCGGTGCGGCGCGTCCGGTGCTGCTCGCCGGCCTTGCGATCCTCGGCCTCGCCGCGCTCGCCAATGCCGGGCTCGGCGCCTATCACGCCGGCGTCGAATGGGGGCTCTGGCAGGGGCCGACCGATTGCACCGGCCCGATGGTGGATTTCGGCAAGGCCGGCTCGCTGCTGGATCAGCTCGACAAGGTCAAGGTGGTCCGCTGCGATGAGGTGCAGTGGCGCCTCCTCGGCATCTCGCTCGCAGGCTACAACGTGCTGATCTCGCTCTTGATGGCCGCGATCGCCGGCTGGGGCGTGGTGCGGGCTGCGAAGGCCTGAGGTCCAACCGCCCGCTTCCCGTGATCCGTCATGCTGAGGAGGCCGCGTAGCGGCCGTCTCGAAGCATGCGCGGCCAAAAGCCGGGCTGTTCATCCTTCGAGACGCGCTTCGCGCTCCTCAAGATGACGGACCAGCTAAGCTCCACCTAATCGTCGACGTCGTCCTGCGGCCGTCCGAACAGATGGATAATGCCCGGCGTCGAGATGGTGACGAACAGAAACCTCGACAGGTGATGCGCGCCGACGAAGATCGGGTCGATGTGCAGCGTCAGGGCCAGCGCCAGCATCGCGTCCATCGCGCCGGGCGCGAAGGCGACCACGACGTCGGCAAGCCGTACATGGGTGGTGAAGCCGATCACCGCGACGAACACGGCCGATATCAGGATGGCGATCGCAAACGAGCCGAGCCCGGCATTGACGTGGCTGAGCAGGGTCGAGGTCTTCATCCGCGCGAAACGGGTGCCGATCAGCGCGCCGATGCCGACCAGCGCGACATTGCGGAGCCAGGGCGGCAGGCCGCCATCGACCAGGCCCGAGCCGTGCAGCAGGCTGGAGGCGAGCATCGCGCCGAACATCCAGCTGGCTGGGAATTTGATCCAGCGCAACAGGAGTGAGACGCCGATCGATCCGGCGACGAGGGCCGTGAGGCCGAACGGCGAGGCGACCGTGGTCGGCAATGGCGGCGGCGCCGCATGCGTCACCCCGGTCAGCGCCAGCACCAGCGGCAGGGCCGCGGTCAGGATGATGACCCGCATGGTTTGTACCACGGCGATCGCCGCGACGTCGGCGCCCTTCTCCGCGGCGAGGATCGTGATCTGCGAGAGCGCGCCGGGGCTGCCGGCGAGGAAGGCCGAGGTCTGGTCCCAGCCATGGACACGCTGGAGGTACAGGCTCGAGCCGAAGGTCGAGCAGAATGTCGCGAGCGCCAGGAGGGCGATGGTGAGCGGATAGGAGCTCATATGCTGCAGCAATTGCTGCGACATCAGCGAGCCTAGCGAAATGCCGAGCAGCAGCAGCACCGATTGTGTCAGCACCGGCGGCACCGCGAGCGGCCGGCCGGCCAGTGCGGCGATCCCGACTGCGCACATCGCCCCCGAGATCAGGCCGCCTGGCAATCCCGCCCACAAAAACAGCACGCCGCCTGCGGCGCCGATGACGAGGGTCTCGAGCCCGTTCAGAACTTTGCTGCGGTCGGGAATGGCCGTTGCCATCGAAGCGCGGATCAGGGTCACGCCGCCTTATGGCAAATTCGCAACCACGGGACAATTGCATCTCGCGATTGCAGCATTGCGTCCGAAAACGCGGGCACTCTTCCTTCATCCTGCCCTGGAGGGGGAGAGTCGCTTCGCACGAAGCGAAGCGAATCGCACATGACGATCGAATGGCAACGTCATCGGCGGTCGGCTCCCTCTCCCGCTTGCGGGGGAGGGCTGGGGTGGGGGCTCTTTCCGCGCAATGACTCGCGGAGAGAGCCCCCACCCGCCGCGCGCCAGGCGCGCGTCGGCCTCCCCCGCAAGCGGGAGAGGCAAGGAAACTCGCGGAGAATCTCCGCACACGTCATATGTGATTGCCCTGCCCTCCAGGGGAGGGGGCAGCGTTAGCAATCCTACTTCGTGCCCGCGGGCGCGGCAGCGGCGCCGCCGGACTTTTCCTTCTTGCATTCGGAACGGAATTTCTTGCGCTCCTTGCCGTGCAGGCCCTTGGCGTCGGCCTCCTTCGAGCATTCGATCGATTCGGCGGTGTGCGGCTTGGCTTCCTTGGGTGCCTTGGCCGCAGCGGCCGCCGGAGCGGCGTCCTTGGCGGCGGGCGCGGCGGTTTGCGCGAAAGCTCCGCCCATCAGCAGAAAGGAAGCAACGGCGGTTGCGGTCGCGAGCGAGGAAATCTTCGTCATGGGGCACCTCATGAGGGGAAAGAGGCCGAAACGTCGCGCGGCGATGCTGAACCTTGGATGAACATGCCGCGGTCCCGCCGCCACAATATTTTAGCGCCCAGGCGCGCCCGCACATTGTCGCAAGTCGGGGTTGCGCTAGGATAATGGTCTTACGCCGATGCCCCCACGGGAAACCGACGGGAAACCAGGGATGACGGGAGACCAGGGATGACCATTCAGACCAGACTGTTGTGCGTGATTGCGGTGTCGGGCTTTGCAGCCTTTGCGGCGAGCGCGCCGGCGCAGGCCCTGACCGCGCAGGAATGCAGCGCCAAGTATCAGGCGGCCAAGTCGGCCGGCACCCTCAACGGCCAGAAGTGGAACGACTTCCGCAAGGCTCAGTGCGCCGCCGACGCGACCCCGGCTGCGGCCCCCGCTGCTGCGCCGCCGCCCGCTGCCGCCGCGCCTGCTCCGGCCGCGCCGAAGGAAGCCAAGCGGGAAGCCGCTCCCGCGGCAGCACCCGCCGCGCCGTCAGGGCCCGCCGTGTTTCCGAACGCGGTCGATCCCAAATACGCCAAGGAAACCGAGGGCAAGCAGCGCATGCACAGCTGCCTCGATCAGTACAACGCCAACAAGACCACCGGAGGCAATGGCGGCATGAAGTGGATCCAGAAGGGCGGCGGCTACTACAGCGAATGCAACAAGAAGCTCAAGGGCGCCTGAGCCCGGCCGGAGCTGACGTTTGACGAGCGGCCGGCGCAAGCCGGCCGCTTTTCGTTGACGCCATTGCTATTGGCCTTCGGCCAGCAGCTTGTCCGCCGATTGCGCCAGCAGTTGCGCGCGCTTGCGCGGACCGCGCTCGAGGAACAAGAGGCTCTGGCCGAAGATGAAGCAGTAGAACAGGAAGGCCTGCGCATCGGCCGCTTCGGTTGGCAGCCCGGTGGCGCGATAGAGCTGGCCGACCTGCTTCAGCCGTGCCGCATCGACACTCGCGGCGGCTGCGGCGGCGGCCTCGTCGGTGCGCGCCCATTGCCGGATCGCGAGCTCGACCGCCATCGCCTCGGTGTTCATGCGCTCCGAATAGAGCGTGATGATCGCCTTCAACCGTTCGCGCGCGCTCGCACCGTCGAGCGCGGTCTGCTTCTCGATCGCGGCGACGCGGCCATCGCGCCAGCGCGTCAGCATGGCCTCGAGCAGCGCGGCGCGATCCTTGAAGCGGCGGTAGAAGCCGCCCTTGGTGACGCCGAGATTCTTCGCCAGCACCTCGACCCGCACGCCGTCGACGCCGCTATGGGCGAGTTCGGCAAAGCCGGCGGCGACCCAGACATCGCCCTTGCCTTCAGTCATGTGATCTCCGCGGAGCGGCCTTGATACGGTGCCGTATTGCTAGCCCGCTTCCTCCCTGATACGCTACCGTATCAAAATCGAGGGAGGCGACGATGGAGGGCGAGGCGACCTATCGCGGCACGGTCTATCCCTGGCACTGCGACCATATCGGCCACATGAACGTCATGTGGTATGTCGGCAAATTCGACGAGGCGAGCTGGAACATGTTCGCGCGGCTCGGCCTGACGCCGAGCTATCTGCGCGAGTCCGGCCGCGGCATGGCTGCCGTGCAGCAGAACATTGCCTACAAGCGTGAGCTGCTTGCCGGCGACCTCGTCGAGGTCAAGAGCCGGCTGATCGAGTTCCGCGACAAGTCGATCCGGATCCTGCACGAGATGCGCAACGCCGAGGCCGGTGAGATCGCCGCGTCCTGCGAGATCACCGCCGTGCACATCGACCGTGCCGCGCGCAAGGCGGTGCCGTTTGCGCCGGCGATCCGCTACGCGGCGATGCCGCATCTCGTCCCGTCAGAACCCGTGATCGCATGACCGCCCCGCCCCGCTTCGAGCCGAAGAATCCCGATTTTCGCGCGGTTGCGGCCGAGACGTTCGTGCGCCAGCACGCGATGCGGACGCTTGGGATCTCGATCGCGCGCATGGAGCCGGGCGAGGTCGATCTCGCGATGGCCTATGCGCCCGAGTTCACCCAGCAGAACGGCTTCGTGCACGCCGGAATCATCACCGCGGGCCTCGACAATGCCTGCGGGATCGCCGCCTTCACGCTGATGCCGGAAGGCTCCGATATCCTCACCGTGGAGTTCAAGACCAATCTGCTGGCGCCGGCGCGCGGCGAGCGGTTCGTGTTCCGCGGCGTGGTGATCAAGCCCGGCCGCACGCTGACGGTATGCGAGGGCCGTGCCTATGCCGTGCAGGATGGCGTGGAGACACTGGTTGCGACCATGAGCGGCACGCTGATGGCGCTGCAGCGGCGGGCGGGGTAGCTCGAGCGCAGAACACAACGCCGTCATTGCGAGGAGCGATAGCGACGAAGCAATCCACGCCTCCGCTTGCGGGGCTATGGATTGCTTCGCTTGGCTCGCAATGACGCGACTATGTGCAGCCCCGCGCATTGACAAGCCTCCGTCGCACCGACCTGATAGGTGGATGCATCGCGTGAGCCCCTGTCATGATCGCCAGCCTCAGTCTGATCCTGCTCTGCCAGCTCATCGGCGAGGTCGCGGTGCGCGCGCTCGGCGTACCGGTGCCGGGGCCGGTGGTTGGCCTCGTGCTCCTGTTGTTGCTGCTGCTGGCGCGCGACCGCTATCCTGCGCTGGCGCGCGGGCCGCTCGGCAATGACGGCGTCGAAAGCGCAAGCCGCGGCATGCTCGCCAATCTGTCGCTGCTCTTCATTCCGGCGGGCGTCGGCGTGGTGCAGAAGCTGGATCTGCTCGCCGAGCACGGCATCGCGATCCTGGTGATCCTCGCGCTATCGGTCATCGTCACGCTGCTGGCCACGGTCGCGACCTTCGTTGCGGCGAGCAGTCTGTTCTCGCGCGAGGAGGAGCCGTGAGCGGCAATCCGTTCTCGCTCTGGGTTTATCTCTCCCAGTCGCCGCTGCTCTGGCTGACGGTGACGCTGCTGACCTATGCGGCGACCGATGCGGTGTCGCTGCAGACAAGGCGGCATCCGCTCACCAATCCGGTGCTGCATTCGCTGTGGATCATCGGTCTGTTCCTGCTGCTGACCGGGACCTCCTACACCACCTACTTTGCCGGCGCGCAGTTCGTGCACTTCCTGCTCGGGCCGGCGACGGTCGCGCTCGCGGTGCCGCTCTACGAGAACCGCAAGCGGGTCGCAGCGGCGGTGCTGCCGATGCTGGTTGCGCTCGCGGTTGGCTCGCTCACGGCGATCGTTTCGGTGGTGCTGTTGGCGAAGGCCTTCGGCCTGCCGCGCGATATCATCCTGTCGCTGGCGCCGAAATCGGTGACGGCCGGCGTCGCGATGGGCATCAGCGAATCGCTGCATGCCGATCCCTCGCTGACCGCGGTGTCGGTGATCCTCACCGGCATCATGGGGGCGATCATCGTCACGCCGCTGATGAACTTCACCGGGATTACCGACTATCGTGGCCGCGGCTTTGCCGCAGGGATCGCCGCCCATGGCATCGGCACCGCGCGCGCCTTTCAGGTCGACGAGGTCGCAGGCGTCTTTGCCGGCATCGCGATGAGCCTGAACGCGCTGGTCACCTCGCTGCTGGTGCCGTTGGCCGTGACATATCTGCTGCGCTGAGTGTCGTTGCAGGGCAGTTTTGTGCTATTGGTATGGCGCAATATAGTAAATCATTCTATGATGCCGGCTCAAACGCGAGTCTGCTCCCCTTGGTCTTCTCCGCAACCCAGAGCGTGCTTGGGCTGGCATCGGGCATGCTGGTCGGTTTTTCGCTGGGCCTGGTCGGTGGCGGCGGGTCGATCCTTGCCGTGCCGCTGATGGTCTATGTGGTCGGGGTGCCCCAGCCGCATGTCGCGATCGGCACCTCGGCGATCGCAGTCGCCGCCAATGCCGCGATCAACCTCTCCAACCACGCCCGCGGCGGCACTGTGATCTGGTCCTGCGCACTGGTGTTCGCGCTGTCAGGCATGTTCGGCGCGTTCGGTGGCTCGATCCTCGGCAAGATGCTGGACGGGCAGAAGCTGCTGGCGCTGTTCTCGGTCGTGATGCTTGTCATCGCGGGCCTGATGCTGAAGACCCGCGCGCGGGTCGGGCTGACCGACGTCAAGATCTCGATGTCCAACACGCCCGCAATCATCGGCCTCGGGCTCGTCACGGGAACCATGTCCGGCTGCTTCGGGATCGGCGGCGGCTTCCTGATCGTGCCGGCCCTGATGCTGGCGACCGGGATGCCGATCATGAACGCGGTCAGTTCCTCGCTGGTGGCGGTCACCGCCTTCGGCGTGACCACGGCCCTGAGCTATGCGTGGTCCGGGCTGGTGTCGTGGGACCTTGCGGGGCTATTCGTCGCCGGCGGCATCGCGGGCGGCCTGTTGGGCACCCGCAGCGCCCGGCACCTGTCGGAACGGCGCGGTGCCCTCAATATCGTATTTGCGACTGTGATTATCGTGGTGGCGATCTATATGCTGCTGCGTAACATCAATGTGTCCTGAACGTAGAAGGGCGAGGAGCCCTTCCGGAAGCCAGCCATGAACCATCTGACGAAATCACCCCTCGACAACGCCGGCGCCACCCGCCGGGGCGCGCTCGGCCTGATCGGTGCCGGCATCGCGCTTCTTGCCGCCGGCGGCGCGCGCGCCGAGGACGACAAGGTCCTGACCGAGGAGCAGGTGCTGCGCGATCCCGAGATTCCGGTGATCGGCAATGCCAAGGGCGACATCACGATCGTCGAATGGTTCGACTACAACTGCCCGTATTGCCGCAAGCTCGCGCCGGAGCTCCGCCAGGTGGTGCAGGACGACGGCAAGGTCCGCCTGGTGCTGAAGGACTGGCCGATCCTCGGGCCGGTCTCCAAGGTGGCGGCGCGGATGGCGCTGGCGGCGAAGTACCAGGACAAGTTCGAAGCTGCGCATGAGGCGATGATCTCGGTCAATTCGCGCATCACCGAGCCGCGCATCGCCGAGCTGCTCTCGGGCGCCGGCCTCGACATGGACCGGCTGAAGAAGGACCTCGACGCCAACGCCAAGGCGATCGACGCGGTGCTTTCGCGCAACGACCAGCAGGCTCAGGCGTTCGGCTTCAACGGCACGCCGTCATTCATCGTCGGCAAGTACCGCGTGCCCGGCGTGCTCAGCATCGACCAGTTCGAGCAGGTGATCGCCGACGCCCGCAAGGCCAATATGGGCCGCAAGACCGAGCAGAACTAACGCGAGTTCTTGCGCTTGGCATAAGCGCGCCGGGCGCGCTCGCGATTGCCGCAGACTTCGCTCGAGCACCATCTGCGGGTCTGGTTCGGGCTTTCGTCGACAAAGAACCAGCCGCAGCCGTCGGCCTCGCAGCATCCGATCCGCCTGGCGTCGTCGGACGCCAGCAGTGCCGTCAGCGACCACAGCACCGGCCATAGCGGCTCCCTCACGTCAGTCCCAGCGAAGGCGTGGCGATAGGCGCGATCCTGCCGCACAAGGTCGGGTTGCCGGGGCGCCGCTGAAAGCAACTGATTGACGAGACGAAGGTCCGCACCGCGGCCGCCGCGCAGTGCGTCCGAGATGGTCCAGATGTCGCGGCGCAGATCATAGGCCTGCTGCATCGCAGCCGCGGCCTCGCTGCTTGCCGAACGCCCCTTGAGCTTCCTGGTCGCGGCAAGCGGCAAGGTCCCGCGGCGTTCACTCCAGGACAACAGCGCCGCATAATCCGGAATCAGCTCCTGCGGATCGTCCGAGGTGCGCCAATCCAGCGTGTTCGCGAAGTCAAGGCAGACCCGTCCACCGAAGAACTGCGTCGCTGCCCGCGCGGGATCTCTTGACATCACGGCCTCTCACAAAGTCTAATCTAATGGTCATGACCATTACAAGTGTCTCACCACGAGCCTCAACGATGACTGCCGCCGGATTCAGGCGCGGCCTGATCGCGGCGCTGCCGTTCCTGCTCAGCAATGGCGCCGCCGGCCTCGTCATGGGACTGACCTACAAGGGGCTCGGGCTGGGAGCAGAGCACGCCATTCTGTTCAGCCTGCTGGTCTACTCCGCCACGGCGCAAGCGATCACGCTGAGCATGTGGGCTCATCCGCTGCCGGTCGTCGCCATGGTCGTCGCCTGCATTGCCACGAATTCACGATACTTACTGATGGGCGCTCATCTGCGCCAGCTGTTTGGCGGACTGGCCCCGCGGAAGATGCTGCCGACGCTGTTTCTGCTGGCGGATGCGTCCTGGCTGATGACGAGTTCTGACGCCGATCGCAACGGGCCAGATGCGGGTTATCTGCTCGGATCGGGCATCCCGATGGCGATCGGCTGGGTCGGCGGCACCGCGCTTGCCTATGCCGCCCCGCTCGCGACCAACGAACCGCTCAGGCTCGCCGCCGCGCTGCTGCCGACGATGTTCATCGCGACCCTGCTGCCTAGCCAATGGAAGAATGTGAGATCGCTCTGGCCGTGGCTGACCTCAGCCGTCGCGGCGCTGCTCGTGGCCCGGTTCGTGGATCCGAGCTGGTCGATGCTGATCGGAGGCGGATGCGGCACGCTCGTGAGCATGATGGAGCGAAGCGATGGATGATTTGCGGGTGCTCGGCGTCATCTGCATCCTCGGCATCACCTGCTATGCGATGCGCGCCGGCGGCTATGTCCTCGCTGCGTCGATGCGCGATGATGGCATCGCCGCCCGGTTCCTGCGGCTCGCGCCCGGCAATCTGTTCATTGCATTCATCGTCGGCGGCTGCCTGTCGGGCGGGTTGGCAGGCCTTGTCGGCACCGTGGTCGCGCTCGTGACCATGGCGATCACGACGCGAGAATGGGCTGCGCTGGGCGCGGGGTTCAGTGCGGCCCTGGCCGCGTCCTCGATCGGATTGTGAACGTCGATCGCTATTTCGACGCGATCTTGTCCCATTGCTCGCGGGTGCGGGTCTTCAGCAGGTTCCAGTCACGCGCCGCGACGTCCCAATTGACGATGGTGCGCGTGTCCTGCGCCACCTCGCCATTGGCCACGCTCGATGTGCGCATCGAGTCATAGACATACACGCCGCATATCAGCAGCAGCGCGCCCAAGATCATGCCGAAAAACGTCCGCATCACGCAATCCCTCCAGTGTCCGCGGGATAACGTCGTGAGGCTCGGCATGGTTCCGGCGGATGATCTCTGCGTGTGAACGGTCAACCGTTCCTGCGTGCGCTGTACGCCGGGCCGCGACGGTCCCTTCGGCCTCACATGCTGCTCAGCCAGCGAAAAATCTCCGCGTTGATCTCGCGCGGATAGGTGTGGCTGAGATCGTCGATCTCGCGATAGGTCACGCTGGCGCCGGCGGCCGACAGCAGGCCTTGGGTCTGCCGCGCGGTCTGCACCGGGAACATCCAGTCGAGCTTGCCGTGAGTGATGAAGATCGGCAGGCCGCGCAACCGGTCCGCATCGGCCATTTCAGCCATCAGCGGATGGAAGGTCGCCGCGACCGGTGCCAGATGCGTGAAGCGCGAGGCGCCTTCGAGCCCGGTCACATAGCTGAAGGTGCCGCCGTCGCTCATGCCGGTCAGCAGCATCCGTGTCGCGTCGACGTTCCAGCGCGCGGACACCTGATCGAGGATGCGGTTGAGGTTCGGCGTGTCGGTGTCGTCGCCCATCAGCGCCCAGGTCTGGCCGGTCGCGGTCGGCGCCACCAGGATAGCGCCGCGGCTGCGCGCGTCGCGCAGCCAGCTCCACAGGAAGCCGCGGCCGTTGCCGCTGCCGCCGTGCAGCGCCATCACCAGCGGCCAGGCGCGATCGGGCGTGTAGTATTCCGGCACATACATCGAGAAGCCGCCGCGGCTGCCCGGTTCGTTGCGCTCATGAAAGATACCGGTGTCGTCGTTGGGCGTGGCGGCGAGCTTGGCCTGCAGCTCGGCATCCTCGCGCAGGTCGGGCGCGATGAAGAAGCCGCTGACCGGCGGCAATTCCGTCAGCGGATAAAGCGCCTCCTGCGCGCGCGGCAGATAGCGCAGCGCGCGGAATACGCCGACGAGGTCGCCTTCGCCGTTCTGCACTGCGCGCAGCCCTGCATAGGCGGCGAGCGCCGGTTCGATGGCAGCGTCAAGTGCAGTCTTGATGTGCGCGAATTTCTCCGGCCAATCGGCCAGCCGCGGCCGAACCGCCTGCAACGCCTCCTCGGGCTCGCCTGCGATCTGCATCACGCGATCGAAGTCCGGCGGATTCAGGTTGCGGGCGACGAAGGTCAGCGATTCCAGCGTCTGCAACAGCGGCGGCAGCACGGCCACGATGTCGTCAACCACGGCCTCGCTCATCGTTGCTGCCTCTCGTTCTGTACTAATGCAGCCGCGGCGCCTTCAGCAGCTTCATGCGGTCGATCGAGGTCAGCGTCACGTCGAAGGTGACGCCCTCGTGATAGACCGTCAGCGGCACGTCGACGCCGGCGGTGCCGAGCGACCAGAGCTTGCGGTAGAAGCCGGTCTGGCTCGTTACCTTGTCGCCGTCGACCGCGAGGATCACGTCGCCGGTCTTCAGCTCGGCGCGCGCCGCCGGTCCCTTGCTGGCGACGCCGACCACCACGAGGCGGTTGTCGATCTCGGTCGTGTACATGCCGAGCCACGGCCGCGCCGGCTTGTCGACACGGCCGAATCTGCGCAGGTCGCCGAGCACCGGCTTGAGCAGGTCGATCGGCACGATCATGTTGACATGCTCGGCGCGGCCCGAGCGTTCGCGCTCGAGCTGCAGCGAGCCGATGCCGATCAGCTCGCCGGCATTGTTGATCAGTCCGGTGCCGCCCCAGTTCGGATGCGCCGGATAGGTGAAGATCGCCTCGTCGAGCAGATATTCCCAATAGCCCGCGAATTCCTGCTTCGCCGCGATCTGGCTCGCGACCGAGCGCGTGCGGCCGCCGGCGCCACCGAGCACGACATTGTCGCCGACCTGCGTCGCCGCCGACGAGCCGATCGGCAGCGGATCGATGTCGAGCCTGCCGAGCGCCTGCACCAGGCCGAAGCCGGATTCGAAATCGAAGCCGAGCGCGTGACCCTCGACCGCGCGGCCGTCGCCGAGATGCAGCCACACCGTGGCGGCTTCGGTGATCAGGTAGCCGATCGTCAGCACCAGCCCGTTGTCGATCAGGACGCCGTTGCCGGTGCGCTCGGTGCCGAGCGTCTCGGCGCTGAATGCATCAGGCGGAATGATCGAGTGCAGCCCGACCACGCTCATCAGTGCACGATCGAGGTCATAGCGGTAATCTTCGGGGCGAGGCTGAAAGGCCGCTGGCACTTTCGGTTCGGTCGTGGAGGGCATCTGGGATCTCCTGGCGTGCAGGGGCGCTGGAACCTCAAGCTAATCCGAGGTTCTGCCGGCAGGGAAGATGGAATGATATACCCTGCGCGGCGGCCTGCACAGCTCATCTGGCGTGCAGACCTCCCTCTCGCAAGACAAAATGAACTTATTCGCTTTTGGTTGCCGCGCGCGCCGGCATGATGCGGAAGGCGCGGTTGTCCTTGATCCACGCGGCGCGCTCGTCGCGCAGCATCGTGCGGCGGACCTTTCCGGAATCATCGCGCGGCGCGGTGGTGACGCGCTCGAAGCTTTCCGGATGCTTGTAGCGGCTGAGCCGGTCCTTGAGGAAATCACCCATGCCGTCGGCAATCTCCTGCGCGTCGGTGTCGTCGGCGAGCTCGAGGATCGCATGCACGCGTTGGCCGAATTCCGGATCGGGCAATCCGACCACGACGCAGGAGCGCACCTTGGGATGTTCGCTGACCGCGGCCTCGACCTCGGCCGGATAGATGTTGGCGCCGCCGCGCAGCACCATGTCGGCAAGCCGGTCGCCGAGATAGAGATAGCCCTCTTCATCCAGACGTCCGATATCGCCGAGCGATTCCCAACCGTCCGGCCGCCGCTTCGGCGTGGCGCCGAGATAGTGATAGGTCGAGCCGGCGCCGTCATTGGGCAGGAAGTAGATCTCGCCGGTCTCGCCGGGCTTAACGTCGTTGCCGTCCTCGCCGATGATACGCAGCTTGGCGGTCTCGCCGATCTTGCCGACCGAGCCCTTGTGAGCCATCCACTCGACGCCCGAGATCACGCAGGCGCCCTGCCGCTCGGTGCCGCCATAAAGCTCCCACACCCGCTCCGGCCCGAGCCATTCGATCCACTTCTCCTTCAGCCAGGGCGGCATCGGAGCTGCCATATGAAACACGATCTGCAGGCTCGAGACATCGTAGCGGTTGCGCACTTCCTCGGGCAGCGCCCAGATCCGGTGCATCATGGTCGGCACGAAGTTGACCCATTGCACGCGCTCGCGCTCGATCAGCCGCAGCGTCTCCTCGGCGTCGAACTTCACCATGCCGGTCAGCTTGCCGCCGCCGAACAAAGCGGAGTGCGACAGGATGAACGGCGCGTTGTGATAGAGCGGGCCGGGGTTGAGCAGCGAGGCCTGATGCGGAATCCCGAGCATCAGCGGCGTCGTGGTTTCGATCACGGCGGGGTTGTGGTCGAGGATCACCTTCGGCCGCCCGGTCGAGCCACCGCTCGTCATCGCCTTCCAGTAGCGCGCGACCGGCGCGTCGAGCGGCTCCCCGGAAAATCCCTCAGGCACGAAATTCACCGGCAGCGAATTCGGTGCATTCCAGTCGGCTTCACCACCGACCACCAATGACGGTTTCAAAATCTCGAGCACCGCGGCGGCCTCGCCGCGCGGCAGCCGCCACGACAACGAGGTCGGCGTCGCGCCGCATTTCCACACCGCGAAGGTGGTCTCAAAGAATGCGTTGCTGTTGGGCAGCCCGATCGCGACGAAGTCGCCGGGCTTGACGCCCTTGGCGGCGAAGGCGCGCGCCCGCGCATTGGCGCGGCGCTCGAGCTCATGCCAGGTCAGCGCATCCGCGCCGTGGCTGACGGCGATCGAATCAGCGGGCTTGCGTTCGGCATACCAGCGCGGCACGTCGGCCAAGGGGATCAGCATGGATCGTTTCCGTCGGAAAAGGCGGCTTGAAGCGCTCTTGTTGCAGGGATGTGGCCAAAGCCACGGCTGACACTTCACCAACAGTGCGGTCGCGGTGTCAAGGTCCGGAGCGCCAATATGGGCAGTATCCCGCTGAGGGAACTGCGGAATCTCCGTTTGCTAAAAGCCGCGTCAAGATTCCGGTAAAGTTCAAGCGATCACGCTAAGCCGGACTTTACGGGGGAACGGCATTGTGGCCCGTGCGGTGACATGCCGGGCGCGTCGATCGACCTGCGCGGTCCTAAGGTTTTCAATGACCAATGTCTTCAAGGACGACGACGATGGCGAGCAATGGAGCACGTATCAAGGTCAGTCGCGAGCCGCGGCGCCAGCTCAACAATCGCGCGGCGTGGATCACGGTCGACGACGGCGTGACTGAGAACGCCTGCGCCGTGGTCGACATCTCGCCCGGCGGCGCCAAGATCACCACCGAGGTCGAGTTCGACGTGAAGGACCGCCTCGCGCTGACGCTGCTCGCCGACCACGCCAAGCGCTACCCCTGCGAGGTGGTGTGGCGCCGCGGCAAGACCTACGGGCTCAAATTCGTCACCGCGGAGGCGTAGCCGGACGCGCCGGCCGCGGAGCCGGTCGGCGCGGCGTAGCCGAAGGCTCTGCCGCGCGACGGCGAGACCGTACCCGGCGGTTCAGCGATCAACCCGATAGAGCTTTGCGAATTCGCCGTCATGGAGCGGCGAGAGCTTCTCGATCGTCTGAAATCCCGGCTTTGGGTCGATCAGGAGCACATAATCGAAATGCGAGCGCCAGCCGACCAGGTAGCGCGACCACTTTAGGGTTTCCGCCGAGAACGGTTCGTTGGCCAGCGCCTCCCAGTCGACCGGCTCCCGTCAGCGGCTGAGACATTCGATCGAACGGCGGCAGAATGGACACCGGTTGTTGCGCCGGGTCGGCAAACAACAATGGCCAGAACGCCCTGCGCTCAACGGGGAGCAATGCCGGGAGGTGGTTGGTCAGCCGGCCAATGCCGGGCAGCGTGCGGCGCGCCGGAGGCGCCATCGTCCGTTTCCCCGACGAGCCCGTCGCGAGCAGGACGCGCGCGCCGGGCTCGACGCCGTCGATTGCCGCGCGCAGATCGGCAAGGTCGTCCCGGCTGTCGATCCAGGTCGCAGCGACGCTCGCCGAGCGGACGAGAATCAAGGCCGCAACAGCAATGCCGAACATCATTGCCTCCCGCCGCGCGATCCGGGGCTGCACCCCCGCGAACAGCAGCAATGCGACCATCACCGCAGCCCGCAGATCTACGTAGGACCCTCCCTTTATTCGCAGGGGCGCGGCGATGTAGACGATTGCCAGCACGGCGATCGCAAGCCGCAGCCCCGGAGCAAATGCGAGATGACGGCGCATGGCGACCAGCGCGACGATAACGGCGACGGCGGTCACGATCGTCAGCTCGACGTTCGGTATCGTGAATGGGCTGAACGGCCTCATCAGTTTGACGATCGCATGCCACGCGCCGAGCGACGTGGCGGTGTCGCTGAACGGACTGAGCCGATACAGCACGAGCGCCGGCGCGAGAGCGATCAGGATCGGGATCGCGGCCTTCATGAAATCGCGCGCGGTGACCGTGCCCGATGACCAGCGTCTCCGGAGTCCCGATGCCTCTTCTGCACCGATCAGGAGGAATAGAAAGGCGAGCCCGAAGATGTGGATGAAGAAGGTCGCGACCGCGGCGATCGCGCCGGCCAGCGTCTTCCACCCGGAACGGTTCCGCCGGCGCAACGCAACCCAGGCGGCCGCACCGATCAGCGCCAGGCCCAGCGAGAACAGGAAATTCATGAAACCCATGAAGAAGGCCGCGTTGTAGGCGACCAGTCCCGACGCCAGCGGCCAATAGGAACGGCAGCCGAAAGCGACCCGATGGTACACGACCGCGCCGCCCACCGGCGCGAGCAGGCTCAGTGCCAGCAATATTCGGCCACCGGTGTGCGTATCGGTTATGCGCAGCAGCCCGGCCCCGATGACGTCCATGCCGAGATTGGGCAAGATCGTCCAATGCGGCGCATATATCTTCGAGAGCACCGGGTCGTCCGGATGCGCCAGGATGAAGAACCGCGCGAGGTGATTTGGATAGTCCGCGAGCGGCGGCACATCGATGACGAGAAGGGGAGCCAGCAGCACGATCGCAAGCACCACCGCCGTCGCCAGCCACGGCCAGGCCGCTTCGCGCATCAATTGAACGTCGCTGCCAGACGCCTTGGCCAGGGGGGCGTGCATCGGCGGCTATTCCAACTCGCCCGCTGGCGCGCAGTGCATTCGAAAGGCGCAGCCATAGGCCCGCGCCGTGGTCGCAGGCAGCAACGCAAACCAGGCGATGGCCACGATCACGTTCTGGAGCCTGACGTTCAGGATCGTCTGAACGAACCGGATGCGAAATTCTCGCGCGGCGAGATAGGCAGCGAGCAGCACCGCGCAGATCGTGCCGAGCCCATTCCAACCGATCGCGACGTGCCGGAACCCGGAAGCATAGGAGATCGCGAACGCGCCGATCAGGAACAGCACGATCGGCACCCAGAGCACCGCACCGCGCGTTCGTTCGTGGTTGGGGTGCTCTGCTGCATTACCTGTGGTTGTCACGCGGTCATGTCGCACGCAGTCCATTAATGTTCAATTACGCATTTGAAGCGTTTGGTAACGTGCAACCTCTGGAGTTGAAGAAATCAGCCGTCAACCCCGCTTTCGGCGATATGCCTCAAGCGGCGCCTCTCGATCGCGACCGTGATCGGGCTCGACCTGAGGGTTCCACCGCTACGAATCTGATCGATGGGCCCGCGCCAACCAGGCGCTGGTCGATCAACTCGGCCGGATCGCGCCGTGGCAGCGGTCGAAGTGCAGGGCGCGCGCTATCCGGAGCAGTTGCTCGGGATGGTCGGGCGCCGAGAGCGTTCCGCTCTCTTCGCCGGGGCTCGCGAAGCGAGAGCCCGGGATCCATTCCAACGCTTGTTTTGCGGCTCAATGGATTCCGGGCTCAGCCCTTCGGGCTGCCCCGGAATGACGATGGTGAACCATCCCTAGCGTCGTCCTGGCGAAAGCCAGGACCCATTACCCCAAATCTCGATTGTTGCGCGACGCCGTGGCGGCGATCCCGTTCATCACCGAATGCGGTGGTTATGGGTCCTGGCTTTCGCCAGGACGACGGGTGGTTAGAGCCGGAGCGGGTGACCGCTTCTGCCCTAGCGTTCCGTCAGCTTCAGCTCGATGCGGCGGTTGCGCTTGTAGGCGTCTTCGGTCTGCGCGGTGTCGAGCGGCTGGAATTCGGCGAAGCCGGCCGCGACCAGACGCTGCGCGGGCACGCCGAGCGAGACCAGATATTGCACCACCGAGATCGCGCGCGCGGAGGATAGCTCCCAGTTTGACTTGAACAGCGGGCTGTTGATCGGCCGCACGTCGGTGTGGCCGTCGACGCGCAGCACCCAGGCGATCTCGGGGGGGATCTGCTTGTCGAGATCGATCAACGCGTTCGCTACCGTGTCGAGCTCGGTCTTGCCCTCCGGCAGCAAGGTCGCCTGGCCGGTGTCGAAGAACACTTCGGACTGGAATACGAAGCGATCGCCGACGATGCGGATATCGGGGCGGTTGCCCAGGATCGCGCGCAGCCGGCCGAAGAATTCCGAGCGGTACTTCGACAATTCCTGCACCCGCTGCGCCAGCGCGACGTTGAGGCGCTGGCCGAGATCGGCGATCCGGTTCTGCGATTCCTTGTCACGCTTCTCGGAGGCATCGAGCGCCTCCTCGAGCGCGGCGAGCTGGCGGCGCAGAGCGCTGATCTGCTGGTTCAGCACCTCGATCTGTGCCAGCGCGCGCGACGACACACTCTTCTCGGACTCCAGCGCCTTGTTCAGCTCGTTGGCGCGGCCCTGCGCGTCGTTGCCGGAATTGGCGAGCCCTTCATAGAGCCCCTTCATGCGGTCGCGCTCGCCCTCAGCCGAGGCGAGGCCGGCGCGGAGCTGCGACACCTGGTCGTCGAGCGTCAGCCTGGAAAGCTTCTCCAGCGACAAGAGGTCGTTGAGCTGGGCGATCTTGGCGGTGAGCTGCTCCAGCGCCTTGTCCTTGCCGGTCACTTCCTGCGACAGGAAGAACTGCACGACGAGGAACACCGACAGCAGGAACACGATCGACAGCACCAGCGTCGACAGCGCGTCGACAAAGCCGGGCCAGTAGTTGAAGCCGGATTCGCTGCGGCGCGAGCGGGCGAGGGCCATCTGGTTTCCCTTTACTTCCTGTCAGTGCGGCGCGTGGCAGACGGCTTCGATGTTGTGGCCGTCGGGGTCGAGCACGAAAGCACCGTAGTAGTTTGCATGATAGTGCGGCCGAATTCCGGGCCGCCCATTGTCCCTGCCGCCGGCCTTGATCGCGTCGTCGTAGAAGCGATCGACGGTGGCGCGATCGTTTGCCGTGAAGGCGATGTGGGCGCCGGTCTGCGGCGTGCCGCGCCGGCCGATCCAGAAGAAGGCCTTCGGATGGATGCCATAGCCGGCAAACTCGGCACCCTCTGCATAAAGGCGGCTGATGCCGAGGGAGCGCAAGGCCGCATCATAGAAGGCCTTGGACCGCTCGATATCGCTGATGCCGATGGTCACGTGGTCCAGCACATCGGCCTCCGTGGCTCAGCTCTTCTCGGGCTGGCGGGCGAGGCGTTCGAGCAGCCGCTTGATCTCGCGGTTCTGCTCGCCCTGGCCGTCGGCCCATTCGCGGATCATCTGTTGCTCGGTGCGCATATGCGCGACCAGCCCCTGGATTGCCTCCGCCAGATTGGCCATCGCCGCCGTGGTGTTGCGACCACCCGCGCCGCCGCCACCCTCCTCGAAGGTGGCACGCAGCCGGTCGATCGCGCCCTGCAGATCGGCGCCGCCGGTCCCGACGCCGTCACCTGAGATGCCGCGCACCGTGGTGGCGAGCCAGTCCTCGAGGTCGGTGTAGAAGCGGTTCTGGGCCTGGCTCGACTGCAGGTCGAGGAAGCCGAGGATCAGCGAGCCGGCGAGGCCGAACAGCGAGGACGAGAACGAGATGCCCATGCCGCCGAGCGGGGCGGCAAGGCCCTCCTTCAGCGTATCGAACAGCGCGCCGGCGTCGCCGCCGACCTTGAGCCCGTCGATCACCTTGCCGACCGAGCCGACCGTCTCGATCAGGCCCCAGAAGGTGCCGAGCAGGCCGAGGAACACGAGCAGGCCGGTCATGTAGCGCGAGATGTCGCGGGCTTCATCCAGGCGGGTTGCGATCGAATCCAGCAGATGCCGCATGGTCTGCTGCGAGATCGACATCCGTCCGGTGCGCTCGCCGCCGAGGATCGCAGCCATCGGGGCAAGCAACGTCGGCCGGCGCTCGATGGCGAGGCCGGGATCGGCGATGCGGAAATTATTGACCCAGGCCACTTCAGGATAGAGCCGGATCACCTGCCGGAACGCCAGGATGACGCCGATCAGCAGCACCGCGCCGATCAGGGCGTTGAGCCCGGGATTGGCGAAGAAGGCGGTGACGATCTGCTTGTACAGCACGACCCCGACCAGGCCGCAGAGCACCAGGAATACCAGCATCCGCACCAGGAAGATCCTGGGCGAGGACAGCTTGCTCAGTTCGATCTCCATCTCGGAGCGGGAAGGGGGCATTGCCGGATCATCCGTTCGCGAAGGCCGCATCTGTCAGCAATATGGCACAGCGGCGGAGTGAGGAAAGCCGAATCCAAAGGCGGATGGCAGAACCCTGGGTCGAGATCGGGGGGACTGTCGCCGCCTTGCGCAGCTTTGCGGCCGGTCGCCGCATCACCGTTCGCGCGCGCCCCCCGGGGCCACGCGCTGATCGCGAGATCAGGCCGATTTGCAGGCATCGTCGGGCGAGGCGCGCGATGCACGGTGATTCGGCAGGATTGTCGCATCATGATCCGCGGTGCGGCATTCCTGTGCAGGCAAACAGCCCGTTCCCGCTCACGCAGTCCTTAACGCATTCCCACAGCCTGCGATGGAACCCGCTCACAATGCGGTGACGACATGAAAGATGCCGCGAAATCAGGATGATAGCGTTGTGTGACAATGAGCCGCCCGACAAGCGCATTGCTTCGCAGCAGGCAGATTTTATTTTCACGAGCAGAGGCGGCGTCGTGGCGATGCCGCCATTTGTTCATTCCAACCCACAGGGGCGATCATCTCAATGTCTGGACTTCGCGCGCAATCGGCATGCATTGCTCTGATGCTGGCCGTGACGGCGCCACTGCTTGCCGGCTGCAACGAACCGAACTCCGCAACCGCCGCCGTACAAGCATCCGAGCCGGACGTCAGTGTGGTCACCGTGAAGGAGCAGGCGCGCGCGATGGTACGCGAGCTGCCGGGCCGCATCGCCCCGACCCGCGTTTCCGAGGTCCGCCCGCGCGTCTCCGGTATCGTCGTCAACCGCATGTTCCATCAGGGCAGCGAGGTGAAGGTCGGCGACCCCCTGTACCAGATCGATCCGCGCCCGTTCGAAGTCGAGTTGCAGTCGACCGAGGCGGCGCTGGCGCGCGCCAAGGCCGTGCTCGAGCAGACCTCGCTGCAGGCCCGCCGCATCGCAACCCTCACCAACCAGCGTGCGACCTCGGAGGCCGAGAACGAGAAGGCGATCGCCAATTTGAAGCAGGCCGAAGCCGACGTGCAGGGCCGCGAGGCCGACGTCGCGCGTGCCAAGCTCAACCTGGACTATGCGACGATTCGTGCGCCGATCGACGGCACCATTGGCGCTGCTGTGATCAGCGAAGGCGCGCTCGTCGTGCAGAACGACGCCGCGAGCCTTGCGACCATCCAGCAGCTGGATCCGATCTATGCTGACTTCCAGCAGTCGGTGACCGAAATGAACCAGCTCCGCCGCGCCCTCGAGAGCGGCGATCTCGACCGCATCGCGCCCGATGCGATGAAGGTGCGCCTCGTGCTCGACGACGGCTCGATCTATCCGCTGCTGGGCAAGCTGCTGTTCTCCGACGCCAAGGTCGATGCCCATACCGGGCAAGTGACCCTGCGCGGCGAATTCCCGAACCCGAATCGCGTCCTGCTGCCGGGCATGTATGTCCGCGTGCAGATCGAGCAGGGCATTGACACCGATGCGATCGCGGTGCCGCAGCAGGCGATCCAGCGCAATGGCGGCGGCGGCAGCGAGGTGTTCGTCGTCAAGGACGACAATCGCGTCGCGGTCCAGCCGGTGCGCACCGGCTCGCTGCAGGGCGGCACCTGGTTCGTGACCGACGGCCTCAAGGCCGGCGACAAGGTGGTCGTCGAAGGATTCCAGAAATTTGCCGCCGGCGACAAGGTCCGGCCGTTGGCCTGGCGTGAGATCGACGCTGCTGCAGCACAATCGGATTCGCAGCAGACCGCGCACGCGAAGCAGTGATCCGACATGCCTAGCTTCTTCATCGACAGGCCGATCTTCGCCTGGGTCGTCGCCCTGTTCATCTGTCTGGTCGGCGCAATCTCGATTCCGCTGCTCGCGGTCGCGCAGTATCCGATCATCGCGCCGCCCTCGATCTCGATCTCGACCAGCTATCCCGGCGCGTCGCCGGAGAACCTCTACAACAGCGTGACGCGGCTGATCGAGGAGGAGCTCAACGGCGCCGCCAACATCCTGAACTTCGAATCGACCTCCGACTCGCTCGGCCAGGTCGAGATCATCGCCAACTTCAAGCCGGGCACCGACACCGGCCAGGCCTCGGTCGAGGTGCAGAACCGCCTCAAGCGCGTCGAGGCGCGGCTGCCGCGCGCCGTGATCCAGCAGGGCATCCTGGTCGAGGAAGCGTCCTCGGCCGTGCTGCAGATCATCACGCTGAACTCGACCGACGGTTCGCTGGATGAAGTGGGCCTCGGCGACTTCATGATCCGCAACGTGCTGGGCGAGGTGCGCCGCATCCCCGGCGTCGGCCGCGCCACGCTGTATTCGACCGAGCGCAGCTTGCGCATCTGGATCGATCCGGCCAAGCTGGTCGGCTACGGCCTCTCCGCAGACGACGTCAACCGCGCGATCACGGCGCAGAACGCCCAGGTCGCTTCCGGCAGCATCGGCGCCGAGCCGAGCACGGATACGCAAAAGATTTCCGCGCAGGTGCTGGTGAAGGGCCAGCTCTCCTCGCCCGACGAGTTCGGCGCGATCATCCTGCGCGCAAATGCCGACGGCTCGACGGTACGGCTGCGTGACGTCGCGCGGATCGAGATCGGCGGCCTCAGCTACCAGTTCAACACCCGTCTCGACGGCAAGCCGACCGCGGGCCTGTCGGTGCTGCTGTCGCCGAAGGGCAATGCGCTGGCGACCGCGAGCGCGGTCGAGGCCAAGATGAAGGAGCTGTCGCGCTTCTTCCCGGCCAACATCTCCTACGAAATCCCCTACAACATCACGCCGGTGGTGAAGGCCTCGATCGAGAAGGTCCTGATGACCCTGGTCGAGGCGGTGGTGCTGGTGTTCATCGTGATGTTCCTGTTCCTGCAGAACATCCGCTACACCATCATTCCGACCATCGTGGTGCCGGTGGCGCTGCTCGGCACCTGCGCCACGCTGATGGCGGTGGGTTACTCGATCAACATGCTGACCATGTTCGGCATGGTGCTGGCGGTCGGCATCCTGGTCGACGACGCCATCGTCGTGGTCGAGAACGTCGAGCGCATCATGGCCGAGGAAGGCCTGCCGCCGAAGGAAGCGACCCGGAAGGCGATGTCGCAGATCACCAGTGCCATCATCGGCATCACGCTGGTGCTGATGGCGGTGTTCGTGCCGATGGCGTTCTTCCCGGGCTCGGTCGGCATCATCTACCGCCAGTTCTCGGTCACCATGGTGGCGGCGATCGCGTTCTCGGCGCTGCTCGCGCTGTCGCTGACGCCGGCGCTGTGCGCGACCTTGCTCAAGCCGGTCGAGAAGGGCCACGGCCATGCCCGCAAGGGCGTGTTCGGCTGGTTCAACCGCGTGCTCGACACCAGCCGCGCCGGCTATACGCGCACGGTGCAGGGCTCGCTGAAGCGCACCGGCCGCCTGATGGCGATCTATCTCGTGCTGTTCGCGGCCGTCGCCTATGGCTTCGTCCGGCTGCCCGGCGGCTTCCTGCCGGTCGATGACCAGGGCTTCATCACGACCGACGTGCAGACGCCGTCGGAATCGTCCTATGCGCGCACGGAAGGTGCGGTCGAGCAGGTCGAGAAGTACCTGAAGAACCGCGCCGGCATCGAGAACGTCACATTCCTCACCGGCTTCAGCTTCCTCGGCCAGGGCATGAACACCGCGCAGGCCTTCATCACGCTGAAGGACTGGTCGGAGCGCGGCCCGAAGGAGTCCGCTGCCGCCATCGTCGCGGACATCAACCGCGATTTGTCGTCGGTGCGCGACGCAAAAATCTCGGCGCTGCAGCCGCCGCCGATCGACAATCTCGGCAACTCCTCGGGCTTCTCGTTCCGCCTGCAGGACCGCGGCCAGAAGGGCTATGCGGCGCTGATCGCGGCGTCCGACCGGCTGATCGCGGAGGCCAATGCCGGCCCTGTGCTGCAGAAGGTCTATGTCGAAGGCCTGCCGCCGGCGCCGCAGGTCAATCTGATGATCGACCGCGAGAAGGCCGGTGCGTTCGGCCTCACCTTCGAGGACATCAACAACACGATCTCGACCAATCTCGGCTCGAACTACGTCAACGACTTCCCGAACCGCGGGCGCATGCAGCGCGTCATCGTGCAGGCCGACAAGACCAGTCGCATGAACGCGGACGACATCCTCAATTACAATGTAAAGAACAGCCGCGGTCAGCTGGTGCCGTTCTCGGCCTTTGCCAGCATCGAATGGACGAAGGGGCCGACGCAGATCGCGGGCTTCAACTATTATCCGGCGGTGCGCATCTCCGGCGAGGCGAAGCCGGGCTTCACCTCGGGTGACGCGATCGCCGAGATGGAGCGGCTTGCCGACAAGCTGCCGCGCGGCTTCGGCTATGAGTGGACCGGCCAGTCGCTGCAGGAGAAGCTGTCGGGCTCGCAGGCGCCGTTCCTGCTCGGCCTGTCCGTGCTGGTGGTATTCCTGCTGCTCGCCGCGCTCTATGAGAGCTGGACCATTCCGCTCGCGGTGCTGCTGACGATTCCGCTCGGCATTTTCGGCGCCGTGGTGGCGGCGACGCTGCGCGGCCTGTCCAACGACGTCTATTTCACCGTCGGCCTGATCACCATCATCGGCCTGGCCGCCAAGGACGCGATCCTGATCATCGAGTTCGCCAAGGACCTGCGCGCGCAGGGCAAGCCGCTGGTCGAGGCGACCATCGAGGCGTGTAGTCTCCGATTCCGCCCGATCCTGATGACCGGCCTCGCCTTCGTCTGCGGCGTGCTGCCGATGGCGATCGCGACCGGCGCCGGCGGCGCCAGCCAGCAGGCGCTCGGCACCAGTGTGATGGGCGGCATGATCGCCGTCGTCATCCTCGCGCTGCTCCTGGTGCCGGTGTTCTTCGTCAGCGTGCAGCGCGTGCTGGCTGGTGACCGGGAGAAGGTCGAGAAGCCGGAAGTCTACGGCCCGCCGGCGCCGGTAGCGGGCGGCCACTGACATCGAGGCCGGTCCTGATTGAATCAGGGCCGGCTTGCTTTCGCAGCATCGCCAATCCAGACTGCATCTCTGGATTGAATGGATTGTCCTTGGCACGGTGACGGAATGCGCAGGCATCGGCCGATCGAGAGCAGGTGATGCGCCCGACCGACATCGAGATCGCGAATTATCGTTCCATTCGCCGGCTCTTCATGCCCATCCACCCGCTGTCGGTGTTCGTCGGCGAGAACGGCGTCGGCAAATCCAATCTCTACAAGTCGATGTCACTGTTGCGCGACGCGGCGACGGGCCGGATCACCCACACCATCGCCGATGAAGGCGGATTGAATTCGGTCTCCTGGTCCGGCATGCGCAAGCGGGGCGACGATCCCCGGCTGCGGCTGGCCACACGATTCGACGACATCAAATATTCGATCGAGCTCGGATACCCCGGCCCGGTTGAGGCGGCGTTTGCCGGCGAGCCGATGATCAGGTCCGAGCGGATCGAGATGATCCGCGGCAAGCGAAAAGTCCTGATGGTGGAGAGGACGAACGCGCTGGTCAGCATCCGCAACGAGAGCGGCGTGTGGGAAAGCCACAAGGACGCCCTGCTGCCATCCGAAACCGTGCTGGCCGGCTTCTTTGACGGCAAGAACTCCCCCGAGATCGACCAGATCAGAAACGCGATGCTGGGCTGGCGGTTCTATCACGACTTCCGGACCGATCATGCGTCGCCGATCCGAAAGCCCTGCCTCGCGGTCACGACGCCGTCGCTGAGTGCCGACGGCAGCGATCTGGCCGCGACGCTCGCAACGCTCTACTCCATCCGGCAGGATGCCGCCGAGCTGCAGGCCGCGGTCGAGGATGCATTCCCGGATGCGGAGCTCCGCGCATGGGTAGAAAACGGCCCGTGCGAGTTCGATCTAAGGCTTGCGGATATGCCGCGCCCGTTCAAGGCCCACGAATTGTCCGACGGGACGCTGAAATATATCTGCCTGCTCGCCGTGTTCATGGGCTACCGGCTGCCTCCGTTCATCGTGCTGAACGAGCCGGAGGCGAGCCTGCATCCATCGCTGCTGGCGCCGTTGGCGCGGCTGATCGCCAAGGCGTCGCGCCGCGCCGACATCTGGATCGTCACCCACTCGGACCATTTGATGGAGGCGCTGCGTAGCGAGAGTTCGGTCCCGTTGCGCCGGGTGGTCAAGGTGAAGGGCGCCACCGCCATCGAAGGCCTCAGCGCCGGCGGTGAATTTCGCGACGGGGAGGACGACGGCGATAATGACGACGACGAATAGCCTGCGCTGTCGCCCTATTGCCCGAGCGGCTTCAGGATCTTGATCAGCTCGCCGTGCACGAACTCGTTGCCGCCGACGACGTGGCCGGTCTGCAGCGGGTCGTCATTGCCCTGGATGCCGGAGACGGTGCCGCCGGCTTCCCGGATCATCAGCAGGCCGGCCGCGAGGTCCCAGGGCTGCAGATTGCGTTCCCAATAACCGTCGAGGCGGCCGGCGGCGACGAAGGCGAGGTCGAGCGAGGCGGCGCCGAAGCGGCGGAAGCCCGCGACCTTGCTCTGCAGCGCGGCCAGCTCCTGCAACGCCAGCTGGTGGTTGCCGCGGCCGATATGCGGCAGGCCGCAGGCGACCACGCATTCGTTGAGCTGGCGGCGGCCGGCGACGCGCAGCCGCTGGTCGTTGAGGAACGCGCCCTTGCCGCGCTCGGCGATGTAGAGTTCGTCATTGGCGGGATTGTAGATCACGCCCGCGATCACGGTGTCTTCGCGCAGCAGCCCGATCGAGATCGCGAATTGCGGGATGCCGTGCAGGAAATTGGTGGTGCCGTCGAGCGGATCGACGATCCAGGTGTGGCTCTTGTCGGAGCCTTCGCGCTTGCCGCCTTCCTCGCCCAGGAACCCGTAACCGGGCCGGGCCTTTTCGAGGTCGGTGTAGAGCATCTCCTCGGCGCGCTTGTCGGCCAGCGAAACGAAATTCGCCGGCCCCTTCAGCGACACCTGGAGATGCTCGATCTCGCCGAGGTCGCGCTTGAGGCTGCGGCCGGCGCGGCGCGCGGCCTTGACCATGACATTGATGAGGGCGGAGTAGAGCATGATGAGAACTTGTGACCGAGATTGTGAATGTCGATAGAGCGGCGGGCGCAAATCTCAGCCCGTCATCCTGAGGAGCACGAAGCGCGTCTCGAAGGATCGACGGCCCGGTCCGGGGCCGTGCATCCTTCGAGGCTCGCTCCGCTCGCACCTCAGGATGACGGGCGGAAAAAGAACGGAACGCGGCCACCTAGGCTTCGGACTGGGTGCCCTCTGGAAGTGGCGCCGTCAAGGCGTCATTTGACGTTGTTTCCGATCCATTTTCGGGCAGCGGCCTCCCCCTTGGCGCGGTCTTCCGGGGGCATGTCGGCGAGGATGTCGTCGAGTTCGGGGTCGCCCTTGCCGGCGGTCTTGGCGACGGTGTGCCATTTCAGCGCCTCGACCTTGTCGACCGGGGCGCCGGCGCCGGTCGCCAGCACGTGGGCGAGGCGGTTTTGCGCGATCGCGCTGTTCTGCCGGGCCGCCTTGCGCAGCAGCGCCACCGCCGCCGGCACGTTCCGCGGCGTGCCGGAGCCGTTGTAGAGCGCGATGGCATATTCGACCTCGGCATCGACATTGTCGGCCAGCGAGGCGGCCTGCAGCAGCCGTGCGGCTTTCTCGAGGTCTTTCGGCACGCCGGTGCCTTCCTTGTAGAAGGTCGCGAGCGCGTATTGCGCCTCGGGGCTGCCGGCATCCGCCGCCATCCGCAGCAACTCGGCGGAGCGGCGGAGGTCCTGCGGCAGGGTCTGGCCGTCGAGATAGAGCAGCGCGAGATTATAGGCAGCCTTGGGCTCGCCGAGCTTGGCCGCCGATGCCAGCAGCTTGACCGCGGAATCCTTGTCCACGGTGCCGCCGCGGCCAGCGATCCGCATCATGGCGAGCGCGAACATCGCCTCGCGGTCGCCGGCGTCGGAGGCGCGCTTGTACCAGTCGTCGGCCTTGGCATAGTCGCGCTTGACGCCGAGCCCGTTGGCATAGAGCTCGCCCAGCATCGTCATGGCCTTGGCATCGTTGCTGTTCTGCGCGCGCGCCGTGGCGAGGTCGAATGCGGTCTTGTACATGCCGCGCTGATAGGCGCCGTAGACGAGGTCGACATTGGGATCGTCCGGCGTCGGGGAGGGCGTCGGCGTTGCCGATGCGCCGGGCTTCGGCGTCGTCGTTGCGGCGGGCTTCGGCGCAGGCTTCTTCGCGGCCGGCGCATGCACCTTCGGCTTCTCCTTCGGTGCCTCCTTCTTCGCGGGCGTCGGCGGCTGTGCCGGCGGCGTGATCGAGAGCTGCGCCATCGCGCCGCTCGTCAGCATCATGCAGCCGAGCGCAACACCTATCGGACGCAGGCACGTCATTCCGGCATCATCCTTCGGCCTTCGCCGTTCCGAATGTGTCGGCATGCGCTCGCGTAATCGCCTCGCCAATCTCGACCAGAGCGGCCCTGGCACCGCGCGGATCCGACCAGATGACATCGCCAACCAGCACGAAATCCGCGCCGGCCGCCGCGAACGCCTCGGCCTCCTCGCGCGAGGTTGCAAAGCCGACGCAGGGCGGCTCGAACAATTCATCCCACCATTCCAGCCGCTCGGCGATCGCCTCCGCCGAGGGCCGCTGCCCCTTGGCGTCGGGCTCGCCGAACAGCACGTAGTCGGCGCCGGCTTCGCCTGCGGCCATGGAATCGTGCCGTGTCGCGAGCCCGCCGACGCCGACGATGCGGTCGGGCCGCAGCGAGGGCATCGCCTCTTCCATCGCGGCAATGCCGGTCAGATGCGCACCATCGGCACCGGCGCGGGCCACGATGTCGGGATGGCCATCGATCAACAGCGCCGCACCCGCGTTCTGGATCGCAGGCGCCAGCCCCTTGACGGTGGAGATCATGCTGCGCGGGTCGCTCTCGCGCAGCCGCACCAGGACGGCGGCGACGTCGGCCGCGGCGAGCAGCTCGGCAAGCTTGGCTGCAAGCTGCGACGGCTCGTCGACCGGCGGGGTCGCCAGATAGAGGCGCGGCGCCGGCCGCGGCGGAACGGGCTTGGTGGCCAACTATGCCGCCTGTTTCTCGAGGCCGGCTTCCCAATTGCCGGTGCTGGCGAGCCCGTTCATCCGGGCGCGATGCGAGAAGGCGCGCTGGCCTGCGGGGACGTTGTCGGGCTTGCCGGACCACGCCTTCTGCGGCGCCGCCTGCAGCGCACGGCCATAGGAGAAGGTCAGCCGCCACGGCAAATGACCGATCTTGTTCATGGCGTCGAGATGCGCGGTCGCTTCCTCGTCGCTCTGGCCGCCGGACAGGAAGGCGATGCCGGGCACCGCGGCCGGCACGCAGCTCTTGAGCAGGCGGATGGTCTTCTCGGCGACTTCCTGCACCGATGCCTGCTTCGGGCACTTCTTGCCGGATATCGCCATGTTCGGCTTCAGGATCATGCCTTCGAGCGCGACACGCTGCACCCGCAATTCCTGGAAGGTGCGGTTCAGCACGCGCTGCGTCACCTCGTAGCAGCGGTCGATGTCGTGATCGCCGTCCATCAGCACTTCGGGCTCGACGATCGGCACGATCTGCGCGGCCTGGCACAGCGCGGCGTACCGCGCCAGCGCGTGGGCGTTGACGCGGATCGCGGTCATGGTGGGAATGCCCCGGCTGCCGGCGCCGCGGCTGCCCACGCCGGAGCCGATATCGATCACCGCGCGCCATTTCGCAAAGCGCGCCCCGCGGTCGTAATATTTCTTCAGCCGCTCGGCGAGCTTGTCGAGGCCGACGGTGACGAGTTCGCCCGGGCAGTTCGGCAGCGCCTGGGTGCCTTCGTCGACCTTGATGCCGGGGATCGCGCCTGCCTGCTCGATCAGCTTGACCAGCGGCGTGCCGTCCTTCGCGTTCTGCCAGATCGTCTCGTCGTAGAGGATGACGCCGGAGATGTATTTGCTCATCGCCTCCTGCGAGCGGAACAGCATCTCGCGATAGTCGCGGCGATTGTCTTCGGTCGAATCGACCTGGATGGCGTCGAACCGCTTCTTGATCGTGCCGGAGGATTCGTCGGCGGCGAGAATGCCCTTGCCCGGGGTGACCATGGCAAGCGCAACTTTGTTGAGGTCAGCGAGGTTCATCGGGAACGTCCTCCGGGGCCATTGCCTTTGCAAACCAAAATAGGCGGTTCTCGGGCAAATGCCTAGAAAACGTTCGTCGCGGCCGGCGTTTGAACGTTCCACCTCTCCCATCGGGAGAGGTCGCGCCGAAGGCGCGGGTGAGGGGATGCGCTCTATCGAGGGACCTGAACCCCTCACCCGGATCGCTGGCGCGATCCGACCTCTCCCCGATGGGGAGAGGTGATCGCGGTCCTCGGCGGGTGAAGAGCGCTCAGGCGACCTTGGGATCGAGCTCGCCCTTGGCGTAGCGCTTGGCCATCTCAGCCGTGGTCAGCACCTTCTTGATCTTGCTGGCTTGGCCCGCGGTGTTGAATTCCTGCAGGCGCTGCTTGCACAGCTTGGTCATCGCCTCCATCGCGGGCTTGAGGTACTTGCGCGGATCGAACTCTTCCGGATTGTCCTTCAGAACTTTCCGAATCTGGCCGGTCATCGCCATCCGGTTGTCAGTGTCGATGTTGATCTTGCGCACACCGTTCTTGATGCCGCGCTGGATCTCGGCGACCGGCACGCCCCAGGTCGGCTTCATCTTGCCGCCATTGGCGTTGATGATCTCCTGCAGCTCCTGCGGCACCGACGAGGAGCCGTGCATGACGAGATGCGTGTTCGGCAGCTTGCGATGGATTTCCTCGATCACGTTCATGGCGAGGATGTCGCCGTCGGGCTTGCGGGTGAACTTGTAGGCGCCGTGCGAGGTGCCCATCGCGATCGCCAGTGCGTCGACCTTGGTCTCCTGGACGAACTTCACGGCCTCGTCGGGGTTGGTCAGCAGTTGGTCGTGCGACAGCTTGCCCTCGGCGCCGTGGCCGTCTTCCTTGTCGCCCATGCCGGTCTCGAGCGAGCCGAGCACGCCGAGCTCGCCTTCCACCGAGATGCCGCCGAGATGCGCCATGCCGGTCACCGTCCGGGTGACGCCGACATTGTAGTCCCAGTCGCCGGGGGTCTTGCCGTCGGCCTTCAGCGAGCCGTCCATCATGACCGAGGTGAAGCCGGCCTGGATCGCGGTCATGCAGGTGGCGGGCTCGTTGCCGTGGTCGAGGTGCACGCAGACCGGGATCTGCGGGTAGATCTCGGTGACGGCGTCCATCATGTGCTTGAGCATGACGTCGTTGGCGTAGGAGCGCGCGCCGCGCGAAGCCTGGATGATGACCGGCGCGTCGACCTCGGAGGCCGCCGCCATGATCGCCAGCGCCTGCTCCATGTTGTTGATATTGAAGGCAGGTACGCCGTAATCATGCTCGGCCGCGTGGTCGAGCAGTTGTCGCAATGTGATGCGAGCCATTCCATTTCTCCCTGTAGTGCGTTCGCGGATTTGAACTAAATCAACGGTTTTTCAAAACTTCGACGCCCGGCAGCGGCTTGCCTTCCATCCATTCAAGAAACGCGCCGCCCGCGGTCGAGACATAGGAAAAATCACCGGCTACGCCGGCCTGGTTCAGCGCCGCGACGGTATCGCCGCCGCCGGCAACCGAGATCAGCTTCTTGGCCCTGGTGCGCTCGGCGGCGTGCTTGGCCGAAACCACGGTGCCGCGGTCGAACGGCGTCAGCTCGAAGGCGCCGAGCGGCCCGTTCCAGACCAGCGTCGCGGCGTCGTCGATCGCGGCGTGGATGCGCGCGATCGATTGTGGGCCGACGTCGAGGATCATGCCGTCGGCCGGGATCGCATCGAGGCCATAGGCATGCGACGGCGCGTTGGCGGCGAACTGGTTGGCGACGACGGCGTCGACGGGGAGGATGATCGCGCAGTTGGCGGCGTTGGCCTTCTCCATGATTCGCAGCGCGGTCGCGGCGAGGTCCTTCTCGGCGAGCGACTTGCCGACCGCGACGCCCTGCGCGTGCAGGAAGGTGTTGGCCATGCCGCCGCCGATCACCAGCGCGTCGACCTTGTTCACGAGGTTTTCCAAAAGGTCGATCTTGGTCGAGACCTTGGCGCCGCCGATGATCGCGATCACGGGCTTGGTCGGGGCTTCCAGCGCCTTAGCCAGCGCGTCGAGCTCGGCCTGCATGGTGCGGCCGGCATACGCCGGCAGCTTGTGGCCGAGGCCTTCGGTCGAGGCGTGGGCGCGATGCGCGGCGGAGAAGGCGTCGTTGACCCAGATGTCGCCGAGTTTTGCCAGTTCAGCAACGAAGCCGGCGTCGTTCTTTTCCTCTTCCTTGTGGAAGCGGGTGTTTTCCAGGCAGAGGATGTCGCCATCCTTGAGGGCTGCAACCGCGGTGGCGGCTGCTTCGCCGATGCAGTCCTCGGCGAAGGCGACCGGACGATTGATCACCTTCGACAGCGCTTCCGCGACCGGCTTCAGCGAGTCCTTGGCATCGCGGCCCTTGGGTCGGCCGAAATGGGCGAGCAGGATCACCTTGCCGCCCTTGTCGGAAATCTCGGTGATGGTGGGGGCCACGCGCTCGAGCCGGGTGGCGTCGGTGACGCGGCCGCCATCCATGGGAACGTTGAGGTCGACGCGCAGCAGCACGCGCTTGCCCTTCACGTTGACGTCGTCGAGGGTGCGGAACGATTTTGTCATGAGCGTTTCCTGTGCGGCCGGACACAGCCGTCCGATGGACGGCGTTGCGTTCGCTTGCCGATGTCGCGGCCGTTGCGGCCGCGAATGCGGAGGGCAAAGACGCAGATGCCCGGCTTTGGGCCGGGCATCGCGAACAGTCGAACTTAAGCCAGCTTGCCGATCGCGACGGCGGTGTCCGCCATGCGGTTCGAGAAGCCCCACTCGTTGTCGTACCAGGCCATCACGCGCACCAGCATGCCGTTCTGCACCTTGGTCTGGTCCATGTGGAAAGTGGCCGAGTGCGGATCGTGGTTGAAGTCGATCGAGACGTTCGGCGCGTTGGTGTAGCCGAGGATGCCCTTGAGCTGCTGCTCGGCGGCGCGCTTCATCGCCTCGTTGATCTCAGCGATGTTGGTTTCGCGCTTGGCCACGATCTTGAGGTCGATCACGGAGACGTTCGGGGTCGGCACGCGGACCGAGACGCCGTCGAGCTTGCCCTTCAGCTCGGGCAGCACCAGGCCGATCGCCTTGGCGGCGCCGGTCGAGGTCGGGATCATCGACATCGCAGCGGCGCGGCCGCGATAGAGGTCCTTGTGCAGGGTGTCGAGCGTCGGCTGGTCGCCGGTATAGGCGTGGATCGTGGTCATGAAGCCGGTCTCGATGCCGACGGTGTCGTTCAGGACCTTGGCGACCGGCGCGAGGCAGTTGGTGGTGCAGGAGCCGTTGGAGACGACCAGCTGATCCTTGTTCAGCGTGTCGTGGTTGACGCCGTAGACGATGGTGGCGTCGGCGCCGTCGGCGGGCGCCGAGACCAGCACGCGCTTGGCGCCGGCGGTCAGGTGCGCGGAGGCCTTGTCCTTCGAGGTGAAGATGCCGGTGCATTCCAGCGCGACATCGACGCCGAGGGCCTTCCACGGCAGCTTGGAGGGATCGCGCTCGGCCGAAACCTTGATCTTGTTGGCGCCGAGGCTGATCGAGTCGCCGTCGACGGTCACGGTACCCGGGAAGCGGCCGTGCACGGAATCGAAGCGCAGCAGATGCGCGTTGGTCTCGACCGGACCGAGGTCGTTGATGCCGACCACCTCGATATCCTTGCGGCCGGACTCGGCGATGGCGCGCAGGATGTTGCGGCCGATGCGCCCAAACCCGTTGATCGCGACGCGGATTGCCATGCTCGTCTCCTCTAAAGCTGTTGTCAGCCCCGCGGGAGGGCTCCCACGAGGTTTTTACGGCGGAACGCCCGGTTCAGCCGGGCGCGTACGGAAAAGATGGAGCTTTGGTAATCCTTTTTCGCGACAAGCTCAACCGTAGGCCGCGGGTGCCAGCCCAGCGTCAGACGCGCTTGGTGGCAGCGTTAACGACGGCCTCAGCGGTAATGCCGAAATGCGGGAAAAGGTCCTTGGCCGGGGCGCTGGCGCCGAATCCGTGCATGCCGATGAATTCGCCGTCGTGGCCGATCACGGCGTCCCAGCCCCAGCGCACCGCGGCTTCGATCGCGATCTTGACCGGAGCCTTGCCGATAATGGCATTTTGCCGCTCGGCGGGCTGCGCCAGCAGCAATTCCAGCGACGGGACCGAGACGACCCGCGTCGCGATGCCGCGCCCGGCCAGCTGCTTCTGCGCCTCGACCGCGATCTGGACCTCGGAACCGGAGGCGAACAATGACACTTTTGCCTCACCCTGCGCCGCGACCAGCTCGTAGGCGCCGTGGCTGCACGGGTTGTCGTTCGGCGCCGTGGTGCGGAGCTGCGGCAGGTTCTGGCGGGTCAGCGCCAGAACCGTCGGTCCGTCCACGCGGTTGAGCGCCAGTTCCCAGCACTCGGCGGTCTCGACCGCGTCGCAGGGACGGAACACGCGCATGTTGGGAATCGCGCGCAGCGCCGAAAGGTGCTCGACCGGCTGGTGGGTCGGGCCGTCTTCGCCGAGGCCGATCGAGTCGTGGGTCATGACATAGACCACGCCGGTGCCCATCAGCGCCGACAGGCGCATCGCGCCGCGCGCATAGTCGGTGAACACCAGGAAGGTGGCGCCGTTCGGCGCGAAGCCGCCATGCAGGAAGATGCCGTTGAGGCACGCCGCCATGCCGTGCTCGCGGATGCCGTAATGGATGAAGCGGCCCTTCGGCGTCTTGGCGCCGAACGCGGTTGCCGACTTCGCCTTGTTGTTGTTGGAGCCGGTGAGGTCGGCCGAGCCCGCGACGAACTCCATCGGCATCGCGGCCGCGATCACCTCGATCGCGGCTTCCGACGACTTGCGGGTCGCGACGTTGAGCGGATTTTCCAGGAGGCCCTTCTTGAAGGCGCGCAGGCCCTTGGCGAGCGAGGCCGGCCGCTCGTGACGGATGCGGCGCTCGAACTCGGCGCGCTTGCGGTTGCCGAGCTGCGCGAACTGCTCGCCCCAGGCCTTGTGCTCGGCCGCGCCGCGGCTGCCCGCCTCGCGCCAGGCCTTCAGCACGTCGTCCGGCACCGAGAACGGCTCGAGCGAGATGCCGAGCTTCTCCTTGGCGCCCTTCAGCTCAGCGGCGCCGAGCGCCTCGCCATGCGCCTTGGCGGTGCCGGCCCTGGTCGGTGCGCCGAAGCCGATCGTGGTCTTGCAGGCGATCAGCGAAGGCTTGCTGGATTTCTGCGCGCGGGTGATTGCAGCCGCGATCGCCTCCGGATCGTGGCCGTCGATCAATTCGGCGGCCCAGCCGGCGGACTTGAAGCGCTTCACCTGGTCGACGGAATCGGCGATCGAGGTCGGGCCGTCGATCGAGATGCCGTTGTCGTCGTACAGCACGATCATCTTGTTGAGGCGCCAGACACCGGCGAGCGCGATCGCTTCCTGCGAGATGCCTTCCATCAGGTCGCCGTCGGAAGCGAGCACATAGGTGTGGTGATTGACGATCTTCTTGCCGAACTCCGCGGCGAGCATCTTCTCGGCGAGCGCCATGCCGACCGCTGTCGCAATGCCCTGGCCGAGCGGGCCGGTGGTGGTCTCGATGCCCTTGGTGTGGAAGTTCTCCGGGTGTCCCGGCGTCAGCGATCCCAACTGGCGGAAATGCTTGATCTGGTCGAGCGTCATGTCCTTGTTGCCGGTGAGGTACAGCAACGCATAGAGCAGCATCGAGCCGTGGCCGGCCGACAGCACGAAGCGATCGCGATCGGGCCATGCCGTGTCGGCCGCGTCGAATTTCAGGAATTTCGTGAACAGCACGGTCGCGATGTCGGCGGCGCCCATCGGCAGGCCAGGATGTCCGGAATTCGCCTTCTCGACGGCGTCCATGGCAAGGCCACGGATCGCATTGGCCATACGGGTGTGATCGACCTGCGTCATGATGAAAAGTCCGCCTGGAATGAGGAGCTGATTGCTGGACGCATCGGGGCGGGCAGCCGCGATACGCGCGTGGATGGCCTTACGGGTTGGAGGGTGGATTAGCACCTCAATTCCGCAAGTCCAAGGCGATGAAACGCCCCAAAACGGGGAAAAGTTGCTCGAAATGGCCCTATTTCATTGAACGGTGCATAGTTCAGCGCCGCCGTTGCGCTTCGCTCGCTTGCCACGTAAATTTCGTCCGCTAAACGCTTGCCGAACCGCCAGTTTTGCCGTGTGGCAGGGCTGTCTCCAGCGGAATTGAAGGGTCCACGCCGCGTGTCATGAGTGATCGTCTCGCCAACGGGTCTGGCAATACCGAGGCACCGCTTGCCGATATCGATGCTGCGACCAAGCGGCTGATGGCAGCACTTGATGCGCTGGAAAGCTCGGTGGAGCGGCGCCGCGAGGCCGACCGCGACGAGAACGAATTGGCGAGCCGGATCCAGGCGCTCGGCGCCGATCGCTCACGACTTGCCGACGAACTCGACGGTTCGCTGGTGAAGACGCGCAAGCTCGAGCGCGTCAATCGCGACATCGCGGAGAAGCTCGACGCGGCGATCGGCACCATTCGCGCCGTGCTTGCGGGCGGAGAAGGCAGATGAGCCACATCAACGTCACCATCAATGGCCGGCAATACCGGATGGCCTGCGAGGAGGGCCAGGAGGTGCGGCTGCTGAAGCTCGCGGAGAATCTGCAGCAGCGCGTCGAATCGCTGCGCGGCAAGTTCGGCGAGATCGGCGATGCGAGGCTCACCGTGATGGCGGCGCTGACCGCCTGCGACGAGCTGGTCGATGCGAGCGCGCGCATTCGCAGCCTCGAGGAAGAGGTCGAGCAGCTGCGCAATGCCCGCACCGCCGCCACCGATCGCGCCCGCGCGACCCAGACCGCGGTCTCCAACGCGCTCAACGCAGCAGCCGAGCGGATCGAGCGCACCACGCAGGTGCTCAACCGCACCATCGGCGGCGGCATCGCGATCGGGTGATCCTGCTCCGCCCTCCCCCGGAGGGGCAGGCCTGGCGCATTTGGCTGCCGGCTATGACGACGTGGAAGCGTCGGTTGCAGAAGCATGTAAATGCCATGCGCGCCCCCTGGGCGGGTGCCGGCTTGCCGGAATTCGGAATACCGGAAGAGTATCGGTGAGTTGCCCGACGCGTCAAGTCGTTTGGACAGTCGTTTGGTCGATCGCCGGCCGCCGCCGCTGCTTTGCATGGGGTTGTTTTCGATATTTTGGCGGCGCGCCCCCGCGGATGCTCTCAAGTGGACAATGAAGTGGAGCAGGAGCTCCGCGTCGTCCTTACCGCTGGCGGATTTGGCCAACGATAGCTAGATTAGCCCCGCGAAGCTGCGTCGTGCGTCAGGAGCCATATATCCCCGGGGCCTTATCGATCCTTTAGGGAACTGTCCCTGGCCGGGTCCGTGGACCCGGACATATGGTGCCCACCTACTTTCGTAGGGAACTCCGGGATCGAGCGCTCCAACGGCCTCTGCGGCTTCGCACTATTTTTGCTGTTGCCTGGTCGTCGCGCGGCGGCGGTTCGATTGTGGTGCACCGCTGTCCCCTGCGAAGCAGGGCGTCCAGTGCGCCGCGGCCTGGCCCTTTGAATGCGAGCGTCTCTGAATGATGGATCGTCCGTTGTCGCGGACGACGACAGCGGAAGATGGATCATGCACGCATCTCCATCGAAGGCCGAGCTTCGGGCGCTTGCTCTCGCCAAGCGCGACGCGCTGAGCGACGAGCAGCGTGCGGCCGCGGCCGAGGCGCTCGCCAAGCGCCGCGTGCCATTCGAGATCACGCAAGGCATGATCATCTCCGGCTATGCCCCGATCCGTAGCGAGCTCGATCCGGCGCCGCTGATGAAGAAGCTTGCGGAAAAGGGGGCGCGGCTCGCGCTGCCCTGCATCAATGCGCGCGGCCAGTCGCTGACCTTTCGCAGCTGGTCGCCGCAGGACCGGCTGATGCTCGGGCCGCTCGGCATTCCCGAGCCGTCGCCGGCTGCGGCCGAGGTGCATCCCGACGTGATGCTGGTGCCGCTCGCCGCATTCGACAAGCTCGGCCACCGCATCGGCTACGGCGCCGGCTATTACGACTATACCTTTGCGCATCTGCGCAAGGCCAAGCATGTGATCGGGGTGGGAATTGCCTTTGCTGCACAGGAAACCAAGGCTATCCCGGCGCTGTCGCACGACGTCCCGCTCGATTATGTGCTAACGGAGCGCAAGACGTTCGATTTCCGGAGTAGCTAGCCTTGCGTATCCTCTTCGTTGGTGACGTCGTCGGCAGGACCGGCCGCACCGCCATTTCAGACCATCTTCCCGGCATGATCAGGGACTGGTCGCTCGACCTCGTCGTCGTCAATGGTGAGAATTCCGCCGGCGGTTTCGGCATCACCGAGGCGATCTACCAGGAGTTGCTGGATGCCGGTGCCGACGCGATCACGCTCGGCAACCACGCCTGGAATCAGAAGGAGGCGCTGGTCTTCATCGAGCGCGCGCCGCGCCTGATCCGCCCGCTGAACTTCCCGCGTCATTCGCCCGGCCGCGGCGCCACCCTGGTCGACACCAAGAACGGCAAGCGCGCGCTCGTGCTCAATGCCATCGGCCGCGTGTTCATGGAGCCGTCCTCGAACGATCCGTTCAGCGCGATCGATCGCGAGCTCGAGGCCTGCCCGTTGCGCCAGGGCGCAGATGCCATCGTGCTCGATTTCCACGCCGAGGCGACCAGCGAGAAGCAGGGCGTCGGCTTCTTCTGCGACGGCCGGGTCAGCCTCGTGGTCGGCACCCATACCCATGTGCCGACTGCCGATCACCAGGTGCTGCCCGGCGGCACCGCCTATATGAGCGATGCCGGCATGACCGGCGATTATGATTCGGTGATCGGCATGCAGAAGGAGGAGCCGCTGCAGCGCTTCCTCACCGGCATTCCCTCCGGCCGTTTCGAGCCGGCGGGCGGTGTTGCGACGCTGAGCGGTATCGCGGTCGAGACCGACGATGCCACCGGGCTTGCGGTCAAGGTCGCGCCGGTGCGCGCCGGCGGCCGGCTCGAGCCTGCGGTGCCGGGATTCTGGACCAGCTAGCCTGCGACACCTTGTCGTGCTTTGATGGGCAGTGATTTTGATGGGGTAGTGATTTTTCAGTCCCAATGATTTTTCGATATCGGTGATTTGCTTCCGGAGATTGCAGTGTCCGAGCGCGTCGAACGTCGTTTGGTGGCCTTGGTGGCGGCCGATGTTGCCGGCTACAGCCGCCTCATGGGCCGCGACGAGGAGCGGACGCTTGGCGACCTGAAGGGCGCCCGCCAGACGCTGGTCGATCCGACCATCGCGGCATGCCGAGGCCGTATCGTCAAGACCACCGGCGACGGGATGCTGGTCGAGTTCGCCAGCGCCGTCGACGCTGCGCGGTGCGCCATCGAGGTTCAGCGAGGCATGGCCGAGCGGAACGTCGCGGTGCCGCCCGATCGCAGAATCGAATTCCGTATCGGCATTCACGTCGGCGACATCATCATCGACAGTGACGATATCTTCGGTGAGGGCGTCAACATCGCGGCGCGCCTCGAGGGGATGGCCGATCCCGGCGGAATCTGCATTTCGGACGATGCCCATCGGCAAATCCGAGGCAAGGTCGACATCGATTTCGGTGACATGGGCTCACAGTCGCTGAAGAATATCGCCGAGCCGATGCGCGTTTGGCAGATTCGGATCGGCGGCGAGCCTGGCTCGCAGCGCTCGACAGTGCCGGTCCAACCGCTTCCGCTGCCGGACAGGCCGTCGATTGCAGTGCTGCCGTTCGACAACATGAGCGGGGATCGCGAGCAGGATTATTTTGCCGACGGCATGGTCGAAGAGATCATCACGGCGCTGTCGCGGTTCAAATCGCTGTTCGTCATCGCGCGAAATTCGAGCTTCGCCTACAAGAACAAGGCTATCGACATCAAGCGGGTGGGCCGCGAGCTCGGCGTACGCTATGTGCTGGAAGGCAGCGTGCGCAAGGCCGGCAACCGGGTCCGCATCACCGGCCAGCTGATCGAGGCGACGACCGGCAACCACATCTGGGCCGACCGCTTCGACGGCGAGCTCGAGGATATCTTTGGCCTGCAGGACAAGGTCACCTCGAGCGTTGTCGGCCTGATCGCGCCGAGGCTGGAGCAGGCCGAATTCGAGCGTGTCAGGCAGAAGCCGACGGACAAGCTGGACAGCTACGACCTCTATTTGCGCGGCATGGCGCTGATTCATCAGCGCGCCTCGCTCGCCGATGCCTATAAGCTGTTCAAGCAGGCGATCGAGCTCGATCCGCAGTTCGCCGCGGCGCATGCCATGCTGGCGTGGACCTGGATGGCCCGGCAGGCCACGACCGGCTCGCCGCTCGACGGCCCGGAGCGGTTCGAGGCCGTCAAGCACGCACGGCTGGCGTCGCGACTCGGCGAGGAGGATGCGTTCGTGCAGTCGACGGCCGGCCACGTGTTGACCTATCTCGGGCATGACTACGACCTCGGCTCGTCGATGGTCGAGGAGGCGATCGCGCTGAACCCCAATCTCGGATTCGCCTGGTATTCGCGCGGCTGGGTCTCGCTGATGTGCGGTGAGACCGAACGCGCAATCGAGAGTTTCGACCACATGATCCGGCTTAGTCCGCTCGATCCCCTGCGCGTCAGCGCCTGGATCGGCATGGCGCACGCCTGCTTCTGGCTCGAACGCTATGAGGAGGGGTGCAAGGTTGCCAGGCGGTCGTTGCGCTTCAACTCCAATGCGCATTCATTGGGCGCCTTCATCATCAATGCGATCCGCGCAGGTGATGCGGAGGAGGCGCGAAAGGCGATCGCTCGTCTGTTGCGGGTGCATCCTGGCTTCCGTACCTCGCATATCAGCGAGGCGTTCCCGGTGCGCGACGCCGTATTGCGCGACCAGATCGGCGCTGCGCTGCGTGACGCAGGATTGCCGGAGTAACCAAGGCGTTTTCGAGCGAAGTGGCCGCCGTTTCGCGTCAAGAAGAGCGTCCGAACGACAAGCCCTAGCCCTGCCGGAAACCCATCCGGAATGCGCCCCAGTGGCGGCCGCCGACGAAGATCGGCGATGACAGGTCCTTCATCAACACGAAATTGCCGCCGCCCATGTCGCGGCGGTAGGTCTGCAGCAGGAACGGCTTGGTATTGGCCGCGACCTTGCTCACCGCGCGGTCGTTGAACAGCCGGCGGTTGCGGCAGTTGGCGTTGTTCCACACCGGGTCCGGGCCCTGCGGCTGCCGATAGTTCGGATTGTGGGTCGGCAGATAGCCGCCGCGCGCCCAGGCGACGCAGAACACGATGCGCGGATCGGCCTTCTGGATCGGATCCTGGATCGCGGGCAGCACGCGATCGGTGAAAGAGACATAGTCGGTCAGATACTGTTTCGGATCGGTGCCGGCGATCTCGCGATAGTTCTCGTCCATCAATTGCGCGAGCGTGATGTCACCTTGCGCGACCGCGTTCTCGAACAGGTCGGAGATCCGTTTCGCGGTCTCGATCACGACGCGGATCAGCGGCGTATCAGAGGTCTCGACGCCGCTGTCGGCAATGGTCACGATCAGGCTCTCGGAGAGCTCGAGCAGCTTCGCCACGCGGCCGTCGGCGTGCTTGAGGTCGCGCGAGGACAGGTCGACGCCCTTGGCGAGCTCGTTCAGTTCCGTGATTACGCTCTCGCAATGGCCGAGATTGGAGGTCGCGGCGCGCGCCACGCTGCCGATCTCGGCGCCGACCAAGGAAAAGCCATCCTGCACGCGGCTGATGATGCCCGAGATCTGCTGGGCGCCCTCGCTGGCGCTCTTGGCGCGCAGCGAGGCGTCGCCGCTCTCGCCGATCAGGCTGCCGATCTGGCCGTCGAGATCGCGTACGGTGTCGGAAATCTGATGCGTCGCCTGGCGGGTCGCCTCCGCGAGGTTCTTCACCTCGCCAGCGACCACCGCAAAGCCGCGGCCGGCAGTGCCGGCGCGCGCCGCCTCGATGGTGGCGTTGAGCGCCAAAAGGTTGGTCTGCTTGGCGATCGCCTCGATCGAGCCGGAGACCTTGGCGACCTGGCTGAGCGCTGCACCGACCGCGGCGAGCCGCGCCTCGATCCGACCGACGGCGGCGACGAGTTCCGCAATGTGGCTGACCGCCGTCTGGACCACGCGGCGCGACTCGGCGATCTGGCCGGCCGCGGCGGATGCGGTCGATTGCACCGCCTGCGATGCGTTGGCGATGTCGTGATTGGCCGAGACCATGGTCTCGGCGGTCGCCTGCAAATGATGGAACCGCTCCGACTGGTTGGCGACGCGGCTCGCGACCTCCTGGACATTGCCGGCGATATCAGCGAGTTCGACGCCGAGGCCGCCGATGCGGTCGGCGAGCTGGTCGACCAGCCGTTCGGCCAGCGTCCGGTCCGATGAAATATCCAGCACTGCAAGCTGCGCAGCCGACATATCAGCACGTCCTCCAGTCACGACGGCCCGTCGAGCCGCAGCAGCATTCTCCATTCCGATCTAAAGTGTGATTCGCGAAGGCCGTCTTGCCTGAGCGTGCACTGGGTGGCCCGGATTACGCTTCGCTGCATCCGGACTACCCAGTCATCAAAGCTTGTAGGCCGTGCGGAAGCCGCCCCAGTGCCGGCCGCGGACGCGGATTGGCACGTCGATCTCGCGCATCATCACGGTGTTGCCGTTGCCCATGTCGCGCGCGTAGGTCTGGATCAGATAAGCGCGCTGGTTGCGGCCGGCGGCAAGGCCGGCTGCATCGTTGAAGATGCGGCGGTTGCGGCTGTTGGCGGTGTTGAAGGCGACGTCGCCCGGCCGCTGCGGCTGCGAGTAGACCTTGTTGTGGACCGGCAGATAGCCATTCTGGTCGATCGCGACGCAGAACGCCATCCGCTTGTCCTTGGCAAGGAACGCCTCCTGGAAGGCCGGCAGCGCGCGCTCCGCCCAGTCCAGCATCCGGGTGCGATGCTGCACCGGGTTGGTGCCCGCGATCTCGACATAGTCGGTGTCGAACATGTCTGCGATCGCAATCGCACCGCTCGCCAGCCCGTTCTCGAAGATCTTGCTCAGCGCGTGGCCGGCTTCCATCGCGCGGGTGACGAACTCGGTGTTCTCCTCGTGGATCGCCCACATCCGGTCTTCGATCTTTTCGCGGAGTTCGGCGTTCGCCGCTTCGAAGCGGGCCTGGCAGCCGGCCTTGGAGCGGTCGCCGATCCTGATCCGGCACGCGCCGATATCCTGCAACCTCGCGCTCAGGGTCTCATGGGCCGGCAGCTTCTCGGCGTCGGGGCCGCCGATCAGGATGCCGTCCATCGCGATCTCGTAGACCTGTGCGGTGACGGTGCCGCGCGTGGTCTTGATCTCGATGGTGAGGCTGCAGGGCAGGCGCTCGTTCCTGCGCGGGTCGACACGTTCGTTCTGGCGCAACAGCACCGCGCAGCGGGCCTTCAGCTTCCGGGCGAAGCCGGTCACCGCCTTGCCGGCCTTGGCGACATCGTCGCCATGCGCGGCGGCTTCCTGCGTCGCCGAGTCGATCTCGCCGGCGCTGGTGCCGACCGAGACGATGAAGCTGGAGGCGGAGGCCGCGTTCTGGCCGATCTCGCCGGTAATCTGGTTCTGCTCGGCGACCGCGCCGTTGACGTTCTCGAACACCGGGCGGATCTTTTCGATCGCCTGCGAGATGCGGTGGACGGCGTCCGCCGATCCGGTGGCGTCCTTCTGCAAAGCCTCGATCTTCCGCGTGATCTCCTCGGTTGCGCTCTGGGTCTGTACCGCCAGCGCCTTGACCTCGGTCGCGACCACCGCAAAGCCCTTGCCGGCGGCGCCGGCGCGCGCCGCTTCGATCGTCGAGTTGAGCGCGAGAAGGGTGGTCTGCCGCGCGATCTGCGCGATCAGATTGACGACGTTGCCGATCGCGGCGGAGGATTCGCGCAACCGATCGACATTGGCGGTGGCCTCGCGCGCCGCGGCCGCGGCGTCGTCGGCGAGCTGGCTCGCGCTGCGCACCTGTTGGCCGATGCCTTCTGCGGAATGGGTGAAGCGGTCGGCGGCCTCAGAGAACGTTGTCGCGGTGCTCTGTGCGTCGCTGCTGCGGCCGGTCAGCGCATCGGTGCGGGCGCGAATGGTGGCAAGCTTGGCTGCCGTCGCCTCGGCGCCGTCGGCAACCGAGCTGGCGGCGCGCTCGAGCTGGCGGATCATCGCGCCGAGCTCGAGTTCCAGCAGCTCCAAGATCTCCTTGGCCGAATCGGCCTCGGTGGAGACCTCGGGCGTGGCAACCGCGGCTGGAACCTGCGGCGCGACGGTTGGCGCAACCGGCTCCGGCACTTGCTTTCGAAACAAACCGAACGCCATGGGAGTTCCGGGGGCTCTGGGAAAGTTACGGCGGGACGGCGGCGATCCTCGCATCCGGGCATGAAGTCATGGTTAACAAGTGCCTCATATTCCGGCATGCGGTAGTATTCCCGGGCCCGAAGGCCTCGCCGATCCTTTGATTTTGACCGTGAGAGGCCTATAAGGCCGCGTTTTCCACCCTCGTTCAGACCCTAAGCCTCGAAGAGACGTCGCATGGCCGGCCATTCCCAATTCAAGAACATCATGCACCGCAAGGGCCGGCAGGATGCCCAGAAGTCGAAGCTTTTCGGCAAGCTGGCGCGCGAAATCACTGTGGCGGCCAAGCTCGGCACCCCCGATCCGGCGATGAACCCGCGCCTGCGCGCCGCCGTGGTCGCGGCCCGCGCCGAGAACATGCCCAAGGACAATATCGACCGCGCCATCAAGAAGGCGGCCGGCAACGAGGGCGAGAACTATGACGAGATCCGCTACGAGGGCTATGGCCCCGGCGGCGTCGCCGTCATCGTCGAGGCGCTGACCGACAACCGCAACCGCGCCGCCTCCGACATCCGCTCGTTCTTCACCAAGTCCGGCGGTAATCTCGGCGAAACCGGCTCGGTCGCCTTTATGTTCGATCGCACCGGCATCATCGAATACGACGCCAAGGTCGCCTCCGACGATGCCATGCTGGACGCCGCAATCGAGGCCGGCGCCGACGACGTGGTGTCCAGCGAGGGCGGCCACGAGGTCTACGCCTCGCAGGATACCTTCCGCGACGTGGCCAAGGCGCTGGAAGCGAAGTTCGGCGAGCCGCGCAAGGCGGCGCTGACCTGGAAGCCGCAGAACACCGTCGCGGTCGACGACGAAACCGGCGAAAAGCTGCTGAAGCTGATGGATCTGCTCAACGAGCACGACGACGTGCAGAACGTGTTCGCCAATTTCGAGGTGTCCGACGCGCTGATCGCGAAGATGGGCGGCTGAGCCACTTACTCTGCTGTCATCGCCCGAACACTCGACCGGGCGATCCAGTATTCCAGAGGCTGTCGTTGTGCTTGATCCGATAGGCCGCGGCGTACTGGATCCCCCGCTTTCGCGGGGGATGACGAGCACGGCTGGATGACGGGCACCGTGCGATGACGCGCGGAGCGGGGGATGGTACTCCGTTTGTGTTTCGTTCTCGCAGGCCAGGCGGTATCACTACCCCATGACAGCCCAGCCGATTCGCTCTCCCGTCCGCATCATCGGTATCGATCCGGGTCTCCGCCGCACCGGCTGGGGCGTGATCGAGACCGAAGGCAACCGTCTGGTGTATATCGGTTGCGGCTCGGTCGAGCCGCCGGACGATCTGCCGCTGGCGAGCCGGCTGCTCGCGATCCATGAGGGGCTTGCCGCGGTGCTCGGCGACTTCAGGCCGGCCGAGGCCGCGGTCGAGCAGACCTTCGTCAACAAGGACGGCGTTGCCACGCTGAAGCTCGGCCAGGCCCGCGGCGTAGCCATGCTGGCGCCCGCAATGTTCGGTATCTCGGTTGCCGAATACGCGCCGAACCAGGTCAAGAAGACCGTGGTCGGCGCCGGTCACGCCGAGAAGAACCAGATCCAGGTGATGCTGAAGATCCTGCTGCCGAAAGCCGAGCCGCCCTCCGCCGACGCCGCGGACGCGCTCGCGGTCGCGATCACCCATGCCCATCACCGCCAAAGTGCGGCGCTGCGGCTCAGGGTGGCGAACCTATGATCGGTGCGAGTGAGGCGGGCGCGCTGATCGGGCTCCCTCCCCCCTTGCGGGCAAGGGGTGGGGAGAGGGGTAAGCCCAGGGCGAGACGGTCGATGCGTTCATCACTCTCGCAAGGTCGGTCACCCGCCGCCGAAACGGAAATTGAGAGAGCGCGTCGTGTGGTACCCCTCTCACTAATCCTCCCCCGCAAGGGGGGAGGGAGCCCTTCCGCCGGTACGTCCCACACTGAAGCATTCGAACGCAGTGCGAGCACCGAGTGCGAGGTGGCAAGATGATCGGCAAGCTCAAAGGCCTGATCGATTCCTATGGCGAGGATTACGTGATCCTCGACGTCGGCGGCGTCGGTTATCAGGTGCATTGCGCTGGTCGCACGCTGCAGGCGTTGCCGTCGCCGGGCGGAGCGGCCGTGCTCTCGATCGAGACCTATGTGCGTGAGGACGCGATCAAGCTGTTCGGCTTCCGCAGTGATCACGAGCGCGAATGGTTTCGCCTGCTGCAAACCGTGCAGGGCGTCGGCGCCAAGGTCGCGCTCGCGGTGCTCGGCACGCTGCCGCCGACCGATCTCGCCAACGCCATCGCGCTGCGCGACAAGGCGGCGGTGGCGCGGACCCCGGGCGTCGGGCCGAAGGTCGCCGAGCGCATCGTCAGCGAATTGAAGGACAAGGCGCCGGGCTTTGCCGATGTCGATCCCGCTGTGGTTCAGCTCTCGGGCGCGATCGACAACAACCGCGCGCCGCGCCCGGTCACCGATGCGATCTCCGCTCTGGTCAATCTCGGCTACGGCCAGCCGCAGGCCGCCGCCGCCATCGCCGCCGCCTCGCGCAGCGCCGGCGAAAGCGCCGAGACCGCGCAGCTGATCCGGCTGGGGCTTAAGGAATTGTCGAAGTGAACACGCCGCCCCGCATCGTGACACCCGAACGCCGCTCCGACGATGTCGGTGACACCGCGCTGCGTCCGCAGTCGCTGACTGAATTCGTCGGCCAGGCCCAGGCACGGAAGAATCTTTCGATCTTCATCGAGGCGGCGAAGAAGCGCGGCGAGGCGCTCGATCACGTGCTGTTCGTCGGTCCCCCCGGCCTCGGCAAGACCACGCTGGCGCAGATCGTCGCGCGCGAGCTCGGCGTCGGCTTCCGCGCCACCTCCGGTCCGGTGATCGCGAAGGCCGGCGACCTCGCGGCGCTGCTCACCAATCTCGAAGAGCGCGACGTGCTGTTCATCGACGAGATCCATCGCCTCAGCCCGGCGGTCGAGGAAGTCCTCTATCCCGCGATGGAAGATTTCCAGCTCGATTTGATCATCGGCGAAGGCCCCGCGGCGCGCTCGGTGAAGATCGAGCTGTCGAAATTCACGCTGGTCGGCGCGACGACGCGCGCGGGGCTGCTCACCAACCCGCTGCGCGATCGTTTCGGCATTCCGGTCCGGCTCAATTTCTACACCGTGGAGGAGCTGGAGAAGATCGTCACCCGCGGCGCCCGCGTGCTGAACATCGGCATGAGCCCGGATGGCGCCAACGAGATCGCGCGCCGCGCCCGCGGCACGCCGCGCATCGCCGGCCGCCTGTTGCGCCGGGTGCGCGACTTTGCCTCCGCTGCCGATGCGGACTCCGTCGATCGCGGCATCGCAGACCGGGCGCTCAGCGCGCTCGAGGTCGACAGCGCCGGGCTCGATGCGATGGACCGGCGCTATCTCACCACCATCGCGCTGAACTATGGCGGCGGGCCGGTCGGCGTCGAGACCATGGCGGCGGCGCTGTCCGAGCCGCGCGATGCGATCGAGGACATCATCGAGCCCTATCTGATCCAGTGCGGCTATCTGCAGCGCACCCCGCGCGGCCGGCTGCTGACCTCGCATGCCTTCCGCCACCTCGGCCTCGCCGAGCCGAACCGCGATCCCTCGCAGTTCGGCCTGTTCAGCGGCAACGGCGACGAGGATTGAACTCAAAGCTCTCGAAGACGTGAAGAAGCGTGTTGGTGCAGCGCATTGCGCCGCCGGTAACCTTGCGCGCTAACCATCGCGGCATCTCTGCAGGCCGTCTGCACAAACGGGGCCCAATTTCGCTCCAATCAAAGGGCCTATGTTCATTCAGGCATCACCGATCACATGTCCATGATCTCACGTCGTCATTTTCTTCGCGGCTTCGGCGGATTGACCGCCGCCTCCGCTTCGACCGCAGCCTACGGCGTCAGCGAGCCGGTCGTCCGGCTCACGCTGACGCGCTACGATCTGTCGCCGCGGCAATGGCCGTCGGACTTTCCGCTCAGGATCGCAGCCCTCGCCGACATCCACGCCTGCGATCCCTGGATGTCGCTTGATCGCATCGCCGAGATCGTCGACCGCACCAACGCACTGAACCCTGACATCATCGTGCTGCTCGGCGACTATGTCGCGGGACTGCGCCACGTCACGCGCTTCATTCCGGCATCCGAATGGGCCGCCGTGCTCAAGGGCTTGAAGGCGCCGCTCGGTGTGCACGCCGTGCTCGGCAATCACGATTACTGGGAAGACAAGATGGTGCAGCGCTTGGGGCAGGGCACACCGGTCGCGCGCCGCGCACTGGAGCGCGCCGGCATCCCGGTCTACGAGAACGACGCAGTGCGGCTCGTCAAGGATAACCGCCCGTTCTGGCTCGCGGGCCTCGGCGACCAGCTCGCCTTCATGGCGGCGCGGCCCTATCGCGAGATCAGGCGCGTCGGCGTCGACGATCTCAACGGGACGCTCGCGAAAGTCACCGACGATGCGCCGGTGATCCTGCTCGCGCACGAGCCCGATGTTGCGCTCCGAGTGCCCTCGCGCGTTGCGCTGCAACTGTCCGGCCACACCCATGGCGGCCAGATCCGGCTGCTCGGCTGGTCGCCGGCGGTGCCGGTCAAGCACGGCATGCGGCTCGCCTACGGCCACATCAAGCTGAAATGCGACGTCGTCGTCTCCGGCGGCCTCGGCTGCAGCATCATGCCGTTCCGCCTCGGCGTGCCGCCCGAGATCGTGCAGGTCACGCTCGGCGGAAAGGGGCCGGTGGTGTCCTGATCGCGCTTGCGTGATCGGATAATTTGCGCAACACGATTGCTCTCCGAGGCAATCGAGGGGCCGCAATTGACCTTACCCCACATCGACGGCGCGATCCGTGATGGCCGACACCATATGCAGGTCCGTGTCTATTACGAAGACACCGATTTTTCCGGCATCGTCTACCACGCCAATTACCTGCGGTTCATGGAGCGCGGGCGTACCAATCATCTCCGATTGATGGGGGCCGAACAGAACGCGCTGTTCGAGGAGGCGCAGGAGGAGACCGGCGGCTTCGCCTTCGTGGTGCGCTCGATGACGCTCGACTTCCTCAAGCCCGCGCGGATGGACGACATGCTCGATGTCGTGACCTGGCCGATCGCGGTGAAGGGCGCCTCCATCATGCTGGCGCAGGAGGTCCGGCGCGGCGATGACGTGCTTGTGAAGGCCCAGGTCCGCGTTGCTTTCGTCAGCCAGGGCAGGGCACAGCCGATCCCGAAGTCCATCCGTGCGCTGATGAAGGCCGATCTAGCTTAGTTATTGGGCGATAGGAAACGCCCCATCGACTCCATGCGGCGCGACGATAGATTTGCGCGTGACAGAGCGCGATCAGATTGATCGCGCTTGTCTTCTATTTCGAGCATGATCTTTTCGGAAAACCGCTTCACACTTTTCCGGATCATGCTTCAACAACGAGGGATCGCCGATGTCACGCCCGCCGCTGCCACCTTTCACCCGTGAGACCGCCGCGCAGAAGGCGCGCATGGCGGAAGATGCCTGGAATTCGCGCGACCCCGTCCGGGTTGCCAGCGCCTATACCGAGGACAGCCGCTGGCGCAATCGCTCCGAAGTGTTTCAGGGCCGCGAGGCGATCGTCGCTTTCCTCACCCGCAAATGGGAGAAGGAGCAGGACTATCGCCTGATCAAGGATCTCTGGGCGTTCGACGGCAACCGCATCGCGGTGCGCTTCCAGTACGAATGGCACGACGCCAGTGGCAACTGGTTTCGCTCCTACGGGAACGAGCAGTGGGAGTTCGACGAGCACGGCCTGATGCGCCGCCGGGAGGCCTCTATCAACGACATCGCGATTGCGGAAAAGGACCGCCGCTTCCATTGGCCGGCGCCCGGCCCGCGCCCGGCGGATGTGCCGGGGTTGGGGGATAGTCCGTTTTAGTTGTCGTCCCGACGCCCTGGTGAGCGATCGCACCGCTCCCGGATTGCGCTGCGCTTAATCCGGGCTACGGGATATTACCCGGCCGATCGAAAGCGTTTGCAAGTCTCGATCAAGATCGGTTTATTCGGCGATTGCAACCTCAACGCGTCCGCCGGACTCATTTCATGTCAATTGAACGTTCTACAGCCCTTGTGCTCACGGGCGTCCTCCTCGCGAGCGCTTTTTTAGCCATTCCAATCCAGCCAAGCGCGGCGAAGAGTGAGATGCGCGGGCCCGACACCTGGGGATCGATGTTCAGGCATCAGATCGAGAGGTGTTGGAGGAAGCCTGTACGCGTCGGTGACGAGGCCGCGAGCATGAAGGTTGAGTTCGTGGTCAAGCTGACGCGAGAGGGTAAACTGGATGGGCAACCCGAGGTGCTGCCGGGGAGCAAGTCGGCCACGTCAGATTATGCGCGAGCCTATCAAGCGAGTGCGCTGCGAGCGATCACCGACTGCCAGCCGTTCACTTTGCCGGCCGAATATTACGATCAATGGAAGCACTTCCACCCGGTCTTTATGGAATGGCCCGCAGGGCAGGGGCAACCTGCCGCTGGGGAGCTCGATACGCGCAAGCTTTCGATTTGCCGGGGATGCTGACCGCGGCGCGCAGGCTACCGCGATACTTCACCTCGCCCCGCTTGCGGGGAGAGGTCGGATCGCATCGTCAGATGCGATCCGGGTGAGAGGGAGTCTCCGCGAGTTCGTCTCTCAGCGACCTCGTGGAGACTCCCCCTCATCCCGACCTTCTCCCCGCAGGCGGGGAGAAGGAGAAGCTTACGCCGCCGCCTTGTGCCGCGCGATCTCAGCCTTGTAGAGCTCGAATTCTTCCGCGACCGCCTTCGCCACCGAAGGCCGGGCGCGCAGGCGTTCGTAATAGGCCTTCAGCGCCGGCCATTTCGCGAGCTCGATCGGCGGCGTCGCCATGGTCCAGTTGATCACCGTGACGAGATAGGCGTCGGCGACGCTGAAATGATCGAGCAGGTAGTCGCGGCCCTTCAGATGGTCCTCGACATAGTCGAGCCGCGAGACGTATTTCTCCAGTGCATAGGACTTGGCCTCCGGCGGCGCCTTCTTGTCGAGCAGCGGCAGGAACAGGCCCTTGTGCAGCTCGGTGCCGATGAAGCACAGCCATTGATGCAGCTTCGAACGTTCGGCGTTCGACGCGGTGCCGAGGCCGGCCCGCGGGAACTGGTCGGCGACATATTGCAGGATCGCGGCGTTCTCGGTCAGCACCACGCCGTCGTCGGTGCGCAGCGTCGGCACCAGGCCAAGCGGGTTGACCTTGCTGAAGTCGGAGCCGTCGTTGCGTACCTGCTTGGTCTTCGGATCGACCTCGAGATAGTTGGCCGGCTGGCCGGCTTCATAGAGCGCGACGCGGGTCGCCATCGAGCACGCGAGCGGCGAGAAATAAAGATCCATGGGAGCCTCCAGTATCTGGCGCGGGGGTCCGGCCGTTGTTGATTTTTGTACTGTCCTGGATAATATTTGTGGCGTCAAGGAATTTAGTGCGAAATGGTACAAAAAAGTAAGAAGCCACCATCTACTGCCAAAATTGCAGCACCCGTTGCGCCGAAGCGGCGCGGGCGGCCGCGCGCCTATGAGCCGGATGTCGCCCTCGGCAAGGCGCTCGATCTGTTCCGCCGCGATGGCTTTGCCGCGACCTCGCTCGATGATCTGAGCGCCGCGACCGGCATGAACCGGCCGAGCCTCTATGGCGCGTTCGGCGACAAGCGCGAGCTCTACATCAAGAGCTACCAGCGCTATCGCGATGACGCGCGCGCCGCGATGGCCGACATCTTCCGCGACGATGCGCCGTTGCGCGAGCGGCTGGAGCGCATCTATCGCATCGCGCTCGACATCTATCTCTCCGGCGAGTCCGGCCCGCGCGGCTGCTTCACGGTGATGACGGCAGCCTCGGAGGCGGTGTCGGATCCCGATATCCGCAGCATGGTGCTGGAGGGCCTAACCGAGCTCGACAAGGCGTTCGGCATCTGCTTCCGCCATGCCAAGGAGCGCGGCGAGCTGCCTGAGGGCGCCGACCCGGCGGCGCTGGCGCACCTTGCATCCGCCACCATCCACACGATCGCGATCCGTGCCCGTGCCCGCGTGCCGCGCGGGGAACTCGAGGCGATCGTGAAGGGGGCCGTCGACCTGATGTGCCGGGCCCAATAGAGGCGGCAAAAATTCTTCAGCAGTAAATGTCGGGTTCTGGTTTTCCGACCCGTCTTCCGTAAGGTCTCCCCGCTCACGGAAACGGAACATCATGGGAAAAGTCAGGACTTCAGCATTCTCGGTCTCGATCGACGGATTTGGCGCGGCACCGCGTCAGAGCCTCGAAAATCCATTCGGCGAAGGCGGCATGGTGTTGCCCGGCTGGTTCCTCCAGACCCGGACATTCCGCCAGACCTTCGGCCAGGACGGCGGCAGCACCGGGCTCGATGACGAGATCGCGCGCAAGTCGATGGAAAATATCGGCGCCTGGATCCTCGGGCGGAATATGTTCGGCCCAATCCGCGGGCCGTGGCCGGACGAGTCCTGGAAAGGCTGGTGGGGCCCCAATCCGCCGTATCACACGCCGACCTATGTGCTGACCCATCATGCGCGGCCCGACATCCAAATGGAAGGCGGCACCACGTTTCACTTCGTGACGTCAGGCATTCACGTCGCGCTTGAGCGCGCGCGCGCGGTTGCCGGGGACAAGGACATCCGGGTCGGCGGCGGCGTGTCGCTGGTGCGCCAGTTCCTGGAAGCGCGCCTGCTCGACGAGGTGCAGCTGGCGCTATCGCCGGTGCTGCTCGGCGCCGGTGAGAATCTGTTCGCAGGCCTCGACCTGCCTGCGCTCGGTTACGCCGTCGTCTCGCAGGTCGCGAGCCCGAACGCGACCCACGTCACCTTCGCGCGCCAATCCTAAGATCGTTCACGCCTGCGTCAGCGGCCAACATCGGCGGTTGACGCGGGCGCAGTTCGGTCGTATTTAACCCAAAGGTTATTTAACCGATGAGCTAAGTACGAACATGCCGCTGGACCCCCTCAGTTCGACCTTCGCGGCGCTGGCCGATCCGACCCGGCGCGCGATCCTGGCGCGGCTCGCGCTCGGCGAGACCTCGGTGATGGAGCTGGCGGAGCCGTTCGACATGAGCCTGCCGGCAATCTCCAAGCACCTGAAGGTGCTGGAGCATGCCGGGCTGATCTCGCGCGGGCGCGAAGCGCAGTGGCGGCCGTGCCGGATCGCGCCCGACTCGTTCAAGCAGGTCGATGGCTGGCTCGGAAATTTCCGCCGCTTCTGGGATGAGAGCTTCAACCGCCTCGATGGCCTGCTCGAGGAGATGAAGGCGGAGGAGGCCGCAAAGGCTCCGCCGCGCAACACCCGTAAAATCAGAGTAAAGGAGAAGCAACGTGGACGCACGCGTGAATAAGACGCTGAAGATCACCACCCCGTCGGATTTCGAATTCGCGATGACGCGGCAGTTCGACGCGCCGCGGCGCTTCGTGTTCGATGCGATGACCAAGCCGGAATATCTGGTGCGCTGGCTTGGCTGCGAGACCCTCGTGATGCCGGTGTGCGAGGTCGACCTGCGCGTCGGCGGCGCCTATCGGTTCGTGTTCCGCTCGTCCGAGGGCATCGAGCATGAACTCGCCGGCACCTATCGCGAGGTGGTGCGCCCCGAGCGGCTGGCGTTCGGCGAGACCTTCTCGATGCCGGGCTTCACCAGCGAGGAATATCTCGTCATCTCGACCTTCGTCGAGGAAGCCGGCACCACCACGCTGACCACCACCATCCGCCATCCCACCAAGGAGGCGCGTGACGGCCATCTCAACTCCGGCATCGATAAGGGCGTCGCGCCCGCCTACGACCGGCTCGCCGAGGTGGTTGCCGAGATGGGCTGAGGGGTGAGGTTGCAGCCGATCTGCTTGTCGTCCCGGCGAAGGCCGGGACCCGTAACCACAGGACATCGTTGTTGTGCAGGATGCCTCCCCCGCGTGCCCCAATGAGGGGCCGCGGGGTATGGGTCCCGGCCTTCGCCGGGATGACACCGTTTGTGGCGTGGCGGCGCTGCTAATACCCCCGCTTGCGATCGACCACGTTCTCCAGCTCCCCGTTTTGCTCGAAGCGCGCGATCTGTGCCGCGACGTATTTCGAGATATCGTCGGCGTCGGTGTCGGCGGCATTGTGCGGCGTCAGCACCACCTTCGGATGGCTCCAGAACGGGCTGTCCTGCGGCAGCGGTTCGGTCTCGTAGACGTCGAGCGAGGCGGCACCCAGCGTACCGTCGTCGAGCGCGCGGAGGATATCCGCCTCGTTCTGCAATCCGCCGCGGCCGGCATTGATGATCACGGGTGCGCCGAGCGGGCTGTTGCGGTTCAGCTTCGCGAACGCATCGCGATTCAGCACATGGCGCGTGTCCGGTGTCAGCGGCAGCAGGCAGACCAGGATGTTGGTCGCGCGCAGGAACGCGTCGAGTCCGTCGGCGCCGTGGTAGCATGCGATGCCGTCGATCCGCTTCTCGCTGCGGCTCCAGCCGACGACGCGGAAGCCGAGCGCGCGCAGCGCCTGCGCGGCGGCCGCGCCGAGCGTGCCGAGCCCCATCACGCCGACGGTGATCGCGTTCGCGGCCCATTGATAATCCGGCGCCCAGCGCTTCAATCGCTGCGACTCGCGCAAGTACGGCTCCTGGCGGTGATGCATCAGCACGTGCAACACGACATATTCGGTCATCCGGCCGGTGAGGTCGGAGACCGCAACGCGCACCAGCGGCACGTCGGGCAGCGAGCGGTCGGCCATCAGCGCGTCGACGCCGGCGCCGAGGTTGAAGATGACGCGCAGGTTCTTGAACGCGGCGAGCTCGCCCGGCTTCGGCTTCCACACTGCGGCATAGTGCACCTCGGCGGGGTCCAGCGCGCCGTCCGGCAGCAGCACGACGGGGCGGTCGGGGCAGACCGCGTCGAACCGCGCCTTCCAGCGCGCCGACGACCAGTTTTCCGAGCCGCCATTGATCAGCAGCGCCAATGCGCCCTTGCCCATCCGGATACCTCCAATTTCAATGTGATCTATATCACAGAGCGAAGCCGACCCGCTCCCTAGTCTCCTGCCATCAACCGGGGAGAACTTCCATGCGCAAACTGATCCTGGCCGCGGCCGTCATCGTCGCCTCCGCCGCCACCGCAGACGCCGGCCAGAGCCGTGGCCTCGTGCTCGCGAACGCTGATGCGCCCGCCCAGGCGCAACCGGCCGTTGCTCCTGATCAGGCCGAGGCCCAGCCGGCGCCGTCGCAGGCCCAGCCGGCCGAGGCCTCGAGGGCGCAAGCGTCGCGTCCGGTGAAGCGGACCCAGACGAGCCGCCGGGAGAGCGATGAAGCCAAGGCTCGCCGGATCGCTGCCCGCTACGGCGTCTACTGGTGATCGCAGCGTCCTCGTCGCGGTGATGGCCGAGGCGCGCCACCGCCATGGCTTTGCAACGCGCCTCGGCCAAATTCATCACCGGCGTCAGGAACCGAGATTTCTTTCGCTCCGCCTGTCGGCAGCGGGCATAATCGTTCGTTCTTGCAATGAACGGAGATGCCTTTTCGATGCTGTACGCCATTCTCTGCTATCATGACGAAGACTTGGTCGGCTCCTGGAGCAAGGAGCACGACGCCTCGGTCATGCAGAAACTGTCCGTCGTGCAGGATAAGCTCGCCAAGCAGGGCAAGCTCGGCCCGGTGGCGCGGCTGTTGCCGACCACCGCGGCGACCACGCTGCGCAAGGAAAACCCGCCGCTGGTGCTGGACGGCCCGTTCGCCGAAACCAAGGAGCAGCTGCTCGGCTTCTACCTGGTCGAGGGCAAGAATCTCGACGAGGTGCTCGATATCGCGCGCGACCTCGGCGAGGCCAATCCCGGCGGCACCTATGAGATCCGTCCGGTCGGCTACTTCACTCCGGGGGACGCAAAGCCGTGAGCGTGACCGACACCGCCTGGATCGATGCCGCGCTGACGTCAGCGCGTCCCCAGGCGGTCGGCGCATTGCTGCGCTACTTCCGCAATCTCGATACCGCCGAGGAAGCCTTCCAGAATGCCTGCCTGCGGGCGCTGAAGAGCTGGCCGCAGAACGGCCCGCCGCGCGATCCGGCGTCGTGGCTGATCATGGTCGGCCGCAATGTCGCGATCGACGACATCAGGCGCAGCAAGAAGCAGGAAGCGTTGCCCGACGACGACCGGGCGATCTCCGACCTCGACGATGCCGAGGACGAGATCGCCGAGCGGCTCGACGGCTCGCACTACCGCGACGACATCCTGCGGCTGCTGTTCATCTGCTGTCACAAGGACCTGCCGGCGACCCAGCAGATCGCGCTGGCGCTGCGCATCGTCTCCGGCCTCACGGTAAAGCAGATCGCGCGCGCCTTCCTGGTCTCGGAAGCAGCCATGGAGCAGCGCATCACGCGGGCCAAGACGCGCGTCGCCGACGCCAATGTGCCGTTCGAGACGCCGGGCGCGGTCGAGCGCAGCGAGCGGCTCGCCTCGGTCGCGGCGATGATCTATCTGATCTTCAACGAGGGCTACTCGGCGAGCGGCGACACCGCCGAGATCCGCTCGCCGCTGTGCGAGGAGGCGATCAGGCTCGCCCGCCTGCTGCTGCGGCTGTTCCAGAGCGAGCCGGAGATCATGGGGCTGACCGCGCTGCTGTTGTTGCAGCACGCCCGCGCCGCCGCGCGCTTCGATGCGGACGGCCAGGTGATCCTGCTCGACGACCAGGACCGCGGCCTGTGGAACCAGAAGCTGATCGCGGAGGGGATCGCGCTGATCGACAAGGCGATGCGCCACCGCAAGAGCGGGCCCTATCAGGTGCAGGCCGCGATCGCCGCCCTGCACGCCCGCGCGGAAAAGCCCGAGGATACCGACTGGGCCCAGATCGACCTGCTTTACGGTGCGCTCGAGGTCATGCAGCCGTCGCCGGTGATCACGCTCAACCGCGCGGTTGCGGTCTCCAAGGTGAAGGGGCCGGAAGCCGCGCTCGAGATGATCGAGCCGCTGGCGCCGCGGCTTGCAAACTACTTCCATTATTTCGGCGTGCGCGGCGCCTTCCTGATGCAGCTCGGCCGCAACGAGGAAGCCCGCGTCGCCTTCGACCGCGCCATCGCGCTCGCCAACACCACAGCCGAAGCCGCCCACATCCGCATGCATATCGACCGCCTGATGCGCGACAGCCAGCCGCGCAATGCGAAGGCGAAGTAGCGGGCTAGCTTGGTCGCGTATGGTTCGTGTCCAGCTGAGAGACTTCCCGTGTGACACCCCTCTCCCTACCCCTCCCCCGCAAGGGGGGAGGGAACCCCTCCGCCGGTGCTTCCCTCACGACAGCGCAAGAGCATAGCTAGTCAATCGCGTCAGGTGAGCACGCAGGTCAGGCACCCTCCCCCTTGCGGGTAGGGGAATCGCATATGGCGATGGAGGGGTGTTGCCAAGCGGTTGGAACTGGATTCTTTGGGTGTCTCTCGCTTCCCGAGGGAGACCAGAATGCGCCAACTCAAGCGCCTGCTTCGACCACTCAAGGACCCCCGCGCCAGCAACGTGCGGCACGATCTGGTGGAGATCATCGTCATCGCCTTGGCGGCGACACTGGCCGGCGCCAAGACCTGCACCGAGTTCGAGTTCTTCGGCAAAGGCCGAGAGGAGCTGTTGCAGCGGTTCCTGGAGCTCAGATCCGGCATCCCCAGCCACGATACGTTCAGCAACGTCTTCCGTGCTCTGGACCCGAAGGGGTTGGAAGCGATTTTGCGCAAGCTCAGCAAGGGCTTCGGCATCAAGGGCGTGGTCAGCATCGACGGCAAGGCGTTGCGCGGCGCCTTCATGCGTGGGCGGCAATCCACACCGCTGCATATGGTCAATGTCTGGGCGGCAGGCACACGCATGGCGCTGGCTCAAAGGAAGGCCCCCAATCGCAACGAGGTTGCCGGCGTTCTCGAAGTCCTCGCCTCGCTCGATCTGGACGGCGCTCTTGTCACTGCCGACGCCTTGCATTGCCGGCCCGATGTCGCGCAAGCCATCCGCGACCGGAAGGGCCACTACGTTCTGGCCATCAAGAGCAATCGCGGCCGGCTCTTCAAGGCCGCCAAGGCGTTGCTCGACACCGCCCGACGGCCTGCGCGAGCAAGCCAGCGAAGAACCGCCGCCCACGATCGCATCGAGCGCCGGCAAGCCATCATCGTGCCGGCACCGCAATTGGCGAAGCAACATGGCTTCTCCGCTATCGTCGCGGTCGGCCGCATCGACAGCTGGCGCGCAACTGCCGGCAAGCCTGCCAAGCGGACGGCCCGATACTTTCTGGCTTCGCGGCGGCTGTCGGCCAAGAAGCTGCTCGACGTCGTCCGCGCCCACTGGAGCATCGAGAACAACCTGCACTGGGTTCTCGACGTTCTGTTCGACGAGGACGCTTGCCGCAGCCGCAAGGACCACGCCCCGGAGAACCTTGCCGTCATCCGCAAGCTCGCCATCAACGCCCTGCAAGCCACGCCAGGTCCAGCGCGGACCAGCCACAAAATGCTCCAGGCAAGATGGAGCAACGACTTCCTTCTCACCGTCCTGGCCCATATGCGATAGCCCTACCTTGCGGGGGAGGGCTGGGGAGAGGGGTAAGCCCCGGGCGAGCTGATCAATTTGTGCGTCGCTCTCGCAACTCCGGTAGCGCTTGAGAAAAATCTTCACCCGCGCTGTCGGCCCCGCATCCCTTCGTTCGTCATGAAGGCAGAGAGCATCACCAAGCGTTACGGAGCCTGCCATGCCGACGATCGTCGACACCGAAGTCTCAAAGCCCGCCCGCATCACCGGCCGCGTCATGAGCGGCGTAGTCATTCTTTTCCTGCTGTTCGATGGCGCGATCAAGCTGGTGCCGTTGCCGGTCGTCACCGAGACCATGGACAAGATGGGCTGGGGCGCGAGCGATACGCTGGCGCGCAGCCTCGGCATCATCACCATCGTCTGCACGTTGTTGTACTCGGTGCCGCCGACCTCGATCCTCGGCGCCATCCTGCTCACCGGCTATCTCGGCGGCGCGATCGCATCGCATCTGCGGATTGGCAGCCCGCTGTTCACCCACACGCTGTTCGGGCTCTATCTCGGCCTGATGGTGTGGGGCGGGCTCTACCTGCGCGACGGCAATCTGCGTGCGCTGCTTCCGTTCCGCCGCTGAGTTATGGTTCAATTCATATTGCTGGAGACCATCATGTTCGAGACCCTTGCCATCATCGCGGTCATCCTCGCGGTCGCGATTGCCGTCATCCTCATCCTCGCGGCGACCAAGCCGAGCACGTTCCGCGTCACGCGTGCGACCAGCATCAACGCGCCGGCCGAACGGATCTTTCCGCTGATCGACGATTTCCGGCAGTGGACGGTCTGGTCGCCTTATGAGAACCGGGATCCTGACATGAAGCGCAGCTACGACGGCGCCGAACGCGGGCAGGGCGCGGTCTATGCCTGGGACGGCAACAAGAATGTCGGCACCGGCCGCATGGAGATATTGCAGTCGTCGGCGCCGTCGAAGGTCGTCATCAAGCTCGACTTCCTCAAGCCGTTCGAGGGCCACAACACCGCCGAGTTCACAATGCTGCCGCAGGGAGATGCGACCAGCGTCACATGGACCATGTATGGTCCGGCTGTCTTCATGTCGAAGGTGATGCAGGTGTTCATGAACCTGGACCACATGATCGGCAAGGATTTCGAGGTCGGTCTCGCCAATCTGAAGAAGCTGACGGAAAAATAGCGCCGTTTCGAGCGAAGTGGTTTACCGGTTCGCATGAAGAAACCGCGCAGGATCTACCCAGGGAGCACGCGATGCAGGTCAACCCCTATCTCTCTTATGACGGCAATTGCGGCGCCGCGCTGAAATTCTACGAGAAGGTTCTCGGCGCGCGGATCGAGGAAACTTTTCCCTATGGCGAGGGCAATGCGGAAATGCAGACCCCGCCGGGCTGGAAGGACAAGATCATGCACGCCCGCCTCACGATCGACGGCGAGATCATCATGGCCTCCGACGCCCCGCCCGGCCACTTCCAGAAGCCGCAGGGATTCCACGTCTCGCTGCAGGTCGAGGATCCCGCGGAGGCCGAACGCCGCTTCAAGGACCTGTCCGAAGGCGGCGCGGTCACCATGCCGTTCGGCAAGACCTTCTTCTCCAACGGCTTCGGCATGTGCGTCGATCAGTTCGGCATCCCCTGGATGGTGAACTGCCCGCAGGGGATGTAGGGCGGACAGCGGTCTCTATCACCGTCATCCCCCGCGAAATGGCTTCGCCTTTGCGCGGGGATGACGGGACGATGAATGCGCTCTACCGGCACCGCGGATAGATCGCGGCGAGCTCGCGACCGCGCAGCAGCAGCAGGCGCGAGGTCAGGCCGCCGCGGCGGATGATCCAGCCGCGCACCGGCGCAGGATAGGCTTCCAGCACCGCTTCGGATGCTTCCGGCTCCGCATAGGTGCGGCCGCGTCGGTCGATCGAGCGGGCGGCGTGGAAGCCGAGCACGGCGCGCCGCGTCACGCAGATGCGGTCGCCCGGCACCATCGAGAGCACCAGCGTGCAGGCCGACAGGCACGGCCCGTCGATCACCACGCGTTCGCCGGACTCGCGCACCTTGTCGAACAGGTCGATGAACGGGCCGACCTGCCCGCCGGGGCTGGCGAGGATGCGAACGTCGGCATGTGCGCAGCCGAGCGTTGCGCAGAGAGCTGCCGCCGCGACGAGTGTTCTCATAAGCGCAATCCCTGCCGCCGATGCGATCGAGGTCCCGCATCCGTGGTCACAGGCTCGCGCCGGAATGGGGCATCGTCAAGACGGATGCCCCGGTTCGCGATCGGCAGGCGGACTCAGGCTGCGCGGTTCTTGAGCGCACCCACGATCGCCGTGAGCACCGCGCCGGCGACGCCGCCGCCCGCGACCTGTCCGATGATGCTGCCGATGTCAGGCGCAGCACCTGAATTGGCAAGCAGCGGGATCAGCATGCCCAGAAGCTGTCCGCCCGCGCCGCCGCCGATGGCGCCGGCGATGGTGTTTCCGAGCGTGCCGAGATCGATGTTCTTGGCCGCTCCCGCGGCGACATTGCCGCCGACGGCTCCGCTGATGATCTGGATGATCAGATTGATGAGGACTCCCGACATGACGCGATTTCTCCCCGGTATCTGGTTCAGCATGGCCGAGGCGCCGGCTGGCGCCCAGCGCCGCAGAGGTTAGGCGCGCGGCGCGCAGAGGTCATGCTGCGCACGCGAAGATTGCGCCCGATGCGGGCGGTATGCACCGGCTTTTTGGGGAGCTTTTCCGCTCGGCCGGCGGCCTCAGGCCGCGCCGGAGACGCCGGCCTCGGCAAAGGTCGCCATGCCGCCGTGGCAGGCCAGTGCCGCGCGCAGCAGCTGGATCGCAACCCCCGCGCCGGAGGCTTCGCCGAGCCGCATCTCGAGATCGAGCAGGGGTGCGAGCTCAAGATCGCGCAGCAGCATGCGATGGCCGAGTTCGGCCGAGACGTGCCCGGCGCGGCAATGTGCGAGGCCGTTGGGCGCAAGCCGCGCCAGCGGCAGCACCGCCGATGTCGCGACGAAGCCGTCGAGCAGCACCGGGATTGATCTTGCGCGCGCCGCCAGCACGGCGCCGAAGATGGCCGCGAGTTCGCGCCCGCCGAGCGCGACGGCGACGGCGAGCGGATCCTCGAGCAGGTTGCGATGTATTTTCAGCGCGGTATCGATCGTGGTGCGCTTGCGCAGCAGGCCGGCATCGTCGACGCCGGTGCCGCGGCCGGCCCAGCGCGCGCCGCGCCCGCCCATCAATGCCGCGCACAGCGTCGCGGCCACCGTGGTGTTGGCGATTCCCATCTCGCCGACCACGAGCAGATCGCATTGCTCCGGCACCGTGCGCCACCCGGTGTCGAGCGCGACCAGGAAGTCGGCGCCATCCATCGCCGGCGCCATCGTGAAATCGCGGGTCGGCCGCGCGAGTTCGAGCGGCTCGACGCGCAATTCGGCGCCGGCGAGCTTGGCGATCTGGTTGATCGCGGCACCGCCTGCGGCGAAGTTCGCCACCATCTGCGCGGTGACCTCGGCGGGAAAGGCCGAGACGCCGCGCTCGGCGATGCCATGATTGCCGGCGAACACGGCGATCGTCACGTGGTCGAGCCGGGGGAGTTCGCGCCGCTGCCAGCGCGCCAGCCAGATCGCGACCTCCTCCAGCCGGCCGAGGCTACCCGGCGGCTTGGTCAGGTTCTGCTGGCGCAGGGTTGCTGCTGCGGCAGTGGCCTCGTCGCCCTCGGGCAGCTCGCGACAAAAGCTGCGGATGTCGTCTAGAGTATTGAACTGCATGCGATTCCCTCGTCGAGCGGGCCGCAAACTAAAGCATGATCCGGAAAAGTGTGAAGCGGTTTTCCGAGAAGATCATGCCCAATCACGAGGCTAAAGCGCGATGACGATCCGCCCGATCTCATCGCGCTTTAGTTCAATTCGAAGGCCGACCATGAATCAATGGCTCGACGATCTCAGGATCGCCATCGCCTTTCTGACCCGGTTGCCGATGCCGCATCCGGACGGCGCGCGGCCGGAAAGCTTTGCGCGGGCGCAGCGACTGTTCCCGCTGGTCGGCGCCGGCATCGGGGCGGCGGTCGGGCTGTTCTGCCTGCTGCTGCGGTCGATCGGCGTGCCGGATCTTGCCGCGGCCGCGCTCACGCTCGGCGGGGCTGCGCTGCTGACCGGTGCGCTGCATGAGGACGGGCTTGCCGATGTCGCCGACGGATTCGGCGGCGGCCGCGATGTCGCGGCCAAGCTCGAGATCATGCGTGATAGCCGGCTCGGGACCTATGGCGCGCTGGCGCTGGTGGTGAGCTTTGCCAGCAAGCTTGCGGCGCTGGCTGCGCTTCCCGACGGCATGGTCGTGCAGAGCCTGATCGCGGCGCATGCGCTCGGTCGCGGCGCGCTGCCGTGGATCGCGATCAGCCTGCCTTACGCCCGGAAAGATGGTCTCGCCGCCAATGCCGGCCGGCCCGATGGTGCGATCGCGGCGGTCGCGGCCGGCATCGCGCTCTTGATAGCAATCCTTGCGCTGCCCCTCGGCAGCGCGCTGCTGGCGGCGATCGCGGCCGGCGCGAGCGCATTGATCATGATGCAATTGGCAAGGCGGCAGATCGGCGGCCAGACCGGCGATGTGCTTGGCGGTGCCGAGCAGGTCGCGGAGACGGCGATCCTGGTGCTGCTCGCAGCGCGGTTGGGATAGTGGAAAAATGAACGGTGAAACGCATCTCTGGCTGATCCGCCACGCGCCGGTCGACGGTCCGCGCGGCGTGATCCATGCGCCGGATGCGCCCGCCGACCTCGGCGATGCCGCGGCCTTCGCCACGTTGCAGGCGCGGCTGCCGGCCAACGCTTTCGCGGTGTGCAGTCCGGCGCGGCGCACCAGCGAGACCGCCGTGCGGCTCGGCCTTACGGCAACGGCGGATGAAGCCTTTCGCGAGCAGGATTTTGGCGATTGGACCGGCCGCCGCCACAGCGAGATCGAGCAAGAGCTCGGCGCGGAAGCCTATCGCGCGTTCTGGCAATCGCCGGGCACCAACCGGCCGCCCGGCGGCGAAAGCTTTGCCGATCAGATCGCCCGCGCGCGAGCTGGGCTAGCACGCTTGCCGGTCGGTGACGTCGTGCTGGTCGTGCATTCCGGCACCATCCGCGCGATCCTCGCGATCGCGCTTGAGCTCGCGCCGGAGCTCGCATTGCGCTTCGTCATCGATCCGCTGTCGCTGACGCGGATCGATCGGCTCAAGAATACGTGGCGTGTTGTTGGCGTGAATCAATCGCCGCTACCAGTCCCGTCATCCTGAGGCGCGAGCGGAGCGAGCCTCGAAGGATGCACAGCCCGGCCGGTAGCCGTCGATCCTTCGAGACGCCGCTACGCGGCTCCTCCGGATGACGGTGATGCAATGAATGCGCGGTTGGAAAGATTACCCATTCCGCCGCTCGCCGCGCAGGGTCGGCAGGCCGATGCCGGCGGCGTCGAAGCCGCCGTCGACGGCGAGGATCTGTCCGGTGATGTAGCTTGAGCGGTCCGAGCAGAGGAAGAAGATCGCCTCCGCCAGCTCCTCCTCCAGCCCATAGCGGTTGAGCGGGATCGCGTCGTGATAGTCGGCGCGGATTTCCGGCGTGTGCACGGCTTTCGCCATCGCGGTCTCGACCGGCCCAGGCGCCACGCCGTTGACGCGGATGCCGAGCGAGGCGAGCTCGACCGCGAGCTGCTTGGTGAGATGCGCGAGCCCCGCCTTGCTGGTGCCGTAGGCCGAGCGCAGCGTCGAGGCGCGCACCGCCGAGATCGAGGTGATGTTGACGATCGCGCCGCCGCCATGCTCGCGCATCAAGGGGGCAGCCGCCTTGGTGCAGAGGAACGGGCCGGTGAGGTTGACCGCCATGATCCGGCTCCAGTCGGCGTCGGAGGTCTCCAATACCGGCGCGAACACCGCCGTGCCGGCATTGTTGACCAGCGCGTCGAGCCGGCCGAAGCGGTTTGCGATCGCAGCGATCGCGGCTGCCACACCGGCAGCGTCAGATACGTCGCAGGTCAGCGCCAGCGTGTCGTCGGGCTGCTTCAAGGCCGCCACTGTGCTCTCCAGCAGCAAGCCCTCGATGTCGAGCAGCGCGACGCGCCAGCCGTCGGCGAGAAAGCGCTTCGCCGCCGCAAGCCCGATGCCGCGCGCGGCGCCGGTCACGAGGGCGACTTTGTGTGCGAAGGGAGTCATCGGAAGGTCCATCGGTTCGGGCAGAAATCCCGACCGTCTGCGACCTTTACCCTAACGTGTCAACCCGACAGGGATGCCTTGTCATTCTTGCGTCGAAAGTGGGCGTCTCGAAGGATGCGCGGTCCCCAGCCCGGGCCGCGCACCCTTCGAGGATCGCACCGCGCCTTACGCCGCGAGCTCGGCGGAGGCGCGCTGCATGTTTGTGGACATGTCCTGGGTCACGATGCTCTGCTCCTCGACCGCAGCGGCGGTGGAGGTGATGTATTCGTTGACGCCGGCGATTGCAGCCTTGATCTCGGACAGCGAGGTCGCCACCGCTGCGGCGATCGAGTTGAGCGCATCGATTTCCGAGGAGATCGTATCGGTCGCCTGCTTGGCCTGGTTGGCGAGGCTCTTCACTTCGGAGGCGACCACCGCGAAGCCGCGGCCGGCTTCGCCCGCGCGTGCCGATTCGATCGTGGCATTGAGCGCGAGCAGGTTGATCTGCCCGGTGATGCTCGAGATCATCTCGACGATGCCGCTCATCGCCTGAGCTGCGGTATTGAGCTTCTGGGCCTGGCCGTCGGCAGCCTCGACGCGGCCGGTGGCGACCGCGGCGTTCTGCTTCGACTTGGTCATGGTCTCCGAGATCTCGCGGATCGAGGCGCTCATCTCCTCGCTGCCGGCGGCGACCGCCTCGATCAGGCCGCGCGCGCTGTCGGCCTTCTTGCGGCCGATCGCCTGCGCGGTGATGTCGGTGGCGTATTTCACCACCTTGTAGGGCTTGCCGTTGAGATCGAGGATCGGGTTGTAGGAGGCCTGGATCCAGATCTCGCGGCCGCCCTTGGCGATGCGCTTGAACTCGCCGGCCTGGAACTCGCCGCGGTTCAGCGCTCCCCAGAACTCGCGATAGCCCTGCGAGCTTGCCTCGACCGGCTCGACGAACATGCTGTGATGCCGGCCCTGGATCTCGGCAAGCGAATAGCCCATCGCGGCGAGGAAGTTCGGATTCGCGTTGCGGATCGTGCCGTCCATGTTGAATTCGATCACCGCCTGCGACTTGCCGATCGCATCGATCTGGCCGTCATTGTCGGCGGCCTTCAGCTTCTGCTCAGTCACGTCGGTCGCGAACTTGACGACCTTGAACGGCTTGCCGCGATCGTCGAGGATCGGATTGTAGCTGGCGAGGATCCAGATCTCCTTGCCGCCCTTGGCGATGCGCTTGAACTCGCCGGCCTCGAACTCGCCGCGGTTCAGCCGCGCCCAGAAATTGCGGTAGGTCGCACTGTCGCGGTCGGCCGTCGGCACGAAGATGCTGTGATGCTTGCCCTGGATCTCGGGGAGCGAATAGCCCATCGCGTTGAGGAAGTTCTCGTTGGCGTTGACGATGGTGCCGTCCATGTTGAACTCGATCACCGCCTGGGCCCGGCCGATCGCAGCGATCTTGCCGGCATCTTCCATACTGTGGATCTTCTGCGCGGTGATGTCGGTGGCGAACTTGACGACGCCGACCGGCTTGCCGGCCTTGTCCAGGATCGGATTGTAGGAGGCCTGGATCCAGATCTCGCGGCCGCCCTTGGCGATGCGCTTGTACTGTGCGGCCTGGAATTCGCCGCGGTTCAGTCGCGCCCAGAATTCGCGATAGTCGTGACTGTCGCGCGTGGCCGGTTCGACGAACATGCTGTGGTGCTTGCCCCTGATCTCGTCGAGCGAGTAGCCCATCGCGTTCAGGAAGTTCTCGTTTGCGGTGACGATGGTACCATCGAGCTTGAACTCGATGACTGCCTGCGACTTGCCGATCGCTGCGGCTTGCGCCAGCGCACTGTCGTTGTTTGCCTTGTTGCTGAAACCGAACATCAGGGCTCCGTGAATGTTCAAATGAGACGGGATGGAAAAGCGGATCGCGGCAACTCACGGAAAGGTTGCAGCGAGCCGTTTAGCATCGGTAAAGGCTGCGGCTTGGCACGGATTGCATAACGCAGTGCGGCGCATGTCCATCTATCTCATTTCGCGAAGTAATTTTTTCATCTGCACGTTATCATCCATAGTCGCGATGCAATGTTCACCGTAATCTTACGGACGAAAATCGATGACAATTCTGGTCTGATGCGGATGATTGCAACGCGTGCACTTCACCAGCTCTGATAGACCTATCACGAAGGCTGATATTGCCGACTGTTTTCAAGGATCGATCCAGCACTTCGATTCGCTGATCTCGACGAATGCGTGTCGCGTCGATGTCCGCTCTCAGCGCCGGGCGCCGCACAAATAATTTCCGCACGAGATGTCGGCACGACTGTCTCCGGCCCGTCCTCGGTAGACCGATTCATGATGGAGTTCCGATGTCGCTCACCCTGCATTACCACCCGCTGTCCTCGTTCTGCTGGAAGGCGCTGGTCGCGCTTTACGAGAACGGCGCACCGTTCACGCCGCATATGGTCAATCTCGGCGATCCCGCCGAGCGCGCGGCGTTGCTCGCGCTGTGGCCGATCGGCCGCTTCCCCGTGCTGCGCGACGAGACGCGCGGCGAGACAGTGCCTGAATCGAGCATCGTCATCGAATATCTCGATCGACACTATCCCGGTGCCGTCAAATTGATCCCGGACCATCCGGACCTCGCGCTGCAGACCCGGCTGCGCGACCGCTTCCTCGATCTCTATGTCCATCTGCCGACGCAGAAGATCGTCGGCGACCGGCTGCGGCCGGCGGACGCCAAGGATCCGCACGGCGTCGCCGAGGCGCGGGCGCAGCTCCGCGCCTCCTATGCGATCCTGGATCAGCAATTGCTGATCCTGGATCAGCAGCTTGGGCATGGCGGCTGGATGATCGGCGAGCATGTCACGCTCGCCGATTGCGCGGCCGCGCCGGCGCTGTTCTACGGCAACAAGGTCGAGCCGATCGGCGAGGCGCACCGCCACCTGGCCGCTTATCTCGAGCGGCTGAAGGCGCGGCCGTCCTTCGCGCGGGTCCTCAAGGAGGCCGAGCCCTATTTCGGCATGTTCCCGCAGGAAGGGTGAGCGCCGATCCGGTTCCGGTTCCGAAAATAAATTGCGGCGCGATGTCGGTTTCGCGTCGTGCCGTTCGTCATCTCCCTGAGACCCGGGCCCTGGAGCGCGCAACCTCCAGAGGCCCGGGCGACATGTGTGGAGACGACATGGCTGCAGCTGGCAACAGGGCGGAGATCATCCGCTCCCTCTTCGCCGCCTATCTCGCCAACGATCGCGCGAGCGTCGAGGCGGCGTTCACTGCGGATTTCCGTTTCTCGACGCCGTATGGCGAGAACATCGACAAGCCGCGCTATTTCGCCGAGTGCTGGCGCGACAGCGGCTGGATCGGCCGCCACGAGATCGAGCGCATCATGGTCGACGGTGTTGAAGCCTTCGTCACCTACCGCTGCGTCGCGCGGGACGGCAAGAGCTTCCGCAACACCGAGTTCTTCGTGTTCGACGGCGACAAGGTATCGCGCATCGACGTCTATTTCGGTCCGTCGCATCAGGACGGCGAGCTCGTCAGGCAGGAGCGGTAAGGCAGCATCGGTGATATGGCGCGTGCGATCGCCGTCATCGGCGCGCACGCTCTGCGAAGGAAGCCCAAACAATGCCCATTGCGCGTGAAAACGGTGGCCTGTCGCAAGCACGGCTCGCGTGCTGGATGCGCCGCAGCCGCCCGCGGTGTTTTCCGATTTCTGGACGCTCGCCTATCAGGCGATCGATGACTAGGAGCCTGCGTCAATGACGTCGAAGACAATTTCAAAGGTCGTGTCGGAAGTGCAAACCGTCCGTCGTCTTTCAACCGAGCGCCGGTGCTGAGATCGGCAGAGAGACAACGGAGCACGACGATGAAGTTCATGGTGATCGTGAAGGCGAACAAGGATACCGAGGCCGGCGTGATGCCGAGCACCGAGATGCTTGCCGCAATGGGCAAGTTCAACGAGGAGATGGTCAAGGCCGGCGTGATGCAGGCCGGCGAGGGCCTGCATCCGACCAGCAGGGGCGCGCGGGTCAAATATGCCGGCGGGCAGGGCACGGTGACCCACGGGCCGTTCGGCCCGAGCGGCGATCTGGTCTGCGGCTTCTGGCTGATCGAGACCAAATCGCTGGATGAAGCGATCGGCTGGATGAAGCGCGCGCCGTTCGGCGGCGGCTCCGAGATCGAGATCCGTCAGGTGTTCGCCGCGGAGGATTTCGGCGAGGCGCTGACGCCCGAACTGCGCGAGCAGGAAGAGCGCCTGCGTGCGCAGGCAGGCCAAAAGTGATACCCGACGTCATTCCACGATATCGCTCCGGCGCACGGCGCGGACGACATGACCATGGTCGCAGGTCATGGATTCCCGGCCTGTGTCTGGTGAAGCATCCTGGAGTGACGAGCGTGAAGATTGCGCGTGATTCAACCGACAAGGAAATCCAACCAATGCGCTTCATGATGCTGATGATCCCGCTCGGCTACGAGTCCGCGCCGGCCAAGCTCGAGCTCGACCCCGAACGGGTCGCCGCGATGATGCGGTACAATCAGGCGCTGAAGGACGCCGGCGTGCTGATCACGCTGGAAGGCCTGCATCCGCTGGCGGCGGGGGCGCGCGTCAAGTTCGTCACCGGCGAGCCCATCGTGATCGACGGTCCGTTCACCGAGGCCAAGGAAGTGATCGGCGGCTTCTGGATGATCGAGGTCGGCTCGCGCGCCGAAGCGATCGAATGGGCCAAGAAGTGCCCGGCTACCGCGAACGAGATGATCGAGATCCGCCAGGTCCAGGAGATGGCCGATTTCTCCGAGGAAGTGCAGCAGGCGGCCGCGACCTTCGAGCATCCGAAGGGCGGTTGGGGCAAGGCGCTGCGTTAAATCAGATCGGGAAGCGGTGACGCCGCGAGCTGTGTCACCGCCCCTCGCATCGACGATCACTGCAACCACCACAACGGAGACGCAAGATGAGCAGCAACACTTTCCTCGCCGTCTATCTCGGCGGCGGCAAGAATGGTTCGCGCATGGCAGCCTGGAACGCGCTGCCGGAGGCCGAGCGGCGTGCCAAGGAGCAGGAGGGCATGGCCGCCTGGGGCGCCTGGGTCGAGAAGCACCACGACGTGATCGTCGAGATGGGCGGACCGCTCGGCAAGACCAAGAAGGTCGGCGAGGGCGGCACCGCCGACATCACCAATCTGATGACCGGATTCACCGTGGTGCGCGCGCCCTCGCATGAGGCGGCGGCAAAGCTGTTCGAGAACCACCCGCACTTTGCGATCTTCCCCGGCGAAGCCGTGGAGATCATGCCGGTGCTGCCGATCCCCGGCCGATAGTCCTCGGACCCAAGCCCGCGCGGTACGGGAGCGATCCGTTAATCTTGATGGACCGGCCGCCCCGCCGCTAGTGACCTTTACTGCCGGCTCATGTAAAAGCCGTTCACATGAGCTGGCGCAAGGACCAAGGCCGCGCCGAGCGCGGCTATCATCACGGTAATCTCAAAGAGGCGTTGCTGCAGGCCGCCCTCGACCTGATCTCGAAGAAGGGGCCGGCCGGCTTCACCTTCGCCGATGCCGCGCGCATGGCCGGCGTCAGCCCCGCCGCGCCCTACCGGCATTTCCGCGACCGTGACGAATTGATCGCCAGTATCGCGCAGCGCGGCTTCGAGCAATTTGAATCGCTGCTGACCGCGGCCTGGGATGACGGCCGTCCGGATACCGTCACCGCGTTCGAGCGGGTCGGCAAAGCCTATCTCGCCTTCGCGCGGGAGGAGCCGGCGTTCTACTCCGCGATGTTCGAATCAGGCCTGCCGCCAGACGCCAATCCAACACTGATGGCCGCGAGCGAGCGCGCCTTTGCGATCATCCGCGCCGCCGCTGAACGCCTTGCGGCACTGGCGCCGCCGGGCATGCCGCGTCCGCCGGCGATGATGATGGCGCTGCACATCTGGTCGATGTCGCACGGAGTCGCCTCGCTGTTCGGCCGCGGCGATGCCGCGCGGCGCAAGCTGCCGATGTCGCCGGAAGAACTGCTCGAGGCCGAAGTGCTGATCTATCTGCGTGGCCTCGGCTTTCGGACCGACCAGAGGCCGGGAACCGCTGCCGCGGATGACAAGCCGGCGGGCCCGTGGGGCAAACCGAAATAAGGTTCAACGCCTGAGCTAAAAATAATCCGAGAGGTGCGTCATCCGCGCTGCTTGACTTTCCCGGGCGATCGGCTATCTATGTAAATGTTATTTACATTCACAACGGCGTGATGCCGTGATGGAGAAGGAAATGGCCTACACCGCTGATGTCAATCGCTGGCGCGGCCCCGTCGAAGAACCCTACCGCCCGTACTTCTACGCGACGCCGTGGCATCCCCTGAAGATCGCCGGGATCATCCTCGGCTTCATGATCTGGTGGCCGATCGGCCTCGCCCTTCTCTTTTTCACACTCGGGAGCAGAAAAATGGCCTGTTGGAGTCACAACGACATGGATCGCTGGCAGAACAAGATGGAGCGCATGCAGGACAAGATGGAGCGGATGAAGAGCCGCATGGAGCGCCGCGGCTTCCCGTTCGGCGGCTTCGGCCCGCCCTCCAGCGGCAACCGCGCCTTCGACGAGTACCGCCAGGACACGCTGCGCCGTCTCGAGGAAGAGCAGGTCGAGTTCAAGAACTTCCTCGATCGCCTGCGCCACGCCAAGGACAAGGAAGAGTTCGATGCCTTCATGGCGCAGCACAAGACCCGTCCGACTCCGCCGAACGACCAGCCGCCGCAGAGCTGATCTTGCAAGGCTGATCACGCGAGGCAAGCGCTAGCCTTCAGGCGATGTGCCCCCATAGCACCTGATGGCCCTGAGCCGCCCGTTTGCGATGAGCAAGCGGGCGGTTTGCATTTTGCGGCTGCCATGTCCACTGTATCGTTCGGGATCGGACGATGAGGCGAAGGCGATGGCGCTATCCACGACGGCGAATTCCGACGAGCTCTGGCTTGCAATCCGGCGCGAGGCGGAAGCTGCCATTGTCGCCGATCCCTTCCTCGAAGCGTCGGCAGCCTTCATCCTCGACCAGGGCGATCTCGGCGGCGCGCTCGCCTTCCTGATTGGCCGGACCATCTGCCGCACTGATGCCGATCGCCTACAGTTCATGCGGACCGCCCGCGAAGCCTATGCGGCCGAGCCCGCGCTGGTCGATGCCGCGGCGACCGATCTGACAGCGATCGTCCGCCGCGACCCGGCGATCACGGGCTTGCTCACGCCGCTGTTGAACTTCAAGGGTTACCTCGCGCTGCAGGCCTGGCGTGTGTCGAACTGGCTGTGGCGTCACGATCGCCCCGACCTCGCGCTGCTGATGCAGAGCGCGGCGGCGGATCAGTTGCAGATCAGCATTCACCCGTCGGCCCAAATCGGAACCGCGGTGTTCCTCGATCATGGCACCGGCATCATCATCGGCGCGCTGGCCTCGGTTGGCGACGAGGTCACGATCCTGCAGAACGTCACCATCGCACGGCATCAGGACGACCCGCGCCACGCTCCGACAATCGGCCGCGGCGTGCTGCTCAGCGCCGGCGCCACGATTATCGGCAATCTCAGCATCGGCGATTTCGCCAAGATCGGCGCCGGCGCGCTGGTGACGTCGGATGTCCCCGCCGGATGCACCGCCGTCGGCGTGCCGGCGCGGCTGACCAATTGCGCGGAAGCGGGCGCTCCGGTGTAAGCCGGACACACCAATTCACCTCTGCATCGTCATGCCGGCATCAGCGCGTCGGCGAGTTGCGTAAAGCTGTCGACATGAAGGTCGAACCAGGGCTCCGGCGCGACGTCCACCTTCGCGGCCGGTCCGAACTCCAGCGGACGGGCGACGAATGCGGTCCGCATGCCGAAGGCGCGGGCCGCCTTCAGGTCGTATTTGTGGCAGGCGACCATCAGGATCTTGTCGGCTGGATAGCCGAGGTAGTCGACGGCAAGCTGATACACCGCCGGTGACGGCTTGTAGCTGTGTGCAAGCTCCGCGGTCAGCACGGCGTCGAACGGCAGCCGGGCGTGCTTGACCACCGCCACGACCGCGGCCATGCCGGCGTTCGACAATGTCGAGGTCACGAACCGGCTGCGCAGGCGCGTTAGGCCCTCGACGCTGTCGGGCCAAGCGTCGAGCTTGCTCCACACCGTGTTCAGTTCGTCACGCTCGTCCCTGGAGAAAGCCTCCGAGAGCCCGTGGCGATCGAGCAGCACGTCCAGCGCCTCGCGATAGATGCGGTCGACCCTGATCCACGGCCGCTTGCCGGCGATCACGTCGTCGAGCGCGGCACGGTAGAGATCGCGCCATTCGCTCGAGAGTTTGGCCCAGTCGAGCGCGAGCCCCTTGGCGGCGTTGACGGCTTGACCCGCACGCAGGATCGGCTGGTAGAAGTCGACGCAGGTCCCTTGCACGTCGAACGCGATCGCGCGGATCTCATCGTGCCACGTCGCAGCCCTTGCCGGCTGCATCCCCGTCATCGCGGCCATGATCGATAGTCCTCCAGCAGTCATGAAGTGTCGTCTGGTCAGATCGGGTAGCACGGTTCTGTCCCCGGTTGCGGTATCGGACGCGGCGCGGCTTCGTTAGGTGAGCACGGCTCTCAGGCTCCCTCTCCCCTTGCGGGAGAGGGCGGGGAGAGGGGTGGCTCCGGACGAATTGCGAGACATCGATTCGACTGCATCAACATGCGCAGCGAGTATCGCCGTTGCTAACGAAGAGCGGAGCAAGCGGTACCCCTCTCCCCAACCCTCCCCCGCAAGGGGGGAGGGAGCCCGGCTATCGTGCTCGCCTCACTGCATGATGCGACGAGATCGTCGTACCCTACACATTCGACCCATGGATCGCGTCGATCACCGCGTCGGTCACTTCTTTCGTCGTCGCCTTGCCGCCGACGTCGGGCGTCAGGATGCCGGCCGCGCAGACCTTCTCGACCGCGGCCATCAGGCGCGCGGCGGCGTCCTTCTCGCCGAGATGCTCCAGCATCTGCGCACCGGTCCAGAAGGTGGCGACGGGGTTGGCGATGCCCTTGCCGGTGATGTCGAAGGCCGAGCCGTGGATCGGCTCGAACATCGAGGGGAAGCGGCGCTGCGGATCGATATTGCCGGTCGGCGCGACGCCGAGGCTGCCGGCCAGGGCGCCGGCGAGATCGGACAGGATGTCGGCGTGCAGATTGGTCGCGACGATGGTGTCGAGGCTCTTCGGATGGAGCGTCATCCGCACCGTCATGGCGTCGACCAGCATCTTGTCCCAGGTCACGTCGGGGAAGTCCTTGGCCACCTCGGCGGCGATCTCGTCCCACATCACCATGCCGTGGCGCTGCGCGTTCGACTTGGTCACCACGGTGAGGAATTTGCGCGGCCGCGACTGCGCGAGCTGGAATGCGTAGCGCATGATCCGCGTGACGCCGACCCGGGTGAAGACCGCGACTTCGGTGCCGACCTCTTCGGGCAGCCCCCTGTGGGCGCGGCCGCCCATCCCGGCATATTCGCCTTCGGAATTCTCGCGCACGATCACCCAGTCGAGATCGCCGACGCCGACATTGCGCAGCGGCGAGGCGACGCCGGGCAGGATCTTGGTCGGCCGCACATTGGCGTACTGGTCAAAGCCCTGGCAGATCGGCAGGCGAAGCCCCCACAGCGTGATGTGGTCGGGCACGTCGGGCGCGCCGACCGCGCCGAAATAGATCGCGTCGAATGTCTTCAATTCCGCGAGGCCGTCGGCCGGCATCATCACGCCGTGCTTCTTGTAATAGTCCGAACCCCAGTCGAAGGTCTTGACGTTGAAGCTGATGTCGCCGGAGCGCTTGGCCAGCGCTTCCAATACGCGGACACCGGCTGAGATCACTTCGGGGCCGATGCCGTCGGCGGGAATGGCGGCGATGGAATGGGTACGCATGATTTGTCTCCGGATGGGTGGTTAGCGGGTTCGCAGGGGATCGGGATGCGGTTCGGCCGCGGCCGGCGCGCGTGACAGCAGCAGCGTGAGCACGGCCGAGAGCACCAGCAGGCCGGCGACGAAATAGAGCCCGCCCTCGAAGCTGCCGGTGCGTTCCTTGATCCAGCCGATCATCGCCGGGCCAACGAAGCCGCCGAGATTGCCGATCGAGTTGATGGTGGCGATCCCGGCCGCGGCGGCCGAGCCCGACAGGAACATGGTCGGCATGCTCCACAGCGGCGGCTTCGACGAGGAGATACCGATATTGACCAGCGTGAGCGCGAGGATCACGGCGGCAAGGCCGGTCCACATTCCGGCCAGCGCGAGGCCGGCTGCTGCCGTCAGGCAGGCCAGCACCACGTGCCAGGTGCGCTCGCCGGTGCGATCGGAGTGCCACGCCCACAGGATCATCGCGGCTACGGCGATGGTCGCGGGCACCGCGTTGAGAAAGCCGACCTGGAGCGACGACAGGCCGAACGCCTTGATGATCTGCGGCGCCCACACGCCGAGTGTGTAAAGCCCGGCCGAGGTGCCGAAATAGACCAGCGCCAGCGCCAGCACGCGCGGATCGGCGAGCCCGCGCCAGATGCTGTGGCTTGCGGTCGCGGCCTTGCCGTCGTTCTCCGCCTTCATGGTCTTGACCAGCCAGGCGCGCTCGTCGTCGGCAAGCCATTTGGCCTGCTCCGGCCGGTCAGTGAGGAAGCCCAGCACCACGAAGCCGAGCAGCACGGCGGGCACGGCCTCCAGCACGAACAGCCATTGCCAGCCCTTGAAGCCGAGCATTCCGTCCATCTCCAGCAGCGCGCCCGACAGCGGCGAGCCGAGCACGGTCGACAGCGGCGCCGCAGCCATGAACAGCGCGGTGACGGCCGCGCGCTGCCGCGCCGGGAACCAGTAGGACAGATAGAGGATGATGCCGGGGAAGAAGCCGGCTTCGGCGGCGCCGAGCAGGAAACGCAGCACGTAGAAGCTGGTCGCGCCCTGCACCAGCGCCATCGCGGCCGAAACGATGCCCCAGGTGATCATCACCCGCGCGATCCAGATCCGCGCGCCGACCTTGTGCAGGATGATGTTGGAGGGCACCTCGAACAGGAAGTAGCCCCAGAAGAAGATACCGGCGCCGAAGCCATAGACGGTCGGCGACAGGCCGATGTCCTTGTTCATGGTCAGCGAGGCAAAGCCGATATTGACGCGGTCGATGAAGGCCACGAAGTACAGCAGCATGATGAACGGCACGATGCGCAGTGAGATCTTGCGCAACACGCGCGTGCCAAGCTGGCTTTCCATGGGCTTCCCCGGGGTTCGTCTTGTTGTTGGGACGGCGCGTTATGCCGCACCACCGAAAAGCCTAGAAGGCTGCGGCCTTCCGGTTCAACCCGTGTGGGTTTATACAAAAAAATGATATAATCCTTGCTTTGTCATTGCGAGGAGCGAAGCGACGAAGCGATCCACCGCTCCGCCTATGCGGTGGCACGGATTGCTTCGCGGAGCCTGTCATCCGGCGGCGCTTCGCGCCGACCGGGTGGCTCGCAACGACGGTGGATAGGTTCTGGAGTAAACACGTCTTGGAACTGCACCAGCTTCGCTGCTTCGTGGCGGCTGCCGAGGAACTGCATTTCGGCCGCGCCGCGCAACGCCTGCAGATGATGCCGTCGGCGCTCGGCCGTCACATCAAGCTGCTGGAAGAGGACCTCGGCGCGCGGTTGTTCGCGCGCACCACGCGTGCGGTGTCGCTGACCGAGGACGGCGCAACGTTGCTGCGCGAGGGGCGTGCGCTGCTCAGCCGCGCCGAGGCGATCGAGGATGGCTTTCGCCGCTGGCTGCGCAAGCCGCAGGCGCGGCGCTTCCGGATCGGCGCGATCGACAGCGCCGCGGCCGGCTTGCTGCCGCCGCTGCTGCGCGACGTCCGCGCCGCCCATCCCGACGTTGCCGTGCAATTGCTCGAGGAGAAGACGATCCGGCTGCTGCCGAAGCTATTGTCCGGTGCGCTCGATCTCGCGTTCGTGCGCCCGCCGGAGCGGCCCGACCGCCGCATCGAGTTTTTTCCTCTGCTGCAGGAGACCGCCGTGGTGGCGCTGTCGCACAAGCATGGACTGGCGCGGCGCAAGCAGATCGTGTTGCCCGATATCGCCGATCAGCCGTTGATCGTGCCCGAGCGCCGCTCGCGGCCGCACAGCCACGACCTCACGACCAAGCTGTTCGACGAGGCCGGGTTGACGCCGAACATCCAGGAGATCGCCGACGAAAAGCAGACCATCGTCAACATGGTCGCGGCACGGCTTGGCGTTGCCATCGTGCCGCGCTGGACCGCGCGGATGGCGATCCCGGGCGTGCGTTTCGTTCCCCTCAGGCTCAAACGCGGCAGCGCCGCCGGCCGCCTGCCGCTCGCCGCCGCCTGGCTGAAAGGCTCCCGCGATCCGGTCCGCGACCAGGTGATCGCGGTGCTGGAGGCAAGGTTGAAGAGTTACGCGAGGGAGGCGTGACGGCTCTCTCCATCGTCATTCCGGGGCTCGCGAAGCGAGAGCCCGGAATCCATCGGGCCGCATTTTCAAACGATGAATGGATTCCGGGCTCGACGCTGACGCGTCGCCCCGGAATGACGGGAGGATGCGGACGTGCCCCCTAACGCTCCCGGCGTTCTGACGCCCCGGCTTCCGGTGCAGGATACAGGGCAGCCGCTGCGATCATGCCGGCGACCGCACCGATGGTCGCCAGGACGAATGGAGCCGCATACGCCGATGCCACCTCCGTCGTCCTGAGCGTCGCCCCCAGCGCGGCGATGCTGATGGCAAAACCGGCCTGGCGGACGATCATTGTCATCGCGGACGTCATGCCGGCCTGCGCCGGCGGCGCAAGGGCCAAGGCGGTGCTGCCCAATTGCGGGTTGGCCAGCGCCGCTCCAACGCCGATCGTCAGCATGCCGGCGACCGTTGCGATGCTGCGCAGGGTGGCATCGGCGGATAGCGCAGCGATCACGAGCAACAGATCTCCGGAAGCGATGGTGCCGAAGGCGACCATGAAGAAACGCCGCCAGCCCCATTGGGTGACGAGGCGGCCGCCCAGCAGCGGGACCAGCAGCATCGGCAATGTCGCCGCGAGCAAGGCCACGCCCGCCACTTCCATGCTGACATGCAGGCCGGCGCTCAGGAACAGCGGCAGATAGACCAATACCGCCCAGTAGCCGAATTGGATCGAAGTCAAGGACGCGCCGACCCCGATCATCGGCGCGGTCGCGAATACGCGCGGGTCGAGCACGGGATTTCGGCTGTGCCACTGCTGCCGGACGAATGCCAATGCCGCCGCCGCGCTCGCGATCAGGCCAGCCGCTCTGACGGTCGACGGCGCGTCGGGCTTCAGCAGTGCGTCGATCGCAAGACCCAGTGACAGCGTCAACAGCACGATACCCCAGGGATCGAGCGGGCGTCCGCCGGATTCGCGCGTCTCCGCGACGACCCGAGGCACGGCAAAGGCCAGCGTCAGGCAAAACGGAATGTTGGCATAAAAGATCGAGCGCCAGCCGAACCAGGCGGCAAGCAATCCACCCAGCGTTGGGCCCAGAGCCATCGCAACGCCCGAGATCGTCCCGATGGTGGCGAAGGCCTGCGCCCGCCGACGCTGGTGCGGGAATGCGCCGGCGACCAGCGCGAGCGCGCCGGTACCCAGGAAGGCCGCACCGACGCCTTGCAGCGCGCGTGCCGTGAGCAGCAGCGGAGCGCTCGCCGCCGCGCCGCAGCCGATCGAGGCCAGCAGAAACACGATGTTGCCGGCCAGCATCGCGCGCCGACGGCCGAAGCGATCCGCAAGCGCGCCTGACGCGAGCAACGCGCCGGTGAAGGCAAGGCTGTAGGCGTCGATGACCCAGGCGGTGCCTGCAACGGCAAATCCGAGATCGTCGGCAATGCCCGGCATGGCGACCACGACCGCGGTCACATCGAACAGGATCAGGAATGCGCCAAGGCTGAGCACGAATGTGGTCAGGTTCGATCGCTCGCGAGCGACCTCGGTTGAGCGATCGTGCATGTCGTGCCTGCTCCCCGCCCGGATTGCGTTCGGGGTCTGCCTACGCCGATCCTGCTGACACCATGGTGGCAGCAGGACGCTGCACGCGATGCCAAACCTGCTGCCTGAGCGGTTCGCACGGGCGTTGCGGCCGTGGCACCCGCGGCATTTCAACCCGACGGGCAACTCAGCAAAAACCTGTCAATCCATCGCGCCGGAAATATTTCGCTTTATCAGAAGTGCAACTCGGTTTATGGTTCGCCCGTCTCACCCGATCGAGGGGCGCTGCGCATCGTCAGGAGTGTTGCGGTGAGATGCGGTGGACGCCGAGGTCACGAAAGACGACGCGTGACGGAGGCGGACGGTGAAGTTGTGTGGTCCTGACGCCCTAACGGCAGGTGTCTTCGTGCAAGATGCGTTGCGTCATGCACGGGCGGTGACAAGCAAGCCCAGTCTCGCCGGGGAGAGCACGAAGTAAGCCGTAACCCATCGCGCAGGGAAAGCCGGAGTTCCCGGTTACACCTGTGGTCCTACCCCCCGAGCTTTCTACCCATTGCTCGGGGCCCATGGGTGCGATCGGCACCCGGCTTTCCCTGCGCCCTCTGTTTCCAGAGCGGCGAAACGAAGAGCACAGCTCGGACAGATCTTGTCGCGAGATGCGAAGCTATGTCCCCTTCCCATGACACCGCGTGTTTGCCTTGAATGCCGATGTTCGACAATAAATCGAGAACCATCCCTATCGTCTTCCTGCTTTCCGCCAGGACGACGATAGGAGCGAGCTGCACACGGCCCGGCGGGTTCCCCGGGTAGATCCGGTGCCGGCGCAGCTCAAGTCTCCCCCGGTTTTGCGGATCGGCCATGAGTTCCCTGTCGGTGGACTCGCGTTATGTTATAATATAACAGTCTTCTCTATGGCGAATACGCATACCCACGACCACCATCACGGCCATGCCCATCCCCACGGGCACAGCCATGGCCCAGCCGCCCATCCGGCCCAGACCGCGCACTGGTCGATCCTGCGGATGCCCGTGCCGGCCCGGCTGCTCGCCGCGTTCGCGGTCTCGGCCGGCCTGTGGGGCGTGGTCTGGCTGGCGATGAGGTGAGGCCCGTGGCTGCGCTTGTCACCTTCCGCGACGTCACCCTCGGCTATGACCGCCACCCGGCGGTGCACCATCTCAATGGTGTGGTCGAGGCGGGCGCGCTGCTTGCCGTGATCGGCCCGAACGGCGCCGGCAAGTCGACCCTGCTGCGCGGCATCGCGGGCGTGCTCAAGCCGCTGTCGGGCGTGATCGATCTCGACGGGCTCGAGCACCGTGACATCGCCTACCTGCCGCAATCCGCCGACATCGACCGCACCTTCCCGATCTCGGTGTTCGATTTCGTCGGCACCGGGCTGTGGCGCTCGACCGGCTTCTTCGGCGGCATCGGCAAGGCCGCGCGCGGCAAGATTTTGGCGGCGCTCGCCGCGGTCGGCCTCAACGGTTTTGAGAACCGGCCGATCGGCACGCTGTCCGGCGGCCAGATGCAGCGCATGCTGTTCGCGCGCGTGCTGTTGCAGGACGCCCGCCTGATCGTGCTCGACGAACCGTTCAACGCCATCGACGCCAAGACCACCGCCGATCTGCTTGATCTGGTGAAGCGCTGGAACGGCGAGGGTCGCACCGTGCTGGCGGCGCTGCACGACCTCGACATGGTGCGCAACAATTTCCCGGAAACGCTCCTGCTGGCGCGAGGCCCGGTGGAATGGGGCCCGACGGCAGAGGCGCTGACGGCGGAGAACCTGACGGTCGCGATGCGGATGTGCGAAGCGTTCGACGACTCTGCCGCGGCCTGCGCCGCCGATCCGCGCTCACGGGCTGCCTGACGCCGATGCTGACTGACGCACTGATCACGCCCTTCACCGAGTTCGAGTTCATGCGCCGCGCGCTGGCGGCCGTGATCGCGCTGTCGCTCGGCGGTGCGCCGATCGGCGTGTTCCTGATGCTGCGGCGGATGAGCCTGGTCGGCGATGCCATGGCGCATGCGATCCTGCCGGGCGCCGCGATCGGCTTCCTGCTGTCAGGGCTCAATCTGTTCGCGATGACGACCGGCGGCCTGATCGCGGGCTTCACCGTGGCGCTGCTGGCGGGCCTTGTCGCCCGCACCACCGAGCTGAAGGAGGACGCCTCGCTTGCGACCTTCTACCTGGTCTCGCTCGCGCTCGGCGTCACCATCGTCTCGATCAAGGGCACCAACATCGACCTCTTGCACGTGCTGTTCGGCAACATCCTGGCGATGGACGACCAGACGCTGCTGGTGATCGCATTCAATGCCACCATCACGCTCTTGGTGCTTGCGGTGATCTACCGGCCGCTGGTGATCGAATGCGTCGATCCGGTGTTCCTGCGCACCGTGAGCCGGGCCGGTGCGCCGGCGCATCTCGCCTTCCTGGCGCTGGTCGTGGTCAACCTCGTCAACGGCTTCCACGCGCTCGGCACGCTGCTCGGCGTCGGGCTGATGATCCTGCCTGCGGGCATCGCGCGGTTCTGGTCGCGCGACATCACCACCATGATCTGCATCGCGGTCGCTAGCGCGATTGTTTCCGGCTATGCCGGGCTCGTGCTGTCGTACCAGACCCGGATTCCCTCCGGCCCCGCGATCATCCTGGTTGCGGCGGGTCTCTATATCGTGTCGCTGCTGTTCGGCAATGTCAGCGGCCTGGTGCGGCAGCTGTTTCCCGGACGGCATCTCGAGGCGTAATGATGCGGCATTTGCTTGGCTTGATATCCCTGGCGCTGGTGCTGGCGAGCGGTGCGGCACAAGCCGCCGAACGCATCAACGTGGTCGCGAGTTTCTCGATCCTCGCCGACATGGTGCGCAATGTCGGCGGCAACGACGTCGACGTGGTGGCGCTGGTCGGGCCCGATGGCGATGCGCATGTCTACGCGCCGACGCCGGCGGACGCCAAGAAGGTCGCCGACGCCCGCCTCCTCGTCATCAACGGCCTCGGCTTCGAGGGCTGGCTGCCGCGCCTGCTGCAGGCCTCCGGCAGCAAGGCGCCGATCGCGGTGGCCACCAAGGGGATCATGCCGCGGAAGCTGGGCGGCCATGACGATCCGCATGCCTGGCAATCCGTCGCCAATGCGAAGATCTACGTTGCCAATATCCGCGACGGACTGATCGCCGCGGCCCCCGACAAGGCGGCCGTCTTCAAGGCCAATGCCGACGCTTATCTCGCCAGGCTGGAGGCGCTCGACCGCGAGGTGCACGAGGCGGTGGCGAAAATACCGGAGGTGCGTCGCAAGGTGATCTCGACCCACGACGCCTTCGGCTATTTCGCCGACGCTTACGGGATCACGTTCTTCTCGCCGCTCAGCGTCTCCACGGATTCCGAGCCCAGCGCGCGCGATATCGCCGCCATCGTCGCCCAGATCAAGCTTGCGAAAATTCCTGCAGTTTTTCTCGAAAATATCAGCGATCCCCGCCTGATCCAGCGGATCGCAGCCGAGACCGGCGCCCGGGTCGGCGGCACCCTGTATTCGGACAGTTTGACGGGCGAAAAGGGCCAGGCACCCACTTACATTGATATGGTCAGGCACAATATAAAGGCCCTGACCAGCGCGGTCGCCGGGTAGGGGCAGGGGCCTCCCTGCCGGGGTTGAGCGCGAACCCAAGTTCCCGGAGTTGTTATGGCTGAAGCTTCGCAAAAAATTCCTGTGACCGTGCTGACGGGCTATCTCGGCGCCGGCAAGACCACGCTGTTGAACCGCATCCTGTCGGAAAACCACGGCAAGAAATACGCGGTCATCGTCAACGAATTCGGCGAGATCGGCATCGACAATGACCTCATCATCGGCGCCGATGAGGAAGTGTTCGAGATGAACAATGGCTGCGTCTGCTGCACGGTGCGCGGCGACCTCGTCCGCATCATGGACGGCTTGATGAAGCGCAAGGGCAAGTTCGACGCCATCATCGTCGAGACCACCGGCCTTGCCGATCCGGCGCCGGTCGCGCAGACCTTCTTCGTCGACGAGGACGTGCAGAAGAACGCCCGGCTCGATGCCGTGGTCACGGTCGCCGACGCCAAGTGGCTGAGCGACCGCTTGAAGGATGCGCCGGAAGCCAAGAACCAGATCGCGTTCGCCGATGTCATCGTGCTGAACAAGACCGACCTGGTCTCCAAGCCCGAGCTTGCCGAGGTCGAGGCCCGCATCCGCGGCATCAATCCCTACGCAAAGCTGCACCGTACCGAACGTTGTCAGGTTGGCTTGACCGACGTGCTGGAGCGCGGCGCGTTCGACCTCGACCGCATCCTGGAGATCGAGCCCGATTTCCTCGAGGCCGGCGACGATCACGACCATGACCATCACCATCATGACCACGGTCATCACCATGACCATGATCACCACCATCATGATCACGGTCATGGCTTGAAGCACTATCACGACGAGGACATGCAGTCGCTGTCGCTGCGTTCGGAGAAGCCGCTCGACCCGACCAAGTTCATGCCATGGCTGCAGAACCTAGTCGCCACCGAGGGCCAGAAGATCCTGCGCTCGAAGGGCATCCTCGCCTTCACCGGTGATGACGACCGCTACGTGTTCCAGGGCGTCCACATGATGCTGGAGGGCGATCATCAGCGGAAGTGGAAGGACGGCGAGAAGCGCGAGAGCCGCGTCGTGTTCATCGGTCGCGAGCTGCCGGAGCAGGCGATCCGCGACGGCTTCGAGCAGTGCATCACCACGTGATGAAGGAGTTCGACCCGGGCGAGGCCCAATCTTCCATCGTGTCGATCACCGACCGCGTCAAGCCGCTTCCGCTGGGCGCAGCGGTCGGCTCGGTGCATTTCCTCGGCGACCGCGCGTTCTTCGTCGGTGCGGAGGAGAGCATTGCGATTGCAACCGCCGACGGCGAGATCACGCGCACCGAGACGCATTTCGATGCCATCCTGTGCGCGGCCTCCGACGGCAAGCGGCTGGTCACCGGCGGTGACGACGGCAAGCTGATCGCGATCGACGCCAAGGGCGAGATCTCGACAGTCGCGATCGACGCCAAGCGGCGCTGGATCGACAATGTCGCCCTGCACAGCGACGGCACCGTGGCGTGGTCGGCAGGCAAGACCGCCTTCGTGCGCAATCCCAAGGGCGAGGAAAAAACGTTCGAGGTGCCGTCGACCGTCGGCGGGCTGGCGTTCGCACCGAAGGGGCTGCGGCTCGCGATCGCGCATTACAACGGCGTGACGTTGTGGTTTCCCAACATGGCCGCCAATCCGGAATTCCTGGAATGGGCCGGCTCGCATCTCGCGGTCACCTTCAGCCCGGATAACAAGTTCCTGGTCACGGCGATGCACGAGGCCGCCATGCATGGCTGGCGGCTCGCCGACAACCGGCACATGCGGATGAGCGGCTATCCGGGCCGGGTGCGCTCGATGTCGTGGAGCGTCGGCGGCAAGGGGCTCGCGACCTCGGGCGCCGATACCGTGATCGTCTGGCCGTTCACCAGCAAGGACGGGCCGATGGGCAAGGAGCCGGCGATGCTGGCGCCGATGCCGGCGCGGGTCGCCGTGGTCGCCTGCCATCCGAAGAACGACATCATGGCGGTCGGCTATGCCGATGGCACCGTGCTGATGGTCCGGCTCGAGGACGGCGCCGAGATCCTGGTACGGCGGAATACCGGCACGGCGGTGTCTGCGCTGGGCTGGAATGCCAAAGGCACGCTGCTCGCCTTCGGCACGGAAGATGGTGACGCGGGCATTCTGGAAATGTAAGAGATCGCTGCATACGCAGCGTTTTCGAGCGAAGTGGGTACCGGTTCGCGTGAAGAAAACGCATCAAATGAAGAACCGGTAGATGCCATGCGATTCCTCACGACATTCCAGCTCGCCGACTTCCTCGACACGCTGATCAGCCTGACATCGGCCTTTGTGCTCGGCACCCTGATCGGGGCCGAGCGGCAGTACCGGCAGCGCACCGCGGGCCTGCGCACCAACGTGCTGGTCGCGGTCGGCGCGGCCGCCTTCGTCGACCTCGCGATGCATCTGGCGGGCGCCGACGGCGCGGTGCGGGTGATCGCCTATGTCGTGTCGGGGATCGGCTTCCTCGGCGCCGGCGTCATCATGAAGCAGGGCATGGACGTGCGCGGCCTCAACACCGCGGCGACGCTGTGGGCCTCGGCCGCGGTCGGCTCCTGCGCCGGCGCCGACCTGGTGGCGCAGGCCGCGGCGCTGACCGTGTTCGTGATCGCCGGCAACACGCTGCTGCGTCCGCTGGTCAACGCCATCAACCGTATCCCGCTCAACGAGAAGGCGCTGGAGGCGACCTACTACTTCAAGGTCGTGGTCACCGCGGAGGTGCTGCCCGATGTGCGCGACGCCGTCGTGGAGAAGCTCGAGGCCGCGAACTATCCGGTCGCCGATGTCAACGTGGTCGAGGCCGGCGACGACTTCCTCGAGATCGTGGCGGAGCTGGTCTCGACCGCGGTCGAACCCAACGAGCTGAACGCGGTAGTGGTCGACATGCAACATCAGCCCGGCGTGCGCCACGCGACCTGGGAAATCAGCACCACGGATTGAGGCGGTTCCACGCAGGCGGCGCCCAGGAACCATGCGGTGGCCGGATCGTTGACCTCGCTGACACGATGCGGGGTGAACGAGATGGCTGCGGATCGAACCAAGTTGCGGGCGGACGTCGTGATCGCCTCCACGCTGGTGGTGGCAGGCGTCGCGGTCGCCGTGCTGTCGCTGCAGGCAATCAACGCATCTTCGCCGCAAGAGCTGGCGCAGGCAGCCCAGCCGCTACAGCCATCGCCGGCGCCGCCGAAGACCGCGCCGCCGGCCGAGTCAAGACCCGGCGGCGAACGGCCGACCACGCCGGCGCCGGAGCCGGCGCGTCCCGATGCCGAGGCGCAGAAGGCCGGCGCCAAGCCGGTGCTGCCGCCGGCGCCCGCCGAGAAGACCGCACCACCGATCGAGAAGAAATAGGCTCTCCGGTCGGCGCATGTGACGCGCATTTGACTGATGCTGCCGATTATACTGTCTCGCCTCCGTCATCCCCGCCCGCCATAATCCGTCGTCTTGCCAACGACAGATGGGGCCATCCATGAAGATCGAGGACGTCCGGCGCACCGCCTATTCGATGCCGCTCACCAACCCGTCGTTTCCGCCGGGGCCGTACCGGTTCTTCGACCGCGAATATTTCATCATCACCTACAAGACCGATCCGGAAGCGCTCCAGGCCGTGGTGCCGGAGCCGCTCGAGGTTGCCGAGCCCGTGGTGAAGTATGAATTCATCCGCATGCCGGACTCGACCGGCTTCGGCGACTACACCGAGACCGGGCAGGTGATCCCGGTCCGCTTCAAGGGCGAATTGGGCGCCTACACCCACGCGATGTATCTCGACGACGAGGGCCCGATCGCCGGCGGCCGCGAGCTGTGGGGATTTCCGAAGAAGCTGGCCAAGCCCAGGATCGAGGTCGAGAGCGACGTCCTGGTCGGCTCGCTGCATTACGGCTCGGTGCTGTGCGCCTCCGCCACCATGGGCTACAAGCATCGCAAGGTCGACCACGACACCGTGCTGAAATCGATGGCGGCGCCGAACTTTATTCTCAAGATCATCCCGCATGTCGACGGCAGCCCGCGGATCTGCGAGCTGGTGCGGTTTCATCTCGAGGACATCACCTTGAAGGAGGCATGGACCGGCCCCGCCGCGCTCGGCCTGTTTCCTCACGCGCTGTGCGACGTCGCCCGCCTGCCGGTGCGCGAGGTGGTCTCGGCGCTGCACTACAAGGCCGATCTTACGCTCGGTCTCGGCTCGGTGGCGTTCGACTATATAGCGAAATAGCTGCCGTCATTCCGGGCCTGGCCCTTCGGGCCATCCCGGAATGACGAGAGTGGAGATCGGGTCGGGTCAGCGCACCAGGATGTTCTTGAACTGCCAGGGATCGCTGGTGTCGATGTCTTCCGGAAACAGTCCCGGGCGATCCGTCAGCGGGGTCCAGTCGGTGTAAAAGCCCTTCACCGGGCCGAGATAGGGCAGCTGGATTTCCAGCAACCGGTCGAAATCCATCTCGTCGGCTTCGACGATGCCCTCGTTCGGATTCTCCAGCGCCCACACCATGCCGCCGAGCACGGCGGAGGTCACCTGCAGGCCGGTGGCGTTCTGATAGGGCGCGAGCTTGCGGGTTTCTTCGATCGAGAGCTGCGAGCCGTACCAGTAGGCGTTGTTGTCGTGGCCGAACAGCAGCACGCCGAGTTCGTCGATGCCGTCGACGATTTCGTTCTCGTCGAGGATGTGGTGCTTCTCCTGCATCCTGGCGGCGCGGCCGAACATTTCATGCAGCGACAGCACCGCGTCGTCACACGGATGATAGGCGTAGTGGCAGGTCGGCCGGTAGATCGCGGTGCCTGATGCATCACGCACCGTGAAGTAATCGGAGATCGAGATCGACTCGTTGTGGGTGACGAGGAAGCCGTATTGCGCGCCGCGGGTCGGGCACCAGGTCCGCACCCGCGTGTCGGCGCCGGGCTGCATCAGGTAGATGGCCGCGCCGCAGCCGGCTTCGTGGGTCCGTGCATTCTCGGGCATCCATTTTTCATGGGTGCCCCAGCCGAGTTCGGACGGCTGCACGCCTTCCGACAGGAAACCTTCCACCGACCAGGTGTTGACGAAAACATCGGGCTCCTTCGGCGACTTGGAGCGCTGGGTATCGCGCTCGGCGATGTGGATGCCCTTGACACCCGCCTGCCGCATCAGGTCCGCCCACTCGGCCTTGGTCTTTGGCCTGGGGGCATTGAGCTTCAGATCGGCGGCGACATTGAGCAGCGCCTGCTTGACGAAGAATGAGACCATGCCGGGATTGGCGCCGCAGCAGGACACGGCCGTGGTCGAGCCCGCGGGGCGTGCCTTCTTGGCGGCCAGCGTCACTTCGCGAAGCGCGTAGTTGGAGCGCGCTTCAGGACCCTTCGACGAATCGAAATAGAAGCCGAGCCAGGGCTCGTTGACGGTGTCGATATAAAGTGCGCCAAGCTCGTTGCAGAGCTCCATGATGTCGGTCGAGCCGGTATCGACCGAGAGATTGACGCAAAAGCCCTGGCCGCCGCCTTCGGTGAGCAGCGGGCTCAGCAAGTCGCGATAATTGTCCTTGGTCACGGCCTGCTGGATGAATTTTACGTTGTGCTTCTCGCAATGCGCCTTGCGGCCCTCGTCCTTGGGATCGATCACGGTGATGCGCGACTTGTCGTAATCGAGATGCCGCTCGATCATCGGCAACGTGCCTTTGCCGATCGAGCCGAAGCCGATCATGACAATGGGGCCGGTGATTTTCGCGTAGATCTGCGAGGAGGGGCTCATCATTTTCTCCAGGAGAGCGCCGAGCGGCGGGTAGAGTGGATCAGGGATTGCGTCGCTTTGCGGTGACTTCGATTTCGACCTTCATCTCGGGCTTCAGAAGCCCGGCCACGATCAGCAGTGTCGCCGCCGGACGGATGTCGCCGAGAACCTCGCCACAGACCAAGAAATGGGCATCCGCGTCGTTGACGTCGGTGAGGTAGTAGGTCGCGCGGACGATGTCGGCCATCGCGAAGCCCCCCTCCTTGAGGGCGGCCTCGATGGTCTTGAAGCAGTTCCGTGACTGGCTCGTGACATCCGATGGCATGGTCATCGTGGTGTAGTCGTAGCCGGTGGTTCCTGCGACAAAAGCGAAATCGCCGTCGATCACGGCTCGGCTGTAGCCGGCGGTCTTCTCGAACGGCGAGCCGGTGGAAATCAGGCGGCGGGACATGCTGGACCTCGACGGAAAATGGCTGTGCGCGGGGTTTACGGGCATTCTTGCCGCCCGCGCAACCCCTCGGATTCTGACCTGGAAGCCTGACGGCTGGGGCTAGCGGGACTGCTGCGTGGTGTCCGGCGGCGAGGGCGGCGCGCCGGCCCAGCGCCGGATCAGGATGTCCCGGACGATCATGACCGAGATCAGGACCAGCATGATCGTGGTGACGAGGCCGCGCCAACGCGGGCGCGCGCCATCGATTGCGGGAAGGCTCTCCGACATGGTGCCCGCCCTACGCCGCGTGCGGCACGGCGAGCGGTGCCTTTCGGGAACGGGATGCCTTGGTCTTGAGCAATGGTCTCTTGGGCAACAGCGGTGCGCCGGCCGGCGTGATCATGCCCCAGGCGCCGTCCAGCGCCCCCTCGACCAGCTCGAGGCCGAGCAGCCGGTCGCGCTCGAACGCGCCCGGCAGCGACAGCTCGCCGGTCTTGGCGGCGGTGAAGCCGAAGCGGGCGTAGTAGGGCGCATCGCCCAGCAGGATCACGGCGCCATGGCCGCGGGCCTTCGCCACAGCCAGCGCGCGCTGCATCAGCGCGGCGCCGACGCCGAGGCCGCGGCAGTCGTCGTCGACCGCCAGCGGCCCCAGCATCAGCGCGCTGCGGCCTCCCGCGCTGACGTGCCACAGCCGCACGGTTCCGACCAACCGGTCGCCCTGGCGCACCGCGGCAAGGCTCAGGCCTTGGGCGGGCGCGCGTCCGTCACGCAGGCGCTGGCAGGTGCGCGCTTGGCGGTTCTCGCCAAAGCAGGCATCCAGCAGCGCTTCGCGCGCGACGACGTCCGAGGCACGCTCCGCACGGATCGCGAACGGGGCGGCTCTTCGGATGAGGGCAGCGGCGGTGTTCCGTTTTGCAGTCATGGCACGTCAGTCCCCGCTTGCAACGGCATGGCGTACGCCGCAGCAAGCGTCGTTCGGAAAAATCAAAAATGATCGGTAAGGAGCCGGCGGGGCCGGCTCCCGGTTCATCAGGCCTCGACCTCGAGGCGGTTTAGATGTGGTAGGTCTTGAGCGGCGGAATGCCGTTGAACGCCACCGACGAGTAGGTCGACGTATAGGCGCCGGTGCCTTCGATCAGCAGCTTGTCGCCGATCTCGAGCGTCACCGGAAGCGGATACGGCAGCTTCTCGTACAGCACGTCGGCGCTATCGCAGGTCGGGCCCGCGAGCACGCACGGCGTCATGTCCGCCCCGTCATGCGGGGTGCGGATCGCGTAGCGGATCGACTCATCCATCGTCTCGGCGAGACCGCCGAACTTGCCGATGTCGAGATAGACCCAGCGCACCTCGTCCTCGTCGCTCTTGCGCGAGATCAGCACGACCTCGGTCTCGATCACGCCCGCATTGCCGACCATGCCGCGGCCCGGCTCGATGATCGTCTCCGGGATCTGGTTGCCGAAATGCTTGCGCAGCGCGCGGAAGATCGACCGGCCATATTGCAGCACCGGCGGAACGTCCTTGAGATACTTGGTCGGGAAGCCGCCGCCCATGTTGACCATGGTGAGGTTGATGCCGCGCTCGGCGCAGTCACGGAACACGGTCGAGGCCATCGCGAGCGCGCGGTCCCACGCCTTCACCTTGCGCTGCTGCGAGCCGACATGGAACGAGATACCGCACGGCTCCAGCCCAAGGCGCTTGGCGAGGTCGAGCACCTCGACCGCCATCTCGGGATCGCAGCCGAACTTGCGCGACAGCGGCCACTCGGCGCCGGCGCAGTCATAGAGGATGCGGCAGAACACCTTGGCGCCGGGAGCGGCGCGGGCGACCTTCTCGACCTCGGCGGCGCAATCGACTGCGAACAGGCGAATGCCGAGCGCGAAGGCGCGCGCGATGTCGCGCTCCTTCTTGATCGTGTTGCCATAGGAGATGCGGTCCGGCGTCGCACCGGCAGCCAGCGCCATCTCGATCTCCGCGACGGTCGCGGTGTCGAAGCAGGAGCCGAGCGAAGCCAGCAGCGACAGCACTTCGGGCGCAGGGTTGGCCTTCACCGCGTAGAACACGCGGCTGTCCGGCAGCGCCTTGGCAAAGGTCTGGTAGTTGTCGCGCACGACTTCGAGGTCGACGACGAGGCACGGCTCGGTGTCGAGACCATCCTGGCGGCGGTTGCGCAGGAATTCCTGGATACGTTCAGTCATGGCACTCTCCAGCGGCCCCAGCGACGGGATCCGCATCAACGTGACGTCGGGTGAGAGCGCTCCGGCCACATCGCGCGATGGAGGCGCGTCGAGGCCAAAAGACTCAAACCAGACTGTGCTGCCGTGGATTGGTTGGGAGAGTTTCCCGCCCGCTCACCTGGCAATGAAGGACAAGCCTTTTCAGTAGCCCGCGCCGGCGTTGGACTGCCGGTAGAGACCAAAAAAGCCCGATCCGTCGTTGCTTTAAGTCGCGTCCCCCGTGGAGAGCGGGGTGCGCCGGTTCGCCTCCGGCTGCCAGTCACGGTTGCAAAGAGTGGCGAGACCTTCAACAAGGCATCCCTGGAGAGAGATGCTGGCCGCCTCGTGTCCAGATGGACTGTCCAAATGGACGTAAGCGACCCTCGGTTCTTCCACCCCTTGGCGGCTGTCCGGCCTCTTGTCCGGATACCTACCGACTGACACACGACCACAGGCACGTGCGAAATTGGGCAAGGCAGGAAATAAGTCTTTTGAATTCGCTTCGCAAGAATTTTTTTGCGATAGCGACAAATTTCCCTAACGCGCGCTTGCGATGGCGCGTCGAGCAGTCGCTGAAGATGAACGGCCGTTAAGAATGGCTAACGAAGCGTGTGCGTTTTAGCCCTGTGCCGCAGCGCTTTCTTGAATCGCACGAACTCACGCGCGACGCGTGAACGGCTCGATGCGCTGCGCGCCGCGGATGAAGGCGATCATGATCAGGACGCCGAGGCCGAACAGCACGGCCTGCAGGATGTGCGCGCCGGTGTCGTTGAGTCCAAACAGGATCGCGAGCGCCCAGCCGCCGGCGAACGCCGCGCCGAATACTTCCGCGCCGATCAGGATCGCCGCCGAGATCACCGTGATGACGCTCGGCCAGTAGATCCGGCTGTTGCCTGAGGCGGAGGGCTGCATGGTCATGAAATAGGTCCTGTTCAGGGGGCGCAATCTCTCCGAAAAGAGCCCATCTATCAAGCGCAAAAGGCCCAAAAATGCCGTATCGCGTGATATAGATTGGGCCGCATTTTCAAGGCGAAAAACGGGACATTCGATGTCAGAAACCAGCGCAGAGGCTATTGCCAACCCCCTCCTGAAGGCGTGGCAGACGCCGCTCGAGACACCGCCCTTCGCCGAGATCAAGCCGGAGCATTTCCTGCCCGCCTTCGAGCAGGCCTTCGCCGATCATTCGGCGGAAGTGGCTGCGATCACCCATGATCCGGCGCTGCCCGACTTCGACAATACGATCACGGCGCTGGAGCGTTCCGGCAAGCTGCTGTCGAAGGTTTCGGCCGTGTTCTACGACCTGGTGTCGGCGCATTCCAACCCGGCGATCCTGGAGATCGACAAGGAAGTGTCGCCGCGGATGGCGCGGCACTGGAATCCGATCATGATGAACGCTGTGCTGTTTGGCCGCATCGCCATGCTGCACGAGAAGCGCGCCTCGCTCGGCCTCACCGGCGAGCAGATGCGGCTCTTGGAGCGTACCTATACCCGCTTCCACCGCTCCGGCGCCGGGCTCGACGAGGCCGCAAAAGTACGGATGGCCGAGATCAACGAGCGGCTCGCCCATCTCGGCACCTCGTTCAGCCACCATCTGCTCGGCGACGAGCAGCAATGGTTCATGGAACTCGGCGAGGGCGACCGCGCCGGCCTCTCCGACACATTCGTGGCGGCTGCCAAGGCTGCGGCGGAAGAGCGCGGTATGGCCGGCAAGGCGATCGTGACGCTGTCGCGCTCCTCGGTCGAGCCGTTCCTGCAGAGCTCGCAGCGGCGCGACCTGCGCGAGAAGGTCTACAAGGCCTTCACCGCCCGCGGCGACAATGGCAACGCCAACGACAACAACGCGACCATCGTGGAGATCCTCAGGCTCCGCGAGGAGACTGCGAAGATCCTGGGCTTCCCGACCTACGCCGCCTACCGCCTCGAGGATTCCATGGCCAAGACGCCGGAGGCCGTGCGCGGTCTGCTGGAGCGGGTCTGGAAGCCGGCGCGGGCGCGGGCGCTCGCCGACCGCGACGCGTTGCAGGCGCTGATCACGGAGGAGGGCGGTAATTTCACCTTGGCGGCCTGGGACTGGCGCTACTACGCCGAGAAGCTGCGCCAGCGGCGCGCCAATTTCGACGATTCCGCGATCAAGCCCTATCTGGTGCTCGACCACATGATCGAGGCCGCCTTCGACTGCGCCACCCGCCTGTTCGGCGTCACCTTCGCGGAGCGCAAGGACATCCCGGTCTGGCACCCGGACGTCCGGGTCTGGGAGGTCAAGGGCCGCGATGGCCAGCACAAGGCGCTGTTCTATGGCGACTACTTCGCGCGGCCTTCGAAGCGCTCCGGCGCCTGGATGACCTCGCTGCGCGACCAGCAGAAGCTCGACGGCGACGTCGCGCCGCTGGTCATCAATGTCTGCAACTTCGCCAAGGGCGCCGACGGCGCGCCGTCGCTGCTGTCGCCGGACGATGCGCGGACCCTGTTCCACGAGTTCGGCCACGGCCTGCACGGCATGCTCTCCAACGTGACCTACCCGTCACTGTCGGGCACGTCCGTGTTCACCGACTTCGTCGAGTTGCCCTCGCAGCTCTACGAGCACTGGCAGGAACGGCCCGAGGTGTTGCAGCGCTTCGCCCGCCACTACCAGACCGGGGAGGCGCTACCGGACGATTTGCTCAAGCGCTTCCTCGCCGCGCGCAAGTTCAACCAGGGCTTTGCCACCGTCGAGTTCGTCTCCTCGGCGCTGGTCGACCTCGAATTCCACACCCAGCCGGCGGCGGCGAGCCGGGACGTCCGCGCCTTCGAACAGAAGGAGCTGGAGAAGATCGGCATGCCCGCGGAAATCTCGCTGCGCCACCGGCCGACCCAGTTCGGTCACATCTTCTCCGGCGACCATTATGCCTCCGGCTATTACAGCTACATGTGGTCGGAGGTGATGGACGCCGACGCCTTCGGCGCCTTCGAGGAGGCCGGCGACATCTTCGATCCGGCGACCGCCAAGCGGCTGCATGACGACATCTACTCGTCGGGCGGCTCACGCGATCCGGAGGAGGCCTATGTCGCCTTCCGCGGCCGCGAACCGGAGCCGGATGCCCTGCTGCGCCGGCGCGGCCTGCTCGAGACGCCAGAGGCGGCCTGAAGGTGAGGCTGTCCCTCAGCCGGCCGATCGCCTGGCTCGTGCTCGCGGTCACCGTCGTGCTCGGCACGGCGGCGGCCGAGGCCCATCCGCATGTCTGGATCACCGCCAAAAGCGAAGTGATCTACGCGCCCGACGGCACCATCACCGGCGTCCGCCACGCCTGGACCTTCGACGACATGTTCTCGACCTATGCGCTGCAGGGCATCGAGACCAAGGTGAAGGGTGCCTACAGCCGCGAGGAGCTGGCGCCGCTGGCCCAGACCAATGTCGAGTCGCTGAAGGAATACGCCTACTTCACCTTCGCCAAGGGCGACGGCAAGAAGCAGAAGTTCACCGAGCCGGTCGACTATTTCCTCGAGTACAAGGACTCGGCGCTGACGCTGCACTTCACCCTGCCGGTGAAGACGCCGTTCAAGGCCAGCAAGCTCTCGCTCGAAGTGTTCGACCCGACCTATTTCATCGATTTCCAGTTCGCCGATAAGGATCCGGTCAAGCTGGTCGGTGCCGCCGCCGACTGCAAGATGCAGTTCGAGCGGCCGAACAGTGACGGCACCGCCGCCGCGCAGAAGCTCGGCGAGCAGAACTTCCTCGACGGCAGCAACGGCAATTTCGGCATGATGTTCGCCAACAAGATCACGGTGGAGTGCCCATGACGCAGAACGTCTCTCGTGCGATGCGCGGTCTTGCGCTTTCGGCCGCCGTGCTGACCGGGTTCGCGCTGCTCGACGGCACGGTTCATGCGCTGCTGGCGCAGAATCCGTTCGGTGCGCCGCGCGCGGCGGAGCCGCAGGGCGGGATCGTCGGCTGGCTATTGGCCAAGCAGTCGGAGTTCTACCGCGAGATCTCGCAGACCATCCGCGCCGCGAAGTCCGATGGCTCGGCGGTCTGGACGCTGCTTGCGATCTCGTTTGCCTACGGGATCTTCCATGCCGCCGGTCCCGGCCACGGCAAGGCGGTGATCTCGTCCTACATGGTCGCCAACCGCGAGACGGCCCGGCGCGGCGTCGTGCTGTCGTTCGCCTCGGCGCTGATGCAGTCGCTGGTCGCGGTCGCCATCGTCGGCGTCTGCGCCTGGCTGCTCAATGCGACGGCGAGGACGATGTGCGGGGCGGAGAAGGCGATCGAAATCGCCAGCTACGCGCTGATCGCAGCGTTCGGTGCCCGGCTGGTCTGGGTCAAGGGCGGCGGTTTTTTCCGGGCGCTCCAGCTGCCGCGTCCGGCGCTGGCGTTGGCCGGCACGCATCAGCATGACCATGACCATCACGATCACGTGCACCGGGACCATGGCCATGATCACCATCGTCACGCGCATGACGATCACGGCCATCACCACCACGAGCATCATGGCCACGACCACGATCATGACGCGGAACACGTCCATGACGAGCATTGCGGCCATTCGCACGGGCCGACGCCGGCCGAGCTCGCAGGCCCGGGCGGCTGGCGGCGTGGTCTGAGCGCGATCCTGACGGTCGGAATCCGGCCGTGCTCGGGCGCGATCCTGGTGCTGGTGTTCGCGCTGGCGCAGGGCCTGTTCTGGGCTGGCATTGCCGCGACCTTCGCGATGGGGTTCGGCACCGCCATTACGGTCGCCGCGATCGCGCTGGTTGCGGTGTCGGCGCGCGGCATGGCCGAGCGGCTGAGCGCGGTGCGCGACGGCGGCGGCATGCTGATCATGCGCGGCCTGGAATTCGCTGCCGCCGGTCTGGTGCTGCTGTTCGGACTCGGGCTGCTGTTCGGCTATGTCGCGGCCGAACGGGCGACGTGCTTGTGAGGTCACCTCGCCTGCTTGCGGGGAGAGGTCTCCTGAGTGAGGGGCGCATCGCTGCGAGGGTTCCCTCTCCCTTTGCGGGAGAGGGTTAGGGATAGGGGTGCCGCTTGCTCCACTGCTTGTTGGGTGCGAGCGCTTACCAGGCGGCGTGCGAGATGTTGGCTGATGGAGCTTTGCTCGCCCTCGTACATCTCGCCCGGGGCCACCCCTCTCCCCACCCTCTTCCGCAGGGGGAGAAGGAGCCTGACCGGCGCACTCACCTCACTAGGAACGGAGGCGGGGAGAGAGGCAACTCAGCTCGTCAGATATCCCCTGATCGCCGGCAGGAAGAAGATCGCGATGTTGATCGCGAAACCGATGCTCCAGAGGATCGAGCGCAGCGTCGGGCGGTTGCCGATATAGGTGAAGACGTAGGCGATCCGCACGATCAGGAACAGCACCGCGAGTTCGTCGATCAGCCGCAGCGGGCCGACGCGGTATTCGGCGAGCAACACGGCGAAGGCGAAGAACGGGAAGGTCTCGATGCCGTTCTGGTGGGCGCCGAGCGCCCGCGAGCGGATCGGGTCGTCGTAGAAATCGGGATCGCGCGGCCTGGAATTGTCGAAGCTGCGAAAGCTGATCCATTTCACCGATACGATCGTCAGGAGCGAAAGCATCAGCGTCCCGAAGACGCACCATTCGGCGATCGTCATGGTTCCCCCCATTCACGGGGCGGAAGGTAGCCAACTCGCGCTCTGCTTGACAAGGTTGGAGCAACGCGCGAAGCCCAAAGCCCCAAGCGAAGGATTTTAGGCGCAAGGCCATCATGAGCACGGTAATTCCCTTCGAGAGTGCGAAGCCTGCCGCGGCGCCGAAGCCGGAGCGGGTCGGCGTGCTGCTGGTCAATCTCGGCACGCCGGATACCGCCGACGCCGCGGGCGTGCGGGTCTACTTGAAGGAATTCCTGTCCGATCCGCGGGTGATCGAGAATCAGGGCCTGGTCTGGAAGCTGATCCTCAACGGCATCATCCTGCGCGTCCGTCCGGCCCGCAAGGCGCGCGACTATCTGAAGATCTGGAACACCGAGAAGAACGAGTCGCCGCTGAAGACCATCACGCGCTCGCAGGCCGACAAGCTGGCGGAGGCGATCGCCGATCACGACCACGTCGTGGTCGACTGGGCGATGCGCTACGGCAATCCGTCGATCAAGGAACGGATCGAGGCGCTGGCGGCGCAGGGCTGCGGCCGGCTGCTGGTGGTGCCGCTCTATCCGCAATATTCCGCGGCGACGTCGGCGACCGTCTGCGACGAGGTGTTTCGCGTGCTGGCCGGCATGCGCGCGCAGCCGATCTTGCGGGTGACGCCGCCTTATTACGACGACCCCGATTACATCGAGGCGCTGGCGGTCTCGATCAACGACCATCTTGCGACGTTGCCGTTCCAGCCGGAGGTCATCCTCGCCTCGTTCCACGGCATGCCGAAGGACTATGTCGACAAGGGCGATCCCTACCAGGCGCAGTGCATTGCCACGACCAACGCGCTGCGCAAGCGGCTCGGGCTCGATGCCTCGAGGCTGATCCTCACCTTCCAGTCGCGTTTCGGCAATGCCGAGTGGCTGCAGCCCTATACCGACAAGACCGTCGAGAAGCTGGCGAAGGACGGCGTGCGACGTATTGCCGTGGTGACGCCCGGCTTCTCCGCCGACTGCCTGGAGACGCTGGAGGAGATCGCCCAGGAGAATGCCGAGATCTTCCGGCATCATGGCGGCGAGCAGTTCGCGGCGATCCCCTGTCTCAACGACAGCGTCGGCGGCATGGACGTGATCCGCCAGCTGGTGTTGCGCGAGCTTCAGGGCTGGATCTAGCAAGGCTGAAGCGCTTTGTTAACGATCCGTGACAACCGACATCGCGGTTCGTTCAGCCTTCGTGCATCTGGTGGCCCGCACGACCGCCTCCTATGTGCTAGGGAGAACAACAGCCGGCTGAACCGGCGAAGCGGTCCTGCCGACCAATGCACGACCGTGCCTGGAGGACTTCATGACTGGCTTCGACATTTTCGCGATCGCGTTTGTTCTTCTCGTCATCGTCACGCTGTTCGCCGGGATCAAAACCGTTCCGCAGGGCTATGACTGGACCATTGAGCGGTTCGGCAAATACACCCGCACGCTGTCGCCCGGCCTCAACCTGATCGTGCCCTATTTCGATCGCATCGGGCGCAAGATCAACATGATGGAGCAGGTGATCAACATCCCCGAGCAGGAGGTGATCACCAAGGACAACGCCACCGTGACGGTGGACGGCGTCGCGTTCTACCAGGTGTTCGACGCCGCGAAGGCGAGCTACGAGGTCGCCAATCTCAACCAGGCGATCACGGTCCTGACCATGACCAACATCCGCTCGGTGATGGGCTCGATGGATCTCGACCAGGTGCTGTCGCATCGCGACGAGATCAACGAGCGGCTGCTGCGCGTGGTCGACGCCGCGGTGTCGCCCTGGGGCGTCAAGGTCAACCGCATCGAGATCAAGGACATCGTGCCGCCGGCCGACCTGGTCGAGGCGATGGGCCGGCAGATGAAGGCCGAGCGCGTCAAGCGCGCCGACATCCTGCAGGCGGAGGGGCAGCGGCAGTCGGAGATTCTGCGCGCCGAGGGTGCAAAGCAGGGCCAGATCCTGCAGGCGGAAGGCCGCAAGGAGGCCGCCTTCCGCGACGCCGAGGCGCGCGAGCGGTCCGCCGAGGCTGAGGCCAAGGCGACGCAGATGGTCTCCGAATCGATTGCCAAGGGCGACGTCGCGGCGCTGAACTATTTCATCGCCGACAAGTACATCAAGGCGTTCGGGCAACTGGCCGATTCACCGAACCAGAAGGTGCTGATGCTGCCGATCGAGGCGACCAGCATCCTGGGCTCGCTCGCCGGTATTGGCGAGATCGCCAAGGCGACCTTCGGCGAGAGCGCCGCATCGGCTGCGGCGGCCGCGCGCCGCGGCTCGGTGCCGCCGGCCGGTCCGACGCCGCCACCGCCGGTGCCGCCGCAGCGGTGAGGACGTGACGGCGTCGCGTCCACAATGGTAGAGGTCACGTCATGGCCGAGATGTTTTCGACATTGGGTACCTGGAACTGGCTGATCTTCGGCTTCATCCTGATGGCGCTGGAGCTTGCAGCGCCCGGGGTGTTCCTGTTCTGGCTCGGGCTCGCGGCGCTCGTGGTCGGCCTGCTGTCCTTCGTGTTCACGCCATCCTGGCAGATCCAACTCCTGATGTTCGCGGTGTTTGCCGCGCTCGCGGTGCCGGCCTGGCGGCATTTTGCCAGGGGAGCGACCGAGGCGAGCAGGAGCAATCCGTTCCTCAACCGCCGCAACGAAGCCCTGGTCGGCCGCGAGTTCACGCTGGAGAAGCCGATTGTCGACGGATCGGGCACTGTACGGATCGACGACACGGTCTGGCGCGTCGCCGGCCCCGACGCGCCGGCGGGAAGCCGCGTGAAGGTGGTGCGCGCCGACGGCGCCAGCCTGACGGTGGCCGCGGTCTAGCTGCCTGCCTGCCTGCTCCAGCGCTCGGCGAAGCGGTTGAGCGGTGTGAAGGTCGCAAACAGCTCCCAGCCGAGCGCGGTGAGACGGTAACCTTCCTCCGACAACTCGACGAAGCCGGCCTCGCGCAGCTCGGTCAATCGCGTTTGCAGAATGGTCGGCGAGGCCTCGTCGCAGGCGGTGCGCAGCGCACGCGAGGTCAGCGCGCCCTCGCGCAGCTCCCAGACGATGCGCAAGGTCCAGCGCCGACCCAACAGATCGAGCAGCGCCATGATCGGGCGGCCGGACCGCGAGCCGCGGACGCTCGGTTTTGCGCTCGGAACCTGCTTCGGCATGTCGCGCTCCCGCTCGAATCTCTCTTGCACACCGCTACAGATATTGTAGCGTATCGCTACATTAAATGTAGCAACAGGATCAGCCCATGTCACGCATCGCGCCGCTCGATCCGCCCTATGCGGCGGACGTTCAACAGCACATTTCGACCGCATCATGCGCGGCAAGCCGCCGCTGGTGCTGTTCCGCACGATGGCCGGCCATCCGCGCGCGTGGGAGAAGTTTCGCGGCGGCAGCCTGCTCGACCGCGGGCCGCTCTCCTTGCGGGACCGCGAGATCGTGATCGACCGCACCTGCGCGCTCAACGCCTGCGAATATGAATGGGGCGTGCATGTCACGGCGTTCGGCGCCGCGGCCGGGCTGTCGGAAGAACAGGTCCACGCCACCGTGCGCGGCAACGCCGATGCCGATTGCTGGTCGCCGGCCGAACAGGCGCTGATCGCGGCGGTCGATGCGCTGCACGCGCGTGCGACGCTGGACGACGCGGAGTTCGCGGCGCTGTCAGCACACTACGACGACGATCAGGTGCTGGAGATCATCCTGCTGTGCGGCTTCTACCGCACCGTCTCCTACCTCGCCAACGCGCTCGCCCTGCCGCTGGAGGCGACCGCGGCGCGGTTTCCGCAGTGAGCGTCATTCCCCGGTGCGCAATTGCGCATCTGAGGGCGACGCGAAGCGGCGAGCCCGGAATGACGGAGGAACCTACGCCACGCCGGCGCGCAGCAGATCGTGCAGATGGATGATGCCGACCGGCTTCTTGGCATCGGTCACGATCAGCGTCGTGATCTTGGAGGCGTTGAGCAGCTCGAGCGCTTCGCCGGCCAGCGTGTCGCGGCCGATCGTCTTCGGGGTCCTGGTCATGACCTCGTCGACCGACAGCGTCAGCAGGTCGGGGCGCGTCAGCTGCCGGCGCAGATCGCCGTCGGTGACGATGCCGGCGAGATGGCCGTGGCTGTCGACGATGCCGACGCAGCCGAAGCCCTTCGACGTCATCTCGACCAGCGCGTCCGACATCTTGGTGCCGAGCGGCTTCAACGGCAGCGCGTCGCCGGTGTGCATCAGGTCGCGGGCATATTTCAGCAGCGCGCCGAGCTTGCCGCCCGGATGCAGCACGCTGAAATCGGTCGAGGTGAAGCCGCGGCCCTCGAGCAGCGCGATTGCCAGCGCATCGCCGAGCGCCAGCATCATCAGCGAAGACGTGGTCGGCGCAAGATTGTGCGGACAGGCCTCGCGGGCCTTGGGCAGCGTCAGCTGCACGTCGGCGGCCTTGCTCAGCGTCGAGTCCTTGTCGGCGGTCATCGCGATCAGAGGAATGCCGAAGCGCGCCGCATAGGCGATCAGGTTGCGCATCTCGGGCTGCTCGCCGGACCATGACAGCGCAAGGATCACGTCGTCGGCGGTGATCATGCCGAGGTCGCCATGGCTCGCTTCCGCCGCGTGCACGAAGAACGCCGGCGTGCCGGTCGAGGCGAAGGTCGCGGCGATCTTGCGCCCGATATGGCCGGACTTGCCGAGCCCGGTCACGATCAGCCGTCCCTTGGCCTTGCAGATCAGCTCGGATGCAGCCGTGAACGGCGCGCCGAGATCGGACCGGAGTGCCGCGGAGAGCGCAGCGACGCCGCTGGCTTCGGCATCGAGGGTGCGGAGCGCCGACTGAACGGCGCCGTCATCGGGGCCGGATGATTTGGTCATCAGCGGTTTCGGTTTGGCCATTTCGGATTCCAGGGGAGGGGTTTTGCACCCGGGCATCTCCCTTAGCACGTTCGATTCCGCGACGCGACGCGCGGCGGCGGATCCTCAACGGCTCATTAACCATAATTGTTTTAACTCCATTAACGACGTTTTTCGCCGCCCGGCGAGATGCGTATGTCAAGTATATGAATTCGTTGGAGTATTTCCATCGTGTGGCGGCGGCCAGCAAGCGGCCCAAATCGGCGCGGACGTCTCGTTCGCGTGGCTTTGCCATGTCTTTTGCTGACTGCTCCTGAGCTGATCGCGACGACCGGGCTCAGCAGTGCCCAGACCGTGACGCCCGACCTGTTCAGCCCCAACCGGCAGAGCCAGGTGATCAACCCGGAGTCGCCGCTGCGCCGGACCACCGCCGACGCGATGGATCCGCTCAACGGCCTCAGATTGCCGGACGCCGATCCGAGCCGGCGAGCCTTGCCGTCGTCGACATCAACCTCAACCTCGGACCGTGTCGGGCAGGTCCCGACTTACGGTCTTCCGGCCGCCAATGGCGCCGCGACCTCGGGCTATGACGCGCTCAATCGCAAACGCCTGAAGCCGAAATACTATCCAGGCCAGGCCAAGCCGAAGCCGCCGCCGGGACCCGGCTCGCCGGTGCCGCCGCCGCCGCCGCTGACCGCGGCCGGGCAGTTGCGGCTGTCGATCCCGCCGTCGGAGACCGCCAACAAGCCGCCGCTGCCGCCGGCGATGGCCGGCACCATCGTCGGTCAGCCGCCGCGCAAGCGGCTCAAGATCGACGACGATCCGTTCGGCGCGGTCGGCGACTACGCCGGCTCGTTCATGGTCAAGACCGCGGTCGAGGTGATGGCCGGCTACGACACCAATCCGGGCCGCTTGAATTCGCCGCAGGGCAAGGCGTTCTACATGGTGGCGCCGGAATTCGTCGCGATCTCGGACTGGGAGCGTCACGCCGTGGTCGCCGATCTGCGCGGCTCCTTCACCGGCTACGGCTCCCAGCTGACGCAGATTGACGGCACGCCGCTGTCGGCACCGCTCGACGTCGACCGTCCGAGCTTCACCGGCCATATCGATGGCCGTCTCGATGTCTCGAGGGACACCCATCTCACGGCGCAGGCCCGCATGCTGGTCTCGACCGACAATCCCGGCAGCCCGAACGTGCAGGCCGGCCTCGCCAAATATCCGCTCTACTCTACGGTCGGCGGCACCTTCGGCATCGACCAGAATTTCAACCGCATGCAGGTCTCGCTCGGCGCCACCGTCGATCGCACCGACTACCAATGGTCGAAGCTGACCGACGGCACCTCGTCGTCGAACGACGACCGCAACTTCACCCAATATGGCGGCGTCGGCCGCGTCAGCTACGAGCTCAACCCGGCGGTGAAGCCCTTCATCGAGGTGCAGGGCGACAGCCGCGTCCACGATCTCTTCCTCGACCGCGCCGGCTACGCGCGCGATTCATCGGGCGGCTATGCCAAGGCCGGCACCTCGTTCGAGTTCACCCGGCTGTTGTTCGGCGAAGTCTCGATCGGCTACGCGATGCGCGACTACGCCGACACAAGGCTCAACCGGCTCGAAGGCCTGCTCACCACGGCCTCACTGACCTGGACCGCGACGCCGCTGACCACGGCCAAATTCTATTCCGACACCCAGCTCGGCGAGACCACGCTGCCGGGCACCTCCGGCGTGCTGTCGCGCACCTACACCATCGAGGTCGACCACGACTTCCGCCGCTGGCTGACCGCGATCGGCAAGTTCAGCTACGGCACGCTCGAGTACAAGGGCGACAACCGCAACGACACGATCTACTCGGTGTCGGCCGATTTGATCTACAAGATGACCCGCAGCCTGTGGATCAAGGGCACCCTGCGCCGCGACTGGCTGGATTCGAACTTGGCCGGACAGAGCTCGGCATCGACGGTCGTGATGCTGGGCGTGCGGGTGCAGAACTAGCGGTGAGGATACGCAAGTCGAACCACGCGTGAACTGTCATGCCCCGCGCAGGCGGGGCATCCAGTACGCCGCGGCCTCTCGGCTCAATCTCTGACGTTTCTGGAATACTGGATCGCCCGCTTTCGCGGGCGATGACAGCAGCGTTTGTGAGATGCAGTTCGACGTGTCTGCCGAGGGCTTACCCCGGCAGGTCGGTCTTGCCCATCAGGAAGCCGTCGATCGAGCGCGCGCACTGGCGGCCTTCGCGGATCGCCCACACCACGAGCGACTGGCCGCGGCGCATGTCGCCGGCCGAGAAGATCTTGGCGCGCGAGGTCCGGTAGTCCTGCAGCGATGCGCGGACGTTGCCGCGCTGGTCGAGCTCGACGCCGAGCGTCTTGAGCAGACCCTCGTGCACCGGATGGACGAAGCCCATCGCCAGCAGCACCAGCTCGGCGTCGAGCGTGAACTCGGTGCCGGGCAGCGGCTTGAACTTGTCGTCGACCTTGACGCAATGCAGCTTGCTGACCTTGCCGTCCTTGCCTTCGAACTTCGTGGTCAGCACGGCGAATTCGCGCACCGCGCCTTCGGCCTGACTCGACGAGGTTCGCATCTTCAGCGGCCAGTTCGGCCAGGTCAGGCCCTTGTTCTCGTGCTCGGGCGGCGCCGGCATGATCTCGAGCTGGGTGACGGACTTCGCGCCCTGACGGAACGAGGTGCCGATGCAGTCCGATCCGGTGTCGCCGCCGCCGATCACGACGACATGCTTGCCGCCGGCGAGGATGTCGGCGGCACCATTCAGCGGCTCGCCGGAGACGCGGCGGTTCTGCTGCGGCAGGAAGTCCATCGCGAAGTGGATGCCGGAAAGATCACGGCCGGGGATCGGCAGGTCGCGCGGGGCTTCCGCGCCGCCGGTCAGCGCCACGGCGTCATACTGCTTGGCCAGCTCCTGCGGATCGATCGCGCCCGGGGTGCTGCCGCCGACGGCCTTGCCGTAGTGGAAGGTGACGCCCTCGGCTTCCATCTGCGCCACGCGGCGGTCGATGATGCCCTTCTCCATCTTGAAGTCGGGAATGCCATAGCGCAGCAAGCCGCCGGCCTTGGCGAACTTCTCGTAGACATGCACCTCGTGGCCGGCGCGCGCGAGCTGCTGGGCTGCGGCGAGGCCCGCGGGGCCGGAGCCGATCACGGCGACCTTCTTGCCGGTCTTCTGGGGAGCGATCTCCGGCTTCAGCCAGCCATTGTCCCAGGCGCGGTCGACGATCGCGCATTCGATGGTCTTGATGGTGACCGGGTTGTCGTCGATGTTCAGCGTGCACGACGCCTCGCACGGCGCCGGGCAGATCCGGCCGGTGAATTCGGGGAAGTTGTTGGTCGAGTGCAGGTTGCGCGAGGCCTCTTCCCAGTTGCCCTGATATACGAGGTCGTTGAAATCGGGGATCTGGTTGTTGACCGGGCAGCCCGGCGTGCCCGGCTGGACCGAGCCGGTGCCGTGGCAATAGGGGATGCCGCAATTCATGCAGCGCGCGGCCTGGTCGCGCGTGTCCTTCTCGCTCAGCGGAATGACGAACTCGTTGAAGGTCTTGAGTCGATCGGCGACCGGCTCGTACTTGCGGTCATGCCGCTCGATCTCGAGAAAACCTGTGATCTTACCCATTGAAACCCGATGCCCCTGCATCTCAGTTGTTCCGTCGTTCCGGGCTGCGCCGCGGGGCGCAGACCCGAAGTCTCGAAGTGGCTTTGCGCAATTCCGGGTTCGCGCCAGGCGCGGCCCGGAATGGCGCGTGGTGTGACTTAGGCGCCGATCGCGATCTTCGGCTCGGCGTCGGCGTTGGCCTTCATCTCCTTCAGCGCGCGGCGGTACTCCACCGGCATCACCTTGCGGAATTTGGGCAGCCAGGCCTTCCAGTTGGCGAGAATCTCCGCCGCCTTCCTCGAGCCGGTCAGCTTGGCGTGACGCGTGATCAGGACATGCAGCCGCTCCACGTCGGAGTCGAGCAGGTTCTGGAACACGTCGACCCGGCCATGCGCCTCGAGATCGCCGGAGTGGTGGTAGGTGTCGGCGTTGATCATCTCTTCCGACAGCACCGGCTCGAGCTCGACCATCGACAGATTGCAGAGCTTGTTGAAGTCGCCGGCCTCGTCCAGCACATAGGCGATGCCGCCGGACATGCCGGCCGCGAAGTTGCGCCCGGTCTTGCCGAGCACGACCACGATGCCGCCGGTCATGTATTCGCAGCAATGATCGCCGGCTCCTTCGACGACCGCGACCGCGCCGGAGTTGCGCACCGCGAAGCGCTCGCCGGCGATGCCGCGGAAGTAGCATTCGCCCGCGATCGCGCCGTACATCACGGTGTTGCCGACGATGATCGACTCTTCCGGCACGATGCCGGAGATCTTCGGCGGCTTGACGATGATGCAGCCGCCCGAGAGGCCCTTGCCGACATAGTCGTTGCCTTCACCCTCGAGCTCGAAGGTGACGCCCTTGGCGAGCCAGGCGCCGAACGCCTGTCCGGCGGTGCCCTTCAGGCCGACATGGACGGTGTCGAGCGGCAGGCCGGCATGGCCGTAGATCTTGGCCACCGCGCCCGACAGCATCGCGCCGGCGGAACGATCGGTGTTGTTGATCTCTTCCTCGATCCTGACCGGCGCGCCGCGATCGAGCGCGGCCTGCGCCTGCTCGATCAGCCGGCGGTCGAGCACGGCTTCCAGATGGTGGTTCTGGCTCTCCGAGTGATAGATCGTCTGGCCCTTCTCCTCCTTCTGCCGCACGAACAGCTTGGAGAAATCGAGGCCCTTGGCCTTCCAGTGCGAGACCAGCGCGGTCTGGTCCAGCATCTGGACCTGGCCGACCATCTCGTCGAACGTCTTGTAGCCGAGCTGGGCCATGATCTCGCGGACTTCCTCGGCGACGAAGAAGAAGTAGTTGATGACGTGCTCGGGCTGGCCGGTGAAGCGCTTGCGCAGCACCGGATCCTGGGTCGCGACGCCGACCGGGCAGGTGTTGAGGTGGCACTTGCGCATCATGATGCAGCCGGCGGCGATCAACGGCGCGGTGGCGAAGCCGAACTCGTCGGCGCCGAGCAGCGCGCCGATCACGACGTCACGGCCGGTGCGGAAACCGCCGTCGACCTGCACCGCGATGCGGCTGCGCAGCCGCTGGCGCACCAGCGTCTGGTGGGTTTCGGCAAGGCCGATCTCCCACGGCGAGCCGGCATGCTTGATCGAGGTGAGGGGCGAGGCACCGGTGCCGCCCTCGAAGCCCGCGATCGTCACATGGTCGGCGCGCGCCTTGGCGACGCCGGCGGCAACCGTGCCGACGCCGACTTCGGACACCAGCTTGACCGAGACCTGGCCGTCCGGATTGACGTTCTTGAGGTCGTAGATCAGCTGGGCGAGGTCTTCGATCGAGTAGATGTCGTGATGCGGCGGCGGCGAGATCAGGCCGACGCCCGGCGTCGAGTGCCGGACGCGCGCGATGGTCGCGTCGACCTTGTGGCCGGGCAGCTGGCCGCCTTCGCCGGGCTTGGCACCCTGCGCCATCTTGATCTGCATCATGTCGGAGTTGACGAGGTATTCCGTCGTCACGCCGAACCGGCCCGAGGCGACCTGCTTGATCGCCGAGCGCATGCTGTCGCCGTTCGGCATCGGCTTGAAGCGGTCGGACTCCTCGCCGCCCTCACCGGTGTTCGACTTGCCGCCGATCCGGTTCATCGCGATCGCGAGCGTCGTATGCGCCTCGCGCGAGATCGAGCCGAACGACATCGCACCGGTCGAGAACCGCTTGACGATGTCCTTGGCCGGCTCGACGTCCTCGAGCTTGACCGGCTTGCGCTTGTCGTCCTCGGCGCTCTTGATCCGGAACAGGCCGCGCAGCGTCAACAGGCGCTCGGACTGCTCGTTGAGGATCTTGGCGAACGCCCGGTAGCGCTCCTGCGAGTTGCCGCGCACGGCATGCTGCAGGGTCGAGACCGATTCCGCGGTCCAGGCATGGTCCTCGCCCCGGGTGCGGTAGGCATATTCGCCGCCGACATCGAGCGCGGTCTTGTAGATCTGGCCGTCACCGAACGCGTCGGTGTGGCGCCGCACGGTCTCCTCGGCGATCTCGCCGAGGCCGACGCCCTCGATCCTGGTGTGGGTGCCGGCGAAATACTTGGCGACGAAGTCCGCCTTGAGGCCGACCGCGTCGAAGATCTGCGCGCCGCAATAGGACTGGTAGGTCGAGATGCCCATCTTGGACATCACCTTGAGCAGGCCCTTGCCGATCGACTTGATGTAGCGCTTGACGATCTCGTAGTCGTCGAGCGCGCCGGGCAGCCGGTCCTTCATCGCAAGGATGGTTTCGAACGCGAGATAGGGGTTGATCGCTTCCGCGCCGTAGCCGGCGAGGCAGGCGAAGTGATGTACCTCGCGCGGCTCACCGGATTCGACCACCAGGCCGACCGAGGTGCGCAGGCCGGTGCGGATCAGGTGGTGATGCACGGCGGCGCAGGCCAACAGCGACGGGATCGGGATCCGGTCGGTGCCGGTCATGCGGTCCGACAGGATGATGATGTTGATGCCCTCGCGCACCGCGCCCTCGGCGCGCGCGCAGAGCTCGTCGAGCACCTGCTCCATGCCCGCCGCGCCGAAGCCGGCGTGGAAAGTGGTGTCGAGCGTGCGCGACTTGAAGTGGGTCTCGGCGACGTCGGAGATCGAGCGGATCTTCTCCAGGTCCGCATCGGTCAGGATCGGCTGCCGCACTTCGAGGCGCTTGGTCGAGGCGACGCCCTGCAGGTCGAACAGGTTCGGCCGCGGCCCGATGATCGAGACGAGGCTCATGACGATTTCCTCGCGGATCGGATCGATCGGCGGGTTGGTCACCTGGGCGAAGTTCTGCTTGAAGTAGGTGAACAGCTGCTTCGGCTTGTCCGACAGCGCCGAGATCGGCGTGTCGTTGCCCATCGAGCCGGCGGCTTCCTCGCCGGTGGACGCCATCGGCGTCATCAGGATGGTGATGTCTTCCTGGCTGTAGCCGAACGCCTGCTGGCGATCGAGCAGCGGGAGGTTCGAGCGCACGCCCTTGGCCGGCGCGTCTGGCAGCTCCTCGAGCTGGATCTGGGTGCGATGCAGCCAGTCGCTATAGGGGTGGCTCTTGGCGAGGTCGGCCTTGATCTCGTCGTCCGGAATCAGGCGCCCCTGCTCGAGGTCGACGAGCAGCATCTTGCCGGGCTGCAGCCGCCACTTGGTGACGATCTGGTCCTCCGGAATCTTCAGGACGCCCATTTCGGACGCCATCACGATGCGGTCGTCCTTGGTGACGAGGTAGCGCGCCGGGCGCAGGCCGTTGCGATCGAGCGTCGCGCCGATCTTGCGGCCGTCGGTGAAGGCGATCGCAGCCGGGCCGTCCCACGGCTCCATCAGCGCGGCATGATATTCGTAGAAGGCGCGACGCTGCTCATCCATTAAGGGATTGCCGGCCCACGCTTCCGGAATCATCATCATGACAGCATGCGGAAGGGAATAGCCGCCTTGCACCAGGAATTCGAGCGCGTTGTCGAAGCAGGCGGTGTCGCTCTGGCCTTCATAGGAGATCGGCCACAGCCGGCTGATGTCCTTGCCATAGAGCTCCGAATGCACCGAAGCCTGCCGCGCCGCCATCCAGTTGACGTTGCCGCGCAGCGTGTTGATTTCGCCGTTATGGGCGATCATCCGGTAGGGATGCGCCAGCGACCAGGTCGGGAAGGTGTTGGTCGAGAAGCGCTGATGCACCAGCGCCAGCGCGCTGTCGAAATCGGCTTCGTGCAGGTCGGGATAGTACTTGCCGAGCTGGTCGGCGAGGAACATGCCCTTGTAGATCACGGTGCGGCACGAGAACGAGCAGGGATAGTAGCCGGCCATGCCGCGGTCGCGGCGCTGATAGATCGCCTGCGAGATCGACTTGCGCAGGATGTAGAGCCGGCGCTCGAAATCGTCCTCGGTCTTGGCCGCACCATTGCGGCCGATGAAGACCTGCATGTGATAGGGCTCGGTCGGCTTCACGGTGACGCCGAGCGAGGAATTGTCACTGGGCACGTCGCGCCAGCCGAGCAGCTTGAAGCCTTCGTTCTTGATCTCGTCGGCGATGATGCTCTTGATCACGTTCCGCCACGCGGCATCGCGCGGCATGAACAGCGCGCCGATGGCGTATTCGCCGGGCTGCGGCAGCTTGAAGCCGAGCTCGGAGGTCTTGCGCGCGAAGAAAGCGTGCGGGATCTGCACCAGGATGCCGGCGCCGTCGCCGGCGCGCGGGTCGGCGCCGACGGCGCCGCGATGCTCGAGGTTGCACAAGATGCTCAGCGCGTCGGAGACGATCTGGTGCGACTTCTGGCCCTTGATGTTGGCGATGAAGCCGACGCCGCAGGAGTCCTTTTCCAGGCTCGGATCGAACAGGCCTTCGGCTTCCGGACGCCAAGTATGAAGTTCAAGCGGGTGGAGCTCGCGGGCGGGTTCGGCGGCTTTCGAGTCCGCGGTCGCCGACAGCGCACCTGTCACGATGTTTTCGCGCTCGAATTCCGACCCGCTCATGTGTCCTCTCCCTTGCGTAAGGGGCCTCACCCTATTTGGCGCACCTTGGACGTTGCGGCACCCACCGGGCCACCGCTCGTCCGCCGCGAGCCGCATTTTCCTAAATTCAGGCGACGGGCGTTTCAACGTTCCCTGCGGAACGGCCCTGCCTGCAGCATTCTCGGAGCCCGGGGCGCCGAGGACCTCCTCGCGAAGGTTCTCGTTGCAATCCCCATGCCGGGATGGCCTCGAAATTGAGACAGCCTTGCTGTCCTAACATCGACCTTGCCAAATTTTTGTCTATCACACAAGCGCGAGGAAGTCCTCGCCCGCATGCTCGGAACGAACGGCTCGGGGGCCCCCGCCGCGCCCCCGATTCGAAGCAAACACGCCGTGATCTGGCCCAAGGAGCGACCAAGGACTGCCGGATTTCAAACCGAAATTTCATCGCGGACAAGCCAGCAAGAGAGCGGAAAGCTCCTGAAGTCGGGCCAGACAGGAGTTACGGCGATGAAGTTGTTCACAGGTTCGGTCGCTGCCGCCGCTCTCGCGTTCAGCGCAGCCTCGGCCGAGGCGCAGCTCGTGACCTCGGCTCGGGCCGGCAGCCCGTCCTTCGTCAGGGTATCCGACATCGACGGCCCCTACGCGGCGATGCCCGAGGTTCCGCCGCCGCCGCGTTTCGGCCGCGTCCCGAGCCTGTTGCCGCCGGTCGAGGTCTACACCGTGCTGCGCGAGAACGGCTACCTGCCGCTCGGCGCCCCGCAGCAGCGCGGCTTCGTCTACACGATCTCGGTGATCGACCAGGGCGGCGACGACGGCCGGCTGGTGATCGACGCCCGCGACGGGCACATCGTCCGCTTTACCCCGGCCTATCGGCTCGGCGACAATTACGAGGAGGAGATGAGCGCGACCTACGGCCCGGTCGGCCCGATGCCGCGGCCGATCCAGGCGAGGGTGCCACGGCCGCCGCTCCCGATTCCGCATGTCGCAAGCCGCGTGCCGGTACCGAAGCGGAGCCCGCTTGCGGCCAAGGCGCAGGCTCCTGCCGCAGCGGCCCAGGCCGCCGTGCCGCAGACTGCCGTGCCTACCCAGGCGGCAGTACCTGCGCCAGCCGAGCAGGCCGCGGCAGCGCCAGGGCCCGCCGAGACCCAGGCGGCGGCGCCGCAGGCCGTTCAGCAGGCCGAGGTCCCAACCGTCGGTCGGGCCGCGTCACCGCCGGCGGCGCCTGCGCCTGCGATCCTGCCGACGCAGGAGATGCCGAAGGTACAGGGGTTGGAATAGCGGCAACCGGCCGCAAAAAAACGCCCCGGTTTCCCGGGGCGTTTTCGCGTTCAGCCAATATCTGCTGACGCGGGGGGCATTGCTTAGGCCGCGACCTTCGCCGAGCCGTCGACCACCTGCGGGGCCTTCTCGCCGCCGCCGATCGGAATGCTGCGGGGCTTCTTGGCCTCGGGAATCTCGCGGACGAGATCGACGTGAAGCAGGCCGTTCTCGAGCGAGGCGTTCTTCACCTGCACGAAGTCGGCAAGCTGGAAGACGCGCTCGAAGGCGCGCGAGGCGATGCCGCGATAGAGCACTTCCGCGCCGTTGCCGGAGTTCTCGTTGGCGGATTTCTCGCCCTTGATCGTCAGCGTGTTCTCCTTCGCGACGATCGAAAGCTCGGCCTGCGAAAAGCCGGAGACCGCGACGCTGATCCGGTAAGCATTCTCGCCGGTGCGCTCGATGTTGTAGGGGGGATAGCCGGGGCTGCCGTCCGAAGTCACCTGATCGAGCAGGTTGAAGAGGCGGTCGAAGCCGACGGTGGAACGATAGAACGGAGTGAGGTCGTAGCTACGCATAGAATAGTCCTCCAGTGAGCGACTGTTTCAGTTACCCGCCCGCCATCGGGCCGGGCTTAGATGTGTGCAGCCTGATGTTTCGGGTCCGAAACACTGGTAGCGGCCTGCACTAGGGTGATATGGGAGGGGTCACGTCGCGTTCAAGAGGCGGAAACCGCGTCGCTTTTCTGGCGCCGGCGTCCTTGATCTCCACCCTGTCTCACCACGTCGGTCTCCCGCATGACGCTCGTCTCGATTCCCGCCAACCCGGTTCCGGACGACGTGGTCAGCGGCACTATCAAAACATCAGACGGAGCCGAGCTGCGCTTTGCGCGTTGGGCGCCGCCCCCCGGCCGCAAGGGCACGGTCTGCGTGTTCAGCGGGCGCGGCGAGATGATCGAGAAATATTTCGAGACCGTGCGCGATCTGCGGGACCGCGGCTTCGCGGTGGCGATGATCGACTGGCGTGGCCAGGGCCATTCGTCGCGGCGGCTGCGCGACCCACGCAAGGGTTATGTGCGCAACTTCGCCGACTACGAGACCGACGTCGAAGCCTTCGTCCAGCAGGTGGTGCTGCCGGATTGCCCGCCGCCCTATTTCGCGCTGGCGCATTCGATGGGCGGCGCGGTGATGCTGCGCATCGCGCATGCCGGCAAGCGCTGGTTCGATCGCATGGTGCTGTCGGCACCGATGATCGACCTGCCGCGCGGCCGCGTCTCCTTCTTCCCGAGCGCGCTGCTTCGGATCATGCGCCTCACCGGACAGGGCAGCAATTACATCCCGGGCGGCAACAGCGAACTGGTCGGCCTTGCGCCCTTCATCGGCAATCCCGTAACCAGCGATCCGGTGCGCCACGCCCGCAACGCGGCGATCCTGGAAGAAGACCCGACGCTCGGCATCGCCGCGCCGACGATCGCCTGGGCCGACACCGCGTTCACCGCGATGCGCACCTTCCGCGGCATGTCGTATCCCTCCGAAATCCGCCAGCCGATCCTGATGCTGGCGGCGAGCAATGACGAGGTGGTGTCGACGGCGGCGATCGAGGAGTTCGCCTACCATCTGCGCGCCGGCTCGCATCTCGTGATCGCCGGCGCCAAGCACGAGATCCTGCAGGAGCAGGATCGCTACCGCGCGCAGTTCTGGGCGGCGTTCGATGCCTTCGTGCCGGGCACGCCGCTGTTCAAGTGAGCAGCGGAGCGGTCACGATGCGGCGCGCTGCCCGCCCGGCTGCATATGCTTGAGCAGCACCGGCGCGGTCTTTGCCATGCCGTTGATGGTCTCGAAGGCGAGCTTGATCGCTACGGCTTCCGCGATGGCGCGTCGCGTTTTGGTCAGCACCTTCACGAGGGCGAGCTGAGACACGGTCGACAGGTCCGTGCGGCTGGGGAAAGCTGCGGTGCGGTTGGCAAAGGCGAGCCGGCGCAGCTCGAACGCAGCACGCAGGGGCGGCATTTTCGGCGCATGGCCCGGTGCGACGCCGAGCGGGACGAATCCCCATTGGCCTGCTGGGGCGTTCGGTCCGCGTGCCGCGGCATAGCTTTGATAGATCCCCGCAATGTCCGGAAAGATGCGCGGATCCCAGGCGCCGCCCGGCGCGCCCGCATGGGTCAGGATGCCGTAGAGGGCGCCGAACGTGCTCGTGATCGGGACCTCCCGCCAGTCGGTGCGATCGCCGGACAGCACCATGTTGATCCTTTGGGAGAAGATCGCGCGTCCGGGCGCGTACGGATGGTTGTCGACATCGAGTTCGTCGGCATTGCGCATCGCGCACTCGCCGACGAAAGCAGCCGTGGCGGAGATCATGTCTTCGCACCGGAACATGCCCTTGCTCTGCCCTTCAGCCATCGCTTGCGCGAGCTGCGACAGTCGCTCGACCAGATCGGAGTGTTGATTTTGCATTGCCGGCCGTCCTCGGAGGTTTGCCGGCGAGAGTTTGACCGTTCCTTCATTAAGAATTCTTATGCCGAATACCGACAAGCCGCTGCATCTGATCGCGGTTCGATCCGCTGTAGACAGCAGGGCGATTGCGGCATCCCCTATTCCGGACGCAACTGCGTCCCGGGAACTCAGCCGTTGAGCAGCGCGACGATGCGGTCGGGAAAGCGCTGCTCGACGAACAGGGTCCTGACTTCGGCGACGCTGAGATAGCGGTCCTTGCCTTCGCCCTTGCCCATGATGTCGAGCAGTACGGGCCATTCGCCGAGCATCAGCAGCGGATAGTAGCAGTGCAGGATGGCGTAGGACGGCGGATGCTGGTCCTTGGCGCGCTGGAAGTTCGCCGCCATGAAGGTCTTGATCTCGGCGGCCGACAGCCCGCGTTCGACGCTGCCGTCGGAGGCCTTGTAGTCCGAGCCGAAGGTGGCAAGCCGCGCGATCTCGTCTTCATGCACGACGGCATGCTGGTCGAGGATGCGCGAGCCGGCGCCGTGCTTGTCGAGCGGGCCGTTGCGCAATTGGTCGAGGATCGCGCCCTGCAACAGGCTGCGCATCTGGCTGAACGGGCTGATGCCGTTGGCCATCTGCGCGACCATGAAGATCTTGGCGCCGGCGCTGAGCGCCGCAAGGCCGGTCTTGCCGGTGGCGCGGTCGATGGTTGCGGTCAGCTGCGGTAGCGGCACGATGTGGCCGCCGACATAATTGCCGGCGACCAGCGCGCGCAGGAACGGGCAGGGATTGTCAGGGGAGACCTGCGGGGCGGGCGCCGCGCTTGCAGCCGTATCGGACATCAAACCACATCCTGAAAAGCTTCAGCCTAGAAAGCATCCGTTACCGGTGAATGAATTCGCTCAGGAATCGACGGCGAATTTCGACGCGGATGCAACCAGAGCGAGTTTGCCGAAGGGGAGGCCGGCTTTCAAGAGGCCGTCGCGATAATGCGCGATGTCGGCCGGGTTCTTCCAGTGGAAATTGCGCAAGTGACGTTCGACCGTCAGCTTGGGATGGTTGGCGAGTAGCGCCTCGGCCGCCTGCGCGGCTTCGTCGACACGGCCGAGCTGGGCGAGCGCGGCGGCGCGCACCGCAAGGCCCTGCAGATGGTTCGGGTTGAGGTAGAGCGTTTCGCGCGACCACGACAGCGATGCGTCATATTGCCCGAGCAGGTAATGGCTGAACGCGTTCAAGGCGCCCCATTGATAACGCGGGTCGCTGTTGCCGCGCTGGACCGCCGTCGAGAACAGCTCGACTGCCTGGCGATGATCGCCGATCACCATGTGGCAGATGCCGAGCACGCCGCGCGCGCCCATGTCGTAGGGGTTGAGCTCGATTGCCCGCTTGATGGCATCCATCGCGGCTTCGTAGTGGCCCTGCATCGCGTGCAGATAGGCCAGCAGCGAAAATGCGAACGATGAGCGCGGATCGAGCCGGACGCTGCTCTCGGCCAGGCTGACCGACGAGGCCCACAATTCGCGCGTGCTCGGAATCCAGCCGAACTGGACGCTCTGGATCTGGATCAGCGCGAGATAGGCGCGCGCGATCGACAGCGCGGGATCGAGCTCGATCGCCTCCTTGAACAGCGCGATCGCGGTTTCGCTATCGGCCTTGGTCTGGTGATAGTAGTGCGACAGGCCCTTCAGGAAGCGATCCCACGCGGTCAGCTCGGAGTTCGGCGAGCGGGCCGGCGCCGAGGCTTCGGCGCGGTAGATCTCCTGCGCGACCGCGGCGGAGAGGTTGGCGGTGATCTCGTCCTGCATCGCGAACAGGTCGCCCATGTCGCGGTCGTAGCGGCCGGTCCACAGCTGTTCGCCCTTCTCGGGCGCGATCAGCTCGGCGGTGACGCGGATCTTGTTGCCGGCGCGCCGCACCGAACCCTGGATCAGATAGGTGGCGTCGATCTCGCGGGCGATCAGGCGCGTCGAGACGTTCTTGCCCTTGTAGGCGAAGGTCGAGTTGCGGCTCAGTACGCGATAGAAGGATTGCAGCGACAGTGCATGGATCAGATCTTCGGTCAGGCCGTCCGAAAAATATTCGTCGGCGCTGCCGCTCAGATTGTCGAACGGCAGCACGCCGACGATCGCGGTCCGGTATTGCCCCGGCAGACGCGGCCCGTCTTCCGGCGTGTGCTCCTGGGTATCGGATCCGGCCGGTGCCCAGGTCCAGACATTGACCGGCTCGGCGATGTTCTTGAAGCGATGCGGGCCGGCATCGGTCAGCGTCACGGCAAGCCGCCGCCCCGCCTCGGTGCGGGCCTTGTCCGACACCGCGATGCCGCCGGGCGATGCCACCGTCTCGAGACGCACGGCGATGTTGACGTCGTCGCCGAACACCTCGTCCTCGTCGGCCATGACGTCGCCCATGTGGACGCCCATCCGGAAATGCATGGCGCGGTCGGCCGGCAAATGTTCGTTGCGCTCGGCCATCAGGGTCTGCATTGCGACGGCGGCCTCGATCGCTCCGATGATGCTCGGAAATTCCAGCAGGAAGCCGTCGCCGGTGTTTTTGACGATCCGGCCGCCATGGTTGAGGATGATCGGATAGATCGCGCTGCGGTGCGCCTTGAACGAGGCATGCGTCCCCGCCTCGTCGACGCCCATCATGCGGGAATAGCCGGCGATATCAGCGCAAAGAATGGCAGCGAGCCGTCTTTCCATGTCTCCCGTGCCCTGGAATGGCCACTTAGCCGAGGTGACCGAATCCGATACTTACAAGACAGCTCGGGTCCGGCGGAAGCTCGGTTTACGGGCACCTATAATGCATTGTAGCAGGAATTGGCATGCGACCAACGGATCGTACAGTCCGTTTCTCTACCGAATTCGTGTGTCGCTGGGATGGCGCAGCTTGGCTGACCGTCCTTTCCGGTTCGTTACTTACATAGGTTAATCTCGCCGCATGCTGGGAATTCACGAACTTTGGTTGTTTGTCCTGTCCGGGCTGCTGCTCAACGTCACGCCCGGGCCGGATACCGCTTATATCATTGGGCGCACGATTCAGCTCGGGTGGCGCGGCGGTGCGGCTGCAGCAATCGGTATCAGCTGCGGCTGCCTCGTCCACGTGCTGGGTGCCGCGATCGGGCTGTCGGCGCTGCTGATGGCGTCGTCGACCGCATTCCTGGCCGTCAAGCTGATCGGCGCGGCCTATCTGGTGCTGACCGGCCTGCAGATGTTGTTGTCGCGCACCAAGCCGATCGCGGAGGTCGCGGGGCAGGCCGGCGAGACCTCGATCTCGCGCGTGTTCTGGCAGGGCGCCCTGACCAACATCCTCAACCCCAAGGTGGCGCTGTTCTTCCTGGCCTTCCTGCCGCAATTCGTGGCGGCGGACTCAGCCCATAAGACGCTCGCCTTCCTGGTGCTCGGGCTGATCTTCATCACCGGCGGCACGCTCTGGTGCCTCGGCCTCGCGGCCTTTGCGGCGAAGGCCGCCGGCGGCATCCGGCAATCGGCGGGCGCGATCGGCTGGATCAACCGCTCGCTCGGCGCGCTGTTCATCTATCTCGGCGTCCGCGTCGCCATGCTGGAGGCGCGCTAGCGGTCGCCAGAGCGTTTTCGAGCGAGGTGGCTTACCGGTTCGCGTGAAGAAAACGCGTCAAACAAGAATCTAGCCGTGGATCTTGAGCAGCGCGCTGCCGGCGAGGTAGATGCCGAGCAGGATCATCGAGATCAGGAACCAGCGGCGGAACACGTCGGGCTGCATCCTTGTGCGGACCGCCTGGCCGATGAACATGCCGGTGAATGACGCCATCATCGCCACCGCACCCGGCAGCGCGGTCGCCGCAGTCAGCAGGCCCGAGGCCGTGAGGTTGAAAGCGAGCGCCAGGGTCGCGTTGGTGAAGAAGACGCCGAGCGCCTGCACCAGCTCGTCCTTGTCCATGCCGATCGCCTGCATGAACGGCACCGAGGGGATGACCTGGACGCCGGTTGCGGCCGAGATCAGCCCGGTGATGAGGCCGACGATGCCGCCGACCCATTTCTCATGGCGCCGCGCGACCTTGAAGTTGAACCGGCTCAGGCCGACGATCGCGTAGATCACCAGCAGGGCACCAAGCACCACGGTGCCGTAGGCCGCGTAGGGCCCGGTCAATAGTCCGGCATTGATCCAGATTCCGACGACGGTGCCGAGCATCAGCGGCCACAGCCGCCTGAGGATGTCGCGCAGATAGGGGCCGACGAAGGTCTGCCAGATATTGGTGACGATCGCCGGCACGATCACGATCGCAATCGCCTGGCCCGGCGCCATCGTGGTTGCGAGCAGCCCCATCGCGACCGTCGGCAGACCGAGGCCGAGCGTGCCCTTGACGAAGCCGGCGAGCAGGAAGGCGAAAGCGATGAAGATCAGCAGATGGTCGACCATGGCGGGACATTGACCGATCGACGCGATCGGCACAATCTGGAGGTTACGGAGTTAGCCTTCGGGCATCCCGAAGGGGCGGAACGGAAAAAATGATGCGGTTCGACCTGATCGACTTGCAGTTGTTCATTGCGGTTGCCGATGCGCGAAGTATCACGCAGGGCGCGGTGCGCGCAAACCTTGCGCTGGCCTCTGCCAGCGAGCGGATCAAGGGCCTCGAGGAGGCGCTCGGCGTCGCACTGCTCAAGCGCGGCCGCCGCGGCGTCGAGCTGACGGCGGCGGGCGAGAGCCTGCTCGGCCATGCCCGCATCGTGATCCACAATGTCGAGTCGCTGCAAAGCGATCTCGCCGCCTATGCCAGCGGGGTGCGCGCCAACGTGCTTCTGCTCGCCAACACCTCGGGTCTGTCGGAGCATCTGCCGCGCGCACTCGCGGCCTTCCTGCACGAACATCCCGATATCAGCGTCGATGTCGAGGAGCGCGAGAGCACCGATATCGCGACCGCGATCGCCAGCGGCGCCGCCGATCTCGGCTTCGCAGCCGAGCACGCGCTGCCCGACAGTGTCGAGCGCTTCCTGTTCAGCGAGGACCGCCTGATGCTGGTGGCGCCGCGGCGCAGCGATCTCGGCAATCGCCGCCAGATCGACTTTCAGGAGGTGGTCGGGCGCGATTTCGTCGGCCTCACGGCGACGTCGGCGTTGCAGGTCCATATTTCCCGCCATGCGGCAAAGCTCGGTGCGCGGCTGCGCTTCCGTGCCCGTCTGCGCGGCTTCGACGCGATCTGCCAGATGGTTGCAGCCGATGTCGGCATCGCGGTGATTCCGGAAACCGCGGCCCGGCGCTGCGCGGCTTCGATGCCGATCACGACGATAAGGATTCGCGACGCCTGGGCCAATCGCCGGCTCACGATCTGCGCCCGCAGCTTCAAGGCGCTGCCGCGCGCCGCCAAACAGCTCGTGGAATATTTGCAGGCCGAAGCGCAGCGCTGATCAAGGAGAGTGCCATGCTCACCGTCTGGGGCCGCCGCAGTTCGTTCAATGTGCAGAAGGTGATGTGGCTGATCGGCGAGCTCGAGCTGGCGCATCAGCATATCGATGCCGGCGGCGCGTTCGGCGGGCTCGATGCACCGGCCTTCCTGGCGATGAACCCGCACGGCCGTGTGCCCGTCATCAGGGATGACGAGGCAACCGTCTGGGAATCCCACGCCATCCTGCGCTACCTCGCCGCGCGCTATGGCAACGGTCGCTTCTGGTCCGACGATCCCGTCGTCCGGGCGCGGGTCGACGGCTGGATGGACTGGTCGCAGACCGCGCTGCAGCCGGATTTTCTCGGCGGCGTGTTCTGGGGATTCTTCCGCACCCCTGAAGCGCAGCGCAATTGGCCGGCGATTGAGACGGCGCTCGCCCGCTGCGAGCAGCATTTCGCCAAGCTGGAACGCCTCCTTGAAAGCAACCCGTTCCTGCTCGGCGAGACATTGTCGTTCGCCGACATCACCGCAGGGACCTCGCTCTATCGCTATTTCGAGCTCGAGATCGCACGCCCGCCGTTGCCGGCCGTCGAGCGCTGGTATCGGAGGCTGCAACAGCGCCCGCCGTTTCGTGAGCACGTCATGCTTCCGTTCGAGGAGCTGCGCGGCCGGCTCGATTATTAGCGTTACTTCGCCGTCACCACGCCGGCGTCCTCGATCACCTTCGCCCATTTCCTGATGTCGGCAGCGATGAAGTCGCGGAAATGCTCCGGCGTGTCGCCGGCCAATGTCAGGCCCTGCTCGGCGAGCTTTGCCTTCACGGCCGGATCGGCCATCGCCTCGGTGGCGATCATGTTCAGCCTCGTGATAATCGCCGGCGGCGTTCCTGCGGGGGCGACCATGCCGTACCAGTTCTCGATGATCAGGTCGGGCATGCCGGCCTCCGTCGTGGTCGGCACGTCGGGCGCGGTCGGGGCGCGCTCGCGGCCCCCGAGCGCGATCGGCCGCAGCGTGCCCGCCTTGATCTGCGGCAGGATCACCGGCAGGTCGAGGAAGGTCATCTGCACCTGCCGACCCAGGAGATCGTTCACTGCCGGCGCCGCGCCGCGATAGGGCACGTGGACGATGTCGATCTTCGCCGTCAGCTTGAACAATTCGCAGGCCAGATGCGGCAGGCTGCCGGGGCCGGAGGAGGCGAAGTTGAGCTTGCCCGGCTGCGCCTTGGCGAGCGCGACCAGCTCGCTCATGTTCTTTGCCGGCACGTCGGTGGCGACGACCAGCATTTCCGGCACGGTGGCGACCAGCGTCACCGGGGCGAGATCCTTCAGCGTATCGTAGGCGACCTTTTCCATGCTCGGGCTGATCGCGAGCGCGCCGGCGCTGGCGATCGCAACCGTGTAGCCGTCGGGCGCGGCCTTCGCGACCGCGTCGGTGCCGAGCACGCCGCCCTGGCCGGCGCGATTGTCGACGATGATCGGCTGCTTCACCAGTTCCGATATCTTCTGTCCGATCACCCGCGCGATGATGTCGTTCGGCCCACCCGGCGGGAACGGCACGATCAGCCGGATCGGCTTGGTCGGGAACTCCTGGGCCGAAGCTGCAATGGGCGTGAGAAGCAGGAGAACGGCTGCCAACAGCCTGCCGCAAATCGTCATGTGCGCCCACCCCTGACTTTTCTCGTTGCAGTCAGGATGTGCGCAGATCAATCGTCCGGCAACCCGAGAATCAGGCGTTGAGCAGCTTCATCGCGGCTTCGTGCACGCGCGGATCGCCGGCTGCGATGATGCGGCCGCCGCCCTGCGCCGGCTTGCCGTCCCAGGTGGTGACGACGCCGCCGGCGCCGGTGACGATCGGGATCAGGCCGGCGATGTCGTAGGGCTTCAGCTCGGTCTCGATCACGAGGTCGAGATGGCCGGCCGCCAGCATGCAATAGGAGTAGCAGTCGCCGCCGTAGCGCGACAGCCGCGCCGCGTTTTCGACCCGGCCGAAGCGGGCGCGGTCATCCGGATTCATCAGAAGCGGGCTCGTGGTGAAGGTGGTCGCCTCCTTCAGCGAGGCGCAACGCCGCACCGAGAGCCGCCGTCCGCCCGACGGCCCGGAATAATTCGCCGAGCCGTTGTCGCCGGAGAAGCGCTCGCCGATATAGGGCTGGTGCATCATGCCGAATACCGGCGTACCTTTGTGCAGCAGCGCGATCAGCGTGCCCCAGATCGGAAAACCGGCGATGAAGGACTTCGTGCCGTCGATCGGGTCGAGCACCCAGACATAGTCGGCGTCTTCGCGCTCATTGCCGAACTCCTCGCCGACGATGCCGTGCTGGGGGAAGTTCGCCTTGATCAGCCGTCGCATCACCGCTTCGGCGGCGCGGTCGGCTTCGGTGACCGGATCGAAATCGTTCGAACTCTTGTTGTCGACCGAAAGCGAGGTGCGGAAGAAGGGCAGGATGGTTTCGCCGGATGCGGTCGCGAGGCGGCCGATGAAGGCGGTGAAGTCGATGACCGTCACGGCTTGTCCCTGAAATGCGCAAAACGACGCGGTAGAGGTCGGATGCGTTCTTGCCTAGCTCAATCCAATGCTGTGCGCACGATTAACGCAGCGTTATCCCAGCCTGATGACCCGGTTTCGGACTTTCGATTTGGCTTCGGATTCGAAAGCCTCTCTGGCTGCTGGCCGGATCACGAAGTCGCGAGTTCTGGTATACAAGCTATGCGCAAAGCGCCGTCTGACCGGGGTTTATCCCGTAAGTCTCTGATACTGAACAACAAAAATTTCCGGCGCGGGCCTGTGGCAAATGCGACAGCCTACTAACAAATACGCAGGAAATGTTTCGAAAGTTCTTGCGTTTTGTGCAGCGCGGTCGCATATTGTTGCGGTGCGGTAGCGCCTCGCGCTATCGCTGCCCTCCTTGGGCGTTTCCTCCCTAGACTTGGGCCGCTTGTTCATTCAAGCGGCCCTTTTTTCTTGGTTCGACGACTTCCCGGCGTGAATGCGGAATCCAATTTCGCATCCGGTCACGCCACCAACTGAATTCCCCGTTCACGACTTCGTCGATCACCGCATGGCTAGTCGACGACGCAGCTACTCAGCAGCCGCCTGGAATGGGCCGAGATCTCCGAACGGAATCTTTGCGAGAGCATCGGCGAGTGTCGCGAAGTCGGCGGCCACCTGGGCGAAGCGCGGTCCGCGCTCACGGTGGCGCTCATCCATATAGACCGCGCGGTTGAGCTCGATCTGCACGGTGTGCAGGCCGCTCGCCGGGTTGCCGTAATGCTCGGTGATGAAACCGCCGGCATAGGGCTTGTTGCGGCCGATCGAATAGCCGAGCGAGCTCATGATCTCCTCGACGAGGTCGGGCAGCAGCGGCGCGCAGCTCGTGCCATAGCGGTCGCCGATCACGACGTCGGGCCGGCGCGGCTCGTCGCGCGACACGCCGATCGACGGCATCGAGTGGCAATCGACCACGATCACGGCGCCGAACGCCTGGTGCGCCTTGTTGATCAGCCGGCGCAGCGCGCGGTGGTAGGGCTTGTACAGCACCTCGATCCGCCGCAGCGCGTCATCGACGTCGAGCCGCTCGCGGTAGATCTCCTGTCCGTCGCCGACCACGCGCGGGATGGTGCCGAGGCCGCCGGCGACCCGCATCGAGCGGGTGTTGGCGAAGCTCGGCAGCCGCCCGGTGAACATCCGCGGGTCGAGCTCATAGGGCTCGCGGTTCACGTCGACATAGGAGCGCGGGAAGTTGACCCGGACGATCGGAAAGCCGCGCTCGCTCACGCCGGCGATCAGCTCGTCCATGAAACTGTCTTCGGAGCGGCGCAGCGCCGCCACATCGATGCGCGATGCCTCGAGGAATTCGGCCGGGTAGACCGAGCCCGAATGCGGGGAATTGAAGATGATCGGCGCGCGCCAGGCCTGCGGCTCAACGATCTCGAACGGGGGCGACAACTCGCCAGCAAATTCGGTCATTCCCTTGGCGCCGTCCCTTGCGTCCGCCTCGCCCCGCAAGAACTGGTTCTGCCGGAAAAGCGGAGATTTATGGGCAGGCATTGTCGGTAATCGCGATCATTCTGCCAAGTGAAAAGAGTGTGGCGCGCCCTGGAACGCGTCTTAAAAGCGGGAAATGCCGCTGATGGTTGATTCGACGCGTGGTTCGGTCCACAAATCGCTGGTGCGCATTTGCCGCTGGCTTGACGCAAATTTCACCCGAAATTTACCGTCTGTCGGGCTTACTGTTCGGACTGCTCCTCCAGCCGGATTCGACGATTCCTGCCATGCCGAAAATACTTCTCGCCGAAGACGACACCGATATGCGCCGCTTCCTGGTCAAGGCGCTCGAAAATGCGGGATTCAAGGTCTCGCCGCACGACAACGGCATGTCGGCCTACCAGCGGCTGCGCGAGGAGCCGTTCGAAATGCTGCTGACCGACATCGTGATGCCCGAGATGGACGGCATCGAGCTGGCGCGCCGTGCCTCGGAACTCGATCCCGATATCAAGATCATGTTCATCACCGGCTTCGCCGCGGTGGCCCTCAATTCCGATTCGGAGGCGCCGAAAAACGCCAAGGTGTTGGCCAAGCCCGTGCACCTCAGGGAATTGGTCAGCGAAGTGAACAAGTTGCTGGCGGCCTGATTCGCCAAAAAACCTTCACTTTGCATCCTTGCCTGCCCCGCCGCGGTCCGTTATAGGGACCCGATCCAAACATGGCTTTGGGTGCGTAGCTCAGCGGGAGAGCACTACCTTGACATGGTAGGGGTCACAGGTTCGATCCCTGTCGCACCCACCACGCTTCGCCCTGACGGGCTTCGCGTGGCGCAGCCACGCCGGAGACCGCCAGAGCGAAGCGTGTCCGGCGTAGCTTGAACGCGAAGTGAAAGCGAAGACGGACGACCGCGCCGAAGCCCAAAGGGCGCAGGCGGGCCGTTGGCCGCGAGCTTCGGCTCGTCAAGCCACGCGTCGCGATGACGGTTCGGATGAGATACAGCTTCGCGTTCTCGCGACGTGGCGTGGCTGGATGCCTCGGTTGAGGACGAGCACTGCGCGTAGCGGGATAACGCAATCCCAGCCAAATTTAGGAAGCGCCCAGCTTGGTGTCGCAATTCGGCACCCGGCCGAACCGGCCGTGTAGTCCGCGCCAGAGGCCGGCGCATAGAATGTTCAGGAGCTTGCGCATCGACTTTCCCCTCGACATCCGCATCGGTGATCCTGCTGATGTCGGTGACCGAAGGACAGAGCCAAATCTGGGCAGGCCTGCGCAGTTTCTAAGCAGGCCGCCCACGCGGCCGCGCCGCGCGTGCCGGAAAATCTCATCAGATTCAGTTGCCGGTGCTTTGGCACGCCTCGTGCATCAAAGGCGCTGAGTTGGCCGCTAGGGTTCCGATCTTGCCAGGCAAGATGCTGGTCCGAGAGCAGCCGCTTGCGGGGGAGACATCCCCGCAGGTGCACGGCGGGATAAAAGCCCGGGAGACCTCGTTAGCCAAGGGATTGGCGGAGCGATGGTCTTTTCGCCAGTCCCTTTTTGTGAAGTTTCGCAAGAGGGATCGGCAATGAACAAGTTCTCTTTCTTCCTTCGCTCTGTTGTCATCGGCTGCGCGGTCGTGCTCGCGGCGGCGCCCGCGGCCGAGGCGGCGCCGAAGAAAAGCTTCAAGGTCGCCTGGTCGATCTATGTCGGGTGGATGCCGTGGGGCTATGCGGCCGACACCGGCATCGTCAAGAAATGGGCCGACAAATACGGCATCACGATCGAGGTCAAGCAGTTCAACGACTACGTCGAGTCGATCAATCAGTATACCGCCGGCGGCTATGATGCCGTCACCATCACCAACATGGATGCGCTGTCGATTCCGGCAGCCGGCGGCGTCGACACCACAGCGGTCGTGATGGGTGACTTCTCCAACGGCAACGACGCGGTGATCCTCAAGAACAAGTCGGACCTCGCCGCGATCAAGGGCCAGACCGTCAACCTGGTTGAATTCTCGGTGTCGCATTATCTGCTGGCGCGGGCACTCGAGACCTCCAAGCTGAGCGAGAAGGACGTCAAGGTCGTCAACACCTCCGACGCCGATATCGCCGCCGCCTACAAGACCCCTGACGTCAATGCGGTCGTGACCTGGAATCCGATCGTGACCGAAATCCTCGGCTCGCCCGATGCCAGGAAGGTTTTCGACTCCTCGCAGATCCCCGGCGAGATCATGGATCTGATGGTGGTGAACACCGCGGTTGCCAAGGACAATCCGGATTTCGCCAAGGCGCTGGTCGGCATCTGGTACGAGACGCTGTCCAGGATGACCGCCAACGATCCCGCCGCGAAGGCTGCCAAGGAGGCGATGGCCAAGGCCTCCGGCACCGACCTCGCCGGTTTCGACAGCCAGCTCTCGACCACAAAACTGTTCGACAAGGCAACCGACGCCGAAGCTTTTACGCGCAGCAAGACGATCGGGACGACGATGGACCGGGTCCGTAAATTCCTGTTCGAAAAGGACCTGCTCGGCAAGGGCGCGAAGTCGGCCGACGCCGTCGGCATCGAGCTCGCCGACAAGTCGGTGCTCGGCGACAAGTCGAACGTCAAGCTGCGCTTCGACCCGACCTTCATGGACGAAGCCGCCAAGGGCAAGCTCTGAGGGCAGGCCCTGACGCCACGGCGCGATCCCCAAAGCAGGAGCCGACGATGCGACTTGTGAACATACGGCCGGGACGGCAGACGCGATTCTATCTGCTCGCGCTGCCGTTCCTGTTGGTCGCAATCGCCTACTTCGCCAGCTCCGGCGCGCGGCTCGCGCAGAACCCGAACGACAAGCTGCTGCCGGCGCTGCCGAGCATGGTGCAGGCGGTCAAGCAGATGGCGTTCGAGGTCGATCCGCGCACCGGCGGCTATCTGATGGCCTCCGACACCGTCGCGAGCCTCGGGCGACTGGGGTCGGCGCTGGCGATCTCGACGACGGCGGCGCTGGTGCTCGGCATCGTGATCGGGCTGCTGCCGGGCGCCAATGCGCTGCTCGGACCGTTCGTATCGGTCACCTCGATGGTGCCGCCGCTGGCGCTGCTGCCGATCCTGTTCATCGTGATGGGGCTCGGGGAGAATTCGAAGATCGCGCTGATCGTGATCGGGACGCTGCCTTGCATGATCCGCGACCTCGCCATGAAAGTGCAGGAGTTGCCGCGCGAGCAGATCGTCAAGGCGCAGACGCTCGGCGCCTCGACCTGGCAGATCGCGCTCCGCGTCGCAATGCCGCAAACCCTGCCGCGGCTGATCGACGTGCTGCGGCTGCAGCTCGGCCCGGCCTGGCTGTTCCTGATCGCGGCCGAGGCGATCGCCTCCGATTCCGGGCTCGGCTATCGGATCTTCCTGGTGCGGCGCTATCTCGCGATGGACGTCATCATCCCCTACGTCGCCTGGATCACGCTGCTCGCGTTCCTGATCGATGTCGGCCTGCGCGTTCTGCAACGCAGGGCGTTTCCCTGGTTTGCCTCGGTGAGGGCGGAATGAGCGCGATCCGCTTCGACGACGTCTGGAAGGAATATGGCGACCACATCGTGCTCGAGCGCATCACGATGGAGGTCGAGCCGCGCGCTTTCATTGCGCTGGTCGGTCCGTCCGGTTGCGGCAAGACCACGCTGCTCCGCATGCTGCTCGGCGAGGAGCAGCCGAGCCGCGGCCGGATCCTGGTCGACGGCAAGCCGTTGCCCGCCGAACCGGACGCCGACCGCGGCGTGGTGTTCCAGCGCTACTCGGTGTTTCCGCATCTCACCGTGTTGCAGAACGTGATGCTCGGGCGCGAACTGCGCGACGCCAAGTTCACCGCCCGCCTGTTCGGCGCCGCGCGGCGCGCCGCGGCGGACGATGCCATGAAGCTGCTCGCAGAGGTCGGGCTCGCCGGCCAGGAGAACAAGTATCCGTCGGCGCTGTCGGGCGGCATGCAGCAGCGCCTCGCGCTGGCGCAGGCGATCATGCGCGGCCCAAAGATCCTGCTGCTCGACGAGCCGTTCGGCGCGCTCGACCCGGGCATCCGCGCCGACATCCATGTGCTGATGAAGCGGCTATGGAATGAGACGCATCTCACCGTCGTGATGGTCACGCATGACCTCAGCGAAGCGTTCGGGCTCGCGACGCGCGTGATCGCGCTGGAGCGCTCGCGCAATCGCCCGGAGGAGCGCGAGCGTTACGGCGCCACCGTGTCGCGCGACCTCGAGATATTTCCGCGCCGCAGCGCAGAGCCGCGCGCGATCATTCAACCAGCTCCGATCGGGACGACCCGATCAGGCAAGGAGCATCAGCCGGGACGGCCCGGCGCTCTCGTCTTGAAGGAGCAACCATGATCCTCACAGAGGAACAGAAGGCCGAGGTCGCGGCGCATACGAGGCGCTACAACGAGCTGAAGGCGGCGGGGCAGGAGCATGCGCCGCGCGCGCTGCCGGCGCCGACCGCGCGCGACGCAGTACCGATCGCCGCTGCGGCGATCATCCATCGCGAGGTGATTCCGGCCGGCTGGTACTGGACCACGCGACTGGACCGCGGCGATACGCTGCGCATCGTCAACAATTCGGGGACATCCACGGTCAGCCTGCTCGCCTGGAATGCGACCGATCCCAGTGAACGGCTGAACCACGCCGACACCATCAAGGTGCAATGGGCGGCGCGGCTGCAGAAGGGACGCGTGCTGCTGTCCGACATGGGGCGAGCGCTGCTCGGCCTCACCGAGGACACCAGCGCGGCGCATGACGCGGTGGTCGGCGGTTCGACGGCTGCGACCAACCAGGCGAAATACGGCGACGGCAATTTCCGCAACACGCGCGACAACTTCATTCTCGCAGCAAGCAAGCTCGGGCTCGGCCGCCGCGACGTGCATCCCTGCGTCAGCTTCTTTGCGCCGGTCGCGATCGACGCGGACGGCAAGTTCGTCTGGTCGGCGCAGCGCCGCGCGAAAGGCGACTTCGTCGATCTGCGCGCCGAGATGGACCTGTTGATTGCGCTGTCGAACTGCCCGCATCCGCTCGATCCTGCTGTGACCTATCCGCAGGCGAGCGTGGAGATCGTACGTTACCGCGCCGATGCGCCGGCGGCGGATGATTTGTGCCGAACCGCGACGGCTGAAGCGATCCGCGCCTATGAGAACAACGCGCTGTATTTCGGCGAGACCACCGAAGGAGCAGTGCAATGACCGCGCAATCCGCCCAGACCAACGGCCGCATTGTCCTCGACGTTGAGATTGCCGCGCGAAAGCCGTGGTCGGCGATCATCCGCAAGGGCCAGACCCTGCGGATCACCGATACCCATGGCCAGCAGGCGGTGGATACGCTGTTCTACTGCGCCAGCGATTTCGGCGAGCGCTACAGCGGCCAGGATACGCTGCGCGCGCAGGGCTCGGCCTATGTCGGGCTCGGCACCAACATCATGTCCAACGAAGGCCGCGTGATGCTGCGCGTCACGGCCGACAGTTGCGGCCTGCATGACACGTCGGCGGGGGCCTGCTCCTGCGAGAGCAACACCGTGCGATTCGGTCACCAGACCCGCTACCAGCATGCCTGCCGCGAGAACTTCGTGGTCGAAGCCGCGAAATACGGCCTCTCGAAGCACGACATCGTGCCGAACCTCAACTTCTTCATGAACGTGCCGATCGATCCGGCCGGCAACTTCACCGTGGTCGACGGCGTCTCGAAGCCTGGCGACGCCGTTGAGCTGGTCGCCGAGATGGACGTGCTGTGCCTGATTTCGAACTGCCCGCAGATCAACAATCCCTGCAACGGCTTCTTCCCGACGCCGGTCCAGGTGACGATCTTCGAGCCGGAGGCGTGAGGCATGTTCAGCAAGGTCCTGATTGCCAACCGCGGCGAGATCGCCGGGCGGATCGGCAGAACGTTGCGCCATATGGGCATCGCTTCGGTCGCGGTCTATTCCGACGCCGACCGCTTCACCCGGCCGGTGCTCGAGGCCGACGAGGCGGTGCGCATTGGCCCGGCGCCGGCCGCCGAGAGCTATCTTAACGTCGATGCGATCATGGCGGCGTGCCTTGCGACCGGCGCGCAGGCGGTGCATCCCGGCTACGGCTTCCTGTCGGAGAACCGCCGCTTTGCCGAGCGGCTCGCCGAGCACGGCATCAGGTTAATCGGGCCGCGGCCGGAACATCTCGACGCCTTCGGCCTCAAGCACAAGGCACGCGAGATCGCGGAGCGGAGCGGCGTGCCGCTGCTGCCGGGCTCCGGCCTGCTGGAGACCATCGACGAGGCCGTATGCGAGGCCGAGCGGATCGGCTTTCCGGTGATGCTGAAGAGCACGGCGGGCGGCGGCGGCATCGGCATGCAGCTCTGCCACGACGTCGCGACGCTGCGCGAGCGCTTTGCGTCCGTGCAGCGCACGGCGCGCGCGAGCTTTGGCGATGCCCGGGTCTATCTCGAGCGGTTCGTCGCGCGCGCCCGCCACATCGAGGTGCAGATCTTCGGCAACGGCAGCGGCGACGTGGTTGCGCTCGGCGAGCGCGACTGCTCGCTGCAGCGGCGCAACCAGAAGGTCTTTGAGGAGACGCCGGCGCCGGGGCTCTCTGGCGAGGTCCGGCAGCGCCTGCATGAAGCCGCGGTGTCGCTCGGCAAGGCGGTGGCTTACGAATCCGCCGGCACGGTGGAGTTCATCTACGACGTCGAGCGGGAGGATTTCTACTTCCTCGAGGTCAACACCCGCCTGCAGGTCGAGCATCCCGTCACCGAGCAGGTCACCGGCGTCGATCTCGTCGAATGGATGATCCGGCAGGCGGCCGGCGAGGACGTGCTGGGCACCGCGGGCACGCTTGCGCCAAAGGGCGCGGCGATCGAGGTGCGGCTCTATGCGGAGAATCCGGGCGCCGGTTTTCGCCCGAGCGCGGGCCGGCTGACGCAGGTCTCTTTCTCGCCGGATGCGCGGATCGACGGCTGGATCGAGACCGGCTCCGAGGTGACGCCGTTCTACGATCCGATGCTGGCCAAGATCATCGTGACGGCCGACACGCGCGAAGCCGCGATCGCGCGGCTGACGCAGGCGCTGGATGAGACGGCTATTGCCGGCATCGAGACCAATCTCGATTATCTGCGTGCGATCGCCACGTCCGACGTGTTCCGCAGCGGGCAGGTCGCGACCAGCGTGCTCGGCGCGTTCGCCTATCGTCCCCGCACCATCGATGTCGTTGCACCCGGTGCGCAGAGCGGCGTGCAGGAATTGCCCGGCCGGCTGCACCTCTGGCATGTCGGCGTGCCGCCGAGCGGTCCGATGGACGAACGGTCGTTTCGGCTTGCGAATCGCGTGGTGGGAAACCCGGAGACGACGACCGCGCTCGAACTGACGGTCAACGGACCAACCCTGCGCTTCAACACTGATGCGATCGTCGCGGTCTCGGGCGCGCAGATGAAGGCGGCGCTCGACGGCGTCGAGATTGCGTATCACGAGCCGATCGCGGTGCGCGCCGGTCAGACGCTCGCGATCGGCAGCATCAAGGGGCCGGGTCAGCGCAGCTATCTCGCCGTGCGCGGCGGCTTCAATGTGCCTCAGATTCTCGGCTCGCGCGCGGTGTTCGCGCTCGGCGCCTTCGGCGGTCACGCCACGGGCTCCTTGAAGGCCGGAGATGTTCTGCATATCGGCGCGGAAGCAACTGGCCTGGCGCCGCCGCAGCGCGCCACAGAGAACGAGCGGCCGCAGCTCACGTCGGCGTGGCAGATCGGCGTGATCTATGGCCCGCATGGCGCGCCTGATTTCTTTCTTGACGAGGACATCGAGACGCTGTTCTCCACGAGCTACGAGGTGCACTTCAACAGCGCCCGCACCGGCGTGCGGCTGATCGGCCCCAAGCCGCACTGGGCACGGACCGACGGCGGCGAAGCCGGGCTGCATCCGTCGAACATCCACGACAACGCCTATGCGGTCGGCTCGATCGACTTCACCGGCGACATGCCGATCATCCTCGGCCCGGACGGGCCGAGCCTCGGCGGCTTCGTCTGTCCGGCGGTGGTCGCGCGCGACGAACTCTGGAAGGTCGGTCAGCTCCGGCCGGGCGACACCGTCCGTTTCGTTCCGGTGAAAAGCGACGATCCGGTTGCCGGCCCCACCGTCCTCAAGGCACCGGAGCTCGGTTCTGCGATCGTCGGTCGCAACGATGACGGTCCGATCCCGGTGGTATACCGGCGCGCCGGTGACGACAATCTGCTGGTCGAATACGGCCCGATGGAGCTCGACATCGCGTTGCGGCTGCGCGTGCATGTGCTGGCGCAGGCATTGGAGGACGCAAAGCTCGGCGGCCTGATCGATCTCACGCCCGGCATCCGCTCGCTCCAGATCCACTACGACGGTACGACACTGTCGCGCGGAAAACTGCTCGATGTGCTGCGCCGGATCGAGCGCCAATTGCCTGATGTCGATGCGATGCGGGTGCCGAGCCGCACGGTACACCTGCCGCTGTCGTGGCGCGACCCGCAGGCCGAGCTGGCGATGCGCAAATATCAGGAGCTGGTGCGATCAGATGCGCCGTGGTGTCCGTCGAATGTCGAGTTCATCCGGCGCATCAATGGGCTGGCGAGCGAGGACGACGTCCGCCGCATCGTGTTCGACGCCGACTATTTCGTGCTCGGCCTCGGCGATGTCTATCTCGGCGCGCCGGTGGCGACGCCGCTCGACCCGCGGCATCGGCTGGTGACCACCAAGTACAATCCGGCGCGGACCTGGACGCCGGAGAACGCGGTCGGGATCGGCGGCGCCTATATGTGCATCTACGGCATGGAAGGGCCGGGCGGCTACCAGCTGTTCGGCCGCACCATCCAGGTCTGGAACACCTGGCGCACGACGAAAGTGTTCGAGCCAGGCCATCCCTGGCTGCTGCGGTTCTTCGACAAGATCCGTTTCTTTCCGGTCGATGCCGACGAACTGCTGGATGCCCGCGCCGCGTTCCCGCACGGGCAATACGACATCAGGATCGAGCAGGGCGAGTTCTCCTACGCCGACTATGCGCGAACGTTGGCCGGCGCGCAGTCGTCGATCACCACATTCAAGGCGGCGCAGCAGGCCGCGTTCGATGCCGAGCGCCGACGCTGGCGCGAGCTGAAGCTCGACGAGGCGCCGGCTGAATCGGCCGAGATTGCCGCCGTTGCGACCGGCATTCCCGACGGCCAGGTCGGCGCATTTTCGGAAGTACCGGGCAACATCTGGAAGATCCTGGTCGAGGAGGGCGCCAAAGTCGCGGCCGGCGATGTGCTCGCGATCATCGAATCCATGAAGATGGAGATCTCGGTGCTCTCGCCGGCGGCCGGCCGCATCGCATCGGTTCCGGTGAAGCCGGGACAGACGCTGCGGGCGGGCGATGTCGTGGCATTGATCCGGCCGGAATAGATTCCGCGTCACGAGCGATCTGCTGCGGTCCTGTCCCCGGCATTGCTCTATGGGGGCCGATCGGATGGAAGCCGACCTCGCCATGCCTCGTTGGCGAGGAGCCGGCGCTGCCGGTCGGCGATGGCTGGCCATCCGGAGCGCACCACGCTGAGGACCGCAGCGTCGGCCGATGGACCTTCATCGCAGGCAAAATAGGCGCGAAGCCGTCCTTCGCAGTGAAAGCCGAGGTCAGCGTAGAGCTCGAGCGTACGCCGCAGCCGCCAATCCAGATGCACCTCGGCCCGCTCGACGGCGAGCACCTCGAACGCATACCGCGTCATGAGATGCGCGACATGGCTCATGAGCAGGATCTCGCCAAATCGTCCGCTGCTCCAGATCGGCGCAAGCGTCGCCCGCTTTTCGTTCGGCTCGAGTGCCGCGAAAGCGGTAAGGCCGATGACGTCGCCGGACCCGGTATCCTCGATCGCGAACGCGGCCGTGACGTTGGCGCAGCTCAGCGCGGCAGCCGCGCGCGCGGCCGCGGACTGGCCGGAGCCGCCGCGATCGAGCTGCCGAAGCATGCCGGCGTCCCCGAGCGGCCTTACCCGCGAGATTTCAGAACCGCGGATCCTCCTCAGCAGGATGCGGTCAGTGGCCAAGGCGGCATGGTTGTCCACGAATTGCATGCCCTATTGACGCATCGAACCGATATGCCGTCAAATGACTGAAATGGCAGTTCGTATGCGGATTGGTCATGTTCCTGAATCCGAGACACGTCGACCTGTTCCGTGAGGTCGTGCGTCACAACGGAATCACCAAGGCGGCCCTGAGCCTGCGGATCGGGCAGCCCTTCGTCAGTCGCGCCATTGCGCGGCTGGAGCGCGAGATCGGCTTCGCGCTGTTCGTACGCGGGCGCGGCGGTGTCACGTTGACGCCGGAAGGCGAGATCTTCCTGCATGAGGTCGAGCGCAACCAGGCCGGACTGGAGTATTTGGCGCGTGCGGCGCGCGGCATTCGCGCGAGGGGCAGCGGGACGCTGAGGATCGCCTGCCTTCCGGCATTCACCTATTCGTTGATGCCGCGGATCGTCAGCAAATTCTCCAGGAAGAACCCTGGCATCATGTTGTCGGTCGCCGTGCATAGTCCTGAACGGGTCTGGAGTCTGGTTGCCGCAGGCCAGTGCGATGTCGGGCTGGCACGACCCCAGTCAGGTTTTGCGGCGGTCGACGACGAACTGCTGATGACGACCGACGCCATCTGCGTGCTGCCGCGTCAGCACCGGCTGCGGTCCAAACGATTGATTATCCCAAAGGACCTGCACGGCGAGGCGATGATTGCGCCAGCCCCAGGCGCGCCGCATCGGTCGCGCCTCGAACGCGCCTTCGAAGACGCCGGGGCCGAGGTCAGAACGGTGGCGGAGATTCAGTACAGCATGCAGCGCTGCGCTCTGGTTGCACAGGGACTGGGTTTCTCGATCGTCGATCCCGTCGTGGCGCGGGATTTTGCCAGCGCCCGGATCGTGCTCAAGCCGTTCACGCCGCGGCTGGAGCTCACGACCGTGCTGCTGTTCCCGTCGCAACGGCCGCGCAGCCGTCTTGCGCTCGAATTCTGCGACCTACTTCGCGCCGAGACCGCGGAATACAGGAAGCCCGCCCGCGCGCCGGCCTGACCATCCGTGCCGCATGTTCCGCGCTGCCAGACGCAGCGCGTCATGACGGATGAGCTGCTCGCGACAGCTCCGTGTAGGACGCGTTGCGCGCGGCACGCGAGAATCGTTGTAGGCGTTGGAAATTATCGATGACAAGATTTGCGATTGTAAGTACGCAATTTCGTAGCTGCGATGCTGGCAACTGCGCAGCCGGCATTGAGCTGGCCGCCGGGGTTGTCGCTGGGATCAAGCGAGGCGCGTGATATGTGCTTGCGCCGACGTGGCCGACGCGGTTGAATTTGACGATTCCAGAATTAGCGGCCAAGCTGAATCTCTTTCCGAGATGCGGCGCCAGCTGCTTCTCCAACAACAACATAAGAACTTGCCGTGCGAGGGCGCGGTTCAAGATTCTCCTTTTGCCAATGTGGCCCATCGTTGAGAGGATGCTTTAGATGCAGGCAAGGTCGCCATCAGAGTCACCAGAGCGTTCTTTGGAGGCGACATCGGATTTCGTGACACGGCTTGATAACGCCAACAGTGAAGCAGAGATCGTGGCTGAGGTGATGCGCCAAGTCTCCGGCTACGGCGCGAGCTCGTTCATTGCTGTCGTCATTCCGAGGCAGGGCATGCGCGCTGCGGACTCCCGGTGCATTCTGCTGAACTCCTGGCCGGCCGACTGGCTGAAGCGCTATATCGCCCTGAATTACTCCGAGCACGATCCGATCAGGCGCTGTATTCGCGAGAGCCATCGCCCGTTTCTCTGGAGTGAGATCGCCCCGCAATACCTTGAGCATCCCTTGTCGCGCCGGATCGTGGCGGAGGCCGCGACGTTCGGATTGAAGGAGGGATTTGCGCTTGCGTTGCCGTCTCTGGACGGCAATCTGATCGGCTTTGCGATTGCGGGCGAGAGCCTCAAGGTCGATGCTCGGAAGCGGCACGAACTGCGGATCATCGCGACCTATGCCGTCGGCCGCGCGCTTCGTTTGCGGAACATGGTCCAGCTGCAGCCGGCGATCAACGTCACGCTGCGTGAACGCGAAGCGGTGCAGCTCGCGGCCTCCGGGTTGAACGAGCGCGAGATCGGCGCAAGGATGGGCATCTCGGGCCACGGCGTCGACAAGCATCTGAGATCGGTTCGCGAGAAGGTGCAGGCGCGCAACACGGCTCAGGCGATTGCTGAACTCCTGCGGCTCCGGCTCATCACCTGACGGCAGGCCTCACACCTCGAGCCATTCCTCGCGAATGGCGGCGTTGTTCTTGAGCTGCTCGGGGGTGCCTTCGAACACCACGCGGCCGTGGCCCATGATGTAGACCCGGTTCGAGATCTTCATCGCGATCGACAGCTTCTGCTCGACCAGCAGGATGGCGACGCCGGCCTTCGCGATCCGCGCGATCAGCTCGCCGACCTGCTGCACGATCAGCGGCGCGAGACCCTCGGTCGGCTCGTCGATCATCATCAGCTCGGGATCGCCGAGCAGGGTGCGGCAGGTGGTCAGCATCTGCTTCTCGCCGCCCGACAGCACCCCGGCCGGCGTATCGGCGCGGCGGGCGAGGTTGGGGAACATGTCGAGCATCTCCTGCAACCGCCACTTGCCGGGGCGGCGCGGATCCTTGATGCCGAGGATCAGGTTCTGGCGCACCGTCAGGCTCGGGAAGATGTCGCGATGCTCGGGCACATAGCCGAGGCCGAGGCGGGCGATCTTGTGGCTCGGCAGACCCGCGATGTCCTGGCCCTTGAAGCGGATGGTGCCCTGCGGCGGCACCTCGCCCATGATCGCCTTGACGGTGGTGGAGCGGCCGACGCCGTTGCGGCCGAGCAGGCTCACCACCTCGCCGGCCGCGATGTCGAGATCGACGCCCTGCAGGATGTGGCTCTTGCCGTAATAGGCGTGAAGATTCCTGACTTCGAGCATCAGTCGACCTCCTCGCCGAGATAGGCTTCCTTGACCTTCGGGTTGCCGCGGATCTCCTCAGGCGTGCCGGAGGCGATGATGTGGCCGTAGACCAGCACCGAGATGCGGTCGGCGAGGCCGAACACCACGCTCATGTCGTGCTCGACGATGACGAGCGTGCGGCCTTCGGTGAGACGGCGGATCAGCGCGACGGCGCGCTCGGTCTCGGCGTGGCTCATGCCCGCGGTCGGCTCGTCCAGCATGATGACGCTGGCGCCGCCGGCGATCGTGATGCCGATCTCGAGTTCGCGCTGCTCGGCATAGGTCAGGAGGCCCGCCGGCACGTCGCGGCGATGGCTGAGATGGATATCGTCGAGGATCTGCGCGGTGCGCTGCTTCACCTCGGGCAGGCTGTCGACGTTCTTCCAGAACGCGTAGCGATGCCCGGTCGCCCACAGCACGGCGCAGCGGACATTCTCCCACACCGTCATGCGGGCGAACACGTTGGTGACCTGGAACGAGCGTGACAGCCCGCGGCGGTTGATCTCGAATGGCCGCAGCCCCGAGGTCACCGCGCCGTTGAGGCGGATCTCACCCGAGGTCGGCTTGATGTGGCCGGAGATCAGGTTGAACGTCGTCGACTTGCCGGCCCCGTTCGGGCCGATGATGGCGTGACGCTCGCCCTTGGCGACGCTCAGATTGAGGTCGCGGATGATCTGGACATTGCCGAAGCTCTTCTCGACGGCGTTGACTTGAATGGCAGCGGTCATGCGAGATACCCCCGATCACGGGCCACCGTCGCGGCGCGATCCCAGGCCTCCGCGACGCGCTTCCAGGTGATGCGCGCAACCATGAAGCCGCCGACCAGCAGCACCGCAGCAGCCACCCAAGTCGTCGGCGCGGTCGCGACGAACGGGATGCCGAGCAGGTTGATCGGATCGCCGCCGGAGAAGCGCGCGACGGTCTCGATGGTCAGGATGATGCCGAGTGCAAACGCCAGCGTCGGAACCGCCGCGACCAGGTAGGACGGGATCACCGTGCCGAGCGTTCCGGCGCGGATCAGCGGACGATGCTTCATCAGGATGCCGGCGATGCCGCCGGGTGCGAACATCACGATGCCGATGAAGATGATGCCGAAATAGAGCTGCCAGACCGAGGTGACGCTGGTCAGCCCGAGTTGCAGATAGGTCACCAGGATGGCCCCGAGGATCGGGCCGAAGAAATAGGCGGTGCCGCCGATAAACGCCGAGAACAGCACGAGGCCGGATTGCGTCGCACCGAGATAGGCGGAGTTGGCGATCTCGAAATTGATCGCGGCCAGCCCGCCGGCGATGCCGGCGAAGAAGCCCGCGAACATGTAGGCGAGATAGCGCACCACATGCGGATCGTAGCCGATGAACTCGACGCGCTCCGGATTGTCGCGCACCGCGTTGCAGATGCGCCCCAAGGGCGTCCGGGTCAGCGCATACATCGCGATCGCCGAGACCAGCACCCAGAACGCGATCAGGTAATAGACCTGGAGCTGCGGTCCGAAGGTCCAGCCGAACAGCGGCATCAGCGAGGTGCGGTCGGTGGTGATGCCGGATTCGCCGCCGAACACGCTGCGCAGGATCAGCGAGGACGAGGCGACCAGTTCGCCGATGCCGAGCGAGATCATCGCGAACACCGTGCCGGCGCGCTTGGTCATGACCCAGCCGACCACGACCGCGAAGGCCATGCCGCCGATGCCGCCGACCAGCGGAATCACCGGCAGCGGGATCGGCCAGTTGTGGCTCGCGACTGCGTTCATGGCGTGGACGGCGAGGAAGCCGCCGAGGCCGTATTGCACGGCGTGGCCGAACGACAACAGGCCGGTCTGGCCGAGCAGGATGTTGTAGGACAGCGCGAAGATGATCGCGATGCCGATCAGGCTGAACGAGGTCAGCGAGCCGCCGGAGGAGAACACCAGCGGCAGCACGACGAGTGCGGCGGCCGCGAGCAGCCAGACGCCATAGAAGCCGAGGCTGCCGCCGGACTCCTGCTTGGCCGCGGCGGGGGCGGGCGTGGGAGCGTTCGTCATGACTCGCGCGTCCCCAACAGGCCCATCGGGCGGAAGATCAGCACCAGCACCAGCAGCAGGTAGGGCAGGATCGGCGCGATCTGCGCGATCGTGACGTTCCAGATGTCGGTGAGCGGCGAGGGGCCGAGGCTCGGATCGAGCGGACCGAACACGCTGGCCAGCGAGCCGTTCAGCGCGACCGCGAAGGTCTGGATCAGGCCGATCAGCAGCGAGGCGATGAAGGCGCCGGGCAGCGAGCCGAGGCCGCCGAACACGATGACGACGAACAGGATCGGGCCGAGCAGCGCCGCCATGTCGGACTGCGTCACCAGCGAGGGACCGGCGATGACGCCGGCAAGACCGGCGAGCGCGCTGCCGACGCCGAACACCAGCATGAAGACGCGGCCGACATTGTGGCCGAGATGGCCGACCATGCTCGGATGGGTCAGCGCGGCCTGCACGATGAGGCCGACCCGGGTCCGCTTCAGCGTAACCAGGAGCGCGATGAAGATCACGACCGAGACCACCAGCATGAAGATCTTGTAGGCGGGGTAGTTGGTGGAGAACACGGTGAAGGCCGGGAAGTCGAGCGCGGCCGGGACGCGGTAGTCGACCGGGCTCTTGCCCCAGATCATCGAGACGATCTCTTCGATCGCGAAAGCCAAACCAAAGGTCAAAAGCAGTTCGGCGACGTGGCCGTGCTTGTGGGTGTTGCGCAGGCCGTAGCGCTCGACACCCATGCCGACCACGCCGACCAGCAGCGGGGCGATCACCAGCGCCGGCCAGAAGCCGATCCAGCGGGTGAGCTGAAAGCCGAAGAACGCGCCCAGCATGTAGAAGCTGGCATGCGCGAAGTTGAGCACGCCCATCATGCTGAAGATGACGGTGAGTCCGCTGGACAGCAGAAACAACAGCATGCCGAACAGGACGCCGTTCAGCGTCGAGATGACGATGAGCTCAGCCACGGCGCACCCGCTTGAGAGACCAATGGTTCACGTGATCAAAGACCTGTCGAAGGAATTGAGGTCCGGCACCGACGCTGCCGGATGACGAACGCCTCCGCAACCCCGGAGGGGCGCGGAGGCGCATTCCGAGGCGGCCGATCAGGGCCGCTTCATGTTGCAGGTGGTCGGAAGCATGGTCTGGGCGGTATCGATCTTGGAGACGATGTGCCAGCCCCAGCCGGTGTTCTCCTCGTCGAACGGCTCCTTGGTCTTGTCGGCCAGCGAGCCGAACGAGGAGATGTAGATCGGCTGGAAGAACTGGTGATCGTCCTTGCGCATGAAGCCCTCGCCGCCGTCGAACACCTCGAACTTCAAGTCTTCGAGCGCGGCCGCGACCTTCACCGGGTCGATCGAGTTGGCTTTCTCGGCGGCTGCCTTGAACATCCGCATCTCGTTCACCGCGCGCGGATACCACACGGAAATGCCGGTCTTGGCGCGGAAGTCCTTCTCGAAATCCATCGCCGCCTTGTTGCCGGAGTTCGGCACGCCTTCGCTGATCTGGAACACCTGGTTCTCGAGGCCGGTCTGCTTGATCGCGGTCGGTCCGCCGGCGCCGCCGGCATAATAGGTGTACCAGTTGACCTTGAGGCCGGCGTCGGCCGCGGCCTTCAGCAGCAGTGCGAAGTCCTGGCCCCAATTGCCGGTCACGACGGTGTCGGCACCAGACGCCTTGATCTTGGCGATGTAGGGCGAGAAGTCGGTGACCTTGAGCATCGGATGCAGCTCGTCCCCGACGATCTGGATATCCGACCGCTTTTCGCCCAGCATCTTGCGCGCCGTTGATCGCACCGACTGGCCGAACGAGTAGTCCATGTTGATCAGATAGACCTTCTTGATCGACGCCTGGCCCTTCATATAGTTGGTCAGCGCTTCCATCTTGATGTCCGAGTTCGCATCCCAGCGGAAATGCCAGTAGCTGCACTTCTCGTTGGTCATGCTCGGATCGACCGCGGCGTAGTTGAAGTAGAGCACTTCCTTGCCGGGGTTGCGCGAATTGTTCTTGGTGACGAAGTCTTCCAGCGCAGCGCCGACCGACGAGCCGTTGCCCTGGGTGATGTAGCGGACGCCGGCGTCGACCGCCTTCTGCGCCTGCACCAGGCCTTCCTGCGGATTGGTCTTGTTGTCGAGCGGAACGATCTCGACCTTGTGGCCGAGGATGCCGCCCTTGGCGTTCAATTCGTCGGCGAGATACTGGAACGTCTTCAGGCCGCCTTCGCCAACGCTGGCGCCGCCGCCGGAGAGCGGATCGATGTAGCCGATCTTGATGGATTCCTGCGCGGACGCCGCGCCTCCCAACACCGTCAGTGCTGCCGTGGCAGCAACGATCAGCTTACGCATCCTGCTTTCTCCCTTGCTCGTGTTTCTTGATCTTCAGCGATCGAAGCCGTCTCTTAGCCTCAATTGCCGAGCCTTCGCAACTTTCGCTTTGAATACTGCGTCAAGTTTTCGCGCGAGGTATTATAATGTTATAGGCTATAAATGTTTCGAGATGCCGCGAGATCCGGCGCAGATTTGAACCGCAAGTAAACTTTTGGATGAGGCGTTCGGCAGTTCGTTTGGAACCTATGCCGTCCGACGTCCGCCAGACGAGCCGGCGGCATTATAGCGGCGGGACGCGAATTGGCGATTCAACCCCGCCGGCGCGGCTTGAGGCCCGAGAGGAAGAGCCGCGCGAAGTGATCGGCGATCTCGACGGCAGACCAATCACGCCTGATCTTGAACCAGATCGGATACCAATGCCCCATGCCGGTTAAAATCCGCTCGGCGAAATATCTGTCGATGCGACGGAAGCGGCCCTCGTCGATCCAGCGTTGATAGCTGTCCTGGTCTCGCCGGATCGTCGCCAGCACCTGTCGGACATATTCCTTCCGGTCCACGTCGTTGAGATAGTTGATGTTGTGATAGGTCGCCTTCGGTCCGCAGGGCGTGTCGTGCAGCATCAGCAGCAGGCGGATCCGCTGAACGGTGTGTTCGAAGGCGCCGAGGCTGTGCTCCTGCAGGTGCTCGTGAATGGCGATTTCGCCGGCGAGCCCGCGTCGCAGGCAAGCCAGCAGCAGGCTCTCCTTTTCACTGAAGTGATAGTAGATCCCGGCGCGGGTCATGCCCGCATCCGCGGCGATGCTCTCGAGCGACGTGCCCGACACGCCCCTGCGGTTGAAGCTGTCGGAGGCGATCGACAGCATCCTGTCGAACTTCGCAGCCCGCTTGTTCAGCCTCGCGCGGGCCTCGAGGAACGGCGCAAGGCTGAGCGGTTCGGGCATCTCGGGAACCGCGATCTCGCGCCGGTACACGCCGTGCGTGATGATGTCGTCGATGGCGTCGATCGCCTGCTGGCGCGTGTAGTAGTCGCGTTCGGACAGCCAGAACGGCACCCAGTCCAGGATGGAGATTAGCGCCACCGCGGTCAGCAGCGGCTCGTCGCAGGCGACCGAGCCGTCCGCCACGCCGCGTTCCAGGATGTCCGCCAGCCGCGCGGCGTTCTGCCAGCGCCTGGCATGGACCTCGCTGCTATAGGGCGCGGCGAGCGCATCGATATCGGTGAACAGGATCATGCGCTGGCCTTCGGGCCGCAGCCTGCCGCGCACGAAGCGCCTGATGATCTCGAGCCCGTCGATGCCGGGCTCGGCGGCGGCTTCGATCTCGTGCCGATAGATCGCCAGTCCCCGCAGATAGCAGTGGAAGATCAAATCTTCCTTGTCGCGGAAATAGTGGTACAGCGCGCCCGGCACGGCCCGAACCGACGCCGCGACCTGCTCCATCGTCACGTTCGCATAGGAGTGGCGGGCAAACAGCCGGGAAGCTGAGACGAGGATTTCCTCAGCCCGGTCCGTTACATCGGCGGCGACTTGCAAGCTCGAATGCCCTTCCTGAACGCGGCACGAAAATCCGCACGTGAGATAATCCCCTTGGCAGCCGCTTGTCGATCTGCGATAGACCGTGGCATACCATACACCAGCGGTCTTTTGGAGAGAACATGGCGCGCAACATTCTGATCCTTGGAGCTTCCTACGGCTCCCTGCTGGGGACCAAGCTTTTGATGGCGGGGCACAACGTGTCGCTGGTGTGCCGCAAGAACACCGCCGACCTGATCAACCGCGAGGGCACCGAGGTTCGCATCAAGCTGCGTGATGAGAAGGAGCATCGCTCGATCTTCTCGCGCGACCTGCCGGGCAAGCTCGACGCCGTCACGCCCGCCGACGTCGACGTGTCGCGCTACGACATGGTCGGCCTTGCGATGCAGGAGCCGCAATACACCAACCACACCGTTCGCGTGCTGATGATCAAGATCGCGGCGGCGAAGCTGCCCTGCCTCTCGATCATGAACATGCCGCCGCTGCCCTATCTGAAGCGGATCCCCGCGCTCGCCGGCATGGACCTCGAGGAGGCCTACACCAACGCCCAGGTGTGGGAGCGCTTCGAGCCGGGCCTCGTCACGCTGTGCTCGCCCGATCCACAGGCGTTCCGTCCGCCGGAGGAGAAGGCCAACGTGCTGCATGTCGGCCTGCCGACCAACTTCAAGGCCGCCGTGTTCGCCGACGACAAGCACAACAAGGTGCTGCGCGAGCTCGAGGCCGACATCGACGCGGTGACGCTCGACGGCCAGGACGTGCCGGTGAAGCTGAAAGTGTTCGACTCGCTGTTCGTGCCGCTGGCGAAGTGGTCGATGCTGCTGACCGGCAATTACCGCTGCATCACGCCGACTGAGCCGCAATCGATCCGCGACGCCGTGCACGGCGACCTCACGCGCTCGCAGGCGATCTACGATCATGTCGACGGCATCGCGCGCAAGCTCGGCGCCGACCCGGCGGACCAGGTGCCGTTCGCGAAATACGCCAAGGCGGCCGAAAGTCTGCTCAAGCCGTCATCGGCGGCCCGCGCGGTCGCCGCCGGCGCGCCGTTCATCGAGCGCGTCGACCTCTTGGTGAAGTTGATCTCGCACCAACTCGGTAACCCCAGCGCAGAGATCGACCGCACGGTCGAGACCGTCGATCAGAAGCTGAACGAGAGGATCGTGCAGGGCGGCTCCGGCGCGGAGTAGCCGCGTTGATGGCGAGGGCATCACGATATCGACGGAACGTAAGGTGAGCACGCCAGTCGGGCTCCCTCCTCCGCAAGGGGGGAGGGAGCCCGACTGCTGGTGGCTCCCTTACGCGGTGCGTGTCGAGGATCGCGATGCTGCGCCGTCAGTCCTGATGCGTAACGGCCAAAATCGTCACCGACCGCGTCTGGTGGCTCGGCGTCTGGAAATCGATGGTTTGACCGACCGACAATCCGATCAATGCGGCGCCGACCGGCGTCAGCACCGAGATGCGGCGGAGCGCGATGTCGGCTTCGTGCGGATACACCAGCACGACTTCCCTGACGTCGCCGGTCTCGTCGTCGCGGTAGCGCACACGTGAGCCCATGCGGACCACGTCGTGCAGGTCGGCATCGTCGGCGACGACCTGGGCGCGGTCGGTCTCGCGGGCGAGGAACTGGGCCACGCGCGGAAACACCGCCATGCTGGAATCGGCCAGCGCGCTGAGGCGATGCGCCTCGCTCGCGGTGATCACGATCGGCGGCAAGGCCGCGGCGGAAAAGCGGTTCTGAATGCTCTGGGGCATGTCGGTTTGACCTTGCGGTTGATCGAAGGCGCAACAGCGCCGGCGCGCGAATACTTCGCGCGACACGACGGATTGAAATGGTGTTGATGACGTCTAAGGAATCCGGACGGCGCGCGATCGCCGGCCGGCTAATTGCCTGCGTGCAGACGTCCGGCGCGCAATCCGAGGCGCGCAATGCGGGTGTCGATGCTCAGCATGTCGATCATGGCAGCATCAACATAGCCGCTCGTGCCGTCGCATCCATTGCGGCGAAAGCGCGCACGCGCCGCACGTCAGGGCTGGCCGATGCCGGTGAGGCCGAGCGCAGCACCTGCGGCGAGCGCGAGCAGCGGATGGATGCGGGTCGTGGTGGTGGCGATCGCGACGCTGGCCGCGATCAGGATCGTGCCCCAGCTCGAGGCAGAGGCGTGGGTTATGATGATGGCGCTGGCGGTGACGAGGCCGGCGGTGACTGGGACCAGCCCGGCCTGCACGGTGCGCCGCCAGGGTCGGTCCTTGAAGCGCTCCCAGAGCCGCAGTGCAAAGCCGGTGACCAGCGACGACGGACCGAACTTGGCGAGCGAGGTCACCAGCACGCCGGAGAAGCCCGCGACATGCCAGCCGACCAGCGGCACCACCATCATGTTCGGCCCGGGCGCGGCCTGCGCCAGCGCGAAAAGCGCGCCGAATTCCTGCGCCGTCATCCAGTGATGGATGTCGACCACCTGACGCTGCATCTCGGGCAGGATGGTGTTGCCGCCGCCGAAGGCCAGTAGGGAGAGCTCGGCGAAGATCAGTGCGAGCGTGACGAGGGTTGCAGTCATGATGCCTGCCTCGCGCGCAGCAAGATGCTGAGCGGCGCCAGTGTCAGCAGCGTCGGCAGCAGCGGCAGCCGGAGCACCGCGATCGCGAGCACGCAGAGCGCGCCGATGACGAGGCCGAGCACATCGCGGCGCAGCGGCCAGGCGATCTTGATCGCGGTGGAGATCAAAAGCCCGGCTGCGGCTGCGGCGAGGCCGCCGAACAGATGGCGCACGACGAGGTCGTCGGCGAAACGGGCGTAGATCATGCCAAGGCCGATCACGACGGCGGTCGGCACCGCGATCAGCCCGATGATCGAGGCGAAGGCGCCGGGAATGCCGCGAAACTTCAGCCCGACCGCGACCGACATGTTGATGATGTTGCCGCCGGGCAGGAACTGGCAGAGCCCGAGCAGGTCGGTGAACTCGGCGCCGGTGAGCCAGCCGCGCTTCTCCACCATCATGTGGCGCGCCAAGGGCAGCACGCCGCCGAAGCCGGTCAGTCCGAGGATGAAGAAGCCCGCGAACAACTCGCCGATATCGGGCGCCTCGTGCTTGGTGGTGAGGGTGGCGGGGGCTGCATCCATCGGCGCGTCGGCTCCGTTTCTTGTCGTGTTCGACCCGAACCTAGTTTGCGATGCTCCAAATATCAAATATATGGATCATTGAATTATCATATCTGCTGTATATGGATCGGTCCTATGATCGAGCTGCGCCATCTCCGCTATGCCGTCGCGGTCGCCGAGGAAGGCCATATCACCCGCGCTGCCGCTCGCCTCGGCATCCAGCAGCCGCCGCTGAGCCAGCAGATCCGGGCGCTGGAGGCCGCGATCGGCGCGCCGCTGTTTCGCCGGCAGCCGCGCGGGGTCGAACTGACAGCCGCCGGCCGCGCCTTCGTGGAGAAGGCACGCGCGATCCTGCGCGACACCGACCTCGCCGTGGAAGCCGCGCGCCGCGCCAGCCGCGGCCAGGAGGGCCAGCTTGCGATCGGCTTCACCTCGTCGGCGGCCTTCCATCCCTTCGTCACCGGCGTGATGCGCGAAATGCGCGAGCGCGCGCCGGCGATCAGATTGTCGCTGGAGGAGGCCTCGACCGGCGAGCTGATCGAAGCCGTCGAGGCGGACCGGCTCGATGCGGCGTTCGTGCGCTCGCCGAGCGAGCGGCTGGAGAATCTCACGATCACGCATCTGCTCGACGAGGAGATGCTGGTCGCGTTGCCCGACCATCATGCGCGCGCCCGCAAGGACACGCGGCGCCGGATTTCGCTGGCTTCGCTCGCCGACGAGCCGCTGATCCTCTACCGCCGCCCGACCGGGCCGGGCCTCTACGACAGCATCATCGCCGCCTGCCGCGCGGCGGGCTTCAGCCCGAAGGTCGCGCAGGAGGCGACGCGGATGGTGTCGACGCTCAGCCTCGTCGCCGCCGGGCTCGGGATTTCGATCGTGCCGGAATCGATGGCGCGGCTCGAGACCGCAGGCGTCTCCTATCTCCGCCTCGACCGTGCCACGGGCCTGGTCGCCCCGCTCGCGCTGGCGCGCAAGAAAGGCCCCGCCGGCGGCACGCTCGGCCGCCTGCTCGCCATCGTGACGCGGCGGGTCAAGGACCGCGCCGAAACTTAGCGCGCTGCGCCGTCACGCCCCCATGGGGTTGAAGGCCGGTCCGGACCGTTGCCGCGGGATACGCACGCCGCGCCCGGCCAGATCACGCAACTGCACGAACATCATCGCAGTCATCAATGCGTCGTTGAAGGCATCATGCTGTCCAAGCGGCGGAATGCCGAGATCGCGCAGGATCGCGGCGAAGGAGAGGTCGATCGACGTGTTGGGAGGCGCGCCGCCATATTTGCGTTCGTAGTAGAGCCGTGAAACCTCGATGCGGTCGTTGGGCAGCTCGATTCCCACCAGCGGAAGGACGTACTTGTCCAGCATGGCGATGTCGAAGTCGACATAGTAGCCGACCAGCGGGCGCGGACCGATAAAGCGCAGGAAACTCGGCAGGACCTTCCAGACGATCGGCGCTGCCTCGACGTCGGACCGGCGCAGGCGGTGGATCTTGATGGATTCCGCGCCCATCTCGCTGTCGGGGTGGATCACGACTTCGAAATGCTCGCTGGTCAGAATCCGATTGCCGCGGATCTTGATTGCAGCAATGGCCACGACGTCGTCCTTGCGCACGTTGAGACCGGTGGTCTCGCAATCGATCACGACAAACTCGTCGTCCGGAGCCCGGCCGAACATGAAGCGATACGACTGGTCGCTCAGGGTCGCCTGATGCAGCAGCCGCTTGATCGCACGGGGCAGCATTTTAGAACATGCCGAGTTTGAAATGATGGCGGACAATGTCGCGGAATTGCTTGACCACCTGGAGCGCGTCGCGCAGCAGGTGGCGTTCAATGCTGGACAGCTGTGCCGGTCTCACCAAGGTCCCCGATACGCCCGCGGATGCGGCGAGTTGCCCGTCGAGCCGAAGCGTCAGCAGGAAGCGGAAGGCCTGATTCAAATCGCGTCCGAGGTCGGTTCGCAGTACGCCCAGCTCGCATAGCCGCGCGATCCGCTTGTCGGTGGAGGTCTCGCGCAGGCCCTGTTCGAGCGCCAGGCTGCGGACGCCGTGCACGACGGGAAAGATGCCGCCTTTCTTGAGGTCAAGTGCGTCTCCCGTGCCCTCGGAGGTAATCAGGTTGTTGAACAGGCCGATCGGGGTTTCAAAGGCGTCGATTGCGCGGGCGAAGTGGGCGAGGAACGCCTGTTCGCCCCGGACCATGTCGATCAGCGCCGCCTTGGCGCTGTCGAGCAGTTGCGCGTTCCCCGCGATCGCCTGCGCGTCATAGATGATCGCCACGTTCATATGCGCGGTCTGGTCGGGAAGCACGATCCATCGGCGGAAATCCGCGAGATAGTCCGAGAGCGGCTTCGACCACGCCGGATTGCGCACCATGATCTCGCCGGGACAGGGCGGAAAGCCGAAGCTCTCCAGAGTCGTGGAGAATTCGCTGCGGAACGGCTGAAGGATTTCGCTTCGGACCGGACCGGCCAGGATAAGGCCGTTGTCCTGGTCGGTGCGTGTGGTCTGCTCGCCGCGTCCCTCGCTGCCCATGACGATCAGACAGCCGCTGGTTCGCAACTCGGCAGGCGCGATCATTTCGAACAGTCTGGACAGCAGGCGCCGGTTGAGGTCGGAGGCGATCTCCGCGATCACCTCCACCTTGACGCCCTGTCTTCGCAGTGCCCGCGTTTGCGCCTCGATCTCGCGCGCAGCGATCGCCAGATCCTGCGGGCTGGAGGCGCGATCGATGCGGCCGGCGACGACCTGGGCGCTGCTTGCCAGGAATCCGAGAAGGTCGATGTCTTCGAGAATGCCGACGAACTGTTCGCCATCGCGCACGGCAAGGCGCCGCTTGTTGTACTTCGTCATGAGCAGCAGCGCCGAGGAGACGAAATCGTCCGGCCTGACCGACACGATGTCGAAATTGGCAAACTCGCCGACCGGCGTTTCGATCGGCTTACGCCGTAACACCGCGGCCTTGGACAGGTTCATGCCCGTGATGATGCCGATCCGCTCGCCACTGCGCACGAACAGCGCGTTGCTGTCGATCTTGTGCATCAGGTGACCGGCAGCTTCAATCGTGTCGCTCGCAGCCACCAATGCCGGAGGATGGAGGAACAGCTCGCTGACCTTGGCGTGCATCAGCGAGCCGTAACGTTTCGCTTCCTCGTCGTTGGCGAGTTCATCGAGCTTCCGGGAGATGTCGCGGTAGAAGAATGCTGCAAATCGTGGGTTGGCCCTGATCAGGTTGAGCGCGACGGCCCTGGGGATCACGTAGCAAAGCGTTTCGTCGCGGGCGAGAAACTGATGCTCGCTCTCGCCGTGAACCAGCGCGCGGCTGTCGAAAGTGTCCTTGGGGCCGAGCAATGCGAGCAGGGCGGCCTCGCTGCGCTCCTCGACTGTGCCCTTGATCACGACATAGAGCGCGTCGGCCGGGGCGTCGCTGCCGATGATCGTCTCACCCGGACTGAAGTATACGATATCGAGCGACGCCCGCAACGTCTCGCCCTCGTGCGGCGTCAGACGATCGAACGGCGGGTTGCTGATGTCGAATGCCTTGGGCATTGCGGTCTTCCGGGGATGCGGACAGCGTGGACGACCTGACGGTTGACCTTGGAAAGGCGGCACCGGCCGGTCCACGCGACCCGTCCGGTGCCGAAGCGCGGTTGTTCAAGCCTGCTCTAGTGCGTCGTCGCCGAGGCTGCTCCGATGCCGGTCTGGCTGCGGACATATTGTGCATCGAAGCCGCTACGGTCGATCGCGCCGCGCTTGCTGCGATCCAGTGTGGAGACCAGCCAGATGCCGGCAAATGCCAGCGCCATCGAGAACAGCGCCGGATTGTCCAGCTTGACCGGTGCCGATCCCTTGGCGAATCCCAAGGTCACCTCCCAGACCGCCGGCGAGAGAACGACGCCGACGACGGCACTGATCAGGCCCAGGAATCCGCCGATCAGCGCGCCCCGCGTCGTCAGTCCTTTCCAGAAGATCGACATCACGAGCACCGGGAAATTGCAGGATGCCGCAATGGCGAAGGCGAGGCCCACCATGAAGGCGACATTCTGGTTCTCGAACACGATACCGAGGAAAATCGCCAGTACGCCAAGCACCAGCGTCGCGACCTTCGAGACGCGAATCTCATCCTGCTCGTTGGCATTGCCGCCCTTGATCACCATGCCATAGAGGTCGTGGCTGATGGATGATGCCCCGGCGAGGGCCAACCCCGACACCACCGCGAGGATGGTGGCGAAGGCGACGGCGGAAATGAAGCCAAGAAACAGGTTGCCGCCGACGGCGTTGGCGAGGTGAATCGCCGCCATGTTGGAGCCGCCCTTGATTGCCGCGATTCCGCTCTTGGTCTTCTCGAGGATGCTCCCGTCCAGGAACATCGCGTCGGTCGACACCAGGGTGATCGCGCCGAAGCCGATGATGAAGGTCAGGATATAGAAATAGCCGATGAAGCCGGTGGCGTAGAACACCGATTTGCGCGCGGCCTGGGCGTCCTTGACGGTGAAGAAGCGCATCAGGATGTGAGGCAGCCCTGCCGTTCCGAACATCAGCGCCAGGCCCAGCGAGATTGCCGACAGCGGATTGGAAATCAGGCTGCCGGGCTCCATGATCGCGAGCTTCTTGGGATGCACTTGGGTTGCCTTGGCGAACAGCGCTTCCGGGCTGAAGCCGTATTTATAGAGGACGGCTCCGGCCATGAACGTCGCGCCCGAGAGCAGCAGCACCGCCTTGATGATCTGCACCCATGTCGTCGCCTTCATGCCGCCGAACGTCACGTAGACCATCATCAGGCCGCCGACCAGGACGACTGCGATCCAGTAGTCGAGGCCGAACAGCAACTGGATCAGCTTGCCGGCCCCGACCATCTGGGCGATCAGATAGAACGCGACGGTCACCAGCGAGCCGCATGCCGCCAGGATGCGGATGTCGGTTTGCCCGAGCCGAAACGACGTCACGTCGGCAAAGGTGAACTTGCCGAGGTTGCGCAGCTGCTCGGCGATCAGGAAGGTGACGATCGGCCATCCCACCAGCCAGCCGACCGAGTAGATCAGGCCGTCGTAACCCGAGGTGTAGACGAGGCCCGAGATGCCAAGGAACGAGGCCGCAGACATATAGTCGCCGGCGATCGCAAGGCCATTCTGAAAGCCGGTGATTCCGCCGCCTGCGGAATAGAAGTCGGCCGCCGATGCGGTCCGCTTTGCGGCCCAATAGGTGATGACGAGCGTGAGGCCGACAAATCCGACGAACATGCCGATCGCCGCCCAGTTGATCGCCTGCTTGGCGCCGCCCTCGACGGTACCCGCTGCAAGAGCGAGCGTGGGCACGCTCGCGAGCAGGATTGCCAGCAACCAGGAGAGCTTTTTCATCAGCGGTTCTCCTCGATGATCTTGCGAATGAGTCCGTCATAGCTGGAGTTCGCCCGGCGCACATAGATGCCGGTCAGCACGAAGGCGAGCACGATGACGGACAGTCCGATCGGTATGCCGATCGTTGTCACGCCGCTGCCGAGCGGTGTGCCGAGAAACTTGGGAGCGTAGGCGATCAGCAGGATGAAGCCGAAATAGACGATCAGCATCATCAGCGACAGCATCCAACCGAGCGACGAACGCCGGCGCACGAGCTCCTGGTAGTTCGGATCGCGTTCGATCCCTGCGAGATTGTTGCTCACATCATGATCCCTGGTGTTCTTCCCGTTGAGACAGCCCCTTGGCCGGGGTACTCGGGCTCTATTGCGCTGTCCGCGCTGCAGCCTCCATGATCCAGATCAAAAAAAGTCGGCCTTATCGGAGGGAACGGGTCGCCGGCCGCGCCATCGGTGTTGCGCGAAATGGCCGGAAATCGCCGCCGGCTCGGCTGCCACGTTCGAATGGCGCGGAATGTGGGGACTTTGGCGGGACCGGATTGCGTCGCGGGGCTAGATCACGCGCATCGAACCCGCTTGATGTTCGGCTGATGGCATCAGCTCAGCTTCGGAAACTGCGCGGGTTCAATCATCACAGTGAAAGGCAGTTCCCATGACACGTTTTCCTGTCCATACGCTCGATACCGCCCCGGAAGCCTCGAAGCCCTCGCTGCGCGACGCCGAGGCGCGATTTGGCATGATCCCCAACCTTGCGGCGGCGATGGCGACGTCGCCCGTGCTGATCCAGAGCTTCATCGGCATCTTCGACAAGGTCCATGGCGGCAGTTTCGCCGAGCCGCAGATCCAGACCGTGCTGCTCACCGACGCGGTGACCAATCGCTGTAGCTGGGCGGTCGCACTGCATTCCGTGCTCGGCTTGCAGGCCGGTCTCGATCCGGCCGACGTCGAGGCGATGCGGGCCGGACGCTCGCCTGCGGACAAGCAGCTCGGCGCGCTCTCGACGCTGGCACGGACATTGATCGAAAAGCGCGGGCGGCTCGACGAGCAGGACACCGAGACGTTCCTGGCGGCCGGGTTCAGCAAGGAGCTGCTGCTCGAGGTGATCACCATCGTGGCGGCGTCGACCATCACGAACTACACCGGCAGCGTGACCAATCCGCCGCTGGAAGCGGGGTTGCAGGCGCATGCCTGGAACGGCTGAGTATCAGACATTGCGCGCCGGCCATGCGCGCTCGCTTCACCTCTCCCCATTGGGGAGAGGTGAACTTCCGCTGCCGATCCAGGTTCGACCCAATTCCATCATGCCTGGCCCGCAAACCTCGCGCGGTAGTCCTGCGGCGTGGTGGCCAGCAATCGCAGGAAGCTGCGGCGCATGGTCTCCTCGGAGCCGAAGCCGCAGCGTTGGGCGATCCGCTTGATCGGCAGCCGCGTCTCCGAGAGCAGGTGCCGGGCACCCTCGACCCTCAGGCGCTCGATCGCGCGCGCCGGCGTCAACCCAGTCGCCTCGGCATAGTGCCGGCTGAAGCTGCGCTCGCTCATGCCGGCCTGGTTCGCCAATGTGGGAAGCGAGAGATCGTCGGCCAGATGGCTGCTGATCCAGTCATGCAGCGCGCTGAACCTGTCGTCGGCCGTTTGCAGCGACAGGATCTCGCTGAATTGCGCCTGCCCGCCGGGCCGCTTGAGAAACACCACCAGATAGCGCGCGACGGCAAGCGCCGCCGCGCGGCCGAGATCATCCTCGACCAGCGCCAAAGCGAGATCGATGCCCGACGTGACGCCGGCCGATGTCCAGAACGTTCCGTCGCGCACGAAGATCGGATCGGACTCGACCCGGACGTCGGGAAAGCGCGCGGCGAGCTCTTCCCAAAATCCCCAATGTGTCACGGCGCGACGGCCGTCGAGCGCGCCTGACGCGGCGAGCAGGAACGCGCCGGTGCAGACCGATGCGGTGCGGCGGGCGTCTGCGCTACGCTTGCGCACCCAATCCACCAGGATGCGATCGGACGATGCGGCGTTGACGCCATCGCCGCCAGGAATCACCAGCGTGTCGACCGCGGTACCGATGGCGGGTAACGGATGCACCGCGATCCCAACGCCGGCCGACGCCTCGACCGTCGGGCCGTCCTTGGCAACGACGCGGACGTCGTAGGGCTCGGCGTTGCCTGCCCTGGCCGTCAGCGCGTTGGCCGACGCGAACACCTGCAACGGCCCGGTGACGTCGAGCAGTTGCACCGCTGGATAGGCCAGCACTTCGATCACGCGCCGGTTGCTTGGCGGAGAATGTGGGGGCTTTGGCGTCATCGCCGAAGCGTGCCGCGCTAGGTTTGCTTTGTCCATAGTGCAAGGAGAGCCCGATGATTGCCCATGATGTCCACCTGCGGATCGGATCGCTGCTGTTCGAAGGCGTCGACCAGATCGACTTGACCGGTCCTTTCGAAGTGCTGTCACGGATTCCGAATTCGACCTACCGCATCTACGCCAAGACCATGGAACCGGTGCGCGACCTCAAGGGTTTGCGCCTGACGCCGGATGCGACGCTGGCCGAGGCGCCGCCGCTCGATGTGCTGCATGTGCCGGGCGGCTTCGGTCAGGAAGCCCTGATGGAGGATGCGGAGGTACTCGGCTGGATCCGCCAGCAGGCGGCGGGGGCTTGCCGTATTTTTTCGGTCTGCACCGGTGCATTGCTGTGCGGCGCGGCGGGCCTGTTGAAGGGACGCAGGGCGACGACGCATTGGGCGTCGCTGCATCTGCTGCCGTACTTCGGGGCCACTCCGGTCAACGAGCGCGTCGTGATCGATGGAAGCTTTGTGTTCGCCGCCGGGGTCACTGCAGGCATCGATGGCGCGTTGCGGCTCGCGGCCGAACTGCGCGGCGACGACGCGGCGCGGGCGATCCAGCTCTACATGGCCTATGCGCCGGAACCGCCGTTCGACAGTGGCACGCCGGAGACGGCACCACCCGAGATCCTGCAGCGGACGCGCGAGGCGACACACGCGATCACGGCGCAACGGGAAGAGACCGCGCGCCGCGCGGCCGCCCGGTTGGGCGTGATCGTGCCGGAGTCCGAGCGCGCGGGCTAGAACCCCGTTCCGATTGAATCGGAACGGGGTTCTAGATTCTTGTTCTGGCGCGTTTTCTTCACGCGAACCGGTGTCCACTTCGCTGGAAAACGCTCTAATTGCCCGGCTCGAAGCTGCAGTCGGCGCCGCCGCCGGCCTTGTCCTTGATCACCTGGGGATCAAGAGTGCAGGACAGTTTCGACAGCGCCTCGTAGATCGTCCCGGCGGCGCCGTCGCCGGGCACGCCGGCGAGCGCAATGGTGGCGTAGATCGCGTTGGCCTCGCTGCCCTTCACGGTGTGGGTCCTGCTGCCGAAGGTCAGCACGCAGGAACGCGAGGTGATGTCGACATTGCTGGCGCGGCAGACGACCTTGTCGGCGGTGACGGTGATCTTCCTGGTGACGTGGACGTTGCTGTCGCCGTTGAAGAAAGCGGCGACCGCCTTCTTCTCCTTGGCCGGCAGCGCCGAGGTGGGCGCCACCACGCCCGCGAGCGCCAGCGCGACCGAGCCGGACGCGATCGCGGGCGCAGCCCACGCGGCGGGCGAGGCCAGCGACAATGAACATGCGAGGATCGTCAGTCGGCCCAGTCTCATTCCAGTCTCCTGTCAGCGCGCTTTCCGCAGCGCGAAATCGCTAGCACGTCCTGTGGTCGGGGTGGGTGACGCCCTTCACACGCCGTCCCGCAACTTCGCGTGAGGCCGCTGCGCGCATGGGGCAGGGCGGACCCGCGTGGACCGGCTTGCACGATCGCGCCATCGGCGTCACAGTCCCGTCTGCGGCAGCGATGCCGCCAACAACGACGACAAGAAGGTCAATCCGGGGAACGCCATGGCGGCCACGCGCATCGATTGCGACATCCATCCCGCGGTGGGGGGAACGCGCACCACGCTGCTGCCCTATCTGAGCGATCACTGGAAGGAACAGGTGGTCAGCCGCGCCATCGACGGGCTCGACCTCAATTCCTATCCGCCGTCGATGCCGCTGTCGGGCCGTGCCGATTGGCGGCCGGCCGACGGCAGCAAGCCCGGCAGCGATCTTGCCATGGTGCAGCGCGGCGCGTTCGACCAGCTCGGCGCCAGCCACGCGATCTGCAACGTCGTCTATGGCGCGCAGGCGGTGTTCGATTCCTATATGGCGGCGGACTTCTGCAAGGCGATCAACGACTGGATCGCGGCGGAGTGGCTTGCCAGGGACTCGCGGCTGCGCGCCTCGATCGTGGTGCCGATCCAGGCACCGGATCTTGCGGTCGAGGAGATCGAGCGCCGCGCCGGCGATAACCGATTTGTCTCCGTGCTCGTGCCGTCGCAGGGCGAGATGCTGCTCGGGCGGCGGCATTACTGGCCGATCTATCAGGCCGCGGAGAAATACAGGCTGCCGATCGCGATCCACGCCGGCAGCGCCTATCGCGGTGCGCCGAGCTCGATCGGCTGGCCGTCCTATCGCTACGAATATTATCTCGCCGAGGCGCAGGCGTTCCAGGCGCAGACGCTGAGCCTGATCTATGAGGGCGTGTTCGGGAAGTACCCCGGATTGACCGTGGTGCTGATGGAGTCGGGCGTCAGCTGGCTGCCCGCCTTCATGTGGCGCGCCAACAAGACCTGGCGCGGCGTGCGCGTCGAGGTGCCATGGGTCGAGCGCGAGCCGGCCGCGATCATCCGCGAGCATTTCCGGGTCACCATGCAGCCGTTCGACGCGCCGCTGGATGCGACGGGTGTTGCCGACATCATCGACCAGATCGGCTCCGACAAGATGTTCCTGTTCGCATCCGACTATCCGCATTGGCAGTTCGACGGCGACGATCCGGTCCCGCCGCATCTGCCCAAGAGCCTCGTCCAGCGGATGTGCGAAGACAATCCGCTGGAAACCTTTCCGCGTCTGAAGCTCGACGCCTGACCATGACGAAGCTCGACATCACATCGGCAGTGCCACACCTCTCCCCACCGGGGAGAGGTCGGCGCGCAGCGCCGGGTGAGGGGGCGCAAGTCTCGCGAGGGACCGCAAGGCCCTCACCCGGATTGCATCTGGCGATGCAATCCGACCTCTCCCCGATGGGGAGAGGTGACGGCCACACCGGCTCAATTCAATGGAGGATCGCATGAGTGACGTCATCGACCGCCCGATGCTCGACCAGGAAACGACCGCTGCGACACGGCTGAAGATCATCGATTGCGACATCCATCCGAGCATCCATTCGCATAGCGACCTCAACGAGTTCCTGCCGAAGCGCTGGCAGCAGCATCTCAAGGAATACGGCAGCCATTTGCGTACGCCCTATATCGGCACCACGCCGTATCCGCGCTCCTCGCCGCTGATCGCGCGGCGCGATGCCTGGCCGCCGACCGGCGGCGTGCCCGGCTCCGATCTCGATTTCATGCGCAAGCAGCACCTCGATCCGTTTGATGTCGAGTTCGGCATTTTGCAGGTGCTCGATCTCTTCATCTTCTCGCAGCAGAACCTGGAGTTCGGCGCCGCGATCCAGCGCGCCATCAACGACTGGCAGCTGGCGTTCTGGGCGCATCGCGATCCCAGGCTGAAGGCATCGATCCTGGTCGGGCAGGACGGCTCCGACCTCGGTCTTGCCGAGATCGAGCGCTGCGCCAAATCAGGCGAATACATCCAGATCAACGTCTCGCCGCGCGCCAACGAGCCGCTCGGCCGCCGCCGCTACTGGCCGATCTACGAGCGCGCGCAGGCGCTCGATCTGCCGCTCGGCATCCATGTCGGCGGCTATGGCGGGCACGCGCCGACCGGCGGCGGCTGGCCGTCCTATTACTGCGAAGAGCACCAGTCCAACGCGCACACCGTGGCCTCGAACCTCACGAGCCTGGTGCTGGAAGGCGTTCCCGAGCGCTTCCCGAAATTGAAGATCGTGTTCATCGAGGGCGGCTTCGGCTGGATCCCCGCGACGATGTGGCGGATGGACCAGCACTTCGAACGCTTCCGCAGCGAGGTGCCGCATCTGAAGCGCAGGCCGAGCGAATATGTGAAGGAGAGCTTCTGGTTCACGACCCAGCCGATCGACGAGCCCGATGAAGCCAAGCACCTGCGTCAGCTGATCGAGTGGGTCGGCATCGACCGTCTGCTGTTCTCGTCGGACTATCCGCACTGGGACTATGACGACGCCCGCTACGCCTTCAAGACGCCGCTGACGGACGCCGAACGGCGCAAGATCTTCAACAGCAACGCGCGTGCGGTTTACAAATTCTAGGACTGAGATGACCCGTCACATCGTCGCGCGCACCAGCGAAATACCTGCCGGCGGCAACAAGGTGTTCGGCATCGAGGGCCGCGACATCGTCGTGTTCCACGTCAACGGCGAGTTCTTCGCGCTGCTCAACCGCTGCCCGCATGAAGGCGCGCCGCTGGAGAAGGCCGCCTGCGTCGCGCGCCTGACCTCGCCGGAGCCCGGCATCTATCAGCGCGACCGTGTCGGCGAGATGCTGCGCTGTCCGTGGCACGGCTGGGAGTTCGACATCCGCAACGGCCAATCCTGGTTCGACCCGAAGCGGTTCAGGATCCGCTCCTATCCGGTCGCGGTCGAAAGCGGCGCGGAGTTGCAGAAGGGCCCTTACGTCGCCGAGACGTTTCCGGTGCACATCGAGGACAATTACGTGATCGTCGAGGTTTGACCGTTATTGCGATATTTGCAATAATGAAGTTCCTACGACGGTCATTATAATCATCGATGCAATGAGCCACCTTGAGGTCGCGGTCGGGAATGGCCCCGTCCACGACATGAGGAACGGCACCATGAAGCTCTATCACTTCGCGCTCTCCGGTCACGCACATCGCGCCCGCCTGTTCATCTCCCTGCTCGGAATTCCGCATGAGTTGGTCGAGGTCGACCTCGGGTCCGGAGCACACAAGACGGCGGAATTCCTGGCGCTCAATCCGTTCGGCCAGGTGCCGGTGCTTGACGACGACGGCACGATCATCGCGGATTCCAACGCGATCCTGGTCTACCTCGCGACCAAGTTCGGCCGCACCGACTGGCTGCCCCAGGATGCGAAGGGCGCCGCGACGGTGCAGCGCTGGCTCTCGGTCGCCGCCGGCGATCTCGCCTTTGGTGCCGCCGCGGCGCGGCTCATCACCGTGTTCGGCGCGAAGTTCAATCCGGACGACGTGATCGCGCGCGCCCATGTGATGCTGAAGCGGCTCGAGGCTCATCTCGCCGATCGCGACTGGCTGGTTGGCGCGCAGCCGACCATCGCCGACGTCGCACTCTACAGCTATTTGTCGAGCGCGCCGGAAGGCAATGTCGATCTCTCCGCCTATCCGCACGTCAACGCGTTCCTGCGCCGGATCGAGGCGCTGCCGGGCTTCGTGCCCTTTGCCAAGACCCGCGTCGGTCTGTCCAAAGCTGCGTGATGTGCTGAGCGGGCGCGTCCCAGGGCGCGCCCGTGCAAGCCCGAAAGGGAGGGCAAGGCAATGAGCGACAGGCGAACCATGAGCAAGCTCGCGGCCTGGCATGCCGGCGAGAAGGCGATCCAGCAGCGGGTCGGCGTCGCCGAGAAGATGGAGGCGGTCGGCCAGCGCGCGGTGCGCGATTACATGCCCGACCAGCATCGCGATTTCTTTGCGCAGATTCCTTTCATCGTGGTCGGCAGCGTGGACCGGAGCGGCGACGCGTGGGCCTCCTTGCTGGCCGGCCGGCCCGGCTTCATCGCCTCGCCGACATCGCGCAGCCTCGAGATCGCTGCACGGCCTGATCCAAGCGATCCCGTCAGTGAAGGCATGCGCGAGAGCGATGCCGTCGCGTTGCTGGGCATCGAGCTGCACACGCGGCGGCGCAACCGCGCCAACGGGCTGCTCCGTGCATCGTCCGGCCAGGCGCTGAGCTTCGAACTCGATCAGAGCTTCGGCAACTGCCCGCAATACATCCAGCTCCGCGATTTCGCTTTCGTGCGCGAGCCGGATCAGCCGTTCACCGGCGAAATCGAGACGAACACGGCGCTCGATCAGGCCGCGCGCGACATGATCCAGGCGGCAGATACGTTCTTCGTGGCGTCCTATGCCGAGCGCGAGGACCGTCGCCAGGTCGACGTCTCGCATCGCGGCGGCAGAGCAGGCTTCGTTCGCGTCGCCGCCGACGGCACGCTCACCATTCCGGATTTCGCCGGAAACCTGTTCTTCAACACGCTCGGCAACATCCTCGTCAACGGCAAGGCTGGACTGGCCTTCGTCGATTTCGAAACCGGCGACATGCTGCAACTGACCGGCGATGCCGAAGTGATCCTGGATTCGCCCGAGATCGCGGCGTTCCAGGGTGCCGAACGGCTGTGGAGTTTTCGGGCCCGCCGTGTGGTGCGCAGGCGCGGCGCGTTGCCGCTGCGCTGGGCGTTCCGCGCCGAAGGCTGGTCGCCGAATGCATTGATGACCGGCGACTGGGCGCAGGCCGCAGATCGCATCCGCGCAGCCGAGCTTGCGACGCAGTGGCGTCCCTTCAAGGTCGCCAGAATCGTCGACGAGAGCCGCTCGATCCGCTCGTTTCATCTGCAGCCGGACGACGGCGCGGGGCGGCTGCCGCACCGGGCGGGACAGCATTTGCCGATCCGCATCGCGCTCCCCAACGCCGACAAGCCGACCATCCGCACCTATACATTGTCGGTCGCGCCGTCGGACGGCATGTACCGCATCAGCGTGAAGCGTGACGGCGTTGTGTCGCAGCATCTGCACGACGCCATCCGTGTCGGCGACATCATCGAGGCGCGCGCGCCGGCCGGTGGTTTCACGATCGATGCGCGCGAGAAGCGGCCGGCGGTGCTGCTCGCCGGCGGCGTCGGCATCACGCCGCTGCTCGCGATGCTGCGCCACGTGGTCTATGAGGGGCTGCGCACCCGCGGCATCCGGCCGATCTTCCTGTTCCAGGCCGCGCATGCCAAGGCGGAACGTGCGTTCGGCGACGAATTGCAGCAACTGGCTGCGGCCGCCGGCGGCGCGGTCCGGATCATCCGCGTGCTCAGCGACGTCGATGGCGCCGAACAAGGCACGGATTACGACGCCGCGGGGCGGATCGACATGGCGCTGCTGTCGCGTGTCCTGCCGTTCAACGACTACGATTTCTATCTGTGCGGGCCGCCGCAGTTCACCCAATCGCTCTATGAAGCCCTGCGCGACTACAACATTGCCGATCGCCGGATTCACGCCGAGGCATTCGGGCCATCCTCGCTGGCCAGGACGCCGGACGTGGCCGCGCCGGTGTCGCCGCGCCGGCCGGCCGCGACCGCGCCGGTCCCGGTCGCCTTCACCGCATCGCTGAAGGAAGCGCGCTGGACGCCGGAATCCGGAACGCTGCTCGAACTGGCGGAAGCACGCGGCCTCAGTCCTGCCTTCAGTTGCCGGGAAGGCAATTGCGGAACATGCCGGACGAAACTGCTGGCGGGTGCCGTGACCTATCAGAAGCAGCCGACCGCCGCGGTGGCCGATGACGAGGTGCTGATCTGCTGCGCCGTGCCGGCGAAGCCGGAAGCGGAAGGCGAGGAGCGGATCCAGCTCGATCTCTGACCGGCCGGGCGCTTCAAATCGCCTCACGATTCAGGCGAGCAGGCCCAGCACCTGGTCGATCACGGCCTTCACCTGCTTCGAATCCGGCGTCTGGTGCGCGAGCGCCATCAGTCCGGCATGCACCACCATGACCGTGTGCGCGGTGACGTCGGGATCGAAGCCCTTCTTGAACTGGGCGCGGTCGGCGCGCAGCCGCGTGCGCAACAGCTCCTCGAGCCGCCGGTTGTAGCGCTCGATGCTCTTGCGGAGCGCGGCCTGATCGAGCGAGCCGTCGGTCGCCGAATTGATCGACAGGCAGCCGCGCTGCCCCTTCTCGCCCGAGCAATACGGGATGAAGCCGGTCAGCCACTGCCTGATCGCCTCCCGGGCCGGCCCCGGCTGCGCCAGCACGCGCTCGGCCCAGCCGAGGATGCCGTCGTGATAGCGGTCCAGCACCCGCAGGAACAGCGCGTGCTTGTCGCCGAACGCTGCATAAAGGCTCGGCTTCGCGATCCCGCTCGCCGCCGTGATCTCGTCGAGCGAGGTCGCCTGAAACCCCTTCTGCCAGAATACCTGGCGGGCGATCTCCAGGACGTCGTCCGGATCGAAACTGCGCGGCCTTGCCATGGTGCTGTTTTATGTACTCCCGCGTCCGATGTGAAGCCTTCACCTTACCGTGAAGGCAAATCCAGTCATTGACGTTGCCCATATTCTGTACTTACAAGTATAGAATAAAATCGGGAGATAGTGCCATGAAGGCGGTTCAGGTGGTTGCGTTCGGACGTCCGGCGGAAGCGGTGAGACTCAACGAGGTGCCCGATGTCGGCAGCCCCGGGCCGAACGAGGTGGTGGTCGCGGTCGAGGCCGCGCCGATCAACAACTCGGACTTCATGATCATCGCAGGGCGCTACGGTTACCTGCCGACGCCGCCGGCGACACTCGGGATCGAGGGTGTCGGGCGCGTCATCGCTGCGGGCGCGCAGGTCAAGAACCTCAGGGAAGGTGACCGCACGCTGATCCCGTTCACGATCCCGACCTGGACCGAACGGCTCAAGTTCACGCCGTCCTGGCAGCGTCCGTTGCCCGAAGCTGCCGACATCCAGCAGCTATCGATGATCGCGGTCAATCCGGCGACCGCCTATCTGCTGCTGACCGATTTCGTCAAAATCCCGCGCGGCGGCTGGGTGATTCAAAACGGCGCCAATTCGGCGACGGCGCGCGCGGTGATCGCCATCGCCAGGTCGCTTGGGCTCAAGACGGTCAACATCGTCCGCCGCGAGGAAGTCGTGGATGAAGTCAAGGCGGTCGGCGGCGATATCGTGCTGGTCGACGGGCCGGATCTTGCCAAACGCGTCGCCAAGGAGACCGGCAAGGCGCCGATCCAGTTGGCGCTCGACGTCGTCGGCGGCGCGTCGGCCTTGAACCTGATGAACTGCCTGGCGCCGAAGGGTGTGCTCGTCATCTACAGCGCGATGAGCGGACAGCCGTTCTCCGGCTCGGCCTTGAGCGTGATCTTCAACGAGGTGTCCGTGCGCGGTTTCTGGCTCGCCCACTGGGGCAAGACTGCGACCGACGAGGCGCTGGCCACGATGTACGACCATCTCGTGCCGATGGTTGCCTCAGGGGCGATCAGCGCCCCGGTGGTCGGGAGCTATGGCCTCGAGGGATTTGCGGAAGCCATTGCGAAGGCGGCGGCATTCAAGGGCAAGGTGATCTTCACGCCGAACAAGGCCTGAACAAGCTCACGCGTGCTTGCCCGCCCGCTGCGGCAGCGCGAAGACCAGGGCCGCGATCGCAACGAAGATCGCGGTGCCGACGAGATAACCGAGATTCATCGACATCGTGACCGCATCGCCGCCGGTTTGGCCGAGCGTCGTGGCGAGAATCTTGATGATCCAGAAGCCCAGCGTGACGGCGGGAACCTTGCCCGTGCGCTCCGCGGTGGTGTTGTCGAGCAGCATATCCATGGGGTGGTCACTCCAAGATTCGTCACTTCGAGATACACCGCCGGCGGTCGATGCCGCCGGCGGGTGGTCAAATGATGGACGACGGGATCAGGCCTTCATCTGGTCCATGATCGAGAGCAACTCGGCGAGCGCCTTCCTGCATTTGGCGGCGTCCGGATTGGTCTCACGCACCGCCTCGAGCGCGCGATCGATCGCCTTGTCGACCGTGTGCCAGTCCGCGGCCGCGCGCGGCTTCAAGCCGGCTTCCGCTTCGTCCCATTTGGTTTCGAGATCCTTGATCCGCGTCTTGGCGCCGGCGAGGTCTCCCTTGTCGACAAGTGCTGCGACATCGGCGGCGATGCTGCGGAACGGCGTCAGGTCGCCGAGTTTGGAGGCGGCGGCTTGCGCGCGTGGCAGCAGGGTCAGGCCTCCGCTCGCATGCGGAAATGGTGAAGTCACCACGAGAGCGTGGATTGCGGCAAGTGCGAGGATCGTTCTGTTCATTGTGGTTCTCCTGTTAGGGTTGCTTCGGCGGACGACCTCTTGGACGGGCGGCGAACTCATGCGCGGGGTGATGCTTCGGGGGTTCGCTCGCTGCCGTCTGCGAACGAGAGCCAGCCGACCAGCGCGGCGATCACCGCGAGGAAGGCGAGGCTGGTGTAGATCGTGCCGAAGCCGAGGCCGCCATAGTCGCGGGATTGCGACAGCATGTCGCCGAACGAGGCGCCGAGCGGCCGGGTCAGGATGTAGGCGATCCAGAACGCCAGCACCTCGTTGGCGCCGAGCGCGTAGGCAGCAGTGACGCCTGCGATCAGCGCCATGAACACCACGACGCCGACGTTGAAGCCGAGGCCCAGCGCTTCGGTGGCAAGGTCGCCCGCGGCGGTCCCGAGCGCGAAGGTGAACAGGATCGCCGCCCAGTAGAACAATTCGCGCCGCGTGGTCACGATGCTGTGGATCGACAATGTCCGCTCGACCGCGAACCAGATCGCAAAGGTCGCCGCCAGCGCGGTCGCGAACAGCGCCGTGCTGACGTAGAGGCTGATCTCGAGCTTGTCGGTCAGCGCATCGGTGATCTGCGTGCCGACGATGCTGACGAGCACGACCGTCAGCCAGTAGACCCATGGCACGTATCGGCCCATCCGCAGCTGGACAGCCAGCACGGCCGCAAGCAGGGCCGCCATGATCAGGCCGGTCACGCTTGTGCCAAGGCCGACATGGACGGCGAGATAATCGGCGCCGGTCTCGCCGACCGTGGTCGACATGATCTTGATCAGCCAGAACACGAGGGTGACTTCGGGGACCTTGTTCAGCATGCTGCGGCCGATGCGTCGGGTAACCTGCACGGTGGTGAACTCCGCTGTGGGATCGCCGGCGGTTCCGCCGGATTCGACACGGAGCGTGCCCTACGAGACTTAGCTCCGGCTTAGCCGGGCCGCGTGGCCGCCACGCAGGCGCCGAAAGCCCTAAGTTCCGGCTAAGTCGAAGCTGATATGATCGCGCTTGTGTCGCGGGTTGCGCGATACGAAGCAGTTTCGCCGGGTGGAGCTCCGGCACGGATCGGGATGGACGGACGGGCGATGCGGGTGCTCTTGGTCGAGGACGACAGGATGATCGGCGCCGCCGTCGTCGAGGCGGTGCGGGATGCCGCCTATGCCGTCGACTGGGTGCGCGATGGCGATCTCGCCGTCGAAGCCAGCCGCAGCGAGACCTACGATATCGCACTGCTCGACCTCGGACTGCCGTTGACCGACGGCCTCGACGTCCTCAAGGCGATCCGTGCGGCCTCGATGCGCCTGCCCGTCATCATTCTCACCGCGCGCGACGCGCTTGACGATCGCATCCGGGGACTCGATCTCGGCGCCGACGACTACCTGGTCAAGCCGTTTGAGATCGCGGAATTGCTGGCGCGCATGCGTGCGGTGTTGCGGCGCGAGGGCAGCGGATCGGCGCCGGTGCTGACCAATGGCGAGCTGCAACTGGACCCGGCAACGCGGGAGGCCGCCTTCGGTGGAGAAAAAGCCGTGCTCAGCGCCCGCGAGTTTGCCCTGCTTCAGGCGCTCTTGAACCGGCCGGGAACGATCCTGTCCCGTGCCGAGCTCGAACGCCAGATCTATGGCTGGAGCGAGGAGGTCGAGAGCAACGCAGTCGAGTTCCTGATCCACGCGGTGCGCAGAAAGCTCGGCGCGTCAGCGATCAGGAACGTGCGCGGCGTCGGATGGATGGTGGATCGTTCGAGATGATGGGATCGCTGCGCGGGCGCCTGTTCGTTGGACTCACGGCGATCATTCTGCTGACGGGCGCCGTCGGCGGAATCCTGGCGTACCGATGGGCCTACAGCGAAGCGATCGAGATGCAGGACTCCGTCCTGATCCAGATCGGCAGCTTCGCGCTGAGCGCTCCGCTCCGGCAAAGCCGCCCGGTCACCGGTGTCGATGCGGAAGCCGAGGTCGCCGTCGTCGAGTTGGGCGAGGCGCCGCGCGGCGCCACTGACGATCGCCGGCTGTGGGGCCTGACGGATGGGCTGCACAATGACGTCTATCACGGACAGCCGGTCCGCGCGCTGCTTCGGACGCGGTCGGACGGCAGCCGCTTTGCGGTGACGCAGCAGACCGAGATCCGCACCGAGATCGCAGGAGACATGGCGGTGCGCACGCTGTTGCCGATCGCCGCGCTGGTGCCGTGCCTGCTGCTGATGACCGCATTGGTGATCGCCCGATCGTTCCGCCCGATGTTGCGCCTCGCCGGCGATCTCGACGCCGGCAGGGTGGACGACATCGGCGCGCTGCCCGCAACCGGCACGCCAAGCGAGCTCCGGCCGTTCCTTGGCTCGATCAACGGATTACTCGGGCGGACGCGCGTCATGATGGATCAGCAACGGCGCTTCATCGCCGACGCGGCCCATGAACTTCGAACGCCGGTCACCGCGCTCAGCCTGCAGGCGGAAAACCTTGCCTCGCTCGACATGCCCGCGGAGACGCGCGAGCGGCTCGATGCGTTGAAGAGCGGCATGCGGCGCACCAGGCATCTCCTCGAGCAACTCTTGGCGCTGGCGCGTCAAGACGCTGCGCCATCTGCCGTAAGCGCCGCGGTGGAATTGGACAAGATCGCAAAGGGTGTCGTCGCCGATCTGCTGCCGGAGGCGGCGGCTCGCAACATCGATCTCGGTTTCACGACCGTCGAGGCGGTCGCCGTGAACGGTGATCCGATGTCCCTGACCTCGGCGGTCCGGAACCTGGTCGAGAACGCGATCAAGTTCACGCCCAATGGCGGCGCCGTCGATCTCAGCGTCCATCGCGAGGACGCCATGGCGGTCATCCAGATCGAGGACACCGGGCCGGGGATTCCGCCGCAGGATCTGGCGCAGATAGGCGAGCCGTTCTTTCGCGGCGGCCAGCCGAGCGGCGAGGGGGCCGGGCTCGGGCTCTCGATCGTGAAGCGGATTGTGGATCGTGCCACGGGTTCGATCCTGTTCGAGAATGTGACCGGCGCCGGACGCTCGGGCCTGCGCGTGACCGTCAAGCTGCCGGTGGCCGATCCGTAAGGCCAGGCGGCCGCTCTGAGGCTATGTCCCCGCAGTAGGGCGGGCTCGGCGCATGCTCAGGGAACGCGACCGGGCTGCTTCCTTCAAGCATTGGGATCGTTCGCATTGGGATAGAATAGCTGCTGGCCGTTGATCTTGTAGCCGGCGATCGCGCTCTGTCCTTCCGGCGAAATCAGAAAGTCGATGAAGCGCTGGCCGGCTTCCTTCTTCACCGTGGGATGCTTGGCCGGATTTACCAGCATCACGCCGTACTGATTGAACAGCCGCTTGTCGCTTTCGACCAGAACTGTCACGTCGCCGCGATTCTGGAACGCCAGCCACGTGCCGCGGTCGGACAGCAAATAGGCGCTCGACGCCGAGGCCATGCTCAGCGCCGCACCCATGCCCTGGCCGATTTCCTTGTACCAGGAGCCGCGGTCGTTCGCGATGTCGATGCCGGCTTCTTTCCAAAGCCTCAGCTCGGCAATATGGGTGCCGGAATGATCGCCACGGGAGACGAACGGCGCGGCTCTGGTCTTGATGGTTTGCAGCGCGGCGAGGACACCCTGGCCCTTGATGCCTGCCGGATCGTCCTTCGGACCGACGACGACAAAGTCGTTGTACATCACGGGATAACGTTTCACGCCGTACCCCTCCGCAAGGAACTTCTCCTCAGCCGATCGGGCATGCACGAACACGACGTCGGCATCGCCGCGGCGCGCGGTGTCGAGCGCCTGACCGGTGCCTTGTGCCAGCACCTTCACCTCGAGGCCCGTCTTCTGCTTGACGATCGGGAGCAGGTAGCTGAACAGCCCGGAATCCTGGGTGGACGTCGTCGACGCCACGACAATGGTCTGATCTTCCGCCCAAGTTGGATGCGTGACGGTCTGCCCGCCAAGCACGGCAAGCGCGATGATTGCGAGGATACGGAGTGAGCCGAGGCAGTGCTTCATGCGGGCGATCTCCCTTGAACGACGATATTGTTTGGGGCTTCAGCGACCGGCCAAGATGCGTCCAATCAGGAAGCTCAATGCGCTCACGGTCATCGACAGGATGACGAGGATGATGCCAAGCGCCAGCGCAAGGCTTAGCTCTCCCTTGCTCGTCTCCAATGCGATGGCTGTGGTCATGGTGCGGGTATGCCCGCGCACGTTGCCGCCGACGATGATGATCGCGCCGACCTCTGCGATCGCCCGGCCGAAAGCCGCGAGAAACGCGGTCAATAGCCCGTCGCGTCCGATAGCCATGAGCGTCCAGGTGGCACGCAAGCGCGAGGCGCCGTCGACGAGAAGGGCATCGCCGTAACGAGCCCAGACACCCACCATCGTCCGGTGCACCAGCGCAATGACGATCGGAATGCCGAGAATGGCCTGCGCGATCACCATGGCGGTCGGCGTAAACAGAATCCCCAGCGCCCCCAACGGCCCCGATCGGGACAGCAGCAGGTACACGGCAAGTCCCACCACCACCGGCGGCAACCCCAACAGCGCATTGACGACGACGATCAACGCAACCCTGCCCCGGATCCGGTAGATGGCCAGCGCTGTGCCCATCGGCGCCCCGATCGCGAAGGCAACGAGGCTCGCCGTCAGGCTGACGCCAAGCGACAGGCCGACGATCTGGCGTAGCTCCGGATCAAAGTGGCCGATCAGGCCGGCAGCCAGTTCCAGCGCTTGGGTGAAATCATTCATGGTCTCTTACTAAGCCAGACCTCAGCAAATAAGCAAAATCATCGAGGTCTTGAGACCCGCCCCGCTTACCGCTACCAGTGCGATCCGGAAGCAATGCCAAGCGCATTGGAGATAAGGACGGTTCTCATGGCAAGCACGACGGCGGAGCTCGAAGCGCTCCTGATGCAGCGGTCGCTGACCGATCCGCAGCTTTTGGCGACGGCGGAGGCGGCGTCGGACTTCCGGATCCTGCCCGATGCCACCGTCATCAAGATCGGCGGGCAGAGCGTGATCGACCGCGGCCGTGCCGCCGTCTACCCGCTGGTCGACGAGATCGTCGCCGCGCGCAAGGCGCACAAGCTGCTGATCGGAACCGGCGCCGGCACCCGCGCCCGGCATCTCTATTCGATCGCGGCCGGGCTGCGGCTGCCGGCTGGCGTGCTGTCGCAGCTCGGCGCCTCGGTCGCCGACCAGAACGCGGTGATGCTGGGCCAATTGCTCGCCAAGCACGGCATCTCCGCGGTCAGCGGCGCCGGCCTGTCGGCCGTGCCGCTGTATCTCGCCGAGGTCAACGCCGTGATCTTCAGCGGCATGCCGCCCTATGGCCTGTGGATGCGGCCTGCGCCCGAGGGAATGATCCCGCCCTACCGCACCGACGCCGGTTGCTTCCTCGTCGCCGAACAGTTCGGTTGCAAGGCGATGATCTATGTGAAGGACGAGAACGGCCTCTACACCGCGAACCCCAAGACCTCGAAGGGCGCGACCTTCATTCCGAAGATCTCGGTCGCGGAGATGAAGGCCAAGGGCCTGCAGGATTCGATCCTCGAATTCCCGGTGCTCGACCTGCTCGCCAGTGCACGCCATGTCCGCCAGGTGCAGATCGTCAATGGCCTCGTCCCCGGCAATCTCACCCGCGCGCTCGCGGGCGAACATATCGGCACCATCATCACCGCGAACTGAGCAGAGACACGACCATGGATGACACCATCAAGCACGTCGCTTCGCCGCTCGCGCGCCAGACCCTGCTCGACGGCGATCTCACCCGTCCCGTCGCCGGCGGACGTTCGATTCCGCTGCTGCCGTGGCTGCAGGTGATCAAGATCGGCGGCCGCTCCATCATGGATCGCGGCCATGAGGCGATCCTGCCGATCGTCGGTGAGCTGCGCGCACTGCTGCCCGAGCACCGCATGCTGATCCTGACCGGCGCCGGCATCCGCGCCCGCCATCTCTACAGCGTCGGCCTCGACCTCGGACTGCCGGTCGGCTCGCTCCAGCCGCTCGCGGCGAGCGAGGCCGGGCAGAACGGCCATATCCTCGGCTGCTTGCTCGCGCCGGACGGCGTGTCCTATATCGAGCATCCGACCATCGCGAGCCAGCTTGCGATCCACCTCTCCGCGTCGCGCGCGGTGGTCGGCAGCGCGTTCCCGCCCTATCACCATCACGAGTTTCCGAACTCGCGCATCCCGTTGCACCGCGCCGACACCGGCGCGTTCCTGCTCGCTGATGCGCTCGGCGCCGCCGGGCTGACGATCGTCGAGGATGTCGACGGCGTCTACACCGACGATCCCAATGGTCCCGAGGGCAAGAAGGCCGAGCTGCTGCGTGAGACGAGCTTCGCCGATCTCGCCAGGCTGAAGGGCACGCTGCCGTTCGATCCCGCGCTGCTCGAGGTGATGGCCAATGCCAGGCACATCGAGCGCGTGCAGGTCATCAATGGTCTGGTTCCCGGCCGGCTCACCGCGGCGCTGCGCGGCCAGCATATCGGCTCAATCATCCGCACCGGCGCGCGGCCGGCGTAACACGAGCCGCAGACTCTGCTTCACCTCTCCCTGTAAGAATGGGGCGAGGGAGTCGAATGCCGCCAGAGCGATTACTTGATCGTGGCGTGCACGGTGATGACGGAGGTGCCGGAGGCCTTCGGCCCTTGACCCGTCGCCTTGATGGCAAAGCTGTCATTGCCCTTGTACTTGGCTTTCGCCCGGTACTCGAAGGTCGTCGCGTTGATCTTCTTCAATTTGCCATAGGCCGGCTTCTGCGAGATCGACGAATCCGTCACCGTGCCGCGGATCCCGATCGGGATCTGGCAGCTTTCGCCTGAGGCGATATCGATATCGCCGGTCGAGTTTTCGCCCCAATCCGCCAATGTCGCCGACATCGAGCATTCCGGTATGAGCTGCGCGGCGGAGGCCGGCGTGACTCTTGATACTGCAAGGATGAGCGCCACTGCGGCGACCACGATACACGGTTTCATGCAAGGCCCACTGCTGAAGGTTTTCGGCGCTTGAATCCTGCAACGCGGGAGCAGGGCAGGCAAGGGCTTCGCCGCACCCGAGCGGCATGTGTTGAAATGCTTCGAGGCTTGTTGTGTCGCAAGACGCTACCGCTGGCTCGCTTGAGGTTTCGACCTTGCGCCGGCCAGCGCCGGGGGGACCGCCAGGAGCAGGCAAACCGATTCCACCAGCAGCTCATGTGCGCGGTCGACGATGTCGTCCAGCGAACTCGTCTTGGCGAACATCGCCTGGGCTTCCGCCAGCAACCGCTCTCGCGTCGGGACGCTGGGCAGATGCAGGTCGGCACGGTGCTGCAACAGAGCAAGCGCCTCCCGCACCGACAATCCGGTTTCGTGCACCGACGTTCTGATGGCCTGCGCGATGTATTCGGGATTGAAGCGGCTGGCGAGCTGTTCGGCCGTTCGCTTGACCACGCGCGATCCCAGGCGCTGCTCGTTGCGGAGCACCTGCGCGGGCGGCGCCTTCAGCTCCCGGACGATGCCGAGCCAGGACAACGCCACCAGGACATAATAGGTCGCATCGATCTCCCACCACCGGAAGCCTTGCCGCGCACTGCTCTGGTAGGCGTGATGATTGTTGTGCCAGCCCTCGCCCATCGTGAACAGGGCCAGCAGCCAATTGTTGCGGGAGTCGTCGCCCGTCACATAGCGCTTGCGTCCGTGAGCATGCGCAAGCGAGTTGATGCAAAACGTCGCGTGATACACCAGCACCGTGCTCCAGAAGAAACCGACCACCAGTCCCGGCCATCCGGCAATCAGGAAGCACAGGGCTGCGACCACGATCGCCGGCAAGACCTCCAGCCTGTGCAGCCACATCAACTCCGGATAGACGGCAAAATCCGAAACTTTCGTCAGATCCGTTGCATCATGCTGTCGATAGAAGATCCAGCCGACATGACTGTACACGAAGCCCTTATGCCGGGGTGAATGCACATCGTGCTCGGTATCCGAATGAAGATGGTGATGCCGATGTTTCGCGGCCCACCAAAGCACGCTTTTCTGGGCGCTGCTTTGGGCAAGGAATGCCAGGATGAATTGAAACGTCCGGCTCGTCGCGTAAGCCCGATGCGAGAAGTAGCGATGATAGCCGGCGGTGATCGCAAACATGCGCAGCCAGTACAGCGCGACGCAAATTGCGATCGCCTGCCATGAGACGCCGGTCCAGATCGCCGCCAGACACCCCGCGTGGACCAACACAAACGGCAGGACCTGCGGGTACATGATGTCGTCGTGCTGGTCTGGATCGATATTGGTGGACACGCGCGTGACCTCAGTTGCTTCGATGCGCGGGCCGCCGGGCAGGGCGGCCTTTGCGCGCTGTAATAGGTAGAACCCCACAGCCGGTAGACAAGTCGCGGGGTCGCGAAACCAGAGGCTCTGCTAGTCTATCGGTCGTCAAAGCAGCATGGCGCCGATTGCCGCAGCTCATGCCGCGCGCAGATTTTCCGCTGGATGGGGACACCGGCGCTACTCCTTCTTCGCCGTCAGTCCGTCGACCATCGCGCGCGTCAGTGTCGCGATCTCGCTGCGCAGCTGGTCGATCGGCACGGCGATCAATTTGTGCTCCAGCCCGAGCGCGACCATGCCGTGCACGGCGGAGAACAGGCTGCGTGCGGTGACGCCGAGCTGCGCCGGCGAGCGCTGCGGAAACAGTGCTGCGAGCGGCTTGTAGATGTGGCGGAACAATTCCATCTGCTCGGTGATCGCCCATTCCGGCACCGGCTTGCCGGGCTGCATGCGATGCTCGAACAGCGCTCGCCACAGTTCGAGATTGTCGGCGGCGAAGTCGCAATAGGCGACCGCGATCCGCACCAGCATCTCGCGCGGCGCCGCCGCTCCGCCGATCTCCGCCAGCGACAATGAGGCATCCAGCCGGGCCAGCGTGCGTGAGCCGACGCGCAGGATCAGCTCGTCGACATCCTCGACCAGATTGTAGACGCCGCCATTGGCGACACCGATTTCCTGGGCCAGTTCGCGGGTTTTCAGGCCGCCGAGGCCCTTTGCCGCAATTGCCCGTTCCGCCGCCTCGATCAGCGCTTCGCGTAGTTTTGCTCGTCGTTCCAATGCCTTGGACATGTTTCACCCGTCGTTAACCGCAACCTTGAGCGTCGCTCAAATAATACTTGAGCAATGCTCATTATATGGTACAAGAGATTCATGAGCGATGCTCATAACAGGGAGCGACCAAATGTTCAAAACCGTTTTGACAATTTTCCGCGGCAGCGTGGCGGCAGCGGAAGAGGAACTGCAAGACCGGACCGCGCTGGTCGTCCTCGACCAGCAGATGCGTGATGCCGCCGCCGCCGTCGACCGCTCGAAGCGGACGCTGGCCCTCGCGATCGCCGGCGACGCGCAGGAGGGCCGCCGGCTCGACGCCACCAACACCCGGATCGCCGATCTCGAGGTGCGCGCATCGGCGGCGCTCGAGGGCGGCCGGGAAGACCTCGCGCGCGAAGCCGCGCAGGCGATCGCCAACCTCGAAGCCGAACGCGATGCCGCGATGACCGCGCGCACGCTGTTCGCCACCGAGATCACCCGGCTGAAGCGCCACGTCGCCAATGCCGAGGCGCGCATTGCCGAGCTTGATCGCGGCCGGCGCCTCGCCCGCGCGTCCGAGGCGGTGCGTTCGCTGCGCCGGAGCGGCATCGAGGCGGCGCGGCCCTACGAATCAACGCTGCCGGAAGCGGAAGCGACGCTGAAGCGGCTGCGCGAGCGGCAGATCGAGATCCAGGCGGCCGACGACGCGCTGTTCGAGATCGATACCGCCTCGGGACCGGTCGTCGTCGCCGAGAAGCTCGCGGAGCAGGGTTTTGGCCCACGCATGAAATCGACGGCCGACGACGTGCTGGCGCGGCTCAAGGCCAAGCGCCCGCCCGCCGCCTGAACCTCTCGCCTGCAACTGAACCAACATCAAACCTCGCAAGATCAAGGAGACCACCATGAACCAGACGATCCAACCCCACAGCAGCGGCTGGGTGACCTTCACCTACGCATCCTTCGCGGCTTCCGCCTTCCTCGTCGCCGTCGGCGTGTTCTTCCTGCCGATCGACCTCTGGATGAAGGGCTATCTCACGATGGGCATCGTGATGCTGGTGCAGACCTGCGTCACGCTGACCAAGACGATCCGCGACAATTACGAGAGCGGCAAGTTCGTCAACCGCATCGAGGATGCCAAGGCCGAGCGCCTGCTGATGGAAGTCTCCAAGGCGGCGTGAGCTGGAGGCATGCGAAGCGGCGGGTGTCTTGCACCCGCCGCTTTCGTTGTTCGGACCAACTTGTTCCGTTTCCGGAAGGCCTTGTTTACCCTGCGGCGAGCAGCGTCAGGTTGCGCTCATGGCTCCTTAACAGGGGCGAGTGCAGAGATCGCGCCCGAGGGACAGAGAGAAATGGCGTCCACCGACAATCCTACGCCGGCTTCGCGCGGCAGCTCGGGCTTTGCCAAGGTGCGCGCGGCCTTCGACGGCCTGCGCAACCATGCCGGCTTCTGGCTGAAGGCACTGTCGCAGCCGACCATCGATCTCACCTTGCGCACCCAGGCCGGCCAGCGCACCCGGATCGTCGAATCCCCCGGCCTGTCGCTGCCCAAGGACGAACTCGACGCGCTGGTCGGGCAGCTGCGCATCGTCGCCGCCAAGACGCTGCCCGAGGAGAGCCTGACCTACGGCATCTTCTCCGGCGAGCCCGAGCGGCTGTCGCGCGCTGTCGTCACTTTGATCTCCGAGGAAGACACCGGCCGGCCGATCGCCTTCAATGCGCTGTCGGTGATGGACGTGCCGCTCGACGGCGAGCCCGTTGAAGTGACCCATCTCGGCCTCGTCATGGTCGATCCCGATGTGCGCGGGCAGGGGCTGTCCTGGGTGCTTTATGGCCTGACCGCGCTGGTGCTGTTCGCCCGCGACGGCTTGCGGCCGAAATGGATCTCCAACGTCACCCAGGTGCCGGCGGTGGTCGGCATGGTCAGCGACACCTTCTCGGATGTATTCCCGTCGCCGCTGCCGGGCGCCCGGCAGAGCTTTGCGCATCTGCAGCTCGCGCGGGGCATCATGGCCCGGCATCGCGCGGTGTTCGGTGTCGGCGAGGAGGCCGGCTTCGACGAGGCGCGCTCGGTCATCACCAATGCCTATACCGGCGGCTCGGATGCGCTGAAGAAAACCTTCGAGATCGCACCGAAGCATCGCAATGCCGTCTACAACGAGTTCTGTGAGCGCGAGCTGGATTACGGCCGCGGCGATGACGTGCTGCAGCTCGGCCGCGTCGATCTGGCCGGCGCGCGCCGTTACATCATGAGCGAGGTGCCCTCGGGCTCGCTGCCGGCATTGCTCGCGGCGTCCGCGATGCTGGCGCTGCAACGGCTGGTGTTGCCGGTGGTGTACTGGCTGGACGACAGCCGCGCCTTCGGCACGCTGCGGCCGCGCCGGCAGGACAGCGGGGCGGTGCGATGAACTTCGACTATTACTCCTTCACCGGCCGCAACATCGGCTTCATCGACGAGCACGAGCAGCAGCTGTTGCGCCAGGCGCGGGTGTTCGTCTGCGGCGTCGGCGGCATGGGCGGCGCGGCCTTCATGGCGCTGGCGCGCGCCGGCGTCGGCCGGTTCGTGATCGCCGACATCGACCGCTTCGAGGTCTCCAACCTCAACCGCCAGGTGTTCGCCTTCGCCGACGAGGTCGGCCGCGAAAAGGCGGCGGTTGCCGCGGAAGCCGCCAAACGCATCAACCCGACCATCGAGATCGAGGTGCTCGGCGAGAACTGGACCAGCGAGCTCGCCGGGATCGCCGAACGCTGCCCGGTCATCGTCAACGGCATGGACGACATCGCCGCCGGCGTGCATCTGTACCGGACCGCCAAGCACGCCGAGGCAACCGTGATCGACGCCTATATGTCGCCGCTGCCGTCGGTGATCGTGGTGCGCCCGCGCGATCCGCGGCCCGAGCAGCGCCTCGGCTTTCCCACGCTCGGCAAGGACTGGACTGACATCACCGACGACGACCGCCGCGCCGCGATGCGTGCCGAGATCGAGCACGTGATGCTGCATTCCTCGTCGCGCAACTATGTCGACCTCGCGATCGCCGGCGAGGTCGCGGCCGGCCGCCGCAGCCGGATGTCGTTCGCGCCGATGGTGATCTCGACCGGCATGCTGATGGCCTATGAGGCTGTCGCGCTGATCCTCGGCCGCAGCTCCGGCACCGATTGCCGCGGCTGGTTCCTCAATCCGCACCGGCCGGCGATCGAGAAGCCGCGCAACGCGCTGGTCGCGGCCCTGATGCGTCCGCTGGTGCGGCGCGCGATCGTTCAATTGACGGGCGTCGCATGACCTCCGGGGTGATCGCCGATTCCATCGTCAATCTCTGCGGCGCCATCGGCGTCGCGGTGGCGATGATGACGTTCTATCGGCGCGATCCGAGGAGCCCGCTGACCCGCCGCCTGCTGCTCGCGCTCGGCGTGATCGCGACCCTGTTCCTCGACCGTGGTCTTGCGTGGTGGAGCGGAAGCTTCGTGCTCGATCGCCTCTCGGTGATCCCGGCCGCGCTGATCCCGCTCGGCGCGCTGATCGTCACCGAGGGCATCCTGCGGCGGCACGCGCCGCGCCCGGTCAAGATCGCGGCGCTCGCCGGCGGCATCCTGCTCGGGCTCGGCGGCACGTTCGGGCTGCAGCGCTTCGTGATGCCCTATGCGATCACGCTGGCGCTGTTCCAGCTCGCAGGCTTCGCCACCTGTGCACTGCTGCTGGCGACGCGCGACCGCGCCGCGCTGATGGCCTCCGAGAACCGCAGCATCGGCCGCATGGCGGTCGGCGCGCTGGTGGTGATCCCGTTCATCCTCACCGATTTCCGCACGCTGTTTCCGGACATCCCGGTGCGGCTCGGCGCGCTGGGGGCACTGCTCACGGTCACCGTGATGCTGATTGCTGGCGGCGGCGCCGAGACGCGCCGGCATGGCCTTGCCATGATGGCGCTGCGGCTGATCTCTTCGGGCCTGCTCGGTCTCGCTGCCAGCTTCATGGCGCCTGATGTCGATGCCGCCCAGATGGTCCGGTTCGTCGCGGTCGCGATCGCCGGCGTCCTGACCATCGGCCTGATGACGGACGCGCTGCGGGCACTGTTCGAATCCCAGGAGCCGGGCGTGCTCAACTCGGTCGCGGCGTCGCCGGCGCAGACCCGCGAGCAGCTGATCGCTGAGCTCGCGCGGCATCCGATCTTCGAAAGCGCGCGGCGCTTCCGTGAAGACGAGCTCGGGCCCTACGATCCGCCGCTGCTGCGCGACTTCCTGTCGGCGCGGCGCGTGCTGCGCTCGTCCGAAGCGCCGTGGGGATTGGTGTCGACCGACCCGGCCGCCGAGCGCATCGTGTCGCTGATCTCGGCCAACAACGCCTCCCACGTCATCGTGCTCGGGCATGATCCGCTCGACCTGATCGTGCTCGCCGTGCCGGTGACCGCGGCCGATCCCGCCACCGAAACCGCGCTGGCGCTGGTGCGGCGGCTGCTGGCGCTGACCCCGGAGGCCAAATGACAACAGAGATCCGCGAGGGCGACCGCAAAGCGGCCTTCGACGCCGCGCTCAATGCCTATGGGCCCGACAGTCTCTACGTGCCGCCGCTGTGGAGCGATTTCGACCGGATGTTCGATGCCGCGAAAAACCCGTTCGTCACCGAGGGCCATGGCCGCTATGCGCTTTTTTCAGCGCATCGCGACGGAAAACCGGTCGGCCGCATCGCCGCCTCGATCCACGACGCCTCAAACCGCAAGCACGGCACCCGTCACGGCGCGTTCGGCTTCTTCGACTGCATCGACGACGTCGAAGTGGCCGATGCGCTGCTGCGCGCGGCCGAGCAATGGCTGTCGGCGCGCGGCATGAGCCGGATTGCCGGCAATTTCAATCTGACGGCGATGCAGCAGATCGGCGTCGTGACCGACGGCTTCGACCATGCGCCGTTCACCGACATGATGTGGTCGCCGCCGCATATCGCGCAGCACCTCGAACGCGCCGGTTACTCCGCGACCTTCCCGATGACGACGTTCGAGATCGCACTCGATGGCGGCAAGCCGGAGCAGCTGCTCGGCGACAAGCAGCGTGCGGTGCTGGCCGATCCGGATTTCGTCTGGCAGCCGATCAAGCGTTCCGCCTTCAAGGTGCGGCTGGAGGATGCGCGGCTGATCCTCAATGACGGCTTTGCCGACAACCCGATGTTCGTGCCGCCGACCGCGGCGGAATATCTGTTCCAGGCCGGCGACATGATGTGGATCATCGACAAGCGGATTTCGACCGTGGTCTATCACCGCGGCCGTCCCGCCGGCGCGATCATTGCGATCCCCGACCTCAATCCGCTGATCAAGGCGATCGGCGGCCGCATCGGGCTGACCGCGCCGTTCAAATTCGTGCAGCATCGCATGATGAACACCCGCGCGGTGCTGATCTATCAGTCGGTCTGTCGTGACCTGCACAATCGCGGCCTCAATGGCGCGATGCTCTACCGCACCGCGCTGGCGTTGCAGCAGGCCGGCTACCGCACGCTCGGCGGCACCTGGATCGCGGACATCAATGCTCCGTCGCTGCGCCAGGTCGAGAAGGCCGGCGCCCGGCCGCTGCACCGGCTGCACCTGTTCACCAAGCGGCTGGCTGCGGCATGAGCGAACTGACGCCCGATCTGCTGCGTGAGCTGGTCGCGGAGGCGCGGCTGGCGCCGAGCGTCCACAATATCCAGCCGACGCGCTGGCGCTTGCTCGGCGACGGACGGCTGGCGCTGGTCGACGACACCGGCGTCCGCGCGCCGGTCGCCGACCCCGCGGGACACGATGTGCTGGTCTCGCACGGCGCGGCACTGGAGGGCATGAGCCTCGCCCTCAACCGCCGCGGCCTTGCGATCACGGCCATGACCACCATCGAGCAGCCGCTGTCGCCGCAATATGCCCTGCTCTGCAGTTTTGCGATCAGGCAAGGTGTCGCGCCCGATCCATTGGCCGGCCATGTGGCGCACCGGATGTCGTGGCGCGGCAAATTCACGAAGTCGGCGGATGATCCTGCGCCGCTGGTGCAGCTTGCCGTCGCGCGTGACGATTCGATCTGCATCTGCCATCGCCAGACAATCACGGAGATCGCCGGTTGGGCCGACCAGGCCGAATTCTCCTTTATCCACGGCGACGACTACCGGGCCGAGCTGCTCGGGTGGATGCGGCTGTCGCCCGGTCATCCGCACTATCAGCTCGACGGACTCAATCGCGACGTGCTCGCCATGAACGCGGTCGAGGCCACGGCTGCCCGCTTCGTGCTCGGCAGCCTGTTCAGGCCGCTCGATCGTCTCGGCCTCGCCGCATCGTTGCTTGCCGACCGCGCCAAGACCGCCTCGGCATCGGCGATCGTCCTGTTCTGTCGTCCGGTCGGTGAGGATCCACTCACGACGGGGCGGCATTTCTATCGCAGCTGGCTGGAGATTGACCGCGCCGGGCTCGCGGCATGCCCGATTTCGGCGCTGGCAGATCATCCCGACTTCAACGAGCGGCTGCGCAAGCTCGGCAAGGTCGGTGCCGACCTGCGCCTCGTCAACGTATTCCGCGTCGGCCGGCCGGAAAAACTGCTGAATCCGCGGCATTACCGGATGCCGGTGGATCGCTTGATCGTCTGATCGGTACCCCCTGTCAAAGCTTCACGCGGCCGTGCTAAGAGGCGGCCCGCAAACCAATGACCGGTGGGATGATGTCGAAGCAATCGTTGCGCGAGGAAGCGGAACGCCTGATCCGCGAGACCATGGAAAAACGGAACCTGGTCATCAAGCAGGGCACGACCCGGATCGAGGCGGTCTGCGGCAAGTGCGGCGCGCCGAACCGGGTGCAGGCGGAGAAGGGTCAGACCCGCGTCAAGTTCACCTGCAAGAACTGCGACCACAAGCAGGAAACGCTGTAGGACGCTTCCGTCGTCATTGCGAGGAGCGGAGCGACGAAGCAATCCATCGTTCCGTGCACGCTGCAGCATGGATTGCTTCGCTCCGCTCGCAATGACGCGCCGCGTAGGATGGGTGGAGCGCAGCGATACCCATCATCTCGCCGCGCTCAGCAGAACGAACTCGGTGAGGCGCTGGTGGCGCAGCCCGAGACGCCGGTCCGCGTGCGGGCGAATTAATCCGGACGCGGTGACGTCCCCCGCAGATTCATCCATCGTCGTCATTCCGGGGCAGCCCGAAGGGCTGAGCCCGGAATCCATCGTGCCACAAAGCCTGCGGCCCGATGGATTCCGGGCTCGCGCTGCGCGCGCCCCGGAATGACGAGAGCATCAAGTGTGCAAGGATGGGTGGAGCGCAGCGATCCCCATCAAATAGCGGACCGCAGGAGAGGTGATGGGTTTCGCTGCGCTCCACCCATCCTAAGATTCTCTTCCTACTCCCCTTTCGCGAAAGCTGCGAACGCGTCGCCGTAATCCTTGTGCCAGCGCGACAGCGGCGGGCGGTTCTCGACGATGTCGCCGGCGGCCCACAGGATGCGGCGTTCGTCGAGCGCGCGCGGCACATCGTTGTCGGGGCAGAGGATGTAGAAATCGCCGGCCTCGAGCCGCTCGATCATGAAATCGACGGTCTGCTCCGCGGTCCAGGCGCCGGCCGGCTTCTCGGTGCGGCCGCGCGCAGTCAGACCGGTGAAGACGAAGCCCGGGATCAACAGATGCGCCGTCAGCTTGCAGCCGTCGGTGTTGCGCAGCTCGTGCTGCAGCGCCTCGGTGAACGCCTTCACGCCGGCCTTGGAGACGTTGTAGGCGGGATCGCCCGGCGGCGTGGTGATGCCCTGCTTGGAGCCGGTGTTGATGATCAGCCCCGGCCGGCCGCGCTTGATCATGTTGGGCACGAAGGCCTGGGTGCCGTTGATCACGCCCCACAGGTTGACGCCGAGGATGCGCTGCCAATTGTCCGCGGGTCCGAACATCGCGCTGCCGGGCTGGATGCCGGCATTGTTCATCAGGATGTCGGTGCCGCCGAACCTTTTCGCGACGCCGGCTTCGAGCTCCGCAACCGCGTCCGCGCGGCTGACGTCGACCGCCGCCGTCATGATGTCGGCCGCGCCGCCCGGCGCCGCAGATGACAGTTTTGCCGCGGCCGCCTTCAGCCTGTCGTCGCCGAGATCGGCGATGCAGACCTTCATGCCGGCCTCCGCAAATCGCAGTGCGGCAGCAAGCCCGATGCCGGATGCCCCTCCGGTGATCACGGCAACATGATTGGCTGATATCACGGGGTGCGGCATCGTCGGTCTCCGGACACATATGTGGCTGAGGTTCTAAATCATCGTACCATGCAGGCAGGCGCATGGGAGGTTTTCATGCGCGCCACCCTCGACAACGCTCGCCTCGCTTTACGGTTTCGCGGCCGCGCTGTAGAATTCGGGATATAACGCTTCCAAAACACCTCAGCCGACAATTTGACAGGGAGTGCAAACATGGCTGTTTCGCAGGCAGTTCCGATCACGCGCCATCCTTATGCCGACGGCTCCTACAAGAAGATGCTGATCGACGGCAAATGGGTCGACGCCGCCTCCGGCAAGAAATTCGAAACCCACAACCCCGCCACCGGTGAATTGCTCGCGACCGTCGCCGAGGGCGACGCCGAGGACATCAACCGCGCGGTTGCGGCGGCGCGGCGCGCCTTCGAAGGGCCGTGGAGCAAGGTGAAGCCGTTCGAGCGGCAGAACATGCTGCTCAAGCTCGCCGAGCTGGTCGAAGCCAATTTCGAGGAACTGTCCCAGCTCGACACGCTCGACATGGGCGCGCCGATCAGCCGCACCCGCGGCAACCGGCTGCGCTCGCTCGGCATGCTGCGCTATTACGCAGGCCAGGCCACCGCAATCCACGGCGAGACCATCGAGAACTCGCTGCCCGGCGAGATCTTCTCCTACACGCTGAAGGAGCCGATCGGCGTGGTCGGCGCCATCATCCCCTGGAACGGTCCGCTGACTGCCTCGATCTGGAAGATCGGCCCGGCGATCGCGACCGGCTGCACCGTGGTGCTGAAGCCGGCGGAGGAATCGCCGCTGACCTCGCTGCGCATCGGCGAGCTCTGCATGGAGGCCGGCATTCCACCCGGGGTCGTCAACGTCGTGCCGGGCTATGGCGAGACCGCGGGCGCCGCGCTGGCATCGCATCCCGATGTCGACAAGGTCGCCTTCACCGGCTCGCACGTCACGGGGCAGTCGATCATCCGTGCCTCGGCCGGTAACCTCAAGCGGGTTTCGCTTGAGCTCGGCGGCAAGTCGCCGGACATCGTGTTCGCCGACGCCGATCTCGATGCGGCGGTGCCGGGAGCCGCGATGGCCGTGTTCGCCAATTCGGGGCAGATCTGCAGCGCCGGCACGCGCCTGTTCGTCGAGCAGAAGGTCTATGACGAATTCGTCGGCCGCGTCGCCGAGTTCGGCAAGAAGCTGCAGGTCGGCAACGGCCTCGATCCCAACACCCAGATCGGGCCGCTGGTGTCGCAGCAGCAGATGGACCGCGTCTCCGGCTATCTCGACATCGGACAGAAGGAGGGCGCCACGGCACTTGCCGGCGGCGGCCGCCTCACCGAGGGCGCGCTCTCGAAGGGCTATTTCGTGCAGCCGACGGTGTTTGCCAATGTGCAGGACAACATGCGCATCGCGCAGGAAGAGATCTTCGGCCCGGTGATCTCGGCGATCTCGTTCAAGGATCCGGACGAGCTGATCAAGCGCGCCAACGCCACCACCTTCGGCCTCGGCTCCGGCGTCTGGACCACCAATGTCAGCAAGGCGCACCAGGTCGCGAAGGCGCTGCGCGCCGGCTCGGTCTGGGTCAATTGCTACCAGGCGATGGATCCGGCGGTGCCGTTCGGCGGCTACAAGATGAGCGGCTACGGCCGCGAGTCCGGCAAGCAGCACGTCGAGGAATATCTCAACGTCAAGGCGGTCTGGATCAAGACGGGCTAGCGCCTGAAACAAGGCGCATATCCTCGCTCACCGCTGTCATCGCCCGGCTTGCCGCCTCCGCTAAAGCTTCGGCGCGCCGAGGTCCGTGGCCTCGTCGAAGCCTTGGCGAAGACGGGACCGGGCGATCCAGTACGCCGCGGCTCCTCGATTCAAGCGCAGACGTCTCTGGAATACTGGATCACCCGCATGCGCATGCGCGGGTGATGACACTGAGCAAGCCCCTCATCCCGGGGAGCCTGCCGAAGGCGGGCGTTCCGAAGGATGGCCGCGATGGCATTGCCGCGAAATGCGATGAACCTTGTCGCCTGTGGGGGCACCCGGCGAGGGCACATAATTTCGGAATATTAGAAATATACCCCTGAGTTGCCCGACGTGTCAAGTTGCGTTGTCGAGCGCCGGCCGCCACCGGCTCCTTTGCATGGGGTTGTTTTCGATATTTTCGAAAGCGGGTCCCTGCGTTGACCGCCGGTGCACTCACCGCCCTACGGCCTTCTTCGGCTTGCCGATGTCGCTGCGCAGCGCCTCGAGCTCCTTGCGCACGGCACTCGCCGCGTCGCGTTCGATCTTGCGGTAGCGCGCCACCAGGGAGAGGCCGAACGGGGTCAGCACCGCGCCACCGCCGTTCTTGCCGCCGGTCTGCCGCTCCACCGCCGCCTGCCGGCAGATGCGATTGATCTCGTCGACCAGGTCCCAGGCGCGCTTGTAGCTCATGTCCATGGCGCGGCCGGCGGCTGAGATCGAGCCGCATTCTCTGATGTGTTCCAGCAGCAGGATCTTGCCCGGCCCGATCCGGTCCTCGGCATCGAGGTCGATGCGGACGCTGAGGGAGGGGAGCGATGAGGCGCTCGATTTCGACATGGGAGACCTTCTCTCGGCAACAGATTGCCACTACCTCCTTTCATGAACAAGATGAACCCGTTAGATAACGGGCAATGACATAAGATTAATTGGGGTAGGCATGACTTCTTCGTCGCTGTTTTCACCGCTCAAGGTCGGTCCCTACGAGCTGAAGCACCGTGTCGTGATGGCGCCGCTGACGCGGATGCGGGCGGCGCGGCCGAGTCTGGCGCCGCGGCCGATGAACGCGGAATATTACGCGCAGCGCGCGACAGAAGGCGGCCTGCTGATCGCGGAAGCCTCGCCGGTGGTCGCCACCGGCTTCGGCAATCCCGGCGTCCCCGGCATCTACAGCGAGGCCCAGATCGCGGGCTGGCGCGAGGTGGTCGATGCGGTGCACGCCAAGGGCGGCTTGATCTTCCTGCAGCTCTGGCACGTCGGCCGCGTCTCGCACTCCTCGTTCCAGCCTGACGGTGCGCTGCCGGTGGCGCCGTCGGCGGTTGCGATCCCCGCCGAGTTCAAGTGCATGACGGCGGACGGCAAGGTGGTCGAGTACGAGACGCCGCGGGCGCTGGAGACCGCCGAGGTCGCGCTGATGGTCGAGGCTTACAGGCAGGGCGCGAAGAACGCGCTCGCCGCCGGCTTCGACGGCGTCGAGATCCACGGCGCCAACGGCTATCTGATCGAGCAGTTCCTGCAATCGAAGAGCAATGTGCGGACCGATCAGTATGGCGGCTCGATCGAGAACCGCGTCCGCTTCCTGCTGGAGGTGACGCAGGCGGTGACCGAGGTTTGGGGCGCCAACCGCGTCGGCGTCCGGCTGTCGCCCTACGGCATCGCCAATGGTAGCGGCGAGGCCGATCCGATGCCGCTCTACAGCCACGCCATCAAGGCGCTGGACAAGTTCGGGCTCGCCTATCTGCATTTCATCGAGCCGCGCGCCTCGGGCACCGGCCGTGCCGATGTCGATTGGAAGGATGTGCCGTCGGCGATGGTGCTGTACCGGCCGATGTGGAGCGGGGTGCTGATCACGGCCGGCAATTTCGTCGGCGACAGCGCAGAGCGCGCACTTGCCGAGGGCCATGCCGATGCGATCGCGTTCGGCCGCTACTTCATCTCCAACCCGGACCTGCCGCGCCGTTTGCAGCGCGGCTATCCGCTGACCAAGTACAACCGCGCCACCTTCTACGCCGGCGAGGAGAAGGGCTACACGGATTATCCCGTGCACGACGAGCTGGCGCAGGCGTAACTTCGTCATTTCGTAGCCCGGATGGAGCGCCGAGATGTTTCCGGACGACGAGTTCGAGCCGACCAAGAAGCCCAAGCCGGTGGCGCTGGCGAAGCCTGCGGTCGGTCAATGCCTGTGCGGCAAGGTCCGGTTCGAGATCGACGTGCCGGCGCGCTGGGCCTGGCACGACCACACCGCCGCCAGCCGCCGTGCGCATGGCGCGGTTTATGCGACCTATGTCGGCAGCTGGAAGAAGCGCTTCCGCATCACGCAGGGCGAAAGCGAGCTGTCGCGCTACGAGGATGCGAAGAGCAAGACCGCGCGCAGTTTCTGCGCCAATTGCGGCACGCCGATTTGCTACGAACGCGCGCGGTCGCCGCACATGGTCAACATCCCGCGCGCGCTGTTCTCGGGGCGCACCGGCCGGCAGCCGCTCTACCACATCGCGATCGAGGAGTTGCAGGAGTGGGCCTACACCGGCGAGCCGCTGGTGCCGCTGAAGGGCTATCCGGGCGTGGTCTGGCAGCGGTCGAAAAAGAAGAAGCGCAGTGAGCGCGAGGGGATGTTCTGATGCATGATCCGGAAAAGTGCGAAGCGGTTTTCCGAAAAGATCATGCACAAAAGAACGCGAACTGCGCTCGTCAGCTTCCGGACAGGACGGCTGCACGGAAACGCGGGCGTTGTCAGTGCTTCACGTAGATGACCTCATCCGTTCCGGCGTATTCCTCGGTCCATCCTCGCTTGTCCACGAGGAACCTCTTCAGGGGTTCGTGCGCCTTCACCCAGAGCACCGTGTCGATCTTGTATTTGTCGAGGACGGCATCCCAGGCGGGCTCGTCGATCTCCCATTTGATCAGGCTGAAATAGTCGCGCAGCAGTTCATCGGGATAGGCAGTGGCTGAACGGCCATCGATGAACACGGGCACCGTACCGCGCGTGTAGAAGATCAGGAGTCCGCCGACGTTCCAGTGGTTCAGAAGCCGTGCATGCGGAAAATGCGTCTGCAGATAGCGCGCATCCTGCTCTGACAGCAGCTGCGGAAGCGCGAGCGCCGGTTTGACATGGATCAGCGTCAGCGGCAGCGCGCACATTCCAACGATCCCGGCCACCAGCAACGAGGTTTGCACCTTGAGCTCGTTCAGCTGCTTGGGCAGCAGCCGATCCAAATGCAGCGCCAGCGGCACCGCCGCGAACATGAAGAAGAACGACATGTATCTGTATTGACAGAATCCCAGGAGCAGGAACAGCCAAGCCAGCAGCCGCGACTCCAGAGGAACGCTCGAAGCCGTGGGGTGGCGGAGCTCGAACGCGACGAAGATGGCGATATAGACGATGCCGGGAATGCTCCCCGGCATGGTGAAGTTGTCAGCGTAAGACCACCACTCGGTGATATGCGCCTGCGCAAAGTGGCCGAGCGTGGTCGCGACGCCGTCATAGATATGCCAGCCAAGCGGATTGATGAGGACCGCGACGAGGCAACCGGCGACCGCAAAACTGTAGATCCTGAGGCCAGCCCAGTCTCGCTTGAGCACGGACACTGCGCCAAAAAAACCAATGAGCAGCAGCCCGAGCATGAAGCCGCCATGCAGATTGGCCCAAAGCACCATCATCACGGGCAGCAGGAACCATCGGGTTCGCTTCAAGCACTCTGCGTAGAAGATGACGCAGAACACCATGGTGGGCGTGTTTGGCGACGCCGAGAGATAGGAGTTCGGGGCTGTCGCAAAAGCCGGGTAAAGCAGGCAGGCGGCCAGAACGGAAATGCCGACCGCGAGCGCCGAGGCGCCGCTGCCGAGGCAGATCGATGTGAGATATCCGGCGATGACAGCGCCACACGCAACGATCGACAATGTGAGGCCGGTATATCCCGTGTATTGAAACACGACGCTGGCGATCACGTCCCAGAGCCAGGAGAGATTATACCATTGTCTGTCGCCGAGCGTGAATGACCACGGATCCTGGAACGGGATGCTGCCGCGTTCTCTGATCAGGTCTCCCGCCGCGAGGTGCCATCCCAGGTCGAGGTGACCGAGCAGAAGCGGCGCGTTTGCCAGGTAGTACACCGATGAGAACGCGATCACGAAGAGATAGATTCCCGGCTTCGCGAGCTTGATCGTTCCTGGTCCTCTCTCAAGCCTGGTGCCGTTCCAAGCCGTCAGCGCGTCCATGAATCAGTCCTGCGATCGAAGCGGGGCCTGCGGGCCCTGCGTGCTTTCGGCCTGCCTGGCGGATACAAACAACCGCCGCTTTAGGACACTCTCGCTAAAGTAGCGTTAATCTCGGCGGCGCAATTCGATGCTGCCCGCCGAGGGAGTTTCCTGGAACTTGCGCTCACCATCGTGCCGGCATGGTCAACGCCAGGCGCGCGCCTGCGGAATGCGGCCATGACCGGCGGCTCGATTGCTCCCAAAGCGCAAGTTTGATCATCTCATCCGGTGCCGTTGGCCAACGTGCTGGCAGGCGTGGAGGGAACATGAAGAATCGCATCACCGGCCGCTCGGCATTCCTGGCATTGCTGAAGGATGAAGGCGTCACCCATCTGTTCGGCAATCCCGGCACCACCGAACTGCCGATCATGCATGCGCTGAAGGACCATCCCGATCTCACCTATGTGATGGCGATGCAGGAGAGCCTGGTGGTTGCGATGGCCGACGGCTTCAGCCGCGCCTCCGGCAAGCTGGTCGCCTGCAACGTCCATGTCGCGCCCGGCCTCGGCAATGCGATGGGCTCGCTCTACAATGCGAGCTTCACCGGCACGCCGCTGATCCTCACCGCGGGCCAGCAGGAGCAGGGCCATGGCCTGACCGAGCCGGTGCTCTATGGCCCGCTGGTGCAGATGGCGACGCCGCTGGTGAAATGGGCGGTCGAGGTGACGCGGCTCGAGGACTTGCCGCGCATCGTGCGCCGCGCCGCCAAGATCGCGACCACGCCGCCGACCGGGCCGGTGTTCATCTCGCTGCCGGGCGACATCCTCAACGCCGAGGCCGGCATCGAGCTCGGCCGCTCCACCCGGGTCGACACCAGGGTCCGCCCGTCGGAGGAATCGCTGAAGGCGCTCGCCGCGCGCATCCTCAAGGCGGAGCGTCCGGTGATCGTCGTCGGCGACGAGATCGTCAAGAGCGACGCGCTGCGCGAGGCCGCCGATCTCGCCGAGACGCTAGGCTGCCCGGCGTGGCAATCGTCGACGCCTTATGGTTCGCATTTCCTGTCGGAGAGCCCGAGCTTCATGGGCGCGATCGCGCGGCTGCAGAAGGTCGCGCGTGACGTGCTGGCGCCGCATGATCTGCTGATCGCGCTCGGCGGCGATCCCTTGCGGATGTCGGTCTACAGCGAGGTCGATCCGCTGCCGGACGGGCTCTCGATCGTGCAGGTCGGGCTGGTCGACAGCGATCTCGCCCGCAACTATGGCGCCGAGATCGCGGTCAAAGCCGACGTCAAGGAGACGCTGCGCGCGCTGGTGCCAGCATTGAAGGAGACCGGCGGAAGCGCGCTGGAGACGCGCGCGAAGCAGGGGCTCGCGGCGCTCGCACCGAAGAATTGGGCGGCGAAGCGCAAGGCGCTGGTCGAGCAGATCTCGAAGGCGAGCCAGACTTCGCCGATCGACCCGGACTGGCTGGCGCTGCAGGTCGTGGAAGCGATGCCCGACAATGCGATCCTGGTCGATGAGGGCCTCACCTCGTCGCGCCAGATCATCGGCTTGCGGCCGCATCGCGACGGCTACGGTTATCACGCGCTGGCTTCCGGCGGCATCGGCTGGGGCCTGCCGGCCGCGGTCGGCGTCAGCCTCGCCAATCCGACGCGCCCGGTGGTGTGCTATTCCGGCGACGGCTCGTCGATGTATTCGATCCAGTCGTTGTGGACCGCGGCCAACCACAAGCTGCCGCTCAACTTCGTCATCGTCAACAATGGCGGCTACCGCATCATCAAGCAGCGCCTGCTCGCTTTCCATGGCGATGACAATTATGTCGGCATGGACTTCATCGACCCGCCGGTCGATTTCACGGCGCTTGCGCGCTCGCTCGGGCTCGAGGCGATCAAGGTCACCGATCCGCAGGAGCTGAAGGGCACGCTGAAGTCGGCGTTCGCGAGGCCCGGTGCCAAGTTGATTGAAGTGGTGGTCAGCAATTCCGTGAATTGAAGGAGCCGCACGCTGGCTCTCTCACCGTCATCTTGTAGAGCGCGCAAGAGCGCGCTCCTCAGGATGACGGAAGAAAGAGCATCCTCTACTCCGCCGCAGCACCCCGCTTCACGCGATACCGGCTCGCCGGATGCGCGTCGTCGAGCTTCGCACGTCCCGCGCCGAACAGCTTCTCGCGCAAGGTGCCTTTGGCGTATTCCCGCTTGTAGCGGCCGCGCTTGACGAGCTCCGGCACCAGCATGTCGGCGATATCCTCGAAATCGCCGGGCGAGATCGCGAAGGCGACGTTGAGGCCGTCGACGTCGGTGTCCTCGAACCATTGCTCGATCTTGTCGGTGACCTGCTCCGGCGTGCCGACCACCACGGGGCCGGCGCCGCCGATGCCGACATGCTCGGCGACCTCGCGCACGGTCCAGACCCGGTCGGGATCGGCGCGGGTGACATTGTCCATCGCGGAGCGGCCGGCATCGTTCTGCACGTGACGGACTTCCTGGTCGAGTGAGTAGGTCGAGAAGTCGACCCCGGTCCAGCCCGACATCAACGCCAGCGCGCCCTCATGGCTGATATGGCTGCGGTACTCCGCATACTTCGCCTTGGCTTCGGCCTCGGTCGGCGCCACCACGATGCACATCATCGAGAACATCAGGATCTCGGCGGCATTGCGGCCCTTCGCTGCCGCGAGCTCGCGGATCGCCGAGACCCGCGGGCCGATCACCTTCGCCGACGGGCCCGACATGAACACGCATTCGGCGTGCTCGGCGGCGAATTGCCGGCCGCGCGGCGAGGTGCCGGCCTGGTAGAGCACCGGCGTGCGCTGCGGCGACGGCTCCGACAGATGGATCGCGTTGAGCCGGTAGTTGGCGCCCTCGTGCTGCACACGGTGCACCTTCGACGGATCGGTGAAGATGCCGCGCGCGACGTCGCGGATCGCGGCGTCGTCCTCCCAGCTGCCTTCCCAGAGCTTGTAGACCAGCTCCATATATTCGTCGGCGAGCTCGTAGCGGTCGTCATGCGCGGTCTGCTTGTCCTTGCCGGCGCCGCGCGCCGCCGAATCGAGATAGCCGGTCACCACGTTCCAGCCGACCCGGCCATTGGTCAGGTGGTCGAGCGTCGACATCCGTCGCGCGAACGGGTAGGGCGGCTCGAAGGAGAGATTGCTGGTGACGCCGAAGCCGAGATTTTCGGTCACCGCGGCCATCGCCGGGATCAGCATCAACGGCTCGTTGGCCGGGGTTTGCGCCGCGTTGCGCAGCGCCGCATCCGGATTGCCGGCATAGACGTCATAGACGCCGAGCACATCGGCGAGGAACAGCCCGTCGAACCGTCCACGCTCCAGCGTCTTCGCGAGGTCGGTCCAGTAGGACAGCTTGTTGTAGTCCTTGGTGCGGTCGCGCGGATGGGTCCACAGCCCCGGCGACTGATGCGCCACACAGTTCATGGCAAAGGCGTTGAGCCGGATCTGTTTTGTCATTGTCGAAAACCTTGGTCGAAACCTTGAGCGCCGCTTCGATTGCTGCCCGGTTGGGCGTCCCGCGTCAAATTGGTGCGACTTCCCACGTTTTGGCAAGGGCCCTTCGCGATTCACACCCTTCCGGTGGCGGGCCGATCCCGATAGGTTGCCGGCCTCCAGAAGCATGATCCGGATGTGCGACGCAGCGATCCGACGGGATCATGCCAAGAAATCATCTCAAGCCGCGACCGGACGAAGGAACAATCATGGCGACACGGGAAGACGCAATCGCGAACGTGCGAGAGCATTTTCAATCGGGACAGTTCCTGAAGGAGCTGGACCGCAGGGTCGGCTACCAGACCGAGAGCCTGAATGCCGACAAGGCCGACGCGTTGCGCGCCTATCTGGTGGAGAATTTGCAGCCGGCCTTCGCCGAGCTCGATTTCAAGACCAGGCTGATCGAGTCGCCGACCGGTCGCGGACCCTATCTGATCGCCGACTACCAGGAAGATGCCGCGCGGCCGACCGTGCTGACCTACGGCCACGGCGACGTCGTCGACGGTATGGTCGGCGAGTGGCGCGACGGGCTCAATCCCTGGCAGATCACGGTCAAGGGCGATCGCGCCTACGGCCGCGGCACCGCCGACAACAAGGGCCAGCATTCGATCAACATGGCCGCCCTTCGCGCGGTGAAGCAGGCGCGCGGCGGCAAGCTCGGCTTCAACGCCAAGTTCATCATCGAGACCGGCGAGGAGATCGGCTCGCCCGACCTGCGCGAAGTCTGCGAGGCGCATCGCGAGGAGTTGAAGGCCGATCTGTTCATTGCCTCCGACGGGCCACGGCTGTCGGTGGAACGTCCCACCATCTTCCTCGGCTGCCGCGGCGGCAACCGCATCCATCTCGATGTCAATCTGCGCGAGGGCGGCAATCATTCCGGAAATTGGGGCGGCGTGCTGGCCAATCCTGCGACGATCCTGGCGAACGCGATCGCAAGCCTGGTCGACGGCAAGGGCCGCATGAAGCTCGACATCCTCAAACCGCCGCCGATCTCAAACCGCGTCCGCGCCGCGCTCGCCGACGTCGAGATCAAGCCGACGGCGGACGAACCTCAACTGGCGGAGGATTGGGGCGAGGAGGGCCTGACCGCCGCCGAGCGGCTCTATGCCTGGAACACGCTCGAAGTGCTGGCGATGTCGGCGGGCAATATCGAGAAACCCGCCAACGCGATCCCCGGCAGGGCGAACGCGGTGCTGCAACTCCGCTTCGTGGTCGGCACCAAATATCTCGAAGTGATCGACGGGGTGCGCGACTATCTGCACAAGAACGGCTTTCCGATGGTCGAGGTGTCGGGCGCGCAGCGTTTCGGCGCCTCGCGCACCGACATGGACAGCCCATGGATCGACTGGGCGGCGAACTCGATCCGCGCCACCACCGGCAAGGCGCCGGCGGTGCTGCCGAACTTCGGCGGCTCGCTGCCGAACGACGTGTTCTCCGAAGGCCTCGGCCTGCCGACGATCTGGGTGCCGCATTCCTATCCGGGCTGTTCGCAGCACGCGCCCGACGAGCACATCCTGCTGCCGGTGACCGAGGAGGCGCTGACCATCATGGCCGGCCTGTTCTGGGATCTCGGCGAGGCGCCGCTCAAGGGTTGAAGTGCAGCGCGCGCATTTTCTCCGTCATCCCCGCGCAAAGGCTAAGCCGTTGCGCGGGGGTGACGGGGAAGACTTGGATGAGCGGGACGAACCCGGCCGTGACCCGCTCGGAGAGTAGTGCCTGACACGGCCAAGGAATCTAGATGACTCTATCGACGCCGATCACCTCCGAAGCCAACGCTACCACCAAAAAGAACATCACCCGCCTGATCGTCGCAACCTCGGTCGGCAACGCGCTCGAATGGTACGACATCGCGGTCTATGCCTATTTCGCGGTCTACCTCTCCAAGGCGTTCTTCCCAGCCAATGATCCGACCACCTCGCTGCTTTTGACCTTCGGCAGCTTCGGCCTGTCGTTCCTGATCCGCCCGATCGGCGGCGTCGTGCTCGGCGCCTATGCTGACCGCCACGGCCGCAAGGCCTCGCTGATGCTGTCGATCGTGCTGATGACGTTCGGCACGCTGGTGCTGGCGCTGATGCCGACCTTCGAGACGATCGGCATCCTGGCGCCGATCGCGGTGATGCTGGCGCGGCTGGTGCAGGGCTTTTCCGCGGGAGGCGAGTTCGGCTCCTCGACCGCACTCCTGGTCGAGCACATGCCCGAGCGCCGCGGTTTTGTCGCGAGCTGGCAGTTCGCGAGCCAGGGCGTCAGCGGCCTGCTCGGCGCGGGCTTCGGTGCACTTCTGACTTCGCTGATGAGCCCGGAGGATCTGCAATCCTGGGGCTGGCGGCTGCCGTTCCTGTTCGGCGTGCTGATCGGCCCGGTCGGGATCTATATCCGCAACCATGTCGACGATGCGACCCCGCCGCCTGCCACGAAGCAGGAATCGCCTGTCGCGGAGGTGTTCAGGCAGCAGAAGCTCGCCACCATCCTTGCGATCGGTGCGCTCGCGGTGTCGACCGCGGTGAATTATTTGATCGTCTACATGCCGACCTATGTGGTGAAGACACTGAACCTGCCGCCGACCGTCGGCTTCATGGCGGCGCTCGTCGCGCAGACCGCGGTCGCGCTGCTGGCGCCGATCGCGGGCTTCGTCTCCGACAAGATCGGACGCACCACGCACATGATCCTGTTCGCGCTGCTGCTGTTGGTCTCGATCTTCCCGGCCTTCCTGCTGCTCACGGGCAAGCCGACGCCGACGATCATCCTGCTCGGCGTGCTCTGGCTCGGCGTCCTCAAGTCGCTATATTACGGGCCGCTGGCCGCGCTGATGTCGGAACTGTTTCCGCCGGCGACGCGCGCGACCGGCCTCGGTCTCAGCTACAATATCGGCGTCACCATGTTCGGCGGCATGGGGCCGGCGATCATGACCTGGATGGGAAGCTTTGCACTGATCGGCGAACTTGCGCCGGGCTATTATCTCACCGCGGTCTGCATCCTCAGCCTTGCTGCCCTCTTCACAATCAGAAGGATGCGGCTCGCATGATTTTCGTGAAACGAAATTCAATAATCTCGCTTGCTGCAAAGCAGCGTAGATAGTCGATATCAAAGTTTCATCTGACGAAAGTATACGGTGTCCGCTGCACATCATCCGTTCTAGGATGATGTCCGCCAGGCGTATCTCTTCATGCCCGGTCCGGAATCGGAATTGAAGGCAAGGAAGATCAGCGCATGAACGCCTCCACGACTGCGACCGCGCGGAACAGCCGCAAGAGGCAATCACCGGAGCCGGGCCAACCCGACAAGTTCAACGCGATCCAGAAGGTCTGCGCGATCCTGCGCGTGCTGGCGCAGCGCTCGCCGTTGCGGCTGACCGACATCGCCGACACCACCTCGCTCAACAAGGCGACCGCGCTGCGCATCCTCAATTCGCTGATCGAGGAGGGATTTGTCTCCAGGGTCACCGGCGCCAAGACCTATGAGCTCGGCCAGGAGGCGCGGGTGATGGCGGTCGGTGCGCGTCGCTCGGTCGACATCGCGGAGCTGGCGCAGCCGAGCCTGTTGCGGCTGTCGGAGCGTTCGGCCGACACGGCGCTGCTGTCGGTACGATCCGGCGTCGAGGCGCTGTACCTGGCGCGCTCGGTCGGCAGCCACCCGCTGCAACCGAATTATCTGCAGATCGGCAGCCGCCGTCCGCTCGGCGTCGGCGCCGGCGCGCTGGCGCTGCTGGTCTGGCTGCCTGACGCCGAGATCGAGGCCGTGATCGAGGTGATCGTGCCGCGGCTGGCGAAATCGCCGCGCATTACGCCAAAATTCCTGCGCGAGCGGATCGCGGTGGCGCGCAAGGTCGGCCACACCGTGCTGCTCGACGCTGCATTCCCCGGCATGGGCGGCGTCGGCGTTCCGGTCCGCGATGATGCCGGCGAGGTGGTCGCCGCGCTGTCGATCGGCGCCGCCACCGACCGCATCCGGCGCCGCGAAAGTGAGCTCGCCGACATGCTGAAGAAGGAAGCCCAGGTGCTGGCCCGCGCGATGGCCCAGGCGCCGAAGAATGTGCGGCCCGCAAAGGTCACGAGCTGACCCGATCGGGCGTCGGGATTTGGCAGTTCCTGGCAGCAGGAATTCGGCTGTTCCGGCCTGCGCGCTGACCAAGCGGGTCGGTTTAATCAAGCGATTAATCTGAGGAACCCAAGGGTGTCAGCGGCTTGCGAGAACGGGCGGTTGCCGTCATCATGGCCGCGCTCGCCGAGGAAACCTGCCCAACAAGATGACGCTATCGCCTGACGCCACCGACGACGCTGTGACGACGGCGTTTGCCGGCCTTCCCGCATTGCTCGACCGGGCGCCTCGGCTGGTCTCGCGCGGCCGGCTGCTCGATTGCGACTGCCTGATCGGCCCGACGGCGCGGCCGTTTCATGCCGCGATCCGCGCCGGACGCATCGTCGAGTTCGTGCCTTCGCCGGTCCTGATGCGCTCATGGCGCTTCGCCTATCGCGCGACGCCGCGGGCCTGGGCCGCCTATTGGCAGGCCGAGCCGAAACCCGGCTGGCACGATTTGCTGGCGCTGACCAAGCGTGGCGAGGCGGTGCTGGAAGGCGATTTGCATCCCTTCATGGCGCATCTGCAGTATTTCAAGGATCTGCTGGCGCTGCCGCGGCAGCATTTCGCGGCGGCCAGCTCATGAACGGTGACATCGAGCCGATGGTCGGCCGCTACGTTCACGTCGAGATCGGCGGCGAGCTGCACCGCATCTATTTCGAGGAGAACGGAAAGGGCATCCCGCTGGTCTGCCTGCACACCGCGGGCTCCGATGCGCGGCAGTGGCGGCATCTGCTCGCTGACGCGCAATTTGCCGAAAATTTCCGCATCATTGCCTTCGATATGCCCTGGCATGGCAAGTCGAATCCGCCGATGAGCTGGACCGGCGATGAATACCAACTCACCACCGCGCGCTACACCGAGACCATCCGTGCCTTCTGCCGTGCATTGCGGCTGGAGAAGCCCGTGGTGATGGGCTGCTCGATCGGCGGACGCATCGTGCTCAACCTTGCGATCGAACATGCCGCCGAGTTCCGCGCGCTGATCGGGCTCGAGGCTGCCGACTTCCAGGCGCCGTGGTATGACACCGACTGGCTGAACCGCCCCGACGTTCACGGCGGCGAAGTCTGCGCCGCGCTGGTGTCGGGGCTGATAGCGCCGCAGAGCCCGGCGCCTGCGCGGATGGAAACGCTGTGGGGCTACAAGCAGGGCGGCCCCGGCGTGTTCAAGGGCGACCTGTATTTCTACCGTGTCGATGGCGACCTGCGCGGTCGCGTCGCGTCAATCGATACTAAAGTATGCAAGCTCTACCTGCTTACGGGCGAGTATGATTTCTCCTGCACGCCCGAGGACACGCGGCGGACGGCAGCGGCTATAGGGGGCGCCAGCGTCACGATCATGGAGCATCTCGGTCATTTTCCGATGAGCGAGAATCCCGGACAGTTTCGCCGCTACATCGCACCCGTCCTCGCCGACATTCTCACGCATTCAATCGACCGTTCCACGAAGGAGTAGACGTATGACACGCAAATATCTCATTGGCCTCGCGCTCGCCGCCGCGTTCGGCGCGAGCCAGGCTCAGGCCGAGGAGCTGACCGGCACGCTGAAGAACATCAAGGACACCGGCGCGATCACGCTCGGCTACCGCGATTCCTCGATCCCGTTCTCCTATCTCGACGACAACCAGAAGCCCGTCGGCTACGCCATGGACATCTGCTACAAGATCGTCGATGCCGTGAAGAAGGAGCTCAAGCTCGACAAGCTCGAGGTCAAGCTCAACCCGGTGACCTCGGCGACCCGTATCCCGCTGATGGCCAACGGCACCGTCGACCTCGAATGCGGCTCGACCACCAACAATGCCGAGCGCCAGAAGCAGGTTTCCTTCACCAACTCCCACTTCCTCACTGCCAGCCGCTACGTGACGAAGAAGGCGAACAAGATCAACTCGATCGACGACCTCAAGGGCAAGACGGTGGTCTCGACCGCCGGCACCACCAACATCAAGCAGCTGACCGAGGCCAACCTCGCGCGCGGGCTGAGCGTCAACATCATCCCGGCCAAGGATCATGCCGAGGCCTTCCTGATGGTCGAGACCGATCGTGCAGTCGCCTTCGTGATGGACGACATTCTGCTCGCGAGCCTCGTCGCCGGCTCGAAGTCTCCGGATGACTACGTCATCTCCAAGGATGCATTCTCCAAGCCGGAGCCCTACGGCATCATGCTGCGCAAGGATGACGCGCCGTTCAAGAAGGTCGTCGACGCCGCCACCGCCGCGCTCTACACCAGCGGCGAAGGCCAGAAGATCTATGACAAGTGGTTCACCCAGAAGATTCCGCCGAAGGGCCTCAATCTCAACTCGCCGGCCGGACCGGAGATGAAGAAGCAGTTTGCGAAGCCGTCGGACTCGCCCGATCCGGACGCCTATCTGGTGAACTGATCACGATACAGGACCCGTCGTCCCCGGGGGGGCGGGTCCTGAAAGTTAGCGTGTCCGGCCATTTTTGGAGGAGAATGGCCGGACATTTGCATAGACGCCGCGCGCAATGTCGGCGTAATGCGTGACCGGCGCGATCGCGTGGGGGACCCGTGAACTATAACTGGAACTGGCACATCTTCCTTGAGCCGAACCCGATGGGGACCGGCACCTATCTCGACTTGTTGCTGTCGGGGCTGGTGGTCACCGTCAAGGTATCGGTGCTCGCCTGGATCATCGCGCTGGTGGCCGGCTCGGTGATCGGCGTGCTGCGCACGCTGCCGTCGCGGACGGCGTCGTGGATCGGCTTCTGCTGGGTCGAGTTCTTCCGCAACATGCCGCTGCTGGTGCAACTGTTCCTGTGGTTCTTCGTGCTGCCCGAGCTGCTGCCGAAGTCCGCCGGGCTCTGGTTGAAGCAGTTGCCGAATGCGCCGTTCTGGACCGCCGCGATCGGCGTCGGCCTGTTCATGTCGGCGCGCGTCGCCGTGCAATTGCAGGCGGGCATCACCTCGCTGCCGCGCGGACAGAAGCAGGCCTCGACCGCGCTCGGCCTCACCACGGTGCAGACCTATCGCTACGTGCTGCTGCCGATGGCGTTCCGCATCATCCTGCCGCCGCTGACCTCCGAGTTCCTCAACACCATCAAGAACAGCGCCGTCGCCATCACGATCGGACTGATCGAATTGACCGGCCAGGCGCGCTCGATGCAGGAGTTCTCGTTCCAGGTGTTCGAGGCCTTCACCGCGGCAACCGTGCTCTATCTTCTCCTCAATTTCGTCGTGGTCACCGCGATGCGCTTCCTCGAGCGCTATGTCGCGATCCCCGGCTACATCACGGGCAAATGACGATGCTCGGCAATTTCGATTTTGACGTCATCCGCCGCGCGCTGCCCTATCTGTTCTTCGAGGGCATGCGCTTCACACTGACCCTGACGGCGCTGGCAGCGCTCGGCGGCCTCGTGTTCGGCACCCTGATCGCCTTGATGCGGTTGTCGAGCTACAAATGGCTCGGCCGCATCGCCGGCTTCTATGTCGACTTCATCCGCTCGCTGCCGCTGGTGCTGGTGATCTTCTGGTTCTACTTCCTGGTGCCCTATATCGGACAGTGGCTGACCGGCGCGTCGCGGCCGATCACGGTCGGCGCCTTCGCGTCCTCGCTGATCACCTTCATCATCTTCGAGGCGGCGTATTTCTCCGAGATCATGCGCGCCGGCATCCAGTCGATCTCGAAGGGCCAGCCGGCCGCGGCCAGCGCGCTCGGCCTGACCTACGCGCAGTCGATGCGCTACGTCGTGCTGCCGCAGGCGTTCCGCAACATGCTGCCGGTGCTGCTGACGCAAACCATCGTGCTGTTCCAGGACACCTCGCTGGTCTACGTGCTGTCGATCCCGGATTTCCTCGGCGCCGCCAGCAAGGTCGCACAGCGCGACGGCCGTCTGGTCGAAATGTACCTGTTCGCCGCGCTGGTCTACTTCGTCATTTCCTGTGTCGCGTCGTTCGGCGTCCGCCGCCTGCAGTCGCGTATCGCCATTGTAAGGTAGCTTTTTACATGCGGGTTTCAGTTCGGGGCACGGACTCCTTCACCTCTCCCAAAGGGAGAGGTCGGATCGCGTCAGCGATCCGGGTGAGGGGTTTCGCTCCGTCGTTGGACCGTGACCCCTCACCCGGCGCTGCGCGCCGACCTCTCCCTTTGGGAGAGGTGAAACCGTGCTCGCTGCTGCTGATGAGAACCAAATGATCGAGATCAATCACGTCAATAAATGGTACGGGCCGGCCTTCCAGGTGCTGAAGGACTGCACCACCAGCGTTGCCAAGGGCGAGGTGGTGGTGGTCTGCGGCCCGTCCGGCTCGGGCAAATCGACCCTGATCAAATGCGTCAACGCGCTGGAGCCGATCCAGGGCGGCGACATCACGCTCGACGGCGTCAAGGTCAACGATCCCAAGACCGACCTGCCGAAGCTGCGCTCGCGCGTCGGCATGGTGTTCCAGCACTTCGAGCTGTTCCCGCATCTGCGGATCATCGACAATCTCTGCCTCGCGCAGGAGAAGGTCCTGGGCCGCAAGCATGACGACGCCATGGCCAAGGGCATGAAGCTTTTGGAGCGCGTCGGGCTGAAGGATCATGCCAAGAAGTTTCCCGCCGAATTGTCCGGCGGTCAGCAGCAGCGCGTCGCGATCGCCCGCGCGCTGGCGATGGACCCGATCGCGATGCTGTTCGACGAGCCGACCTCGGCGCTCGATCCCGAGATGATCAGCGAGGTGCTCGACGTGATGGTCGACCTCGCCCGCGAGGGCATGACCATGATGGTGGTGACCCACGAAATGGGCTTTGCCAACAAGGTCGCCGACCGCGTCATCTTCATGGACCGCGGCGAGATCGTCGAGGACGCCAAGAAGGCGGATTTCTTCGGCACGCCCCGCAGCGACCGCGCGCAGAAGTTCCTGTCGAAGATATTGCAGCACTGAGGCGCTGACCCATCCACGGCGTCATTCCGGGGCGCGCCACTTGGCGCGAGCCCGGAATCCATTTCACCGCGGAAAAGCGGCCCAATGGATTCCGGGCTCGATGCTTCGCGTCGCCCCGGAATGACGAGGGCGGGGTTTTCCCCCGTTAACAATTTGCGTATACGAAGGCCTGAAATTCGTCCTTCGTTCGCAGGAGAACTCGCGTGGAAAAGATCGCTTACGTCAACGGCTCGTACGTGCCGCATTCCGAGGCCAAGGTCTCGGTGTTCGACCGCGGATTCCTGTTCGCCGACGGCATCTACGAGGTGGCCGCGGTGCTCGAGGGCAAGCTGATCGACAATGCCTCGCACCTGGCCCGGCTGAAGCGCTCGGTCGGCGAGATTCAGCTCGCGCTGCCGGAGACGCTGGAGCGGATCGAGGAGATCCAGAAGGAGCTGGTCAAGCGTAACCACCTCGTCAACGGCATGGTCTATCTCGAGGTCACCCGCGGCGCCGACAAGGGGCGCGATTTCGCCTTTCCGAAGGCGGAGGCGAACGTCAAGCCGACGCTCGTGATGTTCACCTCGGAAAAGGACATCATCAACGCGCCCTCGGCCAAGACCGGAATCAACGTCATCACGGTGCCCGACATCCGCTGGGAGCGGCGCGACATCAAGAGCGTGGCGCTGCTCGCGCAGGTGCTGGCCAAGCAGGCCGCGGCTGCGGCCGGCGCCGGCGAAGCCTGGATGATCGAGGACGGCAAGGTCACCGAGGGCGGCTCGTCCTCGTCCTTCATCGTCACCCAGGACGATGTCATCGTGACGCGGCAGAACGGCAACGAGATCCTGCCGGGCTGCACCCGCAAGGCGGTGGTCAAGCTCGCCGAGGAGCGCCAGCTGCGCATCGAGGAGCGTGCCTTCACGGTCGAGGAAGCGCTCGCCGCCAAGGAAGCCTTCATCACCAGCGCCTCGGTGTTCGTGCAGGGCGTGGTCGCGATCGACGGCAAGACGGTCGGCAACGGCAAGGTCGGCCCGATCACCGACCGCCTGCGCGAGATCTATGTCGAGTTCGCCCTGGCGACGGCGGTTTAATCTGTCCCCACTCGCGCTGTCATCGCCCGGCTCGACCGGGCGATCCAGTATTCCAGAGGCTGCGGTGTCTGAGCCGACACCGCGGCGTACTGGATGCCCCGCATGAAGCGGGGCATGACGGTGGAATAGATGGCGGACAGTATCGCCCTCACGCCGTCACCTTTACTTTCACCGGGTGTACCGCGCGGAAGCCAATCGCGATCCGGTTCCAGGCGTTGATGGTGCCGATCAGCGTGGTCAGGTTGACCAGCTCGCCGTCCGTGAATTCGGCGCGCACCGCCTCATAATCGGCGTCGGGCGCGTGCGTCTCGGAAACCAGTGTCAGCGCTTCGGTCCAGGCCAGCGCCGCGCGCTCGCGCTCGCTGTAGAGCGGCGACTCGCGCCATGCGTTGAGCAGATAGAGCCGCTGCTCGGTCTCGCCATGCTTGCGGGCGTCCTCGGTGTGCATGTTGATGCAATAGGCGCAGCCATTGATCTGCGACGCACGGGTCTTCACCAACTCGATCAGCGATTGCTCGAGGCCGCTGGCGGTGACTTGGCTCTCTACCGCGACCAGCGCTTTGATGGCGTCGGGGGCGGCCCGGTAGAAGTTCATGCGGGGTTTCATTGTCGTCTTCCTTGGTTGTGATCTGGATTCAATGCGCGCCGCCGCCGCCGGCGAGCTGGCCCGGCTTCTTCAGGCAGAGGGTTGCAACCAGCGCGATGATCAGCGCCACGCCGAGCAGATAGAAGGTGTCGCTGAAGGCCAGGATGTAGGCCTGCTTCTGCACGACATTGCCGATCGCGGCGATCGCGCGACGGGTGGCGGCGGCCTGGTCGGCGACGCCGTGGTTCATGAAATACTGCGTCAGCTGCGCGATCCGGCTGCGGGTTGCCTCCTCCAGCAGCGAGACCGACTGCATCAGCACGTTGGAATGATACTGCTCGCGCTTGGTCAGCAGTGTCTGCAGCGCGGCGATGCCGATCGCGCCGCCGAGGTTGCGCATCATGTTGAACAGCGCTGACGCCGATCCGGCATTCTCCGCCTCGATTCCAGCCGTTGCGACCGCCGACAGCGGAGCGAAGGCAAGCGCCTGACCGACGGCACGGACGATGTTCGGCCAAAGCAGCTGATCGGTGGCATAGTCGTTGGTCATGTAGATGTTCATGAAGTTGGAGCCGGCGAACAGCGCAAATCCGAGACCGATGACGATGCGCGGGTCGAACCGCTGCATCAGCTTCGGCACCAGCGGGATCAGCACGAGCTGCGGCAGGCCGGTCCATGCCAGCACCATGCCGATCTGCTCGGAGTTGTAGCCCTGGATGCGCGCCAGATACTGCGGCAGGATGAACACCGAGCCGTATAGCGCAATGCCCATCAGGAAGTTCGCCAGCATGCCGAAGCCGAAATTGCGGCGGGCGAGCAAGCGCAGATTGAGCAGCGGCTTCTCGACGGTGAATTCGACGATCAGAAAGGCGACCAGCGCCACGGCCGCGATCACCGACAGGCGGACGATGAAGGGCGAGCCGAACCAGTCGTCCTTGTTGCCTTCCTCCAGCACCGTCTGCAGCGCCGCGAGGCCGATCGCCATGGTGATGATGCCGAGCCAGTCGCCCTGGCGCAGCAACGACAGCTTCATCGGGCTCGGATCGAGCGAGACGAACAGCATCGCGATCATCACGGCGCCGGGCACCAGGTTGACGTAGAAGATGTACTGCCAGCCCCAGTTCTCAGTGAGATAGCCGCCGATGGTCGGGCCGATCGCGGGCGCGAACGTCGCCGACAGCGCGAACAGCGCGAGCCCGATCGGCTGCTTCGCCTTCGGCAGCAGCGTGATGATCAGCGTGAACGCCATCGGGATCAGTACGCCGCCGGTGAAACCCTGCACGGCGCGCAGCGCGATCATCTGCGGCAGGTCCTGCGCCAGCGCGCAGGCTGCCGAGAACACCAGGAACAGGAACGCGTTGGTGAGCAGATAGGTGCGCACCGAGAACACCTGCGCCAGCCAGCCGGACAGCGGGATCACCACGATCTCGGCGATCAGATAGGAGGTCGAAATCCAGCCGCCGTCGTCGATGCCAGCGCCGATGCCGCCCTGAATGTCGGCGAGCGAGGCGTTGACGATCTGGATGTTGAGCACCGCCATGAAGGCGCCGAGCGTGGCGCCGACCACCGCGATCCAGGTCCTGGCCGGGATCGCCGGTGTTGCAGGCGCAGCCGGTGCGGGGAGGTCGGCGGCGTTGGCTGTGGGCTGGAGTGTGGTCATCGGGGTCGTCCTTGCTGTCCCACGCAAGATGTATTAGGCGGCCACTTTCGATAATCCGGGAAGGAGTGGAAGGATTGTCCGGCGTAGGTTGATAATCGTGATCGAGCTTGCGACCGCGCAGCCAGTCCAGCGCGCCGTTCGGTTTGTGTGTGTCGATTAGTGAGGTGAGCACACCGGATTGGCTCCCTCCCCCGCAAGGGGGGAGGGAGCCCTACCGCCGGTGCTCATGGCTCGAAGAAGGGGACGGAGGAAGACGCAGCAAAAACGCGATCGACCACCGTTGCGGTGATCGATCGCGTCAAGCCGGTTGAAGAGGTGCTTTGCGCTAACCGCCGTTCGCCCGCATCGCCGACGCCAGCCGGCGCTTCTCGTCGCGCTCGGCCAGCACCGTCGCCTTGGTGTTGACGGTGGGGATTGCCGACATGCCCGGCCGCAGCAGCCCGGTCAGGCTGTGATCGTCGAGCACGATCTTCACCGGCACGCGCTGCACGATCTTGGTGAAGTTGCCGGTGGCGTTGTCGGGCGGCAGCAGCGCGAATTCGAGGCCGCTCGCCGGCGACAGGCTGTCGACGTGACCCTTCAGCGTGGTGCCGCGAAAGCTGTCGACGGTGAGCTCGACCGGCTGGCCGTTGCGCACATGGGTCAGCTGCGTCTCCTTGAAATTGGCGACCACATAGACCGCATCGAGCGGCACCACGGCCATCAGCTGGGTGCCGGCCTGCACGTATTGCCCGACACGCAGCGTGCGGGCCCCGACCGTGCCGTCGACCGGCGCGGTGATCTTCGCATAGGACAGGTTCAGCTCGGCCTGCTGCTCGACCGCACGGGCGCGATCGACTTGCGCTGCGGCCTGGGCGCGTTGCGTGGTCAGCACATCGACCTTGCGCTGCGCCGCCGACAGCGCCGACTTCGCGTGCTGCAATTGTGCGGTGTTGGCGCGCAGCGCCGCGTCGGTCTGCTGCGCGCGCTGAATGGTGCCGGAGCCGGACTTCATCAGCCCGTCGTAGCGGGTCTGCTCCTCCTGGGCGAACTTCAGATTGGCCTCGGCGGCGGTGACGTCGGCGGTGCTCTGGTCGATGATCGGCTGCTGCAATTCGAGCTGGGCGTCGAGGTTGCGCACTGACGCTTCCGCGGCGTTGACGTCGGCCTTGGCCTGACCCAGCGCGGTGCGGTAATCGCGGTCATCGATCTCGGCCAGCAATTCGCCGGCCTTCACCGGCTGGTTGTCGGTGACCAGCACCCGGGCGATGTAACCCGACACCTTCGGGGCGATGATCGTGGAGTCCGCCTTCACATAGGCGTCGTCGGTCGACTCGAGGTAACGGCCGGTGGTGACATAGTCGTAGCCGAAGTCACCGGCGACGGCGATGCCGAGCAGGGCAGCGAGCCCGAGGCTCACCCGCTTGACCGTCTGCCGCGACGGGCGAAGGCCGATTTTGGCCGGTTCTTCAGGGACATAGGCGGTGGTCGACATGGTCTTCTCCTGGCCGAACATTTGCGTCCTTCCAGAAAGGGCGCCAGTTTCGGCCCTTTAGATGCAATGTCCTCCCCGCTGTGATAATCCCGATAAAACTGGAAGCATTATCAAGCCAGCGCTGATAATCCGGACCTTGCCGCATGGATCGCCTGACCAGTTTGACCGCGTTCGTCCGGGTCGTTGATTCCGGCGGCTTCTCCGCGGCCGGCCGCAAGCTCAACATGTCCACGACAATGGTGAGCAACCACGTGCAGTCGCTGGAAGATCGCCTCGGTGCCCGACTGCTCAACCGCACCACGCGCAAGGTCAGCCTCACCGAGGTCGGCCAGGCCTATTACGACCGCTGCGTCCATATCCTCGCCGACATCGAGCAGGCCGACGACATCGCCGGCGCATTGCAGTCGGTGCCGCGCGGCACGCTGCGCATCTACACCAACACCCATCTGGCGCAGTTCCTGTCGCCCGCGGTCGTCGAGTTCCTGGCGACCTATCCGGAGGTCAAGGTCGACCTCGCGATCGGCGAGCGCAATGTCGACCTGATCGACGAGAACTACGATCTCGCGGTGCGCATGCTGCCGCCGCCGGATTCCAGCCTGATCGTGCGCAGCATCGCCACCTGGCGGCATGTGCTGTGCTGCTCGCACGGCTATATCGAACAGCACGGCAAGCCGACGCAGCTCGCCGACCTCGCGGAACGCAATTGCATCCGTCACGTCAACTATCCCTATGGCGACGACTGGCATTTCGTCGACCGCAAGGGCACGCAGGCATCAGTGAAGGTCAGCGGCAATCTGATCGCCAATAGCGGCGACACACTGCGGCTCGCCGCCTTGGCCGGCGTCGGCGTGTTTCTCGCGGCGGGCTTCCTGGTCCGTGACGAGCTCGAGTCCGGCCAATTGGTCCGCCTGTTGCCCGAGTACCGGCCGGTCGAGTTCACCATGAACGCGGTCTATCCGCACCGGCATCATCTCTCGGCGAAGGTTCGGACCTTCATCGACCTCCTGGTGCATCACGCCACCGAGCAGCAGAAGCTGATCAATCCGTATTCGTGAGCGGGCGTGGGTTGACGGGACTGGCAGCACGGCGCTCGTCATGGCGGCACGCATCCCTTGCATGGCGCTCCCGTGTATCAAGGTCGCCTCATCTGCCGGGGCCTGCCATGCCGCTTCGTCTTCTCGCATCGGTTCTGTTCGCGCTCGCAGCATCCCTGCCGCTGCACACGCCCGCACGCGCCGCCTATCCCGATCACATCGTCAGGATCGTGGTGCCGTTCGCGCCGGGCGGCGGCACCGATGTCGTCGCGCGCACGCTGGCGCAGGAGATGCAGAAGGATCTCGGCGTTGCGGTCATCATCGAGAACAAGCCGGGCGCAGGCACCATCATAGGCACGCAGAGCGTCGCCGCGAGCCCACCCGACGGCTACACGCTGCTGATGGCGACCTTCGCCAATGCGGTCAACCCGAGCCTCTACCGCAAGCTGCCTTACGATCCGCACAAGGACCTTGCACCGGTGGGGCTGGTGGCCCGCTCGTTCAACATCGTTGTGGTCAATCCAGCATCGCCGATCAAGTCGATCGGGGACCTGATCGCAGCCGCTAAGGCCGATCCGGAAAAACTGTCCTACGGAACCTACGGCACCGGCACCTCGGCGCATCTCGCCGGCGAGTTGTTCAAGCGCATGGCCGGCGTCAACCTGACCACCGTGCCTTACAAGGGCGCGGCGCCAGGGATCACCGACCTGTTGGGCGGCCAGATCCAGGTGATGTTCACGACGGTCGCAAGCTGCGCGTCGCTGGTCGAGGCCGGCCAGCTGGCGCGATCGCCGTGACCTCGACTGAGCGCTCACCGTCATTCCCGAAATTGCCGACCGTGTCGGAAACCGGTGTGCCCGGCTACGCAGCGGAATCCTGGTACGGCCTTTACGCACCTGCGAACACGCCTCCCGACATCATCGACCGCCTCAACAAATCAGCCGCCAGGGCGGTGCAGGCGGAGGCCTTCAAGAAGCTCAGCGTCAATGAGGGCCTCGTGATGGTCGCTGCACCGCCCGCAGACCTCGACCGCTATTTTGCTGGTGAGGAGGCGCGCTGGCGCAAGGTGATTGAGGACGCCGGCATCAAAGCTGAGTAGACTGGTTGCCCGGCGCAACGATCACATCTTTTTGCATCGCCATGCCGCAACCGTGATTCTAGACGCAATCAATGGTTCCTGGGGTCGTTGATGACGGGACACCGGCAACACCGCCGGTTTGATCAGGGCCTCGGGCTGGGGAGTGAGCCATGTGGATTCTGTTGCTGCTGCCGTTTATCGGCTTGCTATGGGTGCCGTTCTATAATTTCGCCGAGCCGTCGCTGTTCGGTTTTCCCTTCTTCTACTGGTACCAGCTCGCCTGGGTGCCGATCTCCTCGCTGCTGATCTGGCTGGTCTATCGCAGCCGTACGCCTGACAGCGACGAGACACGGTGAGGGGGCAGCCATGACCGACCATATCGCCTGGGTGGCGCTCTCCGTCTTCATCTTCTTCTTCGCCCTCGTCACCGTGATGGGCTTCTTCGCCGCGCGCTGGAAATCCGGTCCGGTGAACGAACATCTCGACGAGTGGGGTCTCGGCGGCCGCCAGTTCGGCACCTGGATCACCTGGTTCCTGGTCGGCGGGGATTTCTACACCGCCTACACCGTGATCGCGGTGCCGGCGCTGGTCTATGCGGTCGGCGCCTACGGCTTCTTCGCGCTGCCCTACACCATCATCGTCTATCCCTTCGTGTTCGCGGTGATGCCGGTGCTGTGGAAGAAGGCGCATGCCAACGGCTACGTCACCGCCGCGGACGTGGTCCACGGCGCCTACGGCTCGCGCGCGCTCGAGCTCGCGGTGGCTCTGACCGGCCTGGTCGCGACCATGCCCTATATCGCGCTGCAACTGATCGGCATGGAGGTCGTGATCAAGGCGATGGGCCTGACGGGTGAATTGCCGATCATCGCTGCTTTCGTGATCCTTGCGCTCTATACCTACAGCTCCGGCCTGCGCGCGCCGGCGCTGATCGCCTTCGTCAAGGACATCATGATCTACATCGTGGTGCTGACGGCTGTTGTCGTGGTGCCCTCGAAGCTCGGCGGCTATGGCGCGGTGTTCTCGGCGGCCCACGACGCCTTCACGGCCAAGGGCGGCGCCACCGGACTGACGCTGAAGCCCGCGCAATATCTGCCCTATGCCACGCTGGCACTCGGCTCGGCGCTGGCAGCCTTCATGTATCCGCATACGCTGACCGGGATCTTCGCCTCGAAGTCGGCGGATACCATCCGCAAGAACGCGATCCTGCTGCCGGCCTATACGCTGCTGCTCGGCCTGATCGCGCTGCTCGGCTACATGGCCTATGCCGCCAACATCAAGGTGACCTCGCCGAACGACGTGGTGCCGATGCTGTTCAAGACGCTGTTTCCGGAATGGTTCGCAGGCTTCGCATTCTCGGCGATCGCGATCGGCGCGCTGGTGCCGGCGGCGGTGATGAGCATCGGCGCCGCCAATTTGTTCACCCGCAATGTCTGGAAGCACTACGTCAATCCGGGCATCTCGCATGCCGGTGAGGCGTCGGTGGCCAAGATCACCTCGCTGGTGGTGAAGGTCGGCGCGCTCGCCTTCATCCTGTTCCTGCCGACGCAATATGCGCTCGACCTGCAACTGCTCGGCGGTCTCTGGATCGTGCAGACGCTGCCGGCGCTGGTGTTCGGCCTGTTCACCGTCTGGTTCCGCGCCGAGGGCCTGCTGCTCGGCTGGGCGGTCGGCATCGGCTGGGGCACCTACACGGCGTGGAGCAATGGGCTGAAGCCGCTCGCCAGCATCTCGCTCGGCGATGCCAGCTATACCTTCTATGTCGGGCTCGGCGCGCTGTTGCTCAACATCGTGGTGGCGGTGATCGCGACCGTCCTGGTTGGGTTGATCTCACCCGCCAAGCGCGGCGCGGCGGCCTGAGCCGTCGTGCGTATCTGACGGGGCGGGGGTGAGAAGCGCGGTGAGCCGCGCTACCTCCGCCTTGGTCTTGTCGATCGCGGCGTCCTTCACCGATCCGTAGCCGCGGATCTCCATCGGAGCCTTTGCGATCGCGACCAGATCGGCCAGCCGCGCGGCATCGAGCTTGCCGAGCATGGTGTCGATCAACGCCTCGTACCAGCCGATCAGCTCTCGCTCGGCGCGGCGTTCCGCGGTGTAGCCGAACACGTCGAACGGCGTGCCGCGCAGCACCTTGAGCTGCGCGAGCAGCCGCAGCGGGGTCTGGATCCATTGCCCGAACGCGCGCTTCCTCGGCCGGCCGCGCGCGTCGCGCCGCGCCGGCAGCAGCGGCGGCGCGAGGTGGTACTGCACCGTGAAGTCGCCGTCGAACTTATGCTTGAGCTCGTCGAGGAAGTCGGTCTGCATATGCAGCCGCGCCACCTCATATTCGTCCTTGTAGGCCATCAGCTTGAACAGCGAACGGGCCACGGCGTCGGTGAGGGGAAGGTCGTTTGGGTTCTGTTCAGTCTGTCCGCGCGCTCGGTTCGCCTCTCCCGCTTGCGGGGGAGGGGGCGCACCTTCGTTGCGGTCGCCGCCGAGTGCCGCCTCAGCGTGGCGGACACGATCGACGGCCGCACGGTAGCGCGAGGCGTAGGCCGCGTTCTGGTAGTCGCGCAGGAAGTCCGTGCGTCGCGTGATCACCTGGTCCAGCGTCTCCTGCTCCTTCGCGGCAGTATCTTCCGCCTTCGGCAGGAAATCCGGATCGACAAAGGCGAGCCGGCCCCAGGCGAAGGCCTGTTTGTTGCGCTCGATCGCGACGCCGTTCAGCTCGATCGCGCGCGTCAGCGCCTCCAGCGACACCGGCACCAGGCCCTGCTGCCAGGCGAAGCCCAGCATCATGATGTTGGCGTAGACGCTGTCGCCGAGCAGCCGCTCGGCCAGCGCGTTGGCGTTGAGGGTGGTGAGATTACCCGATCCGATCACTCGCTCGATGGCGCGCAGCCGAACCGGCGAGGCGAGGTCGGCGTCGCGGAAGCGCACCACGTCGCCGGTCGGCATCTCCGCGGTGTTGACCGCAGCGCGCATGCCCTTGCGGTACGTGCCGGACGCCTTGGCCGACGAGCTCACCACGAGATCGCAGCCGATCAGCGCGTCGGCTGCGCCCTGGTCGATCCGCACCTGATGCAGCGCGTCGGGCTTGGCCGCGAGCCGCAGGAAGCTCAACACCGGACCGAATTTCTGCGCAAAGCCGGTGAAGTCGAGCACCGAGACGCCGCGCCCCTCGAGATGCGCGGCCATCGCGATCAGCGCGCCGACCGTGATGACGCCGGTGCCGCCGACGCCGGTGACGAGGAGATCATAGGGCTTGTCGAGTGCCGTGAACTCCGGCGCCGGCAGCGTGGCGGCGCGCGCCAGCGGATCGATCGCGCTCGCATTCTTGGCCGGCCGCTTGCCGCCTTCGATAGTGACAAAACTCGGGCAGAAGCCGTTGAGGCAGGAGAAATCCTTGTTGCAGGTCGAGAGATTGATCTTGCGCTTGCGGCCGAACGGCGTCTCCTTCGGCTCGACGCTGAGGCAGTTGGATTCCACCGAGCAGTCGCCGCAGCCTTCGCAGACGAGGTCGTTGATGTAGGCGAAGCGTTGGGGATCGGCGATCGTGCCACGCTTGCGGCGGCGCCGTTTCTCGGTCGCGCAGGTCTGCTGATAGATCAGCACCGTGACGCCGGAAATGTCGCGCAGCTCGCGCTGCACGGCGTCCATCTCCTCGCGGGCGTGGATGGTGACGCCAACCGGCAGGTCCGCCGGCGAAAAATGCGCGGGATCGTCCGACACCAATGCGATTCGCGACACGCCTTCGGCGCGGACGCTGTGCGCGATCGCCTGCACGCTGACCGGGCCGTCCACCGGCTGGCCGCCGGTCATTGCGACGGCGTCATTGAACAGGATCTTGTAGGTGATGTTGGCTTTCGCCGCGATCGCCTGGCGGATCGCCATCGAGCCGGAATGATAATAGGTGCCCTCGCCGAGATTCTGGAACACATGGCTGTTGCCGGTGAATTTCGACGACGCCGCCCAGTTGACGCCTTCGCCGCCCATCTGGATCAGCGACGAGGTCTCCCGGTCCATCCAGCTCGCCATGAAGTGGCAGCCGATGCCGGCCAGCGCTTTCGAACCCTCGGGCACTTTCGTCGAAATGTTGTGCGGGCAGCCCGAGCAGAAATACGGCGTGCGCGTCGCGCCCGGCACCGCGATCATCCGATCCTGCTCCGGCACCAGCGCGGCGACGCGGCGCGCAAGCTGCAATTCGGGAAACATCGGATCGAGCCGACGCGCCAGCACATCGGCCAGTATCCGCGGTGACAATTCGCCGGTCCAGGAGATCAGCCGCGCCCCGGTTTCGTCATGCTTGCCGACCATCCGCTCCGGTTTCGATCCGGGATAGTCGTAGAAATACTCCTTGAACTGGCTCTCGATGATGCCGCGTTTTTCTTCGACCACCAGGATCTCGCGCTTGCCCTTCACGAACTCCATCGCATCGTGCAGCGCCAACGGCCACACCATGCCGACCTTGTAGATGTCGATGCCGAAGTGGCGGCAGGCGGCCTCGTCGAGGCCGACCAGCCGCAGCGCCTCCATCAGATCGAGATGCGCCTTGCCCGTGGTGACGATGCCGTAGCGCGCGTCCTTGATGCCGTAGATGCGGCGGTCGATCGGATTGGCTTTTGCAAACGCGTAGACCGCGTGCTTCTTGGCTTCGAGCCGCTCCTCGATTTGCGGGCCCGGCAGATCCGGCCAGCGATAATGCAGGCCTCCCGGCGGCGGCAGAAAATCCGCCTGTATGAAACGGCGCGGTGCGGGCAGCTCGACCGAGGCGCCGGACTCGACGATCTCCGAGATCGCCTTGAAGCCGACCCACATGCCGGAAAATCGACTGAGCGCATAGCCATATTCGCCGAATGCCAGATATTCGCCGACATCGGCCGGATGCAACGTCGGCATGAACCAGCTCATGAAGGCGACGTCGGATTGATGCGGCATCGAGGACGACACGCAGCCGTGGTCGTCGCCGGCGACGACCAGCACGCCGCCATGCGGCGAGGAACCATAGGCATTGCCGTGCTTCAGCGCATCGCCGGAGCGATCGACGCCGGGACCCTTGCCGTACCACAGCCCGAACACGCCATCGACCTCGCGGTCATTCTGCGTCTCGACCTGCTGCGACCCGAGCACCGCGGTTGCTGCGAGGTCCTCATTGACGGCGGGCAGGAATTCGATGCGGCTGTCCTTCAGCAGCGCGCCGATCTTCCACAGTTCGAGATCGACGCCGCCGAGCGGCGAGCCGCGATAGCCGGAGATGAAGCCCGCGGTGTTGGGACCGCTTGCGCGATCACGCCGCGCCTGGTCGAGCGCGATGCGCACGATCGCCTGCGTGCCGGTGAGGAAGACGCGGCCGCGTTCCCTGCTGTAGCGCTCGGAAAGCTGGTAGGCGTCGAGCAACGGCATCTGGCCCATGACTGAAGCCCTCGGGGAATCGCAATGTCTGTTGCGACAACGCTATCCCCTTGTGCCTGGTAGGTCTCACCTATGTATTCTCCTCGCTAGGGCTATTTCGGTCAAAGATTGCTGGTGGATGTTAATTTTGGTAGAATCTACCGAACAGGAGCTGCGCTATGGTTGAAGATCAGGATGAAAGAATCCTCGCCGAACTGCAGAAGGACGGCCGCGCCACCAACCAGCAGCTTGCCGAAACCGTGGGCATGTCGACCTCGGCGTGCTGGCGCCGGGTCCGCGCGCTGGAAGAGTCCGGCGTCATCTCGGGCTATTCGGCGCTGGTGGCGCGCGAGCGCGCCGGCTTTGCGACCTCGGCGATCCTGCACGTCTCGCTGGAGCGGCACGACGTCAAGTTCGTCGACGAGTTCGTCGCGCGGGTGACGCAGCGCCGCGAGGTGCTGGAATGCTTCGCGACCACAGGCGATGCCGACTATCATCTGCGCGTCGTCGTGCGCGACATGGACGCCTACAACAGATTCTTGGACGAATTCATGTTCCGGATCCCCGGCATCCGCCACGTGCGCACCAATGTGATTCTGAAGGAGATCAAGACCGGCGTGGCGCTGCCGTTTTAGCTCGTCGTTCGTGGTACGCGTCTCTCTCCCACGTCATTCCGGGGCGTGCGAAGCCCCGGCTCGACCGGGCGCCGCATGCGCGGGTGATGACGCCGCGTGTTTGGCACGTGATTCGAAAACAAACTCAGTGTCGTCCCGGCGAAGGCCCTAGGGCATGCACAGATCTCTGAGGGACCATCCAGCGGCTGCGGCGTGGAAGTATTGCAGGCCGTGTTTCATAGTGATGGGGCCCGGCGGTTTGGACGATGGATAGCCGTCCCAGCCGCCGAGCCGGCCGATAATCCAGGCGGCCCAAGCGAGGCTGTCAGGCGGGTGCGGGTTTCTCAGCCGCTTGCTTTGGGCTTCGAGGTTGCGATTGAGGGCGGCAAGTGTAGCGACTTCCCCAGCATTGAAGGCAATTCGGACAGACTGGTTGTCGCGACCATCGCGCGCCTGCACAAGCTGAAGGGAGATGACTGCCGCCTTGGCCGCGATCGCGACCAGCTTGAGAAGCCGCTCGGCGGTCCCGATCTGACTGTCTTCGAGCTTGAGGCCTTGTGTCTTCAAGATGCGGAAGAACTGCTCGATCAGCCACCGCCGCTTGTACCATTCGATAATGCGCCAGGCCTCTTCTGCATTCGTCACCGGATGCGTGGTGAGCAGCCGCCAGTGCAGCGGCTCGATCCCGGCCTGCGGCTCGATCTCGCGCACATCGACCAGGATCAAGGGTAGGCTTTTCGGCAGATGGCGCAGGAACTTGGTTTGCGGTCGGGCCAGTTCGACGGCGCCGAAGCGCAGATCGAGAAGCGCAGCCCGCTCAGGCCGTTGTGCTCGCGCAGGCAATACGATGGTCCGTTGTTCGATGCTGGTCATGGCCTCGCTGGCCGCATACAGGCCACAGCCATCCGCCAGCTTGCGATCATGCATGCTCCGGGCAATGACGTGGAACTGGTGTTCTGCGGCGCAGGCGTAGAGCGCGAAGATGTCGCTCTCGCGGTCGCCCAGCATGGTCACCATCGCAGCCTTCGCCAACAGCGGCTTGGCTGCCAGAGCGGTCGCGATCCAGCGTTGCGATTCTTTGTCCTTCAGATCGCGATTGTCGTGCGAGACGGTGCGGCGGCCCTGGCGGGTCCAGATCTCGCCGTGCAACAGGCCAAGGCAGCAGCCGCTTTCCGCGTCTGCGGCCAGCATCGGGTGCAGCAACACCCCGCGGGTGTTGCCATGACCGATCTCGCCCAAGCCACGCCGGTTTTGTGCCTTGGTGGCAAAATTGATCTCGCTGGTATCCTGGATCGCCAGCACATGGCGGCCTTCGGCCGCCATTACCGTACCATCGCTCCAGCTTTCGATTATCCGCGTCGTCGTCACCTTGGCATTGCCGAGAAAGCGGTTGAAGCGCACCTCCCGGGCACGCATGCCTCCTGCCAGCCGTCGCAGGCAGACATCCTTGCCCGCGACCATGCATTCGACGAGCGCCGCCCCCCTTTATCGAGGCGGAGATCCCCGAACCGACCTAATGACCAGTCAATTTGCGCCAGCATGTCGACACCTCCGCCAAAGCCGAAGTGCCGCAATATGAATCACACGAAATACCGATTCGGGAATCCCCACCCAACTAGATGTGTGCATGCCCTAGGGCGAAGGCCGGGACCCATTGCCACGAATGCGGATTATAGCACGACGTCGTGGCCACAGCATGCTTCAGCAACTCGACCTGTGGTTATGGGTTCTGGCTTTCGCCAGGACGACACCGATGATGAGGCGCGCCGGCGAGACCAACCGCCTCACACCTTCTCCTTCACGAACCTGTTCCGCAGCGTCCCGATGCCGGTGATGTCGATCTCGACCACGTCGCCGTCCTTCAAATCCGGCGAGGCGCCGTCGGTGCCCATCCAGATCACGTCGCCGGGCGACAGCGTGAAGTATTTCGAAAGCTCGACCAGGAAGGGCACGATGCCGAAGATCATGTCGTTGGTGCGGAAGCGGCCGGTCTCCTTGCCGTTGACGCGGATCGCGGTTTCCATGCGGTCGAGATCGACATCGGTCTCGATCCACGGGCCCATCGGCTTGAAGGTGTCGGCGTTCTTGGACCGCCACAGCCCGCGGTCGGCCTTCTGCCAGCTGCGCTCGGAGACGTCGTTGCCGATGGTGTAGCCGAACACGCAGTCCATCGCATTGGCTTCGGTGAGGTGTTTTGCCGTCTTGCCGATCACGACGACGAGCTCGCCCTCGTAATGGATCTTCTCAGTCGCGCTCGCCGGGATCACGACGTTCTCGTCGTGGGCGATCAGCGCGTTCTGCGCGCGGTAGCCGATCTCGGGACGATCGGGCACGTTCGGCACCGTACCGGCCTTGTCGGCGGCTTCCTTGAGGTGCTTCAGATAGTTCAGCCCGACGCAGTAGAAGGTGCGCGGGATCAGCGGCAGCTCGATCTTGACGTCCTTCAGGGTGTGGGTCTTCGCCGTCTTGCTCCATTCGCCGAATGGATCGCCGTCGACGGTGGTGACGGTGTCGCCCTCGACGAGGCCCCAAGAAGGAGTGCTTGCGGTGTTGCCCGCGGCAGTGAATTTCAGCCAGCGCATGATGATGTCCCTCTATTCCGCAGCCTGCGCGCGGATCTTCCAGGCGCCCGCGGCCGGGCGCTTGAGCCCGAGATTCTCGCGCAGCGTCGTGCCGGCGTAGTCCTTGTGGAACAGCCCGCGCTTCTGCAGTTCGGGCACCACGTGGTCGACGAAGTCGGCATAGGAGCCCGGCACATAGCTTGCCGCGACGACGAAGCCGTCACAGCCGCGGCCTGTGAACATCTCCTCCAGCCGGTCGGCGATCTCCTTCGGGCCGCCGACCATCGCGTCCTGCACCTGGCCGCGGCCGGAGAACGTGATGAAGTCGCGGGTCGAGGGATTGGTCTTGCCGGAGGTGCGCAGCACGCCGTCGCGGATGCCGAGCATGCCTTGCATGCCCTGCAACTCATCTGTGGTCAGCGGTTCGTCGATCCCCTTGGCGCCGAAATCGAAGTTGAGGCCTTCGGCGAGCAGCGACAGCGCGTCGATCTCGAGCGGCAGCTTCTGGATCACCGCCATCCGGTCCTCGGCCTCGGCCTTGGTCGCGCCGGTGACCGGCGTGATCAGGTTGCAGAGGAATATCTGGTCGGGATCGCGGCCGGCCTTGGCGGCTTCGCCCCGGATCGCGTCATAGCCCTGCTTGGCGTTGGCAAGGTTGCGCGCCGCGGTGAAGATCACCTCGCCCCAGCGTCCGGCGAAGCGCTGGCCGCGGCCGGAGGCGCCGGCCTGGATCACGACCGGATGGCCCTGTGCCGAGCGCGGCACCGTGAATGGCCCGCGCGAGGTGAAGAACGGTCCCTTGTGGTCGAGCCGCTTCACCTTGCTCGGATCGGCGAAGCGGCCGCTCGTCTTGTCGATCACCAGCGAGCCGTCTTCCCAGGCGTCCCAATGGCCGAGCACCACCTCCATGAACTCGTCGGCGCGGTCGTAGCGGTGATCGTGCTCGAGATGCTGCTCGCGGCCCATGTTGAGCGCTTCGCCGTCATTGACCGACGTCACCACATTCCAGGCGGCGCGGCCACCTGTCATCAAATCGAGCGTGGCAAAGCGGCGGGCGACGTCGAACGGCTCGAAATAGGTGGTGGACGCGGTCGAGGCGAGGCCGAGCTTGGTGGTGACCATGCCCATCGCGGTCAGCACCACGATCGGGTCCATCTTCACGCAGCGGATGCCGTATTCGACGGTGTGGGCGTGATCGTTGCCGTAGCGGTCGGGCATCGCCAGGCGATCGTCGAAGAACGCCATGTGGAATTTGCCGCGCTCCAGGATGCGCGCGATTTCCTGGTAGTAGTCCGCGGACATCGAGTCATCGCGCGACTCGGGGTGGCGCCAGGAGCCTGGCAGGTTGGTGCAGTTCTGCGCCTGCAAAAAGCCAACCAGCGCCATTTGCCGTGTCATGTCGTTCTCCTGTGCTCGGATGGTTCAGCGAAGATCGAGCTGGTCGGTCAGCTTGTAGTCGGCGGCGAGCGCCTTCAGCTTGTCCCAGGTCGCGTCCTCGATCTCGATGCCGTTCTTGCGCCGCTCGACTTCGCGCAGATGTTCGATCTCGCCCGGATAGAACACGCCGCGGCTGCCTTCCGAGGGCGGCGTCGACTTCAAATAGCGGGCGAAGTCGGCGACCTCGCGTCTGAAATCCTTGAGCGGGCGGAACGCGGCGACGTTAAAGACAGCCATGAAGCAACCGTCATTGTGCCGGCCGGTCGGCTCGACGCCGAAGCCGAGCCCGGTCAACAGGCCGCACAGCACCTCGACCATCGCGGCAAGGCCGCTTCCCTTGTAGCCTTCGCTGCCGCCGAGCGGCAGCAGCGCACCGCCCTTGCGATAATCCCTGGGGTCGGTGGTGTCGCGCCCCTCGGCATCGATGATCCAGCCCTTCGGGATTGGCTCGCCGCGCGCCACTGCGAGCTGGATCTTGCCGGCGGCGACCGCCGAGGTCGCCATGTCCAGATAGAACGGCGCCTCGAGATCGGACGGCACCGCGATCGAGAGCGGGTTGGTGCCGAGCCGCGCCTCGCGGCCGCCGAACGGCGCGACATGCTTCGGCGAGCGGCCGGAATCGGCGGCCGCGATCCCGATCATGCCCTCGCGCATCGCCATCAGCGGATAGTGCGCCAGCCGCCCGACATGGCTTTGCCGGAACACGGTGCAGGCCGCGACATTGGCGGTCTTCGCCTTGTTGATGGTCATCTCCATCGCCTTGGCGTTGACGTGGAAGCCAAAACCCCAATGACCGTCGATCACGGTCGTGGTCGGCGTCTCCTGCACCACGGTCCATTTCGCGCCGGGGACGATATGGCCGGCCTTGATGCGGTCGATATAGGTCGGGATCGCGATCACGCCGTGGGAGTCATGGCCGGCGAGGTTGGCGTTGACGCAGCCGGAGGCGACTGCGCTTGCCTCCTCCTCCGATGCGCCGGCGCCCTTCAGCAGCGCCGCGCCGATGCGCGTGAGACGGTCGGCCTGGACGATCGGCATGGGATTTTCCTCGCGGTCGGCCCGCGTGATGCGCGGGTCTTGCTTGCTGTTGTCGGCGTCATGCTGTCAAAGCGCCGAGGTGCGAGCAAGCGCAGAAAATCCGATCCGCCATACCGCAAGCAGGGTGCTCCGGGTCCGGATTTCACCGGGTGGAACGGGCGCGGTCGCGGTGCGGAATTTGGCTGCCCGGCCGGCGCCGGCAGGGCGGCAATCCACTCCCCGCAAGCCTCCGCCTCAGGCTGGCACACCAGCGTCCGTAATATCCCGGGAAACCGCCTCCGGCGTTCGTCAGCCGTTTACTTTGTCTCACAACTTGCCGGATACACTAACCATCACTTAGGCCTCTCGCGGGCAATGTTCCGCCCCGGATTGAAGGGGGTGGCCGCGGGGCCTTCAGGAATCGTGCAGTCGAGCATCGGGCGTACATTCGCGGCGTTGAATGCCACCAACGAAGCGATCCTGTACGCGAAATCACCAGAAGAACTGTACGGAAAGGTCTGCGAAGCCGCGTTCTCGAGCGGGAGCTTCCTGGCCGCGACCGTGTTTTTGCTTGAGCCGGATACCGGTCTGCTGAGATTCGCAGCCGGTTGCGGCGACGATGTCGCGCGTCTGCGCAGCATCAGGATCTCCGCGCTCGCCAACACTCCGGAAGGAGAGGGCGTCGCCGGCCGCGCGTTCCGCGAGCAGGCGGCCTGCGTCAGCAACGACTACGTCAACGATGCCCGTTCGACGGCCTGGCGCAGCGGTGTCGCGGCTGCCGGTGTCGGTGCGGCGGCCGCCATCCCGCTGGTCTGCAACGGGCGCAGCGTCGGCGTCTTCATGGTGACGCGCCGCGAGGTCGACTCGCTCGGCGCGGAGATCGTGTCGCTGCTGGAGCGCATGGCCGCGAACGTGTCCTTTGCGCTCGACAATTTCGACCATGAGGCGTCGCGCAAGAGCGGTGAGCGGGCGATGCGCCGGCTCAACCGCATGTTCGGTGCCATCAGCGCCACCAACGAAGCCATCCTTCGCGCCAAGACTGAGCACGATCTCTACCAGAGGGTTTGCGACGCGGCGGTGTTCAGCGGCAAATCCTTCGCCACGGTGGTGCTGCTCGCCGAGCCCGATACGCACTGGCTCGAGCCCGTCGCCGGCACCGGCGAGGCGATCGACCTGATCACGCAGACGCGTTTCTCGACCGATCCGGACAATGTCTACGGCAAGGGCATCTGCGGCGAGGCGTTCCGAACCCAGCGGCCGTGCGTCGAGCACGACATTCCGATATCGACGAGCCAGTCGCAGGCGCCGGTGCGCGGCAGTGGTCTGATGGCCTGCGTTGCGCTGCCGCTCACCCGGTTCGGCAAGAGCATCGGCGTCCTGATCTTCTTCACCGGCAATTCCTGGGCGCGTGACGAAGAGATCATCGCGCTGCTGGCGGGGATCGCCGAAAATGTCTCGGTTGCGCTCGACAATTTCGGCCGTGCCACCGAGAAGGCCAAGGCCGATGCCGAGCGCGAGCGGCTGTCGCGGATGTTCGCGGCGCTGAGCGCGACCAACGAGGCGATCATGCGCGCGCGCTCGCGGCTCGAGATGTTCGAGTTGGTCTGCGCCGCGGCCGCGCATGGCGGCGGGTTCAATTCCACCAGCATCCTGATCGCGAAACCCGGTGACGATTTCATGGAGATGATGGCGGTCGCGGGTCCGACCGCCGAGAACGCACGCCGCCTCAACGTCTCACGCAGCGAGGCGCGGCCGGAAGGGTGCGGCGTCTGCGGCAGAGCGTTACGTTCCCGCCGCGCCTGCATCAACAACGATTTCATGGGCGACGTGGCCGACAGCCCGTTCCGCGAAATCATCGACCGCGAGGACGCGCGATCGGGCGCCGCATTTCCGCTGATCGTCGACGACGAGCCGGTCGGCGTGATGCTGTTCATCTCCGCCAAGCGCAACACCTTCTCGGCCGAATTTGCCGAGCTCCTGCAACGGCTCGCCGACAACGTCTCCTATGCTCTCGGCAGCTTCGATCGCGCCGACGAGAAGGCGCGCACCGAGGAGCAGAAGGAACGGCTGCGGCGGATGTTCGCGGCGCTGAGCGCGACCAACGAGGCGATCATGCGGGCGAAATCCCGCAGCGAGCTGTTCGATCTGGTTTGCGATGCGGCGGCGGTCGGCGGCCAGTTCATCTCGGCCACGATCCGCCTGGTGCGTCCCGGCGAGGCCTTCTTGGATAACGTGGCGGCTTCCGGGCCCGACCGGGTCCGGGCCCGCGAGGTCCAGTTGTCGGCCGACGCGACGCGTCCGGAAGGACAGACGCTGACCGGGGTTGCGATCCGCACCCGCCGGCCCTGCATCAGCAACGATTATCTCAGCGACTTCGGCCCCGAATCGCATGTCTATCCGATCGTTCGCGACAGCGGCAGCAAGTCCGGCGCGGCGCTGCCGCTGCTCAAGGACGGCGAGGCGATCGGCGCACTGGTGTTTCTCTCCAGCGAATTCGGCACCTTCAGCCCGGAGATGATGGCGCTGCTGCAGCGGCTCGCCGAGAACGTGTCGTTCGCGCTCGCCAATTTCGACCGGGCCGACGAAAAGGCGCGGGCCGACGAGCAGAAGGAGCGGCTGTCGCGGATGTTCGCGGCGCTGAGCGCGACCAATGAGGCGATCATGCGGGCGAAGTCCCGCGCCGAGCTCTATCAGCTGGTCTGCGAGGCGGCCGCGACCGGCGGCAAATTCACCTCGACCACCATCGCGCTGGCGCAGCCCGGCAGCGACTATCTGCGGATCGTCGCCATCGCAGGCCCGGCAGCCGGCGGAGCGAGCCAGGTGACGCTCTCGATCAGCGAGGCGCACCCGGAGGGCCGCGGCGCCTGCGGCAGGGCATTCCGGTCGGGCAAGGCCTGCATCATCAACGACTATTTTGCCGATACCGAGACCACCGCTTTCCACGAACGGGCCCGCCTCGACGGAACCAAGTCCGGCGCCTCGTTCCCGCTGACCGTCAGCGGGCGGGCGGTCGGCGTCATGATCTTCGTCGCGACCGAGAAGGACACGTTCACGCCGGAGTTTGCCGAGCTGCTGCAGCGGCTCGCCGACAATCTGGCGTTCGCGCTGGAGAGCTTCGATCGCGCCGACGAGAAGCACAAGGCCGAGGAGCGGATCGAATACCTTGCCTCGCACGACAGCCTGACCAATCTGCCGAACCGCGAGACGTTCAACGAGATGCTGCGTCACGCGATTTCGACGGCGGATCGGCATCGCCGGCAGCTCGCGGTGCTGTTCATCGATCTCGACCGCTTCAAGGTGATCAACGACTCGCTCGGGCACGACGCCGGCGACATGCTGTTGGTGGCGATCGCCGAACGGCTGCGCGGGTCGTTGCGCGCGAGCGACGTGGTCGCGCGGCTCGGCGGCGACGAGTTCGTGGTGATCCTGGAGGAGACCGCCGAGCGGGGCGACGTCGAGCGCATCGCCGGCGATCTTCTGGTCGCACTCAGCCAGCCGATGCAGCTCAGCGGGCACGAATGCCATACTACAGCCTCGATCGGGATCGCGATGTATCCGACCGATGGCTCCGACGTGCAGACGCTGACCAAGAACGCCGACATGGCGATGTATCTCGCGAAGGAAGACGGCAAGAACGGCTTTCGCTTCTTCTCCAACGAGGTCAGGGCGCAGTCGATCGAGCGCCTGACCATGGAGAGTGCGCTGCGCCGCGCGCTGGAGCGCGAGCAGTTCTCGCTCGACTATCAGCCCAAGGTCGACATGGCGAGCGGTGAGATCAGCGGCGTCGAAGCGCTGCTGCGCTGGACCCATCCCGAGCTCGGCAAGGTGTCGCCGGGGCAGTTCATTCCGCTCGCCGAGGAGATCGGGCTGATCGTGCCGATCGGCCGCTGGGTGCTGAAGGAAGCCTGCGCACAGAACATGGCGTGGCAGCACCGCGGCCTCAAGGCGGTGACCATGGCGGTCAACCTGTCGCCGCGGCAGTTCGGCGACCCGCATCTGCTCGACGACATCGACGAGGCGCTGGCGGCGAGCGGCATGTCGCCGGCGCTGCTGCAGCTCGAGGTTACCGAGAGCATGGTGATGCGCAACGTGACGCGCGCGGTCCGGGTGCTGGATGCGATCCAGAACCGCGGCATTCGCCTCGCGATCGACGATTTCGGCACCGGCTATTCGTCGATGTCGCTGATGAAGCAGTTCCCGATCGACACCATCAAGATCGATCGTTCCTTCGTGCGCGACCTGCCGGATGATTCCGAGGACGTCGCGATCGCGCAGGCGATCATCTCGATGGGCAAGGCGCTCGGCATGACGATCGTGGCCGAAGGCGTCGAGACCTCCGAGCAGCGGGAGTTCCTGCGCGCGCATGCCTGCGATGAGATGCAGGGCTTCCTGTTCAGCCGGCCGCTGCCGCCGCGCGATCTCGCCGAGCTGTTGAAGGCATCGCCGGTGCTGACGTCGCCGCCGTTGCAGCCGTCGCTGGACGGTGAGGCGATCGACGAGGCCGGGTCGGATCTAGGGCGGAAACGCGCTGTCGTCTGACGGCTGTATCGGCAGGTCGCGGACGTCGGAATCGGTGGATGCGACCTTGCGCGAGAAATCGTAGGGCCAGGGCAACACGGTCTGGCCGGCCAGCGTCCGGCGCAGCACGCGAGTCCCGTCGGCAAAGCTCGCGCCCTCAGGCAGGCGGAGTTTGTGGCACTGGTTGGATGGCAGCGGGCCGGCGGCGTCGCGCAGCTCGAACGCCGGTCCCCACCACCACGCCGGCGCCGGCGGCCGTTCCGGCTCCGGGATTGCGCGCCAGCGCGCGAACTCGTCGGCGATGCGGGCAAATTGCAGCTTGGCAGCGGGATGCATCAGAGGCCCTTCCACAGGGTCGCGATGATAGCATTGCCGCGACCCCGCGCAACGCGGCTGTCGGCTACTTCTCCTCCACTTCGGTCGCGGTCGCCGGACCTTCGCCCATGATCAGCAGCACGGCATCCTCGTCCTTGGCGCCGTCCCAGTGCACCTGCTTGCCGAAATGGGTGACGAAGCTTCCGGCCGGCATCGCCACGGTACCGTGATCGGGATCGAACTTCGGACCCGAGCCCACCCACCAGGTGCCCTTCAGCACGACGATGTAGCGATCGTTGGGGTGGAAGTGCGGACGGCTGAAGTGATTGCCCTTGGTCCATTTGGTGTAGACCATGTAGAAGCCGGGCTTCGAGGGATCCCCGACCACGACGGCATTCTGCGCGCCGCGCGCGTCGACCGGGCTCCAGGGAATCTGGTCCGGCAGCTTGTAGGTGACGGCGGCCGGATTGAGCTCGGCCGCGAAGCTCACGCTCAGCATGCCGGCAAAGACCAGCGGGATCATCAGGTATCGCCAGGACCGGTTCGACGCCGTCATCGTATGCTCCCAGATCAATTGGCTCGGGCAACTGCTGCGCCCGTATGTCGCATGATGCTAATCGCGCCCGCTTGCGCCGGGCAAGTCGTGCCCACGCATGTCTGACCTCAAAATTGCGGCATCGGTCCGTGACACAACGCAGTTGCAACATCAAAAACGCATTTACGCCGCTGCAGACAATGATAGGTTGCGCGCCAACCAAAAGACGGGAGGATAACCTTGAAGAAGCATCTGTCGTTGCTTGCGGCGGGACTCGTGATCGGCGCGGGCGCGCTGCAATTCTCTACCACCGCATCGGGGGACGACGGCTGGGTCACGCTGCTCGACAGTTCCAAGAAGGGCGACTGGGACGAGGTCGGCAAGGCCAATTGGGCCATGAAGGACGGCGCGCTGGTCGCCGACAAGCTCGACGGCAAGGATCTCTCCTATCTCGTCAGCAAGACGCAGTACAAGGACTTCCAGATCCGGGCCGAGTTCTGGACCGACGAGGACGCCAACAGCGGCGTGTTCATCCGCTGCGAAGGCAACAAGGTGATCGATTCCAAGGTCTGCTACGAGGTTAACATCTTCGACAAGCGGCCGGACCCGACCTACGGCACCGGTGCGATCGTCGATGTCGGCAAAGTCGATCCGATGCCGAAGGCGGCCGGCAAGTGGAACGTCTACGAGATCACGGCGCAGGGACCGCATTTCGTCGTGACGCTGAACGGCCAGAAGACCGTCGACGCGCAGGATTCCAAGCACGCCAGCGGCTACATCGCGCTTCAATACGGTTCGGGCGTGGTCAAGTTCCGCAAGGTGCAGATCAAGCCGCTCTGACGAAACAAGGCCGAGAGGAGCCCGGTCGCGACGCGACCGGGCTTGGTGTTGGCGAGCCACAGCGCCGGGATATAAGTCAGCCGCCGGATGCCGTTGAGGCCGGCCCATTCGTGCTGGATCAAGACAACCTTGCTGCCGCGCAGCCGGGCAAGCAGCAGCGCGAGCAGCGGCCGCGCGATCACGCGCTTCCAGGCCACGATCGGGAAATTGCACGCCACGTTGTCGGCGGTCCGGGTCAGGGTTAACGCCGCGCACGCGCCGGGTTCGAGCTTCTCGATCGTCTCCTGCAGCAGGCGCGTGAATTGCCCTGCGCCGAGAAACAGCGCGCGCTATCGGGGCTTTTCACTCATCGTGCTCAGCGGGGCTTGGCGAGACGGGGTCCGGAGACGTCGCGGTTAGCCATATCGGCGAGACATTAGGTTCGGTAACCCCGCGCGCGCACGCGGCGGCACCGTTCTTGCCAATCCCTGCTCAAGAGCTGCCGGCTCGTCCCGGAACGGGACATCGGATGAAGCGAAACGGCGCAGCCGCCAGGAGCGCGAGCATGACGACGGGCAAGATCTTCACCAATTGGGATGACAACCATTCCAGGCTCTGGAGCCGTCAACCGATCCGGCTCGAGCACACCATTCACAAGCAGCCGGCGTTCTCGATGGACGATCTCGCCAAGCTGATCGAGCATCATCCGCGCGAGCATTACAGCCTGGTCACGACCGGCGCCAAGGGATCGAGCCGCGTCTGGCGCGAGGGCGAGATCGGCAAGCTGCGCGGCCATCAGGTGATCGAGGCGATTTCGCGCGGCGGCCTGTGGCTGAACCTGCGCAACGTCACCGCGATCGACCGCCGCTACCGCGACATGATCGAGCGAATGTTCGGCGAGATCGCGGCCAAGGTTCCCGGGTTCGACGCGCCGACCCATCAGGCCGACATCCTGATTTCGTCGCCCGATGCGCAGGTCTATTACCACGCCGATCTGCCGGGGCAGGGTCTGGTCCAGATCGCCGGCCGCAAGCGCGTCTACATCTATCCCAACACGCAGCCGTTTATCCGGCCCGAGCATCTCGAGAACATTGCGCTGTTCGGCGTCGAGGTCGATATCCCCTACGAGCCTTGGTACGACTGGCATGCGCAGGTGATCGATCTCGAGCCGGGACAGATGCTGAGCTGGCCGCTCAATGCGCCACACCGCGTCGAGAACCTCGACACGGTCAACATCTCGATGGCGATCTCGTATGTCAACGACGACATCCGCCGTGCCCAGATCCTGCATCTCGCCAACGGCATGCTGCGTCATCGCTTCGGCTACGCGCCGCGCAGCCGGAGCATCCGCGGTCCGGTCTTCTTCGCCAAGCAGGTGATGCAGAAGCTGCTGCGCGCCGGCAGGTGGGTGAAGCACGAATGCGCTGTGCGGCGTGCGATCGACTTCCGCCTCGACGAGAGCGATCTCGGCAAGATCATCGACCTGCCCAAGGCGGCGTTGGTGGCAGCGTAAGCGAACTTGCCGGTTGCGGGTGCTGGAATGACAGTGTTGACGACAGCGGTTGAGAAATTCGGAGCGCAGGTCGCTTCGTACGCGGTCGGCTATCGCGTCGAACTGGTTTTCGATTGGGCGCAGGCCGCCGCCCGCTGGGGCGCGTTCGAGCCGCTCACCGCGTTCCAGCATCCGCAATGGTATGCGTCGTGGTACCGGGCGTTCGCGTCGACCGACGGCGTCGAGCCGCTGATCGCCGTCGTCAGCGATGCCGCGACCGGCGAGCGGGCTGCGCTGCTGCCGCTGATCCGCCGCCGGCAGGGGGGCCTCGGCATCGTCGAATTCGCCGACCTCAACCTCACCGATTTCAACGCGCCATTGCTCGGCCCGGCGGCGCCGCGCGACGAGGTCGCCGCATGGCAGTTCTGGCGCGATCTGCAGGCCGCGCTGCGCAATTCGCATGGCGGGGCCGATCTCATTCGTTTTCGCAAGATGCCGGTCAGGCTCGCGACGCGATCCAATCCGCTGGCGCTGCTCGACGGCATCGGACCGTCGGTCGTCAACGGCAATCTGTTGACCATCGGCGATGACCACAACGCCTGGCGTCACGAGTTGAGCCGCAAGGTTCGCAAGGAGTTGGGGCGGAGCTGGCGCGTGTTCACGCGTGAGCGGTCCGCCGTCTTCAGGGTCGCCGCGGATACCGACGAGGCGCTGGACCTGCTGTCCGTCACCGAAGTGCAGCAGGGCACGCGGCTGAATAGTCTCGGGCTCAATTACGCGCTCGGCAATGCGGACTGCGCCGCGTTCTATCGCGACCTCGTCCGCGAAGGCGCCGGTCGGGGCTTTGCGGTCATGACCGCGCTTGCGACGCGGGATGAAGTGGTGGCGACGCTGCTCGGTATCCGCATCGGCTCGCGTTACGTCATGCTCCGGATCAGCAATGCGGGCGAGAAATGGGCGGCATGTTCGCCGGGCCGGTTGATCATCGACCGCACCATCGCAGCGCTGCACAAGGACGGCGTGCGCGAGTTCGATTTCTCGATCGGCAATTACAGCTACAAGCGGCGGTTCGGACCGCAGCGCACGCCGCTGGTCGATCTTGGTGCCGCCCTGAGCTGGCGCGGGCAGCCTTACGCGCTGCGCGACCGCGCCGTGCTGGCGCTGCGTCATTATCCAAAGCTGTCGACGCGGCTGAAGCAGGCGCTGGGCAAGGCGACGCCGTCGCGCGAGGACGACTAGGCCGCTGCTCTCATCGCGCTTCAGGCCGCTCTGACGATGCCCGGCCGGCCCCGGCGCGCATTCCAGCGCGGCACGGTCCCAGTTCGCGTTGATGGCTGCTGCCTCATAGCTCGATTGCAGGAACTCGAGCAGCGTCTGGTCCGGGTCTGCGGCCAGCCGCACCGCGTCGTAGGGCAGGATGAATTCGCCCAGTGCCTCGCTGAAGAATGCAGCCTCGGGTCGCACCGGCATGCTGCGATAGCCCGCGGGTTCCGGGTAGGCGTAGGAATAGAATGCGGGATAATCGATCGCGCCGCCGCCCGGCCAGAAGCCGGCGCTGCTGACCTCGTGCGAATAGGCCTCGTGCGCCACCGCGTCGGGCAGATGCGGCACGCCGCCGGGATGCTGCGGTGCCCTGCGGCCGGAGAAGCGCGTCACCGCAAGATCAAAGCTGCCCCAGAAGAAATGCACCGGGCTCGCCTTGCCGAGAAAGCCGGTCCGGAATTGCTTGAATACGCGATCGCAGTTCACCAGGATTTGGTGAAACCTGCGCACCGCATCCGCGTCATACGATGCGTGCTGCGTATCCTTCGAAAACGGGATCGGGTCGGCGACTTCGTTCGGTATCTCGTCAATGGCGACGTCGATTCCGAGGTCTTTCAGATTGGTCATGATCGCCGCGTGGAAGCTCGCGACCGATTGACCGGCCAGCGCGAATTGCCGCTCGGTGCCGTCGCTGGTCGAGATGCGGAGCGTGTGATCGATGAAATCGAAGTCGATCTGGAACGTGCGGTCGCCGTCGGGGATCGGCGAGGTCGTCAGCCCGCGCGCCGTGACGTAGAGCGTGACGTGCCAGGAGTGATTGAGCCAGGGCGACTTCGTCAGCCGGATCTTGCCGGCGATCTGGGTGAAGAGCTGCAGCATCGCGCAGCTGTCGCGCCACGCCGCGATTGGCAGGTCAGGCCAGCTGGTCTTCTGTGTGTTGGTCATCGCAAACCTCAGGGCTGTGCCGACAGGAGGCCCTGCGGCATATCACGAAAATGGCGCAAATGATCCCGGGAACCGCCGCGTCCAGCAAAACAGTCAGGGCGGCAATCGCCAGGGAGTGCCGCCCCATTGCATGATCATTCAGCCGGGTGCGAAACCCAACGGTAAAGCTTAGCCGTGAAGCTCAGCCGTGAAGTTTCCTGGCAGCCTCCGCGATCGCGCGGCCCTGATAGCGTGCGCCGGCGAGTTCATTCTCGCTCGGCTGGCGGCTGCCGTCGCCGCCGGTGATCGTCGTGGCGCCATAGGGCGCGCCGCCGGTGACCTCGTCGAGCTTCATCTGTCCGGCAAAGCCGTAGTTGAGGCCGACCACGGTCATGCCGAAATGCAGCAGGTTGGTGATGATCGAGAACAGCGTGGTCTCCTGGCCGCCATGCTGGGTCGCGCTCGAGGTGAAGGCGCCGCCGACCTTGCCGTTCAGCGCGCCCCTGGCCCAGAGCCCGCCGGCCTGGTCGAGGAAGTTGGCCATCTGCGAAGCCATGCGGCCGAACCGGGTGCCGGTGCCGACGATGATCGCATCGTAATTGGCGAGGTCGTCAATCTTGGCGATCGGCGCGGCCTGGTCGAGCTTGTAATACGACGCCTTGGCGACTTCGGCGGGCACCAGCTCGGGCACGCGCTTGATGTCGACGGTAGCGCCGGCTTCGCGTGCGCCTTCCGCAACGGCATTCGCCATTGCTTCGATGTGACCGTAAGCGGAGTAATAGAGAACGAGGACCTTGGCCATGATGGCCTCCTTTGGGTTGCTAGTGGGAGATGTTTCGGAGGGGGAGCATGCGCGGACGTCTGTCCGCGCATGCAGGGTGAGAGTGATTATGCCGCGTCGACCAGGACGAGCTCGGCATCCTCAAGCGCGGTGATCTTCAGAGTGGCTTCATCGCGGATCGCGGCTCCGTCGCGCGCATTGACGCGCACGCCGTTGACCTCGATGCTGCCGGCCGCCGGCACCAGATAAAGGTGACGGGCCTTGTCGGCGGCGTATTCGGCGCTTTCGCCGGCCTTCAGCGTGGTGGCGAGCACCCGCGCATTGGCCCGGATCGGCAGCGCATCATCGTCGCCTTCGATACCGGAGGCGATGGTGACGAGCTTGCCGGAGCGGTTCGCCTTCGGGAACGGCTTCGATCCCCAGGTCGGCTGACCGCCTTGCGTCGTCGGCTCGATCCAGATCTGGAAGATCTTGGTCTTCGACGGCTCCAGATTGTATTCGGAGTGACGGATGCCGCTGCCTGCGCTCATCACCTGCACGTCGCCGGCTTCGGTGCGTCCCTTGTTGCCGAGCGAGTCCTGATGCGTGATCGCGCCTTCGCGAACATAGGTGATGATCTCCATGTTGGCGTGCGGATGCGCCGGGAAGCCGGAATTGGGCGCGATCTCGTCGTCGTTCCACACCCGCAGCGCGCCGTGGCTGACATTGGCGGGATCGTAGTAGCTCGCAAACGAGAAGTGGTGCTTGGCCTTCAGCCAGCCGTGGTCGGCGCCGCCCAGCTTTGCGAATGGTTTCAGTTCGATCATGGTTTGCTCCGTTCGATGCGTTGGTTTCGATCTCGTTGGCCCCTTGGATATGCCCCCGGCTGTGGTATAGAAATAGAAACTATTGAAACTCATTGTTTCCAAATTGAATGATCGGGGCCGCTGCCATGTCGAAACTGCCGGACTTCGAGGCGCTCGCGATCTTCGCAAAAGTCGTGGAATTGCGGTCGTTTGCGGCCGCCGCGACCGAGCTGTCGCTGTCCAAGGCGACGGTGTCGAAGGCGGTCTCCAGGCTTGAGGAGCGGCTCGGCGCGCGGCTGTTCAACCGCACCTCGCGGCGGCTGGCGCTGACCGATGCCGGCCAGAAATTGTCGGAGCGCGCGGCACGGCTGCTTGCCGACGGCGAGGCCGCGGAGAACGAGGCGCTGGCGCAATCGACCACGCCGCGTGGCCTGGTGAGGCTCGCGGTGCCGATGAGCTTCGGCATCAAGACGGTGGCGCCGCTGCTGCCGGAATTCATGGAGGCCTATCCGGAGGTCGCGATCGACCTGCATCTGAGCGACGCGACCGTCGACCTGATCGGCGAGGGCTTCGATGCCGGACTGCGCATTGCGCGGCTGCCGGATTCCTCGCTGATCGCGCGGCGGCTGTGCGGCATGCCGCGCTACACGGTGGCCGCGCCCTCCTACCTGAAGCGCTACGGGCGGCCGACCCATCCGATGCATCTCGCCGAGCACAAATGTTTCGGTTACGCCTATCTCTCGACCCAGGGCGTCTGGCAATACACCAACGCGGCGGGCGAGCAGGCAAGCGTCCGTCCGGCCGGCCAGTTGCGCGTCAACAACGGCGAAGCCGTGATACCCGCGCTGCTCGCCGGCCTCGGTATCGCCGATCTGCCCGATTTCATCGTCGGCGACGCGATCGCACGTGGCGAGGTCGAGGTGATCCTGAAAGGCTGGAAGCAGCCCGAGGGCGCGGTGCATCTCGTCACCCCGCCCGGCGGCCCGCGGCCCGCCCGCGTCGAAGTGCTCGCGGATTTCCTCGCCAAGCATTTTGCAAAGGGCCGCGCTCAGCGGAAGTAGAGGGCGGCGCACAGCGGAATCATCAAGTCGCGCGCAGGCTGAAGGCCGCACGACCCGTCACATTCGTGTCATCCCTTTTAAATTGTATAAGTTCTGTGAACTAACCCATGATCGTGACCCGACGCGATCGTCTATTTCTGCGTCCTGAACCGGTGTTGCCGCAAAGAGCATTTTCGGAGGAGCCAGATGATTGATCTGACCAAGCACGATTTCACGTCATTGTCGGTGAAGGACCTGCTCGATGCCCGCGAGGCCTATCACGTTCATCTGGCCCATCTGCAATCGGTCTATGCGACGGCGATCGGCCGCTATCTGATCCGGGACAGCGACCGTAACGCGACGGAACGGCGGCACCATTCCAAGCCGCAGGCGCTCGGACCGCGCACGCTGTTCAATTCGTCGGTCAAGGACTGGTCGTGGCCCTGCATCCTCGTCTTCGTGCGGGACTGGATGAAGCGCTCCGAGCTGAAGAACCATCCGGAGAAGCAGGACCAGCTGGTGCCGCCGTTCCTGTATTTGCCTGACGGTCGTGTCGTGCCGACCTGTGTCGTCAAGGTCGATCCGAACGAGCGCAGCCCCGGCGTCGTCGATCCGCCGGTGTTCAAGAGCGATCTGGTCGGCGGCGGCTTTCCGGTCCAGACCATGATCCAGGGCAAGATCCATCGCGGCTCGATCGGCTGTCTCGTCACCAATGGCGAGACCGTGTTTGCCCTCTCCAACCGCCACGTGGTCGGCGCGGCCGGACGCGAGATCTTCGCCGGTTTCAAGAACACCGACCGGCGTCTCGGCGTCAGCGACACGCTGCAGCTCGGCAAGCGCGCCTTCTGCGAGGTCTATCCCGGCTGGCCCGGCTCGCGCGTGGTGGCCAATCTCGATGCCGGATTGATCCGTGTCGACGACGTCAAGGGCTGGACCGCGCAGATCTACGGCGTCGGCCAGGTCGGCGACGTCGTCGATCTCAACGTCGGCACCTTCCGCCTCGACATCATCGACCAGCCGCTGATTGCGTTCGGCGCAATCAGCGGCGTGATGAAGGGCAAGATCCTTGGCCTGTTCTATCGCTACAAGACCGTCGGCGGCCTGGAATATGTCAGCGATTTCGTGATCGGCCCGCGTGATGGCGACACGCCGCTCAACAACTATCCCGGCGATTCCGGCACGGTGTGGTTTCTCGACGATCACGATGCGCCGAAAAATGCGAGCGGCGCGCGCATCCTCAATCCCCTGGCGCTCGAATGGGGCGGCCAGGAATTGTTCGGATCGGGCGGTAAGGTCCCGATGCAGGTCGCGCTCGGCATCTGCATGTCGACGCTGTGCCGCGAGCTCGATGTCGAACTGATCGGCGACTGGAACGCCGGCCACACCGAGTATTGGGGCGAATGGGGACACGTCAAGATCGGCGCCTACGCGACTGGTTTGATCGCTGCAAAGCTGCCCAAGCTCGCGGCCATGATGGACGCCAATTCCGACAATATCGGCCTCGACGACAAGCTGCTTGCCGACCTCAAGCCGTATCAGCACGGCACGTTCGCGCCGCTGGCCGATGTCGCCGACCTGGTCTGGCGCTTCACCCGGCACACCGACGAGAGCAACCATTTCGCCGACATGGACAAGCCGGGCAAGGACGGCAAGACGCTGCTCGACCTCTGCGCCGAATCGACGCGCAACGTCGATCCGAAGGTCTGGAACGACTATTACGACGGGATCGGCGAGGACCGGCGCGGCGCGCTGCCGTTCCGGGTCTGGCAGATCTTCGACGAGATGGTCGAGTATGCCGCCGCCAACAAGAAGCTGGAATTCGTCTGCGCCGCGGGCATCGTTGCGCACTACATCGGCGATGCCTGCCAGCCGCTGCACATCTCGCAGTTCCACCACGGTCTCGATCCGAACGACAAGAAGCACGCCAAGGTCCACAGCGTGTACGAGACCACGATGATCGGCCGTCACGGCAAGGATCTCATCAAGATGATCCCCGACGCCAAAACCGCCGATGTCGCGGAGATTGCTCCGGGTGCAACGCCCACCGGCCGCGACGCTGCGGTCGCCGTGGTCGCGCTGATGCAGCGCACCGTGAAGCGGCTGCCGCCGATGACGATCGTCAACCTGTTCAATTCCCATATGGGCAGCGGCCAGGTCGACGCGATGTGGTCGAAGCTGAAGGATGCCACGGCGGCCTGCATGCAGGACGGTGCCAAGACGCTTGCGAGAGTCTGGGAAGCGGCCTGGCGCGCCGGTGCGGGCGAAGATCGCGGGCAGGGCGGCAAGTTCGACCAGGGCAGCCTGAGCAAGCTCTACAACGATCCGAGCTTCCTGCCGGCGTATCCGCTCCAGCAGCTCACGCTGGATGCCGACGATCACATCGTGCCGGTCGGTGGCGGCGGAGCGCGGCGCCGGAATGCGACGTCGGCGCGACCTGCGCGCCCGTCAGCCGCGAAGAAGGCAGCCAAGAAGGCTGCCAAAAACACGGCCAGGAATACGGCGAGGAGAACAGCCAAGAAGGCTGTGGCGCGCAAGCGTCCGGCTGCGGCTACTCCGGTCCGCCGCGCAGCCGCCAGCAAGAAGACCGCGACCAAGCACGGCGCAACCAGGAAGCGGTCGATCGCAAAGACACGCAAGGCGTCGCGCAAGCACTAGGATCTGCCGCTAGCGACGGCCGATGTCGTAGCAGCGTCGAAGGTGATCGAGGCCTTCGACGCCGCAGCTCGTTCGCAAGCATGTGGCTGCGCGGAAGATCTCAAAATTCGTTGCAGACGACAGCGCGCTTGATCGCGGCGGTGAAGAAGGTCGGTAAGGTCGAATCGGGAACCTCAACCCGTTGGCCTTCACATTTAGTTGTCCGCAACGTCGTTCCTTGCAACGATCCTTGGCCGCATTCATTTGCCAGCCTGAAGCAAATCGCCGCGCGGAACCCCGCGCGTGCGCGGATCAGATCGAACTCAAATCGAACAAGGGCACCGGGCATGCAGACGCAGCGGATTGTTCTGAGCATGGCGATCGCGATCGGCGGCCTTGGCGCTGCGGCGCCTGCGTCGTCGCAGGAGTATCGCGGAACCTGGGAACAGCAGATGGCGTGCACGCCGGATGTGTGGCGGCTCTGTGGCGACCAGATTCCCGACACCAACCGGATCGTCGCCTGCCTGCGGCAGAACACGCCGCAACTCTCGAGCGGCTGTCGCGCTGTATTCGAGTCCAATGCCAGCGCGCAGCAGCCGCAAACCCAGGGGCGCGCATTGCAGCATCCGGAGATGCAGCAACGGCCGCGCACGCCGCAGCCGATCCAGCCGGCTCCGGCCGCACCGCCGCGGCCCGCGCCCGATGATGAGGACTAACCCCTAAGGCCTTACTTCGCAGACATCGACCCATTCAGCCGCGGTCAGCTCCGCCATCCTGTCGGGCGTGATCCGCACCGCGCTGTGGGTCGAGCCCGCGGCCGGCACCACGACGTCGAATGCCTTCAGCGAGACATCGCAATAGACCGGCAGCGGCGTCTTCAGGCCGAACGGGCAGACGCCGCCGACCTCGTGGCCGGTAATGTCAGCGACTTCGTCGACGCCGAGCATCTTCGGCTTGCCGCCGAAAGCTGCCTTCACCTTCTTGTTGTCCATCCGCGACGTCCCGGCGGCGACGATCAGCACCACGCGATCGCCGACCCGCAGGCTCAGCGTCTTGGCGATCCGCGCCGGCTCGACGCCATAGGCCTCCGCGGCCAGCGCGACGGTCGCGGAGCTCACGGCGGATTCGATCACGGAGATATCGGGCGCTTTCTCGGCGAAGAAGGCGCGCACAGACTCGAGGCTCATTCTATTAGGACCTTGCAGACACCAGGGCAGGAAGTTCGGAGAGACCGTGGATCCGGTGATCGGGCACGACGCCGAGCTCGTCCATCTGGGTACGCAACGCCCAAAACATCGTCAATGGGGCGACCGTCTCGCTCTCGACACAGGCCAGCGCCATCGATTCCGGCGTCACCCGCTCGATCCAGGCGACACTGAGTCCAAACGCCTTGGCACCGCAAGCGTCCCACGGATTGGACGAAATGAACAAGACCTCCGCCGGCGGCACATTCAACACCTCCTCGATCAGGGTGTAGGCCTCCGGCGCCGGCTTGAACACCTTGTGGGCATCGACGCTGATGGTCGCATCGAGCAGGCGGTCGAGCCCTGAATTGCGCACCAGCGCGTTCAGCATGTCGGGGCTGCCGTTGGAGAGGATCGCGAGCTTCTTGTCCTTCATCGCCTCGAGCGCGGCGAGGGCATCCGGATACAGCGCCAGATGCTGATACTTGTCGATGATGCGGGAGAAGGTCGCTTCGTCATATTGCAGGCCGAGGCAGCGCAGCGTGTAGGCGAGCGAGTCGCGCGTCGCCGTGGCAAAGTCCTGGTAGCGCCGCATCAGCGAGCGCAGCCAGGAATATTCGAGCTGCTTGATGCGCCAGATTTGGGTGATGATGTCGCCATAGCCGGGGAACGCATCCTCGGTGACATCGGCGACCGACTGCACGTCGTAGAGCGTGCCATAGGCGTCGAAGACGATTGCCTTGATGCTCATTGTCGTTACCCCTTCGTCCCGACCGCCGCGCGATCGGGACGCCGAGGGCGCGGTGCAGGGACCGCCTTATATACCCAAAATCCTGCGCGCATTGGCCTTCAGGACTTTGGGGCGGATCTCCTCGCGGATATCGAGTTTTGCAAAATCGGCGAGCCAACGGTCCGGCGTGATGACGGGCCAGTCGGAGCCGAACAGCATCTTGTCCTGCAGGATCGAGTTGATGTAGCGCACCAGGATCGGCGGGAAATATTTCGGCGACCAGCCGGACAGGTCGATATAGACGTTCGGCTTGTGGGTCGCGACCGACAGCGCCTCTTCCTGCCAGGGGAAGGAGGGATGCGCGAGGATGATCTTGAGGTCGGGAAAATCCGCCGCGACGTCGTCCATGTACATCGGGTTGGAATATTTCAGCCGCATCCCCATCCCGCCCGGCATGCCGGAGCCGACGCCGGTCTGGCCGGTGTGGAACAGCGCGATCGCGCCGCCGTCATTGATCGCCTCATAGAGCGGATAGGCCATACGGTCGTTGGCGTAGAAGCCCTGCATGGTCGGGTGGAATTTGAAGCCGCGGACGCCGTAGTCCTCGATCAGCTTGCGCGCCTCGCGGACGCCGAGCTTGCCCTTGTGCGGATCGATCGAGACGAACGGGATCAGCACGTCGAGATGGTCGGAGGCAATCTCCAGCATCTCCTCGTTCTTGTAGCGGCGGAAGCCGGTCTCGCGTTCGGCATCGACCGGGAAGATCACCGCGGCGATGTTCTTCGACCGGTAGTAGGCGGCGGTCTCCGGCACGGTCGGCGGATGCTTGTGCGGCGATTTGAAATAGTCGGCCATCTGCGCCTGGAAATCGTCATAGCCGTCGTCGCCATGCATGCCGCACGGCTCTTCGGCGTGGGTATGGATGTCGATCGCGGTGACCTTTTCGATGTCGGGCAGTTTGAGCTTGGGCATGCGGATTCCCGGCGGCGTGTTTGTTGGTGATGGAAAATAATTATATGATATAACGATTTTCGCAAGCGGTCTGGTTGATGGGCGGGCGGTTGCGGACTGATCCGGTTCGGCCGGAAAAGTCCGTAAAGATGGGTCCGGGCCCGGCCCGCAAGCACGATTCGCCGGTCGTGTAGCCGGCGTCAGGGTCAGCCGGCGGCACGGGCCGCGGCGCCACAATCGTTGTGCCCGCCGTTTCCGAAGCGATCTCAATGGCATGGCCGAGTGGCGGACGTGGGCTCCAGGCCGGGATAGGGCCGAAAATCGGCCCATCTCGGTTGACATTTAACAGTCCGATGGCTTAGAACCCGGCCGTCCCGCGCGGCAGGCCGCTTGTCGGGGTAAATCCCATTTTGCCAACTATTGGCATTGATCAGGTACGGCCTCCAACACGGGCCTTTCGAAGTAACAGGATTGTCCCATGAAGGTCCGTAACTCGCTGAAGTCGCTGCGCGGCCGCCATCGCAACAACCGTCTGGTCCGCCGCAAGGGCCGCGTCTACGTGATCAACAAGGTCCAGCGCCGATTCAAGGCGCGCCAGGGTTGATTGCGCGCGGACCGGCGTGTTGCGCCGGTCCCAATTCGTCTCTTTCACAGGTCTTTGACGCCGCGCTGCTTTGCAGTGCGGCTTTGTGCGTCTAGACTTCGGCGATGGGATTAAACGTTTTTGGCCCCACCAACCGCCGGCTGGCGATCCTGATCGCCGCGCTTCTGGCCATGCCTGTCGCGGCCGCCGCGCAGGACGATCCGCGGGTGATCCCGCCGCCGAAGGCCCAGAAGAAACTGCCGGAGGCGCCGACCAAGCTGCCGAAGGTTCCGGCCGACCGCACCCGCGGGCTGGATTTCCTGTTCGGCGCCCTGAAGGCCGCGCCCGATGAAGACAGCGCCCGCCACGTCGAGGCGCGGATCTGGGCGCTGTGGCTGCAAACTCCGAGCGATACCGCCGCGCTATTGATGGTGCGCGCCAAGGCTGCGCTCGACGCCCAGAATGTCGATGTCGCTTTGAAGCTGCTGGACGCGGTGATCAAACTGCGGCCTGATTATGTCGAGGCTTGGAACCGGCGTGCGACGATCTACTACCTGAAGAACGATTATGTCCGTTCGCTGGGGGATCTGCAGCAGGTACTGACCCGTGAGCCTCGGCATTTCGGCGCGCTGGCGGGTGTCGGTATGATCATGCAGGACATGGGCGACGACAAGCGCGCGCTGGACGCCTTCCGCAAGGCGCTGGCTGTCGATCCCTATCTCGAGAAGGTGCCGCAGATCGTCAAGCAGCTGACCGAGAAGGTCGAAGGCCGCGACATCTGATGGCGTGCGGTTGATTGCAACGGACCCGAGAGGCACGTTACTCGCGAGCTTGATGCTTGCTCGCGATACGGTCCGGCGCAGGAGACTAGTGCAGGAACTTGCCGCGGGACGCATTGTCCTGGGCGACGGCAGCATAGAATTGCTGAAGCTCCGCCTCCAGGTGCTCATTCACGAGCAACAGCGCCTTCAGGGCGCCGCGCAGGTCACCATTGCAACTCGCCACGATCTGGTCGATGGCCGCATCGCTAGGGTCGGAAATCATGGTACTCCTCCGATTACTTCCCGTTGAACTCGTCGTGCGGACGCGGGTTCCTGTGAACCTCGTGGATAAGCCAAGAAGTGTTCCGGTAGCGTCCCGGTTCTGGATGAAGCCTCGCGTCTGATGGCGAAATTGCCACCTTCAATCTATGAAATTACTAATGACGCAGGTATGAACCCGCTATCCACAGGCTGGGCGCATTGTGGACAACTCCGTGCCTGCCCGTGAGCCGGAAAATCGACAATTGGCTTTCCGAACCAGAGCATGCCCGGGCAGGGCCCCAATCCGGTACCGGGCGAAACCTGACGTCGGCCACCCCGTAACTTCCGGGTGGCGAAAACCCTTCGAATACCCGTCCTTCTGGTACCCAAGCGCCTCTGGATCCCCTCGATGTTGATCGCGATCATCGCGCTGGCGACCGCAGGGCTGGCGCTGGCCCTGGCGACGCAGATCGGCGTGGTGCTGATCCAGCGCGCCTTTCCGCCGCAGGGCCGCATGATCGATGTGGCCGGCGCGCGGCTGCATGTGGTCGAGCTCGGCCCGCGCGATGCCGCGGGGCCGCCGATCGTGATGCTGCATGGCGCAAGCTCCAATCTCCGCGCGATGCAGCCCCTCGGCGAGCGCATTGCCAAGACGCGCCGGGTGATCCTGATCGATCGGCCGGGGCACGGCTGGAGCACGCGCGAGCGCGTTGAGGATTCAACGCCGGCGATCCAGGGCCGGATGATCGTGGAGACGCTGACCAGGCTCGGCGTCGACCGGGCGATCGTGGTGGCACATTCCTGGGCCGGCGCGCTCGCGTTGCGCATCGCGCTCGATCATCCGGACCGCGTCGCGGGCCTCGTACTGCTCGCCCCGGTCGCCTATCCCTGGCGGGGCGGCGCAGGCCGCTATAACGATGTGATCTCGACGCCGCTGATCGGGCCGTTGCTGGCCCACACGATCACGCTGCCGCTGGGCCTCCTCGTCGCCAGTTCGGGCGCGAGCGGTGTGTTCGCCCCGCAGCCGATGCCTGACGATTTCGTCCGCGACAGCGCGACATTGCTGTTGCTGCGCCCGCGCGAATTCATCGCAAACGCGCGCGACCTCGTCACGCTGAAGGCCGCCGTCGTCGAGCAGGCGCCGCGCTATGCGGAGATCAAGGCGCCGCTATCGATCGTTTCCGGCGACGTCGACAAGACGGTCACGACCGGCATCCATTCGCGGTTGCTCGCCGCGACGGCGCCACAGGCAAAGCTCATCGTGTTGCCCGGTGTCGGCCACATGGTGCAGTACGCCGCGCCCGACCTGGTGGCCTCCGAGATCGAGGCGATGGCCGGCCGGATGACGCGGGACATTATGACGGCACAATAGCTGCTACGTAGTCGCCGCGCGAATGTGATCTGGCAAGACTTGCGCCGCCGTGTGGCGCCAAACATCATGTCACGCGCGGCTTTCCGGTTTCATCAAAGGACACCTCTCATGCGGATCGACAACATCGCCGACCTCATCGCCGAAACCCTTGCCCAGACCGGCGTGAAGCGCATCTACGGTGTCGTGGGCGACAGCCTCAACGGCCTCACCGAGGCCCTGCGCAAGCGCGGCACGATCGACTGGCTGCATGTGCGCCACGAAGAGGTTGCGGCGTTCGCCGCCGCCGCCGAATCCCAGATCACCGGAGATCTCGCGGTGTGCGCGGGCTCCTGCGGCCCGGGCAATCTGCACCTCATCAACGGGCTGTTCGACGCACATCGCAGCCGTACGCCGGTCCTGGCGCTGGCGGCGCAGATTCCCTCGGCCGAGATCGGCGGCGGCTATTTCCAGGAGACCCATCCGCAGGACCTGTTCCGCGAATGCAGCCATTACTGCGAACTGGTGTCGGACCCGGCACAACTGCCCTACATGCTGGAGAATGCGATCCGTGCCGCGGTCGGCAAGCGCGGCGTCGCGGTGCTGGTGCTGCCGGGCGACGTCGCGATGCGGCCGGCGCCGAAGCGCGATATCGCGCCGAATGCCGGCCTGCTGCCGCCGGTGCCGGTGGTGCGTCCGGCCGACGCCCAATTGAACGCGCTGGCCGCGCTGCTCAATGGCGCCAAGCGCGTCACGCTGTTCTGCGGCCGCGGCTGCGCCGGCGCGCATGACGGCCTGCTCAAGCTCGCCGAGACGCTGAAGAGCCCGATCGTGCATGCGCTCGGCGGCAAGGAATATGTCGAATACGACAATCCCTACGATGTCGGCATGACCGGCTTCATCGGCTTTTCCTCCGGCTATGCCGCGATGCATGGCTGCGACGTGCTGCTGATGCTGGGCACCGATTTCCCCTACAAGCAGTTCTTCCCGACCGGCATCAGCATCGCCCAGGTCGATCTCCGCCCGGAAAATCTCGGCCGCCGCTGCAAGCTCGATCTCGGCATCGTCGGCGACGTCGGCGAGACCATCGCCGCGCTGCTGCCCAAGCTCAACCCGAAGACCGACCGCAAGTTTCTCGACTCCAGCCTCGCGCACTACAAGGACGCCCGTGCCGGGCTCGACGATCTGGCCCGCGGCAAGCCCGGCCAGAAGCCGATCCATCCGCAATATCTGGCGCGCCTGCTCAGCGAGCAGGCCAGCGAGGATGCGGTGTTCACCGCCGACGTCGGCACGCCGACGATCTGGGCCGCGCGCTACCTAAAGATGAACGGCCGCCGCCGGCTGGTCGGCTCCTGGGTCCACGGCTCGATGGCCAACGCGATGGCGCATGCGATCGGCGTCCAGGCCGCGCAGCCCGCGCGGCAAGTGGTGTCGATGTCCGGCGACGGCGGCTTTGCCATGCTGATGGGTGATTTGATCACGCTGACGCAAGCGAAGCTGCCGGTGAAGGTCGTGATCTTCAACAACAGCGTGCTCGGCTTCGTCGCGCTGGAGATGAAGGCGGCCGGCTTCATCGAGACCGGGGTCGACCTGAAGAATCCGGATTTCGCGGCGATGGCCCGCGCCATGGGCATTCACGGCGTCAGGGTGGAGGATCCCGGCGAGCTCGAGGGCGCGATCCGCGACGTGCTCGCGCATGACGGCCCGGCCGTGCTCGACGTCGTGACCGCGACGCAGGAATTGTCGATGCCGCCGACCATCACCCTGGAACAGGTCAAAGGCTTCAGCCTGTGGGTGCTGCGCGCCGTGATGAGCGGCCGCGGCGACGAGGTGGTCGATCTCGCCAAGACCAACCTGTTGCCGCGCTGATCGCAGCGGCGTCTGCCCCGGCCCCTAGCCAGGGCAGACGCGCGGCCGATGCCGCCGATTACTGCTTCTGCTTGCCGTCCTTGTCGAACGACGACACATAGGCCCACAGATTGTTGGCCTCGGTCTCGTTCTTGATGCCGGCGAACGCCATCTTGGTGCCCGGGATCTTGGCCTTCGGATCCTTAATGTATTCGAGGAAGGTGTCCTTGTTCCAGGTGATCCCGGAGTTCTTGTTGGCATCGGAATAATTGTAGTCCGGCGCGGTGCCGGAGTGGCGGCCGTCGAGGCCGTTGAGCTCAGGGCCGACCTTGTTCTTGGCGCCTTCGCCGATCGCGTGGCAGGCGAGGCATTTGTTGAACGAGGTCTTGCCGGCGGCGGCATCCTGCGCCAGCGCGGAGGATGCGGTGGCCAGCGATGTGACGACCGCCAGCGCGCTCAAGGTCTTCAGGTTCATGGGGTTCTCTTCGTTTCGTCCCGGGAGGTAGTGATCTTTTGTGGCATGTCCGGCTTGGGCAGGACAAGCCACGAAACTTTGACAGGTTTCGCGGCCGCCTGCTTGCCCGAGAGAGAACTCGGCATTGCCGGGCAGGGCAATCCGACCTTCGGCCGGTCGACTGAAACAAGTCGACTGAAACAGGTGCAGAGCTGATTGATTTGTCGTAACAAATCGGCAAAGGGCAAAAGCCCGCCGAGGGAACACCGATGTCCATCATGATGCCGGCGGCCGACCAGGCCGTGCTTGCGCGCCGCGCCGAGATCGTGGCTGCCTTGCGCGCCATCGTTCCGGGCGAGGGCGTGATCGACAGCGCCGCCGAGATGCTGGCCTATGAATCCGACGGCCTGACTGCCTATCGGCAGCCGCCGATGGTCGTGGTGCTGCCCGATACCACCGAGCAGGTCGCAAAAGTCCTCAAATACTGCCAGGGGCAGGGCATCAAGGTGGTGCCGCGCGGTTCGGGCACCTCGCTGTCCGGCGGTGCGCTGCCGCTCGCCGACGGCGTGCTGCTGGGCCTCGGCAAGTTCAAGCGGATCCGCGAGATCGACTTCGACAACCGCGTTGTCGTCACCGAGCCCGGCGTCACCAATCTGGCGATCAGCCAGGCGGTCGCCCATGCCGGCTTCTATTATGCGCCCGATCCGTCGTCGCAGATCGCCTGCTCGATCGGCGGCAACGTCGCGGAGAATTCCGGCGGCGTGCATTGCCTGAAATACGGCATGACCACCAACAACGTGCTGGGCTGCGAGATCGTGCTGATGTCGGGCGAGATCCTGCGCATCGGCGGCAAGTCGGCCGAGAACGCCGGCTACGATCTGATGGGCATCATCACCGGCTCGGAAGGACTGCTCGGCGTCATCACCGAGATCACGGTGCGCATCCTGCAGAAGCCGGAGACGGCGCGGGCGCTGATGGTCGGCTTTGCGGAGGTCGAGGCGGCCGGCGAATGCGTGGCTGCCATCATCGGCGCCGGCATCATCCCGGGCGGCATGGAGATGATGGACAAGCCCGCGATCCACGCTGCGGAGGCCTTCGTTCATGCCGGCTACCCGCTCGACGTCGAGGCGCTCCTGATCATCGAGCTCGACGGTCCGCAGGTCGAGGTTGATGAATTGATCAAGCGGGTCGAGGCGATCGCGCAGGGTTGCGGTTCGACCTCCTGCCTGATCTCGACCTCGGAGGCCGAGCGCAATCTGTTCTGGGCCGGCCGCAAGGCCGCCTTCCCCGCGGTCGGGCGCATCTCGCCGGATTATCTCTGCATGGACGGAACGATCCCGCGCGGCGCGCTGCCGAAGGCGCTGGCACGGATCCGCGAGCTCTCGGAGAAATATGGCCTCGGCGTCGCCAATGTGTTCCACGCCGGCGACGGCAATCTGCACCCGCTGATCCTCTACGATGCCAACAAGCCGGGCGAGATCGAGAAAGCCGAGGCGTTCGGCGCCGACATCCTGCGCTGCTGCGTCGAGCTCGGCGGCGTGCTCACCGGCGAGCACGGCGTCGGCATCGAAAAGCGCGATCTGATGCCGGAGATGTTCACCGAGATCGACCTCAACCAGCAGCAGCGGCTGAAATGCGCCTTCGATGCCGAGGGCTTGCTCAACCCCGGCAAGGTGTTTCCGACGCTGCATCGCTGTGCCGAACTCGGCCGCGTCCATGTCCACGCCGGCAAGCTGGCGTTTCCGGACATCCCGCGGTTCTAGGCGCGGCGTCGCTCCGGCGAGGGCGTCGATCGATACAATTCGACGGATCGTCCTTTCGAACCGATAACCTTAACCGATGCTGGCCGCGATGGCCGTGGCGCGCCGTCCGGGCTGCCGTCGCGCGTCGCTGCAATTGCGGCTTGCACCGTTTACACGGCCTTCAGCTGTTCCCCGGTATTTTCCCTGGGATGCATGTCTTCGGGAACACATCGATGCCCAGCCTGGCCGATCAGCTGGCGCTTACGCGCAATCGGCCGGCGGGTTTCGACTACATGCGGATCGCGCTGGCGACGACGATCATCTGCCTGCACGGCGCGAACGTGACGCTCGGGCTCGGTCGGGCGCTGGAGATCCAGAGCACGCTTCGCATCGGCATCGCGATGATCCTGGCGCTGTTCTTCTCCCTGAGCGGCTTCCTGGTGACGGCGAGCCTGCAGCGCTGCAAGAGCCTGATTTCCTTCCTTGGCCTGCGCGTGCTTCGGATCGGGCCCGCGCTCGCGGTCGAGACCACGCTGTCGGCCATCATCATCGGCTCGATCTTCACCGAGCTGCCGTTGGCGCAGTATGTCGCCGACCCGAAACTCCACGCCTATTTTCTCAATATCGTCGGCGACATCCAATACGAGCTGCCGGGCGTCTTCCTGCACAATCCGATGCCGGACGTGGTGAACGCCCAGCTCTGGACGGTGCCGTATGAATTGTGGTGCTACGTCGTGCTGGCGCTGCTCGCGGTGACTACGATCTGCTTCAACAGGGTGGCCTACCTGGTGTTCCTGGTGGCCGTTCAGGTCGCGCTGCTGAGCTACGACATCTACCGCTGGGACGAGGTGCCGATCCAGCTTCGCCCGCATCTTCTGGTGTTCTGCTTCCTTGCCGGCGTCGGCTTCTACCTCTGGCGCGACAAGGTTCCGTTCCACCGCACCCTGTGCTTGCTGGCGCTGCTGGCGTGCGCCGCCGGCATGGCCACCGGCCGCGGCGACGCGCTGGCGCCGGTGCCGGCCGCCTATGTCGCGTGCTATCTCGGCCTGATGAATCCGCGGCGGAGCTGGATCGTGTCGTCGGGCGATTACTCCTACGGGCTGTATCTCTATGGCTTCGTCATCCAGCAATGCATTGCCTCGCTCGGCCCGCCGCTCCAGCACTGGTATCTGAACGTCCTGATCAGCCTGCCGCTTGCCTTCGGCGTCGCCGTCGCGTCCTGGCATCTCGTCGAGAAACACGCGCTTCGGCTCCGGGGGCGGGTCGAGACGTTTGAGGCCGCGGTGCTGTCGCGGATGGCGATCGTCGGCTTCTGGCGCAGGCCGCCGGAGCGCGTCGAGTTGCGCGCATCCCTCGGCAACAGCAGCGCATCGATCTGACCTTGCATCTGCGGGAAGGATGAGCTTCGGTTCCAGTCAGAACCGAAGCTCCAGCTTGTTGTTTGACGCGCTTTCCTCGGCGCCGCAGCTCACAGCAGCGTGTATTGTGTCCGCTCGCGCTTGGCGAGCAGCGGCAGCGCCTGCTCCGCGATGTAGGTCTTGAAATAGGCGCTCTCCGCATGCGCCTTGAACGCCGCTTCGTCCTGGAACAATTCGTAGAACAGGAACTGTGCCGGATTGTCCTTGCCGCGGCCGATCAGGAACAGCTTGGTGCCGGGGTCTTTCTGCGCCTCGGGCAGGAAGCTGTCGAGGATTGCCGCGACCTTGTCGGCCTCGCCTTCCTTGGCTTCCCATTGCGCGACGACCAGAAGGCCTGACGTGTTGATCGCATCGCTGATGGTTCTCGTGCTCATCGCATAGTGCTTCATTGGTAGTCCTCCGTTGCTTTGCTCCGATCGAGCTTGCGATCCGGACCCGGGCGAGACGCCGGCGATCGTCATGGCCGCGACGAGCGAGCCGATGGCCGATCGTCGGGTGAGCATCATCGTCGTGGTCTTGACTTCCGAACGCTTCATGATCGCCTCCAGATGATTTGCGCCAACCGTTATGCCAGCCGAACCGCAGGGCGAGAGATAGGGGATCGATCTGCGGGTTCGGTTAGGCGGCGATCGAAGTGTCGATGTCGTGAACATTTCGACCATGATCGAAGCGTCGCGGCGGCCTGGCGTGCGACAAATGGATGACTTCGACAGGAACCGGCCATGCAGACCATCGCCCCCGAGCTTGCGGAGCTCGCCGCCCTGATCGCCGATCCCGGCCGCGCCGGCATCCTGTCGCGGCTGATGGACGGACGCGCGCAGACCGCGAGCGAGCTGGCGCGGGTCGCGGGCGTCACGCCCCAGACCGCGAGCTGGCACCTGGCCCGGCTGGTCGAGCGTGCGCTGCTCAAGGTCGAGCGGCAGGGTCCGCGGCGCCTCTACCGGCTGGCTACCCCGCTGGTTGCGCAGATGCTCGAAGGCATGATGACGGTTGCGGCGATCGACCCGCATCCGTCCCGCCCGCCGCCGCGGATCGATGCGGAGATGCGCCGGGCCCGGACCTGCTACGACCACCTTGCCGGCGAGCTCGGCGTCGCCGTCACCGACGCGATGCGGGAACGCGGTCACCTCCACCTCGACCCGGAGGCCGGCGAGCTGACCGCGTCGGGCCGCGCATTTCTCCGTGATCTCGGCATCGACCTGCGTGCGCCGGCGCGGAGCCGGCGGCTGTTGTGCCGGCCCTGTCTCGACTGGAGCGAGCGGCGTCCGCATCTGGCCGGACGGGCAGGGGCCGCGGTTGCCGACCTCGCGTTGCAGCGCGACTGGATCCGGCGCCGGCCGCAGGGCCGTTCGGTCGAGATCACCGCCCCCGGGCTCGTCGCATTCCGAGACGTGTTCGGCGCGCGCATTTGATTTCGGAGCCGAATTTCGATACCGCCTAGCCTGTGGAAACGCTCAAAGTCAGAGACATCAAGGATGTCGAAGAGGTGGTGCGCGCGGCGATCGCCAGCGAGCAGCCGCTTGAGATCATCGGTCATGGATCGAAGCGCGCCATCGGCCATCCGATGGCGACCAATGCGGTGCTCGACGTGTCGGTGCTGAACGCGGTCACCGCCTATGAGCCGAACGAGCTGATCATCACCGTCGAGGCCGGCGCGCCGCTCGCCGACGTGCAATCCCTGATCGATGCCAAGAACCAGCAATTCGCCTTCGAGCCGGTGGACATTTCGGTGCTGCTCGGCAGCGCGGGCGCCGGCACGATCGGCGGCATGATCGGCGCCGGCCTTGCCGGTCCGCGCCGCATCAAGGCCGGCGGCATCAGGGATCATCTGCTCGGGGCGCACGCGGTGTCCGGCTTCGGCGACGGCTTCAAGACCGGCGGGCGGGTGGTGAAGAACGTCACCGGCTACGATCTCTGCAAGCTGCTCACCGGGTCCTGGGGCACACTCGCGGTCATGACCGAAGTGACACTCAAGGTCATGCCGAAGCCGGAGGCCGAGCGGACGCTGGTGCTGCGCGGCCTCGACGACGTCACCGCCAACAAGGCGATGACCGCGGCGCTGGGCTCGCCGTTCGACGTCTCGGGCGCGGCGCATCTGCCTGGTTCGGCGCTGCGCTCCGGAACCGGCGCGCTCGCCGGCCTCGCAACCTCCGGCCAGCCGGTCACGCTGGTGCGGCTCGAGGGGATTTCGGCCTCGGCGATCCACCGGGCCGCTTCGTTGAGCCAGACCCTCTCGTCCTATGCAACGGTCGACGTCCTTGCTGACGATGCTTCTGCTGCGATCTGGAGCGCGCTGCGCGACGTCTTGCCGTTCGCCGCGAACGGCGCGCTCGGGACCTGGCCGGTGTGGCGCATCGTTTGCCCGCCGGCCTCGGGTGGCGCGTTCGGCCAGGCGCTGGCGCGTGAGACCGGCGGCGAGGTGATCTATGACTGGGGCGGCGCGCTGATCTGGGCCGCGGTGCCGCCCAACGCCGACGCGCATGCCGTGCTGGTCCGCAGCCATGTCGAGGCGATCGGCGGACACGCCACCTTGATCCGGGCCAGCGAAGATGTGCGCCGCGCGGTCGACGTGTTCCAGCCGCAGGCGGCCGGGCTTGCCGCGCTCGGCGAGCGGGTGCGGGCGAGCTTCGATCCGCGATCGGTGCTCAACCGCGGCCGGATGATACGAGGCGGGGGTGCATGAAGACCGAATTTTCCCTGGCTCAGCTTGCCGATCCCGACATCCAGGAAGCCGACAAGATCCTGCGCGCCTGCGTGCATTGCGGCTTCTGCACCGCGACCTGCCCGACCTATGTCCTGCTCGGCGACGAACTCGATAGCCCGCGCGGCCGCATCTATTTGATCAAGGAGATGCTGGAGAAGGACAAGCCGCCGACGGCTGAGGTGGTCAAGCATATCGACCGTTGCCTGTCGTGCCTTGCCTGCATGACCACCTGTCCGTCGGGCGTGAACTACATGCACCTCGTCGACCAGGCCCGGGTCAGGATCGAGCGGGACTATCAGCGGCCGCTGACCGAGCGGCTGCTGCGGTCGGTGCTCGCTTTCGTGCTGCCGCGTCCCGGCCTGTTCCGGACCAGCATGATCCTGGCCGGGCTCGCCCGGCCGTTCGCAGCGCTGCTCCCGACGCCGTCGGTCGGCGCGGCGAGCCCCGGCCTGCTGCGGCGGATCAAGGCGATGCTGGCGCTCGCGCCGCGCGGCCTGCCGCAGCCGGGACCGGCAGCGGGAACCGTGTTTGCGCCAATCGGGCGGCGCCGCGGCAGGGTCGCGCTGCTGCAGGGCTGCGCCCAGCAGGTGCTGGCGCCGCGGATCAATCAGGCCGCCATCAACGTGCTGACCCGGCACGGCGTCGAGGTGGTGCTGGTCAGGGACGAGCAATGCTGCGGCGCGTTGACCCATCACATGGGACAGGACGGCGACGCGCTGGCGCGCGCGCGGGCCAACATCACGGTGTGGCAAAGGGAAGCGGACCAGAACGGGCTCGACGCCATTCTGGTGACGACCTCGGGCTGTGGGACAGTTGTCAAAGACTACGGCTACCTGCTGCGCGAGGACAAAGCATTCGCCGGGCCGGCGCAGCGAATCTCGGCGCTGGCGAAGGATATCACCGAGTATCTCGCCGGCCTCGAGCTCGCGCCTTCAACGCAGATAGGCGATGTCACCGTCGCCTATCACTCGGCTTGTTCGTTGCAGCATGGACAGAAAATCACTCAACTTCCGAAAGAATTGCTTTCCAAGAATGGATTCGTGGTGAAAGATGTACCCGAGAGCCATTTGTGTTGCGGTTCGGCGGGGACCTACAACATTCTCCAGCCCGACATTGCGAGCAGATTGCGCGATCGCAAGGTCGCCAATATTGCGCTTGTCAAACCGGACATGATCGCCGCGGGCAATATTGGGTGCATGGTTCAGATTGCCGGCGGTACGTCAGTTCCTGTGGTGCACACGATTGAGCTTCTCGATTGGGCGACAGGAGGTCCCCGGCCAGGATTGAATTGATCGACTGCCACTCGAGCATGATCCGGACCTCAGCCTTGCCCTGACGCAACGTGCCTGACGCAACATGTCTGACGCAATGTGTCTGAAGCAATGTGAAAGTCAGGCGCTTCCCTGCCACAGACGCGAAGCGATCGCGCGGCCATCATGCCCGACAAGTGAAGTGGAGGGCGCCTCTCCCCGAGGCGCAGCCAACGACCGGCAAGCGATCACTTCAATACGCGGTGGACTCAAATCAGCGGCAATAGGAGGACCACAATGGCGAAGTCGAAGAAGGCAAAGAAAAGCAAGAAGGCCAAAAAGGCCAAGAAGGCGGTAGCGGCCAAGAAGAAGTCGGCCAAGAAGTCCGCAAAGAAGTCGGCCAAGAAGGCCGCGAAGAAGTCTGCAAAGAAATCGGCGAAGAAGTCAGCCAAGAAGGCTGCCAAGAAAGTTGCGAAGAAGGCTGCTCCGAAGAAGGCCGCACCCAAGAAGGCTGCGAAGAAAGCTGCCAAGAAGAGCGCTCCGAAGAAGGCCGCCGCGCCGAAGCCGGCCGCCCCGGTTGCAGCCACGCCGGCGCCCGAGCCTGCGCCGCAGCCGGCCCCGAGCTGGGCCACGCCGAGCCACGAGCCGGCGCCGAGCTGGGGCACCTCCGATGGTGAGCACCACTGACCGAACCTGCACCGGTTCATCCGACCGAAGCCGCAGCGGACGCCGCTGCGGCTTTTTCCGTGTCAGTGGTCCGTAGTTTTGCGGAGAAGACGATTCGCGTCGGCACCGCCCGCAGTGTGTCGAACCGTTGCTCATTTCCGGCTGAGCGGGTCGTTCAACCGGAACGGGAGCCTCAGTTTTGTGGTGCAAATGCAACACCCATCAACCAACGTGTGCCGGGACTGCCAGAACGCCTAAAAAGTCGGCAGATGCATGTCTTTTCGCCTTCTCCAAAAGGGAGCTGCGTTTCAGATTGATCACACACGATTGAGTTGCAGTCCGTTATCGCGCGCCCTGGGGGCCACCGGAGCTGGGCTGTCTGGACATTTGGATGGGGACCGTCATGAAGAAACTGGCTTTGTTAGCAACGGCGCTAGCAATGATTTCGAGCTCGGCAATGGCAGCTGACATGGCGGTGAAGGCCGTCAAGGCGCCGCCGCCGGCTCCCTTCGATCCCTGGGATATCGCCTTCGGCGCCGGCATCGTCAGCGACTACATCTTCCGCGGCGTCACGCAGTCGAACCATAATCCATCGGTCACCGCCTATTTCGAGCCGCGCTACAACGTCAACAAGGACCTGCAGCTCTACATCGGCACCTCGACCGAAAGCATCTCCTTCGCCAACCGTGCTGCGGCGGAAGTCGACGTCTACGGCGGTATCCGCCCGACCTTCGGCGCCTTCGCCTTCGACATCGGTGTCTGGGGTTACCTGTATCCGGGCGGAACCTGCTACTTCGGCGCCGCTACCGACACTGCGGGCAAACCGCTCGGCAACGAGTGCCTGACCAATTTCCTGCCGAACGGCAACGTGATGAAGAAGGACGTCTCGTTCTTCGAGGTCTACGGCAAGGCGACCTGGACCATCAACGACAACTGGGCGTTCACGATCAACGAATACTACTCGCCCAACTTCCTGAACACCGGCGCCTGGGGCAACTATTCGTCGATCATCGGCAAGTACACCGCGCCCAGCACCGTGTTCGGCACCAGCGGCGTCGGCCTGTATGTGTCGGGTGAGTTCGGCCGGCAGTGGCTCGGCACCTCCGACAGCTTCTACGGCGTCCCGGCGTTCCCGAACGGCATCAAGTATGCCGACTACAACACCTGGAACATCGGCATCGGCTTCACCTACAAGGTGTTCACGCTCGATCTGCGCTATTCCGACACCGACATGTCGAAGGGCAATTGCAGCGCCTTCACCAGCGATTACACCGCGGGCGGCACCACCAACGTCACCCCGATCAATCCGGGCGGCACTGGTTCCAACTGGTGCGGTGCGGCTGGTATCGCCAAGCTCTCGGTCGACCTGACCGCGATGTCCAATCTGAAGTAATTTCCCTTTCCGGGATCAATGGGGCGGCAGAGCAATCTGCCGCCCTTTTTGTTTTCGGCGGCTTTGTTTTTCACCTCTCCCCACCGGGGAGAGGTGAACCGCACCTCTGGCCCTCGCTTCGCTCGCCTATGACGCGGGAGCCTCGACCCTGTCGTGCAGGGTGAAGCGGTCGCCGTCACGGACCAGCGCGACGTTGCGCTGATGGAAGGCGTCGAGCGTCGAGCGATGGCCGATCGACACCACCGCGGTATCGGGCAGGCTGTCGGCGAGCAGCCTGTAGAGCGCGGCTTCGGACGGCTCGTCGAGCGAGGCTGTCGCCTCGTCCAGAAACAGGAATTGCGGTTGATGCAGCAGCGCCCGCGCGATGCCGAGCCGCTGCTGCTCGCCGAGCGACAGCATCCGGTTCCAGTGCGCCTCCTCCGCGAGCCGCGCCGCGAGCTGCGGCAATCCGACGGCGGTGAGGATCTCGCGGACCCGCCCCGCATCGAATTGCGCGGCCGCGCCCGGATAAACCACGGCGTCGTGCAACGACCCGATCGGCAGATAGGGATGTTGCGGCAGCATCATCAGGCTGGCATTCGCGGGGACATTGATCGCGCCCTTGCCGAACGGCCAGATGCCGGCGATGGCACGGAACAGCGTCGACTTGCCGGCGCCCGAGGGGCCGGTGACCAGGGTGCGTTGGTGGTTGGGAAGCTTGAAGCCGTCAGCCGCGAGCAACGGTTTGCCGTCGGGCAGGGTGACCACGAGGTCGTCGAGTTCGATGCCGTCGCGGCCTGCGGGTTTGACGCGGATGATGTCCTGCCGCTGCGCGAAAGCATCGCCGCCGCGGATCGAGCCCTCGAAGCCGTCAAGACGTGCGACCACCGATTGCCATTCGGCCAGCGTCCGGTAGGCGGTGATGAAGAAGGACAGTGAATCCTGCACGCTGCTGAAGGCCGACGCGGTCTGCATCATGCCGCCGAGCTGGATCTTGTTGGCGAAATAGGCCGGCGCGATCAGCACGTAGGGGAAGATTACAGCGGCTTGCGAATAGGTCGCGGTGAAGGCGGTCAGTTTCTTGGTTCGTTGCATGATGTCGAGCCAATTCCCGACCACGAATCCGAACCGATTGAGCAACCGCGTGCGCTCGGCCGGTTCGCCCTCGAGCAGCGCGATCTGCTCGGCGTTCTCGCGGGTACGCACCAGGTTGAAGCGGAAATCGGCTTCGAACCGCTGCTGCCGGAAATTGAGGTCGACCAGCGGCCGGCCGATCAGATGGGTCAAGGTTGTGCCGAGGATCGCGTAGACCAGCGCGCCCCAGACCAGATAGCCGGGAAACGCGATGTCGTTGCCGAACAGATGCAGCGGCGCCTGATTGGACAGGCCCCACAGGATCACCACGAAGGACGCAAGCGTGACCACGGAGCTCAACAGTCCGATCCCGAGCGTCAGGGTCTGTTCGACGAAACGCTGGGTGTCGTCGGCGATACGCTGGTCCGGGTTGTCGGCGGCATCACCGAGCAGCTGCATGCGATAGTGGTTGGCATCGTGCAGCCAGCCGCCGAGATAGCGCGTGGTCATCCAGCGTCGCCAGCGGATCTGCAGCCATTGATTGAGGTAGAGCTGGTAGACTTTCAGGCCGATCCAGAACGCCGCGAGCACGCAGAAATAGCCGATCTGATAGCTGAAGACCGCCTGATCGCGCTCCTGCAGCGCGTTGTAGAAAACATTGTTCCAGCGGTTGAACAGCACGGTGAGAAAGACGCTGGCGAGCTCGATGACGATCACCGCCGCCAGCAAGCCACGGCCGGCCCATTTGTCCTCGGAGTTGAAATAGGGCGAGGCGATGCGCCACACCGTCGCGAGCGTCGAGCGAATGTTTTTCACAGATTATCGTCTCCGGGGAAGCGGCCGCAAAGGCCTGAAGAGTCGGGACAATCGGCGTGGGCCTCGACTAAAGTCGTAAGCCTGGCATGCAAGCGTTGGCTTGTCCCGGCGATCGAGTCAACCCTAGCATGACGACAACGGCGAGGGGCGGGGGACCTTCGATTTTTCGCGAGGATGTGAGCGATCCTTACCGATCGTTCATTCGCGAGCCGGGGCTAGAGACTTTTCCGACGGACTCCCGCAATCGCGCCAGCGCGCCTGCCAGCACCGATGCCGGCGCGCTGCATAAGAATGTGGGAAGGACCCTGAGATGAATACCTGGAATCAAATCTACAATCCGCTCGGCAATGCCGGGCTATCGACGCTCGCCGCCGCCGTTCCCGTGGTCACGCTGCTGGTCCTGATCGCGAGCGGCAAGGTGAAGGCGCACATCGCCGCCATCATCGCCGTGATCGTGACCAACCTGATCACGATCTTCGTCTTCACCATGCCGGCCGGCATGTCGATCCGTGCGTCGATCCTCGGCATCGTCACCGGGTTCTTCCCGATCGGCTGGATCGTGCTCAACGTCATCTTCCTCTATCAGGTCACGGTGAGGTGCGGGAAGTTCGAGCTGTTGAAGCGCGCGGTCGGCGGCGTCACCGAGGATCGCCGGCTGCAGCTCTTGCTGATCGCGTTCTCGTTCGGCGCCTTCTTCGAAGGCGCCTCGGGCTTCGGCACGCCGGTCGCGATCACCGGCGCGGTGCTGATCGGGCTCGGCTTCTCGCCGCTCGCAGCCTCCGGCCTGTCGCTGATCGCGAACACCGCCCCGGTCGCCTTCGGCGCGCTGGGGACGCCGATCCAGGGCCTCGCCTCGGTCACCGGGCTCGATCCCTACATCCTCGGCGCCATGGTCGGCCGGCAGTTGCCGCTGTTCTCGCTGATCGTGCCGTTCTGGGTGGTGTGGGCATTCGCGGGCTGGCGCGGCATGAAGGAAGTGTGGCCGGCGATCCTGGTCACCGGCGTGTCGTTTGCGGTCCCGCAATTCGTGATCTCGAACTACATCAATCCCTGGATCGTCGACATCGGCGCCTCGCTGATCTCGATGGGCGCGCTGATCCTGTTTCTCAAGGTCTGGCAGCCGGAGCATCTCTGGCTGTCGCCGAAACTGCGCGGCCGCGATGAATCGGCGGCGACGATGGCCTCCGCCCCGCCGCTCGACAAGACGCCGCTGACGCAAGGCGAACTCTGGAGCGCACTGCTGCCGTGGATCATCGTCTGCGTCCTGATGCTGATCTGGGGCAACGGTGCCTTCAAGGCCTGGGCCAACGCCAACTTCGTCTGGAACTATCCGGTCCCTGAGCTCGACAAGCTGATCTTCAAGGTGCCGCCGGTGGTGCCTAAGCCGACGGCGGAAGGCGCGGTGTTCGGCTTCACCTACCTGTCGTTCACCGGCACCGGCTTGCTGATCGCGGCGATCATCTCGGGTCTGTTGATGGGCTTCTCGCCGCTCAAACTGGTCGCAGAATATGGTCGCACCATCCGCCTCTGCGCGATCTCGCTGATCACGATCTCGGCGATGTTGGCGATCGGGACGCTGACCCGGCTGTCCGGCGTCGATGCCACCCTCGGCCTCGCCTTCGCCGCGACCGGCGTGCTCTACCCGTTCTTTGGCACCCTGCTTGGCTGGCTCGGCGTGGCGCTGACCGGATCGGACACCTCGTCCAACATCCTGTTCGGCAATCTGCAGAAGATCACCTCCGAGCAGCTCGGCCTGCCGCCGGTGCTGATGGCGGCGGCGAACTCCTCGGGCGGCGTGATGGGCAAGATGATCGACGCGCAATCGATCGTGGTCGCCTCGACCGCGACCAACTGGTACGGCCACGAGGGCTCGATCCTGCGCTACGTGTTCCTGCACTCGATCGTGCTGGCGTGTCTGGTCGGCCTGTTCGTGACGCTGCAGGCCTACGTCTACCCGTTCACTGCAATGGTCTTGAAATAACGAGGCGAGGCGTCGCCCAAACCAGGATCCCCGTGGGTGCGAGCCCGCGGGGATTTTGCGTTTCCAGGATCTTTTCCCGCGCGGCCAAGCTGGCCAATCGCGGCCTCGTCCCATACAAGGGCGGCGTCGCAATTGCGGGGAATGGCATGAGCTCGATGCAGCGGATTTTGAACGGCGGCGTGGCGGTGCTGGCGTTGGTTTCAGCGGCGCTTGCCGCGGTTCCGGCCAAGGCTCAGGAGGAATTCCCGTTCGGCTTCGTGATGACGCTCGATGCCGCGCGCATGCCGGGCTCGAAGCGGATTCCCTCGATCGAGGTCGGCGACAATGGCGAGGTGATCCTCGAGCTGTGGTGCGATGGCGGCAAGGGCCAGTTCTCGGTTGCCGGCAACACCATCGTGTTCGTGCCCGGCGCGCTGGAGAACCGCACCTGCACGCCGGACCGGGCGCAGGCCGACAAGGATCTGCTGGCGGCGCTCGGCGACATGACGAGCTGGCGGCGGCAGGGGGATCAGGTCACGTTCATCGGCAGCAAGCAGCTGCGCTTCGTGATCAACAGCAACTGATCGAAAGCGTCGTGCCGGCGCTCAGGGCGTCGCGATCAATCCGCTCGCGGTGGCGACGATCCAGCGGTTGCCCCAGCGCACGATGGAATCGACCCGCCCGAGGCCGGGGACGACGTCGCCGCGCGCGGCCATCTTGACGCCCTCCGGCCCTTCGAGCACGGCGGTGCCGTCGCGGACCTCGACCACCGACCATCCGGGAATCGTGCTCGGCCGCGTTTCCGGTCCCGCCGAAAGCAGCGGCTTTGATCCGAGCGCGGCGGCTTGCGCGCCGAGCGTCGTGGGCGCTGCCCCCAGCACTTGCGGGCGCGGGTTGGCGACGGGCTTGGGAATGCTGCCGGTGACCGATGGCTCGGCGTTGGACGCGGTCCGGCGCGGGCTTTCGCTCTTTCGGCTCGGCGGTGCCTCCGCAACGTGCGGGGCCGGCGCCTCCTTCTGGGCCACCGGGACCGGCGCGGGACCCACGAAGTCATGCCAGTTGGCGCCGCCGGTCCAGCCCAGCACGAAGCTCGCGGCGAGCGCGGTGGCTGCCAGCAGCGCGGTGCCGATGCGGTCGGCGAACGGCTCCCGCAGCAGCAGGGCGGCGTCGTGATTCTCGCTGGAGACGTCCCAGAGGTCCGCCGTCTGCGCCGGCGAATGACCCTCCGTCGCATCTGACGGCCAGATGCTCTCAGGATTGATCGGCTCGCGGTCTTGCATGGCGTGACCTGTGTTCGATGACGCAAAGGATGATCCTCGAAACTAAATCGAGCCTTAATTTTCGGTGACCGAACTGCGGCAGCACGAAGTCTTTTGGTCGCAGGTCCCCGTAAATGCCCGGGGGCGCTCGCACGCAGCGGTCGTTTCCGGACGTCGTCTCCGCAAACCGGGTCGTTTCGGCGTGCGGCCGCGGCTATAGCGGTCGCATGCTTGATTTCGCCGCACAATATGCCGCCTTTCAACGCCGCGACCCGGCCTGGGACGGCGTCGTGTTCGTCGCGGTCAAGACCACGGGCGTGTATTGCCGCCCGGTCTGTCGGGCGCGCACGCCGCTCGCCCGCAATGTGCGGTTCTATGGCAGCGCGGCGTCAGCCGAGCGCGCCGGCTTCCGGCCCTGCCTGCGCTGCCGTCCCGAGGCGGCGCCGTTCTGCCCGGCATGGAAGGGCACCAGGACGACCGTCGAGCGCGCGCTGGCGCTGATCGAAGCCGGCGCACTCGACCGCGGCAATGTCGCGGCGCTGGCCGACCGGCTCGGCATCGGCACGCGGCATCTGTCGCGGCTGTTCGCCGAGCACCTCGATGCCTCGCCGCTGCAGGTCGCATTGTCGCTGCGCGTGCAGCGCGCCAAGCGCCTGATCGACGGCGGCGATCTTGCGCTCGCGCTGGTGGCGCAACGTGCCGGCTTCTCCAGCGCAAGGCGCATGAACGCCGCCTTCGCAAAACTCTACGGCCGCTCTCCCGCCTCGTTGCGACGGAAGCGGCCGCCAGGCGTCATGCTGCAATGAACCCAACGGAGATCAGCGAATGGCCAGGAGCTACGGCACCGTCAGTGCCGAACGGAAACTCACGATGAGCGGCCTCGAATTCGTCCAGGGGCTCGCCTCCGGCGCCTTGCCGCTCAACACCATCGCGCGGACCCTCGGCTATGATGTCACTGAGGCCGAACGCGGCCGCGTCGTCGTCACGCTGCTGCCGACGGATGCGCATCTCAATCCGGCCGGCACCGTGCATGGCGGTCTCACCGCGACGCTGCTCGACAGCTGCATGGGACTTGCGGTGCAGTCGATGCTCGACGCCGGAACGAGCCAGACCACGCTCGAGTTCAAGATCTCGCTGCTGCGGCCGATCACGCCCGACACTGGCCCGATCCGGGCCGAGGGCCATGTGCTCAATTGCGGACGTCGCGTCGGCACCGCCGAAGGCAGGGTCACCGACGCCAAGGGACGGCTGCTCGCGCATGGCACGACGACGTGCCTGATCTTTCCTGCTTGATGCGGAATACCTGGAGAGACTGAGCCGGCACCGCACCAGGAGATGCGATGCCGGCCCAGAAGGTTGGAGCGTGTCTGGTCGACGAAGGGTCGGTTCAACCCGCGTAACCACTCTGCTCGGGCAGGCGAATGAGGCCGAGCTGCAGCATGGCAGTGATCGCATCTTCCTGTCCGAGCTCCTCGGCGATCCGTCCGTCCTGCACGCGCAGCACGGTCGTGCCGGCGAATGTCATCTTGCGGCCCGAAGCCGCGGGCAGCGAGCCGAGCCGGAAGTCGCTGAACGCTGGCCCGGTGTGCGTGCCGCCGCCTTCCCAGCGGCCGACGACGAGGTCGCCTTCCGCGACGAGATCGCCGACGCCCCAGAAATTGAGATCCGGAAACGCCTCGCGAAACTCGGTCATGAACTGCGTGACCGCGGCGCGGCCCTTCTTCGGTTCGTGCATCGGGTAGTGCACCACGATGTCTGACGCCGCGAGTTCTTCGATGATGCGCGGATTCCACGGGTTGCCCCAGAACTCCTTGAACCATCGGCCGACTACATTTTTGTTTTGCTCTGACATCTCATCGTCTCCAATTGCGCGTTGCCGGTTTCACGACCGGTGCTGTGTCAATGCGCGCATTAGGCAATGCGAGACGCGTGCCGCACCACCCGATTCCGGATCGGGCGCGCGGTCAGCCTTCAGACGAAATTCCGCTTTGTCGACATGATGCTTGGCGCCGCTTCCCGAACGTCGTCGAGTAATCGGGAAGCGGGTGGCTCAACGCCACACCGACTTGTCGGCGTCCCAGCGCTGGCCCTTGAACTCCTTGAGCAGCGCGTCGATCGCGCCGTTGTCGTCCTTGGTCTCGCTGCCTTCCTCGTCGCTGCTCGAATCGTCGGACAGATTGAGCTTGGCGCCGGCACTGTCGTCCGAGGTCGAGACCGTCGGGCTCGAGACCCACAGCATCAGTTTGTCGGAGCTGCCGGGCTTGTCGGGCGAGACGAGGGCGGTGACCTCGTAGTTCTGGGTGAGGCCGAGCGCAGGGTAGATCGAGCTCGGCCGCTTCAGCACCAGCTTGAGCTTGCCGGTGTTCGCATTCCAGGTTGCGGAGGCGGGCTTTGCCGCCAGTGTCTTCGCCAGCACGCCCGCGATCGCGGACGCGAGCTTGTCCTTGTTGATCCTGTCGCCATCGCGCCAGTCGGCGGCGGCAAAGCGGATGGTTCGGTCCATCTCGACCACGCCGCTGGTCCAGCCGGCCGCGGTGACGCCGGGCGCCGCTTTCGCCTTGGCGAGCAGCGCGCTGGCGTGCTCGGGATCGACGGTGAGGTTGATGGTCTGCTCGCCTGAGCGCAACGCATCGCAGGTCACCGGGAGGCTGGAGGTGCCGATCTCGACGGCCTCGCCCTTCAGGCTCTTGAGGAAGTCGGATGCTGCATCGAGCTTCACCCGCACGCCGATCGATTCCGGCGAGACGTCGGTAAAATCCTTCGGCTGCGGCGTGATGCCGTCCTCGGTGGCCTGGTTGTCCTGGAATTCCTTCTCGCTGAGATCGGAATTATCCGTCGAGGCGACCTCGGTCACGGTCTGGCCGATCGTGATCTGGCCGCGGAACTCAAAGCTGTCGCCGGTCTGCTTGCGGTTCAGCTTGACGGTGACCGGCTGCTTGTCGGCGACGCTCTGGGTGGTTCCGGAGAGGGTCTGGCCGCTGATGGCGAGGTTAGCGACGAAGCGGTCCTTGCGGTCGGAGCTCTTGTCGGCGGGATAGCAGACATCGAGCACCGCCGCGGTTACGGTCTTGCCCTGGCGGGTTTCCTTCAGGACGACGTCGGCATTGCCGTCCATCAGGCCGTCGATCGCGGTGAAGTAGCGCGTCTCGGGGCCGCCACTGGCTGCCGGCTTGGTTTGCAGCTTCATCTGGGCGAGGGCAGGCGCCGAAGCGACGGCAAGACCGAGCAGCAGGAGCGGGAGCGCGCGCATACGATAAGTCCTCGAAGGGCAGAATCGGTTCCGTCGTAACTAGCAAACCTCCGTGTCATTGCGCAAAAAAGAAGGCCGCGTGACGGCGGCCGCCGCGGTTGGACGAAGTGACTTCTGGCACTGTCACGGCAAATGGAGCGTGCCGCGCGTCATGCGCGCGGGTCAGGGTCCTCGCCGCTCTCCAGCCTGCCGCGCAGCGTCGTCACGACGCGGGCCACGGTTTCGATGTCCTTCACGGACAATCCGTCGGCGAGGCGGTTCACCCACGGCAGTTGCAGGCGCATCGCCGCGTCGAAGGCTTGCCGGCCCTTGTCGGTCAGCACCACGAGTTGGGCGCGGCGGTGATGCGGGTTGGTCTCGAAGGTGACGAGCCCGTCCCTTGCGAGGTCGTTGACGATCCGCTGCACGTTCTGCCGGGCAGCGCCGAGGTCGCGCGCCAGCCATGCCACTGGTTGCGGGCGTTCGGCGGCGACGATGGCGCCGAGGATCTGCCAGCGGGCGCTGGTCAGCCCGAGCCCGGCCACCATCCGGTCGCCTGACGTGAACAGCAGGCTGTTGAGCCTGAACAGGTCGAGAATCAGGCCGCTCAGGGCTTCACCCGCCGGCGTTCGCTTGGTCTGGGGCATTTGTCACCATAGCGGTATATTGACATCATAATGTCAATATTGATACGTATCCATCAGATCGAACTGACATCATAGCACCATATCAAAGGAGTAAACCATGCCGCAGATGCGCCCCCTGGACCCCGCGTTCCCGATCGACCGTCAGCTCGCGGTCGACGCCACCAACGTCGTGCTGGTCAACCTCTTCACACTCGATGCGGCCGACGAGGACAGTTTCCTCAGGGCTTGGCAGGACGACGCCGCGATCATGAAGCGGCAGCCCGGTTTTATTTCGACCCAGCTGCATCGCGCGCTGGGTGACAGCCCGGCCTATCTGAATTACGCGGTCTGGGAATCCACGGCCGCCTTCCGTGCCGCGTTCATGAACCCGGAGTTCCGGGCCAAGCTTTCGGCCTATCCGGCCTCGGCGGTAGCGTCACCGCATCTGTTCCGGAAGGTCGCGGTGCCGGACATCTGCGTCGCGTAAGGCACGGAAAATTTTTGGCTGAACCAGCATCCCCGCACACGCCGTACGCCTCTCCCGCAAGCGGGAGAGGGAGCGCAACGGCATTCGGGGCGACGTCCGACTTGCTCAACCGTTGATCGCCATCAGAACGGCGAGCGTGGCGACACCGGTCAGAAAGGCGATGTCGAGAAATCGCAGCGGCGCTTTTGGACGATGACCGATCGAACCGGCGATAACGTAATAGAGGCTATAGCCCGCGCCGAGAACGGCGAACGTCAGCGTCTGCTTGAACCAGAACGTCACGACGACCGCAACAGCGTCCATGTCGTCCTGGGCATAGGCGCCCAATGCGAGCACCGCGCCGATCGCGTAGAACAGCGCCAGCGTTGTCGTCAGTGATCTGGCGTCGCGGGACATCGGATCGTCCTTACATCTCGATCGTGATCAAATCGCAAAAAAGAAGGCCGCCCGGAGGCGGCCTTCAATCTTGATACGGAGGTGCAGCGGGGGGCTCAGAAGCCGCCCATGCCGCCCATCCCACCCATGCCGCCGCCGCCCGGCATCGCCGGCGCCGCGTCCTTCGGCACTTCGGCGACCATGGCCTCGGTGGTGACCAGCAGGCCGGCGACCGAGGAGGCGTCCTGCAAGGCGGTGCGCACCACCTTGGCGGGGTCGATAATGCCCTTGTCGACCATGTCGACATAGTCCTCGGTCTGGGCGTCGAAGCCGAAAGTCTCCGACTTGTTCTCGAGGATCTTGCCGACCACGATCGAGCCCTCGACACCGGCGTTCTCCGAGATCTGGCGAACCGGAGCCTCGAGCGCCTTGAGCACGATGTTGATGCCGGCCTGGACGTCGGCATTCGGGTTGGTGAGACGGCCGACCGCCTTCTTGGCGCGCAGCAGCGCCACGCCGCCGCCCGGCACGATGCCTTCCTGCACAGCGGCGCGGGTTGCGTTCAGCGCGTCCTCGACACGGTCCTTCTTCTCCTTGACCTCGACCTCGGTCGCGCCGCCGACCTTGATGACGGCAACGCCGCCGGCGAGCTTGGCAAGGCGCTCCTGCAGCTTTTCACGGTCGTAGTCCGAGGTGGTCTCCTCGATCTGCGCCTTGATCTGGCCAACGCGGGCGTCGATGTCCTTCTTCTTGCCGGCGCCCTTGACGATCGTGGTGTTCTCCTTGTCGATCACGATCTTGCCGGCGCGGCCGAGCATGTTCACCGTGACGTTCTCGAGCTTCATGCCGAGGTCGTCGGAGATCAGCTGACCGCCGGTCAGGATCGCGATGTCCTCCAGCATCGCCTTGCGGCGATCGCCGAAGCCCGGCGCCTTGACGGCGGCGACCTTGAGGCCGCCACGCAGGCGGTTGACCACCAGCGTCGCCAGCGCCTCGCCCTCGACGTCCTCGGCGAGGATCAGCAGCGGACGGCCGGACTGCACCACGGCTTCCAGCACCGGCAGCATCGACTGCAGGCCGGACAGCTTCTTCTCGTGCAGCAGGATGTAGGCATCCTCGAGCTCGGCGGTCATCTTCTCGGCGTTGGTGATGAAGTAGGGCGAGAGATAGCCGCGGTCGAACTTCATGCCCTCGACGATGTCGACCTCGGTCTCGAGCGACTTGTTCTCCTCGACGGTGATGACGCCCTCATTGCCGACCTTCTGCATCGCCTGCGCGATCATCTTGCCGATCGCGGCGTCGCCATTGGCCGAGATGGTGCCGACCTGGGCGACTTCCGACGAGGATGCGACCGGCTTGGCGCGCTTCTCGATGTCCTTGATCACGGCGGCGACCGCGGTGTCGATGCCGCGCTTGAGGTCCATCGGGTTCATGCCGGCGGCAACCGACTTGGCGCCCTCGCGAACGATGGCCTGGGCCAGCACGGTCGCGGTGGTGGTGCCGTCACCGGCGGTGTCGTTGGTCTTGGAAGCGACCTCGCGCAGCATCTGCGCGCCCATGTTCTCGAACTTGTCGTCGAGCTCGATCTCCTTGGCGACGGTGACGCCGTCCTTGGTGATGCGGGGAGCGCCGAACGACTTCTCGATGACGACGTTGCGGCCCTTCGGGCCGAGCGTCACCTTCACGGCGTTGGCGAGCACGTCGACACCGCGCAGCATGCGGTCGCGGGCGTCTCCGGCGAATTTTACGTCCTTGGCAGCCATTGATTTGAACTCCTGATTGAATGAATGTCGTTGTTTGCCGCTTGATCGCCGTGTCCACTTCCCCTCTCCCCTTGTGGGAGAGGGTGGACGCGATGCGAAGCATCGCGGACGGGTGAGGGGTCTGTCTCCGCGGATAGAGACCCCTCATCCGGCGCGCCTTGCGCGCCACCTTCTCCCACAAGGGGAGAAGGGAAGAGGTCGCCGTGCAGAAGCAGCGGCCCTCGGAGTTCGTGGGCTTACGCCAGCACGCCCATGATGTCGGACTCCTTCATGATCAGGAGCTCCTGGTTGTCGAGCTTGACCTCGGTGCCCGACCACTTGCCGAACAGCACGCGGTCGCCGACCTTGAGGTCGATCGGGATCAGCTTGCCGGCTTCGTCACGGCCGCCCGGGCCGACGGCGACGATCTCGCCCTGCGACGGCTTCTCCTTGGCCGAGTCCGGAATGATGATGCCGCCCTTGGACTTCTCCTCGGCATCGATGCGCTTGACCACGACGCGGTCATGCAGTGGGCGGAAGGTGGATTTAGCCATGACGTTCCCTCTTAAAGGTCCTCTTGGAGGCTTGGTTTCAGGTCCGGTTCATCGAGACCGGTGTTGAATGCCGGCCCGGTCGGCGCCAGGCAGGACGCCCGACGCATTTAGCAATCGTGGTGCAAGAGTGCTAATTGTGGGCCGGGAAATATGGCTTGGCGCAGTTTCTGTCAAGCAAACGGGTTAAGGCCTTGGTGAGGCCAATATAGGATGGTGGACCGGAAACCAAATCGTAGCGATGACGTAATTTTGTCAGACGTCATTGCTCCGTCTTAAGTTTTACGCTTGGCTGCATGACGGGTGCGGCCGGGACATAGTCGGGGGATACATATGATCATGTCACTCAACGCGCGATTGGTCGCACGGTTCGCGGCTGTTTCGGCGCTGACGACACTCTTGGGAGCGTGCGGCAGCATGAGCCTGCCGTCGCTGTCGTCGAACCCCGAGCCGGCGCCTTCTGAACCGGGAGTCGCCCCGGAAATGCCCGCGTCGATCCGCCCCGACGAGATCGTCGGCCGCTGGGGTCTCGCCTCGTTCCAGAATCCCGCCGACCGTGCCCGCACCGAGGCCGCCGCGCGCGGCCAGTGCAAGCAGCCTTACGTGATCGGCGCCGGCCAGAGCGGCGGCGTCATCATGCATCTGGCCGACCAGGCTACCCCGCAGGAATTGCGGCTGAAGGGTTCCCCGAGCGGCAAGAACTATATCGGCCCGCCCGGACCGGTGCCCGGCGAGCAGGACCGCGAGATCATCTCGTTCGACGGCAGGGTCCTGATCACCCGCTTCGTCGACAAGGACGCCGCCACCCGCTACGGCAACATGGTCTACGTCCGCTGCGCGCCAAGGGCGTAAGAGCGAGGCTGGTCCTTCCGTTCATCCTGGAGCCGCATCGGCAGTACACGTCTCCCCTTGTGGGAGAGGTCGAATTGCATCGCAGATGCAATTCGGGTGAGGGGTCTCTCTCCGCGAGTGACCCTCTCGCATTCCAAGTTCGCGGATAGAACCCCTCATCCGGCGCGGATTGCATCCGCGCCACCTTCTCCCACAAGGGGAGAAGGGAAGCGGACAAGTCCAAGCAAACAAAAACGCCGGCCCTTGAGGCCGGCGTTCTTCGTAATGATCTGCCGATCTCAGTTGAACATCGCGTCGATGTCGTCCTGCGAGGCGTGGCCGGCGTCGCCGTCGAGCTTCGGGCCGTTGAGCAAGCGGGCATCGCCCTCGCGGGTGTCGACGATCGGCGGGGAGTGGCTCTTGATCGCGTCGACGCCGCCCCAGATGTTCATCATCTCGTTGATGTGCTGCTCGATGAACTTCATCGTCTGCATCACCTTGCTGATGCGCTGGCCGGTGAGGTCCTGGAAGTTGCAGGCCTCGAAGATAGAGACCACGCGCTCCTGGATATCTTCGCTGAGCCGCTTCTGCTGGTCGGGCGTGACGTTGTTGGCGAGCGCGGTCGCGGCCTGGTCGATCGCCTCGACCGCTTCGAGGATCTGCTGGGTGGCCTGTTCGGTGCCGCCGACCACGGCGCCGAGCTCGCCATTGACCTTGGCCATCTCCTCGCCGTTGAAGCTCTTGCCGTGCAGCACGGCGATCTCGCGCTTGGTGCGGCTGATCGCGTCGTGGATCAGGTCGAGCTCGACCTTGAGCTTCTCGCACTGTTCGACCTGCGCGCGGTAGGTCTCGAGCAGCGCGTGCGCTTCGGCGACCTCGCGGGCCACGATGGAATCGACGCTGTCGGCGGTGCGCTGGGCCGGTGCTGCGGCCATCTGGGCGCGGATCGAGCGAAGCTCGGCCATGATCTCGCGATGCATCGGACCGAGGTCGGCGCCGCCGGTCACTTCCGGCTCCGGCATCACAACCTCGCCCATCGCCTGCTCGACACGAAAACGCTTGCGCTTCACTGACATGATTTTCATTCCCGCCCCTTCACTGCAGTCCGTTCTAGACAGCGCGGATTTAACGTCAGGTTCACGCGGGAACAGTTTGCGCTGATCCTGCGCAACCTCAGGGATACTGCCGATTAACCATGACGCTGCGGCGTTCACGCAAAATAAACGCTACCCGGCAAAACCGCGCCGCATTGTCGACGTGGTGAATCGAAACGGCCGATCCGTTTACCAAACCGATGCGGTTTTCATTGCTTATTGACCACGTGCAACGGCGCATCACGCGCCCTCGCGCATCACGTCACGACGAAACCAGTACAGAGTACGTCGATGTTCAGGAAAACCACGCTTGCGCTGCTTGCCGGCGCCTCTTCGCTTATTGCCGTTCCCCATCATGCCATGGCGATCGACGCGTCGGCTCCGCCCGAGCCCACCGTGATCTACGCCAACCGGGGCGCGCCGCAGCCGCCGATGCGCACCGCCTATGTGCAGCCGCAACGCTCCAACATGGGCGGCGGCTTCATCGAATTCCTGTTCGGCGATGCGCCATCGTCGCAGGGTTATGCACCGCAGCCGATGTATCAGCAGCAGCCGGCCTATTACGGCAATCCCCAGGGGCTGCCGCCGATGGATCCGCAGCAGCAGATGATCCGCCAGCAGCAAGAGGCGGCGGGCGATCCGACGCAGCGTCCGTTCGATCCGCGCTATGAAAAGCAGCTGGTCGATTACAGCGGCAAGGAAGGCGTCGGCACCATCGTCGTCGATACGCCGAACAAGTTCCTCTATCTGGTGCAGGGCGACGGCCGCGCGCTGCGCTACGGCATCGGCGTCGGACGGCCCGGCTTCACCTGGGCCGGCGTCAAGACGATCTCCGCGAAGAAGGAGTGGCCGGCCTGGACGCCGCCGCCGGAAATGCTGGCGCGCCGTCCCGATCTGCCGCGCCACATGGAAGGCGGCCCGGAGAATCCGCTCGGGGCGCGCGCGATGTATCTCGGCTCGTCGCTCTATCGCATCCACGGCTCCAACGAGCCCTGGACGATCGGCACCAACGTCTCGTCCGGCTGCATCCGGATGCGCAACGAGGACGTGATCGATCTCTACGGTCGCGTCAATGTCGGCGCCAAGGTCGTCGTGATGTAATCGCGTAACCCAGCGCGAAGTAGAGCGCTGGGTTACGAAGTCCGCGTCGTCCCGGCGTAGGGCGGGACCCATCCCCACCTGTCATCGCCCGGCTTGATGTTCAGCCCGGGCGATCCAGTACGCCGTGGCCTCTCGGCTCAAGCACTGCGGTCTCCGGGATACTGGATCATCCGCCTGCGCGGGTGATGACACCGCGTGGTTGAGTCCGAATCAAAAACGGCCGCTCGATGAGAGCGGCCGTTTGTCGTTCAGGCGATGCGCACGCGTTTACGCGTAATCGCTGTTGTCGTCGCCGCCATTGTCGTCGAAGTCGTCGGCGTCTTGATCATCGTCGCTGTCCCGGTCGACCTGCGCCTGGTCGAACGCGCCGGCGCGCGAGCCGTAATCACTGTCGCGACCGGACGAACCGACATCGTTGATCCCGGCGTCACGCGCGAGGTCGCTCGACGACTGGTCGCCGCCCCACGGGCGCGAGCCGCCACCGAAATTGCCGGCATCGGCCAGCGACTGGTGACCGCCGCCGCCCATCATGCCGCGGATGCTGGAGAGCAGCAGTCCGCCGCCGACCACGCCGGCCGCGGCCGCAGCCGCTGTGCCGAGGAATGATCCGCCACCACCGCCGGGCGCGCCGCCGCCGAAGGCCGGGGGCTGCGGGCCGCCGTAAGGCTGGCCGTATTGGGGCTGATTGTATTGCTGCGGCGGCTGGCCATAGCCACCACCCGCCTGCTGGATCGCCTGGCCCGAGTTCCAGACCGGGCGGCTGCCGCCGATATCGGGCGCGCGCACCGGCGGCACCGAGCCGTGCGGCTGGCCTTGTCCCTGTCCGAAGATGGCATCGCGCATCGAATCGAGGAAACCACCTTGCTGCTGCGCCGGCTGCTGCTGGCCGACCGCGGCCTCGAGTTCCTGGATCCGGTCATGGGCGCGCTTCAGCGCCTCGTCCTGCACCAGTGCGGTCTGCACCAGCGCGTAGACCGCATTCGGCGCGCTGCGCAGGCCCTGCATGATCGCGGACATGGCCTCGCTGTCGCGCGGGGCATTCTCCAGCTTGGCGAGCCGGTCGAAGAGATCGTCGATCAATTGGCGTTCTTGCGGTGTCATGGCGTTCTCCATCGCGTCGATCGAATCGGCGCGCGGCTGATGTAGGACGGGCTTTGTGGCGCAAGGAGTGGGGGCCAGAATTAAATTTATGTATGCGACAATCCGACCGGGTGAATTTCGTGAACCTTATCAGGCCAGTGTAACTTTATTCAGGGCCAGCAGCGCGACGAAATCATCGCCCGAGAGATAGCCATGTTCGGTCTCGCGCTGCGTCGTCAGCGGGTCGAGGCCCTCAAGTGTTTCGTCGACGAAACCGGGATGGCACATCACCAGCCCGTCCTCGGGCATGCCGTCAAGAAAGCCGCGCATCAGTGCCGCGAAATCATTCTCGCGCGTAAAATCATAGGCGCCGGCGAAGGCTGGATTGAAGCGCAGGCCGGCTCGCTGCGCCTTGATCCGGAATTGGGTGCTGAGCACGTTCAGCACCAGCGCCTTCGGCGCCGTCAGCTGCCGCGCCAGCGGGCCTTCGCGTCCGCACTGCCGCACCCAGGCGTCCGGCGCGCGTTCCTTTACGGCGCGCAGGAAGCCGTCGCGCACCTGCGGGAAAAGCTGCGCGTGCTGGTGACCGTCGACGAAATCAGGCGCGCGGCCGAACAGGTCGTGGAACGCGTCGAGCTGCGCCAGCACTTCGGCGTGGACCAATTCGGCATCGAGCCGGTGCATCAGCCCGGCGCGCAACAACCTCGGAAAGGGCAGGAACATATCGCCGTCGAGCGGGCGGAAATGCATCGTCAGCGGCCGGAACGGCGCGGTCAGCGTGACGTGCAGTCCGATCGCGCAGCGCGGGCTTTTCGCCACCGACGCCTGCAGCGCGGCCGCCGCCTCGCGGCCGATCGCCGGCGTCACCATCATCACCGAGGTGGCATTGAGCCGGCCGCGCTCGATCAGGTCGCGGATCGCGCGGTTGACGCCGTCACTCAAGCCATAATCGTCAGCACACAGCCAGATCCGGCGCGGCGCGGTTTCGCTCATTCGGCGGCGGTCCGCTCGGTGGCGCTTTGCGCAGCGCCGCCGTCGGCGTGCTTCTCGGTGTGCTCGGCCACGAAGTAGATCGGCCGCGCCTTCAGCTCGGAGAGGATCTTGCCGATATATTCGCCGACGATGCCGATCATGATCAGTTGCACGCCGCCGATCGTCATCACGCCGATCATCAGCGACGGATAGCCGGGCACCTGCTTGCCGGTGGTCAAGACTTCCCACAGGATCGAAAGACCGAACAGGAAGGCCGCGCCGGCGAGCAGCGCGCCGAGCAGGCTGGCGAAGCGCAGCGGCGCCACCGAGAACGAGGTCAGGCCCTCGATCGAGAGGCCGATCAGCCGGCCGGCGTTGAAGGTGGTGACGCCGTGCGCGCGCGGCGCCGGCTCGTAGTCGACGCGGATCTGCTTGAAGCCGATCCAGCTGGCGAGGCCCTTGAAGAAGCGGTTGCGCTCCGGCAATTGCCGCAAGGCCGCGGCCGCACGCGGCGACAGCAGGCGGAAGTCGCCGGCATCCTCGGGGATCTGCTGCCGCGCGCCCCAGTTGATCAGCGAATAGAAGCCGCGCACGGCAAGCCGCCGCAACGCCGATTCATTGTCGCGATGCGCCTTCGCCGTGTAGACCACGTCGTAGCCGTCATCGATCCAGTGCGCGACCAGTTGCTCCACCAGCGTGGGCGGATGCTGGCCGTCGCCGTCCATGAACAGCACCGCGCCGCGGCGGGCATGGTCGAGGCCGGCCATCAGTGCCGCCTCCTTGCCGAAATTGCGCGACAGCGACACCACCTGCAGGTCGAGCCCGTCGGCGGGCAGGCCGCGGGCGATCGCCAGCGTGTTGTCGGCGCTGCCGTCGTCGACATAGACCACCTCGCAGGCAAGTCCGTAACGGGCACGCAGCGACCTTGCGAGGTCGATCAGCCGTTGGTGCAGCGCACTGAGCCCGGCGGCCTCGTTATAAACGGGTACGACGATGGACAGACCCTGCGCGGCGGCGGTCTTGGCGGTCGTGGTCAGGCTGGAAACGTCAGAGCCCAGCATCATCGGTCAGGTTCCAGAACTAGAGCGTTTTCGGGCGACATGGACGTCCGGTTCGCGTGAGGAAAACGCGTCACAACGAGAGATCATGCACACAATATGGTACCGGCGGCCGGCTGTCGCCAACATGAACGGCGCGGCTGACTCATTGTCGCAGGAACGCCTCGAGCCTGGCGAACAGCGGGTTCTCGCGGTCGAACACATAGTCCAGCGACACCACCGACACGGTCTCGGCGCCGTGCTCGCGCAGGAAGCTGCCGAGCGCGTAGAGCTTGCCCGGTGGGCAGTGCAGCGTAAGCATGCCCGACGAGGTCGGGCCGCCGAACGGGGCGACCACGCCGAAACGCTGATGCGCCTCGGCGAGCAGCGCATCGTTGCAGCCGGCGAAGCGGGTGCGCACCTCGCGGTACTTGCTGGCGCGGGCCCGCGCGGCGATGTGGTCGAGGATCACGCGCGCGGTCTCGCGGGCGCCGGTCGACCAGTCGGCATCCTTTGAGGCCACCAGATTGGCCTGGCTGCGCAGCATCACGCCGTCGTCGAGCACCTTGAGCCCGTTGGCGGCGAGCGTCGCGCCCGTGGTAGTGATATCGACGATCAATTCGGCGGTGCCGGCCGCGGGCGCGCCTTCAGTGGCGCCGGCGCTCTCGACGATGCGGTAGTCGCCGACGCCGTGCTTGGCGAAATAACCGCGCGTCAAATTGATGTATTTGGTCGCGACCCGCATTCGGTGATTGTGCTGCTCGCGGAAGCCCGAGGCGACGTCGTCGAGATCGGCCATGGTGCGGACGTCGATCCAGGCCTGCGGCACCGCGACCACGACATTGGCATAGCCGAAGCCGAGGCCTTCGATCATCAGCACGCGCTTGTCGGGATCCGGAATGCTCTCGCGCACCAGGTCCTCGCCGGTGACGCCGAGATGCACGGCGCCGCGCGCCAGATTGGCCGCGATCTCGCTCGCCGACAGATAGGCGATCTCGACATTGTCGACGCCGGCAATGGTGCCGCGATAATCGCGCGCGCCGCCGGCTTTCGACAGGGTCAGTCCGGCGCGGGCGAAGAAGCTTTCCGCGTTTTCCTGCAGGCGCCCCTTGGACGGAACGGCGACGACGAAGGGCGTGCTCATCGGACGTCTCCGCGCAGGGCCTTGCCGTGCCGGGTCATCGCCTCGATCCAGACCGAGAAGCCGACCGCGGGGATCGGATTGGCCGATCCGAGCTGCGACATCAGCCCGTCATAGCGGCCGCCCGCGACCAGCGGCTCGCTGCCGTTGCCCTTGGCGTGCAACTCGAATTCGAAGCCGGTGTAGTAGTCGAGGCCGCGGCCGAATGCGGTCGCGAACCGCGTTGTCCTGATGTCGATGCCGCGCGCGGCCATGAAGCCGACCCGGCTCTCGAACTGGTCGATCGCAGCGGCGAGGTTGAGCTTGGCGTCACTGGCCAGCGCGCGCAGCTGCGCGACCGCGTCGTCGGGATCGCCGGATATGGCGAGGAAGCGCTTGATGGTGGCGACCGCATCGCGCGGCAGCGCGCCGGCCTTCAAGGTCGATTGCTCGAGGAAGCGGTCGGCGATCTCGGCCACCGTGCGGCCGCCGACATTGGTGGTGCCGGCGATCGACATCAAATCGGTGACCAGCGCCAGCGCCGCCTTGCGGTCGGAGCCGGCCAGCGCCGCGAGCACGCCCTCATATTCGTTGCGGCCCGGCGCGGTCGCAAGCGTGAGCTGCTCGATGTCGTCGGTCAGCGAAACCTTGCGGTTGAAATCCTTGATCAGGCGGCGCCGCCACACCGGGTAGAGCTCCAGCGCGTCGATCAGCGCGTTGAACAGCGCGACGTCGCCAGTGCGGATCTCGACGTCCTTCAGCCCGAACGCCGTGGTCGCCTCCAGCGCCAGCGCCAGCATCTCGGCATCGGCCGCGGCGCGGTCCTGCCGTCCGAAGGATTCGATGCCGGCCTGCAGGAACTGGCTCGGCGCGCCGCCGCGATAGCGGAACACCGGGCCGAGATAGCTGAAGCCGGCCGGCTGGCCGGCGCGAGGCGAGGCGAGGTAGTCGCGCGCCACCGGGATCGTGAGATCCGGGCGCAGGCAGAGCTCTTCGCCGCTCGGGTCGGTGGTCAGATACAGGCTCTTGCGGATGTCCTCGCCGGACAGGTCGAGGAACGGCTCCGCCGGTTGCAGGATCGCGGGCTCGGACCTGACGTAGCCTGCCTGCGCGAACGAGGCCAGCAGCGCATCCGCCCATAAGGCGGATCCGGCGGCGGATCGTGGTGCGGCAGCTTCGGTCATCTCGAGGTCCAATTCGCCCCGAAATCGCGTTTCGAGGCAGGTTCCATAGGTGGTGTTGGCGGAGCCCTTAGCATGGCCGATCCATGGTTTCGACAGGGATCAGCCAAAGATCAGCCAAGTGGCTTAATGATTGGGTTCGTTAACGATTTTGCGACGGCTTGGCTAGGGGCCGGGCGCGCCGAGTTGCGCGTGAGGTGAGCACGCCTCTCAGGCTCCGTCCCCCGCAAGGGGGGAGGGAGCCCTCCCGCCGGTGTCTCCATCACCACCACCCCAATCGCCCAGCGCCGCCTGCACCAGCGCAAGCGCGGCGACGGCGGCGGTGTCGGCGCGCAGGATGCGCGGGCCGAGTGCGAGGCGAAGGATGCTGGGCCGGCGCAGCAGCAGCGCGCGCTCCTCCTCGGCAAAGCCGCCTTCGGGGCCGATCAGGACGTCGATCCCGGCGTTCGCAGCCTTTGCCGCCTGCAGCGCTTGCATTGGGTTCGCGACCTCGGCGGCCTCGTCGCAGAACACCAATAGCCGCGCCTCGTCGCGGCCGGCGAGGTAGCGCTCGAGCGGCACGGGATCGGCGACCTCGGCAAGCGAGATGATGCCGCATTGCTCGGCGGCCTCGACCACATTGGCGCGCATCCGCTCGCCATTGACCCGCGACACCTGGGTGAAGCGGGTCAGCACCGGCACCAGCCGCGCGGCGCCCATCTCCACCGCCTTCTGCACCATGTAATCAAGCCGCGCATGCTTCAGTGGCGCAAAAACATAGGTGACGTCGGGCAGGCGGTCCTGGGCGCGGGTCTGCGTCGTGATCGTCAGCGTGTCGGCGCGCTTGCGGCCGGAAATCGCCGCGCGCCATTCGCCGTCACGCCCGTTGAACACCAGCACGCTGTCCCCGGCGCCCAGCCGCAGCACGTTGCCGAGATAATTGCTCTGGTCGCGCTCGAGCGAAACACTTGCGCCGGCACCGAGCGGCGCATCGACGAACAAACGGGGGCTGCGGAAATCGTGTTCAGGCATGTTCGGGGAGGATCTTCAAATTCCCTGACGGGCATCGTTCGCCAGCGTTAAGATGGCTTCACTGCTGCTCGACAAGTTTACCAAACTGAACGACACCGTAATCTCGCGGACTCGCCATGAATTCGCGGGCCGGGTAGGAAGAAAGCGTCGATACATTGCTTCTGTCACCAAGTCATATTGGAAGTCCGAGGGGTCGCTTGCACGCGGCCCCTTTTGTGTTTCGGTCGGTGTGCGGAGCCGCGAATCCAAGCGGCATGGCCGGAAAATCCCGTTCAGGCAGATTTGATGGACCGGCCGTGCCGCCGTTGGTAGCCTAAAGGCTTAGAATCCGGGAACAATTTAATATGGCCGGTGTGGCCCTACGCCGCGCTGTCGCCAAAATCCACGGGTTGTTAAGGGCTCACAGGAATCGTAAAACGCCCCCAAAATTCGTTGCTTCGTTTTGTTGCGCTGGGGTTGCCTGGACCTTTTGCCGGAGAAACACCCTCGATGATCCGCCGACTGATCGTGCTGACCGTTGCCGCGACCGCCCTGTCTGCGGGGTGCGCGGCCGCCCAGAGCGCTTTTCCGGCTCCGCTGCCTGGACAGGCCGGCTCCGTCAACGACCCCGCGTTTCCTCCGGTGAACGGCGCGCGTCCGGCCAGGGCCGCGACCGCCCCGGATTCGGCATTCCCGCCGGTCAACGGTGCGCCGGCCGCCAGGGTCGGTGCCGCGCCGTCGGCATTTCCGACCAATGGTGCAGCTCCGATCGCGGGTGGCGGTCTGTCATCGCCGCCGCCCCCGCCGGGTGCCGGCGGCGGTGCCGCCGGTGATGCCTGCATGAAGGATTTCGTTCCGCTGCGCGAGGAGACCGAGAAGCGCGGCAAAGCGATCAAGGCGGCGAGCGACCGGCACGCCAGTCCCCAGGAGGCGTGCAAGCTGATCGGCAATTACAGCCAGGCCGAAATCAGGATGATCAAATATGTCGACACCAATGCGTCGAAATGCGGAATCCCGCCGCAGATCTCCGATCAGCTCAAGACCGGCCACAAGAACACCGAAGCGTTGCTGAAGAAGGTCTGCAATGTCGCGGAGCAGGCTGCGGCGCAGCCGCGCGGGCCCGCGGGGCCGTCGCTCAGCGACGTGCTCGGCTCGTCCGCCTCACTGCCGGAAGCGACCCCGACCAAGAAGGGCGGCAGCACCTTCGACACGTTGAACGGCAACGTGCTGACCCGATAATGGATCGCGCAATGGCTGGCTGCAGATGAGCGACGTTTCCGCCCGCGTTGCCGACTCCACAGGCAACTGGGTGGATACCCATGCGCCGGTCTGGTCGCGGCCCTATCTGCGGCTTGCGCGCTACGATCGGCCGATCGGCTCCTGGCTGCTGTTGATGCCATGCTGGTGGTCGGCGGCACTCGCCGCCGGCGTCGCGCATGATGTTCGCTCGCTGCCGCTCGTCGTGCTGCTGTTCTTCATCGGCGCCTTCGTGATGCGCGGCGCCGGCTGCACCTGGAACGACATCACCGACCGCGATCTCGACGCCAAGGTCGAGCGCACGCGGTCGCGGCCGATCCCGGCCGGGCAGGTGAGCGTGACGCAGGCGGTGGTCTTCATGGTCGCGCAGGCGCTGATCGGGCTGCTCGTGCTGCTGCAGTTCAACCGCTTCGCAGTCATGACCGGCATCGCCTCGCTCGTGATCGTCGCGATCTATCCGTTCATGAAGCGGATCACCTGGTGGCCGCAGGTCGTGCTCGGCCTCGCTTTCTCCTACGGCGCCCTGATGGGATTCGCGGTAACGCTCGAACGCATCGATCTGACTGCGATCGCACTCTACGCCGGATCGATCGCCTGGGTGATCGCCTACGACACCATCTACGCCCACCAGGACGCCGAGGATGATGCGCTGATCGGCGTCAAATCGACCGCGCGGCTGTTCGGTGCACGCACCCATCGCGCGCTGGTGATCTTCTATGGCCTCGCCGTGCTGCTGATCGGCACAGCGTTTGCGCTTGCTGGCGCGCGCTGGCCGGCCTGGATCGGCCTTGCGGCATTCGCGCTGCATCTTGGCTGGCAGGTCCGGCGGCTTGACACCAGCGACGGCGCGCTCTGCCTGCGCATCTTCAAATCCAACCGCGATGCCGGCTTCATCCTGTTCGCGAGCCTGGTCGTCGATGCGGTGATGCGGGCGGCTTGACGGCTTCCGTCATTCCCCTGCGGCCCGATGGATTGCGGGTTCTCGCTTCGCGAGTTGAATCGAGCAGCATCCTCGGGTCGTCCCGGCGAAGGCCGGGACCCATAACCACCGATACTGCTTGTTGTGTGATGCTGGAACGACGAATCCCCGTCAGCAACATCTGCTGCGGCGTATGGGTCCCGGCCTTCGCCGGGACGACACCGATTTTGTGGCGAATAGAACGCCAGACGACGAAACTAATCCCGCGCGATGATCTCGCGCTCGTCGCGATGCACGCTCGCTTCGTTGAGGCGGAAACCGGTACGGCGGCGGACCAGGAATTTCGGGCGGCGGGCGCGGATCGCGTTGCGGCGGCGGCGGCGCGGGGAAGGCATCCGCGGCGGCGGCTCGGTCAGTTGCGGCAGGCGGAAGATGTCGCTCCACATCTGCCAGGCGGAGTTGATTTCGTCGGCGTCCGAACTGGCGCCGAGCGGAATGGAGAGCGCGGGATCGCGGTGAACCAGCACCAGCATCTGCGCGTCGTCGATGCCGCGCACCGCGACGCCGAGGAAATCGCTGACGCGAACATTGACCGCCATCCGCATGCCGCGGACGGCGCGGCGCAGCACGACATGTTCGCGATGAAGCTCGACCTGCCGCGTGCCGCCGTCCGCGCGCGCATCCTGCGCGTGGAAAGAGAGCGGAAGGGAAAGAGGGTCGAGCCGCATTGCGCAGCTCGACCCGGCGGAATTGATTCCGCTTGTTGGTGTTTGACGCCTCAAAGCTCTAGTCTCCCCGCCGGAATTATGTTCCCGGTCGATGTGTGAGAGCCTAGCCGAGCGACGGCCGTTTCAGCTTAAAAAGCCTGGTTAATCGCTCCTCACCTGGCGCCATGATTGACAAGAGGTTGGCCCGCATGATTGACGAAGCCTTGCGCCGATCACTCAAATCTTTGTTGCCCGCCGGCGCAAAGTGCTTGAAATCCCTGTGAATCCGGCACATCTGGTGAGGTCTGTCGACCTCGTTCCGGGCTCCCCTCAATCCGCAGGAATTCGTTCGTGAACTCTTCACCATCTGCATCGCGACACGGTGATACCTCCGATCTGTTCGACCAATCCGCGCTCAGCGACCTCGCGCAGCGTCTGGTCGATGCCGCCAGGCGTGCGGGCGCCGACGCCGCCGATGCCATCGCGGTGCGCGGCGTCTCGCAAGGCGTCGAGGTGCGCGATGGCCGCGTCGAGGAAACCGAGCGCTCCGAGGGCGACGACGTTGGCCTCCGGGTGTTCGTCGGCCAGCGCCAGGCTGTTGTCTCGACCAACGACGTCACCGGCGACGGGATCGCAAAGCTCGCCGAGCGCGCGGTGGCGATGGCGCGCGTGGCGCCGGACGATAAATATGTCGGCCTGGCCGATCCGGCGCTGCTTGCGCATGATTTCCCCGATCTCGATCTGCTCGACCGCAACGTCCCGAGCACGGCCGAGCTCGAGCAGCGCGCCATCGCGGCGGAGGCCGCGGCGCTCGCGGTCAAGGGTGTCACCAAGTCCGGCGGTGCGTCGGCCTCGACCGGGATCGGCGGCATGGTGCTGGTGACTTCCACCGGCTTTCACGGTTCCTATCTGCGCTCCAGCCACGGCATCTCGACGACGGCGATCTCCGGCGAGGGCACCGGCATGGAGCGTGACTACGACTTCACCAGCGCGCCGCACGCCTCCGATCTCGATTCACCCGCGACCGTCGGCCGCAAGGCCGGCGAGCGCGCGGTGGCGCGGTTCAATCCGCGCAAGGTCGAGACCTGCAAAGTGCCGGTCGTGTTCGATCCGCGGGTTGCCGGCTCGATCGTCGGCCATCTGGTCGGCGCCATCAACGGCGCCTCGATTGCGCGCAAGACCAGCTTCCTGAAGGACAAGCTCGGCGAACAGCTGTTCTCCAAGGACATCCGTATCATCGACGATCCCTTGCGCGTGCGCGGCCTGCGCTCGCAGACTTTCGATGCCGAGGGCGTCAAGGTGAAGAAGATCGCGCTGATCGACGAAGGCGTGCTGACCACCTGGGTGTTGGACTCCGCGACCGCGCGCGAACTCGGCCTGGTCACGACCGGGCACGCGCATCGCGGCGTGTCGTCGTCGCCGTCGCCCGGAACCTATAATCTCCATCTCGAGCCCGGCGCGGTGACGCCGAAGCAGCTGATCTCCGACATCAAGCAGGGCTTCTATGTCACCGACCTGATCGGCTCCGGCGTCAACGGCGTGACCGGCGATTACAGCCGCGGTGCCTCCGGCTTCTGGATCGAGAATGGCGAGATCACCTATCCGGTCAGCGAGGTGACCATCGCCGGCCATCTGCTGCCGATGTTCAAGTCGCTGGTCGCAGCCAACGATCTCGAGTTCCGTTACGGCGTCAATTCGCCGACCCTGCGCATCGAGGGCTTGACGCTTGGCGGACGCTGATACGGACGACTGGACCAAGGCGCGCGATGCCGCCTTGCTGACCAGATCGGTGCAGGAGGCGGGCCGGCTCGCGCTGTCGTTGTTCCGCACCGAATTGAAGAACTGGACCAAGGGCGCGTCCTCGCCGGTCTCCGAGGCCGACATCGCGGTCAACGATCTGCTGGAGCAGCAGCTGCGCTCGGCGACGCCTGGCTATGGGTGGTTGTCGGAGGAGAGCGCCGACAACGAGAGCAGGCTCGGCAAGCGCTTCACCTGGATCGTCGATCCGATCGATGGCACCCGCGCCTATCTCGCCGGGCGTGAGGATTGGTGCGTCAGTGTGGCGCTGGTTGAAAATGCGGCTCCGGTGCTCGCGGCGGTGTATGCGCCGGTGAGCGAGGAATTCTTCTTTGCCGCGCGCGGGCAGGGTGCCATCCTTAATGACGCCGCCGTGCACGCAACCGCAGGCACCGATTTCGATTTTCCCCGCATGGCCGGACCGAAACCGCTGGTGCAGCGGCTCAGCCCGTCGCCGGACGAGATCACGTTGTTTCCGCGGATCGGATCGCTGGCGTTGCGGCTGTGCCGCGTAGCACAAGGTCGACTTGACGCGGCCTTTGCGGGCGGGCAAAGCCGCGACTGGGATCTTGCCGCCGCGAATTTGATCGTGCAGGAAGCGGGTGGTAAGATGACCGCGCTCTCGGGGGATGCGATTGAGTACAATCGCCGGGAGGTGACGCATGGGGTGCTGGTGGCAGCAGGACGCGAACGTCATGCACGTATTGTCGAGCATTTTCGCAGCCGTCCATTGCCGTGAGGCCCCGCCGATCCGCTCCGCGCTTCCGATTGTGACGACCAGACTTGCGACAGACTTGTGACGATCAGACTTGTGACGACCAGACCTGTAACGACCACGACTTCAGTGCTTTGCCGGGCATCTCGTTAGGAAAACCACCATCATGTCAGACAATGCCCAGCCGCAACTGCTTCACCTCGTGATCGGCGGCGAGTTGACCGATCTCGAGCACAACACCTTCAAGAATCTGGACGAAGTCGAGATCGTCGGAGTCTACCCGAACTACGCGACCGCCTATGCGGCCTGGAAGGCGAAAGCGCAGCAGACCGTGGACAACGCCCAGATGCGCTACTTCGTCGTTCACCTCCACCGGTTGCTCGATCCTGAGCAGGACACAAAGCACTCCCATTGAAACGACTTCTTCGCGATCTGCTGCGCAGCGGCTTCGTGCAGCGCGCGCTGGGTGTGCTTGCGGCCGAATATCTGCGGCTGGTCTGGTACACCAACCGCTTCAGCTACCAGCCCTCTGACGTGTACGGGATCGTCGAGCCCCTGATGCCGGCGATCTTCGTGTTCTGGCACGGCCAGCACTTCATGACGCCGTTCATCAAGACCAAGGCGAGCTACCGCGCCAAGGTCCTGATCTCCCGCCACCGCGACGGCGAGTTCAATGCGCTTGCAGTGGAGCGGCTCGGCATCGGCACCATCAGGGGTTCCGGCGACCATTCCGGCGCGTTCCACCGCAAGGGCGGCGTCGGCGCCTTCCTGGAGATGGTTCGGACGCTGGAAGACGGCTGCAACATGGCCACCACGGCCGACGTGCCGAAGCGGGCGCGGGTGGCGGGTCTCGGGGCCATCATGCTGGCGCGGGAGAGCGGCCGGCCGATCATCCCGTTCGCGATGGTCACCAGCCGCTTCATCCGGTTGAAAAACTGGGATTCGACCACCATCAATTTGCCATTCGGGCGCGGCGCAGTGGTAGGTATTGAGCCGGTCTATGTACCGCCGGATGCCGATGCCGCGACGATGGAAAAGCTTCGGCAGCACGTGGAGAATCTGCTCAATGAAGCGACCCGGCGCGCCTATGCTGCCGTCGGGCGGCCGGAGGCAACGCTTGGCTAGCTCGCTCCCGATGACGTTGCGTGTTTACCGCAAGCTGTCGTCCGCGATGGTGCCTGTGGTGCCTGCCCTGATCAAGCGGCGGCTCAAGCTCGGCAAGGAAGATCCCGAACGCGTCGGCGAGCGGCGTGGCGTGAGCGGCGATGTCAGGCCGCAGGGTCCGCTGGTCTGGATCCACGGCGCGAGCGTCGGCGAGGTGCTGGCGGCGGTGGGGTTGATCGAGCGGCTGCGCGCGCTCAATTTGCGCATCCTGCTCACCTCCGGCACTGTGACGTCGGCCGCGATCGTGGCCAAGCGGTTTCCGCCCGACGTGATCCATCAATACGTGCCGTATGACTCGCCGCGCTATGTCGCGCGTTTTCTCGATCACTGGCACCCGTCGCTGGCGCTGTTCATCGAGTCCGATTTGTGGCCGAACCTGATCCTGTCCTGCGCCGCGCGGCGGCTGCCGATGGTCCTGATCAACGGGCGGATGTCGCCGCGTTCGTTCCCGCGCTGGCGTCGGCTCTCCAACACCATCGAGGCGCTGCTCGGACGGTTCGACATCTGCCTCGCGCAGTCGAACACCGACGCCGAACGCTTTGCCGCGCTCGGCAGCCACAACGTCGTCGTCACCGGCAATCTCAAGCTCGACGTCGCCGCGCCGCCGGCCGATCCCGCCAAGCTGGAGCGGCTGATGTCGGTGACGCGCGGCCGCGCCATCGTGGTCGCCGCTTCCACCCATCCCGGCGAGGAAGAGATCCTGATCGAGGCGCACAAATCGCTCGCCAAATTCTTCCCCGGGCTGCTCACGGTGATCGTGCCGCGGCACGCCCATCGCGGTGAGGCGGTCGCACAGCTCGTGACGGCTGCCGGCCTGCGCCCCAGTCTGCGCTCGCACGAGGACCTGCCGGTCGCGACGACGGATATCTATGTCGCCGACACCATGGGCGAGCTCGGCCTGTTCTACCGCCTCGCGCCGATCGTGTTCATGGGCGGCTCGCTGGTCCCGCATGGCGGCCAGAATCCGATCGAGGCGATCAAGCTTGGCGCTGCGATCGTGCACGGCCCGCACGTGTTCAATTTCACCGACGTCTATGATGCGCTCGATCGCGGCGGCGGCGCGCGGCTTGCCGATGACCGGGACGCGCTGGTCAAGCAGCTCGGCCAGTTCCTTGCCGATCCCGCCGCACGCGACACCTCGCTCGCCGCCTCCGAGCGCGTCGTCGAACAGCTTGGTGGTGCGCTGGAGCGCACGGTGACCGCTCTCGAGCCCTATCTGTTGCAGTTGCGGCTCGAGATGGGAGCCGCCAATGCGTGAGCCGGCCTTCTGGCACCGGCCGACGTCTTGGATCGCATCTCTGTTGAGTCCTCTTGCCGCGCTGTACGGCGCGGTCGCCGCGCGGCGGATGCGGCGCCCCGGCGCCGATGCCGGCATTCCCGTGATCTGCGTCGGCAACTATCATGTCGGCGGTGCCGGCAAGACGCCGACGGTGCTGGCACTGGCGAAATTGTTGCGCGAGCTCGACGAGCGGCCGGTGGTGCTGAGCCGCGGCTATGGCGGCAGGCTCGAAGGCCCGGTCAAGGTCGATCGTGACAGGCACTCGGCGGCCGATGTCGGCGACGAGCCGCTGATGATGGCGGCGTCCTTGCCGGTGGTGGTGTCGCGCGACCGCGCCGCGGGCCTCGCGCTGGCGCGCGCGCAGGATGCCAGCGTGATCCTGATGGATGACGGTTTCCAGAATCCGTCCGTGGCCAAGAACGTCAGCCTGATCGTGATCGACGCCATGCGCGGCGTCGGCAACGGCCGCGTCATTCCGGCAGGCCCGTTGCGTGCACCGCTGTCGCCGCAGCTCGCGCGGACCGACGCGTTGGTCGTGGTCGGCGAGGGGAGCGCGGCAGCAAAGATCGCCGCCGATCTCGCGTCGCGTGGCAAGCCGGTCTTGTCTGCACGTCTGAAGCCGGACCAGGCTTCGCTGGCGGCGCTCGGCGGCGAGCGGGTGCTCGCCTTTGCCGGCATCGGCGATCCCGCGCGCTTCTTCAACACGCTGCGCTCAAGCGGCGTCGACGTCGTCCGTAGCAGGGCCTTTGCCGATCACCACGCCTTCACGGCGGACGAGATCGAACAGCTCACGGCCGGCGCGAAAGCTGACGCCTTGACGCTGGTGACGACGGAAAAGGATCTGGCGCGGCTGCGCGATCCGCGCGGGATGCCGGCCTCGGCACAGGCGATCGTGCCGTTCGCGGTGACGATGCAATTCGACGATGGGGCTGCGCTGCGGCGCTTCGTGACCGATCAGCTGTTCAAGGCGCGGGACAGCAAGCTGCGCGGATGAGCCCGGCCTCGGGCTCAGGCCTGCGGCTTGAGCACGCCGGGATGGTGGCGCTGCAGCACGGCGGTCGGCGTGGCGTAGGCCTCCTGCAGGTCGACGCTCCAGTACTTCAGCTCGTCGAGCGGGATCCGGACGTCGGTGATGGCACAACGCACAAAGGTGCCGGGCGAGATCACGCGGAAATCGCCATCGAGATATTGCACCTGCGCTTCGCCATGGCCCGAGGGACCGAACTTGTTCAGCACGTTTGAGCTCTCCGCCTTGCCTCCGATGAGGCACTCCAAATGTTCATGAATCCGTCTATCACAGATAGGGTGTCATGTCCGCCCGTTAAACCACCGACTTGTGATGATTTGGCGGCGAAAGCGCGTGGTACCGTTGCCGATGTGGTCCGCTGTGTTGGCAGCGCCATAACGAGCCGGCCGGATCGGATGCGCCTCAAGTCAGTTCTCATCTGCCTCGCGATGCTTGCCCTGCCGGCCGCGGCTGCGGCGCCGCTTCCGGCCCCACGCCAGGTCGAGATTGCCGAAGGCAATATCACACTGCATGCGCAGCTCTACCGGCCCGATGGTGACGGCCCGTTCCCGACGGTGATTGCGCTGCATGGCTGCGGCGGTCTCGCCGGCCATTCCGAGCCGGTCGCACCGCGCTATCGCGACTGGGCCGAGCAGTTGCTCACATCGGGCCATGCGGTGCTGCTGCCGGACAGCTACCGCTCGCGCGAGCTCGGGCCGCAGTGCCGCATCAGGGAGCATCAGGTCCAGAACCGCCGGGCGCGGGTCGCCGACATCAATGCCGCGCGGCAGTGGCTGGTGCAGCAGAAATGGGTGGCGAAGAACCGCATCAGCCTGATCGGCTGGGGCAATGGCGCGGCTGCTCTGCTGTGGGCGGTCCGGCCGCAGCTGTGGTCGCGCAACGCCGAGCCGGACTTCCGCTCGGCAGTCGCGTTCTATCCGGACTGCCGCACCTCGTTCGGCCTCGGCTGGAGCGCGCGGGTGCCGACGCTGGTTCTGATCGGTGCCCGCGACGATGTGACGTCGTCATCGGCCTGCCACCAGATGATCGACGGCGCGCGCGGCCGCAGCGCGCTGGCGCGGATCGTGATCTATCCCGAGGCGTATCACGATTTCGACCGGGCCAATCTGCCGCTGCATGCGGTCGCGGCCTCCGATGCCGATATGGCGGAGCGTGGACACATCGGCACCGATGCGGACGCGCGCAAGGATGCGCAGAAGCAGGTCGCCGAGTGGCTGTCGCGCTAGAATAAACTCCCTTGGTCTTCCGGCTTGACGGCGCGCTTCGGCGCCGCCGGTTTCGCCTCGCGCTGAGGCTTCGGCTGGCTCTCGGGCGTTGCCGTTGCCGCGGGCTGATCGGCATTGGTGGTGGCGGCGACGCGGCCATCGGCGAATTCGATCGACAGGCTGGCGTTGGGGCCGACCGCCGCCGCGGAATGCAGTGCGTGTCCGTGCGCGTCGCGCACCAGCGCGAAGCCGCGCGCCAGCACGCCGCGATAGGACAGCGCCGACAGCAATTGTCCGCGGTGGGCGACGCGTGCCTCCAGCCGCTGCAGCGTCGTCAGCAGCGCGCGGCGGGCGCGCTCGGCGAGGCGGTGGGTGCGCTCCAGATCGCGCGCGATCGCGGTGCGCTGCGCCTTGGCATTGGCGAGCTTCGAGGCTTTGAGCCGGATTTCGAGCCCGCTGAAGCGCTCGCGCCGGCGATGCAGCAGCGCGCGCGCCGACAGCGTGATGCGCTCGCCGGATGCGGTGAGCCGCTGCCGCGCATGCGCGACCTGGCCGCGCAGCACGCCGATGGTGAGCCGCGAGCTCGACGCGGCAAAGCGGCGGAAATGCGCATGCGTGTTGGCCTTCAGCCCGCGCGGCAGCCCGGCTGCGAGATGGTCGAGCCGCTGCCGCGGGATCGCGAGCAGTTCATTTGCCGCCGGCAGCGCACGCGCTGCGGCGCGCAGCTCGGTGCGGCGGGCCTCCTGGCCGCGCTGCCAGCACACCATGGTGCGGCGGGCCAGCGCGGCAATCTCGACGAACAGTTCGCTGCGCACCGGCACCGCCATTTCGGCGGCGGCGGTCGGCGTCGGCGCGCGCTTGTCGGCGACGAAATCGATCAGCGTGATGTCGGTCTCGTGGCCCACCGCCGAGATCAGCGGGATGTGGCTGTCGGCCGCGGCGCGGACCACGATCTCTTCGTTGAACGACCAGAGGTCCTCCAGCGAGCCGCCGCCGCGCGCGACGATCAACAGGTCAGGCCGCGGAATCCGGCCGCCCGCCGGCAGCGCATTGAAGCCGCGGATCGCGGCCGCGACCTGTTCGGCCGAGCCGTCGCCCTGCACCTTGACCGGCCACACCAGCACCCGGCGGGGAAAGCGGTCCTCGAGGCGATGCAGGATGTCGCGGATCACGGCGCCGGTCGGAGAGGTGACGACGCCGATCACCTCCGGCAGCCAGGGCAACAGCTGCTTGCGCGCCTCGTCGAACAGGCCTTCGGCCGCGAGCTTCTTCTTGCGCTCCTCCATCAGCGCCATCAGCGCGCCGACGCCGGCCGGCTCCAGCGAGTCGATGACGATCTGGTATTTCGAGGAGTTCGGATAGGTGGTCAGCTTACCGGTGGCGATGACCTCGAGCCCTTCCTGCGGCTTGAAGCGCATCCTTGCGTGGGCGAACTTCCAGATCACCGCCTCGATCTTGGCGCTCTCGTCCTTCAGGGCGAAATAGCAATGGCCGGAGGAGTGCGGTCCGCGGAAGCCGGAGATCTCGCCGCGGACGCGGACATGGCCGAACCGGTCCTCCACCGTCCGCTTCAGGGCGGAGGAGAGTTCCGAGACGGTGAATTCGGGCGCGTTGACGAGGCTAGGCGCGGCAGCGGTCATTTGCAGGTGATTCGGCTGTTTGTGAGCTTCACCGCAACGTAGGGACTTTTGTCCGCCATCGCCAACCGCGGGCTTGCTTGTGCATATACTCTGTGATATAGAGTTCTCTATCAAGGGCGAGCTGCTCGGAGGTTGACCGATGCTCCCACAGGTGACGTTGGCAGGTTTGGTCCATTCCGCGGCCGGCGCGGTCCATGCCGTCGTGGCGATGCTGTGCATTGCTGTCGGGCTGATCCAGTTCCTGCGGCCGAAGCGCGGCGCGGGCCACCGGGCGCGTGGCTATTTCTACGTCTATGCCATGCTGGTCGGCGACGGGACCGCGATGCTGGTCTACCGGTTCACCGGCGCCTTCAACCTGTTCCACCTCGGAGCGATCGTGAACTTCGCCTGCATCGTGGCGGCGATTGTTCCGCTGCTGCGCAGCCCGCGGCCGGCGAACTGGCGATTGAAGCACTATTATTTCATCTCGTGGTCCTACGTATCGCTGATGTCGGCCGCGGCCACCGAAATCGCAGTGCGCGTGCTGCCGCTGACGACGCGCGGACAGATTGGGCTGACCGCATTGGCCCTGTCGATCGTGATCATGACGCTCGCCTATGTCCTGATCGGAAAATATCGGCCGCCGCCGGAAACCCCGCCGGTTTCCGCTCGATTCGCCGAGCAGAGTGGGGTGCCGTCTTGATCGACAGCCAGCAGGCCAGCGCGGCGCTGAACGACATCAACGACGTCGTGCATCGCGTCCGCCAGTCGCGAATCTATCAGACCGCCAGTCTGATCATCATCATGTGGGGCGTGTTGGTATTCGCAGGCTACATCGCCAATTACACATGGCCGCCACAGGGCCATACGATCTGGGCCGTCGTCGACCTCATCGGAATCGCGGGCTCGATCGCTATTGCCGCGTTCAGCGGTGTCGGTCCGGGGGCGGGCGCCTTCGCGCTCCGATTGCTGGTGGCGTTCCTGCTGTTCATCGCATTCGGCATTTTCTACTCGGCAGTGTTGGGTCATTTCGGGCCGCGCCAGATGCTGGTGTTCTGGCCGCTCTTCACGATGCTGTTCTATGCGCTCGCCGGCCTGTGGTTCGGCTACGCTTTCATCGTGATCGCGCTCGGCAGCAGCGCCTTGATCGTGACCGCCTACTTCCATGCCGGTCCGGCGCTGCTGCTGTGGATGGCGGTGGTGCATGGCGGCGCACTCATCCTCGGCGGGCTCTGGATGCGCCGGATCTAACGCGATGGCCGAACTCGACGAGATCATCCACCAGCCGCTGCGGCTGCGGATCATGGCGGCGCTCAATGCGCTGCCGGTTTCGACCGGGCTGGAATTCGCCCGGCTGAAGAAGCTGACCGGCGCCACCGACGGCAATCTCGGCGCCCATATCGAGACGCTGGCGCGGGCCGGCTATGTCGCGGTCGACAAGGCCTTCGTCGGCAAGAAGCCGCAGACCACGGTGACCGCGACCGCGGCCGGTCGCGGCGCCTTCGCCCGCCATGTCGCGACCCTGCAGGAGATCATCGCGGGCAAGCAGCCGTGAGGCTGGAATGACGGGGGAATCGGCCCCGTCGCCCCTTGCAGGCCGGCGGGGATTCGTGCGACCGACACAGCTCTCGCACCCATTTGAGCCTGTACCTGATGAACATCCTCCTGCTCGGTTCCGGCGGCCGCGAACATGCGCTGGCGTGGAAGATCGCCGCATCCCCGCTGGTGACGAAACTCTGGTGCGCGCCTGGCAATGCCGGGATCGCGCGCGAGGCCGAGTGCGTCGCGCTCGATGTCGCCGACCATGCCGCGGTGATCGAGTTCTGCCGGCGCAACGCGGTCGATCTGGTGGTGGTCGGTCCGGAGACGCCGCTCGCCGCAGGGATCGTCGACGATCTCGCCGCTGTCGGCATCAAGGCGTTCGGGCCGAGCCAGCAGGCCGCGCAGCTCGAAGGCTCCAAGGGCTTCACCAAGGACCTCTGCAGCGAGTTCAATATTCCGACCGGCGCCTATCGCCGCTTCGACAATGCGAAGGACGCCGTGGCCTATGTCCGCGCCCAGGGCGCGCCGATCGTGGTCAAGGCCGACGGGCTCGCCGCCGGCAAGGGTGTCGTGGTGGCGCAGACGCTGCATGAGGCGGAAGCCGCCGTTGCGATGATGTTCGAGGGCGCGTTCGGCGCGGCCGGCGCCGAGGTCGTGATCGAAGAATTTCTGTCCGGTCGCGAGATCAGCTTCTTCGCGCTGTGCGACGGCGAGACCGCGATCCCGCTCGCGACCGCGCAGGACCACAAGCGGGTGTTCGATCACGACAAGGGGCCGAACACCGGCGGCATGGGCGCCTATTCGCCGACGCCGTTCGTGACGCCTGAAATCCATGACCAGATCATGGCGCGGATCGTCCTGCCGACGGTCGCCGGGATGAAGCGCCGCGGCATCCCGTTCAAGGGCGTGCTCTATGCCGGCGTGATGCTGACCGCGCAGGGCCCAAAACTGTTCGAATACAACGTCCGCTTCGGCGATCCCGAGTGCCAGGTGCTGATGCTGCGGATGATGTCGGACATCGTGCCGGCGCTGCTCGCCTCGATCGACGGGCAATTGAAGAATTTCGATCTGCGCTGGTACCCGGACCCGGCGCTGACGGTTGTCATGGCGGCCAAGGGCTATCCCGGCGACTACATCAAGGGCACCCGGATCGACGGCCTCGATGACGCCGCCAAGGTCGAGGGCGTCGAAATCTTCCACGCCGGCACGGTGGCGAAGGACGGCGCGATCCTTGCCAACGGAGGCCGCGTGCTGAACGTCTGCGCGATGGCCAAGACCGTCACCGAGGCACGCGATCGCGCCTATCAGGCCGTCGATCGCATCAAATGGCCGGAAGGATTCTGCCGCCGCGACATCGCCTGGCAGGCGGTGGAGGCGGAGCAGGGCTAGCTCACCGCGTCATTGCGAGGAGCGAAGCGACGAGGCAATCCACCTCTCCGCTTGGGGCGCGATGGATTGCTTCGCTTCACTCGCAATGACGATTAACTACAGCAGATCCCCGCCCGCCGCGCTCGCCGTGGTGCCGTGCTCGCGGAACGCCTTGATGACGTTCTTGCCGATCTTCCACTTGTGCACCTCGTCGGGGCCGTCGACCAGCCGCTGCGAACGCACCTGGGTGTACCATTTCGCCAGCGGCGTATCCTGGCTGAAGCCGAGCGCGCCGTGCAGCTGGATCGCGGTGTCGATCACCTTGTGCACCATGTGGGCGTGGAAGATCTTTGCGATCGAGTTCTCCTGGCGGATGTCGAGGCCCTTCTCGGCTTTGTAGGCGATGTGCAGCAGCATCAGCCGGCCGATATAGAGCTCGCTGGCGCAATCGGCGAGCATGAACTGCACCGCCTGCCGATCGGCCAAGAGCTGGCCGAAGGTCGAGCGCTTGGTGACGTGCGCTGCCGCCATGTCGAGCGCGCGCTGCGCCTTGGCGACATTGTGCATGCCGTGGCGCAGCCGGCCGTAGGCGAGGCGGTGCTGGCCCATGTTGAAGCCGTTGCCCTCGCCGCCGAGCAGGTTGTCGGCGGGTACCTTCAGATCCTTGATCTCGATCTCGGAGTGGCCGCCATGGATCACGTCGTCATGCGGACCCTCGATCGCCATGTTGGCGACGTTGCGCTTGATGCGGTAGCCGGGATTGGGCAGCTCGACGATGAAGGTCGAGTATTGCTTGTGGCGCGGCGCGTTCGGATCGGTCTTGGCCATGACAAGCGCGAGGTCGGCGACGCTCGCCGACGACGAGAACCACTTTTCGCCGTTGAGGATGTAGTTCTCGTTGCCGTCCTTCACCGCCGTGGTCTGCATGCCGGTGGCATCGGCGCCGGCGGCCTTCTCGGTCATCGAGAAGCAGATCCGCTTCTCGCCGTTCAGCAGGGGTTTTAGGAATTTCTCCTTCTGGTACTCGGTGCCGTGCGCCAGGATCGTCATCATCGAGGCGTCGTCCGGCCCCTGTGTGTTCATCGAGAGCGCGCCGAGCATGCTCTCGCCGAGCTCCATCTGCACCAGCGCGTTCGCCAGCGGGCCGAGACCCATGCCGCCATACTCCTTCGGCACGAACGGGCACCACAGGCCCTGCGCGCGGGCCTTCTTGCGGAGCGGCGCCAGCACCTCGGCAAGCGGCTTGGTGTCGAGTTCCTTTTCCGCCGGAATGCACTCGTCATGCACGAATTTGCGGACCTTCTCCCGGATCGCCTTGGCTTCAGCGGGAATCTCGAAGTCGATCGACATGGCACTTCCTCGTTTCATGTTGTTGTTGGCTAGGCTTGAGGATGGCATAAACCTCGCCCATGCCAGCGGCAACGCCGAACAAAGTTTGAAGCACGGCGCACGCGACCGGGAGGAGCCACCGATGCCTGATCTCGCCGATCTTTTTCCCGGTTATGAAGCGAAATGGATCAACACCTCGCAGGGCCGCATCTTCGCCCGCGTCGGCGGCAAGGGCCCGCCGTTGCTGCTGCTGCACGGCTTCTCCTCGACCCATGTGATGTGGCACACGGTTGCGCCGAAGCTTGACGACAAGTTCACGCTGATCATCGCCGACCTGCCGGGCTACGGCTGGTCCGACATGCCCGCCAGCGACAAGGATCATACGCCCTACACCAAGCGGGCCTGGGCGAAGACCATGGTCGAGGCGATGGAGCAACTCGGCCATGTGCACTTCGCGCTGGCCGGTCACGATCGCGGCGGGGGGGTCTCATACCGGCTCGCGCTCGATCATCCCGGCCGGCTGTCGAAGCTGGCGGTGCTCGATATCGCGCCGACTTATGACTATTGGCAGAAGCTCAATCGGCTGTCGGCGCTGAAAATCTACCACTGGTCGTTCCTCGCACAGCCCTATCCGCTGCCGGAGACGCTGATCTCCAACAACGGCGAATTCTTCCTCAAGGAAAAGATGGCGAGCCAGACCAGGACCAAGACGCTGGAGGCGATCGACCCACGCGCACTCGAACATTACCTCGCGCCGTTCCGCGATCCCGCCCGCATCCACGCGATGTGCGAGGACTATCGCGCCGGCGCCTATGCCGACTTTGAAATCGACAAGGCCGATGTCGATGCGGGCAAGAAGATCACGATCCCGATGCTGGCGCTGTGGGGCGATGCCGGGGTTGCGAGCGCTGCGACGACCCCGCTCGACACCTGGAAGAATTGGGCCACCAATGTCAGCGGCGCACCGGTGGCGTCAGGGCATTTCCTGCCCGAGGAGGCCCCGGACGCGACCGCGAAGCTGTTGCGGGAGTTCTTCCTGGCGGGGTGATTCCACCCTGCATCGTCATCCTGACAAATGTCAGTGTATGGTTCACAGGCTGCGCCAAACATTCAGCGTCGTCCTGGCTTTCGCCAGGACGACGGGGTGACAGATCTACTTTTCGCGTCCCCTACCGCCGCTCCCGGAAGAACTCGCGCAGCAGCCGCGCCGCCTCGGTCTCGCCGACCGCGCCATAGACCTCCGGAACGTGGTGGCAGGTCGGTTGTGCGAAGAAGCGCACGCCGGACTCGACCGCGCCGCCCTTGGGGTCGGCGGCGCCGTAATACAGCCGGCGGATGCGGGCAAAGGAGATCGCGCCGGCGCACATGGTGCAGGGTTCGAGGGTGACATAGAGGTCGCAATCGACCAGCCGTTCGGTGCCGATGGCCTCTGCCGCCTGCCGGATCGCCAGGATTTCGGCATGCGCAGTGGGGTCGCGATCGGTCAATGTCCGGTTGCCGGCGGTGGCGATCACCTCATAGCCCCGCACAATCACGCATCCGATCGGAACTTCGCCCGATTTTCCGGCATTTTCGGCCGTTTTCAGCGCCAAATCCATGAAAGAAGGGGCCGACATGCCTCGTATCATCGGAAGAAACCTGCTAGTAGCTTCGCCTTCAGCAAAAGTGGATGCCGGTTTTGCGTCAAGCGCGCTGCCAACGGGGCGCGCACGACCGGTTGGCCCTTGCACCCCAATTGAACGCCCAGGCGAGAACATTCATGCCCCGCGATAGCGACAAACACAACGATTCCCGCGGCCGGCGTGACCGGCCCGGCGGCGGCAAGGGCCGCTCCGGGGCCGCCCGCGGGCCGGAGAAGAAATTCGCCAAGCGCGGCTTCAGCGGCAAAGACTTCGCCGGCAAAGGCGATGGCGAGAAGCGTCCGTACCGTCGCCGCGAAGACGGCGATGCGCCGCGCCGCGATTTCGACGACAAGCCCCGATTCAGCCGCGACGGCGACCGTCCCCGCGGAGATCGACCGTTCCGTGACCGCCCAGGACGCGACGGCGACGGCGAGAAGCGCACCTTCAAGCCTCGTGGCGACCGGCCGCGGTTTGACCGTGACGGCGATGGCGAAAAGCGTGAGTTCAAGCCGCGCGGTGATCGCCCGAACTACAACCGCGATGACCGCGGGCCGCGCCGCGATCGCGATGACGCGCGTCCAGCGGGGCGGTCTTCCGACCGGAAGTTCGGCGACCGCAAGCCCTACGCGCCGCGCGACCGTGACGGAGAGAAGCGGCCCTACACGCCGCGTGGCGAGCGATCGTTCGGCGACCGTCCTTCGCGCGATGGCGATCGGCCCGCGCGGAAATTCGGTGGGGACAGCAAGTTCAAGCGCGGCGGCGATCGCGATCGCGGCGGAGATCGTGACCGCGGTCCGCGCAAGGATTTCGGTGATCGTCCGCCACGCGGCGAATCCAAGCCGTGGCAGAAGCGAGAAGGCGGCTCCGATCGTCCGGAGCGCGGTTCGCGCCCGTTCCGCGACGGACCGCGCAAGTTCGACAAGCCGCGAGACGATCGCGGTGGCGACGAGCGGCCGCGGTTCTCGCGTTCGCGCGACGATCGCGAGCAGGGTGATCGGCCGAAGTTCAGCCGGCCGCGCTGGAAGGATAATGATGAAGGCGGCGACCGCCGGCGCGAGCGGCCGGAAGGGCGCAGGGATTGGCAGGAGCATCCGCGCAGCGAGGGCCGCTTCGGCGATCGTCCGCGCCGCGACAATGAGGACGACAGCAAGGTTTTCGCGAAGCGCCCGGCCTTCGGCGGCCGCGGCGCTTATCGCGAACGCTCTTATGACGACCGCCGCGAGCGTCCCGAGCCGAAGCCGAAGAAGTCCGGCGAACGCATCGCCAAGGTGCTGGCGCGCGCCGGTCTCGCCTCGCGCCGCGATGCCGAGGAGATCGTCACCCAGGGGCGCGTCACCGTCAACGGACGCGTAATCAACTCGCCGGCGCTCGATATCACCGACAGCGACGTCGTGGCGGTGGACGGCAAGCCGTTGCCGCCGCGCGAGCGGACGCGGCTGTTCATGTATCACAAGCCGCGCGGGCTGATGACGACGCATGCCGATCCCGAGGGGCGGCCGACGGTGTTCGACAATCTGCCCGAGGGCCTGCCGCGGCTGATCTCGATCGGCCGGCTCGATTTCAACACCGAGGGTCTGCTGTTGCTGACCAATGACGGCGGGCTGGCGCGGACGCTGGAGCATCCCGACACCGGATGGCTGCGCCGCTATCGCGTGCGCGCCCATGGTGAGGTGACGCAGGCCCAGCTCGACCAGCTCAAGGACGGCGTCGAGGTCGAGGGCGTCAAATATGGGCCGATCGATGCGACGCTGGAGCGCGATCAGAGTTCCAACGTCTGGGTGGTGTTCGCGATCCGCGAAGGCAAGAACCGGGAGGTGCGCAACGTGATGGCGCATCTCGGGCTCGAGGTGAACCGGCTGATCCGGATCTCCTACGGCCCGTTCCAGCTCGCCGAGCTCGAGGAGGGCAAGGTCGAGGAGGTCAAGACGCGGGTGCTGCGTGAGCAGCTCGGCGAGAAGATCGCCAAGATCGCCGGCGCCGACTTCACGCGGCCGGAGCAGCGTGACGCCGGCGACGACGAGGCGCCAGCCAGGAAACCGAAGCCGAGCAAGCGCGAGACGATCAACGATCGCAAGGGCCGCCGCGTGCTGGTGCAGCGCACCGGCAGCGAGGAAGCCCGTGCCCGCAACGAGGACGAGGCCAACGGCTACGGCCCGCCGCGCCGCCCCAAGCGCGGCTATCACGGCAAGCGCGATCTCAAGCCGCAGGACGAGTAGCGGTCGATGCGTGTCGTCGGGGGCAGGCTGAAGGGTCGCAACCTCGCGTCGCCATCGGGGCGCGAGATCAGGCCGACCGCGGACCGCCTGCGCGAGTCCGTGTTCAACATCCTCGTGCACGCCTACGACAACCCGATCGAGGATGCTCGCGTGCTCGATCTGTTTGCCGGAACCGGCGCGCTCGGCATCGAGGCCGCGTCCCGCGGCGCCAGGTTCACGCTGTTCGTCGACAATGGCGCGGAGGCGCGGGCGCTGTTGCGCAACAATGTCGAGTCGCTCGGCCTCGGCGGCACCACCAAGGTCTATCGCCGCGATGCCACCGATCTCGGGCCGGCGCATCCGGTCGAGCCGTTCTCGCTGGTGTTTCTCGATCCGCCTTATGGCAAGGGCCTCGCCGACAAGGCGCTGGCCTCGCTGCGCGACGGCAGCTGGCTCACGCCGGGCGCGCTGCTCGTGGTGGAGGAGGCCAAGGCCGCTTCGTTCGCCGTGCCCGACGGTTTCGAGGAGCTCGAGCGGCGGGCCTATGACGACACGGAATTCGTCTTCCTTCGCGAAAAAGTGTAGGGCGTAGCGGCCTCCATCGACCCTATGCTGCGCCAGCGTGGACGACGGACCGATCGTCGCTTTCGGAGCGTGAACCATGGCCGACACTCTCGCCGGGCTCGCAGGTCAGCTGGAGGCGCGCGTCAAGGCGTTGCGCGGCGGCGGCGATGACGCGGCGCTGCTTGCGGCGGCGCGCGACGCCGCCGACCAGATCGGGCGCCGCCGCGGCGCGCTCGACGCCGACGCGCGCGAAGCGCTCGGAATGATTCAGCGGATGACGTTCAACGCCGCGGCCGATTGCTGGCCGGGCTGGGGCGTTTCGGACAAACCGATCGATCCAAATCATCTGCTGGCGGCGCGTGACCTTGCCGAGCGCTCGTTGGATCTTGTGCAGGAGCTGGAGCTCGGGCCGGCGCGGCTCGGAACGGGCGCCTGGCTGGTGGGCGCCTTCGATCTGGCGCTTGGCCGCTATGACGAGGCGATCGACATCTTTCGCGGCGCGCGCCGGAACTATCTCGCCGCGAGCGCGCCCGGCCTGGTGCTGCTGACGGACGGCTATGTCGCGATCGCGCGGCAATTGGCCGGGGATCGGACTTCATCCGACGATCAAGGTTTCGATCAGGTCTGCGAGCGGATCGCGGCAGGCGGGTTCGAGCACGGCGACGAATGGATCGCGCAGCTGCGCACCGCGCTGGAGGTGTTCGCGCGGCAAGTGAATTCGTAGGATGGGTAGAGCGCAGCGAAACCCATCATCGTGTCACGCGGACGAAAGTTGATGGGTTTCGCTGCGCTCTACCCATCCTACCGCATGCTGCGAGACCTACCGCCGCCCGAACAGCTTCTCGATGTCGCTGAGCTTCAATTCGACATAGGTCGGTCGGCCGTGGTTGCACTGGCCGGAGTTCGGCGTGTCTTCCATCTCGCGCAGCAGCGCGTTCATCTCTTCCGGCTTGAGGCGTCGCCCGGCGCGGACCGAGCCGTGGCAGGCCATGGTGGCGGCGACATGCATCAGGCGGCGCTCCAGCGGCAGCGCCTCGTCCCACTCGGCCATGTGTTCGGCGAGGTCGCGCAACAGGCCGGCCGCGTTGGTCTTGCCGAGCAGCGAGGGCGTCTCGCGCACGGCGATGGCGCCGGGACCGAAGGAGTCGATCGCAAGCCCGAACGAGGCCAGCTCCTCGGCACGATCGTGCAGCTTCTCGACGGTGGCCTCGTCGAGTTCGACGATCTCGGGGATCAGCAGGATCTGCCGCTGCACGCCGTTCTTCGCTAGCGAGGCTTTCAGTCTCTCATAGACGATGCGTTCATGCGCCGCGTGCTGGTCGACCACGATGAGGCCGTCGCGGGTCTGCGAGACGATATAGGTCTCGTGGATCTGGGTGCGCGCGGCCCCCAGCGGGCGGTCGAGCAGATCGGGAGCTGGCGCCGCCTCGAAGCGGACATCGGCGGTCGGCGCGCCGACGTCGAAGGCGGCCTGTCCGGGCTCGGTGAAGGCCGTCGCCGCAGCGCTCTCGAAGCCGCGCATCGGACCAGCCGGATAGGACGGCGAGCTGCGCCAGTCCCAATTGCCTGGACGCGGTGGCGTGAACGCAGGGCGGAACGCCTGCAACGTTGCGCCGTCGGCGGTGTTGGCCGCGGTGCGCCGGCCTTCGCGCGCAAGACCGTCCTTCAGCGCATGCACGATCAGCGCGCGCACCAGGCCGGCGTTGCGGAAGCGCACCTCGGTCTTGGCCGGATGCACGTTGGCGTCGACCTCTTGCGGGTCGCAGCTCACGAACAGCGCCACGACGGGATGGCGGTCGCGCGGCAGATAGTCGGAATAGGCCGCGCGCACTGCGCCGAGGATCAGCTTGTCGCGCACCGGACGGCCGTTGACGAACAGATATTGCCCGAGCGCGTTGGCGCGGGTCAACGACGGGGCGGCGGCAAAGCCCTCGACCACGACGCCTTCGCGCTCGGATCGCACCTCGATCGCGCTGGCGCGGAAATCCGCGCCGAGGATATCGCCGAGCCGGGTCAGCCGGCCGGCCGCACCGGGCAGGGCGGCCGCCCAGGTCACCGGCGCGCGCTCTTCGCCGGCCAGCGTGAAGGCGATGTCGGGGCGCGCCATGCCGAGCCGCCGCACCACTTCGCGGATCGCCTCCGCCTCGGTGCGGTCGGTCTTGAGGAATTTCAGCCGCGCCGGCGTCGCATAAAACAGCTCGTTGACCTCGACGCGGGTGCCCTGGCCGAGCGCGGCCGGCATGATCTCCGATTTCTCGCCGCCTTCGACCGACAGCGACCAGGCGTGCGGCTCGCTGGCGTGGCGCGTCGTGATGCCGAGCTTGGCCACGGCGCCGATCGAGGGCAGCGCCTCGCCGCGGAACCCGAGTGTGCGGATGCGCAACAGGTCTTCGTCGTCGAGCTTGGAGGTGGCGTGGCGGTCGACCGCGAGCGCGAGGTCTGAGCGGGTCATGCCGCCGCCGTCGTCGGTGATGCCGATCCGCCGCCGCCCGCCGCCATCGGTGAACACGTCGATCCGGCTCGCGCCGGCGTCGATCGCGTTCTCGACCAGCTCCTTGACCACGCTCGCAGGGCGTTCGACCACTTCGCCGGCGGCGATGCGGTTGACGAGCTGTTCGGGAAGCTGGCGGACGGGCATGAATTGCGCGATCGGACACGGATTCGAGGTTCGGCGGCATTCTAGTCGGCTGGCCGGCCAAATGCATGGGGCGGTCCGCGAATGGCTGCCTTTTACTGGGGATGGAGCCGGCCTATCGCCTTGAAGACGCTCACCTTCGCGTGTGCATCGGCTACGCCCTACGTGGCGATTGTGGGGTCCCACGGGCGGGTATATCGTTTAGAAAAATTATAATCCGATCGGGAGGATAGCTATGTGCCATTTGTTCTCGCACCAGCCGCAGCGCAATTATGAGTCGCAGACCCGGTCGCTGCGGATCGGCGGTCACTGCACCTCGATCCGGCTGGAAATGTCGTTCTGGGATACGCTGGAGGAGATCGCGGCGAAAGAGGGGATGAGCGTCGCCAAGTTCGTTACCACGCTCTATGGCGAAGTCCTCGACCACCATGGCGAGGTCAACAATTTCGCATCGCTGCTGCGGTGCTGCTGCCTGATCTATCGCTCGCAGAGCACAGCTGCGGTGCCCGAATTCCGGGGCCAGCCGATCCTCGACGCCGCGGAATAACCTTTCGGATTCATCGCGCAGAAAAACGGCCTTGTCCTGTTGGGCAAGGCCGCTTCAGTGAGAGGGGAACTGTAGTTTCTTGCTAGATCTCCTTGCGCTGCATCGCGCCGGCGATGTGGTCGGCCTGCCGGATCGCCAGCGACACGATCGTCAGCGTCGGGTTGCACGCCGCTCCGCTCGTGAACTGGCTGCCGTCGGAGACGAACAGGTTCTTGATGTCGTGGGTCTGGCCGAACTTGTTGACCACGCCATCGCGCGGCTTCTCGCTCATCCGGTTGGTGCCCATGTTGTGGGTCGAGGGATAGGGCGGCGTCGGATAGGTCACGGTGGCGCCGACCGCCTCATAGACCGCGGCACCCTGTCTAAAGGCGTGATCGCGCATCGCGACATCGTTCGGATGGTCGTCGAAATGCACGCTCGCGACCGGCATGCCGAACTTGTCCTTGACGTTCGGATCCAGCGTGACGCGGTTGGTCTCCTGCGGCAGGTCCTCGCCGACCAGCCACATGCCGGCCATCCGCGGATAGCCTTCCATGGCACTGGTGAAGCTGCGGCCCCAAGCGCCGGGATTGAGGAACGCGGCCATGAAGGGCAGACCGAGCGACAGCGTTTCCATCTCGTAGCCGCCGACGAAGCCGCGCTTCGGATCGTTCTTCGCCTCGTCGCGGATGATGCCGGCCATCGTGGTGCCGCGATACATGTGCACCGATTTCTCGAAGGTCGCATACACGCTGCCGGTCATGTGCCGCAGATAGTTGCGGCCGACCTGGCCGGATGAGTTGGCGAGGCCGTCGGGGAACATGCTGGACGCGCTGTTGAGCAGCAGCCGCGGGCTCTCGATCGAGTTGCCGGCGACCGCGACCACGCGGGCCTTCTGGCGCTGCATCGCGCCCGTCTCATCGGCATAGACCACGCCGGTCACCTTGCCGGACTGATCATGCTCGATCTTGATCACCATGCTGCCCGGGCGCACCTCGAGATTGCCGGTGGCTTCGCCCTTCGGGATCTCGGTGTAGAGCGTCGACCATTTGGCGCCCGACTTGCAGCCCTGGAAGCAGAAGCCGATCTGCTGGCACGAGCCGCGGCCGTCGCGCGGTTCGCTGTTGATGGCCATCCGTCCGGTGTGCACCTCCTTGTAGCCGAGCTTCTTGGCGCCGGCCTCCATCACCTTGAAATTGTTGTTGCCGGGCAGTCCGGGAATGCCGTTGGTGCGGGTGACGCCCATCTTGTTCTCGGCCTTGGCGTAATAGGGCTCCATCTCGGCGAGCGTGATCGGCCAGTCCAGGAGATTGGCGCCGGGGATGTTGCCGTAAGCCGACTTGATCTTGAACTCGTGCTCGTCGAAGCGCAGCGAGGCGCCGGCCCAGTGCACGGTGGAGCCGCCGACCGCCTTGACGATCCAGGCTGGAATACTCGGAAAGTCCTTGTGCACGCGCCAGCTTCCGGAGGTGGTGCGGGCGTCGGACCACGCGAGCTGGCTGAAGCTGTCCCATTCATCGTTGATGAAGTCCTGGTTCTCGATGCGCGGGCCGGCTTCCAGGATCACGACCTTGATGCCCTTCTGCGCCAGTTCATTGCCGAGCGTTCCGCCGCCGGCGCCGGAGCCGACGATCACGACGACGCCGCTGTCATTCAGATCGAATTTTGCCATTGTGTCCTCCCAAAATTGTCTGGTTCAGGCTTTCGGCAGCCAGTCGATGTCGGCGAAGCCGCGCTTGATGTAGCCGCCATGCTCGGCCGAGGAGCCCTCGTAGCCGAACCGCGGCCAGACCTCCTTGTTGTTGTAGAGCGAGGCGATGAGATCGCCGCGGATCTGCTGGAAGAACGCGCTTGTCTCGATCCGCTGCAGCAGCGCGACGCGATCGTTCTCCCAGGCGACCTGCGCATAAGGCATCTTGTGGCGCTCGTTGGCCTCCTGATCGAGCCGGGCGATGCCCTCATTGATCAGCGACTTGACCGCCGGGTCCTTCGCGGCCTTCTCATCCCAGGGCTTGACCGCCGTGATGTAATAGCTGTCGCCGAGGAAATCGTGCGGATAGATGTCGCGCGCCATCTTCAACAGCGTCTTCAGCGTCGCCGGCGTCAGCGTCGAGGCGCCTTCGGCCCACGCATCGGTGATGCCGAGCCCGGTCGATGTCGCGATCGCGACGGCAGGGGCGGTGGCGGCTGCGCCTTTGAGAAAGACACGCCGGTCATATCTGCTGCGTCGATCGATTTCTCTCATGGTTTCCTCCGTAGTTTATTTTCTATTTGGATTTGCAACTGGATTAGCCGAAGCGCCCGCCGCGCTGGATCACCTCGATCTTGTAGCCGTCGGGATCGGAGACGAAGAAGAAGCGCGCCAGCGTCCTGCCGTCATGCTTGAAGTCGCGCAGCGGCCCGGGCGACAGCTTCTCCTGCTCGAAGCGCGCGTGCTCGGCATCGACGTCATCGACGACGACGGCGAGATGGCCGTAGCCGTCGCCGAGCGTGTAGGGTTCCTTGCGGTCGAAATTGACCGTGAGCTCGACCTCGAACGGCGAGGACGGATGGCGCAGATAGATCAGCGCGAAATCGGGAAAACGCAGATTGTCCGCGATCTCGAGCCCGAACGCGCGACGATAGAAGTCGAGCGCTTTGGCCTCGTCGAACACGCGGATCATCGAATGCACGGGTTTCGCCATTCAGTTCAGCTCCTTCAGATAGGCGATGATCATGGCGCGGGTTTCCGGCTTGGCCTGCCGATAGGCCATCACGGCACCCGGGATCACCTCTTGCGGATTGGTCAGCCAGGCATCGAGCTTCGCATCGTCCCAGACGAAATCGGCCTTGGCGAAGCCCGCGGAATATTTGAAGCCGTCGGCCTGGCCGGCATGGCGGCCGACGACCTTGTAGAGCGACGGTCCTTGCCGGACGGGATCTGTCGCATTCGATGTGTGGCAGGTCGCGCATTGCTGCTTGAACAGCGTGGCGCCATCGGGCGGCTTGGCGGCGGGCAGGGGCATTTGCGCGCGCGCGATTTGCACTGCAAGCATTGCGCTGCAAAATCCCAGCGCCAACCTCGCCCCGGTCGTCCACCTCACGTGCAGCTTTGTCATATACATCACCGCCTCTGTGCCGTGACTGTAGGAGGCCGAAATCCGCCGTTGGTAGTAGCGGGCTGTTTCACAGCAGAACAAAGCTGGGCGGCGATCTGGCGCGGAACCGGTCGTTGCCGGTTCTGATGTCGGATGCAGCGCCATGCGTGCGCTGCATCCACTTCGCTCGAAAACGCTCCAGGGTATGATCCGGAAAAGTGCGAAGCGGTTTTCCGAAAAGATCATGCTTAAACAAGAGTCTAAAGCGCGATGACGATTCAGCCCGATCTCATCGCGCTTTAGTCGTCGAAACGGCGCGTGCCGCGACCGGCCTTGATGTCGCTGCGGCGCTTCTTGCCCTCGAGGCGGCGTTGCTTGGAGCCGAATGTCGGCTTGGTCGCGCGCCGTGGCGTCGGCCGCACCATCGCTTCCCTCAACATCTCCAGCAGCCGCTCGATTGCGTCGGCGCGATTGCGCTCCTGGGTGCGGAAGCGGAACGCCTGGATCACGATCACGCCGTCCTTGGTCATGCGGCTGCCGGCGAGCCGCGCCAGCCGCTGCGCGGCGTCCGGCGGCAGCGCGATCTTCGTCGTGTCGAAGCGGAGCTGGGCTGCGGTCGAGACCTTGTTGACATTCTGTCCGCCCGGACCGGAGGCGCGAACAAACACGATCTCAATGTCGTTCTCGTCGATCGTAAGGTCGCGGGACACCCGCAGCATGACAGCACCCGGTGCAGGGAAGAATCGGCGGCCGCAGGATAGCGGGTTTGTGTTGCGTGTGCTTGGGGTGCGTGGATGCCGCGCGTACGACATCTGCGGTCAGAGTCCGCGGCTCACCCCTCTCCCCAACCCTACCCCGCAAGGGGGGAGGGAGCCCATCCGCCGATGCGTCCCTAACGATCCAACGCCAATCGAAGCATCACCGCCAGCCGTGACGTGATGTGAGGTGAGCGCGTCTCTCAGGCTCCCTCCCCCCTTGCGGGGGAGGGCGGGGAGAGGGGGGGCCACGACGGCGGTGTACGAAGAAGGAGCGCGCCGAAACGCTTCAGTTCGCCTTCGGCGGCGCCGACGCCGGCTGCGCGGCGGCTTGCGGGGCGCGGCCGACGATCACGGTGAGCAGGCCGTTGCCCCACAGCCGCCTGGAGACCCGCTTGACGTCGTCGAGCGTCACCGCATCGACGATGGCGCTGCGCTTCTCGATGTAGTCGATCGGCAGCTTGTCGAGCTGGTATTGCAGCATCGCCTGCGCGAGCTTGGAGGAGGTGTCGAGCGCCAGCATCTGCGAGCCCTTCAGATAGGACTTCGCCTCGTCGAGCTCCTGCTGCGTCGGGCCTTGCTCGGCGATGCGGCGGATCTCCGCCTCGACCGCATCGATGGTCTCGCCGGCGCGGTCGGCGCGGGTGCCGGTGTTGCCGAGGAACAGCGCGGAGTGGTCCATCCAGAGCAGCGCCTCGTAGATCGAATAGGCCAGCCCGCGCTTCTCGCGCACTTCCTTGTAGAGCCGCGACGACAGCCCACCGCCGCCGAGAATGTGGTTCACCACATAGGCGGCCATGAAATCCGGGTCGTGCCGGTTGATGCCGGGTCCGCCGAAGGTGACGATGGTCTGCGGCACATCGAGCGGGACAAAGGCGCGCTGCGGCGGTTTGGTCGCCACGACGTCGGGAATCGGCGTCAATTCGGCCTTGGCCGGCAGGTCGCCGAAGGTCTTGTCGAGCAGCTTGCCGAGCGTGTCGGCATCGACGTCGCCGACCACGGCGATCCGCAGCGTATCCTTGGCGATGTTGCGGCGGACATACTCCTTCAGATCGGAGATCTCGATGGTCGGCACGCTCTCGAGCGTGCCGGTCGCCGTCCTGCCGTAGGGATGATCGCCGAAAGCGAGCTCGAGGAACTTGCGGCCGGACAGCGAGGACGGATTGGTCGATTCGCGGCGCAGGTTCGAGATGACCTGGGCGCGGATGCGTTCGACGTCCTTCGGCTCGAACCGCGGCGAGGTCAGCGCCATCCGCAACAGATCGTAGGCTTCGTCCTTGTTGTCCTTGAGCATGCGCAGCGAGCCGCGGAACTGATCGCGGTTCGACGCGAAGCTGAGCTCGATGGCGCGGCGTTCGAGCCGCTCATGATAGGTCTTGGAATCGAGATCGCCGGAGCCCTCATCGAGCAGGTCGGCGACCAGATTGCCGACGCCGGGCTTGCCCGGTGGATCCTGGCTGGCGCCGCCGCCGAAGGAATATTCCATCGCGATCAGCGGCACGGTGGCGTCCTGCACGAACCAGGCCTCGATGCCGCCGGGCGATACCAGCCGCTGGATCTTGGCAGCGGCCTGCGAGGGCACAGACGTCAGCGCCAGCATCGCGGCGCAGGCGCCGCCGATCAGCGCCGCGCGGCGGGTGAGGGAGTAGGTCACGAGCGCTTCTCCTCGCGTTTCGGCGCGGTATCCTTGATCAGATAGCCGGTCACCGACCGCTTCTTGTCGAGCCAGGTGGCGGCAGCGGCGCGCACCTGCTCGGCGGTGACGGCGCGAATGCGATCCGGCCAGCTGCGGATGTCGTCGATGCTGAGGCCGGTGGTCAGCGCGCCGCCGTACCAGCGCGCCAGCGTCGCCTGGTTGTCCTGGGCGTAGATCGCCTCGGCGATGAGCTGGGTCTTGACCCGTTCGAGATCCTCGGCGCGCGCCGGGTTCTGCGCGAGGTCGGCGATCACCTTGTCGATCGCGTCCTCGATCTGCGCGAACTCGACGCCCGGCTTCGGCGTCACCGCGATCGAGAATTGCGAGGGGTCGAGCGAGGTGCCCTGATAGCCGGCGCCGGCCGAGATCGCGAGGCCCTTGTCGATCACCAGCGCGCGATAGAGGTAGGAATTGGCGCCGCCGCCCATCAATTGCGCGAGCACGTCGAGCGCCTGGCTCTCGCCGGCCGCCGCTGTCGTCGCCGAGGGCACCAGATAGTAGCGGCGCAGGTTCGGCTGCTCGACCCGCGGGTCCGACAGCGTCACGGTGCGCGGGGCGGCTGGCGTCGGCTCCTGCGGCCGGACACGCTTCTCGGGGATCGCACGCTGCGCCGGGATCGGGCCGAAATTCTTCTCGACCAGCGGCCGGATATCCTTGACGTCGACATCGCCGGCGATGACCAGGATCGCGTTGTTCGGGGCGTAGAAGCGCCGGTAGAAGGCGAGCGCGTCCTCACGGTCGAGCTTCTCGATCTCCTGGTGCCAGCCGATCACCGGCCGGCCGTAGGGATGATTGAGATAGAGCGCGGCCATGATCTGCTCGGTGAGCCTTGCATCCGGGTTGTTGGCGACCCGCATGTTGAACTCCTCCAGCACCACGTCGCGCTCGGGCAGCACATTCTCGTCCTTCAGGATCAGGCCGGTCATGCGGTCGGCCTCGAATTCCATCATGGAGGCGAGCTGCTCGCGCGGTATGCGCTGGAAGTAGCCGGTGTAGTCGGTGGAGGTGAAGGCGTTCTCGTTACCGCCGACGCGCAGCACGGTCTGCGAGAACTCGCCGGCCGGGTGCTTGGCGGTGCCCTTGAACATCAGATGCTCGAGGAAGTGCGCAAGGCCCGATTTGCCGGGCGTCTCGTCGGCCGAGCCGACCTTGTACCAGATCATCTGGGTCACGACCGGCGTGCGGTGATCGGGGATCACCACCACCTGCAGGCCGTTGTCGAGCGCGAAGCTCGCAGGGCGTTCCGAGGTGACGGTGGTCTGGGCGCGGAGGCTGGCGCCCGGCAGCGGGATCGTTGAAATGAGAGCAGCAGCGAACAGGGCAATCGATCGGCGTGTGGGCATCATGGTCCTTATGAAAGCCCGGACACACAGCCGGGGCGCGAAAGCAGGCCATCGTACACGGTCGTCTCCGTGCCCGTCGTCACGAAGCGGAGAGAGCGACGCCGCGCCGCATTAAGCTTTGCTCATGTCAGCCTTCGCCCGACCAGGCCAAGCGTCATTGCAACGGTTTTCCGGTCATGACGTCGTATTGGCCTTCTTGCGCCTTCGGCTTCATCGGCCCGGTGCCATAGTCGAACCCCGCGGACGGCGTCTGATAGCCGGGCGGCGGTTCGGTCAGGGATTCGCGGGTCGGCTCGCCCTTGAATGGCTTAGACTCGCTGCTGTTGCCCTTGAACATGCCGAGCAGACCGCCGGAGTAACCGAGCTGGCTCGGCATCAACGACGGATTGGTGCTCACACCGGGCTCGAGCGGCTCCTTCCGGCCGTCGGTGGCGGTCTGCTGCTTCCGTCCGGCCTCGATCTCGGCCGGCGTCAACGCCACCGCTGACTGCCACGGCTCCTTCTTGACCTCTTTCTTGCGCGCCTCGATCATGGCCTTGCGCTTGGCGATGTCGGGGTCCTTCGGCCAGTTCGGCGCGTTGACCTGGGTGGTCGAGGCGGGCGGCGGCAGGTCGAGCTTCGGCGGCACCACCAGCGGCGAGCGCTCGCGATAGTCGATGCCCTTGCTGGCGGCGCTCTTGGCGCCGAGCCCGGTCATCAGATTGTCGACGATCCGCTCTTCGAAGGTCAGGCCGTCATCTTCATCTTCATCTTCGCCGGCGCGCACCGGCCCGGCGGCCATGACGAGGCCGATCCCGGCCGCAACGAACGCCCAACGCAGGCCGCGCATCAGCGGCAGCCGCGACGTCTCGATCAGATAAACGCGGGCTTTGATGTTGCGCATCGCGCTTTTCCCATCTCAAAATTCGCCAAAGCGATCACTGGCTTAGCGCTCAGTTCCGCTAGGTGCAGGTCGGCCGCCGACCGGCTCATATCGGCCGGGATCAGGGCGCTTTTACGGCGGGGGTCCCCATCACGGAATCATACAATAGGGCCGCCACGCCAGCAACGATCGCCACATCGGCGAGGTTGAAGATGTACCAATTGAAGGTTTTTCCCCCGATCTCGACATGAAACAGGGCAAAATCGACCACCGCGCCATAGGCGAAGCGGTCGATACCGTTCCCGATCGCGCCGCCGATGATCAGGCCGAGCGAAACTGTCGCAAGCCAGGTTCGCGACCGCGCCATCCAGATCGCCAGCGCGATCACGGCGGCGGCCTTGATCACCATCAGCAGGATCTGGGCCGCCGGGGTCTCGCTCTGGAACCAGCCGAAACTGATGCCGGGATTCATGGCGAGCACCAGGTCGAAGAACGGCGTCACCGTCACCGGGGCGTGGTGCGCGATGTCGAGGATGTGAAGCAGCCAGAGCTTGGAGGCCTGGTCGGCGATCAGGGTGATGACCGCCGCCAGCACGCCGGCACGAACGGGCGAGCTCAAGCCGTGACCCCCAGCGCCTTCCATTCGCGCAGCGCCTGTGCGTCGCGCGGCGAGACGTCGGGATATTCGGGATCCTCGCCAACCGTCGGAAGGATCTTCCACGAGCGCGCGCATTTGGTGCCGACCGCCTTCTCGACCACGACGGCAACGCCGGGCACCGCATCGAGACGGAAGGCGCTGGCCGGCGCCTCGCCCTCGCGCACCTCGTAGTTCGAGGTGATGCAGACCTCGGCGAGATCGACGTCGAACAGCGTCGCGAGCATGTCGCGGTCGGCAACATAGATCACCGGCGAGGCTTCCAGCGACGAGCCGATGGTCTTGTCCTTGCGCTCCAGTTCGAGCGCGCCGGTGACGACACGGCGGACGTCGCGGATCGTCTCCCACTTCGCGGCGAGGGCGTCGTCGCGGAATTGCTCGAGTCTGTCCGGGAACAGCGTGAGATGCACCGAAGGCTCGGCGCCCGGCCGGTACATCCGCCAGGCTTCGTCTGACGTGAAGCTCAGGATCGGCGCCAGCCATTTCAGGATCGCGTCGCACAGGATGTCGATCGTGGTCAGTGCCGCCTTGCGCGCCACCGAGGACGGCGGATCGCAATACAGCGTGTCCTTGCGGATATCGAAATAGAACGCCGACAATTCGGAATTCATGAAGGCCGCGAGGCTCGCGACCACGGTCTTGTAGTCGAATGCGGCATAGGCGTTGCGGATGGTCTCTGCGTGGCCGGCCAGCTCATGCAGCATCAGCCGCTCGAGCTCGGGCATCTCGGCAAAGCCGACCTTCTCGGCTTGCTTGAAATGATGCAGCGTGCCGAGCATCCAGCGGATCGAGTTGCGCAGCTTGCGATAGGTCTCGACGGTGTTCTTCAGGATCTCCGGGCCGATGCGCTGATCGTCGGCATAGTCGGTGGCGCACACCCACAGCCGCAGGATATCCGCGCCGGAATTTGCGATCACGTCCTGCGGCTGGACCGTGTTGCCGAGCGACTTCGACATCTTGCGGCCGTTCTCGTCGAGCGTGAAACCGTGGGTGAGCACGATGTCATACGGTGCGCGGCCGCGCGTGCCGGCGCTTTCCAGCAGCGAGGAGTGGAACCAGCCGCGATGCTGGTCGGAGCCTTCGAGATACATCACGGTGTCGTTGCCGCCATCGACCTTGCGGACGATGTTGCCGAGCTGCGGGAAGTTCTGGCGGTCTTCCAGCACGAAGGCGTGGGTGGAGCCGGAATCGAACCAGACGTCACAGATGTCGTCGACCTTCTTCCAGTCCTCGGACGCGCGCGAGCCGAGGAAGCGCTCGCGGGCGCCGTCCATGTACCAGGCGTCGGCGCCTTCCTCCATGAAGGCCTCGCTGATGCGCTGATTGACGACCTCGTCCTGCAGGATCTCGGCCGAGCCGTCAGCGTTCTCGCGCACGAACACGGCGATCGGCACGCCCCAGGCGCGCTGCCGCGAGATCACCCAGTCGGGCCGGTTGGCGATCATGCCGTTGATGCGGTTCTCGCCGGCCGGCGGCACCCATTGCGTGACCGAGATCGCGTGCAGCGCGCGAGCGCGCAGCGTGTCGCCCTTCTTCGCGTGGCCGTTCTCCGCGATGTCCTTGTCCATCGCGATGAACCATTGCGGCGTGTTGCGGAAGATCACCGGCTTCTTGGAACGCCAGGAATGCGGATATTGGTGCTTGAGGCTGCCGCGTGCGAGCAGCTTGCCGCCTTCAATCAACGCCTTGATCACGGCGTCGTTGGCGTCGCCCTTCTCGCCCTCGTCGGTCAGCACGCGTTTGCCGGTGAAGCCGGGGGCCTGCGCGGTGTAGGTGCCGTTTTCGTCGACCGTATAGGGGATCGCCGTGTTGATGCCGCGTGCATCCAGCTCGCGCTTGTTCGCCATCCAGACGTCGAAGTCCTCGCGGCCGTGGCTTGGCGCAGTGTGCACGAAGCCGGTTCCGGTGTCGTCGGTGACGTGTTCTCCGGCGAGCAGGGGCACGGTGAATTCGTAGCCGCCGCTGAAACCGCGCAGCGGATGCGCACATTCCACGACATCGAGCGTATCGCCGGGGATGTCGCGCACCCTCTCATAGGCGGCGACGCGCGCCTTCTTGAACACTTCCGCCGCGAGCGCGTCGGCCAGGATCAGCAGGTCGCCCGTCTTCGCCCATTTGGCTTCCGGCGCGTCGGTTACCTTGTAGAGGCCGTAGGCGATCTTCGGCGAGAACGAGATCGCGCGGTTGCCGGGCAGCGTCCACGGCGTGGTGGTCCAGATCACGACCGAGGCATTGGCCAGCGCGCCATGCGCCGGCGAGGTGACCGGGAATTTCACCCACACCATGTCGGAAGTGTAGTCCTCATACTCGACCTCGGCCTCCGCGAGCGCGGTCTTCTCGACCACGCTCCACATCACCGGCTTGGAGCCGCGATAGAGCGTGCCGTTGGCGGCGAACTTCATCAGCTCGCGGGCGATCTGCGCCTCGGCCGGGTAGCTCATGGTCTGGTAGGGATGGTCCCAGTCGCCGATGATGCCGAGCCGCTTGAACTCCTCGCGCTGCACGTTGATCCAGTGCGTCGCATAGGCGCGGCATTCCCGGCGGAACGCGACCATCGCGGCGGAGTCGCGGAAATCGGGCTTCTGCTTGCCCTTGGAGCGGTAGTTCTCCTCCTCGATCTTCCATTCGATCGGCAGGCCGTGGCAGTCCCACCCCGGCACGTAATTGGAGTCGAAACCGAGCATCTGCTGGCTCTTGGTCACGACGTCCTTGAGGATCTTGTTCAGCGCGTGCCCGATATGGATGTTGCCGTTGGCATAGGGCGGGCCGTCATGCAGCACGAATTTGGCGCGGCCCTCGGCGGCCCGGCGCAGTCTGTCGTAGAGGCCGATCTCGTTCCAGTATTTGAGGATTTCCGGCTCGCGCTGGGGCAGGCCGGCGCGCATCTGGAATTCCGTCTTCGGCAGGTAAAGGGTCTTGGAATAGTCGTTAGCGTCGGTCTTTTGCGGCTTGTCGGACATGAAGGCTCTGATCTGGCAGGTGAGGGCGCGGAAACGCGATCAATCGCGGGTGAAACGACGAAATCCCGGTCTTGCGCCGAGCCCTCGGGCTCAGGCGGAAGCCGGGCCGCTAATCCGTATGATGCGCCGCGAAAACATCGGGTTTCCTTAGCAGCCGGACGGGGAATTCGCAAAGCCCCCGGTGGCCGGCGGACCGTTCCGCGGGACGGCCCCTAAAGCGGGATAGGTTGAGCTGGAGCGGCGGCGGAGGTGCCACCTCTCCCTTGGGAGAGGTCGATTTGCGCAGCAAATCGGGTGAGGGTTTGCGGTCTATCGAGAGAACAAGAGCCCTCACCCGGCGCTGCGCGCCGACCTCTCCCCACGGGGGAGAGGTGGACCAAACCCGCGGTCAAACTGATCTAACCTCTTCATCCCGCGCTAGGCAGCCGCCGCCGGGCCGGATTTCCGGCCACGATGGTGCCGGCGGCGACGTCCCGCGTCACCACGCTGCCGGCCCCGACCAGGGCGCCGTCGCCGATTGTGACGCCGGGCAGGATGATGGCGCCGCCGCCGATCCAGACGTCGCTGCCGATCCGGATCGGGCGGCCGAATTCCAGCCCGGCGCGGCGGGTTTCGGCATCGCGCGGGTGGTCAGCGGTGTAGATCTGCACCGCTGGCCCGATCTGGGTGCGGTCGCCGATCACGACCTCGACGACGTCGAGGATGACGCAGTTGAAGTTGAGGAACACGCCGTCGCCGAGGCTGATATTGCTGCCGTAGTCGCAGAAGAACGGCGGGCGGATGATGGTGTCCTTGCCGACCTTGCGGAAGCGCTCGGAGAGCAGCGCGTTCAGTTCGGCCGCGGACGATGCGCCCGACGCATTGTAGCGGGTCATCCAGCGTTCCGCCGCGGCATGGTCGGCGGCGATCTCGGCATCCGGGCGATACAGCTCGCCCGCCAGCATCTTTTGCTTTTCAGTCTTGTTCAATCAATCGTTCCGAGTCTTGGAAACGCGTCCGGCGCGGCGGCGAGGTACGCGCGCGCCTTGGCGCTGTCGTCATCCATCTGGCGTATCAACGCCTCGATGGTGTCGAATTTCAGCTCTTCGCGAATGAAACCGATGAATGCGACATCGAGGACCGTGTCGTACAGGTCGCCCTTGAAGTCGAACAGGAACACTTCGAGCAGCGGCGCGCCGTTGTCGAAGGTCGGCCGGCGCCCGAAGCTTGCGACGCCGTCGAACCGCTGCGCGCCCTTGCCGATCCGCACCGCATAGATGCCGTGCTTCAGGCCGCAATGCTTGTCGAGGCGGATGTTGGCGGTGGGATAGCCGAGGTCGCGGCCGCGCTTCTCGCCGTGGATCACCTTGCCGGTGACGAACCACGGTCCGCCCAGCATCGTGGTGGCGTCGGTGACCTCGCCCTCGGCGAGCGCCATGCGGATGGCGCTGGAGGACACCGGGCGCTCGGCGATGTCGACATGGGCCTGCACATCGACCTCGATGCCGAGCCGCGGAGCCTCGCTAACCAAAAGACTTGGCGAGCCGACCCGGCCCTTGCCGAAATGGAAGTCGTAGCCGACCGCAATGCCGCTGATGCCGAGCCGGCGGATCAGGTCATGGTGAATGAAATCCTGCGCCGACGTACCGGCCCGCGCCTTGTCGAAGGTCATGACGACGGCGCCGGCGAGCCCGGTGGCTGCGAGCAAGCGCAGCTTGTTGGTCTCGTCCGTGAGGCGGAATTGCGGGGTGTTCGGGCTGAAGAAGCTGCGTGGATGCGGCTCGAAGGTCACGGCGAGCGCGGGCACGCCGCGCGCTCGGCCCATCGCCAGCGCCGCACCGATCACGGCGCGGTGACCGAGATGGACGCCGTCGAAATTTCCCATCGCGACCACGGCGCCCCTGGGGATGGCGCTTTCGGGGGTGTTGTCGCGGATAACGGTAAAGCCGGTGCTCATGTCAGGTATTCTTCAAGGATTCTTAAGCATGATTGTTGCGGGCCGGACCGTGACGCGGCGGCGGCGTGGAAGTCAAGCGTAGCGAAAATCGCGTCAAATCCGTAACAATCCGGATTCAGCCGGTTAACGCGCTGTTTAACGCCAGCTGTTACTCGTTGCCGGAAACCTGCGTTCGTGCAGAAGCCAAGTTGCGTCAGGCGTTTTGGGGGAAAAGATGGCGGTTGATTTGTCCATGCCGGTTCTGGTGGTTGATGATTACAGCACCATGATCCGCATCATCCGGAATCTTCTCAAGCAGCTTGGATTCGAGAATATCGACGATGCGTCCGACGGCTCCGCGGCGCTCAACAAGATGCGCGGCAAGAAGTATGGCCTGGTGATTTCCGACTGGAACATGGAGCCGATGACCGGCTACGACCTGCTCAAGGAAGTTCGCGCCGATCCCAATCTCGCGACCACGCCCTTCATCATGATCACCGCGGAATCCAAGACCGAGAACGTGATCGCGGCCAAGAAGGCCGGCGTCAACAACTACATCGTCAAGCCGTTCAACGCCGCCACGCTGAAGACCAAGATCGAGGCGGTGTTCCCGGACATGGCGACCGCGTAAGACGCTCGTCCATCGCATCTACTGAATTCACGTTATGCCCGGGCTAGTCCCGGGCATAGCTGTTTTTCGCCAAGGCAAGATGAGATTAGGCTCAGCCGCAACGGCGTCGGAAGTTCACCTCTCCCTTGGGAGAGGTCGATTTGCGTAGCAAATCGGGTGAGGGGGGACGGTCTATCGAGGGAGCAAGAGCCCTCACCCGGATTGCTCCGCAATCCGACCTCTCCCCGCCGGGGAGAGGTGAACCGCGACCAGAGGCTCGCGCAAATGCCATATGCGATAACTCCTGCGGCGAAGTGCGTCTGCGCTATTTCGGAATATTAGAAGTATGCCCCTGAGTTGCCCGACGTGTCAAGGCGACCGGTCGAACATCCGGTGCCGCGGCCACTTTGCATGGGGTTGTTTTCGATATTTTGGCAGCGCGCCGCTTGCGGAGCCGGCCGCTACCACTTCAGCTCGCGCATCAGCGCGCGCGGCGGGTGGCCGAACAATTCCTTGATCGAGGCCGGATCGAGCTGCTCGATGCCCTCGAACTGCTCGGAATGGATGCCGCGGGTGATGAACAAGAGATCGATGCCGAAGCCATGGGCGCCGGTGAGATCGGTGCGCACGGAATCGCCGATCGCAAGCACGCGGCCGAGCTCGGTCGGGCGGCCGCGGCGCTCGGCGGCCAGAGCCATGGCGCGCTCGTAGATCGGCCGGTGCGGCTTGCCGTAGAAGATCACCTCGCCGCCGAGCTCGTGATAGAGTTCGGCGATCGCGCCGGCGCAGTAGATCAGCCGGTCGCCGCGCTCGACCACGATATCCGGATTGGCGCAGACCAGTGTGAGCTTGCGCGCGAGCGCCTTGAGCAGCGTGTCGCGATAATCCTCGGCGGATTCGGTTTCGTCGTCGAACAGGCCGGTGCAGATGATGTAGTCGGCCTGCTCCAGCGGCACCATGGTGGCGTCGAGGCCGCGATGGATCGAGCTGTCGCGCTCGGGGCCGATCCAGAAGATCTTCTGGCCGGGATGATCGGCCACGAAGTGGCGGGTCAGGTCGCCCGAGGAGACGATCGCGTCATAGGTCTCGTCCGCGACACCGAGCTTGCGCAGCTGGCGCTGCACCGAATCGGCCGGCCGCGGCGCGTTGGTGATCAGGATCACCGTGCCGCCCTGCTTGCGGAATGTGTGCAGGGCCTCGCAGGCCTCGGGAAACGACTCGAGCCCGTTGTGCACGACGCCCCAGATGTCCGACAGCACGACGTCGACATCGCCGACGAGGTCGCGCAATTGCTCGACGAAGCGCAATGACGTCATGATGCAGGCCGTTGACTAGTTAGGACCGAGGGCGCGGCGCGCCAGCGCGGCGCTGCCGGTTGCGCGCGGCGGCGCTGTTGGGCTGGTGACAGGTGCTGAAGGGCCGGCGCCATTGAGGTCCTGGGGGTTGGCCTGCGGAGCCTCGGCGGTAGCAGATGCCCCCTCCGGCCGCAACGGTCGCGGCGGCGCGAACAGGAAGCCCTGGCCGAACCGGACATCGTAGTCGAGCAGGTCGACCACCGAGCGCTCGCCCTCGATCCGTTCGGCGATCAGGTCGATGCCGAAGCGGCCGAGCAGGTCGGACAGATCGGACGGATGGATGTCCGACGTCGCGCTCTGCCTGGTGTCGAGCAGCAATGCGGCCGGCACCTTGATGAAGCGGACGCCGCGATCGGCGAGCTCGCGCGGTTCGAGGCGGAGGTCGCTGACATGGTCGATCGAGAACCGGTAGCCGCGCTGCGATAGCGCCGCGAGGTTCTCGCTCTCGACCGGGCCGAGATTGCGGAAGGTCGCCTGCTTGAACTCGAGCACGAAGGACGGCGCCAGCGCGCGGTTGGCCTCGAGAAAATCGAGGCACTGGGTGAAATGCGCCGGACTGGCCAGCGTCGCCGCCGACACGTTGCAGAACACGCCGACATCCTTGCTGCGGATCATCAGGCGGCGCAGCACCTGGACGCAGCGAAGCATCACCATGTGATCGATGCGGCCGATCAGGCCGGCGGACTCGGCGGCTTCGATGAAATCGTCGGCGGCAAGCACCTGGTCGCGCTCATCGCGCAGCCGCGTCACCGCCTCGTAATAGCGCACCTTGCGCTGCGGCAGCGTCACCATCGGCTGCAGGTAGATGTCGAGCCGGTTCTCGTCGATCGCGTGCCTGATCGCGCCGACGAGCTGGGCCTGGCTGCGCGAGATCGGCTGCGGCGGCGCAGCTGGCGGCGGTGGCGCGAACACGACGGTCGCGGCCGGCGCGACCGGCTGCAACAGATCGTCGCGCAGCGAAGCGACCGGCTGCGCCACGGGAGCCGCTGCCAGCAGATCCTCATGATGGGCGACGGATGCCGCGAGCTGCCGCACCAGTCCGCCGAGCTCGTTGATCTCGCCGGCCATGCCCTGCATCCGGTCGGCGCCGGTGGAATTGGCCGACGTGACCCGGCCCTCGACTGCGGCCAGCCGGCGGCCGAATTCAGCGACCTGGCGGGCGAGGTCTGCGGTGCCGCGCGACAGATCCGCGATCTGGCCGCCGACATCGCTGCGGTCGCGCAGCCGCATCGAGAGGGCGTTGTAGAGGATCAGGCAGGTGAGGGCGGTGAGCGCCACGATCGCCGATTCCGATCCGCTGATGCCCGCCACCGAATACAGCACGAAGCCGAGCGAGGCTGCGACCAGCACCATGCAGATGGCGATGAAGATCGTCGAAATGCGAATCATGTCGCGCGCCCGCGCCCTCCGTCCGAACATCCCCGGCGCGCAAGCTTAGCACCATTGTTGATTCGACGGGCCTGCGATCTTCGGAACCGGCTGGAACTGCACACGATTTTCGCTTCGCTTGGTCCGGCTCCGCGGCCGGGCTCCGTAGTCGTCCGGATCGGCCGCGGCGGGCCGCTCAGAGGTCGGCGGCGGCGATCCAGAACACCTCGCCCTCGGAGTCCTCGGTGTCGAGCCAGAGCAGCGGCAGGTTCGGATAGGCGGCCTCGAGATTGTCGCGGCCGCGGCCGATCTCGCAGAGCAGTCCACCCTGCGGGGTGAGATGCTGCTTCGCCTCGTCAAGCAGGCGGCGGACGATGTCGAGCCCGTCAGGCCCGCCGTCGAACGCGATCTTCGGCTCGGCGCGGCACTCGCGCGGCAGCGAGGCCATGCCTTCGGCGTCGACATAGGGCGGATTCGAGATGATGAGATCGTAGCTGTTGTCGCCGAGCGGCTTGAACAGATCGCCGCGATACAGTGTCAGGCGGTCGTCGAGGCCGTGGTCGGCGACGTTGCGCGCGGCGACCTCGAGTGCATCCTTTGAGATATCGACTGCATCGACGGCGGCATTGGCGAAATGCCGGGCGGCCAGGATCGCAAGGCAGCCGGAGCCGGTGCAGAGGTCGAGCACGCTTTCGACCTCCGCGGGATCGCCGATCAGCGAGGTGCCGTCTTCGTCGCCGCCGAAATGCGAATCCAGCAATTCGCCGATGAAGGAACGCGGCACGATGGTGCGCTCGTCGACATAGAACGGCAGGCCGCGCATATAGACCTTGTTGACGAGATAGGCGGCCGGCTTGCGCGTCGCGATCCGGCGCTCGATCAGGTCGAGGATCTGCTTGCCCTCGGCCAGCGTGACGCGCGCGGTCGCGAAATTCTCGAACTGGTCGGGATGCAGATGCAGCGTCTCAGCGATCAGGAACGCGGCTTCGGCGATGGGATCAGTGGTGCCGTGCGCGAACACCAGTTTGGCCGCGTTGAAGCGGCTCACCGCGTAGCGCAGGAAATCGAACAGGGTGTGGAGCTCGCCCGCGCCGACCTTCGGCACTTTTGACGCGACAGGGCTGCGTCTGGCCGGCACTTTGCTGCGCTTGGCCATCAGGATTTGGTCCAGCGCGCGGCAGCCGCGTCGTCATGGTCGCGCGCCTCGATCCAGCTCGTGCCGCGGGCGCTTTCCTCGCGCTTCCAGAACGGCGCGTTGGTCTTGAGATAGTCCATCAGGAACTCGGCAGCTTCGAATGCGGCCTGCCGGTGCGCCGAGGCGGTCACGACCAGCACGATGTTCTCGCCCGGCGCGATGCGGCCGAAGCGATGGATGACGGTGAGGCCCTGCAACGGCCAGCGCGCCAGCGCCTCGTCGGCGTGGCGTCCAATCTCGGCTTCCGCCATTTCAGGATAATGTTCGAGCGTCAGGGCTGCGATCGGCTCGCCCTGCTCGCTGCCGCGGCAGATGCCGCTGAAGCTGACGACCGCGCCGACATCGGTGCGGCCCTTGCTGAGGCCGGCGATCTCCTGCGCGACGTCGAAGTCGGCTCGCTGGATACGGATGGTCGCAGTAACAGCCATGATTGGATCTAGCCGCCGGTCATCGGCGGAAAGAACGCGATCTCGCGGGCGCCGATGATCGCCGCATCCTGCTTGACATGGGCGTGGTCGATCGCGGCGCGGATCACCGTGGGCTTCTCGAAGGCATGGGCGTAGGCATCGTCGCGCGCGGTGAGCCAGCCGATCAGGTCGGCGACGGTGCGCACCTCGGCGGGCGGCTCGACGGTTTCCTCCGCCTTGCCGACGCGCTCTCGCACCCAGGCAAAATATTTCAGCTTCATCCCTCATCCTCCTTGATGAGGTGATGGATGCCGGCGCGGAAGTAATCCCAGCCGGTGTAGATCGTGAAGATCGCCGACATCCACAGCAGCACGATGCCGATCAGGGTGGTTGCCGGGAACACCTGCTCGCCCGCCTCGCCGGCGATCAGAAAGCCGATCGCGACCAGCTGGATCGTCGTCTTCCATTTCGCAAGCTTGGTGACGGGAACGCTGACCCTGAGCCCCGCGAGATATTCGCGCAGGCCCGAGACCAGGATCTCGCGGCACAGGATCACGATCGCCGCCCACAGCGTCCAGCCGTGGATCGAATTGTCGGCGGCCAGCATCAAGCTGGAGGCCACCAGCAGCTTGTCGGCGATCGGATCGAGCATCCGGCCGAACGCGGACTGCTGGTCCCACATCCGGGCGTAATAGCCGTCGAGATAGTCGGTGATCCCCGCCGCGATGAACACGGCAAGCGCCACCCAGCGCAGCCACAACGGGCCGTCCAGGATCGACTGCCAGTAGACGCAGCCGATCACCACCGGAATGGCGGCAATCCGGGCGTAGGTCAGGATATTCGGGAGGGACATGGTCTTGGTCTGTCCCCGGGTCGTAGCGATGTTCATCCGTTCTACCAATACCGCTGAAGCGAGAAGGTCAACCGTGCGGGCGCCAAAGCGCGGCAACATTACGCGGAATCGTCATGGCGCCTTAGCTCGTTGTTTAGGCGTGATCTTTTCGGAACGTTGCCTGACACTTTCCGCATCATGCCCCAGATGCCCTGTCGCAGGCGACGCCCTGATGAATAGCCTTTGGTTTAACCCGGCTGGGCGTGGAAAAACTCGAAAATCTTGCGGGCGCTCTCGGCACTGACGCCGGGAACCTTGCCGAGGTCGGCGATCGAGGCCCGCTCGATCTCCTTGAGCGTTCCGAAGTGGTGCAGCAAGGCACGTTTTCGCGACGGGCCGATCCCCGGGATCTCCTGCAGGCCGGCCTCGCGGATGTCCTTCTTGCGCAGCTTGCGGTGCGAGCCGATCACGAAGCGGTGGGCCTCGTCGCGCAGCCGCTGGATGAAATACAGCACCGGGTCGCGCGGCTCCAGCTTGATGGCCTCGCGGTCCGGCATGAACAGGGTTTCGCGCCCGGCATCGCGGTCCGGCCCCTTGGCGACCGACATCAGCGCGACCTGGGTGAGCCCGAGTTTCTCGAAAATTTCCCTGACCGCGTTGAGCTGGCCGCGACCGCCGTCGATGATGACCAGATCGGGCCATTGCGGAAACGACTCGTCGTCCGCCTTGTCGCTCTCTCGGGCCTTCGCGCCGTCCTTGGCGGCCTCGCCCTCCGGCGGCTTCACGAGTCGCTTGAAACGGCGCTCCAGCACCTCGCGCATCATCCCGTAATCGTCGCCGGGCGTCAGCCCTTCGGACTTGATGTTGAACTTGCGGTACTGGTTCTTCATGAACCCGTCGGGCCCGGCCACGATCATCGCACCGACCGCGTTGGTGCCCTGGATGTGGCTGTTGTCGTAGACCTCGATGCGCTTTGGCGTGTGCGGCAGGCCGAGCGTCGTGACCATGCCCTCCAGCAGCCGGCTCTGCGTCGCGGTGTCGGCGAGCTTGCGGCCGAGCGCCTCGCGCGCGTTGGTGAGCGCGTGGCCGATCAGCTCCTTCTTCTCGCCGCGCTTCGGCACTGAGACCTCGACCTTGGAGCCGGCCTTGACCGAGAGCGCGTCGGCGAGCAGCGCGCTTTCCTCGATCTCGTGCGACAGCAGGATCAGCTTCGGCGGCGGCTTGTCGTCGTAGAATTGCGCGAGGAAGGAGGACAGCACCTCCTCCGGCGTGAAACTCTTCTCGGCCTTCGGGAAATAGGCGCGGTTGCCCCAGTTCTGGCCGGTGCGGAAGAAGAAGACCTCGACGCAGGAATAGCCGCCCTCCTGGTGGATCGCGAACACGTCGGCCTCTTCGACCGTGCGCGGATTGATGCCCTGTTGCGACTGGATCGCCGACAGCGCCGCTAGGCGATCGCGGTACAGCGCCGCGGTCTCGAATTCGAGCTCGCCGGAGGCCTTCTCCATCTCGGCCGCGAGCAATTCCTTCACCGCGTGGCTGCGGCCGGACAGGAATTCGGTCGCCTCGCGCACCAGTTCGCTATAGCCGGGGAAATCGATCTCGCGGGTGCAGGGGCCTGCACAGCGCTTGATCTGATAGAGCAGGCAGGGCCGGGTGCGGCTTTCGAAGAAGCCGTCGGTGCAGGAGCGGATCAGGAACGCGCGTTGCAGCGCCGTGATGGTGCGGTTGACCGCGCCCGCATTGGCGAACGGGCCGAAATAGCGGCCGGGTCGCGACTGCGCGCCGCGATGCTTGAGGATCTGCGGTGCCCAGTGGTCGCCAGAGATCAGAATATATGGAAACGATTTGTCATCGCGCAGCTGCACATTGAAACGCGGCCGCAGCTGCTTGATCAGATTGGCTTCGAGCAGCAGCGCCTCGGTCTCGGTCATGGTCGAGACGATCTCGACATGGGTGGTCGCCGCGATCATGCGCAGGATGCGCGCCGCCAATGGCGCGTTGGCCCGCGCATAGGACGACAGCCGCTTTTTGACGTTCTTCGCCTTGCCGACATAGAGCACGTCGTTGGCGGCGTTGAGCATGCGGTAGACGCCGGGCGAGGTCGGGGCGAGCCGCACCGCGTTCTCGATCGCGGCATGCCCGACCGAGAGCGTCCCCTCGGCGACCGGCTCGGCGCCGTCCTCCGAAGCCTCGGGCAGACGTGCCTCGTCGTCCTCCTCGGCGGCGGAGCTTTCGGGATCGACGTCGCTCGTGTCGAGCGTCAGGTCGGCCTTTGTCAGGTCGTCCTGCGGCAGATCGGACTTTGCGCCGCGCCCTGTCTTCTGAGGCGGCATCGGACGTTCGGGAGAATCGTGCACCATGGGCCGTAAATTAATCGCTTGGGCGACCGCTCGCCAGCGTCGGCGGCTCAGGAAAAAGAACCCGATTGCAGCAGGTTACAGGTTGCGCGCCACCGCCGCCGCGGGGCGGTAACACATTGTTAAGACTGATGAGCGGGCCGGTAACCGGGCTTAACAGCCCTTTAACTTAAAACTCTCGATAAACCTTAGCGAAAAAAGTGGAATTCCGTAACCACGCAGGCTTGGGGCCTGCGGGCTGCGGCAGTTGCGTGGTGGAGAGTAGCTATGACCCGGTTTGTTGCGCGTGCGCTGGCATTGATCGTCGCAGGCTGGACGACCTCGGCGGCGGCGGCCGACCTCAACTACGGCTCGCCCTATACGGTCTATCAGCCGCTCAATGCCTATAGCTGGGCCGGCCCCTATCTCGGCGGCAACGTCGGCTACGGCTGGGGTTCGGTCGAGAACAACCCGACCCAGCCGTCCGGCTTCGTCGGCGGCGTGCAGGCCGGCTACAACTTCCAGAACGGCTCACCCTGGGTGTTTGGTATCGAAGCCGATATCCAGGGCACGACGGCCGATGATCGGTTCGCGCCCTGGAAATTCTCCAATCCGTGGTTCGGCACGGTGCGCGGCCGCGCCGGCTACGCCGTCAACAACGTGCTGTTCTACGCGACCGGCGGTCTCGCCTTTGGCGAACTTCGCGGCGAGACCTTCGGCGTGTCGGAGACGCACACCAATGCGGGCTTCACCGTCGGCGCCGGCGCCGAAATGGGCTTTGCTCCGAACTGGAGCGCCAAGATCGAGTATCTCTACGTCGATCTCGCCAACAGCAACTTCACGATCACCGGCGGTGCGTCGAACGGCTACAGTTTCAGCCTGGTTCGCGCCGGCATCAACTATCACTTCTGAGAACAAGAAAACGTCTGACATCAACTCCCGGCCGCGCCTCGCGCGGCCGGGTTTTTCTTTGTGCTGACGGTCTGCACATCGCGCGCAGCAGCATGCACGCCGCCCCATTCGCGAAGCCGATCGTCGGCCGCACGCTTCGAGCGTGCGGCACGGCCAGTCGCGTCCGCATCATGCAGGGTGGTCATGAAGCGAGCGCGCGCCGCGCGCTCGGCAGTCAACTCACATGCAACGCTTCAGTCGGTGTTCATCACGAGCCGCGCACTGCAAGCACTCATCATGAAACCACCAGGTTGACCGCCTTCGGGCCCTTGCCCTTCTTGTCCGGCTCAACCTCGAACGTAATGCGTTGTCCTTCAGTCAGGTCCTTCAATCCTGCACGTTCGACAGCTGTGATGTGAACGAACACATCGCGGCCGCCATCATCAGGCTTGATGAAGCCGTAGCCACGCTCTCCGTTGAAGAACTTGACTGTCCCAGTCATGGCCATCGGGAAACTCCTCCCCCGTATTGCTCCACCGCTACGCGCACGTCGCGTAGCGGTTGACCGACATTCGCTTGTCGGAAGCTTGGCCACCTGAACAGGCCGGCGTCACGCCGCTGGTCTGCCTGGATTTTATTTCGGCCTTGTCACTCCGCCGCAACCATTCGCGGAAGCGGAACGTAAAGCCAGTCGTAACAGGATGAGCATAATACGGTTCCGCGCAAATTGCCTATGCTCAAATTTGAACTTTTCAGTGGGTGCTTTTCGATCAAGCTTTAGGCGTCTCTAATCTGAAGCGCGCGGCGCCGCCCTGACCGAGTGGCTTCTCGAGTTCGGGCAGGATGATCTTCAGCTCGTTGGCGAGTGTCCACGGCGGATTCACTATCAAAAGTCCGGTAGAAACGAGCCCTGCGTCCGCTTCTTGCGGCGCCACACTGAATTCCAGACGCAAGCATTTGCCTGCGGGCCGGCTGCTCATTGCTGCAGCAGCCACGCTGCGTGCGAGCTCGTCGGTGGCTCTCCGGGTTTTTACGGGGTACCACAAAAGATATGCGCCGGTCGGCCATTTCGCGAACGCCTCCGTGAAGGCACGGGCCAGTCGCTCGAACTCGTCCTTTGCTTCGAACGGCGGATCGATCAGCACGAGGCCTCGCCGCTCGTTCGGCGGCACGAATGCGGGCAGCGCCATCCAGCCGTCGAGATCGACGACACGTGCCTGTGCGTCGCGTCGCAATGCATCGATCAATTGCTTGCGCGCGCCGAGCTCGAGCTCGCAGGCCGTCAGACGATCTTGCGGACGCAGCAGCGCTCGCGCGATCAGCGGCGATCCCGGATAGGCTTTCAATTCGCCGCGCGGATTGAACGCCCTGACGATGTCGAGATAGGGCCCGATCAAGGGCTGTGCCTTGTCGGAAAGCCGCGCCTGCATCAGTCGCGCGATCCCGGTGAGCCATTCGCCGCCGCGCTGCGCTTCGCTCGACGTCAAATCATAGAGGCCGGCGCCGGCGTGGGTGTCGATGACGCGGAACGGCGCCTGCTTCTCCTGCAGATAGGTGAGCATGCGCACCAGCACGATGTGCTTGATGACGTCGGCAAAGCTGCCGGCATGAAAGGCGTGACGGTAGTTCATGCTGTTATCGCTGCGCTCCGGAAGGGAGCGCATGTTGTACTTCGTCATGCCCGGCCTGTCCCGGCCTTCGCTGAAGCTTTGGCGGGATTAACATCCGAGCCCGGCGCAGCCTTGGCGTAGCTGGCTCCCGCGCATCGACGCCTGATCTTGCTGGTTTCGCGATGGCGCGGATCGCCGGGTCAGTCCGGCGCGACGCATGTCTACCCGGCCATGACCGGGAAGGGGTCAGCCGCCGCGAACCGGCGGCATCAGCACCTGATCGCGACGGCAGGCGCGGCGATCGATTTCCTCGCAGGCGCGGAATTGCAAGTCCTTGCTGAGGCAAATCCGCACCTCGCTGAGCCGGTTACTGGCGCAGGTGACCGAGATCGCGGAGTTGCTGAGCCCCGGATTGGCCTTGATGAAGGCGGTCTCCAACTCGTCGGGCGCGATCGTCTTCGGCTCCGACAATTGCAGGAATTCCTCGGGGATCTTCACCGTAGCGCGGGCCTTGCGGATGGCTTCGAAATAGCCGCGCTCGCCGAGGCCCGAGCAGGTGCCGTGCTTGTCCCACTCGTTGTAGATCAGCCCGGGTGCCGGCATCAGGTCGAGCATCGAGGTCATGATGTTGCGGGCGAGCCGCGGCGAGGGGCGTTGGCAGTATTCCGGGAAGCCGCGCTCATATTGTGGCCACAGCCCGTGCACCACGAAGGAGTACGGCCGGCCGCCGCACTGCGCCTGCGTCCCGCGGCTGTTGTTGCCGCGCTCGCTCGCCGCCTCGCAGAACGACGGCGACCACGACAGCGACAGCACGTAGAAATCGAATTCGCCGGGCGCATTCTGGCGACGATCCTGGGCCGAGGCCCCAACCGCGCCACAGAGAACCAAGACAGCGGAAATCAGAAATCGGGAAATTGTGTCCAGCCGAGGCATCAAACGCTCCCCTCACGCGACCGTTCGGAGCCTAGCAGGCTCGCGGAACATTTCAAGAACAAAAGCCGCCGGCTATGTCGGCGGCGGCTTCTGCTTCAGCAATCCGTGGGAAAATCAGGGCCGGGCGGCCTTGCAGGACGGGTTGTACGCCCAGTTGCGGTCGAGCCCGGCGACGCACCATTCGACGCCCTGGTCGATGCCGGCAAAGCCGCCGTCCTCGATGATCGAATAGTGTACCTTGCGCACCTTGCCGTCGCTCAACAGCGCATCACCCGAGCAGTAGCGGCGCGGGATGTTGTCGGACTGCCAGGGGCGGAACGCGGTTTCGTGGATCCGGCTGAAGCCGGTGATGACGAGCGGCGAATTCCAGAAGGTGGCCTCCTTCTCATGGAATTGATCGCTGATGGCCCCCAGGGCCTTCTCGCATGGCGCCACGTTGCCGTCATAGCGCGGGCCCGACAGCCAGAAATTCAACTCGAACGGATTGGCCGCCTGGGCCGTAGTACCCCCGAAAGCCAGCATGCCGACCAGGATTGCGGCACCGAGACCAAGCCTAGGTCCGAGTTTGTTGCGGGAGTTGAACAGGTTGCGCATGGGAATCCACCCGATTGTCCGATGCGGCGGACGGTGCCGCGAAGCCCCGGCAAGGTCAAGTGCAGCGCGGCAACACCTGCGGAGAAGTCCACCTTTAGCCGCCGGCGTGTTCTTTTCACCGTCGCCGTCGCACTCTATGTTGGCGTCAAGCGAAATGGAGTCTGCGATGCGAAGGAAATTGGCCGCGTGCCTGGTTGCCGTTAGCGGGATGCTGGCCGTTGGTCCGGCGCAAGCCGACTGGTTGCAGCCGGTGCCGCCGTTCAAGGGCAATGATACCGGCGGGATCATCGCCTATTCACTGGCAACCCAGACCGACGCCCGGCAGCTCGCCGTCGATCACTGCGCCTCCTACGGCAAGGTCGTCAAATTCCTCGCGCTGCAGCGCTATCCGGGCGGCTACATCTCGTTCGCCTGCCGCTGGGTGCCCTATGGCTCGGCGCAGCGGCCGGTGCGCACACTCTACTGAGCGCCTCAAAATCCCTCGATCGTTCAGCCGGGAGCTCGCCGCATGACCCGACAGCTTGCCTTGCTTGGCTCTGCCGTTTGCCTCGTCCTGTCCACCGGCGCCGCAAGCGCCGTTGACCTGCCGATCCGCAAGGCCGGTCTGTGGGAAATGAAGATGGTCCGCACCGGTGGGCAAATCCCGGAGGTGACCATGCAGCATTGCACCGACGAGACCACCGACAAGGACATGAGCACCGCGGCCTCTCCGTTGGCAAAGCAGGTCTGCTCCAAGCAGGACGTCCAGAAGACGGCGACCGGTTATGTCAGCGACAGCGTTTGCGGCGTCGCCGGCGTCAACGTGACCTCGCATTCCGAGATCACCGGCGACTTCAATTCGGCCTATACGGTCAAGAGCACCTCGCATTCCGAAGGCGGCACCTCCGGCGCCCACGACGCCACCATGATCATCGAGGCGAAATGGCTCGGCGCCTGCAAGAGCGACCAGAAGCCCGGTGACATCATCATGCCCGGTGGCATGAAGATGAACATCAAGGACATGGAAAAGCTGAAGGGCCTGCTGCCCAAGCAGAAGTAGGACTGCGCCTTCGATCGCTGCCCGCGCGTTCGAGCACGGCCTCTCACATGCGGAGAGGCCGTATTGCTTTGCGCCACCATCATTGCCGAGGGCTCGCCACAAGACTGCAAAGCAATTCTGCGCTGAAACGGCGCGCAGTCCATCTGATCCTTCCCCATCACCCTGAGGAGCGCCACCGGGTCCGCGCGAAGCGCGGCCCGATGACAGGCTCCGCGCGTCGCGAAAGGTCGACGGCCCGACTGGTGGCCGCGCATCCTTCGAGGCTCGCCCAGCGGCGCAATTGCGCCGCAAGGCTCGCACCTCCAGCGACAAAGGCGAAGCCTTTGCGCGGGGATGACGGATCCCACCGCTCGTTCGCATCATCCATTGGTGCGATGACGTCGACGGAGCGCGACATCGTCGAACGATCGTTGCGTACCTCACACTCGGGATGATCTGAGAGAATGTGGACGCGTATCGAATGCGTCGCGATGCATGCGTGCTGCTGCGTCTCGCTTTGAATCGTTCCAGCATTGCACATCTTGAATCGCTCCAATCTTGCGCATCGTGCGTGCTTCAAGCGATTCTATTTTGCACGTGTGGAATTTCGCCGATCCCGTCGATAGAAGTCCGCCCCATTCGATGTCGCGCAATGACGAACACGCGGCTCGATCAAGATCAGTCTGGGGGATGTGTTCGGTGGGAATGACTTCGTCGTGGAGCAGGCGCAGCTTGCTCGCATCAACAGCTGCGATCAACGCAGCGTTTCTCGGTTCGGTGATGCTTGTGCCGGTGTGCGCAGACATCGCCAGCGCTCAGGCGCAAACCAGTCCTCCGCAAAACGATGTCAGCGTGCTTCCGCCGGTGACGGTGGAGCAACCCGGCGCTGCAAGAAAGCGCAGTGCCGCCGCTTCGACGCAGAACACCAGGGCTTCGCGCGCGGCCGCTGTGAATCGACGCGGCATTGCCGCGGCGCCTGCGCCGAGCCAGGCTTCGCGCTCGCAAGCTGCCGCCGGCGCGATCGGTACGACGACCGGTTACGTCGCAACCGGCAGCACGGCCGGCACCAAGACCAGCACGGCGCTGATCGAGACGCCTCAGTCGCTCTCGGTCGTCACGCAAAAGGAGCTCAGGGATCGCAACGTTCAGACGCTCAAGGACGCCGTCAATTACACGCCCGGCGTGACAACCACGGCGTTCGGCTACGATCCGCGGTTCGACAGTTTCTACATCCGGGGCTTCGATGCCACCTATACCGGGATCTATCGCGACGGCCTGCGCCAGGGCGGCGGCAACTTCGCCATTCCCAAGATCGAGCCTTACGGTCTCGACAGCGTGTCGATCCTGCGCGGCCCGGCCTCGGGCCTCTATGGCCTTGGCTCTCCGGGAGGCATCGTCGATGTCACCACCAAGCGGCCGACGTTAACGCCGTTCGGCGAGGTGCAGCTGCAGGCCGGCAACTATGATCGCTATCAGGGCAGTTTCGATCTCGGTGGTCCGGTGCCTGGCAGCGATCAGCTGTACTACCGGCTGACCGGTCTGCTTCGTGACGCCAAGACCTGGTATCCCGGCAACGACGACGATCGCACCTATATCGCGCCGGCGGTGACCTGGCGGCCGGACGCCGACACGTCGTTCACGATCCTCAGCGAATATCAAAGCAGCCGGACCGCCGCTAGCATCGGCAACTTCCGTACGCCCGAGGGACAATTGACCAACGTCTACTCGAACGATCCGGCCTTCAGCGCGATGGATCAGAAGCAGTACCGCATCGGCTATGCGTTCGAGCACAGTGTCGACGACGTCTGGACGGTGCGACAGAATTTCCGCTTCTATCAGGTCGACACCGATGCGCGATACACGCAGGTCGATTCGATCGATAGCAGCACCAATCTCGCGTCGCGCTCCGCCTGGCGGATCCTGGATAGCTTCAACACGGTGACGCTCGACAACCAGGCCGAGGCCAAGTTCACGCTCGGCGCGATCAGGAACACGGCGCTGTTCGGCGTCGACTACGGGCACTCCACCTACAACGACAAGATCGGCTCCGGGCCGGCTCCGGATCTCAATCTTTTGACGATGAACTACGGCGCTCAGGCCATCGCGACGCCGGCCTTCTCAACCTTCAACAAGCAGTCGACCGACGAGGTCGGCGTCTACGCGCAGGAGCAGGCCAAGCTTGGCGGCTTCGTTCTGACGCTCAACGGCCGCCAGAGCTGGGTGTCGCAGACCACGACGGCCGGTCTCGACGGCGTGCCGTCGACGCAGAAGGTCGCCGCTTTCACCGGCCGCGCGGGCCTCGCTTACGTTTTCGACAGCGGCATCGCGCCCTATGTCAGCTACGCGACGTCATTCGCCCCGCAGGTCGGCGTCGACGTATCCGGGACACCATTCAAGCCGACCACCGGCGAGCAGAAGGAAATCGGCATCAAGTACCAGATGCCGCAAGTTCCGGTGTTGCTGACTGCCGCGGTGTTCGACATCACCCAGGACAATGTGCTGCGCACCGATCCCAACAGCATGGCGTTCCAGGCGGCCACCGGGCAGGTCGAGTCCAAGGGCGTCGAGCTCGAGGCGAAGCTCGCGCTGAAGCAGGGATTCGATCTCACCGCGGCCTACACCCATCTCAACGTCGTGATCATGCAGGGCAATCCCGATACCACGGGCAATGAGCTGTCCGGCATTCCGCGAAATTCCTTCGCCGCCTTCGGCAAATACACCTTCCAGTCCGGCGTCCCCGTCGAAGGGCTCGGGCTCGGCCTCGGTGTCCGTTACATCGGGACCAACTTCGGCAACGACCAGAACACGTTCCAGAATGCGGCGACGACGTTGTTCGATGCCGTGATCGATTACGATCTGGGCAGGCTGGATCGGCGCTTCCTCGGCGCCACCATGCGGCTGAATGCGACCAATCTGTTCGACAAGCACTACCAGACCTGCCAGTCCGGCTACTGCTATGCCGGCGAGCGGCGTCAGGTGATCGGCACCTTGTCGTACCGCTGGTAAGCTAAAGCGGTATGAGTTTTGGTCGAAGCGGCCTAGCCCGGTCTTGGTTCACCTCTCCCCGTCGGGGAGAGGTCGGATTGCGAAGCAATCCGGGTGAGGGCTCTTGCTTTCGCGATAGACCGTAAACCCTCACCCGATTTGCTGCGCAAATCGACCTCTCCCAAGGGAGAGGTGAACCTTCAACGCCGTTCCAGCTCAACCTAATCTCATCATGCTTTAGACCGGCACCCGCACCGCGGCGCGCAGCCCGCCCATCGGGCTCTCGCTGAGCAGGATGTCGCCGCCATGCGAGCGCGCGATGTCGCGGGCGATCGCAAGCCCGAGGCCGCTGCCGCCTTCATCCTGGTTGCGGGCATCGTCGAGCCGCAGGAACGGCTTGAACACTTCCTCGCGCATGTCGGCGGGGATGCCGGGGCCGTCATCGTCGATCGTGATGTTGAGGTAGCGGTGGTCGCGCTGGCCGGTGATCGAGATCGTGTTGGCGTGGCGCGCCGCGTTGGAGACGAGGTTGGCGAGGCAGCGCTTGAACGAAGCCGGCTTCACCGTGACGACCGGCAGGCCGTGGAATGCGACGGTTGCGGTGTGGCCGTGGCGCTCGGCGTCGCTGCGCAGCTCCTCCAGCGCCATCGCCATGTCGGTCGGTTGCGCGACCTCGCCGGAATCGCCGCGCGCGAAGGCGAGGTAGTCTTCCAGCATCATCGACATCTCGTCGACGTCCTTGCGCATCGCGTCGATCTCGGGGCCTTCGCCGATCAGGGCCAGCTCGAGCTTGAAGCGGGTCAGGATGGTGCGCAGATCGTGCGACACGCCGGCCAGCATCGCGGTGCGCTGCTCGATCGAGCGCTCGACGCGCGCCTTCATCTCGATGAAGGCCTGCGCCGCGCGCCGCACCTCGCGCGCGCCGCGCGGCCGGAAGTTCGGCGCCTCGCGGCCCTTGCCGAAGCTCTCGGCAGCGTCGGCGAGCCGCAGGATCGGCTTGATCTGGTTGCGCAGGAACAGTACGGCGACGATCAGGAGGATCGTCGAGGTGCCGAGCATCCAGAAGATGAAGATCTCCGAATTCGAGGCATAGGCCGCGCTGCGCTGGGCGAAGATCCGCATCACGGAATCGTCGAGCTGCACGCGGATCTCGACCAGATTGGACTTGCCGACGGTGTCGATCCAGAACGGACGGCTGATCTGGCGGCCGAGCTGCACCGAGAGCGTCTGGTCGAGCAGCGAGAAGAACGGCTTCGGTCCCGGCGGCGGCATGTCGCCGGCGGGCAGGAAGTCGACCACCAGCTGCAGCTTCTGGGCGATGTGGCGAAGCTGGGCGCGGTCCTTGTCCTGCGGATAATTCTTGTAGACGTCGATCAGCGCGGCGATGTCGGACACCACCGCGGCCGACAGCCGCCGCGTCACCGTGTTCCAGTGCCGCTCCATGAACACGAACGCGACCACGGTCTGCAGGATCACCATCGGCACGATCATGATCAGCAGCGCGCGGGCGTAGAGGCCGGTCGGCATCCAGCTCTTGAACGCATTGCCCATCCAGCCGTTCGCTTTCGAGACGCGCTGCGAGGCGTTCTTGATCAGGGTCAGGCCGGAATCGAGCGTGCTCATGGCTGGATCTTATGGCGAGGCGACCAGGCGATAGCCGATGCCGCGGACCGCCTGCAGGAACAACGGATTGGCGGGATCATGCTCGATCTTGCGGCGCAGGCGGTTGATCTGCACGTCGACCGCGCGTTCGTTGACGGTGCCGCCAGAGGTCAGCTCGGCGCGCGGCACGGTCTCGCCGGGGGCGCTGGCGAGGATGCGCAGCATCTCGCGCTCGCGGTCGGTGAGATGGATGATCTCCTCGCCCTGGCGCAGCTCGCTGCGCTCGATGTGGAAGATATAGGGGCCGAACGCGATCTGCTCGACGGTTATGACCTGCGGCGGCGCGGTGCGCTTGAGGATATTGCCGATGCGAAGCACGAGCTCGCGCGGCTCGAACGGCTTGGCGACGTAATCGTCGGCGCCGATCTGAAGGCCCTCGATGCGGGCCTCCGCCTCATGGCGAGCGGTCAGCATGATGATCGGCACCGTGGAGGACGTGCGGATGAAGCGGGCGAGGTCGAAGCCGTTCTCGCCGGGCATCATCACGTCGAGGATCAGCAGGTCGAAATGCAGCCCGAGCAGCTTGGCGCGGGCGTCGGTGGCGCTCATCGCCGTCGTGACGCGATAGCCCTCGCCGGAGAGAAAGCGCGACAACAGGTCGCGAATGCGGCGGTCGTCGTCGACCAGCAGGAGATGCGGTGCGTCGTCGGCCGGTTCGATCGGCGCGCGCATCATGGTTGCAGCCTGCACCAGGTTCACTCCCTTGCTTTTCTGCCGCCGCCGAAGATGGCTTCGAGCACCTTGTCCGGATCGTCGCGGTCGATCATCGCGCGGAGGAACTGGCGGACCGTCTCGACGCCGGCCGGATCGATGCCGGCGACCGCGCGATTGATGCGGTCGGTCTGCAGCCCTGCGAGCTTGGCGACCAGTGCCTCGCCCTTCGGCGTCGCGTAGAGCAGGCGCTGCCGGCGGTCGTTGTTGCCGGTCTTCTGCACGATGTAGCCCTCGTCCAAGAGCTGCTTGAGCACGCGTCCGAGCGATTGCTTGGTGATACGCAGCACGTCGAGCAGGTCGGCGACCTTCAGGCCGGGATAGCGGGTGACGAAGTGGATGACGCGGTGGTGGGCGCGGCCGAAGCCGAACGCCTCCAGCTCCTGGTCCGCGTCGCCGACAAAGTCGCGGTAGGCGAAGAACAAGAGCTCGATGATGTCCCAGCGCAGGTCGCGTCCACCCGCCGCAGGAGCATGATCATCTCCCTGCGAATCGGGCTTGGCAGCCATGCCTGAGAAATTTATGTCAGTCATATTGACGTATCTTGGGTTCAATGTTACAAAACTGCCTGTCACGACGAAACATTAGGTCGTTTCGTCCCCAACAGCGTTTGAGTCGGCCTGAAAGAGCCTGTGAGGCGGTTTGGGCCGCAAACTGGACTACCGTGCGATTGTCGAGCGGCATTTCGGCAAACATACTGGACTTCAGCATTCCGCAAAAGCATGTCTAAACGGCATGTTGGCGATGGAAACCGGCCCGTGCGGCCGGTGGTGGTGAAGTCCGGGCCAGCCGAGCCTGATGGCTCCGGGGGAAACAGGCCGGCGCCCGATATGGCGCCGGTTCCGACAGCGGAAAGCAAGAAAAATGACTTTGAAATTCGACATCCAGCCGTCGCCGAATGCGACCTCCGACAAGGATCGCGCGGCGAAGCTCGTGGACCCGGGCTTCGGTCGCGTCTTCACCGACCACATGGCGATCGTCCGCTACAGCCAGGGCAAGGGCTGGCACAGTGCCCGCATCGAGGCACGCGCGAATTTCCCGCTCGATCCGGCCGGCGCCGTGCTGCACTACGCCCAGGAGATCTTCGAAGGGCTCAAGGCCTACAAGCGCGACGATGGCGGCGTGAACCTGTTTCGCCCCGACGCCAATGCCCGCCGCTTCCGCGATTCGGCCGACCGCATGGCGATGGCGCCGCTGCCCGAGGATCTGTTCATCGAGGCGGTCGAGCAGCTGGTGCGGATTGATCGTGCCTGGATCCCGGGCGGCGAGGGCAGTCTCTATCTGCGGCCGTTCATGATCGCGAGCGAGGTCTTCCTCGGCGTGAAGCCGTCGGCGGAATACATCTTCTCGGTGATCGCATCGCCGGTCGGCTCCTACTTCAAGGGCGGTCCTGCGCCGGTATCGATCTGGGTGTCGGAGAATTACACGCGCGCCGCGATCGGCGGCACCGGCGCCGTGAAGTGCGGCGGCAATTATGCTGCCAGCCTGCGCGCGCAGGCGGAAGCGATCGAGCGCGGCTGCGACCAGGTCGTGTTCCTCGACGCGGTCGAGCGCCGCTACATCGAAGAACTCGGCGGCATGAACATCTTCTTCGCCTTCGACGACGGCTCGCTGCTGACGCCGCCGCTCGGCACCATCCTGCCCGGCATCACCCGCGACTCGATCATCGCGCTCGCCAAGGATTCCGGCACGCGCGTGCGCGAGGAGCCCTACACGATCCAGCAATGGCGCGCGGATGCCGCCAGCGGCAAGCTGAAGGAGGCGTTCGCCTGCGGCACCGCGGCCGTGATCTCGCCGATCGGCAAGGTCTGCTCGGCGAGCGGCGACTTCCAGATCAGCGGCGGCGTCGCCGGTCCGGTCGCCATGGGCCTGCGCAAGAAGCTGGTCGACATCCAGTACGGCCGCACCAACGATCCGCATAACTGGATCAGGAACGTCCAGTGACGGACGCGACGTCATTCCGGGACGATGCGCAGCATCGAACCCGGAATCTCGCGATTCCCGGTGCGCAATCGCGCGGCTGAGGTATGGTCCTGCGGAATATCCCGGAGTGACAGCGTAGCGGCACCGGTTGCCGCCTTGCGCGCCGGCTGGTAAACGGCCGCTCATGGCCGAGAAACCCAAAAAACCCCAAAAACTGAAGGCGCGCCTGCCGCGTGGACTGGAAGATCGCGGCCCGGCTGCGATCAATGCCACGCGGGCGATGGTCGAAAAGATCCGCGCCGTCTACGAGCTCTACGGCTTCGAGCCGGTGGAGACGCCGGCGATGGAATACACCGACGCGCTCGGCAAGTTCCTGCCCGACCAGGACCGGCCCAACGAGGGCGTGTTCTCGTTCCAGGACGATGACGAGCAGTGGATCTCGCTGCGCTACGATTTGACTGCGCCGCTGGCGCGCTATGTCGCCGAGAATTTCGACGCGCTGCCGAAGCCGTACCGGTCGTATCGGCTCGGCTACGTCTTCCGCAACGAGAAGCCCGGTCCCGGCCGCTTCCGCCAGTTCATGCAGTTCGATGCCGATACGGTCGGCTCGGCGACGCCGGCGGCCGACGCCGAGATCTGCATGATGGCGGCGGATACGATGGAGGCGCTCGGCATTCCGCGCGGCTCCTATGTCGTGAAGGTGAACAACCGCAAGGTGCTTGACGGCGTGCTCGAGGCGATCGGTCTCGGCGGCGACGACAATGCAGGCCGCAGGCTCACGGTGCTGCGCGCGATCGACAAGCTCGACAAGTTTCCCGCCGACGAGGTTCGCAAGCTGCTCGGTCCCGGGCGATGGGATGGCGGTGAAGAGGGCAAGGGCGACTTCACCAAGGGCGCTGAGTTGGGCCCAGCGGATGCCGATATCGTTCTGGCCGTCACGCAACAGCGTGCGGATTGGCGAGAGGCGATTGCGGCGGCAGAGGCCTACCTCGCGAAGAGCGAGGTTGGCCAGGCCGGCGTGAGCGAGCTCGAGGAAATCGCGAAACTGGTCGCGGCGTCCGGCTATGGCTCAGATCGCATCCGCATCGATCCCACCGTCGTTCGTGGGCTCGAATACTACACGGGTCCCGTCTACGAGGTTGAACTGCTGCTCGACACCAAGGACGAGAAGGGCCGACCGGTGCGGTTCGGCTCGGTCGGCGGCGGTGGCCGCTACGACGGCCTCGTCTCGCGCTTCCGCGGGGAGCCGGTGCCGGCGACCGGCTTCTCGATCGGGGTGTCGCGCCTGCAGGCCGCGCTGACGATGCTGGGTCAGCTCGACGCGCGGGCCGAATTCGGTCCCGTCGTCGTCACCGTGTTCGACCGCGACCGCGTCGCCGACTACCAGAAGATGGTCGCAGAGCTGCGCCAGGCCGGCATCCGCGCCGAGCTCTATCTCGGCAATCCGAAGAACATGGGCAACCAGCTCAAATATGCCGATCGCCGCAACTCGCCCTGCGTGATCATCCAGGGCTCGGACGAGAAGGCGCGCGGCGAGGTGCAGATCAAGGATCTGATCGAGGGCGCCAAGGCGGCGGCTGCGATCGCGTCCAACCAGGAATGGCGCGAAACGCGTCCGGCGCAATTCTCCTGCGCCGAGACCGATCTGGTCGCGAAAGTCCGCGAGGTCCTGGCGCGGCATGACGTGGCGTGGGGATAGCCATTCGCTGGCGATGTGATGCCCGCCCTTGTGCCGGGCATCCGCCTCTTGTTTGATGCACGCCGACGTGAATGGCCGGGAACAGCCTGACCATGGCGACAACAAGAGGGAGAGCAACAATGCCTGAGATCACCGTGAGCATGGCCGCCGGCCGCACCGACGAGCAGAAGCTCGGCATGATGCGCGACATCACCCAGGCACTGGTGAAGAATCTCGGTGTCGATGCCGACGCGGTCGTGATCCAGATCAACGAGGCGCCGCTGCATCACAAGATGAAGGGCGGCAAGTCCTTCGTCGAGCGCGCCGCTGCGGCGAAGAAGTAATTCAACGTCGTCGTCCCGGCCTTCGCCGGGACGACAGTATTTTTGAGGCGCCAATGGACGCACGCGACTTCATCAAGATCGGCATGAGCGCCGAGCGCATGCTGGTGGTGCCGCCGGAGCGCACGGTCGGGCATTTCGTCCCGGGCATGCCGATGGTCTATGCGACGCCGATGATGATCCTCGACATGGAGATGGCGTCGGGCGATGCCATCCGTGGCGCGTTGCAGCCCGGCTGGGTGACGGTCGGGACCGAGGTCGACATTCGTCATCTTGCAGCCGCGCTCGTCGGGGCCACGGTGCGGACCACCTCGAAGGTGGTCGTGGTCGAGCGCCGCGTGATCCGCTTCGAAGTCGAGGCGTTTGAAGGCACGCGCAAGCTCGGCGAAGGCCGCCACGCCCGCGGCCTGATCAATGTCGAGCGTTTTAATAAGCGTCTTGCCGGGACGTCGGCGCAGTAAGCGAGGAGCTACTTCGCCAATTCCTTCGAGCGTCGTGTCGCGGCGGCGATGGCGCGGGTCATCAACGGCTGGAGGCCGTCATTCGCCATCAACACGTCCAGCGCGGCGGCCGTGGTGCCGCCGGGTGAGGTGACGTTTTGCCGCAACGTCGCTGACGGCAAGTCGGAGCGATGCAGCAGCTCGCCGGAGCCCGCCACGGTCGCGCGCGCCAGCGTGGTCGCAAGCGTTTCGGGCAGGCCGGCTGCGACGCCGGCGCGGGCCAGCTCCTCGGCGAGCAGGAAGACATAGGCAGGGCCGGAGCCGGAGACCGCGGTCACCGCGTCCATCAGGCTTTCGTCGTCGACCCATTCGAGGAGACCGGTCGCCTGCAGCAGTGCATCGGTCATGGCGCGCTGCGCGGCGGTGACGCGCTTTGCCGGCACCGCGACCGTGATGCCGCGGCCGATCGCCGCCGGCGTGTTCGGCATTGCGCGCACCACCGCGCCGCCGACGACTTCTTCCAGCGCTGCGATGGTCGTACCGGCCATGATCGAGACCACGAGCGTCGAGGGGCCGACGAGCGCCTTCAGCGCGGCGCCGGCCTCGCGGAACGATTGCGGCTTCACCGCGACGACCAGCGTGTCGACCGTGCCGAGCTCCGTCGCTTGCGGATTGAGCCGGACGCCCTTGGCCGCGAGTGCGGAGATGTCAGGCGACAGATGGGGATCGATCACCGCGACCTGCCTGGGCGATAGGCCCTGCGCGAGCCAGCCGGTCAGCATGGCGCCGCCCATCTTGCCCGCGCCGGCAAGCGCGATGGTGCCGGAAGTATTCGTCAATGCGCTGCTTGTGTTCACGGGTCGCTCCACAAACTCTATGTCGTCCCGGCGAAGGCCGGGACCCATAACCACATGTGGTTCTAGTGAGGCGAGGAAAGGGCCACAAGCAGTTTGCGTGAGCCCCGCGGCCGCGGAGTATGGGTCCCGGCTCAAGGCCGGGACGACACTGAATATGCGGATACCCTTACGCCTCGCCCTCGGTATCGAACATCGCCGCCGCCATCGCCTCGGCGGTCGACTTGCCGGCCCACACCACGAACTGGAACGCCGGATAGTAGCGCTCGCAGGCGTGGATCGCATTGACCACCATCGCCTCGCATTGCGCGGTGGAGGCGGTGAGGCCGCCGGGCAGCACCAGCGCCTGGCGATGCATCACCATGCCGGTGTGGGTCCACAGATCGAAATGGCCGACCCACAATTGTTCGTTGATCGCGGCGACCAGCCGCTGCACCTCGGCGCGGCGCGCCTGCGGCATCTTCATGTCGAAGGCGCAGGCGAGATGCAGCGCCTCGATCTCGCCCATCCAGGTGAACGAGAGCTGATAGTCGATCCAGTCTCCCTTGGAGACGATCGTCACCTCGTCTTCGCCGGAACGCTCGAACGCCCAGTTGTTGTCGGTGGCGATATCCTCGACCACCGCAAGCGGGTTGTTCCGGGAATCGATAATGCTTTCGAGGAGGGACATGCCGTCTCGGACCTTGTTCTTATGATCGCTTGATACGCACACGGAAGCCGGCACTTGCGACATACTGCGTCGTGGCCGAGTGCAGCTCCTTGACCGGGCTTCCGGATGCCCCTGGACCTGACGCCGATGAAGTGATGTGATTTGCGGAATCCGCGCAACCGCACGCCGAGTCCGTCCACAGCCAAAGCGCGCATCGTCCACAGCTGATCTCCGCCACACTTGTGATTTTGCGAACAAATCGGAATCTTCTTGGTCGGTAAACGATTTGTTAACCATTTGCCGGCGCTTCGCCGCGCGCGTGAATCAGCCTTTCCGGCGCTCACGTCACTCTGCAAGAGCCGCAACGCGCTCATGGGGACATGCCGTTTCCCCATGCCAAAGGTCTTGCCCGGCTGTCGCGGTTTGGTCATAGTTCGTCTCAGGCGCGTCCATCCTGGGCGTGCCGATGTTCTCAGGGCGGGGTGAAAATCCCCACCGGCGGTAAGGGTGATGAGCCCAAGCCCGCGAGCGCCTTCTTCCGCGAAGCCGGAAGAAGGGTCAGCAGATTCGGTGCAATTCCGAAGCCGACGGTTACAGTCCGGATGAAAGAGAACGGTTGCGGCGGCCCTCGCGTTTTCGCGTGGGTCAATGTCGTTGTCCGTATGCCCTGATTCTGGTCCTGAAAGAGGAAAGCCATGAATCAGATGTTGCAAGACACTGAAGTCCAAAACGCCGAAGTCCAACCCCCCCACGCAGAAGGCGTTTCCGACACGCCGGCACATCCGCCGGCGCTGGAGCATCCGCACTTTGCCAAGCCGCAGCGCGTTGCCTTCGTGCAATCGTCCTGGCATCGCGATGTGGTGGAGGAGTGCCGCATCTCGTTCCTGAAGGAGATCGAGGCGCGTCACATCACCAATGTCGACGTGTTCGAGGTGCCGGGCTCGTTCGAGATCCCGCTGCATGCGCAGCTCTTGGCGAAGACCCGCCGCTACACCGCGATCGTCGCGGCCGGGCTGGTCGTCGATGGCGGCATTTACCGCCACGAGTTCGTCGCCGACACCGTGATTAAGGCACTGATGGATGTGCAGTTGCGCACCGAGGTGCCGGTGTTCTCGGCGGTGCTGACGCCGCAGCAATTCCACGAGACCGAGGTGCATTACGACTTCTTCCGCAAGCACTTCGTGATCAAGGGGATCGAGGTCGCGGAAGCCTGCGCCAACACGCTGCACAGCCTGGAGCGCCTGCGCGGCCAGGTCGCGGCGGGGATACCCGGATAAGGCGCCGGCGACGTCCAAGGCCGGACGCAAAAGCGATTCCGGCATGCGTGCCGGGATCGCTCTCGCAGCCTGCGTGTTCGGTTATGCTGCCGGCATAATCAGAACGCGCGGGAGGCGCCCATGACCGAACAACATTCCACCGACTGGCTCGGCCTGTCGGGCCGCATTGCCGTCGTCACCGGCGGAGGCGGCGGCATCGGCCGCGCCACCGCTGTCAGTTTCGCGCGTGCCGGCGTCAAAGTCGCCGCGCTCGATCGCGACGAGCGTGGGCTGGCGGAGACCAAGACACAGCTCCGCGCGTTCGGCGACGGCCATCTCGTCGCGAACTGCGACACAACCAGCGAGGAGGGCGTCGCGGCTGCCGCCGAGGCCGTCGCGCGCACGCTCGGAGCTTGCGACATCCTCGTCAACACCGCGGCGGTGCTGCGGCCCGGCGGGCTTGATACGCTGCCGCTTGCCGAATGGAACGCAGTGCTGGCGGTCAACCTCACCGGCTACTTCATCTGCGCGCAGGCGTTCGGCCGCCAGATGCGCAAGACCGGGCGCGGCAGCCTGATCCACGTCGCCTCGATTGCCGCCAGCAATGCGCAGGGGCAGAGCGGCGCCTACAGCGTCAGCAAGGCGGCCGTCGTGATGCTCTCGCAGCAGCTCGCCGCCGAATGGGGTCCGCACGGCATCCGCAGCAATGTGGTCAGCCCCGGCCTCGTCGTCACGCCGATGAGCCAGGCATTCTACGATACGCCCGGGGTTACCGAGCGGCGCACCGCCGTGGTGCCGCTACGCCGGATCGGCGCGCCGCAGGACATGGCGGACGCGACCCTGTTCCTGGCCAGCGACCGGTCGTCATACGTCAATGGCGAGGAGATCATCGTCGACGGCGGCTTCGCGCGAACGCTGATGAGCCATGTGCCGCGGCCGGGGTTCTAGGAACGCCGCATCTGCAAATTCAGTGTCGTCCCGGCCTTGAGCCGGGACCCATAACCACGAATGTTTGTTGGTTGGAAAGGATGGGGCCACAGCAGAGCTCCACAACAGAACCCTGTGGTGATGGGTCCCGGCTTTCGCCGGGACGTCAGCAAGGCATTAATCGAACAGGCTCGACACCGACTCTTCCGCCGCGGTGCGGCCGATCGCTTCGGCGATCAGGCCGGCGATCGAAATGGTGCGGATGTTCGGCGCCTTGTTGACGGCCTCGGTCGGCAGGATCGAGTCGGTGATGACCAGCTCCTTGAGCCGCGACGAGGCGATGCGCGCGGCGGCGCCGCCGGACAACACGCCGTGGGTGATGTAGGCCGAGACTTCCTTGGCGCCGTGCCCGATCAGGGCCTCGGCCGCGTTCACCAGCGTGCCGCCGGAGTCGACGATGTCGTCGACCAGGATGCAGTTGTAGCCGGCGACGTCGCCGATCACGTTCATCACCTCGGACTCACCGGGGCGCTCGCGGCGCTTGTCGACGATCGCAAGCGGGGTGTTGATGCGCTTGGCAAGTCCGCGCGCACGCGCCACGCCGCCGACGTCGGGCGACACCACCATCACCTTGGCGAGGTCGAACTTTTCCCTGATGTCGCGCACCATCAGCGGTGCGGCGAACAGATTGTCGGTCGGGATGTCGAAGAAGCCCTGGATCTGGCCGGCATGCAGGTCGAGCGTCATGACGCGGTCGACGCCGGCGCGGGAGATCAGGTTGGCCACGAGCTTGGCCGAGATCGGCGTGCGCGAACCGGATTTCCGGTCCTGGCGGGCATAGCCGAAATAGGGCACCACCGCGGTGATGCGGCGCGCGGAAGCACGGCGCAGCGCGTCGGTGATGATCAGGAGCTCCATCAAATTGTCGTTGGCCGGAAACGACGTCGACTGCAGGATGAACATGTCCGAGCCGCGGATGTTCTCCTGGATCTCGACGAAGATCTCCATGTCGGCGAAACGCCGGACCACGGCCTTGGTCAATTCGATGCCAAGTCCCTTGGCGATATCCTGCGCCAGCGCAGGATTGGAGTTGCCGGCGACGAGCTTGATGGATCCGTTTTTTGCCGACATCGATGCTTCCCCCCGCGCCTTGCTGGATACGACGTTCAGCATCTCAAGTCCTTACAGAACCGGCGGGTTTTCGGTGCGCGAGGGAATATCAGGCAGGCGGCTCCGCTGGCAACCCATTAGGTCGCCTTGGCCGCGGTTTTCCTGGGCAAAAAACGCATTTCGCCGGGAGATACCGGGGGTTAGTTGGCGGAATAGCTGAGGGCAACGGTCTCGGACGCGGCGGGGGCCGGGGCGCTGACCATCGCCGGCCCACGGAGCTCCGGCGCCGCGGCAGGGGCTGGGCTGTCCGCCGGGCCGCCATTGATCATGCCGGAGAGGCCGCTGAGGCCGGCCTGGGCGATCCTGCGCAGCACCAGGTCGTCGGCGGCGGCCCAAGCGTCGCGGCCGGCCTTGCCGGCGGGCTCCTCGCCGGACAGTCGGAGCGCGCGTTGCTGGTTGCTGTCGTAGACGTCCCAGACCCACGCGATCATGGTGCGGCCACGCACCACCTGCGCCGACAGATAGCTGCGCACGCGATAGGCCGCGGTGCCCTCGCGCGACACGATCGAGAGGCTGCGCAACTTGGATTCGCTGTCGAGCACCCCGACCATGCGGTCGAACACCTGGGGCGGTGGGCCGTCGATCGATTCGAAGGCGACAGTGGTGCCGCCGCTCGCCGGCGTGGCCATCGCGTAGGAGTCGGCCACGTTGCCGCCGGCGGCGCAGCCGCCAAGCACGGACGCGACCGCAAGCCACGTGGCTGCGACCGCGATGCGCACGACTGTCCCAGTTTGAAACTGGTGGTTTGACGCGTCCCTCATTGCGTCCTGCGATATCGTTAAAACGGCTTAACGTCTAGGGCAGGACGGCCACAGCCCTTAACCGATCCGCAGGCTGCGCCACGAGGTTTCGGATTTCCTTGCTCAGTCAGAGAGATGGTGCCGCATGGCTGCCGTGATCCAGGCCCATTCGCGGTTCGGGCTCGCGTCGGGCGACTGTCCGCGCATGATGGCGACCAGGTCCCAGTAGCGCGCCGCGCGGGCGTCGTGCAGCGCATACTTGCCGCGAATCCAGTTTCGGAATTCCAGATCGGGCTCTCGCTTCAGTAGCCGCGCCGACGTCTCCAGCCAGTCGCGCGCCAGTGCCTGACCGGCCTCCGAATTCGGTCCGAGCCCGCCAGCGATGATCTCTTTCGCTCTGGCCAGCACGGCCTCGTTGGCCTGCTGCCAGGCGGCGAGATCCAGCACGTGGTGATTCCAGACGTCCTCGGCGTTGGCGCGCATGTTGGCGACGAGCGTGGGATCGTTGAGCATCTGCGACAGCTCGATCCAGGCATCGCATTGCTCGGGTGTCGGATCATCGGGCAGTTCGGGCACGCTGGTCTCGATCATCTGCCGGATCCATTTCCGGTCGATGTTGATGCCGTCGGATACTTTCTCGAAGAAGCGTTCGACGACGTTGCGGCGCTCGGCGCGGGACAGCTGCGTCATGGTCAGGAATCTCCTCAAATCTGCTTCGGTGAGTTGCGGTGAACGCAACGCAGCCCGCAGGGCCGAGGCGACGCGGCGCTGGGCCGCAATCTCCGCTTCCAGCGTCTCGAGGCGGAGCTTCAGCGCCTCGACCAGCGAGAGCTCCTTGGTCAGGACCTCACGGATGGCGTCGAGACCGAGCCCCGCATCGCGCAGGCAGCGGATCAGGTCGAGGCGAACCAGTTCGTCGTCGGTGAAGACGCGATAGCCGCTCGCGGTGCGGCCGGCCGGCGGCAGCAAGCCCTGGTCCGAATAGAAGCGGAGCTTGCGGACAGACATTCCGCTGAGCCGCGCCGCCTCGCCGATGCTGTAGGTGCGTTGTGTCATGCGCCGCTTGTCCGGTCTCCAGCAGGCGGAGAGTCAAGCCGCTTGTCGCACAAAACTGGTGAGGAGAGTTCGGCGTCAGCCTTCCAGCACGATGGCGTGAACGTGCCGGCCGTAATCGGCTTCCTTGCGGTGCACGGAGCGGCGGTAGCTGAAGCAGCGCTCGTCGGAATAGGTGTCGATGCCGAGGTCGTCGATCATCAGCACGCCGGCGTTCTCCAGCCGCATCCGGATGAAGCCGGCGAGATCGAACATCGCGTGGCCGTCGCGCTCGCTGGGCATGAAGAACATGCCGTTCTCGGCATCGGCCTCGATGAAGCGCGTGACGAATTCGCCGCCGACCTCGTAGGATTGCTTGCGGATCAGCGGGCCGATCGCGGCGACGATGCTGCCGCGCTCGGCGCCGAGCTTCTCCATCGCATCGATGGTCGTCTCCAGCACGCCGGTCAGCGCGCCCTTCCAGCCGGCATGCGCCGCGCCGATTACCCGCGCATTGGGGTCGACGAACAGGATCGGGCCGCAGTCGGCTGTTGTGACCGATATCGCGAGCCCCTCGGTACGGGTGACGAGCGCGTCCGCCTTGGGGCGCGGCGCGCCGTTCCACGGGCGATCCACGACGACAACGTCGGGCGAGTGCACCTGATGCACGCTGATCAGATGATCGAACGGCACGCCGAGCTGCTCGGCCATCCGCCGCCGGTTCTCCGCGACCTTGGCCGGATCGTCGCGCGAGCCGAGCCCGCCATTGAGGCCGGCATAGATGCCCTCGGAGACGCCGCCCTCGCGCGAGAAGAAGGCGTGGCGCAGGCCAGGAATGGCCGACAGCAGCGGAGATCCCAGTGTCATTGTTCGGTCTCGTCAGGCTGATCGCTGAGGCCGGCGATCGAGGTGAGGTGCGGGTCGGAGATGGCCATGACCTTGAACATCGAGCCCATCCCGCCGCGTCCGGAATCGGTCAGCCGCTTCAGTGCGCCGGCGATGTCGGCGGAGACCTCGGGCGAGGCCTTCGCCATCAGCCCGGCGGCGCGGGCCTCGACGCCGAGGCGCTTGAGGAAGTCGCCCTGCGTCGCCGGCCCGTGGACGCGCGCGCCGACATCCTCGGCGGCCCGCGCCAGCGCCTGGAAGTCGACATGCGCGGTCACGTCGGCCTGCCCCGGGTTCTTCAGCGGGTCGGCGAAGCTGTGGCGCGCGATCGCCTGAAAGGTGTCGCCGGCGTCGCTGCGCAGATGGCCGTAATCGATGATCAGCGCGGCTCCGTCCTGGTCGCGCACCCGCGTAGCGAGCTTCATGATCTCGCTGTCGGGCCGCCATTCGAACACCGCACCTAACGGGGCGGCGCGCACCAGCGGCGGCAGCAGCACCTCGAAGTGCGGCGTCGGCTCGGGCGCGGGCGCGAAATACAGGTTGCCATTGGCGTCCATCCCGACCGTGCGCTCGTGCCAGCCGGTCTCGCGGCGGACCATCTGATGGATCGGCAGCACGTCGAAATATTCGTTGGCGAGGATCACCGCCGGCCCCTCGGGCACATCGTCGATGCTGTCGTGCCAGGTGATGTTGCGCACGCCGGTCAGCGTCGCGTGCTGCTTCTCGCGCAGCACCGGATTGACCTCGACGAGGTGGATGCTGAGCGACTGGTAGAGCGGCGGCAGCACGCGCAGCGCCCGCAGCGCGTCCGACATCATGGTGCCGCGGCCGGGCCCGAGCTCGATCAGGCGCAGCGTCTCCGGCGAGCCGATCGCGCGCCAGATCGAGGCGCTCCACAGCCCGAGCAGTTCGCCGAACATCTGGCTGACCTCGGGGGCCGTGGTGAAATCGCCCTCGCGGCCGAGCGGATCGCGCGACAGATAGTAGCCGTAGCGCGGATGCATCAGGCACAATTCCATGTAGCGCCAGACCGGCATCGGCCCGGACAGCTTGATCAGCTTCCTGATCTCATCCAGCAGCGGGGAGGGTTCGCTCACGGCCTTCCTTGGATTGCACTTGTCTTACGTTGAACTCGGCGCCGGCCCGTTCGCCTTGCGGCGGAGGGCGGCCGTGATGATGATAGCGCCGACAATAATCATTGGCACCGACAGCAGCATTCCCATGGTTAACCCGCCCCACAGGAATCCGAGTTGCGGGTCGGGCTCCCTGAAGTGCTCGCCGATGATCCGGGCAATGCCGTAGATCGCAATGAAGCTGCCGAGGATCAGGCCGGGCCGCTTCAGCGCGCCCATCCGGATCATGATCGCCAGCGCCGTGAACAGCACGATGCCCTCGAGCCCGGCCTCATAGAGCTGGCTCGGATGGCGCGGCAGCGGCCCGCCATTGGGGAAGATCATGGCCCAGGGCAGGCTCGCCTCTGCGTGCCGGCCCCACAATTCGCTGTTGATGAAATTGGCGATGCGGCCGAGGAACAGGCCGATCGGCGCGACCGCGGTGGTGATGTCGCCGAGCGACAGGATCGAAATGTTGTTGCGGCGGGCGAACAGCATCACCGCGGCGACGCAGCCGAGGAAGCCGCCGTGGAACGACATGCCGCCCTTCCACAATTCGAGGATCTCGGACGGGTGCGCGATGAAGAACGGCAGATTGTAGAACAGTACATAGCCGGTGCGGCCGCCGACGATGATGCCGATGGTGACCCAGAGGATGAAATCGTCGAGCTGCGGCAGCGTGATCGGCACCTCGCCGCCCCACAGCCGTTCCTTCTTGATCAGCGAGCGGGCGTAGACCCAGCCCAGCACGATGCCGACGATATAGGCCAGCGCATACCAGCGGATCACGATCGGCCCGAGCGCGAGCGCGACGGGGTCGAACACCGGAAAGTCGACCAGCAGGAACGGCATCGGGATCAGAGCACTTTCGTGTAGACGGCGTAGGGCACGCCATGAATGGGCGGGGCGTCATGGACCTTGCTGAAGCCCATCTTGAGATACATCGGCAAGGCGACCGTCATGATGGGGCTCGTGTGAAGCGCAATGGTCCGGCAGCGGTCGCGCCGCGCTCTGGCGAAGCATTCCGACGTCAACGCATGCCCGAGTCCCTTGCTCCTGTCGACGGGGTCGACGACCAGCATGCGAATGATCGGCCATGACTGATCGAAGAATGCGGCCTTTTTGACGCCGGGCCCGAAATAGCCGACCGCGCCGGCAAGCCGGGTGCCGAGATCGGCGACGATGATCTCGCCGCCGGAACTCAACTCGGAGGTTCGCGAGAGGCCGGCGCGCATCGCCGGCCAGTCGTCGAAAGCGTCGCGGAATTGGTCGAAGGCAGCAACCGCGAGCCGGTTCACCTCGTCAGCATCAGAGCTTCGATAATCTCGAATTCGCGCGCCGTCGGCCATCCCGGTGCTTGCGGCCTCAGACCAGGTTGCGCCGGTAGAGCGCGAGCAGCCGCTCCCAATGGCGTTCGGCGGCGTCGCGGTCATAGACCGGGCGCTTGGGGAACGCAAAGCCGTGATGCGTGCCGGGATAGATCTCGACTTCGTTGTTGGATCCCTTCATGCCCGCCTTCACCTGCTCGATGATCTCCTGTGGCGCGTAGATATCGGTCTCGGCGCAGGCGAAATAGAGTTCGGCCTTGGTCTTGTTGGCGGCGAGGTGCGGGCTGTCGGGCTGGTCGGTCGCCAAGTGCGTGCCGTAGATCGAGGCGGCGGCCTTGACGCGATCGCCGAAATGCGTTGCCGCGTTCACCGCGTAGCGACCGCTCATGCAATAGCCGACGGTGCCGATGATGTTGGTGTTGGCGGCCTTCTGCGTCTCGGCGTAGGCGAGCAAGCCCCTGGTGTCTTCCATGACCAGTGGAATGTTCAGCGAGTGCATCAGCTCGAACATGCGCTTGCGCTCCGGCGATTCCGGATCGGGATTGATCGGGCCGAGCTCCATCACGCCGGCGCGGTAATACAAGTTCGGCAGCATCACGTAATAGCCCGACGTGGCGAGCCTGCGCGCCATGTCGCGCAGCTCTTCGCGGATCGCAGGGGCGTCCATGTAGAAGATCACGACCGGGAAGGGGCCGCCGCGCTCGGGATGGGTGATGAAGGTGGTGGTCTTGCCGTCCTTGGTCGGGATCTCGACGGTATGCTCGATCATGACGTTTCTGCTCGCGTTGTGATGTGCGATTTCTGTTGTGAGTTCATACGATTGCAAGGAAACCGGAGCATGACAAGGCAAGCTGCGGGAGGCCTGCCATTCGCAGCGCACTTGAACCCGATGGCTGACATCGCCATTGTCTTGAGCGCAATCCAGCGAATGCGGAGAGTTTTGCCAGATGACCCAGACCAGCAACCGGTTTTTCGATGAGATCGGCCGTCTGATGAACGACGCTGCCGGCGCCGCCCAGGGTGTCAAGCGCGAGGTCGACACGGTCATGCGCAACCAGGCCGAACGCATCCTGCGCGACCTTGACGTGGTCAAGCGCGAGGAGTTCGACGCGGTCAAGGACATGGCCCGTCTGGCGCGCGAGGAGAACGAGGCGCTGAAGGTGAGAATCGCCGCGCTGGAAGCCAAGCTTGGCGGTTCGGCCGGTTGACGGTCGCTGCACCCGGGCTACAACGGCGTCGCTTGGGCGGCGCCCAAGAAAAATCCCTTCATTTCCTTGTCATTTCGGCCCTTTGGGGCTAAAAGCCCGCCACGTCCGCGGCCCCCGCACCCCTGGAGGCTTGCTGTGGACTTGAGCATGGGCCGCGCTGCGGCCTTTAACTTTTCAAATACAAGGACTTAACGCTATGGCGACCGTCAAGGAATTGAAGGCGACCGCGCGTCCGAAGAGCGGCAAGGGGGCCGCCCGGGCAGAGCGTCGCGCCGGGAGAGTTCCCGGAGTGATCTACGGAGACAACCAGCCCCCCGTCACCATCTCGGTGGACGATCGTGACCTGCGCCAGCGCATCCTGGCGGGCCGGTTCCTCACCACGCTGTTCGACATCGAACTCGAGGGCAAGAAGCACCGCGTGATTCCGCGCGACTACCACCTCGATCCGGTCAAGGACTTCCCGATCCACGTCGACTTCATGCGGCTCGGCGAAGGCGCCACCATCCGTGTCAGCGTGCCGCTGCACATCGTGAACGGCGAAACCTCGCCTGGCGTCAAGCGCGGCGGCACCGTGAACATCGTCACCCACACGCTCGAGCTTGAGTGCGCGGTCGACAATATTCCGCAATACATTGAAGCCGACGTCGGCAGCCTCGAGATCAGCTATTCGCTGCATCTCTCCGACGTCAAGCTGCCCAAGGGCGTGAAGTCGCTGACCCGCGAGGACGCAACCCTGGTCACCATCGTGCCGCCGTCCGGCTATGCCGAAGAGCAGAAGGCCGCGGCTGCGGCGGCTGCTGGTGGCGCTGCGGCTCCGGCCGCGGGTGCTGCGGCTCCGGCTGCTGCTCCGGCTGCGGGTGCTGCGGCTCCGGCCGCGGGTGCCAAGGCTCCCGCCGGCGGTGGCGACAAGAAGAAGTAACCGATAAGGTCGGCGCGCGATCCTCTGATGGCGCGCCGACGCGGGATGCTGCGCCATGCGCCTTTTTGTCGGTCTCGGTAATCCCGGCGCGAAATACGCCAGCAACCGGCACAATATCGGTTTCCTGGCGGTTGACGAGATTGCACGGCGTCATGGTTTCGCACCATGGCGCCGTCGCTTTCAGGGCGAGACCTCCGAGGGCGTCGTCGATCGTGAGAAGGTCGTGCTGCTGAAGCCGACCACTTTTATGAACGAGTCCGGACGCGCGGTGCAGGAAGCGGCGAACTTCTTCAAGCTCGCGCCCGCCGACATCACCGTGTTCCAGGATGAGCTCGAGCTGCCGCCGGCCAAGGTGCGGGTCAAGATCGGCGGCGGGATCGCCGGCCATAACGGGCTGCGCTCGATCTCCGCGCATATCGGCAACGAGTATCGGCGGGTGCGGCTCGGGATCGGTCATCCCGGCGTCAAGGAGCTCGTGCACAGCCACGTGCTGTCGGACTTCGCCAAGAGCGACCGGGCGTGGGTGGAGGCCTTGTGCCAGGCCGTCGCCGACAATGCTGGCCTGCTGGCAGCGGGGCAGGACGCGTCGTTCGCCAACAAGGTGCATCTGACGATGCAGGCCAAGGGATTTTTCGACAAGGGTGAGAATGGCGGCGACAAGCCGGCCTGATCCCTTGTTCTATGCCCGGCGCAACGCCGGTCGTGATGAAGATGGATAGAGGAAGACATGGGATTCAAATGCGGGATCGTCGGGCTGCCTAACGTCGGCAAGTCGACGCTGTTCAATGCGCTGACCGAGACGGCGGCGGCGCAAGCGGCCAACTATCCGTTCTGCACCATCGAGCCGAATGTCGGCGAGGTGGCGGTGCCCGATCCGCGGCTGGACAAGCTCGCAGCAGTCGCCAAATCCGCGCAGATCATCCCGACCCGGCTGACCTTTGTCGATATCGCAGGCCTGGTGCGCGGCGCCTCGCAGGGCGAAGGTCTCGGCAACCAGTTCCTCGCCAACATCCGCGAGGTCGACGCCATCGCCCATGTGGTGCGCTGCTTCGAGGATTCCGACATCACCCATGTCGAAGGCAAGATCGCGCCGCTCGCCGACATCGAGACCATCGAGACCGAGCTGATGCTGTCGGACCTCGACAGCCTCGAGAAGCGCGTCGACAACCTCACCAAGAAGGCCAAGGGCAACGACAAGGATGCCAAGGAACAGCTCGAGCTCGTCAACCGCGCGCTGGTGCTGCTGCGCGACGGCAAGCCGGCCCGCGGGCTGGAGCGCAAGCCGGAGGAGGAGCGCGCGTTCCGCATGCTCGGCCTCTTGACCTCGAAGCCCGTGCTCTACGTCTGCAACGTCGAGGAAGGCTCGGCGAAGGACGGCAACAATTTCTCCAAGGCGGTGTTCGAGCGTGCGAAGCAGGAGGGCGCGGTCGCGGTCGTGATCTCCGCCAAGATCGAATCCGAGATCGCGACGCTGTCGCGCGAGGAGCGTGTCGACTTCCTGGAGACGCTGGGCCTCGAAGAAGCCGGGCTCGATCGCTTGATCCGCGCCGGCTACCGGCTGCTCGACCTCATCACCTATTTCACCGTCGGCCCGAAGGAAGCGCGTGCCTGGACCATCGACCGCGGCACCAAGGCGCCTGCCGCCGCCGGCGTGATCCATACCGATTTCGAGAAGGGTTTCATCCGCGCCGAGACCATCGCGTATGAGGATTATATCGCCGGCAACGGCGAAGCCGGCGCACGCGATGCCGGCAAGCTGCGGCTCGAAGGCAAGGACTACGTCGTCGCCGATGGCGACGTGATGCATTTCAGATTTAATACCTAAACACGATCTCTCCTCAACGTCGTCCCGGCGAAGGCCGGGACGACGTTGAACCTGAGGCCGCTGCTCTTTCCCACGTCGTCCCGGGCAAGCGAAGCGCGACCCGGGACCCGTAACCACAGGGCGCAGTTCTTGCGCTACGCTGTGGCGCCAGCTCGCTCTATCCTAACGTCCTGTGTATGGGTCCCTGCTTTCGCAGGGACGACACCGAGTACGCGGTAGCTCTGACACCTCACCGATCCGCGCGCCCGATCACGTCCATCAGCTCGGTGATCTTGCGCCGCTGGTCGGCCTTGTCGCCGGACGAGATCGCATGCTCGACGCAATGTGCCACATGATCGCGCAGGACTTCCTCCTCGACGCGGCGCAGCGCCGCGCGCGCCGCCGCGATCTGCGTCACCACGTCGATGCAGTAACGATCTTCCTCGACCATGGTGGCCAGCCCGCGGATCTGACCCTCGATCCGTTTGAGCCGTTTTAAACAGGATGTCTTGACCTCGTCTCTCATCCGTCTCATATACCCCCCTAGGGTATGAAGATCAAGAGGCCGGGATACGGCCGGGAAAGGGTTTCGTGGCACAGGCGCAGCACGACCATTCGCACGGAGATCATCATCATGGCGCGGCCGCGCATTCCTGCTGCGGCGGCAAGCATGATCACGGCACCACGCCCGCCGAGGCGGCCTTCGCGATCGATCCGGTCTGCGGCATGAAGGTCAACCCGGCGACTGCCAAGCACCGCTTCAGCTACAAGGGCGAGGAGTATCTGTTCTGCAGCGGCCGCTGCCGCGAGCGCTTCGAGGCAGATCCCGAGAAGTACCTCAAGCCCCGCGAGGCGGAGCCGCCGGCGCCTGCCGGCACGATCTACACCTGCCCGATGCACCCCGAGGTACGTCAGGTCGGTCCCGGCAGCTGCCCGATCTGCGGCATGGCGCTGGAGCCCGAGCAGGTCTCGCTCGACGACGGACCCGACCCTGAGCTGATCGATATGACGCGGCGGTTCTGGATCGGCCTCGCGCTCACGCTGCCGGTGTTCGTGCTCGAGATGGGCAGCCATCTCGGGTTGATGCACCTGGTACCGATGGGCTGGTCGAACTGGATCTCGTTCGTGCTGGCGACGCCGGTCGTGCTGTGGGCCGGCGCGCCGTTCTTCGTGCGCGGCTGGCAGTCGCTGGTCACCCGCAATCTCAACATGTTCACGCTGATCGCGATCGGCACCGGCGTCGCCTATCTCTACAGCGTCGTCGCTACGCTGGCGCCGCAGCTCTTCCCGCCCGCGTTCCGCGACATGCATGGCGCGGTCGCGGTGTATTTCGAGGCGGCGGCCGTGATCACGGTGCTGGTGCTGCTCGGCCAGGTGCTGGAGCTGCGCGCCCGTGCGCAGACCTCGGGCGCGATCCGCGCGCTGCTCGGCCTTGCGCCGAAGACCGCGCGGCGCGTCACCGATCATGGCGACGAGGACATCGACATCGACGCGATCAAGGTCGGTGACCGCCTGCGCGTGCGCCCCGGCGAGAAAGTGCCGGTGGATGGTGTCGTCATCGAGGGCAGCGCGGTCATCGACGAATCCATGGTGACGGGTGAATCGATGCCGGTCACCAAGTCGGTAGGCGCGAACGTGATCGGCGGCACCGTCAACCGGAGTGGCGGCCTCGTGATGCGGGCCGAGAAGGTCGGCCGCGACACCATGCTGTCGCGGATCGTCGACATGGTGGCGAAGGCGCAGCGCTCGCGCGCGCCGATCCAGCGGCTTGCCGATCGCGTCGCCGGCTGGTTCGTGCCGGCGGTGATCGCCGCTGCCGTGCTCGCCTTCATCGCCTGGACGGTGTTCGGTCCCGAGCCGCGCCTGACCTTCGCGCTGGTCGCAGCCGTCACGGTGCTGATCATCGCCTGTCCCTGCGCGCTCGGATTGGCGACGCCGATGTCGATCATGGTCGGTGTCGGCCGCGGCGCGCATTCCGGCATCCTGATCCGCGACGCGCAGGCGCTGGAGCGGATGGAGGCGATCGATACGCTGGTGCTCGACAAGACCGGCACGCTGACCGAAGGCAAGCCGAAGGTGGTGCGCATCATCGCGGCGGAAGGGTTTGACGAGGGCGATCTGCTGCGCCTCGCCGCCGGTGTCGAGCAGGGCAGCGAGCATCCGCTGGCGCAGGCGATCATCGCGGCAGCCAAGGAGCGCAAGCTCGCATCATCCGCCGTCACCAATTTTACTTCGCCCTCCGGCAAGGGCACGACCGGTACGGTCGAGGGCAAGCAGGTTGCGCTCGGCAACGCGGTGCTGATGGCCGAACTGAAGATCTCGACGGCAACGCTGGACCAGACCGCCGAGGCTGCGCGGCGCGATGGCGCGACCGCGATCTATGTCGCGGTCGATGGTCGTGTCGCCGGCGTGATCGCGATCGCCGATCCGATCAAGCCGTCGGCGGCCAATGCGTTGCGAGCGCTACGCGCCGACGGCTTGCGCATCGTGATGCTGACCGGCGACAATGAGACCACCGCGCGCGCGGTGGCGAAGACGCTTCGTATCGACGAGGTCGAGGCCGGCGTGCTGCCGGAGCGCAAGAGCGAGGTCGTGCAGCGGCTGCGCGGCGAGGGCCGCATCGTCGCGATGGCCGGCGATGGCGTCAACGATGCGCCGGCGCTGGCTGCGGCCGATGTCGGCATCGCGATGGGCGGCGGCACCGACGTCGCCATCGAGAGCGCGGGCATCACGCTGCTCACCGGGGACTTGATGGGCCTCGTCCGCGCGCGGCGCTTGTCGGTCGCGACCATGCGCAACATTCGCCAGAACCTGGCGTTCGCGTTCGCCTACAATGCCGCCGGCGTGCCGATCGCGGCCGGCGTGCTGTATCCGCTGTTCGGCATCCTGCTGTCGCCGATGGTCGGCGCTGCCGCGATGGCGCTGTCCTCGGTCAGTGTGATCGGCAACGCGCTGCGGGTGTCGCGGGTGAAGCTGGATTGAGCTATCACGATCGGTAGCCCGGATGGAGCGTAGCGAAATCCGGGGCCGGTCGCATCACGTGGAGATGGCCCCGGATTGCGCTTCGCTCCATCCGGGCTACGAAGATTGCAAAAGTTACGCCGGCAGCAACAGCTGCGCGCGGCGCTCCATCTCGGCATCGAGCCAGGTTGCGAGATCCTCGCTCACCTCGACCATCGGCAGCCGTACCTCGGGACTGTCGATCAGCCGCTGCCGCCACAGCCAGTGCTTGGCCGGCGCGGGGCTGGGTTCCGCGAACAGCAGCCTCGTCAGGCCGACGACGCTCTGCCAGGCGGTCAGCGCGAGGTCGCGCTTGCCCTGCCGCAGCAGCGTGCGGATCGAGGCGAAGGTGTCGGTCTCCAGATGTGCGGACAGCAGGATCGCGCCGTCGGCGCCGTCGGAGAGCGCATCGAAGGTCTGCGCGTCCTCGCCGGTCAGCACGCGGAAGCCGGCCGGCCGCCGGTTCAGAAAGTCGATCGACTGCGCGCGGTCGGCGCAGCAATCCTTCATGCCGGCGATGTTCGGATGTTCCGCGAGCGCCAGCAGCGTCTCATTGGTGAGGTTCACCGCCGTGCGATAGGGAATGTTGTAGAGCACGATCGGCCACGACGCATGATCGGCAAGCGCGTTGAAGTGCTGCACCAGCCCACGCTGCGAGGGCCTGATGTAATACGGACTCGCGATCAGATAGCCGTTGATCGGCCAGTCGGCGGTATCATCCAGCGCTTCCTTCATCCTGGCGGTCGAGGCGCCTGACAGCCCGAGGCAGACCGGCAGATGGCGGGAGCTGGCACTGAGCTCGTCGAGCACGACGCTGACCAGCCCCTCCAGCTCATCGGTGCTCAGCGCCATGCCTTCACCGGAGGTTGCACCGAGAATGAAGCCGTCGACGGGGCCGCCGGCATAGTGCCGCACCAGGCGGCGCAGCGAGGTGACGTCGAGTTCGCCGTCGCGGAACGGCGTGATCAAAGGAAGCCAGAGGCCCTGCAATTGCTGGTGCAGCTCAGTCATGTTCCATCTCCTCAGGGGACAAGCCGGAGACGGGACCAACAAAAAACCCCGTCCTAGCGGCGGGGTTTCGGGATCGTTGAATGCGAAGGTGATCTTATCGCGCGCGATCTCGTGTCCCCGGAAGGGGAGCTTTTTTCGACGAGAGAGCGGCGCACGAAGTCGTGATCATGCGATAATGATGCTGCGCTGCGAGGTTGTTGTCAATGCACGTGCTGACCGTGACGTGCGGCACGTTGGCGACGAAAAAAAGCCGGGCTCAAGCGAGCCCGGCTTAAGGTATTGGCCACGTGAGGCCGACACAATCACCTTCCAAGAGGGATTACTGAACTTCCGCGCCACTGGAGGAGGGGGACATATGCGCGACGCGACCGCTCAGCGTGTCACCACTATGATCCCCATCGACGCCTTGCAGCAACACTCCAGCTCGCATGTCAGTCATGCGGAGAGTCAGGGGCCTGTTGCCCCAGCGCGGAAGCCCCATAACCCCGCCCATAAGGCAGGCTTAATCAGGACGGCCAGCGCTGCGCCTTGCTCACCACGAAGTCGCGGAACACCTGCACCCGGGCCACTGTCTTCAGCTCTTCCGGATAGACGAAGTAGGTGTCGAGCGCGATCGAGTCGGACTCGCCGAACAGCTGCACGAGATTGTTCTGTTCGACCAGATAATCCGGCAGCGCGGCGATGCCGAGGCCCTGCTGGCAGGCGCGCACCAACCCCAGGATGTTGTTGACCTTGAAGTAGGGCTCGCGCGGACCGGAGCCGTTGCGGCCGGCGTCGATCAGCCAGCTGCGGTTCTGCAGATGCGGCGGCACCTGCGAGTCGCCGAGCATGATGATGCGGTGCGAGTCGAGATCATCCAGCGTGCGCGGCGTGCCGAAGCGCTTGATGTATTCCGGCGAGCAATAGGCATGGAAGCCGATCGAGAACAGCTTGCGCTGGATCAGGTCCGGCTGGGTCGGCTTGCGGGTGCGGATCGCGACGTCGGCCTCGCGCATCGACAGGTCGAGGTCCTCGTCGGTGACGATCAGCGAGATCCGGATGTCCGGATAGAGCGCGGTGAACTCGTCGAGTCGCGGGATCAGCCAGTTGATGCCGAGCGCCGGCGGGGTCGTGATCTTGAGGTCGCCGCTCGGCCGCTCGCGGCTGTCGGTGAGCTTGGCGCGCGCCGCCTGCAGCTGCATGAACACGTCATGCGCGGTGCGGAACAGGAGGTCGCCCTGTTCAGTCAGGATCAGGCCGCGGGCATGGCGGTGGAACAGCGAGACCGAGAGTTCCTGCTCCAGCGCGCTGACCTGGCGGGAGACCGCCGATTGCGACAGGCCAAGCTGCTCGCCGGCATGCGTGAAGCTGCCAGCTTCCGCCGCCGCGTGAAAGACCTTCAGCTTGTCCCAATCCATATCCGTAAATCCGTCGCGAGATCGTGCCATGATTATTCCGCCGCTGCGCGATCGCTCGCGCGGAGAGCCAGGAAGCGTTCGGCTTCGAGCGCGGCCATGCAGCCGAGGCCGGCGGCGGTGACCGCCTGCCGGAAGGTCTCGTCCGCCACGTCGCCCGCGGCGAACAGGCCGGGCACAGAGGTCGCCGTGGAGTTCGGCGCCACCTCGACATAGCCCGACGGTTTCAGCTTGATCTGGCCTTTGACGAGTTCGGTCGCCGGCGCATGGCCGATCGCGATGAAGACGCCGTCGGTCTTGAGGTCGGTCAGCGCGCCGGTCTTGACGTTCTTGAGCCGCACATGGGTGACCTTGTTCGGGTTCTGCGATCCGCAGATCTCGTCGATCGCGGAATCCCACACCACCTTGATCTTGGGATGCTTGAACAGCCGCTCCTGCAGGATGCGCTCGGCGCGGAAGTGATCGCGGCGATGCACGATGGTGACCTGGGAGGCATGATTGGTGAGGTACAGCGCTTCCTCGACCGCGGTGTTGCCGCCGCCGACCACCACGACTTCCTTGCCGCGGTAGAAGAAGCCGTCACAGGTCGCGCAGGCCGAGACGCCGCCGCCCTGGAATTTCTCTTCCGAGGGCAGACCGAGCCAGCGCGCCTGGGCGCCTGTGGCGAGGATGACGGTCTCGGCGAGATAGACGTCGCCGGAATCGCAGGTCAGGCGGAACGGCCGTTGTCCGAGCTCCAGCTTGGTGACGAGATCGGTGACGATCTTGGTGCCGACATGGGCCGCCTGCTTCTCCATCTGCTCCATCAGCCAGGGGCCCTGGATCACGTCGGCGAAGCCCGGATAGTTCTCGACGTCGGTGGTGATGGTGAGCTGCCCGCCCGGCTGGATGCCCTGGATCAGGATCGGTTCGAGCATCGCGCGCGCTGCGTAGATCGCTGCGGTGTAACCGGCGGGGCCGGACCCGATGATGACGACCTTGGCATGGGGAGGCGCGGGCATTTTGAGATCCCTCTCTTTTGGGGATTTTGATCAAGGACTTGTGCGGGAAGCGCCCCGGAAGCAGGTCACGGCGGCGCCAAAAGTGTCAAATCCAAGTCTAGGATATCTGGGTAGCTATGCAAGAATTGCAATCCATGGCAGCGAATTTTCCCCGGAACTGAAGTCACATTCGCGAAATCGTGCGCTGCACGCGCAATAAAATTGCGCAATGCCGGTCGGCTGCGCTATGAGAGTTGCCGGCAGACCAGCCAAGACTTTCAAACTTCTAAGGAACTGCAGTCGCGTGTCGAAGAACCTTGACGAGATCGACCTCAAAATCCTCGCCGAGATCCAGGCCGATGGCCGAATCACCAATGTGGAACTCGCCAAACGGGTCGGGATCTCGCCGCCGCCCTGTCTGCGCAGGGTCCGGGCGCTAGAAGAGGAAGGCTACATCCAGGGATACCGTGGCCTGCTCGATCCGCGCCGCCTCGGCTACGACGTCACGGTGTTCGCCTCGGTGCACCTGTCGAGCCAGGCCGATGCCGATCTCCGCGCCTTCGAGAATTTCGTGCGCGGCGAACCGCTGGTACGGGAATGCTGGATGCTGTCGGGCGAAGTCGATTTCATCCTCAAATGCGTCGCCCCCGACATGGCGACGTTCCAGGATTTCGTCACCCACCTGACCGCCGCGCCGCACGTGCGCAACGTCAGGACGTCGCTGGTGCTGCACAATTCGAAATATGAGGCCGCGGTGCCGCTGGGCGTGAAGGTTGCGGGCTGACGCGCTCGATCACATCCACCGTCATTGCGAGGAGCGAAGCGACGACTTGTCCGCCATAGCCTTGGCGAAGGCGGAAGCAATCCATCACGCCGCATGTGCGGACAGATGGATTGCTTCGCGGAGCCTGTCATCGGGCGCGCATTCGGGCGACCCGTTGGCTCGCAATGACGATGCCGGCTAGTTCTTGGTCCGTTACCTCTTGCCTATCGCGGCGTCGACGCTGATCGGGCCCGGGCCCGAGGTCGCGAGATATAGGCAGGCAAAGCAGAATGCGATTGCAAGGCTGCCGTTGTTGAGCAGCGGATAGAAGCCCTTGGGGAAATGGCCCATGAAGTAGGCGAAGGCCATTTCGCCTGCCAGGACGAAGGCCACGATCCGCGAAAAGAGGCCGATCATCAGCAATCCGCCCAGGATCAGTTCGAGCGTGCCGGCCGCGCCGATCAATGAGAACAGTTCGACTTTCTCGAACATCGTCCCGGGTGGGAATTTGAAAAGCTTGGCGACGCCGAACTGAAACAGCAGCAGCCCCGTGATGAAGCGAAACAGGCTGAGCGCCAGCGGCTGAAGCTTGGATAGTGTCTGGTCCATTGTCATTTACCCCCTGTTTGACACGCTGGAACATTGCACGATGCAGAACCACACGGTGTCCGCCACCGGAGTGTGATGTCAACACCTTGCACCTGGAATCATTCCTCGCGCGATTGCAGTTGCGAGAGAACACACCAGTGACGCGGGGACGCGCTGCGATGCAATCGTCAGCCGAGCCGCAGTCCCCCGACATGATTATATTGCATAAACATGTCGTGGCCTCCCTAGTATGGCGCGCCGCGGCCCTCCACTCACATTGCTGTCAGACCGGGGGTAAAACGCGGGCACAAAAAAAGCCGCGTGCGATGCGCGGCTTTTTTGCACCAGTCACATCGAGGTAACTAGCGCCACTCGACCTTGGTGATCTCGTAGGCCTTGGCGCCGCCGGGCGCCATCACTTCGACGGTGGTGCCCTTCTTCTTGCCGATCAGCGCGCGCGCGAGCGGCGAGGTGATCGAGATGCGGCCCTTCTTGGCATCGGCCTCGACCTCGCCGACGATCTGCCACACCGCCTTCTTCTCGGTGTCCTCGTCGATCAGCGTCACGGTCGCGCCGAACTTGATGGTGTCGCCGGACAGTTTCGAAATGTCGATGATGTCGGCGCGCGCCAGCTTGTCCTCGAGCTCCGCGATGCGGCCCTCGTTGTGCGACTGCTCTTCCTTGGCAGCGTGATACTCGGCGTTCTCCGAGAGATCGCCGTGCGAGCGCGCTTCCGCAATGTGTTCGATGATGCGCGGACGATCCTCCGACTGGCGCCGCTTCAACTCGTCCGTCAGCGCGGCGTATCCGCCCGCGGTCATCGGAACCTTATCCATCATCTTCGTCCTTCATCCTGCGCGCCCGGCGGCTGTGCAGGAATATCCAGTTCAGCTAACGCAGGAATCAGGGCGCAAGCGCGCCCGGAAGCCCAGTGATTTTCGGCCCCGCTAAGGGCCGTGACAACATCCAATCGCGCGGTGAGTTCCAGCCATTCGGCTAATTGACCGCTTCGGGCATTTGGCCCGGGCAGCGGTCAGCTTTCGGAAAAGTAACTCTGAAGCGTGCGGACCTCAAGGTCCCCGTCCCGATAGGCCCGGATCCCCCGTGCGGCCGCCACCGCGCCTGAAAGAGTGGTGTAATATGGCACTTTATGCAAGAGGGCAGCCCGCCGCAGCGAACGGCTGTCGGCCAGCGCCTGCGGACCTTCGGTGGTATTGAAGACCAGCTGGACGTCGCCATTGGTGATGGCGTCGACGATGTGCGGACGGCCTTCGAGCACCTTGTTGACCTTTTCCGTCGGCACGCCGTTGTCGCTGAGATAGCGCTGCGTGCCCGAGGTCGCCATCACCTTGAAGCCGAGTGAGTGCAACAGCCGCACCGCGTCCGCGATGCGCATCTTGTCGTCGCCGCGCACCGAGACGAACACGGTGCCCTGCCGCGGCACACGCGTGCCGCCGCCGAGCTGGCTCTTGGCGAATGCGACCTCGAAGGAGCGGTCGAGGCCCATCACTTCGCCGGTCGAGCGCATCTCCGGTCCGAGCACGGTGTCGACACCGGGGAAGCGCGCGAACGGGAATACCGATTCCTTGACGCCGACATGGCCGAGCTTCTTCTTCTTCAGCTTGAAGTCGGCGAGCTTCTCGCCGGCCATGATCCGCGCCGCGATCTTGGCGACCGGCGTGCCGATCACCTTGGCGACGAACGGCACGGTGCGGGACGCGCGCGGGTTGACCTCGAGCACGTAGATCTCGCCGTCCTTGATGGCGTATTGCACGTTCATCAGGCCGACCACGTCGAGGCCGAGCGCGAGCTCGCGGGTCTGCCGCTCCAGCTCCTCGATGGTGCTGGCGTCGAGCGAGTGCGGCGGCAGCGAGCACGCGGAATCGCCGGAGTGGATGCCGGCTTCCTCGATGTGCTCCATGATGCCGACGACGAAGGTATCCTTGCCGTCGGACAGGCAGTCGACGTCGACCTCGGTGGCGTCAGACAGATAGCGGTCGAACAGCAGCGGGTTCTTGCCGAGCACGGTGTTGATCTGCCCGGTCTTGTCGTTCGGGTAGCGCGCCTTGACATCGGCGGGCACGAGCTCAGGAAGCGTTCCCAACAGGTAGTCGTTGAGCTGGGTCTCCTCGCGGATGATCTGCATCGCACGGCCGCCGAGCACGTAGGACGGACGCACCACCAGCGGCAAATCGAGATCGGCGGCGACCAGGCGGGCCTGCTCGACCGAATAGGCGATGCCGTTCTTCGGCTGCTTGAGGCGCAGCTTGTCGAGCACGCGCTTGAAGCGGTCACGGTCCTCGGCGAGGTCGATCGCGTCGGGCGAGGTGCCGAGGATCGGCACTTCGGCGGCTTCGAGCGCGCGGGCAAGCTTCAGCGGGGTCTGGCCGCCGAACTGCACGATCACGCCGTGCAGCGTGCCGTTGGTGCGCTCGGTCGCGACGATCTCGAGCACGTCCTCTGCGGTGAGCGGCTCGAAGTACAGACGGTTCGCGGTGTCGTAGTCGGTCGACACCGTCTCCGGATTGCAGTTGACCATGATGGTCTCGTAACCTGCGTCCTCGAGCGCGAAGCAGGCATGGCAGCAGCAATAGTCGAACTCGATGCCCTGGCCGATGCGGTTCGGCCCGCCGCCGAGGATGATCACCTTCTTGCGGTCCGACGGTGCGCTCTCGTCGGCAAGCTCGCCGGCGAACGGCCGCTCATAGGTCGAATACATGTAGGCGGTGGGCGAGGCGAACTCGGCCGCGCAGGTGTCGATGCGTTTGAACACCGGGCGCACGCCGAGCGCGTGGCGCTTGGCGGTGACGTCGGCCTCGGTGGTTTCGGTGAGCACGGCGAGGCGGGCATCGGAGAAGCCCATCGCCTTCAACGTCCGCATGCCGAACGCGTTCGGCGGCAGGCCGTTATTGCGGACCTTGTCCTCCATCTCGACGATGGCGCGCATCTCCGCGAGGAACCAGGGATCGATCTTGCAGGAGTTGAAGATCTCCTCGTCGCTCCAGCCGAGCCGCATCGCCTGCGCGACCTGCAGGATGCGGTTCGGCGTCGGCGTGCCGAGCGCGGCGCGGATCGCGTTCTTGTCGTCGCCGCGGCCGAGCCCCTCGATCTCGATTTCGTCGAGCCCGGTCAGGCCGGTCTCGAGCCCGCGCAGCGCCTTCTGCAGGCTCTCCTGGAAGGTGCGGCCGATCGCCATCACTTCGCCGACCGACTTCATCGACGTGGTCAGCGTGGAGGAGGCACCGGGGAATTTCTCGAACGCAAAGCGGGGAATCTTGGTGACGACGTAGTCGATGGTCGGCTCGAACGAGGCGGGTGTGGCGCCGCCGGTGATGTCGTTGGCGATCTCATCCAGCGTGTAGCCGACCGCGAGCTTGGCAGCGACCTTGGCGATCGGGAAGCCGGTGGCTTTCGACGCCAGCGCCGACGAACGCGACACGCGCGGATTCATCTCGATCACGACCATGCGGCCGTCGGCCGGATTGATGCCGAACTGCACGTTGGAGCCGCCGGTCTCGACCCCGATCTCGCGCAGCACCGCCAGCGAGGCGTCACGCATCACCTGGTATTCCTTGTCGGTCAAGGTCAGCGCCGGCGCGATGGTGATGGAATCGCCGGTATGCACGCCCATCGGATCGAGGTTCTCGATCGAGCAGATGATGATGCAATTGTCCTTCTTGTCGCGCACCACCTCCATCTCGTACTCTTTCCAGCCGAGCACGCTCTCTTCGATCAGCACCTCGTTGGTCGGCGACGCATCGAGCCCGCGCTCGATGATGTCGAGGAACTCTTCCTTGTTGTAGGCAATGCCGCCGCCGGTGCCGCCCATGGTGAAGGACGGCCGGATGATCGCAGGCAGGCCGATCTCGGACAGCGCCATCAGCGCCTCGCCGAACGCGTGCTCCTGATAGCGCTTGCGGCGGTCGTTCTCGCCGAGGGTCCACTGCCGCTCGAGCTCTTCGAGCGCCGCGCCGGACAGTTTCTCCCGCTCGGCGAGGTATTTGTCGCGGTAGGTCTTCTTCAGCGCCGAAGCGTTGGCGAGCCGCGATTTCGGCGTCTCGAGCCCGATCTTGGTCATCGCCTCGCGGAACAGCTGGCGGTCCTCGGCCTTGTCGATCGCATCAGCGGTGGCGCCGATCATCTCGACGTCGAACTTGTCGAGCGTGCCCTGGCGGCGCAACGACAGCGCGCAGTTCAGCGCGGTCTGGCCGCCCATGGTCGGCAGCAGCGCGAAGCCGCCCGGAATGACGTGGCGTTCCTTCTCGATGATCTTGCCGACGATCTCGGGCGTGATCGGTTCGATATAGGTCGCGTCCGCCAGTTCCGGATCGGTCATGATGGTGGCCGGATTGGAATTGACGAGGACGACGCGGTAACCCTCCTCCTTGAGAGCCTTCACCGCCTGCGTGCCGGAATAGTCGAACTCGCAGGCCTGGCCGATCACGATGGGGCCGGCGCCGATGATCAGGATGGTGGAGATGTCGGTTCTTTTGGGCATCAGCTCTCGCGGACTGGAATTTGGGCACAAAAAAAGGGCGCGCTTCCCGCGCGTCCCTCGAGCCATGCGCTACATCTTGCAGCGCCGGAAGCGCGATCCCTCGCGCGCGGGTGGTCTTTAGACCAGTTTCCGCACCCGCGAAACCCCCAAAAGCGCCCAATCAACCGCGATTCTCGGGGAAAAATTCGCATTCGGCGTAGGCCGGTTGGGGTGGTCGGGAGGGCAATCGCATGCGGCCACGGCGATGTCCCATCGCAGGGGTGAGGCGCACCGGAACAATTTCGGGATAATAGAATAATGCCGCTGATTTGCCCGACATGTCAAGCTGCAATGTCGAATGCCGGCACGCCGCCGGCTCCTTTGCATGGGGTTGTTTTCGATGTTTTCGCAGCGCGCGGGGGCCATGCTCCGGCGCCGTCCCGTCCGTCTACGCTTTCGCTCAAGCTACGCCGGACACGCTTTGCCCCGCCGGTCCGGCGTGGCTGCGCCACGCGCAGCCCGTCAGGGCGAAGCGTGGAGGCCCGGCCTGGATTTGAACCAGGATAAACAGTGTTGCACCACTGCCGCGTCGAAGCTTCCGCCACCGGGCCGGGGGGATCATTGCTGATTATTTCAGCGGCCGCTACGTTTACTTTTAGTTAACCCTAATATTCTCTACAACCTCTGATCAGTGGTGAGCCACGAATGTCATCCGCCACGGATTGTGCCCGATGTTGCGCGGCGCGCGGGTGGCCGTGAACCCCGCGGCGGCGAACTTTGCGATCATCTCGTCCTCGCGATAGCGCTGCAGCCCGATCCTGGTGCGCAGCTGTCGGTAGTCCGACAGCGCGGTCGAGGCCAGCCCGACCAGCGCATCGCGCAGGAAGCCGTGGGTCGCTGCAAAGCGCAGCAGCGCGATGACGTCCCTGCCCATGCCGACCTCGGGCCGCAGGATATCGCCGAGCACGAAACGCCCCGAGGGTTTCAGCAGGCGATGGATAACGTCGAATGCGGTATCGAGCTCCTGCGGCGTCATGTATTGCGCCACCGAGTTCATCACCACGAGGTCGATCGAGTCCGCCTGCATGTTCTTCAGCTCATCGAGCGATCGGACGCGGATCCTGGTATCGGACGCAAAGCGCGCGACCAGCCGACCGCGCACGCCGGGCGCAGGCTCCGCCAGATAGAGCTGCGCGCAGGCATTGGCGACCTTTACCGCCGACAGCGCCTCACCGCAGGCATAGTCCAGCACCACGGCGTCGGGCGAGGTGATGTATCCGATGATGTCGTTTGCGATGACCTGGAAATGCAGGTCGCGGTGCAGTCGGCTGGCATAAATCGTATGTGTGGAATCGTAATAGTCGATCCATTCATCCATCGCGTTTGGTATCCGGCAAAACGAGGTTCCGCATCTTGGAACAGGGCAGCTGATGATGCGTTAGCGGTAAGGCGCCCGATGTTCAATGCGCCGAAATACGGGTTCCTAACAGGAAGGTGCAAAGTGAGCAAAGCCAAGAATGACACTCACAAGACTGACAAGATTTCGCCCGATCTCGATACGCCGAGCGACCTGCCGCAGGCGGCGGTGGAGAAGATTTCGGCCTCGCTCAACACGCTGCTGGCCGACGCCTTCGCGCTGTATCTGAAGACCAAGAACTTCCACTGGCATGTCAGCGGCCGGAATTTTCGTGATTACCATTTGTTGCTCGACGAGCAGTCGGACGCGATCTTCGCGACCACCGACCAGCTCGCCGAACGGGTGCGCAAGCTCGGCGGCGCGACGCTGCGCTCGATCGGCGACATCGCCAAGCATCAGACCATCAAGGACAATGACGAGGCCTATGTCCCGCCGCGCGAAATGCTGCGCGAGCTGATGGAAGACAACAAGCATATGGCGGCCGCGATGCGCAAGGCACACAAGCTCGCCGATGACCATGAGGACTCCGGCACGGCCGGCCTGCTCGAAACCTTCATCGACGAAACCGAGCGGCGCACCTGGTTTCTGTTCGAGGCCAGCCGTCAGGAAGGCAGCAACGCGGCTTAGCCCTTGTGTCGCTGCATGGGGGTGGGTGGCGGCGCGTCGGCGCCGTGCCCGCCATCCCTGCTCCGTGCGCGTGAAGGTAGGCTCGCGTCGCTTTGCCCACCCTGCGGGTGATCTCCATTGCTGAGAGGTGGATTGCGTCGCTTCGCTCGCAATGACGGAGCATTACCGCTTCCACAGCCGCACGAGCGGCCCATCCTTCCCCATGACTGGATCAGTCGCGGGAATCGCGACCAGCGGGATTGTCTTCAGTGCCCTGGCGCGATTCTCCGGCGTCGGCCGTTGCAGATCCATCGGCGGGCCCGGCGGATAGGCGCCGACCACGGAAAAATCATCGCTCGCCGACAGGCACTGATGCCCGGTGCCGGCCGGCAGGATCGCGACGTCGCCGGCTGCGATCTCGAGCGCTTGCCCATTGGCGCCGCCGAACTGCACGCGCGCACGGCCGCGGGCGACGCCGAGCACCTCGTGCACGGTGGCGTGGTAATGCGCGAAATCGTAGACGCCGTTGCGCCACATCGCGCCCCAGCCATGGCTGCCGAACAGCTGCTCGATCGCAGCCTCGGGATCTCGACCGGCATCGACCGCGCCCCTGTAGACCAAGAACGGCATCGGATTGTTCGGCACCAGCCCGTCGTCTTGAAAGACCATCGCAAGCGGCTCGGCTCCGGCTTTGACTGCGGACATGGCGATCCTCCGGTAAGTGCTCAGCACGCGTGAGCAATCTATTCGCGGAGCAACCCGCTGTCAGCGCCGCAAGTTCCTGGGAAACTCAGTTCGCTTTGGGCAGCTCGAACACCAGGCAGGTCGTGGTGGCGTGTGCGATCAGCTTGCCCTTGCCGTCGGTGATCCGCGCTTCGGCGGTGGCGACCCGGCGGCCGGCATTGAGCACCTTGCCCTCGGTACGGATCGTGCCGGTGTCCTGGCTCATGCCGCGGACGAAGGAGATCTTGAACTCCAGCGTGGTGTAGCCAAAGCCCTGCGGCAGCGTGGTCTGCACCGCGAGCCCCATCGCGGAGTCGAGCAGGATCGCGGCGTAGCCGCCATGCACCGAGCCGATCGGGTTGTAGTGGCGCAGGCCCGGGATGCTGTGGATTACCACATGACCGGTCTCGGCGGTGCAGTCGAACGGTTCGACGTTCTCCATGATCGGCGGCTCCGGCAGGGTGCAGGCAAAGATGCCGCGCACGAAATCGAGCCCGGGCATCGACACCATGACCTCCATCGACGAGACGCCGTAGGTGGGCTTCGGGGTAGCGCTCTCGGTCATGTCGGACAATCCTGCTGCTTGATGATCGTCATCATATGACGAGTAGCTCGGCAGCAACCGCTCATGCAAGGCGTGACAAAAGCTCATGCCCGGACCAGGTGGTCCGGGCATGCTTTATTCGACGAAGGACTGCGCTGGTGGCCGCGGTCTACGCCGCTTGCTTCTTCTTCCGCATCAAATCGGCAAAGCGCTGGAACAGATAGTGCGAGTCGCGCGGGCCGGGCGAGGCCTCGGGGTGATACTGCACCGAGAACACCGGCTTGCCTTCGAGCGCGATACCGCAATTGGAACCGTCGAACAGCGAGATATGGGTCTGGGTCGCACCGGCGGGCAGCGTCGCCTGGTCGACTGCAAAGCCGTGGTTCATCGAGGTGATCTCGACCTTGCCGGTGGTCTCGTCCTTGACCGGATGATTGGCGCCGTGATGGCCCTGATGCATCTTCATGGTCCTGGCGCCGACGGCGAGGCCGAGCATCTGGTGGCCGAGGCAGATGCCGAAGGTCGGCGTCCCCGAGGCGATCACCTTCTGGATCACGGGCACGGCATATTTGCCGGTCGCGGCGGGATCGCCGGGGCCGTTCGACAGGAACACGCCGTCCGGCTTCATCGCCAGGATGTCCTCGGCTGCCGTCGTCGCCGGCACCACGGTCACCTTGGCGCCGACTCCGGCGAGCAGGCGCAGGATGTTGCGCTTGATGCCGTAGTCGATCGCGACCACGTTGAATTCCGGCGCGGTCTGCTGGCCGAAACCCTTGCCCCACGCCCAGGGCGTCTCGTCCCAGGTGAAGCGCTGGCCGGAGGTGACCATCGGCACCAGGTCCATGCCCTCGAGGCCGGGCCATTCGCGGGCCTCCTCTTTCAGTCCGTGAAGGTCGAATTCGCCGGTCTTCGAATGCGCGATCACCGCATTCGGCATGCCCCTGGAGCGGATCAGCGCGGTCAGCGCGCGGGTGTCGATGCCGGAGAGGCCGATGATGCCGCGCGCCTTCAGCCACTGGTCGAGGTGGCGGGTGGCACGGTAATTCGAGGGGTCCGTGATCGCCGAGCGCAGGATCACGCCGCGCGCGCCGGGTGTCGCGGCCATGTTCACCGTCTCGATGTCTTCCTCGTTGGTACCGACATTGCCGATATGCGGGAAGGTGAAGGTGATGATCTGGCCGGCATAGGACGGATCGGTGAGGATCTCCTCATAGCCGGTCATCGCGGTGTTGAAGCAGACCTCGCCGACGGCGTGGCCTTCCGCGCCGAGACCGAAGCCTTCCAGCACGGTACCATCGGCGAGCACAAGGAGCGCGGTCGGTTTGTGGTCCGGCCAGGCGGGAGCGTTTTCGGGGGTTGTCATGAGCCCTTTAAATAGAGGCCGCACGCTGCGGCGTCAAAGCGAAAGGGTGCGGATTCACACGGCAATCCCGGCCGATTTGACAGGCCGGAACGGCCTCTTAATCTAATGTTCCTCGAAGCGGTCGTTTGCTTGCCGAAAATGACCCGGTCCGGAGCTCCCGCATGGACAATACGATGCCGATCCTGCTCGTCCCGGGCCTCATCTGCTCGCCGCGGATCTTTGCCCCGGTGATCCCGGCGCTGTGGCGGTGCGGCCCGGTCACGGTCGCCAACCATGTCAGGGACGACAATATGGGGGCGATCGCCCGCCGTATCCTGGCTGAGGCACCGCCGCGCTTTGCCCTCGCCGGCCATTCGATGGGCGGCTACATCGCCTTCGAGATCATGCGGCAGGCACCCGAGCGGGTCGCGAAACTGGCGCTGATGAGCACCCAGGCGCGCCCCGACACGCCGGAGGCGACCGCTCGCCGCCGCGGCATGATCGAACGCGCCAGGAGCGGGCAGTATCGGGACGTGGTCGACGAACTGTTTCCGGGCTTCGTGCATCCGTCGCGGCAGGGCGACGCAAGCCTGCGCCAGATTGTCTATGACATGAGCGAGGATGTCGGCGCCGAGGCCTTCATCCGCCAGCAAAATGCGGTGCTCAGCCGGCCGGATTCACGGCCCAGCATGGCCTGGATCAAGTGCCCGACCCTGGTGCTGACCTCGGATACCGACAACACGGTGCCGAATTCGCTGTCGGACGAGATGGCCAACGGGATTCCCGGGGCGAAGCTCGTGGTGCTCGCCGATTGCGGTCACCTGCCGCAGCTGGAGCAGCCGCAGGCGTGTGCCGAAGCGCTGGTTCAGTGGTTGCGGAACTAGGTTGTTCTGACGCTGCAAACTGCCTACATGGAGGGATTACCGGTTCAAGGATACAGAGATGCTGCGCGACGATATCAACACTGCGGTCAAGGAAGCGATGAAGGCGAAGGACGAGCGCAAGCTCTCCACCCTGCGCATGGTCAATTCGACCATCAAGAACGCCGATATCGACGCGCGCGGGCAGGGCAAGCCGCCACTCTCCGATGCCGATCTCCTGGGCGTCTTGCAGAAGATGATCAAGCAGCGCCAGGAATCGGTCGAGCTCTACGACAAGGGCGGCCGTGCCGAACTCGCCGCCCAGGAGCGCGCGGAGATCGCTGTGATCTCGGCTTACTTGCCGAAGCAGATGTCGGATGACGACGTGAAGGCCGCGATCGCGGCTGTGATCGCCGAGACCAATGCTGCCGGGATCAAGGACATGGGCAAGGTGATTGGTGCGCTGAAGGCGAAATACGCCGGCCAGATGGATTTCGGCAAGGCCAGCGGCCTCGTCAAGGCGGCGCTCGCGGGATAGCGGCGGAGGCTTCCGATGTTTCGTGTCGCCGCGGACAGTCTGGAAGCCTATCTCGCCTTTGATCCGGCACGGACCGCCGATCTCGAACAACTGCATGCGGTGATGCGAAAGGCGGCGCCTTCGCTCAGGCGGCATTTTCATGCCGGCACGCCGGCCGGTGAGGCCGGCATGCGCATGAACATGATCGGCTATGGCGGGTTTCGCTACGCGATCAAGTCCGGCAAGACGGCCGCCTGGCCCGTGATCGGCGTGGCGCTGCAGAAGAACTACATCAGCGTCTATGTCGCGGTGACCCGCGGCGGTAAGCCGCTGGTGTCCTGCTACGCCGGCAAGCTCGGCGAATTGCGGGCTGGCGGCAACAATTTCAGCTTTGTCGCGTTCGGCGATCTGGATGCGGCGAACGTCGCCGCGCTGTTCGCCGAGGCCGCCGACATCTTCAAGGCGGATAAGGAAAATCCGGTCCGCTACATGCAGGGCGACTGAACTCGATCCGGGCCACGTATCGCCATGCCCGGGCTTGTCCCGGGCATCCACGTCTTTACAATCCCCCCGAGCAAGATCGCCGGGCGAAGCTCGGCCACGACAAGGGACGGAAGCGACGCGCACTATGCTCAAGCAAGCCGCTACCTACGACGAGCTCTGCCGCGATTTCCGCTGGGATATCCCTGCGCGCTTCAACATGGCGACCGCGTGCTGCGACCGTCATGCCGACGGCAGCGGCCGTCTCGCGCTGGTCTATGTCGATGAGGATGGCGGTACCACGCGCACCTCGTTCGACGAGGTCGCGGACGCCTCGCGCCGCTTCGCCAATGTGCTGACCGCCGACGGCCTGGTGCGCGGCGACCGCGTCGCGGTGTTCCTGTCGCAATCGCTGGAATTGCCGGTCGCGCACCTCGCCGCGTTCCGCGCGGCGCTGATCTCGATTCCGCTGTTCGCGCTGTTCGGCGAGGACGCGCTGGAGTTCCGCCTGTCGAACTCGGCGGCGAAAGCCATCATCACCGATGAGGCCGGCTGGGAGAAGATCGCGAAGATCCGCGATCGTCTGCCCGAGCTGAAGAGCGTCTATATCGTTGGCGACGAGACGCCGCCCGGCACCAAACCGTTCTGGGGCGCGATCAAGTCGGCGTCGCCGGATTTCGCCACCGTCGACACCTCGGCCGACGATCCCGCGCTGATCATCTACACTTCGGGCACCACGGGCAATCCGAAGGGCGCGCTGCATGCGCATCGCGTCGTGCTCGGCCATCTGCCCAATGTCGAGATGTGCCACAACTTCCTGCCCCGGCCGGGCGACCTGATGTGGACGCCGGCCGATTGGGCCTGGATCGGCGGGCTGATCAACGGCCTGTTCGCGTTCTGGTACCACGGCATTCCGATGGTCGGCCACCGCGCCCGCAAGTTCGAGCCGCAGGCGGCGATGCAGATGATGGCCGAGCTCGGCATCCGCAACGTGTTCCTGCCGCCGACCGCGCTGAAGCTGATGCGGCAAGCCGATGTGAAGAATTCCGGCGTCAGGCTGCGCAGCATCTTCACCGGCGGCGAGTCGCTCGGCGGTGAGCTGCTCGGCTGGGTGCGCAGTACATTCGGCGTAGACGCCCACGAGGTGTTCGGCCAGACCGAATGCAATCTCGTGATCGGCAGCAACTCCAACCTGTTTCCGATCCGCCCCGGCTCGATGGGCCGCGCCACGCCGGGCTTCGACATCCGCATCGTCAACGACAAGGGCGAGGAATTGCCGCGGGGGCAGCGCGGCATCATCGGCGTGCGCCAGCCGTGTCCTTGCACCATGATCGAGTACTGGCGCAATCCCGAAGCCACCGCGAAGAAATATGCCGGCGAATTCCTGTTGACCGGCGATCTCGGCGTACAGGATGAGGAGGGCTATTTCTGGTACGTCAGCCGTGAGGACGATGTCATCACCACGGCGGGCTATCGTGTCGGCCCCTCCGAGATCGAGCACACGTTGATGAAGCATCCGGCGGTCGCGATGTCGGCGGTGGTCGGCATCCCCGATCCGATCCGCACCGAATCGATCAAGGCCTGGATCGTGCTGCGGCCGGGTTATGCGCCGGGCGATGCCTTGGCGCGCGAGATCCAGGAATTCGTCAAGGTGCAGCTCGCCGCGCATGAATATCCCCGCTTCGTGCAGTTCGCCGACAGCCTGCCGATGACGGCGACGGGCAAGGTGCTGCGGCGCGAGCTGCGGGCGCTGGGCTAGCTCCGCAGAACAATATTGATCGGCGTCAATGCGGTGTTCGCGATCGCCTGCATCGATGCGCGCTCAATCATTCGCGGCAGGGCTGATGTCGGTCTCTGGCAAGTTCGATCCGGTGGTGCGCAGGATCCGCGTGGCGGATATCGCGGAAGCGCTGGGGCAGGGGCTGCGCGACTTTCAGGCCGTCCCGCTCTACGGATTGATGTTCGGCGCCATCTACATGCTCGGCGGCAACGTGATCCTGCTGTGCTTGACCGCGCTGGGCATGGTCTATCTGGCCTACCCACTGGCCGCGGGCTTTGCGCTGATCGGTCCGTTCGTCGCGATCGGGCTGTACGAGATCAGCAGGCGTCGCGAGGTGGATGAGCCGATCACGTTGGGTGCGATCTGGTCGAAGCTGCGATCACGCGGCGAAATCGGCTGGATGGCGTTCGTCACGCTGTTCGTGTTCATCATCTGGATGTACCAGGTGAGGCTGTTGATCGCCCTGATACTCGGGCTCGGCGCCTCCTTTGCCAGCCTTCACGACTTTCTGACCGTGGTGCTGACCACCAATGAGGGGCTGTTGTTCCTCGCCATCGGCAATGCGGAAGGCGCGGCGCTGTCGCTGATCCTGTTCTCGCTGACGGTGATCTCGTTTCCGCTGCTGCTGGATCGCGAGGTCGACTTCGTCACCGCGATGATCACGAGCGTGCGCGCGGTCGTGACGAGCCCGCTGCCGATGATCGGATGGGCGGCGGTCATCGTCGGGCTGCTGATCGTCTCGGTGATTCCGTATTTCATGGGACTTCTGGTGACGATTCCCGTGCTGGGCCACGCGACCTGGCATCTCTATCGCCGCGTCGTGGTCCCGGTCGGCTCCTTTGCCGACCCGATCCTGCGAAGGGAGTGAACCTCACCCCGGCATCGGTATCCCCAATTCCTTCAGCGCGTCCAGCATGCGCTGCGGGGGCTGCATCGGGATCACCATGGCCTTGCCGGTCTCCAGCATGCTCTTCAGGCTGGAGAGGATCGCCGGCCAGCCGGCGCGGCCGCCGGACAGGATGTCGTCGCTGATCGGGCGATCATGCGATTGCAGCAAGGTCAGCTTCACGCCGTCGCCGGCCGGCTCGATCTCCCAGGTGACGAGCGTCGGCCCGAGCTTCTCGACGAGCTGCGGCCAGTTGACGTTGAATGTCACGGTCAGCCGCCGCAGGGGATCGCATGCGATCACCTCGCCGGAGATGTGCACGGCGCCGTCCGGCGTGCGCACGACGTAGGCGCCGCCGACCCGGAGATCGACCTCGACCGCGTTGCCGGAAAAGTATTGCCGGCTGAGCTCGGCGTCGGTCAATGCCTGCCACACCTTCTCGGGCGTGGCGGCAATGTAGATCGCGTAGACGATGGCCGGCTTGAATGTCTCGATGTTCATGTCCGCACGTGTCCTTCGATAGATCTTCATTGTCATTCGAAGCCGTCGATTCCGAGCGCGGCGGGCGGGATCGCGACCGCCTTGCCGGTTTCGAGCAGACTCTTGAGAGCAGACAGGATCGCAGGCCAGCCCCTGGAAATGCCGTCAAGCAGCTTGCTGCCGACGCCGAAGCCCTCATGAGTCACGGTCAGCTTCACGATCTTGCCGAACGGCTCGAGCGTGAACACGACTTTGGTTGCCGGCTCCTTGCGCAGTTCGGGATCGGCCTCGTGCTTGAACGTATAGGAAAGACGCCGCGGCCGGTCGGCCTCGAGGATCTCGCCAGTGTCGGTGGTCTTGCCGCTCATTACCAGCGCGAGCGGCGAGCCGACCTTCCAGTCCGATTGCAGCTCGGTGTCGAACCAGTATTGCCGCGTGAACGTAGTTGAGGTCAGCGCATCCCACAGCTGCTCCGGCGTGGTTTCGATGTAGGTGACGTAGACGAATTCAGGCTTAGGCATGGTAGGGCTCCCTGGCGCCGCTGGTGAGCAGTTCGGCCGGCAGTTCGCGGCCGGTCTCGAGGAAGCTCTTCAGGCTGGCAATGACCATCGGCCAGCCGCCGGAGACGTCGCGCAGCGTCTTCGGGCCGAGGTTGTCGTGGGTCATGGTCAGCTTGACGACCCCGCCGTGCGGTTCGATGTCGAAGGTCACGCGCGAGACCTGCTCGCGCTCGACGCCTTCCTTCACCACGTCCCAGGTGTAGGCGAGCTTGTGCGGCGGATGGATGATCAGCACTTCGCCCTGCACGGCGCAGCGGCCATCCTTGGTCAACTGGTAGGGCGAGCCGACCTTCCAGTCGGAGCTGGCGCGATAGCCGAACCAGAAGCGTTCGGTGAAGTCGCTCGATGTCAGCGCGTGCCACAGCTTCTCGGCCGTGGTCTCGATATAGGTGACGTAGACGCAGTCCGGCTTACTCATCACGCTTCTCCAATTGTCTTTTCAATTCGCTGAGCGCTGCCAGTTTCCCGCGCTCGAACTTCCTGATCCATCGCTCCCCGATCTGATGGATCGGAACCGGGTTGAGGTAGTGCAGCTTCTCGCGGCCGTGCTTGATCGTGGTGACGAGGTTGGCCTCCTCGAGAATCACAAGGTGCTTGGTGACGGCCTGGCGCGTCATGTCGAGCCCGTCGCAGAGCTCACTGAGCGTCTGTCCGTTGTGATCGTGAAGCCGGTCAAGCAGCGTCCGCCGTGAGGCATCCGCGAGGGCTTTGAAGACTTCATCCATGGGCCGGATAATAGGCAACCAAACGGTTGCATGTCAAGAGCGCGTGTTTGGGCACTGCCATCCGGCGGCGCGCAGATCGAAGGACCACGGATGTTTCCATGTCCGCTCTTCACGTGCATAATAATGACAAAGAAGCAGAAGAGCCCCTCATGTCCCTGCAAGCCTATTTCGCCTTCGTTGCCGCCTGCATCGCGCTGGCGCTGCTGCCCGGTCCGATCGTCACGATGGTGATCGCCAACGGGCTGCGCTACGGCACCCGTGCGGCGCTCACCAACGTGCTGGGCGCGCAGGTCGGGCTTGCGATCGTGATCGGCATCGTCGCGGTCGGCCTGACCTCGCTGATGGCCACGATGGGCTACTGGTTCAACTGGGTGCGCTTTGCCGGCGCGGCCTACCTGGTCTGGCTCGGCATCAAGCTGATCCGTTCGCCGGTCGAGGGCGTCGGCACCGACGACAAGCCGCCGCCGCCGCGCGGCGGCTTCTTCCTGCAGGGCTTTCTGGTGCTGCTGTCGAACCCGAAAGTGCTGGTGTTCTTCGGCGCCTTCATTCCGCAGTTCATGGACATGGACAAGCCGCATTTGCCGCAGGTGGCGCTGCTCGGCGTCACCTTCATGGCAACCGCGGTGCTGACCGATGCCGCCTACGCGCTGGCCGCCGGCCGCGCCCGCAGGTTCTTCTCCAAGGAGCGGACGCGGCTGATGTCGCGCATCTCAGGCGGCTTCATGATCGGCGGCGGCATCTGGCTGGCGCTGACCCGGGCACGCTGAGCCCGGGGCCGAAACGGTCGCTCGCGCTACGTCGCGATCCGTTCCATCACGTCGCGCACCAGGCCAGTCAGCAGCTCGAGCTTGTAGCCGGTCATCGGCAGCGGCTTGGCTCCCGATGTTGCGAGCTCGGCGGCTTGTGCGATGGTCGCGGCAGTGGCCGGTTTCCCCTGCAGCGCAGCCTCGCTTGCTTCGAGACGCAGCGGCACCGGGGCGATGCCGCCGGCCGTGATGTGGACCTGCTGGAATGTGCCGCCCGATATCACGGCCCGCGCGCAGATCTCGACCAGCGGCCATTCCGCGTAGGAGCGGCTGATGGCGCGCTTGTAGTGCGCGCGCTCGCCGGCCAGCGGGGCGGGGAGCTCGATCCGCTCGATCCGTTCGCCCGGCGCAAGGAGATTGTCGACCGCGCCGTTGCTGCCATCGCCGAGCACGTCGGTGATCGACAATCCGCTGTGCCGGTCCGTGGTGACCTTCGCATCATAGGCGAGCAGCGCCATCGCCATCGTTGACGGATGCGGCGCGACGCAAGGGCCGAGATCGAACGCGACGTGATAGAGATGGTTGCCGGATCGCGCCGGACAGTCGGTGCCACCTTTCTTGAGGCAGGCGATCTGCGGATTGCGGAAATACCAGCAGCGCGAGCGCTGCGCGAGGTTGCCGCCGAGCGTCGCCATATGCCGGATCTGCGGCGTGGCGAGGCCCTGCGCGGCGGCGGTGATGCCGGGATAGGCCTGGGCGAGCCGCGCATCCGATGCGATCGCTGCGATCGCAGTCAGGGCGCCGATCCGCGCCGAGCCGTCCGCATTCCACGCGACCCCGATCGTGTCGGGGCTGGCGGTGAGATCGATGACCTCCCCGCATGACAGGCCGCTACGACGGCGCTCCGACAGGTCGGTGCCGGCGGCGCGGAATTCGGGTGCGGACATTGCCAGTGCTGTTGCGGCGCTCATGCGGCATCCCTCCCTTTCAGCGCGGCGACGATGCGGTCGGGCCGGATCGGAATCTCGGTGAGGCGGACGCCGATCGCGTCGTGGATCGCATTGGCGACCGCGGCCGAGGTCGGCACCGTTGACGCCTCGCCGATGCCGACGCTGTTGCCGAGCACATGGTCGAAGCCGGCTTCGTCGAAATGGACGTCGATCTCGGGCGTATCGGCGATCCCCGGGATGCGGTAGTCCTCCATCCCCGCGGTCAGCACGTCGCCGGTGTTCGGATCGAGCTCGCGCGCCTCGTACAGCGCGTAGCCGAGGCCCTGGATGACAGCGCCGCAGGCCTGGCTTCGCGCCAGCGCGGGAGACGCGATCTTGCCGACCGCGATGCCGGTGTGAACGTTGAGCACGCGGACGTGGCCGAGCCAGGTGTCGACCTCGACCTCGATCACCTGCACCGAGCTCGGCACGCCGGCGCCGACCGCGATATTGGAAAAGCGGCGCATCATCCAGCCGAACACCATGCCGATCAGGCCGACTTCGCGCAGCGGTGAGCGGATGCCGGGTGCGGTGTTCTTGCCGTCCTCGCCGCGCGTCTCGACCACGGCGATGTCGGGCGAGCGCGCGATCAGCTCGCGCCACGGCGCGTTCGAGCCGGGCGCAGGCTTTCGCGTCGCTTGTTCGAGGATTTGAGCCTTCAGCTTCCCTACCGCTTGCAACGTCGGGGGCATCACCGAGGCGGTGACGCGGCTGCCGCCGGAGCCGGGCCCTTCGGGCAGCGAGGAATCGCCGATCCGCACATCGATATCACCGGGCTCGAGATCGAACTCGCGCGCAATCGTATCGGCAAGCACGCTGCGGGTGCCGGTGCCGATGTCCTGCGTCGCGGTGCTGGCGACGATGCGGCCGCCCTTGACCGCGACCTCGACCTTCACGTTGGGCTGCCACAGATAGAGCCAGTAGCCGGTGGCGACGCCGATGCCGCGGCGGTAGCGGCCGGTCTGTTGTGGTTTGCGATTGCGCCAGATGTCGAGCCCGGAAGCCCAGTCGTACAGCCGCTGGCGGTTGGGATCGGGGTCCCAGCGTTTGCGCAGGGCGATCGGATCGACCTTGAGCCGCAGTGCGGCCTCGTCGATCGATTGCTCGACCGCGAAGGCCATCGGCGGACCGCCGGGGCCACGGAAGGCGGCGCCGGGCGGCAGGTTGCTGATGACGTCGAAATCCGACAGGTCCTTCGCCTCGGCCGGATAGATCAGCCGCGCCAGGCCCGCGATCGTCGAATTGGTCGCGGCGCCGGTATCGGCATGCGCGGTGACGGAGAGCGCTTTCAGGCCACCCTGGTCGGACGGCAGCAGCGCGACCTTCAGTTCCGCGGCAGGCCGATAGCCGGCAACCGAGAGCTCTTCCTGCCGATCGTAGGTGACCCGCACCGGCGCCTTGGCCGCGCGCGCGAGCTCGATCGCGGCGATCGTCTCGACGCCGAGGCTCGCCTTCGATCCGAAGCCGCCGCCAACGTGCTCGGCGATCACGCGGACCTTGTCGTGATCGAGCTTGTAGCGCTTGGCGATCTGCTCCTTCAGGTGAAACACCTGCTGGGTCGAGGCGTGCAGGGTCAGCCGGTCGCCGTCGAAGCGCGCCACCGCGGCATGCGGCTCCAGACACGCATGCTGCTGCGTGGCGGTGCGGAAGGTGGCTTCGACGAGCAGGCTGTTATTGGCCTGCCGCGCCTCGTCGACCCAACTGCGCGCCTTCTTGGCGCGGGTCGAGAAAACCGCGGTCGGCCCGCGGATGTTTTGCTTCCACGGCGCCGGTCCGCCTGCGGCTTCCGAGACATTGCCGGCCCGCTTGCGGCTCGCCTTGTCGAACACCACAGGCGCGCCGTCCTTGCGTCCGGCGTCGAGCCCGACCACCGCCGGCAGCTTTTCATAGGTCAGCTTGATCGCGGCGAGCGCGGCCATTGCCGCCTTGCGGTCCTTTGCAGCAACCGCAGCGATCGGCTCGCCGACATAGCGCACGATCTTGTCGTCGCCGAGCAGCGACACCGCTGTGACGCCCGCGAGCGCGCGCGCCGGCGCGAGATCGAGCGTGGTGATCCGCGCATGCGCCTCGCGCGAGCGCAGGATCAAGCCTTCGAGCTGGCCGTCATGCGTGATGTCGACGGTGTATTTCGCCGCGCCCGTCACCTTGTCGCGCGCCTCGATGCGGGGCGCTGCGACATTGTCGCCGTCAAAGCGGCCGACACAGGCATCCGCGACCGCGCGGAAAATCCCGTCATAGGCGCCGCAGCGGCAGAGATGGCCCGACAGCGCCGCGCCGATCTCCTCGCGCGAGGGCACCGCCGTTCCCCTGGTCGCGCGCCATTGGTCGCAGAACGCGGTCGCCTCCACGATGAAGCCCGGTGTGCAGAAGCCGCATTGCAGGGCGTCATGCGCCATGAACGCCTTCTGCACCGGATGCAGCCCTGCGGCGCCGATGCCCTCCACCGTCGTCACCGCCTTGCCGGCTGCGGCCTGCGCCGGCATCAGGCAGCTTGTGACCGGCGCGCCGTCGACCAGCACCGTGCAGGCGCCGCAGACGCCGGCGCCGCACACCAGCTTGGTGCCGGTGAGCTTGAGCTGGTCGCGCACGATGTCGATCAGGAGCGCGTCGGGATCATCGGGCAGGGATTCGACGCGGCCGTTGACGGTCGTCGTGGTCATGACTGTCCTCCTATTGTCCTGCGTGTCGGCTTGTTGCGGATTGCCGCCTTCCTGGCGGGCGGCTGTCGTGATTTCGACGAGGATTTTGTCTCGGATCTCGGGATGGCGCCGGCGCAAAGCGTGCGCACCATGATCGCCATGTCCTTCAGGAATGCATCGGCCGGCTGCATCGCCGGATACTGCGACTTCGCTGCGTACATCGACATCTCGACCAGCCGGGCGAATTCGGCCGGCGACAGGTCTTGCGGCAGCAAGAGTTGCTGCTTGCGCGCGATCCGCGCGATGGTGGCGGCCACGCGCTCCGCATGGCGTGCGGCATAGGTCTGGTAGAGGTCGCGCGCGTGCACGAGGTGCTCGGAGTACAATTCCTCGATATGCGGCGAGCCGTCCAGCGAGGCGATCATGGTCGATATCCGCGCGGTCAGGCCCGCGGCGAGGATATCGCCGAGATTGCCCCCCGCCGTCTCCGCTTCGGCCACGGCTGCTTCCTCGGCTGCGATCGCGGATTCATGGATGCGCTCGATCACGGCGCGGAACAGCGCTTCCTTGGATTCGAAATGATGATAGAGCGCTTGCCGCGTCAGGCCGGCCGCCTCGGCGACCTGCTCGATCGAGGAGCGGCGAAAGCCGTGCCGGCGGAACACCAGCATGGTGGCATCGAGGATGCGGGTCTTCGGTCCCATTTGACGAATTTGACAAATATAGGAGATTTGTCAAATCGCGATTTGGTGAAGCGATCTAGCGGGCTGCCTCACTGATGTGTGAGGCGCGTCACGGATCGTCTCGCCTGGCCTGCGTAAAGCTTCGACATGCAAGGGCGAGCCCCGATCGCCCGGCGCTTGCGAGGATACGGACATGACACAGGTCTATTTCCATTGCTCGAATACGCGCGGCGTGCTGATGGATCGCCGCGGCGCCTCGGTCGACAACCTCTCCGAGGCCTGCGAGGCGGCGACCCGCATGATGCGCTCGCTGGTCGCAACGGTCAGTCTGGAAGACTGGCGCGACTGGGCCGTGCATGTCAGCGACGAGGCCGGCGAGGAGATCGTGATCCTGCCCTTCGCCTTCGTGCTTGGCAAACCGCACTGAGGACGCGCCTTGTCGTCATCGCATTCATCATTGCTGTCGCTTCGCCGCGGTCTGAACGCGGTCACGAGCGCCTGGCAGAAATTGATCGCGCGAATGTGCGATCCCTATCGGCCCGAACAGCACTACATGCGCGGGCCGGGTCCCAGATGCCGCGCGAAGCATGCCGTCCATGCCGCGCCGGCCGGCTGATGCTGACCCGGTCTCGGCGATTCAGTTTAGAACGATCCTACAGTTGCGCGAAATACCTGGACGCATCGTGGCACTTTCCGGCCGCCCTCGTTGCGCGATCGCAACACGATTGGCGATAAGCCCTACACTGGACGCGTTCTAATCGCCGTGCGGCTGCGCGCGTCCTCCATCGTGTTAGTGACGGCAACAATGGAGACTCTGGAATTAGGTAGCGACCTTGACTGCGACGACCAAATCCCTGCGGCAATGGGGCGCCGTCCACAAATGGACCAGCCTGATCTGCACATTGTTCATGCTGCTGTTATGCATCACCGGCCTGCCGCTGATCTTCCATGACGAGATCGACGATCTCCTGCACAGCCAGGTCAAGGCGGCCGACGTGCCGCAAGGCACGCCGCCGGCCGATCTGGATCATCTGCTCGCCAATGCGCTGGCGCAGGCGCCGGGCAAGGTGCCGCATTTTCTGATCTGGGACCGCGACAATCCCGGCGCGATGTGGGTCAGCGTCGGCCCGACGATCGATGCCGATCCGACCAACAATTTGCTGATCCGGATGGACACACATACCGGCGTCTATCTCGATTCCCCTGACGTGACCGGCCGCTTCACCTACATCATGTTGAAACTGCACACCGACATGTTCGCAGGGCTGCCCGGCAAGCTGTTTCTCGGATTGATGGGGATACTGTTCTGCGTCGCGATCATTTCCGGCATCGTCGTCTACGCGCCGTCGATGCGCAAGCTGCGGTTCGGCGCCTATCGCGCGCAGCGCACCCGCGTGGTGCGCTGGCTCGACGTGCACAATCTCGCCGGCATCCTGCTGGTCGCCTGGACGCTGGTGGTCGGCTTCACCGGCGTCATCAACACCTGGGCCGATCTCGTCCTCAAGATGTGGCAGTTCGGTCAGCTCACCGAAATGACCGCGCACTACAAGGACCGGCCGGTGCCGTCGAAATTGTCCTCGCTGAATGCGGCGGTCGTGGAGGCCAAGCGTGCGGTGCCCGGCATGACGCCGAGCTTCGTCGCCTTTCCGGGAACGCTGTTCAGCAGCAAGAGCCACTACGCGGTGTTCCTGCACGGCGATACGCCGCTGACCTCGCGGTTATTGAAGCCCGCGCTGATCGATGCGGAGACCGGGACGCTGACCGACAGCCGCGACATGCCCTGGTACGTGTCGACGCTCTACATCTCGCAGCCGCTGCATTTCGGCGACTACGGGGGCATGCCGCTCAAGATCGTCTGGGCTCTGCTCGACATCCTGACCATCTTCATCCTCATCACCGGCGTGTATCTGTGGACGCGCCGCCGCAAGGCGGGTGTCAGCCAGGAGCGCGCCATCGCCAACGCCGCCTCGATCGACAATCCCGCACTCACGTCGTGATTTCAGCATGGTCGCACATCGCACATTGACCCAGATCTTCGCCGCGCCGCTCGTGATCGCGATCGTGAGCACAGTGGGCCTGATCAGCGCGCTGGTCGGCGACGGCTGGTGGGATGCCGTCTCGTGGGTGGCGCTCGGCCTGCCCGTGCTGCTCTACCTGCTGTTCATCTGGCAGCGCCGGCCGAACTGATCGGGCGACGCGCTAGATCCGCGCTTCGGCGCGCAGCGTCGTCTCGATCTCGCCGAGGATGCGCGCCAGCCGTTCGGCCCATGCCGTCTCGCCGGCCTGATCGGAGATCAGGTCCTGACGGATCTCGATGCCCGAATTCATCAGGCCGCGCTGCTCGCCATGCACCGGGATCGTGTAATCGGTCTCGTCGCTGACCGCGTAGGGCTCGTTGTCGCCGACCACGAGATCGCCCTCGGCACGCAGATGCTTGAGCAGCAGCGGCGGCAGCGCCTTGTCGTGATGATACAGCGTGCCGATGTGCCAGGGACGTGCGATGCCGGCATAGACCGGCGTGAAGCTGTGCAGCGACACCAGCACGGTCGGCATGCCCTGTCGCGCACGCTCGTCGATGATGTGGTCGATGCGCCGGTGATAGGGATCGAAGATCTGCGCGCGGCGCATCTCGGCGGCCTCGCGCGACAGGCCCTCATTGCCCGGAACGGTGGTGGCTTCGCTGATCAGCGGGACCGAGCTTGCGACATGCGGCGGCCGGTTGCAGTCGATCACGAGCCGCGAGTAGCGCTGCGCGATCAAATGCGCGCCGAGCAGGTCGGAGAGCTGCGTGGCGACGCCGGCGATGCCGATGTCCCAGGCGATGTGCCGGACGAGCTCGCCTTCGGGCAGGCCGAGATCGCCGAGCGAGGAGGGAATCAGCCTGCCGTAGTGGTCGCAGGTGAATAGGAACGGTGAGCGGCCGGCCGCATTATGTTCAAGAACCGGTGAAGCATCGGTGCTTGCGAGCAGGAAAGATGGACCGCCACCGTAATTCAAGGGCTTTTTTCCTCAACTTTGCCTATTCAAGCGGCATGCTGGTTTGGAATCGAGCAGCTTTCTCTATAGATTATGCGGCTCGAAATCACGATGATTGTTTGAAGATGCCGCTCCTGACTATCCATCACAAGACCGTTTATCGCTACGCGCGCCCGGTGGCGTTCGGCGAACACCGCATCATGCTGCGCCCCCGCGACGGCCATGATCTGCGCGTGCTCGACGGCGCACTTGTGATCGATCCGCAGCCAATGTCGCTGCGCTGGATCCACGACGTGTTCGGCAACAGCGTCGCGATCGCGGCCTTTGACGAGCGCGCCGACACGCTGTCCTTTGTCTCGACCGCAACGGTGGAGCACAATCCGGCCGACAGGTTTGCACTGACGCCGGACGACCCTGCGTACTTCTATCCGTTCCTCTACGACGACGAGGAATTCCCCGATCTGCAGCAGTTCATCACGCCGCAATATGGCGACCCGAACGGCGAGCTGTCGGCCTGGGCGCGGCGTTTCCTCGATGTCGAGGCGCCGACGCTGACCTTCAAGATCCTCAGCGACATGACCCACGGCATCCGTGAGGCGTTCAGCTACCGCAAGCGTTACGAGCAGGGCACCCAGCATCCGCTCGATACGCTGCGGACGCAGTCCGGCACTTGCCGCGACTATGCGCTATTCATGATCGAGGCGCTGCGCCGGCTCGGCATCGCCGCGCGCTTCGTCTCCGGCTATCTTGCGATGCCTCCCGGCAGCGCGCATGGCTATGTCGGCGGCGGCTCGACCCACGCGTGGGTGCAGGTCTATCTGCCGAGCGCGGGCTGGATCGAGTTCGATCCGACCAACGGCATCGTCGGCACTCGCGATCTGATCCGCGTCGCAGTGGCGCGCGATCCGCGCCAGGCCATCCCGCTGCATGGCGTCTATCTTGGCGCTGCGGATGCCTATCTCGCGATGGACGTCGACATCAAGGTCGTCTCGGTCGGCGAGAGCGCAGCCGAGCAGGAGACGGCCTGACGATGCAGATCAAGGTCGGTTTCGAGATCACCTACACGGCGGCGTTGCCGACACCGATGGTCATCATGCTGTCGATCCATCCGTCGCGCTATGCCGACATCGTCGGCACCGAAAGCATTTCGACCGAGCCGGATGTCCCGATCGGGCTTTATCGCGATGGCTTCGGCAATGTCTGCGGCCGCCTGGTCGCGCCGGCCGGTGGCGTCACCTTTCGTGGCAGCGCGCTGGTGCGGGATTCGGGATTGCCTGATGTCGTCAATCCGGCGGCGCAGCAGGTGCCGATCGAGCAGCTACCCGATGACATGCTGCTCTATCTGATGCCGAGCCGCTATTGCGAGACCGACAAGCTGACCGACATCGCCTGGTCATTGTTCGGCAACACGCAGCCCGGCTGGGCGCGGGTGCAGGCGATCACCGATTTCGTGCATCACCACGTGACATTCGGCTACCAGCACGCCCATCATATGAAGTCGGCGCATGACGTCTATGAAAGCCGTGCCGGCGTTTGCCGCGACTTCGCGCACCTGGCGCTCACCTTCTGCCGCTGCATGGGCATTCCGGCGCGCTACTGCACCGGCTATCTCGGCGACATCGGCGTGCCGCCGGACCCCGCGCCGATGGATTTTTCCGGCTGGTTCGAGGTCTATCTGTCGGGCCAGTGGTACACCTTCGATGCCCGCCACAATGTGCCGCGGATCGGCCGCATCCTGATGGCGACCGGCCGCGACGCCGCCGACGTCGCGCTCACCACGAGCTTCGGCCGCATGACGCTGACGAAGTTCGTCGTGGTGACGGATGAGGTGGTGGCGGCTTGATTCTTCCCAACCATTCCGTCATTCCGGGGCGCCCGAAGGGCGAGCCCGGAATCCATCTCGCACAGCATCCGTCTGGTGAAATGGATTCTCAGATGCGCAATTGCGCATCATAGCTCGCAGCTTCGCTGCGCCCCCGGAATGACAGGTTAGGCCATGATCTCCGATCTTCTCTTCGTCTACGGCACGCTGATGCGCGGCTTCGACCATCCGATGGCGAAGCTGCTTGCCGGCAATGCCGAATTCCTCGGGCCGGCGCAGTGCCGCGGCCGGCTTTATCTGGTGAAGCATTATCCGGGCCTCGTCGCCTCGGACGATCCCGCCGACATCGTGCACGGTGAATTGTTCCGCCTGCGCGCGCGCGAAGCCATGCTGCGCGAATTCGACATGTACGAGGCCTGCGGCGAAGGCTTTCCGCCGCCGACCGAATATCTCCGCGAGATGCTCAAGGTCACGCTCGCCGACGGCAGCGCACGCGAGGCGTGGACCTATCTCTACAATTGGCCGGTCACCGAGCTGCCGCGGATCGCCTCAGGAAAGTTTCTCGCGCATTAGCGCTTCACACTTCCCGCTCGACGCGGATGTCGACCTCGCGTTCGACAAAGCTCCATTCCTCGGTGGCGCGCAGCATGCCGACCAGCTCGTCGAACAGGCTCGCATGCTCGGGCGCGAATTCGAACCAGGTCAGGAAGTCGAATTGCATACCGAGGTCGCGGGCGTGAAACAGCTGGCGAGCGATCGCCGGCAGGTATTTCAAGGTGCCGGCGATGTGGTGCGACTTGTCCTCGAAGATCGCCCGGCGCTCCTCCTGGGTGAGCTCCCACCATGCCGCAGACTTCCTGATCGGGATCAGTGCCGCGTGCGTTGCCTCGCTGCGGCCGAGTCCGGCCTGCACGGCGGCAAGCTTCTCGCGCTCTTCCTTCTCGGTGTAGCGCAGATGGCTGGCGACGCCGGCGAGCCGCCAGGAAGTCTGTGCCGGCAGCAGCGGCAGCGCGATCGACTCGCTGGTAACAATCGACAGCGCCGCGACCTTCGGCAGCGTCTCGCCCTTCACCCGCGTGATGGACGTAACCTGCCAGCCGCCGCTCTGCCCGCCTCTGAACGTCGTGAACATGGCTTATCCAATCCCGTAACCGGGGAGGGGGCAAGCTCGGTCATGACGATCATCCCCACCGTCATCCCGGGGCAGCCCGCAAGGGCTCAGCCCGGAATCCATAGGCCGGCAATGCGGATGCATCGATTCCGGGCTCGACGCCGAGCATCGCCTGGGAATGACGAGGGTGTGGATAACGGGCGAAGGTCGATAAACTTGATGGGTTGAGGGCTTCGTCACTATATCGATGTCCGATTGACGCCGAACCCGAGCCAGATGCGTTTCACGCCCGAATTCCTCGATGAACTGCGCGCCCGGCTTCCGGTCTCGGAAGTCGTGGGCAAGCGCGTCAAGCTCAAGAAGGCCGGGCGGGAGTGGAAGGGGCTGTCGCCGTTCCAGCAGGAGAAGACGCCCTCGTTCTTCGTCAACGACCAGAAGCAGGCCTGGTTCGACTTCTCGTCCGGGCTGAACGGCAACATCTTCGACTTCCTGATGAAGACCGAGGGCGTGACTTTCCCCGAGGCGGTGGAACGTCTCGCCGCGATGGCGGGAGTCCCGCTGCCGGCCGTAACGCCCGATGCGGCGCGCCACGAGCAGCATCGCCGCACCCTGCACGACGTGATGGAACTGGCGACCAAATTCTTCGCCGACACGCTGGCCTCACGCAATGGCGCCAAGGCGCGTGGCTATCTCGCCGACCGCGCTATCTCGCCGGCGACCCAGCTCCAGTTCCGGATGGGCTATGCGCCGCCGGATCGCTTTGCGCTGAAGGAGCATCTCGGCGCTCAGGGCATTTCGACCGAGGACATGGTGGAGGCAGGTCTCCTGGTGTCCGGCGAGGACAAGCCGGTGCCTTTCGATCGCTTCCGCGACCGCGTCATGTTCCCGATCACGGATGCCCGCGGCCGCGTCATCGCTTTCGGCGGTCGCGCGCTGGAGAAGGACGTTCCGGCAAAATACCTGAACTCGCCGGAAACCACGCTGTTTCACAAGGGCGACAATCTCTACAACCTGTTCACAGCACGGCAGGCCGCGCATGACGGGGCGCAGCTGATCGTCGTCGAGGGCTACGTCGACGTCATCGCGATGGTCACCTCGGGCTTTCCCGGCGCGGTCGCGCCGCTCGGCACGGCGCTGACCGAGAACCAGCTCGCGCTGCTCTGGAAGATGGTCGACGAGCCGATCCTCTGCTTCGACGGCGACCGCGCCGGCAAGAAGGCGGCGTATCGTGCTGCGGACATTGCCCTGCCGCAGCTCAAGCCCGGCAAGAGCCTGCGCATCGCGTTGCTGCCGGAAGGACAGGACCCCGACGATCTCGCCCGCTCCGGCGGCCGCGCTGCGATCGAGGAGGTGATCTCGGCGGCGCGCCCGCTCGCCGACATGATCTGGTCGCGCGAGATCGAAGGCGGCAATTTCGACACCCCCGAGCGCCGCGCGGCGCTGGAGGCGCGGATCGGCGAGCTCGCCAACGGCATCCGCGACGAGGTGGTGCGCCGCTATTACCGGCAGGATTTGCAGGAGCGGCTGCAACGCAATTTCGCCCCGGAGGGCGGACGTGGCGGCTATGGCCGCGGCGGCGGCTTCGGCAGGAGCAATTTCGGAGGCGGGCGCGGCGGCGAATCACCCCGCCAGTTTGTCCCGCGCGGACCGGGCCAGGCCGGCCGGTTCGGCGCCAAGGGCGGCGCCACCCCCGGGATTTCACGGGGCCCCTACCAGGCGGCGAGCCCGCAGCTCGCCAACAGTCCGATCATGCGCGGCCAGCGCAGCGCTATCTCGCGCCGCGAGGCCCTGATCCTGCAATGCCTGATCAACCACCCCTGGCTGCTGCACGATCATCTCGAGGAGGTGGCAGCCCTTGAGCTTGCTCATCCCGAGGCCCACAAGCTCAGGGCCGCCATTATCGCGGCCTTTGCCCACGACCATCATCATTCCCCGGACGTCGAGGAGCAGGCCGAGAAGATGCGATCCGACCTCGAGGCGGGTGGATTATCTCATATTCTTCAAAGGGTTGAGCGGGCGATCACAACCCAGGCGGTGTGGGGCGCGCAGGTTGGCGCCGCGCGCGAGGATGTTTTATCGACCTGGCGTCAACTCGTTGCCTTGCATCAGAAAACCCACGCCTTACTTAGGGAAAGAAAAGACGCGGAAGCCGCCTTGGCTGAAGACTCCAGCGAGGCCAATCTGGCATGGTTGCAGGATATCCAGGCCCGGATGGCAGAAGCCGATGGGACCGAAGCCCTGATCGAAGGGTTCGGCGAATTATCGGGCCGGTTCCAACGTAATGTCTGATAACAAAAATGCTGCGGACGGCGCTGGCCGAACCCGCAAAAAGACTCGCCAAATCCATGGTTTGGCTGCAAAAACAGGGTTAAGCGAAACTTAATAGCCTCGCGGCTATTGCAGATGGAAACCGTCGAGACGGATGACAGGGGTGGCGAGATTTTGCGCCGCCCTTTGTGCGTCGAGAGAGTAAATCTAGATATCATGCCGATGTGTGCGCTTGGCGCCATTTTGCATGACCGCGTTTCGGGAGCTTAGTGAATGGCCACCAAGGCAAAGACGCTGCAGGTTAAGGACAAGGAAAAAGACGACAAGGCAGCGGATGCCCCTGAGAAGGATTCCGCTGACGCGCCGTCGCCGTTGCTCGACCTGTCGGATGCCGCGGTGAAGAAGATGATCAAGCAGGCCAAGAAGCGCGGCTTCGTGACCTTCGATCAGCTCAACGAAGTGCTGCCCTCCGATACGACCTCGCCCGAACAGATCGAAGACATCATGTCGATGCTCTCCGACATGGGCATCAACGTCACCGAGGCGGATGACTCCGAAGGCGAGGACGAGAAGGACGACGGTGACGACGAGACCGACAACGAGCTCGTGGAGGTCACGCAGAAGGCCGTCACCGAGGTCAAGAAGTCGGAGCCCGGCGAGCGTACCGACGATCCCGTGCGCATGTATCTGCGCGAGATGGGCACCGTCGAGCTGCTGTCGCGCGAAGGTGAAATCGCCATCGCAAAGCGCATCGAGGCCGGCCGCGAGGCGATGATCGCGGGCCTCTGCGAGAGCCCGCTGACCTTCCAGGCCATCATCATCTGGCGCGACGAATTGAACGAAGGAAAGATCTTCCTTCGCGACATCATCGATCTCGAAGCCACCTATGCCGGCCCGGAGTCGAAGGGCGGCATCAATCCGAACCTGATCGGCAACAACGGCGCCGAGGGCGCGGCGGCTGAAGGCAATGGCGGTGATGCGCAAGCCGGGGCGCCGGCCCATGTCGCGCCGCCTGCCGCCCCGCCGTCGCCGACCCCGTTCCGCGCCGCGCCCGCCGGTGGCGAAGCCGGCGCCGAGGAGAAGGATCCCGCCGAGGCCGCTGCCGAAGGCGACATGGACGACGACGAGTTCGAGAACCAGATGTCGCTCGCCGCCATCGAGGCCGAGCTGAAGCCGAAAGTGGTCGAGACCTTCGACAAGATCGCGTCCGAGTACAAGAAGCTGCGCCGCCTGCAGGAGCAGGACATCGCCAACCAGCTGCAGAGCGAGTCGCTGTCGCCGTCGCAGGAGCGCAAGTACAAGAAGCTGAAGGACGAGATCATCGTCGAGGTGAAGTCGCTGCGCCTCAACCAGGCCCGCATCGATTCGCTGGTCGAGCAGCTCTACGACATCAACAAGAAGCTGGTCTCCTTCGAGGGCCGCCTGCTGCGCCTCGGCGACAGCCACGGCGTCGCGCGTGAGGACTTCCTGCGCAACTACCAGGGCTCGGAGCTCGATCCGCGCTGGCTCAACCGCGTCTCGAAGCTGTCGGCCAAGGGCTGGAAGAACTTCGTCCATCACGAGAAGGACCGCATCAAGGATCTGCGCCACGAGATCCAGTCGCTGGCGGCGCTCACTGGCCTCGAGATCGGCGAATTCCGCAAGATCGTGCACGGCGTGCAGAAGGGCGAGCGCGAGGCCCGTCAGGCCAAGAAGGAGATGGTGGAAGCCAACCTCCGTCTCGTGATCTCGATCGCCAAGAAATACACCAACCGCGGACTGCAATTCCTCGACCTGATCCAGGAAGGCAATATCGGCCTGATGAAGGCGGTCGATAAGTTCGAATATCGCCGCGGCTACAAGTTCTCGACCTACGCCACCTGGTGGATCCGGCAGGCGATCACCCGCTCGATCGCCGACCAGGCCCGCACCATCCGCATCCCCGTGCACATGATCGAGACGATCAACAAGATCGTCCGCACCTCGCGCCAGATGCTCAACGAGATCGGCCGCGAGCCGACCCCGGAAGAACTTGCCGAGAAGCTCGGCATGCCGCTGGAGAAGGTCCGCAAGGTCCTGAAGATCGCCAAGGAGCCGCTGTCGCTCGAGACTCCGGTCGGTGACGAGGAAGACTCGCATCTCGGCGATTTCATCGAGGACAAGAATGCGATCCTTCCGATCGACGCCGCGATCCAATCCAACCTGCGCGAGACCACCACGCGCGTCCTGGCCTCGCTCACCCCGCGCGAAGAGCGCGTGCTGCGCATGCGCTTCGGCATCGGCATGAACACCGACCACACGCTGGAGGAAGTCGGCCAGCAGTTCTCGGTCACCCGCGAACGCATCCGCCAGATCGAAGCCAAGGCGTTGCGCAAGCTGAAGCACCCGTCACGGTCGCGGAAGCTGCGGTCGTTCCTCGACAACTGATTCAGTCGGTATCCATCGAAACAAGAGCGGCGGGCCTGGGCCCGCCGTTTTTGTTTGTTGAGTGATCGTTATCTCGTCGTCATTCCGGGGCGGCGCGCAGCGCCGAGCCCGGAATCCATTCTACCGCGAAACGTGTGGCCCGATGGATTCCGGGCTCGCGCTGCGCGCGCCCCGGAATGACGGAAGAAGTGGCAATGGGAGATGACCGAGCGGGCGGATGGCTCGCGCCGCGCCGCTACTTCTTCTTCGCCCCGACCCGCTCGATCGACTTGATCTCGAGCGGCGGGCGGCCGCCCTTTTCGGCGATCTCGCGGTCCTGGTCGCGCAGGAAGGCGCGCACCGGCTCGTCGCCGTCGAGGCCGCCAAGCAGCTCCGAGGGCACACGGCGGTTGGAGCGCTGCGAGCCGTCTTCATAGAAGACGTTGAAGAAGGCGAATTCGCCTTTGGGATTGGTCCCGGGTTTTTTTGGCATGCGCGGCTTGTCCCCGATCGTGGCAAGGCTGTCAAAGCAAATCCCGCGCCTTTGCGCGCTGGGCTGCCCTGCGCAATCCGGCGGCGAAACGCCCTTGAGATGCGATCGGACGTAGTCCGGCGACATGTCAAGATGACAACGGCCTGTGGGATGTCCACCGTTCTCTTGCGTCAGGTCGCCGTCTCAGCCCTCGAACAGCACGAAGGCCGCCCACACGCTGGCGTCGCGGGCGCCGGCGACCTTGCCGTCGCGCGCATCGCGCCGGGTCTGGCGCAGCGCATCGGAATAGGTCAGGCCCTCGGCGAGGTGCTCGTAGAAGCGCAAGGCGAAGTTCGCGGTGCCTTCGTCGGCGACCGGCCACAGCGTCAGCAGCGCGCGGCGCGCGCCGGCAATGCCGAGCGCGGTCGGCAGGCCGCGCAGCCCGCTGACGAAGCTCTCGTCGCCGCGGCCGGTCTCGCAGGCCGACAGCACCAGCAGATCGAGCCCGGAGAGGTCCCAGTCCATCAGTTCAAAGGCGTAGAGATAGCCGTCCTTGTCGTCGCGCAGCGGCCAGCGGCTGTCGCCGGCGCCCGACAGCACGATGCCGCTCTGCCACAGCGTGTCGAGGCCAGAGGCGGTGCTGTCGTGATAGAAACCGTGGGTCGCCAGATGCGCGATGCGGGCCTTGCCGATCGCCTCGCGCAGCACGCCTTCGCTGACGCCGCGTCCGCTCAGCATCTCGACCGGCGCGCCGCGCGCGCGGGCGAGCTTTGCGATCGCCTCGATCTCGGTCCGGGTCGCCGGCAGCTGCATCGGCCCCGGAACGCCGTATTCGATGCCGCCGGCGAGCAGCATCGCGCCCTGCTTGTCGAGCGTCTCGCGCGCGTGGATCGCAATCAGCGCATCGGGGCTGGTCAGCATCCGGATCGCGAACTTGTCCTCCAGCAGGCCGCCGTCAGCGTCGGGCAACAGCGAGAACGGCACCGCAAACAGGAAGCCGTCCGGCACCACATAGAGCGTGGTCTTGTCCTTCAGCATTGCCTCCAGCGGCGCGAACAGCCGCGCGTGCAGGTTCTGGAAGCGGCCCTTGGTGTCGAGTGCTCTTTCGTCGAGATCAGGCGCGGTGGCCTGCATCGTCCGCAGCCGCGCGATCTCGGTCCGCACGCTGGTGTCGACCATCTTGCCGGGATCGCCGAGATCGACGACGCGCGGCTCGCTTTGCGCGGTCTCGACGATGGCGTAGAGCAAGGTCGCCGCCAGCGGGTCCTTCGATTGCCGGTCCGCCTTCCATTGCCGCGTGATGAAGTAGTTGACGACGGCTTCCCGCGGGGCGAGCAGCTGCGCGGGACGGATCGGATCTTGCGGCAGCTTCGCGCCGATCGCATCGAGCCGCTTGTTCAGCGCCTTCTCGGCTGCGTCCTGCCGATGCCACACCGATCGCGCCCAGTCGTCGATATTGCCCGACGAGAACAGCTCCTGCTTTTCGCCATTGAGTCGCAGCGCCGCACGCACCAGCGCCGCGGTCTCCTCGTCCTTGCCGGCCACTTCAGTCTCGAACCGGCGCAGCGCGGTGGCGTCGCCGCCGCCGAGCGTCTTCCAGCGCAGCACGGCGGCGGCAAAGGCAGGCTGCGCCACGGCCGCGCCGGCCCCGGTGGCGAAGCGGCCGAACGCGAACAAGAGATGATCGGCGTGGGCGCGGATCGCTTCGGCGACTGCGCGGTCGCCGGCCGTGCCGACCTCGCGTTTCATCCATTCGAACATCTCGCGGTCGAGCGCGGTGAAGTTCTGCACCGCACGGTTCGGATCGGTGGCAATCAAGGCCACCGCGATGCCGAGCTTGATCTCGAACGAGATCGGATGCTGCGCGGTGAAGGCGCGGGTCGAGATCGCCAGCGCGGTTTCGCGCAGCCGCATGCCCGCACCTCGCTCGCCGCGCGCCTCGCGCTTGCCGGCAGCCAGCACCGCGGCCTTGATGCGCAGGAAGTCCGCGAAATTCTCCTCATTGGCGACGATCGCCTCCAGCCGCTCCAGATCGGCTTGCGATGTCGGCGCGTCGCCGGCGGCGAGCATGTCGGTGTAGAACAGCCAGGCGTCGGCCTGTCCGGCAAAGCTCGGGTCCTTCGGCGCCATAGCGACCGCGATGGCGCGATGGCGGCGGAAATAGCGGCGGGCGTCGTCGAAGCGGCCGAGATTGAGGAAATCCTGGCCGGCATTGTTGACCGTCACCAGCGTGTTGAGATGGTTCTCGCCATAGTGCTTGGCACGCTTCTCGATCGCGAACAGATCGAGCTCGAGCGCCTTCGCCGGCGCGCCGATCTCGCGCAGCATGTCCGCATAATTGTTGGCGAGTTTCCAGGTGGTGCGATGGTCGGGGCCCAGTGCCTTCTCGGAGCGCTCGAAATTATGCCGGCCCAGATTGGTCGCTGATGCCGCCGACCCGTTGGCCGACAGCGCCACCGCGAGTTTGTCATTGGCGATCAGTGATTCCTCGGAGCCTTCGCCCCAATAGGCGTTGAAGGCCGCGATTCCCTTCATATAGAGCGGAACCGCTTCCGCGATCCTGGCGTGATCGGACAGCAGGATGGCGTATTCCAGCAGCACGTCGGCATTGCCGGGCGGCGACTGCGCCGCCGCCTTGCTCTGGAACGCGCGCACGAACAGCTTCTCGGCGAGGTCGTCGCGCTTGACCGCGCGCAGCGCGGCGGTCGCGTCGTAATACTGCTCCATCACGAACTGCGCGTCGTCGAGCCTGTCGGCGGCGTCGAGCGCGGCATTGAGTTGCACGGCGCCGGCGTCGATCCTGCCGCCGCGCGTCAGCGCGATGGCATTCTTCATCTGCGCGGTGACCGCCTGCGTGCTGCCGGCACCTTGTGCCGGCGTACGTTTGGCGCGGGCATTCTGCGCGGCTGCACTGTCGATCGGCCCGGTCAGTGTGGCGCCAAGCGCAAGGATGATACCGAGCGACACGGCAACCCTGCGCGCGCATGCGAAGCGTCCGGCGGTCGTCATCGGCAGCACATCCTCATTCCAGAATTCGTCACCGGATGGCGTTCCCCAAATGACGTCGTCGTTGCAGCCAGCATGCCCGGCTTTAGTGGCGCACCTTTGCATGAACAAGACCGGTGAGCGGCGGCGCGCCGGTGGAACCGGTTGACCGGGCCGGTGCCTTCTTGGTCGCAGCCGGCGCCTCCGGCGTTCACACGCGCGCCGAGATGCACCCGTGTCGCGCGTCCGCTTCTTGCATGCCAGCGGCATGATCAAGCCATCGGATGATGTTACCGCTTGCGGACGCACTTTCCCGGCAACCGCCTTTCGCTTCGACGCCGAAACGCGCCGGTGCCGAAAGCATTGATTTTTCTGACCTTCGTCACTTGCATCATCCCCACCGATTCGCGTATGAGGCGCATCCTTAGCTCCATACAACTTTTTTCTTGAGAGCCGATCCCCGATGTCCAACGCCACAAGCGACGCCAACAAGGCGCTCGTGCTCGCGCATTACGACGCCGTGATCAATCGTCTCGATCCCGATGCGATCCGCGCTCAGCTGGCATCCGATTTCTTCGACCATGCGGCGGGCAAGCGGATGAGCGCCGAGGAGGTGATCGCGTATGCGACCGGCATGCACGAGGCCTTCGCCGATCTTTCGGCGGTGGCCGAATGTCTGGTGGCCGAGCGCGACATCGTCGCCGGCCGTTTCGTCTGGCGGGGCCGGCACCGCAGCCCCTGGCGCGGCATTGCCCCGTCCGGTCGCCATGTCGAATTCCGCGGCATGACGTTCTGGCGGATTCACGACCGCAAGATCTGCGAGCGCTGGGCCGAGATCGACTTTGCAGGTCTGGAGCGGCAGCTCAGGGATTGAGGGAAATCTGCACAACTCCGCCGCGCTGCGACCGTGATCGGCCGCCACCGTCCGCGGCGTGCATCACAGGATAACAAGCCAGGCCAAACCGATCGCGAGCGCCGCGGCCAACTGGCCGCCGCTGCGCCGCTTCATCGCCGCCGAACATCGCCTCGGCCTGGTGATGGCGCAGCGCCGCTGGACCGCGGGGCTTTACGAATTCCTTCGCTTCGGCGTCAAGCAGGCCTGGGCCTGCCTGTTCGGCGGCATCGCGGTGGCGCTGATGATCGGCACCTGGCGCTTCTATCCGCCGGACGCTCTGCTCGCGCGCTATGACTTCCTGTTTCTCTGCATGCTCGCCGTCCAGGTCGCGCTGCTGGCCGGAAAGCTCGAGACCTGGGAGGAGGCCCGGGTCGTCCTGATCTACCATGTCGTCGGCACCGCGATGGAAGTCTTCAAGACCTCCGTCGGCTCCTGGATCTATCCGGAGCCCAGCATCTTCCACATCGGCGGCGTGCCGCTGTTCTCCGGCTTCATGTATTCCTGCATCGGCAGCTACATCTGCCGCTGCTGGCGGCTGTTCGATTTCCGTTTTGTCCAGCATCCGCGCCGGCTCGGCCTGATCGCTCTCAGCGTCGCGATCTATGTCAACTTCTTCAGCCATCATTACGTCATCGACCTGCGCTGGGGGCTGTTCGCCTGGGCGATCTGGCTGTTCGGCCGCGCAAGCATCCATTTCAAGGTCTGGACCCGTTATCGCTCGATGCCGCTGCTGCTCGGCCTCGTGCTGGTGTCGCTGTTCATCTGGTTCACGGAAAACATCGGCACCTTCACCAAGACCTGGCTCTATCCCTCGCAGCGGCTCGGCTGGTCGATGGTCGGAATCGAGAAGCTCGGCTCCTGGTTCCTGCTCCTGATCATCAGCTACACGCTGGTGAGTCTGGTCAATCCGCCGCAGAAGTGGAGGGGCAAGAATGCCGGTGCGGGTGTGCGGTCGCGCGATGACGCGACCGTGGACAGAATGTCAGTGCCGACGCTTTGACTGTCGCGTTTGCTCCATGGCATGATCGGCCATTCGAAGCAGGAGGGATTGTTGCATGCTCAGGTGTCGTTTGGCGGTCTTCTTCGGCGCCTTGCTGCTTGCCACCCCCTCCTACGCCGCCCGCTGCGGCGGCAGTTTTCCGGCCTTCGTGCAGTCGTTCTCGCAGGAGGCGGCCGCGGCCGGCATCCAGCAGGATGTGATCTCGCAGGCGCTCGGCGGGGTGCAGCAGGATGGCGGGGTGCTCGCCTTCGACCGGCGGCAGCGCTACACCTTCAACAAGACCTTCGAGCAGTATGTCGCAACCCGCGTCGGCTCGGGGCGCATCAATGGCGGCCGCGCCATGCTGCAGCGGCACGCGGCGCTATTGTCAAAGATCGAGCAGCAATACGGCGTGCCGCGCCAGATCCTGGTTGCGATCTGGGGGCTGGAGACCGATTTCGGCAAGGGCGACATGGGCAAGCTGCCGGTGTTCCGCGTGCTCGCCACGCTGGCGCATGATTGCCGCCGCACCGACCTGTTCCAGGGCGAGCTGCTCGCCGCGCTCAAGATCCTGCAGCGCGGCGATCTGCGTCTGAACGACATGATCGGCGCCTATGCCGGCGAGATCGGCCAGACCCAATTCCTGCCGTCGTCCTACATCAAGTACGGCGTCGATTTCGACGGCGACGGCCATGTCGATCTGCGCCACTCGGTGCCCGACGTGCTGGCCTCGACCGCGAACCTGTTGCACTCGAACGGCTTCAAGATGGGCGCGCCCTATGGCGAAGGCAGCGCCAATTTCGAAGCGATGCGCGAGTGGAACAGGGCGGTGATCTATCGCAAGACGATCGGGTATTTTGCCGATCAACTCGTGGGGCGGTGACCACGTCGCATCCATGTTCGTCATTCCGGGATGCGCCGATAGGCGCAGGCCCGGAATCCATCGGGCCGCGTCACGTGTTGAGGAATGGATTCCGGGCTCTCGCTGCGCGAGCCCCGGAATGACGAACTGAGAGTTCGAGGCCATGGAAACCATCGGCAGCCAAAAGATCTGGTCGTTCTTCGATCGCCGGGGATGCCATGTCGCGAAGAGCTCTGCGGTGCGGGAGGGGCCGGGGCATCGCGTCGGCTCTTATATCGAGCTCGCCACCAAGATCGCCGAGCTGCAGTTCCTCAACCGTGATCATGTGCTGCTGTTTCGCGGCCAGGGCGCGGATCACCGCAATATCAAGAACAACTCGTCGCTAAAGCCGTCGCTGTTCCGCGGCGGCCGCGGCAATCCCGATCGCGAAACACTGGTGACGCGGTTCGAGGTGCTGCGTCGCGCCGAACAGATCCTGGTTGCCGAATACGCCAGGGCAAAACTGCTCGGGCTCGAGCGGCTGAAGCGGCATCGCATCCTGCGTTGGTCGATCCTGCAGCATTACGAGGTCTGCACCACGCCGCTGCTCGACGTCACCCATTCGATCCGGATCGCGGCCTCGTTTGCTTCGCTGGCGGAAACCGCGACCGCGTTCCTCTATGTCCTCGGCGTGCCGAATCTGAGCGGCGCCATCACGGCGAGCGCGGAGGCGGGCCTGCAGATCGTGCGGTTGTCCAGCGTCTGCCCGCCGGCCGCGGTGCGGCCGCATATCCAGGAGGGCTATCTGCTCGGCGAATACCCTGAGATATCCGGCACCGACGAGCGGGAGAACTATTTCCCCTACGAGATGGATTTCGGCCGGCGGTTGGTCGCAAAATTCTCGTTCGCGCCGGCGTCGTTCTGGAAGAACGACAATTTCCCGCAGGTGAGGAAGAGCGCGCTCTATCCGTCGGAGCAGAACGATCCGCTGTTTCAGCTGGCGCTCGGGGTGAAGAAGCAGCTGGGCGGATGATCGCGATTCATCCCGTTGTCATTCTCCGATGCGCAATTGCGCGTCTGCGGGCGCGCGTAGCGCGAACCCGGAATCCATTTTTCCTCGGAATGTACGGCCCGACGGACTCCGGGTTCTCGCTTACGCGAGCCCCGGAATGACGGATGGATGTCGTCCCGGGCTTGACCCGGACCCAAAACCACGACTGCCCGTCGTGCCTGACGCTGTGGCCTCAGCTTGCTCACCAACGCAACCCTGTGGTTATGGGTCCTGGCTTTCGCCGTGACGACGACGAGAGATTGCGTGCAATCACCTCGCCGCATCGCGCGCCATCCGCTTTGCCGCCGTCTTCTCCATCTGCCGCTGCAGCATCTTCCAATACGTTCCAGGCCGGAAACGTTGCAGCAGGTCCATGAACACGGCGTCCTTGCCGATCAGGATGCGCGGCTGGTTTTTCTCGATGCCGGTGATGATGCGTTGCGCGGCCGCGGCCGGTGTGGTCCTGGCCAGCGCATCGAAACGCTCGATCGACTCGGCGCGACGAGCATTGTCGGTGATCCCGGCGCCGGTTCGCGAGTTGCGCGCGATGTTGGTGGCGACGCCGCCGGGATGCACCACGGAGAGTTTCACCGGGCTACCCGCCACCGCCAGTTCGTGGCGCAGGCTCTCCGAGAAGCCGCGCACCGCGAACTTGGCCGCGCAATAGGCGCTCTGGCCGGGCGGAGCGATGATGCCGAAGATCGAGGAGATATTGACGATATGCGCCTCGCGGCGCTGCGACAGCAGCGGCAGGAAGGCGCGGGTGCCGTGCACCACGCCCCAGAAATTGATGTTGAACAGCCATTCCATCTGCCCCTGCTCGATCTCATCGAACTGGCCGAGCAGGGCGACGCCGGCATTGTTGATGACGATGTTGAGCGTCGGATGCGCGGCGCCGGCGGCCGCCGCGAATGCCGTGATCTGGTCCGGCTCGCTGACGTCGAGCCGATGCACCGTGACCTTGCGCGGGCTCGCTTTCGCGATCTCGGCGGCGGTGGCCTGCAGGCCGGCCTCGTCGCGATCGGCGAGCGCGAGATCACAGCCGCGCAGCGCCAGTTCATGCGCGAGCGCGCGGCCGATGCCGCTGGCCGCGCCGGTCACGGCGGCGGCGGATCCTGAGATCGCGGTCATGTCAGGTCAGCTCCATCTCGACGAGGGGGACGTGGTTGCCGTGCCGGAACACGGATTTCCGCGCTTTTCTCAAATTGGAACCGAACCATCCAGGGATTTTAGGCATTTGATCTATGCTCGTTCTCAAAACTGCGATCAATAAGGGAGGCCCAGCCATGGGACAGTCGAGGCCCTGTCGTGCGAAGGCCCTGGTTGTCGAAGACGACCCGATGCAGCGGGAGATGATAGGCCTGCTGCTCGAGGAAAGTGATTTCGACGTGATCTTCTGCGCGAGTGCGGAGGCCGCGGAATTGGTGCTGCGGGGCGATGGCGACACTGTCGTGTTGATGATGACGGATGTCGAGCTGGCCGGCAACATGACCGGCGTGGAGCTCGCTCATGTCGCCAAGAGGTACAGACCCGATCTCGACGTGATCGTCACCTCGGGCAGGCCGTTGCGGCAGCGCCTGCCCGACGGCGCGTTGTTCTGGTCCAAGCCCTGGGCGCCGCTGGACGTGATCCGCCTCGCCGAGACCAAGGCGTCGGCGCTGTCGGGGCGCGGGTCGAGGTCGGTGTGACGGAGGTATCGGCGCGGGCGGCCGGCCGGCGGCCGCTTCCGCCGGCCCTGGCACCGTGATATTGGCGGCTGAGGCTCCGCCCCGTTGAGGATTTGAAATGACCTGGTCTTTCCTGCTGACCACGCTGATCGTGGTGGCTTCGCCCGGCACCGGCGTGCTCTACACCCTGGCGGTGGCGCTGACCCGGGGTTCGCGGGCCAGCGTGGCGGCGGCGTTCGGCTGCACGCTCGGGATCGTGCCGCAGATGATCGCGGCGATGCTGGGACTGGCCGCCATCCTGCACACCAGCGCGATGGCGTTCGCGGCGCTGAAATGGGGCGGCGTGGTCTATCTGCTCTATATGGCATGGCAGGCGCTGCGCGAGCGCGGGGCGCTTGCCGTCGACACCGAAATCAAGCCGCGCTCGAGCGGGCGGGTGATCTTGACCGCGATCCTGATCAACATCCTCAATCCAAAGCTGTCGATCTTCTTCCTGGCCTTCCTGCCGCAATTCATCGCGGTTGACGAGGCGCATCCGCTGACGCGGATGGTCGAGCTCAGCTTCGTGTTCATGGCGATGACCTTTGCGGTGTTCGCGGTCTACGGGCTGTTCGCGGCGTCGGTGCGCGACCGCGTCATCACCCGGCCGAAGGTGATGGCCTGGCTGCGCCGCAGCTTTGCCGCGGGCTTTGCCCTGCTCGGCGCCAAGCTCGCCTTCGCGGAACGCTAACCCCGCTTCGCCCCGCGATACCGGCAATAAAAAAGCAGGCCTGCGCCTGCTGCGTTACCCCGTCTACGGGGGGCTATTGATTTCGACCGATTGATTTCGGCCGGTCGACTTGAGGCCGGTCACGGACCGGATGCCCGGGCAGGGCAAGAGCCGCTACCCGGGCTGGAATTGGTTACTTCTTGGCGGCCTTCTTCTTGGTGGCCTTTTTCGCCTTCGCCTTCTTCGCCTTCTTCGCTTTCTTAGCCATAGTATCCTCTCAAGGTTTCATGGATTGAACGCGACTCCGAGGCATGCTTGGCGGAGGGCCAGCCTCGCAACATCCTCAGTATCAAACTCAGCAGATTCGGAGGCGGCTGCCGCGTGCTGTCACGGTGCCGTCATCGTGTTATCCACAGCTGTTACGTGTTTTCGCCAGTTTTTCGCCAGCGTATGCGTGTCGCGCATCGCGGCGGTCATGCTTAACGATGCGCAAACGGCCGACGCGCGGTTCTTCATCAATTCAAAACCACAGCACGGATTGCCGCGCGGCGGTGAGGGTCCGTTAAGCCGCGCGGCCTCATCCTCGCCGCCAAGACAACGCGGATTGTCGTTGGGAGAAACGCCTTAAGGGGTGGCGGTCATTTCAGGGGAGGCGGGGCCGATACGGGTCTCGAACAGGGGCGATGTTGAGCGTTCCGACGCTTTGGACGGTATTCATTATCAATTTTCTCGCGCTCGGCCTGATCTGGGCCTATGTCGCGCACAGCTATCCGGCTTTCGGCGCCGCGCGGCTCTGGACCGCGTCAGCCTTCGTCGCCTCCGCCGGCGCCGCCTGCGCGATGCTCCGCGTGATGCTGACGGACTCGCTGCTGCCGCTGCTGGCGGCGGGGACGCTCATGGTGTTCGCCGCCGGCCTTGCCGCGATGGGCATCAAGCGCTTCTACGGCAAGCCGGTGGGCTGGCGCAGGACCGCGCTGTCCACCGCATTCGCGTTCGCTGGCCTCGGCGTCTTCATCTTTGCCTATGACAGCCTGCAGATGCGCATCCTGGTCTACACCGTCGCCCAGGTCATGCCGTTTGTGCTGACGCTGAAGCTGTTGCTGTCGCCCGAGAACGGGCGCGTCAGCCCCGGCGCGCGGCTTGCCGGCGTCGTCGCCTCGGTGCTGATCGGCATCTATGCGCTGCGCCTGGTCGGCGCCCTGCTGCAGCCCGGCGAATACTCCTTCGTTCGCTTCAATGCCGGCCAGTCGCTGGTGATCCTGCTAATGGTGTTCCTGTCGATGGCGCTCAATTTCGGCTTCCTGCTGATGTCGATCGACCGGCTACGCAACGAGGTCGCCGACCTCGCGCTGCTCGACGATCTCACCGGCGTCGGCAACCGCCGCCATCTGCTGCAGCGCCTGACCGAGGAATGCGCGCGCTCCGACCGCAACGGCGAGGCGTTCGCGCTGCTGGTGATCGACCTCGACGGCTTCAAGGGCATCAACGACACCCATGGCCACGCCGCGGGCGATGCCTGCCTGCAGCACTTCACGCTGATGGCGCAGACGAGGCTCCGCCCGGGCGACATGCTGGCCCGCACCGGCGGCGACGAGTTCTGCATCGTGCTGCCGTCCTCGACGCTGCGCGAGGGCGCGATGATCGCCCGCCGCGTGCTGGAGGTCTGCCGCGCCGACGCCGAGCAGTGCACCGGCCCTGACATTCCGATCGCGGTTTCGATCGGCGTCGCACAGTGGACCCGCGAAATCGGCATGCATCCCGACCGCCTGATCGCCGCCGCCGACCACGCGCTGTACGACGCCAAGAAGGGCGGCAAGAACGGCTATGCGACCTACGAGCCGAAGCTGCCGCCCGAGATGATCGATGCGCTGGAGGCGAGCCTGCGCCAGCGCGCCTGAGTGTGCTAACGAGGGACGCCACTGGATTCCATCGTCATGATGCATCGCCTGCTCGCCGCGCTGCTTGCCCTCGTGATCTCCTCCGCCGCCTTGGCCGAAACCTCCGATCTCGCCGTCATAGCGCGATCGCAGGGGGCGCCCGAGATTCCTGGGTTGAAGATGGTGTGGCTGTCGCCGTGGGGTGACGTCGCCAAGGCGCACCCCTGGCGCAACATCATCGTGCACCAGACCGAGGGGCCGCAGGGCTCGGCACGCTATGGCGCGCAAGCGCAGCACAAGAATCCGACAAGGCGCGGCGTCATGGTCTGGGTCGAAACCGACGGCACGGTCTATTGGGCGGTCGCCGAGAACCTCGTTCCGACCCACACCGACGGCGCCGATCGCAACGACAACAAATACATCGACAACAGCAAGACGTATCGCCAGGTCAACAAGGACAGCTCGATCGGCGTCGAGTTCGCCGGCAATTATCCTGACGTCACCAAGGGGCCGACCGACGCGCAGATCGCGGCCTGGCGGGTCCTGGTGAAGGTGCTGCGCGCGCGTTACGGCATTCCGCTGGAGCGCGTCTATGCCCACAACTGGATCGACTTCAAGGACGCCCGCTATTGCGAAGGCTGCGCGCTCGCGACCATGGCGCGGGAGTGGGGCGAGTAGGGGCAGGCTCCGTCAAGTCTGCGGCGCCTGCGTTCGTGGATGGAGCGTCTTGCGGATACCGCCGCCACGCACCCGAGCTAGCCCATTGAATGCTTCTCGAGCGCAGTCGCGAGCCTTTCCAGGGCGACGTTTCTGCGGCGCATTTCGACGATATGTTGTTCGCAGATCTCAACTGCCGTCCGGCCGGACGACCCTCTACGTCCACGAATGCTTGTCCGGTAACAAATCCAGACCCATGCCGCTGGAAGGAGAATGATGGCGAGCCATGCCAGCGCGAGCCCCAGACTCAAATCGGCGATGGCGCGACGGAAGTCGCCCTTGGTGAGGTACGCAACGGCGCGACTGTTGTAGGCGTCCGTGTAGTTCGGATCGAGCGCGATCGCCGCACTACAGTCGGCGATGGCGCGATCGAGGTCACCTTTCGTCCTGTAGACCAGGGACCGAGTGTAATAGGCGACCGCATATTTCGGATAGAGCGCGATCACCCGGTCGTAGTCGGCGATGGCGCGATCAAGATCGCCTTTGACCTGGTAAGCGTATCCGCGGTTGAGGTAGGCGTCCGCATAGTTCGGATAGAGCGCGATCGCCTCATTGCAGTCGGCGATGACGCGATCGAAGTCACCTTTCGCCCTGTATGCAAGGGCCCGATTATAGTAGGCGATCGCGTAGTCCGGATCGAGTGCGATCACCCGGTCGTAGTCGGCGGTGGCGCGATCGGGATCGCCCTTGGCCAGGTAGGCGTTGCCTCGGGCGGTGAGGGCGGCTTTGTTGTTCGGATCGAGCCGGATGCCGTCGCTAAAGTCCGCGATGGCATGGTCGTTGTCACCTTTGGCTTGATAGGCGTAGCCGCGCTCGCGGTACCCTACCCGCTTTCCATAGTCCGACAGACCGCCCTCGAAGGCCCGGTCAACGTCCGCTATCGCCCGGTCGTAGTCGCGCCGTTGATTGTAGAGCTGCGACCGGTTGAGCAGTGCGCCAACGGCTTCCGGGTCAATCCGGATCGCCTCGGTGTAGTCCTTGAAGGCGTGGTCGACACGATCGGCGAAGTTTGTCCACGACCAGGCGTAACCGCGCGCATTATACAGGTTGGAAAGATCTCGGCCATTGTACGCTCCGTCTTCGATCGCGCGTGTGCAGGGGGCGATGGTCGCGGCAGCGTTTTCCTTCGATCCATTCAGACAGTCCTGTCGGTCGTCGGCTGCCGCCGGCCGGCTGACGGAGGCGGCTGCCGCGAATGCCAACGCAAACAGCCAGACATGCGCAGAGGTCCTTGAACGCATACGCCCCTTCTCCCGCGATGCCGCAGTGCTCGAGCTAACCCGGAGAATGCTTTTCCAAAGCCGCCGCGATCCGCTCCAACAGGGCGTTGGTGCGCTGGGATTCGACGACCTGCTGCTCGCAGAGGTCAACCCAACTGGCCCCGGATGATCCGCGCCCATGCCTGCGCGAGAGCCATATCCAGACGCCTATCAATGCGATGAATGGCAGCCAGGACACGATCAGACTGACCAGCCAGGAAGGAGAACCACCGCCGGTCTTGCTCATGAGCGTAAAGCAAACGACGAGAGCTCCGACGAGTGCGATCCACGAGGCAGCTAGCAGAAACCAAGAGCGAGGCTTGGTCATTCCGGTCACGTTGGTTCCCACGGTTGATTCAATGAAGCCCATGCTATCATTGGTTGATAGACGTTTCCCATGCCGTGGCGCATGCATGTCGCAACGTGGTTAGTCATTCCTTTGCAAGATGCCCAGCCACCATGAGCCTCACGCGAACATTCGTCGTCAGACGAAGCGGTCGGTGCGCGTCCAAGCTAGATCGAGGTGCGCGCCAAAGCATCACGCCAAAAATCCAGCTCCGTAGGATGGGTGGAGCGAAGCGATGCCCATCAATCTTCTGCCGCGCGGTGGGAAGGTGGGTATCGTTGCGCTCCACCGTTCTGCACACTATTCATTTCGATCCATCGACATCGCCACGGCCGCTGACACCAGCGCAGCCCGTGCTATGGCTTGACAGTTAAGGAGATCGACTGTGGTAACCAGACCAAGCGGACGCGGCGTGTGCTGCATGCAGCCGCGGTAGGCCTTATTGTCGATGTGGCTTGCTCGCCTGCATCGGCAGACAAGACGATCTATTACACTGACAGTTGCGTGGAACGGGAAAGCGGTGACATCGGCGGCTATGTTGTCATCGTCTCGGACGCCAATCCTCTCCCGGTGATCAAACTCAGTTGGTCTGAAGGCGCACTGAAGCAGCCCGTCGCCGCTAAAGTCACTAGCTACGATCGACGGGCAGGCCAATTATCATTTTCGGTTTCGATTGAATGGGATGAAGGTAAGACGCGCGATATTCGGTTGCGACGGCAAAGTGACGATTGACGGGATGACAGGCACGTTTGCGGTGCCGTGGGAGAATGTCCGGAAAGCCGTAGAACTCAAGGTCCGGTCGCGCAAAGCTGCATTTGAACCGACGACGACTTGCCGATCGAGTTGAGGATGGGGGCAACGAAGCCATACCGATCAACCTCGTGCTGCGCGATGGGATGATAGGTATCGCCGACAACCGCCCGACCCAGCCAGCCGACCTCAAGCGTTTCCCTGCAGGAAGGCTCCGACCCTCTCGAGCCGCCTTACGGGATCGAGGGTCGCGAGCAGCGCCTGCTTGTCCGGGATGGAAAGCTCGATATGCGATGCAATCATGTCGGCGAGCCGGCCAGCATCGCGGACCCGTTCGAACGGCGGCTTGATTTGCGGCTCACGCGGATAACCTCGCTTGATTGCGTCTCGAAACGAATGGGCCATGAAATACGCTTTGATTGAAAGGATCAGGTACGGCACATCCGGAGCAGGCTGTTCGTCGAGATCATCGACCTCGGCGACATAGCTGTCCGCCTCTCCGACGAAGTCTTTGATCATGGTGCGCCGATGGATTTGGGTCAGCGCCTTCCATCTGCCATCGGCCAGTTGGTCCAGGGTCAGGACGCTGCCGAGAACACCGACGTCATAGATGTCGCCAAGTCCGGGCTCGTCGATGTCGGCGCTTCTCTGGATCGCGACGACGATCGGCCGCGCACCTTGAAAGGCCCGTGCAAGCGCCTGAATGGCCTTGGTGCTGCGGGTGTAAAGCGGCGCGATCTCGCCGGGGAACGGCACGAAATCCCGGATTGGCATGGCGGGATGGCGTCCCGCCTCCGTGGCGTGTGTTGTGGCTGCGGCCAACGATCCGTCACGGCTCGCCTGGATCTCCGCCGAGAGCGTGTTCCAGTCGGCGACGCCGAGCATTCTTGAAACCAGTTCCAGGCTCTCGCCGTGGCTGATGCTGACCGTTTTGGCAGTCAGCGAGGCGCGCAAGGTGCGGGCCATGGCCTTTGCATCGCGAAAATCGCGCATGACTTCGTCCTTTGACTAGGAGCGAACCAGGCGTGCCAGGCGGTTGCGTTGCTGACCCGGTCGCTCGGGCAAAGGAAAGCCAATCAAGGGCTCGATACGTTCACCGTTCCCGTGAGGGTGCAACCAGCAGGTCGTATCAACCGTCACAAAATCTCACCTGGAGGCGGCTTGGTGTCAATCATCTATCGCGCTGCGCGGTGAGAGGATGGGGTATCGCGGAGTTTATCATCGGGCCGCGCGTTGCGCGGACCCGTTGGCTACCCCCCATTCTTCAGCCAAAACAAAAAAGCCGGCGTTGCCGCCGGCTTTCGTGTCTGTTGGCTCGTTCGCCGCGATTAGTGCGCGGCTTCGAGAGCTGCTTCCTGGCGGGCGATCGTGCCCTTGACGGCCGACTGCACCTTTTCGAAGGCGCGGACCTCGATCTGCCGCACGCGCTCGCGCGACACGCCGAACTCGGCGGCGAGGTCTTCCAGCGTCATCGGCTCATCCGCCAGACGGCGCGCCTCGAAGATGCGGCGTTCGCGCGGGTTGAGCACGCCGATCGCACCATTGAGGGCCTGCCGGCGATGATCGAACTCCTCGCTCTCGGCCATCAAGGCTTCGGCGTTGGGCGAGTTGTCGACCAGCCAGTCCTGCCATTCGCCGGCTTCGCCGTCGTCGCGGATCGGGGCGTTGAGCGACGCGTCACCGCCGAGGCGGCGGTTCATGTCGACCACGTCCTGATCGGTCACGCCGAGGCGCTTGGCAATCAGCTTGACCTGGTCGGGGTGGAGATCACCCTCTTCCAGAGCCGAGATCTTGCTCTTGGCCTTGCGCAGGTTGAAGAACAGCTTCTTCTGGTTCGCGGTGGTGCCCATCTTCACGAGCGACCAGGAACGCAGAATGTACTCTTGTATTGACGCCTTGATCCACCACATGGCGTAAGTGGCGAGACGGAAGCCCTTCTCGGGTTCGAATCGCTTCACCGCCTGCATCAGGCCGACATTGCCTTCCGAGACGACCTCGGAGATCGGCAAGCCGTAGCCGCGATAGCCCATGGCAATCTTTGCCACGAGCCTGAGGTGGCTGGTGACAAGCTTATGCGCCGCGTCGCGATCATCATGCTCGCGCCAACGCTTGGCGAGCATGTACTCCTGCTGGGGCTCCAGCATGGGGAACTTGCGGATCTCGGCGAGGTAACGTGAAAGGCCGGATTCTCCATTGAGAACCGGCAACGTAGCTGTACGGGCCATTCGAGCGCCCTCCAGTGGTTCAGGCCCCCGATAGCGGCGGGCCCGGCAGGTGGCCGCTGGGTTAAAGCCGGCCACGCTGCGATGTTCCGCGCTGGATATTCAGCGCAGGTGCAACATACACTAAACGGTCCGTGATAGGGAAGGATTGCTGACGTCACGTCCCCGTGTGCCAGCTATAACGTGTTGTCATAGCTAGGCTTTTCCGGAGGGGGTGCGTCATACCGCCGCTGCCAGCGCCCTCTGCAGGAGAAGCAAATCCTCCGGCAGGGGCGCCTCCCAGTGCAAAAGTTCCCCGGTGCGGGGGTGTTCCAAAGCCAGCAGATAGGCGTGGAGGGCCTGCCGGTCGAGGGCGGTAAGTGCGTCTTTACCTTCCGGCCCGAGGTGGCCGGCCTTGGTCTTGAAGTGCGGGCCGTAGACGGCATCGCCCATCAGGGGATGGCCGAGATGGGCGAGGTGGACCCGGATCTGATGGGTCCGCCCGGTCTCGAGCCGGCAGGCCAGCAGCGAGGCGACCGGCTTGCCGTCACGGCCGGCAAAGCTCGTCAGCACCTCGAAATGGGTGATCGCCTCGCGGCCGCCCTGGCGCACCGCCATCTTCTCGCGGGCGTGCGGGTGGCGGTCGATCGGCGCGTCGATGGTGCCGTGCGGCCGGTTCGGCACGCCCCAGGCGAACGCCATGTAGCCGCGCTCCATCGGGCCGGTGCGGCCGTGGTCGGCGAATTGCGCGGTCAGCGACTGGTGGGCGTGGTCGTTCTTGGCGACCACCATCAGGCCCGTGGTGTCCTTGTCGAGCCGGTGCACGATGCCCGGCCGATTGACCCCGCCGATCCCGGACAGGCTCGAGCCGCAATGGGAGATCAGGGCGTTGACCAGTGTTCCCGTGGCGTGGCCGGCCGCCGGATGCACGACCAGGCCCCTGGGCTTGTCGATGACGATGATGTCGTCGTCCTCGTACACGATATCGAGCGCGATATCCTCGCCCTTCGGCTCGGCGGGCGCGGCCTCCGGCACGTCGATTATGATCGTATCGCCACTGGCGACATGATAAGCGGGGTCGCGGACGACGGCGTCCTTGACGGTCACGGAACCGGCGAGGATCAGCGCCTTCAGCCGGGACCGCGACAGCTCCGGAGTGCGCTGTGCGAGCACGCGGTCAAGCCGGGCCGAGCCCTCGTCGCCCGCGACGATGACCTCCAGCTTCCGACCGCCATTCGAAGAGACCTGCTGCGAAGTAACTTGCAAAGATATAGAGCCTTGTGATGACCGACACCGCTGTGACCGAACCGACCCCCGACCAGGCCGCGCTGATCGCGCGGGTGCGGCGCATGATGCTGATCGCTGGCCTGACCTCGGCACTGGCCGTGGCGGTCGTGTTGATCGCCATCGGCTACCGCCTTTATCGCAGCGAGGGAAGCCCTGTTTCGGTCTCCGATGTCACTGCTGCGCTGCCGAAGGGCGCCCGCATCGTCGCAACTGCCGTCGCCGGCGACCGGCTGCTGCTGACGCTTGATATAGGCGGTGCAACAGAGATCCGCACATTTGATGCAAAGACGCTGAAACCTGCCGGCAGGCTGAGCTTCGTCAACGAGCCCTGATGCTCGCAATCGCGAAGCCGCGTGCTCGATCAACCAAAAGCTGCATAGCATAGTCTGCATAGTTTTTGCGCCAGCGTTCGCGCATCGAGAAGGCGTGCCGCCATCTTTTCGGCCGAGTTGCACGTTCAGCTTGCGCCATGTCGCAACCCAACCCCAGCGCTTCCATCGAACAGTCCGGTGAATCCGATGCAGTGGGGTCGTGCAACGGTCCGACGCGCCGCGCGGTGTTGACCGCGATCGCGGGCTGCGCGTGTCTCGCCGCGATCGAGCCTGCAGCCGCCGACGATGAAGATCAGCCCGGCGCCAGTGAGCGACCGCAAAAAGCCGATCAGCTGGTGCGCGCCGAAGGCGACAAGGCCGGACAGGTCATCAAGTCGGATGATCTGACCTTGGGCGGGCCGCCGATTCGCGCCTGGCCGCAGGACCCGAAGACCTCGGTCGTCCGCAAGGGCTCGCGGCTCAACGAGGTCGTACTCGTCAAGCTCGATCCGAGCGAACTGGACGACGCCACGCGTGCGCGTGCCCCTGACGGCATCGTCTGCTACTCCGTCATCTGCTCGCATGCCGGATGCCCGATCACCGCCTGGGTGAAGGAAAATCAGGGCGACAAGAACGTTCTGAAATGTCTCTGTCACAACTCCGAATACGATCCGCGACAGGATGCGCAGGTCGTGTTCGGGCCGGCGCCACGTCGCCTCGCGGCATTGCCGCTGACGGTGGCCGACGGCGCGATCACGGTCGCAGCGCCATTCGTCGGAAAGGTGGGTGCTCAGCAGGGAGGATGAGGCCACATCGAGATATCTGCATGACCTAAAAAACAAAACAGAGCAGAGCAGGGAGGTAGCATCTCATGACAAGCAAGCAGTGGTTATTGTCGAGTTGTGTCGCATTCACGTGCCTCGTGTCGACCTACGCCGTCGCAGGGCCGATCGAAAACTACAGTTCGGTGACGTCTGCGCGTCTCGAAAATCCCGAACCCGGCAACTGGATGCTCTATCGCCGGACCTATGACGGACAGGGCTTCAGTCCGCTCAACCAGATCAACACATCCAACGTCAAGGACCTCAAGCCGGTCTGGACCTTCTCGACCGGCGTGATCGAAGGCCATGAGGCGCCGCCGATCGTCAACAACGGCGTGATGTTCGTTGCGACCCCGATGGGGCAGGTGATCGCGCTCAACGCCAAGACCGGCGAAGAGTACTGGCGCTACAAGCGGCAGCTCCCCGACGATCTGTTCCAGCTGCATCCGACCAGCCGCGGCGTCGGCCTGTGGGAGGACAAGCTCTATCTCGCGACCACGGACGACCACGTCGTCGCGCTGGACGCCAAGACCGGCAAGGTGGTCTGGGACACCAAGGTCCAGGACTACAAGAAGGGTCAGTACATGACGCTGATGCCGCTCACCGTCGACGGCAAGGTGATCGTCGGCGGCTCCGGCGGCGAGTTCGGCGTGCGCGGCTATGTCGCCGCGTTCGACGCCAACAGCGGCAAGGAGCTGTGGCGCACCTTCACCATCCCCGGCGAGGGCGAGCCCGGCCACGAGACCTGGAGCGGCGACGACTGGAAGTCGGGCGGCGGATCGGCCTGGATGACCGGCACCTACGACAAGGACACCAAGACGGTCTATTGGGGCGTCGGCAACGCCGCGCCGTGGCCCGGCTCGATGCATCCCGGCGACAACCTCTATACCAGCTCGGTGCTGGCGCTCGATCCCGACACCGGCAAGATCAAGACCCACTTCCAGTATCACCAGAACGATTCCTGGGACTGGGACGAGGTCGATGCGCCGATGCTGATCGACATGCAGCGCGACGGAAAGTCGTTCAAGAGCTTGGTGCATCCCGGCCGCGATGCGATCTTCTGGGTGCTCGAACGCAAGGCGGACAAGATCAACTACGTTGCCGGCTGGCCATTCGTGAAGACCAATGTCTGGAAGGGTGTCGAGGCCGAGACCGGCCGTCCGATCCTCGATCCCGACCACAAGCCGGTGCTCGGCAAGCGAGTCGAGTTCTGCCCGTCGCTGTGGGGCGGCAAGGACTGGCCATCGGCGTCCTATAGCCCGAACACCAAGCTGGTCTACGTTCCCGCCAACGAGAACTTCTGCGGCGGTTTCACCGGCGAGAAGCAACCGCTGGTTCCCGGCCAGCTCTGGCTCGGCACCAAGCCGGAGGACATCGGGCTGATCCCCGCGCCGAATGCCGATCATTTCGGCGAGTTGCAGGCGTGGGATCCGGCCACCGGCAAGAAGGTCTGGCAGCACGACTACAAGACGTCGCAGCTGTTCGGTGCGGTGACGGCGACCGCGGGCGATCTGGTTCTCGCCGGCGGCACCAACGACCGCGCCTTCCGCATCTTCAACGCCAAGACCGGCGAGCTGTTGTGGGAGCAGAAGACCAACTCCGGCATCATGGCGATGCCGATGTCCTATGAGGTCGACGGCACGCAGTACATCGCAGTCCAGTCGGGCTGGGGCGTCGACGCGCAGCGCATCCAGGACGCGCTGGCCGGCAAGGTCAAGGGCTTCGAGAACAACGTCCCGCAAGGCGGCGTGATCTGGGTGTTCGCGCTCGACAAGAAGTAGCGCGGGGTCCACGGATAGGGGGCGATGCGATCGGGAAGCGGCGGTTGGGGAGACCGGCCGCTTCCCGGTCCGCCCGTTCGGCTATTTTCCCTTCTCGTCGACCTTCCGCTTCTCGTCGTCGTTCATCTTCTTGATCGTCGGATCACGACTGGCCTCACCGGTGGTTTGGTCGGTGGTCGATGGTGGGCCGTTGCTCGGAACCGAGGTCTGGTCGGGCAGCACCCTGGCCGGACGCGTTGCCGTTGTGCTCGGCGGCGAAGCTGTTTGTGCGAAAGCCTGCGCTGCAAAAAGAAAGACGCCCGCGAACAAGGCTGCCGCGAGCGTCCCGATTGTTTGAGGTGGGGTTCTCATCGATCTGCTCCAGTGGACCGATGAGAACGACCCGTCTCGCCTAACGTTCCTACCTCACGTCTCCAGCTGCTTGCCGATCGGCAGGGCGCGGATGCGCTTGCCGGTGGCGGCGAAGATCGCGTTGATCAGCGCAGGCGCAAACGGCGGAACGCCGGGTTCGCCGACGCCGCTCGGCGGCGTGTCGGCGCCGGGCGGCACGATGAAGACGTTGGTGATCGCAGGCGACTCGTCGATCCGGATCACCGGGAAGTCGTCGAAATTGCTCTGCTGTACCTTGCCGTCCTTGAAGCTGATCTCGCCGTATTTGGCGAGGCTCAACCCCATGATCGCAGCGCCTTCGATCTGCGAGTGGATCCGCTCCGGATTGACGTAAGTGCCGCAATCGATCGCGGTATCGACCCTGGGCACCGTGAACTTGCCCTTGTCGTCGACCGCCACCTCGACGATGGTCGCGATGTAGCTGACGAACGAGCGATGCACCGCGATGCCGAGGCCGTGGCCTTTCGGCACGGTCCGGCCCCACTCGCCCTTTTCGGCGACCAGTTCGACCACCTTGCGCAGCCGCGCGGTGTCGATCGGATAGCTCTCATAGGGCTCGCCGTAGTTCCAGGGATCCTTCACCGAGGACAGGTTGACGATCCGCGGCGATCCGATCAGTTCCAGCAGCATCTCCTTCTGGTCGCGGCCCGTCGCATGTGCGATTTCCCCGACCATGGATTGCACCGCGAAGGCGCGCGGGATGTTGGACACCGAGCGGAACCAGCCGATCCGCGTGAACGCGGCCGCTTCCGGATTCTCGCATTGCAGGTTGGCGATCTCGAACGGGTTGTCGATCAGGCCCATGCCGAGCTCGAACGGCGCTTCGTGATTGGCGCCGGCGGCAAAGGTCGAGGCGATGGTCGGCGCCACGCTGCGGTGCCGCCACGCGATCACCTTGCCGCTCTTGTCGAGACCGGCCTCGATCCGTTCCACCGACACCGTGTGCAGGAAGTCGTGATGGACGTCGTCCTCACGGGTCCACTGCACCTTGACCGGCGCACCGAGTTCCTTCGAGAGCAACGCCGCCTCCAGCGCGAAGTCGCATTTCGACTTGCGGCCGAAGCCGCCGCCGAGCAGCGTCACGTTGACGGTGACATTGTCCTCGGGGATGCCGAGCGTCTTGGCGACATCCTCGCGGGTGCCGCCGGGGCTCTGCACCGGCGCCCAGATCTCGGCCTTGTCGCCCGTCACATTGGCAACCGCGACCGGCGGCTCCATGCTGACATGGGCGAGATGCGGCAAGTAATACTCGCCGGTGATGACCTTGTCGGCGTTCTTCAGCGCGGCATCGACATCGCCTTCCTTGCGCACCACGAGGCCGGGCTTTCGCGCGGCCTCTTCGAGGGATGCACGATAGGCGACGGAGTCGTACTTGGCATTGGCGCCGTCATCCCAGACGATCTTGAGCTGGTCGCGGCCCTTGATCGCGGCGCCGGTGTTGCGCGCGATCACGGCGACGCCGCCGAGCGGCTGGAACTTGGACGGCCAGGGCCAGCCCTTGACCTCCATCACCTTCTCGACGCCCGGCACCTTCATTGCCGCGCTGTCGTCGAACGACTTCACCTTGCCGCCGGTGACCGGCGGGCGGGCGATGACGGCGTATTTCAGGCCGGGCAGCCGGGTATCGGCGCCGTAATGCGCCTTGCCGGTGGTGATGTCGTGCAGATCGACGATCGAGACCTGGCCCTTGCCGAGATAGCGGAAGTCTTTCGCCTCCTTCAGCTTCAGGCCCTTGATATCCGGCACCGGTTCCTTGGCGGCGTCGGCGGCGAGATCGCCGAAGCCCGCCTTGCGGCCGCTCGCGCTGTGCACCACTTCGTGGTTCTGCGCCTTCACTTCAGTGACCGGCACGCCCCACTTCTTGGCGGCGGCAGCTTCCAGCATTGCGCGCGCGGCGGCGCCGATCTGGCGCATCGGGATCAGATAGTGCCGCGTAGAGCGCGAGCCGTCGGTGTCCTGGTTGCCGAACTTGACCTCGTCGCCATGCGCCTGCTGGACATGGACGCGCGACCAGTCGGCCTCCATCTCCTCGGCTACGATCAGGGGCAGGCTGGTGCGGACGCCGGTGCCCATCTCGGAGCGGTGCGCCAGGATGGTGACGGTGCCGTCGGGGGCGATCGCGACGAACACGCGCGGATCGACCACGACGCCGTGCGGCATCTTGCCGGCTCCGGTCTCATAGGCGAACGCCTGGCGCGTCATCACCGGTGCGGCGAGCACGAAAGAGCCTGCAACGCCGAGCCCCTTGAGGATGCTGCGGCGCGACAGGTTCTCGACCTTCGCATGCTTCTCGAAGCCGCGAAGTCTGTTCGGATTGGTGCGGATGTTCATGTCACACCCCCGTCGACGCGAGATGCACGGCATTCTCGATCCGCTGGTAGCAGCCGCAGCGGCAGATATTGCCCGACATGGCTTCGCGGATCTGGTCGTGATTCGGCTTCGGGTTCTGGGTCAGCAGCGCCGCGGCCTGCATGATCTGGCCGGCCTGGCAATAGCCGCACTGCGGAACATTGACCTGGCGCCAGGCCTTCTGCACCGGATGGTCGCCGGTCGGGTGCAGCCCCTCGATGGTGGTGACCTCGCGGCCGACGACGTCGGAGACCGAGGTGATGCAGGCGCGCACCGCCTCCTTGTCGACGATCACGGTGCAGGCGCCGCACAGCGCCTGGCCGCAGCCGAACTTGGTGCCGGTGAGGCCGGCTTCGTCACGCAGATACCAGAGCAGCGAAAGATCGGGGTCGCCGTCCCAATTCTGGTCCTGGCCGTTGATTTTTAGTTTGATCATGGTCTGTCCTCGCTCTGCCTAAGCTATTGACCGGTTGCGGCGCGAGATGCGGAACGTCTTCCCTCACCTGCGGCCGCGCTGATGTTTGTTTTGCCAAGATGTTTGTGAAGATGTTGGTGAGCCAAATTTGCCGTGCGCCAAGGTTCTGCGCTTTGTTCCAAGCACTCCTCTCGCTTCTCGAGCGCCTTGCCCGGCGCAGCATGGTGAAGGACTTGCGATGTTAGCAGAGCAAGGCGGCGAGTGACTTCACAGGCAGGTGTTTTGCATTTCCATTTGGCGAAAGCAGGGCCGTGCACGATCAAGACATGACAGCCGGAGGTGGCCACGATGCAATCGGCGGCTGCATCGCTATATCCCGTGCGGATGCGACGCTGGGGTCTCGGCGGGGCGCAGGGAGCCCTCCCGGGCCGCTTCCGTGCCGAAACCATGGGCACGGCATGGTAAGCATGGATGACAAAATCCACGCCGCAATGCACAAGCCATCTTGCGGCGGGGGGATTTCAAGGCTATTGCCTGTCCCTCAACGCTCCCTTCGTCTAGCGGTTAGGACGCGGCCCTCTCAAGGCTGAAACAGGGGTTCGATTCCCCTAGGGAGCGCCAGTGATCCGATCCCGTGCAGCAAAACCGCAGATTTCTCGACGACGTGACGCCGCCTCGGGGCTTTGCAGCGTTTATTTCAGCATTGCCGAGACGTTGTCCTTTGTCACGACGTCGAGACCGGTGTGGATGATCTCCGGCACCTTCTGGCCTTTCTTGATTGCAAGCAGCGTATCCATCGATTTGACGCCCATCTCGAACGGACGCTGGCCGATCAGTGCATTGGCGTAACCCTCGCTGAGGAGCTCAAGCTGCATCTTGAGGGTGTCGGCCGCGACGAGCGTGAACTTGCCGGCGTCGATGTCCTTCTTGCTCTTGCTGGCGAACGCCTTGAAGCCCTCCGGCGCGAACATCGGCCAGCCGCCGACCGGGATGATCGCTGCAAGATCGGGGGTTGCGGTGCGCAGATCGGTCATCTGCTGGACGCCTAGCGCCGGATCGTCGTTGCAGAAGGTCGGCGATCCCCCGACCTCGATCCATTTCGAGCCCTTGAGCGCCTCCCGGACGCCGTCGACGCGCTCGGCGAGGTTCTCCGCGCCGGGCCCGCCGGAGATCATCGCGTATTTGCCGCCATCGGGCCGGAGCTTCAGCAATTGCTTGCCGAGCGCTGTGCCGAACTCCTTGTTGTCGGTGCCGATATAGGCGATCCGCTTCGAGCCCGGCGCATCCGAGTCAAAGGTGATGACGGCAATGCCGGCGGCGGTTGCCGCCTCGATCGACTTGGTCATCGCGGCGACATCGGCGACCGAGATGGCGAGGCCGTCGACCTTCTGGGTGATGAAATCCTGGATGATTTGCGCCTGCGTCGCCGGCTCGTGCTCGACCGGACCCTTGTAGATGCATTCGATGTTGCCGAGCTCCTTGGCGCGCTTCTCGCAGCCGTCGCGCGCGAAGTCGAAGAACGGATTGTTCATCGCCTTGGGCACGATCACGAATTTGTAGTTCTGGGCAAAGCCGGGCGTGGCCGTCATGGCGAGCACCGCGGCGGCTAGAAGTGCTTTCCTCATTGTTTCCCTCCACATTGTTCTTTTGTGCCTATCCTTGCAATCAGCGGCTCCGGGAGGTGGATAGGCGGGCATTCACGATCCTCCGGGACGAACTTGTCAGGCCATGCGCGAGCGAAGGCGATCGACCAGCACGGCTGCGATGATGATCACGCCCACCAGTGTCTGCTGCCAATAAGAGTTGACCTGCGCGAGCACGAGGCCGTTGCGGATTACCTCGAGCAGCACGCAGCCGACGATGGCTCCGAGTGGGCCGCCGGCGCCGCCGGCGAGATTGGCGCCGCCGATCACGGCGGCCGCGATGACGTTGAGCTCGTAGGACGTCGCCATGTTGGCCGGCGCGGATCCCAGCCAGCCGCAGATGATGATGCCCTGCAGGCCGGCCGCGAGCGCGCAGATGACATAGACCTCGATCTTGACGCGCACGACCGGGATTCCGGTCAGGGCCGCCGCCTTCTCATTGCCGCCGAGCGCAAAGACGTGGCGGCCAAAACCGGTATGGTGCAGCACCACCGCCATCGCCGCCGCGAGCACCACGAGATAGATGAACGGCGCGGGCAGGCCGAACACGACGCCTGAGGTCAGCGTGTAGAAATAACCGGCTTCCGGGCCGCTCGGAAAGCTGCCGCGGCCGTTGGAGACGACGTAGCCGAGGCCGCGCACGATCGAGAGCATGCCGAGCGTGGTGACGAAGGGCGACAGCCCGAGTACGGCGATGCAGAAGCCATTGACGAGGCCGACCAGCAGCGCGACGCCGAGCCCTGCCAGGACAGAGATGAGCAGGATCAGTCCGGGCACGTTGGCGATCACGGTCTTGCCGTCGTCAGCCAGATGCACGAACCACTCCGCGCCAGGCATGCCCGGCGTCGAGATGGACGTCATGACCATCGAGGTGATCATCGCGGAGAAGCACATCACCGAGCCCACCGAGAGATCGATGCCGCCCGTGATGATGACGAAGGTCACGCCGAGCGTGGCGATGGCGATGAATGAGAAGTTCTTCGCCACATTCTGAAGATTGCTTTGGGTGAGGAAATAGGGGCTGGCGAAGTTCATCACCACGAACAGGGTCACCAGCGCCAGCAGGACGTAGCCGGTCTGCGAGGCGAAGAAGCCGCTTCGCCACCATTTGGCCTTGCCGACATTGGTGAAGGTGAGGGGAGAGTCCAGGGGCGTGGCCATCACGCAGCCTCCTTCGCTCCCGTGATCAGGGAGGTGACTTCTTCGGGGCTGGTGTCGCCGATCGCCTTGTCGGCCCGCTTCTCGCCGCGGCGCATGACGACGACGCGGTCGCAGACCGCGAACACGTCGGGCATGCGGTGCGAGATCAGCATGACCGCGACGCCCTGTTCCTTCAGGCGATGGATCAGACCAAGGACCTGCTCGACCTGGCGGACAGAGATCGCAGCCGTCGGCTCGTCCATCATCACCAGCCTGGCATTCGAGAGCCGCGTCCGCGCGATCGCGACCGCCTGACGCTGGCCACCCGACATCTGCTTGACGAGATCGTCCGGACGGGTCTCCGAGCGCAGTTCGCCGAACAGCTCCAGCGCGCGGGCGGCCATCGCCTTGTGGTCGAGCAAGGCGAACGGACCAAACTTGCGCTTGAGCTCGCGGCCGAGGAAGACATTGGCCGCGGCCGTGAGGTTGTCGGCGAGTGCAAGGTCCTGGTAGACCACTTCGATGCCGACCGCACGGGCATCGATCGGACGGGCGAAGTGAACCAGCCTGCCGTCAAAGCGGATCTCGCCGTGACTTGGCGGGAAATTGCCGGCGATGATCTTGACCAGTGTCGACTTGCCGGCGCCGTTGTCGCCCATCAGGCCGACAACCTCGCCGGGGGAGACGCGCAGGTCGACGCCATGCAACGCGCGAATGGCGCCGAACTCCTTGCCGATGCCCTTCAACTCCAGGACTGCCAGCCCGGCGTCGTGAGGGGTTACCATGGCTGGTCTCGCTCAGGCATGCTGGCAAACCACCTCCGGCTCAGAAGTGCACCAGCGTGCGCAGACCAAGAACCCAGGCGTTCTCGGTCTTGACGCCGGCGGCATTATAGCCGCGTCCGCCAGGATTGATCACGTACTGGGCGTCGAATTTGAGGTTCATCCAGCCGGTCGCCTGCCATCCGTACCAGGCTTCGATCGGGACTTCGTTGCCGCCTGCGTTCGGGGTGAGCGCAGCCGAATTCACGTGGGTGGTGCCCACCGCGAAGCCGACTTCGTCTTCAGGGCGCCAGGAGAACGTTCCGGTGTGCCTGAAGCCCAGGGCGACCTGGTAGTCCTGATACGACGTCCGATGATCGGCGACCGTCGTATTGAGGAACATGTACCAACCCTGTGCCTTTGCACCCTCGACCGTCAACCGTTGCAGGATCGACTCGTAGACGCCATAGCGGCCGCGCTGGTCGCCGAGATTCTGATCGGAAACACCGCCCATGCCCGGTGCGATGGCGATGATGCCCGGCAGGCCGCCGTCGATCGTCGAGGCGCTGTCATACCAGCCGCCGAACCGCCAGGTCCCGTTCAACGGACCGCTCGGCGCCCAGACCACCTCGACCGGCACCAGCACGCCGGAGGCGCGGCTTGAGCCGGGGACGCCCGGCAGGAAGTAGGTCGCGGAATCCGACGTCGTCAGATAGTTCGGATTGGCGTCGTAGACGCCGACCGACAGCTGCCATTCCTTGGTGAAGTTGTAGTGCGCCACGCCGGCCCATTGGCTCACCGGCCAGTTGTAGATGTAGCCGCCCTGGATGTTGCCGGGCTGACCGCCGCAGAAGGTCAGGTTGATGAACTCGCACAGCCCGAAGAAGAAGTCGGAGCCGACCGGCAAACGGCCGCCCTTGAGTTCGAGGCGGTTATCGAAAAGTTTTTGCGAGTAGTAGAGTTCGGTGAGGCGCAGGATATTGCCGCGGCCGAACACTTCGTTGGTCAGCTGCAGGGCCGGGATGCCAGCCTCGTCATTCAGGTTGCGGCCAAAGCGGTCGACCAGCGTGAGGCCAACCGTACCGCCTTGGATGCCGGCAAGCTTCGCCATGTCGAACTTGGCCTGGAAGAACAGCTGTCCGGCGTTGGCTCCGGTGTTCCTGTTGCCGCCGGACAAATTGGTGACGGCTTCGTCGCCCAGCGTCAGGGCCAGCGAGATGCCCCGCTCTTTCAGCTGCGTCCTGCCGAGATCGCCAAACAGGTACGGTCTCGTCCAGAAGTCGTCGGTCTCCGTGTAAGGCACGGGCGGAGCTTTTGTGAGCAGATCGGCCGCATGCGCGCCGCTGCCGCCGAACAGTGATAACAGGGCGATCCCCACGCCGCACGCCCGCGCGGTGTTCACAGACCAAAGTGGCATTTTCTGCACTCCCAGCGTCCCCGGCTTTGTCCATTTTTGTGTCACGTCCCTGCCCAAAGCCCTTCAGCCTGGAACGTGCCCCGTTTAATTCATCGATCGGTCAACTTGAGATAGAAACTCTGCGCATCGAACTCTTCCCCTTGTTCCTCTACTCAAGTCACCGCGACCATATTCCCGGTTGCGGATTCCTTATCGAGCGTCATGCCTGATCGCCTGTCGTCGTTGGCAGCGCGGCACGGCGTGAAGCTGTGCTTTGCAGAATGCTGCTGTCCTTCTTCGGCGCAGTGCGGGCGAGACCGGCCAGCGCGGCCTTGCGTCGCCGCCGGGCCTGCAATTGCTGGTCCGCCAGCACGCCGATCAGGATCACGGTGCCCATCACCGCGAAGTTCAGCGAATTCGGAATGCCGAGGATGTTCACGAGGTTCTGCAGCACCTGAAGCAGTGCCGTCCCGAGCACGATACCGAGGATGGAGCCTTCGCCGCCGCGCAGGCTGCAGCCGCCGAGGACGGCTGCCGCAATCGCATAGAGCTCGTAGAAATTGCCGAAGGAACTCGGCGAGACCGAGTTGGTGTAGAAGACGAACAACACGGTCGAGACGCCGGCAAGGCCGCCGCTGATGATATAGGCGGTCGCGATCACGAGGTTGGTCCTGATGCCGGAGTAGCGCGCCGCCTCCTCGTTCTTGCCCACGGCATAGAGCCAGCGTCCATACACCGAGCGATGCAGCAGCACGCCGAGGATCACCGCCAGGATGATCAGGAAGATGAAGGTGTTCGGAATGCCCGCGACATTGCCGGAAGCGATGTTGCCCAGCGTGCTGGCCTCGTCGCCGTAGCCGAAGCCACGCGTCGAGTCGCTGGTGTAATAGCGTGCGGCACCGCGATAGATCAGGAGCCCGCACAGTGTCACGATAAACGGCTGCATCTTGAGCCGGGTGATCAGGAAACCCTGGATGCCGCCGAGCGCCAGCCCGCCCATCAGGACCAGCAACAGCGCGAACGGCCAGGGCACCTGATAGGTCGTCAGCAGGTCGATGAAGACGACGCCGAGCAGCGCGAACATCGAGCCGAGCGAAAGATCGATGCCGCCGGTGATGATGACGAGCCCTTCACCCAGCGCGAACACACCGAACAGGCCGATCAGATTGGCCATGTTCAGCAGGTTCACGAACGACAGGAAGGCCGGGTTGATCGCGCCGGTGATGGCGGAGATCACCGCCAGCAGCAAGAACAGGCCGAGTTCTTTCTTCATCATGGCGCTGCGGTCTCCACGGTTTCGAACGCTTGGCCGACCGCCAGCTTCAACACGTTGTATTCGCTGAATTGCTCGCGCTCGAGCACGCCGCTGACGCTGCCCTCGTGCATCACCGCGACGCGGTCGGAGACGCCGATCACCTCTTCCATGTCGGAGGAGATCATCACGATCGCGACGCCCTGGTCGGCGAGGCTGCGCATCAGCGCGTAGATCTCGCTCTTGGCGCCGACATCGATGCCGCGGGTCGGCTCGTCGAAGAACATCACGCGCGGCTGCATCGAGAGCCACTTGCCCAGCACCACCTTCTGCTGGTTGCCGCCGGAGAGCGTGACGGCTTCGATGTCGATGCTCGGCGCCTTGATCGTCAGGCGCCTCGCCTGTTCCTTTGCGATCTTGCGCTCGGCCGTGCCGTTGACCAGCCACATCCGCGCGTAGTCCAGCAGGCTCGCGAGCGTCACGTTTTCCCGAATCGGCAGTTCCAGCACCAGTCCGGATTTCTTGCGATCCTCCGGCACCAGATAGATTCCCTGCCTGATCGCATCGCGCGGCGAGGCGACGCCGACCGGCGCGTTGTCGATCCTGATCTCGCCACCCAGCAGCGGGTCGATGCCGAACACCGCGCGGGCAAGCGAGGTGCGGCCGGCGCCGACGAGCCCGGCGAGGCCGAGGATTTCGCCGCGCCGCACCGAAAGGTCGATCTGCCGGTCGGGAAAGGCCGTCGTCACCACGCCGGCGATGTCGCAGCCGCCCGGGTGCGGCAGACACGCCGGCGGCGTATAAAGCGCCTTCAGGTCGCGGCCGATCATCAGCCGGATCATGGCGGCATGGCTCAGCTCGTCGCGCGCCAGCTCGCCCACCGTGCGCCCGTCGCGCAGCACCACGACCCGATCCGCGCAGCTCATGATCTCGCCGAGCCGGTGCGAGATGTAGATCACCGAGATGCCGTGCGCCTTCAGGTCGGCAATCACCTCCAGCAGGCGTTCGGTCTCCGAAATCGTCAGGCTGGAGGTCGGCTCGTCCATGATGATCACGCGCGCGTCGATCGACAGCGCCTTTGCGATCTCCACCATCTGGCGCTCGGCGATCGACAGATTGTCGACCAGGGTGCCCGGCGTGAAATCGGCGCCCAGCCGTTCCAGCAGCGGCGTCACGCGGGCGCGCATCTCCGCATTGTCCACCAGCTTCAGCGGGCCGCCGGCAAGTTTCTCGCGCCCGATGAAGACGTTGGCGGCGACGTCGAGATTCTCGAACAGGTTCAGCTCCTGGTGCACGAAGGCGATTCCGGCGAGCGTCGCCTCGTTCACGGTCATCCGGGCGTGCTCGGTGCCGCCGATGCGGATCACGCCCGCGCTCGGCGCGATCACGCCGGCCAGCACGCGCATCAGCGTCGATTTGCCGGCGCCGTTCTCGCCGATCAGGCCCAGCACCTCACCGCGGCAGACGCGCAGATTGACGTCGTCGAGCGCCCTCACGCCGGGATAGGTCTTGCTGATTCCGCTGAGTTCGAGCAGCGTCTCCGCCATTCGGCATATCCTCCTGCACATCGCCCGGCCTGTCGCGGCCGGGCGATGAAGCCGACCGAAGTCACTTCTTCAGCAGATCCTTCAGATTTGCGGCGAACTCCGCGACGTTGGCCTTGCTGATCACCTTGGTCGGCACGATCAGCTTGCTGTCTTTCGGAATCCAGGACTTGTCGCCGTTCAGCGTCTTGATGATGTTGGTGGCGGAGAGATAGCCGAACTCGTAGGGCTGCTGCACGACCGTGGATTCGATGGTGCCGTCGGAGATGCCGCGCAGCGTCCGCTGATCCTCGTCGAAGCCGACGATCTTCACCTTGCCGGCCTTGCCCGCGGCCTTCACCGCGTCATAGATCAGCGGGGTCTCGTAGCTCCACAGGCCGGACAGCAGCGCGATGTCGGGATATTTGACGAGCACGTTCTCCATGTTCGCCTTGGCCTTGGCGAAGTCGACCTGATCGGTGAACACGTCGACCAGCTCGACCTTGGTGCCGGCGATCGATTCCTTGATGCCCTGCACGCGCTCGCGGGCGTTGTCGGCGTCCATCGTTCCGACGAACAGCGCGATCTTGCCGCCGTTCGGCAGCGCCTTCTTGATCTCCTCGCCGGCCTGCCGCCCGGCTGCGACGTTGTCGGTGCCGATATAGGCGAGACGATTGCTCTGCGGCGCGTCGCTGTCCGTGGTGATCAGCACGGTCTTGGCCGCAACCTTGTTGAGTTCTTCGGTCGCATGCGGGGCATCGTCGACCGAGATCGAGATGCCGGCGACGCCACGCACCAAAAGGTCGTCCAGTTCACGCCGCTGGCCGGCCGCGGTGCCTTCGTTGGTGACGATCAATTCGATATTGTATTCGGGGTGCTCCTTCTGCGCCTTCTCAAGCCCGCGGCCCGCGATGGTCCAGAAGTCGGCAGCGACGTTGGTCACCAGCGCGATGGTCTTTTTTTGCTGTGCCTGTGCTATCCCCGTTGTCATCGCGAGCGCGGCTGCGCCCGCCAACAGCGGTACGATCCATCTCTTCATCGAGTCATTCATATGCACCTCCCTGTCGACACCCCCGGTGAGGGGATTTCACACCCGGCGCTTTTCACGCCTTATTTTATTCACGTAACTAATAAATTAGCGCGACAGAATGTCCAGTCAAGGTGTTCGAGTTCGAACCTTGCAAGCAAAAATAGTATGAAGGTGATGTATTTCGGCCTCTATCAACGCTTTTGGGCCAATATCTGAGGCGTATCCATTGAATAATTTTATCAAGCGAATTAAAAAAGCCGGTATGAATGAGCAGTCCGAACCGCTGAGACGCGCTTCAAGCCTGGCCCGCGGATCGAACCGCGACCGTCTCGTCGAAGTCCTGCGGCGCCAGGGACCATTGCCGCGGGTCGAGCTGGCACGCAGCACCGGGCTGAGCTTTCCGGCCATTTCGGCCATTACGTCGAAGCTGATGGCGGAAGACCTGCTGGTTGAGGCCGAGACAGATGCTGCGACGTCGTGGCCGGACGACTCCGACGAAGACGATACGGACGGGCTCAACGGCCGCCGCCGGGGCCGGCCGGCGGTCTTGTTGACGCTGAACCCCGAATTCGGCCGCATCATTGCGGTCTCACTCCGCATGAATCTGATCGAAACGTTGATCGCCGATTTCAGCGGCTCGGCCCTGGCGCAATCGCGGCTTGAGCTGACGACGCGGGGCCTCGATGCAGGCGCGTTGTGCGATCTCGTGATCGCGCAGATCGAGGCAATGCTCGAAGCGACTGGCACGCCGCGAGACCGGCTGCTCGGAATCGGGATTGCGCTGCAAGGCATCGTCGACGCTGATACAGGCAGGCATCTGTGGAGCCCCGCGCTGTCGATCACCGACCTCGATCTGGCAAAGCCGGTCCGCGAGGAATTCGGCGTCGAAGTCGTGATGGCGAACGATGCGGTCGCGGTGGCGCTCGCGCTGGTCGCGGCCGAGCCGGCCCTGGCGCAGGGGCTCACGGCCACGCTCATGGTCGGTCACGGCATCGGCATGGGCATCGTCGTCGACGGCGAAGCGCGCTGGGGGGCGGGCGCGGGCAGCGAGATCGGCCATGTCAAGCTGACCCCGAATGGTCCGCAATGCCGCTGCGGTCAGCGCGGCTGCATCGAGGCCCATCTCGCGGACTATGCGCTCTACCGCGACGCCCGCACCTTCCTCGACCTGCCGCCGGCGGTGTCGCAGCAACCGTCCGAGGCGCAGATGGCGCTGCTGCGCGCGCGGGCACGCGCCGGCGATCCCCGTCTCGAGCAGCTATTCCGGCAGGCAGGCCACGCGCTCGCCGAAGCGGTCGCCACGACGATATCGGTGTTGCGCCCACATCATTTGATCCTCGCAGGTCCCGGCCTGCAGGCGTTCGACATGATGCGCAGCGCCTATCAAGAGCGGCTCGAGCAGGCGGTGCTGCCGTGGTTGCTCAAGTCGACGGCGATCCATGTGCGTCCCAGTGAGTCGGCGACGATCGTCGACGGCATGGTGCGGCGGACGCTGCGGGTCGTGGACCGAAACCACATGGAATCGACCGAGTGAATCTCGGAAGCTGCGGCTCTCCGCTTGAGCCGCAGCAGAGCAACCGACGCGCTTCAGGCGCCAAATCGAGAGAATGCCAATGCAGGGTGCCGTCTATCCAAGCCTCAAGGACCGGACCGTTCTGGTCACCGGTGGCGGTTCCGGCATTGGCGAGGCCATCGTCCGCCAGTTCATCAACCAGGGCGCGCGAGTCGGTTTCATCGACATCGACCTGACGTCCTCGGAGCAGCTGCTGTCCGACCTCGGGGCGCAGGCCCGCGTGCACTTCGAGCACGCCGATCTGCGCGACATCGGCGCGCTGCGCCGCGCGGTCGCCGGCATTCGCGAGGCGCTCGGGCCGATCACGATCCTGGTCAACAACGCGGCGCGCGATGATCGTCACGCGATCGAGGACGTCACGCCGGAATTCTGGGACGAGCGGATCGCGGTCAACCTCAAGCACCAGTTCTTCAGTGCCCAGGCGGTCGCACCCGACATGAGGCAGGCGGGCGGCGGTGCGATCATCAACATCGGCTCGGTGAGCTGGGTGATCGGTCAGGGCAACATGCCCTGCTACACCACTGCCAAGTCAGCGGTGCAGGGCCTCACCCGCGCGCTGGCGCGCGATCTCGGTCCGCACAATGTGCGGGTCAACTCCATCCTGCCCGGATGGATCATGACCCAGCGCCAGCAGGATCTGTGGCTGACGCCCGAAGGCGTTGCTGAGCTGATGCAGCGCCAATGCCTGAAGCGCAAGCTCGTGCCTGACGACATTGCTCGCGTGGTGCTGTTCTTCGCCGCCGACGACAGCGGCGCCTGCACCAACCAGAGCCATATCGTCGATGGCGGCTGGGTCTAAAGCGCGACGAGATTGGGTTGAATCGTCATGGCGCTTTAGCTCGTTGTTTGAGCATGATCTTTTCGGAAAGCCGCTTCGCACTTTTCCGGACCATGCTCTAGCGATACGGCAAGACAGCAGCTCTCGTCGATCAGTCCGCGCCTGAAGCCGTCAACGCGTCGCGCAGGGCCTGGACGCGCTTGTTCAGCGAGATGAGTTCGTCGACCGTCAGGCCGGACCGCGCCAGCAAGGTGTCGGTCAGGCAGCCGGTGCGTGACTGCATCGCCTTGCCGCTGCCGGTCAGATGGACGCCGACCTGCCGCTCATCCTGCGTGCTGCGCCGACGCTCGACAAAGCCGGCATGCTCGAGCCGCTTCACCAGCGGCGTGATGGTGCTGGGTTCGAGGGCGAGCCGGTCGGCGATCGCGGAAATCATCTGCCCGTCCCTTTCCCAGAGCACGCTGAGAACGAGGTATTGCGGATAAGTGATGCCGAGGCCGTCGAGCAGGGGTTTGTAGGCGCGGTTGATCGCGATGGTGGTGCCGTAAAGCGAAAAGCAGAGCTGGCTATCCAGCGGAATTGGTCCCGGATCAGGCATGGGAAGGGCCCTTTCGATCGTCATTGCTGTACCTTACCACAAAAATCATTATCACGATAAAAAATAGCTAGACAGGCAATTCAAGCTGCGTTATACGATGATTATTGCGATAAATATTATCGCGAAATAAACATCAGGAGACTATCCCATGTCGATCACCACCAAATTGCTCGCCGCCGCAGCGTCGCTGGGCCTCGCCTCGGCCGCGATCCCTGCAGCCCACGCCCAATCCGCCCCCGTCAAGTCGATCGTCCTCGTCCATGGCGGTTTCGTCGACGGTTCGGGCTGGGAAGGCGTCTACAAGATCCTGAAGAAGGACGGCTACAAGGTCAGCATTGTCCAGAACCCGACCACTACGCTGGCGGACGACGTCGCCGTCACCAAGCGCGCCATCGCCGCCGCGGATGGCAATGTCGTTCTGGTCGGCCACTCCTATGGCGGCGTCGTGATCACCGAGGCTGGCACCGACCCGAAGGTCGCAGGGCTGGTCTACATCACGGCGTTCGCGCCCGACCAGGGTGAATCGGTCGGCAAGCTGATCGCCAATCCTCCTCCGGGCGCGCCGGTGCCGCCGATCCTGCCGCCGAAGGACGGCTTCCTCTCGCTCGATCGCGCGAAGTTCGCTGCGTCGTTCGCTGCCGATGTGAAGCCCGACGTCGCGGCTTTCATGGCTGACTCCCAGGTGCCCTGGGGCGTCACGGCGCTGAACGGCGAGGTGACCGTGCCGGCCTGGAAGAGCAAGCCGAGCTGGTACCTGGTGGCGACCAACGACAAGATGATCCCGGTCGATGCGCAGCGCATGATGGCCAAGCGCGCCGGCGCCAAGACCGTCGATCAGGCCGGCAGCCACGCCATCTATGTTTCGAAGCCGCAAGCTGTGGCGGCCATCATCGAGCAGGCCGCCAAGGGCGTCGGTGAGAGCAAGAAGTAACGCGCCGCATTCTCGATCCGAGCTCCTCGAAGGCGCCTCAGCTTTCGGGGAGCTTGCGCGTTTGCGCAGCTCGCGGAACACGCTTTGAGCAAGGCTTGATCGAAAAACGGGGCGCCATTCCAAATGCGCCCTAGAACTGCCTGACCGGATGGTCGATAAATGGCCGCGGCCCGATTGATTTGGACGATAGGCCGGACGACGGCCGCTGGAACGGAACGACATGGCCCGATCGCGCGCCAAGGACTACGACGACAAGCGCCTCTCGATGCTGCACCGCTCGGCCGAGCTGTTTGCCGCCTCGGGATATGTCGGCACGTCGATGAACACGATCGCCGATGCGTGCGGTGTCTCGAAGGCGCTGCTCTATCACTACTACCCGGACAAGGAGGCGATCCTGTTCGATATCCTGTCGTCGCATCTCGAGACGCTGGTGGCGGCGGTTCGCAAGGCGAGCGCGTCGGCCGGCGATCCCATCGAGCGCTTCAGGACGATCGTTGGCACCCTGCTCGAGCTCTACCGGCATGCCGATGCCGAGCATCAGGTCCAGATCGCAAGTCTCAAGCTGCTGCCGAAGGACAAGCAGCAGCCGCTGCTTGCGAGCGAGCGGATCCTGGTCAGGATCATGTCCGATGCGCTCGCCGCCGCGGTGCCGGCGGCGAAGCAGAAGCGCGTGCTCAAGCCGCTGACGATGAGCGTCTTCGGCATGCTGAACTGGCACTATATGTGGTTTCGCGAGGGCGGGCCGATGACCCGCGCCGAATATGCCGAGTTCGTCGCGCAACTGGTGCTGGCCGGTGCCGCGGATGCCGCCGCCGCCCGGCCGCGCAGCAAGGCAAAGCCGGTCGGCCGCAGCCGGCAGGCCGAGTTGCTCTGAAGCGCGTCTCTAAAGCATGATCCGGAAAAGTGCGAAGCGGTTTTCCGAAAAGATCATGCCTAAACAAGAATCTGAAGCGCGATGACGATTCAACATGATCTCATCGCGCTTTAGCCCCGCATCGCATTCATCGTCAGCAGTTCGTAGGTCGCCGCGGTCTCGCCGGTGCCGGTCGTGATCTCGACGTCCCAGCGCACCTCGCCGTACTGCTTGTTGCGCGGTGTCTTCTCCTTGGCGGTCAGCCGCACCTGGATCTGTTCTCCCGGTTGCACCGGCTTCACGAAGCGCAGCGAGTCGAGGCCGTAATTCGCCAGCACCGGACCATAGTCGGGATCGACGAACAGGCCGGCCGCGAATGACAGCAGCAGATAGCCATGCGCGACGCGGCCAGGGAAGAACGGATGCCCCTTGGTCGCCTCCTCGTCCATATGGGCGTAGAAGGTGTCGCCGGTGAAATGCGCGAAGTGCTCGATGTCGTCGAGGGTGATCTGCCGCGACTTCGAGACCAGCGTGCGGCCGATCTCGAGATCGTCGTAGTGATAGCGGAACGGGTGCAGGTCGCCCTCGAGCACCGGGCTGCCCTTGAACCAGCGGCCGGTGACGCCGCTCAGCATGCGAGGAGAGCCTTGCAACGCGGTGCGCTGCATGTAGTGCTGCAGGCTGCGGACGCCGCCCAGTTCCTCGCCACCGCCGGCGCGGCCCGGGCCGCCGTGGACCATCTGCGGCATCGGCGAGCCGTGGCCGGTGTGCTCGGTCGCGCAGTCGCGGTCGATGATCGCGACGCGGCCATGGAAGCTGCCGATGCCGAAGGTGAGCTCGGTCGCCGCGTCGATATCGTGGGTGTAGACCGATGCGACCAGGCTGCCGCCGCCGCGGTTGGTCAGTGCGATGGCCTGGTCCAGATCGTCATAGCCCATCACGGTGCAGACCGGCCCGAACGCCTCGATCTCGTGGACCGCGGTTGCGGCAAGCGGCTTCGCGCAGTGCAGCAGCAGCGGCGGAACGAAAGCGCCGCGCTTGGCGTCGGCGTCGACGAGCGCAAAGTTGTCGGGATCGCCGGCCACCAGCTCGGCCTCGGTGCGGAGCTTCGCGACGTGGGCAAGCACATCGTTGCGCTGGGCGAGGCCAACCAGTGGTCCCATCCTGACGTTGTCGCTTGCGGGATTGCCGACCACGACCTTTGCCAGGCGATCGCGCAAGGCCGAGATCACGGCGTCGAGCTGCGCTGACGGCGCCAGCGCGCGGCGGATCGCGGTGCATTTCTGCCCGGCCTTGACCGTCATCTCCTTTGCCACTTCCTTGATGAAGAGATCGAACTCCGGGCTTCCCGGCGCGGCGCCCGGAGCGAGGATCGCTGCATTCAGGGAGTCGCGCTCGGCGATGAACCGGACAGCTTCGCGCGCGATGACCGGATGCCGCTGCAGCTTCTGCGAGGTGTCGGCGGAGCCCGTGAACGACACCACGTCCTGGCAGGTGAGATGGTCGAACAGGTCGCCGGTCGAGCCAATGATGAATTGCAGCGCGCCTTCCGGCAGTGCACCGGATTCGGTGATCAACCGCACGAGCTCGTAGGCGACATAGGCGGTGACCGTCGCAGGCTTGGTGACGACGGGAACGCCGGCGAGAAGCGCAGGCGCCAGCTTCTCCAGCAAGCCCCAGCACGGGAAATTGAACGCGTTGATGTGCACAGCGACGCCGTGCAGCGGCGTCACGATGTGTTGACCGGCAAACGCGCCGCCCTTGGAGAGCCCTTCGACATTACCGTCGAGCAGGTACCTGGTGTTCGGAAGCTCGCGGCGTCCCTTGCTGGCATATGCGAACAGCGTGCCGATACCGCCGTCGACGTCGATCATGGCGTCGGTGCGGGTGGCGCCTGCATGCAGCGACAGTTTGTAGAGCCGGTCCTTGTGCTGGCTCAGATGGTCGGCTAGCGCCTTCAGCAATCCCGCGCGCTGGTGGAACGACAGCTTGCGGAGATTCTTGCCGCCGACCGAGCGGCCATAGGCGAGGATCTCGCGCATGTCGAGATCGCTCCTGGTCGCGAGCGCCACCACGTCGCCGGTGACGGCGCTGCGAATCTCGGCCGCCGGTTCGCCCGCGCCGGACCACCTGCCACGAACGAAGCTGTCGAGCTGCATGACGTTGTCCGCCGATTGCGCACCGCTGGAGTGAGGCTGTGTCATCGAAGTGGAACCCTCTGACCCTGTGATCTGTGTTACGTCCTGGCTTGCTGGCGGAACGTTCAATCCTATGCCCGTCCGACAAAACGTGGCGAGCGCTTTTCGAGGAACGCGGTCACGCCCTCGGCATAATCCGCCGACCGGCCGGCACGTCCCTGCAGATCGCGTTCGAGATCGAGTTGCGCATCAAGCGTGTTGCGCTCGGATGCATCGAGTGCCTGCTTGATCAACGCAAGGCCATCGGTCGGTTGCGTCGCGAGCGAGGCGGCAAGCGCATGGGCCTCCGTCATCAGGTCGGAATCCTCGACCACCTTCCAGATCATGCCCCATGCTTCCGCCCGTTCCGCGGAGACCGGCTCGGCCAGCATGGCCAATGCCCGGGCCCGCGCTCCACCGACCAGCCGCGGCAGAAACCAGGTGCCGCCGGAGTCAGGAACGAGGCCGAGCTTGGCAAAGGCCTGAATGAACTTGGCTGACCGTGCGGCGATCACGATATCGCAGGCAAGCGCCACGTTCGCGCCGGCGCCAGCAGCCACGCCGTTGACCGCGCACACGGCCGGCATCGGAATGCTGCGCAGCTTGCGCACCAGCGGATTGTAATATTTTTCGATCGGCATCGAGAGGTCAGGCGTCTCGCCCGGCGTGAACACGCCGTCCGAGAGGTCCTGCCCGGCGCAGAATCCGCGTCCCGCTCCGGTCAGGATCAGCGCGCGGCAGGATTTGTCCTGTTCGGCCGCGGTCAGCGCGGCCATCAAGGCGGCATGCAGATCGGCGCTGAATGAATTCAGGCGGTCGGGTCGGTTGAGCGTCAGGACGCGATATCCGGCGCGGATATCGGTCAACACCAGGTCGGTGACCATGATTGCCTCCCGTTGCGGCTTCTGACGACCAAAGGTCGCGTGACCCTGGGGCAGAATTACTATTGACCGTCCGGTCAGTCAATTATAATCGGCGCGAGCGATGGACGGCGTCCTCGGACTATCGGAGCGAGGACGATTTTAGTCCCGATCGCGAATTCGGGCGCGACCGACCCATCAAGGTCAAAGCAATCCCGCGCTCTACACTATACCGTGCATTTGCGATGCTTGTGCGCGATGCTTGACAGTTGTCAGACCGAGGCATCGGTGGAACCCGCGAAAGGTTCACGTTTGCAGCCACGCTGCATGGTCCCCATGCTGGGTGTGCGCCGCCACAAATCAGCCGCATATGAGCAGCGACCTCCGTCGCCATGAGGGCGAGCCTATGACAATGCAATCGGGCGATATCACAGGGTTTCGATTCTCGACGGCGCATTTCGGCGAGCGAGATCGCTTGCCGATCTTTCGCGAGCAGATCGGACGGATGATCGTCAAGCTCGATCCGGAGCCGCTCGACGACGGCGCGTTTCATGCGGAAGCGAATGTGCGCGAATTGTCCGGGCTCGGCATCGGATCCTGGGCGTGCAGCAATCTCAAGATCGCGAGACCGCGCGAACTGCTCGATGGTACCGACGATCTGGTGCTGACCATCATCACGAGCGGCAATGTGCGCGCCTCGCAGCGCGGCCGCGACATCCTGCTCGGCCCGGGGCAGGCAGTGCTGCAGTCGAGCGCGGAGGCAGGCGACATGGTCGTCCCGGTGTCGCCCAGCCGTTTCGTCGGCCTCAGGCTGCCGCGCAAGGCGCTCGCCTCGCTGGTTCGTGATCCGGAAGACATGCTGATCCGCCAAATGCCGGCAAACACGGAGGCCATGCGCCTGCTCGCGCTCTACATCAGGGAGCTCGACGACAGCTATCAGCTGGCGACTCCCGAACTGCGTAACGCCGTCGTCAAGCACCTGGTCGATCTGGGCGCGCTGATCATCGGCGCGAACCGGGATGCAGCGGTCGCCGCCGAAGACGGCGGCCTGGCGGCCGCGCGGCTTGCCGCGGTCAAGGCCGACATTTCCGATAATCTCAGCTATGGCGATCTCACTCTGCCCGCGGTGGCGGCCCGGCTGAAGCTCACGCCGCGCCATATCCAGAGGCTGTTCGAAAGCGCAGGTTCGACCTTTTCGGAATTCGTGCTCGGCCAGCGCTTGGCGCGGGCGCATCATCTGCTGACCGATCCACGCCACAGCGGCACCACCATCGGTACGATTGCGTTCGAAGTCGGGTTCGGCGATCTGTCCTACTTCAACCGCACCTTCCGCCGGCATTACGGCGCGACGCCATCGGATGTTCGCGCGGCGCCGCGAATGCGTTAGACGACGCCGGTCTTTGATTCCAACTCGTCGCGTCGTGCTCCGCCGCGAAAAACGATGAAAGCAAACAGGATAGCTCCCGCGAACACGATGAGCGAACCGACCACGACGACGGGCTGGTAAGCCGGACCGCCGATCCGGATGGCTGCAATTCCGATTGGAAAGATGACGGCTCCGATCACGGAGAGCCAGGCCTGTATCCTGGCAAGTGGACCGGTGGCCGCCGCGGGAAACACATGGTAGTAAAGTCCGGCAAGGAACAATGCGACGAAGCCGAGCAGGTTGAGATGAGCGTGGGCAGGCGCCAGCGTGAAATTCTCCGCTACACCCATGCCGATGCCGAGGCCAAGCCCGACGAGAAAGAGGACGACGCTGACACGCAAGAGATTCAGTGCGAGCATTGCTCCTTCAGTTGGTGAACTCGATGCCATTCCTTGTTCCTTGCCCGAAAATACCCAAGCCGCATGTCCTTTGGCAACTTGCCGGCCGATGCTTAGACGTCCCGGAAACTCGACGCATGGGCTGGAGCGACATGCACTTGGACGGAGGCGACATCGTGGACAATCCAGGCGGGCGTCGTAGAGCCGCCTCGAATCAGCCGCGGATCGCGCGCGCGATGCGGCGGCACTAAGAGAGCCGATGATGCCAAACGCGCCGGATGCCTCGGATTTTCGCTACTCGACCGCGGATTGGGCTGAACGCGAGCGGTTGGCGATTTTTCGGGAGCGGATCGGGCGCATGATGGTGAAGCTCGATCCGGCGCCGCTGATCAACAGCGTTTACTACAGCGATGCCAGAGTGCGTGCGCTGCACGGGCTCGGGATCGGATTCTGGTCGTTCGCCAACCTGCGGGTCGACAGGACGCGCGAATTGCTCGATGGCTGCGACGATCTATTGATGGTGATTGGCGCCAGTGGCAATCGGCTGGTGTCGCATCGTGGCCGGGAGCAGGCGGTCGGCGCAGGTGAGGCAATTCTGATGGCGACCGCCGAGACGGCCACGATGACCTACCCCTCGGCGTCGCGCCTCATCAGTTTGCGACTGCCGCGCAAGGCGCTGACGCCCCTGGTGCCCAATCCCGAGGACGCGCTGATGCGCCCGCTGCGGCCCTCGAGCGAAGCGCTGCGATTATTGACCCGCTATGTCCGGGATATCGACGATCTCTATCGATCGGCGGGCGCGGAGCTGCAACGTCTTATCGTCAGCCATGTGATCGACCTTGCGGCGCTGGTAATCGGCGCGTCGAGGGACGGGGAGGCGGTTGCAGAAAAGCGCGGCCTTGCTGCTGCGCGGCTGGCCGCGGTCAAGGCCGACGTCGGCGCGCGGATCGGGGAATGCAGCCTCAGCCTGGCCGCTGTGGCGAGGCGCCTGAAGATCACGCCACGCCAAATTCAGCGGCTGTTTGCCGGCGAAGGCACGACATTCTCGGAGTTTGTGCTCGACCAGCGGCTGGTGCGCGCACATGGCTTGCTGATCGAGTCGCAGCGCAGCGGCCGCAGCATCAGCACCATCGCGTTCGAGGCAGGGTTCGGCGATCTGTCCTACTTCAACCGCACGTTTCGCCGGCGCTACGGTGCGACGCCGTCGGACATTCGAACCGCGCCGCGCCGCTTCTGATGGAATGCACGCCTCAGGCTAAGGCCGCGGTTTAGGGGTCGCCGCAACCCGGCACTCGCCGGATCTGTTCGATCAATCGCTGATGGCGCTCCGCGGACAGCGTCCGTTCATTCGCGCACATCAGCATGGCGACGCAGGCGGGCTCCGGTGCGGAGGGCCAGGCGATGGTTCCGTCGATCGCGCCGTCGCATTTGCGGTAGGCATTTTTCGCGTCCCAACGGATCGCGCTCTCGGGGACTGGCGTCGAAGCGGCCATCACGATCAGTGCTGCTCCGATCAACAGGAGCGATCGGGATATCCGCCGATATGATCCGCGCATGCCGCTTGTCCATCCTTATGAGGGTCGTCGACGATACGGGAGCGTCCGGGGCGGGCGATCACGGCGCGCGCGTGTATCGATACTGGATTCGGAGAAAGGTCACGACGCAGCGATCCGGTTCGGCTTTGCGCGCACTCATTCGGATAGGATTGCGCTCATGTCGGTTTCGTTCATTCGATCAGCGTCGGTGATGTTCTGCCTTCCAGCGGGAATAGCGTCGATCGCCATCAATCTGGCGGTCTCCACGCAATGGGGCGCGTTCAAGGTCGGCGGCTATTATGAGATCGAGCTGAAAGGTGCTGTCGAGGCGGCGGCACCGGTCGGCGCCGACGTCAAGCCGAACGCATCAGAGCCGCTGGTGCGGCCGTGATCGAGACATCACGAGCTATGTGCTATCGCGCACACAGGATCGCCACCGATCGCGCCCTCGCCGTTGACGATTCAAGGCACCAATGCACGGCAACGTGTTTCACATTGTTGCCCAATGTCGCATATGTCCAATCCCCCGTCGCCTCAGTCCGAGCCTGCCGGCCAGCGCGCGCATACAAGGCAGCCCCCAGTGACCGTCGCACCCGGCAGTATGAGTCGATTGCGATGCATTGAGGCGACTTGAGACCATCGAGGAGAACGTGATGAAGTTTGCACTTCGAGGATATTGTCTTGCGCTTGGCGCGAGCCTGGCTCTGTCCAGCGCGGCCATGGCACAGGATATCAGTGTTGCCGTGGTCGGGCCGATGACCGGCTCGGAGGCGAGCTTCGGCCAGCAGTTCAAGAACGGCGCCGATCTCGCGATCGCCGACATCAACGCGGCAGGCGGCGTGCTCGGCAAGAAGCTGAAGCTGGAGGTCGGCGACGACGCCTGCGATCCGAAGCAGGCCGTGTCGGTTGCCGAGAAGATGGCAGGCGCGAAGATTCCGTTCGTCGTCGGGCACTTCTGCTCGTCGACCTCGATTCCCGCCTCGGACGCTTATGCCGAGGGCAATGTGCTTGAGATCACGCCCGGCTCGACCAACCCGCTGTTCACCGAGCGCGGGTTGTGGAACACGTTCCGCGTCTGCGGCCGCGATGACCAGCAGGGCATGGTGGCGGCCGGCTACATCATCAAGAACTACAAGACCAGGAACGTCGCGATCATCCACGACAAGACCACCTATGGCAAAGGTCTTGCCGACGAAACCAAGAACGCGATCAACGCGGCGGGTGTGAAGGAAAAGCTCTATGAAGCCTACACCAAGGGCGACAAGGACTTTGCCGCGCTGGTCTCCCGCTTCAAGAAGGAATCGATCGATTTCGTCTATGTCGGCGGCTACTACGCCGAGGCTGCGTTGATCCTGCGCCAGATGCGCGAGCAGGGCGTCAATGCGGTGCTGATGGGCGGCGATGCCTTGGTCGACAAGCAGTTCGCCGCGATCGCGGGTCCGCTTGCCGAGGGCTCGCTGTTCACCTTCTCGCCCGATCCGCGCAAGAAGGTGACCGCGGCCGCGACCTTGAAGAAGTTCAAGGACAAGGGCATCGATCCGGACGGCTACACGCTTTACAGCTATGCGGCCTTCCAGATCTGGAGCCAGGCCGTCACCCGCGCCCAGACCACGGACGCCAAGAAGGTCGCAGCCGCCATCAAGGCCGGAAGCTGGGACACCGTGCTCGGCAACATCAGCTACACGCCGAAGGGTGACATCACCTTGATCGACTATGTCGTGTACCGCCGCGACAAGGACGGCAACTACGCCGAGCTGCCGGCCGCCGGTCAATGATCGCCAGCCGCGACATCGGCACTCCTCCCTGATCGATGTCGCGGCTGTGCCGGCTCACAGCGCCAACGGACCAACCCTCTGCCAGCCCCGGAGGTGTTGGCGCTGTGACGCCAGGCAAGAACGATAAGCGTCCCGCTGGCGCCGATTGCCGGCGCAGAGCCTGATCATCGAGATAATCGAAGAGAGCAGCAGATGTCTGACATGAGTCTGACCAACAATGGCGGTCTGGGTGGCGGCGGCTCAGCCGATTGGCGCGACACCGGGCCTGCGCAAGGACCCTCGCAGGGATCGTCGCATTCCTATCCGCTGCTGGTGCGCGATCACGGTCTTGGCACCGCGCTGAAGCTGTTGCTCGAGACCCTGCCTTATGCACTGGCGCGATGGGGCGTGTTGCTGGGCTTTGCCGCAGCGTGCGCCATCTTTGCCATCGTGGCCGTGGGCGGCGCCGTGTGGCTCGGCACCCACGTCGCCAGCGTGTTCGGCTACTGCTGGCTGCTTGGCATCCTGCTGCTCGGCGGATGGATCTGGGGCGCCGTCCTGCGCTACACGCTGCATGTGATCGCATGCGGTCATGTCGCCGTGCTGACCGAACTGATCACGCATGGCCGCATCGGGAACGGCACCGAAGGACAATTTGCCTACGGCCGCCGGATCGTGATGGACCGGTTCGGCGAGGTCGCGATCCTGTTCGGGCTCAATGCGCTGATCCGCGCCGTGCTGCGTGCGTTTCACAATGCGCTCGATACGCTCGGCGACTGGCTGCCGGCGCCCGGCATGAAGGCGATCGTCGGCCTGCTCAATACCATCCTGTCGGCCGCGACGCGCTACCTGGACAAGGTGGTGCTATCCTACGATCTGGCGCGCGGCGGCGACGATCCAAGGCGCAATATCCAGGACGGCCTGGTCTATTATTGCCAGAACGCCAAGCCGATCCTGACGACGTCGGTCTGGATGGTCATCGTCGAGCGGATCCTGAGCATCCTGCTTTGCCTGCTGCTGCTGGTCCCCGCCGGCCTGGTGACGGTCTGGTTGCCGGAGGCGGTCAGGGAATATGGTGCCATGGTGACCGTCTTCATCGCGGCACTGCTGGCCGTGACGGTGCGCGCAGCCTTCATCCAGCCGCTGTTCCTGATCTGCATGATGATCCGCTTTCACGCGTTGATCGAGCACCAGCCCATCAATTCGACCTGGGTCGGCTATCTCGACGGTCTGTCAGACAAGTTCCGGCAGATCGGACGTTGAGACCGGCGCCTGGTCTTGATCGCGCTTCGTAACGGAGATGTTCGTTGACCGATATCACACTCGATAACCACGGCGTCCGTCTTGCTGCATCTGTCGATGGCCCGACGAACGGCGAACCGATCCTGTTCCTGCACGGCCTGTCGGTGAGCCGGGACACATGGCAGGAAATTGGCGGTCGGCTGAAGGATCGATATCGGGTCTGGACCTTGGATTTCCGCGGCCACGGCCACTCGGACCGGGCCGCAAGCTATGCGCTCGCCGACTATGTTTCCGATGCAGAGACGGCGTTGGCCGCCATCGGGCGCCGGGCAGTGATCGTCGGCCACTCGCTCGGCGGCTGCGTTGCCGGCGTGCTGGCGCAGAGCGGCGATAACAATGTGCGCGCTGCCTTGCTTGAGGATCCGCCATGGTATCTCGGGCAGCCGGGGGAGTGGGAGAAATCGGTCTTCCCGAAGCTGTTCTCGATCGTCAGCGCGCGGCAGGCGACGTGGCAGCAAGCCCGTGCGCCGCTGGGCACGTACCTTGCGTTCGTCACAGACGCGCCAACCCCCATGGGCGGGATCGGCCGCGATCATTTCACCCCCCGTCATTTGTTGAGCCATGCCTCTGCGCTGCAGCGCCAGGACGGGCGGTGCTGGGCGGACGGAGACGTTGCGGGTTCGGTTCTTGCGGCGATCCAGACCACGCGAGAGTTCCTGTGTCCCGTCAAGATCGTTCAAGCCGATCCGTCATGCGGCGCGGCCTTGCTGGAGGGCCACGCGGCTCGCCTCGCACAGGATAATCCGCGTGCAGCGCTCGTTCGCTATGAGGGATGCGGCCATTCACCCCACCGCGCCATCGCGTTCGAGCAGCGCTTCACGGCAGACCTGCAGGATTTCCTGTCGAGCCTGCGGTCACAGTGAGACGGACGCCATCCGGCACCTCACGCGAACCGATGACGGAACCATCGATGCAGGAAACCTCCGGCTACGATCCGAGCTATGTGATGGGGCGCTCGACTGCGGAGACCGACAGGCTGAAGCGCCAGTCGCAGCTCTACGATGCGTCCACATGGCAGCTCCTGAGGGAGGCCGGGCTCGCGCCGGGCATGAAGGTGCTCGACGTCGGAAGTGGAGCAGGCAACGTCTCGTTCGTGGCGGCAAGTCTGGTCGGCGAGGGAGGCAAAGTCGTCGGTGTCGACAGCAATCCCGCGATTGTCGCGGAAGCAGCAGGTACCGCGCGCGCTCTCGGCCTCGACCAGGTGTCATTTCGAGCCGGCGACATCAACACGATCGAGCTGGAACGCGACTTCGATGCGATCGTCGGCCGGCTCGTGTTGATCTATGTGCCGGATCCGTCAGCCCTGCTTCGCACGCTGCTTGGACACCTCAAGCCCGGCGGCATCGTGGCATTTCAGGACCTCGACTGGGGCGAGGGGCCGATCGCCAATCCGCCGTCGCCGCTGCTGTCGCAGGCGTGGGGCCACGTGAGCGAAATGTTCCGGCGGGCCGGGCTGAACAACCGGATGGGCTTTGCGCTGCATGGCGCCTTCGTCGCCGCCGGGCTGCCTGCGCCGCGAATGAGCCTGTTTGCTCCGGTCGGCGGCGGCGCGGACTTCGACGGCTATGACTACATGGCAAGCGGCTTGCGCAGCAACCAGCCGCACATCGTCAAGCTCGGCGTCGCCACCGAAGCAGAACTGGCGCTCGACAGCTTTGCCGAGCGCCTGCGCACTGAGGTGGTTGCTGCGCACGGCGTGTTCGCGCTGCCGACCTTCGTCGGTGCCTGGGCGCGCAAGCAGGCGGGCTGAACCCGCCGCCCGCTTCAGAGATTGCCGGCCACAGCGTCGATGAAGGTCGCAGCCGACTCCTTCAGCTGCTTGCGGCTGTAGCCGGCGCGCTCCATCACGGCGAGGCCACGGGTGAAGGTCACGATGACGCGCGCCAGCCGGTTGGCATCGGCCATGCTTGGCTTCGTCTGAGATGTGCTGACGGCCTTGCTGATCAGTTGTTCGAGCCGGGAGAGCACATCCTGCACGCGCTGCCGCACATCCGCACTTGAAATGGCCGCGTCGAGCGCCGTGCGCGTGGTCAGGCAGCCGCGCGGCGGAGAGCCATCCGTCATGTTGATGATGATCATATCGAAGAAGCCTCGTAGCCCCGCCGCGGCGTCGCCGCGTGACAGCGCGGCGCCGGCCGCTTCCAGGAATTGCCCGGCATACTGATCGAAGGCGCGCAGGAAGATCGATTCCTTGTCGCCATAGGCGTTGTAGAGGCTGCCGCGCTGGACTCCCGTGGCGGCGGCGAGGTCCTGCATGGTCGCGTCGTGCAGGCCCTTGCGCCAGAATACGTCGAGCGCGGTCGTGATCACCTCGTCTTCGTCGAACTGACGCACGCCTACCATTGGTTCGCCCCACCGGATCATTCTTGACATCATTGTCAAGATTGACGATCATGTCAAGAATGGTTGCCTGAGGAGATCGCGATGATTACCGCCGTCACGTCGTTCAGATTGTCCAAACCGATCACGCGCGAGGAAGCGCGCGCCATCTTCCTCGATACCGCACCGATCTATCGCGGCGTACAGGGGCTGTTCCGGAAGACCTATGTGCTGTCCGATGACGGCACGACGGCCGGCGGCATCTATTTCTGGAACTCGAGGAGAGAGGCCGAAGCGCTGTACACCGATGCGTGGCGCGCCCGCGCCCGGGAGAAGTATGGCGCCGATCCGACGGTGACTTATTTCGAGAGTCCCGTGGTGGTGGACAACGTTGCGGAGCAGATCAGCTCCGACGGCCGATAGGAAAGCGCCGTCGCGTCGACTGATAACGGCGGAACTTTCGACCATCGCCCGGCGATGCATCGTCCGCGCATCATGCACGGCGCATCGGCTTGTGCTCGGCGGGCCCACAAGGCTACTCTCCCTGCAAGCAAGAAAACTGCAAGGGAGCCGTCACGGTGAACCAACCTCCATCCTCAGATCCGGCACTGCCCCGCCGCAGGCTCGGCCGCACCGGGCTCGATGTTTCCATTCTCGGCTTCGGCACCGCGCCGCTCGGCGATCTCTTCGCTCGGCTCGACGACACGGTGGCGATTGCCGCGATGGAGCGGGCGTTTGCGCTGGGCGTGAACCTGCTCGATTCCTCGCCGCTCTACGGCCATGGCCTTGCCGAGCATCGCTGCGGCACCGCGCTGCGGCGCGTGGCGCGGGCCGACATCGTCGTCTGCACCAAGGTCGGCCGCTGGATGGACCCGTTCCACGGCCGCGGCGACGGCTCCAATTTCGTCGGCGGCCAGCCGCATCGTGCGGTGGTCGATTACTCCTATGACGGCACCATGCGCTCGGTGGAGCAGTCGCTGCTGCGGCTCGGCATCGATCGCATCGACTTGCTCCTGATCCACGACGTCGATGTCTGGACCCATGGCAGTGAGGCGATCGAAGCCAGGTTCCGCGAGGCGATGGAGGGCGCCTATGTCGCGCTCGACAGGCTGCGCACCGAGCGCGTGATCAAGGGCATCGGGATCGGCGTCAACGAGGCCGAGATGTGCATGCGCTTCGCCAGTGCGGGAACGTTCGACACCATGCTGCTCGCCGGCCGCTACTCGCTGCTCGAGCAGCCGGCGCTCACCGAATTCCTGCCGCTGGCGGAGAAGCAGGGCATCGGCGTGATGCTCGGCGGCGTGTTCAATTCCGGCATCCTGGCGACCGGCGCGGTCGCCGGCGCCAAGTATAATTACAAGGACGCGCCGGCGGATGTGATGCAGAAGGTGGCAGCGATCGAGCGCGTTTGCCGCGCCCACGGCGTGGCGCTGCCGACCGCCGCGCTGCATTTCGCGCTGGGCCATCCGGCGGTCGCAAGCGTCGTGCTCGGCGCGCAGGCGCCGCAGGAGGTCGAGCGCAACGCCGCGGCGCTCTCGGCCCCGGTCCCCGCCGTGCTGTGGCACGACCTGAAAGCGGAGGGGCTGCTCGACCAACACGCGCCGGTGCCGGCATGATGCGGATCGACGCCCATCATCATGTGTGGACCTTGGCGCGCGCCGATTATGGCTGGCTGACGCCCGAACGCGGGCCGATCTATCGCGACTTCGGTCTGGTCGATCTGGTGCCGCATCTCGCCGCGGCCGCCATCGAGGGCACGATCCTGGTGCAGGCGGCGCCAACCGAGGCCGAGACGGCATTCATGCTCGACGTCGCCAAAGGCTCGGAGCTGGTGCGCGGCGTGGTCGGCTGGATCGACTTCGATGCACCCGATGCCGCTGACCGGATCGATGCGGTCGCCGAACGCGAGCTGCTGGTCGGTCTGCGGCCGATGGTGCAGGACGTGGCCGACGATGACTGGCTGCTCCGCCCTGAACTGGCCGCGCCGCTCGAAGCCATGGAGCGGCACGACCTCGTCTTCGACGCGTTGGTGCTGCCGCGCCATCTGCCGCGGCTCGTTCAGGTGGTCGATCGCCATCCGGATCTGCAATTCGTACTCGACCATTGCGGCAAGCCGCAACTCGCAACCGGCGACATCGCGGCCTGGAAGGACGACATTGCAAGCCTTGGCGCACGATCCAACGTCGTCTGCAAGCTGTCGGGCCTTGCGACCGAGGCGGCGCCGGGCTGGCAGGTCGAAGATTTGCGCGAGGCAGTGGATCATGCACTCGCATGCTTCGGTCCGCAGCGGCTGCTGTGGGGCAGCGACTGGCCCGTCGTCAATCTCGCCGGCGGCTATGCGCACTGGTTCGTGGCCGCCCAGCGTCTGCTGGCTGATTTGTCAAGTGACGCGAGGGCTGCGATTTTCGGCGGCAATGCGGCGCGGGTCTATTTGTCAAGCCGCGGGCGGCCGGCATCCCGGAAATAGGGCGCGCGGCGCGCCAAATTTGATCCACAGCGCGCCTTGCTGAATCATTCCGGGATGGTCCATAAGCGGCGTCCGCGCCATCGCTGATCCGGTGGCGCAACGGGGTGAGAGAGAAAAGCGTGGCCAAGATCCATCATCAGATTGCGCAGGAGCTGGGGGTTCGCGACGAGCAGGTCGAGGCGGCGGTGACGCTGCTCGACGGCGGCGCCACGGTGCCGTTCATCGCGCGATACCGCAAGGAGCTCACCGGCGCGCTCGATGACGCGCAGCTGCGCACGCTGGAAGAACGGCTGACCTATCTGCGCGAGCTCGAGGAGCGCCGGACCGCGGTGCTCAATTCGATTCGCGAGCAGGGCAAGCTCGATGCCGCGCTCGAAGCCCAGATCATGGCCGCCGACAGCAAGGGCCGTCTGGAAGATATCTATCTGCCGTACAAGCCGAAGCGCCGCACCAAGGCCGAGATCGCCAAAGAAGCCGGGCTCGAGCCGCTCGCCGATCAGCTTCTGACACAGCCGCAGAACGACCCCAACGAGGTTGCCGCGCCGTTCGTCAACGCCGAAAAGCAGGTTGCCGACGTCGCCGCTGCGCTGGACGGCGCGCGCGCCATCCTGGTCGAGCGCTTCGCCGAGGACGCCGATTTGATCGGTGCGCTGCGCGAAGAGATGTGGTCGAACGGCATCATGGTTTCCACCGTCCGCACCGGGAAGAAGACCGAAGGCGAGAAATTCAAGGACTATTTCGATTTCTCCGAGCCGCTGCCGAAGCTGCCGTCGCACCGCATCCTGGCGCTGTTCCGCGGCGAGAAGGAAGAGATCCTCGACCTCACGATCAAGCCGGAGGCCGAGGCGCCGGCCGTCGGCGTGCCCGGCCTCTACGAACTGCGGATCATGAACTGCTTTGCGATCTCCAACCAGGGGCGCAAGGGCGACAAATGGCTGGCGGAGACGGTGCGCTGGGCCTGGCGCACCAAGATCCAGATCCATCTCAACATCGATTTGCGGCTCCGGCTGTGGACGGCGGCCGAAACCGAGGCGGTGCGCGTGTTCGCCTCGAACCTGCGCGATCTGCTGCTCGCGGCGCCGGCCGGCCCACGCGCCACCATGGGGCTCGATCCGGGCTATCGCACCGGCGTCAAGGTCGCGGTAATCGATGCCACCGGCAAGGTGGTGGCGCATACCGCGATCTTCCCGCACGAGCCGCAACGGCGCTGGGACGAGGCGCTCGCGATTCTCGGCAAGCTCGCGATCGAGCATGGCGTCGAGCTGATCGCGATCGGCAACGGCACCGCCTCGCGTGAAACCGACAAACTCGCCGCCGAACTCGTGAAGCGGTTGCCCGAACGCAAGATGACCAAGATCGTGGTCTCCGAAGCCGGTGCGTCGGTCTATTCGGCCTCCGCCTTCGCCTCGAACGAATTGCCCGACCTCGACGTCACCATTCGCGGCGCGGTCTCGATCGCGCGGCGCCTGCAGGATCCGCTGGCCGAGCTGGTCAAAATCGATCCGAAGGCGATCGGCGTCGGCCAGTACCAGCACGATCTCGGCGAGGCCAAGCTCGCGCGTTCGCTCGATGCCGTGGTGGAGGACTGCGTGAACGCGGTCGGCGTCGATGCCAACACCGCCTCGGTGCCGCTGCTCTCGCGCGTGTCGGGTATCGGCGCTGGACTGGCGCAGAGCATCGTGCAGCACCGCGACGCCAACGGCCCGTTCAAGTCGCGCAAGGCGCTGAAGGACGTGCCGCGGCTCGGGCCGAAGGCCTTCGAGCAGTGCGCCGGCTTCCTGCGCATCAGCAATGGCGAGGATCCGCTCGATTCGTCCGGCGTGCATCCGGAAGCCTATCCGGTGGTGCGCCGCATTCTTGAGGCGACCAAGAGCGATATCAAGGCGCTGATCGGCAACGCCGACGTCGTGCGCGGGCTGAAGCCGCAATCCTTCGTCGACGACACGTTCGGTCTGCCGACGGTGACCGACATCCTGCGCGAGCTGGAAAAGCCCGGTCGCGACCCGCGTCCGGCGTTCAAGGCGGCGGTGTTCAAGGAAGGCGTCGAGGAGGTCAAGGACCTCAAGCAAGGCATGATCCTCGAGGGCACCGTGACCAACGTCGCCGCGTTCGGCGCGTTCGTCGATATCGGCGTGCACCAGGACGGCCTGGTGCACATCTCGGCGATGTCGCGAACTTTCATCAAGGACCCGCGCGAGGTGGTGAAGCCGGGCGATATCGTCAAGGTCAAGGTTCTCGATGTCGAGGTCGCCCGCAAGCGCATCGCGCTGACCTTGCGGCTTGACGACGAGGTCGGGCCGAAGAAGGACAACGCGGCGCCGTCGCGTGATTTCTCGCGCGGATCGGCCAGGATGACGTCGTCGGCGCCACGCCGTCCGCAGGAGCAGTCCGGCGGCGGCGGCGCGCTCGCCGACGCGCTGCGCCGCGCCGCCGAGAAGAGCGGGCGCGGCAAGCCGACCTGATTGCAAAGAGGGGCGGCAAGCGGAGCTCGCCACCCGCTCACCACCACAGCTTACCCGCCGCAAATCTGGCGAGCGCGTCGGTAACGCCCTTGCCATAGGCCGGATCGGCCTTGCTGCAATTGGCATCGTGCCGTTCCTGGATGTGCTTCGACGCGTTGCCGACTGAGATCAGGCAAGCCCTTCCTCGACCAGCGCTTGTGCCACGGAAGGCAACTTTCTCATTCGGCTGAAATAGGCCTGAAGCCGCTCCGGCACATCGATCCCGTGCGCAGGTGCCCATTTCAGCGCCCAGAAAAGATAGGGATCGGGAATCGTCATTCGATCGCCTAACAGGAAAGCGTTGTCGCCGAGTTGCTGCGCAAGAGAAGCAAAGTGCTTGGTCAGCGTGCCGCGAGCTCGTTCCTTCTCGAGCGCCGGCAGGTTCTTGAAGAAGGGTCGCAAGCCGCCGTGGATCTCGGTTGCCATGAATGATACGGCTTCCAGCGCACGCCAGCGCGTGAGGCCCTCCTCGGGGAGCAGCGTGTCGCTCCGGTGTGCGATGTAAGCCAGAATAGCAAGGTTCTCGGTCAATAGCGTTCCGTCGTCGAGTTCCAGCGCGGGCACGTATCCCCTCGGATTGATCGTCAGGTAATCGCCTCCGTCCTCGGTCCGCTTGTCGCGGTTGACGCCGATGAGCTTGTAGGGCAGCCGCGCTTCGATCAGCGCGATGTGGTCTGCCAGGCTACAGGCGCCGGGCGCGTAGTAGAGGATCATAATCGTCTCCAATGTTTGGTCCAACTTGTTGACCAACAGCAGAGGCGTGACTATCTCGTCAAACGCATATCTTCAGGACCAGGTCATATGAATGTGCCCATGTCGGTTGATGCTCCCGCAGGTTGCCAATGGGTGAGCGAGGTTCTCAACCAGGTCGGCGACAAATGGACGGTGCAGGTCGTGGTGGCGCTTCGTGACCGGCCACGGCGCTTCAACGACATCAAGCGTCAGGTTGCCGGCATCTCGCAGCAGATGCTGACACGAACGCTCAAGACGCTTGAACGCGACGGTCTGGTCGTGCGCACGGTCCGCTCCAGCACACCGCCGCAGGTGGACTATGCGTTGACCGAGGTTGGCCGCTCGCTTTCAGGGACGGTACGGCAGCTCGCGGAATGGGCGGTTGCGCATCGCGCAATCATCCATGCAAGCCGGCAGCGATACGACACAAGCCGCTAGCCGTGGCCGGCGCCCGCGGTCCGATAGGACGCCTGTTCCGCACCGATCAAACGAAGGCACTCAGACCGGTGATGTCCCGGCCGACGATCAGCGACTGGATCTCGGCCGTGCCTTCGTAGGTGACGAGGCTTTCCATGTCGCACATGTGCCGCATGACGTGGAAATCGAGCGTGATGCCGTTACCGCCGAGGACGTCGCGCGCCATCCGGCACACGTCGCGTCCCTTGACGCTGCAATAGTACTTGGCGAGCGCGGCCATCGTCTCCTCCAGCTTGCCGTCGTCGATCAAGCGGCCAAGCCGGATGCAATAGAGCTGCATCGCGGTGACGTCGCCGAGCATGTTGACGAGGATCGACTGGATCATCTGCGACTTGGCGATCGGCTTGCCGAACTGGATGCGGCGCTGTGCGTAGGTCAGGGCGATGTCGTAGGCCGAAACGGCATTTCCAAGTGATGCCCATGCCACCGTGTTGCGGGTGCCCATCAGCACCCTGGCGCAGTCCTTGAACGAATTGCAGTTCTTCAGGCGGGCCTCCTCCGATACGCGGCAGTCGGTGAGAGTGATGTCGGCGTTCTGCACCATCCGCAGCGATACCTTGCCGCCGATCTTGGTCGCCTTGTAGCCGGGGTTGTCCTTCTCCACCACGAAGGCCTTGACCTGCTTGTCGGCGACGTCGCGGGCGTAGACCACGATGTAGTCGCACCAGACGGCATTGCCCGGCCAGCGCTTGCGGCCATTGATCACCCATTCGTCGCCTTCACGCTTGGCCGTGGCTTCGAGCCCGACCGAATCCGATCCATGATCGGGCTCGGTCAGGGCGAACGCGCCGACTTTCTCGAACCGGGCCATCTGCGGCAGGTAGCGCTGCCGCTGCTCTTCGGAACCGAGCAGGTTGATCGACTGCATCGCCAATCCGAGATGAACGGCGAAGAACGTCGCGATGCTCGAGTCGATCCGGCTGAGCTCCATCATGACCAGGCCCGCGCCGACCGCGGTCATCGGCCGGCACCCGTGTCCGCGCATGTTGTGATCGCCCACGATGTTCAGCGCCGCGATCTTGGGAACCAGTTCGAAGGGAAACTCGCCGCGCTCCCAGTAGGAGTTGACGATCGGCAGCACCTCGCGCTCGCCGAATTCGCGCACTTTGGCCAGGATATCGATCTCCTCCGGCGTCAGTTGCTCTTTCATCAGGAAATAGTCGGTGCCGCGCGCGCGTCCGATGTTGTCGCTCAGCTTGTCCGTGATGGGGTCGGTCATGCGTTTCCTCCTTGATTTTATCGGCGCCCGCGTCTCCGGATGCGCCGCCGTTTCGATATCGCAGCGCTTCGATCTCCCCGATCAGGTGTGAGGTATCGTCTCGCTGACGATACCTCCCGCCTCGCCCTCGGATTCATAGATGAGCGGTGCGCCGCCTCGACATCTCCCTTGCTGCCCGCTCACACCGCTGTTCCCGATGCGGCGTCGCTACGACTGGTTGCGCCGCAAGATCAGACCTGCCAACGCGGTCCTGGTGGTGCCGTTTCTTGTTGGTGCGTGCTGCACGATGATCGATAGATGAGACGGGTAGAGCGCTTTCGAAAAGGCAGACCCACGTTCGACCTTGCACCGGCATCGCAACGGCCGTTCGGCATACTGCGTCAATAACAATTCGGTCGCAACCAGATAGAGCAGTGCGGAGCGGGCTTGGTCGTTACGCACCGTCCGTCGAATGCAGCAAGATCGGACGTGACGTTGAGATCGGGCAGGCTGCCGAGGTGCGAAGCGGACAGCCGGAGGTGCGAAGCGGACAAGACGTTGCTCCGCGCGGCAAGCGGAGCCGCGCGTCGGTGCCAAATCACGTTCGGTCAAAAGCACGCGATCGCGACGCGAGGTCTATCGCCAATCCTAAATCCGGCGTCAGAATCTGGCGCATTTGTCAGTTGAAGTCGGCCGCACGCGCGCGTCTTCTGATGCTCCTCTGCTTGCGGCGATACGAGGTTCGTCGCGGTCCCAATCACGGAGGACTTCATGAAGAACAAGCTCTTCACGTTTCTCACGGCGGCGACGCTTGCTGTCAGCGTCGCACTTTCACCCGTAGCCCTCGCCAGGGGCGGCGGCGGTGGCGGCGGACATGGCGGCGGCGGTGGTGGTCACGGCGGCGGCTTTGGCGGCGGCATGCATGGCGGCTTCGGCGGCGGAATGCACGGTGGCGGAATGGCATTCGCCGCGATGGGCGGCGGCGGGCATTTTGCCGGCGGACATTTCGGAGGTGGCCCCCGCTTTGCGGGCGCCGGATTCCACGGCGGGCGCTTCTTCCATCATGGCGGATTCTTCCGCCACCACCGCTTTCATCGCTTCGCATTCGTCGGCGGGCCTTATGTCTATGCGGATTATTACGGCGGGTGCTGGCGCAGGACATGGACCTCTTACGGCCTGCAATGGGTCAATGTGTGCGGGGACTATTGGTGATCGCCCAACCAACCGCACCGTTGTCGCGGCCGTCGCCAGGCGTTCCATCCAGCCCCGGAATGGGATAGTCTGGCGGCGACCGTCGCGGGGGCTCGGTAGAGTTTGAGAACCCGGAGAGTTCAAGCAGATGACCGGAGCTCACCGCCGCATTCTCGTCGTCGAGGACGATCCGGAAACCGCGGGTCAGCTCGTCGAGGAGCTCACCACCAGCGGCTATGACGTGGATCTCGCCGCGAACGGCCGCGAGGCGCTGAGCCAGGGCGCGGCGCGCGACTATGCCGTCATCACGATCGATCGCATGCTGCCCGACATCGACGGCATCACCGTGATGCGCCAGATGCGCGACGATGGCATCGCCGTGCCGTTCCTGATCATCAGCGCGCTCGGCGAGGTCGACGACCGCGTGCGTGGCCTGCGTGCCGGCGGTGACGATTATCTGGTCAAGCCGTTCTCCTTTGTCGAACTGCTGGCGCGGCTGGAGGCGCTCGGCCGCCGCAGCGAGACCGTTGCCAAGGAGACCATCCTGCGGGTCGGCGATCTGGCGGTCGATCTGATCGCGCGGACGGCGAGCCGCCGCGGCCGCAAGATTCCGCTGCTGCCGAAGGAGTTCCAGCTGCTCGAATATCTCGCGCGCAACGAGGGTCGCGTGGTTTCGCGCGCCATGTTGCTGCAGCATGTGTGGGATCTGCACTTCGATCCCTCGACCAATATCATCGACGTCTATGTCGGGCGGGTGCGCCGCAAGGTCGACGACCAGCAAGCCTATCCGCTGATCCACACGATCCGCGGCATCGGGTACTGCCTCCGTGCTCCTGGCTAAGACCCTTGGGTCATCGACGTTCCGCCTGGCCCTGATCGCCATCGGCATCTTCGGCCTGATCGTGTCCGCGATCTTCGCCTATGTCTACTGGTCGACGCTGTCCTATGTACGCGACAGGTCCGACCGCGCGATCATGACCGAGCAGGTGAGCCTCGACGGTGCCTATGCGCGGTCCGGCCGCGAGGGTTTGTCCGCATTGATCGCGCAATGCATCGCTGACAAGGACTTTGCCGACCATGTGTATTTGCTGGTCGACGCCGGATCGGCAGTGCTGGCCGGAAATCTCGGAGTGTGGCCGGCGCACACCGGCGAGCGGGGATGGACGGAATTTCGGACCTCGCCGCCGCGGCTCGCTTCCGGAACCGTGCTGGTGCGAGCCGTGGCCGAGACCTTGCCGGGCGGTGAACGGTTGCTGGTCGGCCGCGATATCAGCGATCTCGACGGCTTCATGGCGCAGATCAGGGCCGCAGGGATCGCCGTTGTGGTGCTGATCATCGGGCTGGCGGCTGCCGCCAGCATCGGGGTCACGCGGCGGACGGTCGGCCGCATCGAATCGATCAATGCGACCAGCCGCGCCATCATGCTCTCCGGCCTCGACCAGCGCATCCCGCTCCGCGGCAGTCACGACGAATGGGATCGCGTTGCCGAGAATCTCAATCTGATGCTGGATCGCATCCAGACCCTGATGGGCGACGTCAAGCAGGTCAGCGAAAACATCGCCCATGACCTGCGCACGCCGCTGACCCGGATGCGCGGCCGGCTGGAGAAGGCCTATCACGCTCCGCGCAACGTGGAAGGCGATGCGGCGCTGATCGGCGACACCATCGCCGATCTCGACGCGGTGCTCGGGATGTTCGCATCGATCACGCGGATCTCGGAGATCGAGACGCGGGCCCGCAAGGGCGCGTTTCGCACCGTCAATCTCGTCGAGATCGCAGGCGAGGTGGTCGAGCTGTACGACGCCGCGGCCGAGGAGGTGACCACCGATCTCGACCTTGCCGGCGATCCCGTGGTGCTGGTCACCGGCGACCGTGACCTGCTGTTCGACGCCATCGCCAATCTCGTCGACAACGCGATCAAGCATGGCCGCCCGGGCGGACGGGTCACCGTGACCTGCGATAATGACCAAAGCGGGCCGATGATTTCAGTCGCCGATGATGGCCCCGGCATTCCGGCCGACCAGCACGACCGCGTGTTCAAGCGCTTCTACCGGCTGGAGCAGAGCCGCTACACGCCGGGCAACGGGCTCGGCCTCAGCCTGGTCGCGGCGGTCGCGAGCCTGCACGGCGCACGGATCGAACTGCGCGACAACACGCCGGGGTTGTTGTTCAGGCTCGTGTTTCCCGCGACGGAAACCTAGAACGGTAGGGTGGCGACGGCGGAGGAACTCCTCGCCGGGTGCGTGCCACCAAAATATTGAAAAACAACCCCATGCAAAGGAGCTCGCGGCTGCCGGCGTTGGACCAGGCAACGTTCGACTATGCAGCTTGACACGTTGGGCAAATCAGGAGTACTTTTCTAATATTCAGAAATTACGCAACTGCCGTCTTGTAGGCGCCCTCGCCACACGAGTGGCGCGCAGCGCGTCGCGAGACTGCATCAGTCACCGGCCGTACAACATACTCGCCGTCGTCCCGGCCTTCGCCGGGACGACGCAACGGGAAGAGCCGTCGACACTGGATCACCCCGCATGCGCGGGGTGATGGCACCGCGTTGTTTGACTCGTTGAGTCGAACTATCCCACATCGTCGTCCTGGCGAAGGCCAGGACCCATTACCCCAAATGAGAGTTGTTGCGTCACGCTGGGGGCCACGGTCCCGTTTATCGTCAAATGCGGTGGTTGTGGGTCCTCGCTTTTGCCAGGACGACGATGGGGAGGGAGCAGCTCAAAACCGTGCCGCCATCTCCACGAGCCGCGCGTGCGCAGCTTCCCGCGCCGCGCGGATCGGCTCCGCGGGCCCGGTGGTTGGGCCGATCGGCACGAAGCGAACGTCGTTGATGCCGATGAAGCGCAGCACTTCGCGCAGATAGGGCGTTGCCATGTCGATGCGGCCGCGGTTCATGCCGGTGACGAAGTCGCTGCCGCTCGCGAGGATCACGACCGTCGGGCGGTCCTTGAGCAGCGGCAGATAGCCCTGTGCGGGATCGAAGCGAAAGGTCAGCCCGGGCTGGATGATGACATCGAGCCACTGCTTGAGCTTATAGGGAATCGAAAAATTCCACATCGGCGTCGAGATCAGCACGCGATCGGCCAGCGACAGCCGCAGCGCCAGGCGCTCGGCGACGGCGAAGGCGTCGTGCTGGGAATTGGTAAAGGTCTTGCCGCCGATCCGGGCATATTTGGCCTCGAGCAAATAACCCTCGAACTCCGGCAGCGGCTCGCGCCAGAGGTTCATCGCGTCGATCTCCCAGTCCGGGCGCGCCTTGCGGAAACTCTCCATAAAGACGCGAGCGCCGGCCGCCGATTCCGAATCGGCGCGGGGAGAGCAGGCAAGATGCAGCAGCTTCGGCACCGCGCCTCCTCAGCCGAGCGCCTTGATGACGGTGTCGGCGTTGGTCACGACGGAGACGTTCTGGAGCGCGAAATTGATCGCGGCGTTGTGCCAGTCGGCGTTCATGGTCGAGCAGCAATCCTCCGGCACGATCATGAAATAGCCCTTGTCGGCGCCGGTCCGCGCGGTGTGCTCGACCGACATGTTGGTCCAGGCGCCGGTGTTGATGATCATGTCGCGGCCGGTTGCCTTCAGGATGGTTTCGAGCCGCGTGCCCTCCCAGGCGCTCATCCGCATCTTCTCGACCACGAAGTCGCCCGGGCGCGGCTCGAGGCCCGAGACCGGCGCCGCGCCCCAGCTGCCGCGCACCATCGCCTTGCTGTCGACCAGTCCCTCGAACAGCGGCGCGTTCAGCGTGACGCCGGGCGCGCCTGGCTCGACCACGAACCAGACATGGATGATGGCGACGCCGCGCGCCCGCGCAGCATCGGCGACGCGGCGAACATTCTCGACGACATGCTGCTGGCGGGCATGCGCCGGCGCGCCGGACTCGGCGAATGCGCCGCCGTCCATGATGACGTCGTTCTGCATGTCCTGGATGATCATCGCGCAGCGCTGCGGATCGATCTGCATCTCGCCGGCGGCGAGATTAGGCGCGGGCGTGGACGACGATGTGGTACCGGCGCCGCCGCGCTTGCCGCTCATGTAAGGTTCGTTACGCGGCCCGACCTTGGTCGGGATCGCATAGACCGAATGAGTCGCGGTCAGATAGAGCGTGCGGAAATCGGCGCCGCCCCAGGCAAGATTGGCGACCAGTTCGGGAAGGCGAACCTTGCCGAGCAGGTCGCCGCCGGGCGAGTAGACCCAGACGCCGCCGGGCGCGGTGACCCAGACGTTGCCGCGCTGGTCGCACTTCATGCCGTCGGGCAGGCCGGGCTCGAGCTCGGAGCGGATACCGGAGGCGAACACGCGCGGATTGCCGAGCGCGCCGTCGGCACCGACGTCGAAGGCGCGGATCAGCGCCTGCACGGTGTCGTTGACGTAAAGGATGCGCTCGTCGGGCGAGAAGCACAGCCCGTTGGGCTGGTCGAACAGATAGCGGTCGACCAGCAGCTTTGGTGCACCTCCGCCCGGCGGCACGCGATAGACACCCTGGAAGCCGAGCTGGCGCGGTCGTTCGACACCATAGACCGGCATGCGGCCATACCAGGGATCGGAGAAATAGATCGCGCCCGAGGAATGAACGCAGACGTCGTTCGGGCTGTTCAGCTCCTGGTTCTCGTAATGCGAGGCCAGCACCTCGCGCCGACCGTCGGGCCGTTCGCGGATCAGCGAGGAGGTCGCATGCTCGCAGACGATCAGATTGAGGTCGGCGTCATAGGTCATGCCGTTGCATTTGTTCGACGGCCGCTTGACCTCGACCACGCCGCGCCGCGCATCCCAGCGCCGGCGTACGTCGCCGGGCATGTCGGAGAACAGCAGGAAGTGATCGACCGGATGCCAGATCGGCCCCTCCGTGAAATCGAAGCCGGTGCCGACCTGGCCGACCGGCGCGTAGGGATCGATCAGGTCTTCGAACTCGCTGCGCAGCGTGACATGCGTCATCGTGACAGGCCTTCGCAATTATGCCGGGAACCAGTTGCGTTGCGGCAGGCTCTGCACGACCGGCCCGGGCACCTGGTCATGCAGCCGGCCGACCACCATGCCTCCCTCGATCTTGGCGGGGCGATCATGCACCGGCAGCAGATAGCGCGAGCTGGAGAGCAGCTTCTTGATCGCGGCCTTCTCGGCGCGCTTGCTGGTGCCGTGGTTGCCGGTGGTGCGCGGCTCGGCGTCGTGGATCTCGTTGAAGGGTGTGACGATCTGGTCGTTGAAATCATAGATCACGTCGCCACAGATCGTGGCAATGCCGTCAGCGGTGTGGACGTGAATGTTCATCGAGCCTTCGGTGTGGGCGTTGGCGGCGTCGCAATAGACGCCGGGCATCAGCTCGACCGGGCCGGTGATCTCGAGGTCGAGGAAGCGCAGCGCGCTCTTGGTATGCAGGCGGTCGATCAGGTGCTTGATGTCGGGCGCGGGATACTGCGGATGCATCAGGCCGGAGACTGAGTATTCCAGCTCCTTGCGGTTGACGACGACAGTCGTGTTCATCGGAAACAGATCGTCCTTGCCGGCATGGTCGATGTGCAGATGGGTGTGGCAGACGAAACGGACGTCGCCCATGCGTACGCCGTGGCGGGCGAGCTGGTTCTCGATCATGTTCTCATGGAACTGGAGCCCGCGCATCCCGAGCGTCTCCATGATCTGGTTGGAGCGGTAGCCGGTGTCGACCAGCACAGGGTAGGGCCCGCCGAGAATCAGGAAGCCGAGCGTCAGGACGCGGCGGGTGCGGCCGCAATTGTGCCCGAGCACGAGGAAGCTCGATTCCAGCTCGATATCGCCATAGTCCAGAATCTTGATCTCCAACGGCATCGCTCTCCCTCCAAATTCGTGTTCGTTGTTGTGTTCGTATTCGCGGTGCGGCTATGGCTCCAGCCGATAGACCCGCGCTGCGGTTGTGCTGAAGATCGCGGCACGCTGCTCGCGGCTGAGCCGTTCGGCGGCCGCCTTGAATGCGTCGATGAGATCGCGGTAGCTGGTCCACAGCTTCTCGATCGGAAAGTTCGAGCCGAACAGGCAGCGCTCTGCGCCGAAGATCGCAACCGTATCGGTCATGACTCCGGCAATATGCGCGGCATCGTTGCGGTGGATGAAGGTGCCGAGCCCTGACAGCTTCGACACCACGTTGGGGCATTGCGCCAGCCGCGCCATGCCGGCGCGCCAAGCGGCGCGGCCTTGCGGTGACAGGTCTTCCAGCATGCCGGCGTGCTGCAGGATGAAGGTCACGTCGGGACAGGCTGCGGCGAGGCCTGCTGCGCCTGCCATCTGCGGCGCGAACACCTGCAGGTCAAAACTCCAGCCATAGTCGGCGAGGTGGCCGACATTGCGCCGGATCACGGGATCGCCGCAGAGATCGGGCCGTGCCGCGAAGCGATAGAGCGGGTTCTCGTGCCAGTGCAGCTGCATGCGCACCCCCCGCACCAGCGGATAACGCTTCAACCGATCCAGTTGCGGCCGCACGTCGTCGACGGAGAAGTCGGCATAGGCGACGAGCGCGTGCGGCCAGCCATGTTCGTCCGCGGTCTGCTGCACCCAGGCCGCTTCGTCCTCGAACTGGCCGTTGGGCCAATTGGTCTGGACATAGACCGAGCGGGTGACGCCGCTGCCCTTGAGATCGTCGAGATATTCTTGGATCGGATAGTCGCGGCGGATCGGCTCGTAGGGGCCGAAGATGCGCGGCTGCATCGGGCCGGACAGCCAGGCGAGATCGGCCTGACGCCAGATGTGATGATGTCCGTCGACGATTCCAGTCACGCAGCTCTCCTTGTTCCGAGCGACAGCAGATGCGCGACCACGGCCGCGCTCGATCCGCCGTCCACGAGATCGTCGACAAAGCGCTGGATCGCGATCAGCGCCTCGGTTTGCGGCTTGAAGCCGGAGGCGGTCGCGAGCGGTGTCAGCCAGCTCACGCGCCAGGCCCGGCGCGACAGTTTTGCGACCGCGTCGCGCAAGGCGGCCGGATCGCCGCGCTCCAGGCCGTCGGAGACGATCACGACCGCTGCGCCGCGGGCATATCCGCCGAACCGCGGTACCGCGAGGAACGCCTGCAACGCGTCGCCGATGCGGGTGCCGCCGTCCCAGTCGCTCACCAGGAACGAGGCTGCGTTCAGCGCCTGCTCGCGCCGTTTCAGCCGCAGCGCCGGCGTCACGCGGGTCAGCCGCGTGCCGAAGGTGAACACCTCGACATTGCCGGCTGCCTGCACCAGTGCATGCGCGAGCCGCATGTTCTCCTCGGTGCGTGCCTTCATCGAGCCGGAGACGTCGATCAGGAACAGGATCTTGCGTGGGCGCTGGCGGCGGCGCATCCGTCCCAGTCGCAGCACCTCGCCGTCATTGCGCACGCTGTCGCGCAGCGTGCGACGCAGATCGGCGAACGGACCGCTGCGGGCACGGCGTCGCCGGTGGCCGCGCCGCCGCGGCAATCGTCGTGCGGCTTCGCGCGACAGTTTTCGCAGCGGATCGCTGGTCGGAACTTGCGCAAAGCGGCGCTCGACCAGCGCTTCGGCCCGCGCCGCGGCGAGGCCGGATTCGTTGGCTTCGTCGGCGAGCGGCGGCTCGTCCTCGCCGCGGCCTTCCTCCTGGAGGCGGACGGTCTCCTCGTCCTCGCCTTCGGCCTGCTCGATCGCCTCAGCGCCGCGGAAATGGATGTCGAACAGCCGGTCGTATGTCGCGCGACGCTCCGGCGGTGGCGCCAGCGTGGCAAGTCCGGCCCGGCGGATGTGCTCCAGGCTCCGAGGGCCGAGCAGCTCAATCGCAGCCAGGAAGCTCGTCGTCTGCTCCGGCGCAACCGAGAAGCCGTTGGCGCGCAGCAGCGCGACAAAGGAGACGAAGATATGCGCCGCGCGCGGCAGCTGGAGGTCGTCGCTCACGCCGCCGCCTCCGCGATGATCGCATCGAGCCGCGGCGAGATGAAATGCAGATCCTCCTCATCCTTCAGCGCAACGCCGATCGAACGCTTGAACGCGTCGGGCCAGCGTGCGCCGCCCTTGTTGAGCAACGTCGCGGCTTCCGCCCAGTCGACCGCCTCGGCAATGCCCGGGGCCTTGCTCAGCGGCTCGCGGCGCAGCCGGCCGACCGCGGCGACCACGGCGCGAGCTGTGGCTTCGGCGACGCTGGAGGCCCGCATCATCACGATCCGCGCCTCGCGCTCGGCATTCGGATAATCGATCCAGTGGTACACACAACGTCGCCGCAGCGCCTCGTGCAGGTCGCGGGTCCGGTTCGAGGTCAGCACCACCACAGGATGCTCGGCGGCGCGGATCGTGCCGCGTTCCGGGATCGAGATCTGGAAGTCGGACAGGAATTCGAGCAGGAAGGCCTCGAACTCCTGGTCGGCGCGATCGATTTCGTCGATCAAGAGCACGGTCGCATCAGGCGCGCGCAGTGCCGCGAGCATTGGGCGTTCGATCAGGAACGACTCGCCATAGATGTCGATGCTCTCCTCGCCGGCCTGCCGGATCGCCAGCATCTGGCGCGGATAGTTCCACTCATAGAGTGCCGCCGCGGCGTCGATGCCTTCATAGCATTGCAGCCGGATCAGCCTGCGGCCGAGCACGGCAGCGATCGCTTTCGCCGCCTCGGTCTTGCCGACGCCCGGCGCGCCCTCGAGCAGCAACGGCTTGCCGAGCGCGAGCGAGAGATAGGAGGCCGTTGCGATGCCGTCGTCGGCAAGGTAATAGGCCGCCCGCAGCGCCTTCTCCAGCGCCTCGGGGCTGTCGATGCCGACAATGTTGCTGCGGACCGGCATGGAAAACCTCAGCGCCGCGGCTGCGGCCGCGCGCCGCCCTGCGCCCTGATCGCGCGCAGCACCTTTTCCGGCGTAATCGGCAGATCATCGATCCGCACGCCGACCGCGTTGAAGATCGCGTTGGCGACCGCAGGCAGCACCGGATTGGCGCACATCTCGCCCGGTCCCTTGGCGCCGAACGGGCCGTCCGGCGCAGGGCGTTCCAGCACCGCGATGTCGTGCGGGCAGATGTCGCCTGGCCCCGGCATCAGATACTCGACGAAGTCACGCGGCCCGTGCACCGGCTCCGGATAATAAGGCTCCGGCGTCTCATAGAGCGCGTGGCTGACACCCATCCAGGCGCCGCCGACCAGCTGCTGCTCGACCAGCCGCGGATTGAGCGCGCGGCCGAGCTCATAGGCCGAGTCCATCCTGACCATGTCGACCTCGCCGGTCTCGTCGTCGACCTCAACCTCGGCGACCAGGCAGGCATGCGCATAGCAAGTCGCCGGCGACATCTCGCCGGTCTCGGGATCGACGTCGGACAGCGGCACCAGGAAGATGCCGCGGCCGGAGATGGTCTTGCCCTGCTTGAACTGAGCTGCGATCGCGACGTCCTTGGTCGAGATCGAGCGGTGCGGCGCGCCCTTGACGTGGATGTTGCCGCGGCCGTCGGTCTCGAGGTCGGCGGCATTCACCTCCAGCTCCTCGGCGGCCGCCTCCATCATCACGCCGCGCGCCTCCCGCGCCGCCGCCATCACGGCGTTGCCGACGCGATGGGTGCCGCGCGAGGCAAACGAGCCCATGCAGTGCGGGCCCGTGTCGGAATCCGCAGTGTCGACATAGACGTCCTCGACCGGGACGCCGAGCGTCTCGGCGCAGATCTGCCGCGTCACCGACTTCATGCCCTGGCCGAGATCGATCGAGGACAACGCCACGGTGAACTTGCCGCTCGGGTTGGAGTGCACCAGCGCCTGGCTCGGATCGCCGCCGAGATTCATGCCGATGGGATAATTGACCGATGCGATGCCGCGTCCGCGATGCCTTGTCATGGTCAGCGCCTCCTGGTGCCGAAGACGGAAGAGAAGCGGGTGGCGCCATGCGACGGCGCGCTCGGCCGCGGTGGCGGAGGAGATGGTGGTGGCGGCGACGGCGGTGGTGGCGGCGGCTCGCGGGTCGCGGCCGGCGCTCGGTCATACGTCGTGCGCTGCTGGGACGGCACGGCGGGCGGCGCATGCGTCTCGCGCGGGGTCGGCGTCACCGCAGCGCGGGCGCCGCCGCCGTCCTTGCGCGACGACATCCGCTTGAAGTCCTCGCGAAGCGGCCATTTGGCCTTCTCGGCGGCAACTTGCACGCATTCGATCAGCGCGGTGTTCTTGGCCTCGCGGCGGTGCGCCTTCATGTCGCCGTCGCGATACGCATTGAGGATCCGGATTTCCATCGGGTCCATGCCGACGAGATGGGCCAGCTTGTCCATCTGGCATTCGATCGCGAAATCCATCGCCGTGACGCCGAAGCCGCGCATCGCGGTCGCCGGCGTGCGGTTGGTGAAGACGCAATAGACGTCGCCGTGGACGTTCGGGATGGTGTAGGGGCCGGGCAGATGCGCGGCGCATTTCACCGCCGCATAGCTCGACAGCCGCGTATAGGCGCCGCTGTCGAAATAGGCCCGCACCTTTCGGGCGACGACGCGGCCGTCGCGCATCACGCCGTCCTTGATGTAGATGCGTTCGGCGCCGCGCGGCGGGCCGTACTGCATCTCCTCCTCGCGCCCGAACACGTAGCGCACCGGACGTCCGGTCAGCATCGCGCCGAGGATGCAGAGCGGCTCGGTCAGCGTATCGACCTTGCCGCCGAAGCCGCCGCCCACCGTACCGCCGATGAAGTGGAAGGTGTTTGACGGCACGTCGAGGATCTTGGCGCAGGTATCGACCGAGAAGAACAGCGCCTGCGTCGAGGTGTAGACGATGTAACGGCCGTTGGTGTCGGGTGCGGCGATCGAGCCGTTGGTCTCGGTCGGGGCATGTTCGATCGGCGACATCTGGTAGCGCTGCTCCAGCACGTGGTCGGCCGTTGCGAACGCCCGGTCGGCGTCGCCGAAGCGAAGCTGCTGGCGATCATAGGTCTCGTGATAGGTGAAGGTGTTCTTGGGATAAACCTCGTTGACCACGGGCGCGCCCGGCTTCAGCGCCTCCTCGACGTCGAACACGGCCGGCAGCACCTCATAGTCGATCTTGACTTTCGCGATCGCCTCATAGGCCTCGCGCGGGCTGTCGGCGACGATGGCGACGATCGGCTCGCCCTTGTAACGAACCTTGTCGACCGCGAGCGACGGCTCGTCGTCCTTGCCGAAATTAATCAGGCTGAGCAGCGTGTTCAGATTGCGCGGCACGTCGGAGGCGCGGATCACCCGCCGCACGCCCTGCGAGCGCTCGGCCTCGGAAGTGTCGATGCGGCGCAGCCGCGCGTGCGGATGCGCGCTGCGGACCACCTTCAGATGCAGCATGCCCTGCAGCTTGTGATCGTCGAAATAGGGCGAGGTGCCGGTGACATGGCCGAGCATGTCCTGGCGCTGCGTGCCCTTGCCGATTTCCTTGAGATTGTCGTCGCGTTCGTCGGCGAAGATATCCTTGCGCAGTTCCAGCATGGCACTGTTCCCTTACGCGCGCGCCCGGCCGCCGGATGCGGCAGCCAGCACGGCGTTGATGATCGGCTCATAGCCGGTGCAGCGGCAGATATTGCCGGAGATCGCCTCGACCACCTCGGCACGGCTCGGCTGCGGATTGCGATCGAGCAGCGCTTTCGCGGCCATCAGCATGCCCGGCGTGCAATAGCCGCACTGCGCGGCGAAATTGTCGGCGAAGGCGCGCTGCAACGGATGCAGATTGGGGCCGTCCTTGATGCCGTCGAGCGTCTCCACCGAACGGCCGGCGACCGTCTCGGCGAGCGTCAGGCAGGATAGATGCAATTCGCCGTCGATCAGCACGCTGCAGGTGCCGCAGCCGCCCTGGCCGCAGCCGAATTTCGGCGTCATGTCGCCGATCAGCTCGCGCAGCGCGACCAGCAGGTTGGTGCCGCCATCGACGAAGATCGCGACGTCGCGGCCGTTGTGGCGGAATTGAAGTGGGGTCTTGGCCATGCGTTCTATTCCTGACCGGACAGCAGGCGCTTGAGATGTACGCCGACGATCTCGCGGCGATACCAGGCGCTGGCGAGCGCATTGTCGCCGGGCGACGTGCCCTCGACGGCGGCCGCGGCGGCGGCGCCGATCGTGGAAGCATCCAGCGGGCGGCCTTCCAGAGCTCGCTCGGCGGCGCGGGCGCGGATCGGCGTCGGCGCCATCGAGCCGAGCGCGACACGGGGGCCGACGATGCGGCTGCCGTTGACCGGCAGATGCGCCGCCAGCGTGATGACAGCGCCGCCCTTGGGCTTGATCCGCGCGATCTTGCGGTAACGGAACGCATCGGCGCTTCCAGGTTTTACGAACGAGATCGCCAGAACCAGCACACCGGTCTGGCGGTCGCGCGATTGCAGGAATTCCTCGATCGGAATCTCGCGGCCGCCGAGGCCGCCCTGCACCGATACCATGGCGTCGAGCGCGAGCATCGCGACCGTGAAGTCGCCATATGGCACCGGTGCGAACAGATTGCCGCCGACCGTGCCCATGTTGCGCACTGCAGGTCCGCCGATCGAGCGGGCGGGGGCGTGCAGGAAGCCGAGATCGCGTTCCGCCAGGATGCGGGCGAAGGTGACGCCGGCGCCGAGCGTGATGCGCGAGCCTGTAGCGTCGATCCGCGTCATCGCATGGTCGCTGGCGCGCACGATTGTCGAGATCGAGATGTCGCCCTCGTTCAGCGCCCGCATCACCAGCGTGCCGCCGCCGAGATAGCGGGCGCTGTGATCCGACGACAGCGCCGCCGCGGCGTCATGGCTGCTGGTGAAGGTCTTCACCGTGACTGGCATGATGTCCTACCCGCTTACGCGGCCTCCTTCAGATGCCGGCGGATGGCCTCGAAGCCGGCCTGGTAGATGTCTTCCGAAACCATCTGCGTGATGCGATCCCGGTCTTCGGTCCGCGTCGTGAAGCGCGATTCCCAGTGCCAGAAAGTGCGGTTGCCGTCGGTGACTGGCAGCAGGCGGACATGCGCCACGTAGTTGAACATCGGGATCGGCGTATCGAGCAGGCAGTAGCTGAACGATTGTTCGAGATCGGAGAGCGCCAGCAGCTGCTCGCGCAGCTCGGCGCCGTCCTGCAGCTTGAAGCGCCTGACGCAGCCGATCTTGTCGGATGGCTGCGCGCGCTCGATGCCGCTGCTCGCGACCGCCGGGTGCCAGCGGTCGTGGCCGTTGAAATCGCGCAGCACGGCCCACACCGCATCGGTCGGTGCATCCAGGATCGTGCTTTTGACGATGTGCGGCACGGTCAAAGTCCAGTGTCTGCGAGTTTGATGGAGCTATCCGCGAACCTCACCTCTCCCCATCGGGGAGAGGTCGGCGCGCAGCGCCGGGTGAGGGGGCTCAGGTCCCGCGAGAGACCGTAACCCCTCACCCGGATCGCATCTTGCGATGCGATCCGACCTCTCCCACAGGGGGAGAGGTGGACCGTCTGCGTCGCGATAGCTGGACGATACATATCGCTATCCTCCGAACGCCCGCTTCAGCGCGTCGAAGCCGCCCTGGAACACGCCGCCGCCGATGTTGTTGACGAGCTCGGCCTCGCGCTCCGGCGCGCAGTCGAACTCCGCGGTCCATTCCAGGAAGGTCTGGTCGCCGTCGGTGACCGGCGTCAGCCGCAGGGTTGCGACATAGTTCTCGACGCCCATCGGGGATTCCAGGATCGAGTAGGTGCAGAACATGTCGTAGTCGGACAGCCCGAGCAGCTTCTCCCGGATGCGATCGCCGTTGCGCAGGCGGAAATCCCTGACGCAGCCGATCTTGTCGGAGGGCTCGCCGCCTTCGATCCGGCTTTCCGCGATCGCCGGATGCCAGTTCGGCAGCCCGTTGAAATCACGGACCCGGGCCCAAACCCGGTCGTTGCGGGCGTTGACGACGGTGGAGACGTAAACCCGTGCCATGGCGTGCGCTCAGTCCTTCTTGCGCGGCGTGCGCTCGGGCCGCGGCTCGCCGCCGCCCTCGGGCGCCGCCGGCTTGGCGTCAGCGCCGCCCTTGCGCGCGGAGTCCTTGATGCCCTGCATGTCGCGGGCCTCGCGGATCAGGCCGGGCATCTTGGCGAGGCTGCCGCCCTCGACACCGATATCGGACAGGATCGAGTCGATCAGCGGCGCCTGCACGCGGTAGCGCAGCGCCGAGTCGATCACCTCGTCGGTGGCGCTGCGGCCGTTGCCGCCGCCATTGCCGTTGCCGTTGAGGCCGTCGACCTGGAGGATGCGGATGCCCTCGATCTTCTCCATCGGCTTGACGCTTTCGCGCACGATGCCCTCGATCCGGTCGAGCAGCTTGCGGCGGAACAGCGAGTAGCGCGCCTGGTCGGTGAGCACGTTCTCGGCCTCGTTGAGCAGGCGCTGCGCCTCGGCCTCGACCGCGGCGCGAACCCGTTCGGCATCGGCAGCAATCTTGGTCTCCTCGGCCTGCTTCTCGGCCAGCAGCACCTCGACGGTCTTGCGTCGTTTCGCGATCTCGCTCTCGCGCGCCGTGACGACGCGCTCGGCCGCTTCCGTGGCGCGGATCCGGGCGTCTTCGGCTGCAGCGCGCGCCGCGGATTCCTCCAGCGACTTCTGATGCAGCGCAATCGCCTTCTCCATCAGCGCGGTCTCGACGTCCTTCTCGCGGTTGACCTCGAGCTTGCGCAGCTCGCGCTCGCGGCCGACCCTCGCCTCGTCGAGGCCGCGGTCCGAGGCGATGCGGGCGCGCTCGACTTCCTCACGCGCAGCGATCTCGGCCTCCTGCAGCGACTGGTTGCGGGCGACCTCGAGCTGCTCGATCGCCCGGCGCCGTTCGATCCGGGCGGCCTCCAGCGCCTGCTCGCGCGAAACGTCCGTCGTGTCGATGTCCTTGCGCGCCACGATCTCGGCCTGACGGACCTGCCGGTCGGCATCGATCCGCTCGGAGCGCTTGGCGGCGAGCGCGATCACGCGCTCCTCGTCGGCGAGCTCGATCGCCTTCTTCTGGTCGATGTTGAGCACTTCGCGGGTTCGCGACGAGGCGATTCGCTCGCTCTCCAGCGCCAGCTCGACATCGATGCGCTGCCGCTCGACGGCGTCGCGGCGCTTCAGCTCGGCGGCCTCGATCGCCCCGGTGCGTTCGATCTCGAGCCCGCGGGTCTCCCGCTCGGCGCGGATGCGCTGTGCAGCGACCGACTTCTCCTGCGAGATCCGTGCCGCCTCGATCGCCTCGCGCGAAGCGATGTCGGCTTCCTCGATCGCGCGGGTGCGGGCGATTTCGAGTGCCCGGACGTGCTCCTCCTGGGCGATCCGGGATGCTTCGGTGGCTTCGCGCGCGCTGATCCCGGCGATCTCGACGGCCTGGTTGCGCTCGATCTCGAGCTTGCGCGTGGTGTGGTCGGCGGCGATGCGCTCGGCGGCCAGCGTCTTCTCCCTGACGATCCGGGCGGCCTCGACCGCCTTCTGCGCCTCGATCTCGGCTTCCTGGATGGTGCGCACCTGCTGGATCTCCAGCGCGCGGGTGCGTTCGTCGGAGGAGATGCGCTCGACGTTGACCGTCATGGTCTGGGCGATGCGCGCCTTCTCGGTGGCCTCGCGGGCCGCGATCTCGGCTTCGTCGACCGCGCGGGTGCGCTCGATTTCGCGGCGGCGGGTCTCCTCCTCATTGGCGATGCGGGCATCGGTGACGACGCGGTCCTGCTGGATTCGGGCCTTCTCGATCGCCTCGCGGGCGGCGATCTCGGCTTCCTCGATCGTGCGCATCCGCTCGATCTCGCGCTGGCGCACTTCGCGCTCCGATGCGATCCGCGTGGTATCGACCGAGCGCTGGTTGGCGATCCGGACCCTTTCGATCTCTTCGCGGGCCAGTAGCTCCTTCTCCTCGACGGCGCGGGTCCGCTCGATCTCCTTGTGCCTTGTCTCGCGCTCCGAGGCGATCCGGGCTTCGGTGATCGCCTGCTCGTTGGCGATGCGAGCTTTCTCGATGGCTTCGCGCGCGGTGATCTGGGCCTGTTCGGCTTCGGTCTCGCGCAGTGCACGCTCGCGGGCGACTTCGGTGCGCTGCAGGGCACGGCGCATCTCGATGTCGCGCTCCTGCTCGAGGCGGGCGGTCTCGCTCTCGCGCTCGATCTCCAGTGCCTGCCGTTCGGCCTCCAGATTGCGGGAGCGGATCTTGATCATCGAGTCCTGCTCGATGTCGTTGCGCAGCTTGCGCTTGGCCTCGATGTCCTCCATCAGGCGGGTCAAACCTTCGGCATCGAACCGGTTCGAGGGGTTGAAATATTCGAGATCGGTCTGGTCGAGGTCGGTGATCGCGACCGACTCGAGCTCGAGGCCGTTTTGCGCCAGCGCTTCCGCTGCATTGGCCTTGACGCGGGCGACATAGTCGCCGCGCTGCTCGTGCATCTGCTCCATCGTCATCTCTGATGCGACCGAGCGGATCGCGGAGATGAACTTGCCGGAGAGCAGGGTGTGCAGCTGCTCCGGCTCCATGGTGCGGCGGCCGAGCGTCGCGGCGGCGATCGAGACAGCTTCGCGGGTCGGCTGGACGCGGACATAGAAATCGGCCTCGATGTCGACGCGCATGCGGTCGCGGGTGATCACGGCATCCTGCCGGGAGCGCACGATCCCCATCGGCAGCACGTTCATGTTGACCGGCGTATAGTCGTGGATGAACGGCAGCACGAAGGCGCCGCCATTGATCACCACCCGCTCACCCATGAAACCGGTGCGGACGAAGGAGACCTCCTTCGACGAGCGGTGATACAGCCAGTTCACGACGTAGACGATGATGACGATCGCGACGATCGCGACGATGAGCCAGAGGATCAATTCACCGACCAGCATCCCCGACATCTCTTCCTCCCTTGGTCACGGCGGCTCTAGCGCGCGCCGATCGCCTTGAATTTCCGAACCTGCTCCGTCAGCGCCCGCTCGACCGGCAGGCGCTCCATCGAGGAGGCGCCGTAGAAGCCGTGGCAATTGCGGGTCTGCTTCATGATGAAATCGGCATCCGCGGGATCCGCGATCGGACCGCCATGCGCGAGCACGATGATGTTGGAATTGACGCTGAGCGCGGCCTCGGCCCAGGCCTCGATGCGGGCGGGACAATCTTCGAGCTTCAGCGCAGTCTGGGCGCCGATCGTGCCGCCGGTGGTCAAACCCATATGGCAGACGATGATGTCGGCGCCAGCGATCGCCATCGCGGTCGCTTCCTGCTCGCTGAACACATAGGGCGTGGTCAGCATGTTCTTGTCATGCGCCTTCGCGATCATGTCGATCTCGAGCGCGTAGGACATGCCGGTTTCTTCGAGATTGGCGCGGAAGATGCCGTCGATCAGCCCGACGGTCGGGAAGTTCTGCACGCCGGCAAAGCCGAGCGCTTTCAGCTGGTCGAGGAACAGGTCCATGTCGCGGAACGGGTCGGTGCCGTTGACACCCGCGAGCACCGGCGTGTTGGTCACGACCGGCAGCACTTCGGCGGCCATCTCGACGACGATCGCGTTGGCGTCACCGTAGGGCATCAGTCCGGCGAGCGAGCCGCGGCCGGCCATGCGGTAGCGACCGGAATTGTAGATCACGATCAGGTCGACGCCGCCGGCCTCCTCGCATTTCGCTGACAGGCCGGTGCCGGCGCCGCCGCCGACGATCGGCTCGCCGCGTGCGATCATGGCGTGAAACTTCTTCAACAGCGCACCGCGTTCAAACCTGGGCATGGGTCACCTCGCCACTCTGCGCCGGCCACCGGCGCGTCCGAGCAGCGGACGGAACGCGCTGACGATGGCGGCGGTGAACTCGGGATCGTTGATGTTGCGCTTGACGCGGATGATCTGGCGGTTGCCGGTCTGGCGTACCGTGCGCTCCAGCGTGCGGAACAGCGCGGCGTCCGCATCCGGGTCCCAGAACGGCTGGCCGGGCGCGTCGAGCGCCGAGACGCCGCCCTCGGGCAGCAAGAAGCGCACCGGCCCGTCCATCTGGTTGAGGCGTTCGCCGATCCAGCGGCCCATCCGCTCGTTCTCTTCCGGCGTGGTCCGCATCAAGGTGACCTGCGGATTATGGACGTGGAACTTGCGCTGCCGGTAGCGCTCCGGGATGGTGTCCGTCGCGCCGAAGTTCACCATGTCCAGCGCGCCGACCGAGCCGACATACGGCACGCGGCTGCGGATGATGGCGCCGAAACGGTCCTCGGTGGCCGGGAACACGCCGCCCATCAGGAGGTCGCAGACCTCGGTCGTGGTGAGGTCGATCACGCCGGCGAGCTGGCCGGACTCGACCAGCTTCTCCATCGAGCGGCCGCCGACGCCGGTGGCGTGGAACACGAGACACTCGAAATCCTCGCGCAGGTCGGCCGCGATCTTCTGCACCGCCGGCGTGGTGACGCCGAACATGGTGATGCCGATCGCGGGCAGGCTGGCGCTCGTCTCGCGCTGCTTGCCGGCCTGGTCGTCGAGCCGTGCCTTGACCATGCCGACCAGCGCATGGGCGCCGTTGCCGAGCACGGCGCGCGAGATCGAGTTGAGGCCCTGCACGTCGGTGACCGAGTACATCATGGTGATGTCGGCGGGCCCGACATAGGGGCCGACGTCGCCGGATGCGACCGAGGAAATGATGAGCTTGGGCACGCCGACCGGCAGCGCCCGCATGCCGGGCGCGACCAGCGACGCGCCGCCCGAGCCGCCCGCGGAAATGATGCCGGCGATATTGCCCTGGCGCCGCAACCAGCGTTCGAACGCTTCCGCCATCGCCGTCACCGAAGCGCCGCGATCGGCGCCGAACACGCCCGAGCCGCCGCGACCGTGGTTCAGCGCGATCTCCTGCGCGGTGACGTCGCAGCTCGCTGCTCTTCCGCTGGTCGAGACATCGACCAGTCGGGTGCGCAGGCCGCTACCCGCGATGATATCGCGGATGAAGCGCAGCTCGGCGCCCTTGGTGTCGAGCGTGCCGACCACCAGCACGACAGGCGGCCCCGACATTCGGGATGCCGTCGGTTCGCGCCGCTGGCGGGTGGCCTCTTCGAGCCGGGTGACACCGGTGGACTGCGTCCGCGCGGCGGCTTCGATGCGGGCGATCGGCACCGGCTGCGACCAACGCGTCGGCGGCACCAGATTGGAAACATAGATGCGGAGCGGCCCCTTACGTTCCGGTTGCGGCGTGCCGGCAGCTTCGGCCTTCGCCGGAGCCGCTCCGGCGTCGGTCTCATCCGTGCCGTGGGTGCCGACGCCGAGCAGCCGCTGCTGCAGCTCGCGGTCGGTGGCGAGGCGGGCGGAATCGATGATGCGGTTGATCCGGCCATTGACCATGATGGCGACGTTGCGCGATACCGCCGTCGCCACGCCGATGTTCTGCTCGATGACCAGGACGGAGATGTCGCCTTCATCGCCGAGGCGCAGCAGCATATCTTCGACCTGTGCAACGATCACAGGCGCAAGCCCCTCGGTCGGCTCGTCCATGATCAGCAGATGCGGGTTGGTGAGCAGCGCGCGCGAGATCGCGAGCATCTGCTGCTCGCCGCCGGAGAGCTGGTTGCCGCCATTGTTCTTGCGCTCGGCGAGGCGCGGGAAGATGTCGTAGATGCGCTCGATGGTCCAGGCGCCGCGGCGCAGGCCGCCGGCGAGCGCAAGGTGTTCGTCGACGGTCAGCGAGCGCCACAGCCGCCGGCCCTGCGGCACATAGCCGACGCCGAGCCGGGCGATCCGCGCCGGATTGAGCCGCGCGACCTCCTCACCGCGAATCCGGATCGAGCCGCCGCTGGCGCGCACCAGTCCCATGATGGCCTTGCACAGCGTGGTCTTGCCCATGCCGTTGCGTCCGACCACCGAGAATACGCCGGTGTCGAGTGTGAGATCGACGCCCTGCAGCGCATGCGAATGGCCGTAATAGACGTCGAGGCCCTTCACCTCGAGCGCGGGCGCGGCGCGGCGGTCATTCATGGCCGCCTCCGAGGTAAAGCTCCTGCACCTCGGGATCGGATTCGATCTCGCGCGGCAGGCCTTCCTTGAAGATGCGGCCGTTGTGCATCATCGTCACGCTCTCGACGACGCGCAGCGCAACGTCCATATCGTGCTCGATGATGATGTAGCCGATATGTGCCGGCAGCGAGGTCAGGATCTCGATCAGCTCGCGCCGCTCGGTCGGCGACAGCCCCGCCGCCGGCTCGTCGAACAGGATGAAGCGCGGCGCGCCGGCCAGCGCCAGCGCGATCTCGAGCTGCCGCTGCTGGCCGTGCGCCAGCTCGGCGACGCGCTGGTCCTTCACGCCCGCGAGATGCACCGCCTGCACCAGCGTCTCGGTCGCGTGCATCAGCGCATCGTTCTGCCCGGGGCGCAGCAACGAGAACCGGCCGCGCGAGACACCGCGGCAGGCGAGGTAGACGTTGTCCTGCACCGTGAGGCCGGGGAATAGCGCCGAGATCTGGTAGGTGCGGCGCAGGCCGCGGCGGATGCGCTCATAGGGCGGGAACTGGGTGATGTCCTCGCCGAAGAAGCGGATCGTGCCGGAGGAGGGCGGGAAGTCGCCGGTGATGCAGTTGAACAGCGTGGTCTTGCCGGCGCCGTTGGAGCCGAGCACCGCACGGCGTTCGCCAGGCCGCACCGTGATGGTGACGTCGGTCAGCGCCGCCAGCGCGCCGAACAGCCGGGTCACGCCGCGCAGCTCCAGCGCCGCGCCGGCGCCGACGACGGACAGCCGCTGCGCGACGCTATCCATGGCGGCCTCCGCCTGAACCTCGTGTCGAGGAGGCGTTGCGGCGCCGCCAGCGTTCCCACAGCCCGATCACGCCGTCGGACGACCAGAACACGATGGCGAGGAAGCCGAGCCCGATCAGCAGCCGGAAGCGGTTGCCGTCGAGCCCGAACTTGATCAGCACGTCGAGCGCGAAGGTACGCAGCAGGACGAAGATCAGCGCGCCGATGAACGGGCCGATCGGCCGTGTGATGCCGCCGACAACGGCGATGATCAGCACGTCGATGCAGGCGCCGACGCTGACCGAGCCGGGCGAGATCTGCCGGTAGTTCCAGACCTGCAGCACGCCGCCGAGCGCCGCGATGAAGGCCGCGAAGGCGTAGGCCGCGATGCGGTGGGCATTGGGGTTGAAGCCGAGCGCCCCCATCCGGCGGGGATTGTCGCGGACGCCCTGCAGCGCGAGGCCGAACGGCGCGCGCGAGACATACTGGACGGCAAAGTAGGAGATCGCGGCGACGCCGAGCGTCACATAGTAGAAGGCGATGTCGCTGCGCCAGTCGACGCCCCAGAAATGCGGCGTCGCCACGGTGTTGATGCCGGTGTGGCCGTTGAAGATCGCCCAGTTCTGGTTGGTGAAATAGTAGAACGCAGCGCCGATCGCGAGCGTGATCATGATGGTGTAGATGCCCTCGGTGCGCACCGCGAGCGCGCCGCCGAGCGTGCCGAACAGCGTCGCCAGCGCCAGCGCCATCGGGGTTGCCAGCCACCACGGCCAGCCCAGGCTGATATTGGCGTTGCCGCTCACGCCGAACACCGCGACCATGTAGCCGGCGAAGCCCGCGATGGTGAGCTGCATCAGGCTGACCATGCCGCCATAGCCGGCGAGGAACATCAGGCTGAGGGCGATGACGCCGAGGATCAGCGTGGTGGCGAAGATCTCGATCAGGAAGAAGCCGTTGGCGATCAGCGGCATGATCACGAGGATCAGCGCGACCAGCCAGGCCACGGGATTCTGGAATTCCGGCCAGGTGCGGAGCAGGGCGCGGCGGGTCGCGTTGCCGGATCGGTCGGTGCGGAACTGGGTGCTCTGCAGCAATGACATCTCATCGCCTCGCGAGCAGGCCCTGCGGCCGCAGCGCCAGCACCAGCACCATGATCAGGAAGGTGACGACGATGGCGTAGGTCGGGATGTAGACCGAGCCGAGCTGCTCGGCGAGGCCGATGATGACGGCGCCGAGCGCGGCCCCCGGGATCGAGCCCATGCCGCCGACGATGACGACCACGAGGGAGGCGAGCAGGAAGCGGGTATCCTCGCCCGGCGACAGCGACTGGAAGGTGCCGCCGACCACGCCGGCGATGCCGGCGAGACCCGCGCCGAGCGCGAACACCAGCACGAACACCAGCTGGATCCGCACTCCGGTCGCGGCCAGGATGTCGCGGTCGTCGACCCCGGCGCGCACGATCATGCCGATCCGCGTCCGGTTCAGCGCCAGCCACATCGCGATCCCGATCACGACGGAGGCGGCGAAGATCACCAGCCGCACCAGCGGATATTGCAGATAGACCGGCTCGCCGGAGGATTTGATCGCGGTCAGCAGCGGCAGCTGCACCGGGCCGATCAGCCAGCTCGGGGTCTGGACCTGGTAGAAGTCGCCGCCGAACACCCACAGCATCAGATCGGCGAACACGATCGAGAGCCCGATCGTGACCATGGTCTGCCGGAGGTCCTGGCCCTCCATGCGGCGGAACACGGCAAGCTGCAGGATCACGCCGACCAGCGCCACCGCGATGAAGGCAATGATGAAGGCGAGAATCCACGATCCGGTCCAGCTGCTGATGGCGTAGCCGATATAGCCGCCGAACAGATAGAGCGAGCCGTGCGCGAGGTTGACGTTGCGCATCAGGCCGAAGATCAGCGTGAAGCCGCTGGCCACCAGGAAGTAGAGCCCACCGAGCGTGATGCCGTTCAGCACCGCATTGAGGAACACGCGCTTGCGCCCGATCGCGGCTTCAAGTCCCGGCGGCCAGATCGCGAACACCAACCACGCCAGCACCGCGACCGCGATTATCACGATCAGCGCCCAGGCCGGATGGCGTTCGATGAACCTGGCCATGTCAGTCGCGTTCCCTCAGTCGGTCGCGACCGTCTGGCGGGCCGCGTGTCCTTGCATCCTACCGAGGGCAAAAGCGGAGGATTTGATCGAGAGTATCTTTTATCGTCCGGTGCGGAACTCGCTCACGGCCGCAACACCTTGGCGGCGCGGCGATAGTCGGTCGGGGCCATGCCGACATTGGCGGCGAAGAAGCGAGTGAAACCGCTCTGCGAGGAGAAGCCGAGATCGAAGCCGATATCGGCGATCGGCGCTTCGGTCGCGACCAGCGCGTCGAGCGCCTGCTCCATGATCAGCGTGTTCATGTAGAGGTGAGGGGTGACGCCGGTTTGGGTCCGGAACAGCCGATAGAAATGCGGTCGCGACAGCCCGGCCTCGCGCGCGATCGCGTCGAGCTCGATCTCGGCGCCGGGGCTTTCGGACATCAGCCTGATCGATTTACGGACGCGGAAATCGGTCACCGCGGCGGCGGCGGGGGCGCCATCGGCCGCCTGCCAGCTCTCCTCGTAGCAGGAGTCGATCAGCTGCCGGAGCTCGCAATCGAGGCTGCGTAGCGATGGCGCGCCGCACACCAGTGCTGCGGTGCGGCGGATCAATCGGTCGAGCGCCTCGGTGCGCGGAAAGAAGGTGCGGCCGAAGCGCAGGCCCTGCACATTGGCAGGCTGCGGCGTGAACCATTCGGCGTTGACATAGAGCACGAAGAAGATCGCGCCGTGGTCCATGTCGGTCGGCAGGAAATTGTGCGGTTCCCACGGATTGACCGCAACCACGGTGTCGTCCTTGAGCAGCAGGCGCTGCTCCGAGACGTCGATCTGCGCCGGCGTCCCGCCGACATGAAAGATCAGGTGCCCTTCGCGGTGCGCGTGCACGTTGAAGGGGCGGTTCAGCTGATAGACCGTCGCGCGACCGAACCGGCCGTGGAAGACGGCAAGCGCCCTGCTCATGCCTCCCCTCCCGCGGGATGTTCTTGTCTTTTCGACAAGCGTTCATCATCCGCCCGCGGAAAGCAAGGGCGAGCAGGGCCTTCGATGCAACTGCGCGCCTGCGTCACGGCTGGCTTGCTCGCACCTGCAACAAATACGTCAGTACTTCTTGCACTCCGGAACCGTGCGGCTCGGCAGGCCGATCTTGGCGAAAACAGCCGGATCGTAGCCCAGCGTCTGGTTGACGTTCGGGATCACCTTCACGACCTTGGAGAACAGCGCGCCCTTGCCGTCGTCGACCACCTCGGTGACGAAATTGGTGCCGATCGCCTGGCGGTTGGCATCGAGCTTGATCTTGCCGTTCGGTGCGTCGATCTCGATCTTGGCCAGCGCGTCCTTCAGCTTGGCCTGGTTGTTGGAGAGATCGCCATTGACCTGCCGCAGCGCCAGGATCAGCGCCATGGTCGAGCCGTAATAGTTGGTGGCGAGCAGCGACGGACTCGGGAAGCGTTTGCTCTCCGGGAACGAGTCCTGATAGGCCTTCACGAACTTCTGCCAGCCCGGATCCTCCCAGGTATCGGCCTGGCCGCTCGCGGCGATGGTGCCGACCAGCGCGTTCTTGGCGCTGCCCTTCGACGACAGGATGGTCTGATCGATCATGATCGAGCCGCCCATCAGATGCGCCTTGCCGCCGGCCTGCTGGTACTGGTTGAGGAAGTTGACCGCGTCGGCGCCGCCGAGGCCGAGATAGATCGCATCGACATCGTCGGGCAGCGCGGCGATGACGGAGGCGAAGTCCTTGGTGCCGAGCGGCACCCATTGCCGGTTGGTGACCTGGCCGCCGGCGCCGCAGAATTCCAGCACCAGGCCGAACACCTGCGTGTAGATGAAGGAGTAATCCTCGCCGACGGTCGCGATCTTGCGATAGCCCTTGGTCTCATAGGCGTATTTGCCGAGGCCGACCTGCCACTGCGCACCGTCCATGTTGTAGCGGAAGAAGTTCGGCGCCGGATCGACATAGGTCGTCTCCTGCGCGCCGGAAGCGGCATTGACGAAGGTCAGCTCCGGATGGGTCTTGGCAAAATTCTTCACCGCGATGCCTTCGTCGCCGGACAGCGGCGACAGCAGGATCTGCACCTTGTCCTGCTCGATCAGCTTGCGCACCGCGCGCACCGCGGAGTCCGGCGTCGCGTCGGTCGAGGCGACGACGAATTCGAGCTCCTTGTCGCCGATCTTCTTGCCGAGCACGTTGAGCGCGGTCTGGAAGCCGCGCATGCCGTCCTCGCCGAGCACGGTATAGGTGCCTTCGAGCGTTGCGGTGACGCCGACCTTGATCTTCTCCTGGGCGAACGCCGTGCCTGAAAGCAACAGGCTGCTCAACGCAATCAGTCCCAAACTGCCCTTCAACATCGTTCTCCTCCCTCTGTGTTGTCGCCGGCGTCCATCTGGCCTGACGGAGATGGGCGTCCGGTTGTTGGCGGCAAAGCTAGCCGACAGGAGGCGCGGCGCGGATGTCGTCGCGGCGGGGTGGCTTAACGGGCAGTCTCATTTTGATTGTTGCGCCGCAACGAGCTTCGCGGCGCAATGTCGCGGAGTTTTGTTCGGTGTCGTCTTGTTCGATGTCATCACCCGCGAAAGCGAAAGCGGTGATCCAGTATTCCAGAGGCCGTAGTGCTTGAGCTGAGAGGCCGCGGCGTACTGGATCGCCCGGCTCTTGAGCCGGGCGATGACAGCTGCGGCGTCGACACACTTCGCGCTCTCGCAACTCAGAGGGACGGGCGCTCACGCCAGCCCCAATCCACCATTGTCACTTCGTCGTGTAGCCGCCGTTGACCAGAATTGTCTGGCCGGTCATCCACCAGCCCTCCGACACCAGCAAGCGAATCCAGGGCACGATATCCTTGATGTCGGTGAGGCCGGTTTTCGAGAAGCCGGACAGCGCCGCTGCCGATTTGTGATAGGCGACCGCGTCGGCGCCTTCGGCCGGATAGAAGAACGGCGTGTCCATCGGGCCGGGGCCGATCGCAGTGACCGAGATGCCGCGTGCGCCGAATTCTTTCGAGGCCGCGCGGGTGAAATGCTCGACCGGCGCCTTGGTGCCGGCATAGGCAGCGTAGAACGGCGTGTAGGCGCCGAGCAGCGACGTTACCAGCGTGCAGATTTTGCCGTTGTCGTTCACGTGACGGCCGGCTTCCTTGAGGAAGAAGAATGCAGACTTGGCGTTGACCGCGCTCATCGCGTCGTATTCCGCCTCCGAGATCTCGACCATCGGCTTCTTCAACACCTTGCCGACGGTGTTGATTGCGATGTCGGGACGGCCGATCGCGGCGACGGCGTCAGTGAACAGCTTCTCCATCGCGCCCGCTGTCGTGAGGTTGGCCTGCAAGGCGACCGCGTTGGCGCCGGCAGCCTTGATCGCGGTGACGGTCGCGTCGGCATCGGCCTTGGTTGCAGCGCTGTTGTAATGGATCGCGATCGCCTTCGCGCCGTGGGCCGCGAGATCGCGCGCGATCAGGCCGCCGAGATTCTTGGCGCCGCCGGCGATGATGACGGTCTTGTCCTTGATGCTGTGGTCGGTCATGACGTCGCTTCTCCAGATCGTGCGGCCACGCCCTACGGCCGCTTTCTGGAGGCAACGATATCGTCTAGGATTTGCCGATAAAGCCGTGCATTCTGACGTCACTTGTCAGAAATGGCGAACAATCGGGGCCCGATCTTGGACCGCATCGATCTCTTCCGCATCTTCGCCCGCGTCGTCGAATGCGCGAGCTTTACCCGGGCGGCGGACACGCTGGGGCTGCCGCGCTCGTCGGTCTCGTCAGCCGTCGCGGCGCTGGAGCAGCGCGTCGGCGCCCGGCTGCTGCATCGCACGACACGAAAAGTGTCACCGACGCATGATGGCGCGGCGTTCTACGAACGGTGCCTGCGCGTCGTTGCCGACGTCGAGGAAGCTGAGACCCTGTTCCTCCATACCGCCGCCGAACCGTCGGGCCGGCTCAGGGTCGACGTGCCCGGGCGGATCGGCCGCCTGATCATCGCGCCGGCGCTGCCGGCCTTCCTCGATCGCTATCCGCAGATCGACATCGATCTCGGCGTCACCGATCGCGCCATCAATCTGATCGAGGACTCCGCCGATTGCGTGGTGCGCGTCGGCCCGCTCGGTGATTCCGGTCTGATCGCGCGGCCACTCGGCAACCTCACGCTGATCAACGTCGCGAGCGCGAGATATCTCGCGCGCCACGGCACGCCGCAGACGCCGGATGATCTCGGCGCGCATTGGGCGGTCAACTACGCCTCGCCATCCACCGGACGGATCGAGGAGTGGGAATGGCGCGAGCAGGGCGCGGCACGCAGCATCGCAATGCGCGGTCGCGTCACCGTCAACAGCGCGGAGGCCTATATCGCGTGCTGCATTGCCGGCCTCGGCCTGATCCAGATTCCCGCCTACGACGTGAAGCGGCACCTCGATGCCGGCGAGCTCGTCGAGGTGATGCCGCAGCACCGCGCCATGCCGATGCCGATGACCTTGCTCTATCCGCACCGCCAGCATCTGTCGCGGCGGCTGCAGGTGTTTGCCGATTGGCTGACGGCACTGTTGAAGGAGAAGTTGCTTGTCGCCGGCTAGAGCTTTTGCGTGGTGCCGGCCTGGCGGCCGCGGCGCGTCATCGCCTGTTGTTGGCGGCGCGGCTCGCGGCAGTCCTTGTCGCGCGCTTCACCTCGACCTTGGGTTGAACGTATCGAGATAATTGATCTCCATTTCAGTTGTCTCCATTCGGCTTGCAACGGGCTTACCCGGTGCAACGTGTTCGATGAACCCGACATGGTCAGGCACATTGCTCGGTAAAATGCAAAGATTGATCTCGAGCAATACTTTCAGTGCTCCACGTACCGCCCGCTTGGTGGTCGGCGGCGTCAGAACTTCTGCGTGATGCCGGCATAGACGCCGCGGCGCGGGCCGTATTGCGCGGCGAAGACGCCGATGCCGGAGCCGTCGCGGATCTGGTAGACGGTGTCGAACAGGTTGACGACGTCGAGGCGCAGCGTTGTCGGCTTGTTCGGCGCGACGATGTTGAAGTCGTGCGAGACGCCGACGTTGACCTGCGAATAGGGCGGCACCGTGCCGGTGTTGGCAAAGCCGTCGCGCAGGCCTGAGCCGTAGATCAGCGACGCGCTGAACTTGGTGTCGTGCCATTGATACCAGCCGCCCACCGATGCGGTCACCGCCTGGGCATGATCGGTGTTGACGTAGTTGTTGGCGATGTAGGCCAGTTTGTCCGGATCAAACAGATACTGGTTCGACACGACGTTGGTGGCGACCTGCCTGGCGATGGCGACATTGCCGTAGAGATGCAGATTGTCGTGGTCGTATCTCGCCGTCAACTCGACGCCTTCATTGGTGCCTTTCGCATAGTTGAAGGCGGTCAGCACATAGGCCTGGCCGAACTGGCCGTCGTCGAGCAGGTCGGTCGCGATCTTGTAATAGGCGTCCATGCCGACTTCGAGGCCGGGGATCGCATAGACCTTTTGTGTGACACCGATATCAAACACATGCGAGCGCTCCGGCAGCACGGGATCATTGGTTGATGTCGCCGGCTGCGCCGTCGTGTTCTGCACCAGCGAGAGGTTGGTCGGCGCCGCCAGCACCTGCTCGGGCGGCGTGAAGTTGCGCGCATAGCCGGCATGGAAGGTCGTGCCCTCGATAGGCTTCCAGGTCAGGCTGACCCGGGGGCTGAGCTGGTTGGCGTCGACATATTGCCACATCTGGTCGAAGCGCAGGCCGGCATTGAGCGTCAGCTGGTTGGTGACCTTCCATTCGTCGGCGATGTAGGTGGAGAACAAATATCCGGTCTTGGCGTTGGAATCGAACACGGAGAATGGTGCGTCGATCGGGTTGCCGGCATCGTCGAGCGGCAGCACGGTCGAACCATTATTGACCAGCGAGCGCTCGGCGCTGAACGACATGCCGAACTTCAGCGTGTGCGCGAAGCCCAGCCTGTAGGACGTGTCTTCCTGGATTCCGTTGACAAAGCTCTGACGATACACGTCCGAAGCTACCCCGTTGAACAGGAGATCGCCGACCGGATCCGGCGTGAAGTGCAACTGGCTGTAGCGGTTGAAATAGGCGACCTGGTAGTCGAAGCCGTCGCCCGACTTCTGATAGGCCACGACGTTGAACTGGTTGAACTCGCGCTGCCGCTCGTTGAGCAGCGCGGAATCGAAGTTGGAGACGCCGTAGGCGGTGAAGGCCGGCGGCTGGCCGGGATTGTTCGGGATCTGGTAGTTGCCGTTGGAGACGCCGCCGATATAGGTCAGCCGGCTGGTCGGATCGATCGCCGTCGAGACATAGGCAAAGCCTTTCTCCTGATCGGTGCGGTCGTGGATCGCGTTATAGGCCGGCGTCGGGTTCTCGATGCCGACATTGCTGCCGAAATAGCGGCCCGAGATGTAGTACTGGGTTTGTCCGACCGTGCCGCCATAGTCGACGCTGGTGGTGAAGTTGCCATGGCTGCCGCCATAGACGCTGATGCTGCCGGAGTTGTTGAAGGCATCTGGCTTGGTCTGGATGTCGAGCACGCCGGCGGTGCGCAACCCGTACTGCGCCGGCAACGCGCCGGTGATCAGCGCCATGCTGCCGACGATTCCGGTGTCGATGATCTGGCCGAAGGCGCCAACGCCGTCCGGCAGCATGATCCCGTTGATGCGGTATTGCAGGTTGGCGTGCTCGTTGCGCACATGCAGTTCGCCGCTGGCGGCCGAATCCTGCGAGACTCCGGGCGCCTGCAGCAGCGCCTTGTCTAGCGTGGTGTTGGTTCCCTGCGGCAAGGACTGCAGGAACTGCTGGCTCATCTGGTAGGTGTTGGCGCCGGTCGGCGCCAGCAGGGTGGCGCGAGCCTGGTCGAGCCGCGTATTCTGGCTCGCGACGGCTCGGGCTTGAGCCTGCTCGGGAGATTCCGGGGTTGCCGAGACCGCGCCGGTTCGTCGCGCACGGTGATTGGTTCCGGTCGCAACGCGCGTCTTCGGCTTCTTCGGCCCTGACGGCGTGGCGTGGCCTTGCGGCGCCGTCACCGTGATGTCCGGAAGGGTGCTGGTCGGCGCCGTTGTCTGCGCGAATGCGGCGCCGCCATGCATCCCGCAGAACAGAAGCGAAGCCGCGCCGGCGGCGTGTCGTCGGATGTTTCCTGACATATTGGTTCCCGATCTCATGAGGCGGCCATCCGGATCCTTCGAACAGGACGCGGTCGAGCCCGCCGTCGCTGCACGACGGCCAGATTCCCATCGATCAAACGGCAGCCGAGCTAACGGCCGCGTTCGAAGCTCAGTTGTGCTGGGGTGTCAGGAGATCGGAGGCGCGCGCGGCTGATGCTGCAGCCGGCCGATGTCGACCGGCGCCGCATAATTGTCGACGTGCCAAGCGAGCAGCGCTGCGGCATCCGGCAGCTGCAGCGGAGGCAGTGCCGGCGCCGGCATCGCCGAGTTGACCATCGCCACGACGGCGCAGATGGCGCAAAGGTCCGCGGCCTGGTCGGAATCCGGATTCGAGCGCCGCTCGTCGCGCGAGGCGTTCTCGACATGCGCCGCCAGCGAGCTGACGGCGGCCTCGATCGAAGTTTGCGATCGCTGCGCCGATGCGCTGGTCGCCGCCCGCGCCGGCGCAATGGCATGAAAATGCCCGAACGACAGCACGAACTGGATCGACAGCGCCAACAGCGCCAGCCGAGCCCCGTGTCTGATGTTCGAGCGAAACCACTTCATGACGACGCCATTCCGCGTCGAGGGTCACAGGACCGACGGACGGCGCGTGCGACGCGGTGTCGCACATTTTCCAAAACGTGCCAGCCTGTCAATCCGCATTGCTGGGCAGTGCGATCGATTTCCGGGCGATCGGACGAATTTGCAACATCGCGATGGCGCCGGGGACACCGGTCCACGGCTGCGCTCTCATGTGATCTAGTCGAAGTGTGAGGTGATCGTCAGGTTCACGATCATGACCGAAGTGCGTGCCCGGCATCGGCCTTTGACCGTCACAGCGATGACAAAGCGATCGACATCGACGTTCCCGCGACCAGGCCGGACAAGCGATTTCCTGGTCGTGCGGCCCCGCTGGTATTGCCGGCGCCCGGAGGGTATAGTTCGGGCGGATGTGGCGGTCAGGTGGGATGTCCTTCGCAAACAAGATCGGTCTCGCAATCGCAATGTTGCTGCTCTGCCTGAGCGGCCAGCAGGCCAATGCGCAGGCCGGACCCGTGCGCTACTGGACCCCGGGCTCGCTGTTCGGCTTCGGCGGCAGCCTGGCCGATGGCCAGAAGGCCGACACTTACGGCAATTTTCCGAGCTTTGACGCCGCCGCTGCGCAGGGCGCCGACTTCTCCTATCTGAACGGCCGGCCGGACGGCTGGTTCGTCGGCGGCGAAGGCGGCCGCGTCGGCTGGAACGGGCTCGGCCAATCCGCCGCATTCGGCGGGCTCGAATATCAGGGCGCGCAGGTCGGCTACAATTTCAAGGGCGTCGGCAATACGCCGGTGACGTTCTTCGCCGGCTTCGACTCGCTGAAATACAATCCCCCCGGTGCCGGCGGGCCGCTGGCGCCGTTCAGCGGCAATCAAGGTGTCAACGCCGGCTATTCGGCGCGTGCAGGCATCGAGTTCCGCCCGAGCTCGAATGTCAGCCTGTCGTTCGGAGCGAGCTTCACCCAGCAAGGGGCGGAGCGCATGGACAGCGACATTCATTCGCAGCTATTGCCCGGCCAGTCCCCGGTTCTGTTCGGCGGCCGCTAGCGCTTCAGCGCAAGACTGCGGCGCCGCGGTCCTGATTCAACCAACCAGCACCAAGAAGGCCCGAGCTCACGGGCACAGTCAGGATCGAAACATGGACATGCAAGGCAAGATCGCACTCGTCACCGCCGCGGCGTCGGGCGCCGGCCGCGCCGGCGCGCTCATCCTCGCGCGCGAGGGCGCGGCGGTTGCGGTGGTCGACCAGAACGAGGCCGGCGCGAAGGCGGTGGTCGACGAGATCAAAAGAGGCGGCGGGCGCGCGCTGGCGCTGGCCGGCGATCTGCGCGACGACAAGTTTTCGCGTGACATCGTCGCGGCGACCGTCAAGGAATTCGGCGGGCTCGACTGCGTGTGGAACCATCTCGGCATTCCCGGACCGTCCGTGATCGACGATCTGGAGGGCTGGGATCTCAGCGTCGATCTCAACCTGCGCTCGCAGCTGATCACCACCAATGCTGCGCTCGCGCAGATGACGGCGCGGCGCAAGGGCAGCATCCTGTTCACCGCGTCGACCTCGGGCCTGGTCGGCTCGCCGTGGAGCCCGACCTATTCGGCGGCCAAGGCCGGCGTCATCGGCCTGGCGCGGGCGCTCGCCAAGCGCCACGCCAAGGACGGCGTGCGCGTCAATGCGATCTGTCCCGGTGCGATCGACACGCCGATGCTGCGGGTGTTCGTCAACCGGCCCGACCAGCCGGGCCACAATACGGCCGATGCCGAGGAACTGATCAAGGCCGCGGTCACCCGCAACCCGATGGGCCGCGCCGCGCGTCCCGAGGAGATCGCGGAGGTCGCGGTGTTCCTCCTGTCGGACAAGGCGTCGTTCGTCACCGGCATCGCGATGCCGGTCGACGGCGGGACGGTGGCGTAGCGACGCGCGTCCGTTCTTTGGCATGCTCTCCTAAAACTTCGCCCTGATGCCGGCGTAGGCGGCGAGTGGCATGCCGGGCACGAAGGTGCGTGGATCGCTCAGCTGCGCCATCAGGTTGGGGAGACCTCCGGCACTGGTGAAACCGCCGGTCTGGAAGAACGTGCCGCTCAGATAGTAATGCTGGTTGAACACATTGTTGATCAGGCCGAACACCTCGATGTTCTTCGTGATCTGGTATGACGTGTGCAGATTGACGACCGAGTAGGCCGGCACCTTCGGGCTCTGGTTGGTGTCGTCACGGATCAGCCACTGGCTGCCGACGACGTTGACATCGGCGCCGACCTTCCACGCATCGGTGACGTTGTAGTCGACGCCGGCCTTGAAACGATGTGCGGGAATGCCCGGGATGTGGTCACCCGGACTGACGTTGACGAATTCCGCGCCGGCATCGTTGGTCAGGGCATTCGGATTGTTCGGCGAGAACAGCGTGATCGCGCTCCGATAGGTCGCGTCGACATAGGTGTAGTTGGCATAGGCGTTCCAGCGATCGAGACGATAGTCGAGCTTGGCCTCGATGCCCTGCCGCAGGGTCTGCCCGGCGTTCTGGAAGAAGCCGAAATTGTTGACGCCGAGCGGGCTCGCGACCCGGATGATGTCGTCGTCGGACAAGGTGTGGAACACGCCGAGGCCCCAGCTCAGCACACCCGTCTTCGCATCGCGCCCCCAGCCGCCGCGGAGGCCCGCTTCCACGGTGTGCGACACCACCTGCTTCAGCGGCGGATCGGCCACCAGGAAGCTGTCGATCATGCAGGGATGGTTGGGATCGGAGCAGCCGAGTTCCAGCGGCGTCGGCGCACGGTTAGCTTCCGAATAGCCGGCATAGGCGGTGAGGTTCGGCGTGATCTTGAAGGTGCCGCCGATCACCGGGTTGAAGCGCTGGAAGCGGTTGCTGCTGTTGAGCAGGTCGTTGGTGCCGGTCTGGTCCTTCAGATCGATCTGGGCGTAATTGAAGCGCCCGCCGGCGGTCACCGAGAATCTGTTGGTCACGTCGAACGTATCGGTGAGATAGACGCCGGTGTAGGTGTTGGTGGCGCGCAGATCGACCGGGCTGAGGCCTGCGTCGGGCTGGTTGATGAAGACACCGGTGCCGGTCACGAACAGGTTGTTCGGGGCGACCGTTCCGAGTTCGCTGGTCGCCGTGAATTTCGTGTTGCCGTGATCGACGCTAACGCCCATCACGACGTGGTTGTCGTGCCCGAACAGCTGGTCCGAGTTGGTCAACTGGGCTGTGCCGCCGTAGCTGTTAGTCGCGGTCTGGTTGCGGTCCACTTCGCCAAGGAACGCATTGCCCAGCGTGTTCGGAGTCGGCGGGCCGTCCGCTGGACCAAAGATCGGAAGGCCATCGCCGATGCACAAGGTGGTGGGATCGTCGCACGGCTGGACGTTGGTGCCGTTGCCGTCGACATGAGACTGCCGAAAGCCACGGAAGTAGGCGTTGCCCTGGAACGACCAGGTGTCCGAGAAATTGTGACTCAAGGTGGCGTTGACGAAAGCGAGCTGAAGCAGCGTCGATTGCGGCCAGGTGTAGACGCTGGACCAGCGCTGATTGAGCATCTCGACCGGCGTCGCCGCGACGTTGCCGAGCAGATTGCTGGCGCCGGTGAAATTGACGTGAAATTCGGTCTGGTCGTTGCGCGCGCCGACGTCGACATACATCCGGTTGATGTGAGACTGGTTGGCGTAGTCGCGCCAGCCGCGATCATAGGCGGATTCGAATGCCGCGTAGGCGGAGATGTTGTCCCTCTGGCCGCCGGCCTGCACGCTGCCCTGCACACGCCCGTAGGAGCCGCCGAACAGTTCAGCCTCGGAGCCTTGGTAGGTGAAGCCGTTCTTCATCTGGATGCTGAGCGCGCCGCCGATCGCGTTGAGACCGTACACGGGATTGTTGGGAACCAGCGAAACACGGTCGATGGCCTTCTCCGGGATGAAATCCCAGTTGACCACGTCGCCCCAGGATTCGTTGATGCGCACGCCGTTCTGGTAGATCGCGATGCCCTGTGGCGTGCCCTGGACCGGCGAAGCAACGAAGCCGCGGTAGTCGAGATTGCGCTGGAACGGATTGCCGGTCTCGTCCGTGAGCGTGACGCCGGGCAGCTTGCGGTTCACCGAGTCCAGGAAATTGGTCGAGTAGTTGCGGCTGAAATCGTCTGATGTCAGCACCTCGGTGTTCGACGGCACCTTGTCGCGATCGATCAGGCTCGCGTCGCGCTCGGAGGGGCCGGGGACGCCGGTGCCGCCCTCAGGCGCCGCCGCGGTTTGCGCCGGCGCGGCCCGCGTTCGCGCGGTTCGTGAGGTCTGCACCACCGGCTTGGCGGCGGGCTTGATGCTGCGCGTGCCCGACAACGGCGAGGGAGCAATCACGGTGACCGGTGGCAGCTCGGCGGGAGCGGGGGTCTGGGCGTACACGGCGGTCAGCGGCGCAGCAGCTCCGATGGCGGTGAGCACGGCCACGGCGCTGCGCGTGTGGACCGAAGAAGACAGAAACCGCGTTGCCGCACGCAACAACGTATCAGCCATGACGCCCACCCCTTGCCGCGGTTCGTCATTGTCCCCAACGAACCGTTCGCATTCGAGACTGCTGGAGCGATGCCGGCTTGGCAAACAAGATGTGTCCCGGCGGCGCGGGATTCTTTTCCATGGATGATCGGGAAAAATTCCCGATCAGATTCGAGGCGGTAGACGCATTCCAGCAACAGTTGCTCCATCGCATGAATTTTCCTTGCGATACCAACGCGTTGACGGCGTGTCGACGATCGACGTCGGAGCTGCAATCGAGGCGGTCGTGCTGGTGAGCGAGGCGCCGGGCTCCCCTCGCGCGATCAAGTCATGTCCCTGCGCGTCGATTGTATCGACGCCGCAATGCGCATAAGTGTCGCCTGTCCCCGACGTGGCATCCGCCTGTAAATGTCGTTCCAGACTTCAATCCCTAACCGCTGTCCTGAGAACTGATGCGAGTCCTGATCGTCGACGATCATCCGATCGTCATCGCGGCTTGCCAGGCTTTGCTGGCTGACGAGGCCGAAATGACCGTCATGGCCGCCGCGGATGCGGCAAGCGGCCTGGCGTCATTCGCCGCCGATGCCCCGGAGGTCTGTGTCCTCGACATCAATCTGCCGTCGGTGTCTGGCCTCGAGCTCGCGCAGCAGATTCTCGGGAAGGATGCCGAAGCCCGTATCGTCATCTTCAGCATCAATGACGATCCGGTCTTCGTCGCGCGCGCCGTCGACATCGGTGTCAAGGGCTACGTGTCCAAGTCCGGAGATCCCAACGACCTGGTCATTGCCATCCGCGAAGTCGGAAGCGGAGGCACGTTCCTGCCGTCCCGAAGTCGCCGGAATGCGGCATTGATAGACCCGCCGGTTGCGGCCAACCGGCTCGCGCAGATCAGTCCTCGGGAAGCCAGCATCCTTCGTCAGCTCGCGACCGGACGCAGCCTGGCCGAGATCGCGAAACTGATCGGCGTTTCCTACGGCACCGTCGCGAACGACACGGCGATCATGCGACACAAGCTCGGCGTTCGCTCGACAAAGGAATTGGTTCGGCTGGCGGCGGAAATCTCCGCAAAGCTACCGCGCTGAATGAACATGCTGCCGCTCGACAGGCTTCCGAAATTTCGACGGATCGATGCGAACCCGATCAGTCCGAAAAATAGCCCCGCTCTCATAGCTGAGGCGGGGCTAAAGGTTCATTGGGATAAAATCCAGCGCACTGCGCGGGAAGTAGCAAATCGGATCGTACCGTCACGATTGTTTTGATCAACGAGATTGTATCTCGCAGTTTTCGGGAATTATTCCCGATCTGTTTTGGAAAAAATCGAATCTCGCGGCGTCGTGCCTGCGCAAATCATTCGCTTTGCGTGTCGCATCATGCATCGAACTTGAAGTCGCAAAAATGCGCGTCTACGCTCGCGGCAGATCCGTTAGAGATCGCTGGAGGGAAACACATGAAGCGTTTGCTGTCGTTCGAGACTACGCACTGCATTGCAGATCGGAGAAGCCCATCTCCGCGATCGGCCCTCGCGACGATCGCTCTCGCCTCGGTCCTTGGTCTTGCGGTTTTCTGCGGTGCTTCGGCACAGGACGCAACTCCCGACCGCATCAAGGCCGTCACGTCGAAAGTCGACAGCGATTTCATCAAGGCGAATGCGGCGACATCGAAGGATTGGCCGACGATCGGTCTCGATTACGCAGAGACGCGGTTCAGCAAGCTCAACCAGATCAATGCCGGAAACGTGAAGGACCTCGGGCTGGTCTGGAGCTACAATCTCGAATCGTCGCGCGGCGTCGAGGCGACGCCCGTCGTGGTCGACGGCATCATGTATCAGACGGCGTCATGGAGCCTGGTTCACGCGATCGATGCACGCAGCGGCAAGAAGCTCTGGTCGTTCGACCCGGGCGTCGACCGCTCGAAGGGCTACAAGGGTTGCTGCGATGTGGTCAATCGCGGCGTCGCCGTCTACAAGGGCAAGGTGTTCGTTGCCGCCTATGATGGACGCCTGATCGCGCTCGATGCCGCCACCGGCCAGAAGGTCTGGGAAAAGGACACGTTGATCGATCACGATCACTCCTACACCATCACTGGCGCACCGCGCGCCTTCAACGGCAAGGTGGTGATCGGGCAGGGCGGCGCCGAATACGGCGCGCGCGGTTACATCACGGCCTATGACACCGAGACCGGCAACCAGCTCTGGCGCTGGTTCACCGTGCCTGGCGATCCCTCGAAGCCGTTCGAGGACGCCTCGATGGAAGCCGCGGCCAAGACCTGGGACCCGGCCGGCAAATACTGGCTCAATGGCGGCGGCGGCACGCCGTGGGACACCATCACCTACGATCCCGAGCTGAACATGGTCTATGTCGGCACCGGCAACGGCGCGCCGTGGAATCGCAAGATCCGCAGCCCCTCCGGCGGCGACAATCTCTACCTCGCCTCGCTCGTGGCGCTGAATGCCGATACCGGCAAATACATCTGGCACTACCAGGAGACGCCCGGCGACAATTGGGACTACACCTCGACCCAGCCGATGATCCTGGCCGACCTCACGATCGAGGGCGCGCCGCGCAAGGTGATTCTCCATGCGCCGAAGAACGGCTTCTTCTTCGTCGTCGACCGCACCAACGGCAAGTTCATCTCGGCGAAGAATTTCGTCGATGTGAACTGGGCGACCGGCTACGACGCCAATGGACGGCCAATCGAAGTGCCGGCCGCGCGTGGCGATGCGCCCTATGACGCCGTGCCCGGGCCGTATGGTGCCCACAACTGGCATCCGATGTCGTTCAATCCGCAGACCGGCCTCGTCTACCTGCCCGCGCAGAACGTGCCGGTCAATCTGACGCCGGAAAAGTCGTTTGCACAGAATGCCGCGACGCCGGGCAAGTTCGGCGGCACGACCGGCTGGAACGTCGGCTTCGTGCTCAACGGCGAGCCGCCGAAGGCGCCCGCGTTCGGCAAGTTGATCGCGTGGGATCCGGTCAAGCAGAAGGAAGCCTGGAAGGTCGATTATGTGTCGCCGTGGAATGGAGGCACGCTGACCACTGCCGGCAATCTGGTGTTCCAGGGCACCGCCGACGGACGTTTCGTGGCGTACGATGCGACCAGCGGAAAGACGCTGTGGGAGACGCCGACCGGCACCGGCGTGGTCGCCGCGGCATCGACCTACACGATCGACGGCCAGCAATATGTCTCGATCGCGGTCGGCTGGGGCGGCGTGTTCGGCATCGCTACGCGCGCGACCGAGTACCAGAATCCCGGCACGGTCTACACCTTCGCGCTCAACGGCAAGGCCAAGATGCCGGAGTTCGTGAAGTATCAGACCGAAGGCCTGCTGCAGGGCGTGAAGTACGATCCGAAGGACGTGCCCGAAGGCACCGCGCTCTATGTTGCCGCCTGCGCCACCTGTCATGGCGTTCCCGGCGTCGATCGCGGCGGCAATGTCAGAAATCTCGGCTATGTCCCTGCCGAGGAAATCGCCAACCTGAAGGACATCGTCTTCGCCGGGCCGTTCCGCGACCGCGGCATGCCGGATTTCACCGGCAAGCTGACCGAAGCTGACGTGGTGAAGATTCAGGCCTTCATCCAGGGGACCGCGGACGCGATCCGGCCGAAGAGCAAATAGCATGACCTAAACGGATCATGTCGCAAGGAGCACGCACAGCTTGTTTGTGTGCCGTCGGCCTCAGCGCTTCCCTGCGCTGAGGCCGTTGTTTTGACTGCGCTCGCGCGAATTGAAGCGGTCCGTCAGGCTCGTGCCCAACCGGCGCGTATCGGTCTCCCGAGGACCGGCAGCGGATCAGTCCTTGAACTCACAGCCGAGGCGCTGCAGGGCCTCATCGACCCAGCGGCGGTCGCTGGTGCCGGCAAGGATCTGCTGGATGGCCTTTTCCTCGGTGGCCTTCTTGGCCTCGGTCAGCTTGCAGATGGCCTCGGCGTCGTCATGGGGCACGCAGAGCACGCCGTCATCGTCGGCCACGATGAGATCGCCGGGCTCGACGATCATGCCGTCGATCGCAACAGCGCAATTGATCTCGCCCGGCCCGTCCTTGTAGGGCCCGCGATGGGCGACGCCGGCAGCGAAGACCGGGAACGATCCTGCGCGGATCGCGCCGGCATCGCGGATCGAGCCGTCGATCACGAAGCCCGCCACGCCCTTCTTCTCCGCCAGCGTCGACATGATCTCGCCGATGATGGCGTTGACCAGCACGCCGCCGGCGTCGACCACGATCACATCGCCGGGCTGGGCGAGGTCGATCGCCTTGTGCACCATCAGATTGTCGCCGGGGCGGGTCTTGACCGTCAGCGCCGGGCCGCCGAGCCAGCCGCCTGCATGCATCGGCCGCAGCCGGTTGGTGCCCGCGATGCGCGACATCACATCGCTGATATTGGCGACCGGCAGGGTGCGGTAGCGCGTGACGAGATCAGGCGAGACCTTCCGTTTCGCCTTGTGAATTGCAAATCCTATGGCCATCGGTTTCTCCGGTGTGTTGGCGGCGCAGTCGCTCAGTGCGCGCGGCGGTCGAGATGGGCGTTGAGGCGAGGATAGACGCGGCGGGCATTGCCTTCAAAGATCTTGGCCTTGTCCTCGGCGCTGAGCGGCAACGCATCGATATAGCGGCGGGTGTCGTCGAAGTGATGCCCTGTCTCGGGATCGATGCCGCGGACCGCACCGACCATCTCCGATGCGAACAGGATGTTCTCGACCGGGATCACCCGGGTCAACAGCTCGATGCCGGGCAAATGGTAGACGCAGGTGTCGAAGAACACGTTCTTCAGCAGATGCTCCGACAGCGGCGGCAGCTTCATGTCCTGTGCGAGGCCGCGGTAGCGGCCCCAGTGATAGGGCACCGCGCCGCCGCCGTGCGGGATGATGAAGCGCAAGGTCGGGAAGCGCTTGAACAGGTCCGAGGTCAGGAACTGCATGAAGGCGGTGGTGTCGCCGTTGAGGTAATGCGCGCCGGTGCCGTGGAAGCAGGGATTGCAGGACGAGGAGACATGGACCATCGCGGGCACGTCGAGCTCGACCATCTTCTCGTACAGCGGGTACCACCACTCATCTGTCAGCGGCGGATCGCACCAATAGCCGCCGGCGGGATCGGGGTTGAGGTTGCAGCCGACGAAGCCGAGTTGCGTGACGCAACGCTCGAGCTCCTCGATGCAGTTCTTGGGCGCCACTCCAGGGCTCTGCGGCAACTGGCAGACCGGGACGAAGTTTTGTGGAAACAGCGTGCAGACCCGATGCACGAGGTCGTTGCAGATCGTGGTCCATTCCCGGCTGGTCGCTTCCTTGCCGACATGATGCGCCATGCCGGCGGCGCGCGGCGAGAAGATGGTGACGTCGGTGCCGCGCTCCTTCTGCAAGCGAAGCTGCGCGCCCTCGACGCTGGTGCGGATCTCGTCATCGGTGATGCCGAGATTGGTGGTGAGCGGCCGGCGCGACCTGTCGGCAAGGCCGGCGAGCTGCTTGTCGCGGAAGATCTGCAGCTTGGCCGGCTCGGTGGTGTAGTGGCCGTGACAATCGATGATCATGGTGGCTTCCTTGTGCAGTTGTCAGTGGGTGACGGATGACGGGATCGCGCCCGCAAGCTCCGTCTCGCGCGGTTTGACGCGCATGGTGGCGGCGATGGCGGAGGCGACGAGCAGGAAGCCGGCGATGCCGACCAGCGCCCAGGAGAAGCTTCCGGTGGAGTCCTTGATCAGGCCGATGCACCAGGGGCCGATCAGGCCGCCGAACTGCGCCAGCGTGTTGACCATGGCGATCGAGGCGGCGCCGGCCGCGCCGGTCAAGAGCGAGGCGTTGATGCTCCAGAACAGCGGATTGCCGGCGTTCAGGCTGAAGCCGACGATGCAAAGGAACACGAAGGCCAGCACCGGGCTCGCGACATAGGCGCTGCCGAGCATCGCGATTGCGGCGAGCAGATAGACGGCCGCGAGATGAAACTTGCGATCGCCTGTCCTGTCGGAGCTGCGGCTGACCACGATGGTGCCGATGACGCCGAGCAGCGGCGGGATCGCTGAGAGGAAGCCGACCTCGATGTTGCTGAGATCGCCCATGCCCTTGATGATCTGCGGCAGCCACAGCAACAGGCCGTAGATGCCGACCAGCGCGCAGCCGAACAGCGCCGCCAGCAGCCAGACCCTGATATCGAGCACGCATTCGATCAACCTGTGCTGCCCCTGCTGTTCGATCTCGGCCCGTTCGGCGGCGAGCTCGCCCTCCAACCAGGCGGCCTGCTGTTGGGTCAGCCAGCTCGCCTTGGCCGGGCGGTCGGTCAGATAATAGAGCGTGAACAGGCCGAGCAGAATGGTCGGCACGCCCTCGGCGATGAACATCCATTGCCAGCCGTGCAGCCCAGCGGCGCCATCGAGGAAGGTCATGATGCTGGTCGAGATCGGCCCGCCCAAGACCGCCGAGAACGAGCCGGCGATGATGTATCCGGCGACGGCGCGGGCGCGGTAGCGCGACGGGAACCAGTAGGTGAGATAGAGCACCACGCCCGGCATGAAGCCGGCTTCCGCGATGCCGAGGCCGAACCGCATCACATAAAGGCTCAGTGGATTCCAGACGAAGGCGGTCAGCGTCGCGACGAGGCCCCAGGTGATCAGAATCCGCGCGAGCCAGACCCGCGCGCCCAGCCAGTGCAGCATCAAATTGCTCGGCACTTCGAGCACCATGTAGCCGAGGAAGAAGATGCTGGCGGCAAAGCCGAAGATCGCGGGGCTGAGGCCGAGATACCTGTTCATCGTCAGCCCGGCATAGCCGAGATTGATACGGTCGAGATAGTTGAAGAACATCATCACGAACAGGATCGGGATCAGCCGCAAGTAGACGCGACGGATGGTTTGGGTCTCCAATTCACTCGTAGCCGGTTGGGCCATCGAAATCCTCCCTTGTTGTTTTTGGCACCGGTGACTCGAACCTGGCGGAGCGCCTGTTATTTGCGGCGATTTCGCATGGCTGACCGGCTGCGCGCGTTGCCCCTTGTTATCCCTTGGAGCATCCGCGTTTTGGCGCCAAGATCAGGAAACGGTCCTGGGAGGTCAAATACCGCTTTGACCCGTCACTTATAGGGAATCGGAATAAGCGATGGACTACAGGCAGCTTCGCTACTTCATCGCGGTGGCCGAGGAGCTCAGCTTCAGCCGCGCCGCCAAGCGGCTGCATGTCAGCCAGCCGCCGCTCAGCACGCAGATCAAGGCGATGGAGGAGGAACTCGGGACGCAGCTGCTATCACGGACGCGGCGTGCCGTCGCGCTCACCCAGGCCGGCCAGCTGCTGCTGGAGCACGCGCGCCGCGCCGTCAGCGAGCTCGATCTGGCGTCGGAGACCGTGCGGCGTGCCGCGCGCGGCGAGGCCGGCGCGGTCCGCGTCGGCTTCACGGATTCCGTTCCGATGCTCGACATGTTCGCCGAACTGTTCCGCAGTTTCCGCGCCAGCTATCCGCGGGTGAAGATCGAGCTGCGGCACATGTCGACGGCGAAGCAGCTCCAGGCGCTCGCCGACGCCGAGCTCGATGTCGCGATCATGCGGCCGCCGCTCGATTTCCGCCCGGCGGCCGATCTGCAGGTTCACGTCGTCTGGCGCGATCGGTTGATGGTGTTCCTGCCGATCGATCATCCGCTCGCCGCTGCACCGGGCAAGCTGGCCGTGGCCGATCTTGCCGAGCACGAATTCGTCGGCATGGCCGAAAGCGGCTGCGGCGTCGGCGATCAGGCCGCGATGCTTTGCCGGCGGGCGGGCTTTGCGCCGCGCATCGTGCAGGAGGCGCATGAGCTGCGCACCGTGCTCAGTCTGGTCGCGGCCGGGATCGGGCTTTCGATCCTGCCGTCCTGCTACCAGCAGGCCGGCGTCATGAACGTCGTCGCCAAGACGCTCGATACGCCTGATGCCGAAAGCCGCATGCTGGTGGCGATGCGCTCGAATGCCTCGCTGTTGCCGCGCCGGTTCGTCGAATGCGCATTGCAGGCGGCAACGCGCAGCACGCCGCCGCTGGTCCCCGGGGTCACGGCAGCGAGCCGTTGATCGCGCCGCGCGCAAGACGACCGCGCGTGGTTGAGGCCGCCTGCCTGCCGGCCCGCGCAGCCCCTACTTTCGTAGGCCGTAGTCTCCCGGAACGCAGTCTGGCGCCGCTCTTGCATAGCCGAATGTCAGATGCTGGGGCGCCGATTCGTCGTGCTTCCGCCTGCGACGGCAATGTCGCGGGCGAAGGATTGGTGATGCGCGCCCGCAGCTATTTGACATCTGCGGAGACGACAAGATGCACGTTCTCACACGTGCGGCAGTCCTGCTTGGGGCGGTGTTCTTGACATCGCCGACCCTGGCGCGCGACGACGGCCGCTACGCCAACTCACCATTGAAGCCTTGGTTTGAAAGCCTGCACAGCGGCTACGGGCAGTGCTGCTCGGATGCCGACGGATATGTGGTCGCCGATCCCGATTGGGAGTCGGATCACGGCCATTATCGCGTGCTGATCGACAGTGAGTGGGTTGTGGTGCCGAACGAGGCCGTGATCACCGAGCCGAACAAGATCGGGCGAACCATGGTGTGGAAGCACTATATCGATGGCCATCCACGGGTGCGCTGCTTCATGCCGGGCAGCATGACCTGATGGCGTGCGCGGCGCTTGAGGGAGGAGCGGACCGCGCCTCGCCGCAAAGCGTGGCGTGGTCGAGCGATTCGGTGGGCGGCGGTCCGGCGATCACCTAAAGCGCGGTGAGATTGGGTTGAATCGTCATCGGGCTTTAGCTCCTTGTTTGAGCATGATCTTTTCGGAAAACCGCTTCGCACTTTTCCGGATCATGCTTTAGCCCGGATTCTCCAGGCTGAAGGTCTCGGACTGTTCGTCATAGGCGAACAGCTCGGCATAGCGCCCCCAGGACACGATGGTCTTGAGCGTTTCATCCGCATAGTCTTCGGACATGTAGTCCTCGAGCTCGTTGCGGAAGCGTGCTGCGGGCGCCATGTGCGAGGGCCGCTCGTCGAGGACGCGGCGGATCAACCCGATCACCGGGACGTAGTTGATGAGGTGCTCCGCGAACAGTTTCTTGCGCGTGTCGGTGTCGAGATGCGCAAAGCGCACGCCGGCCTCGGTCAGCACCACGTCGCCTTCGCTGACCTGGGCAAAGCGCAGCAGTTGCAGCGTCTCGCCGAGATGCAGAATTTCATCGGTCTCGAGTTGAAGCTGGCTCGCCAGCACCGGCAGGTCGGCATGTCCGCCATAGGGTGGCCCGGCCAGCGTCTCGATCAGGCCCGACAGCACGTTGGACGAGACATGGTCGAGAACCATGCCGACGCCGGAGCCGGGAATTCCCCCGGGCGTCAGCGCCTTGGGTTCTTCACGTTGCGTCATGCGGGCATAGAGCTGGTCCACCAGCTGGCGGAAGGTCGGATCCAGCCGGTTGCGCGGATGCTTGAGGTCGATCTTGAACTCGGCGGCGACGCGCCCCGGATTCGACGAGAACACCAGGACGCGGTCGCACATCAGCACGGCCTCCTCGATGTTGTGCGTCACCATCAGCACCGACTTGATCGGCAGCCGGCCTTCGATCCAGAGGTCGATCAGGTCGGTGCGCAGCGTCTCGGCGGTCAGCACGTCGAGCGCCGAGAACGGTTCGTCCATCAGCAGCAGGTCGGGATGCACGACCAGCGCCCGCGCAAAGCCGACCCTCTGGCGCATGCCGCCGGACAGTTCCTTCGGGTAGGCGGATTCGAAGCCGTCGAGACCGATCAGGTCGATCGCTGCGAGCGCGCGCTTGCGCCGCTCGGTGGCGTCGACGCCGAGCGCTTCCAGTCCGAGCTCGACGTTCTGCAGCACCGTCAGCCAGGGGAACAGTGCGAACGACTGGAACACCATGGCGACGCCGTTCGGCGGGCCGGCGATCGCCTCGCCCCGGCAGGTCGCAGCCCCCGACGACGGCGCGACCAGCCCTGCGATGATCCGCAGCAAGGTCGACTTGCCCGATCCCGAGCGGCCGAGCAGCCCGACGATCTCGCCGGCATGAATCGTCAGGTCGACATTCTCGAGCACCAGCAATTGCTCGCCGCTTCCCTTCGGGAACGAGCGGCAGACGCTGCGGATGTCGATCAGGGCGGCTTGCTTGGTTTGGTCGAGCATCAGGATCCCTCTCGATCAGCCGAGGCGAAGGCGGCGCTCGCCGAAGGCGTAGAGCGGTCGCCACAACAGGCGGTTAAACAACGTGACCAGAATGCACATGACGACGATGCCGAGCACGACCCGGGGAAAGTCGCCGGTCTCGGTCGCGTGCGCGATATAGGCGCCGAGACCGGTGGCGACGAGATGGGTGTTGCCCCAGCTCGCGACCTCCGCGACGATCGAGGCGTTCCAGGATCCGCCCGACGCGGTGATCGCGCCGGTGACGTAATAGGGGAAGATGCCGGGCAGCACGACCTTGACCCACCATCGCCATCCTCCGAGATGAAGGCTGTTGGCGGCCTCGCGCAGGTCGGTCGGGAAGGCGGCGGCGCCCGCGATCACATTGAACAGGATGTACCACTGGGTGCCCAGGATCATCAGCGGGCTGAGCCAGACATTGGGGTCGAGGTGAAAGCGGACGATCAGCACGACGAACACCGGAAAGGCGAGGTTGGCCGGAAACGCGGCGAGGAATTGCGCGAGCGGCTGGATCCGCTCCGCAAGCTTCGGCCGCAGGCCGATCCAGACGCCGACCGGCACCCAGATCAGCGAGGCCAGCGCGATCAGCACGATGACGCGCAGCAGCGTGACGAGCCCGTATCCGACCGCATCGAAGACGTCGGACAGGCCGAGCGAGGCGGAGAGGTATTGGTAAGCCAGCCAGGCGGCGTAGGCCGCCGCGGCAACGATCAGCGTAATCCAGATGGCGTCAATGAGGCGCGAAGGTTGGCCGGGTTTGCCGCCGGAGCGCAGCGCCACCGGCCAGCCGATGCGCATGGTGGAGATCGCCTTGTTGGCCATTCCCAATGGATAGGTCAGGGCGCGCAGCGCGCGCGTTCGCCGGAACAGATCGAGCATCCACGACGTCGGAGCTTCGCCGGAGGCGGTCTGCTCGAAGCGGAATTTGTCGGCCCAGGCCACGATGGGACGAAACAGCAGCTGGTCATAGGCGATGATGACGATCAGCATCGTGATGAGTGCATAGCCGATCGCAGGCAGGTTCTTCTGCTCGATCGCGGTGGCGACATAGGAGCCAACGCCGGGGAGGGTCACGGTCGTGTTGCCGACGGTGATCGCCTCCGACGCCACGACGAAGAACCAGCCGCCGGACATCGACATCATCGCGTTCCAGATCAGGCCGGGCATCGCAAAGGGAACGTCCAGTCGCCAGAACCGCTGCCAGCCCGAGAGGTGGAAGCTCGCGGTCGCCTCGTCGAGGTCCTTCGGCACGTTGCGCAGTGACTGATACATGCTGAACGTCATGTTCCAGGCCTGGCTCGTGAAGATCGCGAACACGCAGGCGAACTCCGCGCCCAGCACGCGGCCGGGAAACAGGTTCATGAAGAACACCACCGTGAAGGTGAGAAAACCGAGGATCGGCACCGACTGCAGGATGTCGAGCATCGGGATCAGCACCATCTCGGCGCGCCGGCTCTTGGCTGCGACGGTGGCGTAGATGAACGTAAACACCGTCGAGCAGACGATCGCCAGCAGCATCCGCATCGTGGTTCGGAGCGCATAGTAAGGCAGGTTGGCCGGATCGAGCGACACCGGCGTCCGCTCGAGCTCGGACAGCGGCACGGTGGTCTGCTCGCCGCCGTAGACGACGAGCACCATCGCGCCGACCAGCAGCAACAGCGCCGCCAGGTCCCAGAAATTGGGCCGCAGGGAGACAGGTCCCCATACGGCTGAGCGAACGTCCCGAAACGTCATAAAGCCACCTTCAGGGGGAGCAGAACCCGGCTGATTGCGGCCCGACGGCATCGGAACCGGCCCCCAAGGTCGGCTTATAGGCAGGATTCACGACAATAGGGTAGTCGGGAGATGGGCGCATGACGCCCTTTCGGAGGATATCGGAACCTGGTGTGGCTTATGAGATCGGGCGGTTGGCCGTACGTCCGCCGCAGAGCCGTCGTCCCCTGGTTCAGGACCCTGGCTGCGTCAGGAACCGGGTGACCGCGCCGCCCAGCGTGGCGTGGTCGAGCGGCTCGGAGAGCGATGCCTTGGCGATTTCGACCACACGGTCGGGCGCCAGGCCGCGGCGCAGGTCGCACAGCGCATCGGCGTAATCGGCGGTGAATTCCGGATGCGGCTGCACCGACAGCGTCGTGCCGTTGGCATAGAGCAGTCCGGCATGCGGCGTGAACTCGGACGACATGATGGTGCGTGCGGAGGGGGGCGGGGTGATCACCTGGTCCTGGTGCGAGCAGGCGGCGGCGATCGCCTCGCCCTGGAGCAGCCCATTGTCGGGCGTCAGCCGGTAGACGTGGCGGCCGATGCCCCAGCCCTTCTCCGATTTGCGCACCGTGCCGCCGAGCGCCTGCGCGATCAGCTGATGACCGAAGCAGACGCCGACCATCGGAACATGCCTGTCGTGGGCCGCGCGCACGAAGGCTTCCAGCGGCGCGATCCAGGCGACATCGTCATAGACGCCGGCTGCCGATCCCGTGATCAGGATCGCATCCAGCGTGGCCGGATCGGGCAGCGCCTCGCCCGTGGCGACGCTCACGACGTTGCAGGCAACAGACGGATCGGCCGCGGCCACCATCCGCTGGAACATCTGCGGATAGCTGCCGTGACGCTCGCAGAACTGCGGGCTGACGAGCCCGGTTTCGATGATGGTGATGCGGGACATGAAATGCGCTGATGGAAGAGCGGGGATGATCCAGCCTTTAATCCGAAAGCGCTTGCGGTCACAAGCCGCCTGCGGCGCCGGCCGATCAATTCCGCGACGGCGCCGCCGTGTCGATCGTCGCGGTGTGCTGCGCTGCCGGCGTGGTGTTCGCGGCCGCAGGTGCCGTGCTGATGATGACGGGTTCGGTGCGGTAGCGCGGCAATTGATCTTCGAGCGAATAACCGACGCAGAGCGCGAGGCTCGACCACACCGCCATGCTGAAATACAGCGACATCCAGGCGATTTCCTCGCGCCATTCGGCGATGTCATGGGTCACGACCCAGCGCCGGCTGACGTCGCGCAGGCCGTCGAGCGGGTGCAGCAGGCTGCCGCCGGCGGCGAGGTTGATGCGCCAGCGGTTGAGGTACATCGGGACGTCGATGGTCATCAGGAAGGCGAGGAAGGCGGCAATGCCGACGATCGCGACGATGAAAGCCCAGCGCACCGGACCATGGAACTCGGGCAGCAGCCGGCACAGCGCGATCCCGACCAGGAAGAACACCACGGCCCAGATCGAGTTCTCGATTGCGTTGCAGAGATAATGCGTGGTCAGCACCGCATACCAGGAGAAGCATTCCGCGATCACGATCAGCGGCACGATGGTCCAGGCGATATTCACGGTGGTCTCGGCGCCGGTCATGGTGCCGAGCTGATGCAGGATGATCGCCCATTGCGCGGCGAAGCAGACCTCGGCGACGGTGGCGACGGTGCGGCCCACCATGACGCTCGACAGCCAGTGGTCGAACAGGCAGATGCGCTGCACGTCGGCGCGCGGCAGCACCGAACGGAAGGCGCAGCCGAACACATAGGCCGCGCACAGCAGCATCATCAGGCCGATGCCGGAGGTGTTGCTGAAGCTGCCGTTCGACTGCTCATGGAACTGGCGGTACAGCGCGAACCAGATCGCGATGTTGGCGGCGCTGACGAAGCTTAGGAAGCCCCACCACCGGACCACTGGATTCGACCAAGCCAGCGTAACCGGCCGTGCCTGCCGCTCCATGCTCATTCACCGCTCCGCCTGTAACCGAATTGATATTGAACTGTAGTAATTCTGTCATAGAAGGTCGCGAATCACGACTAAAAAATGCGTGTGGCGCGGGCCGGGCGGCTACGGATTGTGACAGTGTTTGTGACAGCGCGGCGTTTGTGACAGTGAGCGGCGGCCCGGCGTTTGTGACAACGCGCAGCCCGCCAAACCCCTCTCCCGTCATTCCGGGGCGCGCGGAACGCGAGCCCGGAATGACGGTGGAGAGAACGGGCTGCCCCGCCTTCGCGATCGTGATCGAATGTGACACCCGCGCCGGTAGGCAGGCCCCGCGCCATCATCTATTGAACGGCTTCCTTTTTCTGGCCGAACCCGCGCGGGCTGGCTTCAAGCGAAGGCGCCTCGTGACGACGGACATGACGGCCAGCTACGACCCGCTGTTGCGCAGGATCCATTGGGCGACGGCGGTGCTGTTCATCGCGGCGATGTTGATCGGGCTGTATTGCGGGCTGCAGCCGGCGGGGACCTCGCCACGGCGCCAGCTGCTCGAGGTACACAAATCGCTCGGCGTCACCCTGTTCTTCCTGGCGATCCTGCGGCTGATCGTGCGCGCTGCGACCACGGCGCCGCCGGAGCCGAGATCGTTCTCGCCGCTGGTGAAGATCGCGGCACGGCTCAATCACTGGGCGCTCTACGCCATCCTGTTCGTGATGCCGGTGACCGGCTACATGTTCTCGTCGGCCGGCGGCTACTCGCTGCGCTATTTCTGGACCTTCAGCTGGCCGCGCCTGTTCGCCGATAACAAGGCGGTCGCAGAGGCCGGCGAGCTGGCGCACGGCGCGCTCGCCTATGTCGTCTACGCCGTGGTCGCACTGCATATCGCCGCGACGCTCTGGCATGTCGTCGTGAAAAAGGACGAGACGCTGGCGCGGATGTGGCCGCGCACGAGCCGCAATGCGTCCTGACGTCTGGTTTCCGGATTATCCGCGCAGCGCAGTCTCCGGAATGGTGCGGCGAACCACCTCGCGCATCGCGAAGCTGGAATGGATGCGGGCGACACCCGGCATCCGCGACAGATGCTGCTTGTGGATGCGCTCGAAGTCGGCGATGTCGCGGGCGATGACCTGCAGATGATAATCGTCGCTGCCCGACATCAGATGGCAGGACACGACGTCGGGGCAGCGCGCGATCGCGGCCTCGAAAGCTGCGAGATAGTCCTCGCTCTGCTTCTCCAGCGTGATGGTGACGACGACGGTCGTGACGAGGCCAAGCGCTGATGCCTCGAGGTCGACGCGGTAGCCGCGGATCACGCCGATCTCCTCCAGATGACGAATCCGCCGCGCGCAGGCGGTCGGCGACAGCCCGACCTTCTCGGCAAGCTCGATCTGGCTGGCGCGGGCATCACTGACCAGCTCGGCGAGGATTCTGAGATCGATACGATCGAGACCGTCCACGCAGTTTTCCTTCATCCGCTGAGCTTGCCACGAAGGATATGGGCGTATCTGGCTGTGGGCAAGCCGGAATTCGCTGAGAAACGCCGTGCGGCGGGGCATAGCCTCGTGGTTGGCGGAAACCAATTTTGCAAGGAGCGGACCATGCGTGTCGGCGTGCCCAAGGAAATCAAGGTCGAGGAGTATCGGGTCGGGCTGACGCCGGCCTCGGTGCGGGAATATGTGGCGCACGGCCACGAGGTCGTGGTGCAGCGCGGCGCCGGCGACGGCATCGGTGCCGGCGATGACGCCTATACCCAAGCCGGTGCGCGGATTGCCGACACCGCCGAAGAGGTGTTCTCCGTCGCCGAGATGATCGTCAAGGTGAAGGAGCCGCAGCCGTCCGAATGGATCAGGCTGCGCGAGGGACAGATCCTGTTCACCTATCTGCATCTTGCGCCCGACGTGCCGCAGACCGCGGGGTTGATCGCCTCCGGCTGCACGGCGGTCGCCTATGAGACCGTCACCGATGCGCATGGCGGGCTGCCGCTGCTGGCGCCGATGAGCGAGGTCGCCGGCCGGCTGGCGATCGAGGCCGCGGGCGCCGCGTTGCGCAAATCCGCCGACGGCATGGGCAAGCTGCTCGGCGGCGTACCGGGCGTGCCGCCGGCGCGCGTTGCGATCATCGGCGGCGGTGTGGTCGGCACCCATGCGGCGCGGATGGCCGCAGGTCTCGGCAGCGACGTCACCATTCTCGACCGCTCATTGCCGCGCCTGCGTGCGCTCGACGACCTCTTCCTCGGGCGCATCCGCACCCGTTACGCCACGCTGGAAGCGATCGAGCAGGAGGTTTTCGCCGCTGACGTTGTGATCGGTGCCGTGCTGGTGCCGGGCGCCAGCGCACCGAAGCTGGTGTCGCGCGCGCAGCTCGCAGGCATGAAGCGCCGCGCGGTGCTGGTCGACGTCGCGATCGACCAGGGCGGCTGCTTCGAGACCTCGAAGCCGACCACCCACCAGGCGCCGACCTATCTGGTCGACGAGATCGTGCATTATTGCGTGGCCAACATGCCGGGCGCGGTGCCGGTGACCTCGAGCCATGCGCTCAACCACGCCACCTTGCCGTTCGGCCTGGCGCTGGCCTCGAAGGGACTGCGCGCGCTGGTCGAGGATCCGCATTTGCGCGCCGGCCTCAACGTCGATCGCGGTCGCATCACCAACCGCGCCGTCGCCGAGAGCCAGCATCTCGCGGCCGTGATGCCGGAGGAAGCGCTGGCGTCGTAACGTTTGCGAGCCTTCGCAGCTTTTCCCATTGTCGTCCCGGCGAAAGCCGGGACCCATACTCTGCGGCGGATGTTTTACGGGAATTCGTCGACACGGCCGAGCAAGACAATAGGCGCTCGTGGTTATGGGTCCCGGCTTTCGCCGGGACGACATCGAATGCGTTGTGCAGTCGCGGAGTCATCCGCACGACGCGCCGAGCGTCCGAGATGTCATTTCTCGACGAACCTTGATCCGGCGTTTTCCGTCAGTTTCTTCAGCCGGCTCTGCATCACTTCAATGATGTGCTCGCGCTTTGCCGCGATCCGTTCGATGGGGCCGCCGATGCCGATAGCCAGCGGCGCGCGTCGCTTTGGTAGCGGAACAAGCATGCCTATGGTGTTTGCGCCCGGCGTCGTGCGGCCGCCTGACTCGGAAAAGCCGCGGCGGCGAATGCGCTCGATTTCTTCGAGAAACGCCGTTTCGCGAACACGCGCCGACGGACTCGGCTCATCGGCATTGTTGCGACGGATGATGCCGCGAATCCTGGTGTTTGGCATTTGGCTCAGCAGCACGTGTCCAAGCGCGGTACGAACCATCGGTCGTATTTGACCAGCATGTGTAATGAACTGAAGCTGATAGCCGCTCGGCACAACGTGTAGATACCGCATCCCGGCGGCGCCCGTCTGTTGTCCAAGCAGGATGGTTTCGCCCCCAGTCGCGCTCCAGAGTTCCTCCATCAGATCGGTCAGCTTTGTGTCACGGAACGGAGAACGACGGATCCAATCACCGAGCAGACCGACGCGGTAGCTAGGGATGAAACGCCGGGTCTTTCGATCGTATTCAAGGTAGTTCAATTCAACGAGACTGCTAAGCAACACCGACGTGCTCGATTGTGGCATCTCCAGCGCGGAAGCTATTTCGGTTACGGAAGCAGCCCGCTTCGTTTCCCGAAAGAACTCCAGAACTGCAAACGTGCGCATTGCAGATTTGACAATGGCCGTCTTGTTCGCGCTCGGCATGGTTGTCTCCGCGGCGCGGCAATGACCGCGCCTCCATCACATATGTGATGTTAGGCCAAAATGGCTTCACTTGACGACAAGTTTGGCACAGATTGGCGCCAATGAGATCAAGCCGCATGGAAACGCAGAGAGCAGGGGAAGGCGAATGCCCGGCCGAAGTTTGCTCGAGAAGATCTGGGACCAGCATGTCATCGCCCGTTTGAGCGAGGACACCGATCTCCTTCATATCGATCGCCATCTGCTGCACGATCTCGGCGGCTCGCGCGGACTGCTCGATCTCAAGAGCCGGGGCCTCAAGGTTCACAATCCGGAGCTGACGTTCGCGACGCCCGATCACGCGCTGTCGACGGCGCCCGGTCGCGCCGGGACCAGCAAGATCGGCATGGAATTGCTGGCGGCGCTGCGGGCTGAGACCGCGGCAAGCGGTATCAGGTTGTTCGATGTCGATGAGCCCGGCCAGGGCATCGTCCATGTCATCGGGCCCGAACTCGGCTTGAGCCTGCCGGGCGCGACGATCGTCTGCGGCGACAGCCATACCTGCACCCATGGCGGCTTGGGGGCACTCGCCTTCGGCATCGGGTCGAGCGAGCTCACCCATGTGCTGGCGACGCAGGCGCTGATCCAGAAGCGTCCGAAGACGCTGCGTGCGCGCTTCGAAGGCAAGCTGCCGCTCGGCGTCACCGCCAAGGACATGATCCTGGCGCTGATCGGGCAGATCGGCGCCGCCGGCGGCACCGGCTATGCGGTCGAATATGCGGGGAGCGCGATCCGCGCGCTGCCGATCGAGGGGAGGCTCACGATCTGCAACCTCTCGATCGAGCTCGGCGCCAAGATGGGCATGGTGGCGCCCGACGAGACAACCTTCGAATTCCTGCGCGGCCGTCCCTACGCGCCGCAAGGCGAGATGTGGGATCTCGCGGTGAAAGCGTGGCGCGAGCTGCCGAGCGATCCCGATGCGGTGTTCGACCGCGAGGTCATGATCGACGTCGAGAAGATCATTCCGCAGGTCACCTGGGGCATCAGCCCCGAGCATGTCGTCGGCGTCGACGGCGTCATTCCCGATCCGAAGGCGGTCGACGATCCCTTGCGGCGCGCCGCGATCGAGACCGCGCTGGAGTATATGGGCCTGCAAGGTGGTGCGCCGATCGCCGGGACGCCGGTCGACTGGGTGTTCATCGGCTCCTGCACCAACAGCCGCTTGAGCGATCTGCGTGCTGCGGCCGAGGTCGCACGCGGCCGCAAGGTCGCCGCCGGGGTCCGCGCCTGGGTGGTGCCAGGCTCGGAGAACGTCAAGCGCGAGGCGGTCGCCGAAGGGCTCGACAAGATCTTCATCGAAGCCGGCTTCGAGTGGCGCGAGCCGGGCTGCTCGATGTGCCTGGCCGCCAACGGCGAGGTGGTGGCGCCCGGGCAGCGCTCGGTCTCGACCTCGAACCGCAACTTCGTCGGCCGGCAGGGGCCGCGGGCGCGGACGCATCTGGCGAGCCCGGCGAGTGCGGCGGCCTCCGCCATCGCCGGTGCGATCGCCGATGTCAGGATGATGGGGCGCTGATCATGCCGAAACCGTTCGACAGGCTCACCGCAACGGCTGCGCCGATCATGCGCAGCAATATCGATACCGACGTGATCATCCGCATCGAGCGCCTGGTCGGCAATTCGATTCGCGGCACGCTCGGCAAATGGGCGTTCGGCTCGCTGCGCTACCTCCCTGATGGCTCCGAGAATCCCGATTTCATCCTCAACCGCGAGCCGTACCGGGAGGCGGAGATCCTGGTGACCGGGCCGAATTTCGGCTGCGGCTCGTCGCGCGAAGGCGCGGTGTGGTCGCTGCAGGAGCGCGGCATCCGCGCCATCATTGGCTCGAGCTTCGGCGACATCTTCTTCGCCAACTGCTTCCAGAACGGAATTCTGCCGGTCATCGTCGACAAGGTGGTGGTCGATCAGCTCGCCGCCGACATCGAGGCGACGCAGGGTGCGGGCAAGGTCTCGATCGACCTGGAGGCGCAGACCATCGTCTCGCCATCCGGCACCCGGCATGCCTTCGAGATCGACCCGCGCCGGCGCGAAGGCCTCTTGAAGGGGCTCGACGAGGTGGCGCTGACATTGCAGCGCGACGCCGAGGTCCACGCCTTTCAGGCGTCCGATCGCGCGGCGCGGCCCTGGATTCATTCGACAAGGACACCCGCATGAGCACGCAATCCAACATGGTCAAGATCGCCGTCGTCGGCGGCGAAGGCATCGGCCCCGAGGTCACCGCGCAGTCGCGCCGCGTGCTCGACTGGTTCGCGTCCAAGCGTGGCGCGCCGATGACGCTGCGCGAGGCGCAATATGGCCTGATCCCGTATCTCGCAACCGGCAAGGTGTTGCCTGAGGACACCGCGGAAGCGATGGACGAGGCCGACGCGATCCTGTGGGGCGCGACCGGCGGTCCCGAGACCACCGAAGTGCCCGCGGCGGCGCGCAAGGCCGGCAGTCTTCTGGGATTGCGCAGCAAATACGATCTCTACGCGAACTTGAGGCCGATCATGGCGAGCCCGGCACTCGCGGCGTCGGCGCCGCTGAAGCCCGAGGTGCTCGACGGCGTCGACTTCGTCATCATCCGCGAATTGACCAGCGGCATCTATTTCGGCGAGCCGCGCGGCATCGAGACCTTGCCGGACGGCCAGCGCCGCGGCTTCAACACCGAGCAATACACCACCAACCAGATCCGGCGCGTGGCGCGTTCGGCATTCGAGCTGGCACGGACGAGGCGCAACAAGGTCTGCTCGGTCGACAAGGCCAATGTGCTGGAGACCAGCGTGGTGTGGCGCGAGGAGGTGATCAGGCTGCACAAGGAGGAGTTCTCCGACGTCGAGCTGACCCATCTCTATGTCGACAACGCCGCGATGCAGATCGTGCGCGAGCCGCGGCAGTTCGACGTCATGGTCACCGGCAACATCTTCGGCGACATCCTGTCCGATTGCGCGGCGATGGCCTCAGGCTCGCTCGGCATGCTGCCGTCGGCCTCGCTCGGCCCGGTCGATCGCTTCGGCCGCCGCAAGGCGCTGTACGAGCCGGTGCATGGCAGCGCGCCCGATATCGCGGGCAAGGGTATCGCCAATCCGCTCGGCTCGATTCTCAGCGTCGCGATGCTGCTGCGGCTGACGCTGAATCGCCCCGAGGATGCAGACCTGCTGGAGCGGGCGGTACAGACCGCGCTTGCCTCCGGTGCACGAACGGCCGACATTGCGGAAGCGGGTGCGAAGAGGCTGTCGACCGCCCAAATGGGCGATGCGGTGCTCAGCGCGCTCGACATGATCTCGGCCAAGGAGCACGCGTGATGCCTGATGTCGCCATGCCCCACATTTCGCGGCGTTCGGCCCTGACGGTGATCGCCGCCGGCGGTGCGACGCTGGCGAGCGGACGGGCATGGGCACAGGCGACCCCGGGCCGCGCGATCTATCCGGTCGCGGTGCCGGTCTATCAGACCCAGTTCGTCGCGGACCGTATCGGCTACTTCAAGGAGGCCGGGCTCGACTGCAAGCTGGTGCAGGGCGGCAGCGGCGTGAAGACCCGCGAGATCATCGCCTCGTCGCAGGGCGATATCGGCATCGGCGACGTCACCCACCCGATGCAGCTGACCAATCACGGCCGCGCCGCGCGGGTGCTGCTGCCGGTCGACACCCGGTCGAGCTCGGTGATGTTCATCCTGCGCAAGGATCTGAAAGAGCAGGGCATCAACTCGCTGGAGGCCTTCGCACAATGGAAGCGGCCCGATGGCCGCAAGCCGATCGTCTCGGTCTCCTCGCTCGGCGGCACCAACCATGTCTGGGCGTCCTACTACATGGAAACCATGGGGCTCGACGACAAGGTGACCTGGATCGGCACCGGCAATGTCGACACCATGCTGGGCTCGCTGAAATCGAAGCAGGTCGATATCCTCGTCAGCTCGCTGTCGCTGCTGAACGAGGCGCAGCAGCAGGGCTGGGGCGAACTGCTGTTCGACGGGACCGATGAAGCGATCTGGAACAAGCATATCGGCGGCAAGGTGCCCGTCACGGCGCATTTCACCTTGCAGGCGACCATCGACAAGGACCCTGCCAAGATGCAGGCCTTCGTGACCGCGTTGTGGCGCGCGTCGCAATGGATCAAGACGCACAAGCCGACCGAGATCTACGACGCCATCGAGCCCTATGTCGGCAGCACCTCGCGTGAGGCCAATCTGCTGGAGATCACGGCGATCCAGAAGGTCGCGGACTATGAAGGGTCGATCGACGCCGCGAGTTTTGCGCGCGGCGAGAAGGTCTGGTTCCGCGAGATGACCGGCATCAAGCCGCTCAAGATCGCCGACGTCGTCAACTCGAACCTCATCGACGCGGCACGAAAGGCCTATCCGGGTTGAGCGCGCTGGAGACAAGCGCAACCCTATCGCCGCGCGCCTCGGCCGAGCGCCGCGTCGAAGTCAAGGGCCTGAGCAAGTCGTTCCAGTTCGCGAAGACCACGATCGAGGCCGTGCGCGATGTATCTTTCGATGTGCGCCGCGGCGAGTTCGTGGCGCTGCTTGGACCGTCGGGCTCCGGCAAGAGCACCGTGCTCAACATGATCGCCTCGCTGATCCGCCCAACCGGCGGCGAGATCCTGATCGATGGCAAGCGCGTCGTTCCCGGCAAAGCGACACCTGATGTCGGCTACGTCTTCCAGCGCGATACGCTGTTTCCGTGGCGGACCGTCGGCGACAATATCGGCTACGGGCTGGAGCTGTCGGGCGTGCCGGCTCAGGAACGGAAGGAGCGCATCGCCGAATGCGTTGCGCAGGCCGGGCTCAAGGGATTTGAGAATGCCTATCCGTCGGCGCTGTCGGGCGGCATGCGGCAGCGCGCGGCGCTGATGCGCACCCTGATCGTCGAGCCGCAGATCCTGTTGATGGACGAGCCGTTCGGCGCGCTCGACACCCACACCAAGATCGACATGCACGAGGTGCTGCTGCGGATCTGGGAGCGCGAGCAGCAGACCGTGCTGTTCGTGACCCACGATCTCGGCGAGGCGCTGACCCTCGCTGACCGCATCATCCTGTTCTCGGCGCGGCCAGGCCGGATCAAGGACATGTTTACGGTCGATTTCGATCGCCCGCGCGATGCGGTGAAGGTGCGCGAGACACCGCATTATGCCGAGCTGTTCCAGCATATCTGGCACTCGCTCGGCGAGGAATTCGTCAAGGGCCGCAGCGCATGAAGAGGTATGGCACGCTCGGCACGATCGGCTGGCAGGTCCTGATCTGCGCCATCGTGCTGTCGGTCTGGCAATGGGGCTACGACCTGCGCGCAAAGCTGCCTTGGCTCGTGCCCGATTTGCTCGATCCGTATTTCATCTCGAAGCCGTCGATGATCTTCGACAACTTCCTGATCCAGAGCTGCCTGACCTCGAAGCTCGGCGTCTTCAACGGCTGGTTCAACGGCGAGTTCGGAAAATGCCTGGCGCGCAACGAGAACAATCTCTGGGCGGCGACGGCGATCACGCTGAAGAACACCTTCTTCGGCTTCGTCACCGGCGTGGTCTCTGGCTTCGTCGCCGGGCTGATCCTCGGGCGGTCGGATCGTCTGAGCGCGATCTTCCAGCCGTTCATCACCGCAGTGAATTCGATCCCGCGGATCGCGCTGGCGCCGATCATCGTGCTGGCGTTCGGGATCGGCGACATGTCGAAGATCGTGACGTCGTGGATCGTCGTCGTGTTCCTGGTGTTCTTCAACACCTTCGAGGGCGCGCGCTCGATCGACGAGGGCTTCACCAATGCCGCGCGGCTGCTCGGCGCCAGCGAGTGGCAGATCACCCGCACCGTGGTGATCCCCTCGACGATGGCCTGGGTGTTCGCCTCGCTGACGCCTGCGATCTCGTTTGCGCTGATCGGCGTGATCGTCGGCGAATTCATCGGCGCCGAGCGCGGCATCGGGCGCCTCATCATCGAGTCCGAGGCGCGCGGGGAAGCGTCGGGCATGATGGTCGCAGTGGTGGTGCTGATGCTGGTCGGCGTCGTGCTCTCGGCGATGATCTGGCGGCTGCAGGCCTATTTGCTGCGCTGGCAGCGGCAGCGCAGCACCGAATAGACGAGGGCCGTGGTGGCGTCGTTCCAGCCGCCACGGCCCGCAGGCTCATGCCGCGGTTTCCGACGGCGAGGTCTCGCCGTCGAGCCAATCCTGCTCCTTCGCCAGCGCGCGCCAGGCTGCTTCCATTCGCTTGAAGCGGTTGTAGGTCGGCGCGTCGTCGGCGCGCTCGGCAAGCTGCGCGCAGTTCTCCGCATTGTCGAGGAAGTGCTGCGATTGCTTCATGGAACGTCCTCCTGTTGCCGAGGACGTGGGACATCAAATCGGGCTATTCAACGTGTGGAACATGAGCATTTCGCCATACAGGTGAATGCCTGTTCAGCGAGTTCCGTGTACGGGGCAGCGCCTCGCGCGAACCCGGAATCCATTCATCCACCAGTTTTGCGGCCCGATGGATTCCGGGCTCGGCGCTGACGCATCGCCCCGGAATGACGAAGTGGGTTAGGTCACCGGCGCCGGGTTGAACAACGTCAGATCGTTGTGGATGCCCCAGCGGTCCGACCATGGCTTGGTGCGTCCGCTCGCGACGTCGAGGATCAGGCGGAACAGGTCCCAGCCGGTTTCCTCGATGGTCTTCTCGCCGGTCGCGATGCAGCCGGCGTCGAAATCGATCAGGTCCTTCCAGCGCCGCGCCAGCTCGCTGCGGGTCGCGACCTTGATGACCGGGGCGGCGGCAAGGCCATAGGGCGTGCCGCGGCCGGTGGTGAACACCTGCAAGGTCATGCCGGAGGCGAGCTGCAGGGTGCCGCAGATGAAGTCGCTGGCGGGCGTCGCTGCGAACAACATGCCCTTCTGCCGCGCCTTCTCGCCGGGCGACAACACACCCGCAATCGGGCCGGAGCCCGACTTGACGATCGAGCCCAGCGATTTCTCGACGATGTTGGCAAGTCCGCCCTTCTTGTTGCCCGGCGTGGTGTTGGCGCTGCGATCGGCGCCGCCGCGGGCAAGATAGGCGTCGTACCAGGCCATCTCGCGGATCAGCGCATGGCCGACATCCTCGTTGACGGCGCGGCGGGTCAGCAGCTGGATCGCGTCGCGCACCTCGGTGACTTCCGAGAACATCACGGTCGCGCCTGATCGCACCAGCAGGTCGGCGGCGAAGCCGACCGCGGGGTTCGCAGTGACGCCGGAGAACGCATCGCTGCCGCCGCATTGCAGGCCGATCACGAGATCGGCGGCGGGACAGGTCTCGCGCTTGCGGGCATTCAGCACCTTAAGCCGAGCCTCGGCCTGGGTCATGATGGCATCGACGATCGCGCCGAAGCCGTCGAAGGCTTCGTCCTGCATCCGCACGATGGCATCACTGACGCCCTCCGGCACCAGCCGTTCCGGCGCAAGTTTCTCGCAGCCGAGGCCGACGACGAGGATCTCGCCGCCGAAATTCGGATTGAGCGCGAGGTTTTGCAGGGTTCGGATCGGCACCACGGCATCGGGCGCCGTGATCGCGACGCCGCAGCCATAGGCATGGGTCAGCGGCACGACGTCGTCGACGTTTGGGTATTTCGGCAGCAGCTCGGCGCGGATGCGCTTCACCGCATATTCCATCGTGCCCTTGACGCATTGCACTGACGAGGAGATGCCGAGGATGTTCTTCGTTCCCACCGAGCCGTCGGGATTGCGAAAGCCCTCGAACGTAAAGCCTTCGAGCGGCGGCAGCGCCGGCGGCACCGCGGTTGATATCTCGAGCTGATCGAGCGGCGGCGCGTCGGGCATCCGAATGCGCGCCTCGTCGACCCATTCGCCGGCCAGGATCGGCGACAGCGCATGGCCGATCACTTCGCCATACCGGATGATCGGCGCGCCCTCGGCGATGTCTGTGAGCGCCGTCTTATGCCCCTGCGGCACGAAGGCGCGCAAGGTCAGGCCGCAGGCGAAGCGGGAGCCTTTGGGTAGGCCGAAATCATTCACGACGATCGCGACATTGTCGCGGGCGTTGAGCTTGATGAAGCGGGGCTGCTCCTGCGCGCCGATCGACTGGTCCATGATGCACGTTCCTCAAAAGCAATGTGTTGGCTGATGTTCTAGGCGGCGCCGCGCATTCCCACCTCTCCCCAGCTGGGAGAGGTCGCGCCGAAGGCGCGGGTGAGGGGCGCAGGTCCCACGAGAGAGCGCAACCCCTCACCCGGAACGCATCTGGCGATGCGTTCCGACCTCTCCCACAAGGGGAGAGGTGGCACTTTCGTTGCGGCGACGGATGCAACTTCATCTTCAACCCGGGAACGTGTAAGCCGTCTTCACCGTGGTGTAGAACTCACGGGCGTAGGAGCCCTGTTCGCGCGCGCCGTAGCTCGAGCCTTTGCGGCCGCCGAACGGCACGTGATAGTCGACGCCGGCGGTCGGCAGATTGACCATCACCATGCCGGCCTCGCTGTTGCGCTTGTAATGCGAGGCGTATTTCAGGCTCGTGGTGCAGATACCGGAGGCGAGGCCGAACTCGGTGTCGTTGGAGATCGCCAGCGCTTCCTCATAGTCCTTGGCGCGGATCACGCAGGCGACCGGGCCGAATATCTCCTCACGGGCGATGCGCATCTGGTTGGTTGCGCCCGTGAACAGCGCCGGCTGCAGATAGAAGCCGGGCGTCTCGCGGTTCAGGAGTTCGCCGCCCCAATGCAGCCGGGCGCCTTCGTCCTGACCGATCTTGATGTAGCGGAGGTCCTGATCGAGCTGGCTCTGGTCGACCACCGGGCCGACATGCACGCCGCTCTTCAGCGCGTCGTCGACCGAGAGACCCTTCATGCGCTCGGTCATCGCCTCGACGAAGCGGTCATGAATGCCTGCGGTGACGATCAGGCGCGAGGAGGCCGTGCAGCGCTGGCCGGTCGAGAAATAGGCGCCGTTGACGGCGACCTCGACCGCGACCTTGACGTCGGCATCGTCGAGCACGACCAGCGGGTTCTTGCCGCCCATCTCGAGCTGGAATTTCTTCATCGGATTGGACAGCACGCAGGCCTGCGCGATCTTGCGGCCGGTCTGCACCGAGCCGGTGAAGGAGATCGCGGCGACGTCGGGATGATCCAGGAGCGTCTGGCCGACCACCGAGCCCGAGCCGACCACGAGGTTGAAGACCCCGGCCGGAATGCCGGAACGCGCGATGATCTCGGACAGCGCATGCGCTGAGCCCGGGACGAGTTCGGCCGGCTTGAACACCACCGCGTTGCCGTAGCACAGCGCGGGGGCGATCTTCCAGGCCGGGATCGCGATCGGGAAATTCCACGGTGTGATCATGCCGGCGACGCCGACCGGCTCGCGGGTGATCTCGACATCGAGACCCGGACGCACCGATGCGCCCTTCTCGCCCATCAGCCGCAGCGCCTCACCGGCGAAGAATGCGAAGATCTGCCCGGCACGCGCCACCTCGCCGATGCCTTCGGGTAGCGTCTTGCCTTCCTCGCGCGCCAGCAGGCGGCCGAGCTCTTCCTTGCGGGCGAGGATTTCGACGGAGATTTTGGTCAGCGCGTCGAAGCGCTCCTGCGGCGTCGAGCGCGCCCAGGCCGGGAAGGCGGCCTTCGCCGCGGCGATCGCCTTTTCGGTCTGTGCCTTGTCGGCCTTGGCGTATTCGCCGACCACGTCCTTGGTGTTGGAGGGATTGATGTCCCGCGTGATGCTGGTTCCGTCGACCCATTCGCCGGCGATGAAGTTCTTCTGGTGAGCGGTCATGTTTCTCTCCAACCTTTTGTTGTTAGCGCACGAGGCAAGGACGCTTGTCGTCGAAGGTCCAGCCCGGGATCAGGAATTGCATGGCCAGCGCGTCGTCACGGGCACCGAGACCATACTGCCTGTATAGCGCGTTGGCCGCCTCGATGGCACCGCGATCGAGCTCGATGCCGAGGCCCGGCCGATCCGGGATCGCGATCTTGCCGTCCCTGATCTGCAGCGGTTCCTTGGTCAACGCCTGGCCGTCCTGCCAGATCCAGTGGGTGTCGATCGCCGTCACCTTGCCGGGCGCGGCGGCGCCGACATGGGTGAACATCGCCAGCGAAATGTCGAAATGGTTGTTGGAGTGCGAACCCCAGGTCAGGCCGTTGTCGCGGCAGGTCTGCGCCACCCGCACCGAACCCTGCATGGTCCAGAAATGCGGATCGGCGAGCGGAATATCGACCGCCCCTAACCGCAGTGCATGCGAGAGCTGGCGCCAGTCGGTCGCGATCATGTTGGTGGCGGTCGGCAGCCCGGTGGCGCGGCGGAACTCGGCCATGATCTCGCGGCCGGAGAAGCCGGCCTCGGCGCCGCAGGGGTCCTCGGCATAGGCGAGCACGCCATGCATGTTGCTGCACAGCCGGATCGCTTCATCCAGCGACCAGGCGCCGTTCGGGTCGAGCGTGACGCGCGCCTTGGGAAAGCGTTTTGCAATCGCGGTGACGGCTTCGATCTCCTGCTCGCCCGCGAGCACGCCGCCCTTGAGCTTGAAATCGGCGAAGCCGTAATGCGCCTGCGTCGCCTCGGCGAGGCGCACGATCGCCTCCGGCGTCATCGCTACCTGATGGCGCAGGTTGAACCAGTCCGCCTTGCCGGTCTCGCCGTCGACGTAGGGCAGGCTGGTCTTCCGCCGGTCGCCGACGAAGAAGAGATAACCGAGCGTCTCGACGCTGGCACGCTGCTGGCCTTCGCCGAGCAATGCGGCGACCGGGAGATTGAGATGCTGGCCGAGCAGATCGAGCAGCGCGCACTCCACCGCGGTCACCGCATGGATGGTGACGCGGAGGTCAAAGGTCTGCTTGCCGCGGCCGCCGGCGTCGCGGTCGGCGAAGGTCTGGCGCATCGAGGCCAGGATGTTGTTGCAGGCGCCGATGGTCTGGCCGACGACCAGGTCGCGGGCATCTTCCAGCGTCTTGCGGATCTTCTCACCGCCCGGCACCTCGCCGACACCGGTGTGGCCGGAATTGTCGGTGAGGATGACGAGGTTGCGGGTGAAGAACGGCGCGTGCGCGCCGCTCAGATTGAGGAGCATGCCGTCGCGGCCGGCGACCGGGATCACTTCCATCGCCGTGACGACGGGGGCGCCGGCAAAGCCGCTGCGGATCGAGTCTTGAATCATCTGCTCCTCCCTTCGTTGTTCGTCGTTCGGCTTATTCCGCGGCCTGCCGGCTCGTCGCCTGCGGCAGCTTCGCCACCAGTGCCGCGAGCTCGGCAATCTCCTGTTCGGTGAGATCGGTCAGCGGCGGCCGCACCGGACCGGAATTGCGGCCGATCACCTTCATGCCGGCCTTGATGATCGACACCGCATAGCCCTTCTTGCGGTTGCGTATCGCGATCAGCGGCAGGATGAAATCCTTCAGGCCTGCATGGATGGTCTGATGATCGCGCCGGCGCACCGCGGCGTAGAATTGGGTGGCGAATTCCGGCACGAAGTTGAACACCGCCGACGAGTACGTCGTCACGCCCATGTCGAGATAGGGCAGTGCGAAGGTCTCCGCGGTCGGCAGGCCGCCGATATAGGTCAGGCGGTCGCCGAGCTTGGTGTAGACACGGGTCATCAGCTCGATGTCGCCGATGCCGTCCTTGTAGCCGACGAGATTCGGGCAGCGCTCGCAGAGGCGCGCCAGCGTATCGGGCTGCAGGACCGCATTGTCACGGTTGTAGACGATGACGCCGATCTTCACCGACGAGCAAATAGCCTCGACATGGGCGGCAAGGCCATCCTGCTCGGCATGCGTGAGATAGGGCGGTAGCAGCAAGAGGCCATCGGCGCCTGCCTTCTCGGCTCCGATGGCGATCTCGCGCGCGATCGCGGTGCCGTAGCCGGTGCCGGCCAGCACGGGAACGCGGCCCTTGGTCTCCTCGACCGCGATCTTCACGACGTGCGGAACTTCGGCCGGGGTCAGCGAGAAGAACTCGCCGGTGCCGCCGGCGGCGAACAGGCCGGCGACGTCATAGCCGCACAGCCAGTCCATGTTGGCGCGATAGGTCGCCTCGTCGAACGAGTAATCCGCGTTGAACGGGGTCACGGGAAAAGACAGGAGTCCGCCGCCGATCTTCGCGGCCATCTCCCGAGGGGTCATCTTGCTCATGGCGCCACTCCTTGATGATGTTGGGAAGGATGCGCGAGCAGCGCGCGTCCATGGCGATGTTTCTAGGAAATGCTTCGATGCGCGTCCAAGCCAAACGCGGTATCGAGCGATACCAACTCTGCATCAATCGCCGCGCAGCTGCGGCGCTGCGATTTCGGTTGCGATCTCGATCAATGACGGCAGCAGCTGGTTCTCGTGATCGCGCCGCCACACCATGAACAACTCGACCGGCACCGGCGCGCGCAGCTTCAGCGGCTTCAGCTTGACGTCCGCGATCTTGAGGCTGGCGGCGGCCTCCGGCACGATGGCGACGCCGAGCCCGGCGCGCACCATCGCGAGGATCGAATGGATCTGGCTGAGGTGCTGGACATAGCGCGGCAGCACGTCGGCGCGGGTGAACATCGACACCAGCAGATCGTGAAAGTAGCGCGCCTCGTAGGGCGAGTACATCACGAACGGCTGGTCGTCGAAATCCTTGATGCTGACGGTCTCGACCGCCGCCAGCGGATGCTTCTTCGGGATCGCGGCGAGCAGCGGTTCGGCGACGACGCGGCGGCTTGCGAATTCCGGCCGTGCGATCGGCGGGCGCAGCAGGCCGGCATCGATCTGGCCGGTGGTCAGCGCCTCGAACTGATCGCCGGAGACCATCTCCTTCAGCGAAAAATCGACTTCAGGCAGGCGGGAGCGGGCGGCTGCAATCAGGTCGGGCAGGAAGCCGTAGGCCGCCGCCGCGGTGAAGCCGATCTTGAGCGAGCCGGTTTTGCCGAGTGCGATGCGGCGGGCGACCTGCGATGCGGATTCCGCGAGCTTCAGGATGCGCCGCGCCTCGGGCAGGAAGCTGCGGCCCGCCGGGGTCAGCCGCACCGAACGGCTGGTGCGTTCCAAGAGCGGCGCGTCGATGATGTGCTCGAGCACCTGGATCTGCCGGCTCAGCGGCGGCTGGGTCATGTTGAGCCGTGCCGCGGCGCGGCCGAAGTGCAATTCTTCGGCCACCGTGACGAAACAGCGGAGCTGGCTCAGGTCGAACATCGATGCTAAACCGGAATGGATCGCGCGGGGATTTGTACGTTCTAGCATCGATGCCTCCCACTGGCCAAGAAGACAAAAAGGCAGACAAAGACGGCGACCGAAGCCGCCTTTGATATGCTGTTGCTGCCTGGGCTCAGGCCGCCTTCAGCTGTACCCGTTTGATCTCGCCGACGATGAAGAGATAGGCGATCGCGGCGACCAGCGCGTTGGCGCCGACGAACACCAATGCGCTGTTGAACGAGCCGGTGGCGGCGAAGATGTAGCCGATGATGATCGGCGTGGTGATCGAGGACAGATTGCCGAAGGTGTTGAACAGTCCGCCGGAGACGCCGCCGGCTTCCTTCGGTGAAGTGTCGGAGACCACGGCCCAGCCGAGCGCGCCGATGCCCTTGCCAAAGAAGGCGAGCGCCATGAACCCGATCACCAGCGCCTGGCTGTCGACGTAGTTGCAGCCGTTGATTACCATCGACAGCAGCATGCCGCCGACGATCGGGATCTTGCGCGCCATGGTCAGCGAGCCGGTACGACGCAGGATGTAGTCCGAGATCACGCCGCCGAGCACGCCGCCGATGAAACCGCACAGCGCCGGCAAGGTCGCGACGAAGCCGGCCTGCAGGATCGAGAGCCCGCGCTCCTTCACCAGGTAGACCGGGAACCAGGTCAGGAAGAAATAGGTCAGCGTGTTGATGCAGTACTGGCCGATATAGACGCCGAGCATCATGCGGTTGGCGAGCAACTGGCGGATGTGGTCCCAGCCGGGGCCGCTGTCCTGCGTCTTGCCAGCCTTCGCCGCATCCATGTCGACCAGCGCGCCGCCCTGCTTGATGTAGTCGAACTCGGCCTCGTTGATCCCGGGATGGTCCTTCGGCTCGTAGATCGTCTTGATCCAGGCGATGCCCATGACGATGCCGAGCCCACCCATCACGTAGAACACGTGGCGCCAGCCATGCTCATGGGCGATCCAGCCCATCAGCGGCGCGAAGATCACGGTCGCGAAATACTGTCCGGAATTGAAGAAGGCCGACGCCGTGCCGCGCTCATTGCCTGGGAACCAGGAGGCGACGATGCGGGCATTGGCCGGAAACGACGGCGCCTCGGCGATGCCGACCAGGAAGCGCAACCCGAACAGCAGCACCACGGCCGCGCCGGCGGAGAGGAACCCGACCAGGCCCTGCATCGCGGTGAAGATCGACCAGACGATGATGCTGATCGCATAGACCCATTTGGAGCCGTAGCGATCGAGCAGCCAGCCGCACGGCACCTGGGCGATCACATAGGACCAGCCGAAGGCAGAAAACACGTAACCCATCGCGACGGGGTCGAGATGCAGTTCCTTGGAGAGGGCGGTGCCGGCGATCGAGAGCGTGGCGCGATCGGCATAGTTCACGGTGGTGACGAGAAACAGCATCGTCACGATCAACAGCCGGACACGGGATCGCCGCGCATCCGTGGCGGACACAATTGCGCTCATTAGCGCCTCCTTGGAAATTTCCTCGGGGTCTTTCCTAGAGAGATGACGACAATGGGTCCAAGCCGAAACGGGTATTGATCGATGCCGATTTTGAATGGATCGGCCCGGTGTCATTCCACCCACGTCGCACTTGCGTCGGCTCCTAATTAGTGTACGATACGTACAGTTATTAAGGGCGCGGCATCGCGCCCTGCCGATCGAGGTGACCGCGCATGACCACGCCACGCGACTATCAGGTGTTTGAAGCAGGTTCAGCGACCTTGCAGGGCGGCGCCGTGTTTCCGCGGCTTTCGCTCGCCTACCAGACCTACGGCACGCTGAATGCGGCCAAGGACAACGTCATCCTTTATCCGACGTCGTTCTCGGCACAGAATACCGACATCGAATGGCTGGTGCAGCCGGGCGGCGCGCTCGATCCCGCGCGCTACTTCATCGTCATCGCCAATCTGTTCGGCAATGGCCTGTCATCCTCGCCCTCGAACTCGGCCGAGGTGCTCGGCGGCGCGCCGTTTCCAGCTTTCACTTACTTTGACGCGGTCGCCATCCAGCACCGGCTGCTGGTCGAGCGGTTCGGCGTGAGCAGGCTCGCGCTGGTCTACGGCTGGTCGATGGGCGGCATGCAGGCCTATCATTGGGCCGCGCGCTATCCCGACCTGGTGGAGCGCGCAGCGGTGGTCTGCGGCAGCGCAAGGTGCTCGCCTTACAACTATGTGTTTCTCGAAGGCGTGAAGGCCGCGCTGACCGCCGATCCCGCCTACCGGGATGGCCGCTTTGTTGACAAGCCGACCGCGGGCCTTCGTGCGATGGGACGCGTTTACGCCGGTTGGGCGATGTCGCATGAATTCTATCGCGAGGAGCTCTGGCGCGCGGCCGGCTTCGACTCGCTGGAAGGCTACCTCGCAGGCTCGTGGGACGGTGCCTTCGCGCGGCGCGACGCCAATGACCTGCTGGCGCAGATCGCGATCTGGCAGGCCGGCGACATCAGCCGCTGCGACGAATTCGGCGGTGACTTCGATCGCGCGCTGGCGGCGATCAAGGCGCATGTCCTGCTGCTGCCGGGACGTACCGACCGCTATTTCGACCCGCGCGACAACGAGGATGAGCTCAGCCGCCTGGTCAATGCGCGCTCGGCCGTGTTGCACGCCATCCCCTCGATCCATGGCCACCGCGCCGGCAATCCGATCAACAACGCGGAAGACCGCGCCTTCATCAACGCCGAAATCTCGGCGCTCCTCCAACGCTGACAGGTGAGACGACCATGAGCACGACAGAGACCAGCAATGCCGGACCTCGCCTGAAGCCGCTCGACCCGCTGACCTTGCGCGACCTGTCGACCAAGTCGAACCTTGCCGGCGCGGTGCGCGCGGCCAGCCATTACGGGATGATCCTGATCGTGGGCACGCTGATATGGCTGGCCGCTTCGCGTTATGGACTCGCATGGGCGCTGCCGCTGATCGCCATTCAGGGCTACTTCGTTGCGTTTCTGTTCATGGTGGTGCACGAGACCGCGCACAAGACCGCATTTCGCAGCCCCGTGCTCAACCTAGTCGTCGGCAATCTCTCCGCCTTCATGATCGGTTTGCCCTATCAATATTACTGCCTGTTTCACTGGGATCATCATCGCCATACGCAGGATCCGGAGAAGGATCCTGAGCTGATCGTCGGTCCCAGGCCGATGTCCGACACCCAGCTTGCGATCGCCTATTCGGGGCTGCTGCAGGTGTTGGTCCGGATTTGGCTGATGTTCCGGCATGCACTCACCGGGAAGGTGATCGTGCCGTGGATTCCGCAGCACAAGCGCGCATCGATCGTGCGGGAAGCGAGGCTCTATCTCGCCGGATATCTGCTGCTGCTCGCGGCGTCGCTCGCGCTGCACAGTGCGATCCTGCTCTTTGTGTGGATTGTGCCTCTGCTGGCCGGACAGCTCATCCTGCGCCCCTATCTCTACGCAGAGCATACCGGTTGCGAGCGAACGCGAAGCGCGTTCGAGAACACGCGCACCACGATGACCGGCAGGATCATGAAATGGTTCGCCTGGAACATGCCCTATCATGTCGAGCACCATGCCTATCCGACGGTGCCGTTCCATGCGTTGCCGAAGCTGAACGCCATCGTCGATGGCCACATCGTCTATCGCGGCAGCAGCTACCGCGCCGTGACGCGCGAGACCTGGGCCTGGTTTCGCCGCCAGCGGCAGCGCTCGGCCTAAGCGTCGGCGCGCGGCCGCAGCACGAGGTTGACGAGATTGCGGGCATAGGCCGGCGTCAACGGCTTGATGCCGAAGATGTAGCGATAGAACAGGCTGCCGTAGATCGCGTCGTAGATGTCGCCGGGTACCCCCGCCGCGCCGATGCTGCCGTCCTTCTGGCCGGCGGTGATGATCTCCAGCATCCTGGTGCGCCGAAGGCCGAGATAACGCTGGTAGAACAACTCCGCCGTGCCGGTCCTGGAGATGCATTCCGAGATCACTGCGAGCTGCACCCGCCCGAACTCGCCCTGCAACGCCTCGACATAGGTCGCGACATGGCGGCGGATGCGGGCCACCGGATTGCCGGCCTCGGGCAGCGGCACGGCCCGCGAGGCCTGGTCGAGGAAGGCATCGATCAGCAAGGCCTCGCGCGACGGCCACCATTTGTAGATCGTCATCTTCGATACGTTGGAGTGCCTGGCTATCGCGTCGATCGTGGTGGCAGCAAGATCGGTGGTCGCCATCAGCGTATAGGCACTTTGCAGGATCGCGGCCGTGGTCGCAGCCGAGCGCGGCCGGCCGCGCCGCCCGGTTGCCGCATCCTCAGTCTCCGCCTTGCTGCCTGCCATGGCCGGATTCACGTCCTGCGTTTGAATCATCGTTTCATGTATCGGCATAGCATGGAATCGAGCCCTGGATGAGACCAGCGCCGAAACCGGACCGTCACAGCGGGACGTGGCGGGCTTGCGCGCCTGCAACCAAAGTCAGATCATGCCGTTGATAATCGGCATTGGCTTGTGATTCTCGCCGCTCGGCATCGGCCGGCCGGTGGGCAGTAGCGCGAGGACGGCCATGACTGACCTGCTTCGCATCGCCATCGTGGGTTTCGGCGAGATCGCCGGCCGGCAGCACCTGCCTGCGATCGCGAAGACATCAGGCGCTGCGGTCGTTGCGGTGGTCGATCCGGTCAAGACTCCGCCGGGCCTGCCGCATTTCCGCGATCTGCAGGAATTGTTGCGCGATGGGCCGGAGATCGACGCGGTCGCACTGTGCACACCGCCGCAGGCGCGTCATTTGCAAGCTGCCACGGCTCTCGCCGCGGGCAAGCATGTGCTGCTGGAGAAGCCGCCGGGGTCTACGGTCGGCGAACTCACGCCATTGATCGCGGCCGCACAGGAGGCGAACAGGACATTGTTCGCGACATGGCATTCGCGTTACGCACCCGCGATTGGCCCGGCGCGTAAGCTGCTCGCCGGCCGCACGATCAGCAAGGTCACCATCATCTGGAAGGAAGACGTCCGTGTCTGGCATCCCGGCCAGGCCTGGATCTTCGAGGCGGGCGGCTTCGGCGTGTTCGATCCCGGCATCAACGCGCTGTCGATCCTGACCGAGATCCTGCCGCGCTCCGTCTTCATCAAGAGTGCGGTGCTGGACTTTCCCGCCAATCGTGAGGCGCCGATTGCGGCAGCGATCGAACTGTCCGATGGGAGCGGCTTGCCGATCCACGCCGAGTTCGATTTTCGCCAGGCCGGGCCGCCGAGCTGGGACATCCTGTGCGAGACCGAGGCCGGGCCCGTGACGTTGTCGAAAGGCGGACGGCAGCTGCGCGACCGCGACGGGCTGGTGGTCGATGCCGCGGACGATGAATATCCCGCGCTGTATCGCCGCTTTGTCGCGCTGACATCGGGTGGAAAAACCGATGTCGACCTCACGCCCTTGCGGCTCGTGGCCGATAGCTTCATGCTGGGGCGACGGCGCCTCGTCGAGGCGTTCGAGGCCTGAACATGACATCAGCCAGCATTGCGCGCGCCCCCTTCGGCACATTGCACGACGGCACCGTGGTCGAACGCGTGACGTTGCGCGGCGATCATGGCTTTGAAGCCGCGATTCTTCCCTTCGGCGCCACGCTGCAAGCGCTACTGGCGCCCGATCGCGGCGGGCATTGCGACGACGTCGTGCTCGGCCACGACGCGTTCGATGGTTACCTCACGCAGCGCAAATTCTTCGGCGCGACCATCGGGCGCTACGCCAACCGCATCGCCGCCGCGCGCTTTGTGCTCGACGGGGAGGCGGTGACACTCGACGCCAACAACGGCCCCAACGCGCTGCATGGCGGGCCGCAGGGCTTTGATCGCAGGCTGTGGCGGATCGTCGAACTGTCGGATCAGCCGGGGCCAACGCTGGTGCTGGAACGCGAAAGCCCCCATGGCGAAGAGGGTTATCCGGGTACTCTCCAGACACGGGTGACCTATCGCGTGCACGCTCCGATGGAACTCTCGGTCACCTATGAGGCGACGACCGACCGGCCGACCTGCCTCAATCTCACCAATCACAGCTTCTTCAATCTCGATGGCGCGCGCTCCGGCACGCAGATCCTGGATCACCGGCTGACGATCGCGTCCGACCATTTCCTCGCGGTGGACGCCACCGCGATCCCGTTGCCGGGCCCGTCGCGGCCGGTCGACGGCACGCCGTTCGACTTCCGCAAACCGACGGCGATCGGCGCGCGGATCAGGATGAATGACGAGCAGCTGCGGCTCGGGCGCGGCTACGACCACAATTTCTGCCTGGCCGCGGGGACGGGCCTTCGCTTTGCCGCGCGCCTCGAGGCGCCGCACAGCGGCCGCGTGATGGAGCTGTTCACCGATCAGCCGGGATTGCAGTTCTATTCCGGCAATTTCCTCGACGGCTCGACCGCGGGTAAGGGCGATCGGCTGTATCGCCAATCCGACGCGCTTTGTCTCGAGCCGCATGCCTGGCCGGATACACCGAACCGGCCCGATTTTCCGTCGGCGCGGCTCGATCCCGGGCAGATCTATCGGCGCAGTATCGTCTACCGCTTTTCAACCGTGTGAGTGACGCCATGACCGATCGTGCCGCCGAGCCGCTTCTCGAAGAGGTGCCGACATCCGTGCTGTCGGCCGAGCGTTGTCATCTCGGTGAGGGCCCGACCTATGATGCCGCGACCGACACCGCCTGGTGGTTCGACATCCGCGAGCGTCGCCTGTTCGAGCATCGTCTTGCAGATGGCCGCACGATCATTCACGCGCTGCCGAAGATGGCGAGCGCGTTGGCGCGGATCGATGGCGAGCGGCAGCTGATCCTGACCGAAGATGGGCTTTATGTGCGGCAGGTCGCCGGCGGCCATCTGGAGCTGTTCGCCGCGCTGGAGGCCGACAATCCGGTGACGCGCTCCAACGATGCGCGGGTGCACCCGTCGGGCACGTTCTGGCTCGGCACCATGGGGCGCCAGGCCGAGCAGGGCGCGGGCGCGATCTACGCGCTGCAGGGCGGCCGTATCACGCGGCTTTATCCCGGGATCACGATCCCGAACGCGATCTGCTTTTCGCCCGCAGGCGATGTCGGCTATTTCGCTGACACCGCGACCAACGTGCTGCATCGTGTGCCGCTCGATCCGGCAACGGGATTGCCGACCGGCGAGCCGATTGATCTGATCAGACGTCAAGGCAGCGGCGGGCTCGACGGTGCGGTCGTCGACGCCGACGGGATGATCTGGAACGCGCGCTGGGGCGGCGGCTGCGTCGATGTCTACGATCCTTCAGGCCGGCACCTGCGCTCGCTGAAGGTGCCGGCGCGCCAATCGAGTTGTCCGGCCTTTGTCGGCCGCGATTTCTCGCGCGTACTGGTCACCTCGGCCTGGCAGGACATGGATGCGGCGCAGCGCGCCGCTGATCCCGGACACGGTCAAACCTTCCTGCTCGATGCCGCGGCACGCGGCCGTGCCGAGCCCGACGTCAAGCTGTCCTGATTGCGGCCTATGGCCGCCTTGTTGACGTGACCTGAATATTTGGACGATAGTACAAATATGGTCCGCAAACCTGCCAAATCCAACGTGAAGGCCGCCGCGAAGGACACGAGCACCCGCAAGCCGAACATGCGCGAGGCGATCCTTGCCGCGGCGGAGGAGTTGTTTTCGACGTATGGCTTCAACGCCGTCTCGGTGCGCGACATCGCGCAGGCCGCCGGCGCCAATCCCGGCAGCGTGACCTATCATTTCAAGACCAAGGACGGCCTGCTGCTCGAGATCTATCGGCGCCATTGCGGCCCGATGAACCGGCGGCGCTCCGAGCTTTTGGCGGCGGCCCGGCGGGTGCGCGATGTGCAGGACAGGCTGGAGGCGATCGTGCGCGCCTATGTGCTGCCGGCCTTCACCTCTGGCAGCGACCTTGCCGGCGGCGGGACGCGGTTCACGCGGTTGCGCGCGATCATGTCGGCCGAGGGCAACGAGGTGGTGCGCAAGATCATCGCGCAGACCTTCGACGACACCAGCCATGCCTTCATCGACGCGATCCATGACAGCCTGCCGCATATTCCGCGCACCGACCTGGTCTGGCGCGGCCACTTCCTGCTCGGCGCGCTCTACTACACGCTGGTGACGCCGGAGCGCGTCTCGCGGCTGTCGCGCGGCAGCGCCGAGGGCACCGATGCCGGCCATGCCATCGAGGAGCTGGTGCGCGCGACCGTTGCCGCGCTGCAGGCTCCGCCGCTCGATCCGGCGATATCAGCGCCGCGCAGGGCGCCGGGCTTTACTCCAGGACGAGCACTGACCTGACCCTGCGGAGTTCATCGCCATGGAGAAACTTCGGCTGCGCGCGGTGCTTGGCAATCACCCGCACATCCAGGCGGTGAAGCGCGGTGAGCTGCGCTCCGACCTGTTCGATCTCGACTTCACCGAGTTCACGCCGACCAACGCTGCCTTCAAGCCGATGGTGCGCGAGCAGGCATTCGACGTCTGCGAGATGGCGATCGTGACCTATCTGATGGCAAGGGCGTACGGCAAGCCGCTGGTGCTGCTGCCGGCGGCGATGGTCGGCCGCTTCCAGCATGGCCACGCGCTCTATCGCGCCGATCGCGGCACGCTTGCGCCTGGTGATCTCGAAGGCAAGCGGGTCGGCATCCGTTCGTTCACGACCACGACGGGGGCGTGGATGCGCGGCATCCTTGCCAATGACCATGGCGTGAACCTCGACCGGATCAATTGGGTGACGTTCGAGGATCCGCATATCGCCGAATATGTCGACCGCACCGAACGGGCGCCGAAGGGCAGCGCCATCATCGAGATGCTGAAGCGCGGCGAGCTCGATGCCGTGCTTGGCGAAACCTCGAGTGATCCGGCGCTCAAGCCGTTGTTCGCCGATCCGGCGGCAGAGGCGGCGCGGTGGTACGCGCGGCATGGCGTCGTGCCGGTCAACCATCTGGTGGTGGTGACCGAACAGCTCGCGACGTCACGGCCCGATGTGGTGCGGAGCCTCTACGATCTCCTCAAGCGCGCCAAGGCGAACGCCGGTCCGGCGGGTGTGCCGGACCTGCTGCCGTTCGGCGTCGAAGCAAACCGCAAGCCGCTCGAACTGATGATCGACTATTGCGCACAGCAGGCGTTGATCCCGCGGCGCGTCACGGTCGACGAGCTGTTCGACGCCACAACACGGGACTTGAATTGATGACAATCTCGAGCGATCCGCGGCAATGGCAGGTCGGCATGCTCGGCTATGGCGAGGTCGGACGCATCCTCGCCGAGGATCTGCGCCAGCAGGGTATCAAGGTCGCAGCCTACGACATCAAGCTCGACCGCGGCCAGGGCGCGCCATTGCGCGCGCACGCGGCGGAGACCGGCGTCGTGCTCGCGGAATCGCATGCCGATCTCGCGGCGCGGGCCGATCTCATCATCTCGGCGGTGACGGCGAGCCAGGCGGTCGCCGTGGCCGAAGCCTGCGCGCCGGCAATAGGCAAGGGTGCCTGGTTCCTCGATTTCAACTCGGCCTCGCCCGGGGCCAAGCAACGCGCCGCGGCCCACATCGACGGCGCCGGCGGCCGCTATGTCGAGGGCGCGGTGATGACCTCGCTGCCGCCGTCCCGGATCAAGGTGCCGCTGTTGCTCGGCGGTCGGGGCGCGCGGGAGCTGGCGCCGTCACTGATCGCGCTCGGCTTTGCGGCAAAGGTCGCGAGTGACGAGCTCGGTGTGTCCTCGGCGGTCAAGATGTGCCGCAGCATCATGATCAAGGGCCTCGAGGCCACGGTGATCGAGAGCTTCACCACTGCCCGCGCCTATGGCGTCGAGGATGCGGTGCTTGCCTCGCTCAAGGAGACTTTTCCCGGCATCGACTGGGAGAAGCAGGGCGCCTATTTCTTCCAGCGCGTGATCGAGCACGGCCGGCGGCGCGCCGAAGAGGTGCGCGAGGTGGCGGAGACAGTGCGCGAGGCCGGGCTCACGCCATGGTCAGCTTCCGGCACCGCCGAGCGGCAGGGCTGGGTCGCCGATCTTGCCGACGAGGGCGTGTTCGGGGCCAAGGGAACGGCTGAATTCGCCCGCAGCGCCGATTGGCGCACCGAGGCCGACCGGATTCTCGCGCGCATCAAATCCTGAGGGCAGCTGCGGAGAATCCGCCGCGTTCCCTGTCGGCGCGCAATGCGCTATTGCTCCATGAACAGTTTTGTCTTGGAGACACGCCCATGAAGAATTCCCCCAAGGTCGTCGCCATCACCGGAGCGGCGCGCGGCATCGGCAAGGCCTGCGCCGCGCGCTTCCTGGCCGATGGCGCCAGGGTCGTGATCTCGGATGTCGACGCCGCCGGGCTCGTCCACGCCGCCCAGGAGCTCGGACATGACGATCGGCTGCGGACCGTCGAAGCCGACGTCAGCAAGCGTGCCGATGTCGATCGCATCGTGGCTCACGCGGTGAAGGAGTTCGGTCGGCTCGACGTCATGGTCAACAATGCCGGCGTCGCGCGCAACCGCGACTTCCTCGAGATCAGCGAGGCCGAGTTCGACGACGTGATGGGGATCAACCTCAAGGGCGCGTTCTTCGGCGTCCAGGCCGCGGCGCGCCAGATGATCGCGCAAGGCGGTGGCGGCGTCGTCGTCAACATGTCCTCGGTCAACGCGCTGCTCGCGATCCCCTCGCTTGCGACCTACGCGATGTCCAAGGGCGCCATGAAGCAGCTCACCTCCGTGGCCGCGGTGGCGCTGGCGCCGCACGGCATCCGCGTCGTGGCGGTCGGGCCCGGCACGATCCTGACCGAGATGGTGGCAACGGCGATCTTCTCGTCGGAGGACGCGCGACGCAGCGTGCTGTCGCGTACGCCGGCCGGCCGCTGCGGCGAGCCGAGCGAGGTCGCTTCCGTCGTGGCCTTCCTCGCCAGCGACGATGCCTCCTACATCACGGGACAAACCATCTACCCCGACGGCGGGCGGCTGATCCTCAACTACACGGTGCCGGTCACGGAGAAGAAGTAGGGCGCCGCCAAAATATCGAAAACAACCCCATGCAAAGGAGCCGCCGGTAGCCGGTTGCCGGTCTTCGATCAGGGGGAGTTGACGCGTCGGGCAACTCAGTGGAATAATTCCATTATTCCGAAATCGTGCAAACGGCGTCTCCGAAATGTCGCGAGAACGCCGGCGTATGACTCACAGACCGCGCCGCACTTTCCCGTGTCGTCCCGGCGAAGGCCGGGACCTATAGCCACAAATCCGGATTGTTGCGCGATGCTGGAATGACGAGTCCCTTCAACAACAGCCGCCGCGGAGTATGGGTCCCGGCCTTCGCCGGGACGACGCAGGATAGCTTTCGCCGGGACGACGCCGCAGGGAGCCGCGCACCAGTGTCTCAGGAATACTGGATCACCCGCTTTTCGCGTGCCGGTGATGACACCGCATCGCTACCGGCCCTTGAACTGCGGCTTGCGCTTTTCCATGAAGGCGTTGCGGCCTTCGCGGAAATCGGCGCTGTCCATGCAGTCGATGCCGATCTGCCTGATCGCGGCCATGTCGCGGTCGGCGGGATCCTTCAGCACCTGCGCGATGGTGATCTTGGCGGCCTTGATCGCCAGCGGCGCGTTGCCTGAGATGGTACGCGCGATCTCCATGGTCGCGTCCCAGAGCTCGGCATCCGGCAGCACCCGATCGACGAGGCCGATCCGCAGCGCTTCGGCGCAATCGATCCGCATCCCGGTATACATGATCAGCCGGGCCCATGACGGGCCGACCAGCGACACCAGATGGCGCAGCCCGTCATAGCCGTAGGCGATGCCGAGCTTGGCGGCGGGAATGCCGAACTGGCCGCTGACGCCGGAGATGCGGATATCGGTCAGCATCGCGACCTGCATGCCGCCGCCGAGACAGAAGCCGCGGATGCAGGCGATGGTCGGCTTCGGGTAGTCGGCGAGCAAAGCGCGCTGGGCGGCGCTGCGCCGTGAATATTCCTCGGAGGCTTCCGCGTTATGGCGGGTCTTCTCGAACTGGCTGATGTCGGCGCCCGACACGAAGGCCTTGTCGCCGGCGCCGACCAGGATCACGACACGGACCGCCGGGTTGTCGCGCAGGGCGGTCAGCGCCTCGCCGAGCCCTTCCCACATCTCCAGCGACATCGCATTGCGCTTGTCGGGATTGTTGAAGGTGATGACGCCGACGCCGTCGACCACGCTTTGCAAAATCTTGCCGTCGGCAAGCGATCGATCTGAGGTGTTTGGCATGGCGGGGTCCGGTGTGATTTCGGCTAAGCCTAGCACCCCGGCGGAAGCCGAGGCAGGCCGTTTAGGGCACAGCGCGATTGCATCGGTAGCAGATGTGCCCACGAGCAGACCGACCGATGATTGGTTGCCCGACGGACGAGCCCCACCGGTCCACTAGGCCAGCTGTTCCGGATCGTCGGCCGCGCGCATCCGCGCGATACTGTCCTCCGTCGCTGCGCTACCTGCCGCCGCGATCGCGATCTCGCGCGCCAGATTGGTGCATTCGGCCCACAGCAGGAAGAACACCAGCGGCGGCCGCTCGCGTGCCTCCAGCATCTGCCGGCAGCGGTCAGCAGCGCCGTCGAGCGCCCACCACTGCCGGGCGACGACCATGACCTTGCGGAAGCTGCGCAGCGTGCCGGAGAATTTTTGCGGATCGGCATTCACGATGGCGCCGCAATGGTTCAGCCAGTTCAGCGCCGCATAGATCGCGATGCCGTAGTCCTCGATCGCTGTGCCCGTGAAATCGACGACGGTGCTGTCGTGCGCGCGCTGGCGCAGGAAAGCGTCGATGGTCTCGGCCTGGCTGGCAGGATCGACCAGCAGCGCGGGTTCCTTCCGCGGCACCATCGGGATGTAACGCATCGCCTCGAGGCGGGTGTGCTCCCAGACCGCCCTGGCATCGCCGAGCAGGTCGCCGGGCTTGCGCTTGCAGGCCGGATAGACCAGCACGCCGTTGTCGGCGAGATCGAGATAGCGCGGCACCACCTTGTCGAGCGCGGCGAGAAACGCCGCGGGATCGGTGAGCCCGCGCAGGTCGCTGGCGGCGTCCTCGGCTTGTGCAGGCTTGTTGACGCGTGTCCAGCCGAAATTGGCCATCCCCGGGGCGCCCCGATCCCAACCTGCCGGTCAGGTTAATTGGAAAATGCGGCGATGCAAATGCGGCATTTGCCACTGCGCGCCCGTGCGTGCTGCCGGTTGACGCGGGAAAGCGCCGCGCCTAGCTGATGGTTAACAGCATGCAACGCAGGTTGCCGCCGCTGTCGGGACGCATCGCCATGACCGCTTCGGATCGCCAATCGCATTGGCAGACCGTCTATCTGACCAAGGGCGAGCAGCAGGTGAGCTGGTCGCAAGCCGATCCGCAGCCATCGCTGCGCCTGATCGAATCCGTCGCGCCGGGACGGGATGCGTCGATCACCGACATCGGCGGCGGGGCCTCGCGCCTTGTCGATGCGCTGGTGGCCGGCGGCTTTCATGATCTGACGGTGCTCGATCTCTCCGAAGCGGCGCTGGCGAGCGCGCGAGAGCGGATCGGCGCGAGAGGCGAGGCGGTGCGCTGGGTCGCCGACGATGCGACGGTCTGGCAGCCGCCGCAGGCCTTCGACATCTGGCACGACCGCGCGGCGTTTCATTTCCTGGTCGAGGAGAAGGATCGCGCCGCCTATCTCGACCGGCTGCATCGCGGCGTCAAGGCAGGCGGCCACGCCGTGATCGGCACCTTCGCGCCGGACGGTCCGGAGAAGTGCAGCGGCCTGCCGGTGCGGCGCTATGATTCCGCAACACTCGGCCGGACCATCGGCCCGGCATTCGAGTTGATCGCGCATGAGGCGCACCGGCACGTCACGCCCTGGGGCGCGACGCAGTCGTTCCAGTTCAATGTGCTGCGGCGCAGGTGAGCGGCCGCGGAGGGAGAGGTGAGATGACGGACGCGCCACGGACGATCGGCGAGATCGCGAGCTATCACGCCCATGTCTATTACGATCCCGCAACCAGCCGGGGCGAGGCTGAACGCCTGCGCAACTGGATGGGCGAGCGCTTCCTGGTCACGCTCGGGCGTTGGCACGACGTCAAGGTCGGCCCGCACGATCAGGCGATGTATCAGGTGGCGTTTGCGGCCGAGCTGTTTCCGACCCTGGTGCCGTGGCTGATGCTGAACCACGGCAGCCTGAGCATCCTGGTCCATCCCAATACGACCAATCCGCGCCGCGATCATCGCGACGATCCGCTCTGGATCGGTACGCCGCTCGCCGTCCATGCCGACAAGCTGCCCGAGGAGGCGGACATGGAGCAGGCGCCGGCGCCGAACACGTCGCCGACATTGCGCCCCTGAGCGCCTGAAGCCCGTTGGCCTGATGCGTAAAGTTTGACGCAATTCAATTACAACCAAGTCGTTTCAAACTCATCGCGTTCTGCAACGTCAGGTTAAGTCGCCGTTCCTAGGCTCAACCGACTATTTCAGGGTTGGGCGCATTGGGCATGTTCTTTTCATTCCGAAGCTGGGCGCTGTGGCGGGTCGTTGGGCCCCTGCTGGCGATCGTGCTGCTGCTGGGTGGCCTGTCGGCCGGCAGCCTGCAGGTGATGTCCGCGGTCAGGGCCTATGTGGCCGGCGAGAGCATGTGGTCGAAGGGGCAGAAGGACGCCATTCACTACCTCCAGACCTATGTCAGCACCGGCGCGCCGCTCTATCTGCAGAAGTTCGACGCCGCGATCGCGGTGCCGCTGGCCGATCGCACGGCGCGGCGTGCGCTGGAGGCGCCGGGCAACAACGACGCGGTGGCTCGCGCCGGTTTCGCCAGAGCGGGCAATCATGATGACGACATCGGCGGCCTGATCTGGCTGTTCAAATATTTCCGCAAGATGCACCACGTGGCCGGCGCGGTGACGGCCTGGCGCAATTCGGATGCGCTGCTCGATCAGCTGATCGAAATCAGGAACGAGGCCGCGAACGACGTCGCGCTGCATGATCCCTCGGCTGCGACCATCAAGCACTGGGCCGAGCGGATCGGTACGGTCGATGCCGCAATGAGCACGCTTGCCGTCGATTTCTCCGACCATCTGGGGAAGGCCTCGCGTCAGGTCTCGGCGCTGCTCTTGCTGGTCAATCTCGTGATCGCGGCCTGCCTTGCCGGCATCGTCCTGGTCCACACCCGGCGGATGCTGTGGCGGCGCTGGCTGGCCGAGACCGCGCTTGCCGTCGAGAAGGAGCGCGCCCAGCTCACGCTGGCTTCGATCGGCGATGCGGTCATCGTGACCACGCAGGACGATCGCGTCGGCTACATGAACGCCGCCGCACAGCGGTTGATCGCGGCGGAACAGGACGTAACGGGATGGCAGCTTTCATCGCTGTTCAATATCGCCGAGCAGCCGGTGCGCGGATCGTTCCAGAGCGCGGATGCCGATGACGAAAGCCGGCCGCAGCAGCGGCTGCTGGTGCGGCCGGATCATTCCAGCGTGCCGGTCTCGGTGGTCGAGACCGCGATCGTGCATGAAGGTGAGCCGTCCGGACGCGTCATGATCATTCACGACATGACCGCCGAGCGGCGGCTGGTCGAGGAATTGGCGTGGGCTGCCTCGCATGACGCGTTGACCGGCCTTGCCAACCGGCGTCAGTTTGAATTCGAACTGCACAAGGCCATGTCGGGCGGGCCGGCGACGGGCGCCGATCTGATGCTGATCGACCTCGACCAGTTCAAGATCGTCAACGACACTTGCGGCCACATGGCCGGCGACCGGCTGTTGAAACAGGTGGCGCGGTTGCTGACCGCCGAGGTGGGCGGCAGCGGACTGGTTGCGCGTCTCGGCGGCGACGAATTCGGCATTCTGCTGCGCGACGACGGCGCCGCCACGCACGACGTTGCCGCCGACGTCGCGGAGCGGATCAGGGCGGTGGTCGAGCAGTCGAACTTCGTCCATGAGGGCTCGAGCTTCAGGATCAGCGCGAGCATCGGCCTGGTCGGGCTTGCCGACAGCGCCGGCGTGCAGGACGCACTGCGGCTTGCCGACGTCGCCTGCTTCCTTGCCAAGGACAAGGGGCGCAACCGCGTCCAGGCGCACCGTCCGTCCGATACCGGCATGGCCGTGCGGGTCGCCGAGATGAGCTGGGTCAATCGCATCCGCAAGGGATTGGACGAGGGGCGCTTCTGCCTCTACGAGCAGGAGATCCGCCCGGTCAACGGCGTGCTGAAGGGCAACGATCGCCGCGAGCTGCTGCTGCGCCTGCGCGACGAGAGCGGCGCCCTGGTGCCGCCCGGCAGCTTCCTGCCCGCCGCCGAGCGCTATGGGCTGATGCCGCTGATCGACCGCTGGGTGGTGCGTCGCGCCTTCGAGATCATCGCCGAGCGCAAGCACCATCCGCGCAAGATCGCGAGCTACGCCATCAACCTGTCCGGCGCCACCATCGGCGACAGCGACTTCGTCGACTTCGTCGCCGCGCTGTTCGCGCAGCACGACGTGCCGCCGGCGCTGGTCTGTTTCGAGATCACCGAGACCAGCGCGATCTCCAATCTCGACGAGGCACAGACGTTCATTGCGCGGTTGCGCGAGATCGGCTGCAGCTTCTCGCTCGACGATTTCGGCACCGGCATGTCCTCGATCGCCTATCTGAAGCATTTGCCGGTCGACATCATCAAGATCGACGGGTCGTTCGTGAAGGAGATCCTGAACAGCAAGGTCGATCGCGCGATGGTCGAGATGATCACCAAGACCGCCAAGATCATGCAGAAGCAGGTGGTCGCGGAATTCGTCGAGAGCCTCGCGATCCTGGACGAGCTGCGCCAGATCGGGGTCGACTACGTCCAGGGTTACGCGATCGGGAAGCCGGTCCCGGTGCTGACCCTCCGGGAAGAAAAGATCGCCTGAGTCGCCGAAATTGTCCCGAATCGGGACTTTTGGGTCATTTCGGCTGTTTCTGGGGCTGATTCCCCGGCATTTTCCATCCGAAAAACGTTTAAAAATCCTCTCGTTGCCCGCTCCGTCTCGATTATGCCTTACTCTAATTCCCTGATATGATGAGCGATCGGTGAATCCCACGTGGGCCGGCCAACAGGCCCCAGAACACCGAACTTGGGGATGATGGGTCAACATACGACGAAAGCTGCCGGGCGTAAGTCGAGCCGCGGCATGTCTCTGATGGGCAGCACGGCGTTCGCCGTGACGGCGCTCGTCATGTCGTCTGGCCTTGCCGCCTGGATGGTCGGCATCGACCCGACCGCGTGGCTGCACGGACCAGCGTTCGCCAACACCACCGCATCGCTGAACTTCGACGATCGCTTCGGCTCGCGCTCCACCATCAACACGGCCTCGCTGTATTATCCCCTCCGCCGCGGATTCCGTTCGAGCCGCGGCGATTTCAATTCCGAGTTCGGTCAGATCGAGGACGCGCTGGCCGGCCAGCTGCGCGATACGCAGACCGAGTTGCCCGGCAGCCAGCCGGCGTCGGCGTCCGTCGCCGCGACGACCAACACGGCGACATCAGGCGTGCCGATGCCGCGGTCGCGGCCGGCCGAGGCCAATCTGCTCGCGCGCAATGATCTGCCGATGCCGGCGCCGCAGGCACCTGTGCCGCAGGGCGACAACCGCACGTTCCTGCAGAAGATCGCCGACATGATGCCGGGCAAGCTGCAGCTGGCCTCGGTCGATCCGAATGACGGCTTGTTGTCCGGTCCGAGCCCCGATCTCGGCGCGCTCGGCTATGACAGCACCACGGCGGTCTATGACATTACCGGCCGCATCGTATACATGCCCGACGGCACCAAGTTCGAGGCGCATTCAGGTCTCGGCAATCTGCTCGATGATCCGTCGCATGTGAACGCGCGCAATGCCGGTGCGACGCCGCCCGGCATCTATGAGATGAAGCCGCGCGAAAAGCTGTTCCATGGGGTGCCTGCACTGCGCATGACCCCGGTCGACGGCAGCGATACGTTCGGGCGTGTCGGCCTGCTCGTCCACAGCTACATGCTCGGACCGAACGGCGACTCCAACGGCTGCATCTCGGTCAAGCACTACGACAAATTCCTGCAGGCCTATCGCAGCGGCACGGTCCGGCGCATTGCCGTCGTGATCAGCATCAAGGACGTCAAGTCGGCCTCGACCCGCGCAGCGTCGAATTCCTAAATCCGCACGCCGGCACCGCCGGCGCGTCAACCCCTGCTTCAGTTCGTCTCCTGGTCGCCGGCGCGGATAGCGCCGGGCGAGGTGCCATAGGCGCGGCGGAACGCACGGGCAAAACTCTCGTGGCTCTTGAACCCGACACGCAACGCGATCTCGCCGATCGGTAGATCGTTCAATCGGGGATCACGAAGCTGGTTGAGGCTGTGGCGGAGCCGCGCGTCGCGGACATGCGCCGCGAAGCTCGTTCCGGCGTCGGCGAGCACGGCAAACAAATGGCTGCGTGAGATCTGCAGATGCCGGCAGATATATTTCGCCGAGAGTTGCGGATTGTGCAGCTCGTCCAGGATGAAGGTCTGGATCTGCCGCAGCATCACTTCGCGCTGTGATGCCGATCCGGCCGCCGGCACGCCGATGGTGGTCGCGCGCACCAGCAGGCTCTCGAGCTGGCTGGCGGCGAGGTCATCGACCAGCGCGAAATCGTCGGGGATATCGCGCAGCGCGCCGAGATAGGCGGAGGCGAGCCGGCCCGCGCCGCGGCCGGCGATGACGTTCGGCGGCCGGCCCGGCATCTGCTGCAGGTGCCGCCGCAGCCGCGTGCCGGGAATCGTAGCGCAGATCAGGTCGCAGCCCTGCTCGAACCGCATCGCGAAGGGCTCGTTGGTGTCGAGCAGGACGATGTCGCCAGGGCGCGCCAGTGTCTTTTGCCCATACTGCTCGACCACGGCATCGCCGGCGATCTGGAGATTCGCGAAGAACGATCCATCCTGGAAACTGCCGATTCCCTTCCGCGTGCGATGGATGGCATTGGGCACGGACTGCACGCGCGACAACGGCAGTGCCGCGCTGCCGATGCTGGTGATGGCGCCGTCGAAATCGTCGGGCGAGATCTTCTCCGGCTCGAGCGGCAGATAGGTTTGCAGCACCGCTTCGCGCCAATAGGCGAAGCGGTCTGCCGGTGCGACGTCGTGCATATTCCAGGTAGCGCCCATGTTCGCGTGCCGGAGTTTGCCTGTCAGGACGGAAGCCGGCGGCGAGCTTACAATCAATTGCCGTGCCAGTCAGGCGGACATTTTGCCAAACCGGCGTGGACGCAGTGTCAATGACTTCGGCAGGCCGGCATCTCACCTTCGGTCATTCGACCCGCCGGAGGAGAGACGACCATGCCGATCGATTTCACCCTGACCAAGGAACAGCGCGAGCTGCAGATGTCTGCCCGTAGCTTCGCGCGGACTGTGCTTTCAGGCGTCGCCGACGCAACCCGCCATCTCGCCACGCCTGCGGAGCGCTTCGCGGCCACGCGGCCGTTCTACGAACAGGTGGTCAAGGCCGGCTTCCTGCGCCGGATGATCCCTGCGCCGCTCGGCGGCGAGGGCACCGGCGTGTTCGACATGGCCATCGTCGCCGAGGAGTTTCAGTCCGTCGACGTCAACGTCTCGCTGACGTTGTTCGGTTCGCTGCTCGGCCTGATGCCGGTAATGCTGGCGGGCTCGCCGGCGCAGCAGAAGACGTTCATCGCGCCATTCCTCGAACGTGCCGGCGCGCCGCTCGCCGCCTTCGCCTTCAGCGAGCCCGGCGGCAGCGCGAACTTTGCCTCGCCGGTGCCGGGAACAGGCTTGCGGACGGCGGCGCATCTCGACGGCGAGGACTGGGTCATCACCGGTGCCAAGCAATGGGTGTCGAGCGCGACCGGCTGGGACGGCAACGGCGCCGACCTGATCTGCGTGGTCTGCCGCACCGATCCCGCCGCGGCGCCCGACAGCGCGATTTCCGTGATCGCAGTGCCGCGGCCCGCCGGCGGCATCAAGGGCATCGCACTCGAGCGCGCGGCCGACCTGATGGGCCATCGCGCCCATCTGACGCCGCGCTTCCGGCTCGAGCAGGTCCGCGCGCCCAGGGACAATGTGTTGGGAGGCGCCGGCGGCGGCCTGCAACTGGTGGAGATGAGCTTTGCCGGCACCGCCGCGCTGGTCGGCGTGTTCGGCGTCGCCCTGATGCGCGTCGCCTTCGACTACGCGCTGAACTTCGCCCGCAGCGAGCATCGCGGCGGCGCGGTGCCGATCATCGAGCACCAGGCGGTCGGCTACGCGCTGGCCGACGCCAAGATGGCGATCGAGGCGGCGCGCTATCTGAGCTGGAAGGCCTGTCACGCCATGGACAGCAATGCGCCCGGCGCCTTCGAACTCGCGCTGCACGCCAAGGTGTTCGGCTCGGAAACCGCGGTGAAGGTGATCACCGACCTGATGCGCGTGGTCGGCATCGGAAGCTACGACCACCAATGTCCGCTCGCCGGTCTGTTGCAGGATGCGATGGCCTATCCGTTGTTCGACGGCGGCAACATGGGCGTGCGCCGCCGCCAATTGCATACGCTCCTGAAGAGTCCGGGCTACGATCCGTTGACCGCGTCCGGTGCGGCCTAACGGTTCCCTCTGCAGCCTCCCGCAAACCGCGTCATATCGCCTTCAGTTTCCGCTGGAGGTGGTGTGGCGCGGTCCGCATTTCGATATCTGTATACTGCAAAGGCCTTTTTAGATTATTATAATACCTCCATTTGCAAAAAATGGGAGTTTATGTATACATAAAGTATCTGAAACGACCCCCAGAGGGCGAGCGATGCCAAAACCCTTCCCCATGAACGCCTGGTATGCGGCCGGGTGGGACGCGGAGATCAAGCACGCGCTGCTGCCCCGGACGATCTGCGGCAAGCACGTCGTGATGTTCCGGAAGGGCGACGGCGAGGTGGTGGCGCTCGAGGATGCCTGCTGGCATCGCCTGGTGCCGCTCTCCAAGGGCCGGCTCGACGGCGACACCGTGGTCTGCGGCTATCACGGCCTGAAATACAATGCGCAGGGCCGCTGCACGTTCATGCCCTCGCAGGAGACCATCAATCCGTCGGCCTGCGTGCGCGCCTATCCCGTCGTCGAGCGCCATCGCTTCATCTGGCTCTGGATGGGCGATCCCGCGCTCGCTGATCCCTTGCTGGTGCCCGACATGCACTGGAATCACGATCCGGCCTGGGCCGGCGACGGCAAGACCATTCACGTCAAATGCGACTACCGCCTCGTCGTCGATAATCTGATGGACCTGACGCACGAGACCTTCGTGCACGGCTCGAGCATCGGCAATGACGCGGTCGCCGAAGCGCCGTTCGACGTCACCCATGGCGAGAAGACCGTGACCGTGACGCGCTGGATGCAGGGCATCGAGGCGCCGCCGTTCTGGGCCAGGCAGTTGCAGAAGCCTGGCCCGGTCGATCGCTGGCAGATCATCCGCTTCGAGGCGCCGTGCACCGTCAATATCGACGTCGGCGTCGCGCCGGCCGGATCGGGCGCGCCGGAGGGCGATCGCTCGCAGGGCGTCAACGGCTATGTGCTCAACACCATCACGCCGGAGACCGAGAAGACCTGTCATTACTTCTGGGCCTTCGTCCGCAATCACCGCATCACCGAGCAGCGACTGACCTCGGAGATCCGCGACGGCGTCGCCGGCATCTTCCACGAGGACGAGATCATCCTGGAAGCGCAGCAGCGCGCGATGGACGAGAATCCGGACCGCGTGTTCTACAATCTCAACATCGACGCCGGCGCGATGTGGGCGCGCCGCGTCATCGACCGCATGGTGGCGAAGGAGAATCCACCGCAGCTGCAGGCGGCGGAGTAGGCGGCATGGCGGAGCGCGAGGCCGAACGTTCAGTATCGCAGACCGTGCGGGCGCAGCTCGCGCTGCGTGAGCTGATCGTTTCCGGCGGCCTGCGGCCGGGCGAGCGCATCTCGGAACTGCAGGCGGTCGAGGTCACCGGGGTCTCGCGCACGCCGGTGCGGATGGCGCTGGTTCGGCTGGAAGAGGAGGGCCTGCTGGAGGCGATCCCGTCCGGCGGCTTCATGGTCAAGGCATTCTCCGAGCGCGACATCCTCGATTCGATCGAGCTGCGCGGCACGTTGGAGGGATTGGCCGCACGCTTTGCGGCCGAGCGCGGCGTCTCGTCGCGCGATCTGGAGCCGCTGAAGGAATGCCTCAATGAGATCGACGGCCTGGTGCGGCAGGAGCCGATCTCCATGGAGGCGTTTTCGTCCTATGTTGCACTCAACGCCCGTTTCCACGTGCTGCTGGCCGAGCTGTCGCGCAGTCCGCCGCTGATCCGGCAGATCGACCGCGCCTCGGCGCTGCCGTTCGCCTCGCCGAGCGGCTTCGTGATGGCGCAATCGGCCTTGCCGGAGGCGCGCCAGATCCTGCTGATCGGGCAGGACCATCATCGCGTCGTGGTCGACGCCATCGAGAACCGCGAGGGCGCGCGCGCCGAGGCGATCATGCGCGAGCATGCGCGGCTCGCGGCGCGCAACCTGCGGCTCGCGCTGCGCAACCGCACCCATCTCGATCTGCTGCCGGCACTGGCGCTGATCTCGGCCGGCTGAACAGAGCACGCCATGCGATTCATCGAAACCTGGACGTCCGCCACGCTGCTTGCCGTGCGCGATCTCACGCCCGGCATCCGCGAATTCCTGCTACGGCCCGACGATTTTGCCGGCGCGCCCTATCCCGTCGGCAGCCACATCGATGTCGGCGTCACCATCGACGGTCAGCCACAGACCCGCTCCTATTCGCTGGTCGGCGAGGTCGATCCGGAAGGTCTTCGGATTGCGGTGCGGCGTGCGCCGGATTCCCGCGGCGGCTCGCAATACATGTGGTCGCTCGCGCCGGGAGCGCGGCTCAACATCACGCGGCCGGCCTCGCTGGTGCAGCTCGACTGGACGCGGCGGCAGTTCTGCCTGATCGCAGGCGGCATCGGCATCACGCCGATCGTCGGTGCGGCGCAGGCGCTGGCCCGCCGTGATGCCGCCGTGACGCTGCATTATGCGGTGCGCACGCGCGGCGATGCGGCCTATCTCGACAGGCTCGAACGCCTGCTCGGCGACCGTCTCATCGTCCACGCCGCCGACGAGGGCCGGCGGCTCGACCTCGAGCGCGTCTTCGCAGACCTGCCGCAGGATACGATGACATTGTTCTGCGGCCCGATGCGGATGCTCGATGCAGCACGGCACGCCTGGGAGGCGTCCGGCCGGCCGATGACCGATCTACGCTACGAGACTTTCGGATCGAGCGGGCTGCTGCCGACCGAGGCGTTCCGCGTGCGGCTCGCGGGCCAGGGGGGCGAGCTGGGCACCGAGTTCGTGATCCCGCGCGACCGCTCGATGCTGGACGTGCTCAACGAAGCCGGCCATGAGGTGATGAGCGACTGCCGGCGCGGCGAGTGCGGCGTCTGCGCGCTCGACGTGGTTGATGTCGATGGCGAAATCGACCATCGCGACGTCTTCTTCAGCGCGCACCAGAAACGGGAAAGCCGCAAGATCTGCGCCTGCGTCTCGCGTGCGCGCGGCACCATCACGGTCGACACGCTGCATCGCGCCGACACGCTCTGACGCGCCTGGCCGGCGTGGACGTTCGATCCGGGTTAAAGCGCGAGATTAGGTTGAGGTGGAACGGCGTCGAAAGTTCACCTCTCCCTTGGGAGAGGTCGATTTGCGCAGCAAATCGGGTGAGGGGGTTACGGTCTATCGAGAGAGCAAGAGCCCTCACCCGGATTGCTTCGCAATCCGACCTCTCCCCAACGGGGAGAGGTGAACCGAGACTGCGGCAAGCTGATCAACCCAAAACTCATCCGGCTTCACGCCGCGTGCACCGAGTGGCGCGGATCGTGATCGAGCAGCGCGGAGATGTCGCTGCCCGACATCGGCCGGCCGATCAGATAGCCCTGGACCTCGTCGCAACTGGTCTGGCGCAGATATTCGAGCTGATCGGCGGTCTCGACGCCTTCGGCCACGACGCCGATCTGGAGGTCCTGTGCGAGGCCGATCACCGATTTGACGATCGCGGCGCAATCCGGCTCGGTCAGCATGTCCCGGATGAAGGACTGATCGATCTTGATGCGGCTGAACGGCAGCTTGCGCAAATAGGTCAGCGACGAGAAGCCGGTGCCGAAATCATCGAGCGCAACCGTTAGCCCAAGCTCGAGCAGCCCGTTCAGGATCGCGGGCGCGGACCCATATTTCGAGATCAGCATCGACTCCGTGATCTCGATTTCCAGCCGATTCGGCGCGACATTCGCCTCGGCAAGCGCATCGACGATGGTTTGCAGGATGCCGACGTTCTGAAACTGGACCGCGGAGAAATTCACCGCGATCCTGATGTCGTCAGGCCAGCGCGCCAGCATCGCGCAGGCATGGCGGATCACCCATTCGCCGAGCTGGTGGATCAGTCCGCTCTCCTCGGCGATCGGAATGAAGACGCTGGGCGGGATCAGGCCGCGCGCCGGATGCTGCCAGCGCAGCAGCGCCTCGAAGCCGGTGATGCGGCCTTTGCGGATGTCGAGGAACGGCTGGTAGACGAGAAACAGCTGGTTCGCTTCGATCGCCTGTTCGAGATCGCGCTGCAACGCGCGGCGGTCGCGCGCCGCCTGGTCGTCGCTCGCTTCGAAGAAGCGGATCGTGCCCGGGCCGGATTTCTTGGCCCGGTAGAGCGCGATGTCGACATGCTTGAGCAGCTCGTGCGGATTGTTGCCGTCGCGCGGCGCGAGCACGATACCGACGCTGATCGCGCCTGATATCTCCAGTCCGTCGATCGGGAGTGGATCGGCGAACGCCGCGACGAAGCGTTCGGCGATCGCGAGCACGTCCTCGGGTCGCGTCAGATTGGACATGATCAGCGCGAACTCGTCGCCGCCGATCCGCGCGACATGCTCGGCCGCGCGGGTGCAGCGCTGCAGCCGGGCCGCGACCTGCACCAGGAATTCGTCGCCTGCCTGACGGCCGAACCTGTCGTTGATCTCCTTGAAGCGATCGAGATCGAGCAGCAGCACGGCGAATTCCTCGCCGGAGCGCGCCAGCCGGCTCAGCGCGCCGTTGAGCGCCTCGTTGAAGGCGACGCGGTTCGGCAGATGCGTCAGCGGATCCTGCCGCACCGTCCGCTCCGCCTCGTGCTGGGCGATGATGCGACGCCTGAACTCGAAGGCATTGACGAACACGCCGCGCAGCAGCACCGAGCCGTAAACCAGCACGAGGACGGCCATCAGCAGATAGATGAAATCGCCGTCGCGGCCGAGGCAGATGGCGATGCCGACGAAGATCGGCGCGGTGAAGGCAATCGCGGCGATCGGGATGGTGGAGAAGGCGAAGGCGCCGCCGGCGAGCATTCCGGCGCAAAGACAGGTGATCACCAGCTGGGCGCCGCTCGATGCGTTGGCGAAGAAGGCGACCGGGACGACACCCCAGGCGGCGCCGAGCGCCAGCGCATTGCGCACCAGCCGGTACATGGTCCGGCGCGAGACGAATTGCGGCTTGGTGATGCGGCGCGAGGCGCGCGCCTGCAGGCCGAAGAACAGCGCGGCGCTGCCGACTGCGGCGGCCCACACCAGCGCAAAGGCCCAGTCCGCCGATTGCCAGAGTGCAATGGCGAGCACCAGCGCGTTGCAGGCGTTGGCCAGCATGATGCCGAAGGAATAGCCGAGCACGAGCGACACCTGCTCGGCGCGGATGTGGCCGGCGAGCGCTTCATCCGTCGGTGGTGCGCCGAGGGCCGCGAGGTCACCGGCGAACAGGGCCGCGAAATATGATCTGAGATCGATACGCATCTCACCACGTTGCCTGCGCGTCGTTACGTCGCCAGTGCGGTTGGCCATGGCGCAACGACCAAGAATTCTATGCAAACCTTTGACAAACTATGAACTATTGGCGCGAACCCGGCCACCGCGGCACGCGGCGCGGCTGCACCAGGGGGATTGCTCCCGGATCGATACACTGCGTGATGTGATGTCACGGACTCGGCAAGAGCTGCCGGGCGAAGCGTGGCTTGATCGGCAGTCGGTTTTTCGCAAAGACTTGGGTCCCAGCGAATGAAATCAGGTGCGCATGAGCCTCCCGACCACGAACCACGATCCCGGGTTTCGGATCACGCGGGCGAGCCATGTCGTCCTGACCGTGCGTGACCTCGCAGCCAGCCGGCAGTTCTACGAAAAAGTGATCGGGCTGATCCTGACCGCGGAGGAGGGCGACGCGCTCTACTTCCGCGGCGTCGAGGAGGCCTGTCATCACAGCCTTGTGTTGCGCAAGGGTGGGGGCGCCGCCTGCGCGCGGCTCGGCCTGCGGGTGTTTCGGGACGACGACCTCGACCGGCTCAAGGCGTTCTTCGAAGCGCAGGGCTGCCGCGCCATTTGGGCCGAGGTGCCGCATCAGGGCCGCACACTGCAGGCGACCGATCCGGCCGGCACGCCGCTGGAGTTCTGCGCGACCATGCCGGTGGTCCCGCGCATGATCACCCAATTCACCCGCCATGCCGGCGGCTCGGCGCTGCGGCTCGATCACTATCAGGTGCTGACGCCGGAGGTGCGCAAGGCCTGCGAGTTCTACACCGCGGCAGGCTTCCGGCTCAGCGAGTATATCGCGCCGGCCGGCACCTTCGATCTGCGTGGTGTGTTCCTGCAGCGCAAGGGCAATCCGCACGACATCGTGTTCTTCAACGGCGCCGGACCGCGGCTGCATCATTTCGCGTTCCTCGCACCCGAGGTGCACCATCTGCTGAACGCCTGCGATATCGCCGGCGAGCTCGGCTACGGCGCGGCGGTCGAGCGTGGCCCGGGTCGGCACGGGCCGGGGCATGCGATGTATGTCTACATGCGCGATCCCGACGGGCATCGCGTCGAACTGTTCAACACGCACTACCAGATCATGGATATCGAGAACGAGCCGATCGGCTGGGACCCGTCCGACCACAAGGTCTCGTTTCCATGGGGATTGCCGGCGCGGCAGGCCTGGTTCGAGGAGGCGACGCCGTTTGCCGATGTTCCGATCCGCGAGCCGCAGCTGAAGCCGAGGCCGCTCACGCTCGAGAGCTACCTCGCGAAGTAGCATGTCGATGCCGGTCGCGAACCTCACCTATGATGCGGCAATCGTCGGCCTCGGGCCGGTCGGCGCCGTCTTCGCCAATCTGCTGGCAAAGGCCGGCTTGCGCGTCGCCGTCGTCGAGCGCGTCGCCGATATCTACGACAAGCCGCGCGCGATCACGCTCGACCACGAGGCGCTCCGCGTGCTGCAGGCGATCGGGCTCGGCGACTTCTTGGAGCAGGCGATCGCCCCGCATAACGGCTCGCACTATCTCGGCGTCGACGGCGAGATCATCAAGATCTTCGATCCGATGCCGCCGCCGTTTCCGCTCGGCTGGATTCCGAACGTCACCTTCGTGCAGCCCGACCTCGAGCAGGCGCTGCGCAACAAGCTTGCCGAATATCCGCGTGTGGACGTCCTGCTCGCGGCTGCCGGCGTAGCGCTGCAGCAGGACGATGACGCGGTGACGCTGACCGTACGCCGCGAGTCCGGCGAGCAGTTGCCGATCCGGGCGCGCTATCTGATCGGCTGCGACGGCGCCAACAGCTTCGTGCGCAAGCAGCTCGATATCGGCCTGGACGACCTTGCCTTCGACGAATGGTGGATGGTGGTGGATACGCTGACCAGCGATCCCGCCAAGCGGCCGGCCAAGAGTTTTCAATACTGCTGGCCGTCGCGTCCCGGCACCTTCGTGCCGGGTCCGCGCAATCTGCGGCGCTGGGAGATCAAGCTGCTGCCGGGCGAGGATCCCGAGGCGGCCGGCGCACCCGACAACGTCGTGCGGTTGCTGAACGGTTTTACCGACATCTCCGATCTCACGATCTGGCGCTCGGCGGTCTATCGCTTCCACGCGCTGCTCGGGCAACGCTGGCGCGACCGTCGTGTGCTGCTGATGGGCGATGCCGTGCACCAGACGCCGCCGTTCCTCGGGCAGGGGCTGTGCGCCGGAATCCGCGATGCCGTGAACCTCGCCTGGAAACTCCGACTGGTGCTGCGCGGCGATGCCGGCGAAACGCTGCTCGACAGCTACGAGATCGAGCGCAAGCCGCATGTCCGCGCGGTCGTCGCCAGCGCCAAGGAGTTCGGCAAGATCATCGGCGAGCTCGATCCGGAGGCGGCAGCCGAACGCGACCTGCGGCTGCGCGCCGAGCTGAAGGCCGGCAAGGCCGAAACCATCAGGCAGAGATTCATCCCCGATCTCGTCTCCGGCCTGATCGCGCGCGATGCCGTGCTCGCCGGGCGGCTGTTCGTGCAGCCGCATGTGCGCGCACCGGATGGGCGGACATGCCGGCTCGACGATCTGCTGAAGCCGGAATTTGCGATCGCGACGACGGCCGCGGCGCCGATGGCGTGGCTATCGGACGTGGCCTCTTGGCAGGGCCTGTCCGGCGAGCGCGTCGTCATCACCACGTCAGGTGAAAGCAGCGATGCCGACGGCATCTTGAGCGTGGTGGAGCGCGACGGGCTGTTCGCCGACTGGATGCGGCAGCATGGTGCTGCAGCGGTCATCGTGCGGCCCGACCGCTACGTCTTCGGTGCCGCCGGCAATGCCGACGAGCTCAACAGGCTCGTCGGTGAGCTGCGCGAAGGTCTCGGCGCGGCGCCCTCATCAATTCCGGCGACATCAGTTACTTCTTGATGTCGGCCGCGACCAGCACGCGATGGCCATGCAGCAGCTCCTGCAGGGCTTGCAGCGCCGCGACGCCGCATTGGGTGTCCTGCTCACCATTGCCGCCGCTCAGCCCGATGCCGCCGACCACCTCGTCGTCGACGACGATCGGAAAGCCGCCGACGAACACGGCGAATTTTCCGTCGAAGCTCCACTGGATGCCGAACGCCTCGTTGCCGGGCAAGGCAGGTCCGTTCGGCGGCTGGTTGAACAAATGGGTGGAGCGCTTGTGCCCAGCCGCGGTGAACGCCTTGTTCCAGGCGATCTGCGGGCCGGTGACCCGCGCGCCATCCATCCGCTCCAGCGCCAGCGGATAGCCGCCGTCGTCGGTCACGCAGACCGTCTCCGCGACGCCGATCTCGGCGGATTTGCGGATCGCGGCGGCGATCATGTGGCGGGCTTCGGCAAGTTCAAGTTTGAAGGTCTGTCTCATCGCTATCTTCCGGGATTGGATAGACTGTCGACCGTGGCTCAGACGCCGCGGTAGACGGTCTTGATCTGGGTGTAGAATTCGAGGCCGGTGCGGCCGGACTCGCGGAAGGTCGAGGTGCTCGACCGTTTCAATCCGCCGAACGGCGCGTTGATCAGATTGCCGGTGGTGGTGCGGTTGATCTTCACCGTACCGGACTGGATGTCATTGGCGAAATCGTGCATCGCGCGCGGGCTGCGGGTCACGATCGCGGCCGACAGCCCATATTCGCTGGCATTGGCCTTGGCGATCGCATCGGCATAGCTGTCGACCGTGATGATCGCGATCACGGGGCCGAAGATCTCCTCGCGTGCGATCGTCATGTCCTGGGTCACGTCGGTGAAGATCGCGGGCGAGACGAAGTATCCGCCGTCATAGGCGGCGCCGGCGAGCCGGTCGCCGCCATGGAGATGCGTCGCTTCCTTTTTCCCGATCGCGACATAGCGCAGCACGGTTTCAAGCTGCTTTGCCGTCGCCAACGGCCCCATCTCCATCCCGCCGGTGAGGCCACTGCCGATCCTGATCGCCTTCACTCTGGCGAGCAGCCGCGCGGTGAATTCGGCACGCACCTGCTTCATGACCAGCACGCGGCTGGTGCCGGTGCAGGCCTGGCCCGCCAACGACAGGCCGCCCTTGACGGTCAGATCGACCGCCAGATCGAGATCGGCGTCGTCCATGATGATCAGCGGATTCTTGCCGCCGAGCTCCATCTGCGTGCGGGTCACGAAGCTGACCGCGCGGCAGATCTGTTCGCCGGCGGACGTCGATCCCGTGAACGAAATCGCGCGAATGACCGGCGGCTCGGTGATCGCAGGCCCGATCTCGCCGGCCTTGCCGGTGATGAAGTTGAGCACGCCCTTGGGCAGACCTGCCGCAATCAGCGCCTCCGCCAGGCGATAACCGCTGAGCGGCGCGTCGGACGACGGCTTGAACACGACAGTGTTGCCGGTGATCAGGGCCGGGGCGATCTTGCGCGCCGGGATCGAAATCGGAAAATTCCAGGGTGTGATGACCGACACGACGCCGAGCGGCTCGCGCAGCGTATAGACCGTCATGTCCGCATCGTCGTTCGGAAACACCTCGCCGGTGAGCGACTGTCCCTCGACGGCATAGAAGCGCAGGGTCTGGGCCGAGCGCAGCACCTCGTCGCGGGCGAGACCGAGCGATTTGCCCATCTCCCGCGTGATCTCCCGCGCGATGTGATCTGCGCGTGCCTCGAGATGATCGGCGGCCCGGTTCAGGATGGCGGCGCGTTTCGTGATCGGCGTCCGTCTCCAGCCTTCGAACGCTGCGGCGGCGGCATCGACAGCGGCTTGAGCGTCGGCGGCGGTCGATTGCTGGAAGCGTCCGACCAGGTCGGCGTTGTCGGCGGGATTGATGTTCGCGAACAATCGACCGGAGGCGCTTGAGGTGCGCTCGCCGGCGATCAGGTTCGGAAACGCCTCGATGTCAGCTGCGCCCTCTGCGGAAGGGTGCGCGTTGCGTACCGTCGTGTCAGCTATCGTCACGGGATTCTCCTCAGTGCCAGATCAGGACCGCGCAGACGGTCGATACCGCCAGGCCGGTCAATACGGGGACCATCGCGGTCCGCACGATCTGGAAGACCGGGACGCGCGCGAAGCCGGCCACCGCGATCAGCGACGACCAGGCCACCAGGGTGCCGCCGCCGGTCCACACCGCGCCCATCTGGCCGATCGCGGCGAGCGTCGCCGGCTGCATTCCAACCGACGGTGCGAGCGCACCCGACAGTGAGCCGGTCAGCGGCAGGCCGGCAAAACCCGAGCCGTCGATGCCGGTGATCATGCCGGAGATCAAAATGCCGAAGGCGACGAAGAATTCATTGCCGGGGATCCAGGCCTGCGCGGTCTGGATCAGTTCGAAAAGCAGGCTTGGCGCCTGGGCCGCCGGAACCCCGAGGATCGGCGCAGAGAGGCCCGGTTCGGCGCCGAGAAAGAAGAAGCCCGCGATCGGCAGCACGGATCCCATCGCCTTGAAGGCGAACACGAAGCCTTCGGTGACGTGATCGGCGCTGGTGTCGAGGAACTTGCGCAGATTTTCAGAGATGGAGGATGCGCAGATCATCAGCATCGCGGCGACGCCACCCACCAGTGCGGCCGCGTCGCCGCCCTTGAGGTCATGGCCGATGCCGAGCTTGGCCAGCACCATCACGGCGATGACACAGAGGAAGGCGAGCGGGGTCGCGACCGCAAAGAATTTCGACCAGCCTTCGCGGCGCGTCGGCACCCCGGCAAGTGCCTTGTCGATCTGGGCCTGGGTCGCAAACGGCCGCTGTCCCTCGGCGGTGCCGCGCGCGATCTCCGCCTTGTCGAAGCTGCCCTCCTGCTCCAGCCGCGCCAGTTCGCCGTTGCTCGACTGGGCCTGCCAGCGCTCCAGCAGCCGGTCGTCGGGCTTGGTGATCGACTTGCGGATCGAAAGATAGGCGAGCGTCAATGCGATGCCGCCGGTGATGAGGGACAGCACCAGCGCACGGTCCGCGACGGTGGCGGCACTGACCGCGGCGCCGGCCGCCTTGGCGCTGATCCCGGGCGCGACGCCGATCACGTAGTCCGACGACAGCGCCATGCCCTGTCCCGCGATCGCGATCGCAATGGCGCCGCCGAGCGGCGACAGGCCGGCGGCGATCGCCGCGGGCAGCAGCACCGCGGAGACCAGCGGCACGGCCGGCGTCGGCCAGAAGAACAGCGAGATCACATAGGTGATCGCGGCAAGCACGAAATAGGCTGTATGTCCGGTCTTCATCACGGCGCGGAACGGTTCGACCATGCGGATGTCCGAGCGCAGCGCCTTCAATGCGTTCAGCAGCGCCGTCATCAACGCGATCACCAGGAAAATGTTGAAGAGCTCCTTGGCGGCGGTGAAGCTCGCGTTGAAGACGCTGGCGAGCGCCGCGACCGGACTGTGCGTCCATGCCAGCGCGACCAGCAGCGTTGCGATCACCGACGGCACCACGACGTTGGCGCGCCAGATCATGGTGAGAACGATGACGGCGACGCCGAGCAGATAGACCCAATGTGCGGCGACGATCGGAGCGTGCTGCATGATTGTTTGTTTCCCCCTCTAACGCGCAAATAATGTATACTGTATTCAAGAATGGCAAGCTCAAATTCCGAGCTCGCGGTCCGCGCGGCATATAAGGGCGGGAAGCATCATGACCGCATTTTTGTGCAGAATAAGCACAAAATAGCGGCTGCGTCCTGCGGATAATGCCGCAGGGAAGGCGGGGCGAAGAACCTAGTCTTCGGTGTTGACAGTTATATAAATCGTATACAGTATACAAATAAGGTCGAGCCAGAATGCGGCCAATGGCCCGTCGCCTGGACGGCAAGTTCTTCACGGCACAGGAGCGCCACGATGCAGAAGATGATGGATCATGTGGAATTTCGAGCGGCCCTCGAAAACGCCATCAAGGGGAAGAGCGCCAACAAGGCGCCGTTCAGCGTCGCCTGGGCCAGCGGCAAGCTCAGCCGCGCGCATCTCGCGCGCTGGGCCGAAAACCACTACCACTATGTCGGCCCGTTCGCCGACTACCTCGGCTACATCTATGCGCGGATGCCGGAGCAGTACCAGGAGGCCAAGGACTTCCTGCTCGCCAACATGTACGAGGAAGAGATCGGCGGCGACCGCCACACCGATCTCCTGATCCGCTTCGCGGAGGCCTGCGGTACGACCGCGGCGCGCATCAAGGACCCCGACAACATGACGCCGACGACGCGCGGGCTGCAGAGCTGGTGCTATGCAGTCGCGATGCGCGAGGATCCGATCGTCGCGGTGGCCGGCCTCGTGGTCGGCCTGGAATCGCAGGTGCCCTCGATCTATCGCAAGCAGACGCCGACGCTGCGCGAGAAGTACAAATTCACCGACGAGGAAGTCGAGTTCTTCGACCTTCACATCGTGTCGGACGAGATCCACGGCGAGCGCGGCTACCAGATCGTGCTGGAGCACGCCAACACGGTCGAGCTGCAGCAGCGTTGCCTCAAGATCTGCGAGATCGGCGCACAGATGCGGCTGCTCTACACCACCGCGCTGTATCACGACTATGTCGCAAACGACATTCCGCTGGCAGAGCTCGATCTCGCCAGCGGCGTCTCCGCCGAAGAGCGCGTGCTGTTGCAGGCCTGAGCCGCGGGGAGCGCGCCGCGATGCCCAACGTGATTTTTCACCGCGACGGCGAGACCTTCGTCGGCGAGGTCAAGGAGAACACCAATCTCGTCGTCCGCGCCGGCATTCGCCAGTTTCCCTATCCCAACTTCCTGTACGGCTGCGGGATGGGGAAGTGCGGGAAATGCGCGTCGCTGATCATCAAGGGCGGCGAGCATTTGCCGGAGCCGAACTGGAAGGAAAAGAAGCGCCTCGGTGCCAGAATCGAGCAGGGATATCGCCTTGCCTGCCAGCTTTGGCTCACGCATGACGTTGAACTGTCGCAGGAGGCGGCGCCGCTGGCCGACGTGGTCGCGCCTGCCGGCACAGTGGTTGGGAGGACGTGACCAATGTATGTGATACTGACGAGCAAGCCGGGGCAGTTTCGCACCGAGATCGTCGAGGGCCTGCGGCCGCTCGCGGCCTATGACTATCTGTTCTACGGCATCAGGAAGGCGACGTTCGTGATTGCCGAGCTGGTCGCGGAGACCAAGGTCAAGGTGATCGACGAGGCCTGGTCGCCGCCGATCGTGAACGAGGTGCCCTCGAAATTCCTCGAAAAGTTCGAAACGCCGGAGCGGGCGCTGAACGAGCTCGAGCACCTCATCACGTTCGGCCATATGGACACCAAGCTGCGCAAGCGCTGAGCGGATGCCGGGATGATCGAAGTCACGTTTCTGACCAATGGCGGGAAAACCGTGACCGCCGCGGAGAACAGCAACCTGCTGCGCGTCTCGCTGCGCGAGCAGGGCGGCATTCCGTTCAAGTGCGGCGGCGGACTGTGCGGAACCTGCAAATGCCTGATCGAGAAGGGCATCGAGAACACCGATGCGATCAAGCCGAAGGAGCGCAAGCACCTCACCGAGGAGCAGTTCGCCGCCGGCTACCGGATGGCGTGCCAGACCTTCCTCACCGGCAGCGTCAGCGTGTCGTGGGTGCCGAAGACAGCAGTGCAGGCGGCGCGGTCCGTAGCTGTTGACGGCGAATGAGCGCGGCTTGATGGCCTGCATCCGGCGGTCTAAATACGCAATCGCGGTCATTCGGCCAGGTGTCTGGCGGCTCTTGGGACCTGTGGCGTCCTTGCATTGAGCGAAGCGCGGCCGGACAGGTCAGTTCATGGCAGGCAGGCTCGGAAGCTCCAAACGTCTCGGCGACGACTATCTCTCCCTCCACGGCAGGGTGATCGAGGAGCTGCGGCAGGCGATCCTGAGCCGGCGGCTGAAGCCCGGCGAGCGGCTGGTCGAGGGGCGCCTCGCCGATGAGCTTGGGGTGTCCCGCAATCCGGTGCGCGAAGCGATCCGCGTGCTGGAGTCGGAAGGGCTCGTCGAGGTGACCGCGCGGCGCGGCGCCTCCGTCATCACGATGAGCGATGAGGAGGCGCGCGAGACGGTCGAGGTGCGCGCGCTGCTCGAGGGACAGAACGCGCGCCTTGCCGCCCGTCGCCGCGAGGAGAGCATCATCAAGCGGATCGCGGCGGTGTTGAAGCAGGGCAACGAGGCGGTGGCCGGGCGGCGCTACGACCTGTTGCCGGATCTCAACCAGCAATTCCACCACGAACTGGCCGAGGCCGGCCGCAACCGCGTGCTCGCCGATCTGCTGAAGCGGCTGCGCGAACGCACGGCGATGCTGTTCTCGCCCACCGATCCGGTGCGTCAGGCCCGCACCTGGGATGAGCACGCTGCAATCCTGCGCGCCATCATCGCCGGCGACGAGCGTGCTGCGGCCACGCTTGCTGCAGAGCATGTGATGCGGGCCGGCGCGGACTTTCTCTCGAGCCTGCACGTGCCTGACGAGGAGACTTCGCTTGAGGCGGCGTCGGCGAAGTACGGCCTGCCGTCCGGCTCTCGCGCCGATCAAGTGGCGACCAAGCCTGTGCGCCGGAACCAGGAGCGCGCCGGCACGCGGCGGCGGAAGGCAGGGAGCTGAACGCGCCCGCCGCGTGTTGATGGTTTTATGGCCTGCCGATCCGGGGTTCAGAGGTCCGGTGGTACCGCTCCGCATCGTGCGCTTACTTTCTTGACCGTATCTGCCTCGCTCGCTACCTCTCTTCCCAATGCTGGGCAGGGACGCAACTCTGCCGGCCGCGCCGCATGGCCGGGGGAAACCAATGAACAACAACAATCATGGCGCGCCGGCGAACGACGTCGCCGAGTATGATTACATCGTCGTCGGTGCCGGCTCGGCCGGCTGCGTGCTTGCCAACCGCCTGAGCGCCGACGGCAAGCACTCGGTGCTGCTGCTCGAGGCCGGGCCGAAGGACACCAACATCTGGATCCATGTCCCGCTCGGCTACGGCAAGCTGTTCAAGGAAAAATCCGTCAACTGGATGTACCAGACCGAGCCCGAGCCCGGTCTGAACGGCCGGCAGGTGTTCCAGCCGCGGGGAAAAGTGCTCGGCGGTTCCAGCTCGATCAACGGCCTGCTCTACGTGCGCGGCCAGCACGAGGACTATGACCGCTGGCGGCAGCGCGGCAATGCCGGCTGGGGCTATGACGACGTGTTGCCGTACTTCAGGAAGGCGGAAGATCAGCAGCGCGGCTCCGACAAATATCACGGCGCCGGCGGACCGCTGCCGGTGTCGGACTGGCGCTACCATGATCCGCTGTCGGAAGCGTTCGTGCATGCCGCGGCCGAAGTCGGCATTCCGACCAATCCGGATTTCAATGGCGCGACCCAGGAGGGCGCGGGCTTCTTCCAGACCACGACGCGGCGCGGCCGGCGGGCCTCGACGGCGCGGTCCTATCTGCGGCCGGCGTTGACGCGCGGCAATCTGCGCGTCGAGACCTCGGCGCTGGCACAGCGCATCCTGTTCGACGGCAAGCGCGCCAGCGGCGTCGCGTACAAGCAGGACGGGCAGTTGCGCATGGCCAAGGCGCGCAAGGAAGTGCTTGTGTCGAGCGGCGCGTACAACTCGCCGCAATTGCTGCAGCTCTCTGGCGTCGGTCCGGCCGATCTGCTGAAGCAGCACGGCATCGAGATCGTGCTCGATGCGCCCGGCGTCGGCAACGATCTGCAGGATCACATGCAGGTGCGCATCGTCACGCGCTGCGCGCAGAGCGTCACGCTGAACGACGTCGTCAACAATCCGGTGCGCCGCGTCATGGCCGGCCTGCGGTATGCGGCGTTGCGCAAGGGGCCACTGACCATTGCCGCCGGCACGTCGGGTGCGTTCTTCAAGACCAGTCCGCGGCTGGCGTCGCCCGACATCCAGATCCATTTCCTGCCGTTCTCGACCGACAAGATGGGCGAGAAGCTGCATCCGTTCTCGGGCTTCACGGCCTCGGTCTGCCAGCTGCGTCCGGAGAGCCGCGGCTCGCTGAAGATCAGGAGCGCTGACCCCAGCGTGCCGCCGGAAATCCGCATCAATTATCTCGCGACCGAAACCGATCGCCGCGCCTTCATCGACGGCATCCGCATCCTGCGCAAGATCCTGGCCGCGCCGGCGCTGAAGTCATATTCGGTCGGGGAGGTCGATCCCGGCGCCAAGGTGGTCAGCGACGATGACCTGCTCGAGTTCTGCCGCCGCACCGGCAGCACGGTCTATCATCCGACCTCGACCTGCCGGATGGGCAATGATCCGCTCGCGGTCGTCGACAACAGGCTCAAGGTGCGAGGCATCGAGGGTCTGCGCGTGGTCGACGCCTCGGTGATGCCGGACCTGATGTCGGGCAACACCAACGCGCCGACGATCATGATCGCGGAGAAGGCGTCGGACATGATTTTGGAGGATGCGCGGTAGGGATCGCGGTGGCGTAGCCCGAGTGGAGCGCGCGAAAATCCGGGGCCGTCCGTTCCGTGTGGCAAGAACCCGGATTACGCTGCCGCTCTATCCGCATCCTCTTCGTATTCCGGGGCTCGCGAGGCGAGAACCCGGAATCCATCGGGCCGCATAACTGGCGGAGACATGGATTCCGGGCTCATCGCTTCGCGATGCCCCGGAATGACGGAAAGTGTGAGACAAGCAGCAAGATCGGATGGATTTCGCTGCGCTCCATCCGGGCTACCGGAAACTCACCCCTTATACGCGCGTACCCGTGCGACCATCTGCTCGACATGGGCGATCGGCGTCTCCTGCAGGATGCCGTGGCCGAGGTTGAAGATCAGCCGGCCCTGGCCGAAATTCTCCAGTACATCGTCCACCGCGCGGTCGAGCGTGGCGCCGCCGGCGATCAGCGCCAGCGGATCGAGGTTGCCCTGGATGGCGACGCGGCTCTGCACCCGCTCGCGGATCATCGACGGTTCGGCTGCCCAGTCGATCGAAACGGCATCGACCCCGGTTTGCTCGACATAGGCTGGCAGCATGCCCGCCGCGCCGCGCGGAAAGCCGATGATCCTGGCATCGGGGACCTGCTTGCGCACCCCGGCGACGATGCGCCGGGTCGGCTCGATCGACCAGCGCGCGAATTCGCGCGGCGGCAGCACGCCGGCCCAGGTGTCGAAGATCTGCAGGCAACCGGCGCCGGCTTTGAGCTGGCCGACAAGATAGTGGATCGAGTTCTCGACCAGCACGTCGATGATCTCCGCAAACGCGTCCGGATGACGATAGGCGAGCATCCGCGCCGGAGCCTGGTCCGGCGTGCCCTGACCGGCCACCATGTAGGTCGCAACCGTCCATGGCGCGCCGCAGAAGCCGATCAGCGTGATGTGGGGCTCAAGCTCGCGCCGGACACGGCGCAGGGCCTCGAAGACCGGCTCGAGCGTGTCGAAATTGGCCTGCGTTGCGAGCGTCGCGATCTCGCCGGGCGTCGCCAAGGGATCGAGCCGGGGGCCTTCGCCGGCCTCGAAGCGCACCGAACGGCCGAGCGCGTGGGGGATCACCAGGATGTCGGAGAAGATGATCGCGGCGTCGAAGTTGAACCTGCGGATCGGCTGCAGCGTGACCTCGGTGGCGAATTCGGGCGTGAAGCAGAGATCGAGGAAGCCGCCGGCCTTGGCGCGCAGCTCGCGGTACTCCGGCAAATAGCGGCCGGCCTGCCGCATCATCCAGAGCGGTGGCCTGGCTTGCCGGTGGCCCGACAGGAGGTCGATGAGCGGCTTCTTGATGGGATCCTGGGGCACGCGAAAATTCCTGATCTCGGTCAAATTCTGGCCCCTGATACACGCTGCGGTGCAGCGGGCCAAGGCGGTTCTGGAACCCCCGGCGCACTCCCGGCTGAAGCAGGGCCGACCTTCCCGGCGTCCGATCCGGTCGGCGCCACGCAGGCCGCGCCGTCGAAGCGCGACGGCAATTGCGACAATTAGCTGTTATATCGCAGCGATTGCTAACCACGATGCGAAATGAGTTCGTCCGCGCGGGGAACGATCGGCCCGGCGGCGGACGCGCGAAGCGCGCCCATGGTCCGGCCTGCGATCGTCGCGGCCGCAATTGCTGTGATGCTGTGGCTGATGCTGCCCGCGTGAAACCCGTGCGGCCGGTTCCGCTCAGCGAAGCCGCCGCATGCCGGAATCAACTTACAGGGGGCCGCTTCCGGGGCGCTGCATCCGGTCGAACTCGAAGGTCACGCCGAGCCGGCGCTCGAGCCGCCAGACCAGAATGCAGTGCCGCCGGATCGGCTCGCTCTCGATCTCGAGGTCGAACGCGAACGGGAGTGCGGCGTCGCTTTCCACTGCGAGCCCCGCCCCTCCGGTCGAGATGTTGAGCACAAGGCATTCGACGCTGGTGTTGCGGAAGAAGATCGTGCCGCGCTTCATCAGGGCGATTCGCTGGCTGTCGGTCTTGTATCTTCTTATTGTTGTACTCAAGGCAGTCTCCTACCCCGGTGATGCCCGGTCGCGACCGTTCCCCAAACGAGAATCCAAAGCGCGATGACGATTCAACCTGGTCTCATCGCGCGTCAGTTCACCAGCACCGCGCCGTCGCAGCGGATGCCCAGCACCCAGACGTCGACCTGGCCGAGCCCGATGCCGAGCGTCGAGAGCAGCGACGCCAGCACCTGGTCGATCGGACTTGTCACGGCGCTCAGGATGCCGGTGACCAGCGCGCCCAATCCCGGGAGCGGAATGCCGCCGATGTTGAGCGTGAGGTCGCCGAGCAGACTTGACGTGAGCGAAGTCAGGAAGTTGGTCGTCGTCACGGTCTTCTTGGTCCCTGCCTGGATGTCGCTGTAGCTGAAATTGACATTGGTCGGCGTGGTGTTGCCCATGCCGGCATGGGCCAGGCCAGTGATCGGGATCCCCAGCACAGTGACCAGCGTCGCCGGCGGTGGATTGGGCTTGGTCGTGAAGTTGGTCATGTCGGCCATCGTCACGTTGCCGATCCAGGCATCGACGATTCCCGGGGTCACGCCGATGGTGACCTGCGAGGTGTTGATGTTCGGATGGCCGCACGACACCGCATTGAGCGTCGCGGTCCCCGAGGCGACCTCGACATAGACCGGCAGATTGATCGACGCGATGCTGCCGGAGCCGAGCACGTTGATCGTCGCAAGGATCCTGGTCTGCGCGGTGTGGACGCTGACGCCCTGGGTGCCCATTGCGATCCAGCTGGAACCAACGGGTCGCTCGCCGATCGTTACGACCACGGAGACGTTGGCGAGGCCGGGCAGGCCGAGATTGACCGAGGTCGCGATCTGGTTGCTGCCGTTGGCGATCTGCGCCACCGTGTTGATGAGGTCGAACACCGAAACGCTGGCGCCGACCTTCGGTTTCTGCCCGATCGTGAGATTGGCGAACGGACCGAGGTCGATCAGGGTGCCAGGCGAAATCTTGGTCGATGAGCCGGTGACGGCCTGGGAGATCGTCGACAGCGCGGTGGTCGCGGCGTTGGCGCCATTGGTGATCTGCTGCGTGGTCAGCGCGGCTGCGATTATGTCGCCGACCTTGACGTTGCTGTTCAGGAGGTCGTTGTAGGTGCCGGCGGTCAGGTTGACCCGGGTCGCCAGGGCCGACAGGAAGTCGAGCGCGTCGATCTTGGCGCTGATCAGCGCATTATAGTCCATCACCGAGAGCGACAGCGTGGTGCCGAGCATCGCGCCGAGCAGCGCATTGAGTGCGCCGCCGTTGACCGAGAGCAGCCGCGAGCCGATCGCGAACGTCGCCATTTCGGTCGAGGTCGCGGTGGCGGTCGTCGTGATGTTGAAATAGCTCGCGCCGGTCAGGTAGCGCGCGAAGTAGAGCGGGGTCTTAGTCGTCAGGGTGACGCGCGCGGCGTTCGGAATCGCGACCGCCGGGGTCACGAAACGGGCTTGCGGCGCGATCGCGCTGTTTGCGGTGTAGGTCCCGGTCTCGACCTTGACCAGCGCGCTGGCCGGATAGTTGTTCTGCGTCACCGTCGCGGTGGCGGCGTTGACCGGGTTGCTCAGATTGGCGGCGGCGACGATCGCGGCGAGGTCGGCGGTGCTCTGGGTCTTGCGCCGATCGGCGAAGATCGTGCCGAGATCGATCGCAAGCCCGGCGCACCCGATCATGAGCGTCATCAGGCCGGCGCTGATCATCGCGAAATTTCCCCGCTCGTCGGCGCCGAAGCGCCGCATCAGCATGAGGATGCCGCTCATCCTAGAACCCTCCATACTGAATCGCCGCGGAGCGTACGATGGTGCTCGCGGGCGCCGGCACGAAGGGCAGCTTGTAGATGAAGTTGCCGGCCGCGTTGTAGTTGAGCGTCACGATGTAGACGTTCGCGTTCGACGGCGACGGCGCGGCATTGACGGTGAGATTGCTGGCAACGAGCAGCGGATAGGTCGATACGTTCGCGGTGACGTAATTGGTCGCGAGGCTGTTGCGTTCGGTGTCGGTCATGCCTGCGATGGACGACCGCGCCGCTTCGGCGGCGAGCTGCTGAACGCCATGCACCATCGCGAGATAGGAACCGAATACAATGATGCCGAAAATGAAGGCGAGGAACAGCGGCAGCATCAGCGCAAATTCGACAGCAGAAGCGCCGCTTCGACAGCGAAAGAACCTGGTCATGGCACACCTCAAACGCGAACGACGGCGCCACGTTGCGAGGCTTTGATTAAGGAAAACTATGAAAACGCTTCCGCGAATCAGTGACGTCAATTCAGATCAATGGCAGCGCTCGAATTTATCGGGTGCGCGATGCGTTATGGGGCGATCAGAATCTTTGATGCCATACCCGCAGAAATCCGGGGTCTGATGGTGTCGATGTGCTGCATGCGCGTGCGGATGCAGCCGTCGGATACCGTAGCACTACGTGGCAATGCACGTAACAATACATATGACGTACGATCAAAGCGGCGATGCAACAAATTGAAGCTAAACGAAAGTGCAACCAAATGTTAGTATAGCTGAATCACATACTGGAGAACGTAGTTGCGTCCCGTGCTGAGATTGGAGGGCTCGCGATGCACAGACCACGTCAGCATTTGAATATTCCGACAGAGATCGTTCGCACCGTCGTTGCAATTGCAGAGACGGGAAGTCTATCGAAGGCCGGGGAACGACTCGGCCTGAGCCAGCCGGCGATCAGTTCGCAGGTGAAGCGACTGCAGAGCCTGGTCGGTGGCGCACTGTTTGTCAGAACGGCAAACGGCACCACGACGACCGAGCTTGGCAAGGTTGCCGTGCAGCAGGCCAGGCGCATCCTCGAAGCGAATGATCAGCTGCTTCGGCTCGGCGGCAATCACGAAGGACCGCAGCCGTTGCGGCTGGGCATGAGCACGATGCTCGCCGAGGAATTCCTCAAGCTGCATCCCGCCGACGCGCTCGCCGACGTGCTGGTTCACGCCGACATGTCGCCGATCGTCATCAGGGGATTGATGGACGGCTACATCGACATCGCCTTCGTCTACAGCAACCCATCGCTTGAAAACGAGGACGAGGTGACGATCGCTGCCGAGGCCGACGAGCGCTCGGTGTGGGTACGATCACGCGATTTTGTCCTGCGGCCGGGTGCCCCGATCCCGATCCTGGCGTGGCCGGGTGACGACTGGATGATCCGGACGCTCACCAAGCACAACATCTCGTACAAGATCGTGTTCAGAAGCCCGAACCACCAACTGCGACTGGAAGCCGCACGGGCCGGATACGGCCTGACGGCGTGCCCCGAGCGGATGATCCCCTCCGCGCTGATTTCGGCGAAGGACTATTATCTTCCGGAGCTCCCGATGCAGAAGCGACTGCTGTGCGTTCGCCCGGGCCTCGAGGGCAGCCGCGCGACGGCGATGGTGCAGCGGTTGTCCAGCCTGTTCTTCAGCGGCGCGAAGCCGATGCGTCAGGTGAGCAACATGTAGTCCGGTGCCCGCCGATCAATAATGCGGTGGGCGCTCGTTGGTCGGCCCGGGCGCTTGGCGTTCGGCCTCCTGAAGCCGGTCGCGCAGCTCAGCGAGCTGGCGCGTCAGCGCGTCGATCTGCTTCCATTGCGCCGTGATCGTCTGGTTCAGCGTCTCGATGGTTTCGTCCTGATAGGTCAGGCGAACCTCCAGCGCATCGATCCGTTCGCTCAGTCTTGCCGTGTCATTCATGCGTGGCGTCCCCGCGTCCCCGCTCGCGCAGCCCGTGGCCGAGCGCGACGCGCTCGTCGAACACAAAGCAGTCGCCGCGCCAGCGGCTGTCCTGCTGCGGTGTTTCCTCGAGATACTTCAGGATGCCGCCCTTGAGGTGATAGACCTCGTTGAAGCCCTGCGCGAGCAGATAGGCGCTGGCCTTCTCGCAACGGATCCCCCCGGTGCAGAACATTGCAATCCTGCGGTGCTTCGCGGGATCGAGGTGCCGGGCGGCAAACTCCTTGAATTGTCCAAAGCTCGCGATCCTGGGATCGACCGCGCCTTCGAAGCTGCCCATCGCCACCTCGAACGCGTTGCGGGTATCGAGCACTAGGATGTCGGGCGAGGCGATCAGCTCGTTCCAGTCGCCGGCGTCGACATAAGTGCCGACCTGCCGCGTCGGATCGACGGTGGTGTCGCCGAGCGTGACGATCTCCTTCTTCAACCGCACCTTGAGCCGCTGGAACGGCATTTGCGCGGCTTCGGAGAATTTCAGCTCGAGATTGTCGAGACGGCCGCCGAACAGCGGCCCGTGTGCGAGCTCGGCGACGAAGCCGTCGATGCCCTCGTCGCTGCCGGCGACGGTGCCGTTGATGCCCTCGTGCGCGAGCAGCACGCTGCCCTTGAGCTCGAGCTCCGCGCAGAGCGCACGCAGCGGCTCGCGCAAGGCGCGGAAGTCGGGCAGCGCGGCGAATTGGTAGAAGGCGGCGACCTTGAGGGGCATGGCCGGGGTTTATCAGGCGGGCAGTGTCGGCGAAACCCCGCAAAGCCATGCATTATCGGGATAATCCCTCTGGCATGCCAGGCATTGCCCTGCCCGGGATGAATGTGCCATGTACTCGCACCCATCCGCCGCAGCAGTATCAGACCATCACGATCAAGCGAGCTCTCCGTTATGAGGAATTTCCACTTCGCCGGCCGCTCCACGGTCCATGCTCAGAACGCGATGGTCGCAACATCGCACCCGCAGGCGGCGCTTGCGGCGATCGAGGTGATGCGCGAGGGCGGCACGGCCGCTGACGCTGCGGTCGCCGCCTGCGCGCTGCTCGGCGTCATCGAACCGCAATCGACCGGCATCGGCGGCGACTGCTTTGCGCTGATCCAGCCGAAGGGCGAGGGCAAGATCACGGCCTACAATGGCAGCGGCCGGGCGCCGATGGCGGCGACCGCCGACTGGTACCTCGAACGCAAGATCCATTCGGTGCCGCTGACCTCGGCGCATGCCGTCAGCATTCCCGGCTCGATCGACGCCTGGGATGTGATCCTGAGGGATCACGGCAGGTTCGGCTTCGACCGGCTGCTGCAGCCCGCGATCAAGGCCGCCGAAGAAGGCTATGTCGTCGCTCCGCGCATCGCGTTCGACTGGAAGAACGGCTTCGAGAAGCTGAAGAACGGCACCAACACCGAGCGCTATCTGCTGCCGCACGGCAAGCCGGCGGTGGCCGGCGACGTGATCCGCCAGCCCGAGCTCGGCAAGACGCTGCGCGCGATCGCGCAGAATGGCCGCGACGCGTTCTACAGCGGCGAGATCGCCGCCGACATGGTCGACACGCTGCGCGGCATCGGCGGCCTGCATACGTTGGAGGACTTTGCCGCGCACTCGACCGAGACGACCTCGCCGATCGGCACGATGTACAAGGGCTACGACGTCTGGCAGTGCCCGCCGAACGGCCCGGGCATCACCATGCTGGTGATGCTCAACATCCTGTCGCGCTTCGATCTGACACAGTTCAAGCCGCTCAGCATCGAGCGCTTCCACCTCGAGGCGGAGGCCGCACGCATCGCCTACATGATGCGCGAGCAGTATATCGGCGACCCGCAGCACGCGCATGTCGATGTCGCCGGTATCCTGTCGAAGGAATTCGCCGACGAGCACATCAGGAACATCCGGATGGACCGGCTGCTCGAGCTGCCGAACGTCGCGCCGCCGATGAATCCGTCGACCGTCTACATCACGGTGGTCGACAAGGATCGCAACGTCTGCTCCTTCATCAACTCGATCGCGCATTCGTTCGGCTCGGCGATCGTCACCAACAAGACCGGCATCCTGCTGCAGAACCGCGCCGGCGGCTTCCGCATCCAGCCCGGCCATCCGAACTGTATCGCGCCGGGCAAGCGTCCGCTGCACACCATCATCCCGGCGCTGGCCACCAGGAACGGCCGCGCCGTGATGCCGTACGGCGTGATGGGCGGGCAGTATCAGCCGGTCGGCCAGACCCATGTGTTGACCAACATGCTCGACTATGGCTGCGACATCCAGGAAGCGATCGACATGCCGCGCGGCCTGCATTACGAGGGCGTCTATCAGCTCGAGGACAGCGTGCCGGCGGAGATCGTCGAAGGCCTGAAGAAGATCGGCCACAAGACCACCAGCGTGGTCGGGCCGCTCGGCGGCGGGCAGGGGATCTGGATCGATTGGGACAAGGGCACGCTGACCGGCGGCTCCGATCCGCGCAAGGACGGCTGCGCACTCGGCTATTGATCGCGATCGATATCAATCAAGGAAGGACGTCCCGGATGCAATCTTCACGACGCACGATCATCAAGACTGCGTTCGCCGGCCTTGCGGCGGCAGTCTCCACGTCCGTTGCCGGTGGACCGGCAATGGCCCAAACTGCAGGGAAACCCATGACCACAGCTTCAGGCCTTCAGATCATCGACAGCAAGGTCGGCACCGGCGCCTCGCCGAAGCCCGGCCAGACCTGCGTCATGCACTACACCGGCTGGCTCTACGAGAACGGCCAGAAGGGCAAGAAGTTCGACTCCTCGGTCGACCGCAACGAACCGTTCGAGTTTCCGATCGGCCAGGGGCGCGTGATCAAGGGCTGGGACGAGGGCGTCGCCACCATGAAGGTCGGCGGCAAGCGCACGCTGATCATCCCGCCGGATCTCGGCTATGGTGCACGCGGCGCCGGCGGCGTGATCCCGCCGAATGCCACGCTGATGTTCGACGTCGAACTGCTGGGCGTGAAATAGGCGGTACCCGGGAAGAGGAGGCGCAGCGATGAAGATCTCGATCCTCGATGATTATTTCGACACGCTGCGCACCCTCGATTGCTTCCACAAGCTCGACGGCTACGACGTCACGATCTGGAACGACCATGTCCAGGACGTCGATGCGCTCGCCGAGCGGCTGCGCGACACCGACGCACTCGTGCTGATCCGCGAGCGCACCCAGATCCGCACGCCGCTGCTCGAAAGGCTGCCGAAGCTGAGGCTGATCAGCCAGCGCAGCGTCTATCCGCATATCGATATCGATACCTGCACGCGGCTCGGCATCATCGTGTCGTCGAGCCAGCATGCCGATACGCCGTCCTACGCGACTGCTGAATTCACCTGGGGCCTGATCCTCGCCGCGATGCGCGCGATCCCGCAGCAAATGGCGGCGCTGAAGGCAGGCAAGTGGCAGATCGGTGTCGGCCATACCCTGCGCGGCAAGACGCTCGGCATCTATGGCTACGGCCGCATCGGCGCGGTGGTCGCGGGCTACGGCAAGGCGTTCGGCATGAACGTGCTGGTCTGGGCGCGCGAGGCCGCGCTGGCGAAGGCGCGCGCCGACGGCTATGAGACCGCGGCCAGCAAGGCGGATTTCTTCACCCGCTGCGACGTGCTGTCGCTGCACATGCGGCTGGTCGACGCGACGCGCGGCATCGTCAAGGCGGACGATCTCGCGCGGATGAAACAGACCGCGCTGATCGTCAACACCAGCCGCGCGCCGCTGATCGAACCGGGTGCGCTGGTCAATGCGCTGCGCGCCGGCCGGCCCGGCATGGCCGCGATCGACGTCTATGAGAAGGAGCCGCTGCGTGACACGTCGGACCCCTTGCTCAACATGGACAATGTGGTTTGCACGCCGCATCTCGGCTACGTCTCGCGCGACGAATACGAGATTCAGTTCACCGATATCTTCGACCAGATCGTGGCCTATGCGGCCGGCGCGCCGACCAACGTGGTCAATCCCGATGTGCTAACGCATGCGCGTCCGCGCAGCTAATCAATAAGCGGCACGAAAAAGACCGGCCGAATGGGCCGGTCCGCTCGGTACTCGATCGCGCAAGAGATCAAGGCTTGCGGCCCGCCGCGCCGGTCGCCTTGTCGACTGCATCCCTGGCAAGATCCTTGGCGTCGCCCAGCACCTTTTGGCCCCTGCCCTTCGCCTCCTGCAGCGCGCCTTCACCCTGCATTTTTCGGTCTCCAGTGGCTTCGCCGATCTTCTGCTTGACCTTGCCTATCGCCTCGTTGGCGGTACCCTTGATCTTGTCGGTGGTGCTGCTCATCGGTCTCTCCTCTGACTGTATGGAAGCTTCGAGCAGGCAACGCGCGGCGGCGCCGGAACGTTCCCATTTTCTGCTCGCCTGCGCGCCTGCTTTTGGGTAGCGTTCCACGCACGAAAACTTGAGCACCGAAAGCAAGAACGATGACCGGTTCCCACGATCACACCCATTCCCACGATCACTCCCATGATCACCACCATCACGACGACGAGCGCTGGAAGCATGACGGCGTCCGCGTGATCCCCGGCAACCAGCTCGACCCGAACGTGCCGTCGACCGCCGGTATGGACCGCAAGGCCGCCATCAATTTCGCCCGCGTCGGTGCACAGAAATTGTGGGCAGGGACCGTCAGCATCAAGCCGGATGCCAAGACCGGTGCGCATCATCACGGCCATCTCGAAAGCATCATCTATGTCGTGAAGGGCAAGGCGCGGATGCGCTGGGGCGAGAAGCTGCAGTTCACCGCCGAAGCCGGTCCCGGCGATTTCATCTTCGTGCCGCCCTACGTGCCGCACCAGGAGATCAACGCCAGTCCGGACGAGGTGCTGGAATGCGTGCTGGTGCGCTCCGACGGCGAGGCAGTTGCGATCAATCTCGACATTGAGCCGGTCGAGAAGCCGGAGAACGTGCTGTGGGTCGATCCGGTGCACCGGCATCCCGACGAGAAAAAATAACGTCGCGGCGCGGCCCGAGGCGAACGATAATAACAGCAAGATCAGGGAGGCCAGCATGACGCTCGTCCATTACGAGAGCGCGGATTACGTCGCCACCATCACGATGGCTCGCAGCGAAAAGCACAATGCGCTGAACAACGCGCTGTGCAGCGAGTTGCGTGACGCCTGGCTGCGCTTCCGCGACAGCGACGATCGCGTCGCGGTGCTGGCTTCCGCGGAGGAGACGTATTTCTCGGTCGGCGCCGATGTGGCCGATCTTCCCGCCAACATGTGGCACGCGGTTCCTGGCCTCGGCATCGAGCTGGACAAGCCGGTCATCGCGGCGACCTCAGGCTGGGTCGTCGGCGGGGCCTTCGTGCTGGTCCAGATGGCCGATCTATGCGTGGCGTCCGAGACGACGCGCTTCATTTATCCAGAGGGCAAGATCGGCACCACGGCTGGTGGCGTCTCGTCGGTGATGGCGCGGATGCCGCACAAGATCGCCATGGAATTCCTCCTGGTCGGCGAGGAAATGTCGGCGGAGCGCGCCTTCCAGATCGGCTTCGTCAACAAGGTCGCTCCGAAAGGTCAGCATGTCGCGATGGCGCGGCAGATGGCCGCGAAGATCGCCGGCAACGCGCCGCTCGTGGTCCGCGCGTTGAAGAAGCTCGCTCGTGAAGCCATGCCGAAGGGGCCGCTGGAGACCGTCGCCGACGTGCGGCGGCTGCTCGACGAAGTGCGCGACAGCGACGATCTCAAGGAAGGTGTCAAGGCATTCAGCGAGAAGCGGAAGCCGAGGTTCACGGGGAAGTAGATCAGCGCGCTCTCTCCTCGGGGCTCGCGAAGCGAGAGCCCGGAATCCATCCCGCCAAACGATACGTGGCCAAATGGATTCCGGGCTCGACGCTGCGCGTCGCCCCGGAATGACGTGACGATGGGCTACACAAACACCCGGTGGTCGATCACCCCGTTCGGCACCACATAGCCGTAGCGTGTGTTCGACGGCTCGGGGCCGGCCTTCTCATACTGGGCCTTCATCATCGCGAAGCGGTCGCCCTTGAGGTCGAGCATCGCGCGCTTCGGCTGGATGTTGTAGAGCCGGGCGTTGTTGTCGCCGAAGATGGCGGTCTTCACCGGCCCGTCGGCAGGACCGAGCGGCGCATATCCGAACTTCTTCTGCATCATTTCGGGGATCTCGAGCCGCCGCAGGCCCTCGATCTGCCATTGCGGCGCGCCGGTCCACAGCGCATCCGTGCCCCAGACGACATGATCGGCGCCGAGCCCCTTGATCAGGGTGCCCATCAGCGCAGCGCAGACATTGGGCTCGGCGACCAGCGTGGTCGCGAACAACTGCCCGACATCGCCATAGACATTGTTGACGCCATACTGCGCCGGGATGTCGGCGAGATCGGAGGTCCATGCGATCCGGCCGGTGCGCTCGAACTCGGCGAGCGCGACCCGCGGATCGCCGCCGACATGGCGATAGGCCGAGTGATAGATCACGAAATTGAGCTGCGGCCAGTCCTTGGCCGCCTGGCCGACATCGGCAACGTCGGCGAAGCCGCGCAGGTTCGGATATTGCTTCTCGATCCCGGGCGGGAACAGTCCCTTGTGGACGCAGACATTCTTGATGCCCGCCTTCACCATCTTCTCGTAGCCCTTGTAGGCGACCTTCTCATCGTCGAGCCGCCAGGGATAGCGGCTGATCTCCTTGTGGGTGTTGTCGCCGATCGTGTAGCCCTTGCAGGATTCCGGCTTCAAGGCCAGCGCCGCATCGAGCTTGTCGAGCCAGCCGGGTTGCCCCGGCGTGAAGATCGCGTGACAGAACACGCGCCGCGAGCCGGCCTCGTCGTTGATCTTCTTGCGCGCGTCGGCCATCTGCTCGTTGGTCAGGAACCAGTCCTGCTCGATATCCGACGGCGCCGAGGAGATCAGCGCGATCTTGGTGTCGGAATCGAGAAACATCTCCTTCTTGTAGTTGTTGAACTTGAGATCCTCGATGGTTTGCTCGTGATCGTTGAGCTCCTTGTTCCAGCCGGCCTTGCCGACCGACTTGCGCATTTCAACGAAGCCCATGATGCGGGTGTCGTCGCGCAGGAAATGCGTGTGCATGTCCATGATGAACTGGTCCTTCAACCCGTTGGCGCGCTCCTGCGCCATCGCGGGTGTCGCGGCTTCTGCCGGCGTCACGTCGAACAGCTCGCCGTAGACCTGGTTCATCGCGACAAAGGAGGCGGCCATGCCGGCCGCGGTCTGGAAGAATTTGCGGCGGTCGAGACCTTGCTTGCCGCCGAGATCGTCAGCCATCGCCAGCAACCGCGACTCGACCTGGCGCTGTCGCTCGTTCTGCGGGTCGGGATAGAACTCGTTGCTGGCGACGATCTGGGTCGGGATCGGGGTCTGGTATTGGCACAGTTCGGAGGGCATCAAGGCGGCAAGTTCTTCGTCGGTGAGATTGCTGCTCATTCTTTGCTCCCGCTTCTCGCCGGATTTTTCCGGTCGGACCGCGCCGGAGACTAGGACCAAGTGCGTCGATCGTCCGTGCCGATTGCCGCTATCAGCGTTCACAAAATCGTGCGTCGCATTTGCGATCGTGAACCAGCGGCGTCGCGCATCAAGTCGTGTGCGCTGTTATGCTCGGTCGTACCGGATCGTCAAAGAGTCCGGACGCAATGAGACGGGGAGGCGGTTATGATGCATGATGATGGGAAGCGCAACGATCGTCGCGTCGGTGAGCATTCCGGTCGTCAGTTGGCTTGCCGTATAGGCCACGCCGCCGGTTTCGATCCACACCTCACCCGCAGGCGTATTTCTGACCGCGGCCATCTTCTTCAGCTTCGTGGTTTCGCCATCGAACGCGTAGGCGAGGAAACTCGTCCCGTCACGAGACGCCTGAGTCTTCGGTGGACGCCACTTTGGCACCGGGCCGTAGCTGACCTCACCGCTCTTGTCGGACACCACGTACCAGAATGTCGGGAAATTGCGGGTGATCTCGTCCAGCCTCGACGTCGGCTTGAGGGCCAGCTGCCCGGCCTCGTTGCGTATGACGGCTTCCTTCAATGCATCGGCGACGTCGGCCGCCGCCCAGGTGCCGTCATCGTCACCGCCGAACCGGATGAGCAGAGCGGCTGCGCAGATCAGCATGATGGTCGTCACCGCACCGATGAGCGTCGCCGACAGCACCGCAATCGAGCGATGGATGCGCTTGAGCGTTTGCCACTTGAAAGTCATCATTCGCCACTCAACAGATATCCGAGGCCGCGGACTGGTTTGATGACGATCCTGCAGTTGGCCGCGCGCAGGCGTCGGCGCAGCCGCGAAACATGCGCCTCGATCGCGTTTGACTGTATTTCATCGTCAAAATCATAAGCCGCAACTTCAAGCGTCTCCCGCAGGACGACGCGCCCTATTCGCCGAACCATTGCTTCCAGAATCGCCAATTCACGTCGCGGGACGACAATCGGCTGGTGATCGACGCAGACCTCGCGATTGAGGACGTCGTAGCTCAGATTGCCGATGCGAACGATCGCCCCTCGATCCAGAAAGAGACGCCGGAGCACGGCCTTTGCGCGCGCAACCAGCTCGATCGGTTCGAACGGCTTGGCCACGTAATCATCCGCCCCTTCGTCGAGGGCGCGCGCAATATCGATGGGATCGTCGAGCGCCGTCAGCACGATGGTTGCCGGGCTCGGCTTCTGTTGCTTCAGGTCGCGCAGCAAGGCCAGGCCATCGCCGTCCGGCAGGCCGCGGTCGATCACGACGAGTTCGAAACTGCGGACAGCGACCGCCGCTCGGCCTTCCTCGAGGGTTGTGACCATATCGGACGAGCCGAAGGCCGTTCCCAGAGTATCCCGCAGCCATGGCCCAAGCTGAGGGTCATCCTCCACGACCAGAACTCGCACCGCATTCTCCCAAGCATGAGACACGGCTTCTACCATTACGGACAGATTACAATAAGATTACGTCCGCCCGGGAAAGTGCGATATTTCTTCGCAATACACTGACGTAATTGGTCTTTTCTTGGTGATTCCATCAGCTTTCTCGAATGGCGGGAGGGATGAGATCGCCGCCCGACGGGGGGTGCCTGAGAGGCACGTCGGGGGGCGCCGAAGCTCCATCGACGGTTCGGCTTCCTCGTCAGCGCTGGACTTCAGATGGCTGCCAGGTCGTCTCGTGCCTTGGTCCGTCACCTGTACGCGTGAGCAGCAGCGCTTCGACGCGCTCGACGCGCAAGGCTGGCATCGCGGCCGTATGCTCATCGGCAGGAGCGGGCCGGAATCCCGCAACCGCTGCACCGGCACATGCGCAGCCGATCGCCGAAGCGTCAATGACTGTTGTGGCTACCTTTGCCATGCAATCGGCGTCGGCTCCGGGCACCAAGCGCTCCTAAGCCAATCAGCGTCATGACCATCATGATGGCGAGTCGTCTCATGGATGTCTCCTCGATGGGATTTCTCCGCTAGAGGCATCGATCAACGTTACCGGCAAATGACAGCCACGAGCGTTTGCGGCGGCACCTTGGAGAAATGAGCCGAGCCACGTCAGGCTACCGTAATGCTAGCTGTGAAGAGCATGTCGATGGAAGTCGCCGACACGGCGCTCGCGATATGAAAACGAAGACTGCATGCCGGTAGATTTTGCTTTGTCGGCGATGGCCAAGCGGTCGGATCGCTGCCCGGCGTATTGGCGCCGCCCGTTCAATCGGTGGCTCGAAGGGGTCGAAGCAGGGTGGTCGGTCCCGCTGCTGCTCGCCTGCTTCGTCGGCATCTGGACGGTGTATCTGGCAGTGGCCTATCACGGCGCGGGCCTGCATCCCGACGTGCTGGAGACCTGGACTTATGGCAGGCATTTCGCGTGGGGGTATCCCAAGCACCCACCCTTGATGGGCTGGGTGACCGGTGCGTGGACTGCGGTGTTTCCGCTGACCGACTGGTCGTTACAGTTGATGGCGATGACGAATGCAGCGTTGGCGTTGTGGTTCGTCGATTTGATTGCAAGAAGGTTTGTCAGCGGACACAAGCGCCTGCTCGTGCTGCTCCTGCTCATGCTGACCCCGGCATACCAGTTTCATGCTCAGCGCTTCAATGCGAACGCCGTGTTGCTCGCTGTCTGGCCCCTTGCCACCTACTGTTTCCTCCGCGCCTTCGAAACAAGGGCCCCGCTCTGGGCGGTTGCCGCAGGTCTGACGGCTGCGCTTGCAATGTTGGGCAAGTACTATTCCATCTTTCTGGTGGCGAGCTTCGCGCTGTCGGCAATGATCCACCCGTCGCGGCGTGCCTATTTCACCTCAGGTTCGCCCTGGATCTCGACCGCCGCCGGACTGATTGCGCTGTTTCCGCATCTCCACTGGTTGGCCACGACGGGTGCGGAGCCGGTCTACTACGCAGCGACACATGTGCGGGCCGATTTCCTGACGGCTCTGCAGGATGCCGTCAATTTCCTGATGGGCCTTGCCGCGGCGGTAGGGGTGTCGGCCGCGACCTGGGTGATGATCGCCGGGTATCGAATCAAGCGCCTTGCCCGGGATCTTGCGGCGTCGGATCCGAACCTGAAGCTGATCTGCCATGTCGCGATCGGCACGATCGTGCTTCCGTTCATTACGTCCGTTTTCCTTCGCACCGACTTGCCGTCGTTATGGGCGCTTCAAGGATTGTTCCTGGTTGCCGTGCCCGTTGTCTGCAGCACGCGCCGTCGGATCGAGCGCTTCTACACCGTCAATGCCACGCTCCTCGTCGCCGGAATAGCGATCGTCGCCGCCGTGGTGGCGGCTCCGGTTCACGCGCTCTACCGCAACAGCCACGGCTATGAGGAGGGGCGCAGCTTTTATCACCAGGCGGCAGCCGAACTCACCCGTCTGTGGCACGAGCAGATGGGGACCCCTCTGTCGATCGTCGGAGGCAACGATAGCCTCGGGCTCGCAGTGGCCTTCTACAGCTCCGATCACCCATACTATGGCGACCCGTTCGCCTACCAATATTCATTGGAACTGCCTCGTCACGTGACGCCGGAGCGCGGCTGGGCGGCGCTCTGCTTCGACCATCAAGACGATTGCATCGAATGGACCGAGGCAATGGCGGCCGAGGCCGGCGGTTACGTCAAACGCGAATTTTCCGTTCAATCGAGCCTGTTCGGGATTCCCGGCGCCAGGCGAAGCCTCGTTGCATTCATGGTGGCGCCGCATCGCGAGCCGGATAGCGCGGCGTCACGCCTCGCAGCGACGTTCGCCAGGGCCAAGGCGCGTGTCTCCGCGCGCAGATTCGCCGCTGCGCGCTGAGCCGGATTCCGCGCCTCGAAAGCTGTTTTCCTCGAGATGTGACGCAGACGATCGATCTGCGATCGCGACCGTAAGCTTGCGGTAATCGATGCCCGCTTTATCGGCGACCGGGTCAAGGGCGTCGTATCAAAGGACAATGGTCCATGTTCACTCGATTCGTTTGCATCTGCGTCGGTGTTTGTATCATCGGTGCGACCGCACTCGCGCAGACATCTCCATCCATGACCGGTTCGACCCGCCAGAAACCCGCGACACAGGAGCCGGTCAGCCGGGCTGAAAAGATCAACCTCAACACCGCCCCTGTCAGCGAACTGGTGAAGCTTCCGCACCTCAGCGTTCGCGCCGTGACTGCCATCACCGAAGCGAGAGCGAAGTCGAAGTTCAAGGACTGGAACGACTTCGTGGGCAGACGGGTCGTGCCGCGCTTTGTCAGGAGCGAGCTCAAGGAGCTTGTCACGTTCTAGAGCGTCTGTTGTCCGCGTGCCGACCGTTCGGCGCAGGAGAGCCGACGCAAGAACCCGAAGGGCGCGGCGGAGCGGAGTGCCGATCCCGCGACGATGTCATGCTGCGGTAAGCTCGTCGGTCGATCGCCGCTGCCGGACGGCGCGGTCGTTGAACTCAAATAAGGATATGCTTGCAATGAAACGAGTAGCTGTTCGCACGATCGTAGCGGTCATCGTCGTGGGGTGTCTTGCGTCGACGGAAGCCACCGCGGGTGGCCGGCGGGGCGATGCCGTAGCCGCCGGCATCGTCGGCGGCCTGGCCGTCGGTGCCCTGTTGGGCTCGACCATGACCGCGCGGTCGGCTCCAGCCTATGTCTATGAGAGGGACTATTATTCGCCGGCCCCCGTCGTCCACTATCATCGTCACGTGTACGAATACGGCGACGAGTATCCGGGCGGATATGATCGCGGCTATTCGTATGGGTACCGCGAAGGCTACTCGGACGGCTATTGGGATAACGATTGAACCTGGCCGCGCGTCGCGATCACGAGAGGCTGAGCCTGCGATCGACTTCGGTGCTGTTGGCGCGGGTCGTTTGCCGGGTTCGGCTTGTCGCCGCCGAACCGATTGACTACCGTCGACCGGTGGGCATGGGTGGGGCAGGGTGATGCGCGGCCGGACTGACGGTGCTTCCTTTGGATCGAGGGCGGACGCCGTGATCTGGCCGGCTATCGTGGTCATCCTTGCGGCGGGCATCGGCTTTTCCTGGAATCCGACGCCGATGGCGCAGTTGCTTGCGGCCGTGTTCGTTGTCTGCGGGATCATGCACGCGGTCATCTCCTATGGATCGCGGGCCGCGCTCGTCTTCTTCGCAACCTGCGTCGCGGTCGGATTCGCAATGGAGAATATCGGTGTCGCCACCGGTTTCCCGTTCGGCAGATATCATTTCGAGATCGGTGCCGATCTTCCGAACGTGGGACGTATCCCGTTCATCGTCGGACCGATGTGGTTCGGTGCCGGCTATTTCTCCTGGATCGTTGCCGCGACCCTGCTCGGCGAGGCCGACCGCAAGCTGGATCGCCGGTTCAACCTGATCGCCTTGCCGGTCGTTGCGGCGTTCGTCACTGCGCAGTGGGATCTGGTGGTCGATCCTCCCAGCGCGACGATCGCCAAGGCGTGGATTTGGCACGACGGCGGAGCCGTGTTCGGTGTGCCGCCGTCGAATTTCTTCGGCTGGCTGCTGACCTCATGGCTGTTCTTTCAGGGCTTTGCCTTGTACCTGCACCATCGCAACGATCCGGTCAGGCCCGATCACGCCGCCGATCGCAAGTTGCGCCTCGTCGGCATCCTGTTCTACGTCTCCGGCGGCATTACGCACGTGGTGCCATGGATGCTTGGGCAGTCGGGTGACGTCGTGGACGCCGCGGGCCAGTCCTGGCGCTTGCAGGATCTCCGTGGAGCGACCGTCGTGATCATGGTGTTCACCATGTGCTTCACGTCGCTGCTGGCGCTGATCCGGCTGCTCGACAGCGCGCCGCGAGACGGCAGGCCAGGTCCTGGGGCCTGATCCGGAAATCCTCACCCTACCCCTTTTTATCCGCCGGTCGGCGGGCATGAGTAGACTGGTCAGTTGGCTCAGGGTTTGGATATGATGCCTGGCCGGCCTGCGCACGCTGCATGACAGTTTCAAATTGCTCGAAGAGCAGGGAGGAATGTCCATGTTCCGTAAGCTCATGATTGGCGCGCTGGGCGCCCTGGCCGTCTTGTTCTCGACAACGGCATTCGCGCAAGGGTCTGCGGCGGATGCCAAGGCCATGCTTGAAAAAACGGTTGCGGGCATCAAGGCCGATAGGGCCAGGACGCTCGACCAGATCAACAAGGGCGAAGGCGGCTTCCTCGTTGGTGACCTCTATCCGTTCTGCTTCAATCTGAGCGACGGGCTCCTGGTCGCGGTCGGCAATCCCAACGTCAAGAGCTTGCTCGGCAAGGATGCGAGGACATTCAAGGACCCGACGGGCGACCTGTATGGCCCAAGGCTCTATGACGCGGCCAAAGAGGGCCAGGTCAATGAGGTCGGCTACATGTCTCCCAAGGCCGGCGCTGACAAGACCTGGGTGCCGAAGGCGAGCTTTGTTGCCGCGGTCGCCGGTCTGGGATGTGGCCTCGGTTACTACAAGTAGTTCGGTCTGCTTGCCTTCGTTCAGCCCTCGTCAATAGCTGCGCCTTGACGAGGCCCTATCCTAGTAACTGATCCGCAGCCCGACGCCGCCATGGACCGTGTTGCCGACCGGCTGCGGTCCGGCGGTGCCGTTCAGGAAGATGTCGGCGACCCAGCCCTTGGTGATGCGGAAGCCGACGCGGCCGCCATACTCGAACCAGCCCTGGTTGCCCATCGTCGGCACGATGGTGCCGTCGCCGGTCACCGTGGCGACGATGCCGGAATGGGTGGCGAAGGATTGCACCCAGCCGCCATTGATGTTGGTTTCGATGTTCGATCCGAACAGATGCGTCCACTGGCCGCCGATCTTGACCAGGCTGGTGCGGTCGGTGCCGTCGGCGATGGTGGCATCGAACGGATTGAAGGCGACAGCAGGATCGCTGTAGCCCTTGACCCGTTGCCAAAGCTGCCAGACCTCGACGGATGCCGCGACCTCGTCACGCGCCGACAGCCGGCCGATCCAGCCCGCGCGGCCGTACACGCCGTAATTCTCGCTCGAGGTCTGGCCGGTGACCGACACCGGACCAAGGCTCGTTGCGTAGCTGCGGGTGTAGCGCACCTTCTCGGACGGCGAGAGGATGGTGCCGATGTCGACGAACGGCCGCGACGAGCCCCAGTCGACAAAGTCGTAGCGTAGCGCGAAGGCGCCGATCGGCGCGCTGGTGACGTTGTAGCCGCCTTCGCCATACTGCGTGTAGGCGATGCCGGCGAGCAGCGACAAATTCGGCGTGATGGTCTTGCGGCCATGGATGCCGGCCGAGAACGAGCCGGCGGAGCCGAACGCGCTGATGCAATCGTCGCAATTGATCTGCTCGTTGACGCCGAGCAGCACCGTGCCGAGCACACGGTTGGTGATCATCTGGTTGAAGCGCTGGCCGGCGAGGTTGTTGATCGAACTGCCGCTCGACGGCGCGCCGGTGATCGGCGTCGGTGAGGGGCTCGGTGTTGGTGTCGGCGTGGGGGTGGGCGTCGGCGTCGGCGATGGTACGGTAGTTGGTGTAGGCGTCGGTGTCGGCGTCGGCGTCGGTGTCGACGTGCAGCCTGGCGCGGCCGACAGCGACTCCGACGGAATCGAGGTGCAGCTCGGCGTTGGAGTCTGAGCCTGGGCCGGCGCAACCGGCGCCTGCAGCATCGCAAGCGACAGCGCCATCGTCAGGGCTGCCGGCAGGATCAGCTGATAGATTCGGCGTGCCATGATCACCGTCCGCACAGCATGCCGGCGGGATCGTCGCCGACCGGTGTCGCATCGGCGAACTGGGTCACGGTGCAGAGCCCCGCCGCCTGGCTACAGGTCGCGGCAAAGGTCCAGGGCGGGTTGTTGGTCTTCTGGATCGTGGTGCGGCCGCCGCTCGAGGTGATGATCGCGGTGTCGCCGGGCTGGGTCAGGTCGATGCATTGCCGGCTCGACGTGCAGACCGTCGACGCGCCTTCCTGCAGCACCACAATGGTCTGGCCGCGCTGTGACAGGATATCGAGCACCGTGCCGCGAACGCCGATCGTCGCAAGCGGCGTCGTGATCTTGTAGGCGGCCTTTTCGGAATGGCCGGTGACGAAGCGGAACGCGCCCGAGGTCAGGCGGACCGCGACATCGCGATAGTGATGCTCGTCGTCGAACACGGTGCGGTCGAGCTTGAGCGAGGCATTTGGCCCGAGCGAGAGGTTGGTGCTGTCGGCCATCACCAGTCGCGCGGCGCTCTCGAGGCCGGTGCGCACCGTCTCGTCGCGCAGCAGCGCATCGCCGACATTGATCGGCGTGGTTGCAGCCGCGACGCGGAGAACTTCGTTCTTCACCATCGCCGCTTCGCCGACGCGACTTTGCGCCTGAGCGGGATGGGCCGTCAGTACGACGGCAAGACCGATTGCTGGTAACAAGAAAAAGCGGTGAGGCGAATTCATTGCAATACCGATCGAGTTAATGTCGTCATCGTACCGGATCGTGTACGCATCTGATATTGTATATATGTCACAAGCGGTACCGAGCTGACTGGATGGTGGGTGTCTGTCGATTCGACCACGTTCAACGATGTGGCTGTGAAAGTGAGTTCAGATCACGCACGTCACATAGTCACCCGCGTCACGTGCGACGTATGCACGCGTAGCTCACACTTCGCTCACACTTGTTCCCTTCTCACCGTGCCCGCCCTTTGAGCATCGCAACCAAATCCTCGTCCGCTGACCGCCGCCCTGCCGCCCGTGCGGCGATCGTTGCGGCCATCATCTTCGTTGTTGCCCATGTCTTGCTGCTGCTCGGAATCACGACGCCCGACAAGCTCTATTTCGATGAGGTGCATTACGTGCCGGCGGCGCGGCAGATGCTCCAGCCGGTGGTCGAGGGCCCGATCCTCAACCCGATGCATCCGCCGCTTGCCAAGGAGATCGTCGCGCTGTCGATCAAGGCGTTCGGCGATGGGCCGCTCGGATGGCGCTATCCCGCCGCGCTGTTCGGGGCGCTGGCACTGGTCGGCGTCTATCTCGCCGCGCTCGCGCTGTTCGCATCGCAGGAACGCGCGATCGCGGCCGTGCTGATCGCCTTCTTCAACCAGATGCTCTTCGTGCAGTCGCGGATCGCGATGCTGGATATTTTCGCGCTCGCTTTCTGTCTGTTCGCGATCGCAGCTTTCATCCGCGGCTTCAGGCAAACGCGGCCGCACTCTGCCTTCGCGCTGGCGGGATTGGCCGTGGGGCTGGCGAGCGCCTGCAAATGGAGCGGGCTGTTCGTGCTCGCGACCTGCATCGCGATCGTCGTAGTGATCCGCCTGATGCAGGGCTGGCGCACGCGCTTTGCCGATGCCAATGCGCAGGACTGGTACCAGCCGGACCTGTGGCCGGATTTCCGTCTTCCGCACGTCATCGTCTGTTTCGTTCTGATCCCGTCGGCCGTCTATCTCGCGACCTTCGTGCCGTTGGTCGGCCTCTCGTTCAGCGGCCTCGTCGAGGCGCAGCGCCGCATCTTTGCCGACAACACGACGACCGCGATTGCGGGCCATACCTATATGAGTTCATGGCCGACCTGGCCGTTGCTGGTGCGCCCGGTCTGGTATCTGTTCGAGAAGGCCGGCGATGACAGGTTCGCGGCGGTGGTGTTTCTCGGCAATCCGCTGGTGCTGTGGCCGGCATTGATCGCGCTGATCGTCGCGCTGCGCGACTGGATCGTCGACCGCAGCCGCGATGCGTTTCTCGTGCTTGCGTTCTACCTCGGCCCGTATCTCGCCTGGGCGCTGCTGCCGCGCACGCTTGGCTTCATCTATTACTATCTGCCGGCGGCCACCACAGCGAGCTTCGTGCTGGTCTACGCCTTGACGCGCAAAGGGGCGCCGCGCTGGCTGCTGTGGGCCTTCGTGGCAGTCGGATGCGCAGGGTTCATCGCGATGCTGCCGATCACTGTCGCCGCGATCGGGACCTCGATCGCGACCTTCAATCGGCTGATGCTGTTCCAGAACTGGATTTGAATCTGTTGGGAACAGGCGATCCGCCTGCCGGCTTGGCCGGCGGATCGAAGGTGCGGGAGATTACTGCTGTGCCGTCTTGGTATCCATGTTGACCACCTGCACCCGACGGTTGGTCGGATCCATCGGCGCGTTCGGATCCTTGGGCCGGGTCTTGCCGTAGCCTACGGTCACGAGATCAGAGCCGTTCAGGCCGTAATGCTCGACCAGGTATTTCTTGATGGTGTCGGCACGGCGTTCCGAGAGGTCCTGATTATAAGCTTCGCTGCCGATTGCATCGGTGTGGCCGGCGAGGACGAAGGTCGAGCCCTTCATGCTGGCATCCGACAGCGCCTTGCCGAGCTCCTGCACCGCCTCGGTCGAGCCCTTGGCGATCTCAGCCGAGTTGTAGTCGAAGTGAATCTCCAGATCGATCTTCGGCTTGTTGGCGGCGATATCGGCGATCTCCTGGCGTTCGCCCATTGACAGCGAGCGGGTCTGCCGGTTGCGGACGGTGCTGAGGAAGCTCGCCTCCTTGGCCGAAGCGGCCGGGTCGACCTGCGTGCCGGCGGAGAGGCCGCGGGTGGCCGACTTCGGCTTCAGCGCATTGAGGATCTGGGCGGCCGGAACGGTGTCGCTGCCGGCCAGTGCGACGCCCGCCGTCATCGACAGCGCGGCGCCGATTGTCAAAACAGACAAGAAAAGGGAGCGGGTCATGGTTTTGGTCCTTAAATGTCAGGCCAGCCAATCCGGCTGCTATCGTTTTGATGCCGGGAACCTAGGACGGGTTCAACGTCCGCAATGTGATTTATGTCACATTTGAGTGGGCGGGCCCTGCTGCCATGCAGGGGCGCGCGGCGATGAGGAGGAGGATATGGCCCACGTCAATCGCGTGCTCCGCTCGATCAATGACGAAGATGCCGCGCGCTGCGTCGATATCTTCCTGCGCCCGGACGGCACCCTCGGCTTCGAAGAATATCGGCGTGACGTCGAAGATGGCCGCGGCTGGTTTCCGATCGGCGGTCATGCATCCCGGGTCTTCCCAGAGGAGAGCGCCGCGCTCGCGGCGGCGCTGGCGGACGTTCCCTGGTTGCGGAGAGCCGTTGGATCGCCATAGGCGGCCCGAAGCGCCGCCAGACCTCCGATCATGCACGGCTGATTTCCCTCGCGCGGCTCTCCACAGCGGCGCGAATCTCACTACATTGCCGGAGCAATGCCCCGCGCCGCCGAACCCTTGTCCCTGAACAATGCCGCCGCCCGCCATATCTGGCTACGTGCGCAGCGGCTCGATACGAAGGCACCGTTCGGGGAGGGCGCGTCGGCCGTGGCCGCCGCCGTCGACCATCTCGGCTATGTGCAGATCGATACCATCAACGTGATCGAGCGCTGCCATCACCACATCCTGTTCACCCGGATTCCGGACTACCGCCGCGCCGACCTCAAGCAGGCGCAGAGCCGGGACAAGAGCGTGTTCGAATACTGGACGCACGCGCTGTCCTACGTGCCGTCCAAGGACATCAACATTTTCCTGCCGGCGATGAAGGCGCACAAGCGCGAGGGCCATAAATGGTTCTCGTCGGTAACGCCGGCGGACACCCGCAAGGTGCTGCGGCTGCTGCGCGAGGGTCCGCTGACCATCCGCGACATCGATGACGACGTGCTGACCGAGAAGGAGCATCTCTGGCAGAGCCGGAAACCTTCCAAGCGTGCGCTGCAACTCGCCTTCTATGGCGGCGTGGTAACGATCAGCGAGCGCGCCGGCATGTTGAAGACCTATGAGCTGATGCACAGGCATTTCGGCTGGGACAAGCCGCCGAAGCCGGCGCCGGCCTCGGCTCGGACAGCCTATCTGCTCGATCGCGCGCTGCGCTCACAGGGCGTCGTCAGCCTGGATTCGATTTGTCACCTCGATGCGCCGAGCAAGAAGGCGGTGCGCGGCCTGATCGAGGCGAGGGTGCGCCGCAAGGAGCTGGTCCGGGTTGCGCTCGACGGCGCCGGCAAGCAGGAGCATTGGGCGCGGCCGGAGGTGCTGGAAGCGACCGGCGAGGGCGATCCGTCCCTGGTCCACATCCTCTCTCCGTTCGATCCCCTGATCATCCAGCGCAAGCGCACCGAGCTGTTCTTCGGCTACGGCCACAGGTTCGAGGCCTATGTGCCGAAGGAGAAGCGCCTGTTCGGCTATTTCGCGCTACCGGTGCTGGTCGGCGACGATATCGTGGCGGCCCTCGATCTGAAGACGGACCGGCGGAACAGGAAGCTCCTGATGCAGAAATGGAGCTGGGTCGGCAACGGCAAGAAGCAGGCCTCGCGCAAGGAACTGAAGCGCCGCATCGAGGAGGAGCTCGACCGCTTCGCGCGCTTCCAGCTCGCGGAGTAGGTCCGGGAGCTCTCTATCCGTCATTGCGAACCAAAGCGAAGCAATCCATCGCACCGCAAGATGGTCAGATTGCTTTGTCGCATCAGCGCAAAATTGCCCCGCAATCTTGTCGCGGGCTCCTCGCGATGAGGCCGTGGATAAAGTCCGATCTTCCCGCTTGCACCGCGTGTTGCGACTTTTTGCCATTGCCCAATGCCGGGCCAGCCAATATTCCTCAGGGCAAGCAACAGCCTGGGGGAAACAGATGAGCCAGACCGCAACCGCTGCGCCTGATCGCGGCACCCGCAGCGAGGTCGAGACGTCCACGATCCGCGCGATCTCCTGGCGGCTGATTCCGTTCCTGGTCCTGGCCTACTTCTTCTCCTATCTCGACCGCGTCAATCTCAGCTTCGCGGCGCTCACCATGAATGCCGAGCTGAAGTTCTCGCCCTTGGTATTCTCGTTCGGTGCCGGCATCTTCTTCATCGGCTATTTCGTCTTCGAGGTGCCGAGCAATCTGGCGCTGGAGCGGTTCGGCGCCAGCAAGTGGATCGCCCGCATCATGGTGAGCTGGGGCATCCTCTCGGCGTTGATGGCGGCGGTCTATGACGAGCACAGCTTCTACGCGCTGCGCTTCTTCCTCGGCGTCGCCGAGGCGGGCTTCTTCCCCGGCATCATTCTCTACCTCACCTATTGGTACCCGGCCGAATATCGCGCCCGCTTCCTTGCTGCCTTCGCGATCGCCGTCCCGGTCTCGACCGCGATCGGCGCACCGATCTCCGGCCTGCTGCTCGGGCTCGACGGCGTCATGGGGTTGAAGGGCTGGCAGTGGCTGTTCATCATCGAGGGCGTCCCCTCGGTGCTGCTCGGCATCGTCACCTGGTTCTATCTCACCGACCGGCCCGAGAAGGCCGATTGGCTCTCGGCCGAGCAGAAGGCGTGGCTGAAGGGCAAGCTCGACGCCGAGGTCGCAGCCAAGCAGGCGGCGAAGCACTTCACATTTCTCGAGGCGCTGTCCTCGTCGAAGGTGCTGGCGCTGAGCGCGATCTATTTCGGCTTCGTCGCCTCGCTCTACGGCATGCAGTTCTGGCTGCCGCAGATCGTCAAGGCATTCGGTCTGACCAATGCGCAGACCGGCTTCGTCACCGCGATCCCCTATGCGTTCGGCACCGTCGCGATGATCCTGTGGGCGCGCCGTTCCGACGCCACGCGGGAGCGCGTGTTTCATGTCGGCGCGCCGCTCTTGCTCACCGCACTGGCGCTCGCCGTGTCCAGCTACATCACCGATCCGACCATGACCATGGTCGTGCTGACGGTTGCCGCGATCGGCGTGTTCTGCACCTTTGCGGTGTTCTGGACGCTGCCGACCGCCTGGCTCGCCGGCACCGCGGCCGCCGGCGCGATCGCGCTGATCAACTCGATCGGCAACCTCGCCGGTTTTCTCGGGCCCTACCTGATCGGCTGGGTGAAGGAGACGACCGGCAGCACCTCGACCGGCCTGTTGGTGCTGTCGCTGCTGCCGCTCGCGGCGGGGCTCTTGGTTTTCCTCGGGAGCCACGAGACCAAGACCGAGTTCGTGGAAGCGAAGTAACGGCGCAACGGCTCCTTGGCTGCGTGGGATGGGCAGAGCGAAGCGAAACCCATCAATTATGCGCGGCGAAGATGATGGGTTTCACTGCGTTCTACCTATCCTACAGTCTGTCTCCTGCGCTTAGATCGGATAGCGCCACTTCAGCGCGCGTCGGACGAAGAAGATCGCCACCAGCGTGGCGCCGAGCGCCGCAAGCCACGTCCACTTCAGGGTGCCGCCCTGTGTGAGCGCGTAGTCCTCGGAAAGCGTCAGTGCCACCAGAATGCCGATGAGCCCTACGCCAGACCAATAGAGCGGCGAACGCAGCATTCCAGTCGCGGCATGTTCAGCCGCGCGTTCGCGCGCTCTGCCGACAGACCAGATCAAGAAGCCGGCGTAACCAAGGGCAAAGATCTATGACATCCCCGCAACCTCGCACGCCGGTGCTTCCGGGATCGTGAAGGGCTGAAGCGAAAGTCGCGGTATTGGGCGGAGAAGCCCGATCTCGGCCTTCCACCTCACGAATAGGTTACTACTGACGATTATTGACATTCATCAGTGATAAATCGATACTCTTCATCAGTCGTCAGTCCGATGGAGATTTCAGATGTTCGTTCGTTCCGTTTTGTCGAGCTACTACAGGCTCTTAACCGGAGCGTCGCTGGCTTTCGCGGTGTTCGCGCTGACCGGCTGTAACGAAAAGGCGGCCGAAACCGCCGATCCGGGACGCCCCGTTCTGGTGGCGACCGTCCATTACGAAGCTGAAACCCCTGAGCGCAGCTTTGTCGGCACCATCAAGCCCCGTATCGAAGCCGATATGGGCTTCCGGGTCGCCGGCAAGGTGGCCAAGCGGCTGGTCGAGGTCGGACAGACAGTCGACGTCGACCAGCCCTTGGCCACCCTCGACGAGGTCGACCTGAAGCTGCAGGCGGAGCAGGCGGAGGCCGAATTCCGCGCCGCCACCGGCGTGCTGGCGCAGGCCGCGGCCGCCGAGCAGCGCGCCAAGGACCTGAAGGTCAAGGGCTGGACCACCGATGCGGCGCTCGATTCCGCCAAGGCGGCCGGCGATGAGGCCCGCGCCCGGCTGAACCGCGCCGAGCGTTCGGTCGAGCTGACCAAGAATTCCCTCTCTTATGCAACGCTGGTGGCCGACACCCGGGGTGTCGTCACAGCGACCATGATCGAGCCCGGCCAGGTGGTTGCCGCGGGCCAGGCCTCGATCCGTGTCGCCCGACTTGGCGAGAAGGAAGCCGTCGTCGCGATCCCAGAGACGCTTCTTGCTCGTGCCAGGTCGGGCGTTGCCACGGTGACGCTGTGGTCGGATGCCAAGAAGACCTATGCCGCCAGGCTGCGCGAGGTGGCGCCGCAGGCCGATCCCGCCACCCGCACCTATCTCGCGAAATTCTCCCTGCCCGATGCCGACGAGGCCGTATCGCTCGGCATGACCGCGACACTGACGCTGGCCGACAAGGCGAGCGAGCGGGTGGCCAAGCTGCCGCTGTCGGCGCTGTACAGCCAGGGCGGCGATCCCTCGCTCTACATCGTCGACGACAAGGGCGAGGTCGCGCTGAAGCCGGTCAAGGTGAAGGCCTATGAGAGCAACAACGTCGTGATCTCCGGCGGCGTCGACGACGGCGCCAAGGTGGTCGCCCTCGGTGTGCAGAAACTCGATCCGAGCCAGAAGGTGCGGGTCGTGTCGTCGCTGTCGTTCTGATCCTCGCAATATCAGCAGAAACGGTTCTGGGACCTGGTCTAGAACTTGGAGAGTTCGATGAAGCGCTTCAACCTTTCGGCCTGGGCGGTCAGCCATCCGACGCTGGTGCTGTTCCTGATGATCATCCTCGGCGTCGCCGGCTTCTTCTCCTATGAGAAGCTCGGCCGCGCCGAAGACCCGTTCTTCACCGTCAAGGTGGTGAACGTCTCGGTGATGTGGCCGGGCGCGACCTCGCAGGAAATGCAGATGCAGGTCGCCGATCCGATCGAGAAGAAGCTGCAGGAGCTGCCGTTCTTCGACAAGGTGCAGACCTATTCCAAGCCGGGCTTCACCGCGATGCAGGTCTCCTTCAAGGATTCGACCTCGCCGAAGGACGTGCCCTATCTCTTCTATCTCTTGCGCAAGAAGCTGGTCGACGTGCAGGGCGAACTGCCCTCCGGCATTCTCGGTCCGGTCGTCAACGACGAATTCTCCGACGTCGATTCGATCCTCTATATGATGACCGGCGACGGCGCCGATTATGCGCAGCTCAAGAAGGTCGCGGAAGGTTTTCGCCAGCGCCTGCTGAAGGTGCCTGGTGTCACCAAGATCGATCTCTACGGCGTCCAGGACGAGCGCATCTTCGTCGAGTTCTCGCATGCCAAGCTCGCGACGCTCGGCATCACCCCGCAGGCGCTGTTCGATTCGCTCGCCAAGCAGAACAACGTCACGCCGGCGGGCACCGTCGAGACCTCGTCGCAGCGCGTGCCGCTGCGCGTCACCGGCGCGCTCGACGGCGTCAAGGCGGTGGCCGAGACGCCGGTCGAGAGCAACGGCCGCGTGTTCCGGCTCGGCGATATCGCGACCGTCTCGCACGGCTATGTCGATCCGCCGACCTTCAAGGTCCATCAGGAGGGCAAGCCCGCGCTCGGCATCGGCGTCGTCACCGCCAAGGGCGCCAACATCCTCGAGCTCGGCAAGGAGGTGCAGCAGGCGACCTCCGAGTTCATGAAGGCGGTGCCGCAGGGCATCGACATCCAGCAGATCGCCGATCAGCCCAAGGTGGTCGAGCATGCCGTCGGCGAGTTCGTGCACTCCTTCGTCGAGGCGCTCGCGATCGTGCTGTTCGTCTCCTTTGTCGCGCTCGGCTGGCGCACCGGAATCGTGGTGGCGCTGTCGGTGCCGCTGGTGCTCGGCATCGTCTTCATCGTGATGAACGCGATGTCGCTCGATCTGCACCGCATCACGCTCGGCGCGCTGATCATCGCGCTCGGCCTTCTGGTCGACGACGCCATCATCGCGGTCGAGATGATGGTGGTGAAAATGGAACAGGGCTGGGACCGCATGAAGGCGGCGTCCTTTGCCTGGGAATCTACTGCGTTTCCGATGCTCACGGGAACGCTGGTCACAGCCGCTGGCTTCCTCCCCATCGGCTTTGCCAATTCGGCGGTCGGCGAATATGCCGGCGGCATCTTCTGGATCGTGGCGATCGCGCTGGTGGCATCCTGGTTCGTCGCGGTGATCTTCACGCCCTATATCGGCGTCAAGCTGCTGCCGAACATCAAGGTGCACCAGAACCACGATCCGCACGCGATCTACGAGACGCGGATGTATCGTGGCCTGCGCAGCGTCGTGCAGTGGTGCGTCGATCACCGCATCAAGGTGGTGGCGGCGACCGTCGGCGTGTTCGTTGCCGCGATCATAGGCTTCGGCCACGTCCAGCAGCAGTTCTTCCCGCTGTCGGAGCGGCCCGAGCTGTTCCTGCAGCTCCGCCTGCCCGAGGGCACGGCCTTCAACGTCACCGAGAAGGCGGTGAAGCAGGCCGAGGGGCTCTTGAAGGGCGATGACGACATTGCGACCTACACCGCCTATGTCGGCCAGGGCTCGCCGCGCTTCTGGCTCGGCCTCAACCCGCAGCTGCCGAACGAGGCGTTCGCCGAGATCGTGATCCTCGCCAAGAACGTCGAGGCGCGCGAGCGCATCAAGGCCAAGATCGAGCAGGCCGCCGCCGACGGCGCGCTGAACGAGGCGCGGGTCCGGGTTGACCGCTTCAACTTCGGTCCGCCGGTCGGCTTCCCGGTCCAGTTCCGCGTGATCGGGCCCGACGCCAACAAGGTGCGCGACATCGCCTACCAGGTCCGCGAGGTCATGCGGCAGAACAAGAACGTCAAGGATGTCCAGCTCGACTGGAACGAGCAGTCGCCCTATCTGAAGCTCGCCGTCGACCAGGACCGGGCGCGCGCGCTCGGCCTGACCCCGCAGGACGTCTCGCAGGCGCTGGCGATGCTGATCTCGGGCGCGCCGGTCACCACGATCCGCGACGGCATCGAGAAGGTCGGTGTGGTCGCTCGCGCGGTGCCGTCCGAGCGGCTCGATCTCGGCCGCGTTGGCGATCTCACCATCACGTCACGCAATGGCGTGGCGGTCCCGCTGCAGCAAATCGCAAAGATCGAATATGCGCATGAGGAGCCGATCCTGTGGCGGCGCAACCGCGACATGGCGATCACGGTGCGCTCCGACGTCGTCGACGGCGTGCAGGCGCCTGATGTCACCAACCAGATCGCGCCGAAGCTCAGGGATATCCAGGCTCATCTCGAGCCGGCCTACCGGATCGAGCCGGGCGGGGCGTTCGAGGAATCCGCCAAGGGCAATGCGTCGATCTTCATCCTGTTCCCCGTGATGGTGATGGTGATGCTGACGCTGCTCATGATCCAGCTGCAGAGCTTCTCGCGCCTGACCTTGGTGTTCCTGACCGCGCCGCTCGGCATCGTCGGCGCCTCACTCGGGCTCAACGTCGCCAACCAGCCGTTCGGCTTCGTGGCGCTGCTCGGCCTGATCGCGCTCGCCGGCATGATCATGCGCAACACCGTGATCCTGGTCGATCAGATCGAGAGCGACGTGGCGTCCGGCCTGACCCGCCGCGAGGCGATCGTCGAGGCCACCGTCCGGCGCGCCCGGCCGGTGGTGCTGACCGCGCTGGCCGCGATCCTGGCCATGATCCCGCTGTCGCGCTCGGCGTTCTGGGGCCCGATGGCGATCACCATCATGGGCGGTTTGTTTGTTGCGACTTTCCTGACCTTGCTGTATCTGCCGGGTCTTTACGCCCTCTGGTTCCGCAAGACCCTCGAGGAGAGCGGCCCCGAGCAGATCAATACTGCGCCGCAACATGCCGGCAATGCGCAACACGCATTTCCACTTGCTGAAGCGGCTGAATAATTGAAGATTGAGCAGCAGGCCAACATGACGCTGATCCAGGAACATAGCGAAACCGACACCCGCGAGCGGATTCTCGTGGTGGCGGAGCGCTTGTTCCGGCAGATCGGCTACCAGAAGACCACGGTCGCCGACATTGCCAAAGAGCTGCGGATGAGCCCCGCCAACGTGTATCGGTTCTTCGATTCGAAGAAATCGATCCACGAGGGCGTGGCGCGCGGCCTGATGGGCGAGGTCGAGGTCGAGGCGCAGCGCATCGCGCGCTCGGAAGGTCCGGCGGCGATGCGCCTGCGCCAGATGATGACGACCATCAATCGGATGAACACCGAGCGCTATGTCGGCGATTCCAAACTGCACGAGATGGTCGAGATCGCGATGCAGGAGGACTGGGAGGTCTGCGTCGCCCATATGGAGCTGATCGGCCAGATCATCGGCGAGGTGATCGCGCAAGGCGTGGCCTCGGGCGAATTCGAGGTCGAGGACCTCGAGGTCGCCGCGCTGTGCGCCTGCACGGCGATGATGCGGTTCTTCCACCCGCAGATGATCGCCCAATGCGCCACCAAGCCGGGCCCGACCATCGACCAGATGATCGATTTCGTCGTCGCCGGCCTGTCGCCGCGCGCCCGCGCCCATTGAGCGCCAGGGCTGACGTTTTCGTCAGTTGACTTCCTTGTCATTCCGGGGCGATGCGTAAGCATCGAACCCGGAATCTCGAGATTCCGGGTCTGGTGCTCGCGCACCATCCCGGAATGACGAGGGCGCACCCGTGACCGAGAAAGACCTGCATTTCTACGAGCCGAAGAACGGCCACGGCCTGAAGCACGATCCGTTCAACGCCATCGTGGCGCCGCGGCCGATCGGCTGGATCTCCTCGCGCGACAAGGGCGGCAACGTCAATCTCGCGCCCTACAGCTTCTTCAACGCCTTCTGCTATGCGCCGCCGATCATCGGCTTCTCCTCCACCAACTGGAAGGACAGCGTCGCCAACATCCAGGACACCGGCGAGTTCGTCTGGAACCTGGCGACGATGGATCTCGCCAAGCACATGAACGCGACCGCGGCGCATGTCGCGCGCGATGTCGACGAGTTCAAGCTCGCCGGCCTGACGCAGGTACCCGGCAAGCTCGTCAACGTCCCGCGCGTCGCCGAAAGCCCGGTGTCGTTCGAATGCAAGGTCAGCCAGATCATCCAGCTCCAGGGCGCCGACGGCAAGAAGGCCGAGGCCTGGCTGACGCTCGGCGAGGTCGTCGCCGTCCACATCGACAAGGCCTTCATCAAGGACGGCGTCTACCAGACCGGTCTCGCGCACCCGATCGTCCGCGCCGGCCGGCGAGGCGACTATTTCGAGATCAAACCGGAAAACATGTTCGAGATGATCCGGCCGGATTAGCTCTTTTTTCTCCCTCGCCCCGCTCTTGCGGGGAGAGGGTTGGGGTGAGGGGCCGTCTCCGCGAGTTGTGATCGTCGTGAGACCTGTACCCCCTCACCCGAAATTCAAGCTGCGCTCGAATTTCGACCTCTCCCCGCAAGCGGGGCGAGGTGAAGGACGCCGCGCTGCTGCGCGTTCACGCGCGCCGCGATAACGACCTTCACCACAACAATGTGAAATTTCCGCGCGCTGCGATGAAAAACCGTCACTCGCAACCTCGGCGCGAGCAGTCTAACCTTCCGCGCGCCAGGCCGGATCAACGGCCGGCCAACAGAGTGGGAGGATGCGATGACACGTCAAGAGCGGCGCGATCCGAACGTTTCACGACGAGCACTTGTCCAGGGATTGGCGGTGGGGGCGGCCGCTGCCGCAACCGGCGTCGGTGGCGCGCTGGCCCAGAACGCGCCCGCGCCGGTGGGGCCACCGACAACCATCACCAGCCCGCCGCGCGACTTCAGTCCGCGCGGCGCGCCGACCACCTATTTCTGGGACCCCGACATCATCGCGGTCGATCCGTCCTTCAACGACCTGGCCCAGCCCAACACCTCGATCAAGCGGCTTTACACCGGTCTGTTGTGGGCGGAAGGCCCGGCCTGGAGCTCGCAGGGCCGCTATCTCTTGTGGAGCGACATCCCCAACAACCGGCAGATGCGCTGGTCGGAGGATGATGGCCATGTCAGTGTGTTCCGCATGCCGTCGAACTACTCGAACGGCAATTCGTTCGACTTCCAGGGCCGCCAGCTGTCCTGCGAGCATCTCACCCGCCGCGTGACGCGCTACGAGAATGACGGCACTGCGACCGTGCTTGCCGATTCCTACAACGGCAAACGGCTGAACTCGCCGAACGACATCGTCGCGCATCCGGACGGCAGCTACTGGTTCACCGATCCGCCCTATGGCGGCCAGCTCTATGAGGGCGAGCCCGACGCGGCCGGCGGACCGAGCAACTCCGCCGGCAAGCTCAATCCCCGGATCGGCCAGCCGGCGGGCTTCGTGCCGGCCAAGCGCGAGCTGCCGACCAATTGCTATCGTATCGACCCATCCGGACGCGTCGATCTCGTGGTGAGCGAGGATCAGGTGCCGGATCCGAACGGAATCTGCTTTTCGCCTGATTACAAGAAGCTCTATGTGGTCTCGACCGGCAAGGGACCGGGCGACACCGGGGCGGGCGGCAAGGGTGACGTGTTCGTGTTCGACGTCGGCGCCGACAACAAGCTGTCCAACGGCAAGCGGTTCAGCGATTTCACGATCGACGGCGTAAAGTGCGGGCCGGACGGCATCCGCTGCGACGTCAACGGCAATGTCTGGTGCTCGAGCAATGCCGGCCGCGCCGTCGGCTACAATGGCGTGACGTGCTGGTCGCCGGAAGGCAAGCTGCTCGGCCGCATCCGGCTGCCGGAGGTCTGCGGCAACATCACCTTCGGCGGCCCCAAGCGCAACCGCCTGTTCATGGCCGCAAGCCAGTCGCTCTACGCGGTCTACACCGCGACCCAAGGCGCCGGGCCGGCGTGATCTAACTACACCTCTCCCCAGCGGGGGGAGGTCGATTTGCGAAGCGAATCGGGTGAGGGGGCGCTGCTCCAACGAGAGACCGTAACTCCTCACCCGGCGCTGCGCGCCGACCTCTCCCAAGGGAGAGGTGAATTCGCCATCCCCCGCTACCTGATTGTCGCACCTCAACTTTCGGAACTGAACGCGCGACCTGCCGTTAACAGACGGCGGCCTGGCCGCGTCAATTTCGCTTTATTTGAACAGCGAAGTGTTCACCGGGGACCGGCACTTTCCGATAGGATTATGCATCCGCGCCGCCGATCCATGAGGACCCCACCATGAGCTTCCGTCGCGATTACCTTTCCAAGCCGATCTTCTCCTGGGCGCGTGGTGTGCTGCCGACCATGTCGGACACCGAGCGCGAGGCGCTGGAAGCCGGCGACGTCTGGTGGGACGCCGACCTCTTCACCGGCAATCCCGACTGGTCGAAATTACTGGCCTTCGCGCCGGCCAGACTGACCGACGAGGAGAGCGCCTTCCTGCACGGTCCGGTCGACGAGCTCTGCGCGATGCTCGACGAGTGGAAGATCAATTGGGAATGGCGCGATCTGCCGCCCGAGGTCTGGGCCTTCATCAAGGCCAAGAAGTTCTTCGGCATGATCATTCCGAAGGAGTTTGGCGGCCTCGGCTTCTCGCCCTATGCGCATTCCGAAGTGGTGCGCAAGATCTCGTCGCGCTCGCTGACCGCGGCCGTCACCGTGATGGTGCCGAACTCGCTCGGGCCGGGCGAACTCCTGATGCGCTTCGGCACCAAAGAGCAGCAGGACCAATGGCTGCCGCGCCTCGCCGCCGGCCAGGACATTCCCTGCTTCGGGCTGACCAGTCCCGAGGCCGGCTCGGACGCCGCCTCGATGATCGACACCGGGATCATCTGCAAGGGCAATTTCGAAGGCCGTGAGGTGCTGGGCCTGAGGCTGAACTGGCACAAGCGCTACATCACGCTGGGGCCGGTCGCGACACTGCTCGGCCTCGCCTTCAAGGCCTATGATCCCGATCACCTCGTCGGCAATCAGGAAGAGCTCGGCATCACGGTCGCGCTGATCCCGACCCATCTGCCCGGCGTCTCGATCGGCCACCGCCATCTGCCGGCGATGCAGGTGTTTCAGAACGGCCCGAACTGGGGCCGCGACGTCTTCATCCCGCTCGACTACATCATCGGCGGCCAGGAGAGACTCGGCCAGGGCTGGAAGATGCTGATGACGGCGCTCGCCGCCGGCCGCGGCATCTCACTGCCGTCGCTGTCGGCCGCCGGCGCTGCCTATGCCGCGCGCACCACCGGCGCCTATGCCCGCATCCGCGAGCAGTTCGGCATTTCCATTTCCAAGTTCGAGGGCATCGAGGAGCCGCTGGCGCGCATCGCCGGCACCGCCTATCTGCTTGACGCCGCGCGGCGGCTAACTTGTGCTGCGCTGAACGAGGGGCACCACCCCGCCGTGATCTCCGGGATCATGAAGCTGCACGCCACCGAGCGGATGCGGATCGCGATCGACGACGCCATGGACATCCATGGCGGCAAGGCCGTGATCGACGGGCCGCAGAACTATCTCGGCGGGCTCTACCGCTCGGTGCCGGTCGGCATCACGGTCGAGGGCGCCAACATCCTGACCCGCAATCTGATCGTGTTCGGGCAGGGCGCGATCCGCGCGCATCCCTATCTGTTGCAGGAGATGAACGCGCTCAGCGAGACCGATCGCGACAAGGGCCTGACGACGTTCGACACCGCGTTCTGGAAGCATGTCGGCCACAGCTTCGCGACCATGTTCCGCGCCTGGGGCCGCAGCTGGAGCTTCGGCCTGTTCGCGCCGGCGCCGGATGCCGGCGATGCGACAGGGTTCTATCGCCAGCTCTCGCGCTATTCGTCGGCGTTCGCGCTGTGCGCCGACATAGCGCTGCTTACGCTCGGTGGTGCATTGAAGCGCAAGGAGATGCTGTCCGCGCGCTTCGGCGACATCCTGTCTGAACTTTACCTGCTGTCCGCCGCGTTGAAGCGCTGGCAGGACGAGGGCCGGCAGAAGGAGGATCTGCCTGCGCTCGAATGGTGCATGGCGTCCGGCTTCAAGACCATTGAGAACCGCTTTGCCGAAATCCTCGCCAACCTGCCGAACCGTCCGGTGGCATGGCTGCTGAAATTCCTGATCCAGCCGTTCGGCGCCCGCGTCACCGGCCCGTCTGATCGCGTCGTGCATCTGTGCGCGCAGCTCGTGTTGTCGCCATCGGCGGCGCGCGACCGTCTGACGCCGGACCTCGCCTTTGTCGAGGATGACGGCGGCATCGCGCGACTGGAGAAGGCCTTCCGCCTCGTCACTGCGGCCGAGGATGCCGCCAAGCAGCTGCGCGCGGCGCGGCTGCATGACTGGAACGAGGGCGTCAAGAAGGGCGTCATCACCCAGGATGACGGCGAGAAGCTCGCCGCCGCTCACGAGGCCATCGCCAAGGTCATCGAGGTCGATGATTTTGCGCCGGAGGCGCTGTCCCCGATTTACAAGAAATCCGCCGACGTGCATCAGTTCTTCCAGGAGCTTGGTGAGCAGAGGGCGGCGAGCTGATGGCGCGACCAGTCTTTATCGTCGACGGCAGCCGGACGCCGTTCCTGAAGGCGCGCTCCGGTCCCGGCCCGTTCACCCCGGTCGATCTCGCCGTGCAATGCGGCCGGCCGCTGCTGGCCCGGCAGCCTTTCGCGCCTGATGCATTCGACCAGGTCATCCTCGGCTGCGTCAATGTCATCGCCGACGAGATGAACCCGGCGCGGGTCGCGGCGCTGCGGCTCGGCATGGGCGAGCAGATGGTCGCCTTCACCGTGCAGATCAATTGCGGCTCCGGGATGCAGTCGATCGACACCGGCTATCGCTATATCCGTGAAGGCATCTCCGACCTGATCCTCGCCGGCGGCGCCGAGGCGTTGAGCCACGCGCCGCTGGTCTGGCCGAATTCCGGCGTGCGCTGGTTCGCTGGCTTTGCCGGCGCCAAGGGGCTGGGCGCCAAGATCGCCGCCGCGCTGAAAGTGAAGCCGAGCTACTTCAAGCCGATCATCGGCCTCGAGCGCGGGCTGACCGACCCGATCACCGAGCTCAATATGGGGCAGACCGCCGAGAAGGTCGGCCATCTCTTCGGCATCACCCGCGCGCAATCCGATGCGTACGCCGCCGAAAGCCATCAGCGGCTGGCGAAGGCGCAGAAAGAAGGCTTCCTCAAGGGCGAGGTCGAGACCGCGTTCTCGCGCGACGGCAAGTTCTACGACCATGACGACGGCGTCCGCCCGGATTCGACGTCGGACACGCTGGCGAAGCTGAAGCCGGTGTTCGAGCGCCCCTGGGGCCAGGTCACCGCCGGCAATTCCTCGCAGATCACCGACGGCGCATCCTGGGTGATCCTGGCGTCGGAGAAGGCGATGGCCAAGCACGGCCTGACGCCGAAGGCCGTCATCCTCGACAGCCAGTGGTCGGCGCTCGATCCCTCGATCATGGGCCTCGGCCCGGTGTTGTCGGCGAGTGCGCTTCTGAAGCGCAACGGGATGACCTTGCAGGACGTCGAGACCTGGGAGCTGAACGAGGCCTTCGCCACCCAGGTGCTGGGCTGCCTCGCAGCATGGGCTGACGACAAATTCTGCCGCGAGATTTTGGGACTTGACGGCGCGGCGGGCGAGATCGACCGCGCCAGGTTGAACGTCGACGGCGGCGCGATCAGCCTCGGCCATCCCGTAGGCTGCAGCGGCAACCGGATCGTGCTGCATCTTGTCAATGCGATGAAGCGGCTCGGCACCAGGCGCGGCGTCGCCACCGAATGCATCGGTGGCGGGCAGGGCGGCGCGATGTTGATAGAGACGGTGTGATCATGGATTCACGGATCATGGACCTTCTCGCCGACCGCGTGCTCGAGCTCGGGCCGAAGCCCGCTGCGGACAGCCCGTACAGGAATTTCAAGCTGACGCGTGACGAGGACGGCATCGCCTGGCTGCTGTTCGACCGCGCCGACACCAGCGCCAACACGCTGTCCGCCGACCTGCTCGAAGAGCTCGATGCCATCGTCACGGCGCTGGAGAGCCAGCGGCCGACCGGGCTCGTGGTGCGCTCGGCCAAAAAGAGCGGCTTCATCGCCGGGGCCGACGTCAACGAGTTTCGCGGCGTCACCGATCCCGGCGCGGTCGAGACCCAGATCGGCCGGGCGCATGCGGTGATCGACCGGCTGGAGGCGCTGCGCGTGCCGTCGGTCGCCGTGATCCACGGCTTCTGCCTCGGTGGCGGCCTCGAGGTCGCGCTCGCCTGCCAGATGCGGATCGCGATCGACGACGCGCGGTTCGGTTTCCCTGAGGTGATGCTCGGCCTGCATCCCGGCCTCGGCGGCACCGTGCGCTTCACCGAGCTGGTGAACCCGATGCAGGCGATGACCTTGATGCTGACCGGCAAGACGATCGACGCGCGCCGCGCCAAGTCGCTCGGCCTGGTCGATGCCGTCACCCAGGAGCGCCATGTCCGCAATGCGGTGAAGGACGCGGTGTTCGGCCGGCTGAAGCGCGCCAAGCCGGGTGCGCTCAATTCGCTGCTCAATTTGGGCCCGGTCAGGGGCTTCCTCGCCTCGCGGATGCGTAGCGAGGCCGAGAAGGCGGCGCCGCGCAAGCATTATCCGGCGCCCTACGCACTGATCGATCTCTGGGAGAAGCATGCCGGCAACCGTTCGGCGATGCTGAATGCGGAGAAGGCCTCGTTCGCCAATCTGATGGTGACGCCGACCGCGCAAAACCTGATCCGGGTGTTCTTCCTGCGCGAGCAGATGAAGAAGCTGGCGGGCTCCGGCAACAAGGTTGCGCACGTCCATGTCATCGGCGCCGGCGCGATGGGTGGCGACATCGCGGCCTGGTGCGCCAACCAGGACATGCGGGTGACCTTGGCCGACATGAAGGCCGAGCCGATTGCGGGGGCGATGAAGCGCGCCTCTGACCTGTTCGGCAAGATCATGCGCAAGAAGATCGATCAGCGCGACGCGCTCGACCGGCTGATCCCCGACATGGACGGCGAGGGCGTCCGCAACGCCGATCTGATCATCGAGGCGGTGCCGGAAAAGCTCGAGCTGAAGCAGAAGGTCTATGCCGGCCTCGAGCCGAAGATGAAGCAGGGTGCGATCCTCGCCACCAACACGTCGAGCATCCCGCTGCAGGATCTGCGCACCACGCTGGCGCGGCCGGAGCGGTTGCTCGGCCTGCATTTCTTCAATCCGGTGTCGCGGCTGCAACTCGTCGAGGTCGTCAGCCATGACGGCACTGATGCCGCCATGCTCAAGGAGGCGCTCGCCTTCGTCGGCGCCATCGACCGGCTGCCGCTGCCGGTGAAGAGCTCGCCGGGCTTCCTCGTCAACCGCGCGCTGACGCCGTACATGCTGGAAGCGATGATGATGCTGGATGAGAAGACCGACCAGCGCCTCATCGACGCGGCCGCGATCGAGTTCGGCATGCCGATGGGGCCGATCGAGCTTGCCGACCAGGTCGGGCTCGATATCTGCCTCGATGTCGGCGACATGCTGCGCTCGAAGTTCGGCGACACCTTGCCGCCGACGCCGGCGTGGTTGCGTGAAAAGGTCGCCAGGGGCGAACTCGGTCGCAAGACCGGCAAGGGCTTCTACATCTGGAAGGATGGCAAGGCGGAGAAGGCGCCGCTGCCGGACACCGGCCCCAAGGTAAGCGATGAAATGATCGACCGCTTGGTGCTGCCGATCTCGAATGTCTGCGTCGCCGCCTTGCGTGAAGGCATCGTCGACGATCCCGACATGGTCGACGGCGCGATGATCTTCGGCACCGGCTATGCCCCGTTCCGCGGCGGCCCGCTGAATTACGCGCGCAGTCGCGGCGTTGATAATGTTGTGTCGGCCATGCAATCGCTGATGCGCAAGTTCGGCGGACGATTTGCGCCGGACACCGGCTGGGAGGGCTTCAAGTGACCGACACCCAAGCGCCTGAGACCCAAACGCCTGAAACCCACGTTCACGCCCCGTCGATCAGCGGCAACGAACCGCAGGGAGATCTCTGCATCCGCACGCTGGCGATGCCGGCCGACACCAACGCCAATGGCGATATCTTCGGTGGCTGGCTGCTCAGCCAGATGGACGTCGGCGGCGGCGTGTTCGCCTCCAAGCTGGCGAAGTCCCGCACGGTGACGGTTGCGATCGAGGCGATGAACTTCCGCAAGGCGGTCTATGTCGGCGATCTCGTCTCGGTGCACGCCAATCTCGTGCGCGTCGGGCGTACCTCGATCACGGTGCACCTCGAAGCCTGGGTGCTGCGCCGCCGTGAGCAGCAGTCGATCCTGGTCACCGACGGCAATTTCACCTACGTCTCGATCGACGAGCAGGGCCATCCGCAACCGATTCAGCGTGACGGCGCGACGATTTCGACCTGAATGCTTTCGCGCCAAGCATGCTGCTGATTCGGCGCGGGGGGAACGCGTCGAAACTGAGACCGGAGCGCGGCCTGATTGCAAAAACGGCGCTTCGGTTCTCAAATAAACCGAGGAACAAACGTTCAGCGATCCCGTTGTCGGCCCGGAATAAACCGAGGCCGATAATGTCAGACTGCTACGTCATCGAGGTAAGTTCAGAGATCGCGGGTATCGTGGTGCGCGATACCAAGGGTTACGAGTTTTTTGCAGCCGCGCACCGCTTCCGCGCCCTCGAAGGCCAGATTTTTCGCAATGCACGTGAGGCCGAGCGCGCCGCGCGACGGCTTGTCACCGGGCAAGATCTGCAGCTGGCCTCCTGACGCGGCCGGTGCGGTGCGTCATTTGCGTGCGCCGCGAGAGTCTGTATTGATGCATCCGAACTCATGGAAACGTTTTTTCGGATGTCGCAGACACAAGGTAAAGCACTGCTGTTCGATATCGACGGCACGCTCGCCGACACCGACCCGCTGCATCTGGCAGCGTTCAACCGGGTGCTCGGCCCGCATGGACACTCCTTCGATCACGCGCGCTTCGGCAGGGAGCTGCAAGGCTTCTCCAACGCATCGATCGGCGAGCGCTTTCTCGCCCACGTGCCGCCTGAACGCCGCGCCGGCATTCTCAGCGAGAAGGAGCGGATCTTCCGCGAGCTGGTCAGCGGCCAGATCGTGCCGGTGCCGGGATTGATGGCGCTGCTCGACCGGGCGGATCGCGCCGGCGTGCCGATGGTGGCGGTGACCAATGCGCCGCGCGCGAACGCCGAATTGCTGCTCTCAGGACTCGGCGTCGCGCACCGTTTCAAGGCCCTCGTGATCGGCGACGAGCTGGAGCATGGCAAGCCGCACCCCTTGCCGTATCTCGAGGGGCTGCGCCTCGCCGGCGCGGCCGCATCCGCGTCGCTGGCGTTCGAGGACTCGCGCTCCGGCATTCAGTCCGCGACGGCGGCGGGCATCGCGACGATCGGGATGCGAACCGGGCTCAGCCATGCCGATCTGCTGGCGGCCGGCGCCGTCGCCAGCGCGCGGGCGTTCGATGATCCGGAATTGATCCGCCTGGTTGCGTCGGCCATGACTTGGTAAACCGGCATGCTGCAACGCAGTTCTTAACCCCGGCGATGCTTGCTCGTTGACCTCGGTGCCGAACGGCCGCACCATGGGCGAGAGCATGATCCGGAAAAGTGGCAACCGGTTTTCCGAAATGATCATGCTCCAACCAATTGCCGTTCAAGGGGGCCGCCGTGGCCGGACTCTCTCATCGCCAGACTGAAATCCTCAATATCGCACGCGCATTCGGCCGGGTCATGGTCGAGGACCTTGCCAAGCGCTTCGAGGTGTCGGCGCAGACCATCCGCAAGGACCTCAACGATCTCTGCGATGAGCGGTCGCTGACCCGCATCCATGGCGGTGCGATCATCGCCTCGGGCGTCGAGAACCTCGCCTACGAGGCGCGCCGCTTCGTCGCCGCCGAGGAGAAGAAGGCGATCGGCGCCGCCGCGGCCGCGCGGATTCCGAACGGCTGCTCGCTATTCATCAATATCGGCACCACCACCGAAGAAGTCGCCAGCGCACTGACCTCGCACGAGGATCTGCTGGTCATCACCAACAACCTCAACGTCGCGATGCTGCTGTACCGTCATCCGCGCATCGAGGTGGTGGTGGCAGGCGGCACGGTGCGCCGCGCCGACGGTGCGGTGGTCGGCTCGACCGCGACGCAGTTGATCGGCCAGTTCAAGGTCGATTACGCCATCATCGGCGCGTCCGCAATCGACGAGGAGGGCGCACTGCTCGACTTCGACTATCGCGAGGTGCAGGTCGCGCAGGCGATCATCGCCAATGCACGCAACGTGATGCTGGTGTCGGATGCGACAAAACTCCGCCGCAGCGCGCCGGTGCGGATCGCGCATATGAGCCAGATCCAGACCTTCGTGACCGACTCGCCCTTGCCTGCGGGCCTCGCCAACATCTGTCACAGCAGAGGGATCGAGGTCGTCGTTGCGATGGACAAGCCGCAAGCCGATATCGACGACAACGCCGACCCGGCACCGGCACCGGCGACGCTGCGCAGCGCGTAGCGCTTCAATCCTACGCGCCTTTGCGCGCGTCTCGAAGGATCGACGGCCACCAGCCGGGCCGTGCACCCTTCGAGGCTTGCCCAGCGGCGCAATTGCGTCGCAAGGCTCACGCCTCAGGGTGACGGTCCAAACCGCGGCTTGCGACGGTGGCTCGTGGACCGCCTGCCCCCGCAGCGGTCATCCCGCCCAAAAAATCCCCAACCAAAGTTCCCCATTTTCGCTTTGCTTTCGTTTTTGGTTGTGATCTACTCTAATTCGAAAGTAAAACCGTCAAAGCGAAGGCGGTTGCCGGGGGAAGCGTTCTTTGGATCGAATTTACGACCTCGCCATCATTGGAGGCGGCGTTAATGGCTGCGGCATCGCGCGCGATGCGGCGGGCCGGGGCAATTCTGTTTTCCTCTGTGAAATGAATGACTTGGCCAGCGGAACGTCGTCCTGGTCGACCAAGCTCGTGCATGGCGGCCTGCGCTATCTCGAATATTATGAGTTTCGTTTGGTGCGCGAGGCGCTGATCGAGCGCGAGATCCTCTGGCAGATCGCGCCGCACATCATTCGTCCGCTGCGTTTCGTTCTGCCGCATCACGCCGGCCTGCGCCCGGCCTGGCTGCTGCGGCTCGGCCTCTTCCTCTACGACCATATCGGCGGCCGGCACCTGCTGCCGGCGACGCGCTCGCTCGATCTGACCCGCGATGTGGTCGGCAAGCCGCTGATCCCGGGCCGCTACACCAAGGGCTTTGAATATTCCGACTGCTTCGTCGACGACGCGCGGCTGGTGGCGCTGACCGCGCGCGACGCCGCCGATCGCGGCGCCGAGATCCGCACCCGCACCCGCGCAGTCGAGACCCGGCAGGTCGACGGCGTCTGGCATGTCACCGTCGAGGACAGCGTCAGCGGCGCCCGTGAGACGATCCAAGCGCGCGTGCTGGTCAATGCCGGCGGTCCCTGGGTCGAGCAGGTGCTGGCGTCCGGCGCCGGCGTCAACGCGCGGGCCAAGGTGCGCCTGGTGCAGGGCTCGCACATCGTGGTGCCCAAGCTCTATGACCACGACCGCGCCTACATCTTCCAGAATGCCGACGGCCGCATCATCTTCGTGATTCCCTATCAGAACGAATTTTCGCTGATCGGCACCACCGATCGCGACTATGACGGCGATCCGGCCAAGGTGAAGGCGACGCAGGAGGAGATCGAGTATCTCTGCGCCTCCGCGAGCGAATACCTCGCAAAGCCGGTGAAACCTCAGGACGTGGTCTGGGATTATTCCGGCGTGCGTCCGCTCTATGACGACGGGGCGAGCGAAGCCAAGGCCGCGACCCGCGACTACGTGTTCGAGCTCGATACGCCCGGCGGTGCGCCGCTGCTGTCGATCTATGGCGGCAAGATCACGACCTATCGCCGGCTGTCCGAGGAGGCGCTGGAGCGGCTCGCGCCTTATCTCAAGGGCGCGAAAGCGCAGGAGGGCTGGACCGGCAAGGCGCCGCTGCCCGGCGGCGACATGGATGTCTCCGCGGTCGCAGCGCTCGCCGCCGAGCTGGTTCGCAACCATCCGTTCCTCGCGCAATCCCATGCCAACCGTCTCGCGCATGCCTACGGCACGCGCGCCGCAAAGGTGCTCGGCGATGCAGCATCGGCTGAAGATCTCGGCCGCGCCTTCGGCGCCACCTTGACGGAAAGTGAAGTCCGGTACCTGATGGCGAACGAATGGGCTCGGACTGCGGAAGATGTCGTCTGGCGACGATCCAAGCTGGGCTTGCGGATGACGGCGGGTGAAATCGCCGCGCTCGACGAGTGGATGGCCGCCAACCGCGTGTCCGGTGAACGTCCCCTCCGCGAAGCGGGAGGACGGGCATGAGCGTTACACTGCAGAACGTCACGCGAACCGTGGATGGCGTTCCGACCATCCGCGATGTTTCGCTGACGCTGGAGCGTGGCACGCTCAGCGTGCTGCTCGGGCCGACGCTGTCGGGCAAGACCTCGATCATGCGGCTGCTTGCCGGGCTCGACAAGCCGGCCACCGGCCGTGTGCTGGTCGACGGCAAGGACGTCACCGGCGCCGACGTGCGGCAGCGCTCGGTGGCGATGGTCTATCAGCAGTTCATCAATTATCCCTCGCTGACGGTCTACGAGAACATCGCTTCGCCCTTGCGGGTGCAGGGCAAGCCGAAGGCCGAGATCGAGAAGCGGGTGGCGGAGGCGGCCGCGTTGTTGCGGCTCGAGCCTTTCCTCAAGCGTACCCCACTGCAGCTCTCCGGCGGCCAGCAGCAGCGCACCGCGATCGCGCGCGCGCTGGTCAAGGGCGCCGACCTCGTGCTGCTCGACGAGCCGCTCGCCAACCTCGACTACAAGCTGCGCGAGGAGCTGCGTGCCGAACTGCCGCGCATCTTCGAGGCCTCCGGCGCCATCTTCGTCTACGCCACCACCGAGCCGTCGGAAGCGCTGCTGCTCGGCGGCGACACGGTGTGCATGTGGGAAGGCCAGGCGCTGCAGACCGGCGCAACGCCGAAGGTCTACCGTCATCCCGACACGTTGCGCGTCGCGCAGGTGTTCTCGGATCCGCCGCTCAACATCATCGGCATCGAGAAGAAGGGTGACCGGGTGACCTATGCCGGCGGCGAACAGGCGGCCGCGGCCGGCCTCTATGCCAACCTCCCGGACGGCGCCTACCGGATCGGCTTCCGCGCGCACCAACTCGACGTCGGCAACGTCGCGGCCGGGCGCCACAAGTTCTCCGCCACGGTGACGGTGACCGAGATCACCGGCTCGGAAAGCTTCGTGCACGTCCATGTCCACGACTCCAACTGGGTCGCGGTGCTGCACGGCGTGCACGAATACGAACCCGGGCAGGTGCTCGACGCCGCGCTCGATCCCGACAACATCTTCGTATTCGACGCGGCCGATCGCCTCGTCGCTTCACCCGCAACAAGTTTCTCGAAGTGAGGGAGATGCTTGATGGCCCGCATTGACCTCGTCGATCTCGCCCAGTCCTACAACGGCAATGACGCGCCGCTGGAATCCTTTGCGCTGAAGCCGGTCACCATGACCTGGCGGCAGGGCGGAGCCTATGCGCTGCTCGGGCCGTCCGGCTGCGGCAAGACCACGCTGCTCAATCTGATTTCCGGCATCGTGACGCCGTCGCGCGGACAGATTCTGTTCGACGGCCGTGACATCACGCCGCTGTCCACGCAGAAGCGCAACATCGCGCAGGTGTTCCAGTTCCCGGTGATCTACGACACCATGACGGTGGGTGAGAACCTGGCGTTCCCGCTGAAGAACCGCGGCGTCGCCAGGGCCGAAGTCGATGCGCGGGTCAGGCAGATCGCCGACCTGCTCGACCTCACGCCTTACCTGAACCGCAAGGCGACGCGCCTCACCGCCGACGCCAAGCAGAAGATCTCGCTCGGCCGCGGCCTGGTGCGTTCCGACGTCGCGGCCGTGCTGTTCGATGAGCCGCTCACCGTCATCGATCCCGAGCTGAAGTGGCAATTGCGCTCCAAGCTGAAGGCGTTGCATCGCGAGCTCGACCTCACGATGATCTACGTCACCCACGACCAGACCGAGGCGCTGACATTCGCCGACACCGTCGTTGTCATGCATGACGGCCGCGTGGTGCAGAGCGGCACGCCGGCCGAATTGTTCGACAAGCCGGCGCATACCTTCGTCGGCTATTTCATCGGCTCGCCCGGCATGAACATCGTGCCCGCCGAGGTCAGTGGCCACGAGGCGCGGATCGACGGCCATGTCATCGGCCTGCATCGAAATTATGGTGTGCTGCCGGCCGGCAAGAAGATCGAGATCGGCGTGCGGCCCGAATTCGTGGACGTCGCTCCGCCGGCGTCCGGGCTGCTCTCGGCCACGATCGAGCGGATCGACGATCTCGGCCGGATCCAGTTCGCCCGCGTGCGCGTCGGCAACACCAAGCTTGCGGCGCGCGTGCCGCCGGGCTTCTCGGTCTCCGGCGACACCGCCGGTCTCGTTTTCAATCCCGCCTATGTCCACGTCTATGCCGACAGCCATTTGGTGGAAGGGGTCGCCTGATGGACAAGACGATCAACCAAAAAGCCTGGTTCCTGGTGCTGCCGGTGTTCCTGGTGGTGGCGTTCTCGGCAGTGCTGCCGCTGATGACGGTCGTGAACTATTCGATGCAGGACACCTTCGGTAACAACCAGTTCTTCTGGAACGGCGTCGGCTGGTTCAAGGAGCTGCTCGATCCCTCGACCGATCTCGGCGGTCGCTTCCTGGCCTCGCTCGGCCGCAATTTGTTCTTCTCCGCCGTGATCCTCGCGATCGAGGTGCCGCTCGGCATCGTCGTCGCGCTGTCGATGCCGCGCGAGGGCTGGAGCGTCGCGGCCTGCCTCGTCATCCTCGCGCTGCCGCTGCTGATTCCGTGGAACGTAGTCGGGACGATCTGGCAGATCTTCGGCCGGCCCGATATCGGCCTGCTCGGCTATGTGCTGAATCACCTCGGCTTCAACTACAACTACGTCGCCAACGATATCGATGCCTGGGTCACCGTCATCGTGATGGACGTCTGGCACTGGACCAGCCTCGTCGCGCTGCTGTGCTACGCCGGCCTGAAGTCGATCCCCGACGCCTATTACCAGGCGGCGCAGATCGACGGCGCCTCGCGCTGGGCGGTATTCAAGGCGATCCAGCTGCCGAAGATGAACCGCGTGCTGCTGATCGCGGTGCTGCTGCGCTTCATGGACAGCTTCATGATCTACACCGAGCCGTTCGTGGTCACCGGCGGCGGTCCCGGCAACTCGACGACCTTCGTCTCGATCGAGCTCGTCAAGATCGCGCTCGGCCAGTTCGACCTCGGCAAGGCTGCGGCGCTGTCGCTGGTCTACAATCTGATCATCCTGATCGTTTGCTGGGTGTTCTACACCGTGATGACCAATGCCGGCACCGAGCGGCCGGTCAAGGAAGGAGCGGCGTGATGCACTCGATCCCCGGCCGCCGCCTGATCATGGCGCTGTTCCTGATCTTCCTGCTGTTGCCGATCTATTGGCTCGTCAACATGAGCTTCAAGACCAACGCCGAGATCGTCTCGACGATGACGCTGTGGCCGCACACGCCGACGCTGCAGCACTACCGGCGCATCTTCACCGACGAGAGCTGGTATTCCGGCTACATCAATTCGCTGGAATATGTCGTCATCAACACCGTGATCTCGATCGCGGTGGCGCTGCCGGCGGCCTATGCGTTCTCGCGCTACCGCTTCCTCGGCGACAAGCATTTGTTCTTCTGGCTGCTGTCGAACCGCATGGCGCCGGCGGCGGTCTATGCGCTGCCGTTCTTCAACCTCTATTCGGCGATCGGCCTGTTCGATACGCCTTGGGCGGTCGCGCTCGCGCACTGCATCTTCAACGTGCCGCTCGCGGTATGGATCCTCGAAGGCTTCGTTTCCGGCGTGCCGCGCGAGATCGACGAGACCGCGTTCCTCGACGGCTATTCGTTCCCGCGCTTCTTCATCAAGATCCTGGTGCCGCTGATCGCGAGCGGGATCGGCGTCGCCGCGTTCTTCTGCTTCATGTTCTCCTGGGTCGAGTTGCTGTTGGCGCGCACGCTGACCTCGGTGCAGGCCAAGCCGATCGCGGCGATCATGACGCGCACGGTGTCGGCCGCCGGCATGGACTGGGGCCTGCTTGCCGCGGCCGGTGTGCTCACCATCATCCCCGGCGCGCTCGTGATCTGGTTCGTCCGCAACTACATCGCGCGCGGTTTCGCGCTCGGCCGGGTCTAGCGTCATGATGAAGCAATCAGGCACCATCTCGCGCTTCACCTCTCCCAAGGGGAGAGGTCGGATTTGGCGCGAAGCGGCAAATCCGGGTGAGGGGTTTGTCTCGATCGATGGACCGTACCCCCTCACCCCAGCCCTCTCCCCATGGGAGAGGGGGCGCACCGTATCGCGTGGGAGGACTTGAGCTATGGAATCCATCGCATGGATGGCCTGGACGCTGCCGACCGCGGTCTTCTTCGTGCTGCTGGCCTCGACGCTCGGCGTCATGACCTGGCTCGCGGCTGCCTATCCCGAAGCGGAGCGGGTCGGCGTGCTGCGGATTCCGACCACGCGCGGCGATCGCCTGTTCGTCTCGCTGGTGCTGGCGGCGGTGATCCACTTGCTGTGGATCGCCCTCGTCGGCACCGATCCGATTTTCACCTTGCCGATCGGCGAGGGCGTCGAGATTTCGAGCCTGTGGCTCGGAACGGTAATTTCGCTTCTTTCAGCCGTGGTGATCTTTCGCACCGTCTGAAGAACGCGAAAAAGAGCAGATCCGGGGTCTACCCGGGCCTGGATTTAGTCGCTGCAACCGGAGGAATCACATGCGACATTTACCAATGACTAAAGATAGACTTTTGACGATGACCAGCGCGATCGCGCTCGTCGCAGCATCGGTCACGCTTGCCGCGCCGGCCCGCGCCGACGAGGCCGCCGCCAAGAAGTGGATCGACAGCGAATTCCAGCCGTCGACCCTCTCCAAGGACGACCAGATGAAGGAGATGCAGTGGTTCATCAAAGCCGCTGCCCCCTTCAAGGGCATGGAGATCAACATCGTCTCCGAAACGCTGACCGTGCACGAATACGAATCCCGCACGCTCGCCAAGGCGTTCGAGGAGATCACCGGCATCAAGGTCAAGCACGACATCATCCAGGAAGGTGACGTCGTCGAGAAGATCCAGACCCAGATGCAGTCCGGCAAGAACGTCTATGACGGCTGGATCAACGACTCCGACTTCATCGGCACCCACTTCCGTTACGGCCAGGCGGTCGACCTGACGGAATGGATGAAGGGTGAGGCGAAGGACGTCACCGATCCGATGCTCGACATCGACGACTTCATCGGCAAGTCGTTCACCACGGCACCGAACGGTCACCTCTATCAGCTGCCCGACCAGCAGTTCGCGAACCTCTATTGGTTCCGCTATGACTGGTTCACCAACCCGGAATACAAGGCCAAGTTCAAGGCCAAGTATGGCTACGATCTCGGCGTGCCCGTGAACTGGTCGGCCTATGAAGATATCGCCGAGTTCTTCACCAACGACGTCAAGGAGATCAACGGCGTCAAGGTCTACGGCCATATGGACTATGGCAAGAAGGATCCCTCGCTCGGCTGGCGTTTCACCGACGCCTGGCTGTCGATGGCCGGCAACGGCGACAAGGGTCTCCCGAACGGCCTGCCGGTCGACGAATGGGGCATCCGCATGGAAGGCTGCCGTCCGGTCGGCTCGTCGGTCGAGCGTGGCGGCGATGTCAACGGCCCGGCGTCGGTCTATTCGATCGTCAAGTACCTCGACTGGATGAAGAAGTATGCTCCGCCGCAGGCACAGGGCATGACCTTCTCCGAGTCGGGCCCGGTGCCTTCGCAGGGCAACATCGCCCAGCAGATCTTCTGGTACACCGCCTTCACCGCCGACATGGTGAAGCCGGGCATTGCCGTGATGAACGCGGACGGTACGCCGAAGTGGCGTATGGCCCCGTCGCCGCACGGCTCGTACTGGAAGGACGGCATGAAGCTCGGCTACCAGGACGTGGGTTCGCTCACGCTCTTGAAGTCGACCCCGGTCGATCGCCGCAAGGCGGCCTGGCTCTATCAGCAGTTCATCGTCTCCAAGACGACAAGCCTGAAGAAGAGCCATGTCGGTCTCACCTTCATCCGTGAATCCGACATCTGGGACAAGTCGTTCACCGAGCGTGCGCCGAAGCTCGGCGGCCTGATCGAGTTCTACCGCTCGCCCGCGCGCGTGCAGTGGACCCCGACCGGCAACAACGTGCCTGACTATCCGAAGCTCGCTCAGCTGTGGTGGCAGAACATCGGCGATGCGTCGTCCGGTGCGAAGACGCCGCAAGCCGCGATGGACGCGCTGGCCGCGGCCCAGGATTCGGTGATGGAACGTCTTGAGAAGTCCGGTGTGCAGGGCGCCTGCGGACCGAAGCTGAACAAGAAGGAAACCGCCGAGTACTGGTACAAGAAGGCCGAGAAGGACGGCACCATCGCTCCGCAGCGCAAGCTCGCGAACGAGAAGCCGAAGGGCGAAACGATCGACTACGACACCCTGATCAAGTCGTGGCCGGCGAGCCCGCCCAAGCGCGCCGAAGCGAAGTAAGGCGATAGGGCGTACCAGCCCACGCGATACGAAACCTGCGAAGGCCGGGAGCGATCCCGGCCTTTTTGCATCATCGGCGCCTCTATCCGGAAGAGTGGAGCGCCCTTCGGGATTGTGCTCAAATGACGCGACGAAGCTCATCATGCGTCTCCTCGTCGTCGCATCATGATCCCGGAGTTTCACCATGCGCATGATTTTCCGCTGCGATCCGCGGCTTGCCGAGCATCTGCCGCGGCCGTTCCCGGCCCGTACTGCGTTGCCCGATTGGCTGCGCGCGATGCCGGCAAAGGCACATTCCGACATCCACGACCGCGACATCCGCACGGTCAAGCAATGTCCGCCCTTCGTCGATGCGATGGCCCACGGGGTCATGATCCCGCTGCCTTGCGATGTCAGGGTCGAGCGCGGTGCATTCGCCTGGGACTGGGACATTCCGGAGCCTGCGACGCAGGGCCATCCGCGCGCGCCGCTCAGCTTCCATCCCGTTGCGCAGTTCGCCGGCGCACCGTTCGCCAACGGGCAGGCCGCGCTGAAGTTCAACAGCTTCTGGACCATCGAGCTCGAACCGGGCTGGTCGCTGTTCGCGACACATCCGGTCAATCGCGACGACTTGCCGTTCCGGTCGATCTCGGGGCTCGTCGACGCCGACCGGTTTCACGACGGCGGGATCAATTTCCCCGCGGTCTGGACGGAGTCTGATTTTGCCGGTGTGCTGCCGAAGGGGACGCCGGTCGTGCAATGCTTTGCGGTACCGCGCGAGGCTCCCGAACTGGTGTTTGAGCCCTTCGACGACGCGCATCGCGAAGCCTATGCGAAAGTCGTCGGCGAGGTGTTGGCTGCGCCCAATGTCTACCGCAAGCATTTCCGCGCCATGCGCGGGCGGTTAACCAGCTAGCGCGTTCCGCAGGGCCCTCTCATCGAGCCACAGGCGTCCGTGCGAGGCCGAGGTCAGCGCCATCGCGATCGATCCGAACAATTGCGGACGCAGGCCGTAGGCGCGTGCGAAGGCCTGCATCGCGGCGTCGGGCTTGCCGTCCTCCTGCAGCGCGATACCGAGATTGAGCGCCGCCTCGGCGTAATCCGGCTTGATCTCGAGCGCCTTGCGATAGGCGTTCGCAGCGCCGTCATGGTCGCGCATATCCTGCCGTGCCACGCCGAGATCGAACCACACCGAGGCCGGTGCCGGGCTCGCGGTAGCGCACGCAAGCAGGCTTGTGGCCTTGGCCAATTCGCCATCCTCCCAGGCCAGCCGCCCGAGCCGCGCGTTGGCCTCCTGATGCTCCGGGATGACTTTCAGGATCGCCTCCCAGGCCTCGCGCGCCTGCGCCTTGCGGCCGGCCAGCTCCAGCGTGCGGGCCTTCTCGACGAATGCATCGCGCTGCGGCTTCAGCGCGATGGCGCGGTCGAGATGCGCCAGTGCCGCGTCGAATTCGCCACCGGTGCGGGCGAGGCGGGCGGCGAGCAACTGCGCCGCGGCATTGTCGGGGCGCCGCGCCAGGCTGGCTTCGATATGGCTGCGGGCCGGCGCGATCTCGCCCTTCGCAAACAGCACGGCTGCCAGCAGGTGGCTCAGCATCGGCTCGCCGGGTTGGCGTGCAAGGCCGCGCTCGCAGAGCACGATCGCCTCGCCATGCCGGCCGGCATTGAAGGCCGTGGTGGCGCGTCGAACGATATCCTCGGCGTTGTCTTTGCTCATTTCCGTACGTGACCATCTTCAGGCCGGACCATGCTATGCGGCGTCGGAAGGCATGGCCAGCGTCTATCGCGCCGTGGATTGTCCGGCCGCCGCGCGCACCTGCATGTGGGCATGGTGCTGTGCCAGTGTCAGTTCCTGGCTGATATGCGACAGCTCGGTCGCGGCGGCTTCGGCGGCCTCACCGGCGGGCCCGGCGACGCGCGCGAACATCTCGGCCTCATAGGTGCGCACCGCCTCGCGCCAATCCGGCGAACCCACCAGATGCCGTGCCAACTCCACCGCATCCAGCATCGCAGCGTTGACGCCTTCGCCGCCGAACGGCGACATCAGATGCGCGGCGTCGCCGAGCAAGGTGACACCGGGCCGATTGGTCCAATGATGCCCGACTGGCAACGCATGGATCGGCCGGAGCGCGAACTGATCGCTGCTGGCACGGAACAGGTCGAGCAGGGCGGCGGCCCAGCCGGCGAATTCGCCGAGCAGCGCCTGGCGCATGCCGGATGGCGAAGTGACGTCGAAGCGCCGTTCCGCCCATTCGAGCGGCACGCGGAAGATCGCGTAACCGCGCAGATGGGCGTTGCCGTTGCGCTGGACGATCACGCTGCGGCCGGCGCCCTCCGCGCCCATCTTGCCGCGGCCGACCAGCTGCGACAGCGCCGGGTAGCGTTGATCGACGTCGTCGATGCCGAACTCGATGAAGGTCAGCCCGCTATATTGTGGCTGATAGCGCGACACCAGCGGGCGCACCCGCGACGACGCGCCGTCGGCGCCAATCACGAGATCGAACGGCCCCTCGCGCGCGCTGTCGAAGACGAGATCGTAACGTCCGTCATGGCGTGGCGTGACCTCGCGCAGGCCATGACCCCAGCGGACGGCGTCCGGCGGCAATGATTGCAGCAGGAGATCGCGGAGCGCGGTGCGGTCGACCTCGGGACGATCACCGGTCATGTCGTCGTCCGCGAGCAGCAGCCGGCCGTCGCTGTCGTAAAGCCGGCTGCCCTGGTCCTCGTAACGGGCGACGCGCAGGAAGGCGTCGGTGAGCCCGGCGCGCGCCAGCGCTAGCTGGCCGCTCTCGGTGTGCAGGTCCAGCGTGCCGCCTTGCGGACGTTCGGTCGCCGATGTCTCCCGCTCGAACACTGTCGTCGTGACGCCAGCGATACGCAGCAGGCGGGCGAGCGTCAGGCCTCCGGGGCCGGCACCGACGACGGCAATGCGAATTGGCTTCGAACTCATGGACACCACGCTCACATCAGGATACATAGGTACCTATTTACTATAAATAGGGACCTATGTAAATGGTGGCATCGTGACCGATTGGGACCTGTTCGATCGTCCCGCGCCGCTGGTGAACATGGCTTCGCGCAGCTTCCTGCGGCTCGGCGAGCGGCGGGTGAAGCCGCACGGCTTCAGCATCGGCCAGTTGCCGGTGCTCTATCTGTTGCGCGACGGCAAGGCGATGTCACAGCGCGACCTCGCCCGCGCCGCGAAAGTCGAGCAGCCGTCGATGGCGCAGATTCTGGCGCGCATGGAGCGCGACGGACTGGTTCAGCGTACGCCGATGCCGGGCGATGGTCGCAGCCAGCTGGTTTCGTTGACGAAGGCCGCCAGGGCCAAGTTGCCGGCCGCGCGCAAGGCGCTCCACCGCAACCAGAATCAGGCGCTGGCCGGGTTCAGCACGGTCGAGGCGGCAACGCTGCTCGATCTGCTGCGGCGGCTCAACCGCAACCTCGACCGGATGGTGGCGGAGGAGGTGGAGAGTGGTGAGGCTGTCGATGCGTAGGAAGTCGGATGTGCGGGCGCGCAACGAAAAGGCCGGGAGCGATCCCAGCCCTTTTCAATCGCAATTGCAGCAATCTCTTTCGTCATTCCGGGGCCTGCGAAGCGCGAGCCCGGAATCCATCCCAACGCGCATGATGCGGATCAATGGATTCCGGGTCTGCACCTGGCGCCGCATCCTCAGGTGCGCAATTGCGCACCGGGGAAATGACGAGGTAGACCAAGCCCGATCTTACTCCGCCGCTTCGGTTGCCTTCAGCGTCGGGTAATCCGTGTAGCCCTTGGCGCCGCCGCCGTAGAAGGTCGCCTTGTCCCATTCGTTCAGCGGAGCGCCGGCCTTGAGCCGCTCGACGAGATCAGGATTGGAGATGAACGGCTTGCCGAACGCGATCAGGTCGGCAGCGCCGGCCTCCAGCACCTTCTCCGCCAGCGCGAAGTCGTAGCCGTTGTTGGCGATGTAGGCTTGCTTGAAGCGCTTGCGCAGCGAGGCGTAGTCGAACGGCGCGTTGTCGCGCGGGCCGCCGGTCGCGCCTTCGATGACGTGGATATAGGTCAGCTTCAGCGCATTGAGATGATCGACGATATAGTCGAACAACGGCTGCGGATTGCTGTCGGAAACATCGTTGGCTGGGGTCACCGGCGAGATGCGGATGCCGGTGCGGTCTCCGCCAGCTTCGCCCACCACTGCCTTGGACACTTCAAGCATCAGCTTCGCGCGGTTCTCGATCGAGCCGCCATAGGCGTCGGTACGCTTGTTGGTGCCATCCTTGGCGAACTGGTCGAGCAGATAGCCGTTGGCGCCGTGGATTTCGACGCCGTCGAAGCCGGCGGCAATCGCGTTTGCGGTGGCGCGCTTGAAATCGTCGATGATGCCGGGGATCTCCGACAGCTCCAGCGCGCGCGGCTCGGAGACATCGGCGAAGGTGCCGTTGACGAAGGTCTTGGTCTTGGCGCGGATCGCGCTCGGCGCCACCGGTGCGCCGCCGTTCGGCTGTAGCGCCACATGCGAGATGCGGCCGACATGCCAGAGCTGGATGAAGATGCGGCCGCCGCGCTCATGCACGCGATCGGTGACCTTGCGCCAGCCCTCGACTTGCTCCTTGGAATAGATGCCGGGCGTGTCCTGATAGCCCTGGCCCTGCTGCGAGACCTGGCTGGCTTCGGTGATCAGGAGGCCGGCCGACGCGCGCTGGCCGTAATACTCCACCGCGAGCGGGCCCGGCGCGAAGTTCGGCGCCGGCGCGCGGTTGCGCGTCAGCGGCGCCATTACCAGGCGGTTCGACAGGGTCAGCGCGCCAAGCTTGTAGGGCTCGAGGAGTTTGGTCGATTGGCTCATGTGAAATGTTCCAGATAATGATGGATGACGGACAGTTGTGCATTGCGGCGACGAGCGCAATGGCCCGTCCGCAGATCAGCCACGCACGATTCCGCCCATGTGACCGGCATCGAGGAACAGGGTGTGCGCGTTCACGTAGGAGGATTCGTTCGAAATCAGGAACAATGCAGTATACGCGACCTCCCAGCCGGTGCCCTGGCGGCCGAACGGTACTGTCACGGCGCGGTCCGACCGCCTTCGGCTGGCATCGCGGCCCATCGGCGTATCCATGAAGCCAGGCGCGATCACATTGCAGCGAATGCCCTTGTCCTCGCCGGCCCGCGCGATCGCCCGGCCCAGCGCGATCTGCGCTGCCTTGGAGGATTCATAGGCCGGATTGCGGCCGCCGGCGCGCTGGCTTGCCATCGACGAAATCAAGATGATCGCACCCCCCGGTGCCATCAGCTCCAGCGCCTTCTGCGCGAACAGCATGTGGCTGCGCACGTTGACGGCGTAGTCGCGGTCCCAGGCTTCCGCCGTCATCTTGGGCAGCGACAGGCCGGAGGAGATGCCGACATTCAGCGCCAGCCCGTCGAGCCCGCCGAGCTTTTGCGCGCAGCGTTCGACCGCGGGCGCGATCGCCGCGACGTCGGAGACATCGACCACGTCGGTGAAGGCCTTGCCGCCCTCTCTGGTGATCTGTGCGACTGTGTCGTCAGCCGCTTCCTTGTTGACGTCGAGGCAGGCTACGGAAGCGCCCTCGCGCGCAAACAGCACGCTCATGGCACGGCCGTTGCCGATCGGCGGTGCTTCATCGACCGTTGTGCGTTGTCCGGCACCGACCACGATGATGCGCCGGCCCGCGAGGCGGCGGTGGTTTTCCGCCAGCCCCAGCGCTTCGGCGTGCAGTGATGCTGACGGATCGATGGCTCTCGGCGCGTGGGTTGTGGTCGACATGGCGTGCTCCCTGAAGTCTTGTTGTTGTCAGGGAGCAGTAGCACGGCTGGGAGCGTGAGGCTAAAATCCCGCGGCGGGGAATATCGCGTCAGCTGACGCCGAGGAAATCGCGCTTGCCGACCTCGACGCCGTTGTGGCGCAGGATGCCGTGCGCGGTGACGGCGTGGAAATAGAAGTTCGGGAACGAGAATGCGCTGAGGAATTGCTGGCCCTTCAGGGTCATGGTGCGCTCGGCGCCGATCGGGAAGGTGACGTCCCTTGCGTCCGCGCCATCGAACTGCTCCGGTTTGAACGACTTCACGTAGTCGATCGTCTTGGCCAGCCGCTGCTTCAGTTCACTGATGCTCTTCTCGGTGTCGGGCGTCGACGGCACATCGCTGTGGGTCAGCCGGGCGCAGCCGCGTGCAGCGTGGTCGCAGACTAGCTGAATCTGCTTGGTCAGCGGCAGCATATCGGGATAGAGCCGCGATCCCAGCAGCACCTCGGGCGCGATCTTCTTCGTCTCGCAATGCGCCTCGGCCTTGGTCAACTCGCCGGTGAGGCTGTTGAGAATCTGCAAATATGCGGGGACGATGGCGTCATAAAAGGACATGGGATGCTCCCTGGTGCTGATAAAAGTCCGGATGTTACCGAACGGCGATGCTGCAAATGGGGCCGCAGTTGGAAGAATACAACTGCGGAGGGCTGTAACAGGCGGTCAAATATTCTTTGTTTTCCCGTCATCCCAGCGCAATGGCGTAGCCATTGTCGCTGGAGGAGCGCCAGCGGGGCCGCGCGAAGCGCGGCCCCGCTGACAGGCTCCGCGCGTCTCGAAGGATGCACGGCCCGGCCGGTGGCCGATTCATCCTACGAGGCTCGCCCAGCGGCGCAATTGCGCCGCAAGGCTCGCACCTCAGCGATGATGGGCTGAGAGCTAGACTAGCGATTCCGGACGATATGCCGACGTCTACCGCGCCCCCGGCACTGCGGCATCCGCAGCCGGCTGCGTGCGGCCGCCGCCACGCATCCGCGCCAGCAGCTCCGCGGTCGGCCAGGAATCCGCCGGCAGGCCGTATTTCATCTGCATCGCCTTCACCGCGCTGCGGCTCGCCTGGCCGAGCACACCGTCGATCTTGCCGACGTCGTAGCCGGCGCGCGCCAGCAGCGATTGCAGCTCCTTGATCTCGCCGAACGGCAACTGCGCGACCGGCGCGTGCGGCCGTTGCATCGGCGGCGCGCCCGCGATGCGGCTGGCGAGATAGCCCGCAGTGGTCGAATAGATCAGCGAGTTGTTCCACTCGGTATAGGCGGCGAAGTTCGGATAGGCCAGGAATGCCGGACCCATCCGGCCCATCGGCAGCAGAAGCGAGGCCGGCAATTCGTCGCTCGGTAGCGGCTTGCCGTCGGTCGAGGTGACGCCGAGCGCAACCCATTTCGAGCGCGGCAGCTTGATCGTAAGGTCGGCCTGATCCCACGGGAAATTGGCGGCCTGCGGCACGCGCACCTCCTGCAGCCACGGCTCGCCGCGCCGCCACTTCAATCCATTGGCGATATAGTTTGCCGTCGAGCCGATCACGTCGGGGCCGCTGGCGAGCAGATTGCGGTGGCCGTCGCCGTCATAGTCGACCGCGTAGTTGAAGTAATGCGTCGGCAGGAATTGCGTCTGGCCGAGTTCGCCGGCCCACGAGCCGATCATCTCGTCGGGCGTCAGATCGCCGCGCTCGATGATCTTGAGCGCCGCGATGGTCTCGCCCTGGAACATCTCGGAGCGCCGGCAATCATAGGCCAGCGACACCAGCGATTTCAGCGTCGGCAGATTGCCCATCTGGACGCCGAAATCGCTCTCCAGTCCCCAGAACGCGGCGATGACAGCCGGCGGCACGCCATACTCCTTCTCGGCGCGGGCGAACGCGGCCGCATAGGTCCGGATGTATTGCTGGCCCTGCTGCATGCGGTAGTTCGCGGCCATGCGGCCGGCGAACTGGGTGAATATCTGGCCGAACACGCGCTGGCCGCGGTCGCGGTTGACGATGCCCTGGTCGTAAACCAGATAGGGCGCGGCCTCGGCGATCGTGCGCTGCGAGACGCCGGCGGCGACCGCCTTCTGCTTCAGTTCGGTGAGGAAGCGATCGAAGCTCTGCCCATTGTGGCAGGACGCAGCGCGGGGCTGCGCCACGGTGGCCGGGCGCGCCCTGGACGGGCCCGGACCCGCGGGGTTGGACAGCGGCTGCTGCGCCGAGGCAAGGGACGAGACGAGTGAGGAGAGTGCCAGCGCTCCCGCGATCGCTGCGATCCTGATCGGGGCGCGGAGTGGGCATGCTGGCATCGATGTCACCGGCTGAAAAAGGGGGAAGTGGCCCAAACTGCATACACCAGGGCAACACCAGGCAACAACGGGGAGGCCGCTCCCGGGCCATTTGGGCTTCGGCAGCCTGGACGGTCGCCGCTATGATTGGGCGAAGTGATTCGCGGGCAGGGGTGTCGGCGGATCGATCACGCCCGGAGGGACCCATGTGGAGTTTTCTCGAGCGTCTGTTGGATTCGTCGACGTTTTCGCCACACGGCATCTGCCTGTTGTGGGAACCGGAGCTGATCTGGCTCCACGTGATTTCAGACGCCATCATTGCCGCTTCGTATTTCTCGATCCCGTTTGCGCTCGCGATCCTCGTCTCCAAGCGGCGCGACATCCAGTTTGGCTGGATGGCCTGGCCGTTCGCCGCCTTCATCCTCGCCTGCGGCCTCACGCATGTATTCTCGATCTATACGTTGTGGGTGCCGATCTACGGCCTCGAAGGCCTGGTCAAGGCGCTGACCGCGATCGCCTCGATCGTCACCGCGGTACTGCTGTGGCCGCTGATCCCGCGGATCCTGGCGATCCCGACCGAGGCGCAGCTGCGCGAGGCGCATGTCGCGCTCGCGGAGGAAGGACGCCAGCGCCAGCGCTCGGAATTCCTTCTCGAGCGTTTCCGCGAGGCGGAGGCCAACGAGAGCACGATCCGCCAGGCACAGAAGATGGAAGCCGTCGGCCAGCTCACCGGCGGCATCGCGCACGACTTCAACAACATCCTCACCGTCATCACCGGCACCATCGACATCCTCGCCGAGGCGGTCACCCACAACCGCCAGCTCACCGAGATCACCGGATTGATCCGCGACGCCGCCGAGCGCGGCGCATCGCTGACGCGACACCTGCTGGCGTTTGCGCGCAAGCAGCCGCTGCAGCCGAGCGACGTCGACGTCAACGCGCTGATGGTCGACACCATCGAGCTGCTGCGACCGACCATCGGCGACCATGTCGATATCGATTTCCGCCCGATGCCCGATCTGCCGCACGCGCTGGTCGATGCCAACCAGCTCGTCACCGCGATCATCAATCTCGCGCTGAACGCGCGCGACGCGATGCCGAAGGGCGGACGGCTCACGATCGAGACCCGCACCGCCGAGCTCAAGCCGTCCGACGTGCACGGCCATGACGGGCTTGCCGCCGGCGTCTATGTCGTGATCGCGTTGATCGACAACGGTCAGGGCATCGCGGAAGCCGATCTGGCAAAAGTGTTCGAGCCGTTCTTCACCACCAAGGACGTCGGCAAGGGCACCGGCCTGGGCTTGAGCATGGTCTACGGCTTCGTCAAGCAATCCAACGGCCACATCGTGCTCGACAGCGAGCTCGGCCGCGGCACCAAGGTCATGCTGTTCCTGCCGCGTGCGGCGGCGGTCGCGGCGGCCGCGGCGCCGCCCGAGCGGCGGCAGCCGGAGATGCGCGGCGCGCAGGAGATCGTGCTGGTGGTCGAGGACGACAAGCTGGTGCGCTCCTACGTGCTGACCCAGATCGAGAGCCTCGGTTACACCACGCTGTCGGCAAAGAATGGCCCGGAAGCGTTGGCCGTGCTCGACAGCGGCGCGCCGGTCGACCTCCTGTTCACCGACGTCATCATGCCCGGTGCGATGAACGGGCGCGACCTCGCCACCGAGGCCGAGAAGCGGCGGCCCGGCCTGCGCGTGCTGTTCACGTCGGGCTACACTGAGAACGCCATCGACCAGGACGGCAAGCTCGAGCAGGGCATCCTGTTCCTCGGAAAGCCCTACAGCCGGGCCCAGCTCGCCCGCATGCTGCGGGTCGCGCTGCGCGAGAAGGAGGCGCGGCACGCGCAGGAGCCGGCAGAGTAGGCGTGAGATTCGCAGCAGGCGTGAAGCCCGGCTGAAGCGAAGCGTAATCCGGCGCAATCTGTCCGCTGTGAGATAGTCCCGGATTGTGCTGCGCGTCATTCGGGTCACGGATCGCCGCACATGACCAATCGTTAATCCGCGCCGCGTCGCTGCGACGCACGACGTCCCCTTGCGGTTTCAGCGGTAAAATCCCTACCTGAGCGGCGTCGGTTGTGGCAGCATTCCGCTGCCGCCCGGGAACCACGATGAACTATTTTCGCACCGCGCTTCTGCTTGCCGGCCTCACCGCGCTGTTCATGGGCGTCGGCTATCTGATCGGCGGCGGCACCGGCGCCGTGATCGCGCTGGTCGTCGCGGCTGCGACAAATCTGTTCACCTACTGGAATTCCGATCGCATGGTGCTGTCGATGTACGGCGCCCATCAGGTCGATGCGCGCAGTGCGCCCGATCTCCACAATCTGGTCGCCGAGCTGGCGCAGCGCGCGAGCCTGCCGATGCCGCGGGTGTTCGTGATGGACGAGGCACAGCCCAATGCGTTTGCGACCGGCCGCAATCCGGAGAACGCGGCGGTTGCCGTCACGACGGGGTTGATGCAGCAACTCAGCCGCGAGGAGCTCGCCGGCGTGATCGCGCACGAGCTCGCGCATATCAAGCATCACGACACGCTGACCATGACGATCACGGCGACGATCGCCGGCGCGATCTCGATGCTGGCGCAGTTCGGCATGTTCTTCGGCGGCAACCGCAACAACAACGGCCCCGGCATCATAGGCTCGATCGCGATGATGATCCTGGCGCCGCTCGGCGCCATGCTGGTGCAGATGGCGATCAGCCGCACCCGCGAATACGCCGCTGACAATTATGGCGCGCGCATCGTCGGGCAGCCGATGTGGCTGGCGTCCGCGCTCGCCAAGATCGAGAATTCGGCGCATCACGTGCCGAACATGGAAGCGGAGCGCAATCCGGCCACCGCGCACATGTTCATCATCAACCCGCTGTCGGGCCATGGCGTCGACAATCTGTTCGCGACCCATCCTTCGACGGCCAACCGTATCGCCGCGCTGCAGCAGCTCGCCGCCGAGCTCGGCACCCAGACCGCACCGCGTCCGGCCGGCGCGACCTATCCGCCGCGCAGCCCGTGGGGCGGTGCCTCAGGCCAGCGCGGGCCGTGGGGTTAGAGCAACATAGGATCAGGTTGAACAGCGGCCGCGAAGGCGGTGCGTCCCTCTCCCGCTTGCGGGGGAGGCGCAGCGAGTTCGTCGCCAGAGCGATTCAACTAAAATTCATCCCGCCGTTACGCGCTCGCGGCATCCAGCCGTGAGACCTGGTCCTTGCTCAGCTCGAGCTTCGCCGCCGCGACCAGCGTTGCGACCTGCTCGGGCTTGGTGGCGCTGGCGATCGGCGCGGTGATGCCGGGCTTCGCCATCAGCCAGGCGAGCGCGACCGCGGCCGGCTCGGCGCGCTGTTCCGCGGCGACCTCGTCGAGAGTGGCGAGGATGCGCATGCCACGCGGGTTCATGTACCTTGGAACGCTGCGCGCGCCGCGCGGGCTCTTGGCGAAGTCGGCCTCCGAGCGATATTTGCCGGTCAGGAATCCCGCGGCCAGCGAGAAGAACGTGATCACGCCGACGTCGTTCTCCACGCAGACGCGTTGCAGCGCGCCTTCATAGCTCGATCGTTCCGCCAGGCTGTATTCGGGCTGCATGCTCTCATAGCGGGGCAGCCCGTTCGCTTTGGCAATATCCAGCGCGCTCTTGAGCCGCTCTGCCGAAAAGTTCGAGGCGCCGATCGCCCTGATCTTGCCGGCCTTGATCAGTTTGTCATAGGCCGCGAGCGTCTCCTCCTGCGGCGTGGTCTCGTCGTCCTTGTGCGACTGGTAGAGATCGATGATGTCGGTCTGCAGCCGCCGCAGCGAGTCCTCGACCGCGCGGGCGATGTAATCCGGCTTCAGCCCGACATTGCCGCCTCCCATGTCCATGCCGACCTTGGTGGCGAGAATGATGCGGTCGCGGTTGCCGCGCGTCTTCATCCACTTGCCGATGATTGTCTCGGACTCGCCGCCGTGATGGCCCGGCACCCAGCGCGAATAGACGTCGGCCGTATCCAGGAACGTCAGCCCCTGATCGAGCACGGTGTCGAGCAGGCGAAAGGATGAAGCCTCATCCACCGTCCAGCCGAACACGTTGCAGCCGAAGCAAAGAGGAGGGACGGTGAGGCCGGAGCGGCCGAGCGGACGATGCTTCATGAGTGTTCTTTCGCTTGTTCTTGGTGATAGGCCCAGGAGACTGAGGCAGTTCGGCCTTGTTTGCAAGGCGCTGTGCCGGTTGAACGACCTGAGGTGAAGTCAGCAGGGATCAGTTGGAAGACATCGGGCGTGCGTCAGGTCAACCTCGCTGCCCCTCAGTCCGCGTCATCGAATGATTTCGTCGCAGCACCTGAACGCGATTTCATTTGTCGTGCACTTGATGTAGATTGTGCGGCGAGCTGCCACCGGTTACGCCGAACTCCGGAGAATGCGCGGCAGCGCCCATGGCCATCGGCAGGCCCTTTCTTCTTCATTTCAGTACGAAATCCTCTTCTGCCTGGGCGACGCCCGAGTGAACGCCTTTTTCATTCCCAGCCAAATGGAGCAATTGCCATGCATTTCTGCTTCTCAGGGGAATACACGCCGCGTGCGATCAACAACATCATGGAGAACCCGGCGACCAATCGATACGAGGCCGCCAAGAAGCTGATCGAGGCGGGCGGAGGCAAGTTGATTTCGATGTACAGCACGTCGGTCGATGGTCCCGGCGTGATGGTGATCTTCGACGTGCCGGATCCGACCGTCGCGCCTGCCATCAGCGGCGTGGTGGTGGCGGCCGGCGCCATGCAGAACGTGAAGCTGGTCCGGCTGTTTACCCCGGACGAGATCAAGGTGGTGCGTCAGCACGCAAGCAAGCTCAAGGCAGTCTACTCGCCGCCGGGCAGCTGACGGCGACGACCGACCAAACGCGGCGCAGATCGATCTGATGGCCGATGTCACTCTCGCGCGGCGGCGCTTCACGGCGCCCCGCGCGGAGACGGGGGCCGTTGCGCGCCGCTGATCCGGGGCGCGTCAACGGATGGGCATTAGCTCAGGCGGACGTCGCGCGCGCATGCTGGCTCGCATAGCCCCGGCCGGTTGTGCCGTCGCATGACGTCCGCCTCCTCGCTCGCCGCGCGTCACCGATTCACGACGATGCCGTAGCGCACGCATCGGCTGCGGTGTATGTACAGAAATTACCGACGTGCGGTTGGCGCGGCGACGTCGGGCGGAATTGGGGTCTGAAGGTGCATCACTCGGTTTTGATTTCAGGCCGCACGGCATTGGCGGCGCGCGCGCAACTGCCTGCCCGCATGATCCGGCTGGCCTGCAGTATCGTGATCGGTTGTACGCTCACCGGCTTGGCGCCGCGCGAGGCCGCGGCGCAGGTGCCATTCTCCCTGTTTCAACCGGCGCGACAGATGGAGGCGGCGAAGCCGCTGGCCCGTGACGTCACCGCTCCGCCGACGGTCAGCCAGCGGCTCGACGGCACCGCGTTCTTTGTCGACGATCTCGGGCACATGCTGACCGCGCGTCATGCGGTCGCGGACTGCGCCCGCATCGTGGTCAGCAAGGAGGGCCGCGCGGTCGCGGCGCGCGTGGTGGCGCTGGCTACCACCGACATCGCGTTGATCAAGGTCCCGCGCACGCTGGGCCTTGCGGCGGTATTCCCGCGTGCAACTGCGTCGGTGGCCAACGATATGGTCTTTGCCGAAGCCTATGATCGCCTGAAGCCGATGCTTGCGCATGGCGGCGCGCTCGGCAATGCGTTCGTCGACAGCACCCAGCACGATCCCGCGCATCTCGTGCTGCGCTCCAATGTCACCTTCGGCACCAGCGGTGCGCCGGTGCTGGATTCCCGTGGCCTAGTGGAGGGTGTGGTCAGCCGGCGGACCACGATCGATCGTGTGCTGGCGGTCGATGCGGCGCACGCCAAATCCTTTCTTTCCGCGCATGGCATCCGCGTCCAGGAAGACGACCGGCCGCAGATGAGCGGCACCGCCTCGCGGGCGCATCGCGCCGCCAGCATCTCGGCGCGCGTCACATGCCTGCAACAATGACCGACTAGTTGCTCCCGGATCGATGCTTGCGCGTCGTCCTGTCAGCCTGCTGCCTGCGGTCAACCCTTGTCCAGAACCATGCTCATCTTGCGGGGCACGCTTGTGCTCTCGTTCGGCCTGCTGATCCTTTCCCCAGCGCCGAGCCGTGCCCAGAACCTCGACTTTCGCAATCCCGAACAGGCGCCGCCGTCCTGGGCGCAATTTGCCAAGCTGGTCAAATACCGGTTCGAAGAGTGGGTCGCGGCCGACGAGACGGTCGCCAATCGCTTCCGCAACTGGGTCATCGAGAATTCCGGCAAAGAGAACGGACCGCCGCCAACGCTCGTGGTCCGTGCCTGGCTCAACCCGGACGGCACCGTCGAGCGCGTCACCTTTCCCGCGTTCAATGACGCCGGCGCGACCGAGGACCTGCGTACCATCCTGAAGCGCGGCAATGTCGGCGAGGCACCACCGCCCGAAATGCTGCAGCCGCTCAACCTGCGCTTCTCGCTCAATCTGAAGAAACCCTGAGCGGCTTCGACCACGCGTCCATCCTCTCGTCATTCCGGGGCGTGCGAAGCACGAGCCCGGAATCCATTTACCCACAATCCCTTGGGGCTCGATGGATTCCGGGTTCTCGCTTCGCGAGCCCCGGAAATGACGGGAAGGGGTGAAACAAGTTGCGCCGACGGGCAACTCAGCAAGGCCTGTCAATCAATGCTGATGTGTGTCTCACCGACTGCGCGACAAATTCGGTGTCGTTCCGGCCTGGTGCGCAATTGCGCAGGGGACCCATAACCACCAATGCTACTTGTTGTGCGATGTTGGAATCACGAGTCTCGCCTACAATGTCAGTCACGGAGTATGGGTCCCGGCCTTCGCCGGAACGACGCATGGGGTGAACACCATGGCCAAACAGCAACGCGGACCTTCGCGCCGCACTTTCGTTCGCGCTGCCATCGCGGTACTTCCCGCCGCGCTCCTGCTGCGAACCGCTTCCGCCTCCGACAGGATGACAAAACTGCAGGCCGAATATCAGGACACGCCGAACGGCATCTACTCCTGTGGCTCGTGCACGCTGTTCGTCGCGCCCGACGGCTGTAAGGTGGTCGAGGGTGCGATCAGCAAGGACGGCTGGTGCAAGGCCTTTGCCGCAGTGGATTGAACCACCCTCCCTCTCCAGGGGAGGATAAGAAGGCGAGACTACAACTCCCGCGCATTCGAGAATGCGAACGACGACACCCGCCGCGTGGTCTCATCCAGGATCAGGGTGCGCGTGATCGGCGGTTCGGCGCGCTGGCTGCAATTCTCGCGTTCGCAGAGCCGGCAGTTGACGCCGATCGGGGTGCCCTCGATCTTTTCCAGATCCATGCCGGTCGCATAGACGAGCTTTGCCGCATGACGGATTTCGCAGCCGAGCCCGATCGCAAAGCGCGGCTGCGGCTGCGGATACGGCGCCACCGGCCGTCGCACCGTCTGCGCGATCGAGAAGTAGCGCGTGCCGTCGGGCAGTTCGATCACCTGGCTGAGCAGGCGGTCCGGCATGTCGAAGGTCGAGTGCACGTTCCACAGCGGGCAGGTGCCGCCGAATTTGGAGAACGGGAAGGTGCCCGAGGAAAACCGCTTCGACACGTTGCCGGCATTGTCGACGCGCAGCAGGAAGAACGGCACGCCGCGCGCGTTCGGCCGTTGCAGCGTGGTGAGGCGGTGGCAGACCTGTTCGAAGCCGGCGTTGAAGCGCTGCGCCAGTACGTGGACATCGTAGCTCAGGGCTTCGGCTGCGGAATGAAATGCCTGATAGGGCATCATCGCGGCGGCAGCGAAATAGTTGGCGAGCGTGATGCGATAGAGCCTGCGCGCGGTGTCGTCGAGCGCGCCGGCGCGGCTGACGATCGCATCGATCGCAGCGCCACATTCGACGAAGCCGATCTGCAGCGCGAGCTGGAAATTGCGGCCGGAACTGTCGACCAGTTCGGAGATCAGGAGTTGCCGGCGGTGGCGATCGAAGCGGCGCAGCGTCTCGCGCATCACATCGACCGGCATCACGCGGCAGACGATCGAATGCTTTTCGCGCAGGCGCGCAGCGAGGGCCGTGAACAGGCCTTCGGTCGGCACGTTGAGCTCGTCGCGCAGATTCTCCGCCGTGGTCTCGAGCTCCGGAAAATAGTTGCGGTTGGCCTCGATCAGGTCGCGCACCCGCTCGATCGGGTTGGCGTCGAACTGCGAGCCCTCGCGGTCGGCCATCTGCGCCGCCACCAGCGTCTCGCCGCGGCGTGCCTCGGTATAGGCGGCGTAGAGCCGTTGCAAGGCGTGGGTCACGCCCGGGCAGAGCTCGGCGAGGTCGCGCAGCTCCTGCTTCGGCAGGTCGATCTGGCGGAACAACGGATCGGAGAAGATCTCGTTGAGTTCCGCGAAGAAGCGGTCCTCGTCAGCGGTGGCGAGGTCGCGCAGATCGAGATCATAGGTCTCGGCGAGACGAAGCAGGATCTGCGCCGTCACCGGCCGCTGGTTGCGCTCGATCAGGTTGATGTAGGAGGGCGAGATGCCGAGACCCTCGGCGATCTGGGTCTGCGACAGCCCTAATTGCTGGCGGATCCGCCGGAACCGAGGCCCGACGAACAGCTTCTTTCCGGACTCGCCGGGCATGGCAGTCTTCCTGACCTAATTTTGTGACAGATTTTACAAATCAACATTTATTACAAGTTCATATGTTACATGACATCACCAATAGAAAACAAGGCATCTATACGAACTTCGCCTTTTCGCGTTTATCTCCTGACACGCGCTTCGCGATGCTCTGTCAAGAATGTCGGTACGACGGGCAGGTCGCGGGGATCAGACTTCAGGCGGCTGGGCAAGGCAGCAGGATTTTTTAGAGGAGACTGACGATGAGCAAAGGCAGCAATTTCTGGGTGATCGGCGGCGAGTTCGGGTCGATGAACTTCCACAAGCTCGTCGAAGGCTCCGCCCAGGTCCGTGGTCCGTTCAAGACCCGCAAGGAAGCCGAGGAGTGCTGGAAGGAAGTCTCGGAAGAGAGCCGCCACAAGGCCGGCGTTCGCTTCTCGATCGTCGAGGAGCCGTCGCGGGTTTCGGCTTAAGCGCCAGAATTATCAGAGCTAAGAAAACGTCCAAGGACGGCGGCCCCATCCGGTTTATCCGGGTGGGGTCGACCGCTTTTGGGACACCGCCTGGGTTTTTTCGATCTGGGGATAAGTGACGGCCTAAGTGCTTGGGAACCAACGTCCTTTGCGGACGTCATGGTTGCTGATAGGTTAACGGTAAGCAAACCCGTCACGACGAGACCGCAAGGCATGTCCGATCCGCAGAACACCGGCAGCGAGGCGCGCGAAATGCGGCCGACGTTGCGAGAAGCGCTGCGGCGGGCGCGGATCGAGGCGGCCGATCGCACCGGCGTCGTCGTCGAGTTGCGCGATGCCGAGGTGGCGCGGCTGGAGATCCTCAACGACGCGCTCGATCCGCTGTTCGCGCAGGTGCCCGAGAAGGTCGATCTGTTCGACCGCGGCATCAGCCAGGGCGAGACGCCGCGGCTGTGGATCGACGTCGTCGCCCATGTGCTGATGGGCCGCGACAAGCGCATCTACCGCTTCGTGCAGGACACGCGGTTCGGCCGCATTGTGCTCGCCGAATCGCACGACGTGGCGGTGATCGTCGATGCCGTCACCGATTATGTAGCGCGGCGCATGATCGAGCGCGAGCACGCGATGGTGGCAACGCCGCTACCGGTTGCCGAATCGCCGGCACCGCCACCTGTATCGGTGGTGGCGCCGAAGCGCCGCGGCGGGATCGGCATGTTCGTGCTCGGCTTCATCCTGGGCGCGCTGGCATTGTTCGGTCTCGCGCTGCTTGCGAGCGTGCAGAATCTCTAAAGCATGATCCGGAATGGTGTGAAACGGTCTTCCCTCGCGACAAACGCGGAACGCGTTTGCGCGGAGATCATGCGCAATTGACGCAAGGGGCGGGGGCATCGTGGTCATAACACCCGCCTCGGTATTCTTCGGCATCCTGGCGGCGGCCGCGGTGGTCGGCAGCGCCGTGCTGTTCGGCAAATGGCAGACGCTGCGGCGCGCCGAATATATCCGCACCTTCAAATGGCCGGCGGGGCTATTGGCCCGGCTCGAGAAGCATCACCCCGGATTCACCCGCAAGGACAGCGCGCTGGTCTCGCGCGGCCTGCGGCAGTTCTTCCTCGCCTATCTGATGAGCGGCAGGCGCTACGTCTCGATGCCATCGCAGGCCGCCGACGACCTCTGGCACGAATTCATCCTCTACACCCGCGAATACGACGCGTTCTGCCGCCGCGCTTTCGGCGGCTTCCTGCATCACAGGCCGGCCGTCGTGCTGGTGAAGGAGCAGCGCCGCAGCAATGAGGGGCTGCGGCGGGTCTGGTGGTACTGCTGCAAATACGAGAACATCGATCCGGTCAGGCCGACACGGCTGCCTTTGCTGTTCGCGCTCGATGCCAAGCTCAACATCGCGAACGGCTTCATCTATCACACCGACTGCGAGGCGCTGCGCCGCAGCGGCATTGCCGGCAGCAGTCCCTATTGCGGCGGCGATTTTGCCGACTCCTCGATCGACGGATCGTCAGCGGGTTTTGGCGATGCCGGCAGCGACGGAAGCCATGGCGGCGACGGGGGCAGCCATGGCGGCGGTGACGGAGGTGGCGGCGACGGGGGTGGTGGCGGCGACAGCGGGGGCGGCTGTGGTGGCGGTTGCGGCGGCGGCGGAGGAGACTAAAGCGCGATGATATTTGGTTGAATCGTCATCGCGCTTTAGCTCTTTGTTTGAGCATGATCTTTTCGGAAAACCGCTTCGCACTTTTCCGGACCATGCTTTAGGAGAGCCGCACCTGCTTGAGCTCGCGGATGCCGTCGTGATCGCCGAGGCCGCGCACGATCTGCTCGCAGCGCCAGGCATTGCCGTCACGTTCGATCGAGAACAGATTGTAGGCCGCCGCCGGATAGTGCTTGCGCGCCAGCGCCGATGCCGACGGCACGCCGATCGCCGGGATCTTCCGCTCGGGGCCGTCGAACCACATCGTGGAATGGATGTGGTCGTGGCCGTGCAGCACCAGCTCGACGCCGTGCCGCTTGAGCAGCGCGAGCAACTGATGCGAATCGGTCAGCCGCTTGGCGCGCCCGTCGGAGTGCAGCGGGTGATGCACCAAAAGGACGCGGAAGGCATCCTCCCGCGACAGCTGCCCGAGGATCGTATCCAGCGCGTTGAGCTGGGCATGGCCGAGCCAGCCGGTCGCCATCAGCGGCGGTGTCGGAACCGCAGAGGAGACGCCGATCAGCGCCACCGGCCCGCGCCGGCGCACGAACGGAAAGTGGCTCGCCGCGCCATCTGCGTCGCCGCGCAGATAGTCGCCGAAGTGACTGACGAAGCGATGCCGGGTGGCACGCACATAGGCGTCGTGATTGCCGGGGACCACCGTCACATCTGCGGGATCGCCGACGCCCTCCAGCCATTGCCGCGCCGGATTGAACTCGGCATCCAGCGCCAGGTTGACGAGGTCGCCCGTGACGGCGACATGGTCCGGCTGCTGCGCCTGCATGTCCGATACCAGCGCGTCGAGCACGTCGCGGCGGTGATATTTGTGACGGTTGCGCGTCCAGTTCAAATAGCCGAAGGCGCGCTTGCCGGCGAGATCGCGCAGCCGCGCCGCCGGCAGCGGCGGCAGATGCGGATCCGACAGATGTGCGAGGCGGAACGCCGCCATCACGCGATTCCCTCCGGATTGTCGGTGAAAACTGGCCGGTAGCCGGTCATGTCGTGCTATCCCGAACGTCCTGCCCTGTATTGGCAAGAGCTGTGCAGGCGCGCAAGGATCAAAGCACGGATCAAACACCATGATGTCGAGGGTTCAGTGACGATCCTTGAGGATTTACGCAAGCGCTTCGAGCCGCAGATCAGGTGGGTGTTCCATTTCTACTGGCGGTTGGCCCGCAGCATGACGCTCGGGGTCCGCGCGGTGGTGCTCGACGCCGACAACAGGGTGTTCCTGGTCAAGCACAGCTACGTCCATGGCTGGTATCTGCCCGGCGGCGGAGTCGAGGTCGGCGAAAGTTTTATCGAGTCGCTGCGGCGCGAATTGGAGGAGGAGGGCCGGATCGAGCTTACGAGCGAGCCGGTTCTGCACGGCATCTTCCACAACAGCCACGTCTCGCCGCGCGATCATGTCGCGGTCTACGTCGTCAGGAACTACCGGCAGGACCGGCTGCCGGAGCCGAATCGCGAGATCGTGGCCTGCGGCTTCTTCGATCCGGCCGCGCTGCCGGAGGAGACCACTCCCGGCACGCGGCTGCGGATATCAGAGGTGCTCGAGGGCAGGCCGCCGCCGGCGACATGGCGGTGATGGACCGCGCCCCCGCCAGATGCTATCCCGCGCCCCACAATGACCGAACTCTCTCTGACCATCCTGCCCGAGACCCCGAAAGACGCCCAGGCGATCGAGCGCCTGCACGAGCGCACCTTCGGGCCCGGCCGCTTCGCGCTCAGCGCCTACCGGCTGCGCGAGCATGTCGATCATCTGCTCGATGTCTCCTTCACCGCGCGGATCGGCACCTTGCTGGTCGGCTCGGTGCGCCAGCTTCCCGTCTGCATCGGCGAGACGCCGGCGCTGATGCTCGGGCCGTTGACGGTCGAGCCGCCGTTCCGCAGCCGCGGCGTCGGCCACGCGCTGCTCGAGCGCGCGATCAATGACGCCCGCGCCAAGGGGCACCGGCTGATCGTGCTGGTCGGTGACGAGCCGTATTATGCGCGGGTCGGCTTCAAGCCGGTGGCGAAGGGACGGATGACGATGCCCGGCCCGGTCGACTACAGTCGCCTGCTTGTCTTGGAACTGGTCGACGGCGCGTTCGAGGGCGTGTCCGGGCCGATCCAGCCGGACTGGAGCAAGGCGATCTGACATAAGCGCGAGCCATCGCGGGAACGGTTGCGCCCTCCGACAATCTGACGCACAGTTGAGGCAAGCGCCGGGACAAGACCGGCGCATGCCATATCAACAGGGAGAGTGCGCGCCATGATCAAGGTCAGTGTGATGTATCCGAACAATCCAGGCGCACGCTTTGATCACGACTATTATCGCGACAAGCACATGCCCCTGGTGAAGGCGCGGCTGGGCGACGCCTGCAAATACTACACCGTCGACAAGGGCCTCGCCGGCGGCGCCCCGGGGACTCCCGCAACCTATGTCGGCATGTGCCACATCTTCTGCGACTCGGTTGAAGCCTTCGGGGCCGCCATGGGCAAGCACGCCCAGGAGATCATGGGTGACATCCCGAACTATACTGATCTGCAGCCGGTGATTCAGATCAGCGAAGTCGTCGTCGGGCATTGAACGGCGCGGATGTTAGATTGTGATCCCCCTGCCGCAAGCGGCAGAGGGATCCGTTGTGTCAGAACTTCAGATTGGCGAACGCCCGCACGCCGAGGCCCGGCATCAGCACCTCATCCTTGGTGTAGGACACTGAGTTGCGGATGTTCTGGTTGAGCAGATTGTTGCCGACCAGACCAAGCGTCATCTCGCGCGCGCCGATCCATGACTGATTGAGCTTGGTGTTGTAGGTGATCTCCGCGTTCAGCAGATTGTAGCCCGCGGTCGGGGTCTCGCCGATCACTGCGATGTCGTTCTGCGCGAACGCGTGCACCAGATTGACGCGCGTGAACCAGTTGCTGTCGCGCCAGTAGACGCCGCCGCCGAGCCGCACCGGCGGAATCCGCGGCACGTTGCTGCCGTCGGTGAAGGTGGCGCGCACCACGTCGAACTGGTTCTCGATGCCCCAGATGCCGCCATTGAACGCGCCGATATCGAGCTGGCTCTGGAATTCGGCGCCGCGGAAGGTTGCATCGCGCTGCGAATACACCGCCTGACGTCCTTCGTTACCGGGATCGCCATTGCCGCAGGAATCGAAATCGCCGCCGCACATCACCCCGGTCAGACGGCGATAGATGAAATTGCTGAAGCGCGTGTAGTAGGCGGTGGCCTCGAACCGGAACGGCCCGGTCGCCTTGCGCAAGCCGATCTCGACCGATTTCGCGGTCTCGATCGTCAGGTTCGGATTGCCGATATCGAAGGTCGCGGTCGCATCATGTGCGCCGCGCGAGAACAGCTCCGCGGGCTTCGGCGCGCGCTCGACATATTGCGCCGTGATGCTGCCGACGAGGTCGCCGGGCAGGTTCTGGATCAACCCGACGCTGCCGCTGACCGGCGTGTAGGACGGATTGCGCGACACCGAGCTCTGCGGCGCGCCGTCGGGCAGGAAGTCCGCCGGGAAATCCGGCGTCGATCCGTGCAGCTCGACATGCTCGATGCGGCCTGCGATTTGCGCCTTGGTCTGGTCCGTGAACTTGAACTCGTTGAAGACGTAACCCGCGACGCGGTTGTTGTTGTTCGGGCTCCACAGGCCGTTGAACAGCGCGCCCGGATCGTCCGGGCTCGGCGCGGTCAACTCCTGATGCCCGCCCTGCAGGCCGAACGCGGTCGTCACGGTGGCGAAGCGCGCATCGAACGGCATCATCTGCACCTCGACGCGGGCCTCCTGCTCCTTGCTGGTGAAGGTCTGGCGCACGCCGTCGCTGGACAGGTTGGTTGGGTCGGCAAGGCCGAGCTCGTTGTGGCGATAGTCGGTCGCGCCGACCCAGAACCGCACGGCGTCGATCGCCGCAGCATCGGGCCGATACTCACCCTTGACCGCGATCTTGGTCTGGTGCGCATCGATCCGGGTCTTGTGGTCGGAGCCGTCAATGCCGGGGATGTGATAGAGCGAGTCGTTCTGGGTGATCGACGCGCCGATATAGCCGCCCTGGAAGAAATACGACGCGCCGACCGAAGCGCCGTCCGACTGCGTCGCGGAGTTCGGCTGGCGGCCGTTCACAGGGCGGGTTTGGTCGAACAGATATGGATAGCTCGGAATGCCGTAGTCGCTTGTGGTGCGGCCATAGACGTCGGCATGCACGGCGACATTGTTGCCGCCGGCGTCCAGCAGCATGCCGCCTTCGACGCCGCGATTGACCGAACTGACCGACGTGCGGGTCTCGACATTGAGGCAACCCGGGCCGCCGGCGTCGGCCAGCGGCGCCTTCACCGGCAGCCCATAGCTCTGGAACGGTGCCGCCGCGCAGGTCGGCATCGCGTCGGGAATGCGGTTATTGGACGCGCTCACCACGCCGCCGATCGCGGTCGAGCCGTAGCGCAGGGCGGCAGGCCCGCGCACCACTTCGACCTGATTGGTCGAGAACGGATCGATTGGCACGAAATGATCTTCGCCGAGATCGGAGACGCCGCCGCCGCCGAGACCATTCTCGACGATGCCGACGCGATTGACATCGAGGCCGCGGATGATGGGACGGCTCGATGCGCCGGGCGCGAAGCTCGAGCCGGTGATGCCGGGTTTGGAAAACAGGAGATCGCCAAGCGTGGCGCCGCCGGAGCGTCGCAGTTCCTCGCTCGGCACCACGGTGACGGTCGCGAACTGGTCGGTGACCACGGGCAACACACCCTGCTGCGGCGCCGGCGCCGTGGGTACCGGTTGCGCGGCCGCAACGCGTTCGCTGTTGCGGCTCGGTGCAGCCCGGACAGCGCGGGTCGGCGTGCGCGTCGGCACAGTCCGATGCCGCTGGATCGGGCTTGGCGCCGTTACGGTAACGTCAGGGAGTTGCGTCGGTGTGTCGTCGGCCAGCGCGCCGACATGCATTGCTCCAAGCAATAGCCAGCTCGCGCCTCCGATGTGGAGGGCTCGTTTCTTCTGAAATGTCATTGTCCTGATCCAGGTCCCGTCGAACTGACGGATCGATCCCGATTTGCCCTGCGGGAAGCCGCAACTGTGACGCGGCCGTCCGCTCAGGGCGTGCAGCAATCAGTCGATGTCAGGACAGAGGAGGTGCGCGGGAGCGGAAGGCCGCGGGCGCCGACTTCAGATGGAGGAATTCGGCATTGGTGGTGCGGAACAGTAGCTCGACGGCTTCCGGCAGCAACAGCACCGGCGGGGCCGTGAACAGCATGCTGCCCGCGAGCGAGACGACGGCGCAGATCGCGCAATTGTCGGCTGGATGCCGGTCGCGGTCCTGTTCGCTGGGCGGCTGCGTCCCGGTGACCTGGACCGCGAGGTCCGGCGTAGCCGAGGTCCCGATATAGGCGAGATCGGCTAGCGTGAGACCGTTTTGGATCGCGGGTGCGGCTTGCGCGGTCGCGATCGGATGGAAGTGCCCGAACGACAGCACAAACTGGACGGCGAGCGCGAACAGCGCCAGCCGCGAGCCAGTCTTGATGTGTCTCCGGAACCAGTCCATGCCGATTGAGCCCCACCCGTCAGGACAGCGCTCATTCCCCGGCTGCCTGATGTTATATTATAACATCGGAGGGCGACCGCGATGTCAACGGTGGTTCAGACCCACCATGTCGATCCGTTGCTGGTGTGTGATTGCAGCAACGCAGCGTGTTGGGACGCTAAGCGCCGGGTCTCAGCGTCCTTCGCGCAGCCAGGTTGCCGCGAACGCGCCGAGCAGCAGCAGCAGGCCGACCAGGCCGGCGAACATCGGCAGCACGCCGACGCCCTTGACCACGCTGGCGTCGCGCATCTTGACGCCGAGCCAGCCGTCGCCGCGGAAGATCGAGGATGCGCGCACCGGCACGATGCGCGGCATGTCGAGGCTCGATCCGTCGACGATGCGCCGTGCGTCGCCGCCGGTCGCCTGCGCCAGCGGCTTCAGCATGTCGGTGGTCGAGGTGACTTCCGAGAATTCCTTCGGGTTGGTCGGGCCGACATTGATCAGCGCCTTCAGCGTGCCGTCGGTGGCCTGCCACAGGCCGAGCTCGCTCGCGGGCAAGGTCGTGCGCCACTCGCCGGGATCGCCGGCCGTCAAGGTCAATTCGCGCGTGGCGCCGCCCGGCGACGTCACGGTGACCGGCGCTACGGTGTCGGCCATGGTCTGCCGCACCACCATCAGGTCCTTGCCCTGCACCTGCATCCGCAGCGCCTCTTCGTCGAGGTCGGGCTGCTTCATCAGCCAGTGCGACACCCGCCGCAGCAGATCGAGATGCGGGCCGCCGCCTTCATAGCCGCGCGCCCACAGCCAGATCTGGTCGGACAGCAGCAATGCGACGCGGCCTTCGCCGAACCGCGACAGCAGCAGCAGCGGCTTGCCGTCGGCGCCGGTCATGACCGGCGGGTTGATCGCGTTGCGGGTGTCGACGGTGCGGAAGAACCGGCTCCAATGCGGCGGCTCGGCGTTCGAGCCTTCCAGCCCGCGCGTCACCGGGTGGCGTTTCCCGGCGTCGCTCAAATGCGCATAGAACGGCTTCTCGGTCACGCCGACCGGTTCGGCCGGCAGCACCGAATCCAGTGGCGTGCGCCAGATGCTGGTGGTCGAGGCGTAATCGGGACCGGCCGACACCAGCACCGCGCCGCCGGAGCGGACATAGCGCGCGATGTTGTCGAAATAGGCGATCGGCAGTACGCCCTGACGGGCGTAGCGATCGAAGATGATCAGCTGGAATTCGTTGATCTTCTGCTGGAACAGCTCACGGGTCGGAAACGCGATCAGCGACAGCTCGTTGATCGGCGTGCCGTCCTGCTTCTCCGGCGGACGCAGGATGGTGAAGTGCACGAGATCGACGCTTGGGTCGGACTTCAACAGGTTGCGCCAGGTGCGCTCACCCGCATGGGGCTCACCGGAAACCAGCAGCACGCGCAGCTTGTCGCGCACGCCGTCGATCGCGACCACGGCGCGGTTGTTGACCGGGGTCAGCTCGTTCTCGAGCGGCGAGGCCTCGATCTCGACGATGTTGGGGCCGGCGTGCTTGATGTCGATGTCGACGCTCGAGGTCTGGCCTGAGGTCAGCGTGCGCTCGTTGATCACCTCGCCGTCGCGGCGGATCGTGACCTTGGCCCGTTCGCCGGTGACGCCCTGGTCGTCGAGCCGGAACGTGATGGTCTGGGTCTGGCCGACGATGCCGAAGCGCGGTGCGGCCGTGATCGCGATGCGGCGGTCGCGCTCGTCCTTGCGGCCGGTGATGAGGGCGTGCACCGGCGCCTGGAAGCCGAGGGCCTGGGCGTTGGCCGGAATATCGTGCACCCGGCCGTCGGTGATCATGAACGCGCCGGCGACGCGCTCGACCGGAACGTCCGACAGCGCCGACGTCAGCGTGCCGAACAATTTGGTACCGTCGGTTTCACCGTCGGCCTGGCCGGCCTCGACGACGCGGACCTCGAGGCCCTTGATCTGCTTCAGGCTGTCGATCAGCGCCTGCCGCGCCTTGTCGGTCTCCTGGTTGCGCGTGCCGAAATTCTGGCTCGGGCTCTTGTCGATCACCACGGCCGCGACCGAGGAGAGCGGCTCACGGTCCTCGCGGGTGAAGGACGGGTTGGCCAGCGCCAGCAGGATCAGCGCCAGCGCGGCGACACGCACCGCGGCGCCGCGGGCGCGCGACAACAGCAGCAGTGCCGCGATGACGACGATCGCGCCGAGCGCGATCCACAGCACGAGCGAGGGAACCAGCGGTGTGAACGCGATACCGTAGTTCATATTATTGTCCCAGCCGCTCGATCAGGGCGGGTGCATGCACCTGGTCGGCCTTGTAGTTACCCGTCAGCGTGTACATCACGATGTTGACGCCGGCGCGGAAGGCGAATTCGCGCTGGCGCGGCTCGCCCGGCGTCAACGGCAGCATCGGCTGGCCGTCGGGACGGATCGCCCAGGCGCCGGCGAGATCGTTGGAGGTGATGATGATCGGTGAGACGCCGTCGCCGCCGCGCGCCGGCCGCTGCGCGGCTTCTTCGTCGTCTTCGCGCGGCAGCGCCTCGACCCAGGTCTGTCCGGTGTTGAAGCGGCCGGGGAAGTCGCGCAGCAGATAGAACGTCTTGGTCAGCACGTGCTCGCGCGGCACCGGCTCGAGCTCGGGCACGTCGAGGGTCGACAGCAATTCGCGCAGCGTCTGCATGCCTGGCGTCTGCGACTCGCCGTTGTCGCCCGGCGGCGCCTCGACGGCATCGCGGGTGTCGAAGATCACAGTGCCGCCCTGCTTCATGTAGGCGTCGATCTTGTTGATGGCATCCTGCGGCGGCTTCGGCGCGCCCGGCACGATCGGCCAGTAGATCAGCGGGAAGAACGCCAGCTCGTCGCGCGCGGGATCGATGCCGACGGGATCGCCGGCTTCCAGCGCGGTGCGCTGGCCGAGGAACAGCGTCAGTCCGGACATCCCGGCCTTGACGATGGAATCGACGTCGGCGTTGCCGGTCACGACATAGGCGAGCCGCGTCTGCGAAACGGCCTTGATCGCAAAGTCGTCGCTGCTGCTGTTCTGCGCGCGCGTCTGCGATGGCACCATCATCGTCGCAAGGACGAAGGCGAGCGCAAGCACCGCCGGCGCGGCGCGCCTCCGGATCAGTGCGGCGAGGCCGCCGCCGAGCATCGCCACCACGATGGCATCGAGCAGGAACAGTGCCAGCGCGGTCGACAGCATGATGCCGCGCAGGTCTCGCGGCTCGGCGTTGGTATACGTCGCATGCTTGGCGCGCAGGCCGGAGGTGTCGAGCGGCGCGATGCGGTCGGCAGAGGCCAGCGTGTTGACCGCGATCGGGCTCTCGACGGTGCCGTAGAAGCCGGGCGGATGGTCCGCGGTGCCGCGGTCGCGATAGTCCGCCGACATCGGCTTGGCGGTCGAGGGTGGCGGGCCGAAGGCGCCGAAACCATCGAGCGTGCGCAGCGGCGCAACCGTTTCGGCATTGGGATCGCTGGCAACGCCCGGTCCGGGCTTCGAGGTGTAGCCGGACATATCGATCAGCCGGCGCAGCATCTCGACGAAGGTGCCGGACATCGGCAGGTCCGACCAGCGCATATCGGCGCCGACATGGAACAGGCTGACCACGCCCTTGCCGCGATGCTCGCCGGTGACGAGCGGCGTGCCGTCCTCCAGCGAGGCCCAGCTCTTGGTTGCGAGCACGGCGTCGGGCTCGGCCAGCACCTGGCGGTTGACGGTGATATCCTTCGGCACAATGAGACCCGCGAACGGACCATCGGCGGCGAACGAGGCCATGTGTTGCGGCTTCTCCCAGGTCAGGCTGCCGCCGAGCGTGCGTCCGCCGCGGCGCAGCTTGACGGGAACGAGGTCGTCATCGGCCTGCGCGAGCCGGGGCCCGGCGAAACGCACCAGCACGCCGCCTTGCTCGATCCAGGCGTTGAGCCGGTCGCGGATTTCCGGCGACAGCGTGCCGACATCGGCCATCACGATCATCGGCAGCCGCTGATCGAGGAACTGCCCGATCACCTGCTGCGGCGCGCCGCGATCGCCGAGCCTGACGTCGGCGAATGGCGACAGCGCGCGGGAGAGATAGAAGGTCGACGCCAGCAGCGGCTGCGCGGTGTCGCTGCTCGCGCCCGACACGACGCCGATGGCGCGGCGGCGCCAGCGCCGGTCGAGCAGCTGCACGGCGCCGGCCGAGTGCTCGCCGGCGATTTCGAGCCGCGCGATGTCGTTGCGCAACTCGACCGGAAGATCGAAGGCGGCTTCGGTCTCGCGCTCCTGCGGGCCGAATGCGTAGCGGGCCTCGCCGATCGGCGAACCCTTGGCGTCGACCGCGCGCACCGTCCCCGCAGCAATGCCGCTCTCGGTGCGCAGCACCTTCACCGTCATCTTGGCGGCGGCGTTCTCGGCTGCGACCAGTGCCTGCGCAGATTGTGCGCCGCCGGCGTAGATCGTCAGACTGCGGTTCTCGATCACCTTGCCGAGACCTTCGGTGAACTCGCTGCCGCGGCCGGTGTCGACGCCGTCGGACAGCCAGGCGATGTCGCAGTCGCCGGTGGATTTGAGGAAACGTTCCAGCGTCGCCAGGGTTTCAACGCGATCGATCGAGTAGGGCTTCGGCGCAAGCTGGCGCAACGCGACGCGTGCGGCGCCGGCCGGCATCAGCGTGATGTCGCGCGCAGGCTCGGACAGCGGCACCAGCGCAACGCCGCGGCGGTCGCTGTCGGCATTGGTGATGAGCTCGTCGGCAGCCTTGATCCGCGCATCCCAGCTCGAGGCCGCGCTCCAGCCGTCGTCGAGCAGGATCACCAGCGGCTGCTTGCCGGCGGCAACGCCGGTCTGCGGATTCCATATCGGCCCGGCGGCGGCGAGGATGACCAGTGCCGCCGCGGCGAGCCGCAGCAAGGTCAGCCACCACGGCGTGCGCGACGGCGTCTCTTCCTTCGGCGCGATGTCGAACAATAGCCGCGTGGGCGGGAATTCGACGCGGCGCGGCCGCGGCGGCATCACGCGCAGCAGCCACCACAGCACCGGCAGGCTGACCAGCCCCAGCAGCAGCAGCGGTTCGGCGAAGGAGAGGGGGAGGCCTGCGATCATGCGCTGCGTCCCGCCTTGACGGTTGAGCGGCCGCCGCCCTTGCTCACCATCATGCCGGCGTGCAGGAACAGCAGCAGCTCGGCCGCGGAGCGGCTGGTGGTGTGGGTCGAGAACAGCCAGTCGAGCCGGCCGGTCTCGGCACGGATCTGCTCGCGATGCAGCGCGACGCGCGCGACATAGTCGCTCGCCCAGCTCTCGGCCCGGCCCGCGGTGATGACACTGCCGGCCTCGGGCTCGACGAATTCGACACGGCCGGAATAGGGGAAGGTCTCTTCGGCGGGATCGACGACCTGGATCAGCGTGCCGTGCGCGCCGGAGGAGGAAAGCCCGGCAAGCATCGTCGTGATCTCAGCTATCGGCGACCAGAAATCCGACAGCACGACGACTTCGGCCAGCGACGACGGCACGAAGGACGGCGGCAGGCTCGCGCGCGTCGTCTCGTCGTGCAAGATCGCTTCCGCCATCTTGTCGATCACGTTGAGGCTTGCGGTCGGGGTCATCAGGCCGGGAATGCCGACGCGCTCTCCGCCGGCCACGAGCAACTCGGCCAGTGCGAAGGCGACGATCAGTCCGCGCTCCAGCTTGCTGTCGCGCGCATCGCGTGAGGCAAACGCCATCGAGGGCGACCGGTCAGCCCAGATCCACACAGTGTGCGCGGCCTCCCATTCCTGCTCGCGCACATAGAGATGGTCGTCGCGTGCCGAGCGGCGCCAATCGACGCGCTGCGACGGCTCGCCGGAGACGAAGCGGCGGTATTGCCAGAAATTCTCGCCCGAGCCGGCGCGGCGGCGGCCGTGCAGGCCATGGATGACGTTGGCCGCAACACGGCGGGCCTCAAGCACCAGGCGCGGCAGCGACGCGGCGAGCGATCGGCTTTCGCCATCTGCACGTCGGACCGCCAGGATCTCCTCGTTCTGGTGCCTGTTGTCAGCCGCCATCAACCGATCCGCGTCTTCAATTGCTTGATCACGTCCGGAATGGTGCGGCCCTCGGCGCGCGCCGAGAAGGTCAGCGCCATGCGGTGCTTGAGCACGGGCTCGGCGAGATCGAGCACGTCGTCGATCGACGGCGCGAGCCTGCCGTCGAGCAGCGCGCGGGCGCGAACCGCCAGCATCAACGCCTGGCTGGCGCGGGGACCGGGTCCCCACGCGATCAGCTTGCCGGCCTCGCCGCCCTCGGTGCCGGGGCGCGCGGCGCGCACCAGCGTCAGGATCGCTTCGACGACGGAATCGCCGACCGGCAGGCGCCGCACCAGTCGTTGTGCCGTGAGCAGCGTCTCCGCATCCATCGACGGCTTGGCATGCGCCTCTTCGGCGCCGGTGGTTTCGAACAGGATGCGCCGCTCGGCGTCGCGATCGGGATAGTCGACGTCGATTTCCATCAGGAAGCGGTCGAGCTGCGCTTCGGGCAGCGGATAGGTGCCTTCCTGCTCGAGCGGGTTCTGCGTCGCGAGTACGTGGAACGGCTTCGGCAGATCATGCCGCGCGCCGGCAATGGTGATGTGCTGCTCCTGCATGGCTTGCAGCAGCGCCGACTGGGTGCGCGGGCTAGCGCGGTTGATCTCGTCGGCCATCAAGAGCTGCGCGAACACCGGGCCGGAGATGAAGCGGAACGAACGCTTGCCGGTGGAGCTCTCGTCGAGCACCTCGGCGCCGAGGATGTCCGACGGCATCAGGTCGGGCGTGAACTGGATGCGCTTGGCGTCGAGCCCGAGCGTGACGCCGAGCGTCTCGACCAGCTTGGTCTTGGCGAGGCCGGGCACGCCGATCAGGAGCGCGTGGCCGCCGGACAAGATCGTCACCAGCGTGTTCTCGATCACCTGGTCCTGGCCGAAAATGACCGTGGATACCGCTTCCTTGGCGGCCTTGATCTGGCCTGCGACCTGCTCGGCCGAACGGACGATCACGTCCTCCAGTTTCTCGACGCTATCTGCACCAGCCATCCGATCCGCTCCTTCTCGGCGATGCGCGCATTGCCGCGCCGGCATCTGTCGTCATCTCTTGGTCGTCATCGCTTGGCCCGCATGCTAAACCTATGCGAAGGCCATGTATTCGTTGAATTAAACTATCCCCACCTTATCGGCATTTCAGGGTATGAACGGCATCACGATGTGGCGAGAATGACATCCCGACCACATCTCAGGATACGTGCACCAAATGTGCCAGATTGAGGGTAGGAAACTTTAAGGCAAACAATGGCGAAGCAAGGGCAGGGCGATTCCGGCAGTGAAACTACGGGCATCGGAGGCAAGGGCCTCGAAGGCCTCACCACTGCTGCCAACCGAGCTGCGACATCGGGGCCGGCCGGACGCAAGGGCCTGCCGCCGGTTCATCTGTGGAATCCGCCGTTCTGCGGCGATCTCGACATGCGAATCGCGCCTGACGGCACCTGGTTCTACATGGGAACGCCGATCGGGCGTCCCGCGCTGGTGCGGCTGTTCTCCACGATTCTGAAACGCGAGGACGGCAAGCACTTTCTCGTGACGCCGGTGGAGAAGGTCGGCATCCGCGTCGACGACGCACCGTTCCTCGCGGTGGAAATGCAGACCGAGCAAGACGCGCGCGGCCGGTTGCTCAGGTTCCGGACCAATGTCGATGACTGGGTCGATTGCGAGAAAGGCCACGGCCTCAGATTCGAAGCTGCCGAGGATGGCGGATTGACGCCCTATCTGCACGTCCGCGCCGACCTGTGGGCGAAGGTCACCCGCGCGCTCTACTACGATCTGGTTGACATGGGCGAGGAGCGGATGGTCGATGGTCAGGAGATGTTCGGCATCGAGTCCGGCGGCGAGTTTTTCGCGATGGCCGATGCCAGTCAGGTGAGGGGCGCACTTTGAACGAGCCGTTGCTGAAGGTGAAGCCGGCGACGATCAGCTCGACGGAATTCTTCGCGCGGGCCCGCAAGCGGCTCAGTTTCGAGGTGCCGCCGGGCCTGGTCGATCCGCATATCATTCCGCGCACCGGAGATTCCGGCACCGACCGGATGCTCGAGATCGTCGCCCAGGAGCAGCCGGTGCGGCCGGCCGCGGTGCTGATTCCGGTGGTCGATCATCCCGAGCCGACCGTGCTCCTGACGCAGCGTTCGCCGAATCTGTCGAGCCACGCCGGCCAGATCTCGTTTCCCGGCGGCAAGATCGACGCCACCGATGCCTCGCCGCTCGACGCCGCGCTGCGCGAAGCCTGCGAAGAAGTCGGCTTGAGGCGGGAATTCATCGACCCTGTCGGCTATCTCGACCTCTATGGCACCGCATTCGGCTTCCGCATCCTGCCGACGGTCGCCAAGGTGAAGCCGGGATTTACGCTTGAGATCAACGAGGCCGAAGTCGTCGACGCATTCGAGGTGCCGCTCGCTTTCCTGATGAACCCCGAGAATCATCAGATCCACACCAAGGAATTCCGCGGCATGGACCGCTCCTATTATGCGATGCCGTTCGCCGAGCGTTACATCTGGGGCGCGACCGCGGGCATTCTGCGCGTGCTATATGAGCGGATCTATCTGTCATGATCCGCACGGTGTTGACCGAGATCGGAATCTTTCTGGTCCCGTTCGCGGTCTATGCCATCTTCCTGATCGCGACGCGGTCCGGCGTGACGCTGCCGGCGTCCTGGCCGCTCCACATGATCGCGAAGCTGACTCTGGTGGCATTGGTGATGGTAATCGTGAGTTTCGTGGCGCTGGCCGAATTGACCGGCGCGCCACCGAACTCGACTTATGTTCCCGCTCACATCGAGAATGGCAGGCTGGTGCCCGGAGTTGAGCGATGAGCGAAGTGCGCTTGTTGTCCGACGCGCCATGGCTCGCTTCGGGGCCTGCGGCGCGCGTGCTCGGCCTGCTCAATGCCGACGGCGAAGAGGCGCGGGTGATCGGCGGCGCGGTGCGCAACGCGCTGATGCGGATTCCGCTTGCCGACATCGACATCGCCACCACCGCGCTACCGGACGAGGTCGTTCGCCGCGCCAAGCGGGCGGGCATCAAGAGCGTGCCGACCGGCATCGAGCACGGCACGGTTACACTGGTTATCGACGGCCACCCATTCGAAGTGACGACGCTGCGCGAGGACACCGAGACCTTCGGCCGCAAGGCCAAGGTGGCGTTCGGGCGCGACTGGGTGCGCGACGCCGAGCGGCGCGACTTCACCATCAACGGCCTGTCGGTCGATACCGCTGGCGTCGTGCATGACCACGTCGGCGGCCTTGCCGATATCGCGGCGCGGCGGGTGCGCTTCATCGGCCATCCCGCGCAGCGGATTGCCGAGGATTATTTGCGCATCCTGCGCTTCTTCCGCTTCCACGCCGCCTATGGTGTGGGCGAGGTCGATCGCGCCGGCTATCTCGCCTGCATCGGCGGGCGCGCCGGTTTGACCGGTCTGTCGGCCGAGCGCATCCGCATGGAGGTGCTCAAGCTCGTGGTCGCGAACGGCGCCGCCGGCGCGGTGGTCGCGATGGGCGATGGCGGATTGCTGCAGCCGCTGTTCGGTGGTGTCGCCTATACCGGCCCGTTCGCGGCAATGATCGAGATCGAGAAGTTGATGGAGCTCGCGCCGAGCGCCGTGCGCCGGCTCGCCGCGCTGACCGTTGCCGTGACCGAGGACGCGCGACGCATCGCAAGCCGGTTGCGGCTCTCCAACGCCGAGGCCAAGGCGCTGGATTCGATGGGCCATCGCTGGTGGCGCCTGCCCGGCATGGACGAGGCGCATGCCAAGCGCAGGCTCTACAGGCTGGACGAGGGGCCCTATCGTGACCGGCTGCTGCTCGCCTGGGCGCGAACCGGTGTGGGCCGCGATGTCGACCACTGGCGCGCGCTCGCCACGTTGCCGCAACGCTGGCGCGCGCCTCACTTTCCGTTGAGGGCGTCGGATTTCATCGCGCGCGGTATTGCCGAGGGGCCGGCGCTCGGGCATGTCCTGACGCTGGCCGAGGATGCCTGGCTTGCGGCGGACTTTCCGCTCGATCCGCAGGTGCTGTCCGGCATCGCCGACCAGACCGTCTCCCGTTTCACCCGCGATCACCGCCTCTGAATTTTCGTACCGCCGAGTTCATCGGCGGCACGGTAACGAACGTCGCATGGAGACGATGCCGCACGGGCGAGGCGGCATCGCGCCGACAGATCTCACGCCGCCTTGCGCTTCTTCTTGCGGTCGCCGTCGTCATCCTCGTCTTCGTCGTCCTCTTCTTCCTCGTCGTTGTCTTCGTCCTCGTCGTCTTCTTCCTCGTCATCTTCAGGATCGAGTTCGGTCGATTCGAGTGCGACGAGCGGCAGAGTTTCGCGAAACAGGTCGCCGTCCGTGCCCATCCAAAGACACTCGACCTTGTCCTCGTCGACTTCCACGACCGTGATCGGATGGCCGCCGGATTTCAGCATGACGACATCGCCTGGTTTCAGTTCCATGATCTTCCCTCCGCGCATGATGACGCGGACGGCACGCTAGCGGCCGGTGATGACAGTCAAATCACGGCCGGCGCCGGCTTCGATGGAATTGACGTGGAAAACGGCTATTTGTGTCTGGCCGGAACCAGCTCGGTCAGCGAGCGGACGATGCGGTCGGGCTTGATGGTCGATCCCGGCGGCAGCCCGACACCGTGCACATCCATCCAGACCGCGTAGATGCCGAGCCGCTGCGGCGCCACGACTTCCCACTCCAGATTGTCGCCGATCATCCAGGTATCAGACGCGGTGACGCCGAGCGCGTCCATCGCGTGCAGATAGGCGCGCTCCTCCGGCTTGCCGAAGCCGTGCTCGCCCTCGATCTGGATGTGATCGAAGCGATGGCCGAGCGCGAAACGCTCGACCTTGGCGCGCTGCATGTCGGCTGCGCCGTTGGTGACCAGCGCGAGCTTGATGCCGAGCGCCTTGAACGCATCGATCGCCTCATGCGCGCCGGGGAAGACGAACATCTCCTCTTCGCGATAGGCGGTGAAGCGATCGGCGATGCGGTCGGCGAGATCGTCCGGCAGCGTGCGGTGGCCGGCTGCGGCGAGCTGGGCGAAGCCGCCCTTCACGGTCAGCCGGCGCGCCTCGCCGAGCTTGATCCGCCAGATCGGCTCGGCGGTCGACCAGAATTGCCGTGCAGAGGCCAACAAGGCGGTTGCGACCATGTCCGGGGGCAGGGGCGCCAGCTCCGCCGCGAATTCAGCGGTGATCGCATTCCAGGCGATCTCGGGACGTCCATAGGCCGACAGGATGGTGTCGTCCATGTCGATCAGCATCGCGCGCGGCAGCTTGGTTACGGCCATTTCACCTCCGGCGGCAGCGAAGACAGGATCGAATCGACATTGCCGCCGGTCTTCAGGCCGAAGATGGTGCCGCGATCGTAGAGCAGGTTGAACTCGACATAGCGCCCCCGACGAACCAGCTGCTCGTCGCGGTCCTCCGCGGTCCAGCCGGCCGCGAAATTGCGCCGCACCAACTCGGGATAGATCTTCAGGAAGCTGCGCCCGACATCCTGGGTGAAGGCGAGATCGGCCTTCCAGTCGCCGCTGTCATGCCAGTCGTAGAAGATGCCGCCGACGCCGCGGGCTTCCTTGCGGTGCGGCAGATAGAAATAGTCGTCGCACCATTTCTTATACTTGTCGTAGTCAGCGACGCCGTTCGGTCCGGTGCATGCCGCTTTCATCGCGGCATGGAAGGCGACCGTGTCGGGATCTTCCTGGGTGCGCCGCCGGTTGAGCACCGGCGTCAGATCCGCGCCGCCGCCGAACCAGGCCTTGGTGGTGACCACGAAACGGGTGTTCATGTGCACGGCGGGCACGTTCGGATTGCGCAAGTGCGCGATCAGCGAAATGCCCGACGCCCAGAACCTCGGATCATCGGCGGCGCCGGGAATCTGGGCGCGAAATTCGGGAGCGAACTCGCCATGCACGGTCGAACAGTGCACGCCGACCTTCTCGAAGAGCCGCCCTTTCATGATCGACATCACGCCGCCGCCGCCGGGCTTGCCGGTATGGTCGGTGCGATCCCAGGGGGTGCGCACGAACCGGCCGGCGTCGCCGGGATAGAGCGCTGCGGGGGCATCGTCCTCGAGCTGCTCGAACGCCGTGCAGATCTCGTTGCGCAGCGCCTCGAACCAGCCGCGCGCACGCGCCTTGCGGTCTTCGATGATGGCGGGGTCTGTGGGCAGCATGACTAACCTTGCGGGCCGAAGTAAGTGCAGCTTTCGTTGCAGCTGTCGCGGTGGACGCTGACGCGGGTCAGCTTGCCCGCGTGCTGCAACCGCTCCCAGATGAAGCGCGAGAGGTTCTCCAGCGTGGGTACGCCGATCGCCTCGATCTTGTTGAGGAACTTGTGGTCGAGCGTCTTCTGCACCTCGGCCATGGCGCGTTCGAGCAGGCCGAGATCGATCACCATTCCGGTTTTCGGGTCCGGCGTGCCGCGTACGGTGACTTCGGCACGAAACGAGTGGCCGTGGATCTCCTCGCTGGCGGCACCAAAGGTCGTTCCGGACAGCGCATGCGCAGCCTCGAACCGAAACGCTTTCGTCAATTCCCACATCTCTCTCAACAATCCAGTTCTGTCTTGTCTCTAGTTTGGTTGCGTTTTCTTGATGCGAACCGGTTCCCACTTCGCTTGAAAACGCTCCGGTTCATCTGATCCCGAGCGTCTTGTGCGTCTGCACGCTGAGGCGCCATTGCGGGTGCTTCAGGCAGTAGGCGATCGCCCGCTCGGTATTCTCGATCACGTCGGGTCCGTCCATCGGCTGCAGCGAGAAGCGCTCGAACGAAAGCCCCGCAAAGTCCTCCGGCGCGTTCTCCGGCTGCGGATAGACCAGCTTGAGTTCGTGCCCACTGCGCACCACGAGCTCGGCTGCGGCCTTGGGGCTGACGCAGATCCAGTCGAGCCCGTCGGGCGGCGCGATGGTGCCGTTGGTCTCGATCGCGATCGCAAAGCCGTGGCCGTGCAGGGCCTCGATCAGGGCGCTGTCGACCTGTAGCAGCGGCTCGCCGCCGGTCAGCACCACGTAGCGGTCTGCCTCGCCCCCGGTCCATTGCGCGGCGATGGTGCCGGCGAGCTCGGCGGCGTCGGCATAGCGGCCGCCGAGCGTGCCGTCGGTGCCGACGAAATCGGTGTCGCAGAACCGGCAGACGGCGCCGGCGCGGTCCTGCTCGCGGCCGCTCCAGAGGTTGCAGCCGGCAAAGCGGCAGAACACGGAGGCCCGGCCCGCATGGGCGCCTTCGCCCTGCAGGGTAAGAAAGATCTCCTTGACCGCGTAGCTCACCAAAAATCCCTTAAGTTGCCGAACCGGCAGATAGCGAACGGGTCTGCCGGAGCGCCTCGCCGACGGCCATGGCCGCCGTGACGGCCACATTGAGTGAGCGCATGGACGGCCTGATCGGAATCACCAGCCGGGCATCCGCGGCGGCCACCACCGCGTCGGTCACCCCCGCCGTCTCGCGCCCGAACAGCAGGACATCGGAGGCCGCATAGTCGAAATCAAGGTAGGATTTCGCCGCCCTGGTCGTGAACAGCACCAGCCGGCATCCTGCCTCGGCCCGCCATTCCTCGAATTTCGACCATGAGTCGTGACGCTTCAACCGCACATGGTCGAGATAGTCCATACCCGCCCGGCGGAAATTCCGGTCCGAGGTGTCGAATCCCGCCGGTTCGATGATATGGGCTGCCACGTCCAGGCAGGCGCAAAGGCGCAGAATCGTCCCTGTATTCTGGGGAATGTCGGGCTGGAACAGCGCGATCTGCATGGTGCGGACGACCTGTGAAATCCGGATGAAATTGTCTCAATAAAACATCGCTCGGCGCGGATTTCGTGCATTGCACGTGTGCGAGCCGATAGCGGGCTTGCGCTCGTCCGGCAAGGGTGCCAATAGAACGATTCTGGACTGCTGTTCCGCCATTTGGGGTGGGGAATGGCAGTTTTCTGCCGCCGCGGGGGCCGCGGGCGCCGGCAGCCTTTCTTGAGGCGCTTCCCAGCGTCTCCGGGGCGGTTCCACCGGCTGCAGAAAAGAAAGGGCTAGGAATCGTGACGACAGCGTCTTCGGCGGACCATCCGACACGCCGTGATTTTCTCTTTGTTGCAACCGGAGCTGCCGCCGCGGTCGGCGCAGCCGCCACCGTCTGGCCGCTGGTTGCCCAGATGAACCCGGACGCCGCGACGATCGCGGCCGGCGCGCCGATCCAGGTCGACCTGGCGCCGATCGCCGAGGGCCAGGACATCAAGGTGTTCTGGCGCGGCAAGCCGATCTACATCAGCCATCGCACCAAGAAGCAGATCGAGGAGGCTCAGAAGGTGCCGCTCTCGAGCCTGCCCGATCCGCAGCCCGACTCGGCCCGCGTCAAGGCCGGCCACGACCAGTGGCTGGTGGTGATCGGCATCTGCACCCATCTCGGCTGTATCCCGATCGCCCATGAGGGCAATTACGACGGTTTCTTCTGCCCCTGCCACGGCTCCCAGTACGACTCCTCCGGTCGTATCCGCCAGGGGCCGGCGCCCGCCAATCTGGCGGTGCCGCCCTACGCCTTCCTTTCCGACACCAAAATCCAGATCGGCTAAGTCCCGGACCCTCCGGGACTTCGGCTTCCCCTTGGACCCATCGCGTCGTTTTTCTTCTTCAGGATCGCATCAATGAGCGGACCATCTGATTTCCAACCGAGCAACCCCGCCTTGAAGTGGATCGAACGGCGCCTTCCGATCTTCGGCCTGATCCACTCTTCATTCGTGGCCTATCCGACGCCGCGCAACCTGAACTACTGGTGGACCTTCGGCGCCATCCTTTCGCTGATGCTGGGTCTGCAGATCCTGACCGGCGTGATCCTGGCGATGCACTACACGCCGCACGCCGATCTCGCCTTCAAGTCGGTCGAGCTGATCGTCCGCGACGTCAATTACGGCTGGCTGCTGCGCAACATGCATGCCTGCGGCGCGTCGATGTTCTTCTTCGCCGTCTACATCCACATGTTCCGCGGCCTTTATTACGGGTCGTACAAGGAGCCGCGCGAGGTGCTGTGGATCCTCGGCGTCATCATCTACCTCTTGATGATGGCCACCGGCTTCATGGGCTACGTGCTGCCGTGGGGCCAGATGAGCTTCTGGGGCGCCACCGTCATCACCAACCTGTTCTCGGCCGTGCCGTATTTCGGCGAGAGCATCGTGACGCTGCTGTGGGGCGGTTATTCGGTCGGTAACCCGACGCTGAACCGCTTCTTCTCGCTGCACTATCTGCTACCGTTCGTGATCGCCGGCGTGGTCGTGCTGCACGTCTGGGCACTGCACGTCGCGGGTCAGAACAACCCGGCCGGCGTCGAGGCCAAGACCGAGAAGGACACCGTTCCGTTCACGCCCTATGCGACGATCAAGGACGCGTTCGGCGTGTCGTGCTTCCTGATCTTCTTCGCCTGGTTCATCTTCTACATGCCGAACTATCTCGGCGACGCCGACAACTACATCCCGGCGAACCCCGGCGTGACCCCGGCGCACATCGTGCCTGAATGGTACTACCTGCCGTTCTACGCGATCCTGCGCTCGATCCCGAACAAGCTCGCCGGCGTCGTGGCGATGTTCTCGGCGATCATCATCCTGTGCTTCCTGCCCTGGCTCGACAGCGCACGGACCCGGTCGTCGAAGTATCGTCCGCTGGCCAAGCAGTTTTTCTGGATCTTCGTGGTGGTCTGCATCCTGCTCGGCTATCTCGGCTCGCAACCGCCGGAAGGCATCTATGTGATCGCCGGCCGCATCCTGACGGTGTGCTACTTCGCCTACTTCCTGATCGTGCTGCCGCTGCTCGCCCGCATCGAGACGCCGCGCCCGGTGCCGAACTCGATCGCCGACGACGTGCTGGCGAAGAGCAAGGGCAGGGCCGCGACCGCAGCCTCGGTGATGCTCGCGATGGTGGTGGCCGGCGGCCTGTTCGTAGGCGGCACCCAGAACGCCAAGGCCGAGGAGGGCGGCAATGCGCCGCCGGCGCAGAGCTGGTCGTTCTCCGGCCCGTTCGGCAAGTATGACCGCGGCTCGCTGCAGCGTGGCCTGAAGGTCTACAAGGAAGTCTGCTCGGCCTGCCACGGCCTGTCCTATGTCGCGTTCCGCAACTTGGCGGATGCCGGCGGCCCCGGCTATTCGGTGGCGCAGGCGGCTGCGTTCGCGTCGGAATACAAGATCAAGGATGGTCCGAACGACCAGGGCGAGATGTTCGAGCGTCCGGGCCGTCCGGCGGACTACTTCCCGTCGCCGTTCCCGAACGAGCAGGCCGCGCGCGCAGCCAATGGCGGCGCGGCACCGCCCGATCTCTCGCTGATCACCAAGGCGCGGTCCTACAAGCGCGGCTTCCCGCAATTCGTGATCGACTTCTTCAGCCAGTACCAGGAGCAGGGCCCGGACTACGTCGACGCCATCCTGCAGGGCTTCGAGGACAAGGCCCCGGCTGGCGTCACGATCCCCGAGGGCTCGTACTACAACAAGTACTTCCCCGGCCACGCCATCAAGATGCCGAAGCCGCTGTCCGACGGTCAGGTGACCTTCGACGACGGCTCGCCGGCGACGGTCAAGCAGTACGCGCATGACGTCACCACCTTCCTGATGTGGGCCGCCGAGCCGCACATGGAAGAGCGCAAGCGGATCGGCATGCAGGTGTTCTTCTTCCTGGTGATCTTCGCCATCCTTATGTACTTCACCAAGCGCAAGGTTTGGGCCGACGCGCACTGACCTCGGCGATCGCGAATTTGAAAAAGCCCCTTTTCGGGGGCTTTTTTGTTTGTGTTCGCAATGACGGCAAATCGATTTGCGTCCGTCACCGAGTACGGACAAGATGCCGGCCAATCAGCCGGCAAACATCTGCGGAGGAACTCATGGGTACCAGCATCACCTTCAAGCGTCCGGACGGCAAGGAAGCGTCGGGCTATCTTGCCAATGCCGCACGCGGCAACGCGCCCGGAGTGGTCGTGATCCAGGAATGGTGGGGCCTCCAGGACCAGATCAAGGGCATGTGCGACCGCTTCGCGCGGGCAGGTTTCGATGCGCTGGCGCCCGATCTCTACAAGGGCAAGGTGGTGCCGTATCACGACACCGAAGCCGCCGGCAAAGAGATGAACTCGCTCGACTTCATGGACGCCACCACCCAAACGGTGCGCGGTGCCGCGCAGTACCTCGCCAAGAACGGCGCCAAGGTCGGCCTCACCGGCTTCTGCCTCGGCGGTGCGGTGACCATCATCGGCGCCACCAAGATCCCGGAATTGACGGCCGGCGTGGTGTTCTACGGCATTCCGCCGGAGCAGGCGGCCAAGCCGGCGGATGTTCGGATTCCGCTGCAGGGCCATTTTGCCACCAAGGACGACTGGTGCACGCCGGCGCTGGTCGATGGCTTCGAGAAGGCGATGAAGGCCGCCGGCAAATCGCTGGAGCTGTACCGCTATGACGCCGACCACGGTTTCGGCAACGAGCAGCGCCTGTCGGTGCACGACCGGCAGTGCGCGGAGTTGGCCTGGGACCGGGCGACGGAGTTCTTCAGGAAGCATCTGGGGTAAAGGCGCGCGATTATCCGCAATCTCGCTGTCGTCCCGGCGAAGGCCGGGACCCATACGCCGCGGCAGTCGGGACCAAAGCAAACTGGTCGACGGCTTTGCCAAACAACTACGCCCTGTGGTTATGGGTCCCGGCCTTCGCCGGGACGACGTGGGGAGTTTGCTATGCGTCCTTCACCCCATCCCACCACGGGCACGTTCCCGACATCAGCTTGAAATTGCCTTCCATCACCTGCACCGGTGCGCGCTTGCCCTCGGCGGCGGCGCGCATCCGCATCTCGCGCGCGACCGCGCGGTCCTCCGGCGACAGCCAGACCCGTTCGTGGCCCCACAGGCTCGGGCCGTCATGCATCTCGAACGGCGTCCAGTTCGCAGGATCGATCTCGCGGCCGCCCCAGCCGCACTCGACCATGAAGGCTGACGGTGACCTGGCGTAGAACGACGTCATCAAATCGTTGGTGTGTCGGCCGAGCGTGACGTTGACCCGGTCCTCCTGCTGCGCGATGTCGTAGGCTTGGCCGACATCGTCGAGCGAGAACAGCTCCACCATCAGATGATGCATGCCGTTGCTGCCGGTCTCGATCAGCGCCAGCGAGTGGTGGCGGGCATTGACGTGGAAGAAGTAGGCGCGGAACGGCTTTTCGATGTAGTCGCTGAGGCCGAAGCCGAGCACGTCGACATAGAAGCTCATGACAGGGACGAGATTCTCGACCGTCAGCACCGCGTGGCCGAGGCCGAGCGCGCCGGTGCGGAAGCCGGAGATCGAGCGGCCCGGCCTGAACGGCGCGTCGTCGATCTCGGCGCCGTGAAACGCCTCGAGCCGGTTGCCGGCGGGGTCGCTGAACGAGATCAGGCCCCGCACCCGCCGGCTATCGGCGAGCGCCTGCGGCTCTGATGTTACGGCGACGCCGGCGCGCTCCAGCCGCGCCGCCAGCGCATCGAGATCCGTGGCATCCGCCACCTCCCAGCCGAAGAACCTCGTGCCTTCGCCCTGCGCGCGGTCGATCACGATGCGTTGCTTGCGGTCGTCCATCCGGAACGCGAGCAGCGCGTTGCCGCGCTCGATCGCCTGCAGCCCGACCAGGCCGGTGCCGAATTGCCGCCAGTCGTCCAGCGCATCCGAGCCGAAGCCGGCATATCCGAGACCCAAAATCGCCATCCGCGCCTCCGCCATCTGTCTTTTTTTGGGCGGCCGATCAGCCGCCATTTCGGCAAATCCTACGCGGATTCCTGGCTCTTCAAACCCCGAATATGCCGCCCAAACGGCGTCCAGGATTGGGGCAGGGGTGTGAGGCCATCCCTTGACACGGCCCGCGCCGGGTGGTGTGTAGCGGCCATGAGCACCGTTGCCAGTCCATCCCGTCGTTGGTGGCCCACCTTCTCATAGGTGGCCGGTGCGTTTTCATTTTCTCAAAAACGTCGAAGGTCGCCATCGCAGTGCGACGGTCTCCTTCGTTTGTCCTGTGTGGCGCTCTCTTCCCAAGTTTCGTAAGAGGATCACATGAACAGGACAGTCTTCTCCCTGCCGGCCAAGAGCGAATACCTGACCAATGGCGGCCTTGCGGTCGCCCGCGTGGTCGAGCAGTTCACCGGCGGCGCCAATCGCCTCGATGATCTGATCGCGCTGCTCGACCGCCGCCGCGGCGTGGTGCTGTCCTCGGGCACCACGGTGCCGGGCCGCTACGAGAGCTTCGACCTCGGCTTTGCCGATCCGCCGCTGGTGCTGGAAACCTCGGGCACCGATTTCTCGTTGCAGGCGCTGAACCCGCGCGGCGAGGTGCTGATCGCCTTTCTCGGCGACGTGCTGCGCGAGCCCTGCGTCGTGATCTCGGAGCGCAGCGCGACAAGGCTTGCAGGCCATATCATCCGCGGCGAAGCGCCGGTCGAGGAAGACCAGCGCACCCGCCGCGCCAGCGTGATGTCGCTGGTGCGCGACATGGTGGCGGCGTTCACCTCCAATGCCGATCCGCTGCTCGGCCTGTTCGGCGCCTTCGCCTACGACCTCGTGTTCCAGATCGAGGACCTCGTGCAGAAGCGCGCCCGCGAGGCCGACCAGCGCGATATCGTGCTGTACGTGCCGGACCGGCTCTTGGCCTATGACCGCGCCACCGGTCGCGGCGTGGCGCTGAATTACGAGTTTGCGTGGAAGGGCAAATCCACCGCCGGCCAGTCGCACGAGACCGCGCCGAGCCTCTATGCCAAGACCGACCGGCAGGGCTTTGCCGATCACGCCGCGGGCGAATATCAGGCGACCGTCGAAGTGGCGCGCGCGGCGTTCGCCCGCGGCGACCTGTTTGAGGCGGTGCCGGGGCAGCTGTTCGCCGAGCCCTGCGAGCGCTCGCCGGCGGAAGTGTTCCAGCGGCTCTGCCGCATCAATCCGTCGCCCTACGGCGCGCTGATGAATCTCGGCGACGGCGAATTCCTGGTCTCCGCCTCGCCCGAGATGTTCGTGCGCTCCGACGGCCGCCGGGTCGAGACCTGCCCGATCTCGGGCACCATCGCGCGTGGCTCGGATTCGATCGGCGATGCCGAGCAGATCCGCAAGCTGCTGAACTCGGAGAAGGACGAGTTCGAGCTCAACATGTGCACCGACGTCGACCGCAACGACAAGGCGCGCGTCTGCGTGCCCGGCACCATCAAGGTGCTGGCGCGGCGCCAGATCGAGACCTACTCAAAGCTGTTCCACACCGTCGACCACGTCGAGGGCATGCTGCGGCCGGGCTTCGATTCGCTCGATGCGTTCCTGACCCATGCCTGGGCGGTCACCGTCACGGGTGCACCGAAGCTGTGGGCGATGCAGTTCGTCGAGGACCATGAGCGGTCGCCGCGGCGCTGGTACGCCGGCGCGATCGGCTGCGTCAATTTCGACGGCAGCATCAACACCGGCCTCACCATCCGCACCATCCGTATGAAGGATGGCCTCGCCGAGGTGCGCGTCGGCGCCACCTGCCTGTTCGACTCCGATCCCGCCGCAGAGGACCGCGAGTGCCAGGTCAAGGCCGCGGCGCTGTTCCAGGCCCTGCGCGGCGATCCGCCGAAGCCGCTGTCCGATTTCGCACCCGATGCCACCGGCTCCGGCAAGAACGTGCTCTTGATCGATCATGACGACAGTTTCGTCCACATGCTGGCGGATTACTTCCGCCAGGTCGGCGCCAACGTCACCGTGGTCCGGCACATCCATGCCCAGGACATGCTCAAGAAGAAGGGCTGGGATCTTCTGGTGCTGTCGCCCGGGCCGGGCCGTCCGGAGGATTTTGGCATCGCGAAGACCATCGATACCGCGCTGGAAAAGAAGCTGCCGATCTTCGGCGTCTGCCTCGGCGTGCAGGCGATCGGCGAATATTTCGGCGGTGAGCTCGGCCAGCTCGCCCAGCCCGCGCATGGCCGTCCCTCGCGCGTGCAGGTGCGCGGCGGCCGGCTGATGCATAATCTGCCGAACGAGATCGTGATCGGCCGCTACCACTCGCTCTATGTCGAGCGTGACAGCGTGCCCGAGGTGCTGGCGGTGACCGCGACCACCGAAGACGGCGTCGCGATGGTGATCGAGCACAAGACCCTGCCGGTCGGCGGCGTGCAATTCCATCCGGAATCGCTGATGTCGCTCGGCAACGAGGTCGGCCTGCGCATTGTCGAGAATGCATTCCGGCTGAATCCGCCGGCCAATTGAGGATTGCGAAACCAATGACCTTCGACCACGACATCAAGGCGACCGTTCGCACCATCCCGGACTACCCGAAGAAGGGCATCCTGTTTCGCGACATCACGACGTTGCTGGCGGATGCCCGCGCCTTCCGCCGCGCGGTCGATGAGCTGGTGCATCCCTGGGCCGGGGCCAAGGTCGACAAGGTCGCGGGCATCGAGGCGCGCGGCTTCATCCTCGGCGGCGCGGTGGCGCATCAGCTCTCCGCCGGCTTCGTGCCGATCCGCAAGAAGGGCAAGCTGCCGCACACCACGGTGCGGATCGCCTACTCGCTGGAATACGGCATCGACGAGATGGAGATGCACGCCGACGCGGTGCAGCCCGGCGAGCGCGTGATCCTGGTCGACGATCTGATCGCGACCGGCGGCACCGCGGAGGGCGCGGTGAAGCTGCTGCGCCAGATCGGCGCCAATGTGGTCGCCGCCTGCTTCATCGTCGACCTGCCCGATCTCGGCGGCGCGGCGAAGCTGCGCGCGATGGACGTGCCGGTGCGCACGCTGATGGCGTTCGAGGGGCACTAACCCTCCACGTCGTCCCGGCGAAGGCCGGAACGACAATCATCCCCGCTGCAGCAGCATGCTCAACTCGAGATCGCGGAACGTGGTGTAATTCCGCCGGATCCACTGATGCAGCTCGGTCGATGAATCCTTCTCCTGGCGCAGATAGCCGGTGAAGGAGAAGGTCAGCCGGTCGATATAGGTCTTCAGGAACACCGGCAGCGCGCGGAAGCGCAGCACCCGGCTGCTGGTCATGACCGGCGGCAACTCGCCGCGCACCACGAATTCATTGTCGATGACGATCAGCGCGTTCGGCGGGATCAGGCCTTGCAGCATCTGGTAGCCGCGCACCGAAGCGCGGTCGGTATCGGCGACGTACAGGATGACGGGCGCGACGCGGCGGCGCAGCGCCTCCTTCATCAGCCCGATCTGGTCGCACATTTTGAAGAATTCGTCGAAGGCGTGGTAGCCGAGGTCGACCACCTTGGCGATGCCGTCATTGACGATGACGCGGTCCATCAGCTGCATCTTGCCGTAGGTGTCGATCACGTCGGCGGTTTCCGTGATCCGCGGCAGGTAGTCGAGCAGCGACGGCTCCTTCAGGTTGATGTCGTAGCAGAGCACGTCGCCGTTCTTGAGCAGCAGGAATTCCGCAAGCAGCCGTGCGATCAGCGTCTTGCCGACCTGCGGGCGGGGCGAGCAGATGATGTAGACGGGCGTGGATGACATCGCCCGCTATATCAGGCCAAATTTTCGTCTAATCCAGCCCCGTCGTCGCCCCGCGCGCCACTTTTTTCGCTGCTCCCTGGCACGATTTTTCGCCGCCCAGGCCGCGGCTATTTTTCGCCCTTGGCTGACTTGGCGCCGACCAGGTCGGTCAGCTTGATCCGGTCGTACTCGCTCCACACATTGGCGAGCCAGTGCCGGACATAGCCGCGCAGCACGAACGAATAATTCGCGGCGTCGTCGTTGATGCCCTTGTTGGCGACGAATTTCAGGAACGGAACCGAGGACACCTCGACCTGCTCATAGGCCATTTCGTTGAGCTTGGGGATCGTGAGGTCGGTCGCGTCCTTGATGCGGTGGAAGTAGGAATTGTAGGTCGCCTGGTCCCACTGGAAGAACTGGGTGTCGTTGATGAAGTTCTTCACCAGGAAATATTTCGCGCCGCCCATGAAGCCGGCGGTCTCGGCGATCTCGTCCAGCGAGGCGATCGAGGGGCCGAGGATGTGGAACACGGCGAAGGTGATCTGACCGGAGCGCGCCGCATCGAGGAAGCCGATGTCGCGCAGCGAGGCCAGCGCGGGCGACAACAGGCCAGCGCGGACGTCGATCACGGTGACCGCGGGGCCCGAGTTCAGCGTATCGAAGATCTTCATCTGGTCCGCGGTCGTCGTCATGTCGACGATCTCGGTGATGTCGGGATGGAAGCGCTTCAGCGTGCCGCGCGGCGACTCGGTGTCGAACGCCCGGGTCTGCACATTGTTGGCACTGAAATAGTCCAGGAGCGTCCGCGAGACGGTGGTCTTGCCGACCCCGCCCTTGTCAGCGCCCACCACGATCACAACCGGCTTTGCCATGGAAATCCCTTGAAAGCGCGCTCCCGACCGCGATGGCGATCGGCAAGTCCCCACACCTGCTTTGGGCGCGAACATGGCAGAAACAAGGGAGAATTCAATTCCTTAAGGCGCCCACGAGCGGTTTGGTGGGGAATTCCTTAATGGACTGAGTAGGCTAGGGCATGATCCGGAAAACTGCGCAGCGGTTGTCCGGGAAGCTCATGCCCAAATCAAGGAGCTCGCGCGATCAGCGATGCCGTCCCCAAGGACCTTGGAGAGGGCCTTGGAGTGGGTCCAGCGGCCCCAGCGGTCCCTGCCTTGGGCCGGTGCCCGGCAGCGGCGGCGGATTGTTCGGCTGCGCGGGCGGCGTGTCGCCCCACGGGCCATGGGTGACCGGCGGAGGTTGATCGCCTGGCAGCGGCGGCTGGTCCTGCGGCGCCGTCGCGTCCGTCTCATCCGGCAGCGCCAGCGGGCCGGGGTCATGACCGCCGGCATATTTCACCAGGGCATCGACCCGGGATTTCACCGACGGGTGGGTGGCGAACAGGTCGGCGAAGCCCTCGCGCGGATTGTCGACGCAGAGTTCCATTACCGCCGAGGTGGCTCCCGGCAGCTCGCCGCGATTCTCGATCTTGCGCAGCGCCGAAATCATCGCATCGGGATTCTTGGTCAGCTCGACCGATCCGGCATCGGCGAGAAATTCGCGCGACCGCGACAGTGCGAGCTTGACCACCTGCGACAGCAGCCAGGCCAGCATGATCAATGCGACCGCGATGATGATGACGACGATCGCGCCGCCGCCCGAACCCTTGCTGTCGCGATCCGAGGAGGAGGACGATGATCGCGAGGATGACGAGGACGACCAGCCGCCTCCGCCGCCGCTCCACGACAGATTTGTGAACAGGCGGAAGAACAGTTCGCCGAAGAAGCCGACCACGCCGGCGATGATCACCGCGATCACCATCAGTTGCACGTCGCCGTTCTTGATGTGGGTGAGCTCGTGGCCGAGCACGGCCTCGATCTCCTGGTCGTTCAGCGCTCTCAGAAGACCCGTGGTGACCGTGACGGCGTATTGGCGCGGGTTGAGGCCGGTCGCGAACGCATTCAGCGCCGGGCTGTCCATCACCTTCAGCTTCGGCATCTGGATGCCGCGCGAGATGCAGAGGTTTTCCAGCAGATTGTAGAGCCGCGGCTGCTGCTGCCGCGTCACGCTTTCGCCGCCGGTGACGGCGTCGATCATCTTCTGGTGGAAGAAATAGGCGATTACGATCCAGGCCGCTGCCGCGATCGTCGCCCACGGGAAGGCCGAGACCAGATCCCGCGAGGCCCGCGTCAAATAATATTCGGCCGTGCGGCTGCTATCGATCATCACTTCCGCGACCAGCGCGCCGGCATAGACCAGCACGTAGATCAGCAGGAACAGGCCGGCGAGCAGCAGCATCGAACGAAACTTGTTCGATGCGATATGCGTGTAGAGACCATAGGCGGCCATGACGGAGCAGCCTCTCGCCGGAGCGCGTTGCGCCTCAGAACTTCACGCTCGGTGCCGCCTCGACTTCCGTACGGCTGGCGCCGAGGTCGAAGAAATCCTTGCGGGTGAAGCCGAACATGCCGGCGAACAACGCGGCCGGCATCTGCTGGATGCCGGTGTTGTATTCCTGGACCGCGTTGTTGAAGAAGCGGCGGCTGGCGGCGATCTTGTTCTCGAGGTCGGACAGCTCCGAGGCGAGCTGCTGGAAATTGGCGTTGGCCTTGAGGTCCGGATAGGCCTCCGACAGCGCGATCAGGCGGCCGAGCGCGCCGGAGAGTTGGTTCTCCGCCGCCGAGACCTGGGCCGGCCCCTGTGCCGAGATCGCCGAATTGCGCGCCTTGATGACGTCGTCGAGCGTGCCGCGCTCATGGGAGGCATAGCCCTTCACGGTCTCGACCAGATTCGGGATCAGGTCGTGGCGCTGCTTGAGTTGCACGTCGATGTCGGCAAAGGCCTGGCTGACCCGCTGGCCGAGCGCGACGAGCCGGTTGTAGGCGCCGAACGCAAACAGCACGAGAAGGACGATGACGCCGATAACGATCCAGCTGGTCGACATGACAGGGCAACTCCTGATGGACGAGACGGCGGCACCGTAGCCCAAGATCGGGGCGCAGGGCAGCCCGCCGCGAAAAGGTGGGCAAAGGGTTGGTCGGTGATGGTGTCCAATTAGTTCAAAGGCGTCGTCCCGGCGAAGGCCGGGACCCATACGCCGCGGCCCGTGGAAAGGGCACAAGCGGCGTCGGCTTTGCTTCACGACCGAGATCGGTGGTTATGGGTCCCGGCCTTCGCCGGGACGACGCAGGCTGTTGGTCTCGACCGCATCGCCCCAGCGCCAGCGCCGGGCGCGCGCGTAGTCGGCCTTGGCGCGTCGGGGGACCCTGGCGACGGCGACGCCCTCCGCCGTGCACAGCTTGGCCGCAATCTCGACCTTGCCGACATCCGGTTGCGCGAGCACGCGCGATGGTCGGTTCTCAACCCGCGCGCGGCTCAGCGCGACATAGGCGAAGCGCTCGTCCTCGAACGGTGCGTCGGCGCCCTTGACCTGCTTGTGCGCGCGCGAGCGCTGCAGCCGCTGCGAGAAATGGCACCAGTCGGGCGCGACCAGCGGACAGTCGCCGTCATGCGGGCAGGGGGCAATCACATGCGCGCCGGCGGCGATCAATCGCGCGCGCAGCGCGATGATCCGCGCGTAGCCCGCGGGGGTGCCGGGTTCGACGACCAGCAGGGTATCCTTCGTTTGCTCCCACATGACATCGGTGAGCGCGTTGCGTTCGGCATCACCGAGCTCGTTGATGATGTAGCTCGCGATCACGAGATCGGCGGCCTCGGCATGCGCTGCATAAACGCGGGCCTGGCCGAGCTCGTAGGTGATGCGGCGCAGGCGGTCACTCCGGCGCGTGAGGTCGAGCGCCAGCGTGCGCAGGGCCTCATTGGCATCGAGCAGAGTGAACTCGTGCAACGACGGGAAGGCTTCCGCAGCCGCCCAGCTCGCCGTCCCCGGCCCGGCTCCGACATCGAGCAGGCTGGTGGGCGCGAAATCCGGCCGGATCTCCGTCAGTGCATTAAGGCTCGCCACCACGGCGGCATAGGTCGCGGGCATCCGCGCCACGGCGTAGGCCAGCGCATCGGTCTCGGTCCTGATCGTTCCGGAGCCGCCGCCTTCGCGATAGGTCTGCGAGATAATGGCTGCACGGCCGGCGGCGTCGCTGCGCGACAGGCCTTCGAGCCGGGCGTTGAGGGCCGCGCGGAGTTCAGCAGGTAGGTCCGGTGAGGTCATGTGCCGTCATTTCTACGTCATTCCGGGGCGGCGCAGCCGAACCCGGAATCTCGAGATTCCGGGTTCGGTGCTGCGCACCGCCCCGGAATGACGACATCGTATCCTACGCCACGTTCTGGTCGAGGATGTCGACCGCGCCCTGCAGGTCGACCGAGACCAGCTGCGAGACGCCGCGTTCGGCCATGGTGACGCCGAACAGCCGGTTCATCCGCGCCATGGTGATCGGATTGTGCGTGATGATGATGAAGCGCGTGTCGGTCGAACCGGTCATTTCGTGCAGCAGGCTGCAGAACCGTTCGACGTTGTGGTCGTCGAGCGGCGCGTCGACTTCGTCCAGCACGCAGATCGGCGACGGGTTGGTGAGGAACACCGCGAAGATCAGCGAGAGCGCGGTCAGCGCCTGCTCGCCGCCCGACAGCAGCGACAGCGTCTGCGGCTTCTTGCCAGGTGGCTTGGCGATGATCTCGAGGCCGGCTTCCAGAGGATCGTCGCTTTCGATCAGGTGCAGCGCCGCTTCGCCGCCGCCGAACAGCTCGGTGAACAGCCGCTTGAAGTGGTTGTTGACGGTCTCGAACGAGGTCAGCAGACGCTCGCGCGCTTCGCGGTTGAGGCTCTGGATGCCCTGGCGCAGCCGCTTGATCGCCTCGACCAGGTCGTCGCGCTCGGTGGTCAGCGCGGTGTGCTGGGTCTCGACTTCCTTCAGCTCTTCCTCGGCGCGCAGGTTGACGGCGCCGAGCCGCTCGCGGTCGCGCCGCAGCTTCTCGAGTTCTTCCTCGACCTGCGTGACCGGCGGCAGCTCCGCGCCGGGCTCGATCTCGGCCATGCCGACCACCGCGCTGGGCTCGACCTCGAGCATGTCGTGGATCTCGCGCTCGATGTCGGCGAGGCGGCGGCGGGTGCCTTCCATGCGCTCTTCGGCGCGGGCGGTGGCTTCGCGGGACGACGACAGCGCTTCGAGCGTGGCCTTGGCGACGCGATCGGTTTCCGCCATCGCGGCTTCGGCGGTTGCGAGCGCGTCGGCGGCGATGCGGCGATCGCCCTCGGCGTGCTCGATCTCGGTGATCAGCGCGCTGCGCTTCTCGGCGAACACTTCGGGCGCATTGGCAAGTTCTTCACGCTCGGCCGACACTTCGGCGATGCGGGCCTCGACGGTCTCAACCTGCGAGGCGGCGCTGGTCTTGCGGGTCTGCCACTCATTGCGCTCGGCGACGATCGCCTGCACGCGGCGGTCGGCGAGTTCGGCTTCGCGGGCGAGCGCCTGCGCCTCGGCGCGGACCTGCGCCGCGGCCCGGCGCTGGTTGTCGATCTCCGCGCGAACCGCGGCGAGCTGGGCTTCGGTCTCGACACCCGGCGGCAATTCGGCAAGCGCGGCAGCGGCGCTCTCATGGGCGGCTTCGGCCTCGGCGCGGTCGGCGGCGACACGGCTGTGCGCCTCGGTCAGCGCCGATTTGCGCGCGGCGTGGCGGTTGATCTCGCGCTCGGTCGCGGCATGGCGCTCGCGCGCGGCATCGGTCTCGCGGCGGGCGGCACGCACGGCTTCGCGCGAGGCACCCTCGGCGGCGGACGCCGAGCGCAGCTCTTCTTCGGCGGTCTCCAGCGCCTCGCGCTTGGCGGCGGCATCGATACGGGCCTGTTCCAGCTCGTGCTCAATGTCGACCAGGCGGGCGCGTTCGGCGAGGCGGCGCGCAGCGCCGGTCGGCGCATGCGCGTCGGCGACAAAGCCGTCCCAGCGCCAGACGTCGCCTTCGAGCGACACCAGCCGCTGGCCGGTCTTCAGCTGCGATACCAGCGCCGCGCCGCGTTCCTTGGCAACGACACCGATCTGGGCGAGACGGCGCGCCAGCTCCGGCGGTGCCTGGACGTGATCGGCCAGCCGCTCGACACCATCGGGCAGAGAAGGATCGCCCGCGGCCTCGCCGACATTGGTCCAGCGCATCGGCGCGGAGGAATCCACGGGGGCGTCGAGGTCGTCGCCGAGCACGGCGCCGATCGCCTTCTCATAGCCCTTGGCGACCGTGATGCCGTCGATGATCGGCGGCCACAGGTTCTTGGTTTCGCTGGTGACGAGCTTGGAGATGGTGCGGGCTTCGGTCTCGAGCCGCTGCACGCGCTTCTCCGCCTCGGCGAGCGGATTGCGGGAGGCTTCCAGCGTCTGCCGTGCGGCGGCGTGGTGGGCCTCGCTGGATTGCACGGCGGCCTCGGATTCGGCGAGCGCCTGCTGCGCCATCTCCATGGCGGCGGCGAGCGCGTCGATGTCGCCGAGATTACCGGTCTCCTGCGCGAGCTTGGCTTCCTCGGCCTGGACGTTGGCGATCTCCTGATCGAGCCGCGCCAGCCGGTCGCGATGCGTGCGCACGCCGGCTTCGAGCTGGTTGCGCTTGGCAGTGAGATCGGCGAGCTGCGTGGTCAGCTCGGAGAACTGGCGCTCGGTCGCGGCCAGGATCTCCTCGGCCTCGGCCACGCGCTCGTCGACGCCGGAGCGCTTCTCGACCCGCGACTTGATCTCTTCCTTCAGCTCGGCGTCTTCGGTGTCGAGCCGCTGCAGCGCGATGTCGGCATCCGAGGTCTGCTGCTGCTCGCGCGCGATGTCCTGGGCGAACTGGGTGAGGCGGCGGTCGAGCTCGCCGACGCGCTCCTTGGCGCGCTGCTCCTCGCGGTCGAGCATCTCGCGCGCATTGGTCAGGCGCTGCAGGCCGGCGGCGGCGCGCGCCTCGGCATCGCGCAGCGCCGGCAGTTCGGTGGCGCGGATCGCCTGGATGCGCGCGGCTTCCGCCTGATGCTGGGTGCGCTCCGCCATCTCGCGCACGGCGAGATCATGGGTCCGCGCGGCGTCGTTGACGTCGGCATTGGCCCCGATCCAGCGCAGGTGGAACAGCATGGCTTCGGACTTGCGCACCTTGGCCGCGACCTCGCGGTAGCGGATCGCCTGGCGCGCCTGCTTCTTCAGGCCTTCCATCTGGCCGGTGAGCTGGCCGATCACGTCCTCGACGCGGGTGAGGTTGGTTTCGGCCGCCTTCAGCCGCAGTTCCGCCTCGTGACGGCGGGCGTGCAGGCCGGCGACGCCGGCGGCGTCTTCCAGCACGCGGCGCCGCTGCTCCGGCTTGGCCTGGATGATCTCGCCGATCTTGCCCTGGTGGACGAGGGCCGGCGAACGCGCGCCGGTGGCGGCGTCGGCGAACAGGATCTGCACGTCGCGGGCGCGCACGTCGCGGCCGTTGATGCGGTAGACCGAGCCGGCTTCGCGCTCGATGCGGCGGGAGATTTCAAGCAACTGGCTGTCGTTGACGGCGGCCGGTGCCGAGCGATCGGAATTGTCGATCGTCATCACGACTTCGGCGTGGTTGCGCGCCGGACGGTTGCCGGAACCGGCGAAGATCACCGCATCCATGTCGGCGGCGCGCAGCGACTTGTGCGACGTCTCGCCCATCGCCCAGCGCAGCGCTTCGACGAGATTGGATTTGCCGCAGCCATTCGGTCCGACGACGCCGGTCAGGCCCGGCTCGATCATGAAATCGGTGGGTTCAACGAACGACTTGAAACCGTGCAGGCGGAGGCGCGTGAGCTTCATGTACACAAATCTCGTTTGGCCGGGCGCGAATCTCCCTGCCGTGACAATACCATGGATGGCAATGTCGGTGTCTGGGGTGAATAGCTGCGTGCAGCTCTCATGAGCGGCGACAATGGCGATGCCTGCGCGTCAGGGCAACCGCTTGACCCAGCTTTTCCCAAGGGATTTGCGAGGGATTTGCAGGGGTTTTATGAACTCTGCATGCCCTCGGAGATTCGCATCGGGCGAATCAGGTTTTCAACAACGAAATAATGCGATCGCCGCATGTGGGGATCGCAAGTCATCCACAATTATCGTGCCCGACTCAAATCGGGCACGATGGTGTCAGGCTCGATAGGGCGCAATCAGCTCTTCAGCAGCGGATCGATATGCTTGCTGAATTCCTCGAACGAGGTCTCGCCCTTCAGCATCTCGCCGTTGATGAAGAAGGTCGGCGTCGAGTTCACCTTCAGCACGTCGTTGGCGTATTTCTGGTCGGCGGCGATCTTGTCGAGCAGCTTCTGATCCTTCAGGCAGTCCTCGACCTGCTGCTGGCTGAGACCAGCCTGCTTGCCGATCCGCGTCAGCGTCTCGGTGGTGTTCTTCACCACCCAGTCGTTCTGCTGGCGGAACAAGAGGTCGATCACGGCGAAGAATTTCGGCGCGTCGTCTTTGGCGATGCAGCGCGCCAGCATCGAGCCCGCGGCGGCCTTGATGTCGAGCGGGAATTCGCGGAACACGTAACGCACCTTGCCGGAGTCGACGTAGGTCGACTTGATCTTCGGGAACACGGTCTCGTTGAAATTGGCGCAGTGCGGGCAGGTCATCGAGGCGTATTCGACGATCGTCACCTTGGCGTCCTGCGGGCCGAGGCCCATGTCCGGCAGCGACTGCGGCTTGGCGACTTCGGCGGCGGTCTGCGCGAATGCATCGGTGATCAGGCGCAGCGGCGACAGGCCGGCGAGGGCGGCAAGGCCGGTCAGCGAGAGAGCGGTGGTGAAGGCGCGGCGCGTGATGATCAAGGTCAGCTCCCGGATTGGCGCATTCACGCCACAATGAAGGGGGTCCCAAAAAAGAAGCCTTCGCTAGCTTGAAACGGCCATTGTGGCAATGCCGGGGACTCGCGGCAAAGCCATCGAAAAGCGTCAATTTCGCTTGATCGAGGCGCCCAACCGGGCCAGCGCCGCGCGCAGGTCGTCGTCCTCGACGGCGGCAAGATCGGCCGCCTCCCGAGCCACGGATTTAGCGTCGGGCGGGCGCGGCCGCGCCGGGCGGCTGCGGCGCGACAGCGGGGCCTGCCGGATCGTCAGGCGGCCGACCGCGTGCCAGCCGAAGAAGCGGTTCACCCGTTCCAGAATGACATCGGAGGAATGCTGGATCTCCAGCGCCATCGGTCCCTCGACCCGCAGCACCAGCGTTGCCGGCTCCTGCGGCTGCCCCTCCACCGGCCGCGGCCACTGCATCTTCATCGGCTCGCAAAAGGTGGCGATCCGCTCGCCCGCGATCTCGGTCCAGCGCAGCACCAGTTCGCGCGCGGCAAAGCCCTGCTTTGCGTACGCATCGGTGAAGACGTCGCTGAGCAGGATCGACAGGGGCTTTGCGCTGATCGGGCCGGGTTTGGACATGGGACGGGTTATAGCACGATGCCCGGCCGCCATCAGGCCGCCGCACGTGGACGGATGGCCTTGAGATCCCGGTCGATCTCGCGGCGCCGTTGCATCAGGTCATAGTCCATCTGCAGCCCAAGGAAAAACCCCTCCGATAGGCCAAAATAGCGTGCCAGCCGCAGGTCGGTATCGGCGGTGATGTCGCGCTTGCCCAGCACAATCTCATTGATGCGGCGCGGGGCCACATGAACGGCGCGCGCCAGCCCATTCTGACTGAGGCCCATCGGCTTGAGGAACTCCTCAAGCAGGATTTCGCCGGGATGGGGGTTGTGGAGCAATCCGCCCTTAGTCGTGGTAGTCGACGATTTCGACATGTGCCGGTCCTCCCTCATCCCATACAAAGCAGATACGCCATTGATCGTTGATCCGAATCGAGTGCTGACCCAGCCGGTCCGCCCTCAGTGCTTCGAGGCGGTTACCGGGTGGCACGCGCAGGTCGCTCAAAGCGCGGGCTTGATTCAGAAGGCGGAGTTTCCTGAGCGCAACGTTCTGGATATCTGGCGGCAAATCTCTTGCTGCGCCGGCCCGACCAGATCAATGCTGTCTCGGGATCGGCGAAACCCTGGATCATTGCGCACTATAACGCGTCGCGTCATAGTGCGCAATGATTAGCCGGTGGCCGGGCCTGAACCCAGAGGAAGAAGCGTGTCCCCGTCACGAGCGACCAAGCAAAGACCGCAACAGGATGCGCCTGACCGCCCGGCACGGCTGCTCGCCTGGTATGACCGGCATCGCCGAACCCTGCCGTGGCGCGCGAAGGCCGGGGAGCGGTCTGATCCGTACCGGGTGTGGCTGTCCGAGATCATGCTGCAGCAGACCACGGTGCGGGCGGTCGGACCTTACTTCGAGAAATTCGTGGCGCGCTGGCCTGACGTCACCGCACTCGGCCGCGCCGCGCTCGACGACGTCCTGAGGATGTGGGCCGGGCTCGGCTATTATTCGCGGGCGCGCAACCTGCACGCCTGCGCGGTCGCGGTGATGGGCGATCATGGCGGGGCATTTCCGGACACCGAGGAGGGCCTGCGTGCGCTGCCCGGGATCGGGCCCTACACTGCCGCGGCGATCGCCGCGATCGCGTTCGACCGGCGCACCATGCCGGTCGACGGCAATATCGAGCGCGTGGTCACCCGGCTCTACGCCATCGAGGAGGCGCTGCCGCAGGCCAAGCCGCTGATCAAGGAGATGGCCACGACGTTGCTCGGGCCGTCGCGCGCCGGCGACAGTGCGCAGGCGCTGATGGATCTGGGCGCCACCATCTGCACGCCGAAGAAGCCGGCTTGCGCATTGTGTCCGCTGAATGACGATTGCGCAGGCCGCATCCGCGGTGATCAGGAAACATTCCCGCGCAAGGCGCCGAAGAAAAGCGGCGCGCTGCGCCGCGGCGCCGCCTTCGTGGTGACGCGTGGCGGCGAGCTGCTGGTGCGCTCGCGCCCGGAAAAGGGTCTGCTCGGCGGCATGACCGAGGTGCCGGGCTCGCAATGGCTCGCCGGGCAGGAGGATGCCGCCGCGCTGGCGCAGGCGCCGGAACTCAAGGGCGTCACCCGCTGGCATCGCAAGGCTGGAATCGTCAGCCATGTGTTCACGCACTTCCCGCTCGAGCTCGTCGTCTACACCGCCAGCGTTACGTCGCGGACCCGCGCGCCGGAGGGCATGCGCTGGGTGCCGGTGGCGACGCTCGACGGCGAGGCATTTCCGAACGTGATGCGTAAGGTCATCGCGCACGGGCTCGACCTCTAGAAGATGACGGCCTGCTGACACCATGCTGGCAGCAGCGCCCGGCTATCACCTCCGTCACAACGGAGGTCGCCATGATCGCAACTGCGCTCGATAAAATTCCGATGCCGCCGGTCGCAAAACTGCTCGGCTGGCGCCTGGCCGACGCACGTCCGCAGGACGGCTGGATCAGGATGACCTTCGACGGCAAGCAGGATTTCTGCAATCCGGCCGGCTTTATCCAGGGCGGCATGCTCAGCGCGATGCTCGACGACACCATGGGGCCGGCGGTGTTCGTGATGACCGAGGGCAGGCTCTTCACCACGACGATCACGATGACCGTGAATTTCCTGGCGCCGGCGAAGCCCGGGTTGGTCACCGGCGAGGCGACGGTGACTCAGCTCGGCAAGACCATCGCCTTCGTCGAAGGCCGGCTGACCTCGGCCGACGGCGCATTGCTCGCGACGGCGAGCAGCAGCATCCGCCTGGTGGAGGCGGTGCGGGCGCTGCGGTGACGCCGCGTGCGCAACAAGCAGTCCGTCGCCCCTGAAGCGGTTCATCCGTCATTGCGAGGAGCGATAGCGACGAAGCAATCCATGCCTCCGCGAATGCCGCGCGATAGATTGCTTCGCTTCGCTCGCAATGACGGGGATCCGGCCTTGTTAGCCCAAATCAGCCCGGTCGCTGAACGATTGGCGGCTTGGCGTTCAGCCCCTCGACCTGGAAGCCGGCGACGCGCTTGTAGTTGGCGGCGATGTCTTCCAGTTCCTGCTGCGACAGCACGTCGGTGACCACCTTGAAGCCGTCAGGCGCGCGCTCCTCGACCAGCTGCATCACCTGCTCGGGACCGTTGCGGCGGTTCAGCATCACGAGGTCTGATGTCGCGGGCCGCCGCTCGGCCTCATAAGCGGCAAGCGCGGCCTGCGTCGGGCCATGCGCCAGGATCTCGCGGGTCAGCGTGCGTGCATCCAGAATCGCCTGCGAGGCGCCGTTGGAGCCGATCGGGTACATCGGATGCGCGGCGTCGCCCATCAGCGTGACGCGGCCGAAGGTCCATTGCGGGATCGGGTCGCGATCGACCAGCGGATATTCATAGGCGTGCGGACAGTTGCGGATCAGGCCGGGCACGTCGAGCCAGTCGAAATTCCAGTTCTCGAACCACGGCAGGAACTCGTCGAGTTTTGCTTTGCGGTTGTAGTCCTCGCGGCGCCACTGATAGGTCGGCGGCATGTGCCGCTCGGCGACCCAGTTGATATCGAACTTGCCGTCGGCGCCGGCCTCCTTCGAGATCGGATAGCAGACGAATTTCAGGGTCTCGTGCCCGGCCATGATCATGGTGCGGCCGGTGAGGAAGGAGTTCGCCCGGGTGATGCCGCGCCACAGGATGCGGCCGTTCCAGATCGGCGGCCCTTCCTGCGGATAGAGCTTCTCGCGCACCGCCGAATGGATGCCGTCGGCGGCGATCAGCACCGCGCCGTCATGGCTGCCCGCCGGCTTGCCGGTGGCGCGGTCGATGAAGTCGGCGCGGACGCCGTCTGCCGTTTCGGTCCAGCCGGTGAGGTGATGGCTGGTCAGGATGTTGGCGGCTCCCAGTCGCTCGGTCGCGGCATCGAGCAGCAGCTGCTGCAGGCGGCCGCGATGGATCGAGAATTGCGGCCATTTATAGCCGGCCTCGAGCCCGCGCGGCTCGCTCCAGATCGGCTTGCCGTGCTTGGAGAAATAGGCGAGCTCGCTTGTGCGCACGGCGGTCGTATCGAGCACGTCGTGCAGGCCGAGCTCGATCAATTCGCGCACCGCATGCGGCAACACGTTGATGCCGACTCCGAGCGGCCTTAGCTCGGGCACGCTCTCGAACACGCGGCAGGGCACCCCGATCTGATGCAGGCTGAGCGCCAGCGTCAGCCCGCCAATTCCGCCACCTGCAATGAGCACCGTCATGAAAAGCCCTCTCGATTGGCCATGGTCATCGCACGGCGGCCCCGCCGCGGGCAAGGTCCGCGGCCCCCCACGGGGTGGACGGCAAGGGACGTCGTCGCTAACCTCGGCCGCATTCCATAAAAAGCCAAGGGCCGGGTTCGCAACGAGCCGACAAGGCCCGTAGAGGACATCGACATGCTCAAGCTCTATACCGCTCCCGGCACCTGCGCGCTCGCCACCCACATCGCGCTGGCCGAAGCCGGCGCGCCCTATACGGTCGAGCGGCTCGACTTCAAGAACAACCAGCAGAACAGCCCGGAATATCTCAAGATCAACCCCAAGGGCCGCGTTCCGACGCTGGTGACCGAGCACGGCGTGCTGACCGAGACGCCGGCGATGCTGGCCTACGTCGCGCAGACCTATCCGCAGGCGAAGCTCGCGCCGCTCGACGACGCCTTCGCATTCGCCAGGCTGCAGTCGTTCAACTCCTATCTCTGCTCGACGGTGCATGTCTGCCACGCCCACAAGATGCGCGGCGCGCGCTGGGCGACCCAGGAGAGCTCGTTTGCCGACATGAAGTCGATGGTCCCGAAGACCATGGGCGCCTGCTTCAACCTGATCGAGCGCGACATGCTCAAGGGGCCGTGGGTGATGGGCGAGGGCTACACGGTGGGCGATGCGTACCTTTACGCGCTCACGCTCTGGCTCGACGGCGACGGCGTCGACATCGCGACCTTGCCCAAGGTGAAGGCGCACCGTGCGGCGATGGAGGGCCGTCCGGCGGTGCAGAAGGTGCTGGCGGAGCAGAGGGCGTAGGGCAGAGCGGCCAATACCTCGGTGTCGTCCCGGCGAAGGCCGGGACCCATAACCCCAAATCTGAATTGTGGTGCGACGCTGGGGCCGCAGTCGTTCATCCCGTTTAACTGCTGTGATTATGGGTCCCGGCCTTTGCCGGGACGATATCGGGGATGGATCATGGGCCTCACACCTTCCCCATCTCCAGCTCCCGTCCGGTCTCCAGCATCAGCTTGCGCAGCCAGATCGAGCCCGGATCCATCTGCGCCCGCGTCGGATAGAACATGTGCTGCTCGTCGATCCCGGGATCGAGCGGCGGCGTCACCGTCATCAGCGACAGCTGCTTCGACAGCGCCGCAATCAGCCGGCGCGGCACGAAGGCGACGAGGTCGGTGCGCGCGGTGACGTGCAGCGCTTCGATATAGCCCGGCACCACCAGCGCGATCCGCCGCTCGATGCCCTTGGTGCGCAGCCAGGTGTCGATCAGATCCTCGTTGTGGCCGCGGATGATCACGGCGACATGCCGCGCCGCCAGGAACGCCTCGCGCTTCCTGAGCTTCGCGCCGGCCGGGTGGCCGCGCCGCACCGCGAGTGCATCGAGGTCGGTGTAGAGCCGCTGGCGGTGAAATCCCTTGAAGGAATTGCCGATCGAGATCACGAGATCGATGGTGCGGGCGAAGTCGGGCGTGAAGATCGTCGAGCTCCGCCACGGCACCACGTCGATGGTGACGTTCGGCGCCAGCCGCGTCACCTTCTCCATCAGCGGCGGCATCAACAGCTCGACCGCGAGATCGGGCATCATCAGGCGGAAATGCCGCTCGCTGCGCGCGGCGTCGAACTCGTCGGAGACGAACAGCGTACGCACCTGGTCGAGCGCCTGCGCCAGCGGCGAGCGCAGCGCCTGCGCCCGCGGCGTCAGCTCCATCCGCGCGCCGTTGCGCACCAGCAAGGGATCGCCGATCAGGTCGCGCAGCCGTTGCAGCGCGTGGCTCGTCGCCGGCTGCGACAGATTGAGCCGCATCGCGGCGCGGCTGACGCTGGCGTCGCGCAGCAAGGCGTCGAGCGCGACCAGCAGGTTGAGGTCAAGCGAATTCAAATTCATCAGGTGAATATATATCATACCACCTATCGATTGGAAGAATGCGCGTCGGCGCCGCAGGATCGGCAGGCAAGGCGTTCTCACGCGAACCAGTGAGCGGTTCGCACAAGGAGATGCCTGAGACCAAGGCAACCAATCACAGGAGACGCGCCATGAGCGCAGCCGACAACAAGAAACTGGTGCAGGAGATGTTCGTGATCGCGGGCAGTCCCGATCCCGCGGTACGCGAGAAATCGCTGTTCATGGCGACGCTCGCCGACGACGCGATCTGGACCGTGACCGGGCAGTATTCCTGGTCGCGCACCTTCACCGGCAAGCAATCGATCATGGCCGATCTGCACGGCCATGTCCGCTCCAGGCTGGTCGAGCGCGGCCGCACCGTCGCGCATCGCATCATCGCCGACGGCGACATCGTTGTAGTCGAGGCCAAGGGCAACAACCTCACCAAGGAAGGTCAGCGCTACGACAACGATTATTGTCTGGTGTTCCGCTTCGACGGCGGCAGGATCAAGGAGGTGAGGGAATATTGCGACTCGGTTTTGACCGAGAGGGCCCTCGGTCCGTTTCCGGCCGCCGAGATTCGCGCGGCGGGTTGAACGGCTGATCGCCGCATGCGCGGCGGTGCTGGTCCGGTTCAGACAATGGCGTGAGGACCGCCGCGCGTGGCGGCAACTCGCCATCATGAGCGAACGTGAAATGCAGGATATCGGCGTCTGCCGCGCCGACATTTCTCACGGCCGGTGCGACAGGGGAAGGCTGTATTGGCCGCCGTAACTTGCAAAAATGCAGGGTGGGCAACGCGTCAGCGCGCCCACCCCGCGTAGCGTTCAAAGGCGGCTCACGCCACCTTGTTCTTGAGATGGCCGAACATGATGTCGCGGGCCGCGTCGTCCATCTCCGCCTTGAAGGTGTGCTTGTCCTTCAGCGCGATCGCGCGCGCCGCCGCCGGCCGCGCCGAGATCTCGTCGACCAGCCGCTTCACGTTCGGATATTTTGCGTAGCCTTCCTCGCCGAGGACGAACGGCGCCATCCGCGCCCAACCCCAGAACGCCATGTCGACGATGGTGTAGCTGTCGCCGACCATGTAGCGCTGTTTCGCCAGGTGATCGTCGAGGATCTTGTAGTGGCGGTGCGCCTCGTACTGATAGCGGTTGTTGGCGTAGTCGAGGTCCTTCGGCGCGAAATGCTTGAAATGCACGGCCTGGCCGGAATACGGGCCGAGGCCGGTCGCGATGAACATCAGCCAGGACAGCGTCGCGGCGCGGTTCGCCGGCGTGTTGGCGGGCAGGAACTTGCCGTGCTCCTCGGCGAGGTAGAGCAGGATGGCGTTGGAGTCGAACACGAAGATGCCGTCGTCGTCGATCGCCGGCACCTTGCCGTTCGGATTGACCTTCAGGAAATCAGGCGCGAACTGCTCGCCCTTGCGGGTGTCGACCGGGATCGCCTCGAACGGCAGGCCGGACTCTTCGAGGAACAGCGCGACCTTGTTCGGGTTCGGCGCGCCATTGAAATAGAATTTGATCATGAAGGGACTCCCTTGGTTCTTGTGACCGGCGAGATCGGGGCGCGGCGGGGGATGGCCGCAGGGCCACTCATGCGCAAAATTCGCCGCAACGCGCAAGCGACGAGTTTGTGAATCAGGGGCGCGTGCCGCGCGGGTCAGCCGGCGTTCAAGACGGCGTCAGCTTTCTCCGATCGTCATTCCCCGATGCGCAATTGCGCATCTGAGGGCGCCGCAACACGGCGAGCCCGGAATCCATTGCGCCACGGCGTATGTGACTCGATGGATTCCGGGTTCTCGCTTCGCGAGCCCCGGAATGACGAAGGAATGAGGATGAGCGGACCGTGTCTCGCAGCCGCGGGATGGGAGGACGAAAGGCCTGCTCAGCCCACCGCCATCCCGGAGCGGATCTCGGCGCGCAGCTCGTCGATCAGCCGCAGCCCGGTCTTGGTCTCGACGTGCCAGAAGGTCCAGCCGTTGCAGGCGCCCGAGCCTTGCGCGACGGCACCGATGCGGTGGATCGAGCCGACCTTGTCGCCGAGCATGATGGCGCCGTCGGCGCGCACCAGGGCGCCATGGCGCTTCTTGGCGTCGACCAGCTTTGCGCCGGGCACGATCATGCCGCGCTCGATCAGTTCGGAGAACGCGACGCGCGGCGCCTCGCGGGCGGTCATGAACGGTGCCAGAGTTGCTTCCGGCAGCGGTTCGATCGCGGCGATACGGGCTTCGGCCGCGGCGGCATAGGTCCGGTCGCGCTCGAAGCCGATATAGTTGCGGCCGAGGCGCTTGGCGACGGCGCCGGTGGTGCCGGTGCCGTTGAACGGATCGATCACGAGATCGCCGGGCTTCGACGACGACAGCAGCACGCGGGCGAGCAGCTGCTCGGGCTTCTGGGTCGGATGAACCTTCTTGCCGTCGTCGCCCTTCAGGCGCTCCTCGCCGGTGCACAGCGGGATCAGCCAGTCGGAGCGCGCCTGCACGTCCTCGTTGGAAGCTTTCAGCGCTTCGTAGTTGAAGGTGTAGCCCTTGGCCTTCTCGTCGCGCGCGGCCCAGATCATGGTCTCGTGCGCGTTGGTGAAGCGGCGGCCGCGGAAGTTCGGCATCGGATTGGACTTGCGCCACACGATGTCGTTCAGGAGCCAGAAGCCGAGGTCCTGCATGATGGCGCCGACGCGGAAGATATTGTGATAGGAGCCGATCACCCACAGCGTCGCCGACGGCTTCATCACGCGGCGGCAGGCCAGCAGCCAGGCGCGGGTAAAATCGTCATAGGCGGCGAACGACGAGAACTTGTCCCAGTCGTCGTTGACGGCATCGACATGCGACTCATCGGGGCGCTTGAGATCGCCCTTGAGCTGCAGATTGTAGGGAGGATCCGCAAAGACCAGGTCGACCGAGCCGGCCTGAAGCTTCGACAACTCGGCCACGCAATCGCCAATGACGATGTGGCTCGACGGGGCACTCTCAAATTTAGTGCGGGGCGCCCTTGCAGACGCCCCGCGACGCGACACTACCATGACTCAAGAACTCTGACTCAGGCGACGCTGTCGGCGACGCGGGACTAAACAACCGACTGGCGTCACATTGACCGGGCAAAGTAAAAATCGACTTAATTGGAAATGTTCATGCAAAAGATTGCAGCAGTTTTTGAACGACGTGGCGCATTGTCGTGTGCGTTGTGCTGCAACATCAGCGCGTTCCGCGAAAATTTTTGCGGATCATCAAACCGGCACGATTCAGCCAGTAAATTCGCCGCCGTTTGCAGAGTTCGCGGTACAAACGATGCGCGTGCAACGGGCTAGGCAATTTTTGCCGGGCAGGATATTGATTAACAGAATGGAAATTTTAGGTTGGTGTGTCCCGCAATGGGGCGCCGACTGGAATGAAGGGAAACCGCCATGCGCTATGATGATTTCCGCCGCAGCGACGACATCGAAGACCGTCGCGACGACAGCGGAGGCGGCGGTGGTGGCGGCTTCGGGATTCCGATGGGCGGCGGTGGCGGGCTCGGCATCGGCACGGTCATCGTGCTCGGCCTGCTCGGCTATGCCTTCGGCATCGATCCGCGCATCCTGATCGGCGGCGCCGAGATTCTCACCGGCGGCGGCCAGGCGCCGACCTATCAGACCGACCGGCAGTCCTCCGGCGGCCAGGCCAAGCGCGGCGCGCCGACCGACGAGATGGGAAGCATGATCGCCGGCATCCTCGGCGAGATCGACGATCGCTGGAGCGAGATCTTCCAGGCCTCGGGCCAGAGCTACACCGGTCCGAAGATCGTGCTGTTCCGCAACGCCACCAATGGCGGCCGCTGCGGCATGGCGCAGTCGGCGATGGGGCCGTTCTACTGCCCGCCGGACAAGACCATCTTCCTCGACACCGGCTTCTTCCGCGAGGTCGAGACGCGCTTCCGCGGCTGTTCGGGCAACGCCTGCAAGTTCACCGCAGCCTATATCATCGCGCACGAGGCCGGCCATCACATCCAGAACCTGCTCGGTATCATCCCGCGCGTGAACCGGCTGCAGCAGCAGGCCGGCAGCAAGGCCGAGGCCAACGCGCTGCAGGTCAAGGTCGAGTTGCAGGCCGACTGTCTCTCCGGCGTCTGGGTCAATCGCGAGGAGAAGAAGCGGCCGGGCTTCCTCGAGGCCGGCGACATCGACGCCGCGCTGACCACCGCGAATGCGATCGGCGACGACACGCTGCAGCGGCAGGCGACGGGCAGGGTGGTGCCGGATTCCTTCACCCACGGCTCCGCCGCGCAGCGCAAGCAATGGTTCATGACCGGCTACCAGCAGGGCACCGTGCAGGCCTGCAACACGTTCGGCGGCGGGTAGAAAGCCGGTTCAACGGGGGCAAGGCCGCGAGTCAGGTCACCTCTCCCGCTTGCGGGGGAGGTCGCATCGCATCGTTAGATGCGATGCGGGTGGGGGCTCCTTCCACTATATGACTCGCGGTGACACCCCCACCCCGACCTCGAGAGCGAGCTTCGCTCGCCTCGGACGCCCACAAGCGGGAGAGGGAGCGAGAGAGCAGGCCATGTCTTCAATCGACGAAACCAAGCAATTCATCCCGCTCAACATCGCGGTGCTGACGATTTCCGACACCCGCACGCTGGCGGATGACAAGTCGGGCACCACGCTCGCCGATCGCCTCACCGCGGCCGGCCACAAGCTCGCGGCCCGCGAAATCGTCACCGACGATGTCGAGGCGATCCGCGCGGTGATCCGGCGCTGGATCGCGGACCCCGGCGTCGATGCCGTCATCACCACCGGCGGCACCGGCTTCACCGGCCGTGACGTGACGCCGGAGGCGGTCGAGCCGCTGTTCGAGAAGCGGATGGACGGCTTTTCGATCGCCTTCCACATGCTGAGCCATGCCAAGATCGGCGCCTCGACGATCCAGAGCCGCGCCACCGCCGGCGTCGCCGGCGCGACCTTCATCTTCTGCCTGCCCGGTTCGCCCGGCGCCTGCCGCGACGGCTGGGACGGAATCCTGGCTGCGCAGCTCGATTACCGCACGAAGCCCTGCAATTTCGTCGAGATCATGCCGCGGCTCGACGAGCATCTACGCCGCCCGAAGGCGAAGGGGTCGAGTGTGTAACCTCGATCGTCATTCCGGGGCATCGCGCAGCGATGAGCCCGGAATCCATCGCCCCACATAACCTGCGGCCTAGTGGATTCCGGGCTCGCGCTTCGCGCGCCCCGGAATGACGAAGAAATCAACCGCCGCCGATGAGTCTCAACAGCGCCTGCCACAATCCCCGCACACCGTTGCGCCAGGCCTCGGCCCACAGCGCGTGCGCCATGTGGGTATAGAATGTGATCAGCTCAGCCGTGACGCGCCGCCCGGTTTCACAACTCGAGCTCCCAGGTCTCGCCGATCAGGTCGGCGCCGAAGCTGTGATGCTTCTCTTCCTTGACGCGCTGGAAGCCGGCGCGGGCGTAGATGGCGCGCGCGGCGAGCAGGACGCTCTGGGTCCACAGCGTCATCTTCTTGTAGCCCTTCTCGCGCGCGGCGCGGATGCACTGCTCGACCAGAGCGCGGCCGACGCCGAGCCCGCGCGCCTTCTCCTCGACCAGCAACAGCCGCAGCTTGGCGACCCCGTCGCCGCCGTTGACCAGGAAGATCGAGCCGACCGGTTCGCCATTGGCTTCCGCGATCCAGCAATGCTCGCGTGCGGGATCAAAGTTCCTGATGAATTGCGCGCAGATCTCGGCGACCAGCGCCTCGTAGCTGATGTCCCAGCCATATTCCTCGGCATAGGCCCTTGCCTGGCTCGAAATCACCCAGCCGATGTCGCCGGGCCTGTGGCTGCGCAGCAGAAAAGCGGCGGGTTTCTCCGCAGGCTGCTCCAGCGTTCGCTCGATCGTCGCCATCGCGCGCACCACGGCGCCGCGCTGACTGTCGTCGAGCGAGACGAGCAGGTTTCCGACTTCCTCGCTCGACCGACGCTCGAGCTCGGCCTGGGCGGTGCGGCCTTTGGCGGTCAGCGATAGTTCGTTGATCCGGCCGTCGTGCTTTGCGGGCTTGCGCGTCACGATCTGGCGCCGCTGCAGCGCCTGCAGGGTGCGGCTCACGAAGCCGGGATCAAGGCCAAGATCGCGCGTGAGGTCGGTGGCAGTGCAGGCGGGGCGATGCCGGATCTCGTAGAGGATGCGGGCTTCCTGCAGGGTGAACGGGCTGTGCACGAGCTTGGGCTCGATGAGGCCGAGCTTGCGCGTGTAAAAGCGGTTGAAGCCGCGGATCGCGGCGATCTCGCCGGCGATATCATTATTTGATTTCATCAAATGATTATTTGACGGAATCAAACAAATTGCAAGCCCCACCAAACCCGTTCTGCTTTGCATGGGGTTGTTTTCGCGATTCTGTGTTCAGGCCTGCGAACTGGCCCCGTCCCGGTCTCAGGCCACCATGATCCGGCTGCGCAGCATGGTGCGGGAGGAGCGGCCGAGCCGGCGCAGCAGCCGCGCCTCGGAGCGGCGGGCGTCCGGCCGGTAACCGCCGATCCGCTCGTAATGTTCGCGCGCGATCAGAAGGCCCTGTTCGGCCGATGGCCCGGTGATCATCCGGGCGACGAATTTGAGGCCGTCGCGCAGGCCGGGGTCGGAGTAGGGCGCGCGGGCATAGCGGAAGATGCCGGCGCGGTCCTTGCCGCTCGCCGCCACCATCTGGATGAACTGGGTGGTCTCCTCGATCCAGCCCGCATCGAGCACCGCGCCCGGATGCAGGAACATCAACCAGGGCGAACGCGCCTGGCGTGCGCCGGCCGCGAGCGCCGCGGCGCGGGTGCCCTCGAAGCGCAGGAAGCGGCAGCCGGCGACGTCGGCAACGCGCTCCATGATGTCGGTATTGGTGCGGTCGACCAGCAGCACTTCGCGGATCACGCCGGCGGCCGCGCCCGGCACCAGCGCCGCCAAGGTTGCGACCGCGGTGCGCTCGATCCCGTCGGTTGGAATGATCACGCTCAGCATGATTTGAGGCTTCGCTGGCTGAAATGGTTCCGGAAACTCCGGTCGTGTTATCACCTTGTCATATTCAAAGCAGCCTGTGCGGCTGCAGAATTTTGTAGCAAGGTTCTGTGGAATTTCTCCGCTCTCGTTCTTGATTTGTTCTCGCGCTGTGCTAGCTTCAGAACATGAGCCGAGCATCCTCTCATGCCCTCAAGCACCCGCCGGTAACGGCGCCCTCCGATAACCCGGCGGGTGCACCCACCCCTTTTCCCGAGCTTGCGGTCGCGATCGAGCGCGAGCGGCGGCGCGGCCGCGGCGCGCAGTCCAACGCCAGCGGCCGTTATGAGGCCGAGGCGCGGACGGCCTTCGACGATGGCTGGCAGAGCCTCGAAGACCTGCCGCCGTTCACCACCAGCGTCGCGCTCGACACCTCGCGCAAGGTGATCACCCGCAACGATTCCCCCGATATCGGCTTCGATCGCTCGATCAATCCCTACCGCGGCTGCGAGCATGGCTGCGTCTACTGCTTCGCGCGGCCGACCCACGCCTATCTCGGCCTGTCGCCGGGGTTGGATTTCGAGTCGAAACTGTTCGCCAAGCCGGATGCGCCGGCGCTGCTCGAGAAGGAGTTGGCGGCGGCGGATTATGAAGCGCGGATGATCGCGATCGGCACCAATACCGATCCTTATCAGCCGATCGAGCGCGAGCGGAAGATCATGCGCGGCATTCTCGAAGTGCTGGAGCGTGCCGGGCATCCGGTCGGCATCGTCACCAAGTCGGCGCTGGTGACCCGCGACATCGATATCCTTTCGCGGATGGCCAAGCGCAACCTCGCCAAGGTCGCGCTGTCGGTGACGACGCTCGACCCGAAGCTTGCCCGCACCATGGAGCCGCGCGCCTCGACCCCGCCGAAGCGGCTTGAGGCGATCAAGCGGCTCGCCGAGGCCGGCATCCCGACCACGGTGATGGTCGCGCCCGTGATCCCCGCGCTGAACGATTCCGAGATCGAGCGCATCCTCGATGCGGCAGTGCATGCCGGCGCGAAGGAGGCGAGCTACGTGCTGCTGCGGCTGCCGCTGGAGGTTCGCGACCTGTTTCGCGAATGGCTGATGGCGAACTATCCGGACCGCTATCGCCACGTCTTCACGCTGATCCGCGACATGCGCGGCGGCCGCGACTATGATTCGCAATGGGGTACGCGGATGAAGGGCACCGGTCCGATGGCCTGGATGATCGGCCGTCGCTTCGAGATCGCCTGCGAAAAGCTCGGCCTCAACAAGCGGCGCACCAAGCTGACCACGGATCACTTCGCCAAGCCGAAGCGCAACGGGCAACAGCTCAGCCTGTTCTAGGCGAGATCTCGTAGCGCGGATGGAGCGCGGCGAAATCCGGGCTACGAAGATGCAAGATGGTGACAACGTTAAACAAGTGAGTACAGCAATGAGTAACGCCCCGACCGCACGCTTCACCGTCCTCACCCTCGGCGTCAGCGACATGCGCGCCAGCATCGCCTTCTACGAATCCCTCGGCTTCACGAGGAAGATGCGGGCGACCGGCGAGGAGGTGGCGTTCTTCGAGACCGGCGGCAGCGTGCTCGGGCTGTTCCCGTGGCACCTGCTCGCTGACGACGCCGGACTGCCCGATCAGCCGCGGCCGGCTGCATTCCACGGCGTCTCGATCGCCTGGAACTGCAACGACGATGCCGAGGTCGATCGCGTGATGGCGTTCGCACTGTCGAAAGGTGCCAAGCTGCTGAAGCCGGCACAGCCGACCAGCTATGGCGGTTATTGCGGCTATTTCGGCGATCCCGATGGTCACGCCTGGGAAGTGGTGCGCGCGCCGGGTTTTGAGGTGCTCGATAGCGGGCGGGTGTCGATTCCTGACTAGCGCGGGCTGGCTGGACTGAATAACGGGGAAGGGCGCCCGGTTCCCGGTTGCGCCGCGGGCTGCGCTTGATCACGATCCCCGCATGATTCGGGACAAGTCCAGAAACACGTCGAAAAAGCCGCCGGCCAAGCCGACCGCGCCAGCCAAGCCGGAGAAGCGCATCGTCGTGCGGCCGAGCTTCCGGCGCGAGCGCGCGCTGATCAAGCGCGGCGTCTGGCCGGTCGCCGGCTGCGACGAGGCCGGGCGCGGCCCGCTGGCAGGTCCCGTGGTCGCTGCCGCCGTGGTGCTCGACCCGGCGCGGGTCCCCAAGGGCCTCGACGATTCCAAGCGGCTCAGCGCCGAGCGCCGCGAGGAATTGTTCGAGGAGATCTGCGCCACCGCTTCGTTCTCGGTCGCGGTGGCCTCGCCGGCGCGAATCGATCGCGACAACATCCTGCGCGCCTCGCTGTGGGCACTGGCGCGCGCGGTCCATGCGCTGCCGGAGATGCCAAGGCACGTCTTCGTCGACGGCCGCGACAAGCTCGCCACGCTCTGCGACTGCGACGCCGTGATCGGCGGCGACGGCATCGTGGCCTCGATCGCCGCGGCTTCGATCATCGCCAAGGTGACGCGCGACCGCCTGATGTGTCAGCTGGCGCTGGATTGTCCCGGCTACGGCTTCGAACAGCACAAGGGCTATGGCGTGCCCGAGCACCTCGAGGCGCTGGACCGGCTCGGCCCGAGCACCCATCACCGCAGCTTCTTCGCCCCCGTCGTCGCCGCGCGGCTGAAGCATTTTCCGCGTCCCGCCGAGCCCGACCTGTTCACGGTGGACACGGAAAGCGAAGCCGCAGCGGCGTCCGAAGCGGCGTAGCGCGACGGCGCCCGCACAAGCAACGGCGCCAACCCACACAACGGTGTCATCGCCCGGCTCGACCTGGCGATCCAGTATTCCAGAGACAGTGATTTTCAATCGAGAAGCCGCGGCGTACTGGATGCCCCGCCTTCGCGGGGCATGACGGCTGCGTTTGGATATGCAGGGGGCACTCATCGGCCCCGGTTGCCTCCGCCGCCGCCGCCGTCTATCAAAAACCCTCGGGATCAGATGGCGCCGCTGAACGAGGTGGCTGGGGCAATTCAGGCGTTTCATGCGGTTTACCTCCCTGGTTGTCGAACTGATCCGCGCCCGGCCGCGTCTTGTGGTCTGGGTCGTGGTGCTGGTGCAGGCCGCGATCTGGCTGCTGCTGCCGCTGATCTTCTACGGCAGCCCGCCCGGCAATCTCGCCACCGTGCTGGCCTTCGGCCGCGAATATCAGGTCGGCACCGATATGGGGCCGCCGCTGGCATTCTGGCTCGCCGACATCGCGTTCCGCGCCGCCGGCAATCACGTGTTCGGCGTCTATCTGCTGGCGCAGGTCTGCGAGATCGCGACGTTCATCGCGTTCTACCAGCTGGCGCGCGCCATCGTCGGCGGCCCGCAGGGCGTGCTGGCGGTGTTGCTGTCGATGACTGCAGTGGTGTTCTCCTCCCCCAGCGTCGAGTTCGGTCCGCTGATCCTGGCGCGTCCGCTATGGGCGCTGCTGCTGCTCCATTCCTGGCAATTGATCGGGCAGAACCGGCGTAGCGCCTGGTTCGCCTGGTCGATCGATTGCGGCCTGCTGCTGCTGACGGCGCCGGCCGCGATCGGCATGATCCTGCTCGTGGTCGGCTTTGCGCTCGCGACCGAGCGCGGCCGGCGCACGCTGCGGGCGGTCGATCCGCTCTACGCGCTGCTGGTCATCATCGTGCTGGCGCTGCCCTATCTGGTCTGGCTGGTCCGCGCCGACGTGCTGGCGCTGCCGGCACTGCCTGCGCTTGCCGATCTCAAGGCGCGCGCGCTGCGCTGGGGCGTCGTGCTCGGCGGGCTGATCGTGGCGACCGCCGCGATCGTGGTGCTGGCGATCCTCAATTCGCGCTGGTTTGCCCGCGACGGCGAGGACGCGCCGATCATCTACCGTCCGCCGGTCAGTCCGCTGGCGCAGCAGTTCGTCTACTTTTTCGCGTTCGCGCCCGCGATCGTGAGCAGCTTCATCTCCGGGCTGTTCGATCTGGACAGCGCCTTCGGCGGCGCCGGCGTGGCGCTGTTGATGTCGGGGCTGGCGGTCGTGGTTGCCACTGGCGATCTGATCCATCTCCGCCGGCAGCGGCTGCTGCGCTCGGTGTGGGCCTTTGCCGTTGCGGCGCCTGCGGCTGTGGCGCTGGCTGCGGCGCTGTTCCTGCCCTGGACCAGCACCAAGGAGGTGCCGACCTCGCTGCCGGCGGCCGCGATGGGCCGCTTCTTCGACGACAGCTATGAGCGCCGCACCAACCAGCGCCTGCGCGCAGTCGCGGGCGACCCCGAGATCGCCAGCCTGATCGCGATGAACGGCCGCCGCCCGCATCTGTTGCTCGACGCCACGCCGCAGCGGACGCCCTGGCTGTCGGTCGCGAAATTCAACGAGACCGGCGGCGTCGTGGTCTGGCGCGCGCAGGACACCGCCGGCACGCCGCCGCCCGACCTCGCCCAGCGCTTCCCCGGTCTCGTGCCGGAAGTGCCGCGCTCGTTCGACCGCCTGGTCAACGGGCGGCAGCCGGTGCTGCGGATCGGCTGGGCGATCGTGCGGCCGAAGGGATAGGGATCTGCAGATCCGTAAGGTGGGTGGAGCGAAGCGAAACCCATCGAACCGGACTGCGGCACAAAGGATGGGTTTCGCTGCGCTCTACCCGTCCTACGAAGCAAGCACCTTCGCGATGGCGCGCAGATCCTGCCACGACAGCCGCTTGTAGGACGGCGAGCGCAGCAGATAGGCCGGATGGAAGGTGGCGACGGCGCGGATCGTGCGGGTGCCGGTGTCGTAATCGATCCATTTGCCGCGAGTCCGCATGATGCCCTCGCGCGTGCCGAGCAGCGCCTGCGTCGAGGGATTGCCGAGCGTCACCAGCACGTCGGGATTCACCAGCTCGATATGGCGCTGGATGAAGGGCAGGCAGACCTGCGTCTCCTGCGGCGTCGGCGTGCGGTTGCCCGGCGGCCGCCACGGGATCACGTTGGCGATATAGGCTTTGCTGCGGTCGAGCCCGATCGCGGCGATCATGCGGTCGAGCAGCTTGCCGGAGCGGCCGACGAACGGCAGCCCCTCGATGTCCTCGTCGCGGCCCGGCGCCTCGCCGACGAACATCACCTTCGCCTGCGGATTGCCATCGGCGAACACCAGCCGGGTCGCGGTGTGCTTCAGCGCGCAGCCGTCGAATGTCTCCATCAGCGTGCGCAACGCTTCCAGCGTCGGTGCAGTCCGCGCGGCCTCGCGCGCGGAGGCGATCGCGGCCTCCGGCGCGACGGTGATTTCGCTGCGCGGAACGGCGGGCATCGGCGGAGGGCGCAGCGGATTGAGCGCCACCGGCCGCGGCGCGGCGGGGGCCGGAACTGCTTCTGGCTCTTCCAGCCGGTTGATCGGCTCCTCGCCAAGCGCGCAGTCGACCCCGGCCTCGAGGTAAAAGGCCAGCAATTGCTGCAGTGTAGGGGTGGGCTCGGGCGGCAGGGCCATCATGGGGGCAATCTAGAGCATCAAAGGGAAAAGGGGAGGCTCGATTTCGGAAAAGATTGTTCTTTGCGGTATCCGGACCGTGCAAACCGATGGAAGCGCAATTCCATGGTTGTCCTTCCGCAAAAAATCGGAAACAACGACTTTTGAAAAGCTTAGAAGCGTTCTCAATGGGCTGAGACAGAGATCATGAGTGCTGAAGACCTTCCTCCCCGCGAGTCTATGGAATTCGACGTCGTCATCGTCGGCGCCGGCCCGTCGGGCCTGTCGGCCGCGATCCGGCTGAAGCAGCTCAATCCGGAGCTCTCGGTCGTCGTGGTGGAGAAGGGCTCCGAGGTCGGCGCGCACATTCTCTCGGGTGCGGTGATCGATCCAGCCGGCCTCGACAAGCTGGTGCCCGATTGGCGCGAGGATGCCGACTGTCCGCTGAAGACCCAGGTCACAAGCGATCGTTTCTATTGGGCGACGTCGCAGGGCTGGTTCCGCATCCCGAACTTCATCATGCCGCCGCTGATGCACAATCATCACAACTACATCGGCTCGCTCGGCAATGTCTGCCGCTGGCTGGCGCCGAAGGCGGAAGCGCTTGGCGTCGAGATCTATCCGGGCTTTGCCGCCGCCGAGGTGCTCTATGACGACAAGGGTGCGGTGCGCGGCATCGCGACCGGCGACATGGGCATCGCCAAGGACGGCACCCACAAGGATTCCTATACCCGCGGCATGGAGCTCGTCGGCAAGTACACGCTGTTCGCCGAGGGCGCGCGCGGCTCGCTGTCCAAGCAGTTGATCGCGAAGTTCAAGCTCGACGCCAACTCGGAGCCGCCGAAGTTCGGCATCGGCCTGAAGGAAGTTTGGCAGATCGATCCGGCAAAGCACAAGAAGGGCCGCGTGCAGCATACGCTCGGATGGCCGTTGAACGACAAGACCGGCGGCGGCTCGTTCCTCTATCACTACGACGACAACCGCGTCGCGGTCGGCTTCGTCGTGCACCTGAACTACACTGATCCCTATCTGTCGCCGTTTGACGAATTCCAGCGGATGAAGACGCATCCCGACATCCGCGAGCTGTTCGAGGGCGGCAAGCGGCTCGCCTATGGCGCGCGCGCCATCACCGAGGGCGGCTATCAGTCGGTGCCGCGGCTGACCTTCCCGGGCGGCGCGCTGATCGGGTGCGCGGCGGGCTTCGTCAACGTCCCACGCATCAAGGGCGTCCACAATGCGATGGGCTCCGGCATGCTCGCCGCCGAGCACGTTGCGGCCGCGCTCGGCGCCGGACGCGCCAATGACGAAGTCGTCGAATACGAGAACGCCTGGCGTTCGTCGGCGATCGGCAAGGACTTGTTCAAGGTCCGCAACGCCAAGCCGCTGCTGTCGAAGTTCGGCAATTTGCTCGGCATGGCGCTGTCCGGCTTCGACATGTGGTGCAACACGCTCGGCTTCTCGCTGTTCGGCACCCAGTCGCACGCCAAGCCGGACCGCAAGACCCTGGATGCGGCCAAGCAGCATCAGCCGATCGCCTATCCGAAGCCGGACGGCAAGATCTCGTTCGACAAGCTGTCCTCGGTGTTCCTGTCCAACACCAACCATGAGGAGGACCAGCCGGTTCATCTCAAGGTCGCCGACATGAACCTGCAGAAGACGTCGGAGCACGACGTGTTCGCCGGTCCCTCCAACCGCTATTGCCCGGCCGGCGTCTATGAATGGGTTGAGGAATCGGCGGGGCCGCGCTTCCAGATCAACGCCCAGAACTGCGTCCATTGCAAAACCTGCGACGTGAAGGATCCCAACGGCAACATCACTTGGGTTCCTCCGGAGGGCGGCGGCGGTCCGAACTACGAGGCGATGTGAGGCCAATGCGGCCGACCACATTTGCGTGAGGCCATGGCGCAGCTGGCCGCAACCTCCGCTCGGCGTCTGCCGGGCGGAAGCGGCCCGATTGCGCCGTCGGATACGTCGGGACACTTGGAACAGCGGGGAGCGGCGCTGGGATCCGGCGCTTTTTGCTTCCGCATGCGAATATGCCGGGCCCGGTCACGATACCGCCATAGTGGGAGCGTCTTGCGGTGTGCCGGCTGGATCGGCGGGTCTAACGGCCTAATCTGCCAATTGATTCGTCATGGGTTGCCTTGGGGCGATCCTTGCGGATAGACGCCAAAAGCGGCATTGTCGCTCGCCGTGATGCCGCTGCTTGGGTTCGCATTTTGAGACTGATCGCAAGATCTTGGCCGGTAAATCCATCTTGGCTGTACATCCCTGGAGCAAGGCGACCGTGATGCTGTCCACCCGTTTCAACCGCTTGACGATTGCCCTTCTCGCTGCCGCGGCGCTTGCCGTGCCTGCGCAACTGTCGGCGCAAACGCCCGACCATCCGACCGACAACGCCGCGCAATTCCCCTCCAAGAACGACCTGAAATCGCTGACCACGGCCGGCAGCTATCTCGCCGCCCGCCACGCCAGTGTCGAGCGCGATGCGGCCTCCGCCGCGGCATTCTACCGTTCGGCGCTGCGCACCGATCCGAAGAACTCCGAGTTGCTCGACCGCGCCTTCATCTCCTCGCTCGCCGACGGCGACATCGAGGAGGCGGTCAAGCTCGCCGACCGCATCCTGACCCAGGACAAGTCCAACCGCGTCGCCCGCCTCGTCGTCGGTGTGCGCGACCTCAAGCTGAAGAAATACGCCGCCGCGCAATCCAACATCAACCAGTCGGTGCGCGGCCCGATCACCGATCTGGTGGCCACGCTGCTGTCGGCCTGGGCGGCCTATGGCGCCGGCGACAGCAAGGGCGCAGTCGCCTCGATCGACAAGCTGACCGGTCCCGAATGGTATCCGATCTTCAAGGACCTGCATGCCGGCATGATCTATGAGCTCGCCGGCAAGGAGAAGGATGCCGGCGCCCGCTTCGAGAAGGTCTACAAGCTCGACGATTCGATGCTGCGCACGGTCGACGAATATGCGCGCTGGACCTCGCGCAACAAGGATGCTGCCGCCGCGACTGCGATGTACGAGGCGTTCGACAAGAAGCTGCCGCGTCATCCGCTGGTGCTGGAAGGCATCAAGGAGACCAAGGCCGGCAAGAAGCTGCCGCCGCTGGTCGATTCACCGCAGGCCGGCGCTGCCGAAGCGCTGTACGGCATCGGCGCGACGCTGACCCGCCGCGGCGGCGAGGACCTCGCGCTGGTCTATCTGCAGCTCGCGCTCTATCTGCAGCCGAACCATCCGCTGGCGCTGCTGTCGCTCGCCGATCTCTATGAATCGGTGAAGAAGCCGCAGATGGCGATCAAGGTCTATGAGCGGATGCCGGCGTCCTCGCCGCTGAAGCGCAACGCCCAGATCCAGCTCGCCACCAATCTCGACGCCGCAGACCGCAGCGACGAGGCGATCAAGATCCTCAAGGAAGTCACCGCGGATCAGCCCAAGGACATCGAGGCGATCCTGGCGCTCGGCAATATCGAGCGCGGCCGCAAGAAGTTCGCCGACTGCGCCACCACCTATTCGCAGGCGATCGATGCGCTGCCGGCCGGCAGCGGCGACAAGAACGCCTGGGTCACCTACTACTACCGCGGCATCTGCGAGGAGCGCTCCAAGCAGTGGAACAAGGCCGAGGCCGACATGCGCAAGGCGCTCGAGCTGCAGCCCGAGCAGCCGCATGTGCTGAACTATCTCGGCTATTCCTGGATCGACCAGGGCATCAACCTCGACGAAGGCATGAAGATGATCAAGCGTGCCGTCGATCAGCGCCCTGACGACGGCTACATCGTCGACTCCCTCGGCTGGGCCTATTACCGGATCGGCAATTACGACGAGGCGGTGAAGAACCTCGAGCGCGCGATCGACCTCAAGCCGGAAGATCCGACCATCAACGACCATCTCGGCGACGCCTATTGGCGTGTCGGCCGCACGCTGGAAGCCAAGTTCCAGTGGGCGCATGCCCGCGACCTCAAGCCCGAGCCGGAAGAGCTGCCGAAGATCCAGGCCAAGATCGACAACGGCCTGCCGGACGACACCTCGAACGCCGCCGCCGCCGACAAGAAGAAGGACGACGACGGCAAGGGCGGCTGAGCCAAAAAGAGACTTCACCTCTCCCGCTTGCGGGGGAGGTCGCATCGCATTCAAGATGCGATGCGGGTGGGGGCTCGCTCCACTCAAAGATTTCCTCTGCGGTGACACCCCCACCCCGGCCCTCCTCCGCAAGCGGGAGAGGGGGAAGAGGCGGAATTTCCATCCAAACAAAGGGATAGGATCGTGCGGCGATTTACGCTAATCGCTCACAATCGTTGTTTTTTAGGGGTTTATCGCCGTGCCGGCGCTGATTGAAGAAGGGCGTGCCAAGGTCAACCTGACGCTGAAGGTGATCGGACGGCGCGTCGACGGGTTTCACGACCTCGAGAGTGTCGTCGCGTTTGCCGATTGCGCCGATCGTCTCACGCTCGAGCCGGGCCCCGAGCTGTCGCTGACGATGGCCGGACCGCTGGCCGACGCCTGCGGCGATACCTCCGACAATCTGGTGCTCAAGGCCGCGCGGCTGCTCGGCGAGCGTGTCGTCGACCTCGAGGTCGGCCACTTCACTCTGGAGAAGGTGCTGCCGGTCGCGGCCGGCATCGGCGGCGGCTCGGCGGATGCCGCGGCCGCGCTGCGGCTGTTGGCGCGGCTCAACGAGCTCTCGCTCGACGACCGCAGGATCATGGAGGTCGCGCTGCAGACCGGCGCCGACGTGCCGGTGTGCGTCGCCTCGCGCGCCTGCGACATGACCGGCGTCGGCGAAGGACTGCTGCCGCTCGACCTGCCGAAGATGCCGGCCGTGCTGGTCAATCCGCGCGTGCCGGTTGCGACCAAGGATGTCTTCAACGCGCTCGGCCTGCGCCATGGCGAGCTCCTGATCGGCGCCACCGATATCGTGATGCAGGCGCCGTCCTGGCCGGAGGCCGGCCGCGCGGTCGATGACTGGATCGCGGCGCTCGGACGCGGCACCAACGATCTCGAAGCCCCCGCCGCGCGGATCGAGCCCGTCATCAGCGACGTTTTGTCCGCGCTGCGCGCGACCGCGGACGTTCGCTTGGTGCGCATGTCGGGCTCCGGCGCGACCTGCTTTGCGGTGTTCGCCTCCGATGCCGCCGCCGAGGCCGCCGGCGAACAGCTCCGCGCCGCGCATCCCGGCTGGTGGGTGCACGCGGGCTCGCTGAGCTGAACCCTCTCCTCTTCGTCATTCCGGGGCTCGCCGAAGGCGAGAGCCTGGAATCCATTCGTCCACGCGTGATGTGGCCCAATGGATTCCGGGCTCGTGTGGAGCCTGTCATCGTGCGCGCGTTCGCGCGACCCGTTGGCACGCCCCGGAATGACCATGTCGCGACAGACGTGTGGCAGTGAGTGCTCAACATACTCGATGTCGTCCCGGCGAAGCCGGTACCCATAACCATCTATGCTCATTGTTTGTGCGACGCCGTGGCCGCAGCCTTCTTTAACAACTCAACCCTGTGGTTATGGATCCCGGCCTTCGCCGGGATGACACCTGTGGATGTGGCGACATCGCGTCTTCGCCGGGACGACATCCTCTCTGCCGCACCATCCCACCGCAACGCCGGGCAGCGTTGCACCCCCGGTTGCTTGGCAAGCCAAACCCCGTTTGCCATAACAGGATGAAACAACAACGTTGCGCGTGCGGGACCGTTCGAACGACCGCCGGCAGCCAAAGAGCCGGGAGGATGCCATGGCCAATATCCGAGTTCTCGCCACCGATCTCGAGTTTCCCGAAGGTCCCGTCGTGATGCCTGACGGCTCCGTCGTGCTGGTCGAAATCCGCGGCCAGCGGCTGACCCGGGTCTATCCCGACGGGCGCAAGGAGATCGTCGCCAAGGTGCCGGGCGGCCCGAACGGCGCGGCGCTCGGTCCCGACGGCAAGATCTACATCTGCAACAATGGCGGATTCTCCTGGATCCCGACCAAGAACATGATCATGCCCGGACCGCAGCCGGCGGATTATCTCGGCGGCTCGATCCAGCGCGTCGATCTGCAATCCGGCAAGGTCGAAACTGTCGTCACCAAATGCGGCGAGCACGAGCTGCGCGGGCCGAACGACCTGGTGTTCGACAGACAGGGCGGCCTGTGGTTCTCCGATCTCGGCAAGCGCCGCGCCCGCGACATGGATGTCGGCGCGTTCTATTATCTGAAGCCCGGCATGAACGAGATCGTCGAGGCCGTGCACGGCATCCTGCCGGCCAACGGCATCGGCCTGTCACCGGACGAGAAGACCGTCTACATCGCCGAGACGCCGACCGCGCGGCTATGGGCTTATGAGGTCTCCGAGCCCGGCACCATCAAGCCGCGCGACGTGATCTATCGCGGCGAGCGCGGCAAGCCGATCGCAGGCCTCGGCGGCTACCAGATGTTCGACTCGCTCGCGGTCGAAGCATCGGGCAATGTCTGCGTTGCGACGCTGATCTCGGGCTGCATCTCGGTGATCGCGCCCGATGGCACCGTGGTCGAGCAGGTGCCGACCGGCGACCGCGTCACCACCAACATCGCCTTCGGCGGCCCCGATCTGAAGACCGCGTACATCACGCTGTCGGGCAAGGGTGAACTGATCGCGATGGACTGGTCGCGGCCGGGATTGCCGCTGAACTTCTTGAATAAATGATCGCACCTACCGTCATTGCGAAGAGCCAACGGGTCCGCGCGAAAGCGCAACCCGATGACAGGCTCCGCGACGACTTGTCCGCCGAAGCCTTGGCGAAGGCGGAAGCAATCCATCTCTCCGCATATGTGGATCGATGGATTGCTTCGCTTCGCTCGCAATGACGGTTAGAGTGCAGCCCGTTTCAACGTAGAGGATACAAAATGCCCTGGCTTGAACCGACCACCCTTCGCGGCGCACATGCGCGGCTCGAACCGCTGTCCCACGATCATCGCGACGGTCTGGTCGAAGCGGTGAAGGATGGTGGTCTCTCGAACCTCTGGTACACCGCCATTCCGCAACCGGAGAATATGGCCAAGGAGATCGACCGCAGGCTCGGCTTGCAGAAGGCCGGATCGATGCTGCCGTTCACGGTGTTCGACGTCGAAGGCCGGATTTCGGGCATGACGACCTACATGAACGTTGATACGCCGAACCGCCGCGTCGAGATCGGCTCGACCTGGTACGCCAAGCGTGTGCAGCGCAGCGCGGTCAACACGCAGTGCAAACTGTTGCTGCTGCAACATGCCTTCGAGAAGCTCGATTGCATCGCAGTCGAGTTCCGCACGCATTTCTTCAATCACCAGAGCCGGCGCGGCATCGAGCGTCTGGGCGCCAAGCAGGACGGCATTTTGCGCAGCCACCAGATCGCGCCCAACGGCACGTTGCGCGACACCGTGGTTTACAGCATCATCGCCAGCGAATGGCCGACGGTGAAGGCGCATCTCAATTATCAACTCCACGAAAAGGTGCGTTGACCCTGACGTCATCGCCAAGAAACGAGACGATGGAAACGTTCGATTATGTGATCATCGGCGCAGGCTCCGCGGGGAGCGTGCTGACCAATCGGTTGAGTGAAGACGCGGGCACGCGGGTGTGCGTGCTCGAGGCGGGGCCGAGCGACTGGCATCCCTACATCCATCTGCCGGCCGGCTTCATCAAGACCTTCCACATGAAGAGCGTGAACTGGGCCTACCAGCAGGAGCCTGGTCCCTACACCGGAGGGCGCAGCATCTATGCGCCGCGCGGCAAGACGCTGGGCGGCTCGTCCTCGATCAACGGCCACATCTACAACCGCGGCCAGCGGCAGGATTTCGACACCTGGGCGCAGCTCGGCAATCGCGGCTGGGGTTATCCCGACGTGCTGCCGTACTTCCGGCGCATGGAGCGAAGGATCGGCGAGGGCGACGACACCTATCGCGGCCGCGACGGCAATCTCACCGTGACCACGATGGACTGGCAGGATCCGCTCTGCGAGGCCTTCATGGCCGGAGCGGTCTCGCTCGGCATTCCGCGCAATCCTGATTACAACGGCCAGATCCAGGAGGGCGTGTCGTACTGCCAGCGCACCATCCTGAACGGCCGCCGGGTCAGCGCTGCGACCGCGTTCCTGCATCCGGCGCGCCGCCGTCCGAATGTCGATGTGCGCACGCATGCCCATGTCACCGGCATCATCTTCGAGGGCAAGCGCGCGGTCGGCGTGCGCTACAACCGCGGCGGCAAGCACGGCGATCCCCTGGAGATCCGCGCCACCAAGGAGGTCATCCTCTCCGGCGGCGCCTACAACTCGCCGCAGCTGTTGCAGCTGTCGGGCGTCGGCTCGCCCGCTTTGTTGCAGTCGCACGGCATCGAGGTGCGCCATGCGCTGCCGGGTGTCGGCGAGGGCCTGCAGGATCACTACGCGCCGCGCTCGGTGGCGCGGGTCAAGAACATCCGGACCATCAACGAGCTGCGCCGCGGCTTCAGCCTCTGGGGCGAGGCGATCAAATGGGCGACGACGCGGCGCGGGCTGCTGTCGCTGTCGCCGACCATGGTCTACTGCTTCTGGCATTCCGGCGAGACCACCGAGAGCTCCGATCTGCAGCTCACCTTCACGCCGGCGAGCTACAAGGAAGGCGTGCAGGGCCAGCTCGAGGACGAGCCCGGCATGACGGTTGCCTCATGGCAGCAGCGGCCGGAGAGCCGCGGCTATGTCCGGATCCGCTCGGCCGATCCGTTCGCGCCGCCGATCATCCAGACCAACTATCTTGCCGAGGAGATCGACCGCCGCGTCGTCGTCGCCGGCATGAAGCTGGCACGCCGGCTGCTCGCCTCCGAGCCGCTCAAGCCGTATTTCGCCTATGAGGACTTTCCCGGTCCGAAGGTCACGAGCGACGAGGAGCTGCTTGCGGCCGCGACCCAGCGCGGCACCACCACCTTCCACCCCGGCTGCACCTGCCGGATGGGACCGGCCGACGCGCCGTGGGCGGTGGTCGACGACCAGCTTCGGGTCCACGGCATGGAGGGCCTGCGCGTGATCGACGCCTCGATCATGCCGCGGATGATCTCGGCCAACCTCAACGCCTCGACTTTGATGATCGCGGACAAGGCCTCCGACATGATCCGCGGCAAGGCGCCCGAGGCGGCGGCCAAGCTGCCGGAGTATGCGTGAGGCAAGAGCCGGGCGCGGCGATGATCGTTCAGCGTCGTCCCGGCGAAGGCCGGGACCCATAACCACCGATGCGCATTGTTGAGCGCCTGTGAAATGACTAGTCCCGTCGACAATATCCGCCGCGGAGTATGGGTCCCGGCCTTCGCCGGGACGACAGTGTGGGGAGCCGTTAGGTCACGGGAAAGAAGCCAGCTCAGCCGTAGACGAACGCCTTGTCCTCGAGGTCGATCGCCGGGAATTCGTCCTTCTCGGCCCAGTAGTCCTGGTTGTGCTGCCACTCCGGCTTGTCGCCGCGCTTCGGCAACAGGTGCATGCCGCGCATCATGTAGCCGGGGTTGAAGTTCTCCGGATCGATCCACGGCAGCAGCGGCATGTTGTGGTCTTCGGGGCGCAGCGCCGGCGTCACCTTGTTCGCGCCGGTCGCCTTCATGTGCTTGAGCATACGGCAGACGAAGTCGGCGACGAGGTCGACCCGCAGGGTCCAGCTGGCGCGGAAATAGCCGAACACCCAGACGAGGTTCGGCACGCCGGTGAACATCATGCCGCGATAGGTCACGGTGTCCTTGAAGTCGAGCGGCTTGCCGTCGATCTCGAAGTCGATGCCGCCGTTGGCGGAGAGGTGGAAGCCGGTCGCGGTGATGATGATGTCGGCCTCGAGCTCCTTGCCGGACTTGAGCAGGATGCCCTTCTCGGTGAAGCGGTCGATCTCGTCGGTGACGACCGAGGCCTTGCCGCCCTTGATGGCCTGGAACAGGTCGGCATCCGGAACGAAGGCGATGCGCTGCCGCCACGGCCGGTAGCTCGGCGTGAAATGTGTGGCGATATCGTAGTCCTTGCCGAGAACGGCCTCGACCGCGGCCAGCAGATCCTTCTTGGCGCCCTCGGGGTCGGCGAAGGTCCGCTTGGTGAACGCGTCCTGCTCGAACAGGATCTTGCGCCTGACGATCTCGTGGATCCAATGCTCGTCGACCTGCAGCCTGCGCAGCTCCTCGGCGATCTCGATCGCATTGCGGCCGGTGCGGAAATAGGTCGGCGACCGCTGCAGCATGGTGACGTGGCCGGCGTCATTGGCCATCGCCGGGATCAGCGTCGCGGCGGTGGCGCCGGAGCCGATCACGACCACGCGCTTGCCCTTGTAGTCGAGGTTGTCGGGCCAGGTCTGTGGATGCACGACCGTGCCCTTGAACTTGGCCATGTCGGTCCACTCGGGCGTGTAGCCGGCGTCGTGGCGGTAGTAGCCCTGGCACATCCAGAAGAAGTTGGTGGTGAAGCGCAGCCGCTCGCCGGTGTCGATGCGGGTTGCATCGATGGTCCACAGATTGGTCTCGTTCGACCACTTCGCCGCGGTGATGGTGTGGCGATAGCGGATGTGGCGGGCGAGGTCGTTTTCCTCGATCACTTCGCCCATGTATTTCAGGATCTCTTCAGCACTTGCGATCGGCGCGCTGGTCCACGGCTTGAAGCGATAGCCGAAGGTGTGCAGGTCGCTGTCGGAGCGGATGCCGGGATAGCGATGGGTCGACCAGGTGCCGCCGAAGGTCTTCTGGGTCTCCAGCACCACGAAGCTGGTGCCGGGGGATTGTGTGGTGAGGTGATAGGCGGCGCCGACGCCGGAGATGCCGGCGCCTGCGATCAGGACGTCGAAATGCTCTGTGGTGACGGGCTCGGCGGCGCGGATCTGGGTCTGAACGTTCATCTTCCCTGGTCTTCTTGTTGGTTGGTTTGTTCGTTGGGCACTGGAAGCAAAACGCCGGAGCCATCGCCCCGGCGTCTGCCGATTTTGAGACTAGACTTCGCGGCGGCTGAGGAAGGCCAGCCGCTCGAACAGGTGCACGTCCTGCTCGTTCTTCAGCAGCGCGCCGTGCAGCGGCGGGATCAGCTTGCGCGGATCGCGCTCCCTGAGCATCTCGGGCGTGATGTCCTCGTTGAGCAGCAGCTTGAGCCAGTCGAGCAGCTCGGAGGTCGACGGCTTCTTCTTCAGGCCCGGCACCTCGCGGACCTCGAAGAAGATCCGCAGCGCCTCTTCCACCAGGCGCTTCTTGATGCCGGGGAAGTGCACGTCGACGATCTGGCTCATCGTGTCGGCGTCGGGGAACTTGATGTAGTGGAAGAAGCAGCGGCGCAGGAAGGCGTCCGGCAGTTCCTTCTCGTTGTTCGACGTGATCATCACGATCGGGCGCAGCTTCGCCTTGATGGTCTCGCCGGTCTCGTAGACGTGGAACTCCATGCGGTCGAGTTCGAGCAGGAGGTCGTTGGGGAATTCGATGTCCGCCTTGTCGATCTCGTCGATCAAGAGCACCGGGCGCTTCTCGTGGGTGAAGGCCTCCCACAGCTTGCCGCGCTTGATGTAGTTCTTGATGTCGGACACGCGGGCGTCGCCGAGCTGGCTGTCGCGCAGCCGCGACACCGCGTCGTATTCGTAGAGGCCCTGCTGCGCCTTGGTGGTCGACTTGATGTGCCAGGTGAGCAGCGGCGCGTCGATCGCCTTGGCGACTTCCTCGGCCAGCACGGTCTTGCCGGTGCCGGGCTCGCCCTTCACCAGCAGCGGGCGCTCGAGCACGATGGCGGCATTGACGGCCACCTTGAGGTCATCGGTGGCGACGTAGTCCTTGGTACCCGTGAATTTCATCGATCTGTTTGCCTTGCTTCGTTCGTCGGCCGTTCGGGCCTCAACATGAAACGACCGCTGTCACAGCGGCCGTTCGGGTGCAATTTTGTCGGTCACGTGCGTCTGATGAACGACACGATCACCAGCACGATGACCGCGCCGATGGTCGCGTTGATGACGTCGCGGATAGCGCTGCCGCCGAGGCTGATGCCCAAACGCGGCAACAGCCAGCTCGCCACCAGCGCACCGATGATGCCGACGACGATGTTGCCGATCAGCCCAAAACCCGCGCCGCGCACGATCTGTCCGGCGAGCCAGCCGGCGATCGCGCCGATCACGAGTGCTGCAATAATACCCATTCAAACCGCCTCACGCCGTTCTGCGTCAATGCTCCGTCACATACAATTCTAGTTGAAAAACCCGGCCGGTCTAGCGTGGATTCCGCAGCGCAGCGGTCCCGGGAACGCTATCGGTATGGAATGTCGGGCGTCATCTTTCCGCTCCGCGGAATGACCGGCCGCGTTGCGCGGCGCGCCCGGCCGAGTGCGACTGTGCCCGGCGAGCGGACGTCCAACCCGGGAGGCAGGTGAAAGTGGATGGCTGATCCCGGGATGGAGCACGGCGGGGGGCCCTTGACGGCACCGGCAGGGCGGGCGATCTAAGTAGCCATGTTCCTGCAGTTCTTCACATCACTGCGCGACGCCCAGGTCCCCGTGACGCTACGGGAATATCTGACCTTGATGGAAGCGCTCGACGCCGACCTCGCCGAACAGACGGTCGAGAACTTCTATTATTTGTCGCGCGCCGCCCTGGTGAAGGACGAGCGCAACCTCGACAAGTTCGACCGCGTGTTCGGCACCGTGTTCAAGGGATTGGAGAGCCTGCTCGACGCCATGGGCAAGGCAGAGATCCCCGAGGAGTGGCTGAAGAAGCTCGCCGAGAAATATCTCACCGAGGAAGAGAAGAAGCAGATCGAGGCCATGGGCTGGGACAAGCTCATGGAGACCTTGAAGAAGCGGCTCGAGGAACAGAAGGGCCGCCACCAGGGCGGCAGCAAGTGGATCGGCACCGCCGGCACCTCGCCGTTCGGCGCCCATGGCTACAATCCCGAGGGCGTACGCATCGGGCAGGAGAAGAACCGCAACAACCGCGCCGTGAAGGTGTGGGACAAGCGCGAGTTCAAGGATCTCGACGGCAATGTCGAGCTCGGCATCCGCAACATCAAGGTCGCGCTGCGGCGGCTGCGCAAGTTCGCGCGCACCGGCGCGCCCGACGAGCTCGACCTCGACACTACGATCAAGGAGACCGCCAACCACGGCTATCTCGACGTGCACATGCGCCCGGAGCGGCGCAACGCGGTCAAGGTGCTGGTGTTCTTCGATATCGGCGGCTCGATGGATTCGCATATCGAGCAGGTCGAGGAATTGTTCTCGGCCGCCAAGAGCGAATTCAAGCACATGGAATATTTCTACTTCCACAACTGCCTCTATGAAGGCGTCTGGAAGCAGAACAAGCGGCGCTTCACCGATCGCACGCCGACCTGGGACGTGCTGCACAAGTACCCGCACGACTACAAGGTGGTGTTCGTCGGCGACGCCTCGATGTCGCCCTACGAGATCATGGTGCCCGGCGGCTCGGTCGAGCATGTCAATGAAGAGGCCGGCTCGGTCTGGCTCGATCGCATCATCCGCACCTATCCGCACGCGGTGTGGCTCAATCCGGTGGCGCAGAAGCACTGGGACTATTCGGAATCGACCACCATCATCCGCCGCCTGTTCTCCGAGCGCATGTATCCGATCACGATCGAGGGGCTGGAGAACGCGATGCGGGAGCTGGTGCGGTAAACGCTAGAGGCGTCGCGCGCCGCCAGGCACGCCAACAACACCCAGGGAGAGTCCCATGCCCCAGAACATCCACCGCGGCATCAAGGTGATGATCGACGACGCCAATGCCGAGATCGAGACCATCAGCGCGGCCGACGCGATCACCTTGATCGGCAAGAACGACGTCGTGATGGTCGATATCCGCGACCCCCGCGAGATCGAGCGCGACGGCAAGATCCCCGGCGCGTTCTCCTGCACCCGCGGCATGCTGGAATTCTGGATCGATCCGAACAGCCCCTACGCCAAGCCGATCTTCCAGGAAGACAAGAAGTTCATCTTCCACTGCGCCGGCGGCATGCGCTCGGCGCTCGCTGCCAAGACCGCCAAGGATATGGGCCTGAAGCCGGTCGCCCATATGGGCGGCGGCTTCGCCGCCTGGCGCGAGGCCGGCGGTCCGATCGAGGCGTGGGAGCCGAAGAAGAAGGGCTGAACAGCCTCAGGCCGCAAGGACATCAGATCATGACCGTTGCCGACGATCCGCTCGTTTCGACCGAATGGCTGGCCGCGCATCTCGGCGATGCCAACGTCAAGCTCCTTGATGCGACCTTCAAGCTGCCCGGCGTGCTGCCGCTGCCGAAGGATGATTATCTTACAGCCCATCTGCCCGGCGCCGTGTTCTTCGACGTCGACGCGGTGTCGGATCATTCCAATCCGCTGCCGCACATGTTCCCGAGCGCCGAGCAGTTCGGCCGCGATGTCGGCGGGCTCGGCGTCAGCAATGCCGACACCGTCGTGATCTACGACGCCGGCGGCTGGGTCGCAGCACCCCGCGCCTGGTGGATGTTCCTGTCCTACGGTCATCGCAACGTGCGCATCCTCAACGGCGGCCTCAAGAAGTGGCGCGCCGAGGGCAGGGCGGTCGAGAGCGGCGAGGTGAAGCCGAAGCCTGCGACGTTCCACGCAAGCTACGATCCGAAGCGGGTGCGCAGCATCGAGCAGATGATCGCCAATGTCGAAAGCCGCAAGGAGCAGGTGATCGATGCCCGCGCCGCCGAGCGCTTCGAGGGCCGCGCGGCAGAGCCGCGGCCGGGTATCCGCGCCGGCCACATCCCGGGCGCCCGCAACGTGCCCTATAGCCAATTGTTCGATGCCGCGACCGGCGAGATGAGGCCGCTCGACGACCTGCGCAGATCGTTCACGGGTGCCGGCGTGAAGCTCGATGCGCCGATCGTGACCAGCTGCGGCTCAGGCGTTTCGGCCGGCGTGCTGACGCTCGCGCTTTACCGGATCGGCGTCACCGACACTGCGCTCTATGACGGCTCGTGGTCGGAATGGGGCCAAGCAAGCGGCCCGCCGATCGCGACCGGGCCGGCCTGATAAATGACTCCTAAAGCATGATCCGGAAAAGTGCGAAGCGGTTTTCCGAAAAGATCATGCTTAAACAAGAATCTGAAGCGCGATGACGATTCAACCTGATCTCATCGCGCTTTAGCGCCGGGTGAGCGGCACCAGGGTCGGATTGCCGAACGGGTCGAGTTGCTGCTGAACAACCTGTTGAACCGGCCGCACGCGGACGATCCGCCGCCTTTCCTTGCGACGAGCCGGCTTGCTGGTCGCATTGCGCTCCGGCTTCTTCGCCTCAGTGGCTTTCGGCGCTGCCGGTTGTTCGACGACAACTTCGGGTCCACCCAACGTTGCGATCCTGGTGGCGGCTGCGATGGCCCCGGGTGACGGCAGCGGTGCCGGCTCCGGCGCAGCCATCGCGGGTGCTGCGGCCGCGGGCTCGCCGGTTGCGGCGGGCGGATCGGCAATCGCGGTGACCTTGGGTTCGACAGCGACCGGTGCCAGTTCGGCTGCGGCAGGCGCCGGCTGCGATGCCGGCGACGGATCCGGGGTCGGAGGCTGCGGAACGATCTCGGTCGATTGCGCCGGCGCGAGCGTCTCCACGGCCTGAGGTTCGGCCTTGGAGGAGGCAGGCGGCGGCGCATCATCTACCTTCACCGCGGCGAGCTTCTCCGGCTCGGCCGCAGGCTGGGCCTCGGCAGGCGCCGGTGCGGATGCGGCCGGTTCGGCCGGAGCGGGAACATCCGTCGTCTTGTCCGTGGCCGGCGGATCGACCCGCACCATGGCAAGCACCGGCGGGGTCTCGGGCTGCTGCGCGAATTGCGGTTCGGGCGGGGCCCTGCGGGCCGGAATGCTGGCGAATTCCTCATGCGCCGCGCGAAACAGCGCGGCGGCCCCGAGCCCGAACACCAGGAGCGATGTCGCCAGCACGATGGCGGCGAACAGGAAACGAAGGCCAGGGAGCATGGGCGCGGGTTCCCCCTTGTCCGGGAGGGTCTTTGATGTCGAGGGAACGCGGTGACCACACAGAAAGCCGGCGTCGCGGACGCGAATCAGGCCGATTCGAAGATATCGCAACCCCCGGAGACTGTTTGTTACAAAATGCGCGTGATTGATGACTTTGGGCACGTGGACAAACAATCCCGACCCATGAGACATCTTTGCCGCAGCGTTGACGGCAAAATCACAAATGCCCGAAATGGCCTGGATTTCGCGGATTTGTCTTGAATGCGCCGCTATCTTCCTGCATTGGGCCGTTAACAGTCCGGTGTGGCTTGGGGACTATTATAGAGCAATGATGATCAACCGCATTCTGACGATTTGCGCTGCCACGGCTCTCGGCCTGGCGGGAACCTCGCTCGCGCGTGCGCAGCAGGGGTACCCGGCTCCCCAAGGCCCGTCCTATTCGGTCGCGCCGCAGCCCTACTCGCAGGGCAACATGCCGGATTTCGACGCCATCAACGACGATGACGATGCGCCGCGCAATTCGGCCGCGCTGCCGCCGCCCGGCCCGGTGATGTCCCCGGACGACCCGCGCTACGGCCGTCCGATGAATGCGCCCGTCTATTCCGATCGCGGTGCGCCGACCGGTCCCGTGATGTCGCCGGACGATCCGCGCTACGGCCGTCCGATGAACGCTCCGGTCTATTCCGACCGTGGTGCGCCGACTGGCCCGGTGATGTCGCCCGATGATCCGCGTTACGGCCGTCCGATGGGGCCGCCGCCGGTGATCTATGGCGATCGTGGGGGCCCGCAACAGGCTAACCGCGACAATGGTGTTCCCGCCGCCGGCGTGTCCTATGGCGACGACCGCGGCGGCATGCGTCCGCCCGAGGGCGTGACCGGAGCCGTGCCGCAGCAGCAAGCGCCGGTCGATGCCAACGGCAAGCCGTTGCAGATCGCAGCGCTGCCGGTAGACGAGCAGCCGGAAGACGGACCGGCGCAACTGCCGCCGAACCTGCGTCGCCAGGAAGTGGCGTTCGCGACCAAGGAGCCGGCAGGCACGATCGTCGTCGATACGCCGAACACCTATCTCTATTACGTCCTCGGCAATGGCCGGGCGATCCGCTACGGCGTCCGCGTCGGCCGCGATGGCTTCACCTGGACCGGCGTGCAGAAGATCACCCGCAAGGCCGAGTGGCCGGATTGGCATCCGCCGACGGAAATGATCGAGCGTCAGCCCTATCTGCCGCGCTTCATGGCCGGCGGACCCGGCAACCCGCTCGGCGCCCGCGCGATGTATCTCGGCTCGACCGTGTACCGCATTCACGGCACCAACCAGCCGTCGACCATCGGCAAGTTCGTCTCGTCCGGCTGCATCGGCATGCTGAACGAGGACGTCTCAGACCTGTTTGAACGCGCCAAGGTCGGCACCCGCGTGGTTGTGCTGCCCGGCGGCGCAGCCCCGGGAACGACGACGGCTTCCGCCGCGCCGCCGCCCAACCCGATCGCCCCCGCGCCGACCCAGGCCCAGGCCGCGCCGCTGCCCGGCACGCAGCCGACCTCGGTGCAGCCACTGCCCGCACCGGTCACGGTCCGCTAGGCCGACAGGCAAAACTCATCATGAAAGAGGCGCGCGAACAGCGCGCCTTTTTTGTTGCCGGCAGGTCCGGTCTCAGGCCAGCCGCCGCGGCGGCTCGCCGCCTTTGGTGAAGGTGTCGATGCAGGCGACCATCTGCTGATAATGCGCCTGCAGGCTCTCGCGCGTCGCGTAGCCGAGATGCGGCGTGATCACCACGTTGTCGAGCTTGCGGAGCGGGTGGTCTGTCGGCAGCGGCTCGGTCGAGAACACGTCGATGCCGGCGCCGGCGATCTTCTTTTCGCGCAGCGCCGCGAGCAGCGCGTCCTCGTCGACGATCGGCCCGCGCGCGGTGTTGACGAGATAGGCCGACGGTTTCATCCGGGCGAGATCAGCGGCGCCGACCAGTCCGCGCGAGCGCGGGCTGAGCACGACATGGATGGTGATGATGTCCGATGTCGCGAACAATTCGTCCTTGCCGGCGTAGCCGACGCCGGCTTCCTTGCACGTCTCCGGCGTGAGGTTGGGGCTCCAGGCAATCACGTTCATGCCGAACACCTTGGCCATGCCGGCGACCTTGCTGCCGAGCTTGCCGAGGCCGATGACGCCGAGCGTCTTGCCCTCGATCTCGGTGCCGGCAAAGGTCTGCCAGGCCTCGCCGGCATGCATGCGCGCGTTCTCGCGGCCGATACCGCGCGTCAATTCCAGGATCAGGCCCATGGTCAAAGGCGCGGTGGGATCGCGGCTGTATTGAGTGCCGCACAGCACAACCTTGCGTTCCTTGGCGGCGTCCATGTCGATTGCGGCGTTGCGCATGCCCGACGTGATGAGGAGCTTCAGCTTGGGCAGCGCGTCGAGCAGGCTCTTCGGGAACGCCGTGCGCTCGCGCATCGCGCAGATGATGTCGAATTCCCCGAGCTTGGCCGCTGCTTCCGCCTCGCTCGCGAACGGCTTGTCGAACACGGTGACCTCGACGCGATCGCTGATTGCGGGCCAGTCCGCCACCGAACGCGCGATGTCGAAATAGTCGTCGAGGATTGCACAGCGGAGCCGCGTCATCGGGAGGTCCATTCAGGGTGAGGGCGACGGCAAAAAATCACCGTCGGGATCTCCTGATGGTCGCGCGCAATCGGGGGGCGCGCAAGCGGCTGCGGTTTCAAAAAGCGGCGATAGTCACGCGGCTCACGGCTTGCGCGTTTTCGCGGTCCGGATATCGGCGAGCATCGATCGGACCGCCGGCGACAGCGCCATCTGCTTGGCGCGGCAGGCCGGGCCGGGGCCGCGCATATAGTGCAGTTCCGGGCGGTAGGGATTGAAAGCCTTGGCGACGAAGGCCCGCCAGAAGGCGCGGAATTCGGCGAACGGCGTCGCCTCGGCCTTGATCGCCGGGCGCGAAAGAGGTGCGGATATGATGGTAGCCATGACGCGGCCTCAACTGTCTGGTCGCGGTTCTGCCGCGAAAAGTCGCCGTTTTCGGCGTTGCAGACGAGTTTTGGCCTGATTTATTAAAAGATGGTTTCAATTGTCGTGATTCCGCGCGCACATGGCCGCGAACCCGTAGTCACCCGTGCCGAGCGGACGAAACGTGGTGAACGGATGGAAAACGCACGCCCCGCGGTTGCGCTTTCGGGGGCCGGCCGTTACATCGGCGGCAGCAAAATTTCCACAAATCGGATCAATTCCAGGGACAGCGGATGGCTCGCCAGTTCATCTATTTCATGCAGGGTCTGACCAAGGCGTATCCGACCCGCAAGGTGCTCGATAACATCCATCTGAGCTTCTACCCCGACGCCAAGATCGGCGTGCTCGGCGTCAACGGCTCGGGCAAGTCGACCCTGCTCAAGATCATGGCGGGTCTCGACAAGGAATATAACGGCGAGGCCTGGGTCGCCGAGGGCGCCCGCGTCGGCTATCTTGAGCAGGAGCCGCAGCTCGATGCCTCGCTCTCGGTTCGTGAAAACGTCATGCAGGGCGTCGCCAAGCAGAAGGCGATCCTCGACCGCTACAATGAGTTGGCCGTCAACTACTCGGACGAGACCGCCGACGAGATGACCAAGTTGCAGGACGAGATCGAGGCGCAGGGCCTGTGGGATCTCGACAGCAAGGTCGACCAGGCGATGGACGCGCTGCGCTGCCCGCCCGACGATGCCGATGTCACCAAGCTCTCGGGCGGTGAACGCCGTCGCGTCGCGCTGTGCCGCCTGCTGCTCGACCAGCCGGAACTGCTGCTGCTGGACGAACCGACCAACCATCTCGACGCCGAGTCGGTGTCATGGCTGGAAGGCCATCTGCGCAACTATCCCGGCGCGATCCTGATCGTGACCCACGACCGCTACTTCCTCGACAACGTCACGAGCTGGATCCTCGAGCTCGACCGCGGCCGCGGTATTCCCTACGAGGGCAACTACTCGTCCTGGCTGGTGCAGAAGCAGAAGCGGCTCGAGCAGGAAGGCCGCGAGGACGCCGCGCACCAGAAGACGCTGGCCCGTGAGCAGGAATGGGTGGCGTCGTCGCCGAAAGCCCGTCAGGCCAAGTCGAAGGCGCGCTACCAGCGCTATGAGGAGCTGCTCAAGCAGGCGAGCGAGAAGCAGACCCAGACCGCGCAGATCATCATCCCGGTCGCCGAGCGGCTCGGCGCCAACGTCGTCGACTTCGAAGGCCTCAGCAAAGGCTTTGGCGATCGGCTGCTGATCGACGACCTCAGCTTCAAGCTGCCGCCTGGCGGCATCGTCGGCGTGATCGGCGCCAACGGCGCCGGCAAGACCACGCTGTTCAAGATGATCACCAAGCAGGAGACGCCCGACAAGGGCACCATCACGGTCGGCGAGACCGTGCATCTCGGCTATGTCGACCAGTCGCGCGACGCGCTCGACGGCAAGAAGACGGTGTGGGAGGAGATCTCCGGCGGCAACGAGCTGATCCTGCTCGGCAAGAAGGAAGTCAACTCGCGCGGCTACTGCTCGTCGTTCAACTTCAAGGGCGCCGACCAGCAGAAGAAGGTCGGCGCGCTGTCGGGCGGTGAGCGCAACCGCGTGCATCTTGCCAAGATGCTGAAGTCCGGCGCCAACGTGCTGCTGCTCGACGAACCGACCAACGACCTCGACGTCGACACGCTGCGCGCGCTCGAAGAGGCGCTGGAGGATTTCGCCGGCTGCGCCGTCATCATCAGCCACGATCGCTGGTTCCTCGACCGCATCGCGACCCACATCCTGGCCTTCGAAGGCGACAGCCACGTCGAATGGTTCGAGGGCAACTTCCAGGACTACGAAAAGGACAAGATGCGCCGGCTCGGCCAGGACAGCATCATTCCGCACCGCGTGAAGTACAAGAAGCTGACGCGGTGATCTGAACGAGGGGGGCGGACGCGGCCAACCTTGGTGCGTCCGACCGCTGCTTCATTTGCAGGATCGTGACGGCATCGCGGCGCAATCTGCGGCCAGTTGTCGCTTTTCAAGCGCGCGGGATTGCGTAGATAGAGCGCTCCCGCAAATCGAATCCTGCGAGCACTCCAACATGTCCGCTATTTCCGAGGCGCGCGCCCCCGCCAAGGGCCGGTCGCTGCGTCCCGTTCCCATGCTGATCTTCGGATCGCGCTGGCTGCAATTGCCGCTCTATGTCGGCCTGATCATCGCCCAGGGCGTCTATGTCGTGCTGTTCCTGAAGGAGCTGTGGCACCTGTTCGCCCACGCCTTCGATTTCAGCGAGCAGCAGATCATGCTCGCCGTCCTCGGCCTGATCGACGTCGTGATGATCTCGAACCTCTTGGTGATGGTGATCGTCGGCGGCTACGAGACCTTCGTCTCGCGCCTCAATCTGCAAGGGCATCCCGACGAGCCGGAATGGCTCAGCCACGTCAATGCCAGCGTGCTGAAGATCAAGCTGGCGATGGCGATCATCGGCATCTCCTCGATCCATCTGCTGCGCACCTTCATCGAGGCCGGCGCGCTGTCGTCGGGCAAGGGCACCTACACCGAGACCGGCGTGATGTGGCAGACCATCATCCACTGCGTCTTCATCTTGTCGGCCATCGGCATCGCTCTCGTCGACAAGTTGTCGAACGATTCGATCGAGGGCGCCAAGCAGCAGGCGGGGCATTAGCGCGTGGTGAAATGAGATGAGGTTGAACTGGATTGGCAGCGGAGGTTCGCCTCTCCCATTGGGAGAGGTCGGCGCGTAGCGCCGGGTGAGGGTTTACGGTCTCTCGTTAGAGTTGCGGCCCCTCACCCGATTTGCTTCGCAAATCGACCTCTCCCCACTGGGAGAGGTGAAGCGAGTGCGCAGCCAACGCGATTCAATCCAAATACATCATCTACACGGGATGTTAGCGTTGCGTCATCGCGCCGCGCGCGAGCCGAACAATGCCGGGGCGGATCTGCCGAGCCATTCGGGGATCTGCGCCGCGCCGCGCGGAAATCCGCGGGCCATGGCCAGGATGAACGCGGTCTGCCAGACGCCGAACAGCACCAGCCAGCCCGCCAGGGGCGGCAGCCTGACGATTGCACCGTAGATGGTTCCAGCCGCGACAGCGGCGATCCAGGTCACCACGACGCTGTCGATCCGCCTGAACGCAGGGTTGGCCAGCAGCACGCCGAGAATGGTGATTGCTCCACCGACAGCGCCGCCGATGCCGCCGATCAGGTAACCCATCAACGGATTGTTATCGAGCGTCTCGGTGATCCGCGCCGGGCTCGCGGCGTCGCCGTCCACCGGCACGGTCTTGGTGTATTGGCCGAGCGCCTGAAGCGTGATGGCGCTGGCATCGTAGGCCGCGATCCATGCCACGGTCGTGATTGCGACCACCAGCGCCAGCTGAAATCGGTCCTTCGCGCCAAACACGACATTGCAGGTCGCGATCGCCGCGCCGAAGATCACACCGGGCAGGATCGTGATTCCGCCGGCGTCGGAGGCGACGAACGAATATTGCAGGACGTTGAGCGCATAGGTCGTGACCAGGCTGCACGCGATGGCGGACGCCAACGCCAGCACGAGGAAGGCGAGGTTCGGCCGGTCGCGCGACTGCGCGTTCTTGGCTTCCAGCATGCGATCCACCGCGGCCCGCGTCTCGGCGGCGGCGCTGCCCTGGGGTTCGAGGATCGTGACCGCCTTGAGATAGGTCGGGACCTGGTCGAGCGGGGTCGGCGCCATCATCACCGGCAGCACGCGATTGCTCGGGTTCGGCCATTTGGTCTTGGCGAAGGCGAGCTCGCTCAAGGTGTAGCGCCCCCTGGTCACCGATTCCGGGCTGATCAGGAACACCATAAAATCGCTGCTTTCGATGGCTTTTTCGACCCGCGCATCGAAGCTGTCGCCCGGTGGGAGATCGTCATGCGAAAAGAAAACGTCGTGGTCGCAATTGCGCAGGGACTGAGCGATGTTGCCAGCCTGCAATTCCAATTCGGAGGGAAATGACAAAAATATGCGCATTGCAAAACTTACCACCCAGAATTGAATTCTGACAATTGCCGAATCCACGTCGCAATGCCGGTTTTTGCAGGGTGAGATCGATCATGAGATGGCCAGCCACCATTGTCGCATGCGCGGTGCTGCTTTGCGCGCCGCTGCAACGGCCGGCATACGCCGCCGACGCCGCGTTCACCCAGTTCATCGCCTCGCTGTGGCCGGAGGCCAAGGCGGCCGGCGTGTCGCGTGAAACCTTCGATCGCGAGACGCGCTCGCTCGAGCCCGACTACAAGCTGCCCGATCTGATCCTGCCCGGACGTCCCAAGACCGGCGCGCCGGCGCAGGCCGAGTTCGTGCAGGTGCCGGCCGACTACATCAAGGAGGCCTCGATCGCGCGGCTGGCCGCCGAGGGGCAGCGGCTGTTGCAGAAGTATCGCTCGTCGCTCGACGCGATCGAAAAGCGGTTCGGCGTGCCGGCGCCGATCGTGCTGGCGATCTGGGGCCGCGAGACCGACTACGGCCGCTACGCGCTGCCCTACGACACGCTGCGCGTGGTGGCGACGCAGGCCTATGTCGGCCGCCGCAAGGATCAGTACCGCACCGAGTTCATCCTCGCGCTGAAGATCCTCGGTGAGGGCGTGGTGACGCGCAAGGAGCTGCGCTCGTCCTGGGCGGGAGCGACCGGCTATACCCAGTTCCTGCCGTCGGAGTACTACAAGCACGGCGTCGATCTCGACGGCGACGGCAAGGTCGACATCTGGCATTCGGTGCCGGACGCGCTCGCCTCCGCCGCGCAGCAGCTCGTCAACAAGGGCTGGCAGCCCGGCGTGCGCTGGGCCTACGAGGTCACGGCGCCGGCCAATGCCGACTGCACGATGGGCGTGCCCGAAGTGACAAAACCGATCAGCCAGTGGCTGCGGGCGGGCTTCGTGCCGGTGCGGGGGCTGAGGCTCAGCGCCACCGAGCAGGCGCAATCGGCCTCGCTGCTGCAGCCGGAAGGCATCTACGGCCCGGCCTTCCTGACCACGCCGAACTACTTCGTGATCAAGGAATACAATTTCTCCGACCTCTACGTGCTGTTCGTCGGCCATCTCGCCGACCGGATGACGAGCCCGCAGCCGTTCGCGACGCCGTGGTCGGCGTCCAGGCAGCTCCGTTCCGCCGATGTCGAGGCGATGCAGCAGCAGCTGACCAAGATCGGGCTCTACAAGGACAAGCTCGACGGCAAGGCCGGGATGCAGACCCGCGCGGCGCTCGGCGCTTATCAGAAGCAGGCCGGGCTGAAGGTCGACTGCTGGCCGAGCGAAGCGGTGCTGCGCGCGATGAACGGGCAGCGCTAAAGCGGGATGAATTTTGGTTGAATAGGCCTGGCGCGGTCTTGCTTCACCTCTCCCCGGTGGGGAGAGGTCGGATTGCGCAGCAATCCGGGTGAGGGCTCTTGCTCTCTCGATAGACCGCAACCCCTCACCCGATTTGCTGCGCAAATCGACCTCTCCCAAGGGAGAGGTGAACTTTCGATGCCGTTCCAGCTCAACCCAATCTCATCAGGATTTAGGGCATGATCCGGAAGGGTGCGAAGCGGTTTTCCCTCGCGACAAACGCGGAACCGCGCGCGCGCGGAGATCATGCGCAAACAACGGGCCTCAAGGACGACCGCCGGGATTGTTTCGCGGCCCAGAAACAAAAACCCGGCCGTGAGGCCGGGTTTTCGAGTGTGATGCTGAAACCGTGTCGGTCGATCAGTCGCAAACCTGGACGCGACGGAAGCGCCAGCCGTAGCCGTCCCAGAAGCGCTCACGAACCCAGCGGCAGGGAGCTTCTTCGACGTAAACCGGTGCCGGTGCGACATAGACCGGAGCAGGACGGGCGCCAGCAATCGCGCCGCCGAGCAGGGCGCCGCCGATCAGGCCGCCGGCAACGCCGGCCGCGATGGCGCCGCCATCACCAGCCTTGGCAGCCGGAGCAACCGCCAGCGAACCGGCAAGCGTGGTAACGGCAACGAGGGCAGCTAAAGTCTTCTTCATGTCTTTGGCTCTCCTGGAAGGTGGTGGCGTCGTGGTCCGACGCCGGGTTTTAGGTGACTCGCACGCTGATCTCGAACTGCTGTCTTGCTAAACAGCGCAGAACAGTCAACCGAAAGTAAACGTCGGCAGGCTCATCGCGCAGAAAAGCGGTTTTTTCTGGCCTTCTACGGCAGATGTCCCGGACAAACAGTCGGTTTTCCGGGACATCTGGTTTGAATTAATCGAGATGAACGGCGATCAATCGCAAACGCGGACGCGGCGAATGCGCCAGGTGTAGCCGTCCCAGAACCGCTGGCGCTGCCAGAAGCAATCGGGACCGTAACCGGGCTCGGCGACGTAGGCCGGACCGGGCGCGTAGTAGCCATAGCCGGGACCGTAATAGCCGTTCTGCGAAGCGATCGCGCCACCGACGATGGCGCCACCGATCAATCCCGCAGCGACGCCGGCGGCGACACCGCGTTGTGCCTGGGCGGGGGCGGGCACCGCCACAGCCGAAACCGCCAGAGTGGCGGCGGCGCAAAGCGCCAGCAATGTCTTCTTCATGACCTCACCTTTCTCACGGGGGCAGGGACAGCGTGCGTTGGCGATCTGTCTCGCCTGAAGGGTTCCATATTCCGCTTGAATGATCAATGAACGACGCTGCCGTATTCGCGACCAAATGCTTGCAGCTTTTGGCATATCTTGCAACGCACAAGCCTGTAGTGAAGCAGTGAACCGGGGGGCTGTGGCGTGCGAAGCCGGATTTGGCCGCTAGACCCGCCAGGCGCGCTTCCTATTCCCGAAAGCCCGGCTCGGCCGATTTAGATTCATTCCAATATGAATCCCGCATCAGTTTGGAATTGCTACAAGAACGGCTTTTTCCTTTTGCATCCGGCCGGGCCCGACAATATCCATATTGCCAAGCATCACCCGTTGGACCTGCCTCCTCTGATGATTGTCTGTTCCTGTAACGTCCTCAGCGACCACGATGTCCGCAATGCCGTCAATGGTGGCGGGTCCGTGACACGAAATGCCAAGCAGGTGTATGGCTGCCTCGGCTGTAGCGCCGAATGCGGCCGCTGCGCGCGCACCATCAAGGCGATCATCGACGAGGCGCTCGGTCCCTGCGCCAAGGCCTGCTGCTCCGGCTGCCCTCACAGCGGCCACCCGCACGCCGCCAACGAAGACGCCGAGCCGGCCGAGTTCGCGCTCGCGGCCTGCTGAACTGGCTTTAGGTTCCGATCCAGCCTCTTCCGCTTTGTTGTCGTTTCTTCCTGCGAGCCGGCCTGTCCGGTCGGCGGCAACGTTTCGCCCCGCCAACCAAATCCGGTTATCCACGCGCCGCTTCCGCGACGGGTTGCTCTCCCCGGCAATCTGATTTAGAAGCGTTCTAAATTTACGCTGGCCAACGGTAGCCGCGACAGGTGGAGTGGATCAATGCAAGGCGACCCGAAGGTCATCGACTATCTGAACAAGGGGCTGCGCAGCGAACTGACCGCCATCAATCAGTATTGGCTGCATTACCGGATGCTCAACAATTGGGGCCTCCTGGAGATGGGCAAGGTCTGGCGCAAGGAGTCCATCGAGGAGATGGAGCACGCCGACAAATTCGTCGATCGCATCCTCTTTCTGGACGGCTTCCCGAACCTGCAGGTGCTCGATCCGCTGAAGATCGGCCAGGACGTCAAGGAGATCATCGAGTGTGACCTCGCCGCCGAGATCGGCGCCCGCACGCTCTACCAGGAGGCCGCGACTTATTGCCACGGCGTCAAGGACTATGTCAGCCGCGACCTGTTCGAGCAGCTGATGAAGGACGAGGAAGACCACATCGACTTCCTTGAGACCCAGCTCGACCTCATCAAGCGCATTGGCCTTGAGCTCTACACCCAAAAGCACGTCGGTCATCTGAAGGGCGAGGATCACTGACCGCTTGGTCGCTGCAAAATTCGAGAGGCCGTCCTTGCGGGCGGCCTCTTTGCTTTTGCGATCCCGATTGGCGCGGCGACGTCAGTAGCACCGCGTGATGTTGATGGTGCGGTCGCCGCCGCGTCCGGGCACCGTCACGGTCTCGGTGGGACAGCTCGACACATAGGGGCGATCCGACGGCACCACGGCCGGCGGATAGCGGTGCGCCCAATCCCATGGCACGTCCTGGGTGTAGGTGTAGCGGACGTCGTTCGAGGCCGGCGCCGGGACTTCGGCGATCGGAGCGGCGGCCAGCGCGTCGTCGTAATATCCGCTCGTTCCCGGCAACACGATGCCGGGCACCCGCACATGGTGGCGGAAGGCCGGGTGGTGCGCGGAAAACGTGCCGCGCGGCGCCGTTCCGGATCTCGCATCAGTCTCGGTCGAGGATGCAAGCAGCAGTGCTGCAACGCCGAGGGACGCCAGCAGCGCCCCGCCTGTTCGATATCTTCGATACGCCATGGGCACGCACCAACTCGTGGTTACGGAGCATTGTGCGGACGCTAGGCCGCGTCGCGCAGCGCCCGCAAACTCATCCTTAATTATTGGTTAAAAAGTAAGGTTAACAGGGAGTAATTGTCTCAAATTGACGCGATCTCGTGCGGGGCTGCGCGCAATGGCTGCGAGTCGCTTCAGACGGCGTCTGCCGGAACGAAGCAGCTGATGATGATGCCGCCGCGGTGGTGCACGTACCACACCACGGCCTCGCCGACCGGATTGCCGCGATCGCGGATCACGGCGCGCTCCGGCACCATCATCCATTCGCCCTCGATCGGCACCCAATAGGCGCCGCCCCGAACATCATAGTTCGTGCGATGGCCGTCGGAGATGTCGCAGCAGGGCACGCCGTTCGGTGCGATCACGCTCTTGAACCAGGCGCGGATATCGGGCGGCACATTGTCGTATTGGCCGTTGTCGAACGCCAGCGCAGCGCCCGCCATGACGGCGAGCCACGCGAGCACCGCGCCATGCGTCAGCCTTCGCATCGCATTCCTCCGCGAAAACCTTGTGCGTGATCCGCGCAACGCCCGCGCGCGAATCCGGTGTTTGCGCGATTAGGCACGAACCGCGCGCGGGATGCATGCTCAAAGAATGAGCGAAGCAGCGCAGTTGTCCGTGATGCAGTGCGAGAGGCGTTCAGGCCGGCTTCTTCGTGCGGGCGCCAACATCGATCTCGCCGGCGCAGCCTATCACGTGCCGCAGACGGTCACACGCCGGTCAGATCGTAGAATGCCGCGATCAGACGGGTGATCTCGGTGGAGTTCGCAATCACCAGCGCAAGGTCGTCCTTCTCCGGCTTACCGGACTGAATCCGCTCCAGGGCTTCGCTCGATTGCTTGACGATCGCAGCAATCCTGCGCAGCAGGTCCTCGCGGGTCACGATCTTGCTCAGGTCGGTGCTGGTGTATTTCTGCAGGTTCCGCAATCTGGTCTGGTCGAAAGGCTGCTTGAATGCACGCGATCCAGCCTGATCGACCAAAATCTTGTAGGCGGAATCATATCCCTCTTTTGCCGAATTGAGCGCGCGCCGGACCGCTTCCGGGTTTTGTTCGGCGATGCCGCCGAGTACGCCGTTGCCGGCGGCACAGTTCGCTCGCGCCAGGTTTGAGATCGGCTGGGCGACCTGCCTGTCCTGATCGGCCTGCCTCGCCTTCGTGATCAAATCGTCGACGGTGTCGGCGAGCGCGATGCGGCTGGCGCCCGCGCAGCAGGCAACCACGATGATTGCGAGAGCCGTCATCCTTCGCACCAGCATTGTCGCCTCCTACGGTGTCTTGGTCTGATCGCAGATCTTTTCGACTGCCGGCAGCTTGACGCCACCGAGCGCAAAGCCTTCCTTGCGAAACTTCGGGCAAGCCTGAGTTGCGATTGCGCGCCAGGATTCCAGGGAGATGCCGCCGTGCCGGTAGAGATCGTAGATGTTGGAGAATTTCGCATCATATAGCGCGGCATAGGATTGCATCTTGTCGGGCGGCGCGTCGATGACGGCGCGGAAGAAGTCCGTATAGTCCGACTGCATCTTGTAATCATTGTTGGTTCGATAGAAGTCGATCGCATTCATGATCTGAACGATCGCGATCCCCGCTCCGGCGACTGCAACGACAAGCGCCAGCCACGGAACGATCCGGTCCTGCGGACGCGCCAATGCCAGCCTGAGGGCGGCGATCTCGCGCGTCAAACCGTCGTTCTGCCGCTCTGCTTCCTTGAGATCAGCCAACCGCGCCACGGCGACCGGATCGACCAGCACCGTGCCGTCAGCGGCGGTTTCGGTGGACAAGCGCCCACCGGCAATCATGGCGTCCAGATCAGCAATCGAAAATGGACTGAGCTGAGCAGCCTGGTCTTTGGAAATGCCGGGCATCGTCGCTCCGAAATACGGCTGCGAGGCAATGATCGTACAATGCTCATGATATAAATCGATTTAGAGACAACCACAAGACGAATAAGTGTCGACCGTGCTTCTCGGCTACATTGCTCGCTGCGGCGTGACTCGCAGCAGCTCCTGCAATTGACCGGAGTAGAATTTGGCGTCGCCGGTGGTGAGGTGGCCGCGCGTCTCGCTGCTCGCCGGGATCAGATAGATCTTGCCGTTCTTGATCCGCTTGACCGCAGCCTCGGTGACGCCGGTCTCCGGCGGATTGCGCTCGTCGTCGGCCGCGTTGATCGCGAGCAGTGTCGCCTCGATCTTCTCCATGCCGGCGGAGGGATCGTAATCATGCGAGGCTTCCCATTGATAGATGTAGTCGTTGGCATCGGCGGTGACCGGCAGCGCCAGCTGGTCGTCGACCATCTTGTCGGCTTGCGGGGCCGATGGCGCCTGCGTCTGGTAGGCGAGCGTGCCGCCGGCGCTGGCGAAGCGATAGGCGGCGATGGCGTATTTCATCATCCGCGGCTGGCTGGTGTAATTGCCGCCGTTGTAGTCGGGGTCGTTGCGGATCGTGTCCAGCATCGTCCGCCGCAGGATCCAGTTGCGCGCGGCCATCGCAGTCGGCTGCGAGGCCATCGGCACCAGCACGTCCATCATCTGCGGATAGCGCACGCCCCAGATCCAGCTGTGCATGCCGCCCATCGAATTGCCGATCACAAGCCGCAGATGCTTGATGCCGAGCCCCTCGGTGACGAGCCGGTATTGCGCGTCGACCATGTCGTTGTAGTCGTATTTCGGAAAGCTCGTGCGCATCGCATCCGACGGCTTCGACGATTTGCCGTGCCCGATGCCGTCGGGAATGATGATGTAGTATTTCGCCGCGTCGAGCGGCTGCCCCGGGCCGAACAGCTCGCCGGCAAAGGTCGGCGTCAGCATGCTGGCGGCCGAGCCGCCGGAGCCGTGCAGCACCAGCACCGGCTGTCCGGTCGGTGCGCCGACCGTGGTGTAGTGCAGCCGCAGTTCCGGCATCACCTCGCCGCTGTGGAACTTGAAGTCCTTTGCGATCCACTCGCCATCCTGAGGCGCGGGATAGTCTGCAGCCATGACCGGTACCGCTATCGAGACGAGAGCGGCCACAAGCGCCGCGCACAAACGGATCATGGGCTTCTCCCTGCACATGGCGGGTTTGTCCAGCCGCCTCGGTGCAAGCCTAAAGCATGATCCGGAAAAGTGCGAAGCGGTTTTCCGAAAAGATCATGCTCAAACAAGGAGCTAAAGCCCGATGACGATTCAACCCAATCTCGTCGCGCTTTAGCATGATGCAAGCCACTATCCGAGAGTTGCGCCGCGCGCTGCGTGGTGCCGTGCCGAGGAGATCGCGTTCGATCCGGCGCGGCAGCCGCGTCTCGCGTGTCCCTTTGCCGACGCCGTTCTGGCGCGGCTGGTGCAGATGCGCGGCGTTGCACCGCACCGGTCTGAACTAGACTAGCGCCCGTCCTCGACCTCGGTTTCCGGGCGGTCGCTGCCGGAGGCAGTCTCGGTCAGCCATTTGCCGTCCGCGGTCTCGTACTGGATTGCCTCGGTGCGCCCGGGAACACGTTGCTCGTTGGCCGCGCGCCGGGCGGCGGCAAGCGCCGCGGCATGGGTTGGAAACGGTTCGGAGAACACCCCGTCGACAGTATAGGCCCAGCCGCCATCGTGCTGGACCACCTTGTAGATCACGTGGCTCATCCGGAACCTCGTTTCCATCGTGGACCATGGGGCTGCCAGAATAGACCACGATGTCGTATTTTGCAGCAGCCGATCGTCCTTGAGGCGCAAGCCCCGAAATGCGGGCGAGGGAGACCGACATGTGCCGCAATATCAAGACGCTGTTCAACTTCGAGCCGCCCGCCACCGAAGACGAGATCCACGCCTCGGCGTTGCAATTCGTGCGCAAATTGAGTGGCTTCAACAAGCCGTCGCAGTCCAATGAAGCCGCCTTCAACCTTGCGGTGGCCGAAGTCTCCGCTGCTGCGCGAAAACTCCTGATCTCGTTGCAGACCACGGCGCCGGCGCGCGATCGCGAGGTCGAGGCGGAGAAGGCGAGGGAGCGCTCGCGCCTGCGGTTCGGATGAGGCCAGCGCATTCCGTGACGCAGGTCACGGTAAGCCGTCAGGCCACCGGGCATCATTGCCGTTCACCCTGGCCCCCCGGAGCAACGCCATGAAGCCTGCCGCCCTGCTCACACTCTGCTCGATTGCGTTCGCCGTGCTCTGGACCTGCGGCATGCTGTGGTCGAGCGGCACGATCGACCTCGCCAACGTCGTCATCCTGTCGGCGTGCGGGGCGTTCGCGGGTGTTGCCTGGTACTACGCGATGCGCTGGGTGTTTCAGCTGATGCAGCTCGCCCGGCCCTCCGATCCTCCGGGCGCCCAGCGGTGAGCATCGCGCGCGACACCGACATGGCTGGCCGTGCCGTCGCGCGATGATCAGGAGGATTACTTCTTGTCCTTCTTGCGGTGCTTCTTCTTTTTCTTGTGATCGCCGTCTTCGTCGTCATCTTCCTCGAGATCGATGTCATCGACTTCAAGGGCAATCGCTTCCGCTGCCGCGCGCTCGGCGGCATCGCGTTCGGCCTGCTCGGCGGCTTCACGCTCCTTGGTGCGCTTGTAGTCTTCCCAGGCGTCGAAGATCATGTGCAGCCACGGCATCACCTGCTCGATCGACGGCAATTGGCCGGGCGGGCCGGCTTCACCGCGCGGACCGGCGGGACCCTGCGGGCCCTGAGGACCGGCTTCGCCGCGCGGACCCTGCACGCCTGCCTTGCCTTGCGCCCCCGGCTTGCCCTGAGGGCCTGCCTTGCCTTGCACGCCCGCCTTGCCCTGCGGACCCGGCTTGCCGCGCGGACCTTCCGGTCCCGGGCGCCCTGGATGTCCCTGCGGTCCGGGCTTTCCCGGCTCGCCCTGACGGCCCTGTGGCCCCGGCGCTCCTCGTGCCCCCTGGCGGGAAGTTGTCTCGTCAGCCACTGATATGCTCCGTCGCGATGTGAAGCCGCTTGTAACAGAGGTTGGACGACGGCTTCAATTCTGCCCGGCGGCACCGATGCAAGCGATCAACAGTCATAATTCCATGGGCATTATGACAACGGAGGACGCATTGCGGGTTTTGGACGGCAGCTACGGCGACGAACCGCAATCGCTCGACATCGTCGTGACGCGGCAGGATGTGCTTGACGAAGCAGGCTTTCGCAGCACGGGCGTGCTCGAGCTGTACGAGCACTTGTTTCCCGCGAACGAGCGCGACAGTCCTGACGACATCGTGCGATGGCTGTTGTCGGATGACGTCGGCGAGACCAGGTGTTTCAGCGTCGCCGGCCAGGAGATGTCCTATCGGCTCGACTCGCGCTGCTTCATCCTGCGCGCCGCCGGGCGCGCGATCGGGCTCGGCTTCTTTACCTACGATCACGCAAGCGAGCTGATCTTCTGCAACCATGTCGGCATTGGGAAGGCGTGGCGCGGCCGTGGCCTGGCGCGCGCGTTCTATCGCGAGATGGTCGCCATGCTCGACGCGTTGTTCCCGCGCAATGTCGGGGTGGTGCTCGAAGCCGAGCCGTTCGACCGCGATCGCCTGGCAGCGATCATCGCCGATCTCGAGCAAACGGGCAGGCGGCCGCTCGCGGCGCATGAGCAGGATCAGATCGGCCGCTTGCTGCGCGTGAGCTGGTACGACAGGCTCGACTATTCCGTGTTCTGCGACGCGCGCACGATGCTGCCGCTCGCGTGCCGCTCGCCGTGTCTCGATCCGTCGCTGCCGGCATCGGAATGGGCAGGAGGCGAAGAAAACTACTGGTTGATGCGGCAGGCGCGGAGCGGTGCGTCCTCCGCCGAGAGGCGCGCAAGTGACCTTTGGCAAAATGCCGTCGCCGCGATCTACGTCGAGATCCTCGCGAAGTCCCTCGTCGATGACGATCCGAATGGACGGCGCGATTATTGGGACTATGCGACCGCGCTGGTGGCCCGGACGATGCAACAGACCGCGACGATCGACGTGCGTCTCGCGCGCTGCCTCGGTGACGAGGACAGCGCTCTACTGTCGCGCTGGCGGCGTCTTGCGATCGATCTCTCGATCTAAGGCCTAATGAGACTAGGTGGAGCTAAATCGACGGCGGAACTTCACCTCTCCCTTGGGAGAGGTCGGCGCGTAGCGCCGGGTGAGGGGGTACGGTCTATCGAGAGCGCAAGAGCCCTCACCCGGATTGCACTGGACGATGCTTCGCATCGCCAGGCGCAATCCGACCTCTCCCCGACGGGGAGAGGTGAACCAAGGCCGCGCCGAGCCGACTCAGTCAAAACTCATCCCGCTTTGGAGCCGCTAGGCCGCGGCGTGCTCGCTATGCGGCACGTCGATGCCGTCGGCGGAATATTCGCGAATCTTGTTCCGCAAGGTTCGGACCGAGAGTCCCAGCACGCGCGCGGCGCGGGTGCGATTGCCGTCGCAGCGCGCGAGCGTTTGCAGCACCAGTTCGCGCTCGACTTCGTCGACGGTCGCGCCGATCAGCAACGGGACGATTTCATTTGGAGCCAGCGACGGCAGCAGCGCTTCCGGCGACGGTACGGTGGACGCGTATGACATGAACTCCTCCCGATCAACGCCCGCCTCGTCGATGAGGCGGAGACATCGAGAACCAACTACCCCGTAGATCCACGGTGTGCCGGTTTGGTTAACAAGTCCTTAATGCCTCGCTAACTCCATGCTTTGTAAGCAAAATACCTAGAAATCGCCACGATTGCGGTTCCATCCGTCACAGTGTCCGGTAGCCGCCATCGACCATCACGATCGATCCGGAGACATAGGCCGACAGGTCCGAGGCGAGGAAGATCGCAGGACCCACGATGTCCTCCGGCTTGCCGGCGCGGCCCAGCGGGGTGTGGTCCATGAACACTTTCACGAGGTCGGGATTGGTGGCGCGCACCTTCTCGTTCAGCGGCGTTTCGATGAAGCCGGGGCCGATCGCATTGACGCGCACGCCGTCCTTGCCGAGCTCGGCGGCCAGCGCCTTGGTGAAGCCAAGCACGCCGTGCTTGGAGGCGGTGTAGGCCGGCGAACTCGGCGTGCGCAGATGCACGAACGACTGGATCGAACCGATATTGACGATGCGCCCCTTGTTCTTGCGCAGCGGCGCGAGGAAGGAATGCGTCACGTTGAAGACGCCGGTGAGATTGATCGAGATGATGTCCTCCCAATCCTTGATCACGGCCTCCTCAGTCCCGAGCATGCCGTTGCGGCGTGCGATGCCGGCATTGTTGACCAGGATCGAGACCGGCCCGACCTTGTCGGCGACCTGCTGTGCCATCGCGACGCAGGCGTTGCGATCGGTCACGTCGAGCGCGAAGCTGTCCGCCTTGCCGCCGGCACTCCTGATCTCCTTGGCCGCTTCTGCTGCCGCATCGCCGTTCATGTCGAGCAGTACCACGCGCGCACCCTCGCGGCCGTAGCCCAACGCGATGGCGCGCCCGATGCCCGAGCCTGCACCGGTGATGACGGCGATGTGATTGTCGAGAAGGGCCATGGCGTTTCCTTGTTCTGATTTGAGAGCGTTGCCGACAACACTATTCAAAACTGCCCCAACCGAAACGCCAAGCCGTGTTTGTGCGTTGCTGTCATCCATATTCGGATGACGGTACGGACCGATCATGGACCCGCATATCAGACACTGGAAAGTTGCGATCGAGCGCTTCTGCGCGGCGTCTGATCCGGACTATCGCGAGATCGCCAAATTGATCGCCGAGATCGCCATGACCGATATCGACGAGACGCTGCGGCATGCGGCCGCACAGGTGCTGCCGATCCTGCGCCAGGCGGCGCTGAAAACGGCCGATCGCCGCACGAGGTCGATGGCGCTGCGCCGTCTCGGCATCGTCAGCGATGCGCTGCACATGCTGTCGGCGCCGCGGTTCGGCCGGCGCGGCTTGACGCCGAAGGCGTTGACGCAGGAGGAGCGCTACCGGCAATTGCTCGGCCTGCCGTTCGGCCGCCATCTCGCGGTGACCGAAATCCAGCAGGCGTTCAAGCGCGCCGCCAAGACGATGCATCCCGACGGCGGTGGCAATGGCGCCGCGTTCCTCGAGCTTGCCGCCGCGCGCGACGCTTTGATCAAGCATCACTGATGCGTCAAGCATCACTGATACGTAAAGCATCACTGACGCGCGATCGCATGACGTCCGACAGCACAAGGGCGGACGACGCGGTGTTGCCGCGTGTCCGCCCCGCGCGCGATCGGCGAATGCTCAGTACGAGCAGGTGCCGTTGTTCAGGAGTCCGGTTTTGTAGCTGAACGCGGCGTCGAAGGTCGGCAGCTCTTCGCTGACGACGGCGAAGTTCGCAGGCCACGGCGTGGTCGGGATGCTCTGGTCCCAGATCTGGCAGAAGCCGGTGTCTTGCCAGCGGATCAGATGATACGGATTGGCGCTGGCGGGGCTGGCCGCTGCAAGCACGGATACGGTGGCGGCCATGGCGGCACAGGCGATCGCAAGACGACGCATGGGAAATCTCCGGTTTGAAAAAGTGAATGCTCCGCGGGGCAATCCGGGAACTCGGGGGCCGTTCGCCCCGGACATGCAGTGAGTGTTGCAACCTCGGGAACAGGTTCAACGCCGTCATTGCGCCAAATTGTGCCTGACTACGTGCTGGCTACAGTCGGCGTACGGCGATTCGGGCCGGCTGCGCGACGCGCGTAAATCGACGTGAGCAAATCCTGAGGAGACTGCACATGAAGTTTTCATTGATCCTTCGCGCCGCGCTGGTCGCACTGCTGGCGTTCACCGGCGTCGCCTTCTCGTCCGCGGCCCGTGCCGACAGCGGCTTCGTGACGCTCACGATCTACAAGGCCGGCTGGTTCATCGGCGGCTCCGGCGGCAGCGGCGTGCTGACCTTCCGCGGCCGCTCCTATCGGCTGTCCACCGGCGGCCTCGATTACGGCCTGGTGTTCGGCGGCTCCAAGACCGTGCTGCGCGGCCGCGTCAGCAACATCAACCGTCCGTCCGACGTCGCCGGCGTCTATGGCGCAGCGGGTGCGGGGCTTGCCGTCGGCCGCGGCGCGCGCGCGATCGTGCTGACCAACCAGAAGGGCGCGGTGCTGGAGCTGACCGGCCACCAGGTCGGCCTGATGGCGAACGCCGATCTGAGCGGCCTTGCGATCACGATGCAGTAGGGTTGACGGTGTGGAGCGGGGCCAGCGACAGCTGATCGTCGAGCCCAGCCCACATCTGCAGCTTAGGTGGACGCGATCCATTTCCGTCATCCCCCCGCAATGGCATCGCCATTGCGGGGGGACTTGTGAACTGGCACCGTAACAGCGGCGAATGCCCGGGCAGGCCGAGCCTCGGCAGTCGCCGATCATTTCCAAACCGTTCCATGCATTTTCCGGCGTCTGTCTCGCGTCCCGGGAACAAGTGTTCACTTTGTAACTTAAGACTCGTGCCTCACGGGACGGGTCTGATGAGTGCAATAAGTTCGCAAAACGAAGAGATCGAAAAGCTGCCGGCCAAGCTGTGCCGCTGCCGCAGGCAGCCGGAGCTGGTCCGGACCATGCTCAGCGTGCAGACGGGCCGGCACGTCCGCATGTTCGAATGCAGATGCGGTGAACGCATTTGGGACGATGAGAGCCGCTTCGATTGGGCGGCCTCTCCACGAGGCGAACGACAGATCGGCTGATCGCCAGACGGCCGCCCGGCGGACGCCGGGTACCGGCCGAAAAGCCACGGGCCGAAACAAAGCGGCCAATCCATAGGAACGATTGCGGGTCGGGAAAATTAGGCGAGGGTGGATGCGTTCCCGGCCCCCAAGTTGGCGCATTCACTTTCAGTCCCGGCGCTCCTCCCCGGAGTGCCGGGACTTATTATCTGTTATTTGGCAACGGCTTCGCCGACGAGCAACTCGCCGACCGCGCAAAAGCGTGGCGCCGCTGAGCCACGCGGTCGGCGTATTCCCTTCATGCCGCGGCGTGCAATGCGCCTGGATCACCGTCCGCTGATAAAATCCAAAGCACGTGGTCCAGCCTCCCCGACGCATCGTTCCAATACAAGAAGGCCGCCGGGCAGGGCGGCCATGGTGTCCGCATTGTTGCTGTCCGTCGGCCGCTCCGTTGCTGAGTTACGGTGACGGTGCACTGAACGTTTCGTTCGCGATCTGGTGCGCCGTCACCGCAATAGCGATCACTCCGACAGACCTCAGCTTGCCGGCATCAGCACCGAATTGACAACGTGAATGACGCCGTTCGACTGATTGACGTCCGGGATTGTCACGGTCGCTGCGCCGCCTTTGGCGTCGACGATCATCACCTTGCCGCCGGTCTTCCTGACCGTCAGCGGCTCGCCCTCGACCGTGATCAGGGTCTGTCCGTCCATCAGCTGATCGGCGTTCAGCTTGCCGGGAACGACATGGTACGTCAGAATCCTGGTAAGCGTCGCCTTGTTCTCGGGCTTCACGAGTGTCTCGACCGTCCCCTTGGGAAGTTTGCGGAACGCTGCATTGGTCGGTGCGAACACGGTAAAAGGTCCCGGTCCCGACAGCGTGTCGACAAGCCCTGCAGCCTTGACCGCCGCGACCAGCGTCGTGTGATCCTTCGAATTCACGGCGTTGGCGACGATCGTCTTCGACGGATACATCGCAGCGCCTCCGACCATCACGGTCTTTTCCTTGGCCGAGGCTTCAGGCAATGGACCTGCAAATGCGATCAGCACGGCAGTCGCGGCAGAGCCAAGCACGGAAAGTTTCATGTGAGCGTCTCCATTCGTGAGGTCGGGCATTGCCCTTTTGCAATCGATGCGATGTGTACGAGGCGCGCCACAGTCGAATGGCGGTGTACCATCGCGCGAAAATCAGGACGCAGATCGCGCCTTGACTTCACGTGGAACGCTGCCTGCATGCTTCCGGATCACCGTTCGCAGACAAATTCCGAAACGGGTGATCCAGCCTCCTCGAGCCATCGTTTAACCAGCACGGAACCGTCGGGAAGGGCAGTCATGATGTCTGGCATCGTGATAGGTCGATCATGAGGCTTGGAAGGCTGGTCTTGTTCGTCGTGGCGGTGCTCGGGGCCGGTTTTGCCATCGGGTACCTGAACAGGCCCGATGCCTGGTACGCAGCCCTGAACAAGGCTGCGTTCAATCCGCCCAACTGGGTGTTTGCTCCGGCTTGGTCGATCATCTACCTGTTGATCGCCATCGCGGGCTGGCGTGTTTGGGAGCGGGGTTTGCGCATCAGCCGGCGAATCTGGCTGACGCAACTGGCTCTTAACTTTGCCTGGTCGCCGATATTCTTCAGCTTCCACCGGCCCGGCACGGCGCTTGCCGTCATCCTTGCCTTGTTGTCCGCAATCGTCATCTTCCAGGTCACGACGTGGAAGGCAGACAAGGTCAGTGCCATCCTCTTCGCCCCTTACGCGTGCTGGGTGGCGTTCGCCTCGCTGCTGAATGTCGAGATGGTCCGCCTGAATTAGCGGATTTCACACTTCCCTGGCGCACCGAAGCCACTCCGTGTAGGCCTCGCCCCAGCTGGGCGGGCGGCCATGATAGAAATGATGGACACGGCCGGTGCCGAGCGACCTGTGGTTCAACATCGCCCTTCGATGCGCGCCGTCCCTGATGTAAGCCCGCATGCTGTTCTCGTCCGTCCACACCGTGACGGTGTGGTAATAGTCGTTCGCGATCCTTGCCGACACGGAAACGTTGCCCGGCGCCCGGCGTGCCTGCGCCAGGCATCTGAGCGTATGCCACCAGAACGGCACCAGCTTAATCCGGCTGGCCGGCTTGAACCCTGTAACGGAAACGAAAACCCCGATCATCGATCATCCGTGAACACGATCGCGATGCGGCCGACATGCGGGCATCGGCGAATACAGCATGGGAGACGATGCAGATACGCCATGGATCGGCGTTTGGATCACCAGGTCCTGCAAAGCCGCCGGGATATCACGGCATCGATGCAGGCCAGTGCCGTATTAAGGTGGCATCTCATTGGCGATCTGGAGCTTTGTCGAGCGAAGTGACTACCGGCTTGCGTGAAGAAAGCCCGTCAAAACAAGAATCTAGAGCCCCGCTCCGATTGCATCGGAACGGACGGCTCCAGGGGCCAGCATTGCGACCGGGTGATTTCGGAATATTGGAAATGTATCCGTGAGTTGCCCGACGTGTCAAGTCGAGCGCCGGCCCACCGCCGGCTACTGTGCATGGGGTTGTTTTCGATATTTTGTCTAGCTGACGGCGTGAGCCGGCTCGGTCCACGCAGGGACGGCGCAGCGTTCACCTGAACAAATGCAGCGCCGCGTACTGCAGCAGCATGATGGTCTTGGCGTCGACGATCCGGCCATCGCTGATCATGGCGAGCGCGCCGTCGATCGCAAGCTCCAGCACCTCGATGTCCTCGCCCTCGTCGGCGAGCCCGCCGCCGTCGCTGATCCGCATCGCCGCGTCGTATTCGGCGACGAAGAAATGCAGCTTCTCGGTGACCGCACCGGGCGTCATGAAGGCTTCGAACACCTTGCGCACGTGATCGAGGCGGTAGCCGATCTCTTCCTCCGCCTCGGCGCGAATCCGCGCTTCCGGCGCGGCATCGTCGAGCATGCCGGCGGCGGCCTCGATCAACAGATCATCATAGCCGTTGGCGAAAGCGGGATAGCGGAACTGGCGCACCAGCACCACCGTGCGGGTGCCGAGATTGTACGGCAACAGCACCGCGCCGTTGCCGCGGTCGTAGACCTCGCGTACCTGGGTCTGCCATTCGCCGTTGCTGCGGCGGTAGTCGAATGTCGCGCTCTTCAGCTCGTAGCGGCGCTTCGACAGCAGCTCGACGTCCTTGACGCGGACGCGGTCGGCGATGCTCATGCGTCGAACCCCAATTCGCTCACGGCGTCGCTTCGCGGCCGTCGAGCCATTTGGCCAGCATTACCGAGGTCGATTCCTCATAGCCGAGCGTCTGGTAGAACGCGCTCGCCTTGGCGTTCTCCCGCCGCACCAGCAATTGCAGCTTCGGCACGCCGGCGGCACGCAGCCAGTCCTCGGCTGCGGCCATCATGACGCGGCCCAGGCCCTTGCCCTGGCGGGTGGGGTCGACCGCGACGTAGTAGACCCAGCCGCGATGGCCGTCATGACCGACCATCGCGGTCGCGACGATCGCGCCGGCGTCGCGGCCAACCAGCACGGCAGAACTCGGTCCGCGCCGTGCCAGCGCGATGTCGGCAGCGGGATCGTTCCACGGCCGCGTCAGGCCGCAGGCCTGCCACAGCGCGACGACGCCAGCGATGTCTGCATCGGTGATTGGTGCAATTGCGAGGGAGGCGGAGGGCATTTTCGTCTGCACGTTCACAGCACCTTGCCCGGGTTCATGATGCCGAGCGGATCGAGCAACGCCTTGACCTGCCGCATCAGCTCGATCGCGACCTTGTCCTTGACGTCGGGCAGTTCGTCGCGCTTGAGCACGCCGATGCCGTGCTCGGCCGAGATCGAGCCGCCCATCCGCAGCACGATCTCGAACACGACGGCGTTGACGTCGTGCCAGCGCGCCAGGAAGTCGGCCGCGTTGGCGCCGACCGGCTGGCTGACATTGTAATGGATGTTGCCGTCGCCGAGATGGCCGAACGGCACCGGCCTTGCGCCCGGGATCAGCTTCACCACTGCCGCATTGGCCTCTTCGATGAACGCGGGCACAGCGGCGACCGGCACCGAGATATCGTGCTTGATCGAGCCACCCTCCGGCTTCTGCGCCGCCGACATCTCGTCGCGCAGCTTCCAGAACGCCTGGCGCTGGCTCAGATTGGCAGCGATCACGGCGTCGTCGACGATGCCGTCCTCCATGCCCTGGGCGAGGATCGCCTCCAGCGTGTCGCGCGCGTCGTCGCGCGACGACGACAATTCCATCAGCACGTACCAGGGGTGCTTGCTTTCAAGCGGATCGCGGATGTCGATGCCGTGGCGGATCGAGAAGTCGACCGCGATGTCGGCGAGCAGCTCGAAGCTCGTCAGGCTGCCGGCCGCCTGATCGCGCGAGATCGACAGCAGCTTGAGCGCCGCCGCGGGCGACTTCAGGCCGACATAAGCGGTCTCGACCGCGCGCGGCCGCGGAAACAGCTTCAAGGTCGCGGCGGTGATGATGCCGAGCGTGCCTTCGGCGCCGATGAACAGGTTGCGCAGGTCGTAGCCGGTGTTGTCCTTCTTCAGCTTCGACAGCGCGTTCAGCACGCGGCCATCGGCCAGCACCACCTCGAGCCCGAGCGCCATCTCGCGCGCCACGCCATAGGCGAGCGCGCCGGTGCCGCCGGCATTGGTCGAAAGGTTGCCGCCGATGGTGCAGCTGCCCTCGGCGCCGAGCGACAGCGGGAACAGGCGGTCGACGTCGGCTGCCTTCTGCTGCGCGATCTGCAACACCACGCCGGCCTCGCAGGTCATGGTGTTGGATTCGACGTCGATGTCGCGGATCTTGTCGAGGCGCCGCAGCGACACCACGACCTCGCCATTGTGCGGCGTCTGGCCGCCGACCAGGCCGGTGTTGCCGCCTTGCGGCACCAGCGCGATCCTGTGCTCGCTCGCAAGCTTGCAGATCGCGGCGACCTCAGTGGTCGAGCCCGGGCGCAGCACCAGCGGCGAGCGGCCGTGAAACAGGTTGCGCTCCTCCGTGGTGTAAGGCTGGATGTCGGCGGCGTCGGTCACCGCATATTTCTCGCCGACGATGGCGCGGAATTTTTCCAGCAATTCGGGCGGGAGCGGCGGCACCGCTGATTGGACGACGTTCATTCTTCTTGGTCTTTCACTTTGATCGGGAATCTTTGTTTCAGCATGACCTCAATCGGAAAACCGGTTCCCACTTTTCCGGGTCATGCTTACCGTCCAACCGCTGCGCGGCGCAGCCGGTCATTGATGGCCTCACCCAGCCCGTCCTCGGGAATGGGCATCACGGCGATAGCATCCGCATTTCTCTTGTCGAGCGTGCGAAGGTAGCCGAACAGGTTGGCTGCAGCCTCGGCGAGATCGCCGCGCTCGGACAGGTTCATTTCCACCGAGGCGCATTCGCGCCGCGCCACCTTGGCCGGCCCGAACGACAGCAAGGCTTCGCCGACATGGACGTCGCTGGCGTTGAGCCGGACCGGGGTTCGTGGCGCGTAATGCGAGGCGAGCATGCCGGGGGCGACCGGCTGGCCGTCGCTCTCGGCGTCCTGCGGCGGCGACTGCAGCGGATGGCCGAGCACGCGTTCGATCTCGGCGCGGGTCAGCCCGCCCGGCCGCAGCAGCACCGGATCGGAGAAGCAGCCGACGATGGTGGATTCGACGCCGACCGCGACCGGGCCGCCGTCGACGATCATGTCGATACGGCCAGCCAGGTCGCCGTTCACATGCTCGGCGGTGGTGGGCGAGACATGGCCGGAAAGATTGGCCGAGGGGGCTACCACAGCACCGCCGAAGGCCTTGATGATGTCGCGCGCCACCTTGTGGGCCGGAATGCGAATCGCGACGGTATCCAAGCCGGCGGTCGCGAGTTCCGCGACCGGGCAGGACAGCGCCTTCGGCAGCACCAGGGTCAGGGGACCGGGCCAGAACGCTTCCGCGAGGCGCAGGGCCTGTCCGTCGAACAGGGCGATCCGGCGGGCGGCGCCGAGATCGGCGACATGTGCGATCAGCGGATTGAAGGCCGGCCGGCCCTTGGCCTGGTAGAGCCGGGCGATTGCAGCGGCGTTGCCGGCGTCGGCGCCGAGGCCGTAAACCGTTTCGGTCGGAAACGCCACGAGGCCACCCTCGGCCAGAACCCCGGCGGCGGTGGCCGTGGCGGCGGCACCGGCTGGCAGAACGTGCGTTTTCAGGCTTGTATCCACTGTGATTAGAATCCTCAATTCGGTGCCTTGCGGTCCCCGAAACCCGACGCTATAAGCCGGACCTCTTAGTCGGAGTGTGGCTCAGCCCGGTAGAGCACTGCGTTCGGGACGCAGGGGTCGCAGGTTCGAATCCTGCCACTCCGACCATCCTTCCAAGCACTTATAGTTTCTGTGTTTTTTGTGCGCAACGAGATGCGCATCGATTTGGAGCGCGGCAGCCATGCCGGGCTGTTTCGGGACGCTGTCCCTGATATCGGGGGGTCCTGACAATCGGAGAGCGTGAGGGGAACGGCCCTTGACGTGGTGTTGCGTAGCACGTCATCAAGCACCACACGGCCTCCCTTTGGACCTATCAGCTGATCCTGACCGGCATCAAAGCACGAATAGCCCTTGGCGAGTAGTGCTCAGCTTGCGGCGCAAGGCCGAATTTGTCTTCTTCAGGGGTTGCCGACCTCAAAGGCCAACAGGACGTTGCCCGGCAACCCACTCCACTGGGCGTAGCCGGAATTAACGTACAGCATGCCGTCCACGACGACCGGTCCGGGGCCGTCCATGGCGCCGCCATGGCCCGGAACGCCGTTGACCGTGGTGTACTCGCGCGCGGTGTCGAACTCCCAAAGCAGCTTTGCGTCGTCGGTTGCGTAGGCACGCAGGAAGCCGCTCACGCCGCCCGAGAACACGACGCCGGGAATCGCGGTGACCGCCGCGGAGAGGGCCGGACTGCATTGGGGGCGGTCGCCGTAGGCGACCGGCGCCACCTGCATCGCGATCTTCCCGGTTGCCAGATCGAGTCCGAACAGGCCGCCGCCTTCGCTTGAATTGAGCCGTCGCGAACCGTCCATCAGAAACCGCACGTCGGAGTTGGCGACATAGATCCGGTCCTGGTCGGCGGCGGAGCCCCATTCGGTCCCGCCCAGCGGGCCACCCTTGCCGATCCGCGTCTGCCACAGGATCTTGCCTTCATGGTCGGGATCCAGCGCGTGGACCACGCCGGATTTCTGGCCGATGACGAGCTCGCGATGTCCGTCACGCAAATTCACCAGGATCGGCGATTGCCCGAAGTCATGATCGGGACCGCGATCTTGCGGACAGTTGCTCTGGTCGGTGCCGAAGCACGCGACGACGAAGCTGTCCTTCGGCGTGGCCTGCTGATGCCAGAGCATTTTGCCGGTCGAAAGATCGAATGCGAGGATGGCGTCGCTGGTGTCGGTTGCCGGGTCGGCATAGCTGTTCGACGTCGCGACATAGAGTGCCTTGCGCTGAACGTCGATCGTGGGGGCGGACCAGACCGACGCGCCGGCCGGGCCGAACAGCTGGGTCCCGATCGCATTCGTCCTGGTCGGATGCGGGGCGTCAGCAATGGTATAGGTCTTCCAGATCTGCGCGCCGGTCTCGGCCTTCAGCGCCACGACGCTGCCGCGAAACGTGCAGCATTGGTAGGTCGGGCGAGACCCCGTCGCTTCCTCGATCGATGACACGCCGACATAAACGACGCCGGAATAGACAGTCGGCGCACCGGTGATCCGGGCGGCCAGATGATCGTCGACCTTGCTCTTCCAGATCAGCGCGCCGGTCGTTGCGTTGACGGCGTAGACGTTGGCGCGCACATCGCCAAAGACGATCGCGGACTGACCGTTGTCCAGCGGCGCGAGGCTGATGGCTGTACGGACCGGCGCCTCGGTCGGGAACACCCAGCGGGTGCATCTGCTTCTGGCGTCGAGCGCGTGGACCTTGCGGTCGCCGCCGCCGACGAACAGCAAGCCGCCGACCACGGTCGGCTGCGCGTTGGCGTTGGACGTCTCAGAAAATCCAAAGGCCCATTTCAGACGCAGTCGGGGGATCTGGTCTTGCGTCAAGCCGGCCATGGCTGCCGGCTGAAACCGGCTGTTGTTGAGATCGGCGCCCCAGCCGTTCCATCGTGGCCCGTCGACCGCCCGGGGAAAGCCGGCCTCGCTCTGCGCGCATTGGCCTGCGTTCCCGGCCGCGGCCTGCGAAGCGGCCTTTCCGGTGACGAGCGAGGCGATGGCCGTCCGCTCGTCACTGGTCAGTCCCTGCGCGAAGGATGCCATCGCGCCCGTGGTGATCGCACTGAGGACCTCGTCGAACGACCTTGATTGCAGCGCGGCGCGGCTCGGCGCCCGAATATTGGTGTCGGTGCCGTCGTGACACTGCGCGCAGCGCTGTGCGTAGAGGGCAGCACCGCCTTGCTGCGCGGTCGCAGGGAGGCATGACCAGATCAGGACGACGGCGATCGCAGCACTCAGTTTCATCGTGTTTCACCGGCGCCAGTGCTTGATGAGGTGAGAGCGATCGAAGCGTAGCACAGGCCTGGCGGTTGTCGTCGCGCCCGGCGGAGGCGGCGGCGTCGAAACTTGTGGCGCAGGGCCTGGTCGCAGTCCGCGGGCGAAGCCAGGAATCGCGACCGGGCCGCCCGCAATTCAAGGCCCGCCGGCGCGATCTCCCATTGACAGGTCGTGCGATGTGATAGAATTATAACACAATAAGTTGCAAAAATAACAAGATGTCATCATCGCATCAGCGTTTTGCGCGGGCGACGGGAGGAAATGGAATTGTCCGGTTCGATCGCGGCAGAGCCTCGGCCGTCGACGTCGCTTTTGATGGTCGGTGGCATCAACAAGCGCTTTGGCGGCGTGCGGGCGCTGCGCGACGTCAACTTCGAGGTCCGGGCCGGCGAGGTGCATGCGCTGCTGGGCGAGAACGGTGCCGGAAAGTCCACGCTGATCAAGATCCTCAGCGGTGTCCATGCGGCCGACAGCGGCGCCATCGAGATCGCCGGCAATCCTGTGACGTTCGACAGCCCGGCAAGATCGCGCGAGGCGGGGATCGCCGTCGTCTATCAGGACCTCAGCCTCGTCGAATCGCTGAGCGTCGCCGACAACCTGCTGCTCGGCCGCGAGCCGCGCGCGCGGTTCGGCTTTGTCCGCAAGCGCGAACTGATGGCCAGGGCCGAAGCGTTCCTGGGCGAGCTCGGCATTCCCCTGGACACGCGCGCGACGGTCGGTTCGCTGCCGTTCGCGTACCGCCAGATGACGGAGATCGCCAAGGCGTTGATGGGCGAGGTGCGGCTCTTGATCCTCGATGAGCCGACATCCTCGCTGACCTCGGATGAGGTCCGCATCTTGTTCGATGCGATCGGGAAGGCGACGCGACGCGGCGTCGGCGTGATTTATGTGACGCATCGGCTCAACGAGGTCTTCGAGATCTCGCAGCGTGTCACCGTGCTCCGCGATGGCGCCAACGCCGGGACCTTCGTCACCGCCGATACCGACATGAAGCGGCTGGTGAATGCCATCATCGGCACCGATCGATTGGCGCCCGCGGCGTCGCGCGCCGCGCCCGCGGCAGCGCGCGCGCTCGATCCGTCGCCGGTGCTGTCGCTGTCTGATGTCTCCAACGACCGGCTGTCGGCCGTCGACCTGTCGGTGATGCAGGGGGAGATCCACGGCCTTGCCGGATTGATCGGCAGCGGGCGCACGGAGATTCTGGAGACGATCTTCGGACTTCGTCCGGTCGAGCGCGGCGCATTCGAGATCGAGGGCCGGCCATGGCTGCCGAACGGCCCGGCCGATGCGATCGAGCGCGGCGTCGCGCTGGTGCCGGAGGATCGGCACGTGCAGGGCCTTGTGCTGGATCATTCGATCGAGCGCAACATCACGTTGCCGCGGATTCCGCATTTCTCGCGCTGGGGTTTCTTGCAGCAGCGCGCCGCCATCAGGCGCGCTGAGGCTGCGGTCGCGCGGCTTTCGGTGAAGGCGCAGGGCGCCTCCAGCCTGGTCAGGACATTGTCCGGCGGCAATCAGCAGAAGGTCGTGTTCGGGAAATGGAATGATCCGCGGCCGCGTGTGCTGCTGCTCGACGAACCGACCGTAGGCGTCGACGTCGGCGCCCGCGAGGAAATCTATGGCGTGATCCGCAACGCTGCCCGCGACGGGAGCGGCGTCCTGGTCGTCTCATCGGACCTCGTCGAACTGATCGAGCTCTGCGACCGCATCTCGGTGATCGTCGATGGACGCGTGGCGCGAACGCTGAAGCGCGGAGAGATCGTCGATGCCGAAGAGCTCCATCATCTCCTGCAGATCTACCAGGCTACCGGACAAGGCGAATTGCAAGAGCTGCCCGCATGACCGAACTGACCGCGCCCAATGTCGTCGCCGAGCCGAGCCGATCCGATCGACGCCGCAAGCTGCTGCAGAGCCTGCTGCGCGGCGAGCGTCCTTACATGCTGTACATCGCCTTCGTGGTGCTGCTGGTGGTGTTCAGCCTTTCATCGCCCTGGTTCCTCTCGGTCGACAATTTCCTGAACATCGGACGCCAGACAACGCTGGTCTCGATCATCGCGGTCGGCATGACCTTCGTGATCATCGCGCGTCAGATCGATCTCTCCGTGGCATCGACTTTGGCGCTGTCAGGCATGGCCGCGGCGCTCGCCATGAGCCAGATCAGCAACAGCTGGATCGTCGGCGCCGCCGCAGGTCTCGGCACCGGCGCGCTGGTCGGATTGCTCAACGGCATCCTGACCACGCAGCTCTCAATCCCGTCCTTCCTCGTCACGCTCGGCTCGTTGAGCATGGCGCGGGGCCTCGCGATGATGGTCACCAACACCAAGCCTGTCATCATCACCAACGAGGCCTATTTCGCGATCTTCGGCGAAGGGACGTTCTTAGGCATCCCCGTTCCGATCGCCTGGACGCTGGCGGCGATGATCGTCGGCATCCTGCTGCTGCACTACAATGTGTTCGGCCGCCGCATCTATGCGGTCGGTGGCAATCCGACTGCGGCGCTCTATTCCGGCATCAACACCAAATGGGTGACGACCGCGGCCTTCGTGCTGACCGGCGCGCTGGCCGGGCTTGCCGCGCTGGTGCTGTCGGCGCGCTCGCATGCCGCGCGGCCCGACGTCGTGCAGGGCATGGAGCTCGATGTCATCGCCGCCGTGATCCTCGGCGGTTGCAGCCTGTTCGGCGGCCGCGGCTACATCCTGGGAACGCTGTTCGGCAGTCTCATCATCGGCACGCTCAACAACGGCCTCGTGCTGCTCGGCGTCAGCTCGCCGATGCAGCTCGTCATCAAGGGGGCGATCATCGTGGCGGCGGTCGCTTTTACGAAACGCTAGTCAGGATGCGGCGTCGGGGCCGTAAGGCCCCCGCGTTGCGGCAGTAGGGGCAAGGTCGCCGGCCTCCGGTCAATCGGCGACCAAAAAGGGAGGAAACAATGAAGCCAATCTTGCGACAAACCCTGCCGCTGACCGCGCTGATCGCGGCGACGGCCATCTCGATCGCGCCCTCGGCTCGCGCCGAAGTGCCGGCAAGCTGCGTCAAGGGCGTCGACCTTGCGACGCTTGGACCGAAATCGATCGTCGGGCAGGGGCCCCACGGCGAGAAGGCCGCGTCGCCCGAGGTGCTCGCGCTGTCGGATGCCGACGCCGCCAAGGTCAAGGAGAAGCATTTCAAGGTCGGCATCTCGATGCAGACGGTCAACCTCGACTGGGCGCAACTGCAGATCCAGGGCATCACCGATACGCTGAAGAAGTACGGCGTGACGGTGACGGGTGTCGCGTCCGCCGAGTATCAGGTCGACAAGCAGATCGCCGACATCGAGAACACCATCCAGCAGCATCCTGACGGCATCATCTCGATCCCGGTCGATTTCACCGCGACCGCGCCGACTTACAAGAAGGTCGCCAAGGCCGGCATCAAACTGGTGTTGATGGACAGCATTCCGACCGGCCTCAAGCATCCCGAGGAATATGCCTCGATGATTTCGGCGGACAATCTGGGTAACGGGCAGATCGCGGCGCAGATCCTGGCCTCCTGCATGGCGCAGGGCGCCACCATCGGCCTCGTCAATTTCGGCGTCGACTATTTCAGCACCAACGAGCGCACCAAGGGCGTTCGCGAGTGGATGCAGAAGAACCGGCCCGACATCAAGATGAAGCAGGTCGACTTCACCGATCCGCCGAAGGTGTCGCAGATCGCGGGCGACTTCCTCACCGGCAATCCCGACGTCAAGGGCGTGTTTGCGGTCTGGGACCAGCCGGCGCTCGATACGCTGAGCTCGATGCGGGCGCAGGGCATCGACATTCCGGTCACGACCGTCGATCTCGGCCTGCAATCGGCGATCGAGATCGCGAAAGGCGGACCACTGAAGGCGACCGGATCGCAGCGTCCCTATGACCAGGGCGTCGCGGAGGCGCTGGCGATGATGAACGCGCTGCTTGGCAAGGAGACGCCGGCCTGGGTCGGTGTGCAGTCGCTGCCGGTGACGCAGTCGAACGTGCTGGAATCCTACAAGACGGTGTTCAAGAAGGAGCCGCCGTCGGAACTGACCGACGCGTGCAACAAGGCGAAGCCTGCCTGCAACTGATCTTTGGCCAGCGATGCGCGGTGTCGCAACGGCGCGCATCGTGGACAAAGCTGACCCGGGCGAGCCAGCCCCCGCCCGGGTCAGATTGCGCTGGTCACATATTCGACCGGAAGGCTGCGGAAGTGTTTGCGCATGTCCGATGACGCCGCGCCGCCGACGATGATCCGCGAGAACGCGCCGATATCGGAAAAGAATGCCGACTTGAGACTGCCGAGCTTGCTGGCGTCGATCACCAGGATGCTCTCCATCGCGGTTTCGATGACGGCCTGCTTGACGGCGACCTCGTGAAAATTCGAGCAGCTCGCACCGCGGGTCCAGTGCACGCCGCCGGCGGAAATGAACGCCTTGTTGATGCCGAGCCGCCGCAGATAGGACAGCCCGTCGTCCGACGCAAAGGACTGCGAAGAGGGATGATAGAGCCCGCCCATCAGCATCACCTGCGTGCCGGGCCTGTGCGTCACGATCGACGCCACGTTCATCGAATAGCAGATCACCGAGAGCGGCAGATCCTCGGGCAGGCAGTCCGCCAGCGACTGCATCGTGGTGCCGCAATCGATGAAGATCGTATCGCCTTCCTTGATCGAGGCGGCCGCGGCCCGGCAGGCGAGACGCTTGTCCTGGGTGTGCTGGTCGATCTCCTGCTCGAACGTGTACTTGATCCCGGTCGGCGATGCCGCGTTGACGACGTAGCCGCCGAGCAAAGCGAGGGCAGCCTCCGCGCCGGCAAGGTCACGTCGCACCGTCATTTCGGAGACCTTGAGCAGTTCGGCGGCGTCCTTCAAGTGCAGCGCACCACTCGATTCGACGGCGCGGCGCAGCCTCTGCAGGCGCTGGACGCGTGTCTCGCTTGGTCGTGCGTTAGGGGTTTCAGCCATTTTTGTCGCCGAGCTTGCTTATCTGATTGACAATGATCTTACAATGTTGTGAGTTTAGCAACGTCGATTTGTTACAATAATAACATCCAGTTTGGCGGCGCATCTGACGTCGGGACGATGTCGTTCCTCTCCAGGTGGCAAGCCCAGCGGCAAGGTCAGGGGAGGATCACATGTTGCGATCGACACATTCAATTTATCTGGCGATCTCGTCGATTCGCTAGGACCGCAGGCGCTTCCATGACGCAGAGCGTCTTCATGCAGAATCCGACCGCACTGACCGCGGTGCCGCCTTCGCCCGACGGCGGGCAGTCGCATTCGGCCCCGCGCAACAGCGGCCGCGCGCTCGACATGGATTGGGTCGACGAAATCAGGATCAATCTGTCGGCCGCAGAACGGCGGGTCGCGAGCCTGCCGGGCCGTCGGACGGTCAAGAAGGATGCGCAGGCGGCGTGGCTGCTCAAGGCGGTTACCTGCATCGACCTGACGACGCTCAACGGCGACGATACCACCGAACGGGTGAAGCGCCTCTGCGCCAAGGCCAAGGCGCCCGTGCGCGGCGACCTTCTCGAGCGGCTTGGCTTTGCCGAGCGCCAGCTGCACACCGGCGCGGTCTGTGTCTACCACCGGTTCGTCGGCGCGGCTGTCGAAGCGCTCGCTGGATCCGGCATCCCGGTCGCCGCGGTCTCGACCGGATTTCCGGCGGGTCTGGTCCCCCACGAACTGAAGCTGAAGGAGATCGAGGCGTCGGTCCGCGACGGCGCGCGCGAGATCGACGTCGTCATCACGCGCGAGCACGTGCTGACCGGCGACTGGCGGGCGCTCTATGCCGAGGTCCAGGACTTCCGCGCCGTCTGCGACAACGCGCATCTGAAGACGATCCTGGCCACAGGCGACCTCAAGACGCTGCGCAATGTCGCGAAGGCATCGATGGTCTGCATGATGGCCGGTGCCGATTTCATCAAGACCTCGACCGGCAAGGAAGGCGTCAACGCCACGCTGCCGGTGACGCTGGCGATGCTGCGGATGATCCGCGTCTACCAGGAGCGCACCGGCTTCAAGATCGGCTTCAAGCCGGCCGGCGGAATCTCGACCGCAAAGGACGTGCTCAACTATCAGCTCCTGATGAAAGAGGAATTGGGGCGCGACTGGCTCGAGCCGGATCTGTTCCGCATCGGCGCCTCCAGCCTGCTTGCCGATATCGAGCGGCAGCTCGAGCATCACGTGACCGGCCACTATTCGGCTTTCAACCGCCACCCCGTGGGATGAGACTCCAGCGATGAGCGTCGCAAACTATTTCGAGACCATGGAGTACGGCCCGGCGCCCGAGGCGGACGGCGAAGCGCGCGCCTGGCTGGCGCGACATGACGCCACGTTCGGGCATTTCATCGCCGGCAAGTTCACAACGCCGCATGCCGGCAAGCACCTCACCACATTCGAGCCCGCCACCGGCAAGGCGCTGGCGCGCATCGCGCAGGGCGCGGCTGCCGACGTCGAGGCGGCGGTCCGTGCCGCGCGCACCGCACAGACAGCATGGGCAAAGCTTGGCGGTCACGGCCGCGCCCGTCATCTCTATGCGCTGGCGCGCATGTTGCAGCGTCACGGCCGGCTGTTCGCCGTGCTGGAGGCGATCGACAATGGCAAACCGATCCGCGAGACCCGCGACCTCGACGTGCCGCTTGCCGCCCGCCATTTCTACTATCACGCCGGCTGGGCGCAGTTGCAGGAACGGGAATTCGCCGATCAGGTGCCGATCGGCGTGATCGGGCAGATCATCCCGTGGAATTTCCCGCTGCTGATGCTGGCCTGGAAGATCGCGCCGGCACTGGCTGCCGGCAATACGGTGGTACTGAAGCCGGCGGAGTTCACCTCACTCACCGCGCTGCTGTTCGCCGAACTCTCGGCCGAGGCCGGCCTGCCGCCGGGTGTGTTGAACATCGTGACCGGCGATGGTGCGACTGGCGCGCTGCTGGTCGAAAGTCCCGTCGACAAGATTGCCTTCACCGGCTCGACCGAGGTCGGGCGGCTGATCCGTCAGACGACAGCAGGCACCGGCAAATCGCTGACGCTGGAGCTCGGCGGCAAGTCGCCGTTCATCGTGTTCGACGATGCCGATATCGATGGCGCGGTGGAAGGCGTGGTCGATGCGATCTGGTTCAACCAGGGCCAGGTCTGCTGCGCCGGCTCGCGGCTGTTGCTGCAGGAGGGCATTGCAGAGATCTTCCGCAGGCGGCTGATCCGCCGCATGTCGACGCTGCGCGTCGGCATGCCGCTCGACAAGACGATCGACATGGGCGCGGTGGTCGCCCCGGTGCAGCTCGAGCGGATCAAGTCGATGGTCGAGACCGGGGTGAAGGAAGGCGCCGAGAAATATCAGACGCCCGGCGCGATGCCCGCGGAGGGATGCTTCTATCCGCCGACGTTGCTTTGGAACGTGCATCCATCCTCGACGGTTGCGACTGAAGAGATATTCGGTCCTGTCCTGGTCGCGATGACGTTCCGCACGCCCGACGAGGCGGTCATGCTCGCCAACAACACGCGCTACGGCCTTGCCGCGAGCGTGTGGAGCGAGACGATCGGTCTCGCGCTCGACGTCGCGCCGAAGCTGCTGGCCGGCGTGGTCTGGGTCAACGCCACCAACCTGTTCGACGCCAGCGTCGGTTTCGGCGGCTACCGGGAGTCCGGCTTCGGCCGCGAGGGCGGCCGCGAAGGCATGGTCGAATATCTCAAGCCGAAGGCCTGGAGCGGGCGCAAGGCGCGGCCCAAGCCATCGCCGCTGCCGATCGCGTCCGGCGCCAGTGCCGGTTTCGACGCGCCGCCGATCGATCGGACGGCAAAACTGTTCGTCGGCGGCAAGCAGGTTCGCCCGGATGGCAATTATTCGCGCGCGGTGCTCTCGCCGAAAGGCCGGCGCCTCGGCGAGGTAGGAGAGGGCAATCGCAAGGACATCCGCAATGCGGTCGCCGCGGCGCGCGCCGCCGAGGGGTGGGCGCGGGCGACGGCGCATAATCGCGCCCAGATCCTCTATTACCTCGCTGAAAATCTCTCCGCGCGCAGCGACGAGTTCGTCCGGCGCATCGCCGACATGACCGGCGTGCCGTCGGCGAAGGCGCGCGCCGAAGTCGATGCGAGCATCGAGCGGCTGTTCAGCTATGGCGCATGGGCCGACAAGTTCGAGGGATCGATCCACGCGCCGCCGCTGCGCGGCGTGGCGCTCGCGATGCACGAGCCGATCGGCGTGGTCGGCGTTGCCTGTCCGGACGAAGCGCCGCTGCTCGCCTTCATCAGCCTGGTCGCACCGTTGATTGCGATGGGCAACCGGGTCGTCGCCGTGCCGAGCGAGCGGCATCCGCTCGCCGCGACCGACTTCTACCAGGTGCTCGAGACGTCGGATGTGCCGGGCGGCGTGGTCAACATCGTCACGGGTGATCGCAACGAACTGGTCAAGGTGCTTGCCGAGCATGACGATGTCGACGCGCTCTGGGCGTTCGGGTCGGCGGGCGCTTCGGCGGCAGCGGAACGGCTGTCGATCGGCAACCTCAAGCGGACGCTGGTCGATCATGGCCTCGCGCTCGACTGGTACGACAAGGCCGCGAGCGAGGGCCCGATCCTGCTCCGCCATGCCGTGCAAGTGAAGAACATCTGGATTCCGTACGGCGACTAAGGAAGTCACCTTGCGGTGATATGGCTGGGGTCCGGGCCGCCAGAGCCCGGCGATGCCGAAGACGAGGGAGGGACGCAACATGCTCAAGGGCATCAATCCACTGCTCAATGCCGACGTGCTCTATGCCCTGCGGGCGATGGGGCACGGCGATCGCCTGGTGGTGTGCGACACCAATTTTCCGGCCGACTCGATTGCCCGGCAGAGCGCGCTTGGCGAACTGCTCCGCATCGACAATGTGGGCGCCGCCAAGGCGGTCGAAGCCGTGCTCTCGGTGATGCCGCTCGATACCTTCGTCGACGATGCCGCGATCCGCATGGAGATTGTCGGCCAGCCGCAGGAGGTGCCTCCCGTGCAGCACGAGGTGCAGGCCGCGATCGATCGCGCCGAGGGACGGTCCTGGCCGTTGGTCGGCGTCGAGCGCCATGCGTTCTACGAGAAGGCCAAGACGGCTTATTGCGTGATCGCGACCGGCGAGCGGCGATTCTACGGCTGCTTCCTGTTCAGCAAGGGCGTGATCGCGCCGGACGGGGAGTGATCACATGAGCAAGCGTGGCGTCGCCGTCCTCGGCGTCTTTGTCGTCGACCTCGCATTCCGCGCCGGCAATATGCCGGCGATCGGCGAGACGATCGCCGGCTCGGGATTCGCCATGGGGCCCGGCGGCAAGGGATCCAACCAGGCTGTCGCGGCCGCGCGGGCCGGTGCTAGCGTGAGCTTCATCTCCCGGATCGGCAGCGACGCCTTCGGCGAGCTTGCGGTCAAGACCTGGGAGGCCGAGGGAATCCGGCCGCGGGTGGCGAGGACAGCGGACGCGCCGACCGGTGCTGCGTTCATCTACGTCCACGAGACGCGCGGCGACAACGCCATCATCGTGGTGCCGGGTGCGGCGGGCGGCATCAGCCCGGCCGATGTCGATGCCGTGGCGGACGCCATTCGTGACGCCAGCGTGTTCGTGACACAACTCGAGCAACCGGTCGATGCGGCATTCAGGGGGCTCGAGATCGCGCGCGCCGCCGGCAGCATCACGGTGTTCAATCCGGCGCCCGCGATCAAGTTCGACGATAGCCTGTTTGCGCTCTGCGATTACGTCGTGCCCAACGAGACCGAAGCGGAAGGGTTGACCGGCATCGCGGTCAGCGATCTCGCCGGTGCCCGCCGCGCCGGCGATGCCTTGCTGGCGAAGGGCGCAGGCACCGCGTTGATCACGCTCGGCGAGCGTGGCGCGCTGTTCCATGCGCGGGATCGCTCGCTGCACGTGCCGCCGTTTGCGGCCGGCAAGGTGGTCGAGACCACCGGCGCGGGCGATGCCTTCGTCGGCGGCTTCGCTGCGGCGCTCGCGGATGGCGTCGATCCGCTCGAGGCTGCGCGGTTCGGTTCGGCCACCGCCGGAATTTCCGTCACGCGCCCAGGGACAGCGCCCGCCATGCCGCGGCGTGCCGAGATCGACGCGCTGCTGAAGGGATGATCGCGCGATGATGCGGAACGATCCGATCAAGCATGTCTTCATCTGGCCGGCGGTGCTCGTCGTGCTGGCGATCTCGATCTTTCCGCTGATCTATTCGCTCACCACGAGCTTTCTCAGCTATCGCCTGATTCCGCCGATCCCGCCGCGCGTGGTCTGGCTCGGTAATTATGCCACGCTGTTGCAGGAGCCGCGGTTCTGGAGCGCGCTGTTCACCACGACGCTGATCGCCTTCATTGCGGTCGGCCTGCAATATGCGATCGGATTCGGCGTCGCGCTGGCGCTGAACGCGCGGGTGCCGGGCGAGCGGCTGTTTCGCGTCGCCCTGCTGCTGCCGATGCTGCTGGCGCCGGTCGCGGTCGCGCTGGTGGCGCGCATGATGTTCAACCCGACCATGGGACCGCTCAACCAGTTCCTGTCGAAGTTCGGTCTGGTCAATCTGCCCTTCCTCACCAATGGACATTGGGCACTCGCCTGCATCATCGCTGTCGAAGTCTGGCAGTGGACCCCGTTCGTCATCCTGATGATGCTGGCCGGCCTGCAAACGCTTCCCGAAGACGTCTATGAGGCCGCCGAGCTCGAGAACGCCAGCGCCTGGCAGCAGTTCTGGGGGATCACGTTTCCGATGATGCTGCCGATCTCGGCCGCGGTCGTCTTCATCCGCCTGATCGAGAGCTACAAGATCATGGACACGGTGTTCGTGATGACCGGCGGCGGGCCGGGCGTCGACACCGAGACGCTGACCTTGTTCGCCTACCAGGAAGGCTTCAAGAAGTTCAATCTCGGCTACACGTCGGCACTGAGCTTCCTGTTCCTGATCGCGATCACGATCATCGGCGTCACCTATCTGGCGCTGCTGCGGCCGCATCTGGAGAAGCGCCGATGAGCGGACAGGGCTTGACCGGACTGTCGCAATGGAGCCGCCGGCTGGTCGCGGTCGGCGTTCTCGCCTGGTGCCTGATCACGGTGTTTCCGCTCTATTGGGTGGTGGTGACCGCGTTCAAGACGCCGCCGGGCGTCGTCGGCGGGCCGACTTACATTCCGTTCGTCGACTTCACGCCGACCTTGCAGCCCTTCATCGATCTCTATCAGGGAATTCGCGGCGAGTTCTTCCGCACCTTCTTGAACTCGACCATCGTGGGCCTGTCGGCGGCGGCGATCGCCACGGCGATCGGTGCGATGGCGGCCTATGCGCTGGTGCGGTTCGAGTTCAGAGTCCGGTTCGGCGCGGGCCTCGTGTTTTTCCTGCTCGCGCTCGGCCTCTACCTGCTGTTCAACGCAACGCTCGGATTGACCCGCCCGCAGGCACTCCTGCTCGCCTTTCCGATCGCGTTGATCGCAGCCGTCGTCGCCAATCGCCTGCCGCTGCCCGGACCGATCCTCGGCAATGAAGACATCCTGTTCTGGTTCGTGAGCCAGCGCATGTTCCCGCCGATCGTCACGGCGTTCGCGCTGTATCTGCTCTACAGCGAGATCGGCCGGCTCGGCTTCCAGCTGATCGACAGCTATGTCGGCCTGACGCTTTGCTACGTCGCCTTCTCGCTGCCGATCGTGGTCTGGCTGATGCGCGACTTCTTCGAGGCGATCCCGATCGAGGTCGAGGAAGCCGCGATGGTCGACAACGTGCCGAGCTGGCGCATCTTCATCGGCATCGTGGTGCCGATGTCGATGAACGGGCTGCTGGCGACGTTCATGATCACGCTGGCCTTCGTCTGGAACGAGTTTCTGTTCGCGCTGTTCCTGACCAATTCCAGATGGCAGACGCTGCCCATCCTGGTGGCGGGACAGAACAGCCAGCGCGGCGACGAATGGTGGGCGATCTCGGCTGCGGCGCTGGTCGCGATCGTTCCCATGATGATCATGGCGGGCCTGCTCAGCCGGATGATGCGGTCGGGCCTGCTGCTCGGGGCCATCAAATAACAGAAAACTTTGTAGGGAGGACTAAACGATGTTGCGACGGACGTTCCTGATGTTGACCACTTCGCTCGCGATGGCCTGCGCCGCAGGCCATGCGAATGCTGCCTGCAGTCCGGATTACACCGGCGTCACCCTGACGGTGGCGTCGCAGACCGGACCCTATATCGCCTCCGCGCTCAAGCTCGGCGCCGACGAATGGGCCAAGAAGACCTGCGGCAAGGTCAATGTCGTCGAGTTTCCCTGGTCCGAGCTCTATCCGAAGATCGCGACGTCGCTGACGGCGTCGGACGCGACGTTCGATCTCGTCAGCTTCGCGCCGGCCTGGCTGCCGGACTTCGTGCCTTATCTGAGCGAGATGCCGAAGGAGATGCAGTCCGGCAAGGACTGGGACGACATCGAACCGGCCTATCGCGAACGCCTGATGGTGTGGGAAGGCAAGATCTATTCGCAATCGATGGACGGCGACGTCCACACCTATACCTACCGCATCGATCTGTTCAGCGATCCCAAGGAGAAGGATGCTTTCAAGGCCAAGTACGGCTACGACCTCGCGCCGCCGAAGACCTGGAAGCAGTATCTCGACATCGCGGAGTTCTTCCAGCGGCCGGACAAGGGGCTGTGGGGAACCGCGGAAGCCTTCCGTCGCGGCGGTCAGCAGTTCTGGTTCTTCTTCAGCCACGCGGCGGCTTACACGAACAATCCGAACTATCCGGGCGCGATGTTCTTCGACCCCGAGACGATGGACGCGCAGATCAACAATCCGGGCTGGGTGAAGGGCCTCGAGGAATACATCAAGGCATCGAAGCTCGGGCCGCCCAATGCGCTGAACTTCTCGTTCGGCGAAGTCAACGCGGCGGTCGCCGGCGGCCAGGTCGCGGAATCGATCGGCTGGGGTGACACCGGCGTCATCGCCGCCGACCCGAAGCAGTCGAAGATCTCGGGCAAGGTCGGCTCGGCGATGCTGCCCGGTTCGGACGAGATCTGGAACGCCAAGACCAAGAAGTGGGACAAGTTCCCGGGCGTGCTTCCAGCCCCGTTCATGGCGTTCGGCGGCTGGCAGATCGCGGTGCCGAAGGCCGGCAAGAACCAGCAGGCGGCGTGGGACTTCGTCAAGACCCTGACCAGCCCCGACGTGTCGGGCCAGGCGGCGATCACCGGCGGCAGCGGCGTCAATCCCTATCGCAAATCGCACACCGCCAATCTGCAACTGTGGAGCAAGATCTTCTCGCCGGAAGAGGCCAAGGAATATCTCGGCGCACAATCGGACTCCATCAATGCCAAGAACGTCGCGCTCGACATGCGTCTGCCCGGCTATTTCTCCTACACCGAGGTGGTGGAGATCGAGCTCGGCAAGGCGCTGGCCGGCCAGACCACGCCGCAGGCAGCGCTCGACGCGATGGCGAAGGAGTGGAACAGGCTGACCGACGAGTTCGGCCGGGCCAAGCAGCTCGCCGCCTATCGCGCGGCGATGGGCCTGCCGCCGAAAAACTAGCTTTCAACCGAGACATCCCGGATGATGCGCGCGCGTCATCCGGGATTTTGACGAGCCGTCGACGAAGGGACGGAAAAGGATTCCATGGCGCACGTCGAGATCGAAAACGTCAGCAAGGCATACGGGCCCTACAAGATCATCGAAGGGCTCGACCTCACCGTGGCCGACGAGGAGTTTGTCGTGCTGGTCGGCCCGTCCGGCTGCGGCAAGACCACCACGCTGCGCATGATCGCGGGGCTGGAGGCCGTCACCGGCGGAACCATCCGCATCGGCAACCGCGACGTGACCCAGTTGCGCCCCGGCTTGCGCAATTGCGCGATGGTGTTCCAGAATTACGCGCTCTATCCGCACATGACGGTCGCCGAGAACATCGGCTACGGCATGAAGGTGCGGGGCGAGCAGCGCGCCAGCATCGAGAAGGCCGTGGGTGACGTGGCGCGGGTCCTCGGCCTCGAGCAATATCTGCAGCGGAGGCCGAAGCAGCTTTCCGGCGGCCAGCGCCAGCGCGTGGCGATCGGACGGGCCATCGTGCGCAGCCCGGACGTCTTCCTGTTCGATGAGCCGCTGTCCAATCTCGACGCCAAGCTGCGCATCGAGATGCGGACCGAGATCAAGGCGCTGCATCGCCGCCTCGCCAAGACGATCGTCTATGTCACGCACGACCAGGTCGAAGCCATGACGATGGCCGACCGCGTCGTGGTGATGAACAAGGGCCGGATCGAACAGGCGGCCGATCCGATCACGATCTACGAGAAGCCGAGCAACCTCTTCGTCGCGGGCTTCATGGGCGCGCCCAGCATGAATTTCATCCAGGGCGAGCTCGCGGCTCGTGACGGCGCGCTCATGTTCACCGAGCCGTCCGGCACCGCGTTGAAGGTGCCGAGGTCACGTGAGGCGGCCTATGCGGGCAGCGTCGGCAAGCCCGTGGTACTTGGCGTGCGGCCCGATCATGTGTTGCGGCAGGGTGCGCCGGCGGGCTCTTCCGTCCGTTTGCTGGTCAAAGACGTCGAGCCGCTCGGGCCGCACACGCTGGTGATCGGAACCGTGGGCGCATTCGCGTTCACGGCGCAAATGCCGGTCGGCGTCGCCGCCGAGCCGGATCATGTCATTGACGTCGCGCTCGATCTCGAGCGAACGCATCTGTTCGACAAGGCATCGGGGATGGCCATCTCCTGATTTTGCTGCTGGGCCGGACCAGGCGTTCGAACGCCCCTGGGAGCCGCAAGGGGGCCTCTGACGCGATTGTTTTCTATGTTATCAAGTGATCCGTCGAAGCTGCGCTCGTGCAGGACCTGCCCGAGCCTTACGAACCCGGATCCCGATGATGCTGTCGCTTCCCAAGACCAAGATACGCGTGCTGCTGCTGGAGGGCGTGAATGACTCCGCGGCCCGGATGTTCGAGGCGAACGGCTATACCGAACTGCAACGGCTGCCCAAGGCGCTGGGACCCAAAGAGCTCCGGCAAGCGCTGTCAGGCATCCATATGCTGGGGATTCGGTCGCGGACGCAATTGACCGCGGAAATCCTGGAGGCCGCCGACCGGCTGCTGGTCGTCGGCTGCTTCTCGGTTGGCACCAACCAGGTCGACCTCGACGCCGCGCGAAAACTCGGAATCCCCGTCTTCAACGCGCCATATTCCAACACCCGCAGCGTCGCCGAGCTGACCATTGCCGAGATCGTGATGCTGTTCCGCCGGATCTTTCCGCGGTCAGTCTCGGCACATGCCGGCGGCTGGGACAAGTCCGCCGAAGGCAGCCGCGAGGTGCGCGGCAAGACGCTCGGCATCGTCGGCTACGGCAATATCGGCTCGCAGCTGTCGAACCTCGCCGAAGCGATGGGCATGCGCGTGATCTATTTTGATCACACCGACAAGCTGCGTCACGGCAATACCGAGCCGGTCGACACGCTCGACGAACTGCTCGCGGCCAGTGACGTGGTCTCGCTGCACGTGCCGGAAACGCCGGCGACCGCCAATATGATCGGCGCGGCCCAGCTCCGGTTGATGAAGCCCGAGGCCTATCTGATCAACAATTCGCGCGGCACCGTGGTCGATCTCGATGCGCTGGCGAGCGCCCTGCGCGAGAACCGCCTGGCGGGTGCCGCAGTCGACGTGTTTCCGGTCGAGCCGGTGTCGAACGAGGCGCGCTTCGTCTCGCCGCTGCAGGGCCTCTCCAACGTCATCCTGACGCCGCATGTCGGCGGTTCGACGGAAGAAGCTCAGGATCGCATCGGCGGCGAAGTCGCCCGCAAGCTGATCGATTATTCCGATGTCGGGTCGACCTTCGGCGCGGTCAATTTTCCGCAGGTGCAATTGCCGGCGCGGCCGACCGGCACCCGCTTCATCCATGTTCATCGCAACGTTCCCGGCGTCATGCGCCAAGTCAACGATGCGCTCTCCCGGCACGGCATCAACATCCTGGCGCAGTATCTGCAGACCGATCCGGAAGTCGGCTATGTCGTGCTCGAGACCGACGTGGTCGGCGGCGAGGGCGAGGCACTGCTGGCCGATTTGAGAGCCATCGACGGCACCATCCGCGCGCGGGTGCTGTACGACCAGAACCGGCCGCAGGGGTGATCGACTGCGTCAGTCGGCAGAGAAGCCGAACGGGACGCTCGAGGTCCTGAAATCATCGGGAAGAATCTCGCGTCCGATCGGCGGCGCGGATCGCGCCGCGCATCGCGGACGATGGCAGACGCGGCATGCGACGCCGATCGGCGTCGGCTCGTCCGCGTTCGGCCCCTGTCCGTCGCGCGTGTAGATCAGCTGGCCCGCGTGCTCGGCGGCGCAACCGATCGCGATCGCCCGCTCGACGCGGATGGCGCCGAATGCGCCGCCGCCGGCGGTCACGGTGCGGGCGATCGAGAAGAACCGCTGTCCGTCCGGCAGTTCCAGCCATTGCGTCACGATCTGGCGTGGCGTCTTGAAGATGCCGTGGACCGACCACAGCGGACACGCGCCGCCGTGCTTCGCAAACGGAAATCCCGCGCCGTCGAGCAGCTTGGAGATGTTGCCCGCCGGATCGACGCGGATCAGGAAGAACGGGACCTTTTCCAGGCCCGGCCGCTGCAAGGTCGTGACGCGATGCGCCGTCTGCTCGAAGCTGGTGCCGAATTGACGCGCCAGTGCCTCGAGGTCGTAGCGACGGGCTTCGACCGCTTTCGCGAACACGGAGTAGGGCATGATGAGCGCGGCTGCCGCGTAGGCGCCGAGCGCGCGGCGGGCCAGCAATTCGGCGCTCTTGCTGGTGAACTTGCCGTCCTCGACCGCCGCGCCGATCTCGTCTTCCAGCTCGAGATAGGCGAGCTGCTTGGCCAATTGAAAGTTGAGACCCGCGGTATCGAGCGAGTCCTCGAGCAGCAATTGTCTGCGATGCATGTCCAGTCGCCTGACCGAACCGAGCATGACGTTGGGCGGCAGATAGCGGACTTGAAGCTTGTGACGCTCGCGCAGCCGCTCGATAAATCCGGCCGGCCCGGCAGGCTCGTGGACGAGGCGCTCGGCTGCGTCGTCGAGGTTGGCGAAATTGTTGCGGCGCGCGGCGAGGAACCGCCTGACCTCCGCGACGGGATCGTTGGCGTCGAAATTTTGCTGCCCAGGAAAGGATCCGCCGCCAGCCAGGTCCGGAGCGCTGCGCTCCGCCAGCGCCAGCTGTTCCTCGCGATAGGCGGTGTAGAGGCGAAGGAACGCTTCGGTCATGCCGGGATAGCTGACCGCGAGGTCGCTGACCTCGAGCGCGGGGATGTCGATGTCGGCGAACATCGGTTCCTTCAGGATCGACTGCATCCGCGCGGTGTGATCGGCGCCGCCGTCGCCGGCGAGATCGGCCAGATCGATCTTGTAGGTGCGGGCGAGGCGAAGCAGCATGTCGGCCGTCACCGGCCGCTGATTGCGTTCCAGCAGCGCGACATAGGGGGCGGAGATTTCCAGGTCGGCCGCCATGTCGGCCTGGGTCAACCCGAGATCGCGCCGCAGCCGGCGCAGCCGGGGGCCCATGAAAACGGAACGGGCGCTTGAGGTTGCCATCGCCTAATCCAGGTGAAGTGTAAGATTCTTACAATAATACAACGGTTTCTTGTAAGTTATGACAAGTTTTCCGCGCCAAGTCTAGCTCCCGGCGAGACTGGGCTTACAAAAGAGCCCAGTTATTTCGTCACCGAAGGGATCACGGACATGAACTTCCAACCGCGCGGGATCAGCGACCGGGCCATCCAGGGACCGGCTTCCTATCAGAGCGAGCTCGAGGCTGCTGAAGCGCTGCTCAAGACCAAGGACACCTGGAACGGCGTCACCGCCGAAGCCGTGGCGCGCATGCGCCTGCAGAACCGCTTCAAGACCGGTCTGGACGTCGCCCGTTACACGGCTGCGCTGATGCGCGCCGACATGGCGGCCTATGATGCCGACAGCACCAAGTACACCCAGTCGCTCGGCTGCTGGCACGGCTTCATCGCGCAGCAGAAGCTGATCTCGGTCAAGAAGCACTTCGGCAACACCGATCGCCGCTATCTCTATCTCTCGGGCTGGATGATCGCCGCGCTGCGCTCCGAGTTCGGCCCGCTGCCCGACCAGTCGATGCACGAGAAGACCTCGGTGCCGGCCCTGATCGAAGAGCTCTACACCTTCCTGCGTCAGGCGGATTCCCGCGAGCTCAACGACATCTTCCGCGCGCTCGATGCGGCGCGCAAGGAAGGCGACAAGGCCAAGGAAAAGGCGTTGATCGAGAAGATCGACAACTTCCAGACCCACGTCGTGCCTGTCATCGCCGACATCGACGCCGGCTTCGGCAATGCCGAGGCGACCTATCTGCTCGCCAAGAAGATGATCGAGGCGGGCGCCTGCGCCCTGCAGATCGAGAACCAGGTTTCGGACGAGAAGCAGTGCGGCCACCAGGACGGCAAGGTCACCGTGCCGCATGAGGTGTTCATCGCCAAGATTCGCGCCTGCCGCCATGCGTTCCTCGAGCTCGGCGTCGAAGACGGCATCATCGTGACCCGCACCGACTCGCTCGGCGCCGGCCTGACCCAGCAGATCGCGGTCAGCCACAAGCCGGGCGACATCGGCGACCAGTACAACAGCTTCCTCGATTGCGAGGAAGTGACGGCTGCCAATGCGCGCAACGGCGACGTCATCATCAACCAGAACGGCAAGATGATGCGTCCGAAGCGGCTGCCCAGCAACCTCTACCAGTTCCGTCCCGGCACCGGTGCGGATCGCTGCGTGCTCGACTGCATCACCTCGCTGCAGAACGGCGCTGACCTCTTGTGGATCGAGACCGAGAAGCCGCATATCGAGCAGATCGCCTCGATGGTCGATCGCATCCGCAAGGTCATCCCGAACGCGAAGCTCGCCTACAACAACTCGCCGTCGTTCAACTGGACCCTCAACTTCCGTTGGCAGGTCTACGACGCGATGAAGGAAGCGGGTCAGGACGTCAGCAAGTATAACCGCGCCGAGCTGATGAAGGCCGAGTACGACGACACCCCGCTGGCGAAGGAAGCCGACGAGCGTATCCGCACCTTCCAGGCGGATTCGGCCAAGCGCGCCGGCATCTTCCACCACCTGATCACGCTGCCGACCTATCACACGGCTGCGCTGTCGACCGACAATCTCGCACGCGAGTATTTCGGCGAGCAGGGCATGCTGGGTTACGTCAAGAACGTGCAGCGCGCGGAGATCCGTCAGGGCATCGCCTGCGTCAAGCACCAGAACATGGCGGGCTCCGATATCGGCGACGATCACAAGGAGTACTTCGCCGGTGAGGCTGCCCTGAAGGCGGGCGGCGCCCACAACACGATGAACCAGTTCGGCTAACGGCTCGAACGGATCATTCGAATATCGGCCGGGCAGGCGGGATTGCGATGCAGTCCCGCCTGTTCTCCAAGTTGGCGGGGCGGTCTCGATCACGGTGATGCGAGATCGCCCCGCATTGCTTGCAAAGCCGACTCCCTCAGGCCTCAGCCCTTTCGAGATTCCCGCATTCCGCACGAGCGTGGTACGTTGCGATCCCGGGGGCATGTCGCGCTACCGATGGACCTCGGGAACGCGGCCGGTGATTGCCCGCTTTGTATGGGACGGTTGGCCGTTCGAACTGTTCGGCGATCACCGCCCTGTGGATCAGCAGCGCGGCTGGATCCATTTCGAGGTCGAGCGGCGACTGCTCGCGCTTGATGGCGGGACGTTGCGCCGAGCCGTTGGCAAGCTAAGGGCAGATGGCCTCAAGACCGAGCCTGCATTCGCCGCCGTGCTCGGCATATCGGGCGATCCCTATCGAGGCTTGCTCCAACTCGCGGCGGAAACGGACGCCGAGTTGCGCGCCCGGCTTGCGGTGCGCGGCCTCGGCTGATCGCGAGGTCATTCGCCCGGAACGAGATGGCCGACCGGCTGGCGTACGAGGCGCCGGTGCCTGCGGCGGGACAGATAGAGCAGCAGGCCGGTCACGGCGAATAGCGGCATCATGGCGGCGGCGAGCATGAAGGCGAGCTTGCCGGGCCATCCGAGGATGGCGCCGCGGTGGATGTCGAGCACGCCGGCGAGGACGCGCTCGCCCAAGGTCTTGTCCGCGTAGCGATCCGACGAGATGACGTGACCGGTGACGGCATCGATGCGGAACTCGTCGCGCACGCTCTCGAGCGATGAACTTCGCGACCATGACCGCACGCGCACGGCGGCGCCCGCACCCGCCGGCAGGGTCAGGAGCGCCCTTCCGTAATCGTTGTTCTCTTGCTGCAGGAACGTGGTCCAGACACGATCGAAGCCGAGCGGCTTCGTCTCGGCGGTCTTTGTATCGGTCTTGTTTGTCTCAGCCTTGGCGTCTGCTTTGCCCTCGGACGCCGCCGCGCCGCGCGGCGGCTTGGGTTGCATCGCCGCGGCCATGGCCTGCGGCCGCGCCAGCAGCCAGTTGGCGCCGGCCTTGTACCACTCGAATGAATACCACAGGCCGGTCAGCGTCATCACCAGATAGACCGGCAGCACCCAGGTGCCGATCACGGCGTGCAGCGAACGATGCAGGCCGCGCCCGCGCAGTGCCAGATTTGGCTTCAGCCACATCTTGACGCTGCGCGCGCGATGCGGCCAGCGCAGCACGAGGCCTGATATCAGCATCACGATCAGGCAGATCGCGGCTGTGCCGGTGATCTTGCGGCCGATGCCGTTGCCGTCGCCCGGCAGCAGCAGCCAGCGATGCAGCTTGCGGACGGTCGCGAAGAAGTCCTCGCCGCGCGGCGAGCCGAGCACGTGTCCGTCATAGGGATCGACATAGACCGAGGACGGCCGCGTGCCGCCTTCGCTGCGGGCAAAGCGGATATGCGCCGCCGCCGCCGGATCGCTGGCCATCGCTACTGCGGAGACCCCGCCGAAATCACCCACCTTCTGAAGCTGCGCGACCAGCTCGTCCGGCGTGAGCCGCCGGGCCGCGCTGGCCTCGACGCGCATCAGATGGCTGTTCAGGCTGGCCTCGATCTCGTCCTCGAAGCTCATCGTCGCGCCCGTGAGGCCGACCACAGCCCAGAGCAGTGCCAGCGCAAGACCCGCGATGGAATGGATCTGCAACAGCACGGCCTTGATCGGGCGTCGAGCATCACTCATCGAAGCCGGCCTTTCGGATCAGGGCGATTGCGGCTGCCTGATGCGCGGCGATCCTCTCGACAGGCAACGCATCGATGGGGAACGATCCGATCTCATCGACGACCGGAGGCCGCTTTGCGGTCGCCAGCACCGGATATTCCAGTTCGGCGGCTGCAAAGATCGTCTGGGCTTCCGGCGTGACGAGGAATTCGAGGAACGCGCGCGCGGCGGCCGGGTGCGGTGCGTGCCGCGCCATCGCAGCTCCAGTCAGATTGACGTGACTGCCGCCGCCTCTGAACACCGCCGGTACCGCCTTCACGGCGTCCGCCCAGGCGCGCCAGTCATTGCCTTCGCGGCCGTCGCGGAGTTGCGCGAGCGCGACCGTGTTGCCGATTCCGATGTCGCAACGCCCTTCCGCGATCTCGCGCACCACGTCGTTGTCCTTGCCGGCAGGCTTGCTCGCGAGATTACCCTTCAGGCCGGCGAGCCAGCCCTCCGTCGCGTCAGTCCCGTGATGCGCGAGATAAGCCGCGATCAGCGCGACGTTGTTCTGGTGGAGCGCCGGCCGCATGCACAATCTGCTGCGCCATTTGGGATCGGCGAGCTCTTCATAGCTGATCGCGGCGAGGGGATTGTCCTTGCGTGCGAACACCACTCGCGGACGGACGGCGAGCGCGATCCACTGGTCGTCGCCGCCGCGCAGGTTCGCGGGCACCGCCTGATCCAGCGCCGGCGATGCAAGCGGTTGCGTCAGTCCGCGCGCGGCAAGCTGCGTCGTCTTGTCGAGACCGATGGTGAGGAGGACATCGGCGGGTGAGCGCTCGCCTTCGGACATCAGCCGCTTGACCAGACTGTCTTCGATGAAGACGGTCTTGACGGTGGTGCCGGTCGCGGCTGTGAAGGCCGCGACCGCGGGCTCAACCAGATTGGCTTCGCGGGTCGAGTAAAGTGTGAGTTCCTCGGCGTGCGCCGTGGCGCAGGCGAAAGCGATCGCGGCCAAGGGGGCCAGCAGTCTGATCGCTGTCCGCGCGGTGGCCATGCTAGAATTTCACCGTTGCCGACAGCGAGACGCGGCGCGCATCGCCCATCGCGACCGACAGAATGTTGTTGGCGGAGGGATAGTAGACAGTGTCGAACAGGTTCTTGACGTTCAACTGGTAGATCACCGGGAACGTCTGGACCTTGGTCTCGTAGGTCGCAAACACGTCCGCGACCGTGTAGGACGGCAGCACGAAGCTGTTCGTCGCGTCGCCGGGGCGGTCACCGACATAGCGCGCGCCGCCGCCGAGACGCAGCCGGCCGGGCAGGGTGGTGCCGAAATCATAGACCAGATAGAGCGATGCGGTGTTGAGCGCGACGTTCTGCAGGGCATTACCGACGAGCGTCGGATCCTCGGTGACGCGTGCGTCGGTATAGCCATAGCTGCCGATCACGCTCCAATTGTCGGTCAGCCTGCCGGTGACGTCGAGTTCGACGCCGCGCGAGCGAACCCTGCCGGCGGTGCGGTATTCAACGATGCCGGTCGTGGGATTGAGCTGCGAAACCAGCACGTTCTTCTTGTCGATGTCGTAGAGCGCAAGCGTGCCGGAGATCCGCTTGTTGAAGTCGAACCTGACGCCGGTCTCCCACTGGGTGCCCTCCTCGGGCGCGATGTTGGAGCCGATCACGACGCCGCCGGTGAGCGGCGCGATCGTCGAGGTCGGCTTCAGCGACTGCGTATAGCTCGCATAGAGCGAAACCTGGTCGGTGAGCTTGAGGATGGCGCCGCCGAGCGGCAGCACCTTGTCGGCCGAGACGTTGGTGTTGGTGATGAACGGCCGGCCCCTGCCGGCAATCTGGTCGTAATCCATGTAGCGCACGCCGCCGACCAACGCGAAGCGCTCGGTCAGGTGCAGCGTGTCCTGGAAGAACAGCGACCACTGGCCGAGCTTGTCGGTCTGGGCGCTGTCGCTGGCCGATATTGTGCTGCCGGGAACGACCAGCCCATACACCGGATTGTAGAAGTTGAAATTCGGTGTCGCCTGCCGGATCAGATTGTCGCGATAGATCGTGCGGTATTCGCCGTCACCGCCGAACAGCACCTCGTTGCGGAATCCGCCGAGCCAGACATTGCCCTGCAGATAGGACGTGCCGTAGCTGGCATTGCTGAGCGAACCCTGGGTGCCGTCATTGCTGCGGGTCTCGACGCCGGTCCTGGCGTTGACACCGGTGATGCGGAGCTGGTTGGCGCTGAAAGTCTCGGTGTTGTAGCTGTAGGCCGCGAACAGCTTCCAGTCCTGGTTCAGGCGGTGCTCGACCGAGGCCTGCATCAGGTCGGAGGTGCCCCACATGTTGTTGAAGGGCTCGTCGAGCCGGCGCGTCGCCGGGAGCGCCAGCGGCGTCTTCGTCACGGAATCGAACGCGGTGCCGCGGTCGAACGGCGTGATGAATTCGCGATGCTCATAGTTGAGCTGGACGGTGGTGTTCTCGCCGTACCAGGCCAATGACGGTGCGACCAGCATTTCGCGATGGCGCCCGAAATTGCGCCAATAGTCTTCGCTGACGCCATAACCGATGAAGCGATAGGCGAGGCCGCCATTGCCGATCGGGCCGGTGATATCGACCGTGCCGTCGGCGCCGCTCTTGTTGCCGGCGTAGGTCGAGCCGAGCAGGGTCATCGAGCCATGCTGATAGAGTTCGGGGCGCTTGCTGATCGTGTTGACGATGCCGCCGGGATCCATGATGCCGTAGAGCAGCGAGGCCGGCCCCTTCAGCACTTCGACGCTCTCGACCGCGGCATTGAGGCTGCGGCCCTGCACCAGCGGCATGCCGTTGCGCATGATCGAGCCGTCGCGATTGTCGCCGAAGCCGCGGCGCATCACGGCATCCAGCGTGCCGGCCAGCGTGTTGCCCTGGGTGACGCCGCTGACATTGGCCAGCGCGTCATCGAGATTGCGCGGCAGCTGATCCCTGAGCACCTGCTCGGGCACGACGTTGACCGTCTGCGCGGTGTCGAGCGGTGAGGCACCGCTGCGCAGCGTGGTCGAGCTCGGCATCGCGCGGTAGCCGAGCTTGGCTTCGTTCAGCGCGGCGGCTGCTGCGGCTGCGCGCTCGGACGCTGTCGGTGGCGTCGGCTGGGCGTTCCGGCTGCGCTGCCGTGCCGCGGCGGTCGTCTGGGCCGGCTGTGCCGATCGCGCCGAATTGGCTGCAGGCTTGCGCTTCTGTGTCGGCTGCTCGACCGTGACCGGCGGCAATGCGACGCTCGATTGGGCGTTTGCCGGCGTCACCGAGGAGGCGGCGTCGGCGAGCAGGAATGCTGCGCCGATCAGCAGATGGGTGCGGCTCCTGTCGGCGGCATTTCGACGGTCGCCGACAACCCGGCCATCAGCATTCACAGACACGCTTGGACTTCCGATTCACGCGAACTCATTCACGACGCGCCTCTAGCAGTCGGCGCGCGCGAAAAGAACCGGAGCAGACTTGAATCTCTCTAACTGGATTGGATTTGAAGCGTTCTAAGACGCAACGAGGCCGCGCACATAGGCAAGCCTCGCACCTCATGACGTGGTTGCTGCGTCGCGCGTCAAATCGTCGCGCGATGCGCCTCACGACATCGTCAGGCTTACCGGAGCTTTGCCGACCATGCCCGTGCTCACGCCATCGCGCGCCATCGATTCGATCTCGCCCCAGTTCTCGCGAAAGATACGCGCCGCCTCGTTGGCATTTTCCGCATGGATCGTCAGACTGCACGCGCGTCTCGCGCCGTTGCTGGCAAGCTGGAAGTAAAGAACATATCCGGACGATTCCGCGCTCCGTGCGTCCAACGGTGCCTGCTGCATGTAGGTTTTCCCCATCAGTGTTTTGTTGCGCCACCCGCAGGCAGGATTTGACAGGGATGCGGCACGGTCGTGATTCAGAACGCGCAATCTGAAGGCTTGCGCGTTTTGTTTGGCGGTGTTGCCGGGATTCAACAGGCGATGGAACCGGCGGTGCGCGGCAACTGCAACTCAGCGGCGATCGCGGCGCGGCCTCAACTGTCGTGGCGTGGCTTCGCGTCGTCGTCGCCGCGCACCGCTAGGATTCCCCGGATCGAAGTCGTGAGCGCCGTTCCGTCGTGGTCGTCGGCGCCGGTGATCGAGTGTCCGCGCGAGCGTGACAGCGGGCCATGACGCCGCCGACCGCCGGGTATTTGGCAGCGTCTGGGATGCGTGGCGTTCGTAAAGCCGCTTGCCCGCCCGTGGGGCCCGTGCTATTCATTTACCGAACGGTCGTTCGGATTATTATTGGCGGCCGGCGAGGGAGACGGAGCGATGAACATGATGACCGGCGTCTCGCCATGGGAGCGGCTGATCCGGCCCGACCGGGTGCACGGATCGCTCTACACCGACCCCGAGATCTTCGAGGCCGAGCTCAAGCAGATCTGGTACCGGACCTGGGTCTATGTCGGCCATGAGAGCGAGGTGCCGAACGCCAACGACTACGTGGTCAAGTCGATCGGCCCGCAATCCGTCATCATGACGCGCGACGAGCAGGGCAAGGTCAATCTGCTGCTCAATCGCTGCTCGCATCGCGGCAACCAGGTCTGTTCCTTCGAGCGCGGCAATGCGCGCTCGTTCACCTGTCCGTTCCATTCCTGGACCTTCGCCAATGACGGCCGGCTGGTCGGCTATGCCTTCCCCGACGGCTACGAGGGGCAGGACAAGTCGCAGCTCGCGCTCGGGCGGGTGACGCGGGTCGAATCCTATCGTGGGTTCGTGTTCGGCTCGTTCGCGGCCGATGGGCCGACCCTCAAGGAACATCTCGGCGGCGCCGCCGAGACCATCGATCGCCTGGTGCGCACCTCGCCGGAAGGCGAGGTCGAGATCACGGCGGGCTTCCTCAAGCACCGCGTCAAGGCGAACTGGAAGTTCATCCTGGAGAATGAGTGCGACGGCTACCACCCGGCTTTCGTGCACACCTCGATCTTCGGCGTCGCCGACAGCATGATCGGCAAGCTCTATGGCGGCGCCTCGACCGCGCTGACCCGCGATTACGGCAACGGCCATACCGAGATCGATCTGCGCCCGGAGTTCCGCAAGCGCGATGCGCCGATGAGCTGGTTCGGCACCAGCGAGGAGCGGTTGCCCGACTATTCGGCGCGGATGAAGACGGCCTATGGCGACACCGCGGCGCGCGAGATCATGATCGACGGCACGCCGCATGTGATGATCTTCCCGAACCTGTTCATCGCCGAGATCCAGATGTTCGTGATCCAGCCGCTCGGCGTCGACGACAGCGTGCAGCACGTCACCGCGCTGCAATTCAAGGGCGCGCCCGACCTGAACCGGCGGCTGCGCCAGCAGACCATGGGCTCGGTCGGTCCGGCCGGCTTCCTGCTTGCGGACGATTCCGAAATGTACGAACGCTGCCACCGCGGCGTGCTGGCGCGCAATCCGGAGTGGATATTCCTTGGTCGCGGCGAGAAGCGTCAGCGGCAGGACGAACTCGGCTTCATCGTCGGCCACGTCACCGACGAGGTGCCGTCGCGCGGCATCTGGACCCATTATCGCAAGCTGATGGAGCCGGCCTGATGCTGTCGCGCGAAAGCAGCGCCACCTTGATGAGCGCCATCACCGCCTTCCTCTATCGCGAGGCGCGGCTGCAGGACGAGCATCAATACGAGGCCTGGGAGAAGCTCTGGACCGACGATGGCGTCTACTGGGTTCCGGCCAACGGCGCCGACATCGACCCGGAGCGGCAGATGTCGATCATCTACGACAATCGCTCGCGGATCGCGCTGCGGGTCCGGCAGCTGATGACCGGCAAGCATTTCACCCAGACGCCGCAGTCGAATTTGCGCCGGTTGATCTCCAATATCGAATTGATGGACGAGCAGCCTGACAACGGCGACTTCGCGGTCGCCAGCAACAGCCTGATTTTTGAATCCAGCCTGCGCGACGACACGCTGTGGGCGGCGCGCAACGAATACCGGCTGCGCCATGTCGATGGTGAATTGCGAATGGCCCACAAGAAGGTCGTTCTCGTCAACAACGACAAGGCGATCTACACGCTGTCATTCCTGGTTTAGGGAAGGTCTCGCCATGATCGACAAGGGCCCCGTCCTGCTCGACATCACCGACGGCATCGCGCGGCTGCGGCTCAACCGGCCTGATGCCGCCAACGGCATGAGCGCCGAGCTTTTGAGCGCACTGTGCGACGCCATCATGGTGTGCCACGGCCATTCGGACCTGCGCGTGGTGCTGCTGAGCGGTGAGGGCACCAATTTCTGCGCCGGCGGCGATGTCCGCGCCTTTGCCTCCAAGGGCGAGAAGCTGCCGGACTATATCCGCCAGGCAACCGCCTATCTGCAGAACGCGGTGACCGGATTGCTGCGTCTCGAGGCGCCGGTGATCGCATCGGTGCAGGGCTTTGCGGCGGGCGGCGGCGGCTTCGGCCTGGTCTGCGCCTCCGACATCGTGATTGCGGCAGAGTCCGCCAAATTCCTTGCGGGTGCGACGCGGGTGGCGATGGCGCCGGATGCCGGCGTCTCCGTCACGCTGTCGCGGCTGGTCGGTTTGCGGCGGGCGATGTCGATCCTGCTGACCAATCCGGTGATCCCGGCAGCCGAAGCGTTGCAGATGGGCATCGTCACCAAGGTCGTGCCCGATGCCGAACTCGCCGATGCATCGCTGGCGCTGGTGCGCGAGCTTGCTGCCGGTGCGCCGAAGGCGCTGGCGGCGACCAAGCGGCTGGTCTGGGCCGGCACCGGCACCAGCATCGAGCAGTGCCTGTCGGAAGAGGCGCGCACCGTTGCCGAGCTCTCGGGCATGGCCGATGCTCGCGAAGGGCTCGCCGCCGTTATCGAGCGGCGCAAACCAGTGTTCACGGGGCGCTGAGGTGGCGACCTTGCCATTCGGACGCCTCGACGGCCGCCGTGCCTTCGTTTCCGGCGGGGCGCGCGGCATTGGAGCTGCGATCGTTCGCAGCTTTGCCGCCGCGGGCGCCAGAGTCGTAATCGCCGATCTCGACGTGGCTGCGGCGTCCGAACTCGCGCGCGAAACCGGTGCCGGCGTCGCGGGGCTCGATGTCAGCGATACCACGGCGGTGCATGCCATGATGACGCAGGACGGCCCGTTCCACATCGTCGTCAACAATGCCGGCATCGATCAGCATGCCTTCTTCACCGACACGTCCGCGGACGATTGGGCCCGTCTGATCGCGGTCAACCTCACCTCGGTCCTGGCCTGCACCCATGCCGCGCTGCCGGCGATGCAGGCGGCGCGCTTCGGCCGCATCATCAACGTCACCTCGGAGGCGGCGCGGCTCGGCTCCAAGGGCGGCGCGGTCTATTCCGCAGCCAAAGGTGGCGTGATCTCCTTCACCCGGAGCATCGCGCGGGAGAATGCGCGGTTTCGCATCACTGCGAATGCGATCGCGCCGGGGCCGATCCGCACGCCGATGCTGGAGCAGGCCGTGGCAAAAGGCGGCGACAAGATCCTGCAGGCGATGACCGGCGCGACGCTGCTCGGCCGCCTCGGCGAGCCGGAGGAGGTTGCGGCCGCCGCGCTGTTCCTGGCTTCCGACCAGGCGGCCTACATCACCGGCGAAACGCTCGGCGTGTCCGGTGGCATGGGTATCGGCGGCTGAGATGGCGAGCGCGAGCGACGATATCGCAATCGATCCGGTCGAACGTGCGATCGAGCGCCTGCGCGTGATCTATCGGAGCTGGACCCGCGAAACGACTGTGGCGCAGATGCGCAGCGATTGGGATGCCGCCTTTGCCGGCTGCTCGGTTCCGGTGACGTGCCAGCCGGTCTCGGCTGGTGGTGTCCGTGGCGAATGGATTGTGCCGGCCAACGCGCCGCGCGACAAGGCGATCCTTTATTGTCACGGCGGCGGCTTCCGCATCGGCTCGGTCGCCTCGCATCGCGACCTGATCGCGCGGATTGCCGATGCATCCGGCTGCCGTGTGCTCGCGATCAACTATCGCCTCGCGCCGGAGCATCGCTTCCCTGCCGCGCTGGATGACGCGCTGATCGCCTATCGATATCTGCGTGATCAGGGATTGCGTCCCGCGGATGTCGCCTTCGCGGGCGACTCGGCCGGCGGCAATCTCGTGCTCGCGGCGATGCTGGCGGCGCGCGAGCGCGGCTGGCCTCTTCCCGCCGCCAGCGCTTTGATGTCGCCCTGGACCGATCTCGCCGCGACGGGCGCGAGCTATGAGACCAGGGCCGAGGCCGATCCGATCCACCAACGCGCGATGATCCTGGCGCTGGCGAAGAATTATCTCGGCAAGGATGGCGACGCCCGCGATCCGCTCGCCTCACCGCTCTACGCCGATCTGACGGGTCTGCCGCCGCTGCTGGTTCAGGTGGGCGACCGAGAGACCGTGCGCGACGATGCGACGGAGCTCGCCGTGCGCGCCAAGGCAGCCGGCGTCGACGTCGAGCTGCAGGTCTGGGACGGCATGATCCATGTGTTCCAGCTCTTTCCGGAGATTCCGCAGGCGCGAGAGGCGATTGCATCGCTGGCAAAATTCCTGCGCAGCCATCTTCACATCGGCCAAGAGAGGGCGCCACAATGAACGTCATGACCTCGGACCCGCGCCAGCTCGCTGAGACCGAATTCCATTTCCCGGAGCCGCCCAATCTGCCCGAGGAGCTGCGCATGCTGCGCGAGCAGGTCCGCCGCTTCGTCGAGAAGGAAGTGGTACCGCATGCCGAGGCGTGGGAGCGCGACGGCAAGATTCCGCGCGAGATCTATCGCCGCATGGGCGCGCTCGGCTTCCTCGGCATGCGCCATGCGGCCGAGTATGGCGGCACCGACATGGGGCCGCTGGCCTCGATGGTGTTCGCCGAGGAGCTCGGACGCTCGAGCTTCGGCGGCTTCACCTCGTCGATCCTCGTGCACACCGACATGTCGGCGGTGCATATCTCCCTGCGCGGCACGCCGGAGCAGAAGCAGAACTACCTGCCCGCGATCATCCGCGGCGAGACGGTCTGTTCGATCGCGGTGACCGAGCCCGACGCGGGCTCGGATGTCGCCGGCCTCAAGACGCGCGCGCGGCGCGACGGCGATCATTGGGTGATCAACGGCGCCAAGATGTTCATCACCAACGCGGTCTATGGCGACATCCTGATCGTCGCCGCGCGCACCGACCCGCACGCCAAGGGCAGTCGCGGCATTTCGCTGTTCATCGTGGAGCGCGACACGCCGGGCATCACGGCGACCAAGCTCGACAAGCATGGCTGGCTTTGCTCGGACACCGCCGAGCTCGGCTTCCAGGACGTCCGCGTGCCGGCGGGGAATCTGCTCGGCGAGGAGAACAAGGGTTTCTACGGCATCATGGAGACGTTCCAGAACGAGCGCATCTGCATCGGCGGCATCTGCGCCGGCGAGTCGGCCAAGGCGATCGAGCTGACGACCAATTATGTGAAGACGCGGCAGGCATTCGGCGGCCCGCTGTGGAACCAGCAGGGTGTGCGGATGAAGCTCGCCCAGCTCGCCGCGAAGGCGGCCGCTGCGCGGGCGCTGGCCTATCAGGCCGCCGAACTCGCGGCGGCCGGGAAGGAATGTCTGCGCGAAGTGTCGATGGTGAAGGCGCTGTCGCCCGAGGTGCTGCACGAGGTCGTGCACGGTTGCCTGCAACTGCATGGCGGCTCAGGCTTCATGCGCGGCACCGCGATCGAGCGCATGGTGCGCGACGCCCGCGTGCTGACGATCGGCGGCGGCGCCACCGAGGTGATGCTGGAGGAAGTCGCCAAGCGGATGTGAGGGCTTATCGCTGCGGCGCTGACGGCTTGCCCTGGCCGACCGCCTGCGCGGCGATCCCCGGTTTCAGCCGCCAGTCCTCGCCGAAATCCGCCAGCGGATGGAAGAACAGCGGCTCGGTGGTCTCGAGCTGGCGCAGGCGCTCGGCATAGTCGTCGAGATAGCGCTGCCGCGTGGCTTCGTCGACGAAGTTCACGGAATACGACACGAAGGGCGGCAGCACCTTGCAGCCGGCATAGGCCAGCATGCCGTTCTGGATCGGCCACAGCACCACGTCGAGCGCGCCGACCAGCCCGTCGGGCGCGCACATGCCGGGATAGGCGGCGGTCGAGGTCACGACCATCGCCCGGCGCCCCGCGAGGCCGCCGGTGTCATAGCGGCGGCCGCTGCCATAGACCGCGCCGTTGACGAACACGCGGTCGATCCAGCCCTTCATGATGGCGGGGACGGAGAACCACCACAGCGGAAACTGCAGGATCAGCAGGTCGCACCACAACAGCTTCTCGATCTCGACCGTGATGTCGCTGCTGAGCGTGCCCTGTTGCAAATTGTACTTCTGCTCGCGGTCATATTGCAGCCGGTCGGGAAACCGCCGCTCGCCGAAGTCATCTGATGTCGCCACCGGATTGAAGCCCATGGCGTAGAGATCCGAGATCCTGACCGCATGTCCGAGCGCGGTGAGCTCCGCCACCGACCGCGCCAGCAGCGCGGTGTTGAACGATCGCGTCTCCTGATGGGCAAAGACGATCAGGACCTTCATCGCTCTCAGTCCACCGGCTTGAAGCTGAGCGTGGCCGTGTCGGCCTGCATGATCTGCAGCTTCTGGTTGGAGAATCGGACGCCTGGGCCGAAGCTGATCGGCGCCATCACTCCGGTCTCGACATTCCTGGTCTTCTCCAGCTCGGAGATGGTGCAGGCCCAGGTCGGCTGCTTGCCGCAGCGCTCGATCGCCGCGATCAACACTTTGGCCGCGGCGTAGCCGGTCATGGTGTAGCGGTTGATGCCCTTGAATTCGGCTTCCGACACCAGGGGCTTGGCCTTTTCCAGGAACGCCTTGCCGGCTGGCCCTGCGAACGGCTCGACATAGTCGACCGCATAGATGCCGTCGCCGGCCGGGCCCATCAGCTTCAGCACCGGCTCGATCCGGCCGGGCCAGAAGATGCCGGTCACCGGCTTGATGCCGAGCTTCTCGATCTCCTTCATCATCGCGATGTTCTCGGCGATGATGCCGCCGGCCAGGAACACCTCGGCGCCGGAATCCTTGAGCTGCAGCATGTCGGACGAGAAGTCCTGCTGGCCCTTCTTGTAGTTGCCGCTGTAGACGACGTTCAGCTTCTTGGCCTTGACCACGCTATCGAAGCCGTCACGAACCGTGATGCCGTAATCGTCGTCCTGGGTGATCAGGCCCCATTTCTTGCCCGGGTTCTTGTCGGCCAGGAAGTTGACGAGGTGGACGATGCCCTCCTCGTAGGATTGTCCGATCACGAACACGTTCTTGCGCGGCGGCTCCCACAGGTGCTTGACCGGCGCGACGTCGATCACGGTCGGGATGCCCGACTTTTCCAGCACCGGCATCACGGCGATCGACTGGCCCGAGCCGGAGATGCCGATCATGGCGAAGACCTTGTCGACGTCGATCACCTTCTTGACGCCCTGGATGGTGCGCGCTGTCACGTAGCCGTCGTCCTCCAGCACATATTTGATCTTGCGGCCGTTGATGCCGCCGGCGGCATTGGCCTCCGCGATCGCGATTCTGTGGCCGAGCGAGGCCGCGACGCCGAGCAGCGCCGGCGGGCCGGTCAACGGTTCGACGTCGCCGATCAGGATCTCGGTGTCGATGATGCCGGGATCGGCGGCACGAGCAGGGCCGATAGCAAGACAGGAAGCTGAAAGCAGCAGCGACGCTGCTGCCAGATGTTTGATCATCGTCTCCTCCTCATGGTGTTGTGTCTTTTCTTGTCAGTAGCGCAGCGGCCAGTGCACCCAGGCTCGCTTGATGTCGTGCCAGGCGCCGACCAGCCCCCTCGGTTGGAAGCGCAGGAACAGGATGATGACAAGGCCGTAGAGCATGCTCTTCAGTTCTTGCGCCCCGGTCGTGAACGTCGCGTCCATCTGTGCGCTGAACAGGCTGAAGACGAGCCTGGTCGCCTCCGGCAGCAGCACGATCAGGACAGTGCCGAGCACCGCGCCGAGCGCCGAGCCGAGCCCGCCGACGATCAGGATCGCCAGCGCCTCGATCGAGAGCAGGAACGGAAAGCCCTCGACGCTGACGAAGGACAGATAGATGCCGTAGAGCGCGCCGGCGATGCCGGTGATGAAGGCAGAGGTGACGAAGGCGAACAGCTTGTAGGCGTGCAGATTGATGCCCATGACGCGGGCCGCGGTGTCGTTGTCCCTGATCGCGACGAAGGCGCGGCCGACCCGGCTGCGGCGGATGTTGAGGGTGGCAAAGAGAGTCAGCGCCGCGATGGCAAGGCAGAGATAGGTGAAGGCGGCATCGCTGTCGAAGCTGATGCCGAAGATCTCGGGCCGCTGCAACTGGATGCCGCGGGCGCCGTTGGTGAGCCAGCGCATCTCCAGGATCACGGTGTTGATGATGAAGGAAAAGGCGAGCGTGGTGATGGCGAGATAGAGCCCCTTCAGCCGCAGCGACGGCGCGCCGACGATCAGGCTCGCCAGCGCCGGCACCACGCCGGCGCCGAGGAAGCCGACCGGCGGCGGCATCTGATATTTCGACACCAGCACCGCGTAGGCATAAGCACCAGTGACGAGGAAGCCGACATGGCCGAGCGAGATCAGGCCGGTGTAGCCGGTCAGAATGTTGAGCCCGAGCGCGCCGGTCACCGTGATCAGGATGATCATCAGGAACGACAGCGCATAGGAGTTCAACAGGAAGGGCGCCGCGATCAGCGCCAGCAGCAGCACGGCCGACCACAGCCAAACCGGCGGGGAATCGATCAGCGCGACCAGCTCGCTATGGGTCTGTTTGTAATCGCCGGTCCGCATCACACCCTCTCGATATCGCGTTCGCCGAAGATGCCGAACGGGCGGATCATCAGCACCACGATGATCATGGCAAAGCCCGCGACTTCCTTCATCCCGGAGCCGAGATAGCCGCCGGCCAGGTTTTCGGTGATGCCGATCAGGAGACCGCCGATGCCGGAGCCGAGCACCGCATCGAGGCCGCCCAGGATCGTCGCCGGAAACGCCTTCAGCCCGAGCTGGAACATGGCCGGCGACAGATCGTAGGACAGTGCGAAGAACACGCCGCCGATGCCGGCGATCATGGAAGACGCGGCCCAGGCCAGCGCATGGACCTTCGTCGCGCTGATGCCCATCAACAGCGCGGTGCGGTCGTCGGCCGCGACCGCGCGCATCGCGACGCCGACCTTGCTGTATCGGAAGAACGCCCAGATCGTGGCGAGCAGCAGCAGCAGCGCGGCGATCACGGCAATCTGGCCGGTGCGCACGCCGATGCCGCCGAGATGGACGATGCCGCGGCCCATGCCGAGTTCGAGGCCGTGCGGGTAGGCATCCCAGATGAAGTTGATCGCCGAGCGCAGGATCACTGCGAGCCCGATCGTGACCATTACCGTCGCGAACACCGGCTCGCCCAGCATCGGCCGCATCACCAGCCGCTCGATGACGAGGCCGAGCACGACGGCCGCCAGGATCGCGCCGATTGCGACGACGAACACGTTGCCGCTGACCGTGGTCGAAATCGTCCAGGCGATATAGGCGGTGATCATGGTCATCTCGCCCTGCGCGAAATTGACCAGGCCGGTCGACTTGTAGATCACCGCAAAGCCCATCGCGATCAGGCCGTAGATCGCGCCGATCGCAAGTCCCGAGATCAAGAGTTGGATGAGATACTGCATTCAGCCCTCCGACTGATAGATGATCGCGAGCTCGCGGGCGAATTTCTTCTCGATCATGGCGCGGCGTACCTTCTGCGTCGCGGTCAGCTCGCCGTCGTCGTGGTCGAGCTCCTTCTCGATGATGGCAAAGCGCCTGATGTTCTCGACTCGGGCAAACCGCTTGTTGGTCTCGCCCACGATCCGTTCGACCAGCTCGTGCACGTCAGGCAGCTGCGACAGCGACTTGTAGTTGGTGTAGGCCAGCGCGCGGTCGCGGGCCCAGCGTCCGACATTGTCGTAGTCGACCTGGATGATGGCGCCGAGATACTTCTTGGCCTCGCCCACCACGATCGCTTCCTTGATGAACTCGGAATCCTTCAGCGCGTTCTCGATCTCCGATGGCGCGATGTTCTTGCCGCCGGCGGTGATGATGATCGCCTTCTTGCGGTCGACCACGGCGATCTCGCCGTTGTCGAGGATGTCGATGATGTCGCCGGTGCGCAGCCAGCCATCGCTCTCCAGCGAAGCTGTTGAGGCTTTCTCGTCGAGGAAATAGCCTTTGAAGACGCCGGGGTTGCGCAGCAGGATCTCGCCGTCGGCGTCGCACTTCCATTCCGTCTGGGGTAACGGCACGCCGCAGCCACCGATCCGGTGATGGCTTTCGGTCTGGATGAAGGCGACGCCACCGCTCTCGGTCAGGCCGTAACCCTGCGAAACCGGACGGCCGATGATGTCGAAGAAGCGCAACGTCTCCGGCGAGATCGAGGCGCCGGCACAGAGCCGATGCCGGCTGTAGGCGAAGCCGAGATGACGCTGCAAATTGCGGAACATCAGCATATAGAGCAGGCCGAACGCCGCGCGATCGAGCAAGTTGGCCTTGCCGGCCTGCCGTCGGTCGGACAGCGTGCGGCCCCAGGCGAGACACGCTCTTGTAAAGCCCTGCCGCAGCCTGCCGCTTTCGCCGAGGCGGAACAGAAAGCCCTGCTGAAGCTTCTCGTAGATTCTCGGTACGCCGACGAAGAAGGTCGGCGCGATCTCGCGGATGTTGATCGCGACCGTGTCGATCGATTCGGCAAAGGACACGGTGCCGCCGAGCACCAGATGCGTCACCGTGCCGTAGCAGCGCTCGGCGACGTGGCACAGCGGCAGATAGCTCACCGCCTCGAACGGCTTGTCGGCGATCCCGACGGTTTTGGCGTATGCAAAGGCGGCGTAGACGAGGTTCCGATGGGTCAGCATCGCGCCCTTGGGCGGACCCGTCGTGCCCGACGTGTAGACGAGGATGCAGACATCGTCGGGCGTGCCCTGGCTGATCAGCCGGTCGAGCGTGGCATCGGCGTCCGGGTTCTGCTGCCCATAGGCCTTGCCGCGCTCACATAGGGCCTCGAACGACATCAGCTCCGATTGGCGGTAGTGCCGCAGCCCCTTCATGTCGATGCAGACGATGGCCTCGAGATCCGGCAGGCCGCCATTGTTGGCCATCGCGTCGAGCACCTTGTCGGTCTGCTCCTGGTCGCCGGTGACGACCATGCGGGCACCCGAATGCTTGACGATGTATTGCAGCTCGACCCAGGGATTGGTCGGATAGATGCCGACCGCGACCGCGCCGATCATCTGGGTGCCGAGATCGGCATAAAACCACTCCGGCGTGTTCTCGCCGGCGATGGCGATGCGATCGCCGGGTTTGACGCCGAGCGAGAGCAGGCCTAGCGCGACCGCGCGCGCCGTTTCGTAATAGTGCCGCCAAGAATACGGATTCCAGATGCCGTAATCCTTCTCGCGCAGCGCCAGCGCATCGCCATGCATGGCGGCGCGCTGGCGCAGCAATTGCGGGATGGTGATGGCGGCGCCCTCGAGCGCCGCCTGAAACGTATCGGCGCTCGCCACCGGTGCGCTGCGCGCGGCGCCGGCCTGCAACGGCGGATGAACGGTGCGAAAACTGTCCAGCGTCGACATCACGCGCCCACCTTCATCGCCTCGGCGCGCTGGCCGCCGAGATAGGCCTCCGCGACCGCGGGATCGCGCCTGATCTCGTCGGGCGTGCCCTCGGCGATCTTGCGTCCGAAATTGAGCACATGGATGCGGTCGGAGATGTCCATCACGATGCGCATCTCATGTTCGATCATCACGACGGTGATGCCGAGCTCGTCGCGGATGTCGAGCACGAAGCGCGCGATGTCCTCGGTCTCCTCCTGGTTCATGCCGGAAACCATCTCGTCGAGCAGCAGCAATTTCGGTTCGCAGGCGAGCGCACGGGCGAGCTCGACGCGCTTCTGTTGTCCGTAGGACAGCGTGCCGACCACGGCATCCCTGATGTGCTCGATTTCGAGGAATTCGATAATGTGCTCGACCCGCTGCCGGGCCGCGATCTCTTCCTTGCGGGTGCGGCCGAAGAACACCACGGCATCGAGCACGGTCGAACGCAGATGGGTGTGCCGGCCGGTCAGGATGTTCTCGACCACGGTGCCGTGCTTGAACAGCGCCAGGTTCTGGAAGGTGCGGCCGATGCCGACGGCGGCGAATTTCCAGGGTGAAATGGTCGCAAGGTCGATGCCGTCGAAGCTGATGCGGCCGCCGCTCGGCCGCAGCACGCCGGAGATCATGTTGAACAGCGTGGTCTTGCCGGCGCCGTTCGGGCCGATCACGCTGCAGATCTCGCCGCTGCTCACCTTCAGACTGACATCGGCGACGGCCTGCAGGCCGCCGAAGCGTTTTGAAAGATTCTCGATCGCGAGCAGCGCAGTCATGACAGCCACCGCTTGCGGCGCTTGTAGTGCTTGACGTCGCGCAGGCTCTTGCGCCCCGTCGAGGAGACGCCGAGATAGAACTCCTGCACGTCCTCGTTGGCCGTCAGCTTGCTTGCGGTGCCGTCGAGCACGACGCGACCGGTTTCCAGGATGTAGCCGTAGTCGGCGATATCGAGCGCGCGCTGCGCATTCTGCTCGACCAGCAGCACGGTCATCTTCAGCTCGTCGCGCAGCCGGGCGATCACCTCATAGATGCGGTCGATGATCAGCGGCGCGAGGCCGAGCGACGGCTCGTCGAGCGCCAGTAGCACCGGATCGGTCATCAGCGCGCGGCCGATCGCGAGCATCTGCTGCTCGCCGCCGGACATGTAGCCGGCGATCTGGTCGCGTCGCTCATACAGGCGTGGAAACAGCGCGAACACCTTGTCGCGGCGCTCGCGCGCCTCCGCGCCGGTCCTGGTGTAGCCGCCCATCAGCAGATTCTCGTCGATGGTCAAGGCGGCAAATACGCGGCGGCCCTCTGGCACCTGCACGATGCCGCGGCGGACCAGCTCGTCCGGCGCGAGGCGATGCACCTCGTCATTGCGGAAACGGATGCTGCCGTTCTCGACCACGCCTTCCTCGGTGTAGAGGATGCCGGACATCGCCTTCAGCAAAGTCGACTTGCCGGCGCCGTTGGAGCCGAGCAGAGCGACGATGTTCCCGTTGGGCACCGCGATCGAAACGTCGCGGATCGCCTCGATCGCGTTGTCGTAGACGATGCGGATGTTGCGGAATTCGAGCAGCGCATCCGGCACGGTTGCCGCGAGCGGCGCTGCTGATGGCGTCGGATCCGGGATGGTCATGGGCATCGCGCTCAGACCCGGCCGGCCGAACGACGCGGGCGCGCGGCGAGGATCGCATCGCTGACGATCTTGGCGGTCTCGGCGCAGGCCTGGGTGCCGCCATTGCCATATTGCTTGACCGCGTCGCCGACGCACCACAAGCCCTCGATGCCGGTTTCGCGCGGCAGGTCGTAACCGGCGCAGCTGCGTTGCGCCGGCCAGTCGTCCCGCATCACCCGGATCGACAGGATTTTGGTCTGGTCGAAATTGGCGAACTGCTCGCGCAGGTCTTCCAGCGCGAGCGCGACCTCGGCATCAGAGTCGAAATCGCCGAGCGCAGGCACCGGCACGGCATAGGCGACATAGAGGTGCCAGTCGGGCGGAGCCAGCTCCGGACAGGTCGCGGAGAGATTGGCCATGTTGCAGAGCCGGCGCGTCTTGCCGAAGGTGACGATGCCGGGATGATTGATCAGCGGCTCGCGGCTCGCGACATTGATGACGATATTGGCGGCCGGGCGCAGGTCGTTATTTACCCTGGCGATGTAATCTGCGGGAAACGCCTCGCTTCCCGCCAGCGCGACGGTAGCTTTCGGTCCCGCATTGCTGACGACGAGATCGGTGTCTATTCGCACCTTCTCGCCGTTGCGCAGCACGGTGACACCTTCGACCTTGCCATTCGCGGTGTGGATCGTCGTCGCCGGCGTGCCGAGCCAGATATCGCCATTGCGCTTGATCGCGGTGCCCAAGCTGTTCCAGACCCCGATCGTGCCCTGCGGGCAGAAGCCGAATTTCTTGAAGGCGCCCTTGCTGGTGAAATAGGTGAGGAAGGCGCGCGCCGGCAGCTCGGCGGCGTTGCAGGCGAAGATCGCCGCGCAGAGGTTGCGGAACAGCGCGTGCACCGTGGCATTGCTGGTGTAGCCCTTCAGCCAGTCCTCGGTCGATTGTCGCCCGTCGGGCAGGTTGCCGGAGCGAGCGTCGGCGAATTTCTCCAGGATGCGCGAGGCCTGCTTGGTCAGTTGCCCGAGCAGCAGCGACCAGCCGCCGCGGCCGACATCGATCACCTTGCCGTCGATGAAGAACGAGCTCGCCGGCTCCGGCGCGCGGATGTCGAGCGGCGCACCGACGGTGTGGAAGGTCTCCTCGAAAACGCCGCCGAACTCGATGGCGATCGCGCCGATATTGACCTTGAAGCCGTCGATCTCCTCGGTCGAGGCGCGGCCGCCGAGCCGGTCCTTGTCGTCGACCACGAGCGTATGCAGCCCGCCATGGGCGAGACGCGCCGCGGCGCACAGCCCGCCGGCGCCGGCTCCGATCACGACAGCATCGACCTTGTGAGCATCCACGCGCAACCTCCCTCGATGCCGCCGGGTTGGTCCCGGCATGCGCAATCCACTTGCTTGATGACGGTCACGATAATATAATCCGACCGGTCGTTCAAATTATTTTTTGACGCAGGTCAATGACCTCGCCGCGCCGGGTAGATGAGTTCTGGTGGACGGTGCCCGCAAAGGGGAGGAGGGCGCGGTGGCAATGGTATAGAGAGACGGAAGCCGCCCGATTCCGGCGGCGGCGCCGGTGCACGAAAGAGACGGGTATGGCGCGGACGCGCTCAGAGAATTACGACGAGATCCAGCAGGGCATTCTCACCACCGCCTGCGGCCTGTTCGCACGGCAAGGCTACATGCGTGCCTCGATCGCCGACCTCGCGGATGCCTGCAAGCTGTCGCGCGGCGCGCTGTATCATTATTTCGACTCGAAGGAAGCGATCCTGTTCGCGATCCTCGATGCGCATATCCGCGAGATGATCGCCGACGTCGAGGCCGCGATGGCCGGCAAGGCGACGACGCTGGAGCAGTTTCGCGCCGCGATCCAGGCCATCGTTGCGCTCAACGCGCGCTCGAGCGACGAGCAGCGCGTGATCCTCAACGATCTCTCGTTCCTCGGCGAGACCGAGCAGGATGCGATCAAGGCGCTCGAGCGTCAGCTGGTCGATACGGTCTCCGACCTCCTGCTCAAGCTCGACAAGGAAGGCAAGATCGTCCGGCGGACCAAGAAGATCTACAGCATGATGCTGTTCGGCATCCTGAACTTCAGCCACACCTGGTACGACCCCAAGGGCGGGGTCGACCCCAGCGAATTCGCCGACATGGTGGTGGACCTGTTCCTGTACGGTTTCACCATGCCGGTGCCGGCGAAGGATGCCGCGCGGCCGCTGCGCCAGCGGGCCTAGGGCGATCGCGGCGAAGCGTCACTTCTGCAGGATGTGCACGTAACAGACCGCGCCTACGCCGACCATATGCGCGAGCCCGGTCCGCGCGCCTGCGTGCTGACGTGCACCCGCTTCGCCACGGAGCTGCATCACGATCTCGCCGATCTGGCCGATGCCGGTCGGGCCGATCGGGTGTCCCATCGCGATCAGGCCGCCGGAGGGATTGATCGCGCACTGCCCGCCGATATCGAGCGCCCCCTCTTTCAACATGCGAACGCCGTGTCCCTCGGGGCAGAGGCCGATGCTCTCGATGTAGTGCAGTTCCTCGACGGTGAAGGCGTCGTGCAACTCGACGATGTCGAGATCCCCCGGCGCGAGCTTGGCCTGCGCCAAGGCAAGGTCGGCGGTCTCCTTGGTGAGCGCCGCGTCGAAGCCGGCGCCGGGCGGATAGACCCGCTCGCTGCGGCCGACCGACGCCGTGGTCCGGATGGCGCGGCCGGCATCGATGCCCAGCCTGCGAATGCCGTCCTCGGATGCGACGATGACCGCGGCAGCGCCTTCGCCGATCGGCGTGCATTGCAGTGCCGTCAGCGATCCCGACACCCGCTTGCCGCCGAGCACCTCGTCGAGCGTGCGCTCCTGCTGCCGCTGCGCATTGGGATTCTTCGCCCCGTTGCGATGGTTCTTCACCGCGACCCGAGCGATGTCCTCGGCCGAGGCGTTGTGACGGACCGAATATTCATTGGTCAGCAGCGCGAAATGCGTGAAGGGAACGATGGCGTCCTCGGCGAGGTTTCCAATGCCGGTCTCGGCGCGCCGCACCGGATTGCGCTTGTCGACGCCGACCGCCAGCGCAACATCGGAGATGCCGCTTGCGACCTCGATGCAGGCATGGCGGAACGCGGTCGATCCGGAGGCCGACGCATTCTCGACATGCATCAGCGGCGCGCCGGTCGCGCCGAGATGGCGCAGCATCGGTCGCCCCGACGCCATACCAAGCAGCGCGGTCGCGACATAGCTCGATTCCACCGCCGGCCATTCGATCCGCGCATCTGCAAGCGCGGAGCGGATCGCGGTGAGGCCGAGCGCCACATAAGGGGTCTCGCTCGGGTTCTGATAGCGATGCCAGCCGATGCCGACGACGTAGACCGGCCGCAGCTCGTTGAGTGATCGTGTCATGGCGAAGCTCCGGATCGATCAGGATGCGATGCTGAAGCGGAGGTCGAGCGCGGTCTCGCCGGTCTCGCTCTGCGTCGTCGGAACGAGTCTGCCCGTCATGCGCTGTCCCGGCGCAACCGGTGGGCTGTCATCAGCGAGCAGGGTGCGGATCACAGGCCCGTCGTCGAGTGCGACTTTGACGATAGTGAAGGGGGCCGGGCGGTTCTTGTCGGCGTGCAGATGAACGGTCGCTTCCGCAAGCAGCGTGCCTTCGGCCGATAATTCGCAGGGCGTCAGCGCGTCCCCATAGCTGCCGCAGCGCTCGCAGCCATAGGTCTGCATCGGGAAGAAGACATATCCGCAGCGGCACCGGCCGCCCTTGAGGCGGGCGCTCGTTCCGGCCAGGTCAGTCGAGCCCGCAGAATAAAGTCCGGGTTTCAATAGCTTGTCTCGGGGCATGCGTTCCCTCCAAAGAAACTTGTTGACTGACCAACAAACATTATTCTAGCTTGAATGCAAGCAAGAAGTCGCCGCACGGCAAAGGGAGCGAAGCTGAATGGCACGAGCAGTTCGACGCGCGCAGGAGCCGCGAGATGACGCACCGACGTCACGGCGAACGCAGGTCGAGCGCCGCGACGAGGCGGAGCGGCGGATCCTCGAGGCGGCCGCGTTGATCGTCGCTGAGAACGGGCTCGAGGCGATCACGCTGGCGGAGGCCGGCGCGCGTGCCGGTTACAGCCGCGGATTGCCGTCGCACTATTTCAAGACCAAGGCGGATCTGTTGTCGGCGCTGGGCGCCTACATCATCGATTCATTCATCAACGACCGCCGCGCCGCTTCGCCGGAGCTGACCGGCTATGACGGCCTGATCGCGTCGTTCAAATACTACTTCGTGATGCCGGCCCGGACGCCTGTCATGGCGCGCGCGTTCCACGCCGTGCTGGCCGGTGCGCTCACCGTGCCGCCGATCACCGCCACCGTCGCCAAGCTCAATCGCGAAACGCGAGGTGAGATCGCCGCGGGTCTCAAGGCAGGGATCGCCGCAGGCCGGTTGAGACCCGACATCGATCTGGAGACCGAGAGCGCGCTGATCCTCGCCGGTCTGCGCGGATCGGTGGCGCAGTGGCTGGTCGATCCGGAGGGCGTCGATCTCGAGGCCATCGGCGCGCGCTTCGTTGCCACGGTGGAAGGAAGGCTGGCAAAATGAGCATTCTGCCGAACAGCGTTGAGTATTGGGCGGCCAATCGCCCCGACGATGTCGCCTTCCTCGAAGGCGATCGCCGGATGACGTGGTCGGAGCTCAACGATGCCGCAAACCGCGTTGCGCATGGCCTGGCTGCTCGCGGCGTCGTCGCCGGCGACATCGTGGTGCTGCGGACCCAGATCCGGATCGAATGGCCTGTTCTGAGCGACGCCATCGGCAAGCTGCGCTGCTCGTTGCTCGGCTTGAACTGGCGGCTGACGCCGGCGGAGACGCAGTACGTGCTGTCCAACAGCGGCGCCCAGGTCGTGGTCTGCGACGACGAGGATCCGGCCGCGCTGAAGCCCGCTTTCGAGGGCTTGCCGATCAAGCTCGCGGTCTCGATCGGCGCGTCGGCGCCCGGCTTCGTCGCCTTCTCCGATCTTCTCGACACCTCCGCCGAGCCGCCGCTGCATTCAACCGGGCGGCCGCCGCTGATCCTCTACACCTCGGGCACCACCGGCCTGCCCAAGGGCGTGGTCTCGGTGGTGCAGCCGGGCGCCCAGATGGATGCGCGCATCAGCGAATATCTCTCCGACGTTGCCTCGACCCGGCGCGGCCAGCCGGGCGGCGTGTCGCTGCTGACGTTGCCCCTGCACCACGGCGCCGGGCCGTCGCAGGTGTGGGGCGCGATCCAGCTCGGCAATCCGACCGTCATGATGCGCCGTTTCGATCCCGAAGCCGCGCTTCGCCTGATCGCGCAACATCGCGTCACCAACTGGACCGGCGTTCCCACCATGTACAAGCGTCTCGCGGCGCTGCCGAAGGGCGTGCTCGACAGCTACGACGTGTCGTCGATCCGCGCGCTCTCGGTCGGCGCGGCGCCGGTGCCCTTTGAACTCAAGCGCTGGATCATCCGCTATTTCGGCGACGGCGTCCTCGGCGAAGGTTACGGCGCCACCGAGGTCGGCATGATCAGCTTCCTGCCGCCTGAGATGCAGGAGCGCAAGCCCGGCTCGAGCGGCCGGCCGCACAAGCACGTCGACATCTCGATTCGCGATGCCGAGGGGCGCGAGCTGCCGCGCAACCAGTCCGGCGAGATCTGGATCAGGACGCCGGTGACGATCCATTCCTATTTGAACGGCAAGCCGCTCGGAGCCGACACGCGCGACGCCGACGGATACTTCCGCGTCGGCGACGTCGGGATGCTCGACGACGACGGTTATCTGTTCATCACCGATCGCGCCAAGGACATGATCATCGCCGGCGGCGTCAACATCTACCCGGCCGAGATCGAGGCCGCGATCCTCCGGCATCCCGATGTCCAGGACGTCGCGGTCATCGGAATCCCCGACGACGAGTTCGGCGAGCAGGTCAAGGCGTTCTGCGAACTGAAGCCGGGTCACGCGACCGACGAGGCCGCGATCCTCGCTTTCTGCCGCGACCACCTTGCTTCGTACAAGCGGCCCAAGACGCTGTCGATCGTCGATGAACTGCCACGCAACACCATGGGCAAGCTGCTCAAGCGCGAATTGCGCGAGCCCTACTGGAAGGGACGGGAGAGAAACGTATGAGTGATATCCTTGATCTGGACGGCAAGGTGACGCTGATCACCGGTGCGGGCCAGGGCGTCGGGCGCCAGATCGCGCTGCATTTCGCCGCGCACAACGCGGCGGGCATTGTCGTCAATGATTACTTCCTTGAACGCGCAGAGCAGGTCGCGCGCGAAATCAACGCCGCCGGCGGCAAGGCGATCGCGCTGCAGGCCGACGTCACCGATCTCGCCTCGGTGAGGGCGATGATCGGCAAAGCCGAGCAGGCCTTCGGCCCGATCGACGTTCTGGTCAACAATGCCGGCAATGCGGGCGCCACGCCCGATCCCGACGCGCGCAAGCCGTTCTGGGAGACCGGCCCCGAAGTCTGGAACAGCTTCATCGGCGTCAACCTGTACGGCGTCATCAACTGCGCCTCGGCCTGCATTCCGCAGATGATCGAGCGCAAGGGCGGCCGCATCGTCACCATCATTTCGGATGCCGGCCGCGCCGGCGAAGCGGGCCTTGAGGTCTATTCAGGTGCAAAGGCGGGCGCCGCGGGCTTCACCCGCGCGGTCGCGCGATCACTCGGCCGCCACAACATCACGGCGAATTGTGTCGCAATCGCCGCTACCCTGACGCCTGCGATCGAGGCGCGGCTCAAGGCCAACCCCGAAATGCAGAAGAAGATGATGGAGAAATACGTCATCCGCCGCCCCGGCCTGCCGTCCGACGTCGCCAACATGGTGCTGTTCCTCGCCTCCGAAGCGAGCGCGTGGATCACCGGCCAGACCTATCCGGTCAATGGCGGCTTTACCTTCGCATTGTGAGGCATCGATGAGCACCGAGAACGAACAGGTCGTTCTGACCGAGCGGCGCGGCCATATCCTCGTCGTCACCCTGAATCGCCCCGAAGTGCACAATGCGTGCAACCTCGCGCTCGCGCGCGGCATTTCCGATGCGATGGATCTGCTCGATGCGGAGGATGGGCTGTTCGTCGGCGTCATCACCGGCGCGGGCGGTAATTTCTCGGCCGGCGCCGATCTCAAGGCGGTCGCGCGCGGCGAGCGTGGTGTCACCGAGCGCGGTGGCTTCGGATTGTTTCGCCGGCCACCACGCAAGCCATTGATCGCTGCGGTCGAGGGCTATGCAGTCGGCGGCGGGCTCGAGCTCTGCCTGTCCTGCGATCTGATCGTCGCCGCGCGTGACGCCAGGATGGGATTGCCGGAAGTCCGGCACAATGTCGTTGCCGTCGGCGGCGGCTTGTTCCGGCTGCCGAAGCGGATTCCCTATCACGTCGCCATGGAGCTGGCGCTGACCGGACAGTTCAAGGGCGCGGAGTATTTCGAGCGCCTTGGCCTCGTGAACCGGCTCGTCGAACCCGGCCAGGCGCTTGAGGCAGCGGTCGCCTTCGGCAACGAGATACTGGTCAACGGTCCGACGGCGCTCGCCGCCTCGAAGGAGATCATCTTCCAGGCTGCGAACTGGACCGACGAAGCAGGATGGACCGCACAGGCGCCGATCGCGGAACGCGCCTTCAACTCCGAGGACCGCGCCGAGGGGCTGAAGGCGTTCGCCGAGAAGCGGAAGCCGGTGTGGAAGGGGCGTTGATCATGCACGCCCCCGACCGCCGCAGCGCGCTTCCGGCCGCGATCGCGCAACGGCTTCGCTTGCCGCTGATCGCAGCGCCGATGCTGCGCATCTCCGGCGTCGATCTCGTGACCGCGGTCTGCCGCGCCGGCGCGATCGGGGCATTTCCGACCGCGAACGCCGGTTCGGTCGAGGAGCTCGATGCCTGGCTCACCCGGATCGAGCGCAATGTCGCCGAGCTCGGCCGTCCCGCGGCGCCGCATTGTCCCAACCTCATCATCCGTCAGCCGCGCTTCAAGGACGATCTCGCCTGTCTCGTCAGGCACAGGGTCGAGATGGTCATCACCAGCGTCGGCTCACCGGCGGCCGCCGTTCAGCCGCTGCATGATGTCGGCTGCCTCGTGTTCGCGGATATCGCCTCGCTGCGCCATGCCGAGAAGGCGATCGAGGCGGGCGCCGATGGTTTGATCTTGCTGACCGCGGGGGCCGGCGGGCAGACCGGCTGGGCCAATCCATTCGCCTTCGTGCGGGCGGTGCGCGCCATGTTCGACGGTCCGGTCGTACTTGCGGGCGGCGTGACCGACGGCACCGCGCTCGCCGCGGCGCGGCTGCTCGGCTGCGACCTCGCCTATATGGGAACACGCTTCATCGCGGCCCGCGAGAGCATGGCGAGCGATGCTTATCGGAGAATGCTGGTCGACAGCACGCTCGACGACATCATGTTGACCAAGGCGTTCACGGGGCTCGACGCCAGCATGCTGCGGCCATCGATCGTGGCCGCGGGCCTCGATCCGGCCAATCTCGACGAGTCCGTGTCGGAGGCGCGCGCGCGCGAAAAGTTCGGCGGCAAGAACGATGCCGGAGGACCACGGCGCTGGATCGAGGTCTGGAGCGCCGGGCATTCGGTCTCCGGCGTCCATGCGGTGACGGGCGCGGCCGACATCGTCGACGAGATCGCCGCGCAATATCGATTGGCATTCGAAATAGGCGCTGCATAAGACGCCCAATCCAGCGGAGGAAACCATGATGACGATCAGCCGTAGAACGCTGCTCCGGACGACGGCGGCCGGTCTCGCGGCGTCGATCGGCGGCAAGGCATTTGCCGGCGCCTCATACGATCCCGGTGCCAGCGACGCAGAAATCCGCATCGGGCAATTCGGACCGCTCAGCGGCCCGGTGTCGTCGTTCGGCGTGCTGGCCAATGCGATGGATGCCTATTTCCGCATGCTGAACGATGCCGGCGGCATCAACGGCCGCAAGGTCAAGTTCATCAACTATGACGACGCCTACAGCCCGCCGAAATCGGTTGAAGCGGCGCGGCGTCTGGTCGAAGGCGACGAGGTGCTGTTCATCGCCGGCGCGATGGGGACGCCGGGCAACATCGCCGTGCAGAAATATTTGAACGCGCGAAAGGTCCCGCAGTTGTTCCTCGCGGCAGCCGCGAGCAAGCTGTCGGATCCGGCCACCAATCCGTGGACCATGGTCGGCGGATCGACCTACGAGATCGAAGGCGGCGTCGTCGGCCGCTACATCGCCGGCTCCACGCCCGATGCGAAGATCGGCCTGCTGTATCAGAACGACGACGCTGGCAAGGCAACGCTCTCAGGCCTGAAGACGGGACTGGGCGCGAAGTCCGCGCAGATCGTTTGCGAGCTGAACTATTCGGTCGGCGACCCCACCATCGATTCCCAGATCGTCCAGTTGAAATTGTCGGGGGCCGACGTGGTGTTCCTCATCACCATCCCGAAGATGGCGAGCCAGGCGCTGCGCAAGATGGCCGCGCTCGAATGGCGGCCGCAGGTGTTTCTCGGCGCCGGCAATGCTTCGGTGCGTGCGACGCTGAAACCGGCGGGTTTCGAGACCGCCCAGGGCATTCTCGCCTTTGCAACGCGGATCGACCCCGGCAATCCGCTCTGGGCCGACACCGTGGACATGAAGCAGTACATGGCGTTCCTCGACCGCTACGTCCCGAACGCCGACCGCGCGGACGACCTCTACGCCATCGGCTACACGGCCGCGGCAACCGCCGCGCACGTCGTCAGGCAATGCGGCGATCAGCTGACGCGCGCCAACATCCTGCACCAGGCGACCAGCCTGAAGAATTTCGCCGCGCCGCTGCTGATTCCCGGCATCACCCTCAACACCACGCCGAGCGATTATGTTCCGATCAAGCAGTTTCAGCTGATGCGGTTCAAGGGCGAGGCCTATGAGAAGGTCGGCGAGCTGCTCACCGCGGCCTGACCGATCACGTCGCCCGCACATCCTTGTGATGGATCTGACGGAGTGCGCACGCGTAAAACATGCGCGGCACGCTGCGTAGTCCGCCACGAACGCCGCAACAGCGGCCGATCGTGGCATCGCAGCGAGGGAAGATACATCCGCATGAATCCGTCGTTCAACATCGTCGAACGCGGCGAGGGGTCCTTCGTCTGCTCGCGATCCTGCGCTGGGTCATGGTGGTGATCTTCGTGTCGTTCGGCATGCAGAAGTTCACGCTGCAATCGGCGCAGGGCATCGCGCAGTTCATCAGCAACAGCACGTTCATCTCGTGGTTGTCGGTGTTCGGCCTGCGCGGCGAGGCCCATGTCGACATCGTGCTGCTGTGCGTCTGCCTCGTGCTGCTGCTGGCGTCGTTGCCGTGGTCGATCGTCCGGTTGCGCGGCCAATAGGTCTTGCGCTTGGCGATCGTTGGTTAACCCGCGCTTAAACGCGCACCGCGTGTGTCCGCGATCCGGAACAGGACAATTCGTCGCACGGCGCCGTGTCTTGTCACTCGAATCCGGTCGACCTACGCAACCCTCGATTGACGATTTGTTGCTAGGATGAAACGGTCCCCCGGTTGGGAGCGGAATGTGACGAAGTCAGACATATCGATGGCCGGCCCGGCGAGCGTTGGTGTTGTCTTCGTATCAGAGCACGCTCCCGGCATTTTCAATCGTCCCGCATTGCTTAGTTCCGTTGCAATTCCCGCACCGTGGCTGGAGTGGGAGGGCGGTCGCGATCGTGTTGTCCGGCAGTGACCCGCCGGAACAGCGATCGGGCCGCCCCTTTCCCCAGCCGCGACAGATCCAAGACGCGGAATCGTGACTTCGGACGGGCAGGTTCCGTCGCTTGAGATCGCGATGTCGACATCTCGCGATGGCTGAAACAGATCGGCCTGCGGTCACATCGCAACATCGTTCCGATTTTGCTTTTGATGAAATACTGGTTCCCTGTCCGGATCGCGGCCGTCCTGGTTGCCGTCGCTGTTGGCGCACTTGCGGGGGCGCGCGCGGATTCCGACATGGATGCGCAGATCAGGGACATCGTCGAGACGGAGCTCGCGCCGACCGCGACCGCGGCCGATCCGGGCGGCCTCGCCGCCGCGGTCTATGCCGGCGGCCGGGTCACCGTGTTCGACTTCGGTTTCGCCGACGCCGCCGCAGAGCGCACGATCACTTCGGACACGCTGTTCAACCTCGCCTCGCTGCGCAAGCTGTTTGAGGCGACGCTGGTCGCGCTCGGCAGGGAGCGCGGCGAGGACAATCGCGCGGCGATGATGCCGGAGATCATGCAGCGCATGGTTCAGGGCTATTCCCACGACGGCACGCCGATCGGCCCAATCGGCAATCAGCAGAGCTATTACGATTTTCCGGGCGCCGGCCAGATGTTCTCATCAGTGCGCGATCTCCGCATCCTGCTGCGGGCCTGTCTCGACCGCGGGGTGATCGATCCCGAATTGCGCGGAGCATTGCAGATGACCATGCGCGAGAGTTTTCGCGTCGATGCGAAGTTCGGGCAGGCGATGGCATGGGAGCCTGCGGCTCGACGGCGCCACCGTCATCGACAAGCCGGGCGGTCTCAACAATGCGTCGGCCTATATCGGTCTGGTGCCTGCGCGCAGGTTCGGGATCGTGCTGCTTGCCAATCGTGGCGACTACCCGCACGAGATCGCGCGCTACAGGATTTCGCCGGCACTCGCGCGGCTCTAACCAAACCAAAATACCTTAGCAATTCTGCGTGCTAATCCGATGACACGGCCTTCACGGCCAAGCAGGGGATGCATGCAAAAAATGCGATGGCACGGAACCATGATCGGCTGTATAAGCCGGTAGCTTCTTCTCCATGTTGAAGAGGCTGATATGACTGACCTGCAAAATCCTGATTTGCACGCTCCTGATCTACATACTTGGCTTTCGCAGCAGCCGCACGGCTTGCGGACCTTCAGGACCTTCCAGCAAAAACTCGAGATATTGAGCAAGGACGACCCCGAGCAACGCGGCGTTTGCCGGTTGTTGAGCGGTCTCGTCGGTAATTATGTCGAAACCTTTGACGAGGAGCCGTTGCCTGTTGCGGTCGCCGACCGAGCCTATGGCCGCCTGCTCGATCTCGTCGCCAGCCTTGATCTCAAGGGCAATCCCGACCGCCGCCTCGCTGACATCAACCGTATCGCGTCCTGCGATCTCCTGAACTGATTGCGCCTTATCTGCGAGCCGCTGCGATCTCGCGATACAGCGCAGCATAGCGGCTGGCGCGGTTGTGCCAGGAGACGTCGGTGGCCATGCCGGCCTGCTGCAGGCGGCGCCAGGTCACCTTGTCGTTGAACAGCAGGTTCGCTGTGCGCAAACCGTGGGCGAGCGCCTCCGAGGTCACGGGAGCGAACTTGACGCCGGTTGCCGCACCGCCCGTGACCGCGGCTTCGTCGAAACCCAGCACGGTGTCGGCGAGGCCGCCGACATCAGCGACAACGGGGACCGCGCCGTAGCGCAGCGCGCAGAGTTGGGTGAGGCCGCACGGCTCGAACCGCGACGGCACCGCGAGCGCATCGGAGCCGGCCTGGATCAGGTGCGCCAGCGCCTCGTCATAGCCGATCACGACTGCGATCCGTCCGGGATTGTCGCGCGCAAGCGCGGTGTAGCGATCCTGCAGGTCACGATCGCCACTGCCGAGCAGCGCGAGCTGAATGCCCTCGCTGAGCAGCGTCGGAATGTTGTCGAGCAGCAGGTCGAGGCCCTTCTGCCATGACAGCCGGCTGATGACGCCGAGCAGCATCGCGTCCGGCACCGGATCGAGCCCGAAGCGCCGCTGCAACGCCGCCTTGTTGGCGGCGCGCTCCGCGATCTGCTCGGCGCTGAAGCGCGCGGCGATGTCGGGGTCGGTGGCTGGATTCCACACCTCGATGTCGATGCCGTTGAGGATGCCGCTCAGCACGTCGGCGCGTTCGCGCAGCAGGCCGCCGAGCCCCATGCCGCCCTCGTCGCTCTGGATCTCCTGCGCATAGGTCGGCGACACCGTGGTGATACGGTCAGCGAATTGCAGGCCGGCTTTGAGCAGGCTGATGGTGCCGTAATATTCGACGCCGTGAAGCGAGTAGGCCTCGCCGGGCAAGCCGAAGGTCGGGAGCATGTCCGGCGAGAACTGGCCCTGATAGGCGAGGTTGTGCACGGTCATCACCGTGCCCGGCCGCGGCTGCCCGCCATAGTGCAGGTAGGCCGGTGCGAGGCCGGCCTGCCAGTCATGCGCATGCACGATGTCGGGAACGAAGGCGGCGATTGCACCGCGGCCGATTTCCGCCGCCATCCGCGAGAGCGCCGCAAAGCGGATGCCGTTGTCGGGCCAGTCCCGTCCGTCGGGGTCAACATAGGGATTGCCGGGACGTGCATATAGATGCGGCGCGTCGAGCGCGAACAGATCGAGGCCGTCATGCGAGCCGGCGAGTACACGGATCGGCCCGCCGTAGAATTCTTCGCGGTGCAGCAGCGTCTCCGCGGAGGCCAGCGCCTTGAGTACCGCAGGATAGCCGGGCACCAGTGTCCGCGTCGCGACGCCGTGCTCTTTCAGTGCTGCCGGCAGCGCGCCGACCACGTCGGCGAGGCCGCCGGTCTTGACGATCGGGTAGACTTCGGAGGCGACCGCGAGGACGCGGATGGGCGTCATGTCGCGAGCCTGTCGATCATCGATTGGGTGATCAGCGTGATTCCGTTCTCGGTGGTGCGGAAGCGCTTGCCGTCGAATTCGGGATCCTCGCCGACCACGAGCCCTTCCGGAATCCGCACGCCGCGATCGATCACGACGTTTCTGAGCCGCGCGCCGCGGCCGACATTGACATAGGGCATGATCACCGCGTTCTCGACATTGGCGTAGGAATTGACGTGGACGCCGGTGAACAGCAGCGAGCGCCGCAGCGCCGCGCCCGAGATGATGCAGGCGCCCGAGACCAGCGAGGTCACCGCCTGGCCGCGCCGTCCGTCCTCGTCATGCACGAATTTGGCCGGTGGGGTGATCTCGGCATAGGTCCAGATCGGCCATGCGCGGTCGTAGAGATCGAGTTCCGGCACGACATCGGTGAGATCGATATTGGCGCCCCAATAGGCGTCGACGGTGCCGACGTCGCGCCAGTAGGAGCGGGGATCGTCGCCGGAGCGGACGCAGGAATCGCTGAATTGATGCGCGACGGCGCGGCCGTGCTTGACGATGTAGGGGATGATGTCCTTGCCGAAATCGTGGTTGGAATTCGGGTCGGCGGCATCGCGGCGCAATTCGTCGTAGAGGAATTGGGAGTCGAAGACATAGATCCCCATGCTGGCGAGCGACTTGTCCGGCTTGCCGGGCATCGCCGGCGGATCCGCCGGCTTCTCCAGGAACGACTGGATCACGCCGTTGTCGTCGACATGCATGATGCCGAAGCCTGAGGATTCCGCGCGCGGCATTTCGAGGCATCCGACCGTGACGTTCGCGCCGCTCTCGACATGCTGCTTCAGCATGATCTCGTAGTCCATCTTGTAGATATGGTCGCCGGCGAGCACCAGGATGTACTTGGTGCCGTGCGCCTCGAGGATGTCGATGTTCTGGTACACGGCATCCGCAGTGCCGAGGTACCAGTTGGTCTCCGAGACGCGCTGGCTTGCGGGCAGGATGTCGAAGCTCTCGTTTCGTTCCGGGCGGAAGAAGTTCCAACCGCCTTGCAGATGCCGGATCAGGCTGTGTGCCTTGTACTGGGTCGCCACCGCGATGCGGCGGATGCCCGAGTTCACCGCATTGGAGAGCGCGAAATCGATGATGCGCGACTTGCCGCCGAAATAGACGGCAGGCTTGGCGCGCTTGTCGGTCAGCTCCTGAAGTCTGCTGCCGCGTCCGCCGGCCAGCACATAGGCGAGGGCGTGACGCGACAATGGTTCATTTCCGACGGATCTCATGGTCATCCTCCCAGTACTTCAGGCTGGCCCCGCTGCCTTCTCTTGTCCGGAAGGCCTGATCGGGCGCCAACGGGGCCGATCGGAACGTAGCAAGCGCGCCCCGGTTGAGCAAAGCGGGATGGCGGTTTTCGTTCCCAGGGTTTCGCCTCCCGGGCAGCGGGGTTGCGACTTGGTTAAAGCTATTGACGGCGCGCGATTTCGGCCTAGAGCAAGCCTGCGCATTTTCCCGCCCAGGCCAGCCCGCTCATGACAGTTTCTTCCGTTTCCCCCCAGGATATCCGTGCAACGCTTTTGCTGCGCCGGGAGATCGCGCTGCTCGACGTCAGGCACGAGGCGGAATTCGCCACCGGCCATCCGCTGTTCGCCGCCAACATGGCGGCCGGGCGGATCGCGCTCGAAGCCGAGCTGCGCCTGCCGCGCAAGGACGTACCGATCGTGCTCTATGACAATGGCGAGGGACTGGTCGCCGCCGCTGCCGACCAGTTGCGGGCATTGGGCTACAGCAATGTCGCTGCGCTCACTGGCGGCCTCGAGGCCTGGAAAGAGGCCGGCTATGAGGTGTTCGAGGACGTCAATTCCTACGCCAAGGCGTTCGGCGAATTGGTCGAGGCACGACGCCATACCCCGTCGTTCAGCGCCGACGAGGTCGCCGCGCTGATCTCGAACAAGGCCAACATCGCGATCCTCGATGTGCGTCGGTTCGACGAATATGCCACCATGAACATCCCGGGCTCGGTCAGCGTGCCCGGTGCGGAGCTGGTGCTGCGCGCAGGCGGCGCGGCGCCCGATCCCGACACCACCATCATCGTCAACTGCGCCGGCCGGACCCGTTCGATCATCGGCACGCAATCGCTGATCAATGCCGGACTGCCCAACAAGGTGCGGGCGCTGCGCAACGGCACGATCGGCTGGACGCTCGCGAAGCACGATCTCGAGCACGGCGCCGGCAAGCGCGGCGATGTCGGGCCGTTCGCGGGCGCGGCTGACAATGCGCGCGACGTCGCCTATCGGGCGGGCGTCCGTCACATCGGCGCGGCCGAGCTCGCCGCGCTGGAAGCCGACGTGCTGCGCACGCTGTATCGCTTCGACGTGCGCGAGACGGAAGAATATGCGGCCGGTCATCTGGCCGGCTTCCGGCATTATGCCGGCGGCCAGCTGGTGCAGGAGATCGACATGGCCGCGCCGGTGCGCGGCGCCCGCATCGTGCTGAGCGACGACAGGAGCATCCGCGCCGATATGACGGCGTCCTGGCTCGCCCAGATGGGCTGGGAGGTGTATGTGCTCGAAGGCGGCTATGACGGACCGCTCGACGTCGGTCCACCGCGCGTCGTGCCGCGGCCAGATCCCGCGCATCGCTACCGGCGTCCGTATGAGGGCACCGATGTCGCGGAGCAGGCGATGCAGGCCTATCTCGATTGGGAGTACGGCCTGGTCGACCAGCTCCGTCGCGACGGCACGCACGGGTTTTATGTGATCTAAGGAGCGATGAGATGCGGTCGAGCTTTGACCGCAAAGAGAGCCCGTCATTGCGAGCGCGAGCGAAGCAATCCATCTGTCCGCGAGTGCATGGATAGATGGATTGCTTCGTCGCTTCGCTCCTCGCAAGGACGAAAGGACTGCGCGAACTCAGTCCGGGCTGAACGCGTCGTACACCAGCTTGCGGAACATCGGCGTGATGCGCTGGCGTTCGTTCTGGGTCTGCTCCAGCATGATGTAGATCATGTCGAGCTTCGGATCGACGCCGAAATAGGTTCCGCTGCCGCTGTCCCATTTCAGCTCGCCGATCGAGCCGGGCGGCGGCGGCCTGGCAATGCCGGGATCGGTACGCACCGCGATGCCGTAGCCGTAGCCGAACCCGTCGCCGGGAAAGTACCAGTAGTCGCGGCCGACGCCGGAACCAGGCCCGATATGGTCCCTCGTCATGTCCTTGAACGCGGCCGGGCTCAGATATCGCTTGCCGTCGAGCTCGCCGCCATTGAGCAGCATCTGCGCGAAGCGCGCATAATCGAGAATGGTCGACACCAAACCGCCGCCGCCGGATTCCCACTCCGGATGCGCGCGCCGGTCGTTCTCCCCGTCGATCAGGATGGTGTCCGAGGGCAGCGGCTCGGCTAGCCGCGTCCGTTCGGTCTCCGCATCGAGCACAAATCGGGTGTCGTTCATCTTCAGGGGATCGAAGATGCGCTCCTTCTCGAACTGATAGAGCGACTTGCCCGAGACGATCTCGATCACCCGGCCGAGCACGTCGGTGGAATGACCATAGCGCCACAGCGTGCCGGGCTGCCGCGACAGCGGCAGCTTGGCGAGCCGCGCGGTGAATTCCTTGTTGTCGAATTTCCCGTCGAACAGGTGGCCGTCGCGGTAGATCTTCTGGATCCAGTCGGCGCCGATATATTCGTAGGTGATGCCCGAGGTGTGCCGCATCAGGTCTTCGATCGTGACGGGGCGGATCGGCGGCACCAGCTCCACCTTGGCCGGATCGTTGCCGCCATCGGGTTCGATGGCGACCTTCACGTCGGCGAAGGCCGGGATGTATTTCGACAGCGGATCCTGCGGCGACAATTTGCCCGCGTCGACCAGCATCATCGCAGCGGTGTTGGTGATCGGCTTGGTCATCGAATGCAGCGCGAACATCGTGTCCGGCCGCATCGGCGATTTGGTGGTGACGTCGCGATAGCCGAAAGTCTTCAGATAGACCGGCTTGCCGTGCTGCTGGATCAGGATGGCGGCGCCGGGAATGCGGCCGCTCGTGACCTCATCGTTGAAGAACGCGGTGATGCGTTCGAGTTTCTCCGGCGACGGGGCGGGGGCGTCGGAGCCGCGCGCCGCGCCCGATGTGACAAGCGCAAGACAGGCGACCGCGGTCAATGCTCCGCGAACCATCCGCATGGCGAGGTGGATCGTCGGCCGATCATATCCGCATGACATTGAAAAAAGCCGCCCCTGCCTGATGCCTTGAACGCCGCAGTCTTAGCGCAGGCGCCCCCGCACCATAATCATTTTCAGGCGACATTATTCCCGGACGATGGGCGAAATTCATACAATTTGCGTGGCGCCGACCGGCGTCCGCACGGCATTCGACAGCACTTGCAGGGCCTGGCTCAGTTCGGCGCGGTTGCGCGCGGCGCCGAGCGACACCCGCAGGCCGCGCGGTGCCGCTTCACCCGTCGCAAAGGCGTCTTCGCCGACCACGGCGAGGCCATTGCGCATCAGATGCGACAGCAGGTCGGTGCCATCGAAATGTTTCGGCAACGGCATCCAGAGATGGTGGCTGGCCGGCCGCGCTGCGTAGCTGACGCCCTTGAGGAAGCGGGCCGCGAGCTGCTGGCGCGCGGCCGCCTCGTTGCGGATGGCGCGGATGATGTCGGCGGCGATCCCGGAGCGCAGCCATTGCGTGACCAGCGCCACCATCAGCGAGGGCGGCATCTGCATGGTGGCCTGCATGCCCGCGCGCATGCGCTGCTCGGCGCTCGCATCGGGCGCCAGCAGATAGGCGACCCGCAGCGCCGGCGCGATGCATTTCGCGATGCTCGCGGCAAGGTAGGTGTGTTCCGGAATCAGGCTGGCAATCGGTGCCACCTGCGGTTCGAGCGGGCCATAGACGTCGTCCTCGATCAGGACGCAGCCGCGCTTCCTGATGATATCGGCGACCGCCTTGCGCCGCGCCGCGCTCATTGTCGCCGTGGTCGGGTTCTGCTGCGTCGGCACCAGATAGACTACCTTCGGCTTGTGCTTGCGGCAGGCCTCGTCGAGCGCGTCCGGCCGGGCGCCCTCGGTGTCCATCGCAACGCCGACCAGGCGGACGTCGAGCCGCGCCGCCGCGGCCTTGATGCCGGGGAATGTCAGCGCTTCCGTCAGCACCACGTCGCCGGGCGATGTCAGCGCCAGCAGCGCGTTGAAGATGATCGCCTGCGAACCCGGATAGATCACGATGCGGTCGGCCGATGCATTCGGCACGCGCGGCGCGAGCCACGCCGCGCCGACCTCGCGCTCGTCCGCGGTGCCGCCGGGCCGGGTATAGCCGAGATAGGCTGAAAATCCGGCCTCGGAGCGGATGGTCGCAAGTCCCTGTGCGATACGCAGGTCGAGATTCGCTTCCACCGGCTGCGGCGGCAAATTCATCGACAGGTCGATGTTGACCGGAGCGGGCAGGTCGGAGGCCGCGCGCGCCGTGGTCTCCGAGACAAAGGTGCCCTGGCCGACGCGGGCGTCGAGCAGCCCTCGCCGTCGCGCCTCGCCATAGGCGCGCGTCACGGTGGTCAGATCGATGCCGAGCGCGGTCGCCAGCGCGCGATGGGTCGGCAGGCGTTGGCCGCGCACCAGCCGACCGCTCGCGATGTCGGCGGCAAGTGCATCGACGATGCGCAGAAACATCGGGCCGTGCCATTCCGAAACTGTAGGGATCCAATCCATGCAATTCGACGCTTTGTCTTTGATTGTATGCTCTTAGAGGCATATTGTATGGATCATCAGATCAGGTCAAGGACAACGACCAAGGACGACTGCGATGACCGAGATGGTTTCCCTGCCAAAGGCGATGTTGCGCGGCTTCACCATGAAGTGCCCGAACTGCGGGCGCGGCCACCTGTTCGGCCGCTTCCTTAAAGTGGCTGATCATTGCGAGGTCTGCAGCGAGGACTTCACCCCGCAGCGCGCGGACGATTTCCCGGCCTATCTCGTGATCGTTGTGGTCGGCCACGTCGTGGTGCCGGCGCTGCTCTGGATGGAGATGACCTACGCGCCGCCGGCCTGGCTGCAACTGGCAATCTGGCTGCCCGTGACGTTGTTCAGCGCGCTTGCGTTATTGCAGCCGACCAAGGGCGCGATCGTCGGCTTGCAGTGGCAGCTCGGCATGGAGGGGTTTGCGGCGACGCGGCGTGCGGTAGCGCGGGCGCCGAGTGCCGTTGGGCGAACACGCCAAGCCTAACGTGATGTCGTAGCCCGAATACAGCGAAGCGAAATCCGGGCCGGAATCTTCAAATCGGATGATGATGGGGTCGGAACATGCGGCCCTTCTCCGTCACCAGCACCACGGCGAGCGCTGCCAGCGTGCAGAGCAAGAAGCCGGTCGCGAACGGCAGCAGCGTGCCGTTGTAATCCTGGCCGATCGTGGTGCCGATGCCGATCCCGAGCAGGGTGGTGATTGTGCCGTAAAGCGACGAAGCGGTGCCGGCGATCTTGCCCTGCGGCTCCATCGCCAATGCTGTGAAGTTCGCCATTATCAGCCCGAACGCGAACATCATCAGGACTGACAGCGCCATGAACAGCGACAGCGACAGCATGTCCGTCTTCACCGCGACGAACAATGCCGCGGCGACGACGGCAAAGCCGGTCAGCGCCGCGTGCGAGATCACGCGCATGCCGATGCGGCCGACGATCCGCGAATTGAGGAAGCCGGCGATCGCGACGCCGACCGCACAGGCGGCGAAGGCGACCGGGAAGTAATGCCCGAGCTTGAAGACCTCGGTGAAGATCTGCTGTGACGAGAACACGAAGGCGAACAGCGAGCCCTGCACGCCGCCGGCGGCGAGCGCATAGCCGAGCGTCTGGCGGTTGGTGACGGTCTGGCGGAACGCGGACAGCACCTCCGGGATCGCCAGCGACTTGCGCAGCTCCTTGGGCAGCGTCTCCGGCATCCGCATCGCGCTCCAGGCCAGCGCGATCACGCCGTAGATCATCAGCAGCACGAAGATGCCGCGCCAGTGCGTCAGCAGCATCACGGCCTGGCCGAATGACGGCGCGATCACCGGAACCGCGATGAACACCATCATCGCCAGCGACATCACGCTCGCCATCCGTCGTCCGGCGTAGCAGTCGCGCACGATCGAGGTCGCGATCACGCGGGTTGCCGCGGTGCCGAGCCCTTGCAGCGCGCGCGCCAAGAGCAGCGTCTCGAATGACGGCGCAATGATCGCGAGCAGGCCGGCGATGGTGTAGACGGTCATGCCGCCGAGCAGCACCGGGCGGCGGCCGAAGCGGTCCGACAGCGGGCCCATCACGAACTGGCCGACACCGAAGCCGACCAGGAAGATCGACAGCACCATCTGCGGGCGGTTGGCGTCGGCGATTTGGAACGCTGAGCGGATGTTCGGCAGCGCCGGCAGCATCATGTCCATCGCCAGCGGGTTCAGCGCCATGATGGAGGCGATGACGACGACGAATTCCGGAAAGCCCATCGGGCGGTGGCCTGAGGAAACCCAGGCATCGGCATTGATGTCAGACACTTACGACCTCTTGGAGAGCCCCGGATCATAGTGTTCTTGCTGCGTTGCACAATCGGCATTTCCAGATGGGAGACCGTCGGCGAGGGCTGAGGTAATCCGGTCATGGAACCGGACCGGCGGCCTCGGCCTGGGCGATATCGTTGCTGCTGCAACTATTTAGCTCGTGCCGCGCGAAAACCTCTGCTATCCCCGTACCAGCATCCGCACGGGGCAGGCGCATCGCGTCGGTCACGCCCGCGCGGCCAAGAACTGATTCAAGAACGGGTTTGGGGAGGCCAATGTCCATCGAGATCTCCGCGCGCTCGCGCGGCGCTGAACTGTCGGATGAGGAGCGCAAGGTCCTCACCGCAACGCTCGTCGGCACCACCATCGAATGGTACGACTTCTTCGTCTACGCCCAGGCGGCGGGCCTGGTGTTCGGCGCGCTGTTCTTCGCGCCGATGAACGCGAACAATCCGCTGCTGGCACAGATCGTCTCGTTCGCGACGCTCGGCCTGTCCTTCCTGTTCCGTCCGCTCGGCGCCATCGTCTGCGGCCATCTCGGCGACCGCTTCGGGCGCAAGAACATGCTGGTGGTCACGCTGCTGCTGATGGGCGCTGCGACCGCGCTGGTGGGCCTGTTGCCGACCTATGCGCAGATCGGCGCCTGGGCACCGGCACTCCTCATTCTGCTTCGGATCCTGCAGGGCTTCTCGGCGGGCGGCGAGTGGGGCGGCGCGGCCCTGATGGCGGTGGAATCGGCGCCTCGCGACAAGCGCAGCTTCTTCGGCTCGTTTCCGCAGATCGGCACGCCGCTCGGTATGATTCTGGCGACCGGCGTGCTGTGGGTGCTCACCGCGACGCTCGGCAAGCAGGCGATGATCGAATGGGGATGGCGCATTCCGTTCCTGCTATCGATTCTTTTGATCGTCGTCGGCATCGTGATCCGCCGCACCGTGGAGGAATCCCCGGTGTTCAAGGCGATGCAGCGCCGGCACAAGGAATCCTCCGCGCCGCTGAAGGAGTTGATGCGCAATCATGCCAAGGAGATTTTCCGCACCGCGCTGATCTTCATGGCCAATAATGCGGCCGGCTATATCCTGATCGCGTTCCTGATCAGCTACGGTGCCAACACGCTGAAGATGCCGTCCGAGCAGCTGCTGCTGATCGGCACGCTGGCGGCGGTGAGCTGGTTCATCTTCACGCTGCTGGGCGGCATCCTCGGTGATAAGATCGGCCGCGTGCGCTGCTTCCAGATCGGATACGGCCTGATGGTGCTGTGGGCGGTGCCGATGTGGTTCCTGATCGACAGCAAGAACCTCTTGCTGTTCTTCGTCAGCGCCGTCGGTCTCACCATTGCGCTTGGTTTGTCCTATGGCCCGCAGGCGGCGCTCTATGCCGAGCTGTTTCCAGCCAAGGTGCGCTATTCCGGCGTCTCGATCGGCTACGCGCTCGGCGCCATCTTCGGCGGCGCCTTCGCGCCGATGATCGCGCAATGGATCATCGGCAGCTACGGCGAGTCCTGGCGCGTCGGCGTCTACATCGCGGTGCTGGCGCTGATCTCGCTGATCACGGTCTCGACCATCAAGGACCCGCAGGGCGTCGATCTGAATGTGAATGACGCGGGCACGTGAGGTGTGCAGGGCGGATTAGCCGCAAGGCGCGATCCGCCACTGCCTCTGCGTTGCGGTGGATTGCGCCGGAGCTTGTCGTCGGGCCGCGCTTTGCGCGGACCCCGGTGGGCCAATCCACCCTACGCAGCGCTGGAACTTCGGCGCGCCATTCAGATGCGGGCGCCGCGGTTGTAGCCGTCGACGAGCTGATTGTAGTCACGCATCAGCCGGGCCGGCGACCCCTCCACCATCCAGCCGGCGCCGGGGTTGCTCAGCATCATCTTCTCACCCGAGCTGTAAGGCACCTTGTCGCGAACCCGGCGCATCAGTTGCTTCGCCGTGGTGAGGAACGATTTGGCGCTTCCGATGAACATCGAGCCGAGCTTGGCGTCGCCGTCCTTGCCGGAGGCCTCCTCGGTTGCCTTCACCGTGGCCTCATACTCGTTGAGCGCCTGGGTGATCGCGTCGATGTCGGGCTTGTCGGCCTGCTGCGCGCGAAGCACGCGTTTGGCCTGGATCATCAGGGCCTCGACATAATAGTGCGTCTTGCGGCCTTCACTCGCCTCGATCGCGGCCAGCTGCTCGGCGGCGTGCTTGTCGTTGATGGCCTCGACGCCGGCGCGCAACGCCTTGTCGGCGCCGGCGAACGCATCCCAGGCCGCGACCAGGCGCGGATGCAGCGCCTTGCCCTTGGCCATCTTGTCGTCCTTGTAGTTCTCCTGGGTGTAGTAGTCGTCCGCCTCCTTCAACAGCGGCTCGAGCGTGGTGACGGCGGCAACATAGGCATTCGCGGCGGCTTCAAGCCCGGCATCGTGCGGGTCCGCCGCATTGGCGGCTGCGACGCTCGTCTTGCAGTCGGACGTGTCGTAGATCGTATAGGTGCCGTAGATGATCCGCTCCTTGCCGGTGGGACCGCTCTTGGCGGCCCAGGAAAAATAGCGGTCGCGGGATTCGTACGATCGCGCCGAGAGGCGGTTGATGCACCCGACATAGGCATTCATCTTTTGCGTCAGTTGCGCATTCGCCGATGACGCAGGCGGGGCCTGCTGGGCGGCGGCCGGTTCGAGAAAGGAAAAGACGGCTGCAATCACAAGGAAAGGGGTATTTCGCATCGGGAATTTGCCCTCATCTCGGCCGGAAGTTGGCCGCCTCAGTCTAGGAAGGTTATGTGACGGCAGGAGGTGTCCGTCACGCGCCTCCGCCGAGGCCGCGCGGCACACTATCGACAGACTTGTTTGTCGGCTACGGGCCAAAAGCCACTACCGCCGGAACAAGGCGCTTATCGGTGCGCCTGGTTGATTCCGAGCAATGCCTTCAGCTTCTTGACCGCGCTGTCCGGCGTCGTCAGCACCTCGCGGCCGGTGGCTTCGGCGACACGCTCGGCGGCCGGCGCCATGCTGTACTGCGCGAGCGCGATCAGGTCGCAGTCGCGCAAGTCCTTGCTGGCCTCGACCACGATGCGGTCATGCTCCGCACGGTCGCCGCGATCGAGCGCGGCCAGCGCGCCCTCGGCGAGCTTCGGCACCAGCGTGACCTCAGACGGAAATTCCGGCGGCATCGACACCAGCGTCGGCGGGAAGGTCGAGAGCAGGCCGATCCGCTTTCCCCGTGCGACCGCCTGTTCGATCATGGCTTCGTTCGGCTTCAGGACCGGCATCGGCGCCTGCGCGCGCGCCACCGCCTCGATGCAGGGCCCGAATGCCGAGCAGGTGAACAGGATGCCGTCAGCGCCGGTGCTGGTCGCATAGCGGCCCATCACGAGGAAGCGTTCGGTCATGCGCTCGGTGAGCTTGCCCTCGCGCGCGAGATCAGCCGACAGGCTGTCGTCGAGCAGATTCATCAGCCGCGCTTCCGGCCAATGTCGTGCGAATGACGCCTCGATCGGCACGATCGAGTGCTTCAGGGCGTGAATGAGCGTGATACGCATGGTCGCTGCTCTTCTCCCTCTCCCCGCTCTTCGCGGGGAGAGGGTTGGGGTGAGGGGCTCTATCGTCGTAACAGGTCAGAGGGGGATATGCGGAGACTCCCCCTCACCCGTCATTCAAGCTTTGCTTGAATGACGAACTCTCCCCGCAAGCGGGGCGAGGTGGAGATCACTTGAACGGGATCGCGTACATCAAGCCGCCCTTGCTCCAGGTGGCGTTGAGGCCGCGCTCGAGCTTCAGGGGGCTCGCCTTGCCGACATTGCGTTCGAAGATCTCGCCGTAATTGCCGCCGGCCTTGATCGCCGGGACCAGCCATTTGTTGTCGAGGCCGAGCCGGCTGCCGAGATCGCCGGATACACCGAGCAGGCGCTGGATCGCCGGGACCTGCGACTTCGTCATCTCGTCGGCGTTCGACTGGGTGACGCCGAGCTCCTCGGCTTCGACCAGGCCGTAATGCAGCCAGGTGACGATGTCGCTCCAGACCTCGTCGCCGTTGCGGGTGAACGGGCCGAGCGGTTCCTTGCTGATGGTCAGCGGCAGCACGACGTAATCGTCGGGCTTCGGTGCTGCGGTCGCGACCGCGCCGGCGAGCGCGGAGGCGTCCTGGGTCATGGCGTCGCAGCGGCCGCCGAAGAAGGCCTGGTACATGGTGTCGGGCCGATCGAACACCAGCGGCTTCCAGTCGATGCCGTTGGCACGGCCGTAATCGCCGAGCGTCACCTCATGCGTGGTGCCCTGGGCGACGCAGACGGTGGCGCCCTTGAGATCCTTCGGCTCCTTCACGCCGAGGTCCTTCTTCACCACAAACCCCTGGCCGTCGTAGAAATTGACCGGGCCCTGGCGCAGGCCGAGCGTGGTGCCGCGCAGATAGGTCTGCGTCGAGTTGCGGTAGAGCACGTCGATTTCGCCGGACTGCAGCGCGGTGAAGCGGTTCTGCGCGGTCAGCGCGACGTAGCGCACCTTGGCAGGATCGCCGAGCACACCGGCGGCGAGCGCGCGGCAATAATCGACGTCGAGGCCCTTGAAATTGCCTTGCGAGTCCGGCGCCGAAAAGCCGGCAAAGCCGGTCGAGACGCCGCACACCAGCGTGCCGCGCTGCTTGACGGTGTCGAGCGTCGCCGCGCTTGCGGTTGAAAGCCCCGCGACGAGCAGGCTCGCCGCGATCAATACGTTCCTCATTCTGTCCTCCTCCTAATGACCAACGTCTTTCAATGCGCTGTCGACTGCGACACCGAGCCTTTCCACGATCATGTCGATGTCGCCGGACGTCGCGATATAGGGCGGGGCGAGCAGCACATGGTCGCCGCGCTGGCCGTCGGCAGTGCCGCCGGACGGATAGCAGCCGAGCCCGCCAGCGAACGCCGCGGACTTGATCCGCTGATGCAGCTTCAGCTTGGGATCGAACGACTGCCGTGTGCCGCGGTCAGCGACCAGCTCGATCCCCCAGAACAGGCCGCGGCCCCTGATGTCGCCGACATGGCGGTGATTGCCGAAACGCTCGACCAGCCGCTGCTCGAGCTGGCGGCCGCGCTCCTTGACCTGGTCGAGCAGCCTCTCCTCGCTGATGACCTTCTGCACTTCGAGCGCGGCGGCGCAGGCGAGCGGATGCGCCAGATAGGTGTGACCGTGCTGGAACGCGCCGGAGCCGTTGCGCACGGTGTCGACGATGCTGCCGCTCGCAAGCATCGCGCCGATCGGCTGATAGCCGCCGCCGAGCCCCTTGGCGACCGCCTGGATGTCGGGTGCGATGCCTTCCTGCTCCCACGCATGCAGCGTGCCGGTGCGGCCCATGCCGCACATCACCTCGTCAAGGATCAGGAGCGCGCCGTGGCGGTTGCAGATCTCGCGCACCGCCTTGAAGTATCCCTCCGGTGCCGGCACGCAGCCGGCAGTGGCGCCGACCACGGGCTCGGCGATGAAGGCCGCGACATTCTCCGGGCCGAGCCGCTGGAATTCGGCCTCGAGCTCGGCGGCGAGGCGGCCGACGAACGCGGCCTCCGATTCATCGTCGCGCTTCTCGTGATAGGCAAAAGCGGGCGTGACGTGACTGAACGACGGCGACAGCAGCGGCGCGTAGGGCTCGCGGCGCCAGGCATTGCCGCCGGCCGACAGCGCGCCCAGCGTGTTGCCGTGATAGCTCTGCCGGCGGGCGATGAAGCGGGCACGCTTCGGCTCGCCGCGCTCGATGAAATATTGCCGCGCCAGCTTGATCGAGGCCTCGATCGCCTCCGATCCGCCGCTGACGAAATAGACATAGCCGAGGCCGCCCGGCTCGTGGCCGACCAGCCGTTCGGCGAGCTCTTCCGCCGGCTCCGACGAGAAGAACCCGGTATGGGCATAGGCGATCTTCGACGCTTGTCTTGCGATCGCGGCCAGAATCCGCGGGTGCTGGTGGCCGAGACACGAGACGGCGGCGCCGCCCGAGGAATCCAGAATGCGGTGGCCATCCTCCGCGATCAACCAGACGCCTTCACCACCGATCGCTTTCGGCGGGGTCTCGCGCAGGCTGCGATGCATCACGCGGCTCTTGTTGGCGGCCATGACGGTCATCCTTTCTCGACAAAATATTGCGACGTCTCGGCAAGCCGGCCCTCGGTCTCCTCCAGCTTGCGCTTTGCGCTTGCGCCCCCGAGCGTGAAGGCGACGGCGGCCAGCGACTGCGCCACCGCGATCGCGCCGGTGAGGCTCGGGAAGAAGCCGGGGGAGGAGGCGGCCTCGAACAGCAGCAGGTGATCGGCGCCCTCGGCCATCGGCGCGCTGATCGTGTCGGCGATCGCGATCAGCGTGGCGCGCGCTTGATGCGCCGCGCGCGCCGTCTCGACGCTGACCAGGGTGTAGGGCGCAAAGCCGATCACGACCACGGCGTCCTCAGTGCGGAAGGCACCGTGGTCGAGATCGAACGGACCGGAACCGCCGACCAGCTGCACGGCGTCGGGCCGGAACAGGCGGAGCTGATAGGTCAGCAGTTCCGCCACGCTGCGGCAGCTGCGAAATCCCGTGATCCAGATCCGGTTTGCCGCGTGCAGCGCACGCGCGGCGTCCGCAATCGCATTCGCGGAAATTCGCGCAAGCCCTGCCGCTTCGGCTTCGAGCTTGTCGTGAATCAGTTTGACGTCGGCATTCGGCCCGCCGCGGCGGCTCCTGGCGCGGCCGGAGAACGGCGAGCCCTGCGCCGGCCGTCGCGCCTCGGTGAGTGCGGCGCGCAATTCGTCCCAGCCGGAATAGCCAAGCGCTTTTGCCAGCCGGGTGAAGGAGGCCGGGTCGGCGCCGGCGACGGCGGCAAGCTCGCGCATCGAGCGGGTGGTGGCGTCGTAATCATTGGCTGCGACAAACCGACCAACCTCCTGCAAGCGCATTGGCAGCGACGGCAATGCGCTGCACAATTCGTTCAGGGGCGATGGTTTCGGCTGAGCCTGGGCCATGAAACATATGTTGCACGTTTATCAATTTGGTGCAACATATGACGCGCGCGCATAGCGCATGGCAGCAGATCGCTTCTCATTGGGATCCTTGCGCTGTGACGACATCGACGCCGAAACGCCCTCCCGCCCGACCCTGGCGGTTTTCGCTCAGCGATCCCCGCGTCGCCGGCCTGTTCTGGCAGGTCCTGGTGGTTGCCGTTGCAGTTGCCGTCATCGCCTTCCTGTGGTCGAACGCGGTCCATAACCTCTCGGTGCGGCGTATCTCGACCGGCTTCGCCTTCCTCGGCCGCGAAGCCGGCATGCCGATCGCCGACAGCTGGATCGACTACACGCCGAAGGACACCTATCTGCGCGCCTTCATCGTCGGCGTCGTCAACACGCTGCGCGTCGCCGTGATCGGCATCGTGTTGGCGACCGTGATCGGCACGCTGGTCGGCATCGCGCGGCTGTCGTCGAACTGGCTCTTGGCACGGCTCGCCGCCGTCTATGTCGAGGTGCTGCGCGACCTGCCGCTGCTGCTGCAGCTGTTGTTCTGGTACGTCCTGATGCAGGGCCTGCCGGCGGCGCGCCAGGCGTTCAAGCCGGTCGAAGGCGTGTTCCTGTCCAATCGTGGATTGATCCTGCCGTCGGTCCCGCTAAGCGCGTCCAACTGGTGGACCATCCTCGCGCTGGTCGCAGGTCTGACCGTCTTCACCATCGTCAGGCGCCGCCTGATCGCGCAGCAGATGCTTGACGGCAACGCGCGCCCGGCGTGGCCTTACGCGCTCGGCCTGATCGTCGCGCTGCCCGCGCTGGTGTCGTTCCTCGCGGGCGCGAGCTGGCGCATCGTGCTGCCGGAGCTGCGCGGCTTCAACTTCGTCGGCGGGCTGACCCTGGCGCCGGAATACTTTGCGCTGCTGATCGCGCTCGTCACCTATACCTCCGCCTTCATCGCCGAGATCGTGCGCAGCGGCATCCAGGCTGTGCCGCGCGGCCAGTCGGAGGCCGCCAAGGCGCTCGGGCTGAAGCGCGGCTTCGTCTTGCAACACATCGTGCTGCCGCAGGCGCTGCGCGTCATCATCCCGCCGATGACCAGCCAGTATCTGAACCTGACCAAGAACTCCTCGCTCGCGGTCGCGGTCGGCTACCAGGACATCGTCTCGGTCGCCAACACCACGCTGAACCAGACCGGGCAGGCGATCGAGTCGATCGCGCTGATCATGATGGTGTTCCTCACCATCAGCCTCGGCATCAGCCTGTTCATGAACTGGTACAACGCGCGGATCGCGCTGGTGGAGCGCTGAGATGAGCTCGGTCGCCCATGTCCCGCAGGATCCGCTGCCGATCGGCCCGCGTCCCGCCCCGCGCGCGCTCGGCGGACATCTCACCGCCTGGCTGCGCGCCAATCTGTTCGCCTCGATCCCCTCCAGCATCATGACCTTGCTGCTGCTGTTCCTGCTCGGCAAGGCCTGCATCGGCCTCTGGCAATGGGGCATCGCCAATGCGGTCTGGATCGTCTCCGGCAGCGACACCAGCGCATGCCGCGCGCTGCGCGGCGTCGGCGCCTGCTGGGCCGTCGTCCCCGAGAAGTATCGCTTCATCCTGTTCGGCACCTATCCGTTCGACGAGCAGTGGCGGCCGGCGCTTGCGGTGCTGATCTTCATCGCGCTGTTCGTGGTCTCGAGCCGCCGCAGCTTCTGGCGCAAGGAGCTGTTCCTGCTGTGGGCCGCGGCCCTGATCGTGATCGGCTGCCTGATGTGGGGCGGCTTCCTCGGCCTCTCCTTCGTTACCCAGGATCGTTGGGGCGGGCTGCCGGTGACGCTGATCCTCGCGACCTTCGGCCTCGCGTTCGGCTTCCCGCTCGGCATCCTGGTCGCGCTCGGCCGCCGCTCGAAACTGCCGGCGATCCGCTCGCTCTGCGTGCTCTATGTCGAGCTGATCCGCGGCGTGCCGTTGATCAGCCTGTTGTTCATGGCAAGCGTGATGTTCCCGCTGTTCATGCCCGACGGCGTCAACATCGACAAACTGTTGCGCGCGCAGATCGCCTTCATCCTCTATGCCGGCGCCTATCTTGCCGAAGTGGTGCGCGGCGGCCTGCAGGCGGTGCCGCGCGGACAGTATGAAGCGGGCGATGCACTCGGCCTGTCCTATTGGGAGAAGCACGCGCTGATCGTGCTGCCGCAGGCGATCCGCCACGTCATCCCGCCGCTGGTCAACACCTTCATCGCCTTCTTCAAGGACACCAGCCTGGTCCTGATCATCGGCATCTTCGACCTGCTGACGACGGCGAAGACCGCGATCGTCGATCCGGCCTGGCAGTCCTTCAGCGTCGAGGTCTACGTCTTCGTCGGCGTGATCTACTTCGTGTTCTGCTTCGCGATGTCGCGCTACAGCCGCAGCCTCGAGGCGCAGCGCGGAACGAACTGAGCGATCGCCTCTCGCCAATTCCTAGAATGTTCGCTCTGCCGCCATGCCCGGGATGAGCTCCGGGCACGTCCCCTTGGGCGGTCACCCCTTGCCAAGCCATCCCGATCCTATTTATGATCATAAAATGGATAAATCGGCCCTGCCATCCCTGGACCCGTCCCGGCGCGCCTCGATCAAGCGCAAGCGCTCCGACGCTGTTGCCGACCTGATCCGCGGCCACATCTTCCAGGCCGGATTGCAGCCCAACGACCGGCTGCCGCAGGAGAGCGAGCTGATCGAGATGTTCGGCTGCAGCCGCTCGACCATCCGCGAGGCGCTCAAATCGTTGGAAGTGCAGGGGCTGGTGCAGAACACCACGGGGCCGGGCGGCGGCGCGCGGGTGGCGCCGGTGTCGATCAACCGGATCGTCGGCCTGCTCAGCAACTACTTCTATTTCCAGTCGATCAGTACGGCGCAGATCTACCAGATCCGCCGCCTGATCGAGCCGGAGCTCGCCTTCAGCGTGGTCGGCCACCTCACGGCGGCGCATTTCGCCGCGCTCGACAAGGCGATCGAGGTTCAGGAGCATCATCCGGGCGGGCCCACCGACTGGGAGCATCACCGCCACGCCGAGATCGATTTCCACGACATCATGATCGAGGCCTGTCCCAATCCGCTGCTCGGCCTGGTCGCGCGCTTCGTCAACGAGGCGATCCGCCATTTGATCGGCAAGCTCGGCGTGCAGGAATTCGCATCGAGCTTCACCTGCGAGAACATCGAGTTTCACAAGCGCCTGATGGCTGCGTTCCGCTCCGGCAATGCCGCGCGCGCCCGCCGCGTGATGCTCGATCACGTGCTGAGCGCCGAGGCCGTGGTCGTCCCGAAGGGAGATCGGCGCGTCGATCTGCCTGTCTTTCACCAGCCGTTGCGGCTCGACTGAAGATTTGCGTAGGAGGCGACGACGATGGTCATGCGGCGCGAGAATGAGTTGTGGAGCTGGTCGGCCGTCGATCTGGCGCGTGCGATCGCGACGCGTGCGATTTCGAGCCGCGAAGCGGTGCAGTCGAGCCTTGATCGCATCGCCAAGGTCAATCCGGCACTAAATGCCGTGGTCGAGGTGCTGACGGATGAAGCGCTGGCCGAGGCGGATGCGGCGGATGCCGCGGTGAGATCCGGCGCGGAGCTCGGCGTGCTGCATGGCGTGCCGGTCACGATCAAGGTCAATGTCGATCAGCGCGGTCACGCCACCACCAATGGCGTCGCAGCGTTCCGCGACGTCATCGCCGCCGAGGACAGCCCGGTGGTCGCGAATTTCCGCAAGGCCGGCGCCGTCATCGTCGGCCGCACCAACACACCGGCGTTCTCGCACCGCTGGTTCACCAACAACGATCTGCACGGCGCGACCTACAATCCGTGGAGCCGCCGGCTGACACCGGGCGGCTCCAGCGGCGGCGCCGCGTCGGCGGTTGCTTCCGGCATGGGCGCGATCGCGCATGGCAATGATTTCGGCGGCTCGATCCGCTATCCGGCTTACGCCTGCGGCGTCGCCGGCCTGCGCCCGACCCCGGGTCGCATACCGTCGTTCAATCCGTCCGCGACCAGCGATCGGCCGATCACCGCGCAGATGATGTCGGTGCAGGGGCCGCTCGCCCGCTCGGTTGCCGATCTCGGCGTCGCGCTCGCCGCGATGGCGCAGCCGGATCCGCGCGACGGCACCTGGCTGCCGGTGCCGCTGCAAGGCGCACAGCTCGAGCGGCCGATCGGGGTCGCGATCGCGCCGGCGCCGTTCGGCGACGAGGCGCCGGAGGTCAGTGCAGCCGTGCGCGCTGCCGGACGCTGGCTCGCCGAGGCAGGCTTTGCGGTGGAGGAGACCACGCCGCCGCGGCTCGCGGAGGCCGCCGATCTCTGGCATCGCCTCGTCATCAATGAGGAGCGGCGCGTGCTGGCGCCGCTGATCCGCAAGTTCGGCGATGCGAGGTCCCGCTACAATCTGGATTGCCATATCGCCTACGCGCCGGAGCTCGACGGCGACCAGGTGCTGGCCTGCTTCGAGCAGCGGCTTGCGATCGTGCGGGCCTGGCAGCTGTTCCAGGAGCGCTGCCCCGTCATCATCCTTCCGGTCTCGGCGCAGCTGCCGTTCCGCTTCGATCAGGATCAGGAAGGCGCTGACGTCGTGCGCGCGCTGCTCGACGCGCAGCGGCCGCTGCTCGCGGTGCCCGCGCTCGGCTTTCCATCGGTCGTGGTGCCGACCGGAACCGCCGGCGGCGTGCCGGTCGGCGTGCAGGTGATCGCCGGCCGTTTCCGCGAGGACATCTGTCTCGCGGCGGCCGCGGTGATCGAGGCGCGCGCCTCGACGCTGACGCCGATCGATCCGCGCGACTGAATCAACAACAAAGCTCTGAACACAACGGGAGAACACCAAGTGACGAATGCACCGATCTGGCAATGGTCAGCCGTCGAGACCGCCGCGGCGATCAGGAACGACAAGGTGACGTCGAAAGAGGTGGTTCGCGCCCACCTCGACCGCATGCATGCCGCCAACCCGGCGCTCAACGCCGTGGTCGTCGACCTCGGCGCGTCGGCGATGCAGGCCGCCAAGGCCGCGGACGAGACGCTGGCGGCAAGCAAGCGCGGCGGCAGTGAGGTCGGCCCGCTGCATGGCGTGCCGGTCACGATCAAGATCAACATCGACGTCGAGGGCCAGGCCAATTCGAACGGCGTGGTCGCCTTCAAGGACAATATCGCGCCGGGCGACTCGCCCGTGACGGCCAATCTCAAGAAGGCCGGTGCCGTCATCATCGGCCTGACCAACACGCCGGAATTCTCGCTGCGCGGCTTCACCGACAACCCGCTGCACGGCCTGACGCGCAATCCCTGGAACGCGGAGGTGACCTGCGGCGGATCATCCGGCGGCGCCGGCGCGTCGATCGCGGCCGGCATCGGCACCATCGCGCATGGCAACGACATCGGCGGCTCGCTGCGCTGGCCGGCGCATTGCAACGGCATCGCCACCATCAAGCCGACCCAGGGTCGCATTCCCGCGTTCAATCCCTCAGCCACCGCAGAACGTCCGCTGATGGCGCAGTTCATGTCGTCGCAGGGCCCGCTGGCGCGCCATGTCGCCGACGTCCGCCTCGGCCTCGAGGTGATGGCGCAGCGCGACCCGCGCGATCCCTGGTACGTGCCGGCGCCGTTGCAGGGTCCGAAGCCGGCCGCGCCGGTCAAGGTCGCGCTCGCGAAGATCCCCGGGGACATGGTGACCGACCGTGGCGTGATCGCGCTTCAGCGCAAGGCGGCCGATCATCTCGCCGATGCCGGCTATGCCGTCAGCGAGGTCGACGTCCCCGATCTGAACAAGGTGTGGCAGCTCTGGTGCGATCTGATCATGACCGAGACCCGCGTGTTGCAGCAGGACCAGATGCTGGCGGTGAGCAGCGCCGACTTCCAGAAGACGTTCCATGGCTTCATCGCACTGGCAAATCAGTTGGACCAGGCCGGCTACATGAAGGCGATCGCCGCGCGGTCGGGCCATATCAGGAACTGGATGACCTTCCTCGAGCAGTACCCGCTGGTGCTGATGCCGACCACGGTGCGCAAGACGCCGGAGGTCAACGCCGATCTCGGCGGCGATCAGCGTGTCAAGGATTTGTTCTGGAACGACCTGCGCTTCATTTCGTCGATGAACGTGCTGGGGCTGCCGGCGGCGGTGGTGCCGGTGGGGCTGCATGAGGGATTGCCGGTCGGTGTCCAGATCGTCGGCTCGCGCTATCGCGAGGACATGTGCCTCGACGCCGCCGAGGCGATCGAGCGCAAGGCCGGCATTCTGACCAGGCAATTGTGGGAACGGCGCTGAGGCGATCGCGACCTCATTTTTCAATCGTCTGATCTAGAGCAAGATGAGTTTGGATTGAATCGGATGCGACCTCTCCCCATTGGGGAGAGGTCGATTTGCGCAGCAAATCGGGTGAGGGGCCGCAGCTCCAACGAGAGAGCGTAACCCCTTGCCCGGGCGCTGCGCGCCGACCTCTCCCAAGGGAGAGGTGAACGGCTGCCGCGCCAGACAACACTCTCGTCATGCTTTAGGGAACGCCGCGGCGGCACCTCGTTGCGGTGTTCGCTTGTTTGGCGTAGGGACCGTGTTCCTTCTCCCGGAATTCTGGCGCGAAATCGCAGAGCGCCATGCCCGGCGGCGGGGTTGTCGGTGATCCCTGATTGCTGCAGGAGATCGGCCGAACCATCCGAATCCCTGGGAACGAAATGTCCATCACCAAACGCTCGCATCTCCTGGCCGCAATCGCCGCCGTGTGTCTCTCATTTGCAGCCGGCGCTGCCCGGGCGGAGGATGGTGTGCTGCGGGTCGGCATCATCACCGACATGAGCGGGCAATATTCCGACGGCAATGGCCCGGGGTCGGTGATCGCGGCGCAGATGGCCGCGGAGGAGATCGGCGGCACGGTCGCCGGACGCAAGATCGAGATCATCTCGGCCGATCACCAGAACAAGCCCGACGTCGCGACCGGCATCGTGCGCAACTGGATCGACAACAAGGGTGTCGACGTGATCGCCGAAGGCGTCAATTCCGCGGTGGCGCTCGCGATCCAGACCGTCACGCGCGAACGCAAGAAGCTGTTTTTGATCTCGGGCTCCGGTTCATCCGATCTCACCGGCAAGCAATGCTCGCGGACCAGCGTGCAGTGGACCTACGACACCTATGCTTCCTCTAACGCGACGGCGAAGGCCGTGGTCGCGCGCGGCGGCACGCCCTGGTTCTTCCTCACGGCCGATTATGCGTTCGGTCAGGCGCTGGAGCGCGATGCCAGCAAGGCCGTGACGTCCGCCGGCGGCAAGGTGCTGGGCGCGGTCCGCCATCCCTTCGACACCGCCGACTTCTCGTCCTTCCTGCTGCAGGCCCAGTCCTCCGGCGCCAAGATCCTTGCGCTCGCCAATGCCGGCTCCGACTTCCGCAATGCGGTGTCGCAGGCCGACGAGTTCAACATCCGCGCCAGCATGCAACTCGTCGCGCTGCAGGTGACGCTCACCGACGTGCCGGCGCTCGGCCTCGCGCATGCGCATGATCTGCTGTTCACCGATTCCTTCTATTGGGACCGCACGCCCGAGACCCGCGTCTTCGCCCAGGAGTTCTTCAAGCGCCACGGGTCGATGCCGACCGCCTATCAGGCCGGCGTCAACTCGGCGCTGCGGCACTATTTCAAGGCGGTAGCCGCCACCAACTCGGCCGATTCCGAGACCGTGATCGCACAGATGCGCAAGACCCCGGTGAATGATTTCTTCGCCCAGAACGGCGTCGTGCGCGAGGACGGCCGCATGGTGCACGACATGTATCTGATGCGCATCAAGAAGCCGGAAGAGTCCAAGGGCAAGTGGGACCTCTACGAGTACCTCGCGACGGTGCCGGGCGACCAGGCCTTCCGTCCGCTCGCTGAAGGCGGTTGCCCGTACATCGCGAAGGCGCAGTAGGCGAGGCGGTCGGGTCAGAGCGCACCGTAAGGTGAGCACGCCTCTCAGGCTCCCTCTCCCGCAAGGGGAGAGGGAACCCTGCCGCCGGCGGCTCCCTCACGCGCGTGCCACTGAGTTGCCCGACGGGCAACTCAGTGAAAATGCGTCAAGCCTCTCGCGCAAAAATATTTCGGTTTATCGTAACGGCAACTCAGTGTATGGTTCGCCCGTCTCACCCGATCGAGGGGCGCTTGCGCATCGTCAGGAGTGTTGCGGTGAGATGCGGTGGACGTCGAGGTCACGGGTGACGACGCGTGACCGAGGCGGACGGTGAAGTCGTGTGGTCCTGACGCCCTAACGGCAGGTGTCTCGTCGCAGGATGCTTGAGCGTCTTGCGAAGGCGGTGACAAGCAAGCCCAGTCTCGCCGGGGAGAGCACGAAGTAAGCCGTAACCCATCGCGCAGGGAAAGCCGGGTTGTTTCCGGTTACACCTGTGGTCCTACCCCCGAGCTTTCTATCCTATGCTCGGGGCCCATGGGTGCGATCGGCACCCGGCTTTCCCTGCGCCCTCTGCGAGAGAGGGCGGAACGAAGAGCAAAGCTCGGACAAACATGTCGCGAGAATGCGGATGTGTAACTCCCAGGCGCTGCAACACATTCAGTGTCGTCCCGGCGAAGGCCGGGACCCATAACCACAAATGCAAATTGCTACGCAATGCTGGAACGACGAGTCCCTTCGACAACACCTGCCGCGGAGTATGGATCCCGGCCTTCGCAGGGACGCCGGCCGGAGAGAGCCGCGGCTGCGTCACCCATCTTCGCCTTCGCGGCGATAACACCGATCTTCGACATCTTGAATCGAGAACGATCTCATCGTCGTCCTGGCGAAAGCCATGACCCATTACCCCAATTGCACATTGTTGCGCGCGCAGTGGCCACTGTCCCGTTCATCACCGAATGCTGTGGTTATGGGTCCTGGCTTTCGCCAGGACGACGGCTGTGATGAAATCGGGCCGTTCGTATGTATCTTGCATCCCGCGACGTCATCGTAACGGCCGCATCACTCCACATCGCGAGGCACCATGACCAGCACCATCGACACCCCGGACGGCGACTACCGCTTCATGCCCGGCGTCAGTCAGTATTCCTGCGGCATCGGCGCGCTGCCCGGCTTTACCATCGAGCGGGTCAGGTTTTCCGGGCCGGTGCCGCTGAGCGCCGGGTTCGAGCGGATTGCCGACATCATCAAGGCCGCAGGCCGTCCGCTGACGGCGTTCGGGGCCTGTGAACTGCGCTCGCCGGCGCCGTTCACCGAGGACGGGTTCAAGGCCTTCAACGAGATCTACATCGAGACGTTGATCGCCTGGGGCGTGATGCGGGACGGTGTCAATCCGGTGGCGCGGAGCAATGTCTGTCCGAAACTCGATCCGCCCGGCGAGCCGTCTTTCCATGCCTTCTGCTACACGGTGCCGGCCGCAAAGGACGCGCAGACGAGTTTTGTCGTGGCCGGCAGCGGCGAGTCTGTCGAGGGCAAGGCCAATTACCGCGATCATACCGTGGCGCCCGGCGACACCAGCCCCGCCGGCATCTCGGCCAAGGCGAAGTTCGTGCTCGGTGAGATGGAACGGCGGATGAGCGCGTTCGGTGGCTCCTGGCGGGACACCACCGCGGTGCAGCTCTACACCGTGCATGACGTCTATCCCGTGCTCGAAATCGAGCTCGGCCGCCGTGGCGTGCTGCGCAACGGCTTGACCTGGCATTTCGACTGTCCGCCGGTGGTCGGGCTCGATTTCGAAATGGACTGCCGGCGTGTGCATCTCGAGCGTGTGGTGTGATGGAGCGGTCGCGTGATGCATCAAAAGCGCGTGTGGGTGCGTGTGGAAGCGTGCGCCCTTTCTTGACATGGGTCGCGTCAACCGTTTCCCTTCGGCATCGGCGTCAGTGGCTGGGTGAACACGGGTGCAGAACGAATCTGTGATCAGGCGGCGGGATTTGCTGGCGCTGATCGGGACCATCGCCGGCAGTTCGGCGATGTATCACGCGATGACGAGCCTCGGCTTCGCATCCGAGTCTGCCTACAAGGGGCCGCTCAAGCTCGCGGGCGACGTCAAGGGCGCTTCGGTGCTGATCCTCGGCGCCGGGCTTGCCGGCATGACGGCGGCGCTGGAGCTGCGCAAGGCCGGCTACAAGGTCCAGATCCTCGAATTCAACAATCGCGCCGGCGGCCGCAACTGGTCGATCCGCGGCGGCGACAGCTTTACCGAGCTCGGCGGCCTCAAGCAGACCTGCCAGTTCGAGCAGGGGCTGTATCTCAATCCCGGCCCATGGCGGATTCCCTATCATCACCGCGCGCTCCTCGACTATTGCCGCCGGCTCAACGTGACGCTGGAACCCTTCATCCAGCTCAACCACAACGCCTATATGCACGCGACGCGTGCATTCGGCGGCAAGCCGCAACGCTTTCGCAGCATCAAGGCCGATTTCCAGGGCGGGGTGGCGGAGCTGCTGGCGAAGGTCAGCCAGCAGGGCAGGCTCGACGAGTTCGTCACCAAGGAAGATCAGGAGATCCTGCTGCAGGCGCTACGCGACTGGGGCGCGCTGGATCGCGACTACAAGTACAATGCCAACCTCGGCTCCGCCGAGTTCCGCGGTTATGCGCGCGATCCCGGCGGCGGCTTGATGGGCGATCCGCTGCCCAGCGACCCGATCCCGCTCCAGGAGCTGTTGCGGTCGCGGATGTGGCGCTATCTGCAGAGTTTTGCACGCTACGATTTCCAGATGACGCTGTTCCAGCCGGTCGGCGGCATGGACATGATCGGCAAGGCGTTCGCGCGCGAGGTCGGCGATCTCATCCGCTACAATTCCAAGGTGACGCAGATCCAGCAGAACGGCTCGGGCGTCACCGTGAGCTATGTCGACACCGCCAGTCCATCCGCGGTGCAGCAGGCGACCGCCGACTGGTGCATCTGCACCATCCCGCTGCCGATCCTGAGCCAGCTGCCTCTCGATGTCAGCGGGCCGATGAAGAACGCGATCGATTCCTTGCCCTACGCCGCCTCGGTGAAGGTCGGGCTGCAGTTCAAGCGGCGGTTCTGGGAAGAGGATGAGGCGATCTATGGCGGCATCAGCTACACCGACCTGCCGATCCGGAATATCGGCTATCCGAACTATGGGTTCAACCGCGGCGGCCGCGGCGTCCTGCTCGGCGCCTATCTTTATGAGGGTGCCAATTCCTTCGAGTTCACGGCGATGACGCCGGCCGAGCGGGTCGCCAGTGCGGTCGAATTCGGCGCCAAGATCCATCCGCAATACAAGAGCGAGTTCGAGAACGGCGTCGCGGTGGCGTGGCATCGGGTGCCGTTTACCCTCGGCTGCGCCGGGGAGTGGACCGAAGCCGGGCGGGCGCAGCATTATCGCAATCTCTGCCAGATCGACGGCCGCATCGCGCTCGCGGGCGAGCACGCCTCCCAACTGCCGGCCTGGCAGGAGGGCGCGATCCTGTCGGCGCTCGACGCCATTACCCGACTGCACGAACGCGTGGTGAAGACGTGATGAGGCGGACAGGAATCTCTGCTATCGCCGCGCTGGCGCTGCTGTCGGCAACCGCGGCCCTTGGACAGGATAGTGGCGCCGGCAAGCGCACCTTCTCGTCGGGCTATCGTTTCGTCGAAATGACCGGCGAGGAGCTGTTCGGCAATGTCTGCCAGGGTTGCCACATGCCGGATGCGATGGGCGCGAGCGGCGCCGGCACCTATCCCTCGCTTGCCGGCAACAAGACTCTCGAATCCGGCAGCTATCCGATCTACCTCGTCGTCAACGGCCGCCGCGGCATGCCGGCGTTCGGCGACATGATGACCGATGGTCAGGTCGCCGCTGTTGTGAATTATCTGCGGACGCACTTCGGCAACAACTATCAGGATGCGGTGACGGCCAAGGATGTCCAGGACGCCCGCCGCTGACCAGGCCACTCATGGGGAGAGTTTGATGAAATTCATCGGTATTGTGTTGGGCGCCGCACTGTCGGCGATGGCGACGGCTGCCTCGGCCGATGTGGTCAGGCATCCGATTCCCAACTCGACATTCCCGATCGCGCAGGCTGTGACCGTCACCGGCAACACGACCACGGTCTATGTCAGCGGCCAGGTGCCGCCGGTCGTCAGCAAGGACGCCGACCCGTCGAGCCCGCAGGCCTATGGCGACACCAAGACCCAGACCGTCGGCGTGCTCAACCGCATCAAGGGCATTCTCGAAGGCCAGGGCCTTGGCATGGGCGACGTCGTCAAGATGCAGGTGTTCCTGGTCCACAACGCGTCGGCCCCGATGGACTTCAAGGCCTTCATGGAGGGCTACACCCAGTTCTTCGGCGGCAGCCAGCCGAACCTGCCGGCACGCTCGGTGGTCGGCGTCGCGGCCCTCGCCAATCCCGGCTTCCTGGTCGAGATCGAGGTGATCGCGGCCAAGGATACTAACAAGGAAGCCAAATAAGGACTCCAAATAGGATGCGCGAAACTGCGGAGCATGCGCGCGGAAATTGAAGGGCTCAGCGTCTTGCCAAAGCGCGTGCCGCCTGTCTGAATTCGTCGCCAATCAGGCGGTCGAATTCTGGGAGAGCACGATGTCGTACAAGGCTAGAGACATGGTTCGATCGCTGCGGCTCGCGGCCGCGCTTGCACTGATCCTGCTCGCGTCCGGCGCCAGTGCCGAGGGGCTGACCGAGCAGCAGCAATTTGCCCGCGGCATCTACCAGGAGCTGGTCGAGATCAACACCACCACCGCGACCGGCGATACCCAGAAGGCGGCGGAAGCGATGGGCGCGCGGCTCCGCGCGGCGGGCTTCCCCGAGGGCGACGTGCAGGTGTTCTCGCCCGCGCCGCACAAAGGCAATCTGGTGGCACGCCTGCACGGCTCCGGCGCGCGCAAGCCGATCCTGCTGGTCGCCCATATCGACGTCGTGCCCGCCAACCGCGAGGACTGGACGGTCGATCCGTTCAAGCTCACCGAGCAGGACGGCTATTTCTACGGCCGCGGCTCGAGCGACGACAAATACATGGCTGCTTCCTTCGTCACCAATTTGATCCGCTACAAGAAGGAAGGCTACAAACCCGACCGCGACATCATCGTCGCGCTGGAGACCGATGAAGAGATCGGCGACACCAATGCCCTCGGCATCCAGTGGCTGATCAAGAACCACCGCGACCTGATCGATGCCGAGTTCGCGCTCAACGAAGGCGGCGGCGTCGGCCTGAAGAACGGCAAGGCGATCCGCAACAGCGTGCAGACCAGCGAGAAGATCTCCACTGCCTACCAGCTCACGGTCACGGACCGCGGCGGCCACTCATCGCTGCCGCGCAAGGACAACGCGATCTATCGCCTCGCCGAAGGCCTGGTTCGGCTGTCGAAATACGACTTCCCGATGAATCTCAACGAGACCACGCGGATCTATTTCGCCAAGACCGCCGAGACCGAGAGCAAGCAGAACGCCGACGACATCCGCGCCATTCTGGCGCCGCAGCCGGATCCGGCGGCGCTGGCGCGGCTGTCTGAGATTCCCGGCTACAACGCGCAGCTCCGCACCACCTGCGTCGCGACCATGCTGCATGGCGGCCACGCCATCAATGCGCTGCCGCAGCTTGCGACCGCGGGGGTGAATTGCCGGATCCTGCCCGGCGAGCCGGTCGAGGGCGTGCAGGCCCAGATCGAGCGTGCGCTCGCCGACAAGCGGATCGAGGTGAAGGGCGGCAAGGCGACGTTGAGCCCGCCGTCGCCGCTGAACGAGGAGATCATGGGATCGATCGAGAAGCTGTCGAAGGAGTTCTGGCCGGACGCTGCGGTCGTGCCGGTCATGAGCACCGGCGCCACCGACGGCCTGTTCCTGCGCAATGCCGGAATTCCGACCTACGGCCATTCCGGGCTCGGCGCCGATGTCGACGACAACCGGAATCATGGCAAGGACGAGCGCGTGCTCGTCAAGTCGTTCTACGAAGGCCAGGAGTATCTCTATCGCCTGGTCAAGATGCTCGCCGGCGGGAAATGATGGCTGACAACAAGACAAAATTGCGGGTAGCGGTCGCCGGTCTTGGCGCGATCGGCACTGATGTCGTCAAGGCACTCGATCGGGGCATCGAGGGCCTGACGCTGGTTGCGGTCTCCGCGAACAGCCCCGACAAGCATCGCGGCTGGATTGCGGAGCTCAAATCCGCGCCGAAGCTGGTGCCGATCGCTGAGCTGGCCGATGTCGCCGACATCGTGGTCGAGTGCGCGCCGAGCAGGGTGGTTCGCTCGATCGTGGCGCCGGTTGTGGAGCGCGGCAAGACCGCAGTGGTGCTCAGCGTCGGTGCGCTGTTGCAGAACGGCGACCTCGTCGATCTCGCCAACGCGCATGGCGGCCAGATCATCGTGCCGACGGGCGCGCTGATCGGGCTCGATGCGGTGACGGCCGCGGCGATCGGGACCATCCATTCCGTGAAACTGGTGACACGAAAGCCAGTCGCGGGCCTGCTCGGCGCGCCGCATCTGGTCGAGAACGACATCCGGATCGAGGGCATCACCGCGCCGCTACGCATCTTCGAGGGGAGCGCACGCGACGCTGCCAAGGGCTTTCCGGCCAATCTCAACGTCGCGGTGGCGCTGTCGCTCGCCGGCATCGGACCCGATCGCACACGGGTCGAGATCTGGGCCGACCCGACGGTGACGCGCAACACCCACCGGATCGAGGTCGATTCTGATTCTGCGCGGTTCTCGATGATGATCGAGAACATCCCCTCGGAGAATCCGAAGACCGGCCGCATCACCGCGCTCTCGGTGATCGCCTGCCTGCGCAAGCTGCGCGCGTCGTTGCGGATCGGCACCTGATGAAGATCGGGCCCGACGACCTGCTGCTGATTATCGACGTGCAGAACGATTTCTGCCCGGGCGGCGCGCTGGCGGTCGCGGACGGCGATGCCGTGGTGCCGGTGGTCAACCGGCTCGCGGAGCGGTTCGACCATGTTGTCCTGACCCAGGACTGGCATCCGGCGGCTCACAGCTCGTTCGCGAGCTCGCATCCGGGCGCGGCGCCGTTCTCCTCGATCACGATGCCCTATGGGCCGCAGACGCTGTGGCCGGATCATTGCATCCAGGGCACGACGGGCGCCGCGCTTCACCGCGGGCTTGCGGCCGACCGGGCCGAGCTCGTGATCCGCAAGGGATTCCGGGCCGCGATTGATTCCTATTCGGCGTTCTTCGAAAACGATCGCACCACGCCGACCGGGCTCGCCGGCTATCTGCGCGAGCGCGGCCTGAAGCGCGTCGTGATGGCGGGGCTGGCGACGGACTTTTGCGTGCAGTATTCGGCGCTCGATGCGCGGCGGCTCGGCTTCGAGACCACGGTCGTGTTATCCGGCTGCCGCGCCATCGATCTCGGCGGTTCGCTCGCCGTCGCCACCGCCGCGATGCGCGAGGCTGGCGTCGCGCTTGTTGAGGAGATTGCCTGAGCCGGCCAAGCGGGGGCAAAAACCATTGTTTTGACTGGCCTTTTGTTCTAATCCCCAGCCGTTGATGACCACGCAGCGGAGCTTTCGTGTCGGGACAGGTTTTGCGGATCGGGACGCGCAAGAGTGCGATGGCGCTCGCGCAGACGGACGAGGTCGCGCGGCTGCTGCGCGCCTCGGCGGCCGACCTTGCCGTCGACATCGTCAAGTTCGAGACCCGCGGCGATGCGGACCAGACCAGCAAGCTGCTGCGACACGGCGGCAAGGGCGGCGCCTTCGTCGCCGAGATTCGCGAGGCGATGCGTGCCGGCACGCTGCAGGCCGCGATGCATTCGCTGAAGGACGTGCCGGGCAATGAGGAGACGCCGGGGCTCGTCCTCGCGGCGATGCTGGCGCGGGATGCCGCCAACGACAGCCTCGTGCTGCGTCCCGGGTTGTCGCTGGACACGATCCGCGCCGCGCGCGGCAAGGGCTTCATGATCGGCACCAACGCGGTGCGCCGCGCCGCCTATCTGCGCCGGCTGTTTCCGGAAGCGACCGTGATCCACTATCGCGGCGCCGCCGACACACGCGTTGCAAAGCTCGATCGCGGCGACAAGCAGCGGCTGCCCGATGGCGGCGAGGTGGGGCCGGCGGATGCGCTTGTCATGGCGCGCTCCGGCCTCGAGCGCATCGGCATGACGGCGCGCGTTGCACATGATTTCTCCGTCGCCGAGATGCTGCCCGCGGTCGGCCAGGGGATCGTCGCGGTCGAATGCGTCGACACCGATTGGGCGACGCGTGCGCGGCTTGCTGCGATCGACAACGCGCCGTCGCGGCTTGCCGCCGAGGCCGAGCGCGAGGTGCTCTGGGTGCTCAACGGCCACTGCAATTCGCCGATCGCCGGCCACGCCACGCTCGCGGGCAGCGAGTTGACGCTGCGTGCTGCCGTGCTGGATGAGGCCGGCGCCGGCTTCATCGAGGTGACGCGACGAGGGCCCGCCGAGCGGCCGCGCGAACTCGGCCGCGCCGTCGGCATGGAGCTCCTGGAGAAGGGCGCCGCCGAGATCATCGCGCGCACCCGGGTGGACGAGTAACGCGCTGCTCAGCCGATGTCGGCGAAATCGCCGTGCCGGCCCTTGCCGCTTGCGAAGCGGCGGGCGCCGGCCTCGGTCTCGCCGGTCGCGACCGTCGCAAGCCCGAGGCGGAATTCGTTCAGCGTGGCCTGTTCCCAGCCGAGCTCCCATTGCTCGATGGCGGAGAGTCGGTCGCTGCGTAGCGCCGCCTGCGGCAGGCGGCAGAGATCGTCGGCGAGGCTGCGCGCCTCGGCGAGCGCCGTGCCCGGTGCGACCACGCGGTTGACGAGCCCGATCCGCCCGGCCTCCTCGCCGGAGACGCCGCGGCCGGTGAGGATCATGTCCATCGCTCGGCTGTGCCCGATCAGGCGCGGCAGGCGCACGGTGCCGAGGTCCATCAGCGGCACGCCGAAGCGCCGGCAATAGACGCCGAAGGTGGCGTCGGATGCGGCGACGCGGAGATCGCACCAGATCGCAAGCTCGAGTCCGCCCGCCACGGCCGGCCCCTCGACCGCGGCGATCACCGGCTTCGACAGCTTCATGCGGGTCGGGCCCATCGGGCCGTCGCCGTTCTCGACACGATGGCCGCGATGGCCGGTCGCGGTGCGCTTGAGGTCGAAGCCGGCGCAGAACGCGCCGCCCGCGCCGGTCAGGATCGCGACCGACAGCGACGGATCGCGATCGAACGCGCGGAACGCCTGCGCCAGCCCCTGCGCGGTCTCCGGATTGACCGCGTTGCGCGCCTCGTCATAGCGATCGATGGTCACGATCGCGATCGCCTGCTCGGTTCGATATTTGACGGTCGGGTGGTTCAGCATGCTCGGTCCTCGGTGCGCAATATTGATGCAGATCAGCGGGCGCTTGCGCCGCGCTCGATGATCGCGGCCAGGTTCTGATGAAAGTGCCTGATCGCACCTTCGAACAGGCCGAAGGTGAAGTGATCGTTGGCCCGCGTTGCGAGCCCGCGCTGTGCGGCGCAGGCCATCTCGCGATCCTCGGCCGCGCCCGCGGTGACGAAGTCGCGTCCCTGGGCGACCGCGGCGCGGCCATCGTCCGCCGCGATCTGGTTCGACAGCGTGTAGGTGACGAGCCGGGTGCGGTCCACGGCGAGCGGCTCGAGCACCGTCATCAACCGGTTGGTCGGGAAGGTCGACAGCATCACGTTCGGAAACAGGTGATAGACGTGGGTCAGCATGCCGGCCGTCCGGCGCTCACCCGGCGGCACGTTGCGCAGCTTCTCGATGCGTCGATAGGGGAAGCTGATCCGGCTGTTGCGGCCGAACGATTCGATCACGTTGAGGTTGTCGTATTGCAACGGATAGAACGTATCCTGATGCGTCGAGCGGATATGGTAGCCCTCGAGGAAGCCTTCGGCGACGATCTTCCAGTTCGCCTCGACCTCTTGCATGACGGTCGAATAGAGTGTCCAGTCGTCGCCGAACAAGGCCGGCAAGTCGCTGGCATCTGTCGCCGCGGCGGGATCGTCCTGCGAGACGAACACCAGGCCATCGCGCTCGATGCAGGTGACGGGCACGAGACCATGCGTGGTCTTGTCGAGCCCGGGAAAACCATGGTCGTCGGGGATGCCGCGCAGCCGGCCGTCGAGGCCGTAGGTCCAGCCGTGGTAGCGGCAGGTCAGCGCCTTGCGGCAGCCGGCGCCGTCGACCAGCTGCACGCCGCGGTGCCGGCATGCATTGCGGAAGGCGCGTGCGACGCCGTCGGCGCCGCGGATCGCGACAACAGGCGTCAGCGCCGCATCGCGCGCGACATAGGCGCCGATCTCTGCGAGCGCGGCCGACGGGCAGAACGGTGTCAGCGTGCGGCGGAACACGTGGTCGATTTCGGCCGCGAAGCGATCCTGCGACAGATAATGCGCGACGGGTTCATGCCAGACGCCGTCGCTGAGATCGGTCGATTTCGCGTCGATATGGTTGAGGATGCGATCGACGATGGATGCTTCGTCCGCGAGCTGTGTCGTCATCGCCGTTCTCCCGCTCGGTTGGCCGGGCTTGCCGCCGGTCTGGTTCGTGGGACAGGATTTCGCATTGCGCCGCGCGCGACAAGCGAAAGCTGCCAGGTTCGGATGAATGGCATTCATCCGAACCTGATTTTTCGCGCGACATCGGGGGCGGCTCGCCGTTAGGATCGGCCGATGAGCAGGAACAATCCACGACCGCGGCGCCGGTCAGCCTCGCGGGGAAGGGACGACCTCGCCGCGGCGAGCCTTCGGCCGGCGCACCTGCTGGCGCTGCAGGCGTTCGATGTCGCGGTCAGGCTCGGCAGCTTCAAGGAGGCTGCGGGCGCGCTGAATGTCAGCGCCTCGGCGATCAGCCACCGCATCCGCAATCTCGAAGCCCATCTCGGCGTTGCGCTGTTTCACCGTGCCCACCGCGTGGTTCGGCCGACCCACGCAGGGGAGAAGCTGGCGGCCGCAACCGGCCGCGCGTTCGCATCATTGGCACAGGCGGAGTCCGCGGTCGAGGCGGCCGGCCAACGCCGGCTGCGGCTGAAGGTGCTGCCGCAATTCGCGTCGGCCTGGCTGATCCCGCGGCTATCCTCGTTCCTCACCCGGCATTCCGAGGTCGATCTCGCGATCGAGACCTCGAACCGCAACGTCGATTTCGACACCGAGACGTTCGATGCCGGCATCAGCTTCGGGCCCGACAAGCCCGAGGGCGTCGTCGCGCATCGCCTGATGGATGTGAGCACCGTTCCAGTCGGCGCGCCGGCGCTGGCGCGGCGGTTGAAGCTGCGCACTGCCGCCGACCTCGGGCGTGCCGTGCTGATCCATGTGACGACGTTCCCGGCGGCCTGGCCGCTCTGGTTCAAGCATGCCGGTGAACCGATGCCGCCGGCAATGCGCGCGATCTCGGTCGACAGCTTTGTCGCCGCGCTGCAGGCCGCCGAGCGGGGTGCCGGCGTTGCGCTCGCGCTCGAGCCGTTCATCGCGGAAAGCGAACGGCGCGGCACCATCCGCCGGCTCTTGCCGGTCGGTCACGTCACTGGCAGTTACTGGCTGGTTCATCCGTCCGGCGCGCAGCGCAATCGCGCGCTGCAGACGTTCAAGAAGTGGCTTCTGGCCGAACTCGCGAAGCGGGACTAGCTCGCCTGCAAGAGCCAGCTTCCGATGATCCGGAAGCGTGAGGCCGGCTCCGCCTGCTTGAACAGCGCGATGCGGTCGATCGCGAGCGTCGAGAGGTCGACTGCGGCGAACCGCTCGCGCAGCCGCGCCACGATAGGGCCGCGCCGCTCGTCGCTCAGCCGTCCCGTCAGCGTCATGTGGAAGCGGAATTCCTCCATCACGTAGGGATAGCCCCAGCGGTCGAGATAGTCGCATTGCCGCGCGGTGAGCCGTTCGGGCTTGCGCCGCGCGCGATCCTCAGCCGTCAGTGGTGCGCGGAACGGGTCGAACGCGGTGACGCAGTCGGCGGCAAGCTGTTGCAGATCATCGGAACGGCTCGCCGGAATCACGGCGATGAAGCCGCTGATGGCATCGACCACCGGTTCGATCACAGGAATGCGCCGCGCGCGGCCGGCGAAGGCGGCACAGGCATCGAGAAGCGCGGCCTCATTGCTGCCGTCGGCGAGCGCGGTTGGCGCCTTCAGCGTGGCGTGGAAGCCGTACTTGCGGGGGTCCTCCGTCACCTCGCGCCAGTCCGGCGTGACGCCATCGGGAAACGGCAGGTCGTCGCCCGACACCGCATCATAGCCGAGCAGTGCCGAACCGAAGCGGTGCAGGGCGCTGTCGGGTGACGGCGCGTAATAGATCGCGTAGCGCGGTGTAGTGGTCATGACAGCAGAGCCGAACTACGCCGCCGCAACGGTCTTGCGCGGCGCGATCGAATGAACGAGGCAGCTCGCATCGGCCAGATGCACCAGCCGTCCGGACGAGATCACCGCGACGATGCGCGGCCGCAGCGGCACCTTGTCGTCGACGACGATGATGTCGGCGCGGCGGCCCGCCGCGAGCACGCCGCGATCGACGAGCCCTGCCGCGCGTGCCGGTGCCGACGAGATCAGGTCCCAGGCCCTGGCGAGCGGCAGGATGCCGTCAGCGGCGAGGCGGAAGGCGGCGAGCAGCTGCGCCGGATAGTAATAGTCCGACGCCAGCACCGAGCAGAGCCCCTGTGCGATCATGTCGGACGCCTTGGTCCAGCCGGTGTGGCTGCCGCCGCGCACCACGTTGGGCGCGCCGAACACGATGAAGTCGCCGGCGGCCGCGGCGTCGCGCGCGGTTTCTTCATTGACGGGGAATTCGGCGATCGTGGCGCCCAGCGCGCGAAACTCCTGACGCATCACCGGAGTGTTGTCGTCATGAGAGAGCATGCGGATATCGGCCGCGCGTGCCGCGGCGGCCAGCCGCGCGATCGAGGCCGGCACTTCGGGACGGCGCGCGACCACCTGGTCGAGCATCTCGTTGATGGCCTCGACCGAGAGCCCGGCCCGTTCGGCCAGCTGGTTGCGCTTCTTCGGCTTCACGTTGCTGTGGTCATTGAAGGCGAACAGGTCGATCCGACCTTCGCTGAGCCATTGAATGATCTCGGTCTCGGCGTCGAGATTGTGGGTCTCGTGGCGCAGATGGAAACGCGTGTCGGCGGCGAGCTGCGGCCGCAGCGCCTCGATCGCATCGAGCAGCTTCCGCGCATTTTCCGCACTGCGCAGGCCAGGCTCCCACGACCAGGTCGTGCCATGGAAGACGGTGGTGATGCCGTTGGCGATCGCCTGCCGATCGCTGTCGATCAGTGCCACGTCGGTCGGGAAGTCGACGCTTGGGCGCGGCATCATCTGCCGCTCGAACGCATCGCCGTGCAGATCGATGATGCCGGGCAGCACCAGGAGGCCGCTGGCATCGATATGAAGCGCGGCGCGCCCCTGTTCGGTGTCGAGCGCGCCGATGTCGCGGCCCGCGGTGCGCAGCGAGGTCTCTACGAATGCACCGTCAACCAGCGCGCGCCCGCCCTCGATGAAAATGTCCGTCACGATGTCGCGCTCCGTTGTTTTGCTTTTGATTGAGATACGGCTTCGGCCTCGTACTTGTCGAGGAATTCCTCGACCGCGAGCTTGCGAAAGTCGGGCAGAACACGACGAAGTGTCTCGTGATCCCAGTCCCACCATGCGAGTGCGGCGAGGCGATCCGCGACATCCTCGGAAAAGCGCCGCTTCACCGGACGCGCGGGATTGCCGGCGACGATGGCATAGGCGGGCACGTCCTTGGTGACGATCGCACCGGCAGCGACGACCGCGCCGGTTCCGATGTTCCGCCCAGCGAGCACGATCGCGCCATGACCGATCCAGACGTCATGGCCGATATGCACGTGGTGCGCACGTCGCCAGTTGAAGAAGTCGGTGTCGTCGCTCTCTCCGGGAAAATAGGCGCTGGCGCGGTAGGTGAAATGCGCCTGGGTCGCGCGATGCATCGGGTGGTTGCCGGGATTGATCCTGGTCATCGCCGCGATCGAGCAGAACTTGCCGATCGACGTGTAGGTGATCTGGCTGTCGTTCACGACGTAGGAATAGTCATCCATGCTGACTTCAAGCAGGATCGTGCGTGCGCCGACCTCGGTATATTTGCCGAGCTTGCTCTCGCGAACCGACGCAGTCGGGTCGACGGTCGGCACAACCGAGAGTGTTTTTCCGGCCATCAGGGCCTCCGCTGATCTTGCAAATCGTTGGCTTCCGGGGAGATGTGCGCTCGTCATCGGGATGCTTGATGACAACATCATGACGTCGCGGTGACAGCAAGGGGTGGACAAAGACGGGTGTGAACGATCGCCGCACCGCAGCGCAACCGTCACATAACTGTAAAACGCCGGGGATAGCGATGGCCCAACGTGACGCGGTTGGAGCATTACATGCTGGTGGTGGAAGGTTTGACGTGCCGTTTCGGCGCAAAAGCCGCGGTCGACAACGCGTCTTTCTCGATTGCGCCGGGCAGCTTTGTCGGCGTGATCGGCCGCTCCGGTGCCGGCAAATCGACGCTGCTGCGGATGATCAACCGTCTCGCCGATCCGACCTCCGGCCGTATCCTGTTCGAAGGCACTGACGTGACCGCGCTGCGCGGCAAGGCGCTGCGGCAGTGGCGGGCGCGTTCGGCGATGATCTTCCAGCAATTCAATCTGGTCGGCCGTCTCGACGTGCTGACCAACGTGCTGATGGGCCGGCTTGCCCAGATTCCGTCATGGCGCTCGCTGGCGCAGGTCTGGCCGGAGCAGGACAGGGCGCTCGCGCTGTCCGCACTCGAGCAGTTCGACATCGCCCAGCTCGCGGCGCAGCGCGCCGACCAGCTCTCCGGCGGCCAGCAGCAGCGTGTCGCCATCGCCCGCGCGCTGGTGCAGGAGCCCGACATCATCCTTGCCGATGAGCCGATCGCTTCGCTCGATCCGCGCAACACCAAGATCGTGATGGATGCGCTGCTGCGCATCAACAAGCATTTCGGCATCACCGTGCTCTGCAATCTGCACTCGCTCGACCTCGCGCGCACCTACTGCGACCGTCTGGTCGGTATGGCGGCCGGCCGCGTGGTGTTCGACGGAGCGCCTGCGGCGCTCACCGACCATATCGCCCGCGAGCTCTATGACCTCGAGGCCAATGACGTCATCGGCGCGGCGCCGCTGCCGGCGCCCGACGGCGCGACCGCGCCGGCGCTCGGCACCGCTGCCGCGGCCTGAGCGTCGCGTCATTTTCAATCCGAGAGGCCGGGCATTTTGCCCGGCCAACAGGTGCAACTACAGAACAGGGGTAGTCATGATCACTCGTCGCATCATTCTGGCCGGCGCTGCCGCGCTGGCTTTTGCCGGTTCGGCCTCCGCGCAGGACTGGAAGGCAAAGTATCCGGAGCTCACCTTCGCGGTGGTGCCGGCCGAGAACGCCTCGGGCGTCACCGAACGCTGGACGCCGTTCGTCGCGTATCTGTCGAAGGAGCTCGGCGTGAAGGTCACGCTGCGCATCGCCAATGACTACGCGGCCGTCATCGAAGGCCAGCGTTCCGGCAACATCCAGATTGCCAGCTACGGCTCGGCCTCGTTCGCCCGCGCCCGCCTGACCGGCGTCAAGACCGACGCCTTCGCCAACGACATGAACGCCGACGGTTCGACCGGCTACTATTCGGTGTTCTTCGTCAAGGCCTCGAGCCCCTACAAGAAGGTGGAAGACCTGAAGGGCAAGAACCTCGGCCTGGTCGATCCGAATTCCACCTCGGGCAACAACGTGCCGCGCTTCGAGCTCGACAAGATGGGCATCCACGATGCCGAGGGCTTCTTCGGCAAGGTCGTGTTCACCGGCAGCCACGAAAACGCCGTGCTGGCGCTGGCCCAGGGCACCGTCGACATCGCGGCCAACCAGTGGACCAACGAGGACGACTCGACGCTCGCTCAGATGCTGACCAAGGGCATGCTGAAGAACGCCGACGGCTCGGCAATGAAGAAGGACGACTTCCGTATCATCAACAAGTCGTCGCCGATCATCAACGGCCCCTACGCCTACAACACCGACCTTCCGGAAGATCTGAAGGCGGCGATCGCCAAGGCCTTCTTCGACGCGCCGACCAAGGACAAGGCCGCCTTCGACCGTCTCTCCGACGGCCAGAAGAAGGGCTTCCATCCCGCTACGACCAAGGATTGGGACAGCACGATCGAGCTGATCAAGTTCGTCGACAGGCTGCGCAAGAAGGCGAGCTGATCGCCTCCCGGAAACGAACCGGGCCGGGTTTCAATAACCCGGCCCGTTGCATTTGACCTCCAGCCAAACCGACCAGAACGATGGCCACTGCCGTATCCATTCTTCCAGCCCAGCAATTGGCGGTGCTGGAAGACGCCTACCGCAAGGCGGTCGCGCGCAAGCGGCTGAAGGGCGCGCTGGCCACCGCGGCGTTTTGCATCGTTCTGGTCATCGCGGCCTTCGGCGCCGAAGTGAATTTGCGCACGCTGTTCACCTATTTCGGCAACTTCGTCAGCTATTTCGATCGTATTCTCACGCTCGATTCCGGCGCGCGGGTCTGGACCGATCCCGGCGAATGGTTCTGGGGCTGGCATAAATGGCTGAGGATGCTCGGCGAGACGATCCTGATCAGCTATGTCGGCACGCTGACCGGCGCGGTGCTCGCTTTCGCGCTGAATTTCTTCGCCGCCCAGAATACCTCACCCGGACCGTGGGTGCGCTTCGTCGTCCGCCGTCTGCTGGAATTCGCCCGCACCGTGCCGGGCATCGTATTCGCGCTGATCTTCGTGATCGCGTTCGGCCTCGGCCCGATGGCCGGTGTGCTCGCGATTGCGATCCACACCACCGGGGCTCTCGGCAAGCTGTTCGCCGAGATCGTCGAGAACGCCGACATGAAACCGGTAGAGGGCATCCGCTCCACCGGCGCAAGCTGGCTGTCCTGCATGCGCTTTGCCATCCTGCCGCAGGTGTCGGCGGGCTACGCCAGCTATGCGCTGCTGCGGTTCGAGATCAACGTCCGCGAAGCGTCGGTGATGGGCTTCGTCGGCGCCGGCGGCATCGGGCAGGAGCTCGTGGTCGCGATCCGCAAGTTCTACTATTCCGACGTCAGCGCCATCCTCGTCACCATCATCGTCACCGTCTTCATCATCGACATCTCGACCGGCTGGCTGCGCGGCCGGCTGTTCGGTAAGGAGACCCGCCGATGAGCCAGATGCCGAAGCCGGACGCTGCGGAGCTGCGGGCCAAATATCCCGGCGTGTTCGAGCGGCCCGCATCGGCGCGGCTGGCGATGCCGGCCATGATCGCGGCAGCGCTCGCGATCTTCGTCTACGGCCTGGTCGATCTCGACTTCTCGCCGACCAGGCTGATCGCGGGGATGAGCCAGCTCGGCTGGATCACCATGATGATGATCCCGCCGAATCCCGGTTCGTCGTTCCCGCTCTACATGCAGGCGCTCGGCGAGACGCTGTCGATCGCGCTGCTTGGTACCACGCTTGCCGCGCTGCTGGCGCTGCCGGTCAGCCTGCTCGCGGCGCGCAACATCATCCCGTCGAACCTGATCCGCTTTCCGGTGCGCCGCTTCCTCGACTCGATCCGCGGCGTCGATACGCTGATCTGGGCGCTGGTCTGGATCAACGTCGTCGGCCTCGGCCCGTTCGCCGGCGTGCTGGCGATCATGGTGTCGGACTTCGGCGCGTTCGGAAAGCTGTTCTCGGAGGCGATCGAGGCGGCGGATCGCAAGCAGGTCGAGGGTATCAGGGCCTCCGGCGGCAATGCGCTGCACGAGATCCGCTTCGGCCTGCTGCCGCAGGTCTTGCCTGTGATCGCCGGGCAGGTGCTCTACTTCATCGAGTCCAACACCCGTTCTGCCACCATCATCGGCATCGTCGGCGCCGGCGGCATCGGCCTGCAGCTCGCCGAGCAGATCCGCGTGCTGGAATGGCAGAAGGTGTCGTTCCTGATCCTGATGATCCTGATCGCGGTCGCCGCGATCGATTTCATCTCGAGCAAGCTGCGCTTTGCCATCATCGGCCAGCGCGCCGTCGTGTAGCGTCTCCTCTGCCTCTCCCCGCAACAGCGGGGCGAGCCAGAAGCACACTACGTCAGCCGTTCTCGACCAGAAACTCGACGCGCTCGGCGGCGAAGCGCGAGCGCTTGGTCACCAGCGGCTGGTCAGTCAGATCGACGTCGGTCGAATCGACCACGAGCACGGGCCGTCCCAGCGGCAGATCGAGCCGCGCCGCGTCGGTGGCGTCGGCGATCGCCGCGGTGATCCTTGTCGAGGAGCGCCGGTAATCGCGGACGCCATAATGCGCCAGCAGCTTGGTCATCGAGCGGACATCGGCGAACACGCTGCCGGCATCGGGAAATCGCTCCGCCGACAGCCAGGTGGTGGAGACGCAGATCGGAGTCCGATCCGCGAAGCGCACGGCCTCGATCCGGATCAGCGGCGCGCCGGTCTTCAGGCCGAGGTCGCGCGCGAGTTCGCGGTTGGCGAGGTCGCTGCTTGCCTCGATCAGCTGGCCGCGCGGTTCGTGACCTTCGGCGCCGACGATCTCCGAAAACCGCGTGCGTGAGCGCAGCGGATAAGCGAGGCGCTGGGCTTCGACATAGGTGCCGCTGCCGCGCTCGGCGCGCACCAGGCCGCGCTCCGCGAGTGCGGCGAGCGCCCGCCGCACGGTGTGGCGGTTGACCCGGTAAGTCTCGGCGATCTCCATCTCGCCCGGCAGTTTTTCACCGGCGGCAAAGCGGCCGTCAGCGATGCCGCGCTCGATGCCGTCGGCGACCTGCCGCCACAAGGCGACGCCGGAACTCTCCTGCATGCTCATCGCGCGGTGATACCAGAAATCTTCGGTTTGTCACGAAACAGTCATGGCGCTCGGCTATCAAGTTGTCTATTATCATAGACAACTTGATGCAAGCAAGGTTGCGCATGAGTTCGACCAATTCGACCGGACCAAACAGCAAGCAGGCGCAGCGCAAGGCCGCGATGTCGGTGCTGGCGCACTCCGCCGCTAGCGACATCGCAGGCCGGCTGGCGGCGATCACGTTGCCCGGGCATGAGAACCTGCGCGAGCCCGAGAACGGCCTCGTGATGATGCGCGGGCGGGTCGGCGGCGACGGCGCGCCGTTCAATCTCGGCGAGGCGACGGTGTCGCGCGCGGCGGTGCGGCTTGCGAGCGGCGAGGTCGGCTTCGGCTACACGCTCGGCCGCGATGCCGAGAAGGCACGGATGATCGCGCTGTGCGACGCCATGGTGCAGTCGGCGGAGTTGTCCGGCGAGGTGGAGGCCAAGGTGATCGCGCCGCTGCGGGCCGCCATGAATGCCGAGCGTAGCCGCAAGGCTGCCGAGACCGCGGCGACGCGGGTCGATTTCTACACGATGGTGCGCGGTGAGGGATGATGCAATGACGACGATTGCCGAAATGCCCGCAGGCTTTGCCGACAAGGTGCTGTCGGCGCAATCAACCTTCCGCTCCGTGATGGATGCGATGGCGCGCCCGGGCAGCGTGCAGCGCGTCGCCGCCAGCGTCGGAACGCCGGCCGGTCTGATGCGCGGCGCGGCCGCGATCGCGCTGACGCTGTTCGATCACGATACGCCGATCTGGCTCGACGCTGCGATGTCCGCAACGCCCGATGTCGCCCGCTGGCTCAAGTTTCACGCCAGCGCGCCGGTGGTCGAGGATTCTTCGATCGCAAGCTTTGCGCTGATCGGAGATGCCGCGAACCTGCCCGCACTGGAGTGCTTCGCGTTCGGCAGCGGCGAATATCCGGACCGCTCGACCACGCTGATCCTGCAGATCGACAGCCTGACGCAGGGGCCGGCCTTCGAGCTGAAGGGGCCCGGCATCGACGGCAGCGCGGTGCTGCAGGCGATGATCAAGCCGCGCGATTTGTTCCAGCGGCTGTCGATCAACGAGGCCCTGTTCCCGCGCGGCATCGATGTCGTGCTGGTCCATGACGACAATATTGTCGCGATCCCGCGCACCACGCGGCTGATCGCAAGCGGAGTGTGAGCGATGTATGTAGCGGTCAAGGGAGGCGAGCGCGCCATCGAGAACGCTCATCGGTTGCTTGCGCATGAGCGGCGCGGCGATCGCGATGTGCCCGAGGTGACGCTGGCGCAGATCTCCGAGCAACTCGCGCTCGGCGTCGACCGCGTGATGACCGAAGGTTCGCTCTACGATCGCGAGCTTGCGGCGCTCGCGATCAAGCAGGCACGCGGCGACATGATCGAGGCGATCTTCCTGGTCCGCGCCTTCCGCGCCACGCTGCCGCGCTTCGGCGCCACCGAGCCGGTCAATACCGGCGAGATGCAGGTGCGGCGGCGCATCTCCTCGACCTTCAAGGACGTCCCGGGCGGCCAGATCCTCGGGCCGACCTTCGACTACACCCATCGTCTGCTCGATCCGCAGCTCGCGGAAGGCTTTGTGCCGGAGCAGCCGGAGACGGCGGAGGCTTCGCAGGCAGCGACGCCGCGGGTGACCGACATCCTCGGTCGCGATGGTTTGATCGAAGCGTCGCCGCAGGCAGATGGCGACGCGCCGGTCGGCGACCTCACGCGCGAGCCGCTGAGCTTCCCGGCCGATCGCGACCTGCGGCTGCAGAACCTGGCGCGCGGCGACGAAGGCTTCCTGCTTGCGCTCGGCTATTCGACGCAGCGCGGCTACGGCCGCAACCATCCCTTTGCCGGCGAGATCCGCTTCGGCGAGGTCGAGGTCGAGTTCTTTGCCGAGGATGCGGGCTTCGCCGTGCCGCTCGGCTCGATCGAGCTGACCGAGTGCCAGATGGTCAACCAGTTCAAGGGTTCGACCACCGAGGCGCCGTGCTTCACGCGTGGCTATGGGCTGGCCTTCGGGCAGAGCGAGCGCAAGACCATGTCGATGGCGCTGGTCGATCGCGCGCTGCGTGCGCGCGAGCTCGGCGAGGAGGCGGTGGCGCCGGCACAGGACGAGGAATTCGTGATGTCGCACTCCGACAACGTCCAGTCGACCGGCTTCGTCGAACATCTCAAGCTGCCGCATTACGTCGACTTCCAGTCCGAACTCGGCCTGCTGCGCAAACTACGGCAGGAATTCGCCGAGGCCAATCAGGCGGTCGAACTGCAGGAGGCCGCGGAATGAACGCGCCGACGTATAATTTCGCCTATCTCGACGAGCAGACCAAGCGGATGATCCGCCGTGCGATCCTGAAGGCGATCGCGATTCCCGGTTATCAGGTGCCGTTTGCGAGCCGCGAGATGCCGATGCCCTATGGCTGGGGCACCGGCGGCGTGCAGGTGACGGCCGCGATCCTCGGCCCCGACGACGTGTTGAAGGTGATCGACCAGGGCTCGGACGACACCACCAACGCGATCTCGATCCGCAAGTTCTTCGGCAAGACCGCTGGAGTCGCGACCACGACCTCGACCGCCGACGCGACCGTGATCCAGACCCGGCACCGGATTCCCGAGGCGACGCTGCATGAGGGGCAGGTGATGGTCTATCAGGTTCCGATCCCGGAGCCGCTGCGTTTCCTCGAGCCGCGCGAAACCGAGACGCGGCGCATGCATGCGCTCGCCGAATACGGGTTGATGCACGTCAAGCTGTACGAGGACATCGCGCGCTTCGGCCATATCGCGACCGCCTACGCCTATCCGGTGAAGGTGAATGCGCGCTACGTGATGGACCCGTCGCCGACCCCGAAATTCGACAATCCGAAGATGGACAATTGCGCGGCGCTGCAGCTGTTCGGCGCCGGCCGCGAGAAGCGCATCTACGCGATCCCGCCCTACACCACTGTGGTCTCGCTGGATTTCGAGGACCATCCGTTCACGCGCTACCGCTTCAACGCGCCCTGCGCGCTGTGCGGCGCCGATAACTCATATCTCGACGAGATCGTCACCGACGACAAGGGCGGCCGGATGTTCGTCTGCTCCGATACCGACTTCTGCGAGCAGCGCCAGGCCGCCGGCCATCACGGCACCGAGAGCGCAGCACCGCACAAGGAGAAGGCGAATGTCTGAGCTTTCGAGCCTCGACACCGATCAGCCGCTGCTGGTGGCCGAGGGGCTTGCCAAGAATTACGGCCGGCTGCCGGCCTGCCGCGACGTCTCGTTCGCGCTGTATCCCGGCGAGGTGCTGGCGATCGTCGGTGAATCCGGTTCGGGCAAGTCGACCTTGCTGCAATTGCTCTCGGCGCAGCTCGCGCCGAGCGCAGGAAGGGTGTCCTACCGGATGCGCGACGGCGTGCTGCGCGATCTCGCCGAGCTCGGCGAGGCGGAGCGGCGTTTCCTGTTCCGCACCGACTGGGGCTTCGTGCATCAGGACCCGGCGCAGGGCCTGCGCATGGGCGTTTCGGCCGGCGCCAATGTCGGCGAGCGGCTGATGGCGGTCGGCTGGAACCACTACGGTCGAATCCGCGACACCGCGTCGACCTGGCTGGAACGGGTCGAGATCGATGTCGGCCGCATCGACGACGCGCCGAAGACCTATTCCGGCGGCATGCGGCAGCGGCTGCAAATCGCGCGCAACCTCGTCACCGAGCCGCGGCTGGTGTTCATGGATGAGCCGACCGGCGGCCTCGACGTCTCGGTGCAGGCGCGCCTGCTCGATTTGATGCGCAATCTGGTCAGCGAGCTTGGCCTTGCCGCCATCGTCGTGACCCACGACCTCGCCGTCGCGCGCCTGCTGTCGCATCGCGTGATGGTGATGAAGGGCGGCCGCGTCATCGAGACCGGCCTCACCGACCAGGTGCTCGACGATCCCCGCGAGCCCTATACCCAGCTGCTCGTTTCCTCGATTCTGCCGCCATGAGCTTGCCAATGACCGCGATGATCGAACTTGCCAATGCCGAGAAGACCTTCACCATGCATCTGCAGGGCGGCGTCGAGCTGCCCGTGGTGCGCGGCGTCTCGTTCCACGCCGATCCCGGCGAGTGCGTGGTGCTGTCGGGCCCGTCGGGCGCCGGCAAATCCTCGATCCTGAAGATGATCTTCGGCAATTACCGCTGCGACAGCGGCCGGATCGGCATCCGCCACAACGGCAGGGTTGTTGACCTTGCGACCGCCGAGCCGCGTCAGGTGCTGAGCATCCGCCGCTCGACGATCGGCTATGTCAGCCAGTTCCTGCGCGCGGTGCCGCGGGTGGCGACCATCGACGTCGTCGCCGAGCCGTTGATCGTCAACGGCGTGGCGCGCGAGGAAGCCCGCGAGCGTGCAGGCAAACTGCTGCGCCGGCTCAACATTCCGGAGCGGCTGTGGTCCTTGCCGCCGTCGACCTTCTCCGGCGGCGAGCAGCAGCGCGTCAACATTGCACGCGGATTCATCTCGGACCTGCCGATCCTGCTGCTGGACGAGCCGACCGCTTCGCTCGATGCGGCGAATCGCGCAGTGGTGGTCGAGCTGATTGCGGAAAAAAAGACCAGGGGCGTCGCGATGGTCGCCATTGTCCATGACGACGAAATCCGTCATCTGATTGCCGATCGCATCGTCGATGTGACCTCGTTCGCTGCTGCTGCCTGAAGGACCGTTTGAAATGACCACCAAGCAAGACGCCATCATCGGCAACGCCCGGCTGGTCCTCGCCGATCGCGTGGTCGAGCAAGGCTGGGTGGCTATCGTTGACGGCAAGATCGCCGAGTTCGGCGAGGGCAGGGCGCCCGGGGGCGCGGAGGACGCCGGCGGCGATCTCCTGATGCCGGGTCTGATCGAGCTGCACACCGACCATCTCGAGATGCACTACGTGCCGCGGCCGAAGGTGTTCTGGAACCCGGTCGCCGCCGTAATTTCCTATGACGGGCAGCTCGCAACCTCCGGCATCACCACGGTGCTGGATTCGCTGCGGGTCTGGCGCGAGGACGGCGCCGAGGACGTCGACGGCCGCGCCGGCGTGCTGGCGGCGGCGATCTCGGCAGCACGCGAGGAGGATCTGCTGCGCGCCGATCACTTCCTGCATCTGCGCTGCGAGGTACCGATGCCTGACGTCGTCGCCGAGGCCAAGGAGCTGATCGACCGGCCGGACGTGCGGCTGATGTCGCTGATGGATCATACGCCGGGCCAGCGCCAGTTCCGCGACGAGGTCAAGTTGCGCGATTATTACCGCGGCAAGGGCGGCGGCATGACCGACGCCCAGCTCGACGTGCTGTTCGCGCGGCGCTTCGCCTATCAGAAGGAATATGCGGTCGCGAACACCCGCGCGATCGTCGCGCTGGCGCATGAGTACAGGATCCCGCTGGCGAGCCACGACGACACCACCGACGAGAACGTGGTCGATGCCGTCAACGACAAGGTGGCGGTGGCGGAATTCCCGACCACGATGGAAGCCGCGCGGGGCCTGCACGCCGCCGGCATCGACATCCTGATGGGCGCGCCGAACGTGGTCCGCGGCGGCTCGCACTCCGGCAATATCGCGGCGGTCGATCTCGCCAATGAAGGCATGCTCGATATCCTGTCGTCGGATTACATCCCGTCCAGCCTGTTGATGGCGGCGTTGCAACTGCCGCGGCATGTGCCGGCGATCGACCTTGCCTCCGCCGTGCGCACCGTGACCAAGACGCCGGCCGAAGCGGTCGGTCTGTCAGATCGCGGCGAGGTCGCGGTCGGCCGGCGCGCCGATCTGATCCGCGTGCACGTCGCGCGCGACCTGCCGGTGGTGCGCAGCGTCTGGCGCGAGGGGAGGAGGGTCGCGTGACCGATGCGTCCGTGATCGCCGAACAGCGCGCTGCGATCGGGCCGGGCCGGTTGATCCTGGTGGTCGGCCCGAGCGGCGCCGGCAAGGATACGCTGCTTGGGTTCGCGAAGGCGGCCTGCGCCGATGATCATGACATCGTGTTTCCCCGCCGGCTGATCACCCGCCAGGCCTCGGCGTCGGAAGACAATGAGGAGATCGGCGCGGACGCGTTCCAGCGTGCGGCGGCCGCCGGTGACTACGCCATGCACTGGGAAGCGCATGGCCATCGCTATGCGCTGTCGCGGGCGATCAACGACGAGATCCGCGCCGGACGCACTGTGATCGCGAACGTCTCGCGCACGGTGATCGCGGCGGCCCGCCGCGACTATGCCAGTGCCACGGTCGTGCTGGTCACGGCGCCGCCGGACGTGCTGGCCGCCCGGCTCTCGATGCGGGCACGCAGCAGCGACGGTCTGCTCGCGCAGCGGCTGGCCCGCACCGTCGACGAGAGCACCGCGACACCCGACTTCACCATCGTCAATTCCGGCACCGCCGAATATCATGCGCGACAGCTCGTCCGCATCATCAGGGGCGAACGCTGGGACGCGTGACAACGGACGAGCAGCCACAAAGGAGAACAGCACTGATGTCGGTGATCTCTACGATCGAGCAGCTTGAGGCGATCTACGGCTTCCCGAACGACGCGTCGACCGTGAAGGTCGCCGATCACGTGACGCCGCTCTATCGTGTGCTCATCGAGAAATCACCGTTCGTGTCGCTGGCGACCTCGGGCCCCGAAGGGCTCGATTGCTCGCCGCGCGGTGACCTGCCGGGCTTCGTCCGCATCCATGATGCGAAGACGCTGATGATGCCGGATCGCCGCGGCAACAATCGCTGCGATTCGCTGCGCAACATCGTTCGCGATCCCCGCGTCGGGCTGCTGTTCCTGATCCCGGGATCGGGCAGCACGCTGCGCGTCAACGGCCGCGCCTTTGTCACGGCCGAGCCGGAGCTGCTGGCCTCGTTCAAGATGGAAGGCAAGGCGCCGCGCACGGTGATCGTGATGAATGTGGAGGAAATCTACTTCCAGTGCGCCCGCGCGATCGTGCGCTCTGATCTCTGGAATCCGGACAAGCGAATCGATCCGGCGGCCTTGCCGACGCCGGGCCAGATCCTTGCCGAGATGAGCGAGCACACGGTCGGCGGCGAGAAGTACGATCGGGAATGGCCGGAGCGCGCGCGCCAGACGATGTGGTGACGTCTTCCTCCCTCGCCCCGCTCTTCGCGGGGCGGTTGCAACGGCTGCGCCGAAGCTGCGATCAGCCCTTGGTCTGCTCCTCGAACGCCTTCAGCGACACCGCTGCGATCTCACGCAGCGTCTCGCGGTTCGCGCCCGAGGAGGCCATCACGCACATGCCCGATGTGACCGCGGAGAGATAGCGCGCAAGCGTGACCGGATCGACGCTTGCGCCGAGGTCACCGTCGGCCTTGGCGCGGACAAAACGTTCGCGCAGCTGGTCCTCGGTGCGGGTGCGGCGCGCCGCGAGTTCGAACGGAACGTTCTCCGAGCCGGTGCCGCAGGCAAGGCCGCCCTGGACCAGCAGACATCCGGGCGGGTTGGCGGGGTCGGTCTGGGCGTCCGCATGCTCCATCAGAAATCGTTCGGCCACCTCGTGCGCGGTCGGGGCACTGACCACCCGGTCCATCCAGGCGTCGCGCTTTTCGCTGTAACGGTCGAGCGCGGCCTTGAGCAGGCCTTCCTTGCTGCCGAAGGCGGCATAGAGGCTCGGAGGATTGATGCTCATCGCCTCGGTGAGCTGCGCGATCGTCGCGCCCTCGTATCCGTGGCGCCAGAACACGTCCATGGCCCGGTCCAAGGCGGCGTCCGCGTCGAAGGCGCGGGGGCGTCCCATTCCCATTTTTCGTTGCTCCGTAAGCGGGGTGCCGTTTCTCTGACGGACTGTCCCTAGCTTATCCTATTGTTGCACCGGATGTTTTTCCACGACTTCCCATTTCCCCATGAATGAGATAATAATTTCATAGTGCCTGATACATAAGTATCTTGCGAACCGGCGTCCAGCTCCACATTTGTAGCGAACACTACAGATATCTGGAGCGCGTGAATGCCCCCGTCAACCCAAAATCCCCGTTCCGGCCGGTTCCGACGCGTCGTCGGCGGCGTCGTGATCCTTGGCGCCGTGGCCGTCGCCGGTTCGGTCGCGACCGGCCATTATTTCCATGCCGCGCAGGCGACGGCCACCGCCGCCGCGCCCGAACCGGCAGTTCCGGTCACCGTCGCCGTGATCCAGCCGCGGTCGACCACCCTGTTCGATGACTTCTCGGGCCGGCTCGAGGCGGTCGACCGCGTCCAGCTGCGGCCGCGAGTGGCGGGCGCGATCCTGTCGACCAACTTCACCGAGGGCGCGCTGGTGAAGTCCGGCGACATCCTGTTCAAGATCGATCCCGCGCCCTACGCCGCCGAGGTCGACCGCGCCCAGGCCCAGCTCGAGGCGGCCAAGGCCCGCGTCGTGTTCACCACCAGCGAAGTCGAGCGCGGCGCGCAGCTGGTCGGCAACAACATCGTCACCAAGCGCGATTTCGACCAGCGCGACAACGCCAATCGTGAGGCGATCGCCAACGTCAAGGCTGCCGAAGCCGCGCTGCAGACCGCAAAGCTCAATCTCGACTACACCGAGGTCCGCGCCCCGGTCGACGGCCGGGTCGGCCGGATCGAGGTCACGGTCGGCAATCTCGTCGCGGCGGGCACCTCGTCGCCGGTGCTGACCTCGCTGGTCTCGGTCAATCCGATCTATGCGAGCTTCGATGCCGACGAGGAAGTCGTGCTGCGGGCGCTGAACTCGATCGCGGACGCCTCCGGCAAGCGCGGCAATCTTGATCAGATCCCGGTCGACATGGTCACCTCGGGCGGCCTCAGCGCCAAGGGGCACATCCAGCTGATCGACAACCAGGTCAACGGGCAGAGCGGCACGATCCGCGTCCGCGCCGTGTTCAAGAACGACGACGGCCGGCTGATCCCGGGGCAGTTCGCCCGCGTGCGGATGGGCCAGCCCAAGCAGCAGACGCTGGTGCTGATCGACGAGCGCGCGGTCGGCACCGACCAGGACAAGAAATTCGTCATGCTGGTCGGCGACGACAGCCGCGCGGTCTATCGCTCCGTCACGCTCGGCGGCGCGGTCGATGGCCTGCGGATCGTCACCGCCGGCCTGAAATCCGGCGACCGCATCGTCGTCAACGGCCTGCAGCGCGTGCGCCCCGGCGCACTTCTGAAGACGGAAGTCGCCGAGATGGGCGCGCGCGGCATGCAGCAGGCATCCACTGAAACCAACCAGCACGTCGTGCAGCGCTAGGCGCTGCACGCGGGGGCGGAGCCATGAATCTCTCAAAATTCTTCATTGACCGGCCGATCTTCGCCGGTGTGCTGTCGATCCTGATCTTCCTCGCCGGCCTCATTTCGCTGGTGGCGATGCCGATCTCGGAATATCCCGACGTGGTGCCGCCGTCGGTCGTGGTGCGGGCGACCTATCCCGGCGCCAATCCGAAGGTGATCGCCGAGACGGTGGCAACGCCGATCGAGGAACAGATCAACGGCGTCGAGGGCATGCTCTATATGTCGAGCCAGGCGACCACCGACGGCGCGATGACGCTGACGGTGACGTTCCGGCTCGGCACCGACCCCGACAAGGCGACCCAGCTGGTGCAGAACCGCGTGCAGCAGGCCGAGCCGCGCCTGCCGGCCGTGGTGCGTCAGCTCGGCATCATCACCAAGAAGAGCTCGCCCGACCTCACCATGGTCGTGCATCTGCTGTCGCCGAACAACCGCTACGACATGACGTATCTGCGCAACTACGCGGTGCTCAACGTCAAGGACCGGCTGGCGCGGATCGACGGCGTCGGCGACGTCCAGCTCTATGGCGCCGGCGACTATTCGATGCGGGTCTGGGTCGATCCGCAGAAAGCCGCAGAGCACTCGCTGACCGCGAGCGACGTGGTCCGGGCGATCCAGGCCCAGAACGTCGAGGCCGCGGCCGGCGTGGTCGGCTCCTCGCCCAGCGTCAAGGGCCTTGACCTGCAGCTCTCGGTCAACGCCGAGGGACGGTTGTCGACCGAGGAGCAGTTCGGCGACATTGTGGTCAAGACCGGCTCGGCCGGCGAGGTGGTCCGGCTGCGCGACGTCGCGCGGATCGAGCTCGGCGCATCCGAATACGGCCTGCGCTCGCTGCTCGACAACAAGCAGGCGGTTGCGATCCCGATCTTCCAGGCGCCGGGTTCGAACGCGCTGGAGATCTCCGACCATGTCCGCGCGACGATGGCGGAGATCAAGAAGAACATGCCGGAAGGCGTGTCGTACCAGATCGTCTACGATCCGACCCAGTTCGTGCGCTCCTCGATCGAGGCCGTCATCCATACGCTGCTGGAGGCGATCGCGCTCGTCGTGCTGGTCGTGATCCTGTTCCTGCAGACCTGGCGCGCCTCGATCATTCCGCTGATCGCGGTGCCTGTGTCGATCGTCGGCACCTTCGCGGTGATGCATGTGTTCGGCTTCTCGATCAACGCGCTCAGCCTGTTCGGCCTGGTGCTGGCGATCGGCATCGTGGTCGACGACGCCATCGTCGTGGTCGAGAACGTCGAGCGCAATATCGAGTCCGGCCTGTCGCCGCGCGACGCCACCAACCAGGCGATGCGCGAAGTGTCCGGCCCGATCATCGCGATCGCGCTGGTCTTGATAGCGGTGTTCGTGCCGCTCGCCTTCATCTCCGGCCTCACCGGACAGTTCTACAAGCAGTTCGCGCTCACGATCGCGATCTCGACCGTGATCTCGGCGATCAATTCGCTGACGCTGTCGCCGGCGCTGTCGGCGCTGCTCCTGAAGGGGCATCACGAGCCCAAGGACTGGCTGACCCGGATCATGGAGAGGTCGCTGGGCTGGTTCTTCCGCGGCTTCAACAAGGTCTTCACCAAGTCGTCCGAGAACTACGGCCGCACCGTCACCAATGTGATCTACGGCAAGGCCGTGGTGATCGGCCTCTATGTGCTGCTGATCGGCCTGACCGGCGTGCTGTTCAAGCAGGTGCCGTCGGGCTTCGTGCCGGGCCAGGACAAGCAGTATCTGGTCGGCTTTGCGCGGCTGCCCGACGGCGCCACGCTCGACCGCACCGAGGAAGTGATCCGCAAGATGAGCGACATCGCGCTGACCCAGCCCGGTGTCGAAAGCTCGGTGGCATTCCCCGGCCTGTCGATCTCCGGCTTCACCAATTCGTCCAACGCCGGCATCGTGTTCTCGACCCTGAAACCGTTCAATGAACGCAAGGACCCGTCGCTCTCGGGACCTGCGATCGCGATGGCACTGAACAAGAAATATGCCGGCATCCAGGACGCTTTCATTGCCATGTTCCCGCCGCCGCCGGTCAATGGCCTCGGCACCATCGGCGGTTTCAAGCTGCAGATCGAGGATCGTGCGGGTCTCGGCTATGAAGCGCTGAACGACGCCACCAAAGCGTTCATGACGGCGATGCAGAAGGCGCCGGAGATCGCCGGCGTGTTCTCGAGCTTCCAGGTCAACGTGCCGCAGCTGTTCGCCGACATCGATCGCACCAAGGCGCTGCAGCTCGGCGTGCCGGTCACGGAGGTCTTCAACACGCTGCAGATCTATCTCGGCTCCTACTACGTCAACGACTTCAACAAATTCGGCCGCACCTATTCGGTCTATGTGCAGGCGGATGCGCCGTTCCGCGCGCGGGCCGACGACATCAGGCAGTTGAAGGTGCGCTCGTCGTCGGGCGACATGGTGCCGCTGTCGGCGCTGCTGAAGGTCCGCCAGAGCGCGGGGCCGGAGCGGGCGATTCGCTATAACGGCTTCCTGTCGTCGGATATCAACGCCGCCGCGGCGCCTGGCTATTCGTCCGGCCAGGCGCAGGAGGCGGCGACGCGGATCGCAGCCGAAACGCTGCCGCCGGGCTTTGCCTTCGAATGGACCGACCTGACCTATCAGGAGTTCATCGCCGGCAATTCCGGAATCTGGGTGTTCCCGCTGGCGATCCTGCTGGTGTTCCTGGTGCTCGCCGCGCTCTATGAGAGCCTGGCGCTGCCGCTCTCGATCATCATGATCGTGCCGATGGGGCTCTTGGCCGCGATGTTCGGGGTCTGGCTGTCGAAGGGGGACAACAACGTGTTCACCCAGATCGGCCTGATCGTGCTGGTGGGCTTGTCGGCCAAGAACGCCATCCTGATCGTCGAATTCGCGCGCGAGCTCGAATTCGCCGGGCGCTCGCCGATCAGGGCCGCGATCGAAGCGAGCCGGCTGCGGCTGCGGCCGATCCTGATGACGTCGATGGCGTTCATCATGGGCGTGCTGCCGCTGGTCCTCTCGACCGGTGCGGGCTCGGAGATGCGGCGCGCGATGGGTGTCGCGGTGTTCTCCGGCATGATCGGCGTCACGGTGTTCGGCCTGTTCCTGACGCCGGTGTTCTATGTGCTGCTGCGCACCGTCACCGGCATGAAGCCGCTGACCCAGCACGGCGAGGCGACCATCCCCGGAAAAGCACACGCGGCATGATGCCGCGTGTGTAAGCTTGATGTCAGCTTGGAAGGGATCAAGCTGCGATATCGAGCAGCAGAAGTGACGAACCACGGACCAGCACCTTGCGGCCCGCGGGCGTCAGCTCAAACGCGTCGCCACGTATCGCGACATAGCCGAGCGTGATCAGGCTCTCGACGGCGAACCGGTTCAGCCGTGACGGGTTTGCTGCGGGAGCCCGCAGCGCTTTCAGCGCATCCCACTGATCGGGTCTGAGTTCGAATTCTTCGCTCATTGGTCCAGGCACTCCAGAAGTTCTTGGCGTGCGAGATACAGAGCGCAGATGAATTTCGTGCGACCACAACGAGTCAGGATTTCGATTTATGTGGACACGCCGTCACATCGCCGTGTCATTGGAATACTTCAATTTTTTCGAATCATTGCGGCGCAAAAACACGTGATTGCGTCACAGAGATTAACTGCACAGCGTCACAGGGGTTAATGGTCTCGATTAGCCGCGCCGCACGCTGGCACCGCCATCGACCGGCAACGTGACACCGGTCACGAAGTTGGCCTCGTCGGAGGCGAGAAACAGCGCGGCATTGGCGACATCCCAGCCCGTGCCCATCTTGTGACGCAGCGGCACCTTGCTGTCACGCTCCGCCTCGACCTCGGCGCGGGTCTTCTTGAATTCGCGGGCGCGGGTGTCCACTGCCATCGGCGTGTTCATCAATCCCGGCAGGATCACGTTTGCGCGAATGCCATATTGCGCATTCTGGTAGGCCAGCTGTTCGGTGAAGGCGATCATCGCCGACTTGGTCGCCTTGTAGGCGACGTAAGGATAGGTCGTGATCGCGGCCATCGACGAGATGTTGATGATCGAGCCGCTCTGCTGCTTGCGCATGATCGGGATCACGTGCTTGGCGGCAAGAATGCAGCTCTTCAGGTTGATCGCGACGCAGCGGTCGAACGCCTCCTCTGATATGTCGAGCAACTCGGCATCGCCGCCGGAGAGGCTGACGCCGACATTGTTGTGCAGGATATCGACGCTGCCCCAGCGGCCATGCGCATCCGCCACCATCGCCTTGATGTCGGCGTTTTTCGTGACGTCGGCCTTGAAGGCGGTCGCAGTCCCGCCCTTGGCCACGATCAGGTCGACGGTTTCCTGCGCCGACGCCAGATTGTGATCGACGCACAAAACCTTGGCGCCTTCGCGGGCGAAGGTCAGCGCGGTGGCGCGGCCGTTCCCGATGCCCTCGCCAGGGCTCTGGCCGGCGCCGACGACGATGGCGACGCGATCTCTAAGGCGCATGTCACTTCACTCCCGGGATCGGGTACTGCTGCAGTACTTCTTTGTAGCTGGGTTCGTTGTCGATCTGCATGGTGGCGAGCACGCGCACCACGGCGCAGTAGAACGCGATCGTCAGCACCAGATCGGTCATGTGCTCGTCGGAGAGCTCTTTCTTGATCTCGGCGAAGGTCGCCTCCGACATCGCGAGCTCGCGCACCATCTCGCGGGCGCCCCTGAGGATCGCTCGTGCCAGCGGCTCGAGCTGCGACGGCTTGCCGTCGGTCTCCGCGATCAGGCCCTTGATGTCCTCGTCGGTGACGCCGAACTCCTTGCCGATCTTCACATGGTGGGTGAATTCATATTCCGACTTCTCCAGCCAGCCGACCTGCAGGATCGCAAGCTCGCGCAATCGCGGGTCGAGCTTGCTCTTGAAGCGGATGTAGCCGCCGATTCCATTGAAGGCGCGTGCCATGTCCGGTGAGTTCACCAGCAGCTTGTGCAGGTTGGTGTTGCGCTTGAGCATGTCGCGATACTCGGGGGCGACCTGGTCGGCTTCGAGATAGGGCAGGCGGGCCATTGTTGTTGTCCTTGTTCGGCGGCTTGCGGGAGAGGCGGCGCTTCAGCCGTAGAGGGCTTTGTGCTCGCCGGCGTAGTTGGCGTAGGAGTCCTTCATGCTGGCACCGTTGAGCAGCATGGTTGCGACCACGGCGTTGTCGGCGTCGAACACGGTCGAGCGCACCCACATGCTTTCGGTGCGCTTGCTGCCGGAGAGCGCCACGACCTCGCGCTCCACCCAATAGGTCTCGCCCGGGAACAGCGGCCCGCGCAGCAGCCGGATCTCCTGGTCGGCGAACAGCCCGACCGCGGGGCCACGGACCGGCAGCCGGTCCTCGCGCGCGCGGTACTGGAACAGCACGCTGAGCATCTCCATCGGGATGACGGCGCGACCCCACGGATTGTGCTCCTGCGCGTAGTAGCCATCCGAGGGTTCGGTGATCACTTTCAGCTTGTCGGCCAGCGAGAACGGATAGAGGTCGCCCATGTTCTGGTCGAAATCCATCTTGATCGCCTGCCGGGCCGTCTTCATGCCGACCTTGATGTCGGCGAGGATCACCGGATCGGTCAGCGGCTTCAGCTCGCCGAGCCGGCGGCTGAGCGCTGTTTCGGTGCCGTCGCCGTCGATCGAGGCCGTGCCACGCAGGATCTCGGTGCCGTCGCGCTTGATCATTCCGATTGCGCAAACCGTCTGGCCCGGTTTCGGCTTCTCGATCTGGGCCTGCACCTCTTCGCCCTCGAACACCGGGTTGCGGTAATGCGCCGACAGGCAGCCGGTCTCGAACCAGGTGCGGCCCCAGATCCGCTCGCACAGCGGCGCGAACTGGCTGAAATGGGTCGGCCCCTCGATGGTGCCGCCGCGGAAGCCGAGCTTCTGCGCGGTTGCGTCGTCGTGAATCGAGGCGTGGGAGTCGTAGGTCTGGGCCTGCAGCATCTGTTTCGGGCTGCGCCAGGGACCCACCAGCAGATCGCCGTTCTCCACGATTTCCGTCGTGAACGCGGATTCGACTCTTATCATCCTTGGTCTCCCTTTGCGCGCACCGTTTCAAAGATGCCGGGGTTCGGCAAGCCTCGAGGCCTCGCGCACGCAACATCGAGATATGTGTTGGGGCCATGGAACGAGGCTGTTCATGCATAACAAAATCAGTGCATGCTGATGCATGATCATTCCGAAGATAATGAGACCGGTTCGGACCGGCGTGGCTGACTGACGGGGAAACTGATGGCGTTGATGGACGTTGGACTGGACGACAAGTACCGGTTGGACACCAAGCGAATCTTCCTCTCCGGTACCCAGGCTCTGGTCCGATTGCCCATGTTGCAGCGCGAACGCGACCGCGCGCACGGGCTGAACACCGCCGGATTCATCTCCGGTTACCGCGGCTCGCCGCTCGGCATGTATGATCACGCGCTGTGGCGCGCCAAATCGTTCCTCAAAGAGCACGACATCGCGTTCGTTCCCGGCCTCAACGAGGATTTGGCGGCGACCGCGGTCTGGGGCAGCCAGCAGGTCGGCATGTTCCCCGGCGCCAAGGTCGATGGCGTGTTCGGCATCTGGTACGGCAAGGGCCCCGGCGTCGACCGCTCGCTCGACGCGCTCAAGCACGCCAATTCGGCCGGCACCTCGCTGAATGGCGGCGTGATCGCGCTGGCCGGCGACGACCATGGCTGCCAGTCCTCTACCCTGGCGCATCAGAGCGAGCAGGTGTTCGCCTCGGCGCTGATGCCGGTGGTCAATCCGGCGACGCTGCAGGACTATCTCGACCTCGGCATTCTCGGTTTCGCGCTGTCGCGCTATTCCGGCTGCTGGGTCGGCTTCAAGGCGATCTCCGAGACGGTGGAGAGCTCGGCCTCGATCGTCAGCGATCCCGATCGCATCAAGATCATCATGCCCGACGATTTCGAGATGCCGCCGGGCGGGCTGTCGATCCGGTGGCCGGATCCGCCGCTGGAGGCCGAGCGCAGGCTGCACGGGCCCAAAATGGAGGCGGTCGCGGCCTTCGCCCGCGCCAACCGCTTCGACCGCATCGTGCTGGATTCGAAGCCGGCGCGGCTCGGCATCATGGCGACCGGCAAGGCCTATCTCGATCTGCGCCAGGCGCTCGCCGATCTCGGCATCACCGATGCCGAGGCGCAGGAGCTGGGTTTGCGCATCTACAAGGTGGCGTTGACCTGGCCGCTGGAGGCCAACGGCGCGCGCGCGTTCGCGGAAGGCTTGCAGGACGTACTGGTCGTGGAGGAGAAGCGCGGCTTCGTCGAGGACCAGCTGGTCCACATCCTCTATAACATGGACGCGTCGAAGCGTCCGTCGGTGGTCGGCAAGCGCGACGAGAGCGGCGCGCCTCTGCTGCCGAGCGAAGGCGAGCTGACGCCGACGATGGTCGCTGCCGCCGTGGTGGCGCGGCTGCGCAAGCTCGGCCATCGCAGTCCGTTGCTGGAGCAGCGCCTGGCAAAACTCGAGGCGTTCGATCGCCCGGCCGAGGGCACCGGCGCCGCGAAGCTGTCGCGCACGCCGTATTTCTGCTCGGGCTGCCCGCACAATTCGTCGACCAAGATCCCCGAGGGCAGCCGCGCCATGGCCGGCATCGGCTGTCACGGCATGGCGCTGTCGGTGCCGAACCGCAACACCCAGACCATCTCGCATATGGGCGCGGAGGGCGTGAGCTGGATCGGGCAGGCGCCGTTCACCAGCGAACAGCATGTGTTCCAGAATCTCGGCGACGGCACCTACACGCATTCCGGTTTGCTGGCGCTGCGCGCCGCCGCGGCTGCCGGCGTCAACATCACCTACAAGATCCTCTACAACGACGCGGTCGCAATGACCGGTGGCCAGCCCGCCGAAGGCGGCTTCACGGTGGCGCAGATCGCCCACCAGGTCTGGGCCGAAGGCACCAAGAAGCTTGCGATCGTCTCCGACGATCCCGACAAATATCCCGCCAATTACTTCCCGTCCGGCGCCACCATCCACCATCGCCGCGAGCTCGACGCCGTGCAGCGCACCTTGCGCGAGATCGAGGGCCTCACCGTCCTGATCTACGACCAGACCTGCGCCGCCGAGAAGCGCCGCCGCCGCAAGCGCGGGCTGTTTCCCGATCCGGCCAAGCGCGTCTTCATCAATGAGCGCGTCTGCGAAGGCTGCGGCGATTGCTCGGTGGCGTCGAACTGCGTCTCGGTGCAGCCGCTGGAGACCGAACTCGGCCGCAAGCGCCGCATCGACCAGTCGAACTGCAACAAGGATTTCTCCTGCATCGAGGGCTTCTGCCCGAGCTTCGTGATGGTGCAGGATCCCAAGCTGCGCAAGGCCGACCGCACCGCCGCCGATCCCAAGGCGCTGTTCGCCGACCTGCCGACGCCGCCGGCGGCTGCGCTGAGCGCGCCCTACAACATCCTGATCACCGGCATCGGCGGCACTGGCGTCATCACCATCGGTGCGCTGCTCGGCATGGCCGCGCATGTCCAAGGGCTCGCCTGCTCGACGCTCGACTTCACCGGCCTGTCGCAGAAGAACGGCGCGGTCATGAGTCATGTCCGGCTGGCGCCGGCCTCCGACATGCTGACCACGGTCCGCATCGCGCCCGGCAATGCCAACCTGATCCTAGGTTGTGACCTCGTGGTTGCAACCAGCGTCCCGGCGCTGAGCCGCGCCGAGCGCGGCTTCACCCGCGCCGTCGTCAACGCCGATTTGCTGCCGACCGCGAGCTTCGTGATCGATCCCGATATCGACTTCGAGGCCAGCTCGATGCGCGATGCGCTGAACGGTGCGGTGAGACCTGACGATCTCGACATCCTCGATGCCACCGGGCTTGCGACCGCGCTGATGGGCGACAGCATCGCCACCAACGCCTTCATGCTCGGCTTTGCGTTCCAGCGCGGCGCGATCCCGCTGTCGCTCGAGGCGATCCTCAAAGCGATCGAGCTCAACGGCGCGGCGATCGAGATGAACAAGACCGCGTTCTCGTGGGGCCGGCTCGCCGCGCACGATCTGCAACGCGTGGTCAGCGCCGCGCGCTTCAAGAACGCGGGCGCAGCGCTGGCAAAGAAGACGCTGGATGAGGCGATCGCGTTCCGCGCCAAGTTCCTCACCGATTATCAGGACGCGGCCTACGCAAAGCGCTATCTCGACGATGTCGCGCGCGTTCGCGCGGCCGAGGCCGCGGCGGCGCCGGGTTCGCAAGACCTGACCGAGGCGTTTGCGAAGGGCCTGTTCAAGCTGATGGCCTACAAGGACGAATACGAGGTCGCGCGGCTCTATTCCGATGGCGAATTCAGCAGGGCGTTGCGCGAGCAGTTCGAGGGCAATTCCGGCTTGAAGGTCCTGCTGGCGCCCCCGCTATTGGCACAGCGCGATCCGGTCACCGGGCGGTTGCAGAAGCGCGAATTCGGGCCGTGGATATTCAAGGCATTCGGGCTGCTGGCCGGCCTGAAGGGCCTGCGCGGCACTGCGTTCGACATCTTCGGCTACACCGCCGAGCGCAAGATGGAGCGCGCGCTGCCGGTCGACTATTCGGCGATGATCCTGCGCCACCTCGACGGCAACAAGCCGCTCGATCTGCCGCGCCTGGTGGCGCTGGCGAAGGCCGCGGACCTCGTGCGCGGATACGGCCATATCAAGGAAGGCAATGTCGCCCGCTACCGCACCGAATGCGCGCGGTTGGAGCGCGCGATCGGCCAGCCGCTGGCACAGGCGGCGGAATAGGGGCCGGGAACTTTCCACGGCCGCCTTGGTTGACCAGTAACCCTGCCTGCAACCAGCGGCTGGATTCGCGCGGCCGGGTCCCTACATGATGGCTGTTCTGTTCGAGTGATTTCAGGAGGCCTTTTTGACGGTCCTGAAAAGCGTTTTCGTTGCAACCGTTTGTACCGCTTGCCTGGCTCTGGGTGGCGTGGCGTTGGCTGACGACTATCGTCCGAGCGAGTTCTTCAGCCTCGATCTCTCCCGGGCCGTGCTGTCGCCGAAGCCGCTCGGCCCGCCGGCACAGTTCGAGCCGGTTCCGGTCGAGGCAAAGACCGATCACGGTCCGGATCAGCATGCTGCTGTCGACCCGAAGGTCGAGGAGCCGAAGGTCGAGCGGCAGAAGCCCGTTCGGACGACCAGAGTGACCGCGCCGCAAGAGCGGAAGCGTGCCGCCACGCACGTTCCCACCCGCGCCAAGCTCGCGCGCCGGCACTCGAACCCGCTAGACGCGGAAGCCCGCGACACCAGGATCCAGACCTGGCCGTGCCGTACCGGCGGCATTTGCAACTGGCAGCGGTGAGGGCGGCTCGCGGTCTCGCGCCGGTCACGTGAGCACCGCATCAGCACAAGACCCGTCATCCCGAGGAGCGCGCACTTGCGCGCGTCTCGAAGGATCGACGGCCCCGTCGGTCGCCGATTCATCCTTCGAGACGCGCGTTCCGCGCTCCTCAAGGATGACGGGTCTGGGGACCCGAGAGTCATCCCGCCGTCGCAAAACCGTCGGCGGGGAGTCAAGAAACTGTAAGCCCGGAGTCAAACGGCGCAGGCAAAACCCTCGTCAGGATATGACGAAGGTTACTGAATGCCGACAGCGATCTCCGCGAGGCGGCGAGGCCTCACAAGGCGTCAGCTTCTGGTGCGCTCGGCGTCGACGGCCGCGCTGGCAGGGCTGGGCTCGCTGACAAGACCGTATCTGAGCCGCGCCGCCGATCGTCCCGCGATCGCGGGCATCCAGTCCGGTGACGTCGCAAGCGATTCCGCTGTGATCTGGGCTCGCGCCGATCGTGCCGCGCGCATGCGGATCGAATGCGCGGCCGTCGAGAGCTTTGCCACCGTCCTGCGCAGTGCGTCGGTCGATGCGCTGCCCGAGCGCGACTTCACCGCAAAACTGCTGCTCGACGGCCTGCCGCCGGGCCAGGACCTGTTCTATCGCGTCAGCTTCGAGGATCGTGACGGCCTGGTCGGCGAAAGCCGGGTCGGGCATTTCCGCACCGCGCCTATCGACCGCCGCTCGGTCTCGTTCGTCTGGTCGGGCGACGTCGTCGGGCAGGGCTGGGGCATCGACCCTGCGCGCGGTGGCCTGCGTAGCTATCGCACCATGCGGAACGAGCGCCCGGATTTCTTCATCCATTCCGGCGATCACATCTATGCGGATTGCACGGTGCCGCCGCAACAGGCGCTGCCGAACGGCGAGGTCTGGCGCAACATCGTCACCGAGGAGAAATCCGTCGTTGCGCAGACTCTTGAGCAGTTTCGCGGCAACTACAAATACAACTGGCTCGATGAGCATTTCCGCGCCTTCCACGCCGAGGTGCCTATGTTCGCGCAATGGGACGACCACGAGGTGGCCGACGACTGGGCGCCGATCGGCACTGCGGATTCGACCGGCTATGATGCGGACGGCAATTCGCGGTTGGTGGCGCGGGCACGCCGCGCCTTCCATGAATTCATGCCGATGCGGTTGATGCCGGAGCGCGACGGCCGGGTCTATCGCAAGATCGCCTACGGGCCGCTGCTCGACGTCTTCATCATCGACATGCGCTCTTATCGCGATTCCAGCTGGAACAAGCAGGGTGATCCGGACCAGGCCTTCATCCTTGGCGAGAGCCAGCTTGGCTGGCTGAAGCGGGAGCTGGCGGCGTCGGACGCCGTCTGGAAGGTGATCGCGGCCGACCTGCCGATCGGGCTCGTGAGCCTCGATGCCGTCGCGCTCGGTGACGGCCCGCCCGAGCGGCGCGAGCACGAGATCGGCGATCTCCTGTCCTTCATCAAGCGCGCCGGCGTGCGCAACACGGTGTGGCTCACCGCCGATATGCACTACACCGCGGCGCATCACTACGATCCGAACCGCGCGGTGTTCCAGGAGTTCGAGCCGTTCTGGGAATTCGTCTCCGGCCCGCTGCATGCCGGCACCTGGTCGCCCGGCGAGCTCGACAACACTTTCGGCCCGAAAGCGATGTACCAGAAGGGCTGTTCGGCCGAGCAGGGCGACAATCTCGCGCCGTGCTTCGGCCTGCAATTCTTCGGCCGTGTCGACATCGACGGCAAGACCGGCGTGATGAAAGTGACGCTGAAGGACGTCGACAATCATGATCTCTGGTCGGTCGACATCGAACCGCGGCCGGACGCGCGGCCCGGCCAGATCATGGCGCAGCACATCTAGAGCCGTCCCTTATCCCGTCGCGACATCTTGATTGCAGGCGCCTTGCCCGCAGGGCCGGTTTACGGGCAGACTGCGTCTCGGCAGTTCTGCCAATTTCATTCCTTTCAGCTGATTTGCTGGCGTGGCGTCGTCGATTTCATCGGCGTCCCACGCGTCAGGAGCTATCCATGGACAATCTGCAGACACAGGGCATCAGCCTGCCGCAGCTCGGGCTCGGCACCTTCCGCATGCAGGGCGATGCCTGCCGCGCGGCGGTCGAGAGCGCGCTCGGGCTCGGTTACCGGCACATCGACACCGCCGAGATGTACGGCAACGAAGAAGCGATCGGAGAGGCGATCGCGGCTTCCAAGGTCGCGCGGAAGGACCTGCATGTCACCACCAAGGTCTGGCACGAGAATTTGGCGCCCGATGCAATCCGGAAGGCGTTCGATGCCAGCCTGAACAAGCTGCGGCTCGATCACGTCGATCTCTATCTGGTACACTGGCCGTCGAAGAGCATGAAGCTGCCCGCCGTGTTCGAGACGCTGATGCAGCTGAAGGAAGAGGGCCGCACCCGCGCGATCGGCGTCGCGAATTTCACCACCGCGCTGCTCAAGACCGTGGTCGAGGATATCAGGGCGCCGATCGCCTGCAACCAGATCGAGTATCACGCGATGCTGGATCAGACGCCGGTGCGGAAATATCTCGCCGCGAAATCGATCCCGCTGGTGGCCTATTGTCCGCTGGCGCAGGGCCGTTTCGCGACCGACGAGACCTTGGCAAAGATCGGCCGCAAGCATGATGCGACCGCAGCCCAGGTGGCGTTGAAATGGCTGCTCGATCAGGATGGCGTTGCGGCCATCCCGAAAGCGTCACGCGCAGAAAGCCAAAGCGCCAATCTCGATGCGCTGAAGGTCGAGCTCGATGACGACGACCGCAAGGTGATCGCCGCGCTGCGCAAGGACATGCGCTGCGTCAATCCGGGTTTTGCCCCGGCGTGGGATTGAGCCGTCGACCATCCGATGTGAATGTTGAAAAAGAAAAATGGCTCCGCAAGGAGCCATTTTCCGTTGTGTCGACCTCTTGGACGTGTCGGTGGTTAGTAGCGGTCGCGCCGGATCACGACCGCTCGGTCATGGTCGTGATGCCAGCCGCGATGCCAACCACGGTCGTGGCGCATCTCGGCGCGCGTGCCCCAGCCGCGATCCCAGTGATGGTGATGGCCGCGCTTGATCACGACGGTCTCGGCGTTCGCGATCGACGGAACGGCCACTGCAAGCGTGCCGATCGCTGCAAGAACAAAACCAATCTTTTTCATTTCGTCCTCCTCAAATGATGCGAGGAGGAAACCGTGCAGGCATCGAAACGTTCCTCAGGAACTGGCGGAGTTTTCTTAACGGCTGTTCAGGTGGCCTTGCCTAACTTCTGCGTCCGACGCATCATCACACCATAAAAATCAATGTTCGGGGGACGTTGCCGTGAGTGGAATTTCGCGCCGCGTTTTTTTGAAAGCTACGGGATCGGCCGCTGCCGCCGCCATTGCAGGACCGGCCGCTGCGGCGATGGGGCCGGACGACAAGTTCGACCTCGTCATCAAGAGCGGCGACGTGATCGATCCAAGCCAGTCGCTGCGCGGCAAGCGCGATATCGGCATCCGCTGGGGCCTGATCGAGGCGATCGACGACGAGATCCCGGTCGCCCGCGCCAGCAAGACCATCGACGCGTCGGGCAAGCTCGTGATGCCGGGGCTGGTCGATCTGCACTGCCACGTCTACCCTTACGGATCGGCGATCGGCATTCCCGCCGACGAGCTGGTGCAATTCCAGGGCACCACGACCGTGGTCTCGGCCGGCGATGCCGGCGTCAACAATCTTGCGGCGCTGCGGCGCTTCATCGTGGCGCAGTCGCGGACGCGGATCTACGCCTTCGTCCATATCGCCAACAACGGCCTGTCGGCCTTTCCGGTGGCCGAGCTCTACAACATCGACAACGCCCAGGTCGAAGCCTGCGCAATGGCACTCGCCGAGAACCCGGACTTCCTGATCGGGGTCAAGGTGCGAATGTCGGAAAACGTCATCTTCAAGCACGGCATCGAGCCGCTGAAGCGCGGCATCCAGGCCTGCGAGATGTGCGGCTGGCCGGCGCGGATGATGGTGCATATCGGCGGCGTCGAGACCAGAGAGTTGATGTCCGCCATCCTCGATCTGCTGCGGCCGGGCGATATCCTCACCCATGCCTATTCGGGCGCGCCGAACATGTCGGGGGCTTTCACCAACATCGTGCAGGACGGCAAGCTGTTGCCGGCGGCGCTCGCGGCCAAGCAGCGCGGCGTGCTGTTCGATGTCGGCCATGGCGGCGGCAGCTTCGATTTTACGGTGGCGGAGGTCGCGATCCCTGCCGGCTGCACGCCCGATACGATCTCGTCCGACATCCACGTCTTTTCAGGCAACTCGCCGGGCGTCCCGTTCCTGCCGAACGTGATGAGCAAGTTCCTGGCGATGGGCTCGTCGCTGGATCAGGTCGTCGCGATGGCGACCTCGGTGCCGGCGCGGATCATCAACCGCACCCCGAAGATCGGCACGCTGCAGCGTGGCGCGCCCGCCGATGTCGCGATCATGGACCTCGTCGAGGGCCCGGTCACCTTCGTCGACACCCGCAACAACAAGCGCGACGGCAACCTGCAGCTGAAGCCGGTGCAGACCGTGGTCAACGGCGTGCCGTTCGGCCGGCCCTACCAGGCGCCATTTTCGGTGCGGTAGGCCGCCTGCCCCGGCGACCCCTGTCATTGATCCGCATCAACGACAGCAAATCCCGCTGGTCGATGATGAGCAATCATAAAGGGGCACGTCGTGACCGGGAATCATTCCTCCATCGACCGATCGGTACGTTCTTCCGCGCCGGGCGCACCGTTCTCCGAAAGTGATTTCCTGCTGCAGCTGGGCGCGGCTGTCCGCGGCGCGCGGGCGAATGCCGGTATGACGCGTCGCGAACTGGCCCGCCGGTCTGGCGTGTCGCAGCGCTATATTGCGCTCATAGAAGCGGGCAAGGGCAACGTCTCGATCGTGCTGCTGCTGCGCATCTTGAACGCGTTCCGCGACGTCGCCACCAAGGCAGCCTGACCGGAAGAGGATATTGCTTCGATGGGCGAACTCGTACTTGCCGCCAAAGTCAGCCATGTACCGTCTCTGATGCTATCGGAGCCTGCCGATCACCCGCTGCACGATGTGAGAGCGGGCGCGGTGGCAGCATTGTGCGAACTCGGCCGCCGAGCCAGGGATCGCAGGGTATCGTCCTTTGTGGTATTTGATACCCATTGGCTATCGAATTTCGGCTACCACATCAACGCCAATGCCTGGCATCGCGGCTCGTTCACGAGCCACGAAGCGCCGCAGATGATCAAGGATCTGGGCTACGATTTGCCGGAGAACACGTCGCTTGCCGAAGCGATCGCACGCGAGGCGGCAAGCGACGGCCTCAATGTGATGGCGCATCAGATCGAGAGCCTTGGTCTGGAATACGGCACCATCGTCCCGATGCACTACCTCAACCCGGAGGGTTGGGCGAAGGTGGTCTCGGTCGCGTCGCCGCTGTTCACATCGATCGAGGAGAGCCGGCTGCTGGGCGAAGCGACCCGCCGTGCGATCGCCCGATCCGGCGAGCGGGTTGCGCTGCTTGCCAGCGGATCGCTGTCGCATCGGTTGTTGCCGAACAAGAAGCTCGGCGCCGATGCCTGGACGTCGATCGCCAGCGAGTTCAACCGCCAGGTCGATTTGCGCGTGCTGGAGCTTTGGCAGCAGCGTCGCTATCGGGAGTTTCTCGATATGCTTCCCGATTACGCCACGCGGTGCCACGGCGAAGGCGGGATGGCCGACACCATCATGCTGTTCGCGGCGCTCGGCTGGTACGATTTCCGTGGCCCCGCCGAGCAACTCTGCGACTACTTCCCGTCGAGCGGAAGCGGCCAGGTGAACGTGGAGTTTCACTTGGCCCCGTGAACTTGGCTCGGCGGTGTCTGCCTAGAGCTCCGTTCCGATTGAATCGGAACGGGACTCTAGATTCTTATCTAGACGCGTTTTCTTCACGCGAACCGGTATCCACTTCGCTCGAAAACGCTCTAGCCGCGCTTCTCCACATTGCCGCTGCGCGCGGGCACGCCGAATTCCTTGCGGCACACTTCCGCCAGCACGGCGACGCCTTCGCGGATCTGGTCGTGCGAGGGGCTCGCGAAGCAGAGCCGGAGCCGGCTGCCGGAATGGGCCTTGCTGGTCGACCATTCCGGGCCTGGATTGATCGAGACCCCGGCGGCGAGCGCTGCCTGGTAGAGCTTCAACGTATCGACATTGTCGGGCAGCTTGACCCAGAGGAAGATGCCGCCCTTGGGCGCCTCGAACTCGGCCGCGGTGCCGAACTGCTCGTTGAGCGCCTCCATCAGCGTGTCGAGTTTTGCGCGCAGTCCTCGTGTCAGTTTGGGCACGTGGGTCGCGAAATGCGGCGCGCAGTATTCGGCGAGCACCATCTGCTCCAGCGCACCCGAGCCGGCATCGGTCTTCAGCGGCAGCATCCGCGACATGATCTCCCAGGGCGCAACCATGAAACCGACCCGCAGCGCCGGTGCGATCGATTTCGAGAAAGAGCCGATATGGATCACGCCGCCATGCTGGCTCATGGCGTAGATCGCGGGCGGCCGTTCGCCGTTCCAGATCAAGTCGGCATAGCAATCATCCTCGAAGATCGGCACGCCGTATTCCCTGGACAGCTTCAGCATCTCGGCGCGGCGGCTCTCGGGGAGGATCGAGCCGGTGGGGTTCTGCACGGTCGGGATGGTGTAGATGTATTTCGGCGTGATGCCGCGTCGCTTGTGATCGGCGAGCGCTGTGGCCAGCGCATCGATCCGGATGCCCTCGCCGTCGAGGGGAATGCCGACCGCATTGACGCCGAGCCGGGTCAGCCGGTTCAGCGAGCCCTGATAGGTCTCCTGCTCGATCAGCACGGTGTCGCCCTTGGCAAGCAGCGTCTGATTGACCAGATCGAGCGCCTGCAGCGAGCCGGAGACGATCATGATCTCGTCCGCCGTGCAGGCGATCCCGGCATCGCGCTTCAGCTTCTCGGTCAGGAACTGGCGCAACGGCAGATAGCCCTGCGGTCCATGCGCGAGGTTGTAGGTCGCAAGACTCCTTCCCTCACGCTTCAGCACGGCATTCATTGCTTCGAGCAAGCCGTCGACCGGCACCTGCTCGGGATCGTTGTTGCCGCCGACGAAGCTGTATTTGGCGAGCCCGGTCCAGCGCGCGGCCGGCGCAGGCAGGCCGGCCGGGAGCAGCGGTGCAAAGTCGAACTGGGCTGAGGTGGACATGGACGTTTCGCTCCGTGTTGTTGTCGTTGAGAAGGTCCGCGGGAAGCGGCCTTCCGTGAAGTCAGTTCAATTCAGTTCTTGCCGACCAGCCGGATCGGGCGGCCCTGGCTGATGAAGGCGTAATGCCCGGCGCCGACGCTGCCGACCATCAGGGCCTCGACCGCGGGTTCCGCGATTTCGCCGGCGGCCGCCCAATCGACCATGAAATTCGCGCCGGTGCCGCCGCGGGTATCGGTGGTGGCGATCGCGACCTCGATCGTAGCAAACGGTTTTAGCGCGATCGGCGATTTGAGGTAGCTCTCCACCATCTTGCCTGATGTGTCGAAATAGGCGATCCGCTTCAGCACCAGGGGCCTGGTTTCGGAGGCGTTGTGCACGCTGAGCGTCACCGAGAAATCGGCCCGAAGCTTGCCCTGGCTCATCGACACGCTGGAATACACCGGCACATAGAATGCACCTGTTGCGGTGAGGCCCTCCGATGGTACCGCGGTCAGCGAGTTCGCGAAATTTTGTTCAATACTTGCGGAGGATTGTGCTAGCGCCTCGGTCACGCGCACGGTGAGCAGGCAGAGCAAAACTGCCAGAAAAATGCCGCCTGCGCGGATGTGACACATTGCTCGGTTGATCCTCACGCCCGGCCCTCTAGGTTGCGGCAACGGAAGTCTTTGACGCATGCATGAACTCATTCGCGATATCACGCTCTGTATCCTGTTTGCCTGGGGGATCGGGCTGCTCGCCCATTTCTCCCGGCAACCGCTGATACTGGCCTATCTTATCGCCGGCTTTTTCATTGGTCCATTCGGGATGGGCTGGGTCAAGTCCCAGGAGTCGATCAGCGTCATCTCCGAGCTCGGTCTGATCTTCATGCTGTTCATGATCGGGCTGGAAATCGACCTCAAGAAGATCATCCGCGCCGGCAAGGTCATCCTGTTCGCCGGCGCCGGCGAACTCCTCGGCGGCTGCCTGATCGGCATCGCGTTCTTTGCCGGAATCGGGCTCGCGATCGGCGGCGGCAGGTTCGACGCGGTCTATCTCTGCGTCGCCTGTGCGCTGTCCTCGACCGTGATCATCGTCAAGGTGCTCTACGAGAAGCGCGAGCTCGACACGCTGCCAGGCCGGATCACGCTCGGCGTGCTGGTGCTGCAGGACATCTTCGCGATCCTGTTCCTGGCGGTGCAGCCGAGCCTCGACAATCTGCAGATCGGCGTCGTGCTGCTGTCGATCGCCCGCGTCGCGGTACTGGTCGCGACCGCATTGGTGTTGAGCCGTTATGTGCTGCCGCGGTTGTTCCACCAGATCGCGCGCAGGCCCGAACTCGTGCTGCTCGGCGCGCTCGCCTGGTGCTTCCTGATCGGCGAGATCGCCGAGCGGCTGCATCTGTCGCGCGAGATGGGCTCGCTGGTCGCCGGCGTCTCGATCTCGACATTTCCCTACGCGCTCGACGTCACCGCCAAGGTCACGACGCTCAGGGATTTCTTCATCACGCTGTTCTTCGTGGCGCTCGGCATGACGATCCCGATCCCGGGCCTGCAGGTGATCGGACTGGCGCTCGTCATCGCAGCCTTCACGGTGGTGAGCCGCCTGGTCACGACGTTCACACCGCTTTACCTGATGAAGCAGGGCCTGCGCGCCAGCCTGCTGCCGGCGATCAACCTGGCGCAGATCTCCGAGTTCTCGCTGGTGGTGATCCAGACCGGCGTCGCCGCCAACCATATCGGGACCGAGACCGCGAGCGCGGCCTCGTTCGCCTTCGTGGTGCTGGCGGTGCTCTCGACCTTCGCGATGGGCCGCAGCGACCAGATCGTACGCGGCCTGATCGGGCCGCTGAAGCGGATCGGGCTGCGCGATCTCGACCACGTGGGCGAAGGCCGCGGTGAGGGCAGCCAGGAGGGGGGACATGGCGAGATCCGGCGCATTGTCATCCTCGGCTTTTTCCGCGCCGCGAGCGCGCTGATCAGCCAGATCGAGCGGCAGAACCAGTCGCTGCTCGAGCAGATCAGCGTCATCGACTTCAACCCGCTGGTGTTCCGCACGCTGTCCGACCGCGGCATGCACGTGATCTATGGTGACATCAGCAATGTCGATACGCTGGTGCATGCCGGCATCGGCAAGGCCGAGATCATCATCCTGAGCGTGCCGGATTTCCTCCTGGTCGGCGCCGACAATGAGAAGCTGGTGCGCCACGTCCGCGCCCTCAATCCGGACGCGCGGATCGTCGCCACCGCGGACCTGCTGTCCGGCGTCGCGGATCTCTACGAGGCCGGTGCCGACTATGTCACGGTGACGCGGCTCAGCGACGCCGGCGAGCTCTATTCGGTGATCGAGGCCGCCGACGCCGGCCTTCTCGACGACAAGCGCGCCGAAATGGACGCCCAGCTCGCCGACCGGCGCGAGGTGCTGCCTTAGAGGCCGCTGCGTAGTCCGGATGGAGCCAACGGGTGCCGATACCGCCCTGGTATGCCTGCCGGACGCATGGCGGGTTGCATAATGATACTGGCGCCGACATCGGAACCCGGCTAATCCACTGCCTGCATAAAGCGAGATGTCAGGACAATGGCCGATACGATCCAGGAAGTGCTGCAAGCCTTTGCGAAGGGTGAACTCGTCGTCGTCACCGACGATGACGATCGGGAAGGCGAGGGCGATTTGATCGTCGCGGCGTCGTTCTGCACAGCGGAAAAGATGGCCTTCATCATCCGCCATACCTCCGGCATCGTCTGCGCGCCGATCACCACCGAGGACGCCCGCCGGCTGCGGCTCGACCCGATGGTGGCGCACAACGAGTCCAACCACACCACGGCCTTCACCGTCTCGATCGACTACAAGCCCGATGGGGGCACCGGCATCTCGGCCGAGGAACGCGCCTCGTGCTGCCGCGCACTCGCCAACCCCAACGCCGGCGCCAATGATTTTGCGCGGCCGGGCCACATCTTCCCGCTGATCGCGCGCGACGGTGGTGTGCTGCTGCGCTCCGGCCACACCGAGGCAGCGGTCGATCTGTGCCGGCTCTCCGGCCTGCCGCCGGTCGGCGTCATCAGCGAGCTGATGAACGACGATGGAACCGTGATGAAGGGCGAACAGGTCGCGAAATTCGCCGCCGCGCACAAGCTCAAGCATGTCACGATTGCTGATATGATCGCCTATCGCCAGGCGCGCGAGAAGCTGATCGAGCGGGTCGCGACCTTCACCACCGAAAGCCCGATCGGTCCGTTGCAGGGCTATGCCTATCGCTCGCCGTTCGACGAGATCATGCATGCCGCCTTCGTCTATAATGGCATCGGCGATGGCCGGGACGTGCTGACCCGGCTGCACAAGCCCAACATCGTGAAGGACCTGTTCACCGGGCCGGCGCGGATGGAAGCCGTGTTGCGGCACTTCAAGGATGCCGGCCGCGGCGTGCTGGTCTATCTGCGCGATGGTGCCGCCGGTGTTCCGGTCCAGCCGGTTGGCGACCAGAAGACCGCGGAGGCCGATCGCAACAAGCAATGGCGCGAGGTCGGCGTCGGTGCACAGATCCTGCGCGATCTCGGCATCACCTCGATCCGGCATTTGACCTCGTCGGTGCACGACTACAAGGGCCTGTCCGGTTTCGGCATCGAGATCGTGTCGAACGAGAAGTTCGACGTCTGATGCGGGTCATTCCGGGGTGATGCGCGCATTGCCCCCGGCCACGGCATTCGCCCAATTCAATTGCGCTTCGCGGCATAGCGCTTTAATTTATCCGCCAATTTCCGAGTGACGATGCGAAAGGATGTTTCATGAGCGTGCGCCCCCAGGCCAAGGACAAGCCGGCTGCCGCCAGCTTCCAGTGGGATGATCCGTTCCTGCTCGACGACCAGCTCACCGAAGACGAGCGCCTGATCCGCGACACGGCGCGGGCCTATGCGCAGGACAAGCTGCTGCCGCGGGTCACCAAGGCCTATCTGGAAGAGAAGACCGATCGCGAGATCTTCAACGAGATGGGTGAGCTCGGCCTGATCGGCGTGACGCTGCCCGAGGAATATGGCTGCGCCAATGCGAGCTACGTGGCCTATGGCCTTGTCGCGCGCGAGATCGAGCGCGTCGATAGCGGCTATCGCTCGATGAACTCGGTGCAGTCGTCGCTGGTGATGTATCCGATCTACGCCTATGGCGACGAGAACCAGCGCAAGAAATATCTCCCCAAGCTCGCGACCGGAGAATGGGTCGGCTGCTTCGGCCTGACAGAGCCGGACGCCGGTTCCGATCCCGGCGGCATGAAGACCCGCGCCGAGAAGGTCGCCGACGGCTACAAGCTGAACGGCGCCAAGATGTGGATATCGAATGCGCCGATCGCCGACGTGTTCGTGGTGTGGGCCAAGTCGACCGCACACGACAACCAGATCCGCGGCTTCATCCTCGAGAAGGGCATGAAGGGCCTGTCGGCACCGAAGGTCGGCGGCAAGCTCAGTTTGCGCGCCTCGATCACCGGCGAGATCGTGCTCGACAACGTGGTGGTGCCGGAAAGCGCGCTGCTGCCGAACGTCTCCGGCCTCAAGGGCCCGTTCGGCTGCCTCAACCGCGCCCGCTACGGCATCTCCTGGGGCGCGCTCGGCGCCGCCGAGGACTGCATGCATCGCGCGCGGCAGTACACGCTCGACCGCAAGCAGTTCAACCGGCCGCTCGCCGCCACCCAGCTGGTGCAGAAGAAGCTCGCCGACATGGAGACCGAGATCGCGCTCGGCCTGCAGGCTTCACTGCGCGTCGGCCGCCTGATGGACGAGGGCAAGATGGCGCCCGAGATGATTTCGATCGTCAAGCGCAACAATTGCGGCAAGTCGCTCGATATCGCCCGCATGGCGCGCGACATGCACGGCGGCAACGGCATCCAGATCGAGTATCACGTGATGCGTCACGCCGCGAACCTCGAGACGGTGAACACCTATGAGGGCACGCACGACGTCCACGCGCTGATCCTCGGCCGCGCCATCACCGGCATCCAGGCGTTCTCGTAAGGACGCGCCGCACCGACAGCGTAGGATGGGTAGAGCGCAGCGAAACCCATCTTGCCGCCCAGCGCGCGGTCGCGTGATGGGTTTCGCTTCGCTCTACCCATCCTACGAGAGCCAATAGGGGCGGTCCCATGGCCGACAATGACGACATCCCGTTCAACCGCGATTTCCCGCTGAAGTCCGGCGTGGTCGAACAGGTCCGGCCCGGCGTGCGCCGCGTGCTCTGCAACAACCCGAGTCCGTTCACCTTCACCGGCACGGTCAGTTATATCGTCGGCGAGGGCAAGGTCGCGATCATCGATCCCGGTCCCGACGACGAGGCGCATGCCAAGGCGTTGCTCGACGCGGTCAAGGGTGAGACCGTGACGCATATCCTGGTCACCCACACCCATCGCGACCATTCGCCGAACACGCCGCGGATCAAGGCCGCGACCGGCGCGCCGGTCTACGCCGAAGGCCCGCACCGCGCCTCGCGCCCGCGTTTCGAGAGCGAGAAGCACAATCCGGAATCCGGCGCCGACCGCGATTTCCGGCCCGACGTCGAGGTCAAGCACGGCGACGTCATCGAAGGCGCGGGCTTTGCACTGGAGGCGGTCGCCACCCCCGGCCACACCGCCAATCACTTGGCCTTTGCCTGGACCGAACGCAGCATCAATTTCGTCGGCGACCATGTGATGGGCTGGTCGACCTCGATCGTGGCGCCGCCCGACGGTTCGATGATCGACTACATGGCCTCGCTGGAACGGCTGGAGCAGCGCCCCGAGCAGCTCTATTTCTCGGGCCATGGCCCGGAGATTCCGGAGGGCCCGCGCTACGTCCGCTTCCTGGCGCGGCACCGCCGGGCGCGCGAGGCTTCGATCCTGCACCGTCTCGGCAAGGGCGAGGCCGACATCCCGACCATGGTGCGGGCGATCTATATCGGGCTCGATCCGCGCCTCGCCAATGCCGCCGGCTATTCCGTGCTGGCGCATCTGGAAGACCTGGTCGCGCGCGGGGTCGTGGCAACCGATGGCGATCCGGTGATCGGCGGCACGTATCGGATGGTGTAAGCCTCCCTCATTCGTCATTCCGGGGCGTGCGAAGCACGAACCCGGAATCCATCGGGCCGCAGGTTCTGCAGCAAAATGGATTCCAGGTTCTCGCTTCGCGAGCCCCGGAATGACGGGGAGAGATTACTTCTTCACCGTCTTCGCCGGCGGCGCCTTCGGTGCGGCAGGCGCCGCCTTCTTCGCCGGCTTGGAATTGTCGTTTTCGGCGGCGGAATTGAGGTCCTCGATCAGCTTCCTCACCCGCGCGGTGTTGCTGCCGAGATCGGTGTCGAAATAGCGCGAGGCCGAGCGGATATCGATGCGCGAATCCTCATCGTCGGGCGTGACCCTGATCGAGACGTCCTCGCGAAAGCCCATGATCGGCGTGCGCGCCACCGCCTCGATGCGGCCGACATTGCGCGGCGGCTGCGGCGCGCGTGCGTCGATGACAAGCCATTTGCGGCGGTTCACCAGCCGCAGCGTCATCTCATAAGCGCGGTCAGCCGGGACCTCGAGCTCGACGGTCTCGATATCCGGATAGGCGATACGCTGCCGCTCGGCCGAAGCGAGGCCGGCGTAGGCGGCGGGATTGGTGCCTTCGCCGGTGCGCAATCGCGCCAGCGCCTCGAAGCGCGGCGGGTCGATTGGGTCGGTCGTGACGTCGTAGAGCCGCGGCAGCCTGTTGTACTGATAGGTGAGGTAGGCTGGGTAGGCGAGGATCGCGGCGTCGATCAGGAACGCGAGCAGGATGCGGCCCATGCCGCGGGTGCCGTTCTGCCAGATCGCCGCGAAGGCGGCGAGGCCGAGCAGGATCGACAGGCCGGCGAGGCCCAGCGCGCCGAAGAAAGTCGCGAGCGCCGGTTTGACCTCCAGGAACCCGAACCGGACGATCAGGATCGAGACCACCACGGCAACGATGGAAAAGATCGCGAGATTGCGCGACCAGGTGGCGAGACCGGACACGGGCTCCTGCTGGTAGGGAGCGGAAAACCTGCGCGCCATCGTCGAAAAATCTGCCGGTTGAGATGTCCTTGGGCGACCTCAGCCGCCGCCAATGTCCGTGTGAGACCACGGACCTGCGGCGAATTCAAGGGATTTGGGTGCCTTCTTCCCTTCTCCCCTTGTACAAGGGGAGAAGGGTGGAGAGGGAGAATCCGCCTACGCCGCGGCGGTCGGGAAGGTGTAGTCCTTGAACTGGTCGCGCAGCGCCGTCTTCAGGATCTTGCCGGTCGCGGTGTGCGGAATGCCGTCGACGAAGGCGACGTCATCGGGCATCCACCATTTGGCGATCTTGCCGTCCATGAACTTCAGGATGTCCTCGCGCGTCGCGCTCTCGCCCTGTTTGAGCTGCACGATCAGCAGCGGCCGTTCGTCCCACTTGGGATGATGGACGCCGATCACGGCGGCTTCCGCGACCGCGGGGTGACCGACCGCGAGATTCTCCAGATCGATCGAGGAGATCCACTCGCCGCCGGACTTGATCACGTCCTTGGAGCGGTCGGTGATCCGCATGTAGCCGTGCTCGTCCATCGTCGAGACGTCGCCGGTGTCGAAGAAGCCGGCATCGTCGAGGATGTTGGCATCGACCCGGAAATAGGCCTTCGCGATCGCCGGACCCGAGACCTTGAGGCGGCCGAAGGTCTTGCCGTCCCACGGCAGCTCCTTGCCGGCATCGTCGGTAATCTTCATCTCGACGCCGAACGGCGGATAGCCCTGGGTCTGCAGGATGTCGAGCCGCTCCTCGCCGGTGCGTTCGGTGAATGGCGGCTTCAGTGTCGCCAGCGTGCCGAGCGGGCTCATCTCGGTCATGCCCCAGGCGTGGCGCACCTGGCTGCCCATGTCGAGGAACGCCTTGATCATCGAGCGCGGCATCGCCGAGCCGCCGCAGATCACCATCTGCAGATCCGGCAGCTTGACATTGTTGGCGGCCATGTATTGCAGCAGCATCAGCCACACCGTCGGGACGCCCGCGGTATGGGTGACCTTCTCGGTCGACAGCAGCTCGTACACCGAGGCGCCATCGAGCTTCGGGCCCGGCATCACCAGCTTGGTGCCCATCGACGGGGCGGAAAACGCGATGCCCCAGCTGTTGGCATGGAACAAGGGCACCACCGGAAGCATTGTGTCCGAGGCGGAGGTGCCGAGCGCGTCCTTCGAGTTGGCCATCAGCGCGTGCAACACGTTGGACCGGTGCGAATAAAGTACACCCTTGGGATCGCCCGTCGTGCCGGAGGTGTAGCACATCGCCGCGGCGGTGTTCTCGTCGAAGGTCTTCCACTCGAACTTGCCGTCGGACGCCGCGATCCAGTCCTCATAGGCGACCGCGTTCTTCAGCGTGGTCTGCGGCATGTGCGCCTTGTCGGTCAGCACCACGTAGCGCTCGACGCTCGGCAGCTGGCTCGCGATCTTCTCCAGCACCGGAACGAAGGTGAGGTCGGTGATGACGATGCGGTCCTGGGCGTGGTTCACGATCCAGGCGATCTGCTCCGGAAACAGCCGTGGATTGACGGTATGGCAGATCGCGCCGATCCCCATGATGCCGTACCAGACCTCGAGGTGGCGCCAGGTGTTCCAGGCGATGGTGGCGGCGCGGTCGCCGAGCTTGATGCCGTCGCGTTCGAGGCTCTGCGAAACCTTCAGTGCGCGAGCATGGATCTGGGCGTAGTTGGTGCGATGAATGGGGCCTTCGACCGACCGGGTCACGACTTCCTGCGTGCCGTGATATTTCGCGGCGTGCTCGATAATCTTGTGGCACAGCAAGGGCCAATCTTGCATCAAACCAAGCATACGCAAATCCCTCCTCGATCCTCACGCATGATCTGCCGGCATCTTGGACGGCCGGCAGTAAAATCATGGAATTGACATGAACTGTAGCGCGGAGAAAGCAAGCCGAAAATGGCCTGTTGGCGCGTTTCGTCGCGGGGGTGCGGCAATGGTTACCGCCGCCGGGCTGCTTTGCCTTGGCATGCAGGCAGGCCCCGCAGCAGCCGCCCGCGGTGGGCCGAGCCTTCCGTGGGACGATTTGTTCGGCACCCGGCCGCAGCGGTCACACAAGGCGGTGCGCCGTTCAGCGGTGCCGCTGCCGAAGCCCAGGCCTGCCGAGGCACCGGCGGCAAACGAGACGCCGGCGGCATCGGAAGTGCCGCCGGCCGCAGCGCCTGAGCCGCCCGCAGCCGAGACGCAACGACCTGGCGCGCCCGCCGAGACCGCCAAGCCGGCTGAAGTGACAAAATCGACCGAGCCGCCCAGGCCACAGCTTTCGGCCTGCCGGCAGGCGCTCTCGGAGGACGTCGCGCTCGCGCCGAGCATTCCCGATATCCACGGCGCCGGCGGCTGCGGCGGCGAGGATCTGGTGCGGCTCGAGGCCATCGTGCTGCCGGACAAGCGCAAGGTCGCGGTCAAGCCCGCGGCGATCCTCCGCTGCAAGATGGCAGCTGCGGTCGCCGACTGGGTCCGCACCGATATCGCGCCGCTGGCGCAGCGCCTCGGGGGCGGGATCAGCAATCTCGACAATTTCGACTCGTTCGAATGCCGCGGCCGCAACCGCATCGTCGGCGCGCAGCTCTCCGAGCATGGCCGCGCCAATGCGCTCGACGTGCGCGCGTTCGGTCTTGCCAACGGCAAATCGATCTCGCTGACCGACCGCAGCGTGCCGCGTGATCTGCGCGAGACCGTGCTGCATTCGGTGTGCGCTCGCTTCTCCACCGTGCTCGGTCCGGGCTCGGACTGGTACCATGAGGACCACATCCATCTCGACCTCGCGGAGCGCCGCAGCAATTACCGGATCTGCCAATGGAACGTGTACGACCCGCTGCCGCAGGTCGCGCCGCTGTTGCCGGCCGAGCGACCGGAAGAGGCGCCGCCGCGCGAGGTCGCCCAGAAATCGGATGCATCCAGGCCGGACGCTCCCAAGGCGGATCACGGCAAGGCCGATGAGCCGGACGCCGCGAAATCAGATGATGCAGCCGCGCCCGAGAGTGCGGCGGAGACCAAGCCGCAGCCAACAAAAAAGCGCCGGCAAAGCCGGCGCTTTTGATCGCGGTTGCGACGTGATCGGCGTCAGTAGGGGACGTTGCCGCCGCCCTGCAGCGCCATCTGCGGCTTGTAGGGCGAGTCGCCGTGCTTGGGCTCCAGCACCACGACGATGGTGCCGAGCTTGACGCGGTTGTAGAGGTCGATGACGTCCTCGTTGGTCATGCGGATGCAGCCCGAGGAAATCGACGATCCGATATATTCCGGCTGGTTGGTGCCGTGGATGCGGAACAGCGTGTCCTTGCCGCCCGAGTAGAGGTACATCGCGCGCGAGCCCATCGGATTGTCCGGGCCCGGTGCCACGAAAGTCGGAACGCCGAGGCGCGAGATTTCGCCGGGGGTGGGGTGCCAAGCCGGCCATTCGGTCATGCTGCCGACCTTGGCAATGCCGGACCAGGCCATGGCTTCTTCGCCGACGGTGATACCGTAGCGGATCGCCTTGCCGTCGTTCAGCACGTAGTAGAGGTAATGATTGTCGGAATCGACCACGATCGAGCCGGCGGCTTCCTTGCGGTGATATTCGACGATGGCGCGGCGGAACGGTTCGGCCACCGGCGTCTTGACGTAGGTGGTCTTGGCCAGCAGTTCCTTGTCACGCGGCTTGAAGGCTGCAGTATTGGTTGCCTCATAGGTCGTGGCCTGCATGCAGCCCGACAACATCAGGCCCGCGGCCAGGATTCCGAGGGTAATTTTGAACGACGACATGATTACATTCCAATCGAAAACCCGCGCCCGAAAGCGCCAAAAATACGCCCCAAACGCCACGATTCCATGAGCGGCATTATTGCCTGAAACCCGCCATTCTTCCCAGACTTTAGATGGCTTTCCTGCATCGCGGGACGTGATCTGTGGCTTTTTTGCCGCAACTGTTCTGGCGCGGGTTGGTTTTTTGTGCAAACAGGCAACGGTCGTCGAGGGGAGGCTAACGTATTCCCAACCGGCTGCCCCAAATATGGACGCCCGGTTAATGCCCCGGTCATGAAGCGCCAGCCAGAATCGCGCTAAGCCGGCGGGCCCTGCCTCCTGTTTCCAGCCCTTTATCTCGGAGTTCGTGATGCTGTCGGTGTTCGTTCCCTCCGACCTTTCCCTCAAGAAGGCCGCCGCCACCGACCTCGGCGCGCTGCCGGAGGGCGCGGTGTGGATCGATCTGGTGAACCCGACCGTCGAGGAGGACCGGGCCGTCGAGAGGCTGGCGGGGATCGCGGTTCCGACCCGGGAAGACATGCAGGAGATCGAGATCTCCAGCCGGCTCTATATCGAGAACAGCGCCCGCTACATGACCGCGACGCTGATGTGCCAGTCTGACACCGACATGCCGCGCACCACCGCGGTCACCTTCATCCTGACCAGCCACCGGCTGGTCACGGTGCGCTACGATCTGCCGAAGCCGTTCGCGCTGGTCGAGAACAAGCTGGCTCGCGCCTGCGCCCCCGGCATCACCGGCGAGCAGGTGCTGATGGAACTGCTGGATGCGGTGATCGACCGTTGCGCCGATCTCCTGGAGCGCTGCGGGGCCGACATCGACCAGGTTTCGCACGACATCTTCGAGCCCGAGAGCGCGCGCCACGGCCACGCCAAGCAATATTCGCAGATCCTGATCGCGATCGGCCGCAAAGGCGACCTGACCTCGAAGATCCGCGAAAGCCTGGTCTCGATCGGCCGCCTCGTCACCTTCCTCTCGGCGGTCGTGGAAGGGGTGAAGTGGTCCAAGGACATGCGCGAGCAGCTCAAGACCATGCAGCGTGACGTGGCCTCACTGACCGACCACGCCTCCTATCTCTCCAACAAGATCACCTTCGTGCTCGACGCCATGCTCGGCGTGGTCAATCTGGAACAGAACAACATCATCAAGCTGTTCTCGGTGATGGCGGTAGTCTTGATGCCGCCGACGCTGATTGCATCGATCTACGGCATGAATTTCAAGGTGATGCCGGAACTCGAATGGGTGAACGGCTATCCGCTGGCGCTGGTGATGATGCTGATCGCAGCCGTTGTGCCGTACTGGATCTTCAAGTGGAAGAAGTGGCTGTAAACACAGTTCCATACGTCGCGTTTTGGGACGCGTTTTCTGCCTTATTTCCTCTCCTAAAATTTGAGCGTTGCGCTGAACGTTTGGGCGAATTTTGTCTGCGATAACGCCCGCCTCGAAGCCGGAGGACAGCAATGGTTGAGAAGATCATAACGCCACGGCGTAACGTCATCGACTTTGCGCGCTATCAACAGGACCGCGCCGCAGGCAGGGTGCAGGCGATCTCGCCGAGACTTTGCCGTTACTGTGACGCTGCGCTGCTTGATGGCGAGGACGAAGACGACTGCTCCAGCGCGCTGAATGACGTCGCGCTGCAGCGGACTGAGAAGAAGTCGCGTCGGTTCTATGCGGACTAGAGGCTGAGGCCTTCTGGAGGCAGAAGCCTCGTCTGCGTCGTTACGCCTGCCATCGAAGCAATCCCTCAAACTACGGCCGCGGCGGCGGCCGGGATCGCCTCGAACCTCTCTCCCCCGAAATCACATCCAAGCCGAAGCTCAGACGTGCTGGCCACCATTGATGTGGATCTCGGCGCCGTTCACGTAGGAGCTCGTTTCCGTGCACAGCACGTAGATGATCTTGGCGACCTCGTCGGGGGTGCCGAGGCGATGCATCGGGATTTGCTGGTCGACGATCTTCTCGGTGCCCGGCGACAGGATCGAAGTGTCGATCTCACCGGGGGCGATCGCGTTGACACGAACGCCGACGCGGCCGAAGTCCGATGCCATCTCGCGCGTCAGTGCCGCAAGCGCCGCCTTCGACGTTGCGTAGGCCGCGCCGGCAAACGGATGCACGCGCGAGCCGGCGATCGAGGTGACGTTCACCACCGCGCCCCTGGCGTGCTTCAATTCCTCGATCAGCCCGCGCGCGATCATGACCGGCGCGAAGAAGTTGACGTGGAAAACGTGGGTCCAGGTCTCGATGTCGGTGTCCATGGTGCCGAGCCGGCCGCCGCCCACCGCCTTCGGCGAGATCGCGGCGTTGTTGACCAGCGCATGCAGCTCGTCATTGTCCAGCCGCTGCCGGATCTCCGAGATCGCGCGCACGGTGTCGTCATGGCTGCCGAGATCGACCTCGATGTGATCTTCCGGCCCGGCGCCCCACGGGCAAACCTCCGGAAACGCATGCCGCGAGAGGGTGATGACGCGCCAGCCGGCGGATGAAAACCGGATCGCGGTGGCATGGCCGATGCCGCGGCTCGCGCCGGTCAGGAGCAGCGTGCGCCGCGGTGCATTGGATGGGCGGGTCATCGACGGTTTCTTTCGTTTTCGCCATGCGCGGCGCCGTGCCGGGCATCGACGTCTTCGAACGGTAAGAGATCAGGACGTCGATGGCAGGGCGCATCTTACACGAAGACGTGCTTCGCGCTTTCGCCCTTCCATGACAGTCGCAGTGTTTCAGGGATAGAGCCGGACCTTCGACCACGCGTGACCCGCGCCATCGCGACGGAATTCGATGCGGTCGTGCAGGCGGAACGGCCGGTCGTGCCAGAACTCGAAGCGCTGCGGCGTGATCCGCCAGCCGCTCCAGCCAGGCGGCCGCGGCACCTCGCCGATGACGTATTTCGCGCCGGTCTTGGCGATCGCCTGCTCGAAGGCGAAGCGGCTCTCCAGCGGCTGCGACTGCTTGCTGGCCCAGGCGCCGATCTGCGCCTGCTTCGGCCGCGTGGCGAAATAGGCGTCGGCCTCGGCGTCGGTCACAGGCGTCACCGGCCCGCGGATCCGCACCTGGCGGCGCAGCGATTTCCAGTGAAACAGTAAAGCGGCCTTAGGATTTGCGGCCAATTCGCGGCCCTTGGCGCTCGCAATGTGGCTGTAGAACACGAAGCCGTCGGCATCGAAGCCCTTCATCAGCACCATGCGCACGTCGGGCAAGCCATCGGCATCGACCGTTGCGAGCGCCATCGCGTTCGGATCGTTGGGCTCGGACTTGACCGCTTCCGCAAACCATTCTGCGAACAGGGCGAACGGCTCCTCCGCCGCGGTGAAATCACCCGATGTTAACGGTGTCGGGTGTTTGATGGAGGTCGTGTCGGTCATGTCAGGAGTCCCGATTTGCATCCGCCCGCGTCCGAGAACGCGCTGCTGGCCCTATATAGGGCATGGGAGCGCGTTGGCCTATCGGCGATCCACCCCGCGGGCGCGGTGGTGACATTGATCCTGATCGGCGTCGGCGCCGGCGGCTGTAGCCTGTCGCGCAGCGATGCCTTCGCCAAGATCGACGACAAGGACGTGACGGGCTCGATCAGCCCGACGCCGGTGAGTGCTGTCATGCCGACCGACAGCGATCTCGCCTTCGCCCGCAACGCGGCCTCCGACGTGCTGACCAAGGGCGACAAGGATTCCAGCCAGCCCTGGGAAAATCCCGAAACCGGTGCGCGCGGCTCGGTGACGCCGCTGGCCCAGGCCTATTCCGGCGAGGACGGCAAGACGTGCCGGGATTTCCTCGCCAGCTATGTCAATGGAGCCACCGAGAGCTGGCTGCAGGGGGCCGCCTGCAAGGCGGGACAGGGACGGTGGGAAATCCATAGTTTGAAGCCTTGGAGAAAGTCCTGAGAGTTCCGGCAGAAGCCGGCACCTCCCTAGTTGCAAAAATGCCACTGAGCCCCCAGATAGAGGCAAAGTGGGCCCCGATGGGTTCCCGGTCAGGACGGACTTTTCCCGTGAAGGAGACGTGACGGATGCGCGACCCCTATGAGGTCTTGGGGGTGCAGCGGAGCGCCAGCGCTGCGACGATCAAGAGCGCCTATCGCAAGCTCGCCAAGAAACATCACCCGGATAACAACAAGAACGACCCGAAGGCCGCGGCCCGCTTTGCGGAGATCAACACGGCCAACGAGATCGTCGGCGACGAGGACAAGCGCAAGCAGTTCGACCGCGGCGAGATCGATGCCGAGGGCAAGCCTCGCTTCCAGGGGTTCCCTGGCGGTGGCGCCGGCGGCCGTGCCGGTCCGGGCGGCGGCTTCGAGTACAGTTTTCGTGGTGGCCCCGGCGGCGGCATGGGCGGCGGCAGCTTCGAGGACATCCTCAACAGCATGTTCGGCAACGCCGCGCGTGGCGGCGCTGGCGGCGCTGGCGGCCGCGCCGGGCGAGCCAGCCCGTTTGAATTCGACGGCGGCGGGGTCGGCGTCGACCTCGATCTGTCCGTCGCCATGACGGTGTCGCTGGAGGAATCGGTCAGGGGCGGCGACAAGCGCGTCCGCCTGCCGACCGGCCGCGAGCTCAACGTCAAGATTCCGCCCGGCGTCACCGCCGGCCAGCAGATCCGGCTGAAGGGGCAGGGCGACACCGCGCAAGGCCACCCGCCCGGCGATCTGCTGATCACGATCTCGATCGCACCGCATCCGTTCTTCAAGGTCGACGGCAACGATCTGCGGATCGATCTGCCGGTGACCCTCTACGAGGCGGTGCTGGGCGGCAAGGTCCGCGTGCCGACGCTCGGCAGCGCGGTCGAGCTGTCGATCCCGAAGAACACCTCCAGCGGCCGCACCTTCCGCCTCAAGGGCAAGGGGCTGCCGAAGGCGGGGGCTGTCGGCGACCTCTACGTCACGACCCGCATCATCCTTCCCGACGGGAACGATGCCGAGCTTGAGGCATTGATGCAGACGTGGCGGGAGCATAACCCCTATAATCCGCGCAGCGATCTCGGCTGACTGCCGGGAGCGCGCCCCAGAGACGCGAAGACGCGAAACTGCATCTACCCCGGACTCTATCGGGGTAGACGCCGGCCCGTGAGCGCGTCAAAGGATGACCGGCCGTCCGAATACCTGGGCTGCGGCGTGCAGACCGGATGGCGGAAAACGAGTGCGGCCTCGAGAGGGGGACCAGCGCGGTACACAAAACCCCAATCGAGGCCGCGTGCGCCGATCGGCGGATCGGGCGCAGATCATCTTCGCGTGAGCATCCGGTGCGATAATGAGACGCGTCGATGACGCGAATCGAAGTTTTCAATGTCGGAATTGGGACGCCGAGTGAGGCTGGATTCACTTGCTCGAAACGGCACAACTCTTGCGACACGATCTCCCGTAAAATTACGGGAGATCAGCCGCCGCTCTTTTCCATCTGATCGTAGACCGCCCGCGCGACCTGGGTCAGGCGCGTCCGATCCGTGCCGCCGCTGACGACATAGGCGACGCCGCGATCGGCCCAGAACAATGCGCCGTCGCTGCCGTGCACCGCATAGCGCATCTGGGTCGCCTCGGTCTTCACCTTGGCGGTGTAGACCGTGAAGCGCTCGCCGGACGTGCTCTCATACATCAGGAACGACGCCGGTCCGCTAGGCCCCGGCAGCAGCCGGCCGCCGACCAACTTCAGCCCGGTCAGCTCCGGCGCGCGGACGTCCCAGCCGCAGCGCTTGGTCAGCCATTGCTGCAGATGGTCGCGCTCGCTGCCGGGCACCTCGACCGGATGGCGGACCTCGACCACGTAGAGGCGGTGCGCATCGAGCGCATCGAGGGTGAAGCTCTGGAAGGTCGACGGTGTCGCGGAGGCGCCGCGCGCGACCCAGCCGACGCCGCCGCCGGCGATGAAGGCGGCAAGCGTTGCCGCCACCGCGCCATAGACCCAGCGGCGCGGCTGGCGCACCAGCCGTTCGAGCTCGAGCCGCTTCGGCACCGCCTCGTCCAGCACGCGATCGTAGCGCGCATGCAGCGTCTCGGCCATCGCGCGCCATGACTGCACCCGTGCCGCGTCGTCGGGATGGGTAGCGAGCCACGCCTCGACATCGCCGCGGCGCTCGGCCGGCAGCTCGTTGTCGACGTAAGCGTGCAGCTCGTCTTCGGTGACGGGGATGTTCGGATCGGTCATATCAGTCGTCTCTGCCAAATCTTGTTCGAAAATCGTTCAAGCGAACACCTGCCATTGCGCACATTATCATTTCACCCGCCGGAGCGCCGGGCGCTGGCCCTCGATCGAGGCCCGCACATGGGCGCGCGCGCGGGCGAGGCGGGACATCACGGTGCCGATCGGAACGCCCTGGATATCGGCGACCTCGCGGTAGCTCATGCCCTCCAGCATCACGAGCAGCAGCACCGAGCGTTGCTCCTCGACCAGCGTCGACAGTGCGCGCTCGATGTCGCGTCCCTCCGCCTCGGTGCCGCTGGCGTCGGCATTGTTGTCGAGCAGCGGCATCAGGGGCGGTCGCCGCGCCAGCGAGCGCCTGCGGTTCTTGTTCAGGTTGGTCAGGATCGTGTAGAGCCAGCTCCTGACGTCGCCGCCGAGAAACAGCCGCTCCGAGCGCAGCGCGCGGACCAGCGTGTCCTGCACCAGGTCATCGGCGATATCCGTGTCACGCGTCAGCGCCCGCGCATAGCGGCGGAGCGCTGGAATCATGGCTTCGACACTTTGACGAAACGCGGTCATGCATCCAGTCTTCGATGGTCGCGGCGACGGCCGCCGTGTCAAACATAACACCCTTGCGGCGTGCCTATTCCGGTTGCGCCAACCTGCGCGTAGTGCGCCTCAGCTGCGGCCGATTTGGGCTTGTCGCCAGCCAAAGTGCTGGTGTACCTCCGAGCCGAAAATTCGAAGCGTGGAAGCCGGGCGCCCGACAGCTCGCTCAGCAAGGACCAGCCGTCACGGGAATGCCGGTGCCAACGATCTACTATATCCGCCACGGCGAGACGTCGTGGAACGCCGAGGGCCGGCTTCAGGGCGTGCAGGACATCGCCCTCAACGATCGCGGCCGTGCCCAGGCGGCGCATGCCGGCCGCATCCTTGCCGACTTATTGGCGCGCGACGGCCGTGACAAGACGACGCTGCCGTTCGTCGCAAGCCCGCTGATCCGGGCGCGCGCGACCATGGAGCTGGTGCGCACCGAGCTTGGCCTGCCGCCGGGCGATTACGCCCTCGACGCGCGGCTGCGCGAGATCGCCTACGGGAGCTGGGAGGGCTCGACGCTGGCGCAGGCGCAGGCCGCCGACCCCGTGGTCTATGCGCGCCGCCTGACCGAGAAGTGGCAGGTCGCGCCGGAGGGCGGCGAGAGCTATGTCGACGTGCAGGCACGGATGACCGACTGGTACGGTTCGGTGACGTCGGACACGGTCGCCGTCGCCCATGGCGGCACGGCGCGGGCGCTGATGGTCGCGCTCGGCTTCGAGACGGCGGCCTCGGCCGCCGACCTCACGATCGAGCAGGGCGCGGTCTACGTGTTCGGCCCCGCGGGGCTGCAGAAACATAGTTAAACGCGCCCGGTCAGCCACGTCTTCAGGGCCATGAAACCCGTTTGACGCTGCCGACCCCGCGCGTTACGACACGCCATGTCCTTCAATACTTTCGGCCATATGTTCCGCGTCACGACCTTCGGCGAGAGCCATGGGGTCGCGATCGGCTGCGTGGTGGATGGCTGCCCGCCGATGATCCCTCTGACGGTGGAGGAGATCCAGCACGATCTCGACCGCCGCCGCCCCGGCCAGTCGCGCTTCACCACCCAGCGCCAGGAGCCGGATGCGGTGAAGATCCTGTCCGGTGTGATGGCGCATCCGGAAAGCGGCGTTCAGGTGACGACCGGCACGCCGATCGCGCTGCTGATCGAGAACACCGACCAGCGCTCGAAGGACTATTCCGAGATCAAGGACAAGTTCCGCCCCGGCCATGCCGACTTCACCTATGAGGCGAAATACGGCCTGCGTGATTATCGCGGCGGCGGCCGATCGTCGGCGCGCGAGACCGCGACCCGTGTCGCGGCCGGTGCGATCGCGCGCAAGGTGCTGCCCGAGGTGAAAGTGCGCGGCGCGCTGGTGCAGATGGGTCCGCACAAGATTGATCGCGCGAAGTGGGACTGGGACGAGATCGCAAGGAATCCGTTCTTCTGTCCCGACAAGGACAAGGCAGCGTTCTTCGAAAGCTATCTCGACGGCATCCGGAAGAGCGGCTCCTCGATCGGCGCCGTCATCGAGGTGGTCGCAGAGGGCGTGCCGGCCGGTCTCGGCGCGCCGATCTATGCCAAGCTCGACAGCGATCTGGCATCGGCGATGATGAGCATCAACGCGGTGAAGGGCGTCGAGATCGGTGCCGGCTTCGGCGCCGCCGAGCTGACCGGCGAGGAGAACGCCGACGAGATGCGGACCGGCAACAACGGCACGCGTTTCCTGTCCAACCATGCCGGCGGCGTGCTGGGCGGCATCTCGACCGGCCAGCCGGTGGTGGTGCGCTTTGCGGTCAAGCCGACGTCCTCGATCCTGACCACGCGCCGCACCGTCGACCGCAAGGGCGCCGATACCGACATCCTGACCAAGGGCCGCCACGACCCCTGCGTCGGCATCCGCGCCGTGCCGGTGGGCGAGGCCATGATGGCCTGCGTGCTGGCGGATCATTTTCTGCGCGACCGCGGGCAGACCGGGCGCTGATCCCCTATATAGTGGGCGGTACCAGACCGCCTTGGGGACTGCCATGAACGCGTCGGAGCTTCGGGATGTCATCGCGTGGATGATCGGCGGCGCGCGATCGGCGCCGACCCCGCCGCAGATGATGGCGGAGTGCTGCGAACGGCTGGTGCGGGCCGGGCTGCCGCTATGGCGCATCGGCGTGTTCGTGCGCACGCTGCATCCGGAGATCTATGGCCGGCATTTCTTTTGGAGGCCGGGTGCTGAGGTCGAGACCGGGACCGTCGATCACAACATCGAGGAGTCCCCGGAATTCGCCGTTAGCCCGCTGTCGATCGTTTTTAAGCAGGGAATTGAGGTGCGCGCGCGGCTCGATGATCCCTCGAGCAAGCGCTTTCCGATCGTCGTGGACCTGCAGGCCGAGGGCGTCACCGACTACATTGCGGTGCCGCTGATCAACACCGACGGCCGCCCCAACGCATCGAGCTGGACCACCAGGCAGCCGGGCGGCTTCACCGAGGAACAACTCGACGCGATCCGATCGATCGCCATTCCGCTGGCGCGTTACATCGAAATCGTGACGCTGCGCCGCACCGCCTCGCTGCTGCTCGACACCTATGTCGGCAACCGTGCCGGCGAGCGCATCATGGGCGGCCAGATCCGACGCGGCCATGCCGATACGATGGATGCGGCGATCTGGCTGTCCGACCTGCGCGGCTTCACCGCGCTGTCGGACCGCTTGCCGGCCGAGACCGTCGTGGAAATTCTCAACCTCTACTTCGATTGCCAGGTCACCGCGATCCGCGACCATGGCGGCGAGGTGCTCAAATTCATGGGCGACGGCTTGCTCGCGGTGTTTCCGGTCGACGAATATCTCGGCGACGAGGCGCAGGTCTGCTCGCGGGTGTTGGATGCCGCGCGGGCGTCCCGCGCCGGGGTCGAGGCGCTGCAATTTCCCAACGGCGACGCGGTCGAGCGCTTCCGCTTCGGCGTCGCGCTGCATCTCGGGCGCGTGCTGTACGGCAATATCGGCGGCGGCAACCGGCTCGACTTCACCTGCATCGGTCCGGCGGTCAACCTCGCGGCGCGGCTGGAGAAGATCGCCGGCCGTCTCGGCCGCACCGTCGTGGCCTCCGAGCGCTTCGCCGGCATCCATGACGGCGGCTGGAGCGACCTCGGCGAGTTTCCGATCGCGGGGTTCTCGAAGGCGGAACGGGTCTATGGCCTGTTCGACGAGGCGCCGGTCGCCGCTGCGAGTTAGCATCGGTGCGATGTGACTGACACCGACGCGCAGCGTCGCACCGGGATTGCGCTGGTCGTGGCGGCCGCGGCGGCGTGGAGCACCGCGCCGTTCTTCACCCGGCTGCTGCACTTCGATTCCTGGACCATCCTGTTCTGGCGCGGGCTGTTCGGTGGCGGCGCGATCGTGCTGTTCCTGGTCGCGACGCAGGGCCGGCGCGGCGCGCGCGATCTCGTCGCGATGCCGTTGAGCGGATGGCTGGTGGCCGGTCTCTCGACCCTTGGCATGGTGACGTTCATTCCGGCGCTGCAACTGACCAGCGTCGCCAATGTCGCAATCCTGATCGCGATGCAGCCGTTTGCGGCCGCTGCGATCGCCTGGCTCTGGCTGCGCGAGCAGGCGCGGCCGGGCACCTTGCTGGCAAGCCTGGTCGCGCTCGCGGGCGTCGCCATCACCGTCAGCGGCGCCGGGGGCATCACGGATTACAGGGGCATCGGGCTTGCCTGCGTGATGGTGCTGGCGATCTCGCTGATGACGGTGGTGATCCGGCGGCACAGGGGCACGCCGATGATCGCGGCTGCGGCACTCTCCAACTTCCTCGGCAGCGCGATCAGCGTTCCGTTCGGGCAGGACATCGGTGCGGTCGGCGGTGCCGATCTCGGTGTGCTCGCGCTGTTCGGCGCATGCCAGGTCGGACTCGGCCTGACTTTGTTTACGGTCGGCTCGAGATTGCTGCCGTCCGCGCAGGCATCGCTGATTGCAACCCTCGAAACGCCGCTGATGCCGTTCTGGGTGTGGCTGGCATTTGCCGAAGTGCCGTCGCTCCGCGCCATGATCGGCGGCGCGCTGGTGATGGGCGCCGTCGTCGCCGACATCGCGCTCAGCCAGCGGGCGCAACTCGCTCAGCCCGCGGAGCGGTGAGGGCTGGCTACTCTTCCGGCTCGGTGGTGAACAGCAGCGGGTAGCCCTTGGCGCGGCCGGCGTCGGTGGCGCGCGTCGCCTTGGTCTCGGCGACATCCCTGGTGAACACAGCGACCACGCAGACGCCGCGCTGGTGCGCGGTCAACATCACCTTGTAGGCCTGGTCGTCGGTCATGCGGAATTCGCCCTTCAGAACGGTGACGACGAATTCGCGCGGCGTGTAGTCGTCATTGACCAGGATCACCTTGTGCAGGCGCGGCCGCTCGACCTTGGTCTTTGTCCTGGTTTTCGGCTTGACGACGGTATCGGGCATCGCACTCCCTCGCGATTGCCCGTAAGAATACCGTCTTCCGGCACATCTTGGAACCGTTCGATTTGCACGGCGTCATTGCGGCAACGGCACGGCGCGTGTCGTCTCATGCGTGACGTCCAGCCTGCAGGTGCCTAACTTGAATGTGAAGGATAGATGATATCTGCGCTTTTCGCCGCCTGATTTGCGTGTCACCATGACATCACACGACGGGAGGGCCGCAATGCGCTGGTATGTCTCGATCGGAGCTGTGCTTGTCGCGGGCATGTTGGCCAGCGGCGATGTGGCCGGTGTTGCCGCGCCGGGCCCGGGTACACAGACCGGCCGGCTGGCCGAAAAGGAATCCACGCCAAGCGTCGATATCGAGCTGATCATCGCGGTCGACGTCTCCTATTCGATGGACATGGACGAGCTCGCGATCCAGCGTGAGGGCTACGCGCAGGCGATCGTCTCCAAGGAATTTCTGCAGGCGCTGAAGGCCGGTCCGAACGGCAAGATCTCGGTGACCTATTTCGAGTGGGCCGCCTCCAACGACCAGAAGGTCATCATTCCCTGGCGGGTGATCGACGGCCCTGAATCGGCCGACGCGGTCTCCGCCGAGATCATGAAGACGCCGGTGCGCCGTGCCTCGCGCACTTCGATCTCGGGCGCGATCTATTTCGCGATCCCGATGTTCGATGACAATCCGCATCGCGGCCTGCGCCGCGTGATCGATATTTCCGGCGACGGCCCCAACAACAACGGCGCGCCGATCACGCCTGCCCGCGATGCTGCGCTCGACAAGGGCATCGTCATCAACGGCCTGCCGATCATGGTGAAGGAGCCGTCCTACTCGACGATGGATATCGAAAATCTCGACTGGTACTACGAAGACTGCGTGATCGGCGGGCCCGGCTCCTTCGTGGTGACGATCAAGGATCGCGAGAAATTCAAGGAGGCGATCCGCACCAAGCTGCTGCTCGAAGTCGCCGGCCGCACTCCCGAACGCCCGGTGGTGCGGACCGCCGAGAAGGAGCCGCGGGTCAGCTGCACGATCGGCGAGAAGATCTGGCAGGATCGCTGGGGACGATGATCTTGTAGATCATGTGGGCTGGATAGAGCGCAGCGAAACCCATCATTTCTTCGTGGGACATGCGATGCAGATTATGGCGAGACCGCCGCACGCTGCGATAGGCGCAACGATGGTTCAGCGTGCGAAGCGCGCCACCAGCTCGACATGCGGGGTATGACGGAACTGGTCGACCGGGGTGACATCAGCGATCTTGTAGCCGCCGTCGATCAGGGTTTTCGCGTCGCGCGCGAATGTTGCGGCATTGCAGGACACCGCAACGACCACCGGCACCTTGCTTGCCGCCAACTGCGTGACCTGGGCCTGCGCGCCCTGCCGCGGTGGATCGAACACGACGGCGTCATAGTCGCGCAACTCCTGCGGCATCAGCGGGCGGCGGAACAGGTCGCGCGCCTCGGCTTTCAGCGGCTTCAGCCCCGGCGTCGACTGTGCGGCCTTCTGCAATGCCGCGATCGCGCCGGCGTCGCTGTCGAAGGCCGCGACCCGCGCCTTCTCCGCGAGGCGCAGTGCGAACGGGCCAACACCGCAGAACAGGTCGGCGATATGCTTGGCGCGGCCGCAATGCGCGCGGACCAGCGCCGCAAGCGTCTCTTCGCCCTTGAGGGTGGCCTGCAGGAACGAGCCCGGCGGCAGCACGACCTTGGCTGTTCCGATCGCCACGTCGGGAGAGCCGCGTTGCAGCACCAACTCGCCGTGCCGCGTCAGCCGCGCCAGCCGGTGCTTTTCTGCGACGCGCGACAGAGTGGTGATCAGGTTGGTCGGCAGCGCGCCGGAGCCGCGCACGTCGATGTCGAGACCGTTGAGGGTCGCGGTCACCTGGATGTCGAGCGGCTTGCCGATCGCAATCAGCGGCTCGGCGACGGTCCATGCCGCCTCGAGCGCGCCGTCGAGCGTAGGATCGAGTATCGGACAGCGGTCGACCGGGATGATGTCGTGCGACCCCGCCGCGGCGAAGCCGACCTTGAGGACCTCATGGGTGCCCATGCGTCCGTGCAACGTGATGCGGCGACGGCCCGCGCCATGGGCGTCGAGCAGTGGCGCAACCTCGGCCGCGATCCTGGCCTGCGCCAGCGTCTCGACCACGATGTTGCGCTTCCACGCCTGGTAGGGCTCCTCGTTCCAGTGCTGGATCGCGCAGCCGCCGCAGACGCCGAAATGCGGACAGAACGGCGCGATGCGCTCGGGGCTTTGCTGCGTGACCCGCAGCAGCCGCCGCCGGTCGGGATGATTGCCGGGGACGTCCTCGACCTCGACGGTTTCACCGGCCAGCGCATAAGGCACGAAGATCGACTGCGATCCGTCGATCGCGACGCCGTCGCCGCGGTGGCCGACATGGTCGATGGTGAGGATTTCAGCCACGGCGCGCGCCGAGGAAGAATTCGATGTTGCCGTCGCCGCCCGGTATCGATGACGGGAACACCTGGATGTCGGTGCAGCCGAGCGAGGCGGCAAAGGCCGCGATATCGTCGCAGATCTCCTGGTGCACCATCGCGTTGCGGATGACGCCGCGCTTGGAGTGCTTGCGGGCCGCCTCGAACTGCGGCTTGATCAGCGCCAGCAGATGCATCGGGGCCGCCGCCAGCGACAGCGCCACCGGCAGCACCAGCTTGAGCGAGATGAAGCTGACATCGATCACGACGATGTCGGGCCGCGCCGGCAGCCGCTTGCCCTCGTAGTTCCTGATGTCGGTCTCTTCCATGGAGACGATCTTCGGATCGCCATGCAGCGAAGGATGCAGCTGGCCGTGGCCGACGTCGATGGCGAACACGAGGCTCGCACCATTGGCGAGCAGCACTTCGGTGAAGCCGCCGGTCGAAGCGCCGACATCGAGGCAGACATGGCCCTCGACATCGATCGGATAGTGCTCGAGCGCGCCGGCGAGCTTGACGCCGCCGCGCGAGACATAGGGATGCGCCGGCTCGGCCGTGAGTGCAGCGCCGGGCGCGACGATCTCGGACGCTTTGGCGATTTGCTTGCCGTCGGCGGTGACGAGGCCGGCGTCGATCGCGGCGCGTGCCCGTGCGCGGCTTTCGAACAGGCCGCGTTCGACCAGCAGCACGTCGATGCGCTTGCCGGCGGATGCGTCGTTGCCGCCTGCCTTGCTCACTTGCTTGCTCACTTGGCGCTCTGCCGGCGTTGCGCGGCGGCGAGCCGCACGCAGGCCTCGAAGGAGGTGAGGTCGTGCCAGAGATCGGCCGACGGCTCCCGCGGCGTCACCAGCGGGCTGCCGTGTAAATCGAGCGCGTGCATCATCATCAGATTGTCCGGCAATCCAAACTCTTCCACCGTCAGCCCCTCCGCGTCGATCAGGCGTCCGTCGGATGCCGGCACGACCTGGCCGAGCCGTGCCACGCGATTGGCGTAGGACGTGGGATCGTTCGAATAGGCGAGGCACAGTTTGCCGCGCCCCGCCATGTAGCCGAGTTCATAGACGGTGCCTGCGTCGGCACTGGGGCCGCGAAACGGCGTCAAATTGGCGATAATGGCGTCGGCAGACTCCATCATCGCCTCGTTGCTCTTGAAGATGGTGAGCGAGGCGCCGGCGGCGGTGGGATCGATGCTGTTGTCGAGCGGATAGAGCCCGGTGAGCCCGTGATAGGCGCAAACCTCCGCCTTGCGGCGGCCGATCTCCACGGCATCCGGCAGGAACACGTCAGGACCTGCCAGATAGATTTTCATGGACTTGCTCAGGACAAGATCGACTTGAAACCTCTCCCCGGTGGGAGAGAGGTGGAAGGCGATTACGCGAGCTTGACGGTCTCGGTCTTGTAGTCCTTGCCGAGGGTTTCGAACACCTTGGCAACGATGCTCTTGGCGTCGAGACCGGCGCGGGCATACATCGCCGCCGGCGTGTCGTGATCGAGGAACACGTCGGGCAGGATCATCGAGCGGAACTTGAGCATGCCGCTGTCCAGCATCGCGTTGTCGGACAGGAACTGCATGACATGCGAGCCGAAGCCGCCGATCGAGCCTTCCTCGATCGTGATCAGGATCTCGTGGTCGCGGGCGAGCTTCATGATCATCTCCTCGTCGAGCGGCTTCATGAAGCGCGCGTCGGCGATGGTGGCGGAGAGGCCGTGGGCGGCGAGCTCGTCGGCCGCCTTCTCACACTCGGCGAGGCGGGTGCCGAAGGAGAGCAGGGCGACCTTCTTGCCCTCGCGGATGATGCGGCCCTTGCCGATCGGCAGGGCAACGCCGACTTCCGGCATCTCGACGCCGCGGCCCTCGCCGCGCGGATAGCGCAGCGCGCTCGGGCGATCGTTGATCGCAACCTGGGTCGCGACCATGTGCACCATCTCGGCCTCGTCGGAGGCCGCCATGATCACGAAGTTCGGCAGACAGCCGAGATAGGCGTTGTCGAACGATCCGGCATGGGTCGCGCCGTCGGCGCCGACCAGGCCGGCACGGTCGATCGCGAAGCGGACCGGCAGGCTCTGGATCGCGACGTCATGGACCACCTGGTCATAGCCGCGCTGCAGGAAGGTCGAATAGATCGCGCAGAACGGCTTGTAGCCTTCGGTGGCGAGGCCCGCAGCGAACGTCACCGCGTGCTGCTCGGCGATGCCGACGTCGAAGGTGCGATCCGGGAATGCCTTGTTGAAGATGTCGACGCCGGTGCCCGACGGCATCGCCGCGGTGATGGCGACGATCTTGTCGTCCTTCTGCGCTTCCTTGACGAGGCTCTGGCCGAACACGTTCTGGTAGGCCGGCGCGTTCGGCTTGGCCTTGGCCTGGGTGCCGGTCGCGACGTCGAACTTGACGACGGCGTGGTACTTGTCGGCGGAAGCTTCCGCCGGGCCGTAGCCCTTGCCCTTCTGGGTCACGACGTGGACCAGGATCGGTCCGGTCTCCATGTCGCGAACGTTCTTCAGCACCGGCAGCAGATGGTCGAGATTGTGACCGTCGATCGGGCCGACATAGTAGAAGCCCAACTCCTCGAACAGCGTGCCGCCGTCCATCATGAAGCCGCGGGAATATTCCTCGACGCGGTTGGCGCGGTTGGCGAGGATCTTCGGCAGCCGCTTGTTGATCTGCTTGGCGGCCTCGCGCAGCGAGCGGTAGGTCTTGCCGGAGTACAGGCGCGACAGATAGGCGCTCATCGCGCCGACCGGCGGCGCGATCGACATGTCGTTGTCGTTGAGGATCACGATCAGGCGCGAGTTCATCGCGCCGGCATTGTTCATGGCCTCATAGGCCATGCCCGCCGACATCGCGCCGTCACCGATCACGGCGATAACGTTGTTCTTGCCGCCGGAGAGATCACGCGCCACGGCCATGCCGAGGCCGGCCGAAATCGAGGTCGAGGAGTGCGCGGCGCCGAACGGATCGTAGTCGCTCTCGGTGCGCTTGGTGAAGCCGGAGAGGCCGCCGCCGGTACGCAGGGTGCGGATGCGGTCGCGGCGACCGGTCAGGATCTTGTGCGGATAGGCCTGGTGGCCGACGTCCCAGATCAGGCGGTCGCGCGGGGTGTCGAAGATGTAGTGGATGGCGGTGGTCAGTTCGACCACGCCGAGGCCGGCGCCGAAATGGCCGCCGGTCACCGACACGGCGTCGATGGTTTCCTGGCGGAGCTCGTCGGCAACCTGCCGCACCTGCTCGACCTTCAGCTTGCGCAGGTCATCGGGCGTGTGAATAGTATCAAGAAGCGGCGTTTTACTAAATGTGGTCACTGCGAATTTCCAATTTTTGCCTGTCGGAACGAACCGCCCGACGCGAGATGGGTTGGCGCGCACATCGCGCAGCGAATGCCAGACACTGGGTGCCGCCCCGGCAGACCGTGCCTGGTTGTAAGCCTAGATTCACTCCGGATTGGACCACGTGATACGCATCACCTTGGTCGCTCTTCACCCGTCCCGGTTCAGTTTTGTCGAACCATTTGAGACGCATGCCGCCCGAATATTTCGGGCCGCCCGCCACCCTCAAATGCCCATAGAACTGGAAGCATTACACCAAAGCCGTAGCCAAAGCCAACCCGATAGGGCACGCAGGGTTCCTATGCGCTGCCTTGAAAAAACCTAGACTTTTCAATGGTTGGGGCCTGGGGCGGGTTCCAATTTGGCTATTTTAGCGGCAGCTGGCCGGTCCGGAACGGTCCGATTCGCGGCCGCACCGGTCGCCACGGTCGCTCCATGGCGCGATCGATCCGACGGAAATACGCAGCAATAATTGCCCGCCCTGGCGGACATCCTGTCGCATGCGGCGGCGGCGCTACTGCACGTCGAGCGGCTCGGTGCCGGACGCCTGGCCGGAGGCGTCGGTGGTGATCTTGTCGACACGGGCTTCGGCCTGGCGCAGCAATTCCTCGCAGCGCCGCTTCAGCGCCTCGCCGCGCTCATAGATCGCGACCGATTCCTCAAGCGGTACCTTGCCGTCCTCGAGCCGCTTGACGATCGATTCGAGTTCCTCGATCGCGCGTTCAAAGGAGAGCTTCTTGACGTCGGCTTGAGTATTTTCGGCCATTATCTGTTCCCAGTGCGCCGATCAGACCGTGATCGGATCTTGTCGTCCAAGCATGACCCGTCGCGGGCCATGCTTACCCCGGCGCAGAATCAATCGAATTTTTGCGGGCGTATTGTGGCGGGTATTTATCCGCCCATCAATGCGGTGACGTGAGATGCTACCGACTCTTTCAGGCCCTCGAGGTCGTAGCCGCCTTCCAGGACGGAGACGACGCGCCCGCCGGCGCTCTTGTCGGCGAGATCCATCAGCTTGCGCGTGACCCAGCCGAAATCCTCACCCGTCAGGTTGATCGACGCCAGCGGGTCGCGGTGATGGGCATCGAAGCCTGCCGAGATGACGACGAGTTCCGGGGAAAACTTCTCGAGCTGCGGCAGGATCAGGTTCTCGAACGCGGAGCGGAATTTGGCGCCGCCGTCGCCGGGCGCCAGCGGCGCGTTGACGACGGTGTCGTGCTCGCCGCGTTCGCCGGCAGCGCCAGTGCCGGGGAACAGCGGCATCTGGTGCGTCGAGCAGTACATCACGGTCGGATCGGCCCAGAAGATGTCCTGCGTGCCGTTGCCGTGATGGACGTCGAAATCGATGATCGCGGCGCGCTTGATGCCGTATTTGCGTTGCGCGTGGCGCGCGGCGATCGCGGCATTGTCGAAGAAGCAGAAGCCCATCGGCGTCGATTTCTCGGCGTGGTGCCCGGGCGGGCGCACTGCGACGAAGGCGTTCTGGTGCTTGCCCTCCATCACCTGATCGGTGGCGGCCACGGCGCCGCCGACGCCGCGCATCACGGCTTCCCAGGTGCCCGGCGACATCGAGGTGTCGCCGTCGATATAGATCATGCCCGAAGTCGGCGCGATGTGGCGCAGTTCGCCGACATAGTGCTCGCCATGGCAGAGCAACACGGTGTCGAGGTCGCCTTCCGGCGCGAGGTCGCGCACCAGCGCCTTGAAACGGTCTTCGCCAAGCACCTCGGCGACCGCGCGCAGCCGGTCGGGGCGTTCGGGATGTCCGGGTGGGGTCAGGTGATCGAGGCAGGCGGGGTGCGTCAGAAGCAGTGTCATGCAATTTCCCGGCGCAATGGAGGCGCGTGCGAGGACGCCCTAATGTAGGCGGTTACCGGCCCAGCGGAAAGGGCCCGCTCTGACCCGGCCCTCACCTTTTCGGGACGGCGGCCGGGGGCAACAGCCCGGCGCTATCCCGGTCATTGCGAACCAACGGGTCGCGCGAATGCGCGCCCGATGACAGGCTCCGCGAAGCAATCCATCTTTCCGCGCAAGCTGAAAAATGGATTGCTTCGTCGCTTCGTGCTCCGCAACGACGAGGAGACAGTCATATGCGGTGTCTCAGTTGACCCGCTCGATCCGCTTGCCGGCAGTCGGGCCGACCGGGCTGTTGGCCTTGAAGTAGGCATAGAGCGCATCGACGTCGTAGATGCCGAACTGCTGCGCTGTCCCTTCCTTGAACACCGTGAAGCCGTCGCCGCCTTCGGCGAGATAATTGTTCACGGTGACGCGGTAGCTCGCGGCCGGGTCGATCGGCTTCCCGTCGAGCGACATCCGCGCGGCGATGATGCGCTCGCCGTCACCCTTGCCCGCATCCCACGCATAGGCAAAGCCCTTCGAGACCTGCAGGGCGCGCGGCCGCTTCGGGTCGGCCCATTGCTGCTCCAGCACGTCCTTGAGCTGCTTGCCGGTCAGCGTCATCGTCACGAGCTGGTTGCGGAACGGCTGGCTTGCGAAGATATCGGCATAGGTGACCGCGCCGTCCTCGCGCTTGACGATGTCGGTGCGCACGCCGCCCGGATTGGTGAGGGCGATCACCGCGCCGCCGTTCGGCTCCGAGCTGGTGGCGCTGAGCTGCGCGTCGGCGACGATATCGCCGAGCACGCTTTCGCCGGTCTCGCCGGGCGTGCGCGACAGCGTCTCGGTGACCGAACCCGCCGCGCGGTTGGCGATCGGCGCGGCCAGCCGGTCATAGGATTCCAGGAGCGCGCTCTGCTCGGGATCCTTGGCGGTGCCGCCGATCTTCACGATGGTGTTGTCGGCCTTGGCGCTGATAACGTCATGGGTCTTCGGATCGAGCTGGAGATCGATCGCGGTGACCAGCGTGCCGTATTTGTCGCCCGACGTGACGAGCCGTCCGTCGATCTCGCAGATATAGGCCTGGTGGGTGTGGCCGGAGATTACGACGTCGACCGCGCGATCGAACTTCTTGACGATGTCGACGATCGGCCCGGAGATCCCGGGGCATTCATTGTAGTCGCCGGTCGGAAAACCGCCTTCGTGGATCAAGACCACGATCGCCTCGACGCCCTTCGCCTTCAGCTCGGGGACCAGCGCATTGACGGTCTCGGCCTCGTCGCGGAAGTCGAGGCTGGCGACGCCGGCCGGCGACACCAGGTTCGGCGTGTTCTTCAGCGTCAGGCCGATGAAGGCGACCGCAATGCCGTCGAACTCCTTGATCTCGTAGGGCGGAAACACCGGCTTGCCGGTCGCCTTGTCGATCGTGGAGGCGGCGAGGTAGCGGAATTTGGCCCCCAGGAAGGGATGCGGCCCCTGGCATTTGTCGATCGGGTGGCAGCCGCCATTCTGCATCCGCAGCAGCTCATCCTTGCCCTCGTCGAATTCGTGATTGCCGACCGAGGAGATCGCAAGCCCCATCATCGAAAGCGACTCGATGGTCGGCTCGTCATGGAACATCGCCGACAGGAACGGGCTGGCGCCGATCAGGTCGCCGGCCGCGACGAAGATGTTGTTCTTGTGTCCCTCGCGCAGCTGCTTGACCACGGTGGCGACCCGCTCCGATCCGCCGGCGGGCACCATGATCTTCCTGGTCGCATCAGCGGGATCGGTGATGCGGATGCCGCCGGGCGGCGGTCGCAGGTAGCCGTGAAAGTCGTTGATCGCGAGAATGCGCAGGTCCACCGGCGCTGCGGCACTCTGTGCCAGGCAAGGGCCGGTTGCGGCGAGGCCGAGCGCGCAGAGCGCGGCGACTAGTGTCAGGCGGGGCTGTCTCATGACCTGTCCATGGAACACACGATCATGGCGCGACGCCACTACAATTTTGCGACGCTTCGTTTCAATCCCGACGCTTCGCTCAATCTTTGGGGCGCGCCAGGAATGCCGTGAAGGCGCTGACCGCCTCCTTGGAGCGCATCCGCTCGCTGAACAGATGGTTCTCCTGCTCGATGCGGCGGGCGACGTCCTCGGGCGGCAGCCGGATCAGGCGCCGCGAGATCGCCACCGCCTCGGCCGGCAGCGCGCAGATCTCGCGCGCAATCTTGTGCGCCTCGACCTCGGCATGTCCAGGCGCCACCACGGCGTTGACGAAGCCGGCGACGCGCGCATCGTCGGCCGACATGGTGCGGCCCATCACCAGCATCGCGAAAGCGCGCTGGTGACCCATCGTGCGCGGCATCAACAGGCTGGAGGCACCTTCCGGCACCAGGCCGAAATTGGAGAACGGCGTCGAGAACAGCGCGGTCGTGCTGGCCAGCACATAGTCGCAGTGAAACAGCATGGTGGTGCCGATCCCCATCGCGACGCCGTCGACGGCGGCGATGATCGGCTTGACGTTGTGGGCCAGCGAATACAGGAACTTGACGAGGTCCGAGGCGGGCGGCGTCTCGCCGGTCGAGGTGCCCTGCGTGAGCAGGTCCTCGATGTCGTTGCCCGCGGTGAACACGCCGGAGCCGCCGGTGATGATCAGGCAGCGGATCCTCGGATCGTTCTGCGCCCTGTCGATCGCCTCGCTGATCGCGCGAAACATCTCCTCGGTGATCGCGTTCTTCTTCTCGGGCCGGCGTAGCCGGATCACGCGCGTGGCGGCTTCGTCGGTTACTATGACATGCGCGGTCATCAAGCAGTTCCAGGGGCGGCCGGCTGCGTCGCCGGCGGAGATCGTGCTGCTATCCTACATGATCCCGTCCATGCCCCAAATGTTCCAGGCCGCTTTTCGCCGCAGGCGGGCATGAGAACGGCGCAGTGCAGTCAACCTGAATCCCGCGATGTCGGCGGCGTGCGTCGAGCGAGCCGAGCCGTCGCGTGCCACTTGACGTGCTAGCCGCGCCCGACGAACGAGCCGATGCCGCGGCCGATCGCGGCGCCGTGCTGCAGGAGCGCGCCGAGATGATCGCCGGGGACCGACATCGCATACAGGCCGTTCTCCGCCGCGAAGCGCTGCATCGGCGCATGCGGTCCGTCGTCCTGCCCGTTCCACAGCAGCACCGGCACGCGCGAGGAGAGCACTGCGTCCCTTGCGCCGTCGACCTGGCCGAGCGCATCGAAGCAGGCGCGCGCAACATGCCTTTCAGCCGCCCCACACGGCGGCCTCGCTCCAGCCGAGCTCCCTGAACTCGGCTTCGCGGAGCGGAGCTTCGCCGGCGGCGAAAAATTCGTCGAGCTGCGGCGGCTTGACGGTGGTTTCGGCGAGCATCGCGTGAGCCTGGCCGCGATGATGGATCTGGTGCTGGAACAGATGCATCAACAGGCGGTCGCGGCGCTCGGTCTGTACCGACGTGTCGCGATTGACCCTCACCACATCATCGAGCCGTGCAGGCGTCAGCGCGTCGCAGTGAGCGATCAGGCGCTGGTCGATCGCGCGTTGCGCGGTTTTCAGCGCGTCGACCGCCGGGTAGGGCACTTCATTGGCCCACGCCTCCGGCCCGAGCCAGCCACCTTCGAGGGCGTCGACATAAAAGAGATCGATGACATGGATGTGGTTCAGCGTCGCCTGCAGGCTCGGGAAGAACCCGGTCCGGGCCGCCGCGAACTCCGCCTGGCTGAGACCGGCGCAGGCGGTCAGCATGCGGTGATTGGCCCAGGCATTGTTGTAGGCAAAGGCTCGAAACGTCTGAACGAGGCTCGCCGGCATATCGCTCCTCACTGAATTAATTGTGTCAGGCCGCCGCGCCGGCCAGCCGGCCGACCCGCGACAGCAACAGCTTCAGGATCGGGGATTTGTTGGCCTTGTGATAGGCGATCACGAGATCGAGCGTCGGCGCCTCTCCCTGCACCGGACGCGTGGTGATGGTGTCGGGCAGATAGCGCGCCGTGTAGGCAGGCAGCAGCATCACCGCATGCGTCGAGGTGATCATCGATATCGCGTGCACTACATTATGCACCTCGTGCTCCGGCCTGATGTCTATTCCGGCGCGGTTGAAATACTCCAGCACAACACGGCGCACCGCCGGCGCGGATCTGGACGGCAGAAAGAAGGTCTCGTTGACGATGTCTTCCGGCGCGACGTTGGCCTGCGCCGCCAGCCGATGGTCGCGCGGAAACACGAACACCAGCGGATCGGTGCGCACGCGTTTGCAAGCAAGGTCTTCCATGTTGTCGTCGGCCCGCATGAAGGCGGCATCGAGCTTGCGCCGCATCAGGGCCTTGGCAAGCGTCGGCGAATAGTCGCTCGACAGACGGATATCGATGCCGGGAAATTCCTCGCGCAACACGCGGGTCACCTCGGGCAGCAGATCGATTTCGGCGCCCGACAGGAATCCGAGCGAGAACACGGGCTTCGGCGGCTGCGCCGCGCGCAGCGCCGCTTCCTTGGCGGCCTCGGCCTGCAGCAGCGCCATCCGGGCATGGTCGAGAAACGCCTTGCCAGCCGCGGTCAGCTCGATGCCCTGCGCGCCGCGGTTCAGCAGTTGAACGCCGACTTCCTCCTCGAGATCGCGAATCTGCCGGCTCAGGGAGGGCTGCGAGGTGTGGAGCTTCTGCTCGGCGGCAACGGTCAGGCTGCCCGCATCGGCCACGGCAACGAAGTAGCGCAGATGCCGGAGCTCCATCACAGTCTCCCGATCGCTGCCTGGAAGATCCCGCTGCCAAATCTCGTGTCATGTCTCGCAGGCATGGGGCCAGCTTACAAAGTCTTTTTCAAGCCGGCCAGCGCTGTCTATAGCGAAGCGCAATTCGCGTTGTGGGCTCTGCCTTGCGGGCAGAGGGCCCGAACGTCGCCGAGACGGAGCTTGCGCATGCGGACAGGTTACGGAGCGTTGCTGGTGTCGCTGCTGGTGCTGGCGGGGCTCGGCGGCGCTGCTGCGCAATCTCCCGGCAATCAACCAAGGACTGGCGCCATGGAACAGGACGTCGCGACGATCAAGCAGGCACTTGCCGGCAACTGGGAGAGCATCGCGCCCGAGATACGGCCGAGCAAGAACCCGGACGGCTCGATCAAGCCGTTCTATCTCAAGCGCGCCTTCGTCTATCAGTCCTCCGATCGCTTCGAACTCGTGGTCGTCAACTCTGCCGATCCCTACGGCAAGGTGCCGCTGGCGCGCATCAGGATCGTCGGGCACATGCAGTGGCAGGGCGCGCATCCGATTGCGCCAGGCGCGCAGAAGGTCGATTTCACGGCGGACGAAGCCTATGAGGTCACGCCGCTGGCGCAGGGTTTTGCCGACGTGCTCAACAAGGTCGCCTCCACCGGCTATGCGCCGTGGGCGGTCGACGCGCCGCAGAGCATCTTCGGCAAGTCGTTCGCGCCCTTCGGATTGAAGGAAGGCGCCAATTTCATGGAATACGACCTGGTTTATCTCAGGGGCGACCTGTTGTTCTGGGGCGCCCGCAATGTCGACGGCCGCGGCTTCGACACCGAGCAGAACCGCCCGACCAATCTGCAGATCCCGCTGGTCCGCAAGTAACCCCTCGTCAAGGAAGCCTCGCCATGAACGCGCCGGCCGAAGATCACCGCCCCGGGATCGTGCTGAACGCGTTCGATACCCCGTTCAACAAGCGCGACTATGTCGCCGCCGAGCGATTCCGGTGGCCGCGCTACATCCAGCACAGCGCGCATATTCCGCCCGGCCGCGACGGGCTGTTCGGCCTGGTCAAGGACTGGCCCGCGACGTTTGCGCCACGAGAACCATTTGGCGGCGGCGACCGTCGATTTCATCATTCTGCACGGCAGGTTCAGCGGCCACGGCCAGCCGGCGGCCTGGGCCGTCGCCGATATCGTGCGCATGCAGGGCGACATCCTTGCCGAGCATCGGGATGTCATCCAGGATGAGGCGACGCGCGCACAGTCACGCAGCGGCTTGCCGATATTTGGTGATCGCTTCCCGGACTGAGCAGCTTGCGAGCGCGCGGGCGGCTGAGGGAGGCCGGACATGCAACTCGCCAAGAACGTCATCGACGTCGGCCTTTCCACCAACAATCTCGAGCCGATGCTGCGGTTCTGGCAGCAGGATGCCGGGCTTCGTTTCGATCATGTGCTGCCGGTCCGCCGCGGCCAGAAGCAGTACCGCCACGACGCGCACGGTTCGGTCATCAAGCTCAATCATCACGTCGAGCCGCTGCCGGCGGTCGCGCCGAGCGGCTATCGCGAACTGATCATCGCGCAAGAGGGCGTCGGCGTGCCGCAACACATGCACGATCCCGACGGCAACGGGGTCTGCCTGGTGGCGCCGGGATACGACGGCATCAGCCAGATCGCGGTCGCGATGGTGGTGCGTGATCTCGCCGCGCATCGCAGGTTCTACGGCGACATCCTCGGCTTCACCGAGCAATCCTGGTCGGGCGGCGCGGCCTTCCGCCTCGGCGACAGCCTCATCCTGCTGACGCAAGATCGCGCTGCGACCGTCGATCCAATCAGGCAAGCGCGCGGCTGGCGCTACATCACGTTGCAGGTCGCTGATATCGACGCCGTGCATGACGAGCTGCGCGGCAAGGGCGTCCGCGAGGGCCTCGCGCCGGTGACGCTTGGCGAGGTCGCGCGGATTTCCATGATCCTCGATCCCGATGGCAACTGGATCGAATTGTCCCGACGGGCATCGATCGTCGGCAGCCTTTCGGACGACGAGGCGGCAAGAAAGTGAGGTCTGTCCATGAACGATACGCATGAAACGGCGCCGACCCGGTTCGCCCAGGCGAGCGGCGTTCAACTGGCCTATCGCCGCTTCGGCATCGGCCGTTCGTCGGGCGTGACGCCTTCGACTGTTGCGGAGCTGGCTGAGTATTGCGCGGCGCGTATCTGGTGATGTGCCCCGACGCCGGCCACGGCGCGCAGTCACAGCACGCCGAGCTCTTTCTCGCCGATGTCCGGCTGTTTCTCAACGCACCGGACTGAGCGCGGGACTGCAGCACGATCCGGAAAAACGGAAAACGGTTGTCCGAGCTCAAGAGATGAGATCATGATACGATTCCCTGGAAACCGATCGTGATCTAGCAGATCTTCTGTTGCAGGTGCTGGATGCAGGTGCAGGTCGTCGAGGACGTCAGTTTGACGTCATAGTACGGAAAGCTTGCGTTGGCGGGGCTGTTGGTCGAACAACGCGGAAACAGGTAATAGCTGTCTCTCAGCGTCACGGTCCCGCTGATGGTGAAGCCGAGATTTGGCGTATAGCCGTAGGACACTTCGCCCAGAATGAACGAGACATTGTAGTTCTGCGTCCCGGCGAGCGAGGCAGGCAACGCGATCGTTTGACCGACCGGTCTCCCCGTGACGAAGCTCGTTCCGTTGTAGGACTGGCTCCACTGCACCGTCGCCTTGCCGTTGCTGTCCGTGGAGACTTCTGAAACAGTAACGGTGGTGAGCGAGTTGCCGTTGCTGGTCGTCGGATACGGCGCGAGGATCGCGGTCGAAGCGCCGAGGATGTTCTGCAGCTGGCTCGCGCTGACTTGCGTATTCTGCGAGACCATGTCGGCGACGGAATGGGCGGCCGCGGTGACCTTGATGTTGATGGCCATGCCGTTGGCAAGTTCGATGCCGCCGACATAGAGCAGCAACATGAACGGCAACACCATGGCAAACTCGATCGCCGCCAGGGCGTCGGTATCGATCCAGAACTTCCGCGCTCGAAGGGACAGCTTGGTCATCGGATCACATCCTACGAGGCCGGCTCGTTCTGGAAGGCGGCAGTGGCCAGAATCAGCCGGGTGTTGTTGGGCTGATTTGAAAGATTGAATCCAAGGGGGCCGAGCAAGACCGGCCACATGTACATCACCCGGACCACGACGATGTCTCCGGCATTTCCCGGATTGAATTGCATGTTGTTGACGTTGCCCTGGCTGTCATACGTCGGGATGAGAGCAGACGTATCGGCGGTCGACCAGCTGGTGGCGACCCGCACGTCGACCAGGATCTTGCTGCAGGTGAACAGTACAGCGACCTGATTGCAGACGGTCTGGTGAAAGGCGGTCTGTGTCGCCTGTTGTGATTGCGTCTGTCCGGTCAAAATCTGTCGGCTCGATTGCTGCACCACCCCTTCGAGCATCTCCTGCGCAAAGAACACGAGAAACGTCTGCACGATCGCGACGAGGAGGGCGAGAAACGGCGTCGCGACGAGCGCGAACTCGACCGCAGTGGCGCCGCGGCGATCCCTCATGAAGGCGCCGGAGCGATTTCGGATTCTCTTCACCGATCGGATCGTCACTGGGATCGTCACCTGGACCACCGCGCTTTCTTACTGCGTGAGGCTGGCTGTACTTGAGGCGACCTTGATGAACAAATCCGTCAATGCCGCCGAGATGTCGCCACCGGTCTGAACGTCGGAGAAAAGGCCCGGCGAAGCGCACGATTGCAGGTTTTGTGCGATCTGGCCGGTTGAAGAGGACGGGTTGTTGAACTGGGAGATATGACTCATGTACCAGCCGTCGCTCAGCTGCAGATACTCGGTGTAGAGGATTGCAATGCGAATACCCCGGTTCTTGATCGTCGTGCAGATCGTTGGGTCGATCGGTTGCTGGCACCGGAACTTCGAGCCCACTGTCTGTAGTACCGCGTTGGCATTGCAGGACGAGCTCAGCGAGATGATCTTGTCGTCGACGCCGTCGGTGACGAGGAATACGACTTCCTGCGGCGTGTCGCCCGATTGATTGCTGCCGAGGCCGGGATTCGGCATGATGTTGTTGACGCTGCTGAGCGCGTTCTCAATGTCCGTGCCGTAGTCCGTGGTGCAGTTTCCCGAGATCACGCAATTCTGGTGGTCGACCGTCATCAGCTGAATGTTCGAAATGGCCTGTCCCGCCGTGGTCGGGCTGGTCGGCGTTTGCAGGGTGTTGAAGCCGTAGTCGAAGGTATAGAGGCCGGCCTTGTAGGTGGTGTTGTTCAGGGCCGACATGCATTGCATGACGCCGCCCGAAACGCTGGTCTGCGGGCAGTTCGCCCATGAAACGAGCAGCTGATTGACGGCATTCACCACGAGATCGATGCGCAAGGTGACGCCGTTGTTGCGCGCAATGGTCAGGTTGTCGACGCTCGAGGAATTGGCGCCGCTGTCGAGGTTGGGATGCGTTTCATGGCAGGCGAAGCCGCAGCTTCGCGAGGCGGATGGCTGGCTGGACGTGTAAGATATCAGATTGTTGATGTCGTTCTGGGTCGCGCCAATCGCCATGGAAGGCGAGTCGTCGAGCACCAGATAGAAATTCATGTTGGGCGCGCTTGCCGCGCGTGCCGTCGAGGTGCCGCCGACGGCCCAGGTCGCGCTGCGAAGCAGGGTGCCGAAGTTGTTGATCGACTGCGCGGTGTACGAAACCGTCACGGTACGCTGGAGCCCGGAATCGACGATGTTGATCGTCGGTGACGGCACCGAGCTCAAGCCGGTCATGCTGTTGGCTGTGGACGCAAAAACGGCGGCGGCAGCGGCCTTGGCCGTGGAATCCGTTTGCAGCAGCATGGCAGGCCGCACGGCTGCAATTGCCGCAGCGTCCGCCGCGGCATCCAACTGATTCTTCTTGCGCAGGGCCTGGGTGTAATCCGTGGTCATACCCAACAGGTAGACCAACGGCACCGTCGCCAATGCAAAGATTACGGCAACGTTGGCCCCGCGATCTGTGCCGAAGCGAGAGAGCCAGGAGCGCATCACGAACTTCATCTGCATCACCAGTTGATTCAACAGGGCGATCTGCCGGGCGCGTTGTCAGCCGTTGGGAGGTATTCCAGCGCTTCCGCGAGTCTTGGAGATCAAGCCGTTAAGCAATGCTTACGCACGGTTGGTGGAATAGCGGGTAGCGCCACAAAATCTCCGGCCCCCTTACGCGAAGCTGACGAATGCTTACACCAGGCTTACAGAGCCTAGTTTGTTAGCTCCCTGTTTACCGATCGCCATCGTCAGGCGCCAGCGGCACCCAAAAGTTGTGTACCGATGCAATGCACGTAAACGCGGATTTTGCCTCGCATAGGATCAGAAGCGCAGGAATGGGTATCCGGCGGCCGGTTCTCGATGTGAACGCGGCGTGCTCAATCACTGAGTTGCCCGACGGGTCAAGGCCCGTCGACAAAAATATTTCGGTTTATCGTAATGACAACTCTGTGTATGGTCCGCTCGTCTCACCCGGCACGAGGGGCGCTTCGCGGTCGTCACGAACGTGGGTCGAGATGCGGTGGACGCCGATTGCGCAGCTGACGAGTGTGCAACGAGGCGGACGGTGAAGTCGTGTGGTCCTGACGCCCTAACGGCAGGTGTCTTCGTGCAAGATGCGTTGCGTCATGCACGGGCGGTGACAAGCAAGCCCAGTCTCGCCGGGGAGAGCACGAAGTAAGCCGTAACCCATCGCGCAGGGAAAGCCGGGTTGTTTCCGGTGACACCTGTGGTCCTAACCCCCGAGCTTTCTACCCATTGCTCGGGGCCCATGGGTGCGATCGGCACCCGGCTTTCCCTGCGCCCTCTGCTCAAGAGAGGGCGGAACGAACAGCAAGGCTCGGGCAAAACATGTCGCGAGAATGCGAGCGTATGACTCACCAGGCGTGCAACACCCTCACTGTCGTCCCCGCTTGCGCAGGCGGAAGCAGGGACGATGGTTGTGAATGTGGCGCGGAGTGGGATCGAGCGAGACGTGGAGCCCTCACCCCGCCAGCACGGCCTCCGCGCCGGTGATCGCCTCGGCGCTTTCGGTCACGGTCTTTTCCAGCGACGGCGCCTGCACCGAAATGTTCTCGGCAAAGAAGCGCGCCAGCGCGACGTAACGCTGCGGCTCGGCTGCGCCGTCCGCCTTGGCGGCGAGCGCTTCGCCGGCGAGCAGGCAGCCGCCGAGCGTGGCGCCGAACAGCCGCAGATAGGGCGTCGCGCCGGCGAGCGCATCGTTCGGCGCGGCGGCCAGCCGTTCGAGCAGCCATTTGCTGGTGCGCTCGAGCGCGGCGTGGGCATCGCGCAGCTTGGCGCCCGTGGTGCCGAACGCCGGATCGTTGGAGGTCTCGACCTGCTTGATGGTGGCATTGAGCTCGTCGAGCAGCGCCCACACCGAAGCGCCGCCATTGGCGCCGAGCTTGCGGGTGACGAGGTCGATCGACTGGATGCCGTTGGTGCCCTCGTAGATCGAGGTGATGCGGGCATCGCGGTAATGCTGCGCGGCGCCGGTCTCCTCGATGAAGCCCATGCCGCCATGAACCTGCACGCCGAGATAGGCGACCTCGTTGCCGATATCGGTGGAGAACGCCTTGGCGATCGGGGTCAGCAACGCGCCGCGCGCCGCGGCATCTGCGCGAACCTTGGCGTCCTTGGCGCGCACCGAGACGTCGAGCGCGACCGCGGTGGCGTAGCAGATCGTGCGCGCCGCCGCCGTCATGCTGCGCATCTGCATCAGCATGCGCTTGACGTCGGGATGCACGATGATCGGATCCATCCCGTCGCCCTTGTGGCCGACGACCTTGCCCTGGCGGCGCTCCCGCGCATAGGCCAGCGCCTGCTGATAGGCGCGGTCGGCAATGCCGACGCCTTCGAGGCCGACGCCGAGCCGGGCCTGGTTCATCATCGTGAACATGCAGCGCATGCCGGCGTTTTCCTCGCCGATCAGGAAGCCGATCGCACCGCCCTTGTCGCCCATGGTCATGGTGCAGGTCGGCGAAGCGTGCATGCCGAGCTTGTGCTCGACGCCGCTCGCATGGATGTCGTTGCGCGCGCCGAGCGAGCCGTCGGCATTGACCAGGAACTTCGGCACGAGGAAGAGGGAAATTCCCTTGGTGCCCGAGGGCGCATCGGGCAATCGTGCGAGCACGAAGTGCACGATGTTGTCGGTCATGTCGTGCTCGCCGTAGGTGATGAAGATCTTGGTGCCCTTGATGCGGTAGGTGCCGTCATCGGCGCGTTCGGCGCGAGTGCGCAGCGCGCCGACGTCGGAGCCGGCATTGGGCTCGGTGAGCTGCATCGTGCCGGTCCATTCGCCGGTGACGAGCTTCTCGAGATAGATGTTCTTCAGCTCGTCGCTGCCGTGGGCATCGAGCGCCTCGATTGCGGACAACGTCAGCAAGGGGCAGAGGCCGAAGGCGACATTCGATGCGCTCCAGATCTCGGTGCAGGCGGCGTTGATCGCGAGCGGCAGGCCCTGGCCGCCGAATGCTTCCGGCCCGGACACCGCGTTCCATCCCGCGGCGGTCCAGCGCTGATAGGCGTCGGGCCAGCCGGGTGCGGTCGTCACCTTGCCGTTGTCGAGCTTGATGCCGTGTTCGTCGCCGACCGTGTTCAGCGGCGCCAGCACGTCGGCGGCGAACTTGCCGGCTTCTTCCAATACCGCAGCGGTGATCTCGCTATCGAAATCGCCGTAGTGGCCGGCCGCCACGGCGGCAGCGAGCCCCGCACCATGATTGAGGGACAGCAGAATATCGTTGATCGGCGCGCGGTAGGTCATGGCGTTACTCCCGACGAGGCGTTTGCAAATCGTCATCCCATGAAACCGGCGGGCTCTCAACTGTCCGAACGGACATCGTACGGTCTGTCTCGGCCACCGCGGCGCTGCGTGACCGGAGCGGCCTCGTCCTGCGGCTTTCGTGCCTTTTCGATCACCGCCCTGTTGAAATGGCGGGACTCACCCTATAGACCGGCGTGGCCTTCAATCGGCGCGTTGGGGCGTAGCCAAGCGGTAAGGCAGCGGATTTTGATTCCGCCATTCGGAGGTTCGATCCCTCCCGCCCCAGCCATATTCAAAGCATTGATTTTGTTGGCATAATTGGCGTGGCTTGAGCAGCCATTTCGGGGCGTTTGGAAGCGAATTTGCCCCGTCATTTGGAAATCCGTGCCTATTTTGTTTCGGCAACGGTGCGCAACTGCGTCGAGTCGCGATCCGTGAGCGACGTTCAAAATTTGGCTGCGATGGAATAAGCGTGGGCTCGCTATGACGCATTCCGTCGCGTCACGCCGTCACCGCTCATCATGCTCGGCTCACCCGCGTTGGCATCTGCTTGTTCGAGTTGCTTCTGCGCCAAAAGGTGCGCGTGACGTTTGCGCGTTGCTGCCAGCGCCCGCCGCATCGTTTCTTTGGCGTAGCCACGATAGGCCTGCGCCGTTTTGTGTCCGGAGAGTGCACGGCCCTGACCGTCTGTCAGTTCGGCTTCCTCGAGTTCGGTCATGCCGCCGTGCCGGCAGGCATCAAGCGTAAACAGCTCCGACACGCCATCGATCTTCTTGCGCATCTGCTGCACGACCTTCTCCATACCAGGATAGGACCACACCTTGGCATCGCCTTTGCGCTCACCTCGTTCGATCTTGCGCATGATCATGGGAACACCGAGCCTTGGCAGATAGCCCAGGATTTCCTCGACCTCGGCGTAAAACTTGATGGCTTCGCCGTCGACGATCTCTTCGAGAGGATGCCAGACCAACGACTTGTTCTTATGGTGTTCAATCCTCACCGCGTGCGGCCAGTTCTTGCTACGATAATCCGGCCAGCTCGGAAACCCGGCGACCACGTTCTCGGGCCGCTGCAGCCACTCAAAGCAAATGACAGCGACGGCTGCCGGCTCCGGCCGAGCCTCCTTGATGCAGCCCCAGGCAAATTTGTAGACTTCTTCGCGGGTGACCGCGTGCTTCTTGCTCTTCGTGCGGCTCTTGAGCGTGAAATCGTCCCAAGGGTTGGGATGCTTCTTGTCGAACAAGTCCGGATGTAGGCGTCGCATGATGCGCCAGACCTTGCGGCAGAGGGCCACCACCTTCTCGCCTTGCCGCAGCCTCAGCCCGTTCGGGCCGTGAATGATCCTCTCGTATATTTTGTCGGCAGCTCGCGGTGTAACCTCTCTGATCTGCCGTTCTCCGATTCGGCGCTCGCTCTTTCCGACCGTATCGCAGATCAGTAGCATGATACGCTCGTAGTCTGGACGCGAACGGGGTGACACCTTCTCGGTGTAGGCCTTCTCGGTCTTGTATTGCCGAAACAGCCAATCGATGCTGCCGTAGCGTGCAATCTTGCCTTGCTCGATGGGTTCGCCCCTGCGCTGGCCGTTCCATTCATCGAACAATGCATTGAGCGTGGCGGCGCGTCCGCCTTTGCTGTCATCGCCGCACGCCGCCTCGTAGTTCGTACCCAATGGCTCATTCGCCATCTCGCAGCCGAGCCTGCGGTAATGCGTCGGGATGCGGAAATAGAAGCCGATCGATCCACTAGCTAACCGGCGCGCTTCGACGAACCGCGGAAGCCGGCGCTCCAAAATCACAAATCCTCGGCGAGGTCGCCTGGCACGAGATCCGGGGCTATGGCCCGGTCCAGATCGTCTCTCAACCACAGCTGACGCCTTCCTTCCTTGATCCGTGGTTGAGGATACTCGATGCCGACTCGTTTGAGAAATGCTTCGACGGAAGATTCTCCGCAATATCCTGCTGCGATTGCAGCTGGCATACGACGAGGCCAAGAGCCGCTTGGGATGATGGAAGAACGTGGCATCACTGAACTCGAATACGCTGACGTCACATAAAGCAGATCATGAGCAATGCCAGGCAACGGCGATGGTTGGCTGCTCATAGAAGGCTCTATTGGTGCTTGTTCTACAGCGGAGCTGTTGATCGCAATCAAACATGGCGCGCTGGAATTGCTCAACTGCAAGCCAGGGAAAGTAGCTACATCTTCCGCCTAAGTCCGGCCGCCTGCGTTATCCAGGTATGAGTAGCCGCTGTTAGGTCAAGCCGATCATATTCGTGTTATTCGCCGCTGCGGCGGCCATTTGCATAAGCGCGCGCGGCTATCGCCGCGGTGGGCTCTCGTTGACCAAGCCGCGCGGCGTCTCGGCCGGCCGGCTTCGATCCCTCGCGCAGGTAATCGAGAGTATAATGTGTCGCTCGCCGGAGGCTCTCGCTCGCGGGCCCGCCGTCATTGCATGGCGGCGTCGTTATCACTGTCCCGCGCTCGGGTGCCATTTTAGACCGGTCTCGCAACTGCAGTCGCCTCGGTGCCCGCGGTCATTGCATGCCCGCGTCGCTATCACTGCCCTCTCGTCGGCTGCTCTTTGATTTGGTCACTCTTGGCTTGATTACACTTCCTTTGCTTTGCCCAGCAATCTCACGCTTGAGAGCACCACACCATTGCTATCACCTAACCACCGCACCTTCGGTGCGGCGACGGCCGCTTTGCGTCTTTTTTCTTGAATGAAGACATTGAAGGGGCGCTGCCCCTCGCGCGCGCCAGGGTAAAGCGCCGGCTTTCGCCGGCGCCGCCCCGAGCGGTCTCCCCGGTCTTCCGTGCTGCTTTCACGTTGTCGACTTTCGATGATTTGGCACACGCTTGTGCAGACCCGCTTCTCACGAAGCGGCCCTTCGGGCGGGCGATCCCCCTCCGCTCGGGTCGCCCTGGCGCTCGCTACCCCCGGTCTCGCCGACGGGCAGGGGTGCAGGCGCGTGGTGCGCCTTGCACCCATGGAAGCAAAAGGAAGTTTGATCATGTCGGCCAAAACATTTGGAATACCTTGTGGAACTGAGGTTCGCATTCCTCTCGGCAAGCTCAAGAAGTCGCCGAAGAATGCGCGCAAGACGCCGCACAGCGAGGCGGCAATCGAGGCGTTGGCGGCGAGCATCGCCCTCAAAGGCATCCTGCAGAATCTGGTTGTCGAGCCGGAGGCCGATGGCGAGGGGGCGGCGACGGGGTTCTTTTGCGTGACTATCGGCGAGGGTCGGCGGCTGGCCCAGCTGCTGCGGGTGAAGCGCAAGGAAATCAAGAAAAACGAACCGATCCGCTGCGTCATCGATACCGCGAACGACCCCCACGAAATCAGCCTGGACGAGAACGTCACTCGGGAAAGCATGCACCCGGCCGATCAGTTTGAGGCTTTCAAGAAGCTTGCGGACGAGCGTGGTTTTGGTGTGGAGGAGATCGCGGCGCGCTTCGGCGTCACTGCGCATGCGGTGCGGCAACGCCTGCGGCTCGGCGCGGTTTCGTCCAAATTGGTGCAGCTCTATCGCGGTGGCGATCTGACGCTTGAGCAACTGATGGCGTTTGCCGTCACCGATGATCATGCGCGGCAGGAAGCCCTCTATGAGCGCCTGCCCTTCGACCCGGATGCTGCCACCATCCGCCGTCTGCTCACCGAAACCCACGTGGCTGCCACCGATCGCCGGGCGCGCTTTGTCGGGCTCGAGGCTTATACGGAGGCGGGCGGCACCGTGCTGCGCGACCTCTTTACCGAGGATCGCGGCGGCTATCTGGAAGACGTCGCGCTGCTCGATCTGCTGGTCACGGCAAGGCTTGGCCGCGAGGCGGATCGGTTGCGGGCGACCGAGTGCTGGAAGTGGACGGAGCCCCATCTCGACTTTCCGCACGCCCACGGCATGCGTCGGACCTACCCGCATCCGGTCGAGCTGTCGGCGGAGGATCAGGCCGCGCTTGAGGCCGTTCAGAGCGAGTTCGACCGGCTGACCGAGCAGCATCAGACGGCCGAGGAATTGCCCGACGACGTCGACGCGCGGTTCGGCGAGCTGGAGACCGAAATCGATCGGCTGGAGGCAAAGCGGCAGGCCTACGATCCCGCCGACGTCGCGCGCGGCGGCGCCTTCGTGGTCCTCAATCATGACGGCGCTATCAGTATCGAGCGCGGTTTTATCCGTCCCGAGGACGAGAAACCCCACGCTGCAACGGGGCATGAAGGCGATGCTCAGGCAGCGAAAGAGGAGGGCGAAGGAGGCGTCGAAGCTGCGCACGACGGTGAAGAAGAGGAAAGTGCCAGCGACAAGGAGGGCGAGGATCAACGGCTGTCTGACATGCTCATTCGCGACCTCACCGCGCATCGCACCTTGGGGCTGCGCCTCAATCTGAGTGAGCAGCCGGAGGTCGCCATCGTGGCGGTGACCCATGCGCTGGCGGCCCAGATTTTCTATTTTGGGGCCAATGCTCATGTGGTCGGCATGCAACCGGTGAAGACGGATTTGGCTGTCCATGCGGCCGGAATCGAGGATACGGCGGCCGGTAAGGCATGGTCGGATCGGCATGCCAATTGGGCGAGGCAGATGCCCAAGGACCCCAGCGGGCTGTGGGAGTTCGTGGCCGAACTCGATCACGACAGCCGCATGTTCCTGTTCGCGCATTGCACGGCATTGACCGTCAACGCGGTCAGACTGCCGTTCGACCGGAGGCCGCGCGCCCTCGCGGCAGCCCGGCATTTGGCCGAGGCAGTTGCCCTCGACATGACCGGATATTGGCGGCCGACAGTCGGCAGCTATCTTGGCCGCGTCACCAAAGCTGGCATTCTGGAGGCCGTCCGTGATGGCGTCAGCGAGGAGGCCGCGGAGCGCTTGTCGGGCATGAAAACGACCGAGATGGCGGCCGCCCCCGAGCAGCTGCTGGCGGCAACCGGCTGGCTGCCGGTAGCCGGCGACACCTCGACCTCGGCTGCGATTTGCTTGCCGGTGTGGCGCTGCCGGCGCAAGGCCTCGATCGCCGTGCACGTGGCGAGAGGGGTTTGGCTTGGCGATGAAAGGGGCCTGGAGGAGCGATCTCGCAATCCCTCCACACCTTCTGCGCGGAAGCGCTTGACCCATTTGGCGACCGTCTTCGGCGTCGTGTTGAACAGCTCGGCTGCGCCAGCCTGGCTTAGGCCGCCTCCCACCACGCTTTGGACCATCGCCTCTCGACCTTTGGGCGTCAAAGGCGCATTTGAGCTGCTGCCGGTTTGATGGACACCGGGTTAAGCTAATCCCACCCTGCGCTCGAACTCAACTGGGCTGAGATAACCGATGGTCGAGTGCCTGCGGGTCGTGTTGTAGAATCTTTCGATGTAGTCGAACACATCGGCTCGTGCCTCATCTCTGGTCCTGTAGATCTTGTTGGCGGTCCGTTCGGTCTTGAGCGATGAGAAGAAGCTCTCCATCGCCGCATTGTCCCAGACATTGCCGGAACGGCTCATGCTGCAGACCATGCCGTGGTCGGCCATCAGGCTCTGGAACTGCTCGCTGGTGTACTGGCTGCCCTGGTCGGAGTGATGCAACAGCGCATCCGGCTTGCCGCGTCGCCAGACGGCCATCAGCAGTGCGTCGGTTACGAGCTGCGCCGTCATCGCGGCGCTCATCGACCAGCCCACCACCCGACGTGAGAACAAATCAATCACCGCCGCGACATAGAGCCAGCCCTCGACGGTCCATAGGTAGGTGAAGTCGGCGATCCACTTCTGGTTCGGACGCTCGGCGACAAACTGCCGGTCCAGCAGGTTGGCCGGTACGGTGTCGAGCTGTCGATCGCCGCCATCCTTCGGCAAGCGCCGCCGCCGCGGCCGCGCCCGCAAGCCCTGCAGGCGCATCAGCCGCTCGATCCGGTGCAGGCCGCAATCCACCCCATCGGCGAGCAGATCGCGCCAGACCCGGCGAGCGCCATAGGTGCGGTCGCTGGCGGTGAAGCTGGTCTTGACCTTGCCGCCCAGCTCCTCGTCGCTGCGGGACCTGGCGCTGGGAGAACGGTTCATCCAGGCATGGAAGCCCGACCGCGATACCCCCAGCACATCGCATAGCCATGCCACCGGCCAGATCGTCCGGTGCTTCGCGATAAAGACGAACTTCATGTCGCTTCCTTCGCGAAGTAGGCTGCGGCCTTTTTTAGGATGTCCCGCTCGGCCTTCAGCCTGGCGACCTCACGGCGCAGCCGCTCGATCTCCTGCTGCTCGGGCTTCATCTGGCCTTGGCCGGGAAAGGCCTGCACAGGGTCGGAGCTGAACTCTTTCACCCATTTGCGCAGAACGTTCTCATGAACATCCAGGTCGCGCCCGGCCTGCGCCACCGACACCCCACGCTCCCTGACCAGCTTGACCGCCTCGATCTTGAACTCGCGACTGAACTTCCGTCTCTTCATCGCCCACCTCCGCCTTCATGAAACACCCAATCTTGGTGTCCATCAAACCGGCAGCAGCTCAGTTGGCTAAAGCTCTCGGCGTAGGGGTTGGCGAACTATTGAAGCGATAGCGGTGACTGAATGCTCCGTTCGGGACGGTTGACATTTTGCGAGTACGGACACGAGGGTCACCATCCTGAACTTTCCATCGAGCAGCGGCCAATTTCAAGACGAGGCCGTATCTGGTCTCAATTGGCGGGGTGGCCCACTCGCTAAGAGAGCGACTTAGCGCAATTTGCGCTCGGGTCTCATTCGTCTCGATGGAGAACTAAAAGCTCACCACAAGCCTTTAAAGGCGATCGGTGAGCTATGCGGCGGCAGAGCGAATGAGCCGCCCTACGCACCGCTTTCCCTCGGATGGGCACGGGACAGCCGCGGGACGATCGAGAGCTAAGTCAACCCGAACGCCCACTGCCCGGTCTGCGGATGTCCGGTCTACTTCTGCCACAGTCCGCGCCTTCGACGACTTGATCTGGCCGTGGCCGAAACACCCCAGCACCCACAGCGCGCCGATGGCGAGGTCATTCCGCTATCTGGCGCGCAGACGTCTTGTGCCGCCAGAAGCGCCGAGCAGAACAACCCGATAACGGCGATCAGTGCTGCCGCGCTCATTCCGTTCAGGGCGACGAGGCTTGAATAGTCAGACGTCAACATCAACGGTCGACCTAGATGGGCATCGATGAAGAGATAGGTGATGAAGGGTAATGCCGCGACGATCGCAGCCTTCAGGCGTTCGTCCGGCCGAAACAAGATCGTGCCAAGCAGCGCGCAGGGGATCAGGAATAGCTCGACTCCCGACGCAGCACCGAACAGCTTGACGCAGAACGCGGTGTTTGCCACTCCGACTAGCGGAAGCAGCACGCGACCTGCCAGCGAATGCCGCTTAGCCAGCGCAGGCACGGCGAGGAAGACCGGTGTCGTCAACAGGGTCAGCCATGCCGGCCAGGCCGCCGGCCCAACGATCGCGTGCATATAGAGCGGATAGAAAGGCTGGTTGAAAGCCACCATAAGCGCAGTCTTGCCGGCCAGTGAGCAGCGCGGTTCCGGGTGATCCGAATAACTGCCAAGCCGAGTCGCAATGTTTTTAATCATGCCACAAACACCGAAATTTTTCATAACCGCGCGCAAAACGTCGCAATCATTTCCGTAACGACTGCGTGCTGGAAGCGGATCACCAGCTTCGAAGCGGACGACTGGCGTTGACCGCGGAGCATTTGATGCCAATCTTCATATTTGCGCGATATTTTGAGAGAGATTAATCTCGGAAAGGTGTAATCTAGAGAAAATGAAAGTCCAAGTGCCCGGCGGATAACTGTGATTCAGCTCATCGCTCCGCCGATCAAACCAGCGATGCACATCTGACAGGATTTTCGCCCGAACATATTCAAATTCGGCAAGTTGGCTGGATGAACTGGGTTACGTGCTGAAGTATAGTGCGCGCATGAAAGTCTTGGTGTTCGGCCTTGGTTACTCAGCTTTGCATATCTCGTATGCTCTACAGCGTGCGGGGTGCGAGGTCACCGCAACGGTGCGTTCGCGCGCGAAGGCCATTGGTTTGATTCAGGCGCGCATTGCGGCGCGAGTTTTTTCATCTGACCATATCGATGAGCAGATCGCTGAGGATGTCAGATCGAGCGACGCTGTTTTGGTCTCGGTACCGCCCGGAGAGTGTGGTGATCCGGTGCTCGAATCCTTTTCGGGCTATATCGCCGAAGCGTCGAAATTGCGTTGGGTTGGCTATCTTTCCACGGTCGCCGTATACGGTGACCAAGCCGGCGGTTGGGTCGATGAGCGGACGGCGACCGAGCCTGGAAAAGGCCGCTCGCGACTCAGAGTTCATGCCGAGAAGGATTGGCTTGCCTTGGGCTCTCACGTTTTCCGGCTTGCCGGTATATACGGTCCGGGCCGAAACCAGCTGGCGCAACTAGCGGCGGGAACGGCGCGGCGGATCATCAAGCCTGGCCAAGTATTCAACCGTATTCACGTGGCGGACATTGTCGCCGTGATCGAAGCATCGCTGGCGAAGCCGCGGCCGGGCGGAATCTACAACGTCTGCGACAACGAGCCGGCCCCTCCGCAGGATGTCGTGGAGTACGCGTCCAAACTTTGTGGATTGGATCCTCCGCCCGGTATTCCCTTCGAGAAGGCCGATCTCTCGCCGATGGCGCGCAGCTTTTATAATGAAAACCGTCGTGTGAGGAATGCTCTTATTCGAGAAGAACTTGGCGTGAACCTCAACTATCCAACCTATCGCGAGGGACTTGCGGCGTTGCGGGCGTCCGGAGAAGGACCAGGTCAGTAGCTTCTTACTCTCAAGTTTTTCCGCCGTGTTGTGTCGCCTACCGGCGCATACCTGATCCGTAAGGAAAATGATCGGTAACGTGCACGATCCGACCTGTTGGTTGCCTCGGCCTGGCGATCAGTCGGCTTTGCCATGGGCGTCTCTATGGCGCGATGGGATTTGGTCGAATCGTCATCGCGCTTCAGCCCTTTGTTTGAGCATGATCTTTCGGAAAACCGCTTCGCGCTTTTCCGGATCATGCTTTAGGTTCTCCGCGTGAATTGGAGCTGCCGCCCGATGTTGGCCATAGCTTACCGGCCGAGAAGCGCGTTGGTCATTATCGTCGAATGCTGGCGATCATCCTGGCTTTCATGACGCACCAATGGTCTCGTGATCGATTCTCGGTGATATTGTTCGAGCCCCACACACTGTGGGTATCTTTCGCCTCTGCTTTGAATGCCGGTCTCGTCTTACTGAACCCATGAATTACGGCGGTTTCGCCTCAATCTCGTCCGCGCGGCTTCTAATAGCCCTCAATTCGCTGCGATCCCTGCGATCAAGGTTTCGATAATGATTTGTCATTCGACCGTTGGAAACGAGCCGTTTGCGGTGCTTGGCAAGGAAATTCCAATAGAGGGTGGTGAATGGGCAGGCATCGTCCCCAACCGACTTCTTCGGATCGAACCGACAGTTTTTGCAATGATCGCTCATTCGGTTGATATAGTTGCCTGATGCGGCGTAAGGTTTTGTCCCCATTACGCCTCCGTCGCCGTATTGGCTCATTCCGAGCGTATTAGGTAGGGATACCCAGTCGATCGCATCCCAAAACATCGACATGTGCCAACGATGTACTTCGTATGGTGCGACGCCAAGCAGCAGCGCAAAAAGCCCCAACACCATGAGTCGTTCGATGTGATGGGCATAGGCATGATCGATGGTGTGCGCGATCGCGTCAGCGAGACATCTCATCTCGGTGTCGCCGGTCCAATAAAACCGCGGCATGCGAAGATGTGCATTCAATTCGTTCTCGTCGGCATAATGAGGCATGCGTTGCCAATAGATGCCTCGTACGTATTCTCTCCACCCAAGAATCTGACGGACGAAGCCCTCGATCGCATTGAGAGGAGCGTCCTTGCTCTTGAGCGCAGCTCCTATGACCTCGGCCGGCGTCAGAAGATGCAGATTCAAGGGGCCAGAAAGGCGTGAATGATAGAGAAATGGTTCGCCGTTTCTCATCGCATCCTGATAGGTCCCGAAGAGAGGAAGCCTTTCGGAAACGAAGTCGTCGAGTTGCTTGAGTGCTTGGGCGCGCGACACCGGGAGGTCGATCGTTTCGAGTCTACCTGGGCTGCCCACAAAGCGCTTTAAAACGAGATCGCGAACGTCTCTGCTGATGGGATCCATCCTGCAGGGTCTCACCGGAGGAATAACGGGCGGGTTTCTACCAAACGGCTTTCTGTTCTGCTCGTCGAAGTTCCAGGCCGATCCAATTGGCTTGCCGGTAGTCTGGTCCATCAATAGTCCGGTTTTCCTCCGCATATGGCGGTAGAAGGTCTCCAGGATATGTCCAGGATTGTCGCGCGTGAAGGCTGTGAAATCTTCCTGTGAGCTGAAGAAATGCCGGTCGCGTCGGAACTCAGGCGGTTGCGGAAGTCGCTTGAGCTTCTCGGCGATACGCCAGTCGCCCGGCTCCAAGACGATCGTACGCTCGGGGCTAAGCGACTGTTGGGCTCGGACGATTTCGGTTTCGAACGTTCCCGTGTTCGAGGGATCGTCGATGGCAATATAGCGAACGCGCCGCCGCCGTGCGATCATTTCCTCCCGAAAATGGCGCATCGAGGCAAAAAAGTAAGCTATACGAAGCTTATGCTGTGTTATGTAGGTCGCTTCCTCGTTTACCTCCATCTGCATAACTACGTCGAGATCGTGGTCGAACCCATCGAACGCGGCTGAATCCGCGTCAAGCTGGTCGCCGAGTACGAGGACGAGATTTCTGACCTTGAGCTGCGTTGACTGAACCATCTACAAGAGACCGATTTCGATCTCTGAACCTACGCGGTCTTCAAGTTGCTGTTCTCGTATGCCGTCAACGAGGAGAGCAAGATCGCCCAGCGCCATTGCCCCGATCTGCGCCCGTACCTGCAGCAGCGCGCGCCGCAGCCAGGTCTTGATGGTGTTGACGGGAACGCCATACTGCTCGGCCAGCCGCTGCCGGCTCTCACCGTAGAGATAAGCCGCGATCACCAGATGACGCCGGGTCGGGTCGAGCGTTTGCAGAGCGGACAACATGCTCTGCTGAAGCTTGACGGTGTCGCTTTCGTTTTCCTTGCTTTCCATGCTCTCCAGCGCCGTGGGTGTGTCGGCTGGAAAGTCCAGCAGGGCGGAATGGTCGCGATAGATTTCTCGCGACGGCCTTCGCACGGCGTCGATCGCGAGGTTTTTAGCGATCGTGATCATCCACATCATGGGCGAGCCCAACGCCCGACGATATCCGGCTGCGTTCAACCAGATGCGAACATAGGCCTCCTGCACGATCTCCTCCGCGAGATGCCGGCGCCTTACGACCACCAAGACGGTGGAGAACAGCTTGCGTCGCGTGGCCGCGTGCAGCTTTTCGAAGGCCGGCTCGTGGCCTTCCACCATACCCTGCAGGAGCTGCTCAAGCTCGGTCGGATCGGACCGCTCTATGCGGCAGTCGTTCATTGACGCCATGTCATCCCCCTCTGAGCTGCCCCGCAATTCCGTAAGATCTCAAGTTCTCCGACACACATGTGACTGTCAACTAGAGTTTACATACGGCTCTGACAATGCTGGGCGTGGCGCGCGAGAAAGCACAGAAATAGCGTCTTTTTTTAATTTTTCCCGGATTTGGGACGGGTGGAGCCTTTCTTTATGACGAGGTCCAATCGCTCCTATTGTCATCCCAATCGTACAATCGATGCCGCTCGTCCAAGGCGCGATCCAATCACCTGGATGATGTTATTCACTCTCGCGGCCACGACATTCATCATTGCCGGAAGATTCATCTATTTTCTGCGATCCCACCAACCGCGAAATCGCGGCAAATGCGCCTGAAGGCAACGGAAGTGGCGCGCGTCGCGCCGAGCGGGCTGGACCCGAACTAACTGGTTTCGCCGTCCTCGCGCTCGCCGCGATAGGCCGGCTCACGGTCGACTACAACGGCAAATCCCGCACCGAAGCCGCACAAGCAACTACGCCGGTTGGTGGCGCAAACACAGGCACGCCACAGCCGGTCGGTCTGATCCGCCGAAACTCTACCAGCCGATCAATCCCGCGACACCCGCGCTGCCCCGACCTCATTAAATACCGGGATTGGGCTCGCGAACAGTTCGACGAGACAAACGAAGTAGCGATGACCAGCAGGAGATTCGTACTCTACCATCCGCGAGTCCCTGCGCCGCCCTTGAACGGTCCGACGATGCGCGAGGTGATCCAGCCGCCGTAGAAGTCGCCTTCCTGAGGCTGCACGCGTTCGTCGTCCACCCAGCATTCATCGACGCGCGAAGCATAAAAAGCGATGTGATCCGCGATATCGGAAAAAGCAAGTGACGGCGAAGGGTAGCTCCAAGCTGCGCGTTCGGACGTCCGTCCATCGACATCAAGCGACCAGTATTTTGCGTGCCCCTTGAATTCGCACCACGAGCCGCCCGGCGCATCCATCAGATATTGTGGCGCGATATCGTCGGGCGGGATGTAGTAAACCGGCGGATGACTGGTCTCGAGCACGCGATAGCCCGCCGTCGTATCGGCGACTGTGCGTGCGTTGAAAATGACGCGCAGCCGTGCGCCGATTTTCTCCAGCCGCGGCGGACGGGGATAATCCCAAACTGACTCCTGTCCAGCCGCGGGTTCGATGCGCTTAGGTCTCCACATGTCTCGTCCACTCCAAGAAGGTGTCGTTCGGGCAATACTCATCGCACGATCATGGGAAAGGTTACGGCGATCGCCCATGCGAACAGCGCGCCGTTGGCGAGAGCGCCAGGAAACGGGTGGCGGGTCGCCGCGTAGCTCCAGCGGCTGATCAGCCCGAAGGCCGTAAACAGCAACAGGATCGCAGGCAAGATAATGACAAGGAAGAACAGTTTCATTGGGTCGAGCGCAACGGCAATGGCGAGCGAGGTCAGGAAACAGAATTTGGTGAAAGCGTACGCGCCGATACGGGACTCGCTACCACGTGTCAGCCATTCGTCGGCGATGAAATAGGGCAGCGTCCCACATGCGATTGCGGCGATCAGCGGCAGCCGGGCCGGAATCGGCAGGAACGAAAACACATAGGCGTCGATGGGAAGGCCGAAGGCCAGGACGTTGTAGGCGGACACGGCGGCGGCCGCGATCGCGGCGCGTGTCCAGGCGACATTCGTCGCAGTGGCCGGCGGTTGCTTGCTGCGCAAGTACACGAGTATCGCGGTCGAGAAAGTTCCATACACCAGAAAATGCAGCATCAGATAATCGCCAAGCAGGATCGGCAGAAAGTCAGTCGGCATCTTCCAGAGCAACAATGGGGTCACGATCGCGGGCAGCAGCGCTGCCGTCATCAGCGTCTTCCAGCGGAGGCTCGCGCCGACTGGGCGTGGGCTGACCTCCGGCAACAATGCCGACAACGGCCAGGCCAGTCCAACGATTCCGGCAAACACCAGCGCCAACCAGCGCCCGCGGCTGTCGACTTCCTCCTGCGGCCGATCGCCGAAGACCGCATTCAACCAGCGTGCGGCTTCGACCATGCCGTCATGACTGTAGAGCACGCCAATATGTTCGACGCCACGCGCCAGCACCAGCTTGCGCGCGGTGCCGTCGTAGAATTGCCCGTAAGTCTCGCCAGGGATTGCCGTGCCGCCGGTTGTCAGATTGACGATGCGCAGGCCCTCATTCCTGAGCATCGCAGGCTCCAGCGCGCCGACGATGACCAGCAGATTTCGCGGGCTGGACGGCGTAACCACGGGCGAAAACACGGATACCGCGACCGTCGCCTCGACGTCCGGTTGGGCCTGCGCGAACCGGACCACGATGTCGGACGCCATCGAATGTCCGAGCACCGCGAGCCGGCTATTGCTCCCTGGCAGTCCGCGAGCCAACGCCGCGACGTCGGTCAGCTCCTTCAGCAACGCGTTGGTGATCGTCAAGCCTTTGGTGATATCGCCATGCATCGGGACCGGGTTGCGGCCATGGCCGAGAAAATCGAAAGTCACGGCGATGTAGCCGTTGCGCGCAAGCGTTTCGGCAAACGGCTGCATTAACTGCTGCGAACCAGCAAAGCCGTGGGCGATCACGACGACAGGCGCGGGCAACGCGGATTGCCGTCTGAAGATCGTGACCGGAGTGTCGCTGACGACGGTCCGCGTGATGTTCAGGTCCCGGCTGCCTTCATGCAATTTGAAAAGCCCGATCAGGATCGCCGCGATCGCGATGAATCCAACAAAGAACCTCATGGATCTTCGCCGGCAATGTGCTTCCTGCGGATGCTGTGCACCGTCCACCAGATCGCAAAGCCGGCGACCGGAACGAAGGCGGCCGTCGCGACGCTGGGCTCGAGATCAATAGTGCCGCTGTCATGCGCCGCCTTGGCGATGTATCCGAACAAGCTCACCACGTAATAGGTGATCGCCGCGACCGACAGGCCTTCCACCGTAGCCTGCAGTCGCAGTTGCAGTCGCGTCCGCGCATTCATCGACTTCAGCAGCTCCTGATTCTGCTGTTCGAGCTCGACGTCGACGCGCGTACGCAGCAGGTTTGCGGCGCGTGCGAGTTTCAACGACAGGCTGGATTGCCGCGCCTCGGCGGTGACGCATGTGCGTAGCGCGGGCTTCATCCGGCGTGCAAGAAACGACGACCACGTCGGGAGGCCGCCGACCTTGCGTTCGCCAATGGTTTGCAGGCGTTGCTCGACGATCTCTTCATAGGCGCGGCTGGCGCCAAACCGAAACACACTGGCGGCTGCCCCCGCTTCGACCTCGGCCGCCAGGGCAGTCAGCTCGTCGAGCAGCTTGTGGTTGGCGGCGAGATCGCCGGCGCGGCGCATCTGGTCTGTGACCTCGACGAGGCGGCGCTCCACCGCTGCGATCGATGGCGACAGCCGTTGCGCTTCAGGCAGGCCGAGCAGCGCCAGCGTGCGATATGTTTCGAGTTCGATCACCCGTCGGACCAAAGCCCCGGCGCGGTCCGGCGACATCGTACGGTTGGCAACGAGGATGCGGACAAAGCCGGATGGTCCCGGCTGGAAGTCGGTGGCGTAGACCGCGGCGCCGTCCGAGTTCTCGGCCACGGCCAGACTGGCTTTGTCGAAGAGGCGTTCGGGCGCGGTTCGTTGCGGGTCCTCGCTCAGAAGATGCAGATCGACGGCCACCAGCAGCGGGCCGGGCTGCGCGAAGAGCCGCATTGGCAGCGCCAGCGAGGCCGCGTCCGGATGGAACGGCGCGGCCGCGGGATCGGCCGGCATTTCCCAGGTATAGGTCGTGAATTCGGAATGCTGTTCCCATCGCAGCACGGTGGTGCCGAACGGTGCACGATGATGCCTTTCGCCAGGAGACGGCGGCTGCAGCCCGCGCGACGTGCAGAATGCGATCAGATTGGCGCGGTCGGCCTGCGCACGTGCCCCCGACGTATCGAAGGCAAAATGCACGATGCGTGATGGCACCGAAACCGGTGTGAAAGGGCGAGCATGAACCTCGCCGAGTACGGCTGCACGCAACGGATGAGGTGTCAGCCGCACCGCTCCGCCGTCACCTATCAGGACATCCGCGCTCATCGCGATCTCGATTTCCGGCGGCTTGTTGCATCCGAGCTCCGCAGCGATAGGAGTAACACTCCGTCGTGCCCCGCAGAAGCAGGAAGAGATCGGAGTGCTTCGGCAAAAAAATCTGGCGCGCTGTGAAACGCCGGATGATTGGCTCGTATATTCTGCGATATTGTGTCTTGAATTGGCGTGTGCACCGCACGCTGGCCTTGGTTTGCATTCCGGCAACGGTTGGCCTTAATCTCTGCCCGCGGCGCGTCGTGCGGCTGCGGATTGGAGCGTGGTGGTGACAGTCTCGATGCGGATAGGCACGCGCAAGAGCGTCATGGCGTTGACCCAGACCGAAGATGTTGCGCAGCGCCTATCCAAGGCCGCGTCCGAATTAGACGTCGAGATCGTCAGGTTCGAGACTACCGGCGACGGGGATCAGACCAGCAAGCTTCTGGTCCACGGCGGGAAGGGCGGCGCCTTCGTGGCTGAAATCCGCGCCGCCGTTACATCGGGCCGGCTTCATGCAGCGATGCATTCGCTCAAGGACATGCCTGGCAATGAGGACACGCCGGGGCTCGTGATCGGTGCGACACTGCCGCGTGATCCGCCGACCGATGCGCTGGTGCTGAGGCCGGGCGTCTCTCTCGATGACATCAAGCGCTCACGTGGCAAGGGCTACCGGATCGGCACCAACGCTGTGCGGCGCGCAGCTTATGCCAGGCGACTGTTTCCGGACATCGAAGTGATCCACTTTCGCGGTGCGGCCGATACCAGAGTTCGCAAACTGGACAATCGGGATATGCAACGGTTGCCTCGTGGCGGCGAGGCGGGACCGGCCGATGCTTTGATCATGGCTCGATCCGGGCTCGAACGGATCGGCCTCGGCCATCGTATTGCCTGCGAGCTGTCGCCTTCGGAAATGTTGCCAGCAGTGGGGCAGGGTATCGTGGCCGTCGAGTGCGCGGTCAATGATTGGCAGACGCGGCGGCATCTCGCTCTGATCGACGATTCTGCGTCGCATCTCAGTTGCGATGCGGAGCGCGAGGTGTTGTGGGTTCTCAACGGCCACTGCAATTCACCCATAGCTGGATATTCGACCATCGAAGGTTCGCAGATGACGCTCACAGCCTCGGTTTTGGATGAAGCGGGCGGGGGCCAGTTCATCGAGGTGACCCGTTCGGGCGCTGCAAACCGCCCGCGCGAACTCGGTCGCGCGGTCGGGCTTGAGCTGCTTGACAAAGGCGCCGCCGACATCATTGCGCGAACGCGTCCGGAGCACTGAGAGCATAGCATGGCAGCAGCATTTCCCTTCTCCGCGGTTGTCGGTCAGGACGAGATGAAGCTTGCGCTGCTGATTGCCGCTGTCGATCCAAAGGTCGGCGGTGTACTGGCCTTTGGCGACCGCGGCTCCGGAAAATCCACGGCGGTCCGCGCGCTTGCCGCCCTGCTGCCGAAGATGAAGATCGTCGTGGGTTGCCGTTACAATTGCGATCCGGATCGGCCGGTGGAACTTTGCGAGAATTGCCGCGTTCGGGCGAGCAAGGGTAGACTAAAGTCGGTACAGGTCCCGGTGCCCGTCGTCGATCTGCCGCTTGGCGCGACCGAGGATCGCGTGGTCGGCGCGCTCGATCTGGAACGGGCACTGACGCGCGGGGAAAAGGCCTTCGAGCCTGGTTTGTTGGCTCGCGCCCATCGCGGGTTCCTCTATATCGACGAAGCAAATCTGCTGGAGGATCATCTTGTCGATCTCCTGCTTGACGTCGCTGCATCAGGCGAAAATGTTGTCGAGCGCGAGGGCTTGAGCATACGTCATCCGGCGAGATTCGTGCTGGTCGGTACTGGAAACCCAGAGGAAGGCGAGTTGCGCCCGCAATTGCTGGATCGCTTTGGCATGTCGGTAGAGGTGAAGACCCCCGACAATCTTGCGGACCGGATCGAGGTGGTGCGGCGCCGTGACGCTTTTGAAAACGATAGCGAAGCCTTCGTCACAAAGTGGGCCAAGGACGAGGCCATGCTTCGCAAGAAGATCATCATGGCGCGGGAGAAACTCTCCTCGGTTTCGGTGCCTGATGTCACGCTCGAGCGCGCCGCCAAACTCTGCATGGCGCTTGGCACCGACGGCCTGCGCGGCGAATTGACCTTGATGCGTGCGGCCCGTGCGCTAGCGACACTGGACTCCGCCAAGGCCGTGACCGACGATCATCTCCGCCGGATCGCTCCCTCGGCCCTGCGCCATCGGCTGCGGCGCAATCCGCTCGATGATGCGGGCTCCTCGGTACGGGTCGACCGTGCGATTTTGGAGGTGCTGGGGTGACCGGCGCCCCCGTTTGGTCCGACGCGGTGACAGCGGCGCAATTGTTTGCGGTGGACCCGTCAGGGACCGGGGGCGTGTTACTGAGATCACGCGCAGGCCCAGTGCGAGATCGTTGGTTCGCCTTGCTTCGTTTGGCACTGCCGGCATCCTGCAATGTGAAGCAAGTGCCGCTGAATATCGCTGAGGGCCGGCTGCTCGGCGGATTGGACCTCAACGCGACTCTACTGAACGGCCGACCTGTTGCCGAACGCGGGCTCTTGGCAGAAGCGGACGGTGGCGTGATCATGTTGGCGATGGCAGAGCGGCTATCGGCCGCAATGACGGTGCATGTCACAGCGGCGATGGACGCTGGGGAGACCATCGTCGAGCGCGACGGACTGTCCCTTCGGATGCCTGCTCGTTTCGGTGTGATCGCATTGGACGAAGGCCTTGAGGACGAATTCGCGCCGGCGTCGCTGCGCGATCGTCTGGCGCTCCACCTCGATCTCAACGCAATCGGCGTCCGAGACGCCGAGGAATTCTCTGCTGATGCCGGGGAAACAGCTGCGGCACGTGCGAAGTTGCCATCTCTCAAGCCCGACGTGGTCCAGATCGAGGCAGTTTGTGCGGCGGCCATAGCGTTAGGCATAGCGTCGTTGCGTGCGCCGTTGCTCGCGCTGCGTATCGCCTGCGCCAGTGCCGCGCTTGCGGGTCACTCCAGAGTCGAACAAGATGATCTCGCTTTGGCCGCGCGGCTGGTGCTCGCGCCCCGTGTGCCGGTGTTTCCGCCAGCGGAGGAGCCGGCCCAACCCGAGCAGCCTCCGCCGCCGACCGAAGATGAGGCCGAAGCGTCCGGTGGTAAAGATCAAACGCCAACCAACGATCGTGCCCTCGACGAAGTCATTCTGGCCGCTGTGCAGGCGGCAATCCCGCCGGATGTGCTGGCGGCACTTCGCGCGGGATCTGCCGGACGTTCGCGCAGTCGTTCCTCCGGCAAGGCCGGCGCATTGCAGAAATCCAGCTCACGCGGCCGTCCGGCCGGCGTCTTGCGCGACGCATTGCGTGGCGGCGTGAGGCTCAACGTGATCGAAACCTTGCGCGCAGCGGCGCCATGGCAGCCTTTGCGACGCCGGGAAGCGGATGGGTCGGGCGAGGAAGCCCGGCCCCGCATTCTGATCCGCAAGGACGATTTCCGCATCTCACGGTTCAAGCAGCGCACGGAAACTGTCACGATTTTCGTGGTCGACGCGTCCGGGTCCGCAGCATTGCATCGGCTGGCGGAAGCCAAGGGTGCGGTCGAACTGCTTTTGGCGGATTGCTACATCCGGCGCGACCAGGTGGCATTGATTGCGTTTCGCGGCAGCGCCGCGGAAATGCTGCTGCCGCCGACCCGTTCGCTGGCACGCGCCAAACGTAGCCTTGCAGGACTGCCGGGCGGGGGCGGCACGCCCCTGGCCGCAGGCCTAGATGCGGCCTTTATGCTGTCGGACTCGGTTCGTCGCAAGGGACAAACGCCGACAGTGATCGTTCTGACCGACGGCCGCGCCAACATTGCACGCGATGGCGGGCAGGGGCGTCCGCGTGCCGAGGACGACGCGGTGAGCGCAGCGCGACAGTTGCGCGGCGCCGGTATTGCAGTTGTACTCGTCGATACGTCGCCGCGTCCGGGCGTTTCAGGAGAAGCTATCGCCAAAGAAATGGGCGCGCGCTATCTGCCGCTGCCGCACGCCGACGCCGCGACCTTGTCAAAGGCCGTGCTCGCCAGCGTCGGCTAAAGCGATGCCTTGTAGGCCCGAACCCGCTTTATCATCTGCTCCACATGCGCGATCGGGGTTTCCGGCTGGATGCCGTGGCCAAGGTTGAAGATCAGTCGCCCTCCCGCGAAATTCGCCAACACGTCATCAACTCCGCGATTCAGCGCGTCACCGCCCGTGATCAATACCAGTGGATCAAGATTGCCCTGCACCGCAACGCGCGTTTGAATCCGTTCACGTATCAGCGACGGTTCCGCCGTCCAGTCGATGCTGACCGCGTCGACTCCGGTTGCATCGACATACCCAGGCAGCAACGCGGCGGCGCCCCGCGGGAAGCCGATGATCCTCGCGCCCGGCACCTTACTGCGGACACCCTCGACAATGCGCCGGGTCGGTTCGACCGACCAGCGCAGGAATTCGCGCGGTGGGAGAACACCGGCCCAGGTGTCGAAAATCTGCAGGACGTCGGCGCCGGCGGCGAGCTGCCCGAGCAGGTAGCGAATCGAGTTCTCGACGAGAGCGTCGATGATCTGCGAAAATGCCTCGGGTTGGCGATAGGCCATCATGCGCGCCGGCGCCTGATCCGGTGTGCCGCGCCCCGCGACCATGTAGGTAGCGACCGTCCAAGGCGCGCCACAGAATCCGATCAGCGTGATCCTCGGATCGAGTTCACGGCGTACCCGGCGCAGCGCCTCGAATACCAGCTCGAGCTTGGTGAAATCCCCGGTCGAGGAAAGTGTGCGAACCTTGTCCGGCGTGTCCAAGGGATCGAGCCGCGGTCCTTCGCCGACTTCGAACCTGACGTTGCGACCCAACGCATAGGGGATGACGAGAATATCCGAGAAGATGATCGCGGCGTCGAAATTGAAACGGCGGATCGGTTGCAGCGTTACTTCGGCAGCGAGTTCTGGTGTGAAGCAGAGATCGAGAAAGCCGCCGGCCCTGGCGCGAACGTCGCGGTATTCGGGCAAGTAGCGGCCGGCCTGACGCATCATCCAGAGCGGCGGAACCGCCTGCCGCCGCCCGGAAAGCACTTCCAGCAACGGTTTGATGGGTGGAGCTTGTGTCAAGCGGCATTTCCGTTTCTGGCCGACAACTATGATTGTCAGTCCTGATACACTGCTGTTACGGTCTTGGCCACGGCGAGATGCGATCTGGCAGGAAAAAGGAGATTTGCGATGAGCGCAGCCGCCCCGGCGATCACCCCTGCCGCTTCGCGTGGCGCGGACGAGTTACCCGCGCCCGTGTCCGGCCAGCGCCACGAGATCGGCAGTTCGGTTGGGAGACTGACATACTATTCAGCTACTCCCGAAACTCCTGGCGAGTTCCCACCGCTATTGCTCGTTCACAGCATCAATGCCGCGGGCTCCGCTTACGAGATCAAGCCGCTTTACGAACACTACCGCGGAAGCCGGACGGTCTACGCTTTGGAGCTTCCGGGCTTCGGTCATTCGGAGCGGGGAAAGCGCGAATACACCGTCCGCATGATGACCGACGCGATTCTGATCGCGATACGCGAGATCCAGAACGATCACGGGCGCGGCCCGGTTGACGCATTGGCGGTGTCGCTATCGTCGGAATTTCTCGCCAGGGCAGTCAGCGAGGCGCCGCTGGCGTTTCGCAGCGCAGCCTTGGTTAGCCCCACCGGTTTCAGGAGCAGCGACAAGACCACATCATGGCGCGACGGCACGCGCGGCAAGCCGTGGCTTCACGCTCTCTTCGAATTTTCTCTTTGGAGCGAAGGCTTCTTCCGCTTGCTAACCAGCCGTGCCGGAATCCGCTACTTCCTGAGCAAGACCTGGGGCTCGCGTAATATCGACGAGGGCTTGCTTGAATACGACTACCTGACGACGCGACAACCCGGCGCACAGCATGCGCCGTATTATTTCGTATCCGGATTTCTGTTCAGTGAGGACATTATTAGCATCTATCACTCGCTGACACTTCCGGTCTGGATGAGCCACGGCGTGCGCGGCGACTTCGTCGACTACTCCAACAAAACCCAGGTTGAGGGCCGCGCCAATTGGACCGTTTGCGTGTTCCCGACCGGTGCGATGCCGCATTTCGAAGCCGAGGCCGAATTCATTGCGGCCTATGACACGTTCCTTGCCGGCGTGCCGTCGGCATCGCGCGCATGAGGGTCTGCCGTGTCCGGTCTCGTTTGGAGCCGCGATGGTACGGACTGGCCCAACCGAAATGCCAGTGTGTTCGTCGAAGCGGCCGGGATCCGCTGGCATGTGCAGCGAATGGGCGAGGGGCCATCGCTGCTCCTGATCCACGGCACCGGAGCCGCAACGCATTCCTGGCGCGACATGTTACCACTGCTGGCCAGGCATTTCTCGGTGGTTGCGCCGGATCTGCCCGGACATGGATTTACGCAATCACCACCGTCGTATCGGTTGTCGCTGCCGGGCATGGCGGCCGACCTCGGCATACAGCTCCGCAAACTGGAGGTGAGGCCGGAGATCACGGTCGGTCATTCCGCAGGGGCGGCGATAGCGGCACGCATGTGTCTCGCCCGCCGCACGGCGCCGCGCCTGCTAATCGCCCTGAATGGCGCATTCATGCCGTTCGGCGGAATCGCCAACCATCTGTTTTCGCCCCTGGCGAATCTGCTGGTGCTGAATCCATTGGTGCCACGCGTGTTCGCTTGGCAGGCATCTCATGCCGGCGCGGTCGAGCGGTTGATCGCCAACACCGGTTCGACAATCGATCAGGATGGGATTGCACTCTATCGTAAGCTGGTCCGGAATCCTGCGCATGTTGCGGCCGCACTTCGGATGATGGCGAACTGGAAACTCGAACCGTTGCTGCACGATCTGCCGCGGCTGACGACAGCGCTGGTCCTGGTGGCCGCCACCAATGATCGCTCGATATCGCCCGAGGTCGCACGTCAGGTTCGCGAGATTCTTCCAAGTGCCGTCATCGAGCGGCTGCCGGGCCTCGGTCATCTCGCGCACGAAGAGCAGCCGCAACTGATCACGGAGCTCATTATGAAATACGCCCACGCAAACTCCGCCGAGCAAGCGGCACAAAAATTGTACCTTAGAATGTACACTTTCAGGCTAGGCAGGTGTCAATAAATAATTACAGTGGTCTTATGCTGGATTCAATCTCAGTCCAATCGACGCCATCGGCGCCGTCGCAGCGCCAACCGCACGCGGTGGTGATCGGCAGCGGTTTTGGCGGATTGGCAGCCGCAATCCGGCTCGGCGCAAAAGGCTATCGCGTCACCGTCCTCGAAAAGCTCGATGCCCCCGGCGGCCGTGCCTACGTGTACCGGCAGGACGGCTTCACCTTTGACGCAGGGCCTACCATCGTCACCGCACCGTTTCTGTTCGAGGAATTGTGGAAGCTGTGCGGACTAAAGATGTCCGACGACGTGACTCTGGTGCCGGTCTCGCCGTTTTATCGGATCCGGTTTCACGACGGATCGCACTTCGACTATTCCGGCGATGCCGGGGCGATGCGCGGCGCGATCGCTCGATTTTCGCCTGGCGACGTTGACGGCTACGACGCATACATGAAGGCCAGCGAAGAGATCTTCAAGGTCGGCTTCGAGAGGCTCGGCGACGTGCCGTTCAGCAAATGGACCGACATGGCGAAGATCGCGCCTGAGATGCTGCGGTTGTCGAGCTATCGCAGTGTCTACTCGCTGGTTTCGAAATTCTTCAGCGATCCGCGCCTGCGCGTCGTGTTCAGCTTTCATCCGTTGTTGATCGGCGGAAATCCCCTCACTGCGAGTTCGATCTATTGCTTGATCGCATTTCTGGAGCGGTGCTGGGGCGTGCATTTTGCGCTTGGCGGCACCGGGCGGCTGGTTGATGGGCTGGTCAGGCTGATCGAGGGCCAGGGTGGCAGACTCTGCTGCAACCAGGGGGTCCGCGAAATCGTCGTGAACGACGGTGTTGCGCGGGGCGTTTGGCTGGAATCGGGCGAGACCGTCGCTGCCGATATCGTGGTGTCAAACGCCGATTCCGCATGGACTTATCGGCATCTCGTACCTGCGTCGGCGCGATCGCGCTGGACCGATAGGCGCATCGAACGTGCACGTTACTCTATGAGCTTGTTCGTCTGGTACTTCGGCACACGCCGCAGATACGATGGAGTGCCGCACCACACGATCCTGCTGGGGCCGCGTTACAAGCGCTTGCTCACCGACATTTTTGATCGCAAGGTTCTGGCCGATGATTTCAGCCTGTACTTGCATCGCCCGACTGCGACGGACACGTCCCTCGCACCAGACGGCTGCGACGCGTTCTACGTGCTTTCACCTGTCCCGCATCTGCAAGGCGGAACCGACTGGAGCGTGATGGCCGAAGATTATCGCCTGGCGATTGCAGGCGAACTCGCCAGAACTGTATTGCCGGGTCTGGAGGACGAGATCGTCAGCTCGCGCCTGCTGACGCCGCAGGATTTCCAGGACCGGCTCTCCTCGTTTCGCGGCGCCGCCTTTGGGCTGGAGCCGATCTTGACTCAAAGCGCGTGGTTTCGCCCGCACAACAAGAGCGAAGATATCCAAAATCTGTACCTGGTCGGTGCCGGCACGCATCCTGGAGCGGGCCTGCCTGGTGTGCTCTCCTCGGCACGGGTTCTGGATTCCCTGGTGCCCGATGCCTCACACCTTGCAAGCCTGGTGACCGCATGACGACACGGCTCGATCCCATCGACATGGCTGCCTGCCGCGCTCTGCTCAAGGGCGGCTCTCGGACTTTCAATGCCGCATCGAAGGTGCTGCCGCGCCGGGTCGCCGAACCCGCCATCGCGCTCTACGCATTCTGTCGTTTGGCGGATGATGCGGTCGATCTCGGAGATGATCGCGCATCCGCGGTGGCGCGGTTACGGGACCGGCTCGACCGGGCGTATCAACGCCTGCCGATGGACCGTGCCGCAGATCGCCTGTTCGCCGAAATTGTCGCAAAGTTCTGTATTCCCCGCGAACTGCCGGAAGCCTTGCTCGAAGGTCTCGCATGGGATGCAGAGGTCCGCCGCTATGAGACGTTGCAGGATCTGACGGCCTATGCCGCACGCGTCGCGGGTGCCGTCGGCGCGATGATGACACTGATCATGGGGCGGCGCGCCCCCGAGATCGTCGCGCGCGCCTGCGATCTCGGCGTCGCGATGCAGTTTACCAACATTGCCCGCGATGTCGGCGAAGATGCCCGCGCCGGCCGGCTCTATCTGCCGCAATCGTGGCTGCGCGAGGCGGGAATCGATCCGAACACATGGCTGCAGACTCCGTCCTTCACGCCGGAGATCGCGGCCATCGTACAGCGGCTGCTCGATGCTGCCGATATTTTCTATTCCCGCGCGACGCACGGGATCGCCAATCTGCCGATTGGCTGCCGCCCGGGAATCTATGCGGCCCGCGCGCTTTATGCGGAGATTGGCCGCGAACTGGAGCGGAGCGGTCTGGATTCGGTGTCGAGGCGTGCGATCGTCTCCACCAATCGCAAGATTGCGGTGCTGGGGCGAACGCTGCTTTTGCCGCAAGCGGAATGGGAGCCTGCGCAAAATCTTGTCGCCCAAGCCGCGGCTGTCGAAGAGACTCGTTTCCTGGTCGAGGCCGTCGCGGCAACGCCGCTGCGCGAAAACGTCAAGCCGCGGCGGCCGATCGAAGACCGCGTGGTCTGGGTTATCGACCTGTTCGAGCGGCTCGAACGCCGCGATCAGTTGCAGCGCATGGCCTCCTACCGATAGAGCAAATGGGATGTACGGGACCGAGCCCATCCGCGACGGCAGAAACGGTCTCGCCGAACAGCAGCGCGCCGAAGCGAAAGTATGGTTCGAATCGCTGCGCGACAGGATTTGCGCCGAGGTCGAGCTGCTGGAGCGCGAGGCGCCCGCCGCGCTGTTTTCCGGGGAGCCGGTCACCTTCACCTACAAGCCGTGGACGCGAGCGTCCGGCAGTGGCGGTGGCACCGGCGGCTTCCTCAGCGGCGGCAGACTGTTCGAGAAGATCGGTATCCATACGTCATCGGCCAACGGGAGGCTGACGCCCGAGATGGCCAAAACACTGCCGGGCGACGGCGTTCAGCTCGACTATGTCTCCACCAGCATCAGCCTGATCATGCACCCGCGCAGCCCGCGGGTGCCGACAGTGCATATGAACACCCGGTTCCTTTCGACGGCAAAGGGCTGGTTCGGCGGCGGCGCGGATCTCACGCCGATGCTGCCGGAGCAGCGAACCCAGCACGCGCCGGACGCCGTTGCGTTTCACGCGGCGATGAAACAGGCCTGCGACGCCCATGATCCAGCCTACTACGGCAAGTTCAAGCCGTGGGCGGATACCTACTTCTTCCTGCCCCATCGCGAGCAGTCGCGCGGCGTCGGCGGCATCTTCTACGACCATCTTAACACCGGCGACTTCGCCAAGGATTTTGCCTTCACGCGCGACGTCGGGCTTGCTTTGCTGGATGTCTATCCACGGATTGTGCGCCGGCGGATGCTGGAGCCCTGGACCGACGCCGAGCGCGCGCAGCAGCTTGCCTGCCGTGGTCTCTATGTCGAGTTCAATCTGCTCTACGACCGCGGCACCATGTTCGGACTTCAGACCGGGGGCAATATCGAAACCATTTTGAGCTCGATGCCGCCATTGGTGAGCTGGACGTAGCCTTCTGCTGAAACCAAATCTGCGCTGAAGCGAGAGCTGCGGAGAGTTGTGCGAGGCGACATCATGGACAGCTATCTCGGTTTCGTCGAGTTCTTCGTGGTGCTCATGTTCGCGGCGGCATGGGGCGTTCTTGAGCTGGTTTGCCGGCGGCTCGACAGAAAGAAGGAAGCCGAACGCGCGAAACAAACCGACGGAACAAAATCGCCCTGACGCGATGCCTCGTTTACCGCAATGCCCGAGGCATGCGGAATGGCAGCATGGCCTGCACGAGGGGCATCTTGAAGCGATCGAGGGAGAGGCTTTCGTGGATCAAAGTCACGGGCTTGCCCAGGAGCTTCGCCGAGAGCACCGAGCGGGCGTAGAAAGGCGCATCTTCCAGCGTCTTGACGATCTTGGCGGCGCCGTCGCTGCGCACGCTGCGGGCGACGCGCCAGCCTGTGCGCCTAAGCTTCACTGTTGGTGGTGGCTCAAACGCCTGCATTCTTCCGTTGCGATCAAACGTCATCGCCAGGTCGACCCGGCTCCCGTCGCGGCGCTCCGCTTCGTAGAGGATCGCCGTGCCGTCCTGCATCGCTCCGCGTGCCCATTGCCAATCTGAGAAGCCCTGTTCGAGCGGTTCATCGCCGTGGTTCATGTCCAAATAGCCGTCACCCTGCCAGCTCAGGTGGGGATGATCGAGTCTTACCTGGACGCGTGCGAACGGTGCGATCGGCCACCATTGATGACGACCTGCCGGATTCAGCAGGAAGACCTGCGGCGTGACCGCCATGGGGACCAATCGGATGGTGCCGCGCAGACGTCCGGGGATCGGAACAGAGATTTCGTCGACGTTGATGGTTAGCGAGCTTCCGTTCCAGGACAGATTGCTTGGTCCCACCGCGAATGTGTCGATCGTGCGGCTGACCGCCTCGCGCGGCCGCTCCGTCATCGCCCAGCGGTTGCCGCCGCTGCGATAGATCGCAACATTGATGGCGCAATGGTTGATCGGATCGGCAGGCCGCTTGCGGCGTGCGAATGCGTAGTAGGGAGAAAAAACATTGCCGATAAAAGCAATGATCGTGATGCCGTTATGCCCGTCGTCGCTTAGCGCGTCGATATACCACCACGCATAGCCGTTCGGCGGAACGACCCGCGAGAAGTCAGGTCCGCGATCAGGCTGGCTGCTGCAGATCGGCCCGACAGCGCCGCCATCGGAACGCCCGGACCCGGATGCGTGCTGCCCCCCGCCAGGTATAGGCCCGGAATCCTGGTTCGCGCTCCAGGACGCTGGAAGGAGGCTATCCATCCGTGCGAGCTGCGCCCGTACAACGCGCCGCCCGTAGCCGGAAACATCCGGTTGAAATCCGCTGGCGTCGTCACTTGTATTGCATCCGCCTGCGGCTGGATTCGTAGGCCGCGTTGTTCCAGAATGCCGAATGTCTGCTGAGCGCATTTTTCCAACTCCATTGCATCGTAGACATGTCGGTCGCCATTCGCTGGCGCGTTGACGAGGATCAGGAATTTCTCGGAACCGCCCGGTGCGATGTGTTCGTCGCGATCCTGGGCGCAGACATAGACCGTCGGCTCGCGCGGCAGCCGGTCGTGCACGAAAATATCGTCGAACTCAGCTGCATATTCGCTCGAGAAAAAGACATTGTGCCGGTGCAACGGGAATCCATCCGGTTCTGCAACGAGGCTCCATGTCACGGCTGACAACGAGCGTGCACGGGGCGGGATCGCCGTTGCGGCGCGGCGGGCAGGCGTGCCGAACATTCCGTCGGCGATGGCGCCGACATCTGCATTCACGATCACGGCGTCCGCCGCAATGCGCTCACCGCTTGCGAGCCTTACGCCAGTGGCGTAGCCGCCGGAGACCAGAACTTCGCTGACGTCTTCACCGCACCGGATCACGGCGCCAAAGGAGCTTGCGCAATCCGCCAGCGTTTTCGCAAGCGCGTGCATACCGCCGTCGATGGACCAGACGCCCTCGTGCTCGACATGCGCAACCAGCATCAGCGTGGCAGGCGCCAGATACGGCGACGAGCCGCAATAGGTCGCGTAGCGTCCGAACAATTGTTGCAGCCTCGGATCGGCGAAATATCGTCCCAGTGCCGCCCACATCGACGAGAACGGCTTGATCTGAGGCAGCCGTATCAGCCCGTGAAGGCCGTCAGCGCCGATCAGTCCGCCCATGCTCGGCTGGGGTGCACGCAGGAAGGGCTTTTCGAGAATGTTGTAGATGCGCTGGGTATCCCGGCAGAAGGCGCGATATCCCTCGGCTTCACGCGCGCCCGCAAAATCCCCGATCGCGTCGACAGTGCGTTCCTGATCGGCAAACAAATCGAAACGAGCGTGCTCGTCCCAGGCATGTCTCGCCAGGATATCCAGCGGGCGCAGGCGGACGTGGTCTGCGAAATTCCGGCCTGCTGCCGCGAACAGTTCGTCGAATACCCAGCGCATCGTGAAGACGGTCGGGCCGCTGTCAATCCTTGCCGAACCGATCGCGATCTGGCGCATCTTGCCACCCGGCGAGGCGGCACGTTCGAGAACGGTGACGTCGAGGCCGCGTGCTGCGAGCGCGAAGGCTGAGACCAGTCCCGCGACGCCGCTTCCAACAACGACAACACGATCTCTGGGCATGGTTGCACCGGCTCCGGCTCGTCATTGACATGTGTCTATATTGATTTACACTACTATCGACAACTAAGATTGACATTTCTTGTGACAAACACGGGAGCTTGCCATGGACGTAACCAGCCGGATCGAACGGGCACTCAACGAAGCGATTGGCCAGGCCGAGCTTCCCGGCTGTCCGCCCCGGCTGGCGGCGGCCATGCGTTATGCGGTGTTTCCCCGTGGTGCGCGCGTACGGCCAAGGCTCTGCCATAGCGTTGCCGCAGCCTGCGGCGAGGATCATCCCGCCGCCACCAACGCTGCCGGCGCGGCGCTCGAACTGTTACATTGCGCCTCGCTCGTGCACGACGACCTGCCCTGCTTCGACGCGGCGGAGACGCGGCGAGGACGTCCCTCCGTGCACAAAGCGTTCGGCGAGCCGCTCGCTGTTCTCACCGGAGATGCATTGATCGTGCTCGCATTCCAGACGCTGGCGCGTCTTCAATGCACGCCGGAGCGGCTGGCGGCGCTGACCTTGACGGTGGCTCGATCCGTCGGCGTCCCATTGGGGATCGTCGCGGGCCAGGCGTGGGAATGTGAAGACGAGATCGATCTGGCGCATTATCACCGCGCCAAGACCGGCGCGCTGTTCGCCGCAGCGACCGTTGCAGGCGCCGCGTCAGCCGGCGCCGATTGCGAGCCGTGGCGGATGGTCGGTGAGAAGCTCGGCGAGGCCTATCAGGTCGCCGACGATATTCGCGATGCGGCCTCAGACGAAGATGAGATTGGCAAGCCCGTCGGCCGCGACCTAGCGCTCGGGCGTCCGAGCGCGGTGATCGAACTCGGCCTCGATGGCGCGCTCTACCGCTTGCATGACCTGGTGCGCGGCGCGATTGATGCGATCCCGCCCTGTCCCAATGGCGCCGAATTGCGTTCGCTCATGCTCTCGGAAGCCCAGCGCCTGGTGCCGGCCAAGCTTGCCCAGTTCGCTGCATAGCCACCATGGCCGCGATCACGCATCGTGAGGCCGGGGATGGGACATCCGACGCGCCACGCGGTGCGGATGCCATCCAGGCAGTGCGCTGCATCTCGCGGTTGTCCTTGCATGATCGCGTGCTGGGCTGGCGCGATTCGATACTCGCCGATCCAAGATTTCAGCGTTTTGCTTGGAGTTTTGCGCTGACGCGGCCGATCGCGCGGCGGCGTGCAGGCGCGCTGTTCGATCTCTGCGCCGGCTTTGTTTATTCGCAGGTTCTGTTCGCGTGTGTCCGTTTGAAGCTGTTCGACCAGCTGGCGAATGGCCCGCTCAGTCCGGCAGAGCTGGCGTCGCGTGTGCCGTTGCCGACCGACGCAACGTTGATTCTGCTCGATGCGGCGGTCTCGCTGCAATTGCTGCAGCGTCGTACTGGCGGCTGCTATGGTCTCGGGTCGCTCGGTGCAGCCCTGAGGGGCAATCCCGGTGTCGTCGCCATGATAGAGCATCATGCGATGCTGTACGAAGACCTGAGGGATCCGATCGCGCTGCTGCGCGGTGACGTCGGCGCCGGGCAACTAGTCGCCTACTGGCCCTATGCCGCCAATCCCAACGCCGCCAATTTGTCACGCGACGCGATCACGCCTTACACCGCGTTGATGGCGGCGTCGCAGCCGATGATCTCGCAGCAGGTTTTGTCGGCTTATTCGTTCCGCGGACATCGCTGTCTGCTCGACATCGGTGGCGGCGACGGCTCCTTCATCGCCGCCGTCGCGGTGCAGGCACCAAAGCTGCGATTCGTGCTGTTCGATCTGCCCGCGGTAGTCGACCAGGCCAGCGAACGCTTTCGCACCGCGGGTCTGTCATCACGCGCGGTCGCGATCGGGGGGAATTTCCTTGCGAACCCTCTCCCCGAGGGCGCCGATGTCGTCTCGCTGGTGCGCGTGATCCACGATCATGACGATGCCAGCATCATGGTCCTGTTGCGCGCGGTTCACCAGGCCTTGTCGCCTGATGGCACACTGCTGATTGCCGAGCCCATCTCTAGCGTCCGCGGCGCCGAGCCGATCGGGGATGCCTATTTCGCCTTCTATCTGTTGGCGATGGGCAGCGGCCGCCCCCGGACCTTCGCGCGGCTGCGCGACATGCTCACCGAGGCCGGCTTTATCGATGTTGCGCTACGGCCGGTCGGGATGCCGATGCTGGCCAGCGTGATCACTGCACGAAAGAGCAAGATTGGCGTTAATCAAACTTGACACTCTAAAATGTAAGTTTAGCATGACATTTGCGGAGTCCCTCCGCATCCGTGGAAGATCGGAGTGAGCGATGGAGACCATCGCGGTCGTTCTCAGGCAGCCGGAGCAGATCGAGCTCAATCGGCTTGCTTTGACTCCTCCAACCGCCGACGACGTCGTCGTCGATGTCGACTGGAGCGGCGTCAGCACCGGCACGGAGCGGTTGCTGTGGTCGGGCCGGATGCCTCCATTTCCAGGCATGGGATATCCGCTCGTGCCCGGGTACGAGTCGGTCGGTCGCGTGGTCGAGGCGGGAACTGCTACCGGCTTGCATCCAGGGCAACGCGTCTTCGTTCCCGGTGCAAAGTGCTTTGGCGAGGTGCGCGGACTGTTCGGTGCTTCCGCTTCGCGCCTGGTGGCGACAGCGAAGCGCGTGGTACCGCTCGATCAAAATCTCGGCGAACGCGGAATCCTGCTGGCGCTCGCGGCGACGGCCTACCACGCCATTGCGGCCCAGGGTGCCCAGGCTCCGGACTGCATCGTTGGTCATGGCGTGCTGGGGCGACTGCTTGCGCGCATCTCCATCGCGGTTCGTAACGAGCCTCCGACCGTGTGGGAGAAGAACCCAGCGCGCGTCGGCGGTGCCGTCGACTACGGGGTGATCGATCCCGAGCATGATACGCGGCGTGACTACAGGAGCATCTACGATGTCAGCGGCGATGCGGGTCTGCTCGATTCTCTAATCGGACGTATCGCGCCCGGCGGCGAGATCGTGCTGGCCGGGTTTTACAGTGAGCGATTGTCTTTCGCATTTCCGCCAGCGTTCATGCGCGAGGCGCGCCTTCGCGTTGCCGCGGAGTGGCAGCCGTCGGATCTCGTCGCGATCAAAAGGCTGATCGAATCCGGGCGGCTCTCGTTCGACGGCCTGATCACGCACCACCACGACGCCCTGGATGCGTCGAATGCCTATCGGACCGCGTTCGAGGATCCTGCGTGCCTGAAAATGGTCCTGAACTGGAGTTCGCTCTCATGAATGTCGTGCCGAACATAAATATGAAAGATGCTCTGCGGGTGGAAGCGTCGATCGAGCCCGATGCGCCGGTGACGACGCCGGCGACCAAGGAAACCCAGATCATTGCGATCTATGGCAAGGGTGGCATCGGTAAGAGTTTTACGCTGGCCAACCTGTCTTACATGATGGCGCAGCAAGGCAAGAAAGTGCTGCTGATCGGCTGCGACCCGAAGAGCGACACCACGTCGCTGCTATTTGGCGGCCGCGCCTGTCCGACCATCATCGAGACGTCATCGAAGAAGAAGCTCGCCGGGGAGGAAGTGAAGATCGGTGACGTCTGCTTCAAGCGCGACGGCGTGTTTGCGATGGAGCTCGGCGGCCCCGAGGTCGGTCGCGGCTGCGGCGGCCGCGGTATCATCCACGGCTTCGAGTTGCTGGAGAAGCTCGGATTCCACGAGTGGGGGTTCGACTACGTGCTGCTCGACTTCCTGGGCGACGTGGTCTGCGGTGGCTTCGGCCTGCCGATCGCGCGCGACATGTGCCAGAAGGTGATCGTCGTGGGCTCGAACGATCTGCAATCGCTCTACGTCGCCAACAACGTCTGCTCGGCGGTGGAGTATTTCCGCAAGCTCGGGGGCAACGTCGGCGTCGCCGGCATGGTTATCAACAAGGACGACGGCACGGGCGAGGCGGCCGCGTTTGCCGCGACGGTCGGCATTCCTGTCCTTGCGGCAATCCCGGCCGACGATGACATCCGCAAGAAGAGCGCGAATTACGAGATCATCGGTTTGCCTGGCGGGCAGTGGAGCTCGCTGTTCGAAGAACTCGCGACAAATGTCGGCCTTGCACCGCCGGTTCGCCCGGCGCCGCTGACGCAGGACGGTTTGCTCGGCCTGTTCAAAGGGGAAGTGGTCGGCCGTGGCGTCGTGCTCGAGCCAGCGACCATGGAAGACATGTGCGGCAAGCCGGTCGTCGACAAGCCGTCCCTCGAAGTCGTCTACGACGCGGCGTGAGCGAGAGCATGATGCGGAGCGCAACATGAACGTCATTCTGCCGCGATACACCGGCGCAATCGCCGAGTCCGTCGTCAACGAGCCCCTCGACTTCGACGCGGCTGCGACGGATGCTGCCGTCGCGCCGACCCCAGTTATCGCCGCGGAGACAAAGAGCGATGGCATGGGTTGTCATGCCGGGGCTGCTGAACTCGAGGCTGCCGCCAGCGCTGCGGGAAAAAGCGAAATTCTTGATCGCTATGCTGCAGATTACCCCAAAGGTCCGCACGACCAGCCGCAGAGCATGTGCCCTGCGTTCGGTTCGCTCCGGGTCGGCCTCCGGATGCGGCGAACCGCGACGATCCTGTCGGGCTCGGCCTGCTGCGTCTATGGGCTGACCTTTACTTCGCACTTCTATGGTGCGCGGCGAACGGTCGGCTACGTGCCCTTCAATTCGGAAACGCTGGTTACCGGAAAGTTGTTCGAGGACATTCGCGAAGCCGTATTTGAGCTCGCTGACCCCGCGCTGTACGACGCCATCATTATTACCAATCTCTGCGTGCCGACCGCGTCCGGCGTTCCCCTCGATCTGCTGCCGGATGAAATCAACGGTGTGCGTATCATCGGCATCGACGTGCCCGGCTTTGGTGTGCCGACCCATGCCGAAGCCAAGGACGTGCTGGCAGCCGCGATGCTCGAATATGCCCGCAAAGAGGTCGAGCAGGGGCCCGTGCAGGCGCCGCGCGGCGGCAAGAGCGAACGACCGACAGTCACTTTGGTCGGCGAGATGTTCCCCGCTGACCCCGTCGGTATCGGCATGATGCTGGAGCCGCTTGGTCTTGCGGCAGGTCCAGTGGTGCCGACGAGAGAGTGGCGCGAACTCTATGCCGCGCTCGACGGCTCAGTCGTTGCCGCGATCCATCCGTTCTACACGGCGAGCTTCCGCCAGTTCGAATTGGCCGGCCGCAAAATAGTAGGTTCCGCGCCGGTTGGGCATGACGGTACCGAAGCCTGGCTCGAATCAATCGGTGCGGCTTGCAATGTTGCAGGCGAAAAGATCGACGCCGCCAAGAAGCGCTTCCTGCCGATGATCAAGGCCGCTCTGGCGGCGAAGCCGATTGATGCGCGCATTACGGTCTCCGGTTACGAGGGCTCCGAACTTCTGGTCGCGCGGCTCCTCATCGAGAGCGGCGCCCGAGTACCCTATGTCGGAACCGCCTGTCCAAGGACGCAATGGTCGGACAGCGACCGCGAATGGCTCGAAACCAGGGGCACCCGCGTCCAGTACCGCGCGTCGCTGGAAATGGACCTGGCCGCCGTCGGCGAGTTCAAGCCCGATCTGGCCATCGGCACCACGCCGGTCGTTCAGAAAGCCAAGCAGCTCGCAATTCCTGCGCTGTACTTCACAAATCTGATTTCGGCCCGTCCGCTGTTTGGGGTCGCCGGCGCCGGATCGTTGGCGCAGGTCGTCAACGCCGCGCTCGCCAATCAGAGCCGATTCGACGAGATGAAGGAATTCTTCGGAGATGTCGGCGAAGGCCACACCGCGGGCATCTGGGAAGATACGCCGAATGAAAACGTGGTCTTCCGTGAAAAATATAGGAAGCAGATCGAAGCCCTGGCCAAGAAGCGCAAAGCCGAGGAGATGATCTGATGCTCGTACTCGATCACGATCGCGCGGGCGGCTATTGGGGCGCGGTCTACGCCTTCACCGCGGTGAAGGGCATGCAGGTTATCATCGATGGTCCGGTCGGTTGCGAGAACCTGCCGGTCACTTCGGTGCTGCACTATACCGATGCGTTGCCGCCGCACGAGTTGCCGATCGTGGTGACAGGCCTCGGCGAGGAAGAGCTCGGCCAGACCGGCACCGAAGGCGCGATGAAGCGCGCACACCGCGTGCTCGATCCCTATATGCCGGCCGTCGTTGTGACCGGATCGATCGCCGAAATGATCGGCGGCGGCGTGACGCCGGAAGGAACCAATATCAAGCGCTTCCTGCCGCGCACCATCGACGAGGATCAGTGGCAGAGCGCCGACCGCGCCATCGTCTGGCTTTGGAAGGAATATGGCATCAAGAAGATACCAGAGCGCAAACCCCGCGCCGAAGGCGTCAAACCTCGCGTCAATATCATCGGGCCGATCTACGGCACCTTCAACATGCCGTCCGATCTTGCCGAGATCCGCCGGCTGATAAAGGGCATCGGCGCGGACATCAATATGGTGTTCCCACTCGGAAGTCACCTCGCCGACATTCCGAAGCTTGTGAATGCCGACGTCAACGTTTGCATGTACCGGGAGTTCGGCCGCATGCTGTGCGAAGCGCTGGAGCGTCCCTATCTGCAGGCGCCGATCGGCCTGCACTCCACTACCAGATTCCTGCGCAAGCTCGGCGAACTTCTGGGTCTCGATCCCGAGCCGTTCATCGCACGCGAGAAGCACACCACGATCAAGCCGCTGTGGGATCTGTGGCGGTCGGTAACGCAGGACTTCTTCGGAACGGCCAGCTTCGCAATCGTTGCCAACGAGACTTATGCGCGGGGCGTCAGGAACTTCCTGGAAAAGGAAATGGGCTTGCCGTGCACCTTCTCTTTCGCGCGCAAGGCAGGCGTCAAGCCGGATAACGATGCGGTGCGATCTGCGGTGCGCGAGAAGCCGCCGCTGATCCTGTTCGGTAGCTACAACGAACGAATGTACCTGGCCGAAGCTGGCGGTCGGGCGATCTATGTGCCGGCGTCCTTCCCGGGCGCGGTGATCCGCCGCCACACCGGTACGCCGTTCATGGGTTATTCGGGCGCAACTTACCTCGTTCAGGAAGTCTGCAACGCGCTGTTTGACGCGTTGTTCAATATCCTGCCCCTGGCGACCGAACTCGATCGCGTCGACCCGACGCCGGCTCGGCTGCACGAGGAAATTCTCTGGAGCGACGAAGCCAAGGCGCTGCTCGACGAGGTGCTGGACGCCCATCCGGTGCTGGTGCGCATCTCGGCGGCGAAGCGCCTGCGCGATGCCGCCGAGAGCAGCGCGCGCCAGGCTGGCGAGGCGCGCGTCACCACGGATTTCGTGACCAGGGCCCGCGCGGCGCTGATGAGTGGAGCGCAAGCATGAGAATGATCGAGGCCGGCCTATTTCCGGTGATTCCGTGTCTGCAATTCAATGACGATAAGCGGGAGGTGATGTCGATGTCCGATTATGCTTATGGCGATCGATCGAAAGTACACGGCGAGGACAAAATCATCGAATCCCAGGTGGTGTTCGGCGCCTGTTACATGGCCTTTTTGTTGCGGGCTGCGCTCTTCCGGCTGACACCTTGGCGCAAACGAGCACTCTTCGCCCATTCCGGGAACCGCGAGTCGATCTTCGCGGAGGCCCGCACTGCAGCCGGGACGATCGTAACGTCATCGTTCATGGGTCTGTAACCGGAATTCCGTCCAGCTCGTTGCCGGGCGGATAATTGCCGTATCGATGGATCCGGCATTCGCTGTCGCCCACGCTTGGGCGGCGAACGGCCGCAAGGCCATCACTAGGAGGATAACAAATGAAGGACGGTTCCCTATCGGGGCTATCCGAAGCTGAAGCCAAGGAATTCCATTCGATATTCATGACGAGCTTCCTGCTCTTCACGGCTGTCGCGGTGGTTGCCCATATCCTCGCCTGGATGTGGCGTCCCTGGTTGCCCGGCCCGGGCGGCTACAAGACAACGGCGCTGGACAGCATCCAGCACGTTGCCAGCGTCGCCCTTTCGTACCTGACATAGAGGGAGGCAATCATGTGGCGAATTTGGCTTCTATTCGATCCGCGCCGTGCCTTGGTCGCGCTCTTCACGTTCCTGTTTGGACTGGCGATCGTGATCCACTTCATTCTGCTCTCGACCGACCGGTTCAACTGGTTGGACGGGCCTCGCAAGGCGAAGACGTCAGAGATCACTCTGCCGTACACACCACCAAGCATGCCGTCCTGATGGCATGACGAAATGCGTACCGGAACGGACGAGAGGATCGAGCGGCCCTTCTTGTCCGCTTCCGGTAGCCACCCGGAGATGACGGTGACGCTGGTTTTCGCAGCCGGAGAAACGAACGATGGCAATGCTCAGCTTTGAAAGAAAGTACCGCGTTCGCGGCGGAACGCTCATCGGCGGCGACCTGTTCGATTTCTGGGTCGGCCCGTTCTACGTCGGGTTCTTCGGGGTGACGACGGTGTTTTTCGCATTCGTCGGCATAGCGATGATCCTCTGGAATACTGCGCTTGGTCCCACCTGGAATCTCTGGCAGATCAGCGTCAATCCACCGGACGTCAAATACGGCTTGTCCTTCGCGCCTCTGCAGGAAGGCGGGATCTGGCAGATCGTCACGATCTGTGCGCTCGGCGCCTTCGTGTCATGGGCGCTTCGCGAGGTCGAGATCTGCCGAAAGCTAGGCATCGGCTATCATGTACCGTTCGCTTTTGCCTTCGCCATCTTCGCCTATTTTACGCTCGTTGTGATCCGGCCGGTGCTGATGGGGTCATGGAGCTATGGTTTTCCCTACGGCATCATCACCCATCTCGATTGGGTGTCGAACACCGGATACCAATACGGAAATTTCCACTACAACCCCGCACACATGATCGCCATCACGTTCTTCTTCACGACGTGTCTGGCGCTGGCGCTGCACGGCGGTCTTATTCTGTCGTCGACCAATCCGAACAGGGGTGAACCGGTCAAGACGCCCGAGCACGAGAACACGATGTTCCGGGATCTGATCGGCTATTCGGTCGGTACCCTCGGCATACATCGTGTTGGGCTTTTCATCGCGCTATCTGCGGTGTTCTTTAGCGCGGTCTGCATCGTAATCAGCGGGCCGTTGTGGTCGGAAGGCAATGCCTGGTCTGAGTGGTGGAACTGGTGGCGCAATCTTCCAATTTGGTCCTCAAACTAATTCCGGTCATCAGAGAGAGTCCTGAGCCATGGCCCAATATCAAAACTTCTTCACGCAGGTCCAGGTGCGCAGCACCATCTACCCCGGGATTCCGATCCAGCCGGGAATATGGGTTCGCACCAGTGAGGGCCGCTTCAACTACTGGCTAGGAAAGGTGGGCGACGCCCAGGTCGGACCTTTCTATCTCGGATTTCTCGGGCTGGCGTCCATCGCCTGTGGCATCGTCGCAATCGAGATCATCGGCCTGAATATGCTGGCATCGGTGAACTGGAGCCCGATCGAGTTCGTCAGGCAACTCCCCTGGCTGTCGCTGGAGCCGCCAAAGCCCGAATACGGCATCAGTTTTCCGCCATTGCAGGAAGGAGGATGGTGGCTGATGGCCGGCTTTTTCCTCACTACCTCGATCCTGTTGTGGTGGGCGCGCACCTACCGTCGGGCACGTGCGCTCGGCATGGGCACTCATGTCGCCTGGGCTTTCGCTTCTGCGATCTGGCTCTATCTCGTGCTCGGCTTCATCCGTCCGTTGCTGATGGGACATTTCAGCGAGGCCGTCCCGTTCGGGATATTCCCGCATCTCGACTGGACCAATAACTTCTCGATTACGCACGGCAACCTCTTCTACAATCCGTTCCACATGCTCTCGATCGCGTTTTTGTATGGTTCGGCCCTGCTGTTCGCGATGCACGGTGCGACGATCCTGGCGGTTAGCCGCTACGGCGGTGAGCGCGAGATCGAGCAGATCGTCGACCGCGGCACGGCGCTTGAGCGGGCAGCTTTGTTCTGGCGCTGGACCATGGGCTTTAACGCGACAGCGGAATCGATCCATCGCTGGGCCTGGTGGTTCGCTGTGCTCTGTCCGCTTTGCGGTGGCATCGGTATTCTTCTCTCCGGCACGGTTGTCGACAATTGGTTCGACTGGGGCGTCAAGCACGGGCTGGCCGTCCCGCGATAATGCATATGGGTTTCTAGACGCGCGCCGGATTGCAACAGGACGCCACGGCGCGCGCCATGTTTCATCGTCTTCCCGTCGCGGTTGTCCGAGATGAAGCGCCGGCGTACGGTCCGATTCAGCTTCGTACGACAAGCGGCCGCCAACAAAGAAACTGGTTCGAGGAACGCTAGGTGAGAGATCACGGGTTGTTGGAGGATATTTGCCCTGGTTCAGGCGTTCAAATCTCCGAAGGAGTCGCTGGGGAATCTCGGCGCATTGCCGGCCGCGAACCTGATCGCGGCCGCCAGCGACGTCGCTGTGATCATAGACGGCGAGGGGGTCATTCGAGATGTCGCCTTCAACAAGGAAGATCTCTCGCTCGAACTCGACGCCCACGGCCGCTGGTTAGGTTCGAGGCTCGCCGAAATCGTGACGTCCGAAACCGCCGCAAAAGCCAAGGAATTACTCCAGGACGCAGTAAACAAAAAGTTTTCGATGTGGCGTCAGGTCAATCATCCGTCGCCCGGCGGCGTGGATATTCCGGTGCTCTATTCGGCCGTCAACATCGGACGCGACGATCGTTTCGTCGTGGTTGGTCGCGACCTACGGCCGCTTGCAGCCATTCAACAACGGCTCGTCAACGCCCAGCAATCTATGGAGCGCGACTACATCCGACTGCGCCACGCCGAAACGCGCTATCGCTTACTGTTCCAGGTCTCGTCGGAGGCGGTCATGATCGTTGACGCCTCCAACAATGCCATCCTTGAGATCAATACGGCTGCGCTGGCGCTGCTTGAGGAGAGCGCGCCGCGGGTTCTGAAATCTAACCTTAGCTCACATTTCGATTCGGCGGATGCCGAACCGGTTCAAACACTGCTATCCAATGTTCGAGCGACCGGTCGCGACGGCAACATCCGTGCCCGGCTTGCGAAGGTGGACCAGGAGTGCTTTGTCGCCGTATCCCAGTTCCGGCAGGAGAATGCGACCTTGTTTCTGGTCCGCCTGTTGTCGCAAGAGGCGCCGCCGCAAGCCGGGGCGCTGAAGGCGACATCGAGCTTGCTGGAGTATTTCGACGCCGCGCCCGATGCGTTGGTCATCACCGGGCATGATGGCCGCATCGCCATGGTCAACCCGGCCTTTACAGAGATGGCGCAGCTCGGCAGCGCCGAGCAGGCGCGCGGCGAATCGCTGGACCGCTGGCTCGGTCGTGCCGGTGTCGACTTTGCGGTCGCGTTCGCCAATCTTCGCCAGACCGGCTCGATCAAGCTGTTCTCGACCTCGCTGCGCGGCGAACACGGTGCGACGACGGATGTCGAGGTCTCGGCGGCATCTCTGATCCATGACGATCGCAAGCAGGGTTTCGGCTTCGTAATCCGCAATGTCGAAAAACGTCTTTCGGCATCGCCGTCCTCCGCCCGCGAGCTCCCGCGCTCCGTCGCCCAACTCACCGAACGGATAGGGCGGGTTCCGCTGCGCGATCTCGTGCGCGAAGCGACTGACGTCATCGAAAAGCTATCGATCGAGGCCGCGCTCGAGTTGACCCGCGATAACCGGGCATCGGCCGCGGAAATGCTCGGCCTCAGCCGCCAGAGCCTGTACGTGAAGCTCCGGCGCTTTGGGCTTGCCGAGCAAGTGGGTGAAGGGGAGGGCGAAGATGACTAGTGTCGTTGTCAGTCGTCCTGCGCCGTCGGTTGTCCTCGAACTGTTGAAGCCTATCACTTGGTTTCCGCCGATGTGGGCGCTGGGGTGCGGGATCGTGTCCTCGGGCGTTTCGCCGGGCCAGCGGTGGCCGACGATCATCGTGGGTGTACTGCTGGCAGGACCGATGGTCTGCGGCACCAGCCAAGCGGTAAACGACTGGTATGACCGGCATGTCGATGCCATCAACGAGCCCGACCGGCCGATTCCATCCGGGCGCATCCCTGGTCGATGGGGCCTTTACATCGCGATCGTATGGACGGTCCTGTCGTTGCTGATTGCGCCGCTGCTGGGCAACTGGGGCTTTGTCGCCGCGGTCGTTGGTCTCGTACTGGCTTGGGCCTACAGCGCACCGCCGATCCGCCTCAAGCAGAACGGCTGGTGGGGCAACGCGGCGTGCGGGCTTTGTTACGAGGGGCTGCCCTGGTTTACCGGGGCGGCGGTGATGAGCGCATCCGCGCCCGACTGGCGCATCGTCCTGATCGCGTTGCTCTACAGCATCGGCGCCCACGGAATTATGACTCTCAATGACTTCAAGTCGGTCGAAGGCGACGAGCGGATGGGGATCGATTCGCTGCCCGTGCTGCTCGGCGTCGACAATGCCGCGCGCTTCGCCTGTCTGGTGATGGTGGTGCCGCAAGTCGCGGTCGTGGCGATGTTGCTGGCGTGGCAGCAGCCAATTCATGCGGCGGCAGTTGGTGCGCTGGTGCTGGTGCAGTTGTTGCTGATGGTCCACTTCCTGAAGGGGCCGCGCGAGCGCGCGCCCTGGTACAACGGGACCGGGATCAGTTGCTATGTCGTCGGTATGCTCGTCAGCGCCTTTGCGCTGGCTGCGATGCAGGCGAGTTGACCATGAATGGTTCAATGCTCTCATGGTTCGGCATCGTCAGACTTGGCCTGATTCAGACCGGCCTCGGTGCGATCGTCGTGTTGACGACATCGACGCTGAACCGAGTCATGGTGATCGAACTGGCGATGCCAGCCATTCTGCCGGGCGCTCTCGTCGCTATTCATTATGTTCTTCAGGTCTTCCGGCCGGCCTGGGGCCATGGTTCGGATCTCGGGGCCCGTCGGACACCGTGGATCGTCGGCGGCATGGCGGTGCTCGCAACCGGCGGCTTGATGGCTTCGATCGCGACGGCCTGGATGACGACGCAGCCCCTATTTGGTATTGCGCTCGCGGTGGTCGCCTTCTGCCTGATCGGTGCAGGCGTCGGCGCTGCCGGTACGTCGCTGCTGGTCCTGCTCGCGAAGCGCACCGACGACAACCGCCGCGCGGCAGCGGCGACCATCGTCTGGGTGATGATGATTGCAGGCTTTATCGTGACGACGGTTGTTGCGGGCCATTGGCTCGATCCTTTCTCACCTATGCGACTGATCATTGTTTCGGGATCGGTATCTGTGGCGGCGATGGTGCTCACGATAATCGGCGTATGGGGTGTCGAAGGAGGTTCCGTCGCTCGCGCCCAACTGGTTTCGAGATCGTCGACGCGCCAGCCGTCGTTTCGCGATGCCTTCATGGAAGTATGGCACGAGCCAAAATCGCGGCGGTTCGCGATCTTTGTTTTCGTCTCGATGCTCGCCTATAGCGCGCAGGATCTGATCCTCGAGCCGTTTGCCGGCGCGGTCTTCGCCTTCACGCCCGGCGAAACGACGAAGCTTTCGGGCGTCCAGCATGCGGGAACGCTGATCGGCATGGCTTTGGTGCCGCTGATTGGCGCAGTCTATCCCCGGTCTCGGGTAAACCTCCAGCTATGGACCGTCGGTGGATGTCTCGCCTCGGCGATCGCGCTATTATGTTTGGCGGCGGCGGCGATCGTCGGGCCGTCGTGGCCGTTGCGTGAGACCGTGTTCATGCTCGGCGTCACCAACGGGGCCTACGCGGTGGCGGCGATCGGCTCGATGATGGTGCTGATCAGCGCGGGCGACGAGAAGCGGGAAGGCGTGCGCATGGGTCTGTGGGGAGCGTCCCAGGCTTTCGCATTCGGAATCGGCGGATTCCTGGGAACGCTGGCCAGCGACATCGCCCGCTATGTCCTGACGTCGGCGGCGTTGTCTTATTTCGCGGTGTTCGCATCCGAGGCGGGATTGTTTGTCATTGCCGCCGTGATGGCCGTTTGGGTTCATCGCGCGCCGACAAAAGACGCGACACAGCAGCAAGTATTCAATTTGCCGATCGCCACTGTAACAGAAGGAGCGCGGTCATGACCAGTTCGGATATTTTTGATGCCGTCGTGATCGGCGGAGGACCGTCCGGCGCGACGGCGGCGCATGATCTTGCAAAGCTCGGGCGGAGCGTGTTGTTGCTCGACCGTGCCGGGCGGATCAAGCCGTGCGGCGGCGCGATCCCTCCGCGACTGATCCGCGACTTCGATATCCCTGATCACCTGCTGGTCGCGCACGTCAACTCCGCCCGAATGGTGTCGCCATCTGACCAGCAAGTCGATATGCCCATCGATGGCGGGTTTGTCGGTATGGTCGACCGCGATGTATTCGATGAATGGTTGCGGACCCGCGCCGCGGAGGCTGGCGCGAAGCGGCGGACGGCCACGTTCAAGCGTTTCGAACGGGACGAGACCGACACGACCATTGTCCATTACGAAGAACGCGCCGCCGACGGGACCATGGTGGCGAAGACCGTTCGGACACGTGCGCTGATCGGCGCCGATGGCGCCTTGTCGGCCGTGGCGCGCCAGTGTTTTCCAGGTTCGGATCGGCTGCCTTACGTATTTGCCTATCATGAGATCGTGCGCGCACCGCCGGTGGCTTCCAGCTTCGACGGTACGCGCTGTGACGTCTATTACCGCGGCAGTGTGTCTCCTGACTTCTATGGCTGGGTTTTCCCGCATGGTGACACCGTCAGCGTCGGCACAGGTTCCGCCCGCAAGGGATTTTCATTGCGGGAGTCCGTTGGCGGCCTGCGGGATGCCGCGGGGCTTGGAACGTCCGAGACGATTCGTCGCGAAGGCGCCCCGATCCCGCTGCGCCCGCTGCCGCGGTGGGACGATGGGCACAGCGTGCTGCTTGCTGGCGATGCAGCAGGTGTCGTTGCTCCCGCGTCGGGCGAGGGCATCTACTACGCGATGATCGGCGGACGCCTGTCGGCGGAAGCCGTCGACGAGTTTCTGGAGACCGGGGACGCCAAGGCACTGCGCAACGCCCGAAGGCGCTTCATGCGGCTGCACGGTGTTGTATTTTGGATTCTCGGCGTGATGCAGCGGTACTGGTATTCCAACGATCGCCGTCGCGAACGCTTCGTCAGCATCTGCCGCGACCGCGACGTCCAGAAGCTGACCTGGGATGCTTACATGAACAAGGAACTGGTTCGTGCCAAGCCTGTCGCCCATGTACGCATCTTCTTCAAGAACCTTGCCCACATGGCAGGACTGGCATCGGCATAATGGCCACGCGCGGCGGTTCCTGGAAGCCCGTGCTGGTCGCGGCTTCCGTTGCGATCTTCATTGCCGTGCTTGGCGGCACGCTGACAGATACCGGAATCTGGTATCAGAGCCTCATCAAGCCGTCTTGGCAGCCGCCGGATTGGCTGTTCGGTCCTGCATGGACCCTGATCTTTGCGCTGGCGACGGCGTCGGCGGTCCATGCCTGGCGCAATGCCGCCAGTCGCGCGCAACGGGAATGGGTGATCGCGCTGTTCGCCCTGAATGGATTTCTCAACGTGTTGTGGAGCACATTGTTTTTCGCGTTGAAACGTCCGGATTGGGCGCTGATCGAGGTGGTGTTCCTGTGGCTTTCGATCCTGTTGCCGACCATCGTCTTCTGGCGCTTCGCAAGGCCCGCGAGCCTTTACCTGGTGCCTTATCTGTTGTGGGTATCATTCGCCGCATTTCTCAACCTCACGGTCGTTCGTTTGAACGGGCCCTTTGCCTGACGATAGGTTGCAAGCATCGGGTGTCCATGTGATCTTCCGGCATGGCTGAGTTGTTTGCGAGTGGGCGCCTCGTCGACTTCATTCTTGTCGTGGTCATTCTCGAGGCCGCGGCCTTGTTGGTCTATTGGTCGCGTGCTCGACGAGGCATCGCGCCGCGCGACCTGCTACCCAATCTGTGCGCCGGCGTATTCCTTCTTTTCGCGCTGCGCGCAACCCTCGCTGGCAGCGGCTGGATGTTGGCAAGTCTTTTCCTGACGGCCGCCGGCCTGGCGCATCTGACCGACGTCACCCAGCGGTGGCGCAACTAGCCCGCGCCGGCCCTGCGCCATTCGGCTATTTCTTTTCGGAGAACTTATTGATGTAGGCGATCACGTCCTTGCGCTGCTGCTCGTCGGTGAGCTTGAACGCCATCTTGGTCGAGCCGGTTGCCAGATCCGCCTTACCCTTGTCGGTCAGGAATTTCTTCAGGAATGCGTTCGGATCGGGCAGATACTGGAAGATCAGGTCGTCGGACCAAACCAATCCGTTCTCGCCTGCGGCTTTGTTCAACGCCGAATAGGCGAAACCTGGCGCCGTTCCCGATTGCCGGCCGATGACGCCGGTCAAGACTGGTCCAACCAGGTTCTTGGCGTCAGGACCGATGCGGTGACAGGTCATGCATTGCTTGAATATCTGCTCACCCTTGGCAGCGTCCTGAGCCAGGGCCGCGCTGCTCGGGAAGACAATGGCTGCTGCGGCACAAGCAAAAACTGCAGATTTCACCGGCACGTTGCTCTCCCTGACTTCGATTTGGTCTCGGTTTGAGTGTTAGGATATATTGACAGTTTTAAATATCAACTGATGTTGTCGGTTCCTGACATTCTTTTGGACTGCATCAAACGAATTCGTGTTGGTTGGCGTTATTCGGATGTTTATCGGCGATCTTGTCGCCAGGGGTGCCCACTACCGGTGTCAGACAAATGTGACAACTAAAAGCCTCAAAACAAAGGTGTTTCTTGACTTTATGCGAGATTCTGCGCATTGCTACCGGGTATGTGTGCCAGTTTCAGCTGGCGGGTGTCAGGCAATATTGGCATGCCGTGTGCACTGGTCTTCACTGCCGTCGTTTCGACAGCTTCCCGCTTCCGCAGAGAAAGATCGGCAGATAGCAGAATGGCCGTATTACCGACCGTACAGCCCGACATCACGCTCCTGCTGGACATGGAGGGTGTGATCCGCGAAGCGACGCTATCTCCGTCGATGAGCGGCGAGAGCGTCGACGGATGGCTCGGCCGCCCTTGGGTCGAAGTTGCCGGTGAAATGGGGGGCGAGAAGGTCAAGCGCATGGTCGATGACGCGCGCGTCACCGGCATTTCGGCGTTCCGCCAAATCAACCAGCGCTTTCCGAGCGGTCTCGAAATTCCGATGGAATACACCACGGTGCTGCTGGGTGGCCGAGCCGGGATGCTGGCGATCGGCAAAAACCTGCAAGCGGTCGCCGAGCTTCAGTCGCGCCTGATCGCGGCCCAGCAGACGATGGAGCGCGACTATTGGAAGCTGCGCGAAATCGAGACGCGCTACCGTCTGGTCTTCGACGCATCAAACGAGGCCGTCCTGATCGTATCGGCCGCCAATCTGCGGATCCTGGAAGCCAACCGTACTGCGATTGAAGCGCTGAATTCGCCGCGTCGCCGCAACGAGGACATCGCGGGACGCGAACTGCTGCATGACATCGCCGCTGAAGACCGCGACGCCGTTCGCGAAGTGCTGGCGCGCATCCGCGAACGCGGCAAGGCGTTGAGCATCCTTGTGCATCTTGGCCCTGAAGCGAAGCCCTGGATGCTGCGGGGGTCGCTGATGACGGCGGAGCCCGGCCACGTGTTTCTGCTGCAATTTACCGCCGCGACCGAACTATCGGCTCCGAAAGACAAGAGTGAGCCTTCGACCGTAGAGGAGTTGGTCGAGCATTTGCCGGACGGGTTCGTGGCGCTCGACGACGCGGGCATCATTCGCCATGCCAATCAGGCCTTCCTTGATCTTGTGCAGCTCGGCTCGAAGGCTTCCGCAATCGGGGAATCGCTTGGCCGGTGGCTCTGGCAACCGGGCGCCGACCTAAATGCACTCCTTTCGAACATCCAGCGGCACAAGACCGTGCGGCTGTTCACGACGTCGATTCGCGGCGAGCTCGGTACCGAGACCGAGGTCGAAATCTCGGCTGGGACCGGGGAGGGCGGGCTCGGTCACATCGGCGTGCTGCTTCGCAATGTGGCCCGTCGCCTTCCGTCAGGCAGTGAGAGTGATTTTCTGCGCACCGCACTGGGTTCGATGAGCGAGCAGATCGGGAAATCGTCGCTGCGCCAGCTCGTCAAGAATACGGTTGGCGTCGTCGAACAGCACTATGTGAAGCAGGCGCTCGAGATCGCAGGTGGCAACCGCACCGCGACAGCAGAACTTCTTGGATTGAGCCGCCAGAGCCTTTATGCAAAGCTCAATCGCTACGGCCTGGACGACAAGGAGCCGGACGCCGAGGAAACCCCAGAGGACTGAGTTGGCGCTGCATTCGCTCGCTACACCAGCATTCGGAAAAGCCGACCTTTCCAACTGCGAACGGGAAGAGATCCATCTCGCGGGCTCGATACAGCCCCATGGCGCCCTATTGGTCGTCAGCGAGCCCGATCACCGTGTCATTCAAGCCAGCGCCAATGCCGCTGAATTTCTCAATCTGAAGCAAGTCGACGGAATGGCGCTCGCCGATCTCGACGGCGACCTGCTGGTCCGAATTCTTCCGCACCTCGACCCAACCGCGCAGGGAATGCCGATCGCAGTGCGCTGCAGGATCGGAAGCCCCGGCGCCGATTATGACGGGCTTTTGCATCGACCGCCCGAAGGAGGGTTGGTCATTGAGCTGGAGCGGGCCGGACCTTCGGTCGATTTGACCAGGTATATCGCCAAGGCGCTCGAGAAGATCCGCACGGCCTCCTCGATTCGCGCGCTGTGCGAGGAGGCTGCGACCTTGTTCCAGGATCGTACTGGCTATGACCGGGTCATGGTCTATCGTTTCGATGACGAGGGCCACGGCGAAGTATTTTCGGAACGCCGCAAGCCGGAGCTCGAGGCGTATCTGGGCAACCGCTACCCTGCGACCGATATTCCGCAGATGGCGAGGCGCCTCTATGAGCGCACAAGAGTCCGCGTGCTGGTGGATGTGAACTATCAGCCCGTCCCGCTGCAGCCCCGGTTTTCGCCGATCACCGGGCGGGATCTGGACATGTCGCTCTGCTTCCTGCGCAGCATGTCGCCGATTCACCTTCAGTACCTGAAGAACATGGGTGTTGGCGCCACCCTGGTGATCTCGCTCGTGGTCGGCGGAAAGCTATGGGGCCTCGTCGCCTGTCACCATTACGAGCCGCGCTTCATACATTTCGAATTGCGGGCGGTTTGCGAACTGCTTGCCGAGGCGATCGCGACACGCATCGCGGCGCTCGAGAGCTTTGCGCAGAGTCAGTCCGAGCTCTTCGTGCAACGGCTCGAGCAGCGAATGATCGAGGCGATGTCGCGCGAAGGTGACTGGCGAGGCGCGATCTTCGACAGCTCGCAATCGATCCTGCAGCCGCTCGGGGCGAGTGGAGGCGCTCTGATCTATGAGGGCCAGATTATTTCGACCGGGGAGGTTCCGGGGACACAAGAGATTAGGGAGATCGGCGCGTGGCTGGACACGCATCGTGATCGAACCGTGGTGGCGACGGCATCGCTCGGCCTGGATCTTCCGCAATTCGCGGGGATTACAAAGGTTGCGAGCGGGGTCGCAGTGACGCCGATCTCCAGCAATCCGGGCGAATACCTGATCTGGTTCCGGCCGGAGCGCATTCGCACGGTGACCTGGGGCGGCGATCCGTTGAAGCCGTTCGTGATCGGCAACAGCCCCACGGATTTGTCGCCGCGCCGGTCGTTTGCGCAGTGGCATCAGCAGGTAGAAGGAACGTCCGACCCTTGGACGCCAGCCGATCTCGCCGCCGCGCGCCTGATTGGTCAGTCGGTGGCGGACATTGTGCTGCAATTCCGCGCGGTGCGCACCCTCATCGCCCAAGACCAGCTCGAACAGTTCAGTCGTCAGGTGCGCGTGTCCGAGCAGCCGGTGATCATCGCCGATATCGACGGCAAGATCCTGCTAGTGAACGAGGCGTTCAAGACGTTGCTGCCGAAGGATCATTCCGCGTTCGGCCGGCTGGATGAATTGGCCGGGGCATTTCAACAACCGGACCGTTTCCTTCGCGATGTTGCGGAGCTCATCCGTCACCATCGCCCATGGCGCGGCGAGTTGCTGTTGCGCAGCGAAAGTAACCGGGAAAAGCCGTTGCTGATCAGGGCCGATCCAGTGCATCCGTCGCGGGACCGGGTGCTCGGCTTCGTGCTGATCTTCTCCGATATCACCGATCGAAAGGCCGCCGAGATTGCGCGCAGCCGTTTCCAGGAAGGGATCGTTCAAAGCAATCGTATCAGCAGCGTCCGTCTCGATTCGAAGACCGATCTCGTCTACCAGAACCTACTGTCGTCGGTGATCGAGAACGCCCAGCTCGCCGCGCTGGAAATCACCTATGGTGTGGAAACCGGCCGGATCGCCGAGATGCTCGAGAGCGTCCGCAATTCGACGCTGCGCACTGCCGAAGTGCTTGAACATCTGATCTGGCATGCGTCACGGACCTCAGGCGGCGGCAAGCCTAACGCCTGAAACTACTGGCGCGGCCGACTTATTGCATGGCCGCTATGGAGGCCGATACATGCGGCACTGCAGCCTCGACGGCGCATGAGATGTCGATATTCATGGAGAATGCGATTGCACCTTCCTCCACCAGGGCTTGCGGATCGGACGCAAGTGCACCGGCTTCCTCAAGCGCCCTGCGGTAGTCGGCCTTCAGCACGTCCAGATCCGAAAAGTGCGGAAAATCGTAGAAGGTCAGCTCCAATGGGCGAAGCCCAAGCGAGCGCGCAAGCAGTCTTTGCAGGATCTGGCCGCCGCTGAGGTCCCCGAGATAGCGGGTATAGGCATGTGCGATCAGTCTCAGGCCGTCGCCATCGGCCGCATGCGATACCCGCTTAGCGTAGATATCGCCGGCGGCAAGCAGTGGAATGTCCTCGATCCATCGCTCGCCGCACAGGGCGGCAAGGTCGGTTTCGATCGCGAGCGTGCGCTCGAGCCGGTAGCGGGACAGCAATGCGATGCCGGGTGAACTGCGATGGCGCTCGAGCCCACGCTCCATGGCCCGGTAGGCGGGGAGCAGATTGCGCAAGAACAGGATGTAGCCTGCCCGGCTCGCTTCACCCCGCAGCAGACTTCGAATAATGCCGGTGCGTTCGGCTTCGGCATGCAGCGCCTTGGTACGGAGATAGAGCGCCGTCACGACGCTGAGCGGCAAGGGGCCATCCGCCGTTGCAGCGGTCATTCCGGTCGCCTCCGCAATCGCTTTGTAAGGTAAGCTTCGTCGCGTCAATCTACGCCGTCCCCGTCCGTTGAGGCCGGTCACGTCCGGCCCTTCAGCTGTTCGATCAGCCCATGCGCCTCCTGCGGCGCAGTGGTCGCGTCTGCCGACATCATATCGGCTCCCATCGACGCCACAAGGTCAGGCTGAGCGATTACTAGCGGGCCGCCCAAAACGATGCCGACCTGCCGGTTGCGCGAGTCGCGCCGGATGTCGTGGATGTCCCTCTTCAACTCATCGAGCCGCCTATCGCTGCTAACGGAGAAGCCGACGATGTCGAACCAGTGATTATGCACCAGTGATGTCAGCTCTTGGTGCGACGAAAACGGGCCGGTGCAGAGATTCCAGCCCGCGCGGCGGAAGAACTCGGCCACCATGGATAGTCCGAAACTGTGTTGGTCGCCCGGAATGATCGTTAGCAGTGCCGATTCGCCGCCGTGGTCGTCGCTGGCTTCGTGCACGAAGCTGTGGCCGAGCCGGTGCATGATGAGCTGCAATCGACCGACACCGAGCGTAACGCTGGCAAAATCCGTCGTGTCCGATTCCCACTGCGCGCCGAGCTGTCGTGCTGCGGGCGCCAGAAGATCGAGAAAGATTGATTCGACCGACGCGCCTTTCGCCTGGAGATCCACGACATAGGCAAATGCTGCGCCGTCATCGGCACCAAGCGCAAGCGCCGCGAACATCTCCACCTCGGTCGGTGCGGTCGGCTCTGCGATCTCCGCAGCCTTTGCGATCGGTGTGCTGCGTAACGCCAGCACGATCTTGGGAATGATCTGCGTCTTGATTGTGCGGACCATCGCGACCGGTTGCAGGGTCGGCCGAAAGCGCCAGATCGGCGCCGGAATTCTCTGTCGCAGCGATTTAGGACGAGGCGCCGACGTGGTGTCGGTGGCGCTACCGGCTGAGAAGGATTGCTCGTTCACATCGGTCATATTTCGCTCCCCCAAGCATTAAGTCGCCACGCTTCAAAACCGTCAAGTTTAATTTACGTACAGTTTAGTTGACAGTTCTCGAAGCGAGGTTTAGCCTTGTTTCGATCAAGCCCGCACTTATGGAGTGGCGCGGTGTTTCGAGCAGCCAAAAGCGGCCGGTTTCCCAAACAAAACGACCCTTCGTCGGCAGCTGCTCGATTTCTCCAGTCGATATCGCATCACCGCGACGCAGAACTGTCAAACAGTCTTTACAGTTCGACAGGTGAATACGTCGCTGCGCCTGCGAACGGAATTTCGCAAATACGAGACGGCGCATCGCGAGCCCGTTCGACAGCCCAATCACTTAGGCCGCTGTACACGCCCGAACAACGCATTCGCCGCGATGCAACAAAGTGGACGCTGGTGCAGGGCATCCTCGCGCCGGTCCAGTTCGCCGTTTTCCTCATTAGTCTCGCGCTGGTGCTTCGTTGTCTCTTTACAGGCGAGGGCTTTGCCGTCGCAGCGGCGTCGATCGTCGTCAAGACGCTTGTACTCTACGCGATCATGATCACCGGTTCGATTTGGGAACGCGAGGTATTCGGCTGCTATCTGTTCGCGTCGGCTTTCTTCTGGGAGGATGTTTTCAGCTTCCTCGTGCTGGCGCTGCACACCGCCTATCTGATCGCGCTGTTCGCGGAGCTCGGCAATCCGCGCCAGCAGATGCTGCTCGCTCTGGCGGCGTACGCCTCCTACTTCGTTAACGCGACGCAGTTCGTCCTCAAGCTGCGCGCGGCGCGGCGCGACGAACGATCGGCGCTGACTGCGGCTCCCTCGACCCCCGGGAGCGGCGCATGAATATGCATGTGCAGGGATGTCCGGTCGCAGCCGATGTCGGGCCCAGTCCGGTCCGCCGTGAGAGCGGCCAACGCGAAGTATTCTGTGGGCTGACTGGAATCGTTTGGTTGCACCGGAAGATCCAGGATGCCTTCTTTCTCGTGGTCGGCTCGCGGACCTGCGCGCATCTGATTCAGTCAGCGGCCGGCGTGATGATCTTCGCCGAGCCGCGATTTGCGACCGCGATCATGGAGGAGAAGGATCTCGCCGGGCTCACCGATGCCAACGACGAATTGGATCGGATCGTCGCTCAGCTGATTGCCCGGCGGCCTGACATAAGGTTGCTGTTTTTGGTCGGCTCTTGTCCCTCCGAAGTGATCAAGCTCGATTTGTCGCGCGCTGCTTTGCGGCTGTCGCAGAAATTTTCGCCTGGGGTCCGCGTTCTCAATTACTCAGGCAGCGGAATCGAGACAACATTCACGCAAGGCGAGGATGCCTGTCTCGCCTCGCTCGTCCCTGCGGCCCCCCCGACCCGGACGAGCGAGGACCAATTACTGATCGTGGGGTCGCTGGCCGACGTGGTCGAGGACCAGTTCATCCGCCTGTTTGACTCGCTCGGCATCGGCACCGTGCAGTTTCTGCCGCCGCGAAACTCTGCGGCACTGCCTGAGGTCGGACCGAACACCAGATTTCTCCTAGCTCAACCGTTTCTCGCTGACACGGCGCGCGCGCTGGAAGGTCGCGGCGCCGTGCGGTTGGCCGCGCCTTTCCCGCTGGGTGTCGAGGGCACGACGGCTTGGCTGCGTGCGGCGGCCGATGCGTTCGGTGTCGCGCCCGCGTTGTTCGAGGCGGTGACGCAACCCCATCGGATCAGGGCGGAGCGGTCGCTGCTTCGCTACCGTGACCAATTGTCGGGTCGTAGCATTTTCCTGTTCCCGGATTCCCAGCTCGAGATTCCCATGGCGCGGTTTCTGTCGCGCGAATTGTCGATGCAACTGGTCGAGGTCGGGACACCCTATCTGCATCGCGAGCATCTCGCCGAAGAGCTCAGGCTGCTGCCGGACGATGTCGCACTGTCGGAGGGGCAGGACGTCGATTTGCAGCTCGATCGTTGCCGAAGGGCGCGACCCGATCTAGTGGTCTGCGGGCTTGGACTTGCCAATCCCCTTGAGGCCGAAGGCATGACCACCAAATGGTCGATCGAACTCGTGTTCACGCCGATCCAGGGTTATGAGCAGGCGGCAGATCTCGCTGAGCTCTTTTCGCGTCCTCTGGTGCGCCGCGCGAAGCTGGTGGCCTGATCATGCAGCTCACCGTGTGGACATATGAAGGACCTCCCCACGTCGGCGCGATGCGCGTCGCCACGGGAATGGAGCGCCTGCATTATGTGCTGCACGCGCCGCAGGGCGATACCTACGCGGATCTGCTGTTTACGATGATCGAGCGCCGCGACCTACGCCCGCCTGTGACCTACACGACGTTTTCCGCGCGCGATCTTGGCGGTGACACAGCCGAACTGTTCAAGACGGCTGCGCAGAATGCCTACGATCGTTTCCAACCGCAGGCGTTGCTGGTTGGCGCGTCCTGTACCGGCTCGTTGATCCAGGACGACCCCGGCGGGCTGGCACGTGCGCTCAACCTCCCGATCCCCGTTGTCGCCGTCGATCTGCCGGCCTATCAGCGGAAGGAAAATTGGGGCGCGGCCGAAACCTTCTATCAACTGGTGCGCGCGCTCGCGGGCCCGTCAGCGCCGGCACCCGGAATGCCGCGTTCGCTGCGTGCCGCAGGAGTCCGTGCTCGCTGCAATCTGCTTGGCCCAACGGCTCTCGGCTTCCGCCATCGCGACGATGTCGCGGAAATTACGTCACTGCTGGCAAAGCTCGGCATCGACGTGAACGTCACGGCGCCGATGGGGGCTAGACCTGCCGATATCGTGAGATTGGGCGAAGCCGACTTCAACGTCGTGCTCTATCCCGAAATCGCCGGCCAGGCGGCGTCCTGGCTGCACCGGACCTTTGGTCAGCCCTTCACCAAGGCCGTCCCGATCGGCGTGTCGGCCACCCGCGAATTTGTCGAAGAGGTCGCGAAGCTCGCTGGTGTCGATGCGTCGGCGACGCTCGCCTCGGCCTCCACCCGGCTACCGTGGTACTCGCGTTCGGTCGATTCGACCTATCTCACCGGCAAGCGCGTCTTCATCTTCGGTGACGCCACCCACGCCGCCGCCGCCGCGCGCATCGCATCCGATGAACTCGGCTTCAAGGTTGTCGGCCTTGGCACCTACAGCCGCGAGTTCGGGCGCGAAATCCGCGAGGCGGCGAAGCGCTACGATGTCGAGCCGTTGATCACCGATGACTATCTGGAAGTCGAGGCGAAAGTTGCGGAACTGCAGCCCGAGTTAGTGCTGGGAACCCAGATGGAGCGACATATCGCCAAACGCCTTGGGGTTCCCTGCGCCGTAATCTCGGCGCCGGTGCATGTGCAGGACTTTCCGGCACGCTATGCGCCGCAGATGGGATTTGAGGGCGCCAACGTCATCTTCGATACCTGGGTGCATCCGCTGATGATGGGCCTCGAGGAGCATCTGCTGGCGATGTTCAAGGATGATTTCGAGTTCACGGACGGAGCAGTGCCTTCCCATCTGGGCGCGGGCCATCAGGTGTCCGATGCCGCAAAGCCGGTTCAGATTACCGAACTAGCCTCAGCCGCGGTGCTGACTAGCGTGACCTGGGCCGCCGATGCCGAGAAAGAGCTGCGAAAAATTCCGTTCTTCGTTCGCGGCAAGGCACGCCGCAACACCGAACGTTTCGCCAACGAAACCGGCGTTGCCACCATAACCATTGAGACGCTCTACGATGCCAAAGCGCATTACGCCCGCTGACGCGACGCCTCTGAAGGTTGTCGTCGTGACCATGGACAGTCATCTTTCCGGCGCGGCTGCGCGGGCGCAAGTGCTGTTGAGGAGCAGCTTCCCGGGATTGTCGCTCGCGGTTCATTCTGCGGACGAATGGGGTACCGATGACGCAGCGCTCGATCGTTGCAGGGCCGACATCGACCGCGGCGACATCGTGATCGCCACGATGCTGTTTCTCGACGACCATGTTCGCCTCGTGATGCCGGCACTCATTGCCCGGCGCAGTCATTGCGATGCGATGATCTGCTGCATGTCGGCAGCCGAGATCGTCAGGCTGACGCGGGTCGGCAAGTTCGACATGAGCGGCGAGGCGCTTGGCGCCATCGCATGGCTGAAGAAGCTGCGCGGCAATCGCAAAGGCAGCCCTGGTGGCAAGGGCGAGATGAAAATGCTGCGGCAGCTACCCAAATTGCTGCGCTTCATCCCAGGCACCGCGCAGGACATGCGCGCCTATTTCCTGACCTTGCAATATTGGCTGGCCGGCTCGGAGCAGAACATCGCTAACATGATCCGCCTGTTGGTCGACCGGTACGCCGACGGTCCGCGCCGCGGCCTGCGCGGCATTGTCAAGGCTGACGCGCCGGTCGACTATGCCGACATCGGTGTCTACCACCCGCGGCTCAAGGGTCGCATTGGCGATACTGCGGAGAGACTTCCTATCCCGGTTGACGCGCGCGGCACCGTCGGTCTCTTGCTGTTGCGCTCCTATCTGCTCGCCGGGAATTCCGGTCACTATGATGGTGTGATCGCTGCGTTTGAGGCAAGGGGCTTGCGCGTGATCCCCGCCTTCGCCAGCGGCCTCGACCAGCGCCCGGCGATCGAACGTTTCTTCATGAAGGACGGACGCAGCGTCGTCGATACGGTGGTCTCGCTAACCGGCTTCTCGCTGGTCGGTGGTCCCGCTTACAACGACTCCCGCGCGGCCGAGGATATCCTCGCGCAACTCGACGTCCCCTATCTGTCGGCGCATCCCGTCGAGTTCCAGACGCTGGAACAATGGGGGGCTTCGGATCGCGGTCTGATGCCGGTGGAAAGCACCATCATGGTGGCGATTCCCGAGCTCGACGGCGCCGCAGGACCGATGATCTATGGCGGTCGCTCTGACGGGGCAGGCGCTACCTGTACCGGCTGCGAGCGCGCCTGCATTTTCGCACCGGCCGAGACCGGTGGCGAAATGCATGTGTGCAGCGAACGAGCCGAGATGCTGGCTGCCCGTACGGCCCGCCTCGTCGCGACGCGCCGTTCCAAACGGCGGGATCGCAAGGTCGCGATCGTCTTGTTCAATTTCCCGCCCAACGCTGGCAACACCGGCACCGCAGCGTTTCTATCGGTCTTCGAATCGCTTCATCGCACGCTTAGTACAATGGAGCGCGAAGGCTATCATGTCGAGGTGCCCGAAAGTGCTGACGCCTTGCGCGAGCGTATCGTCGTTGGCAATGCCGCCCGCTTCGGCGCTGATGCCAACGTCCACGCCAGAATTCCGGCTGGTGATCACGTTCGGAACGAAAAATGGCTACGCCAGATCGAGGCACAATGGGGGCCGGCGCCAGGCAAGCAGCAGAGCGACGGCAGCTCGATCTTCGTGCTGGGTGAGCGCTTCGGCAACGTCTTCGTCGGGATCCAGCCCGCGTTCGGTTACGAGGGCGACCCGATGCGACTGTTGTTCGAGAAGGGATTTGCCCCAACGCATGCTTTCTCGGCTTTTTATCGCTGGCTGCGCCAGGATTTCGGCGCCGGCTCGGTTCTGCATTTCGGAACTCACGGCGCGCTCGAATTCATGCCGGGCAAGCAGGCCGGCCTCTCAGGCGCGTGCTGGCCGGACCGCATGATCGGCGACCTGCCGAATGTTTATCTGTATGCTTCGAACAACCCGTCGGAAGGCACGATCGCCAAACGCCGTTCGGCCGCGACGCTAATCAGCTATCTTACGCCGCCCGTCGCACATGCCGGGCTCTACAAGGGGCTGGTCGAGCTGAAGGCCTCGATCGCACGTTGGCGTGGACTCGCTCCGGGTGAGGATGCGGAGCGCGGCGATCTCGGGACATTGATCCAGGCCCAGGCCAGTGCACTGGAACTGACCAAGTCCGAGCCTGCCTGGATGGATCCGGCCACGGCCGTCGGCAAATTGTCGGAAGCCGTGCTTGAGCTCGAATACACCCTGATTCCGCATGGACTGCACGTCGTTGGTGAGACGCCGTCGGTCGAACAGCGGGTCGAGATGCTGCAGGCGGTTGCCGATGCTTCGCACGGCGCGCGTCTGGACAGATCGATCCTCGAAGCGCTGGTGAAGGGCGAGACGCCCGAAGGACTGGCCGCGAAAAACGACGCTGCGCTGTCGCTTTACACGGAATTGGCCGGCATCGATCGCATCCTCCAGCAGGATCATGAACTGCCCGCGATCCTGCATGCGCTGGACGGCAAATTCGTGCGTCCAGCACCCGGCGGCGATCTTCTGCGCACGCCGGCGATCCTGCCGACTGGGCGTAATCTCCATGGCTTCGATCCGTTCCGCATCCCGAGCGCTTTTGCGGTGCAGGACGGAGCACACCAGGCGCAGCGGCTGATCGACAAGCATGTCGGCGACGGACACGGGATTCCGGAATCGGTTGCGATTGTGCTTTGGGGCACCGACAACCTCAAGAACGAAGGCGCGCCGATCGGACAGGCGCTGGCCTTGCTTGGAGCAAAACCGCGCTTTGACGGCTATGGCCGCCTGACCGGCGCGGAATTGATCCCGCTCGATCAGCTCAACCGGCCGCGGATCGACGTAATCATCACCATGTCCGGGATATTCCGTGATCTGTTGCCGCTGCAGATCAAGCTACTGGCCGAAAGCTGCTTCCTGGCCGCGTCCGCTGAAGAGCCGCTCGAACAGAACTTTGTCCGTAAGCATGCCCTGGCGTTCCAGGCTACGAATAATTGCGACCTGGAAACGGCCTCTTTGCGCGTGTTCGGCAATGCCGACGGTGCCTACGGTTCCAACGTCAACCACCTGGTTGAGAACGGCCGCTGGGATGACGAGGACGAACTCGCCGAGACCTATACGCGCCGCAAGAGCTTTGCTTATGGCCTCAAGGGGCAGCCGGTGCAGCAAACGGCGCTATTGAAGAACGCGCTCGCTACCATCGATCTCGCTTACCAGAACCTCGACTCGGTCGAGCTCGGCGTGACGACCGTGGACCACTATTTCGACACGCTGGGCGGCATTAGCCGTGCGGTTCGAATAGCCAAGGGTGGCCAGTCCGCGCCGGTCTATATTGGCGATCAGACCCGCGGCGCGGGTACGGTCCGGACGCTGTCGGAGCAGGTCGCGCTGGAAACCCGCACCCGCATGCTCAACCCGAAATGGTACGAGGGCATGCTCAAGCACGGCTATGAGGGCGTTCGCCAGATCGAAGAGCATGTCACCAACACGATGGGCTGGTCGGCGACGACGGGCGAGGTAGCGCCCTGGGTCTACCGGCAGCTCACTGAGACCTTCGTGCTCGATATCGAAATGCGCGAACGCCTGGCGTCTCTCAATCCCGTGGCGTCCGCAAAGGTCGCGAACCGGCTGATCGAGGCGCACGAGCGCAAATACTGGTCACCCGATCCGGAGATGCTCGATGTCCTGCGCAGGGCAGGCGAAGAGCTCGAAGACCGCCTCGAGGGCGTGGGAGTTGCTGCATGAACATCCAGACTAGGCCATCGTCGCTCAAGAGCCCGTCCTGCCGTGGCGACGGTGAGGGAAGCGTGCAGGTCCAGCTCGATCCCAAGCTCAAGATCGGCACCGCAAAGGTGTTCTCGATCTACGGGAAGGGCGGCATCGGCAAGAGCACCACCTCGTCGAACCTGTCGGTCGCATTCTCCAAGCTCGGCAAGCGCGTGCTGCAGATTGGCTGCGATCCGAAGCACGACTCGACCTTCACGCTGACTAAGCGGCTGGTCCCGACCGTGATCGACGTACTGGAATCTGTGAACTTCCACGCCGAGGAGCTCCGCCCCGAGGATTTCGTTTTCGAAGGTTATAACGGGGTGATGTGCCTCGAGGCCGGCGGCCCGCCGGCAGGCACCGGCTGTGGCGGCTATGTCGTCGGCCAGACCGTGAAGCTACTGAAGGAGCACCACCTGCTCGAAGATACCGACGTGGTGATCTTCGATGTGCTCGGCGACGTCGTCTGCGGCGGCTTTGCCGCACCGCTTCAACATTCCGATCGCGCGTTGATCGTCGCGGCCAATGATTTCGACTCGATCTTCGCAATGAACCGCATCGTCGCCGCAATCGAGGCCAAGTCCAGGAATTACGGCGTCCGGCTCGGTGGCGTCATTGCCAACCGCAGCAGGAATACCGACCAGATCGATCGTTATGCCGAGCAGGCCGCATTGAAACGCGTTGCGCATTTCCCGGATCTCGACGCCATCCGCAAAAGCCGCCTGAAGAAATCAACGCTGTTCGAAATGAACGAGACGCCGGAGCTGAAGGCCGTTACGGACGAATACATGCGGCTGGCCGCGGAGCTCTGGGCCGGAACGATCGAGCCGTCGCCGGGAAAATCACTCAAGGACCGTGAAATCTTCGATCTGCTGGGGTTCGACTGATGTCCATTGCAACCTATCTCGAACGGCGCGGCGAACTTGAGACCTATTTCGACCGGACTGCGGTCGATGCATGGGCCAAGCTGACGTCGGATGTGCCAGTCGGTCGTATCAGAGCCACTGTCCGTGCTGGCCGGGACGAGATGCGCAACACGCTGCTGTCGTGGCTGCCGCAGAACATGAACGGCGCGCGATTGCTCGATGCCGGATGCGGCACCGGAGCGTTGTCGATCGAGGCTGCCCGGCGCGGCGCAAGCGTGGTCGCGATCGATCTGTCGCCGACTTTGGTGTCGGTGGCGCGGGAACGCCTGCCGTCTGACCTCGGCGGCTCGACCATCGAATTCCGCTCCGGCGACATGCTCGATCCCAAACTCGGCAGGTTTGACTTCGTGGTTGCGATGGATTCGCTGATCCACTATCGCCCGGCGGATATCTGCCGGATCATGGCCGGTCTGGCGGAGCGGACCGCCGCGGCCATGCTGGTGACGTTCGCGCCGAAGACGCCGGCGCTGACCGTGATGCATGCCGTCGGCCGACTCTTTCCACGCGGTGATCGTGCACCGGCGATCGAGCCGGTTGCCGAGCAGAAATTGCGACGGTTGCTGATGGCGGATGAGGGGTTTGAGCGCTGGGAGCTCGGCCGCAGTCATCGCGTAGCCAGGGGATTCTACAAGTCGCAGGCCCTGGAAGTGATTCCACGATGACCCGGATATCGTCGATATTGGCAAAAGGCTGGATGCGGCTCGGGACCCGCTTCCTTCCCTTTGCCGACGCGGCAACGGCGGAGCTTCCGCTCGGACGGCTGCTGCGTCTGTCGCTGTTCCAGGTATCGACCGGCATCTCGATCGTTCTGCTGAACGGCACGCTCAACCGTGTGATGATCGTCGAGCTTGGTGTCTCCACGCTGCTGGTTTCGCTGATGGTGTCGATCCCCCTGGTGTTCGCGCCGTTCCGCGTTCTGATCGGCTTCAAATCCGACAATCATCGCTCCGTGCTGGGTTGGCGCAGAGTGCCCTATATCTGGATGGGGACACTGATCCAGTTCGGCGGCTTTGCCATCCTTCCGTTTGCGCTGCTGGTGCTGTCGGGCACCGGCGAGTATCCCGCCGTTTACGGACAGTTCGGCGCAGCGCTCGCCTTCCTGTTGGTCGGCGCCGGCATGCATACCGCCCAGACTGCGGGTCTCGCACTCGCCACCGATCTGGCGCCGGCGGATGCGCGGCCGCGCGTCGTGGCCTTCCTCTATGTGATGCTGCTGTTCGGGATGGCCGGCAGTGCGCTGATCTTTAGCGAGCTGTTGCGCAACTTCAACGAGATCCGCCTGATCCAGGTGATCCAGGGTGTCGCCGTCATGCAACTGCTGCTCAACGTCGCCGCCCTGTGGAAGCAGGAAGCGCGCAATCCAGGGCTGACGTCGGCTTCCCGAGAGCTCCCCGAATTCCAGCAATCCTGGGCCAGGTTCCGTAACTCCGGCGGTTCGGTCCGCGTCCTTGTCGCCGTGGCGCTCGGTACTTCGGCATTTTCGATGCAGGATATTCTGCTAGAGCCCTACGGCGCCGAAATCCTCAAGCTGACGGTGGGCCAGACCACGGCGCTCACGGCATTTTTTGCGCTCGGCACGCTGGCTGGATTTGGCCTGGCCGCAAGGACGCTGGGGCGCAATGCCGATCCCTATCGCATCGCTGGTTTCGGCGCGGTAGCAGGCGTGTTTGCTTTCGCGGCAGTGATTTTTGCAGCGCCCTTGGGTTCGGTTCTGCTGTTTCGGATCGGGACCGCTTTGATCGGATTCGGTGGCGGGCTGTTCGCCGCGGGAACGTTGACCGCCGCGATGGCGATTGCAGCGGAGGGTGAGAGCGGATTGGCGCTGGGCACCTGGGGCGCCGTGCAGGCGACCGCCGCCGGCAGCGGCATCGCGCTCGGTGGCGGCATCCGCGATGCCGTGACATCGCTGGCATCGAGCGGCGAGCTCGGTCGCGCGCTGACCGATCCGTCGACGGGATACAGCGTCGTCTACCACATCGAAATTGCTTTGTTGTTCGCCACTCTGGTTGCGATTGGCCCGCTCGTCCGCAGCGCACGGACGGGGTTCTCGCAGCCTTCCACAAAGTTTGGCCTGGCTGAGTTTCCAGGCTAGTCAACGAAAGGGAGGTCGCCCATGCAGCCCGACTCGTATATGGACCTGGCACAGGTCACGCTCTACGTCTTCTGGATCTTCTTCGCTTGCCTGATCTTCTACCTTCGCCGCGAAGATAAGCGCGAAGGCTATCCGCTCGAATCGACGGGCATCAAGGGCGGGGCCGCGTATGGCTTTCCGCGCATGCCCGATCCCAAGACCTACCTCCTGCGCGGCGGGCACACCGCGACGCTACCGAACCACAAGAACGATCGCCCCGACGTCGCGTTGGCGCCGATCGCGGTGTGGCCGGGCGCTCCGGCCGAGCCGACCGGCAATCCGATGCTGGATGGCGTCGGGCCCGGGTCCTACGCTAATCGCGAGGACGGTCCCGAACTAACGATGGAGAACGTCCCCTGTATCGTTCCGCTGCGTCTTGCCGAAGGCACCTATCTCGAATCCCGCGACCCCGATCCGCGCGGCATGCGGGTGAACGGCGCGGACAGCGAAATGGGCGGCACCGTCACCGACGTCTGGGTCGATCGCGCCGAAGCTCTGATCCGCTATCTCGAAGTGGAAGTCACGACGTCGGGTGGCGCGAAACGTGTGCTGCTACCGATGCCGTTCGCCAAGATCGATGGCCGCCGCAGCCGAGTCTGGGTCGATGCCATCCTCGGCAGCCAGTTCGTCGACGTGCCGGCGACGAAGAGCCCCGATCAGGTGACCAAGCTCGAGGAAGATCGCATCGTCGGATATTACGGCGCGGGCACGCTCTATGCCACGCCCGCGCGTCAGGAGCCGCTGCTGTGAAACAGGATCACCACCAATTCGAGAGTACGCAGTTCAAGGAGCTGCCCGCGCCGTTGCCTGTCGGCGAGCGCGTGATCTGGCAAGGGAAGCCGAGTCTCAAAGGACTAGCGTTGCGGTCGTTTCACATCCGTGAGGTCGCGATCTATTTCGGCGTGCTGCTGGCGTGGCGGCTGTGGTCGAACTGGCTGCACGGAGTCCAAGCGGGCGACGTCGTTATTTCGGCTCTATGGCTGATCGCGCCGGCGATCAGTGCCATCGCCGTGCTGGCGGGTCTCGCCTGGTTATTCCGCCGCGCCGCCTGCTACACCATCACCAGCAAGAGGGTCCTGTTCCAGTTCGGCGTCGCGCTGCCGATCACCATGAATATTCCGCTGAACAAGATCACCAACGCCGCTCTGAAGATCCATCACGACGGCTCGGGCGATATTCCGCTAGGGGTGTCGGACGGCAAACGCGTGTCCTACTTGCTGCTGTGGCCGCACATCCGGCCTTGGCGGCTGCGTGCGCCGGAACCCATGATGTGCGCATTGCCGGACCCCGCGGTCGTCGCGGCCCGGCTTTCGGAGGCGTTGGGAGGTCAGCCCGCTCCAACGGCGGTCGCGCTCTCGACATCCGTCAATCGCAATTTGGTCTCGGACCTCACGGCCAATTCGCCGTCGACAGCGGCCGCCTGAACGGAGGACACTCATGAGCCAGGCTATCCAGGAGCCCGTGGTCCCCAGAGGCGGCATCATCGCGGCCGCGGCTCTCGTCCTGTTTTCGCTCGCGACGGTGACAACGGCGCGACTGACGGGGACGGGCGGCGTCCACATGACGTTGCCGCCCGCCGCCGAGAGCCGAGATCTCCAGTTCGAGGACGCCCAGGACGGTGCAGTGCTGGTGTACGACGCACACGATCGTCAACTCGTGGACACGCTGGCGCCGGGAAGTAATGGCTTCATCCGCGTCGTGCTGCGCGGGCTCGCGCGGGAGCGCAAGCGCGGCGACATCGGTCGGCAACCGCCGTTTCGCCTCACCCGGTTTGTCAACGGCCAGATCACGCTGACGGACACATCGACCGGCAAGCAGATCGACCTCGACGCCTTCGGATCGGCCAATACGGAGGCCTTTGCGCGGCTGATGAAGCTGAAGGGAGGTGGGGCATGACGATGCTCTGGACGACGTCGCGCAAGACGTTCGACGTGCCCTGCACGATCGAGATCGAGCAGACGTCCGAAACGTTGCACGCCCATGTCGTGCTTGACGGCGACATCGCGATCCAGCCGGGCGACGAGGTCATGGTTCATGACGCGCCGACCGGCGTTGCCTTCGGCGAGCGGCTGGTCGTGCGGAGAACCGCGACCGTGGTGCGGGCCGGCCCGCTCGACCGGCTATGGGCGCGGATCGAGGGCTATCTGGAATTGACTGAGCTTTACGAAGTCAGCTTCTCAGACGGGAGAGCATCATGATCAACATGGAAGGTGGCACGGCCGGCAGTCTGCAAACACGTCCCGCGATCAAAGGAAGCAGCGAAAGCCTCGACAAGGCTCGCGAGGATACCATCCTCAGCCCGCGCTTCTACACGACCGATTATGAGGCTATGGATCGCCTCGACGTCAGCCTGGTGCGCTCCGAATGGAATGCCGTCATCAAGGAATTGCGCGCCGATCACAACAAGGCGCATTTCGTCAAGACCGACGAATTCAAGAACGACCTGCAATCGCTTCCGCCTGAGCTGCGCAGGGAGTTCAAGGATTTCCTCGTCAGTTCGCTTACCGCCGAATTCTCGGGCTGCGTGCTCTACGCGGAGATCAAGAAGCGGATCAAGAACAGGGATATCCAGGAATTGTTCAGCTTCATGAGCCGGGACGAAGCTCGCCATGCCGGCTTCATTAACGAGATCCTGAAGGATCACGGCATCGGGGTGGATCTGAGCTTCCTCACCAAAGTGAAGAAATACACGTACTTCCGTCCTAAATTCATCTTCTACGCGACCTACCTGTCGGAGAAGATCGGCTATGCCCGCTACATTACGATCTACCGGCAGATGGAGCGACATCCCGAGCGGCAATTCCATCCGATCTTCCGCTGGTTCGAATTGTGGTGCAACGACGAGTTCCGCCATGGCGAGGCGTTTGCGCTGTTGATGCGCGCCGATCCGTCGCTGCTGCGCGGACTCAACAAGCTCTGGATCCGATTCTTCCTGCTCGCCGTATTCGCAACCATGTATGTTCGTGATCACATGCGTCCCGCTTTCCACGACGCGCTCGGAATGGATCCCACAGAGTACGACATGCGGGTCTTCCGCATCACTTCCGAGATTTCCAAGCAGGTGTTTCCGGTCACGCTGGATATCGAGAACCCGCGCTTTTTTGCAGGTCTCGAGCGCTTGCGCATGATTTCGGAAGCGATTGCGGATGCGCGCGAGGACGGCGGCTTGTTGTCGAAAGTGAAGCGCGCAGGCCTTGCGGTCCGGGCTGGGCTGACGTTTGCGCGGCTGTTCCTGCTGCCGGTGAAGCCTAACGCGCTCCCGCGCGAAATCTGTCTGCAACCGGCCTGGTGAGGAGAGTGTGTTGATCGCCGCATACACGGTCCCCCCCATCTACGCTGCTTTCGTGTGGTGGTTCAGCACCGGGGCCGTGCTGTTGCTGGTCGGACGCTCGGGACGGTTCGAACTGTCGCGAGCGTTCCTCGCAGTTGGGCTGCTCGCGGGGTCGCTCGGAGGCCTCGCGCTAACCGCTGGCGATGCGAGCGTCGGCGGCGCCTATACGGCCTTCACTTGCACGATCCTGCTGTGGGCTGCCCAGGAGATCACTTTTCTCGCGGGGTGGCTGACGGGGCCGCGCCCGCAGCAATGTCCGGTCGGCGCGACCGGCGGGTCGCGCCTCGGTTTCGCCTTGCAGGCCATCCTCTATCACGAATTCGCTCTGCTGGCCTGTGGCGCCGCCATTGTCGCGCTGACGTGGGCCAGCCCTAACCAGGTCGGTCTCTGGACCTTTGCGGCGCTTTGGGTGCTGCGGCAAAGCGCCAAGATCAACCTCTTCCTTGGCGTGCCCGTCACCAACGACGAGTTGATGCCGGACGCGGTGCGATTCCTGAAGACGTTCTTCGCGCGCAGGCCGATCAGCGGCTTCTTTCCGGTCTCGGTCACGCTTGCGACCGCGGCTCTCGTCATCATGATCCAGCGCATTGTCGAAGTGTCGGTCACGCCTTTCGAGATCGCCAGCCTGACGCTGGTATCGACGCTGTTTGCGCTCGGCGTTGTCGAGCATTGGTTCATGTTGCTTCCGCTGCCGGCGATCACGCTGTGGGGCTGGGGCATGCGCTCGGGTTTCCCGCCGGAGGACATCACGATGGAACAGGAACAAGACGCCAAGGCCATTGCTGCGCCGCTCAATCTCGTCGTGCTCGCGGATATGCGCCCCGATGCGACGCCTCCCAAAGTCTCGCAGGCGGCCTGCGCGCGACTGCGGCTCGAAGACCAGTTTCGTCAGAGTTATCGCGAGCAGCAGGCAAGAGAAGGCCTCACGGCGGCTCACCAGATCTGTCCTGAGCCGGAGGCAACAATCAAGGGGAGAACGTCATGAACTACGAAGCCTATTTTCGTCGGCAGCTCGAAGGTCTTCATCGCGAGGGCCGCTACCGCGTGTTCGCCGATCTTGAACGCAGGGCAGGCGCATTTCCCCGCGCCAAGCATCATCATCCGGGCGGCGCCGGTGAAGTCACTGTCTGGTGCTCCAACGATTACCTGGGCATGGGCCAGCACCCCGCGGTCCTGAAGGCGATGCATGAGGCGCTCGACAGTTGCGGCGCAGGGGCCGGCGGCACACGCAACATCGCCGGAACCAATCACTATCACGTGCTGCTGGAGAAGGAGTTAGCCGACCTTCACGGCAAGGAGGCAGCACTTCTATTTACGTCGGGCTACGTCTCCAACATGGCGTCGCTGAGCACGCTGGCGTCGCGGATGCCCGGCTGCACAATCCTGTCGGATGAGCTCAATCACGCGTCGATGATCGAGGGGATCAGGCACAGCCGCAGCGAGACCCGCATCTTCGCCCACAACGACCCGCGCGATCTCGAGCGCAAGCTCGGCGATCTCGACCCGCATGCGCCCAAGCTGGTGGCCTTCGAGTCCGTCTATTCGATGGATGGCGACATTGCGCCGATTGCCGAACTTTGTGACGTCGCGGACGCCCACAATGCCATGACCTATCTCGACGAGGTGCACGGCGTCGGTCTCTATGGACCGAAGGGCGGTGGCGTCGCCGACCGGGAAGGCGTAAACCACCGCCTGACCGTGATCGAAGGCACCCTGGCAAAGGCGTTCGGTGTCATCGGCGGCTACGTCGCGGCGTCGGCCACGATCTGTGATTTCATCCGCAGCTTCGCCTCTGGCTTCATCTTCACCACGTCGCTACCGCCGGCGGTCGCTGCTGGCGCGCTTACCAGCATCCGTCATCTGAAATCGAGCGCGGCGGAACGAGAGCGGCATCAGGATCGCGTCGCGCGGCTGCGCAGGCGGCTCGATGAGGCAGGGGTTGCTCACCTGGACAATCCCAGCCACATCGTCCCGGTGATGGTCTGCGACCCTGTCTTGTGCAAGCAGATCAGCGATGTGCTGATCGAGCGCTACGGCATTTATGTGCAGCCGATCAACTACCCGACCGTGCCGCGCGGCACTGAGCGGTTGCGCATCACGCCGTCGCCGCATCACACTGATGCCGACATCGAGCATTTGGTGAATGCCCTTGCAGAGATCTGGGCGGAGGTTGGGCTCGCCAAGGCAGCTTGATCTGCTGTTCTTGGGCGACTGATCCAGGCGATCGGGGTCCGTCGATGGCACGATAGGCAATTCTTTCGAACCCCGGTCGATCATGCGGAAGTTGATGAAGTTTCTTCATACGATGGGAGCGATCGGCGTCGTCGGCGCGGTTGCGTGCTTTCTTGTCATGGCAGGCTGTGCGCCCGCACCGGACTCGATCGCGCAGTACGCATCGCTCAGCGTCGCGACGGGTGCAGTGGCGACCTGGATATTTATGCCCTCTCTTGGGCTCACTCTGGTGGCCGGATTGTTGGCCATCGCTGCGAACAGGGCCTTCCACAACGCCGGTTGGGCATGGGCAAAACTCGCAACGGGCGTTCTTGTTTTCGAATGGGGTTTTGTCTCCGTGGTTGGGCCGCTTCAGCAGGAAGCGGAGCAAAGTGCGCGAGCGTTGGCCGGCGAAATCGATCCCGTTACGCTAGCCGGCGAATTGGGGACGCGTCGCGCTTCGCTTTGGGTGTTTCTAGCCATAGCGATGGCCAACATCGTTCTCGGGGTATGGCGGCCGCGGCTTACGCGGTTGAAGGACTAAGTCGTGACGAAAAGCGCTCGGCATGGCGAGACCCGGACCCCGCGCAACTTCACCAGATGGTCCATGAAGGGCTTGCTATAAGCGCGGTCCGCAACTTCACGAGCTTTGGACCGTATAGGCCCGCGGCGTTGCGAAGTCGTCTAAAGACGAAGGCGCTCTGTGAGCCGATCCTCGACGTGGATCGGCTCCCATGCTGGCGGAAGCGCTCAAATTGAAACGCAAACGTCCAGGCCAACTGCGGCCCGGGAGAATAGTAGCGAAGACGGGTATCGCTGGATTTCGCAGGGCGCAGACGCAATGACGCTTCCAAGCGGCCGCGCGAGGTCAAGCACGCTATGCTGTATTCAGGTCAGGCGATTGACGTCGAAATCGTGGCGGCGGGAAAGGAATGGAATTTTAGCAACCGTGCCGGCGCGTTATCGGAAACATCACGTTCCGGGTTAAGTTGCTCTGCGACAGAAAAGCAGAGCTTCCGATGCAGTGGGACTGGGCGATGCAGCGAACCCAGCTATATTGGTGAACCACAGCCTCAAAAGTGGATTTGGGGCTTTGAGCTGCTGCCGGCTTGATGGACGCCGGGTTAAGCTAATGCCCCCCTGCGCTCGAACTCAACTGGGCTGAGATAACCGATGGTCGAGTGCCTGCGGGTCGTGTTGTAGAATCTTTCGATGTAGTCGAACACATCGGATCGTGCCTCATCTCTGGTCCTGTAGATCTTGTTGGCGGTCCGTTCGGTCTTGAGCGATGAGAAGAAGCTCTCCATCGCCGCATTGTCCCAGACATTGCCGGAACGGCTCATGCTGCAGCCGATGCTGTTGTTTAATAGGGAATTCCCTGTTCTCGAACGGCTTTTTCCCTGTTCGCTTGATCAGGGAATCCGCGAATAAACGCCTCCGGCACAGGGAGTTCTCGTCGTTAATATCTTCGCGAAGGGGAAAAATCGCGAAATTCCCTGAAAAATTCCCTGTTTGCAGGGAAATTGCCCGGAGACGGCTGCGATCAGCACTGCGCCCCCAGCCATATACAAGATACTGGATTTTGTTGTGAAAATAGCCTTGCTCAAGGCGGCATTTCTCGCGCATTTGGAAATTCCGTTTGCAATTCTGTGCTGGTTTCGTTTTTGGTCGAAGGGATTGTCGCGCGTTGAACGTCGCTCAACTTGTCAAAATACTAATTGAGCGGATGACTGCGCGTTGCAAGTTTCCGACCGCAGCCGTCGACGCCGCGTGCGGGATCGACGGTTGCAGAACCCGCCGTGTTTTGTAGCGTTCAACGAAGCGCGAAGTCTATCCTTGAGATCGGGCGCAAGCCTTCGAAATTGGGGAGGTCTGCGCTTCGTCTCGAGGTGATGCTGCTCCATCAGCATTCTGCTGATCGAGTTCCTTCTGTGCCAAGAGATGTGCGTGCCACTTGCGGGTCGCAGCCAACGCTCGCATCATCGTCTCCTTGGCATAGCCGCGATAGGCCTGTGCGGTCTTGTGGCCCGAGAGCGCACGACCTTGGCCGTCTGTCAGCTCCGCTTCCTCGAGTTTGGTCATGCCGCCGTGTCGACAGGAATCAAGCGTGAACAGCTTTGACACGCCGTCGATCTTCTTGCGCATCTGCTGCACTACTTTTCCATGCCAGGGTAGGACCACACTTTGGCATCGCCCTTGCATTCACCCTTTTGGATCCGACGCATAATCATCGGGACGCCAAGCTTTAGCAGATGACTCAAAACGTCCTCCGCTTCGGCATAAAACTTGATGGTCTCACCATCGAGAGTCTCTTCGAGCGGATGCCAGACCAGCGCTTTATTCTTGTGGTGCTCGATGCGTACAGCGTTTGGCCAGTTCTTGCTGCGGTAGTCCGGCCACGTCAAAAACCCGGCCAATACGTTCTCCGGCCGTTGCAGCCATGCAAGGCAGATCACCGCGACGGCTGCGGGTTCAGGTCGCCCTTCTTTGGCGCAGCCCCATGCAAATTCATAAACCTCTTCTCTAGAGTTCTGCCGAATCTATTCTGTCGGTCGAACCATCGCTTACCGGGAAATGGGTGCCGATCGCCTTCCAGCGATCAGGTCGGACGGAGAACGCTGATCCGTGTCGAAGACGCTGAAGCTTGGCTGGCAAGCCGGCCAAGCTTTCACAACCGACAACCGGAACGCGGTCAATGACAATACATGTCCCACCGCTGGACTGCGAGTGGTCAGATCCGATTTCGGCTAGCCTGCAGAGGCACCCGATTGCCGACCTCACTGCGCCCGCGCGGTTCGCTCGGTATCGCCGCATCGACCGGATCTACGCTGAGTTCCCCCGAGTTGATGAAGATCGCGGTATATGTCGAAGACAACTTAGGGGAGCCAATCAAGCTAAGCGTCTCCCATTTTGCGCGCCTGTTCAAACTAAGCACTGGCGTCACTGCGATGAGTTTCGTGGAACAGTGCCGGGTTCGTCGCGCCCAGACCTTGATCCATGATCGTGATTTGCCTTTGGTCGAAGTGGCGCTGATTACCGGGTTTTCCGACCAAGCCATTTCACGCGACGCTATCGTCTATACGCCGGCTGCACGGCTGCCGCTTTTGCGCGTGAGCATGGGCGCAGGCGTGCCGCACAGCGGTTCCACCACTCGCCCTAGGTGGTCAACTCGCTGGCGTCACCAATCGATACTCTGACGGAGGAGGCCCGCTTTCCTCGTTGACTGAGATCACCTTGAACAGTGAAGGTCCTTTTTCGCTTCCCGACTACCACGAAGAAGCCTTTCAACTCGGTGTCGCGAGCCAGATACCAGCCGTCTTCAGGAGTCGGCAGCTGAGCGATGGCCTTATCGCTGAGAGCAGTGCGAATGTCGGTCATGAGGGTCGACGTGAACTGCTAAACCGGTTTTCAAACGGTTTTGGCGAACTGAGCTGTTTGAAGGTCAGGGTTCGCTTTGCTGCGAAGCTGTGCGACGAGTCTCTGTAAATAAAAGACCTTTCTCGACTTCATCGTAGTGTAGCGCAGACTCAGAAATCGCAGAGAGGCTTCGGTGTTTTTGAACTCTTATTCAGCGGGTCCCAGGTTCGAGCCCTGGTGCGCCCAACATTGCGAAAGGCTTCTTCGTCAATTGCTTACGGGGGAAGTTGCCGAGAACAGCAAGGGTCTCGTGCGACGTTTCTCCATTCAGGGCCTCGCGGCCAGATGGCAGTGCGCCTTCTCTTTGTTTCCGTAGCTTCACCCATTCAGTACGGCGCCTTGATCCAAGGGTACATGCCAATCAGGGACCCGTCGTAGAATACGATACTAAAGCGCGATGAGATTTGGTTGAATCGTCATCGCGCTTTAGCCCTTTGTTTGCGCATGATCTTTTCGGAAAACCGCTTCGCACTTTTCCGAATCGTACTTTAGGGCGAGCAAAACGGACATTTGCCCAGCTCGCCGAAGTCGGTCATCGCTTGCCGCAGAGTGTGTGGAAGGCACGGCCTCCCCCTGTGCGATCCTAACGCTCAACTTTGGCCCTGAATAGACTTTCTCCCCTTCGACGGAAAATCGTGCGGCCGTCGCGACTTTCGCCGGCCGGAACGATGTAGGCCTCGCACTCCTGCTGCTGAAGGAGCTCCCCGCACATATCCCGCAACCGTTGGTTGGCCGGTCGTGATGGAAGCGCGCGAAAGCGCTTGAGGATGTCAAGCATGACGATGTGCTGTGGCGGGCATCTCCAGAACACCAGACATCCGCTCACACCCGCTCTGCAAAGCTCGCCAGCACCAAAAGCCGGACAGCCTCGGCGAACTGATGCACGCCCAACCGGTCCATCATACGTGAGCGGTGAACCTCGACCGTGCGCACACTGATACCAAGATTGAAGGCGATGACCTTGTTTTGCTGCCCCGCCACGAGAGCCTCAAGAACCTGCCGCTCGCGGGGACGGAGCGTGTTGATCAACTCCGCCGCCATGGCGATATCATCGGTCCGGCCTCTCGCTGCGCTGGTCTTCAGTGCGGACTCAATCGCCGCTATCAGGGCGTCGTCGCCGTAGGGCTTTTCAATGAAGTCCACGGCTCCCGCCTTCATCGCTCGGACCGCGGTCTGCACATCACCTTGAGCCGTCACTACAATAACTGGCAAGTCCGGGTTTATCGATCGAAGGCGAGCATGAACCTCGAAGCCGTCCATCTCCGGCATACGAAGATCCAGCAGGACGCAGCCCCCGAGCAAGCTGCCCGCGACGTCGAGGAACGCTTTTGGCGTTGCATACGACGCCACCTGGAAGCCGACCGCATCCATCAGGCGCTCCAGAGATCGGCGGATCGCCGGGTCGTCATCAACAATGTAAATGAACCGTTCGGCAGCCATCGATCGCCTCATCGTTACGGCGGGACGGGCAGCGTCACGCGAAAGATCGCCCCGCCGCCGCAATTGGGCTCATATCCCAGCTTTCCGCGATGGGCCTCGACGATCGAGCGGCAGATCGAAAGTCCCAGCCCCATGCCATCGACTTTTGTGGTGTGGAATGGCTTGAAGAGGTGTTCGACAATATTGTCCGGCAGGCCCGAGCCACGATCCGCAACAGTGATCTCAATCCACTTGTCACCGAGACGCGCGGTTACCACTTCCAACTCGCGCCACTCGCTCTGCACCATCGCCTCGTGCGCATTGCGTATCAGGTTGACCATGACCTGCTGCAGCTGAATTCTGTTTGCAAACACTACCTCGGCGCGCGGATCGAAGTTCAGCCGGACGTGCACGCGGTGCGGGCCGTTTCCCGCTGAGGCAAGATCACTGGCTTCACGGATCAGCTCCGGCAGGTTTTCGATGCGCATCTCCGTCGCGCCGTGGGTAACGAACTCTCGCAGCCGGCGAATGATCTCACCGGCGCGGAGCGCTTGCTCGGCGGCTTGGCCCAGGACACCGCGCACAGTGTCGACCCTGTGGGGTGCGTCGCTTGCCATCATCCGGCGCCCGGCGTTGACCAAATTAGTGACCGCGGTCAGCGGCTGGTTCAATTCATGTGCCAACGCCGCGGCCATCTGACCCGCTGCACTTAGCCGCGAGGCATGATGAAGCTCCGCTTGGAGCTGCTGCGCGCGGACATCCGCGCACCGCCGCTCCTCGGCTTCGAGCGTCAGTCGTTCGAGCGCTTCCGCCAATTCCGATGTCCGTTCGGTCACCCGCTGCTCCAACGACTCGTTGAGGCGTCGAAGATCACCCTCCAGCTGTTTCTGAGGCCTCAAATCGCGGCTGACAGTCGCCATGTTCGTAGGATGGCCCGTGCGCTTGTCGTCGATGCGGAACCAATCGACCAGGAATGGAATGATCTCCCCTGTTTTGAAGTGGCGGAAGTCGAGTTCTCCGAGCCAACGCCCGGTTCCCATCACCATTGGAAGCGCCTCGTGAAGCGCCCGAGTCCGCTCATGGGGGGCCATGAAATCGAAGATGCTCAGTCGCTGCACTTCCTCAGTGTCAGAAAGCCCGAGGAGGTCCAAGGCCGCCTTATTGACGTATTGCGGCGTGCCCTCTAGATCGGCGAAACCAATGAACTCGGACGACCGCTCAATCACGCTCACCAGGCGCCGTTGCTCCGCCTCCGCCTGCCGGCGTTGCATGGCGAGCGTTGCCTGGTTCGCCGCAATTCCGAGAAGAAGCCGGTGTGTTTCGCTCGGAAATTGCGGATTGAGGGAACCTGCAACGATCCTGGCGTTGCCGCCAAAGCCCATCGGCGCAGCCGCGATCCGTAATGTGCCCCTCCCGAGCGGGTTGTCGATCGCGGATATCTGCTCGCGGCTTCCGCGCCACGCACCGCGGAGGATGCGTTCAACGTGACCAGATGGCCGGGAGGACACCGTTTGGCTCGTGCGCACTACTTCGGCCGCAGCCTCGTCGCGCAGTCCCGGTACAGACACGCAAATGACGTCGGCATTGAGCATCGAAAGCATTGCGGCTGCCACGCTGTCGGCGATCTGCCGCGTATCGTAGTCCTTCCAGATTGCCGGCAGCGTCGAAAGCGCGACGAGATCGCGGATGCAGCGCCTGAGTTCTTGCGGCTCGGACAGCTCATCGACCCAAGGCATTTCGCCTGATCCAATCCACAACGCATACCGAAGCTCAGCCTGGATGACCGTTTTTACTCGGTTTGTCACGGAGCCGTCTGTCGGTTATCAAACTAAGGCTGGCTATTTTGTTCCAGCGGAGCTAATATCCCTCATTACTGAGCAATTGATGGCTTCAGTGACTGAGAGACGCTCCTGCGCTCCCGCCGAAACGGCAGAGGGAGCCTCGTCATGTCTCAGTCCCCCAACCGAATTCTCAACGCACTCCCGCAAAAGGTCTTTGCGGCCATAAAGCTCCACCTCAAGCCGGTGAAGCTGTCCTTTGCAGAGGTGGTCGCCGAAACCGATCAGTCGATCACACAAGTGTACTTCCCCTTCAGCGGAGTGGTGTCGCTGGTCGTCGATATGAGCGTAGGCGAAATGATCGAAACGGCGATGGTAGGACGCGACGGGGTGGTCAACGGCACGTCCGCGCTTGACGGCAGGACTGCGCTCCATAGAGGCATTGTCCAAGTTGCCGGTGAGGCGGCGGCGATCCACCCGAACGCTCTGCGACAGCTCGCCAAAGAATATGAACCTTTACACGCCATTCTCATTCGTCATGAGCAGGTGCTGCTCGCTCAGGTGCAGCAGTCGGCTGCCTGTAACGCAAGCCACTCGGTCGAAGCTCGCATGTGTCGCTGGCTGTTGCGCATGCGCGACCTGACAGGTTCTGAGGAGTTGATGCTGACGCAGGAGTTCCTCGCGCAGATGTTAGGCGTGCGGCGCACCAGCGTGTCAGTTGTGGCCGGGACCCTGCAAAAGGCCGGATTCATTCAATACAAGCGCGGCAATATCCGGCTCTTGGATGTGGAGCAATTATTGGAGGGTAGTTGCGAGTGCCATGCAACGGTCAAGCGTCACTACGAACGCATGCTGGCCATATGAATCCTTCTTGAAAAGCTCAACTGGACGGGATTGGGGCGGTCACGCGGGGGACTGACCAGGAAGATATCGGGCAACGCGCCTTGGTTACCGTCGGATTCCGCCGGCACGCACAGTGCAAATGATTACGTAGAATTACCTAATCTGCTTCGCCATCATCCTCTCTTACATTTCATTTGGCCGCGACAATATTGCCGCGGTACGGTCCGCGGAAGCGAAGGCGATGGCAAACCTCAAGGAGCCGCTCGACGCTGCAACTGGACAACAAATCGACGCCGTCCTGCAGCGGCTGAGAGATTCCCAGGATGTCGGTGCAGACCTGCTGCGGGTCGTCGATATCGCGATCGGAATAACCCACGCCGACATGGGTACGCTGCAGCGATTCGACGAAAAAGCCGACTGCCTGACAATTGCTGCCAGCCGCGGACTTTCCGGCAAAGTCCTGACATTTTTCAGTGTCGTACGCCGCGACAATAACACCACATGCGCTGCCGCGCTCACGCGGCGCATGCGGGTATTTGTTGAGGACGTATCGACGAGCTACCTGTTTGTGGGCACGCGCGAACTCGATGTACTGCGTGCCGATGGTATTGCTGCCGTACAATCGACGCCGCTCATCAGCAGCAATGGCCGCCTCTGGGGCGTTTTCACGACGCACTTCCGCGAACCGCAGATCGAGAGCGAGTACGATCATGCTCCACTGGATCGGCTCGCCGTCCAGGTCGCGAACACCCTGGAACAACGAGAGCGCCTGGTGCCGGGCCAGCACTTTCACGGCAAGCAGGCCCCAAAGGACCCTCAAACGGGAGGCTGACATGAATTCAACTGCCAAGCCCATTCCTTTTGGACGATCCATGCTTCGGGAGCACCGCCATGTCTGCGCGTTCTTCAGTTCGGCAGTGGAGGAATACGACGCTTTGGTGCCGTTCATCTGCGACGGTATCAACTGCGGCCAACGCGCGCATCATATCCTCCCGTCTCAGCACAGGGAGGATCACCTCAATTGGTTGCGCAGCGCCGGCATCGACGTGGAGAACGCGATTAAAAGCCGCCAGCTCGAAGTCGAGCCGTTGGAAAGCACTTATCTCAGGACCGGACGCTTCAACATGGACGACATGATCGTCGTGATCCAGGAGGCATTGAAGGCCGGCGCCGAGTTCGGCTTCCCGTTGACGCGGCTGATCGCGCACGCCGAAACGGTCGTGGACGACTGGAGTAGCGGCAATAAATGGGTTGAATACGAGATGCGCCTCAATGAGGTTTTGCCAAACTACGACGATCCCGTGATCTGCACTTACGACATTAACCTGCTGACCACACCGCTTGCAGTCGATATTTTGCGAACGCATCCTATGGTCGTCATTGGTGGGGTCCTGATTGAGAACTCGTTCTTCTCGAGCCCGCAGGATTTTATCCGAGAGGTGCAGTCGCGAACCGGACCAAACCAATCCTATCGGGCATAACTCGACGAAGCCTCAAGTTCTTGTTTGTCGAGAGCAGCCCTCGCTTCCTGACGATCGTCAATGACAAGAGGCCTCGCCGGATCAACCCTCCTTGTAGTCCCGGCGGCAGGACGGAGGCGATGATGATCAAACCCCCGTTTGCGACGGAACTCCACTCGGCGCTCAGGCGTTTCGCCCGATGCTAGAAATCAACAAGCCTCGTTCTCAGGGAGCAGCGGGCGAGGAGCTGCGAGGTTTCGTCCGCGTGCGTGGAGCACGCGAGCATAATTTGGAGAATATCGATCTCGCCATTCCCCGCGATGCCCTGGTGGTGTTTACCGGTGTGTCCGGCTCGGGCAAATCGTCGCTGGCCTTTGGAACGCTCTATGCGGAGGCGCAGCGGCGGTATCTCGAATCCGTCTCGCCTTATGCGCGGCGTCTCTTTCATCAGATGGCGGTTCCCGAGGTTGATGAAATCGATGGCTTGCCGCCGGCCGTTGCCTTGCAGCAGCAACGCGGGTCGCCCACCACGCGCTCGTCCGTCGGCAGCGTCACGACGCTGTCCAACCTGCTTCGAATGCTGTACTCGCGCGCCGGCGACTATCCACGGCAACAGGCGCATCTCGATGCCGAGGCGTTTTCGACCAATACGCCGGCGGGAGCCTGTCCCCGATGCCATGGGCTCGGTCGGGTCTACGAGGTAACCGAACGCTCGATGGTGCCGGATGATTCCAAAAGCATTCGTGAGCGCGCGATTGCAGCCTGGCCGCCCGCCTGGCATGGCGGCAACCTGCGCGACATGCTGACTTCGCTCGGTTACGACGTCGATCGTCCATGGCGAGAATTGCCGAAGAAAGCTCGCGACTGGATCCTGTATACCGACGAGCAACCGGTGGTTCCGGTTTATATCGGGTATGATGCAGACGAGGCGCGAAGGGCGATCAAACGCAAGGAGGAGCCCAGTTACCGAGGCAATTTCTCCAGCGCCAGGCGATATGTGCTGAACACCTTTGCCACCACCGAAAGTGCGTCGATCAAGAAGCGGGTATCGCGCTACATGGTAAGCACCGAATGCCCGCTCTGCCGTGGCAAGCGGCTTCGTCGCGAATCGCTGTCCGTCAAGTTCGCCGGACTCGATATTGCCGACATCTGCAGGATTCCGCTGGCAAGGCTCGCCGACCTCCTGCGTCCCTATGCGGAGGCCACCGCTCCGACCCTGACCAAGCTTAAGGCGCAGCATCCGGAGAAGGCGATGGTGGTGCAGCGGATCGCCGAGGACTTCGGCGGCCGCCTCACGGTTCTGCTTGACCTCGGACTAGGCTATCTTTCGCTGGAGCGGAGTACCCCGACGCTCTCTCCGGGCGAACTGCAGCGCCTACGACTGGCAACCCAAGTGCGCTCCAATCTGTTCGGCGTCGTCTATGTGCTCGACGAGCCGTCCGCCGGACTTCATCCCGCGGATACCGAGGCGCTTTTGACGGCGCTTGCCCGATTGAAAGCCTCCGGCAATTCGCTGTTTGTGGTCGAACACGAGATCGATGTGATCCGCCATGCGGATTGGGTTGTCGACGTCGGGCCTGGCGCCGGCGAACTTGGCGGCCAGGTGCTCTACAGCGGTCCGCTACAAGGGTTCAAGCAGGTCGAAGGTTCGCAAACCCGCCGTTACCTGTTCGGCGACGACATCGTGTCAGGCCGCACGCCGCGCTCGCCGAAGGGCTGGTTGCGATTGCGTGGCGTCAGTCGCAACAATCTCCACGACCTTGATGTCGATTTTCCGTTGGGGGTATTCACGACCGTGACTGGCGTGTCCGGCTCGGGCAAATCGAGCCTGGTGAGCCAGGCCCTGGTGGAATTGATTGCAAACACGCTAGGCCATGCGCTGCCGTCGATCGACGATGAAGGCGACGAGCTCGAGCGGACCGTCGTGACCACGCTCGGTGGCTGGATCGCGAGCGGAATGGAAGGTGTCTCGCGATTGGTGGTCGTCGACCAAAAGGCGATCGGCCGCACTCCGCGGTCCAACCTCGCGACGTATACAGGGCTGTTCGATCACGTTCGCAAGATCTTTGCAGCCACCAAGTCGGCGCGCGCCCGCCGCTACGACGCTGGACGCTTTTCCTTCAATGTCGCCAAAGGCCGCTGCGAGACCTGCGAGGGCGAAGGCTTTGTTTGCGTCGAATTGCTGTTCCTGCCCAGCGTGTATGCGCCGTGTCCAAGCTGTCATGGCGCTCGCTACAACGCCAAAACCCTTGAAATAAAATACCGCGACAAGAACATAGCCGCGGTCCTCGGAATGACGGTCGATACCGCCTTCGCGTTCTTTGCCGAGGAGGCGCAGGTACGCCGATCCCTCGATGTGCTACGACAGGTTGGCCTCGGCTATCTAAGACTTGGCCAGCCCGCGACAGAGCTTTCCGGCGGCGAAGCCCAGCGGATCAAACTTGCCACCGAGCTGCAGCGAACGCAGCGCGGCCAAACGCTCTACGTCCTTGACGAGCCCACCACGGGACTACACCCGGCTGATGTCGAGAAGCTCATCGCCCAACTCGACGGGCTGGTCGAAGCCGGCAACACAGTCATCGTGGTGGAGCATGATATGCGCGTTGCTGCCGGCAGCGACTGGGTCATGGATATCGGCCCAGGGGCAGGTGACGAAGGCGGTCGTGTGGTGGCGTTTGGCACCCCTGCCGAGGTCGCTGGATCGTCCAAAAGCCGAACCGCGCCGTACCTGTCGAGGTTCAGGGCCCGGCTCGCGGCCGACGCATCAACGTCCAATCGCCTCGCGGCACCTCAGTAAGCCACGCGCGTGCGCGCTGCCCTCGGACGGCTACCCAAACGACCACCACACCCTTACCCCGCCGACTTGTCCGCGATGATATCCAGTTTATGAATTTCCGGTGTGTTGTCGAACATGTCGCCCGCCTTGATCTTCTCCATCAAGGCGGCAGCGACCTTTCCATTGAGGTGCGCGTCGCGTCCGACCTCGTCGTCGAAGGTATCGAAGATCGCGAAGGAGGAGGGCCCTTCCTGAATGGCATACCATGAGATCGTCCCGGGTTCGGCGTTCACCAGTGGAACCGCCGACCGCAGAAAGTCCGCGACCTCTTTCTCCTTGCCGGGCTTGGCCACAAGCGGAACGTACAGCGCGAATTTTGTCATTCTACTCTCCTGTTGTCGTCGTCGCGAGTATCAAATCAATTGCGATCTCAGGAACTTGTATCGCGGGCAAGCGCGCGCTGCATTGACCGATGTCAGTGTCGGCGAACGGGATCGTCCCATAGGTAGAAGAATTGAGTGGCGCGCGCTTGTCAAACTATCAAAAGCGAACGCATCGGCGGAATCGGCGTTCTCTTTCATCAAGCTGCCATCCCCGGCAAGTATTCTTGGTCGTTGGGTCTTTCACCTAGAATATGCCAGATCTCCATTTCGCCCGATCCCTTGACGTCTATCGTCCCGCGCGTTTCGCAGACGAAGTCATCCTTGATCAGTTCGTAAGTTGCGTGTGTGATCTGAATGGCTTCGCTCTGGCCGTAAGATTCCATACGACTGGCCATGTTCACAGCATCGCCCCACAGATCATAGATGAACTTCTTCCGGCCGATGATCCCGGCCACTACCGGGCCTGAGTTCATGCCGATGCGGAATGTCAATCGCCTGCCGCCGAAATCACGCGCGGCCACACAAGCTTGCATCTCGAGCGCCAGGCGCGCCAGAGCGTGGGCATGGTCGGCACGCGGGCGCGGCACGCCGGCGACCACCATATAGCAGTCGCCGATCGTCTTGATCTTCTCCAACTGATATTTATCGACCAGCAAGTCGAAGCACATGAAGACCTCGTCGAGCAGCCCGACCAGTTCCATGGGCGACATGGACCGAGCCAGCGGGGTAAACTGCACCACATCGGCGAATAAGATACTCGCCGCGTCGTACTGATCGGCGATCGTGCGGTACTCACCTTTCAGTATGTTGGAGATCTCGATTGGCAAGATATTCAACAGCAGCATTTCGGATCGTGCCTGGAACCTGTTTTTCTTGTCGACGAAATAGTAAAGCATCGCAAAGGCAATACTCAGGACGCAACCAATATTCAGTATGTAGAAGAAAGTGACCATCGACAAAGACAGGGAGGCAGAGCCGTCGGAGGATTGCAGGAGCGCGCTGCTGGCGAGCAGGACGAGGAAGGCCCAGAACCAACGGGAGGCGGTTCGAAGATCATGGACGACAAGGGCGCCCAAAGGACAAAGCGTGGACCAAAGGATTACGGCACTTGAATTGTGGAAGCCGCCGAGACTTATCGTCATCAGCCAAGGCAGAAGCAGGATCAGCGCCAGCTGGGTGAACCGATAGACCTGGTAGCGGCGAAACATGCCGAACAGAAAGGTGTTGGCCAGCGACAATGCGCTATACGCCGCGGGAATGCTGCCGGCGGCCCGTGCTCCGACGCCAATATAAACGAGACCCCACAGTGCTGCTGCGACGGCGGATGTCAACACAACGCTGACGAGTATCATTTTCTGCAGCGCAACGTCGTCGCTGTCGCGTCGGTCAACGCCTATCTTGGCGATCAGGGGGATCCACATACGAAAGCCGGCCTCTAAGGGCATAGGTTACGGAACCACAGTAATATCGGGGAATCGGGCCCAGACGCGGCGTCGGCCAGTCAGGGATCGGAGATTATGCGTCGACATGGCACTAGCCCCATCCGTCGCGCGCGGACGCGCAAGATCGTCGTCGCGACGTTCGTGACTCCGAGATTGTCGGCCTGGTCCTGAACGTCGGCCGATCGCGCACCTACATCAGCTTCTCCATCGTGATCGGCAGCTCGCGCACCCGCTTGCCGGTGGCATGGAATACGGCATTGGCGATAGCAGCGGCGGCGCCGACGACGCCGATTTCACCAACTGTCTTGCCGCCAAGGGCGCTGGCGTGAAAGTCCGGCTCGCCGACTGAAATGACCTCGATATCAGGCACGTCGGCATTCACCGGCACGACGTATTCGGCAAGGTTGTTGTTGGTGATTCGCGAATAGCGGCGATCGATGTGTATGGCTTCGAGAAGCGCTTCTCCCATTCCCATGATCATGCCACCCTTCCACTGACTTTCCGCGAGCCTCGGATTGTACAGCCTGCCGCAATCGAAAGCTCCGAGCATCCGGCGGACACGCACGGTTCCATAGTCCTCGTCGACACGAACCTCCACGAATTGCGCACACCATGCATAAGTCGCGTGGGTCGCTGACGGCGGGCCCATATATTTGAAGCTATCGTAGGCGTCGCGCTGCTCTGTTTCGGACGATGCCTTGTCGGCCGGCATGGTGTTGCGCGTGACCTCGATCCGATCGCGACCGACCATTCGCATCAGCTCGACGATCGTGACGGCGTCGGCGGAGCCATCCGTTGGCGCGATCATTCCATCCTTGATCGTGAAGTCGTTCACGCGCTTGGCCTTGAACGGTGAACCAGCATGACTGGACGCGAGCGTCAACAGCTCCTCGCGGGCGGCGCGGGCGGTCTTATCCACGGCGCCGGTGAGAAGATTGGCAATCTGTGAAACGCCGGCCACCGGTGCGCGGGGCAGGCTGGTGTCGCCGAGACGAACGCGCACCTGCTCGAACGACACGCCGAGCGCGTCGGCTGCCGTCTGAGCAAGGATGGTGTAGGTACCGCCCCCGATGTCCGGGCCGCTCGATGCAACATGGACCGAACCATCGGCGGCAATCGTGACCCTCGCCTCGCCGGGCGTGTGCACGTTCGGAAACGCTCCTCCCGCCATGCCCCATCCGATCAATTCGCGGCCATCCCGCATCGAACGCGGCTCCAGCGAGCGTCGCTCCCAGCCAAATGCCCGCGCGCCGGCTTCATAGGCTTCGCGGAGCCGGCGGGTCGACCAGGGTTTCGCCGATTCAGGGTCCTGACTGGCATAGTTGCGCAGCCGCAATTCGATCGGATCGAGTTTGAGCTTGTAGGCAAGTTCATCCATTGCGCTTTCGAGCGCATAGGCACCGATCGCTTCTCCGGGCGCGCGCTTCCAACTTGGAGTAAAGGAACTGACCCGCACCAGTTTCTGAGTCGAACTCAGGTTCGGCACGGCATACATGACCCTGGCGGTGGCCGCGCCACCCTCGACATAATCGTCATCGACGGAGGTCTCACTGGTGTTCTCGTGAATGAGCACCTGCAGCTTTCCGTCCTCGCTCGCACCGAGCGTCAGCTTCTGCCGTATCGCGGGCCGCAAGCCGTTGCCGGTGAAGTTCTGCGGACGCGACAACGCCAGCTTGACGGGTCGTCGCATTTCGCGAGCAGCCATCGCCGCGAGCAGCGAGTCGGCGTGAGCTGTGACCTTGACCCCGAAGCCGCCGCCCACGAACGGTGAAATGACGCGCACCTTCTCCATCGGAATGGCAAACCATTCGGAGAATGCCCTTCGTGCGCCCTGTGCCCATTGGCTCGGCATCCAAACGGTCAGGGCGCCGTCATCGTCCCAGGTTGCGATTGCTCCAAGCGGTTCCATCGGACAGGAATATTCGCGCGGCGTGGTGTAGACGACGTCCATGCGCACCGCTGCCGCCGCGAGCGCACCCTTTGCGTCGCCCCGGGCCGGACCCGACGACGGCGCCCCGGGGACGTCGATCGATGTAGCCGCTGGATCATCGATGTCGGCGACGGCCAGTTCGGTCTCGTAGTCGATCCGCACGCGGCCCGCAGCCTCCGTCGCATGTTCGAAGCTATCGGCGACCACGAGGGCAATGGGTTGACCGTTGTACCGGATGCGAGCGTCCTGGAGCGGCAAGAAGCTCTCCATGACGCTACCTGCTGGAACCATGGGACAGCTCTTGAGCGGCAGGGCATCGGCATGGGTCAAGATCCGCAGCACACCCGGCATCGTCCGGGCCACGGCAAGATCGATCTTCCCGATGCGCCCCGACGGCACGGTGCTCTCGACAATCACAGCATGGACAACGCCTGCCAGATTGTGTTCGAGAGCGTAGTCGGCTTGCCCGGTAACTTTCGCGACGCCATCAACCCGCGCGATGCGACGTCCGAGAAACGTTCCGTTGCTCTTCAGCGATTCAGACTCGTTGACAGCCATCAGGCGATCCCTCCAACGGTCAGTAGCGCACGCGCGACGACGCGGGGAGCCAATTCGATCTTGAAGCGGCTTTCGCCATGGTCGACGGCACCCTCGGTGGCCAGGCGACTTGCGGCCCGCACAGTCGCTTCGTCGAAAGTACGTCCGACAAGCGCCGCTTCGACGGCACGAGCCCGCCACGGCTTCGTGGCGATACCGCCGAGCGCGATCCTGACGTCACGGACGGTGCGACCGTCCGCTTCGAGTTCCAGGCCGACAGCGGCGCTTGCGGCCGCAAACTCGTACGACTCGCGGTCGCGCACCTTGAGGTAATGCGAGCGGCGCAGCGCGGCGGAGGTCGGAATCTCGACCGCGACGATCAACTCACCGGACGTGAGCGGGTGCTCAACATCGGGCGTGTCGCCGGGCAAGAGGAAGAAGTCATCGATCGGAACGGGACGTTGTGGCTTGCCATTCTCGACGTAAACAGCGGCGTCGAAGGCAACGAGAGCAACTGCAAAGTCGCCGGGGTTGGTAGCGATGCAGCTTGGACTCGTGCCCAAGACCGCATGCCCGCGGTTGACGCCCTCGAGTGCAGCGCAGCCCGAACCGGGATCGCGTTTGTTGCAGGCGCCATAGACCGCCGGCTCCCGGAAATAGCTGCAGCGTGTCCGCTGCATGAGATTGCCACCGATCGTGGCCATGTTGCGCAGTTGGGCCGAGGCGCCGCGCCACAGCGATTCCGACAAAACCGGAAACTCCTTCCGGATTATCGGATGATCGGCGACATCGCTCATTCTTGAGAGAGCGCCAATCCGCACGCGCGCCGGACCAGCCTCGATGGTATCGAGGCCCGGCAAGCGCGTAATGTCGATGAGCGCAGCAGGAACCTCCACCCCGCATTTCATGAGGTCGACCATGGTGGTACCGCCAGCGAGGAAGCGGGAGCCAGCCTGATCGGCAACGGCCCTCAGCGCGTCGGGAATAGCGGTGGCCCGAACATATTCGAAATTGTTCATCGTCCTCGCCCCTCTGCAGAATCGATCGCCTGCGCCGCATCGCGCACAGCTGCGACAATGTGCGGATAGGCGCCACAACGGCACAGATTGCCGGACATATATTCGCGGATGCTCGTGTCCGAGACGGTTCGGCCTTCGTTAATACAGGCGACAGCCGACATGATCTGACCGGGCGTGCAGTATCCGCACTGGAAGGCATCGTGGCGGATGAACGCTTCCTGCACCGGGTGCAGGCTGCCGTTGACCGCCAAACCCTCGATTGTGGTAATCGCCAGCCCTTCGACCTGGGACGCAAGCGTCAGGCAAGCGAGGACGCGCCGTCCATCGACGTGAACCGTGCAGGCGCCGCACTGGCCCTGATCGCATCCTTTCTTGGTACCATAGAGGTGCGTATATTCACGCAACGCATCCAACAGCGTGACCCGCGGCTCGATCTGCAGCAGATGCTCGGAGCCGTTGATGCGAAGTCTGACCCCTGCGTCCGTGATGGATGATTTCGCCATGGCTCGAACTCCTGTAATGACCGTTGCGCGCAGAACAGCCGGTCGATTTCGAAGGCCTCATACCACTCTCATGACACCACGACGCAATGAGCGCCATGACAACCGTCAACTTCAGCACGCCGCACCGCATGAGCCAATCACGACGCAATATCGCGCGCGAATTCTCGAGCGATGCCGCCCAGAAAGATCGGCGATACGCTTTTGCGTTGCTTCAAAATGCGTGCTGCCCCAATGCGGAAGGTCTCTCTATTGACTTGTGCCGGTGGACGGAGTGCGCGCTCAAAGGCGACGACATTGAACGTTCTCTGTCGTAGCATGCGTCAACGCAGGCGATGAAAGCCGCTTGGCGAGTTGACAAACGTCAGTGCGAGCTCGCGGAAACCCGACGACTATCCCGTATGCGGATCATTCGCTTAATGGCGTGCGGTTGGCGACTCGTGGACCCAATACCTTGACCGCGATCGAGCGCAAGAGTGGTACGCTCTTTTTTGGTGATCGTACGTCGGGGTCGGAGCGGCAGGCCGAGGGAAGACGACGATGAATATTGAACAATATACCGAGCGCTCCCGCGGCTTCATCCAATCCGCGCAGTCGCTGGCGATGCGCGAGGGGCACCAGCAGTTTTCAACCCTGCATCTGCTGAAGGTCCTGCTTGATGACAGCGAAGGCCTTGCCGGCGGTCTGATCGACCGCGCCGGCGGCAATTCCCGTGCAATCCTGAAGGCGACCGAGGATGCCCTGAACAAGGTGGCGAAGGTTTCCGGCGACGGTGCCGGGCAGGTTTATCTTGCACCCGAACTCGCGCGAGCCTTCGACGCCGCTGAAAAGGCAGCCGAGAAGGCCGGAGACAGCTTTGTCACGGTCGAGCGTCTTCTGCTCGGCCTTGCCATAGACAGGAACAGCGAGGCCGGCCAGTTGCTGGCCAAGGGTGGAGTTAACGCACAGAACCTGAATGCGGCGATTGAAGCGTTGCGCAAGGGTCGCACCGCAGACAGCGCGACGGCCGAGAACGCCTATGATGCGCTGAAGAAATATGCCCGCGACCTCACGCAGGCTGCGCGCGACGGCAAGCTCGACCCGGTGATCGGCCGCGACGAGGAAATCCGCCGCACCATCCAGGTGCTGTCACGCCGCACCAAGAACAATCCCGTCCTGATCGGCGAGCCCGGTGTCGGCAAGACCGCCATCGCCGAAGGGCTCGCGCTACGCATCGTCAACGGCGATGTTCCCGAGAGCCTGAAGGACAAGAAGCTGCTGTCGCTCGACCTCGGCGCGCTGATTGCCGGGGCGAAATACCGCGGTGAGTTCGAGGAACGGCTGAAAGCCGTGCTCCAGGAGGTAACCGGGAGCGAGGGCACCTTCATCCTGTTCATCGACGAGATGCACATGTTGATCGGCGCCGGCAAGACCAACGGCGCGATGGACGCCTCCAACCTGCTCAAGCCTGCGCTGGCGCGCGGCGAGTTGCACTGCATCGGTGCCACCACGCTCGACGAGTACCGCAAGCATGTCGAGAAAGATCCGGCGCTGGCCCGCCGCTTCCAGCCGATCTTTGTTAGCGAGCCTTCGGTCGAGGATACGATCTCGATCCTGCGCGGATTGAAGGACAAATACGAGCAGCACCACGGCGTGCGGATCACTGATTCCGCGCTGGTGGCGGCGACGACATTGTCAAACCGCTACATCACCGACCGTTTCCTGCCCGACAAGGCGATCGACCTGATGGACGAAGCCGCAGCGCGGCTGAAGATGCAGGTCGATTCCAAGCCCGAGGAGCTGGATTCTCTGGATCGCGAGATCATCCGGCTCAAGATCGAGCAGGAGGCGCTGAAGAAGGAAAGCGACCCGGGCTCTAGGTTGCGTCTCGAGGCGCTGCAGAAGGAGCTGGCCGAGCTCGAGGAGAAGTCCGCGGCGCTGACGGCGCGCTGGAGCGCTGAAAAGAGTAAGCTCTCCAACGCCCAAAAACTGAAGTCAGAGCTGGACGCCCTGCGGGTCGATCTCGCAGATGCTCAGCGCCGGGGCGAGTTCCAGAAAGCCGGCGAGCTGGCCTACGGCCGGATCCCGCAACTCGAGAAGCAGCTTGCGGATATCGAGGCCAAGGAGAACTCCGGCGAGATGGTGGAAGAGGCTGTGACCGCCAACCACGTCGCGCAGGTCGTCTCGCGCTGGACCGGCGTGCCGGTCGACAAAATGCTGGAGGGCGAAAAGGACAAGCTCCTGAAGATGGAAGATGCGCTCGCCAAGCGCGTCGTGGGCCAGGCCGAAGCCGTGCGTGCGGTCGCAACCGCCGTACGCCGCTCGCGCGCTGGCCTGCAGGACCCGAACCGGCCGATGGGCTCGTTCATGTTCCTGGGGCCAACCGGCGTCGGCAAGACCGAGCTGACGAAAGCTCTTGCGGAGTACCTGTTCGACGACGAGACTGCGATGGTCCGCCTCGACATGTCCGAATACATGGAGAAGCATTCGGTCTCGCGGTTGATCGGCGCGCCTCCGGGCTATGTCGGTTACGACGAGGGCGGCGCGCTCACCGAAGCGGTGCGGCGCCGGCCTTATCAGGTCGTGCTGTTTGACGAGATCGAGAAGGCGCATCCTGACATCTTCAACGTCCTTTTGCAGGTGCTCGACGACGGCCGGCTGACCGATCGCCAAGGCCGCACCGTCGACTTCCGCAACACGCTGATCATCATGACCTCGAACCTCGGGTCGGAGTTTTTGGTGAACCAGCCGGAAGGCGAGGACACCGGGGCGGTCCGCGACCAGGTGATGGGCGTCGTGCGGGCGCATTTCAGACCCGAGTTCCTCAACCGCGTCGACGAGATCATCCTGTTCCATCGCTTGCAGAAGAGCGAGATGGGCCGGATCGTCGAGATCCAGTTCGCGCGGCTGCAGAAGCTGCTCGCCGATCGCAAGATCACGCTCACGCTCGATGCGGATGCGAGGGATTGGCTCGCTGCCAAGGGCTGGGATCCCGCGTACGGCGCTCGACCACTGAAGCGGGTGATCCAAAAGCATCTGCAGGATCCCCTGGCAGAGATGATCCTCGCAGGCGAGGTGAAGGATGGCGACAAGGTCGCGATTTCGGCGGAAGGCAATGTCCTGACATTCAACGGCAAGGCGCCGCAGACTGCGGAAATAGCACAGTTCAACGCGCCATCTCCGAAACGGAGATTGCACTGAACGGCCTGCCTGGACGCAGGCATAGTGGGCTGCGCTTGCGAGTACCAGCACTGGTAGGACTAGGACGGCAGGCTCTGCAACGCGCGGGAATTGAGATCAGACAGAAAGTAGCAACCAGATATCGAGCAGGATGACATGGCACAACATTGCAGGCACTTGGGAGGAATTCACGATGTTATTCCCCATTCTCTTGGGTGTGAAGAATGCCTGCAACTGGGCGATCCATGGCTGCACCTGCGCGTCTGCCGAACTTGCGGTCATGTCGGTTGCTGTGATCAGTCACCCAATCGACACGCCACGAAGCATTTTCATGCAACCGGTCACCCCATCATCGAAGCCTATGATCCGCCCGAAGGCTGGGGCTGGTGTTATGTCGACGAATTGTTGTTTGACTTGTCGGATCGACCCACGCCTCAACTAGGTCCGATCCCCAGGTTTTATTGACGCACTACAGCGCGCTGCACGGCCGGCGACTCTGAAGGCGTGGCCCAGCCGTAAACAAGCAGTCGATGCAAGATGCTTTCCGGCGTTTGGGTTGACGGCTGTCAAGGTGGAGAGCCGCTCGACGGGTCATCGTCGGCCGTGAAAGCCAACCTGCCAAGGAAGATGGACATGGTCGCGCGCAGTGCCACCCGCAGTTCCGACCGACATGAGACCTTAGTGCCGGATGGCGCCAAAGTTCGAACCAGAGATCCGCAACCTTATGATCAGTTCGAGTTGCTGCCGATCGCCGGGAGTTGGCGCCATGGCCAGGCAGAGCACAGGCTGGTCGACACGAACCCTTTTACCGGCGATGTCCTCCTCGAAATCAAGCAGGCCGATCGTCACGATCTTGATGCGGCGTTTGCAGCGGGTGCCAAGGCTCAGGTGGAGTGGGCCGTCTCAGCACCAGCGGCGCGGGCGCAGGTATTTCGCCGCGCGGCAGACGTGATGGAAGCGCGCCGTGGCGAAATCGTCGATTGGCTGATCAAGGAATCCGGCAGCACACGGCTGAAGGCGAACCTGGAGTGGGAAGTGACTCATACGGTCATGCTGTGGACGACCTCGGTGCCCCATGCTGTCGAAAGCCGCTACATTCCGTCCGACATCACGGGTAAGGAAAATCAGGTGCGGCGCAAGCCGGTCGGAGTTGTCGGGGCGATCAGTCCTTGGAACTGGCCGCTCCACCTGAGCAATCGTACCATCGCACCTGCACTTGCGGTAGGAAACGCCGTTGTGGTGAAACCCTCGAGCGATACACCTGTAACAGGCGGATTGTTGTTGGCGAAAATCTTCGAGGAGGCAGGTCTGCCGGCGGGGCTCCTCAGCGTCATCGTCGGCGCCGGCAGCGAAATCGGCGACACTTTCGTCAGCCATCCCGTTCCACGAGTCATTTCGTTCACCGGCTCAACGCCAGTCGGCCGCGGGATCGCGGCACTTGCGGCGAAGGCGTCGATCATCAAGCGCGTCGATCTGGAACTCGGTGGCAATGCTCCCTTCGTTGTGCTCGCGGACGCCGATCTGGATCAGGCCGTTGAGGCCGCAGTGTTCGGCAAGTTTCTGCACCAGGGCCAGATCTGCATCGCTATAAACCGCATCATTGTCGAGGAGCGCGTCTATCACACGTTCGTCGATCGCTTTACGCAGCGGGTGGCGAAGTTGAAAGCAGGCGATCCCCGCGATGGCGATACCATGATTGGTCCGATCATCAACAACTCGCAGCTTCAGAAGCTGATGGCACGCATTCGCCGCGCGCGCGACGACGGCTGCAAACAGGTGCTCGGAGGCGGGCCGGACGGTTTCGTGTTGCCGCCGCATGTCTTCGTGAACGTCACCAACCAGATGGAACTTGCAGCTGAAGAAATATTCGGCCCGCTGGCACCGGTCCTCCGGGTCAGCAATGCCGAAGAAGCCTTGGCCGTGGCCAATGAAACAAGTTTTGGACTAAGCGGCGCCGTGTTCACGCGCGACTTGCACCGGGGCGTGCATTTTGCCCAGCAAATGCAGGTTGGTATGGCTCATGTCAATGACCAACCCGTCATCGACTTGCCGACCTGTCCGTTTGGCGGCGAGAAGAATTCCGGCATTGGCCGATTCAATGGCTCTTGGGCGATCGAGGCGTTCACGACGGACCAGTGGCTGACTGCGCAGCACGCGCCACGAGGCTTTCCCTGGAGCGCTTCGGCCGTGCAAGGGCCGTGGTCCTGAAAGGCGTATGGGATGGACGACGTATCCAACACGGTTGCCGCTGGTCTACAGACGAACAGCAACGGCATGCTTGAGTCCCGCCGCGAGCACATGTTTCCCAAGTTCGCGCCCGACGAGATCGACCGCATGCGCCGATTCGGCGAGGTCAAACACTACGCCGTCAACCAATATCTTTTCCGGACGGGCGAGATTCCGCCGGGCATGTTCGTCATCGTTGCCGGTCGGGTATCCATCGAAGCTCGCGATCGACCCGGCCGGACGGAGAAAATCGTTGAACTGGGTGCAGGCGAATTCGTCGCCGAAGTCGCGCAACTCTCCGGCGGACCCGCCCTGGTCGATGCGCGCGCAACCGAGCCCGTTGAATCGCTGCTCTTTTTGCCAGCCAGACTTCGCGCTTTGCTGATCGCCGACGTGCAACTCGGCGAGCGCATTATGCGTGCCCTTGTTTTACGACGGGTGTTCCTCATCGAGGCGGGCGCCGGAGGACCTTGTCTCATCGGGCACGATGGCCATCCCGGAATGGTGCGTCTGCTGGAATTTTTAGCGCGCAACGCTTATCCGCATCAGGTTCTCGACCCCGCAAAGGATCCGGATGCGCAAATGTTTTTGACGCACTATCCTTGCAAGTCGGGTGAATTGCCGCTGGTGGTCTGTCCGAACGGGGCAATCCTGAAAAATCCGAGCGAAGCTGACTTGGCTCGGGCCTTGGGGATGGTGCCTCCGGATCTCGACGGGCGCCGATACGACGTAGCGATTGTCGGTGCAGGTCCAGGAGGACTTGCGGCTGCCGTTTATGCGGCATCCGAAGGTTTGTCAGTCGGCGTGTTCGATGCCCGCGCGTTTGGGGGGCAGGCCGGTGCCAGCAGCTGCATCGAGAACTATCTGGGATTTCCGACCGGAATTTCAGGCCAGGCGTTGGCCGGGCGTGCCTATGTGCAGGCGCAGAAGTTCGGCGTGGAGATGATCATCCCCGAGACGGTCGCGAACCTTCGTTGTGAGCACTACCCATTCGCGATCGAGCTCTCCGACGGTCGGAGCGTCACCGCGCTGAGCGTGGTGATCGCGAGCGGCGCGCGCTATCGCAGGCCAAACATACCGAATCTGGAGAGTTTCGAGGGGCGTGGAGTTTGGTATTGGGCTTCCCCGGTCGAGGCTCGGCTATGCCGGAACGAGGAAGTGGCGCTGGTCGGCGGAGGCAATTCTGCAGGGCAAGCGGCTGTGTTTCTGAGCCGCTATGCCAAGAAGGTATGGATGCTTGTGCGAGGATCGAGCCTCTCCGAGACCATGTCGCAATATCTGATCGACAGGATCGCAGCGACAGCCAATATAGAGTTGCTGACCTGCACGGAAATCGTCGGATTGTCGAGCAATGAGCAGGGCCAACTCGAACGGGCCCGCTGGCGCGACAAGACCGGCGGCGAAGTTGAGAAAACGATCCGCAACGTCTTCATGTTCATCGGTGCGGAGCCCGCAACAGAGTGGTTGAGCGATTGCAACGTTAGCCGCGACAGCAAGGGGTTTGTGCGAACCGGCACGAACGTACCCCCTGACGACCTTCTTTCGGCCGACGGCGCGAGCCCGCCCGCATCGCTCGAGTCGAACATAGCAGGTGTATTTGCAGTGGGTGATGTTCGTTTCGGATCCGTCAAGCGCGTTGGCGCGGCGATCGGCGAGGGAGCCACCGTTGTGCAGCAGATTCACGCGTTTCTCGAGACGGCGCGGACCAGCCGGAGCGGAGAGCCGGTGCAGGCCGCCGCAGCATGATAAAATGGCGGTCGAGGACGAAAGAGCTCAGCGTATATGACGCCTGTCAATGCGACTGGCGGCGAACAATGGCAAACATACCCGATGATCGCTCAACTTCCGCCAGAAAAAATGCCGCCGCCGCGCCCAGAGGGCATACGACAGTTCCAGCGACTATTTCGCGAGGCGGCTGGTCTCAACCTGGACAAGGCTGACCTCAAGCGTTACGAGGAGTTCGTCGACCACAGGATTTATCGGTTTTTACTGCGCGCCGAGGCCGACGCCAAAGCTGGCGGCGACGTCCTGATCGAGCCCTGGAATCTCCCGATCACCGCTGGGCTCCAGGAATGCATCGAGCAATTCAGAAGGTTGAATGAGACGATAGAGCTGGCGCCGATTCTCGACCGTCTCGCTCATCGGCCGCCGCTGCAATTCAGCTACAGCGACGAGACCGAAGCAATGCTGCCGGACCTTGCCGGAGGACTTGGCGTAGCGGTCGCACGAGCATTGAAGATCATCGAGCCGGATTTGAAAAACCCGCAGACCAAGCAGTGGGACCTCGCCTCACGGATCTTCGAGTTGCTGCTGTAGTCGGTCGCACCCGGCTGAGGTTCGCACGTCGATGTCGGATTCATCTGCCGGTGATCTCCCTTATCGATCTCGATAGGGCGATGTCCGATGTTTGCGAAATCCGCCACGTCTACATGCGCGAGAATGTGAAACACCAGGGAGTGCCCCCATGGCTCTGACGGAGACCACCCGGACAGTCGTGCTTCCTTCAGGCGAGCAAATTCCGCGGCTCGGCCAAGGGACTTGGCACATGGCCGAGAATCCGCTGAATCGAACGGGGGAGGTGAACGCGCTGCGTCTCGGCATCGATCTCGGCATGAGCCTGATCGATACCGCCGAAATGTACGCCGACGGTGGCGCCGAGCGTGTCGTCGGCGAGGCGATCAAGGGACGGCGTGACGAGATTTTTCTGGTGAGCAAGGTGCTGCCTCAGAATGCCACCCGGCACGGCACGATGGCGGCCTGCAACCGAAGTCTGGCTCGGCTTGGCGTGGACAAGATCGACCTCTATCTGCTGCATTGGCCGGGGTCGGTTCCGCTGGAAGAGACCGTCGATGCCTTCGACACCCTGGTGGGCGCGGGTAAGATCCGATATTGGGGCGTCAGTAATTTTGACGTCGGCGACCTGCAGGGGCTCGTCGACTTGCCTCACGGTGCAAACGTTGCGACCGATCAGGTGCTCTACAACCTCGCGCGCCGCGGCATCGAGTTTGATCTCATGCCCGCGTGCCTGCGCAGTGGCCTGCCGATCATGGCCTATTCGCCGATCGAGCAGGGTCGTGTGTTGCATCACGTCACGCTCAAGACGATTGCGGCGCGTCTCGGCGCGACGCCGGCTCAAGTGGCGCTGGCCTGGGTGCTGCGCCAGGATGGCGTGTGTGCGATACCCCAATCAGGCAAGCCGGAGCATGTGCGCGAGAACCGTGGAGCGCTCGACGTTCGCCTGACGCCTCGGGATCTGGCGGAACTCGATGATGCCTTTCCGGCTCCGGCCCGCAAGCAACCTCTGGCGTCGCTCTAATTGGGGAGAGATCGAGAATGAGCAAAGACGCCCGCCACATCGTTTGCCCGCATTGCACAAGAACTAACCGCATTCCGGACCGGAGGGACGCGCGCCAAGCGAAATGCGGACACTGTCGGCAGCACCTGTTTACGGGACATCCGATGCCGGTTTCAGCCCGCAGCTTCGCCGCTAACATCCAATGCAACGATATTCCGGTTGTGGTCGATTTTTGGGCGGCATGGTGCGGGCCTTGCAAAGCGATGGCGCCGGCCTTCGAACGCGCCGCCGGCGAGTTCGAACCCGAGCTTCGCTTTCTGAAGGTTGACACCGAGGCGGAAGCGGAGCTGGCGGCCCGCTACGACATTCGAAGCATTCCGACCCTGATGCTGTTCCACAAAGGCAACATCGTCGCTCAGCGGGCCGGCGCCGTCGGTGTCGAGGCTTTGCGCGACTGGTTGCGCCGACATGCGCCGTCAACCGCGACCGCAGCCTCATGAGTTGAAGAGCAGGGTGCTTTGCACCAGTGGAGAAGCTCCTGGTGATTGGGCATGCCGCGGCCGAGCAGCAGGTGCCCGCCTTTTCAATGCTCGCGACGACCTTTCAGGCAAAAGGTGTTGCGCAAAACCTATTGGCGCGACGGTCGCGGCACTGGCGCATCGAGGCGAACCTGAGGGTTCGAATGAACGGCAGGTGATTATTGTGATCTCTCCGTTTCGGCCGATGTCCAATGGAACTCACGTGGCGGCTGCAATTCGCTATTGAGGAGATTCCAAAGATCCCGTCGCTGCATCGGATCATTGCAAGTAACGCCTGGGCGCCCGGCATCGGCGGCTCGCTTGCGAACCAGCCAAATCATCCTCGCGCATTCCGGACAAGGATACGACCTGAAACTTCTGCCCATGATAGTGCTCGCGCTCTGTTTGAACTCTAAGTTCTTCCGCACGCCACACTAGCAGCCACGGCTGACACGGCTCGCTAGCAAAGAGGGCTCGATGGCAGGGAGTTGACTGTGCGACGTAAGGACGATTGATCTTCTCACGCAGACCGGCTCCTCCTCTGTTGCATCATCGCCAACGCTGGTCGACGCAGGCCTTCGCCTTTTCGCCGCGGTCCTGTTCCAGTGAAGGGTAGTCCGTGTAACCGTTCTCGCCGCCACCATAGTATGTCTTGGGATTGTCCACGTTCAATGGTGCACCAACGCGCAGCCGTTCGGGCAGATCGGGGTTGGCAATGAACTTGCGGCCGAAGGCGATTAAGTCGGCCTGGCCATCGCGCAACCATTGCGTGGCGCTATCGGCGTTGAAGCCTCCGGCCACGATGAGCGTTCCCTGATACTTGTTCCGGATCAATCGGGCCATGCTGAGCGCATACGGTTCCGGCTTCTCGCCGTTCTGCATCTGCTCGAGCGCCGGGTTGACGATGTGCAGATAGGCCAAACCGTAGCCGGAGAGCTGCTCGGCGAGGTAACCGAACGTCGATTCCGGGGCATCGTCGCTGATGTCGTTCATCTTGCCGAGAGGTGAGAGCCGGACGCCTATCCTGTCCGCCCCGAGAATGGGAATCAGGGCTTCCGTGATTTCAAGCAGAAGCCGCACTCGATTCTGAACTGTGCCGCCATAGGCGTCACTGCGTCGGTTCGTGCTGCTCTCGATGAACTGATCGAGCAGGTAGCCGTTGGCCGCATGAATCTCGATGCCGTCGAACCCGGCGGCCTCCGCATTCCGCGCCGCGCGCTCATACTGCCTGATAAGGTATGGCATCTCCTCAAAAGTCAGCGCGCGCGGACGCACGAATGGAACCAGTTCTGCCTCGCCGCGCTCGTTTTCGATGAAGGCCTTGCCCGCGGGCGTGATCGCCGAGGGCGCTACGGGTAGCATGTTGTCGGGCTGCAGGGCCGGATGTGAGATACGACCGACGTGCCAAAGTTGGTTGAAGATCAGCCCATCAGCCTCGTGCACAGCCTTCGTAACCTGCCGCCAGGCTTCGACTTGTTCGCGGCTATGGATACCTGGCGTCCAGGCATAACTCTGGCCCTGCATCGAGATCTGGGTAGCCTCGCTTATGATCAGGGCGGCAGACGCACGCTGCGCGTAATAACACGCCGCGAGCTGAGACGGCACATTACCCGGCTGTCGTGCTCTAGAACGGGTCAATGGCGCCATGACGACTCGATGGGACAGGCTGAACGGCCCGAGCCGACATCCTTGGAACAGGGGGTTCGCTTTCCCATTCGAAACCCAGTTGAGCGCACGGACTTGCGTGGTGGCTGTAACCATGTTGCCTCGAGTCGAAGGAGTTAAATGCTTCGAGCTTTCGGTAAGAGAGCGGGCCGAAGATATTTGGATCTCTACACCCTAATATAACGGCGGATCGGTGCATCGCGCTGACAGTCGTCAATGCTCTTGCCGCTGCAGAAGAGAGGTGTGGGTTGCGCAGGCGACGGAAGCCTTCAGCGTTCCTGCAGGGCGATCTGGTGGCAATACGGTTGGCTGACGAGCAGATCGAGTCCCGTATTGGCCGGCTTGAGATTGCAGGATGGTTTGCCGGCGCCAACACGATGTGGAGAGAATGGCTGGCATCAGTGCCGGAAAGGCGTCACGAGCGCGAGATATGACCGTGCAGGGGCGGCAGCGCGGTCAGCCGGGCGATTTGCCGGGTTCGACTGAGCGACGCGTCGTCAAGATTGAATCGGTACACGCGCGATCGTTCGTCCCCATTCATCGGTGACAACGACAGAAAAGCCGGACCAGTCGCCATCCCGCGCCAGTTCTCGAGCAATGGTCAGTCCGCGTTCCGCGGCGTCGTGGGGCGAGAGGAGAATGCTACCGCATTCGTCCGGGTAGTTCACGCCGTTCTCAATATGAAAAAAGAAGCGACCACCTTCTGCGGGGGTCGTTTGCGGATCGCCAATTTGCTGTCCTCCGTTCCGGCGATCGAGATGGCAGCGCGCCGCATACCTGAGGGGTCCCGTGATCGTAGCGATCAGTGGCTCGACATCTTGAGAAAAATGGCGTCCGATCCGTTGATGAACGCCAAGAATGACGGAATGACCTGCCGTGTCCGCGAGCCGCGTTCCGAGGATGTCCCGAACACCGCAGCTCAGCACAAACTCATTGTACCACTCGCTTTTCCGCAAAACGGGCTGTGGAAGACATTTGGAGAGCATGATCCAGCGTGCATCCAGGAGTGGCGAGTATGGATCGAGCGTGGCGTAGTGCTCGACGTAGCGGGATTTGAATTCGGCACTGAGACCGCAAAAGACAGCTTCGTCGACCGTACCCGTCGTCTTGTTCGTGACAATCAGCGCCGCACCCGCCACGCCCGCCTCATCCATCAGCCTGCGAAGCATTTTTGGCCAGGCATCCCAGTGCATCGCTGCATCGTTAAGTGTTGAGAGAAGTGACTGCATGATCCGTGGCCTTCAAGGAGATTGGCGAAGCCCGAACGCGCAAGCTCATGATAGCCGATCAATCGCAAGCGCATCAATGTGTGCGTTCGGAAGCTGTCGTCCGCATCGCCTGGATGTCTCGGAGCAGGCAACGCAGCCCGTATAGCTCATCCAGCAGATACAGGGCCAGCGCGATACCTTCATCGTTGATCCCCAGGTCGCGCTTGAGATCCTGGATGAGGTGGGCTCGTGCGAGATCCTGATCGGAAAACTGATGTCCTGGTGGATGCGCCACCAGCCATTCCGCATTCACCCAGGCTTCAATCGTGGAGGGATCGAGATGAGATCGATCGGCAAATTCCTGGAGCTGCATTGTCACACTCGCATCGACTGTCTCGGGCTATCCGAAGGCTGCCACTCACTCACAAAGCGTTCGAGTTCCGGGTCTGGCTTTTTCGGCAGCACCAGTTTCAGCGTGACGTACTGGTCCCCTCTGCCGCCATCGACGCGCGGCACGCCGCGTCCCTTGATCCGCAGAACCCGGCCCGAACTCGACCACTTAGGTACAGAGACCGCGACAGCGCCGCTCACGGTCGGTACCTTGAGTTTCGCGCCCAGCACGCCCTCTTTCAGTGAGATCGGCAGGTCCAGATGAATGTCGTCGCCTTTGCGGACGAAGTAGGGGTGCGGCAGGACCTTGATCTCGATCAGGGCGTCGCCTGGCGGATTGTCTCCGGCTCCCCGACGACCCTTGGCTTTCAGGCGCAGAATCTGGCCGTCGCGCGTGCCGGGAGGAATGTTGACCTCGAGCGTAGTTTCGTCCGGCAGCACAATGGATTGCTTGCCGCCGTTCACGGCATCGAGAAAGTTGAGCTCCAGGTGATATCGGGCGTCAACCCCGCGTCCGCGCCGGGTGGTGCGCCCGGCGCGCCCAAAGATCTCGGAGAGAATATCCTCGCTGCCGGCGAAGTCATTGAAATCGGCAAAGCCGGCCCCACTCGTGTAGCCCGACCAGCCTTCCCGATCAGCGAAATCGCGGTAGTATTGCCGGGGCTGCTGCTCGGTACCCGATGCATCGATCTCACCGCGGTCGAAACGGGCGCGCTTTTCCGGATCGCTCAAAAGCATGTAGGCGGCAGATAGGTGCTTGAATTTCTCTTCTGCCGCCTTGTTGCCGGGATTGAGATCAGGGTGCAGCTTCTTCGCAAGCCGCCGGTAGGCCTTTTGAATGTCGGCCTGTGCCGCGTCTCTCTTGACGCCTAGCGTTGCATATGGGTCTGTAGCCAACACCAGCTCCTGTTTACGCGTCGGCCGGACCGATCGGCCGGCGCTTCATTGTTGCGGGGGTGGCGGCGATTGTGGCTTAGGCGGTCTGGCTACAACGACCCGGGCCGGCCGCAAGAGCCGGTCGTGAAGCATGTAGCCATTCTCTAAAAGGTCCACGACGTTCCCGGGAGGCTGATCGGACCGATCGGTTTCCATCACGGCTTCGTGCTTCATTGGGTCGAATGGCCGATTTAGAGCGTCGATTTCCTCGACACCAAAGCGTTTCAATATCTGTGTCAGGATCCGATCGGTGGCGACAACTCCGGCCAGCAGGCCGTCGTCGTTCTTGACTCCCTGGTCCGGCGAGCTAGCGTCGATGGCTCGTCGCAGATTATCCGCCACCTGCAGCAGCTCGCGGGCAAAGTCGGCGATCGCATATTGTCGGGCGTCCTGGACCCGACGCTCGGCCATGCGCCTCGTGTTCTCGGCGTCCGCAAGCGCACGCATCAGGCGGTCGCGCTCGGCGCTGGTCTCCTGCGCCTGGTCGCTTTCCCTGTGCTCGCCCGCGAGAACCTCGCCGAGCACATCATCCACGGTCTTGGTGGGCATGTGGTGCTCCATTTGTGGCGTTTGTCCCGGATTGGAAAGACTTCAGGAAGCCTTCCGGCTGCCGGGATCGACCTCTTCGAATTCCGCGTCGACGACATCTTCGCTGCTATCAGGCGATCCTGCCTGTCCGCCGCCGGGAGCCCCGCCTTGGGACGCTGCGCGGTTCAAGGCTTCGCCGATCTTTGATGCCGACTGCTGCAACCGCTGAGTTGCCTGCTGAATCGCTGTCACGTCCTCGGCGCTCAGCCGTTGCCTTGCCTCGGCGATCGCCTGCTCAATCTCCCTCTTGACGTCGGAAGGGATCTTTCCCTCGGAGTCCTTGAGCGCCTTCTCGGTGCTGTAGATCACCGCGTCGGCCTGATTGCGGGTTTCGATGAGCTCCTTGCGCCGCTTGTCCTCGTCCGCATGGGCTTCGGCCTCCTTGACCATCCTCTGGATGTCCGCTTCGGTCAGGCCGCCGGACGCCTGGATCCGGATACTCTGCTCCTTGCCACTCGCCTTGTCCTTGGCCGATACGTTGACGATACCGTTGGCATCAATATCGAAGGTCACCTCGATCTGCGGCACGCCCCGCGGTGCCGGTGGGATTCCGACCAGATCGAACTGACCAAGCAGCTTGTTGTCAGCCGCCAACTCACGTTCGCCCTGGAAGACCCGGATCGTGACGGCGGTTTGATTGTCCTCCGCTGTCGAGAACACCTGGCTCTTCCTGGTCGGAATGGTGGTGTTGCGATCGATCAGCTTCGTCATGACGCCGCCAAGCGTCTCGATGCCCAATGACAGGGGTGTCACGTCGAGCAGCAGGACGTCCTTGACGTCGCCTTGGAGCACGCCGGCCTGGATCGCGGCACCGACCGCGACCACTTCATCCGGATTGACGCCCTTGTGAGGTTCGCGCCCGAACAGCTTCTGCACGGTCTCCTGAACCTTTGGCATGCGGGTCTGGCCGCCGACCAGTACGACTTCGTTGATGTCAGATGGCTGCAGGCCGGCGTCCTTCAACGCTGCCTTGCAGGGATCGATGGTGCGCTGGATCAGATCGTCGACCAGCGCTTCGAGCTTGGCGCGCGACAGCTTGATATTGAGATGTTTCGGTCCAGCCTGATCTGCAGTGATGAAGGGCAGATTGACGTCGGTCTGGGTGGCGCTGGAGAGTTCGATCTTGGCCTTCTCTGCGGCATCTTTGAGCCGTTGCAGGGCGAGACGATCTTTGCGAAGGTCGATTCCGCTTTCCTTGCGAAACTCGTCCGCCAGATAGTCGATGATCCGCTTGTCGAAATCCTCTCCACCGAGAAAGGTGTCGCCGTTGGTTGCCTTGACCTCGAACACACCGTCGCCGACCTCCAGGATCGAGACATCGAACGTGCCGCCACCGAGGTCATAGACCACGATCTTGCCGCTGCCTCTCTTGTCGAGGCCGTAGGCTAGAGCGGCCGCAGTCGGCTCATTGATGATGCGCAGGACTTCCAGCCCGGCGATCCGGCCGGCATCCTTGGTTGCCTGGCGCTGCGCGTCGTTAAAATAGGCGGGCACGGTGATGACGGCCTGTGTGACGGCGCTGCCAAGCGTGGCTTCGGCGGTTTCCTTCATCTTGGTGAGGATGAAAGCGCTGATCTGGCTCGGACTGTACTTCTTGCCCCGGACGTCGACCCAGGCGTCGCCGTTGTCGCCCGGCACGATGTGATAGGGCACCATGGTCTTGTCTTTTGCTGTGATCGGGTCGTCGTAACGTCGGCCGATCAGTCGCTTGATGGCATAGATCGTGTTCTCGGGGTTGGTGATACTTTGCCGCTTGGCCGGCTGCCCGACCAGGACTTCGCCATCCTCCGTGAAGGCAACCATGGACGGCGTGGTGCGTCCGCCCTCGGCATTCTCAATGACCCTGGCTTTGCTACCTTCCGTGACAGCCACGCAGGAGTTTGTGGTTCCGAGATCGATACCGATTGCTTTTGCCATGATCAGTTCCTTCGGGTTTGAATCCTGGGACAGCTGCGGCCGTCCAAAAAATTGTGGCGTCTCGCGCTCTTGGCGGCGAGCGGCGAGACGCGCCGAGCTGGGCTGTTAGGAGACTCGGGCGTCTTGCCGCGTGAACGGTCAAGCAGCTTCCTTGACTTCGATTTTCTTCGGCTCCGGCTTTGCGGGCTTCGGAATCGTGATCTTCAGGACGCCGTTGGTCATCGTCGCCTGGACGAAGGAAGGATCGATGCCGGGCGGCAGCTGCAGCACGCGAAGGAACACGCCGTAGCTGCGTTCGCTGTGCTGGACATTCTTGTCGTTCTTGCCGTCGCCTGTGCCCTGCTCCACCTTCTTTTCGCCTCGAATAGTAAGCGTGTCATCCTCGAGGGAAATGTCGACGTCCTTGCGCTCGAGCCCCGGCATTTCAACGGTGACTTCGATCGCTTTGTCCGTTTCCGCGATTTCGATGTTCGGCACGAGCTGCTGTCCGTTTGGGCTCAAGCCCTGCGAAAACTCGCTGAACAGCCGGTCGATTTCCCGGTGCAGGCCGAACAGGCCGAAGTCGGGCCGCATCAGCATTCCTGCATCACGAGACGGGACGAGTGATCGTAACCTCATTTGGTTCTCCTTTCAGCTTGCGATGCAACTCGGTTCTAGGGGCTCACGACGATGCGATCGTCGACCTTGCTCACGCCGGGCGCCGACCAGGCGACGCGCTCAGCTTCCTCGCGTTCGATCCAGGAGCGCACCGTTCCTTTAAGGATCACTTCGCTGCCGTTGGCCTCGACCTGAATCCGATTGGCGTCGACTTCCGCGTTGCGCTTGAACGCGTCCTGAATCTTCTGCTTGAGCTCGGAAGGCTCGACTTTCGGCTTGACCATGATCACGTTGATGACGCCCTTGACGCCTTTGACCTTGCGGACCGCATTCTCAGCTGCGGTCTTTTGATATTGCCATTCGGCGGAACCTTCGAGTGTGATCCAGCCGTCTCTGACCGTGGCCTTTATCTTGTCGTGAGAGATCGGAAGCTCCGACTTGAGCGCGGAGACGGCGTCGCGTGCGATATCGGGATCCGGGCGCTGATCGATCGATGGCAGCCGAACCTCGATGTCATTGGCTATGGCGCGAACGCCCGCTACGCGCTTCGCCGCGAATTCTGCCTCTAGCCGATCGGCGTAGCTGTGTGTGAAACCTGCAAGCGTGACAACGCCGTCCTTGACCGAAACGGCTATGTCACTGGCATCGAGGTCAGGGTTCCATGTCAGTTCGTCACGGACGTCACGTTCGATCTCACTGTCTGACTTCATGATTGGCTCCTGGCATTTGCGAGTGGTATTCTCGGCGCTGCTCCGTCATCGCCGGTCGGAACAACTTGCGCGTGACGAGAGCAAGCAAGCCATGACGACCGTCAACTTCCGTCTCGACTTTCTCGCTTGAGATCCTGTGAAAGCGAACTGGACGAAGGTCGCCGAAGATGATCTCCGTGGGCGAAGTGAGAAAAGCTGGGAGAAATGACGCAGCGTGGCATGTGTCGCGGCCTCGTTACGGTCGCCCGAGGCGTTCGTCACCCAGCCAGGGATCGGGACGAAGTGAGTGCAGCGGCAGATCTTCCGGCCGCTTTTCGAGGTCGATTTCATGAACGTGCACGGCCTGCCCGCCATGCCGCATCAGAATCTCCTGGGCCTGAGCTTCCTTCTCAGGTGCGCGAACCCGAACCCAGATCAAGAGACCATCCCATTCTGCCGCCGGCTCCAAGCCTTTGGCGCGCTCGCGGCGCAGTAGTCGGTGTATGGGCACGATGACGATGGCTCCTGTGAAGATCCCGATCAGGATCGACCACATGGCGACTGCCATAGTCTCATAGCCTTTGATCATCAGGAAAAGAGCGCAGCCAACCGCTGCAATGCAGCCGAGAACGCCGCTGGCGACGGCTTCGGCGCTAGCCAAATCGTCGTCGCCAAAGCAGGGCTGTCTCGGCGTGGTCGCCATGTCGGCGAGATCGGCTGGAGGAACCACAGCGTAATTCATCCGTCGCTGCACTTCGTCGGGAGATGCGCTGAGGTCGATGTCGGAGCGATCGAATCCCGACAGCAGAAGATCCTGGGCCGCGTCATCGAGCGTACGTCGCGAATGAAAGACACCGGTCACTTCGCGAGTGCGCCTGTGGTCCAGGATCGTGTCGGTTGATCTTGACACCGCCATATGATGCGACTGTCAAGAGGATCGGTAGTGGAATTCCGACAGCTTCTTCAGCTCTTCTTTGGATGCGCCGGGGAGAGTGACCTTGCTGCCGGTATCGTCGATGACGAGGCTTTCAACCGGGACTGCGACCAGATGGCCGCCTGCGCCGAGGAAGCCGCCGACCTGTAGAATCGCGAAGTTGAGTTGTTTCTTATCTTTGGCGGCAATCAAATCGTCCAGGCTTCCGATCTTCTCATTCTTGTCGTTGATGACGGTGCTGCCGATCAGCTTGCTCATGCGATAGCCCTGCGCGACGACACTTAAGTCGACCTTGACGAGAGCCACGCCAGCCTGCGGAAGTGCGGGGCTGATGCTGAGGACAGCCACTATTCCGGCAAGTGCCGCTAAGCCGGAATATCTCCTCCGCGTCGCTGCGTTCTGCCAGCACGGAGTGGCTGCGCTGCTGATGAGTTTCGAAAGGGGACGGGGGATGGTTGCTTCCATGTCTCGCTCCTATGACTGCTGGTAGCTTAGCGAGTACCCTCTTCGAACCAGGAGTGCGCTGACCATTGTCAATTCGCGGGTCGCTTAATCCGGCAGTGCGGGTGAACGCCTTGACTGTCCAACCGTCATGACCGCGCATTCGCGGCAGCCCGCGTCTGGATGTGGCTCAAGCGCCGTTACGTGTTTATACGTATGAAAATTTCCCAGATTTACATGGATGTACTGCTGATAGTTGATTGTCTGCGAACGGATCGTTCCTCCCGCCGAGAGTGCTTGAAGTAAGCGACTGAAGAAGGAAGGACAGAGAAATGAAGCCGATAATCCACCCAGCGGACTATTATCGAAGGATTCTCGCCGCACAGTCGCACGCGTTGAAGGGGCTCGATGGACCGGTTGCAATTATCAAGCTAAACCGTGACCAGCAGGTTCCGGAAGACAAGGGTAGCGCGGGACATTGGTACTACGTGATTGCCGGCGCCGTACGGCGGTCGACCATCCGCACCGACGGACGCCGGCAGATCCTGGACTTGATGCTGGTGCATGATTTCTTCTTTGTCGGGAAGAGCCAGAGAGAAGAGCCGATCGAGGCCATTACGGGAGAGACCGTGCTCGCGGGCTATTCGGGAGCGCGGCTCGAGAGCTTCGGCGAGCGCGATCGCCAGTTCGCAAGAGAGCTGAGAGACATCACCTTTCAATCGTTGGAACGGACCCGACAGCAACTTGTCGTCCTCGGGGGTGTTACGACGGCGGACAAGGTGAGTGCGTTCCTGCTGTTGCTTGAAAGGCGCTACGGAGATCAGCGGGGAAACATACGGCTTCCGATTACGCGGTATGATCTTGCCGAGTACCTCGCCGTGTCCGTCGAGACTGTATGCCGCGCGTTCTCAGACCTGCAGCAGCGCGGTATCATTGCCCTGATTGGGATTCGAACGGTCCGAATTGTGGATCGCGACGCACTGGAGCACCAAACTGGTAGAAAGTATCCGAACGCTGGTTCTGATACGATCGCTGCCTGAATGTGCTCCATCTGGGACGTGGACTTTTCTAACGCGCAGCCACAGCCCGATTGATGCAGGTTGAATCCTTGCGACTTGCTTTGCGGCGAGTTTAATGCGCGTGCCACCGCCCGCGCTGCGGCGGTGGATGCCTTAGGAATCGCCAAGATACAGCGTCCTTGGCCGATCGCCGCGACCGCGCGTCCGAAGGAACCAAAACGCAGGCGCACGAGGCCAATCAGCTTGCTCCGTATGGCGTCACGCAGCAGAACGGCGTCCTCGCGCTTCGGCGAAGAGCTTGATCATCTCTTTGTTGAATGCTGTCGGGATATCATCGGGCTTGCGGCTCGTGACCAGGCCTCTGTCCACAACCGCTTCCTGATCCACCCAATCCGCGCCGGCATTTTTCAGGTCGGTCCTGAGTGAAGGCCACGACGTCATACGACGTCCCCGTGCTGCGCCGGTCTCGATGATGGTCCATGGCCCGTGGCAGATCGAGGCGACCGGTTTGCCGGCATCGAAGAAGGCTTTTGCGAAGGCAACCGCCGCAGGCTCGATGCGAAGCGCGTCGGGATTGATGACGCCACCCGGCAGCAACAGCGCGTCGAAGTCTTCTGCTTTGGCCTGATTGAGGGGAACGTCCACCGGGAACGCGTCGCCCCACTCCGTGAACTTCCAGCCACGGACTTGCTGGTCTTTCGGCGACACGATGCTGGTTTTGGCGCCGGCTTGGTCGAGCGCCTTGCGCGGCTCCACCATTTCGACTTGCTCGAATCCATCCTCGATCAGAATCGCAACCTTCAGGCCGTCGAGTGTCTCACTTGCCATGATTCAAACTCCTATCGCTCACAGGCGTAGCGCTCGGCGCGCGTTCAGGCAGCCTTTTTCAACATATTGTGCGGATCGATAACGAACTTCTTGGGCGAGCCGTCGCTGAAGGTCTTGTAGGCCGCGGGAGCGTCTTCCAACGAGATAATCTCGGTGTTTGCCACTTTGCGCAGATACGGCATGCGGTCCCACAGGATCGCCATCATGAGATCGCGATTGTAGTGCATAACAGGCGCTTGGCCGGCGGTGAGTTTCGGTGACTTGATCCAGGCCTTGCTGAAGGCGAGCGGAAGTTCACCTTTTTTTGCCATGGCGGTCTTCGGCGCGGCGGGATCCAAATTGGTATAAATGCCCGGGATACCCATCGCGCCGCCGGCGCGGACGATGTCGAACAAAACATTGATGATCGCTTCCGAGTGCTCCTCCCGGTCTTCCTCGCCGTAACCGTGAGCTTCCAGGCCGACGCAGTCGACGCCCGCATCAACTTCACGCTCTCCAAGGATCGCCTCGATCTGATCGGGCACCGGCGTCGCGCTGGTCGTATCGACGGTCTCGTATCCGCATTCCTTCACGAGGTTCAACCGCTCCCGCAACCTGTCCGCTACGATGATGCACGACGCTCCGAGAAGACGGGCGCTGGCAGCGGCACAACGGCCGACCGGCCCGGCGCCTGCGATGTAGACGGTCGAGCCGGTCCTAACGCCGGCCTCGATGCAGCCATGATATCCGGTCGGCAGGATGTCGGAGAGCAAAGTGAGATCCAGGATCTTCGCCATCGCTTGGTCTCTGTCGGGGAATTTCAGCAAATTCCAGTCGGCATAGGGGACCAGCATGTAATCGGCCTGTCCGCCTTGCCAACCGCCGAGATTGAACCCATAAGCGCCACAGTCGACGATGTCGTTGACGTAAGAATTTTCACAAACATCGGTATGCCGCTCCTTGCAATTGCGGCAGCGGCCGCAGGAGACGTTGAAGGGAACTGATACCAGGTCTCCCTTCTTGATGAGTTCCACGTCGCGGCCGACCTCGACGACCTCACCGGTATTTTCATGACCCATGACCATGCCTTTCGGAGCCTCAAAGCGACCGTGATAGATGTGCTGGTCGCTGCCGCAGATGTTGGTCGACACCAGCTTGATGATCACGCCGTGTTCGATCTTTCTGCCGTGCGGATCCTCGAGCTTCGGATAGTCAATGGTTTTGACTTCGAGCTTCATGGGACCTTGAAATGTCAGAACGCGATTGCCGGCCATGGTTTGAGTCCTTTGCGTTGAACGGAAGTTTTGCAGCATGCCTGTCGGTTTTGCGCGCTCCTAGCGAGCAACAAATCGCTGCGGGTCGTTCGTGCGATCTCGGGGAGCGTTGGTTGCAGACAGCATACGGAAGTTTTTTTTGCGCGCCCTGACGTTCGTCAATAATTGCGAAAGCGAACTGGAAGGACTGCTTCGGGTTGCCGCCCAGTCCGCAGCGCGATGAAGACATCGTTCGGCTCGTTGACTGTTGAATGGAAAAGGAAGCTCCAATGCCTCTTTACTTCTTTCATTCGGAAGGTGCACCAAGTGCGCCTTGAGATGCTTCGAAGGGATGCTCACGCCGCCTCGGCGAGCGAGCCAGTCTGCTCCTCCTGGCGGGCGCGCAACTTAAAGGACAGAACGACCAGCGCAATGCCAAAGGCCATCGCGTAAGCTCCCATCCACCACGTAAGCACCACAGCCCCGATCAGCGGCATAGCGACCAGCAGCGCGCCATAAACCACGGACAACAGCCCGCCGAAAACCATCCACCAGCGGCCGTGATCAAGCTTGAGGCGAAAGCCAGCACTCATCATCAGCGCGCCCGAGACGATCGCCCAGGCGGCGACCATGAAGACAAAGGCAAACACCGTCAGGCCGGGCCAGATAAAGGCGGCAACGCCGAGGGCGATATTGAGAAGGCCTTCAAGTATCAACAGTCCCCATTGATCCTTCCGTCGCATCGCACGAACAGCGGATATGATTCCTGCTATGCCGTCGACCAACATGTAGGCCGAGAACAATAACACCAGCGAGAGCATGGTGGGACCAGGGAAGAGCAAAGCGAGCAACCCGAAGACAATTCCGAAGATGCCTCGCAACAGGAACAGCCACCAATTCTTGGCAAGCATCGCGGAGGCAGAGTCGATGTTAAAGTCAGCATTGCTGTTGAAGGTCGTGGTAGCCATGTCGAGCTCCAAGATAACCGCCGGTTTCCAGGTCGGGTCATAGTAGCGATCTGCCGCGAGCACGTGCCTTGACAGCTATCAAGCTTTGCTGGCTGTGAGACCATTCGAATGGCGAGGCTTTACGTTCGGTCCGTGCGGCGTTCCCGCAGCGCCCGAACCAGCCAAGGTGACGCCGCAGCGCGTGAAGCAGACGCCGCTGTGCCCATGTGGATCCAGGCCACCCCTTGGTCGGGAAGGATCTCAATCATGCGCCGTGAACTGTCAGCACGATTTTTCCAAGGACCTTGCCTGCCTCGAGACGTAAGTGCGCCTTGTGGGCGTCGGCCAGCGAATAACGCTCTGCGATCGGGACCTTGAGCTTCGCCGCCTGCACTGCGTCATTGAGGTGCTCGAATTCGCGGACCCCGGCAACGGCGTCATATCGAGTCAATGTGATACCGCGTCGCTTCCTTGGCGCTGGCTCGATGCCGTTTGGGTGAGCCACCTTTCCGTTTGGCCGAAGTGCATCGAGGCATTGCCCGAGCGCGTCGCCGCCGGCGAGAGCGAGCACGGTATCAACTCCCTTGGGCGCAAAGGCGCGCGCGCGATTGTCGATGTCGACCACCCGCTTGCCGTCGACGACCGCGTCAGCACCCATCTCTCGCACCAGTTCGACGCCCTCTATTCCGGAAGCCGTAGCAAATACGCGAGCGCCACGCAGCTTGGCAAATTGAACGGCCAGCGTGCCGACGCCGCCCGAGGCGCCATGAATGATGATTGTCTCACCCGCCCTTAAAGTCAGGGCATCGTCGATACCTTGCAGAGCCGTCAGACCTGTTGTCGCAATAGCTCCTGCGTGCTGAAGGTCCAGCCGTTTCGGGATCGGCGCCCCATTGTTGGCGGGTACTGCCACGTACTCGGCGTAGAAGCCGCCTTTCGGGTTCTGCCAGCTGTACGAATAGACCTCGTCGCCAACTTTCAGTCGGCGCACGCGAGAGCCGACAGCCACGACAATACCGGCGCCATCGACGCCCGGAACCATCGGGAAGTGTGGCTTGCGGCCGGCAAAGCGTCCGCGACGCACGTCGATATCCCATGGTCCGACTCCTGATGTATCGAGCGCAATCAAAACCTCGCCAGGATCAATCGTCGGAACCGGCAGCGCGTGCCCGATGAGTACGGCGGGTTCGCCAAAGCGATCCATGGCTGCTGCATACATCGTGCGAGGAATGCGACCTGAGTGAATTCCGGCAAGGGCGGCACGGCGGGGTCGGTCAAGCATGGGTTGGCTCCTTGACGGGCAACGACCAGCGGGCTGGGGCGAGCGACCAAGCAAGCGGCTCGTCGTACTGCCGGGTAGCAATTCATGCATGTCGTAACGGCCTTAAGTACCCATTATCAGCAGATTGGCGTCCAGCTTGCGGCATTCCTCGATCAGCACGCCGGCGGTCTCGAGCTAGCCGAGTTCGTTGTCCTGATCTGGCAGTCCAGTACCGTGGAGCGGCCGCCAGATGCCATGATGGTTGTCAAGCCAAGCTGGGCCAAAGTCTCAAGCGCAGCTGGGTGCGGGCCGCGGCTCGTGTCGCGATCGGTGCCTTCGTTGTGGATGCAAGGAGAAAGTCTGTCGATCACTTTCGTGGACGCCATCCGTGCAACTCTCGGGCTGCTCGGCCTGTTCTTCGGGCCGACGATCATGGTCGCTTTGCTGTCCATGCGGCGCGAGGGGGGCTGCGCCCCGCGCCGGCTGATCTTTCATGCGTGCGGAGAAAGAAAGGACCGCGCAGCTGTGTGCTGGCGGTCCAAGTCGAGGGAGGAAACCCGGGACGGGCTGCGACGGTGCGAAACCTCGCACTTGGATCATCGCAAAAGCCAAGGGGCCGTGCATTGACGATTCTCAATTGAAGCGCGGAAAAATGATGAGCGCGGCGTGCCATGGACGCCGAACATCTGCTGACAGCAGTCAAGGCGAAACAATATCTTCCCGCCATATGGTCCCGTTCGATCCCGATTGACAGCTCGGCCCGACAACGCGCGTCAGGCCAGCGAAGGGAAGAGAGCGAGGGCGATCATGTCGATTAGGGATGAACTCCACGAGACGAAGAGCCAATTCAGGTTGGTGTCACTTTATCAATGGTTTGAGCACGCTGTAGTGCTCTTCCTGACGTCCCTGATCGCGATCGTTGTGGTCGCGGCGGTTTGGACACTGAGCCTGAAGATATTGTTTGGGTTGGTGTTGGCCGGCAGTCTGGATCCGTCTGATTTCAGGGTATTCCAGGCCGTTTTCGGCATGATCTTTACCGTGATCATTGCGTTGGAGTTCAAGAAGTCCTTGCTGGTGGTGGCTGAACGTCGAGAGGCAGTGGTGCAGATCCGGTCCGTGATCGTGATCGCGCTGCTTGCCATCTGCCGAAAGGTCATCATTCTGGATCTGAACGAAACATATGCCTTACACACGCTGGCATTTGCGACCGTTATCCTCGCGCTCGGTGTGGTGTATTGGCTGGTACGCGACAGCGATTGCCGACAGGAAGAAGCAGCCTGAAGGAAGGAGCAACGTTGGCGCTATGGACTGCTGAGATAGACGGGCAGTTTTCCGAGAGCTGCCTGGCTGGCGCCTGGAAGCACAATCTCTCCACGTTGATCGTCGAGCTTGAGACCATGGAAGGGTATTGCGACGAGATGACCACCGGAGCCAACGAGATCGCTGACCGCGAGGACGGCGTAGATGTTGCCATCCTTACCAAATATGAAGTCGCTAATCCTTCCGATCATCTCGCCCTTGTCGCTGATCACAGGCTTTAGCTTGAGGGCCTCAGCCCGATAGCCTTTGGCGACCTCCTTCGACTCCATGGGCGTCAGGGCGATTTCCTGACCTGCGGCTCGGCCAAGTCCTTGAACAAGGGTTGCCAGAACAAGGGCGATCGCGGCGAGAAAGGGACGAATACGGTTCATGAATATCGGCTCCTGGTCGGAAAGAGCGGAGACGCTCGTTGCCGAGAAACCCTTAGCGGATATCGAGGAGGCTTTCCTACAAATGTTCTCGCCCGATCCGGCATCGCCGCCATTTTGGGGCCTCGACATCCGATCTCGCTAACGTCAGCAGCCAACGGCTGCATTGACGATTGTCACGGCGCCACTGCAAATTGTCAGCGGTCGCACTCGCGAAGTTCGCCCGATGCAATTGACGTTGGTGAATGCGATGTAATTTTCAGCTTCAAGTCGTGATCACTTGCATCCGGCGAGCCAGCACCTGGCATTCGCTTGGGGTAATGCCGTAAGTGGCTTTGAATTTCCGCCCGAAGTGAGTGAGATCACCGAATCCCCACCCATATGCTATTTCGCTCACAGTACGATGAGCCTGATCGGGATCCTCCAGAGCGTATCGGCACCGGGCCAGACGCCTCGCCAGCACCAGTTGCATTATGGACGTGTCTTGCGCTGACAAGAGTTCATTCGCATAGCGAACACTGATGCCGACCGCTTCAGCTATGTCCTGTGCATGCAGATTCGAATCGGTCAGCCTCGCCTCTATCGCCGTACGAATACGAGCAAGCAAAATCGCCTTTGATGACGAAACCCGAACACTTCCGCCCTCAAGAGTTCGGGCGATGGACAAGGCAATCAGGTCCACCGCGTGATTGCCCACCATCTCCTCCGTGACAGACGCCATCTTCGCGGCGAGAGAGGGCAGCATCCCAGTGAGCGTCAGGGTCAGGCTGTCATCGACCCGGATCGGACGGACGAGACGGGCGACAAGTTCCCGATTTCGACCAAGGCGGGCTCGCAACTCGAGCCGCGGCACCTTCAAAACGAGCGTCTTCGAGCCATCAAAGAACCTGCAGTCATATGGAAGCAATGGATCGATCAGCGTGAGGTTTCCCGCGCTCAAAGTCACTTCGCGTGCATTTTGTGCGATCAAGACGGAACCGGAGACCTGGTAACACACGAATAGTTGGTCGGAACGCGCGCGAGTCGCTTGCGCGAGGGTGTGGCTTACCTGCATAGGAGAATTGCGAAACTGGACAAGTTCCAGATTGCCCAAGCCGCCAACCTCAATTGAGGCCCCAAAGTTCAACCGATCCGCGGGGATCGTCTCGTGCTCCACGATCCGTTGGCAAGCGACGCTATGCCAATAGTCAAATCGGTCGCGAGCATGCACCTGATCGGTTGTGAAAACTGTCCGCAAGTAACGATCCCTTTACCGTCGTTTGGCCGAGCAATGGCGCTCATTCGACCGAGCGCCCCCCGAGGAGGGGCTTATGCTCAGTCTTGTTCGAAAATTCCCAGGAATGCGTCCGCCTTAGCCAACTGTCGAAGAAATAGCGACTCAAAAGTCCCGTCGAATATCCATAAAACGACTTGCGCCGTGCAACGATGCTGAACACGTCCGGACACGAAAAGAAGCCTCCGTCGATAGCTCCAAGGCAATCGACCGGATCTGATCCTGCGAAAGGCCGACCTCAGACGTTAGGCTTTCCAGCACTTCGCGCCAAACCGAAAAGGGTCACGTTCACTGATCCGTTGGATGCGCGGTGCGTCGCCCTTGACGAGTCATGGTCGACCGATTGCCAAGTTCTAAGCGTGTGGGATGGCGGAGCGCGCTTGTTGGTCCGAGATCCGCAAGACCTGACCAGATTCTTTCTGATTTTCGCGTCGGGCCCGAAGCCGGTATTTCGACGATGCAGGCGGGTCTGGGTCCGCGGCAACAAACTTGAAGTCAACTATGAACGGCAGCAGCCTTGCTTCGCACTGGAAAGGAATCCGCTCGATGAAGCACCCGCGCGATTTCTCGATTGATGAAATCCTGGCCTCGAACTGGGACAAGCGGCTCGCGCACGACATTGCGGCCGAATTGGAACTCGCCTCAGGTGAACCACGCACCAGCATTCCGGAGATCCGGCGGTTTTTCGCGATCAGGTCGTGCCGGAATCTTTTGGGTCGGCTCGAAAGCGCACGGAACGGCAAATCGTCGTTTTCGGCGCTCAGGGCAGTCGCCACTGAAATGCGCCGGTTTGCGGTCGAGCACCCTGCACTGGCTGCAACGACTTTTCGCGCACCTGTAACCGAATGTCCGGAATGGCATCGAGCTTATCAGGAGGTCCACGAGTTCATGATCGCGGTGTTCGCTGAATGCAATCTCAGCGGCCGGAAAGGCGATGTCGCCTTGCAAATTCTCCGATGTCTGGTCCGCGGCTTTGCCCTGCACGAATTCATGGATGCGTTCTTACATACATTTTCTTACGATGAAGCATACGAGCTGGCGCTGGATATTTTTATTGCGGGTCTGCGTGTCAGCGAGACAGGCCGGCTCTGAGTTGGGTTTACGACATGGTGTGTCCGCGGTGACGAGCGATCCGAGGATCTAGTGAGCCCTTCGTCCGTTTCAATCTCCGAAAGTTGGCGGCAGCGCGCAGAGCGTACGCGGTCCCCCATCCAACGGAGCTAACGATCACCTCCGCCGAGTGTCCAGCCAAACGAGTGGCACCGGCTCTCCCGCGAGGGCTCTTCGGCTCGGGGAACCGCTGCGATTGCGCGATCGTCTCGCCCACCATGCCAAGCGTTTCCTCGACCACTCTCTCGACGATTGCTATCCAAGGCTCGTTAACTTGTCCTCGATGGTGCGGGCCACCACCGCCGCAAACAGCGCTTCTTTGCCGGCAAGTGGCCGTAGATCATCGAGTTACTTTCAAGTTCATCGAGAGCGTGCTCTGGTTCTTCGATGGCCTGGAATCCTCAATGACCTGCGCGAAAATGTCGCCACTGTTCGTCTGGCGACGCGCCACCACAAGCTCCGCAGCGATAGCAGGGGAGGCGCTAATCCGGGATGGCTGTTGGCTGTCTATTTGTGGTTCCACCCGATCGGTAGTTCACCAGCTTTTTATCCCTCGCCGAGCAAGGCTCGCTAAACGGGATGATTGTGCAAACGCGCGTTGAAATCATTGAATAAACAAGCAGGTTTTGATTCCGCCATTCGGAGGTTCGATCCCTCCCGCCCCAGCCAGTAATTGAGTCGTTGATTTTGATAGAAAAATAGATTCGCCCCGGTCCAGGCCCGTGCGGCCGTTGAGGACAGGGACCGGCTTGCGCACAAGGAATGCGGCGTTGGCTCCAAGTCGACCCGTGCTCGGCATCGAGTCGCGCCGCCGCGCGAGGTTGAGCGATGTTCAAATCATGCCGGATTCGCCGCAGACGAAAAATATCCTCGGCCGTCGCTCTGTGGCGCGCAGGCGAAAATGCTTGACATGGAGGCCGGCGAAGACCGGCTCGAGAGTGCGGGCGTGTCGTCAGATCATCTGCGCCGTCACGACGCAGCTCTCACCGCCGACACTGCTCGACGTTGAGGCGAAATTCGGATCGACACGCGAGAAATTTTTTGCACGTTAGCCCGGCGTGAATCGTCGCACCTCACCAAGCGATCGGATATTTGCGCGAAGTCGCATCAGCTCTTCTCGCATCACGCAAAACGCAAGCGCTACGAAACGATCAACTGCGCACGTTCGACACTGCGCAGTCATTCGCGCAACGCAGTGCGGACAAGACAATTACAACGGGAAACGCCACAAAACTGCAATGGCGCGATGCTAACGTCCGCTGCCTGCCACGCGGCAGTTGCAATGAATGTCCGCAGTGCGTTCGCCCCCATGTTTCGCTCATCCTATCGACAGCTCGTTCTGACGGCGATGGCGGCGATACTCTCGTCTCGCGCCGATGCGGCTGAATTCACCATCGTCAATGCCTCCAACACGCCGCTGCAGCATCTCTACATTTCGCCGTGTGGAGCGGGGCAGTGGGGGCCGGATCAATTTACCGAGGCGTTGCCGCCGTCGCGATTGCACACGGTCTCGCGCATCGTGCCGGGCTGCTACGATATCCAGTTCGTGGTTGCTCCCTGGAATAACTGCGTCATTGCCGGGGCGGCGCTCCGACGCAACGAAATCTGGAAAGTCACGCAGTGGATGGTGTTCGGTTCACAGGGCGGCGATTGTTCGCATGTCGCCGGCTACGTTCCCTCGCGTCGACGCGCATGGGTCTGGCAACCGCCTTCAGGCTCGGACATGAAGAGGGAGTGACGTGGCAAAAGTGCTGGTGACCGGCGGGGCCGGATTTCTTGGCTCACATCTGTGCGAGCGGCTCGTCGAGCAGGGCCACGATGTGCTCTGCGTCGACAATTACTTCACCGGCAGCCGGGCCAACATTGCGCATCTGGTCGGCAATCCCCGGTTCGAGGTCATGCGCCACGACGTCACGTTCCCGCTCTATGTCGAGGTGGACCAGATCTACAATCTGGCGTGTCCGGCTTCGCCGATTCATTACCAGTTCGATCCGGTGCAGACCACCAAGACCAGCGTTCACGGCGCCATCAACATGCTTGGTCTTGCCAAGCGCGTGAAGGCAAAGATCCTCCAGGCGTCGACCTCGGAGGTCTATGGCGATCCGGAAATCCATCCGCAGGTCGAAGCCTATTGGGGACACGTCAATCCGATCGGACTGCGCTCCTGCTATGATGAAGGCAAGCGCTGTGCCGAGACGTTGTTCTTCGACTATTGGCGACAGCACGGCCTGCGGATCAAGGTCGTGCGGATATTCAACACCTACGGGCCCCGCATGCACCCCAATGATGGCCGGGTGGTGTCGAACTTCATCGTCCAGGCGCTCAGCGGCAATGATATCACCATCTACGGTGACGGCCGCCAGACCCGCAGCTTCTGCTACGTCGACGATCTGATCGAGGCGATGATCCGGGCGATGGACACGCCGAACGATTTCACCGGGCCAATCAATATCGGCAATCCCAGAGAGTTCACCATCCGCGAACTGGCCGAGCAGGTCATTGCAATGACCGGATCAAGAAGCAGACTGGTGTTCGCGCCGCTGCCGTCCGATGACCCCCGGCAAAGGCAGCCGGACATTTCGCTGGCGCGCGCGGTGCTCGGCTGGGAGCCGGCTATCGATCTCGGCCGTGGCCTCGAGCGAACGATCGGCTACTTCCGCGGCCAGTTGAAAGCGGCGGCCGAATAGCATCCGTCCGATTGGGACACCGTCGGTCAAGCCGTCCTGCGGCGCCAGAAGGCGTGCACCGTCAGATTGACCTTCAACACCAGATCGCCGGCGCTGCGTTCGGCCGATCCTCCGGGCTGCACTAGCAGTGCGTCGACGAACACATAGGGGGTGCCGCTTTCGAGCCGGTAGAGCAATGTCTGCAGCGCCGAAAGCGTGGCATTCAGGGAGATCTGCAGTCTGATGGCGTCGCTCTTGTCGTCGCGCTCGGCGGGAACGCCCGACGAGACCAGGACGGCATGCTCGCTTGTCACCAGTTCGGAGAGATAGGCCTGCAACTGCGCGGTGGCGAGGCCGCTGGTCGGCGCATCCAGGAAGGCCGCTGCTGGCGCTGCGAGGCGTTGGGTCTGTGCACCCTTGTTGGCAGCCGGCCGCGAATGTGCCTCCAGCGCCGCCAGCTCGTCGCGCTGTTCGGCGAGGTGTTGCAGAGCGTTGGAACGTGCCTGCAGCGCGCCGGCAATCGCGATCGCACAGAGCATCAGCAGCGCGCAGAAGCCGCCGACCGCGAAGACCTGCTCGCGGCTGATGTCGAACTTGAAGTTGAGCCTCGGCTTCGGCACGGTTCACTCTCCATCGATCCTGACATGCGGCTCGACGCGCGCCTCGATATGGAACACGAAGCGGCCGCCGTCGGCATTGCGCGTGGTCGGGGCAAAGAAATGCACATCCTTGAAATGCCCGGAGCGTTCGAGCGGCGCGATCAGCGACGGCGCATCGCCTGCCAGGCCTGTGATGCGCAGCGTCGAGCCGTCCATGTTCATCTCGGTGAGATAGGACGTATCGGGGAGGGCGCGGGACAGCGCTTCGACCACCACCACTGCAACCGGCGACGTCTCCTTCAGGGCGCGCGCCCGCTCGGCCGGCGCGAGCGAGGCGATGGCCGCTTTCGACGAGCTGCCCCTGATCTGGCGCTGCAGCGTCGCAACGCGCGGTCCGATTTCGTCGCTGTCGCCGTCCGCGGATGCCGCACTCATGAAGGCCCAGACGTTGACGACCAGCGTCAGACAGACCGCTCCGATCATCAGGCCGGCGACCATTCGGCGTGTCCGCGACAGGTTGCTGTCGGTCGCATGGGCCAGGCGCGACCACAGCGTGATCGCTCCGTCATCGCGGTCCTTGCCTGCAACGACGCGATCGACCCGCAGCCCCAGGGCACGGAGCTCACCGCATGCCTCGTCGAGCGTCGCGCGCGAGGTGGCGAGGACCTGCACATTGAGGATATTTGCGTCGGCGCCGGCGGCTACCTTGAAGCCGTAGGCGGCCTGGCTCGCCCGCCATGGAAACAGTCGCTCGATCTGATTGCGCACGATGCCCGCCAGAAGATCGCGCGCCTGTGCCGGAACGGTCATCGCGCGCGAAACAATATCGGGGGCGGGAAGCTCGAGAATGACGAACGATTTCTGCGCGGCGCGAACGATCTCGTCCGGCAGCGCGATGCCTGCAGACCCCGCCGCGGACGTCGATCTCGTCGATTTCTTCGCGTCTTCAAGAATCCATTCGCTGCCGACCCTGGTCACTTTCAACCAATGCCGGGCGCGGCGCCGCTCCTGCCAGCCGAGCCACAGCCGGGCGAGGATGTCGATCCAGCGTCGCATGATCACGTCGATGTTCATCAGGGCACCTCCAGCGATGCGACCGCACCTGGCGTTGCGAACCGCGATACCGGTGTCCAGGCCAGAACCCGGTACGGCTGCTTGTCGTCGGGGAGCAGCACGATGAACGCCTTGGCTCTCGCGGTGTATCCGCCGGTCGTGCCGGCGACGAGGTTCACCGCGACCACATGCGTCTGCGGCGCCTTCAGATATTTCTGCGCCGGTCCGAGCAGGAAGGAGAGCCGCTCGGGATCGACCAACGGAGAACTCCGCATGTCGAGGAAGGTGTCGAGACGCTCCGCATCGAACGACGGCAGGGCCCGCAGTACCGCCACCGGTGCGGTGAGCGGATCGACGCCGTCGCCGCCGAACACGGTGATCAGCGGTGCCATCGCGGCCATCCACTGCGGCTGCATGCCGGGAATACCGGCGATCTGCCCGATGTCGGTGAACGGTGCGGCAGCAGGCGTGGCCGCGGGCTGGTCCGGCTTGGCGGGCGCCGATGGCTTCGCCCTATCGTTCGGCCGCGGCTGCGCATCGTTCGGTCGTGCTTGCCCTGCAGACTCGCGTAGCGCGACGATCCGTTGCGCCAGGATGCCGGCATCGTCATCCTCGGCACCGACACTGCGCAGCAGTGACGCGAGCAGCTCGACCGGGGCCCTTCCGATGTCGATGCGGCCGCCTTCGTCGCTGACGGTCAGCTGGACCGATCCGGCTGCGAATGTCAGCGTGGAGCTGCGCTCGGTAAGCGGAGCATCTCGCGACGCCGCAACGATGCCGGCGGCGGCCTCGAGCCCTGCGGCCAGCAGCCCATCGGCTTGCACGCGCTCCCGGTCGATCCGAACGATGCCGGCGAGGCTGCGAAACGTCGTCGACGTGGCCATGGCGAGGAGGGCGCACAGCGCGATCGCCCAAAGCACGGCGAGCAGAACCATGCCGCGTTGGGCATGATGCTTGCTCATCGGCGTGCTCCCGGCGCCGGGCCCTTGACCGGTGTCTCCTTTGGCGATCCGGACTTGCCGGTGACGCAGTCGGCGTTGGCTCCGGGCTGAGCGCAGCCCATCGGGGCGTCGGCGCGCAACGTAAACTGAACGCCAGGCAACAGATCGGCGCCGCTCGCGCGATCCCGAACGGTCAGCCGCACCAACTGCGGCAGCAGCGGCTGTCCGGCCCATGTCGCGCTCCAGGACAAGGTCCCGTCCGGGCCAGGATTTCCGAACGCGAATGTGATGTCGACCTGGCCTTCGATCATGCGGACCGGGTCTTGCAGCGCGACGCCCGCGAACGGCGTGCGCTGTCCTTGCCATCGGGCCCGGCGCCGGACCAGACGATTGACACCGTCCGTCTCCTCGACCTGCAGGCTGACGACTTCCTCGCCCTGGCCACCACCCGCACTGCTTCCGGTGACGAACGTCATCCGGTTCGCGTCGCCGTCGAAGGCGGCCGTCGCGTCCGCGCCGTCCCCCTGTTTCACCTGCCGGGCCGACCCGATATCCGCCGCGAGGCGGTCGACCGCGAGCAGCAACTGATCGGTCTTTCCCACCAGGCCCGTCCTGCGATCGAAATTCAGCGCGACGTTGTTGATCAGCACCGCGGTTGCGGCAATCACCGCGGACCCGATCGCGAGCGCGGCAAGCACCTCGATCAGCGTGAAGCCACGCGACGCATGGACTACTCTGCGAGGTGGGGTGCTCATTCGTCAGCCTCAGGTCCGAGCCGCAACGTATCCGCGCTGACCATCTGTCCGGGCGCCCACGACACCGTCGCAACGAGATGGTACGCGATCCAGTTCGGCCGCTTCGTTGCCGCCTCCGCCTTCTTGTCCGGCGGGGTTGACGTCGGCGCGTCCCGCCGTACGGCGATGGCACCGACGAACATCGGCTCCGACGTGACCGACCAACGCAACCCGGCGGTCTCGCCGTCACGCGTTCCATTTGCGAGAATCGCACGATCGACCGGAGAATCCAGGATCGTGCGCAACAAGACCTGAGCTGCAATACGGCCGTCGATCTTGTCCGCGATCCTGCGTGCGTAAAAAAGATGCGGGCCGAGCACCGATACGAACGCCAGGAGCAGCGCCATTGCGACCAGCGCCTCGATCAAGGTGAACCCTGCCTCAGCTGCGCGAGGTTCAGGGCAGATCGACCGCAACGCGGCCGTTGTACCAGTTGACGTCCACCTCATAGCGCACATTCTCCCAGGAGAACTTCAGCACCGAGCCGGTCGAGGCGCCGTCCGGCTCGAACCGCACGACCGCCTGCCGTCCCGACCAGAGCTCGTTGACGCCAATCACATCGACCCGGACGTCGCGGGGGATCGCGATCGTACCGGCCTGCGCGACGATCGTGCGCGTATTGCCGTCGAGCGACACGCGGCGGCTCTGCCCGGTGAGAATCGCCGCAAGTCGCTCGCGTCGCAGCAGCGCTACGGTTTGCAGCGTCAGCGCCTTCAGGCTGCCGCGCCCGGTGCCCGGAACGGTCGCCACCACCAGCGATGCCAACATCGCGATGATCAGCATCACCGCCATCATCTCGATCAGGGTGGAGCCCGCCATCGAACCGCTGATTGTCGTGCGCGCCATCGGCCATCCCTACATCGCAAGCTCGGTGATGCTGAGCAGCGCGCTCATGATCGATACCACCAGAGTTCCGATGCCGATGCTGACCGCGATGATGGTGATCGGTCCGATCGCGCCCATCAGCCGGTCGAGGCCGATGGCGAGCCGCTGCTCGTAGAGATCTGCGGCGTGCTGTGCGATTGCCGACAGATCTCCGGTCTCGTCACCGACCCGGAGCATGCGGACCGCAAGCGGCGGCACCAGGTCGCTCTCGGACAGCGCCTCGATGAAACGCCGGCCGTTGCGCACCTGCTCATGCACCTGCTCGACCGCCGCGGCGTAGCGGGGCTCCGTCATGATATCGCGCAGGATCTTCAGCGCGGTCGGCAATGCGACGCCGTTCTCGACCAGCAGTCCGAGCGTGCCGATGAAACGGGCGGTGCGGCGATCGTGCATCGGGCCGGATATGCCGGGGATGGTCGCGAGCAGCGCCATCAGCGATGCGCGCGCGGCCGGCTGGCGCAGCATCAGCCAGCCGAGCAACAGCACCGCGCCGCAGCCGCCAAGGAACGTGTCGAGATGGGCGCGCAGCCAGGTCGACATCGTGAGCGCAAACGCCGCGCCGGAATTGAGACGTCCGCGCAGCTCGGTGAACACCGATTCGAACTGCGGCACGACATAGAGCAGGAAGAAGGACAGGATGACGAGTGCCGACCCGACCAGGAACATGGGATAGCGGACCGCCGAGGTGATCCGTTGCGACAGCTGCTCGCGCCGCGTCCGGTCCTCGACGATCGCCCGCAGCACCACTTCCAGCTTGCCGGACGCTTCGCCGGCGCGCACCATCGCGATGTAGATCTGTTCGATGATCTGGTTGTGGCGCTCCAGTGCCTCGGCGAAGCCGTCGCCGCCGGAGACCGCTGAACGCAGCCCTCCGGCAAAACGGGCCACCGCCTTGTTGGTGTCTTCCTCCAGGGTCTGGAGCGCCGCTTCCAGCGTCAGTCCAGAGCGAAGCAGCAAGGCCAGCAGGCGGAGGAATGTGGTGAGCTCGCGTGGCCGGGGCAGGCTCCCGCTTGAAACACCGGCGCGCAGTGCGCTGCGGCCCGCGACCTCGGCCTCGACCGGCAGGTGGCCGAGATACTCGATCCGCCGCAGCACCTCCTCGCGCGACGGCGCGTCGACGTCGCCGAGAATGATCTCGCCGGCCTTGGTCAACGCGCGGTAGCGATAGTGCGGCATGACCGTCCTACAGGCTCATGGTCAATCGGAATATCTCGTCGAGCGTGGTTTGCCCGGCACGAATCTTTGCGACGCCGTCCTCGGTCATCGAGGTCATGCCGGCGCGCCGGGCAACGGCCTCGAGGTCGGAGGCATCGGTTTTCGGGCCGATCGACCGTCGCAGTGCCGGACCGATCTCCATGATCTCGAACACGCCCTTGCGGCCGCGGAAGCCGGTCGAGCCGCACCAGTCACAGCCCTTGGGCCGGCAGATCACCTCACCGGCCTCGATGCCGAGCGCTGCATAGCGTTCGTCGGCCGCGATGTCGGCGGCCGACAGGGTGTGCGGTTCCTTGCAGTGATCGCACAGAATTCGGACCAGTCGCTGTGCCACGATCACCCGTGCGCACGAGGCCAGCAGGAAGCTCTCGATTCCCATGTCGATCAGGCGCGTGACGGCGCCAGCGGCGGTGTTGGTGTGCAGCGTCGTCAGCACCAGATGGCCGGTCAGCGCGGCGTGGACGCCGATATGGGCCGTCTCGGAATCGCGCATCTCGCCGACCATGATGACGTCGGGGTCGAGCCGCATGAAGGAGCGCAGCGCGGATGCGAAGGTAAGCCCGATGCCCGGATGCACCTGGGTCTGGGTAATGCCCGGTATCTGGTACTCGACGGGGTCCTCGATGGTCAGGATCTTGCGGGTGGGCTCGTTGATCACCGCGAGCGAAGCAGCCAGCGTCGTCGTCTTGCCGGATCCGGTCGGGCCGGTGACGATGACCATGCCATAGGGGGCAAGCAGCGCCTTGCGCAGGATTGCCTCGTGATGCGCGCTGAGCCCGATCTGGTCGAGCGAGACCAGGCCGGCCCCCTTGCGCAACAGGCGAATGACCGCGCATTCGCCGTGCATCGTCGGCATGGTGGCGACCCGCAGGTCGATCCCGTTGCCACCGACCACAATGTGCGCGCGTCCGTCCTGCGCCAGTCGGCGCTCGGTGATGTTGAGGCCGGCCATGATCTTGAGGCGTGACAGGATGCCCTTGGCCATCGCCATCGGCGGTGCCGGAACGTTCTTCAGCATGCCGTCGACGCGCAGGCGAGCCTGCAGTGCATTGCCGGTCGGCTCGATGTGCAGATCGGTCGCGCGTTGCTCGACGGCCAGGCGGAGCAGATCGTCGAGCGCCCGCACGACCGGCGCGCCGCGCGCGAGATCACGCAGATTGTCGAGATCATCCTCACCGGCGCCGGTCGCGGCCTGCGGGGTATCGCCCGGTTGATCCGGCTCGAGCCGCAGCGCCAATGCGGCTTCGAGATCGTCGGCGGTCGCGGCCGCAAGCGCGACCGGCCGGCGCAGCATGAGTTCGACCGCTCGCAACGTCTCTTCGTCAATCGGGGAAGCCACTGCCAGACGTAACATTCCGGCCGCGCCCTCGTAAGGAAACAGGCGCTCCTCCTTGAGGAACCGGGTCGACATCTCGGCGCCGGCAAAGCGTCCGTCCACCAGGTCGTCGCGGCGAACCCGGTCGCAACCGTAAAAGCTGGCGAGCTCGTCGGCCAGCGCCGACGACGTCAGCTTGGTGACGGCGCTCCAGTCGACATGGCCGGCCGACCCGTCGCCGTTGCGCGGGCGACCAGCGCCTTCATCCTTCTGGCTGTCGCGCAACGCGCCCCGGCCGGCGAGGTACGCCATGAAGTCGATCGGCGGCGCCACAGGTGTCGCCGGCGCACCGTTGTCACGCGCTAGCATTGCTTCGCTCCGACTGCCCCGACCTTGCGACGTCGACCTTGGTGAGGATGTTGCAGCTCAAGCGCCGGGCGCGATGTGGCGACCCCGGCGCGACGGACGATGTGGATCTGCCTTGCCATCGTGCATCACCTGCTGCCGCCCAACGGCAATCGCCGGCCAAGCAGCGTATCGCTTTCGCTCGCTGGATGAAGCGCCGCGCGGTCCCGTTCGCTGAACGGGTTTCGACGCCGAAACCCGACCCGCGGCATCTGCGCGTTCCGATCGATGCACACCGCGCAATGCACCAGCGCCTGCTTGATCTCGACCTGGACCGTGCGCACGCTGATGCCGAACCGCTTCGCCACTTGTTGCAACGGGATTTCTTCAACGCATATCGCCATGAAGATCTCCCGGCGACGCGCAGGTAGTTCCTGGATGGCGCGGCGGAGCGCACTGATCTCGGATCGCGCCTCGATGATCCGGTCCGGGCCGGGAGTTTCGTCCGGCAGATCGAACACCGTATCCGCTTGCGGCACCGTGCGACGGCGACGTTCGGCGACACGCCGGTTGCTGATGGCGCTCATCGCCACGCGGAACAGATATGCGGGCAAATCGCGAACTGGTCCGATGCCGTCCGCTTTGCTCAAGCGCAGAAACGTGTCTTGCAACGCCTCGTCGGCGAGATCGGCCGATCCGGTCCGCCGTGTCAAACGTTGTTTGAGATCGTCGTAGCTTGTGACGAGGAGCGCGAGCAACGCCGTTCGATTGGTGTCGCTCATTGCAGGGGCCCCATCCCCAACCGCGGCAATCGTCACATTTCAAGTCCGTCACGACATTTCTAGCGACGATTGGTGACATGGAAATGAAACCACAGCGAGTGTTCACGTCACGGCATGCCACGCCACGATCGATGATGCGGAATTGATCTGCGTGCTGCACGCGTGCTGCGCGCGTCACGGCTGCGGCCACACAAGATCGTTCGCAAGCGTCGAGCACGAAGCGAACACCGGTGAGGAAACGCATGTCACGATATTCCGCTGACGATTGTGTTCCGCTGCACCGCCCGCTCAATTCCGAGCAAGGCCGCAGCACTTCCGGCATCGATTGCCAGCGCCTCACGGAAACTTGTCGATGCTTCATCTGGGCGTTCGAGCGTGAGATAGAGATCGGCAAGCGCACAATGGGCGGTCACCCGGCGCGGATCGAGCGCAACCGCGTGTTTCAGGCTGATTTCCGCGCCCTGCGAATTGCCGCGCGCGGCACATGCGCGACCAAGCGCTTCGTAGAATTCCGAAGACTGTTGCTGATTGATCTTCGTTGCCGCCAAAAAGTGCAGCATGGCGTTATCGATATCGCCGAGTTCGCAGAGGGCCAGTGCATATTGCGCATGCAATGCGTCGCTGGTGGGCGCGAGTTCCAGCGCCTTGCGGTAATGCTGATGTAGCTGTCGCTTCAACATATCGGCATGCATGCCGCTTGCCTGCTCGTCACCGCGGAGCTTTCGCAGCGCATTTGCGTAGGCCGCGTGCGCATCGACGCTCGTCGGCGCAAGCTCGATCGCCTTGCGGTATTGCGCAACCGCTTGCTCGCTCCTGTGGGTAGCGATCAGCACGTCGGCGAGCGCAATACGTGCCGGCGCCAGGTCGGGCGCCGTCGTGACTGCGGTCTGCAGCAACGTGTGGGCGCGCTCATGGTGGCCGCGGCCGAGCTCGATCGCGCCGAGATTGCACAATGTGTTGATGTGTCCGTGATCGAGGCAAAGAACGTGCTCGAAGAGTCTGGTGGCGCGATCCAGCTTGCCTGCGCGATGCTGGCGGCAGGCCTCGACGAACAGGGCGTCGCACATCAGCGCGTTATTCTCCTGGTGCGGGACCGTCATCTTGAGCGCGGAGGCCATGATCTGGTCGGTGATCGATTCGGTCGTCTGCTCGGAGCCGGCCCCGGCGAGCGACCTCAGCGCGGAGTTCAGCCGTCCAATCACCTCCGCCCAATCGCCCGGTCTTGTCTGCCTGAACAGCCGGGCTTGCGGATACCAGGGCGTATCGCTGCGATCCCGGAGCCAACGCCAATCGCTGCCGTTGGCGAGCAGAATCCAGACCGGCTTTCCCATCGCCCCGGCAAGATGCGCGATCGCGCTGTCGATCGAGATGACGAGGTCGAGATTGCCGATGATCGCCGCCGCATCGGCGAAGGATGCCACATCGATCTGTGCGGCGGTATCGAGGATACGCTCGTCGAAATCGGCGAGCTGCTCGCGTCCGCGGCCGATCTGCAGGCTCACAAACCGTGTGCCCGGACAGTCGAGCAGGGGACGTAGCAGATCGAGCCGGATCGAGCGGCGCTGATCATTGAGATGGCCGGGATTGCCTTGCCAAACCAGGCCGACGGAGATGCGGTGGCCGGGATTGCCGCCGAGGCGCTCGCGCCATCGCGCGACCAGATCCTGATCGGGAGCGACGTAGGGAATTGTCGCCGGAACGGCGTCGACCTGCGTATCGAAGATCAGCGGCAAAGACAGCAGCGGCAGCTGGACGTCGAATGCCGGCGCCATGGTCGTATCACTGATCACTTCATCGACGCCGGCGACGGTTTGCATCAGGGACAGCAAGACTTGCGGCGTTCGCAGGATTACGCGGCCACCCCGCGCTTTCACCATCGGCGCATAGCGCACGAATTGAATGGTGTCGCCAAAGCCTTGCTCGGATTGCAGCAGGATGGTCCTGCCGGCAAGGTCCTCACCCTGCCAACGGGGCCGGTCGGTCGAGATCAAATGCCTGCTGACACGCGGATCCGACAGCCGCCCTTCATACTCCGCCCAGGCCGCCGACCAGCTGCCGACGCCGAACAGGCAGACGGCAAGCACGGCGCGCAGTTCTGCGCGCTCCGGGTATCGTTCCAGCGCGCTACGTAGCAACGTGATGCCTGCGTCGTGCCGGTTGGTGTCGCTGAGCAACCATCCGAAATCGACGATCGCATCGATGTAATCGGGAGCGCCAGCGATCAGGTCGCTGAATACCTCGTCGGCGAAATCGCTCAGTTCGAGCATCGCCAGCGCGCGGGCAAGGCCGAGCTGCGCCGCTAGATTGTCCGGCCGCAGCGTCAGCGCGGCAGTGTAGGCGGCCAGCGCCTGCGGATACTGGCGGCCCTTCAGCAGCAGGACGCCGAGATTGCCATGCGCTTCTCCGTCGGCTGGATTGAGCCTGACTGCTTCCTCGATCAGCTCCAGTGCCCGCTCGTCATCGTCACGCTGCAGCGCGATCACGCCGCGAATGTGCAGGACGTGTGGCCGCACTGCGGGTTCCTGCTCCATGGTTTCGAGCAGCAGATCAGCGCTGTCCAGCTGGCCGTCGCGAAACAGCGCGATGGCGCGGTTCATGACAGTCTGGATGAATTCCGCGCGCCGCCCGGACGAAGCTTGATTCAGCATCGCCAGCCCTGCACGCATCGTCTGCGCCTCGCTGATCCCTGCCTTCGACATCAACGCACCCCTTACTCTCGACCTGCGTGTCGTTCGGCCAAGCGACGGCCCGTTATTTTGTCCGCTTCGCCCGCGATTGCGGCTGACGCGCGATGAGATCAGGTCGGATCGTCATCGCGCTCTAGCTCGTTGTTCGAGCATGGTCATTTCGGAAACCCGCGTCGTACTGTTCCGGATCATGCTCTAGGCCGCCGCGTTGGTGCGGGCCTCGCACCACTCCGCCCAGAGCTTCATCAATTCGCGCGAGAGATTGTCGGCGAAGCGCGGCGCGTCACAAAGCGGCGAGGCGGCGACGCGGTCGCGCAGCGTACGGCGCAACTCGGCGAGTTCATCGCGCCGGCGCGTCCATCCGACTGCCATGGCGACGTAGTCGTCGATGCTGTGCGCGCAAAAGCTGCCCAGTCCCGCCGCGGTGAGATGGGCCGCCGAGTGACGGCCGGCGAACGTATCGCCGACGAAGGTCACGGTCGGAACGCCCATCCACATCGCCTCGAGCGTCGTGACGCCGGCAGAATAGGGAAACGGATCGAGCGCGACATCGACCTCACCGTAGGCCACAAGCAGCTTGTCCTGCTCGGTTTCGCCGACCAGCTCGACCCGCTCGCGTGGCATGCCGCCCTGGCCGAGCACGTTGTAGACCGCATCGCGCGTGCTGGTCTCGCCGAGGCCGCCATAAACCATCAGGATGCGGGAATCCGGCACCTGCTCGAGTATCCGCGCCCAGGCCTTGCCGAGCTCGCTGTTGAGCTTCGCCGGACGGTTGAAGCAGCCGAAGGTGAAGCGGCCGCCGCTCAAGCTCGGCAGCGGCGGCACCTCGGGCGCCTTGGCCGGCGGGTGATAGCAGACATAGCAGTCGGGCAGGCGGATCGGGCGCTCGATATAGCTCGCGTCGTGCTCCGGCGGAATCTCCACCGGATCGGCGATCAGACCGTCATAGGTGTCGAGCCCGACCGTGCCGACATAGCCGGCCCAGCTGAGCTGGATCGGCGCCGCGCGCATCGCGAACAGCGAGAGTCGGTTACCGGCGGTGTGGCCGGCGAGATCGAACAGGACATCGATACGGTCCTCGGCAATCTGTTGCCCGAGGGCCTGATCGTCCATCCCCGAGACGTCGCGCCAGGACAGCGAGATTTCCTTGTAGCGTTCGCTGAAATCGTCGTCCTGCCGCTTGCTGTCGGTCTTGTAGCAACAGATCTCGTAGCCGAGCGCGGCGAGCGCCTCGAAGGCGCGCAGCACCAGGAACGACACGGCATGCCGGTGCAGGTCCGCCGACACCAGGCCGAGCCGCGGCTTGCGCGCCGGATCCGGCACGTTGGCGAATGCAAGACGATTGAGCGGCGCGCTCGGCCGGTACAGCATCGCCCATCGCTGGTGCTCGCGCAGCAGCTCGCCGCGCGTCACGCCCGGCTTGTGCTGAAGTGCGAACAGCAGGGTTCCGGCGATGCCGGCGCTTCCGGGATCGAGCTCGCCGGCGCGCCGGTAGGCCGCGACGGCCTCCTCGATGCGACCTTGTCCAAGCAATCCGAAGCCGCGGCCGACATGATGCTCCGCCTGCAGCGGATCAATCGCCAGCGCGCGGTCGACATAGCTGAGCCCGCGCTCGAACGCGCGGTGATTGATCAGAAAGTGGCCGTAGAGATATTGCGGCAGCGCGACGGTCGGCGCGCTTTCGGCGGCGATCTCGAACAGCCGCGCCGCCTGCTGGTCGCGCGCGGCGATGCCGAAATTCATGCCGAGCTCGATGATCGCCTTGTAATTGTCGCTGTCGATCGTCGAGGCGGCCCGGAGATCGTCGACCGCCTTGTCGAACTGTCCGTCCATCACATAGGCGAGGCCGCGGGTGCGATAGGCTTCCCCGTTTCCGGCATCGAGCTCGATCGCCTTGTCCAGCGCCGCGAGGGCCTCGCTGCGCCGGTTCTCGGTCAGGAGCGCAAGGCCGAGGCTGTACTGTGCGAGCGGCATCTTCGGCAGCAGGCGCAATCCATCCTGGAGATAGGGAATGCCGTCGCGGGTGCGTCCGGTGCGTGCGAGGCAGGTGCCGATCTCGGCAAGCGCCGGCGCATGCGTCGGTGTCACCCTGAGTTCCGCGGCGAATGCCTCGCGCGCGTCGTCGAAGCGATCGAACCGGCACAGTGCGACGCCCTTGCAATAATTGAAGCCGGACTGATCGGGCGCGAGCCGCACCGCTTCGTTGAATGCGCGCAGCGCCGGGCGCCAGCGATCCTGGCGTGCGTGTGCCACGCCCTCCTGATGCAGCGCTTGCGCCCGCTTCAGGTCAGTCGATGGATAGCCGCCGTTCAGCGGGCGCGCCAAAATTGCATGGCCGCCATGCCCCACACGAATCGCAAGACGCCCGCTCGAGTTGTCTTCCATGTGGGAGGCCTCGCTTGAATGAAAGCCCGCGGAGATTGCTCTGTCTATCACTTGCGATCAGACAGCGAGCTGTCGGACGCAGAGTCCATAGAGCATCTGACGAGGTATTGCCAAGATGTTTTTCGGGAGCTGATCGAAAATAATCCCTGCGCGATCCCAATCGTCGAATTGTCTATCAGACGTGAAGTCAATCATCGGCGACGGAGACATGACGTCGACGGCAGAGGTGCTTGCCTAATCATAGATTTATTCCAATAAATCTTGGTTAGGTAGAAAGTAAACTTCTTCTTGCTTGAAGATTACTTTGCACTCTCGTGACGACGCGATGACGATGTGTGCCGGTGGTGATCAACCCCACAGGAACAGCGCAATGAAAATGCAATCGTCCAAATACATGCTCGGCACCGCTTCGGTGCTCGCCCTGCTCGCGTCCTCGAGCATCACGCCCGCGAACGCGCAGGCCTCCACCGCCACTGCCGGCATCTACACGGGCGGCAGCACGCTCGCCTCGGAAGCCTTCCGCCAGATCTTCGACTGCTACATGGGCGCCAACGTCGGCTTCGGCACCGCCTATCCCGACGGCTTCGCGTTCGACCCGAGCTTCCCGGCGCCGGGCAAGCTGCCGACCACCTGCACGCTGACGAGCCTGCCGATACAAGGCATGTATGCCGGCGTCGGCAGCGGCAACGGCGTGCGCGGCTTCATCACCAACGATCCGCAGCAGTGGTACAACGGCACGGTCACGCCGAACCCGTCGGCCAACATCTCGATCAACACGCCGCTGCCCGCGAACCAGCCCGCGACGATCGACCTCGCCAATCCGGGAAGCCCGGCGACCCAGTTCGGCAGCTATCCCTATCCGCGCGTCGACATCGGCCTGTCGGATTCGCCGCTGGCCTTCGTTGGTACGTCCACGACGCTGACCACGTCGTCGGTCAGCTTCAACCCGACGCAGAGCTGGACCACCACCGGCGGCGCGCTGACCCAGATCACGCTGAACAGCACCTCGACGGCTTCGGTCGCCTACAACGCCACGGTGTTCGGCAATCCGATCCAGATCCCGGCTTTCGAAGTCAACGTCGCGATCGGCGTCAACACCAGCTCGATGACCGTCTACTCGGCGGTCGCCGGCACCGGCGCCACGCCGGGCACCCAGGCCAACCAGGGCGCGGCCATCCAGCTCTCGACCGCGCAGCTGTGCGCGATCTTTACCGGCCTCGTGACCGACTGGAACGACATCACCGTCGGCAAGATCCCGTACCTCAACAACGCCGGCGGCCAAGTGCTCGCGGCCTTCGACTACACCAACATCGACAACACAGGCGCGGCACAACGCTACACGAGCTCGTCCTTGCCGATCAAGATCGTGTACCGCGGCGATGGCAGCGGCACGAGCTTCATCCTGACCAACTATCTCAAGGCCGTCTGCCCGCTGCTCGATTCCACCGGTGCGTACGGTTACCAGTCGATCTTCAACACCACAACCCTGCCGAGCACCAGTTTCTCGAACCTGATCACCCGCATCGCTGCGGTCCGTGGCGCGGGAGGCTGGAACAACACGACGGCGACGAACGCCTGGATCAGCGCGCAAGGCAGCGGAGGCGTGGCATCTGCGATCAGCACCGACAGCAGCAAGGCCGGCCGTATCGGATACATCAGCGCCGACTTCACCCAGCCCTACACCACACAGGTTGGGACCATCGCTGCGCCGCGCTCGGCGGCTCTGTCGAACGAGCAGCTGCGCAGTGCCGGCACCTATGTTCCGAGCCACGGAGTGTCGCCAGCGACTCAGCCGGCGAGCTTGACATTTATCGCACCGACACCGGATGGCGCCGCTGCCGCGTGGGCTGACACGAGGCTCAAGACGCCCTCCACGACCTGGACCTGGAACGACTACAACATCTACGCCAACGTGTTCGGCGCTGTCACCCAGTCGGGCGTGACCGTCACCGGCCTGCCGGTGTTGCCGCTCACCAACAAGCTGAACGCCTATCCGCTCAGCGGCACGACGTTCCTCGACCTGTACAGCTGCTACAACGTCCAGGCCGACGCCAACCGCCAAACCAACCTGGTCAACTTCCTGACCACCTACGTTGCCGGTGCCGACTCGACCGATCCGAACTTCGATCCGGACGTCTCGGCGGTGATCGAGAATGCCGGCTTCCACGCGGTGCCGGTCAGCTATGCGCAGAACATCAAGAAGCAGTACTGGGGCACGCTGCCGACCGCCATCAGCGCGGCTGCCGCTACCCAGACGAACGGCTGCTTGAACGTGGCCAACGGCGCCAGCGGCGGCGCCAAGTAAATCGGCGCATTGTGGACGGCGCAATCGCGATTGCGCTGTACCGAGATGGTGTCGAGCACATGACAAGGCCGGGCGCCTCAATCGAGGCGCCCGGAACTACCCCAGAGCGTCGAAAGTCTGGTGACGATCCTTGCCTTGCCGCTCATGGGACGAACAGTATTGGACGAACAGTGATGTCGAAGCAAAATTCCATCCTTGTTTCCGGGCGTCTCGAGCGACACAAGACGCGGCAGGGCGAGCGGGGATTCACGCTTGTCGAGATGCTGGTCGTCATCGCCATCATCGGCCTGATCATGGGATTGGTCGGCCCGCGCGTGCTGAGCTACCTGAGTGAATCGAAGGTCAAGGCCGCCAAGATCCAGATGCGGAGCTTTGCGAGCGCGCTCGACCTGTTCCAGCTCGATACCGGTCGTTACCCGACGACTGCAGAGGGGCTCACGGCGCTGGTGCAGCGAACGTCTGGCGCGCCCAACTGGAACGGTCCTTATCTCAAGGGCGGCGTGGTTCCAAATGATCCGTGGAGTCATCCCTATATCTATCGGGCGCCCGGCGAACGCGATGCCTACGATATTCTCTCCTATGGCTCCGATGGTCAGGAGGGTGGCAGCGGGACCGCCGGCGACATCTCGTTGGACAAGCTGACGAGCGCCGCCAGCAACGAGTGAATGTTGCTGCGATCAGCGGCATATCGAGTTGTTGGGCGAGCCTTTCCGAGCAGGTCGCCTCTGCCTTACCTTCCTTGTCGAGGCAGGACATGCTGCCCGGATCTTCCGGCGGCCTCGTGCGCGGGCTGATCGGCCGCTTGCGACCTCGTCGCTGCGTCCTCCGGCTGATTCCCAAGCCCAGCAAGCCATCGATCGTCCGGCGACGTCGGCGGCGGCGCGTGGCGTCGCGGCCGATCGGTCATGATCGCGCCCATGGCGCGCAGATCGTCGGGCGTCAGCCACGCGATCTCGTGGGCGTGCGTTGCCACCATCTGTCCGATGATGCGGGGCGGCACGCCGAACCCGCTGGCGACACGGGCCATGGCAATCGTCGCCTCTTCGGTTTGCGCCGTCTCATGGCCGAATTTGTCGGACACGCCGTGGACGCCGATCGCGGCCTCATAGCTCGCGAACTTCTCGTTTCCCGCCGCGAACACGATGAAGCAGGCCGACGCACAACGCGACCCGGCCGCAACGATCGTCGGCAGCTTGGCCCGGCGGATCAGCCCGGCGAGCTTGATCGCCTCGGCGAGGCTGCCGCCTGGCGAGTCGAGCCTCACCGCGGAGATCAGGCGGTTGCCGTCGTTGGCGGCCTTGATCAGGGCTTCCGCAGCCTCGGTGTCGCCTTGGGCGACGTCGCCGCTGAGTGCGACAATCGTGATGTCGCCCTTCAAGCTCACGCTGCTCAGCTCGGCCGCGATTGCGGCGGTGCTGAAGATGGCTGCACCCAGCACCTGGAGAATGGATAAGACCATCGCCATCGGCGGCCGCAGCGTCATTTGCGCGCGACGGCCGGCCGTGCCGCGCCCGGCACATCGAAGGTCGACGGTGCGCGCCGCATGCTGTCGAGGCGCTCGCGGAATTCCTCGGCGACCACCTGGGCATCGTGGCCGTTGCGCACGAGCTTCGTCGTGACGAACACGATGATCTCCGAGCGGAGCTTGGTGTCGCTCTTCTGGCTCAGCAGGTCGCCGAGATATTTGATCTGGTTGAGGCCGGGCAGTCCGGCCACCGAGCGCTCGTCGTCCTCCTTGATGAGGCCGCCAAGCAGCACGGTCTGGCCGCTGCTGGTGCCGACCGTCGAGTGGATCCGCCGCTGCGAGATGGTCGGCGTCAGGTTCTGGGCGCTCGCGCCGGCCGGATTGACGACATTGGAGACCTCCTGCTCGATTTCGAGCTCGATCGATCCATTCGGATGCACGTGCGGCAGCACCTTCAAGATGATGCCGGTGTTCTGGCGGCTGATGCTGCTGACCACATTGAGGCCGGTGACGGTGCTGCCAGTCGAGATCGGCACCTGGTCACCGACCTCGAGGATCGCCGGCTCGTTGTCGGCGACCACGAGCGACGGAGCCGACAACACCTTGACGGTGGTGAGATTGGACAGCGCGCTGAGGACCAGCTTCGGATTGGCCTCGGCACCGAGCAACAGGTTGAAGCCGGGCAGCACGCGCGCGAGCAGGGCGGTCTGCGCGGCGGATTGCGCGGCGCTGAACAGGCCGACCGATCCCTTGTCAGGGCCGGCGCCGGCGTTGGCGCTGGTCAGATAGGCCTGCACGCCATATTGCAGCTGGTCCGTGAGCGTGACCTCGGCGACCATCGCATCGACGGCGACCTGCAGCCGCGGGCGATCGAGCGACTCGATCGCCCGCTCGATCACCTGATAATCTTCCTGGTTCGAATAGACCATGATGGCGTTGGTCGATTTGTCGGCAGTGACGCGAACGTTCTGAAACACGCCGCGCGGCAGCGAACCCAGCCCCGTTCCGCCGCCGCCCGCCCCCGGCATATCCTGGTCGTCGTCCTTGCGATCGGAGAATCCGACCTGGGCCGCGTTGCCGTTGGTGCCGCCCGAGTTCTGGGTGCCGCCCTGCGGCGACGTCGTCGGATTGTTGCTGCTGCTGAGGGTGCCGGCACCGAGCGAGTCGATGCGCGACGTCGTTCCGCTCTGACCGGGCGCGGTCGCACTGGTCTGGCTGTCACTGGCCGATTGCGAATTGCGGCCGACGAACATCTCGTTGAGGATGCGGGCAATGCTGCGCGCGTTGCCGAAGCGCAGGCTGTAGACCCGCACCGTCGTGCCGGTGGGGTCGGAACGATCCAGCCGCCGCACCCATTGGGTGGCGCGCTCCAGCACCTTGCTGTTCTTGCTCACCGCCAGCACGGCGTTCATGCGCGACACCGGCTGAAACTTGATCACGCCCTGTCCCTGTCCGCCGTCGGCGGTGTCGAAGACCTTCTCGAGCTCGCGGATCATGGTCTCGGGCGCGGTCGACTTCAGCGGATAGAGCCCGACCGACTGATTGCGCAGCCACTCCACATCAAGCGTGCCGATGACGCCAAGCGCCGCCTGTCGCTCGGAGGCGGTACCCTGGATCAACAACACGTTGCGGGCTTGATCGACGCGAACGGCGCCGGGCCGCGACAGGAAGCTCTCCGCCGTCTTGCCGATGGCCGCGGCAGAGACGAAACGCAGTGGTACGATCGAGACGCCATAGCCGGGCTGTCCCGCACCGACGACAGAGACGCCGGCGCCCGCGGCCTCCGGCAGCGGCACGATGCGGATCAGATTGTCTTCGCGCAGCAGCGCCGCATTCGACATTCGCAGCACGCTCTCGAAGATCGGCAGCACGTCTTTGCGCGGAATCCGTTGCGCGGAGGCCAGCGTGATCGTGCCCTGCACGCGCGGGTCGACGATATAGTTCATTCCGAGGCTGTCGCCGATGACGGATTTCGCCACGGTCGGAATATCGGCGTTGTCGAAGTTCAGCTCGATGCCGCCGCTCTCGGTAGCGACGTCGCCGTCAACGGCGCTCGCGAAGCGCGTCGTCGTCGCCGTGACGGCGTCGCGCTGCGTCGGCGGTGCAGCGAGATCCTGATCGGCGCCGGGAAACACCATGGGTTGCGTGCGCGCGGAGGCCGCTGCGCCGGACGTTCCGCCGACCGGGCCGTTCCAGCGCGCCCGCAGGTCGGCATCGCGGATCGGATCGGTAACCTGGTCGCGTCCGGGCAAGTCGATGCTCTTGTCCATCATGCAGCCGCCGAGCAGGCCGGCGAGCGCAAGACATGTGGCGATCAACGCCTTGCGAGGGTGCCGCACGCCGAGTCTCTGTTGCCCGCTCTGCGCCGATGGTTCGGTGTCGCCGGCAGTTCGGTTGTCAATGCGCATCGCTTGCTGCCTTCCAGGGACGATCGGCGGGGGCCAGGCTGCTGCCGGCGAGGTCCTCGACCTCGTTGACCAATGCCCCGGCGCGACCGATCAGTACGCGGGCGTAGGACGGATTGATTGGCCGATGCCCGAAAGCAGCGCCATCGAGTTGCGTGTTGATCTCGCGTGTCAGGGCATCGCGTCTGGTCGTGATCGCGGCCATCATGTCGAGATAACGTTGATAACCGACATCGCCGCCCGTGATGGCCTGGGTCGCAAGGGCAAGGCTGTTGCGTCCGAGCTGGCCAAGCGGATCGTTGATCGTCTTGGCGGCACGCGCCAGATACACATAGGTCTCGCGATCGTCTGCGAGCTCAGCCGGCAGCGCGCTCGGCTCAAGCGCATCTCCAAGCACGACGCCGTCGTGGGTGTAGCGGTCGGTCAGACCCAGCACCGCCAGCAGGGTGGGCCGCAGGTCCGCGTGGTGCGAGAGGATGTCGGGTGTCTCGCCGCGGTGCGCGATCCCCGGCCCAGCCATGCCGAACCAGCTGCCGCCGAGAATCTGCGCGATGTCGCCGCGTACCCACGCCGTGTCGGGATTGACCGCAACGCAGGCCGGCGGTTGCGTACAGTCGGCGCGGCTGCCGGCCGTCCTGACGATGTAATCGGGGTCTGCGAACATGATGACATGCGGCGTGCGCGCCGGGCTTGCGGTCACCATGTGCATGAGCTGCATCTGCGCGCGGTCCGCGACCATCGACGTCAGGCGATCGGTGTTGCCGGTGACCGGGTTGACGACGGCAAGCCTGCCGACATCCTGCGCGAGCGTGCGTGTCAGCGGATCGGCGGGGAGCGGATTGCCGCGGATGTAGAACGGCGGCGCGTTGCCGACCTGAACATCGAACGTGGTCACGTTGTGGCGCTCGGTCGCGAGCAGCCGATCGATGGCGATGCCGATCGCGCCGATCGGCCGGTAGCTGCAAGGCACCGCAAGGCCGTCGCACCCTGGCGGGCTGGGCGGCCCGCCGACAAAACGGTCATTACCCGTGGGCACGACGACGAACAGCGTATTGCGCGTGGTGATCCCGCTTGCGCCCAGCCGGTCGATAAAGCTCCTGAAGGCGGCATCGTCGGCGGCGAGCCTAGCGACATGGTCGTGCTCTCCGGGGCCGAGGGCGCGCCGGCGCGTGGTGGGCGGCCGATGCCCATCGCCGATTCCGACATAGACCACCGGCACGCCGGCCTCCAGCATCGCCGCGGCATAGCCGAGCGATTGTGCGGCCGTTGTCGCTGACGCACCGGGAAAGCCCGGGTGACCTGCGTCGTCGTCGATGATATCGCCGTCAAGATCCCTGACCGGGCCGTCCGGCGAGATTACCGGCTGCACATTGCGGTTGCCGAACAACGCGCTGAAGCCGGCGTAGCCGCCCGGCTCATCGGGCAGCAGATCCGAACGTGCGTTGGCGTTGCTGCATAATGCGCTGCCGCGAGCGCAATGGATCGCAATGCCAAGGAAATCGGCCCGCCCCTTGAGCGGATCGCCGGCAGCGGCGCGGGCTTCGGAGGGGCCGAGCGTTGCCGCGATCTCGGGGCCGATCTCCTGCAGTGTCAGGCCGGTCGTTGCGAACGCGCCGACGTCGCAGCCGGCGGCCGTGAACGGCACCCACGGTGCGGGCACGGTCTTGCCGGTGTCGGCCAACATCAGCGGCTTGCCATCGCTGCTGGTCGCGGTCCAGTAGGCGAAGGCGCTGGCGAAGCCTATGCTGCCGTCGCTGCGGAACGCAGCATTGCTGTTGCCGGTTGCAACGCCCATCCGGTCGCCATGCAGACCGGTCAGGATCGTGAGCGCGTCAGTCGCGGTCTCGGCAAGCGGCGAGGTCTGATGATTGCTTCCGATGATTCCGTCGCGCGTGATGAAGTCGCGCAAATGCGGCATCTGCTCGAGATCCGACGGCACGTTGGGGTCGTCGCGGCGCAGGTGAACATTGTCGAGCTCGATCTGCACGACGTGCTTGATCACGCCGCCGCGCGAGCGCAACTCGCATGCCGCGAGCGCCTGCGCGGATCCGGTGCTGCACGTCACGACACAATCCAGCGCCAGGAACAGCGCGCCGAGCAGCAGCGGCATGAGGCCGGCACGGATGCGACTCGAACGCATGACGCCACGTCTTTGATACCGGTGTTTCGTCTCGACGGCTTTTAGGCGTCGATGCAAAGCGGCAGCGCCGGCAAGTTGCCGCCTGCTACACGCCTGGAGTGTGTGGGGCTTGGATGACGCCGTCGTAACAACAGCTCGCGCATGACGCGCATGGCGACAATGTCCGGCTGTGATTCACTTTCACAGATTTGACGCATACACGCTGCGATGCGCGACACAACGCGTTGCCTAGTAACGAGAAGCCTTGCAACGCAGGCGCTCCTGGCGCAGGTTGATTGTTGCACGCGGTGATGACGATCCGGTGCACGCGGACAGGTGCGAGCAGAAAACAACCAGCTCAGACCTAGGGACAGCCGACAGATGTCGATCGCAGTGCAAATGTTGATGGTTGCCGGGCTTTGTCTTTGCGCATTGTTTGCGCGCGCTGCGGAACTTGCGGCAGGCGGCGAGGTCGTCGTCAACAATCCGGTCGAAGTCCAGCCCTTGCAACAGTTGAGCGCGACCATCGACAAGCCGCTGTTCTCGCCGGCGCGGCGTCCGCCGGCCAAGCCGGTCGCGCCGGTGGCGCGGCAGGAAGCGCCACCGCCACCGCCGCCGCCGAGCGTGGTGGTGCTCGGCATTGTCAGCGAGAATGGCGACGGTCGTGCCGCGATCCGTGCCGCGAGCAAAGGCGACAAAGTGATGCGCGTACGCACCGGTGACGACGTGAGCGGCTGGAAGGTCGAGCGGATCGAGCCGCGCCGGCTTGTGCTCAAACAGGGGGAACGCTCGGTGGATTTCGCCCTGTTCACCGGCGCGGCGAAGCCGCCGAAGCCCGCCGAGCGGCCGCTCCGGCAGTCCAGAGCAGCATCGCCAACCAATTGACGCGACGGTGTTTTTGAACTGGCCGGTTCGCGCCGAGGTTGAGTTCCACCGCAGGGTTAAAACTTTTTTGCGAAATCGCTTCGCGTTAGCTCGTCTCAAACTGTCTTAAGATCAGAGAGGCGTCCCGAACTGTCGGGCGTGTCCGCTCGCGGGCGGCTGCGCCAGCAGGGTTGCGCGCTTTTCACTGAGATGTCGGCATCGGGCCAACTGATCGCAGGCTGGCCGGTGCCTCGTTGCGTCACGATCGTTCGCATCGTCTGCTGCATTGGAAGGCCCGCATGCATTCGCTCCCTCGCTCGATCTCGCGCCGTGGCCTGTTGCTCGCAGGTGCAAGTTCGATCGCGATCGCAATGAGCTCGCCCGCGGCGGCGCGCCCGTTCGGCGCCTGGGGTGGCGTCAGCAGCGCGGCCACGCAGGCGGCGATCAGCGCGGCGCAGGATGCCGCACAGCAGGCGCAGCAGGCCGCGCAGAACTCGCAAGCGTCGATGGCACGCGCCGCGCAGGCGATCCAGGCATTGCAGGCGGCCCAGAGCGTCGCGCGCGGGTTGGCAGCGAGCGCGCCGAGCGCAGTGCCGAACGGCCTCAATGCCGGCGGCCTGGTGCCGAACAGCGGCCTGGCCGCGCCCGGCGTCGCCAATCCCGTCACCAACTGGGTCGGTGCCGCCACGCCGACGCAGACCAGCAGCGGCGGCCAGACCACGGTCAATATCAACCAGACTCAGCCCCAGGCGGTGTTGAATTGGCAGTCGTTCAATGTCGGCAGCGGCACGACCGTCAATTTCAACCAGCAGGGCAACGCGAACTGGGCCGCGCTCAACAGGATTGCGTCGGCCGGCGTGCCGAGCCAGATTCTGGGAACGATCAGGGCCGACGGCGCGGTCTACCTGATCAACCAGAACGGCATCATCTTCGGCGGCACCAGCCAGATCAATGTGCACACCTTGATCGCCTCGACGCTGGATCTGCCGTCGCAGCTCAGCGGCAGCAATTATAAGGGATTCCTGCAAAGCGGGCTGTTCTCGCAGCTCGGCAACGTGCCGGTCAGTGTTGTCCCTCCCAATACGGCTTCGGGTGCTGCGATCTTCAACGTGGGCAGCGGCAGCGGAAAGGTCACGGTCCAGCCGGGTGCGATCATCGACACAACCGGCAAGCTGAGCGCGAATGGCGATGGTGGCTACGTCGCGCTGCTCGGCGACGGCGGCGTCAGCAATGCCGGTGCGATCACCACCAGGAACGGCCAGATCATCCTGGCGTCGGACAGCTCCGTCACCCTGGTAACGCCGCTGTCGACCGCAGTCGGCGTCCAGACCGCGATGCGGGTGCTGGCCAATGGAGGCGTGGTAACGAATCAGGCTTCCGGCCTGCTGACGTCCAATTCCGGCGCGGTCACGCTGTCGGGCGGATCGATCAACCAGCTCGGTGGCATCGTCGCGACCACCTCGACCACCCGCACCGGCTCGATCAACATGAACACGGCCTGCGTGCAAAGCGGCTGCGCGTCCGGTGCCGACGGCAATATCGTGCTGGGGTCGGCGAGCCTCACGTCGATCCTGCCGGACGAGACCAGCGGAACCCTGCCGACCGCGACGCTCAACACACCGACATCAGCGAACGGCGCCAGCAACGCGCCGTATTTCCAAACGGTGCTGCAGCCGCAGCTCAGCATAACGGCGGTTGGCAGCGTCGATGTGCAGGGCACCGGCGCGGGTGCCGCCGGTGCCATGATCAAGGCGCCGGGCGCCGCGCTGACGATCGGCGCCGACAGTGTTGCCGGCACGGTCCTGCTCGAGAAGGGCAGCACCATCGATCTCTCCGGCATCACCGGGGTCACGCTGCCGATGTCGATCAATCAGATCAGCATCCTCGTCACCGCGGCGGAGGTCGCCGACAGCCCGCTCGCCCAGGCCCTGATCGGCAAGACCGTGACCATCGATGCGCGCCTCGGCGGCACGCGTGCCGACGGTGTGAAATGGGTCGGCTCGCCGCTGCTCAACGCGGCCGGCTATGTCGGGCTGATCCCGCAAAGCATAGACCAGATCCTCACGGCTGGCGGCAGCTTCTCGACATCAGGAAAGAATGTCGTGCAGCAGCCGGGCGCGACCATCAACGTGTCGGCCGGCTATGTGCAATACACCGGCGGCTTGATCAGCACGACGCGCCTGCTGGGTGCCGACGGGCGCGTCTACGACATCGGCCGCGCCGATCCCACCATTGCCTATGTAGGCGTCGGCGGCGGCTTCACGGTCCTGCACAAGGTCAATGGCGTCGTCGATACCAAGCTGACTGAGATCTATCTCAGCCCCTGGGGCGGCAGCAGCAATTCGCATTATGAGGCGAGCTACATCACCGGCGCCAATGCCGGCTCGGTCACGGTCGCGGCCGTCAATCCGATCGTCAACGACATCATCGGCAACGTGGTGGCGGGCAGCCGGCAACGCGCGCTGGCGGGATCGTCGAATCTCTCGTCCGCCGACCAGATGCCGAAGGGTGCGTCGCTGAGCATCACGTTCGCGAATCCGACGGGCACCGGCAACCCGAACAATTTGGTGCTCACGTCGCAGGCCGCTGCCGGGGCGGATCCGTACGGTCTCGGCGGCTTGAACTTTGCCAACGCGTCGAGCTGGTCGCCTACGCTCGTCAACGGCCTGTTCCCGATCTTCACCGACCTCCTCTCCAATGCATCGCTCGGGGCCGTCTCGATCACGGGCGCGCATCGGCTAGACATGACAACGAATGCCGTTCTGTCGGTGCGGCCTGGTGGCAGCATCACGCTGGACAACGTCGCCACGATTGACGGCACACTCAGTGCGCCCGCCGGCCAGCTCAGCCTTACCGGCTTCACCTATCCCGTCAAGTTTCAGCCGGCGCAGCCGCCGGTTCCGGCCCTGGTCATCGGGCCGCATGCGGTGCTCGACGTGCGCGGGCGCTGGGTTAACGACACAGGCTTGTCGGCGGATCAGCTCGAGGGACGCGCTTACGTCAACGGCGGCAGCGTGAGTATCTCAACTCTCTCAGCCAGCAACGGGCCGAGCAGAGGTGACGGCGCCTTCGTCGACGTCACTCAAAGCATCGTGCTCTCGCCTGGCAGCGTCATCGACCTGTCCGGCGGCGGTTATGTCGATACGACCGGCAAGGTCAAGATCGGGTCCGATGGCTTGCCGGTCGGCAAGGGTGGTAGCTTGACCCTATCCCTCTACACCGGCGCCTTCTCCGGTAATCTTGGTAGCAATGAAAGCCCTGCCGACTTCAACGTCCTCCCGCACGGCACCAATCCGGATGGCACCGTCAACTATCCCAACCAGGCCAATGTGCTGCTTGGCGGCACCGTCTACGCAGGCGGCTTCGATGGCGGCGGTACGCTGACATTGCAGGCCTCGACCATTGCGGTCGACGGCGCGACCGCGGATGTGACGTCGTATGTTTCCACGAATACGGCAAACGCCGTCGCCCTCCAAAGCGGAATCCCTGTCGCGGGCATGGCCGTATCGGACGCGAAGGCCGGTCGGGTGGTTCTGCCGCCTTCGTTCTTCACCAGCGGCGGATTCTCCCAGTACACCCTGACCGATATTTCTGGCGGGGTCACCGTGACCGCGGGCACGCAGCTGCTGCTGCAGAAGCAGCCGAGCGCCGTGCTCTCCGGCCGCGAGGTGAAGATTCCGACCGGCGCGCGGGTGCGCGACTTCGCGTCCCTGGGACTGGTGCCCGATGGCTTGCGCAAACCGGTCAGCCTGACGCTGGGCGGGACTAATGTGCTGGTCGATCGTGGCGCCGCCATCGTCACCGATCCGCTGGCCACGGTCGCACTGAATGCGGTTGCGACGGCCGCTATTCGCGGCAACATCGTCGTGCCAGCGGGCAGCATCAATGCAACGGGTACGGAGGTGCGCATCGGTGCGACCGCCGTGCTCGATGTGAGCGGCGTGTTCGTGCCCAATCCGCAGGTGACCGCCTATTCGACGGGCACAGTGCGCGACGCCGGCACCATCTCGCTGTTGGCGACCAGCGTGGTGGCGGAGCCCGGCGCGCAGTTCAATCTGCAGGGTGCGGCGGTGACCGCGGAAAGCAACCTGATCCAGTTGCCGCAGGCTGGTTTCGGACCGCACGTCGTCGGGCAGGCGGCCTGGAGCAACGGCGGCAGTCTGCAGCTGTCCGGCAGGACGGTCTATTTTGCCGGGTCCGTCGATGCGGCGGGCGGAGCACCGCTTGCGACCGGCGGCAGCCTGACCATCGGCGTCGTCAATGACACCGCGAAGGGCGCTCCGCCGGCGCCGGACATCATCACGGTGCAGCAGCCCGGCGTGGTCGCAGCGAACCTGCCGGCTTTGGGCGCGTCGGCGACAGCGGGTGCATTCATCGGGGCCGATACGCTGAGCAACAGCGGCTTCGATTCCGTGACGCTCAATGCTCAAACCATTGCGTTCGGCGGCTCGGTCAATGTCAGGATTCCCGGCGCCCTGACCCTTAACGCGCGTGCCGGACACATCGCGATCGCGGACGGGTCGGTCGTCAATCTGAACGCCGGCTACGTTCGCTTGGTCGGACTCGTGCCCAGTGCCCAGTCGATCGTCCCGACTGCCGGCGCCGGCACGTTGAACGTGACGGCTCAATGGATCGACCTCGAGCGCGGCATCGGGCTCGACAACGCCGGCAGCGTCAACCTCACCAGCGCGGGCGCCATCCGGTTGCTGCCGCAATATTATGGTTTCGTCGACGGCAGCTTTGGCGCGGGAGAGACGACGTTCGGTGGAGCGCTGCTGGTTCCCGGCAATCTCACGCTGCGCGCGGCCGAGATCTACCCGGTCAGCAACACCGCGTTCCTCCTGATGTCGACCGGCGCGTCGGGCGCGATCACGATCGCACAGAACGGCATTCCGACGCCGCCGCTTTCGGCGGGCGGAAGCATTGTGATCAGTGCACAGAACATCGTGCAGGGCGGCACGCTGTGGGCGCCGCTCGGCAACATCATCCTGGGCGTGCGGACCAGCAGCGACGTCCCGGCCCAATTCATCAACGCGATTGCCAACGAGGGGCACGTCACCTTCGCCTCGGGGACCTTCACGCCGACGGCGAGCGTGACGCTGGCAGCGGGCAGCCTGACCTCCGTGTCGGCAGCCGGTCTGGTCGTGCCGGATGGCTACACCGTCGACGGCACCACCTGGTATCAGGGCGCTTCTACCAATCAGGGCGTGCCAGTGCTGGCCGCGCCGCCGAGCAAGTCGATCGACCTGTTCGGTACGAACGTGGCGACCCAGTCGGGCGCCTTGCTCGACCTCAGCGGCGGCGGCGATATCTATGCGACGGAGTTTGTCGCAGGCACCGGCGGCAGCCGCAACGTGCTGACGACTTACCAGCAGAACCCTGCGAATGGCAGCGCCATACCGACCTATGCTGACGGTCGCCAGATCTATGCGCTGGTCCCGACCTACTCGGCCGGCGTTGCCGCCTACGATCCCAACTTCGCCTTCGCGCCATACTCTTCCGGCCTGGTGGTACCAGCCGGCAACAGTACGAATGGCGCCCCTGCGGGAAGCGTGCAGCCGTTCGCGAATGGGATCGCGCCGGGCCAGTCGGTGACCATCGGTGCCGGCAGCGGCATCCCTGCCGGCACCTACACGCTGCTGCCGGGAATGTACGCAACGCTGCCCGGCGCCTACCGCGTCGTCCAGGTTGCAAACAACGTCAATCCGAATGCGGTCGCCGGTACCTCGAGCTCGGACGGCTCGCGATATGTCACCGGCACGTTCGGCAATCAATTGACCGGCGCGCGTTCGTCGCAATCCGCCGTATTCCAGCTGCAGTCGCAATCGGTCTGGTCGCAGTATTCGCGCATCGACATTACCTCGGGAACAACCTACTTCCGCAACCAGGCGCTTGCGGCAGGAAATGCTCCGCCGCCGCTGCCGATCGATGGCGGCGTGCTGGTGCTCGGCGCAACCAATTCGCTCAATCTTGCCGGCACCAACCGGTTTGCGCCCGGCACCAGCGATCTGGCGCCAGGCCTCGTCGGCGGCGGTGGCCAGGTGCAGATCAGCGGCAAGAACATCCTGGTCCTCGCTTCCGACAGAGCGGTGCCGGCCGGCGACTGCGTTGGAGGAAGCGCCGCCGGCTGCACGGACGCGAACAACTACCTCGTTCTCGATGCCGACCAGATCAGCGGGCTCGGGGCGTCCTCGGTGCTGATCGGCGGCACCGCTCAAGTCATCAACGGCGTGCAGAACATCACCGCCAGCGCGCTCAATCTCGAGGTCCTGACCGACGCGGCGCATCCGTTGACCGGGCCCGAGCTGCTTCTTGTCTCGCTCGCCGGCGACGGAGCTCTTGTCACCGGCAGGGGCCTTGTCATCGGTGACGGCAGCGTCGTCAGGGCGGTCGGCGCGGTGCCCGGCGGCACCGACCGTAACATCACGATCGGCTCGCTGCCGGTCAAACAGTCCGATGGCAGCTATGTGTTTGCCAGCGGCGACGGTGCGCTGCTGCGGGTTTCGAATGGCGACACGGTGACGGTCAGCCGAATCTATGTTCCCGGGCAATATGCCGGCAGCGGTCCGCCGCCGAGCAGCAAGGTTCCGCTGGGCGCCTTCTCGATCGGCGCCGGCGCGATCATCGATGGCGGCAATGCGCTGACGCTCGACACCAGCGGCAGCGGCACGCTCGCCTCCGACGCCATCCTGAATGCCAGGAATTACGACATCGCCGGATCGGTCATCAACATCGGCGGCGGCAGCACCGGCATTGTGTTGAATTCTACCATCCTCGCGAATTTCAACGATGCCGTCTCGGTCCGGCTGCGCAGCGCGACCGCGATCAATCTGTACGACGCCAACGGATTGCAGATCGGCGATGCTGCGCATCCGATCGGCACGCTGACCTTCGATGGCGCCGGGCTCTTCAGCCAGGGTGGCAACACCACGGTCAACGCCACCAACATCGATCTCGCCAACACCAGTGGCGCGACCGGGGTCGGCATCACCGGCGCCGGCGGCACCCTCACGCTCAATGCGTCGCAGGTCATCACCGAGGACGTCGGCGCCAAGCATCTCGGCGGCTTCAGCCAGATCAATTTCAACGCCGGCAAGGCGATCGCGTTCAGCGGCAACGGCACACTCGATACCGGATCGATTGCGGCTGCGGCGCTGGCGTTCAATGTCGGCGGCGTCACGATCTCGAACCCCGGCACCGGCTATACCGGAGTCCCGACCGTGACCATCTCGGGCGGCGGAGGATCCGGCGCCCAGGGCACCGCGTTGCTCGGCGTGGTCAGCTTCGCCGTCGTCAGTGGCGGTTCGGGCTACAGCAACGGCGATCCGGTCACGGTCTCCGGAACCGACAGTAACGGCAACCCGGTCACGGCGACCGGGACCGCCATCGTCGATGCCAACGGTGCGGTCACCGGCGTCAAGCTCACCTCGTCCGGCTCCGGCTTCCCCGGTTCTGTCGACTCCATCTCCGTCAACAGCGCCACGGGGGATGGCAGCGCCCAGTTGACCGCGGCGCTGGGCGTGGTCGGCGTGACCATCACCAATCCGGGCACCGGCTACACCAGCATGCCCACCTTCTCCTTCTCCGGCGGCGGAGGCGTGGCCACGGCGGCGCAGGTTCTCGTCAATGTGACGGGAATCAACCTGACCAATGCGGGTGACGGTTACCTGAGCACTCCGACCATCAAGATCAGCGGAACCGGCACGACGGCGACCGCCACCGTGTCCGGCGGCGCCGTCACCGGACTGGCGCTGACCAATGCCGGCACCGGCTATTCGAGCCTGCCGACCGTGACGTTCTCGGGCGGTGGCGCGGGCGCCGCGAACATGGTGCTGTCCGCCCCGGCGATCGTGGTCAACAGCGGGGCGACGCAATCGCTGAGCACGCTGGGCAATGTCAGCCTGCTCACCGCCGCAGGTAACAAGCCGGCGAGTGTCGCCAGCAATATCGGCGGCGCTCTCGCCATCGCCGGCGGGTCGATCACCGATAGCGCGACGATCCAGGCGCTGTCCGGCAAGGTCAGCCTGACCGCGACCGCCGGCGACGTCGTGCTGGGTAGCGGCGCGCTCATCAATGCGTCCGGCTCGCGCATTGCGATCCTCGACGTGGTCCAGGATGCACCCGGCGGCGACGTGCAACTCGCGTCGACGACCGGCAATGTGATTGTCGGGCAGGGTGCCACCGTCAGTGTTGCCGGGGCAGGCCGCGGCTTTGCCGGATCGGTGTCGATCCTGGCTGCAAACAGCGCGACGCTCAACGGCACCCTCGACGGTAGCGCTGCGTTCAAGGATCTCGGCGGCAATTTCACGCTGCAGGCGGGAACCCTCAATGGAGCGACCGGCCTGCCGCTCTCGGCATTCTCCGGCGGCTTCACGGTGCGCCTCGGCAATGGCGACATCCGCATCGATGCCGGCCAGACGCTCAGCTCCGGCAAGGTCCTGCTGGTTGCCAACAACGGCAGCGTGATCGTCAACGGCACCATCGATGCGAGCGGGCCGAGCGGCGGCCAGATCTCGCTCTATGGCGCCGGCGTCACCGCGGGCGGCGTCACCACCGGCGGCGTCAGTATCGGCAGCAGCGCCGTCCTCAATGCGTCCTACGCCGCAGGCAATCCATCCGACCCGGCCTACGCCACGGCCAGCCTGGTGCAGACCGGCGGTACCATCACGCTGGGCACCACCGGCACGCCCGACGCCGGCGGCGCCGTCAACGCCACCTATGGCTACCAGAACATGACGACCTCGGGCGCGATCAGCGTCGCCCCGGGGGCCATATTCGACGTCAGCGGTGGCCCGGGCGGGCCGAACATCAACAACTCCGGCGGTGCGGTCATCATCCGGGCGCCGATCCTCACCAACAACACCGTCAATGTCGATTTCCGCGGCACCGTCCGCGGCGTGCTCGATGCCAACGGCAACCCGATCGGCAAGGGTGTCGTGCTCAATCCCTACGCGGTGTGGAGCACCACCGACAGCTCGACCGGTGCACGGCACTTTGACGGCATCATCGATCCGGCCGGATGGTTCGACGCCGCCGGCAATCCGCTGCCGGGCACCGATCAGAACGGCAAGACGATCGTCGCGCCGACGCCGCAGGCGACCGGTACGGTATTCATCGTCTCGGCGCCGAATGCCGATCACGTCAGCTTCTATCAGAACACGCTGGCGGGCTTCGTCCAGAACCTGGCCGTGACGCCGGCGGGCGGCAGCGCGAGCTTCGCCAACATGCACGCGCGGCCGGAGATCGATCTGATCAATCCGAGCCTCAACATCAACAACGGCAACATCACGGTCGCCAGCAACTGGAATCTGGGCGCGGGCAGCGTCGACGCGTCCGGCCATGTCTCGCTGGTGTACCGCACCGCGACCGGCGGCGAGCCCGGATCGCTGGTTCTGCAGGCGAAGAACAACGTCAACATCAACGCGACGGTGACCGACGGCTTCTTCGTCAACTACACGCCGCGCGGCGGGGACGCGTCCGCGCTCTACGCCAGCGAGATCAATTCGAGCCTCTACAGCTCCTATCTCGGCATGTTCCAGAACGGCGTCCTGCAGTACAATTCAAGCGGCATCGTCGACTATCTGGTGAAGACCAACGGCTCGTGGTCGGGCCCGTCATCGCCCACGGCCTCGCCCAGCGCCGCGTTCTTCGGTCTGTCGGCTGCCGCCTATAACGCGCTCGCACTGCAGTTCAAGCTGGTGCAGCCGACTGTCATAAGCTCCAGCAATCCGGCGGTGATCGATCAGTACAATCTGTACTATTCCCAGTACCTGAGGATGTTCCGCGCCTACGAGACCGAGCTGGTCGGGGTCAACGTCAATGGGATCAACGCATCGATGACGGGCGTTTCGGCGCGCGGCGGCATCGTGCTGTCCTACGCAGACTTCGTGGCGTACACCAACACGCTGTCTGACAATCACGTGAAGCCGTCAATCAACGCGATCCCGGCGGCACCAACCACAAGGACACAATATTACAATCTGACCAACGGCATCGGAAAGTTGTTGTACAATTCGGGGACCGGCAACGTGGTCACCGGGGCGCAGGACTATGCCACTAAGTGGACGGCATACTTCCTCAGCGTCATCAATACCAATCTGGTGAACAACAATAAGGGCAAGTTGAACAATTTCGTCAGCCAACCGAATTTGCTGGGAGCCCTGGACCATGCGGCCGGAATCGACGTCGCCGACGGAATCCTTGCGGCTATCGCGGTGACGCCGCCGGCGGCGCCGCCGGCCTATACCACCCTGCAGGGGACATACGCGCCTTCGGGAGATCCGACACCTCCCGCCGACCGGATCGCGAACAATCCGACGATCTACAACCCGCCTGGTGGAAACCCCATCGTCGTCTTCAACACCACCGCGGCGTCGCAATTGATGTCGGCGGCGGTGAGCGGCAAGGGGAGCTTCTCCTACGATATCGTTGCCGGCGCGGCTTTCATCGGCAATACGCCATCGGTTGATCCCAACGCGGTGACCGCCTTGTCGTCGTTGCCGCCGACGGTGACGGGCAAGGTCACCATCGATGGCCACACCTCCTATCTGAACACCGAGCCAAACCTTGCAGGTGCCGGCACCATCTACATTCCGACGGTCGTGCGCACGGGCACCGGCTCCATCACCATCGCTGCGGCCGGCAATGTCGAACTGCGCGACCAGGTGGCTCCGGGCGCGGTCTACACGGCGGGCGCCGCCACGGCCACGCCCGCAGATTTCAATGCACCGACGCTATCTATCGGTTACGGTTTCAATCCGAACGGGCTTGTCAGCACGCCGACTTGGGCAACGGGCGGCGGGGCAGTCACCATCAGCGCTGGCGGCTCGATCATCGGCATCGAGATGCCGATCGATTCCAACGGCAGCCGGTTCGGCGTGCAGGGCGGGCCGGCCGGCCAGATGTGGAGCGACTGGTATGTCCATTACGGCCTCTCAAACGGCACGTCGACGCCGTTCGCGGCATGCGCGGCCTCGGGCTCTGTTGCCTGCCAGACGGCGGCTTGGGTCAATTACGCCACCTTCTTCCAAGGCTTCGGCGCGCTGGGCGGCGGCAACATCGCGCTTTCGGCGGGCGCCGATATCATCGATGTCGGCGCGTCGTTGCCGGAGACGCTCGTGGTCGGCGGCGGTTTTACCTCGGCCAATCCGCCAAAGATCACCTATTTCGGCGGTGGCAATCTCAGCGTAACCGCCGGCGGCAACCTCCTGAGCAGCGATTTCCTGGTTGGCCGCGGTGCCGGCCTGATCCGGGTGGGTGGCTCAGTCCAGGCCACCAGCAGCAATCCGTTGAACCAGGGCCTGCCGACGCTCGGAGTTACACTCGCCGCGAACTCCGTCGCCGGCACCTACCCGCTGCCCTTGTTGCTGGCGGTGCAGGACGGCTTCATCAGTTTGGCCGCGCGAGGTTCGGTGACGCTCGGCAACGTCTACGATCCCGCCGCATTGCCAGTCAATCTTGGGATCCAAGCCGACCCGACGCGATTTTTGCCTGGAGCATCGCCGGATGCTCGGAGCAATGGCAACGCCGCTTGGAGCAACTATTTCACTAGCTATGGCCCAGGCAGCGGCGTTTCGCTGACGAGCCTCACCGGCGATGTGACAGGCCCGACTGTGTCGGTGAATTCGATCCCAGGACTTTTTGTGCACAACGCGGGCGGTGTTCAGATCGGCGGTCAGGCAGACCCTGCGACCGTCGGTCTGCTGCTTCCCGCCACGTTCGATCTGATAGCACTTAACGGAAATCTGACCCTCAGCAAAACGGACGTCAGCAATCTGCTGCCGAGCAACACGGGCACGATCAATCTTGTCGCAGCCGGTTCAATTAGCCTCGGAGCCGGCCTCGCGATGCTAGATATCGATAGCCGCTTCACGCGATATATCGGCTCAAATGACACCTTCGTCAACTTGGCCGGTAACTCTATCAATCTCCTCGGAACTCCGTGGCCCACGCTGACCCAGGCGCTGCATGCCAACGATCCCGTGCCGGCCGTCATCGCGGCCGGCAAGGATATCTATGGCGTTGATCCCGTCAGCACTCTTGCCGCCAGCGTGACCCTGATCAAGCCGGCGCGGATCGAGGCCGGCCACAACATCTACGCGGGGCGGGCCCCGGGCGGCGGCGTCTCGACGACCAGCAATGGCACACCGCTGGGCGGCAACAGCCTTAATTTCCTCGGCCAGAACAACAATGCGACCGATATCACCAGCATCGTCGCCGGCAACGATCTGGTCGGCGGCTCCTATCTCCTCTACGGCCCCGGCACCTTCGTGCTGGAGGCCGGGCATGATCTAGGTCCGTTCTCGCCGTCCGACTCGTCGACACGCGGCATCGCGACGATCGGCAACGGCAGCGCGGCCGGCGGCGCATTCGCTAGTGCTCTTCCCAATAATCCTCTCAAGCCTTATTTGCCGTCCAAGGGAGCCGAGCTCGATCTGCTGTTCGGCGTGAAGCCCGGCATCAACTATGCCGCGGCGATCGCCAACTACGTCGATCCGGCGCAGGCCGGCACCGGCGGTATCGACTTCCTCACCGATATCGCCGCCGTGCTCGGCCAGCCGCGCGATCAGGCCTGGGCCACTTTCAAGGGCCTGCCGCAGGCGCGGCAGCAGCTGCTCGTCAACCGCGCCTTCCTCGATTTCCTGATCCAGGTAGGCAAGGACTTCAAGAATCCGGATAGCCCTTATTTCGGCCAGAACGCCCGAGCCTATACGGCGATCTCCACGCTGTTCCCGGCCGGCTACGGCTACACCGACAACAGCCTGAGCGTCGCCGGCAAGGCCGCGCCGAAGATCGCGACCGGCAGGTTCAATGTCGCGGCCTCCGTGCTGGAGACCCAGATGGGCGGCGACGTCAACATCCTCGGGCCGGGCGGCGGCATCACCGTCGGCCATTCCTCGCTCGATACCTTGAGCCCAAGCCAGGAAGGCATTCTGACCCTCGGCGGCGGCGCCATCCGTGCCTTCGCCGACGCCTCGATCCTGGTCAACCAGAGCCGCATCATGACCCAGCAGGGTGGTGACATCGGCCTGTTCACCGCCAATGGCGACATCAGCGCCGGCGCGGGACCGAAGACCTATGTCTCGAGCCCTGCGCTCGGCGAGATCTGCACCCTCGGCGGCTATTGTTACATCAATCCGCAGGGGCTGGTCACCGGCGCCGGCATCGCCGCGCTGGTCACGCTGCCCGGACAGGATCCGACCAAGAGCAACGTCACCCTGGTCGCGCCCCGCGGCACCATCGATCTCGGCGCGGCGGGCGTTCGCGGTCATGATCTCATTTTCGTGGCGCCGGTCGTCCAGAACGGGTACAACGCGCAGGCCACCGGCACGGAGACAGGGCTCACAGCCCCACCATCCGCGAACACGGCGCTGGCCGGAGTCACCAACAACGCGGCGGCGGCGACCCAGCAGTCCGGCCAGCCGGCGCAGAACAAGCCCAACGACCAGCCTTCGGTCGTGATCGTCGAGGTGCTGGGCTATGGCGGCGGTGGCGACGACGCGACGCCGGCCGGTAGCAGCGGCAGTGGCGACAGCCAGAAGCAGAACGGCAGCGACGACGAGCACCGCCGGCAGCAGCCGTAGCCTGTCGTTGGCCTCACGGTGAAGGCCAGTGAATGCATGCAACCTCGTCATTGCGAGGAGCGAAGCGACGAAGCAACCCATGGTTCCGCGCGTGTGGACGGATGGATTGCTTCGCGGAGCCTGTCATCCGGCGGCGCTTCGCGCCGACCGGGTGGCTCGCAATGACGGGGATTGAGCTTTGCGCTTCGACCGCAAGGTTCGACGCGCCTTGCAACGCTCCGTGAGGTCTCATGATGTCATCCCCGTCAACCGCGTCCGCGCCATCGCTTCCCGTTTCCGAGACCGACCCGCTGAGCACGCTGCTTGCAGCCGAACGGCTTACCGCTGTGGTCGATATCGGCGCCAACCCGATCGACGTCCCGCCCTATCTGCCGCTGCTGCAGAAACGCCTGTGCCGGCTGTTCGGCTTCGAGCCGCAACCGAGCGCGCTGGCCGAGTTGAATGCCCACAAGAGCGAGCTCGAGACTTATCTGCCTCATGTCGTCGGCAGCGGCGAGCAGGCCCGCCTCCGCGTCTGTGCCGCACCCGGGATGACCAGCCTGCTGGAGCCCGACCCAGTCATGCTGAAGCACTTCCAGGGCTTCAACGAATGGGCCCGCATCATCGCCGACAGCAGGATCGCGACGCATCGGCTCGACGATATCGGCGAGATCGATGCGATGGATTATCTCAAGATCGACGTGCAGGGCTCGGAGCTCGCGGTTTTCCAGAACGGACGGCGGCGGCTCGCGGAAGCGGTCGTGATCCAGACCGAGGTCTCGTTTCTGCCGCTGTACAAGAAGCAGCCGGTGTTCGGCGAGATCGACCTCGAGCTGCGCAGCCAGGGCTTCATCCCCCATGCCCTGCTGGCGATCAACAAGCGGATGATCTGGCCGATGCGCGGCGTCAATGCCTATGAGGCGTTCAACCAGCTGCTCGAGGCCGACGCCGTCTATGTCCGCGATTTCACCAAGGCCGACGCGATGAGCTCCGAGCAGCTCAAGCATCTCGCCCTCGTCGCCCATCACTGCTACGGCTCCTACGATCTCGCGGCGATCTGCATCCAGCATCTGCTCAATCGCGATGCGATCATCCCCCAGGCCGGAAGCCGCTATTTCGAGCTGGTCGCCGCGCAGCGCGCCGCCGCCACGGCCGGCTGATATGGCAACGAAACAGCCGGGCCTCGATCGAGAGCCCGGCTGCTGAAGTCTTGAAGATCGTGATCCGGATCGTCCCGGATCACGATCCGATGTCGGCGTCAGTTCGCGCCGCCGGTGACGCCGGCGCAGCCGTCGGTTTGCGTGCCCGACGTGCTGTAGGCCGCGATCGCGGTCGGCAGGCCGCCGGCCGCGCTCGATGTCAGATAGGCGTTCAGGATGTTGGTGGCCCACAGGCCGTCGAGTTCGTGGAAGCCGTTGTTGCGGATCACCCGGGCGACGTTCGGATCATAGCCGGGATTGTCGGAGTTCGAGGTCGCCGGATTGTAGTTCGGCAGCCCGGTGATCGATCCGCCGAAGTACCAGGCGAGCCAGTTCTTCACAGCAGGCACCCGCGTCCCGGCCGTGTCGCTGTAGCAGCTATACACGTTGAGGAAGCTCGCGCCGGTGATCGGATAGTCGCTCTGCGTCTGCAGCGGGATGCCGATGACGGACAGGCCGTCATAGGTCACGCCGCCGACGACGGTGCCGGCGGGATAGACCTGGGCATACAGGTTCCAGGCATCATAGCTGCTGTTGACGCTCGGCGCGGTCAGGTTGGAAAACGCCAGCTGGGCATTGTTCGGCGTCGGCCGGACGAAGTTTTGCGCCCTGCCATTGCTGCCGGTCTGACCGGGGTGATAGACGCCGAGCAGGCGCTGCCGTTCGTTCTGGACGCTGGCCGACAGCGGTGCCGCCGCGGAGATCGTGGTGCCGGCGATTTCCTCGGTCACGGTCTGCGCATAGGGCTGGGTGAAGTCGGCGCTGAGATAGCCGATGCGGCCGGCGAAGCGCGGATCGGTCCCGATCTTCAGCGCTTCGTGGTTGCTGCCCGACGCGCTGATCCAATGCGGATCCGGACGTTCCTCATCGTCGTCCACGTCGAACGGGTCGCTCTGGTCGGAGCTGCTCACCGCCCTGATGTTGTCGAGCAGGCGGGAGAACTTGCCGGACGGCAGGTTCGCCGTGGTGCTGCCGCCGACGCCGACGCCGGTGAAGATCTTCTTGTAGTTATAGGTGCCGGTCGGGTCGAGTAGCGGGCAGAGGTTGGCGAGGTAGTTGGTCAGGATGAAGCTCGCGCCGGCATCATCCACGCGGTAGACCACCTTGATCGGCAGCCGGCCGCTGGTATAGGCGACCGGGGTCAGCGAACCGTTGGTGTTGGCGTCGTAAAAGTGCTGGAATTGCTGCACGCCGTGGGCGTCGAGCGCGGGGATCAGCGTCGAGGTGTCGTGCCAGTCCGTCACGGTCGCCGAGAAGATCGCGCAGAGCTGCGCGGCGGAGAGCTGGATCGCTCCGCCGGCCTGGTTGTTCGGCGACAGCGCCGACTGGTTGGTCCAGGTCACGCCCGAAGCGGAGTTCGACGTGTTGACCGCAATCGCAACCGGGACCTCCATGGCCGGCACCTGGATCGGCGCGCCGACGGCTGACGGATTGAAGCTGGCGGCCGTGCTGCTCAGGGCGCCGATCAGCAACGTGTTCTGCCAATTGGTCGACGGGATGAAATTGCTGAACGAGATCGTGGTCAGGCTTGCAATCGAGCTGGCGAGCGGCGCGTCGCTGGCGGCGAAGTCGAGCCGCGGATAGGGATAGCTCTTGAAGGCCGAATTGGCGGTGTCGCGGAACGCCGGCTTGGCCGAGGGCTTGCGCACCACGGCCGGCGCGGAGGCCGGGCTGCCGCGGAACAATTGCTGCGCATCGTCGGCGATGTAGGCGCGCTGGCCGTTGCCGGAGCCGACGGCGGCGAACAATCCCTCGATCGAGGTCGAGAACAAGGTGCAGCTGGTCGGCAGCAGGTTCGGGCTCGGCGTCGCGGTCGAGAAGCTCGGCGAGAATGCCTGGCCGTCATTGGCCAGCGTCGCGCCCGCATAGCAGTCGAAGATCTGCCGCAGCGCCAGCGACGACAGCGTGCTGCCGCCACCGTAGATGCCGGTTTGGGCCGCAGCCGGTTGCTGGGCTCCGATCATGGCGGCGGCCGACAACACGACCAGCGAGGTCGTGCCCAGCACGCGTTCGGCGAACGATTTCGTCTTCATGATAACCTTCCCTGTTTTTGTTGCGTGACACAGAAGCGCCGCGTGACCGCCTGACGGCCTCGTGATGTCCAGAACGTCTTGTTCGATGGCAGTGAATGGGACGGCGATGAAGAAGACCTTGCAGGAACGTCTCAAGACAATCGAAGCTGTTCGCCGCCCAAGGTGAACAGCCCTGCGCGGCGTGTGTCGGCTTCGGCGCCGATGTGGCTCACACCCCTTAGACAATCTGAATTGGTGCGATGCGCAGGAGCTCGTGGTGATTTTTCAGACGAGTGGAGTTCTCGGACAAGTGGCGTCTCACCGGAGCAAAGCGCAAGCGCCGCGACCTGATGTGGGGGCCGGATGACAAAGGAGCTGACGGCACCGCGCGAGACGATCCCCGTTGCCGCAATTGATCCCCAACCCGCGGCTATCCAACGCGCGTGCGAGACTGTAATGAGGGCGCGGCCTGCGTGCGTCGGGGGGCGCCGGCGGCCTGCGGTCGCTTGTCACCAGGCGATCGCTCTCACGAAATAACGATGGATTTGACGTGGCGAATACCAAGAAGGCCCGCGCTGCTGCTGGCGCGACGAAGAACAGCAAGGGAGCGGCGCGTTCCGGGATATCATCTTCCTCGCCCCTCGGCATGTTGGCGCTGCACCTCCGCGAGCAATGGAAGCAGTCCGGCCGCGACGGCGTCGTTTTCCTTGCAGAGAGCGAGAACAGGGCCGAGCGCCTCGGCAGCGTGTTGCATTCGCTCGATGCTTCGCTCGAGGTGCTGGTATTCCCGCGGCTGAATACCTTGCCGTTCGACGGGCTGGAGCCGTCGCGCGAGATCGCCGGCCGGCGCAGTTCGGTGTTGCGGCGTCTTGCGAAGCGCAAGAAGCCCGTCTTCCTGGTGTCGACCGCGGAGGCGGTCATGGAGCGGCTGCCGTTGCCCGCGAGCTGGGGCCGCCTCAGCATCAGCTTGAAGGTCGGCGCGCGCCATTCCGAGCAGGATCTCAAGGATCGCCTGGAGGCGCTCGGATACGATCTCGACGAAGAGGCGGATTATCCCGGGAGCGTTCTGTTCCACGGCATGACGTTCGAAGTGTTTCCGGCCGGCGGCCTCGGGCCGTTCAGGATCGAGCATTCCGGCGACGTGATCCGCAGGATCGCCCGCGTCGATCCCAACGAGCACGACGTCGTCTTCGACACGCAGGAGCTGCTGATCGATCCGATGTCGGAACGGATCGCGCTCGGCGGCAAGCGGGCGCAGCGGGCGGTGCTGCCGGATTATTGTGAGCGCGCACGCTGGATCGCGGACGCGGGCGTGTCCGGTCACGCCGATAGCTGGCTCAGCACGATCAAGGAGGCAGCCGGCCGCAGGGAGACCGAGCGCGAGTATTTTGCGCCTGCTGACTGGAAGCGGCTGACCAAACGCATGAGCGTGCTGCCGCGAAAGGCGGCGTTCACTCCGACGCCTGATTTCTCCAAGGTCGCCTCGTCGCGGAAGGCGCTCCGCGCCTTTGTCGCCGACACGGAGCGCGCCGGATCGCGGCTGCTGCTGGTTGCGGCGGTTGAGGACGACCTGCGCGCGATGGAGCGGATGGGCGGGATCAAGGCGGAGCGCTTCACCGACTGGGACGAGGCGGCGAACGGACGGGGCGGCGAAGCAGCGCTGCTGGCGGACTTCGACACCGGCTTCATCGGTTCGGGCCGCAAGCCGCTTGTCGTCGTGACGGCGACCGACGTGCTCGGCAGCCGGGCCCATCATCCGCAGCCGATGGCCAGAGCCTGGAGTGCGGCGTTCGATCATCCCGACGTGCCGGAGCGGGGCGCGGTCGTGGTTCATCTGCAGCGGGGGCTCGCCGTGCTCGATGGCTTGCAGGCCCTCGACATGGGCAAGGGATCATCCCGCGAGATGATCAGGCTGGCATTTGCGGGCGATGATGCCGCGCTCGTTCCGCCCGCTGACCTCGCGCTGATCTGGCCCTATGCGGCGGAGCTCGGCAGGCTGACATTGGACCGGGCGGATGGCAGCACGTGGTGGGCGCGGCGCACCAGGGCGGAGCAGGAAATCCAGATCGCCGCCAAGGCGCTCGCCAAGCACATCGCGCAGCGGCGGCGCCGGCGCGCTCCGAAGCTGGTCGCTCCCGGTCCCGCCTACGAACGGTTCGTCGCGCGCTTTCCGTATTTCACGACCGTCGACCAGGCGAAGGCGATCCGCGATGTGCTCGACGATCTTGCGTCGGGTCATCCGATGGACCGGGTCGTCTGCGGCGACGTCGGTTTTGGCAAGACCGAGGTGGCCTTGCGCGCGGCGGCGGCCGTTGCCCTGTCGGGCAAGCAGGTTGCCATCGTCGTGCCGACCACCGTTCTGGCAAGGCAGCACGTCGCAACGTTCCGCAAGCGCTTTGCACCGTTCGGCATCGAGGTGGGAAGCCTGTCACGCGCGACGTCAGCGCAGGAAATGCGAGAGACCAAGGAAGGCCTGCGAAGCGGCAAGATGAAGGTCGTGGTCGGCACGCAGGCGATCGCCTCGAAGGACGTGAAATTCGCCAAGCTCAGCCTGGTCATCGTCGACGAGGAGCAGCACTTCGGGGCCGCGGAGAAGGCGAAGCTCTCGGGGCTCGCGAAGGGCGTCCATACGCTCTGGATGAGCGCGACGCCGATCCCGCGCACGCTGGCGGCGGGTCTTGCGGGCTTCAGGGATCTGAGCGTGATCGCATCCCCGCCTGTGCATCGGCTTCCAATCGTGACCAGGATCGCGCCGTTGTCGGACGCGGCCATTGCCGCGGCATTGCTGCGCGAGCAGCGGCGTCACGGGCAGAGCTTCCTGATCTGTCCGCGCATCCAGGATCTCGATCCGCTGCTGGCGCGCGTGCAGGCGGTCGCCCCGGAGCTCCGCATCGTTTGCCTGCATGGCAAGCTCCCCGCCGACGAGCTTGACGACCGCATGATGAGCTTTGTCGAAGGTGAGGCCGACGTTCTGCTGGCGACCAATATCGTGGAGAGCGGTCTCGACATTCCCCGGGCGAACACCATCGTGGTCTGCTGGCCGGAAAAGTTTGGCCTCGCGCAGCTGCACCAGCTGAGGGGACGGGTGGGGCGCGGCGGAACGCGCGCCTTCGCGTACATGCTGACTGAATCGAGCTCGGAGCAGTCCGGCAAGCGTCTGGCGGTTCTGGAGGAGTTCAGCAGGCCGGGTGCCGGCTTTGCGATCAGCGAGCGTGATCTGGACCTCAGGGGTGCCGGAGATTTGTTGTCCGAGCGGCAGTCCGGCCACGTGCAGGTGTTCGGACCGGTGCTGTACAGCCACCTTCTGAAGCAGGCTTCGGAGAAGGCCAGCGATCGGTCCGGCGATCTGTGGGTGCCGGACCTCAATATTCCGGTCGCGGATCTCTTGCCGAGGAGTTACGTGCAGTCGGAATCGATGCGCCTCGAAATCTATGGCCGCGTCGCGAGGTGCCGGAACGAGGACGATCTGGAAGATCTCGAGGAAGAGACCTCTCGCCGCTTCGGCAGGCTGCCGCCGGCGGGGCGCGACTTCTTCGCGGCGGCAAGACTGAGGATCGATTGCAAGCGGCGCGGCATCGTCAGGCTCGACGTCGGACCGGAGGCCGTCGCAGCGACGTTCCTGCCTGGGCGGTTGCCTAAATCCAGAGCGCGATCGCTACAACGTGACGGCGATCGCGTCTTCTACTCGGGCCGGACGCAAGAGCCGCCGTTCGAGCGGATCAACGATCTGCTGGATATCCTGGACGAGTGACTGCGACGGCGTTCGTCGGCGGCGTCATCTCACGGCGTCGCGCCTTGTGACTGCTTCACGCATGCAGTGGAGATATTTCATCGCGTGGCTGCTGCGGAGAACGAATCGACTGATCTGCGGACTGACATCGCGGTGACATGTAGCGCCGCTAATGCAGACAACAAGCGGTCCGTCCGCCGTCTTCGTGCCTGCTCCGAGCCGATCGGAAAGCCCCCTTCCAGGCGCGAGTCGACGGTATTTTGGGCGGGCTATGTTCTACAGATAGCGGTTTTTTTGGACTGAAACAGTCTGCCCGTGGCCGGAATCAGTGCCGCCAAAACGGGCTCCGATTTTCGCCTTCTCCGTAGGACTACGCGTTTTGCACACCGTTCCGCCCGGTGTTGCCCAATTTGTGCCCGCTAGCGGTAACTCCAAATATTATGTATATTTTTCAATGACTTGCTGAAATGCCGCAGTTCAAAAGCCCGTGATATTTGTGCAACATTTGCCCAAAAACAGCCGCAACTCCTGCCAAGGCGAGCGGTCTTTTGTTGCGTGATCGGGGGCCTTCTGTCTCATATGGAACTGCGACGGAGGGGGGCATCCCAAGGTCGTCCCGTTCTAGGTGGTTCGCTTAAGTCCCTCGCGTTCATGCGGGTGTGTCCGAAGGCGCGAAGCGACTGAGCGGGGATTTAAGGGACAAAGGGAACCAACCTGAGGGTGTTTTACCCGGCGGATCCGGAACCTTCCCTGAGATAGAGCAACTTGGAGGTTTAACATGAAGATGGTTAAGAGCCTTATCCTCGGCTCGGCGGCGGCACTCGTCGCGGTCGGCGGAGCTCAGGCGGCCGATCTTCCCGTCAAGGCCAAAGCGGTCGAGTACGTGAAGGTTTGCTCCCTGTATGGTCCCGGTTTCTATTACATCCCGGGCACCGACACCTGTATCAAGCTGGGCGGCTACCTGCGCGCCGACGTCGTCGTGAACTCGAACTCGGATCACACCGGCAACACCTCGGGTGCCGGCGGTGCAAACAACCGGTTCACCAACGGCTACACCTGGCGCTCTCGTGAAGACCTGAACATCGATACGCGTACTGCGACCGAATACGGTGTCGTCCGTACCTTCTTCGATGCGACGTTCTCGTGGACTTCGGATACCTACGCCGGCCAGGGCAACGGTGCGACCGTTTACTCCCCGATCGGCGCGGTTCAGGCCCCGAACAACGCGAACTCCGGTGCGGTTGCAGGCGGTACGGTTGGCGTCTACTACGCCTTCATCCAGTTCGCCGGCTTCACGATGGGTAAGGCAGTCTCGCAGTTCTCGGCTCCGTGGGCCAACTATCCGGGCAACAACTTCGACGGCCTCGTCGGCGGCGGCGGTACTATCACTGGCGTGAACCAGTTCACCTACACCGCTCAGTTCGGCAACGGCGTGTCGCTGTCTCTGTCGGCTCAGGACCAGACCGCCTACTACCAGGCTGGCGTGAACAACATCCTCGCGGGTGGCGCTTACGGCACCAGCGATTACGCCGGCACGATTGCTCCGGACCTCGTCGCGATGCTGCGCGTCGACCAGGCTTGGGGTCTGTTCCAGGCGTCGTTCGCGGCGCATAACAACCACGCGGCCTACTACGGCGGCACTGAGTTGACCGGTCATCCGGACGACAAGTGGGGCTGGGCTGGTCAGCTGGCCTTGTCGATCAAGAACATTCCGACCGGACCTGGCGACACGATCAACGTGCAGGGCGTCTACACCAACGGTGCGACGCGCTACAACATCCAGGACCTCGCTGGTTCGGCTGGTGCGAACACCATTTATGGTGGAACCGGTCTGCCGGGCGCCTACCAGAGCGTTGGTATCGGCGTTGCGCCGGACAGCGTGTTCGGTGCTATCGGTGGCGTGAACACCGGGCAGCAGCTGGTCACGACCTGGGGCTTCCGCGGTGCATACGTGCACAACTGGAGCCCCTACTGGAACACCTCGATCTACGGTGCTTATGCCGGTATCACCTACAACGATACGGCTAAGACCCTGCTCTGCGGCGTCGGCGGCGTGGGCGGTTCGGTTCGGACCACCCTCAATGCTCTGGGCGGCGCGATCACCACCTGCAACCCCGACTACAATATCGCGCAGATTGGCACCCAGACCCAGTGGACCCCGGTCAAGAACCTGACCTTCACGGCAGACCTGACCTACACCCATCTGGATCAGAAGTATGCTGGTACGGTGGCGGCGCCCAGCGCCGCGATCGGCAAGCCTGCTGCTCTCTACGAGTTGAAGGACCAGAATACTGTGACCCTGCTGCTCCGCGCTCAGCGCAACTGGTAATACCGGTTGATCTGATAGCCAGCTAACAGAGCCCCCGGCGCCAAAACGCCGGGGGTTTTGCTTTGTTCGGGCAATGCGGCTGCTCTCACAAGAGCGCCATTTTTTCGTACGATGTCATATTTGGTTCATTAATCAGTACCGATCCACCGATGGATCGTTTTTGGCGACCGATGACGGTAGCTCAACAAATAATTCGGCTTATTCGCGAACAGCCGGGTCTGACCGAACGCCAGATTGCCGAGCGTATCTTCGGCGACGGAGGCTCCATACAGCGCGTCAATCCAACGTGCCGAAAGTTGGTGGCAGAGGGCTGGCTGGAGCGACATGGTCGAGGATGGGCGGCGGACCCGTTCACGTATCACGCCGCGAGACCCAACCTCTGAACCAAGATTGAGGTTGATTCGATTGTTTCGGCCAGCCAGGCATCGCGGGCCTGTCTGTAATGCGCCCCGGCGCTAGAACGCCGGGGGTCTTGCTTTGTGTGGGCGGCTCGCAGGTGTCACGCGGCGAGCATGTCGCGCACCATCGGCACCACCTTGCTTCCATAGAGCTCGATGCTCTTCATCAGCTTCTCATGCGGCAGCGGGCCCGCCGAATATTTCAGCTGGAAGCGCGCGGCACCGAGCGCCTTCACGGTCGCCGCGATCTTGCGCGCGACGGTTTCCGGCGCTCCGACATAGAGCGAGCCGTGCTCGGCCTCGGCGACGAACTCGTCGCGGCCCATCGGCGGCCAGCCGCGCTCCTTGCCGATCCGGTCACGCATCACCTTGTAGTGCGGCCACAGCTCTTCGCGGGCCTGCGCGTCGGTCTCGGCGACATAGCCCGGTGAATGCACGCCGATCGGCTGCGGCGTCCGGCCGAACTGCTGGTAGGCGCGCTGGTGCAGATCGACATAGGGCGCGAAGCGCTTGGGATCGCCGCCGATGATGGCGAGCATCAGCGGCAGGTCGTAATGCGCTGCGCGCACCACCGATTCGGGGCTGCCGCCCACGCCGATCCAGGTCTTCAGCCGGCCGCGCTCGACCGGCGGATAGACCGACTGGTCCTTGAGCGGCGGCCGCAGCTTGCCCTGCCAGGTCACCGGTTCCTGCTTCAGGAGCTCGGTGAACAGGTCGAGCTTCTCCTCGAACAGCTCGTTGTATTGCCTGAGGTCGAAGCCGAACAGCGGGAACGATTCGGTGAAGGAGCCGCGGCCGAGGATCACCTCGGCACGGCCGTTCGAGACCGCATCGACGGTTGCGAAGCGCTGGAACACGCGGATCGGATCGTCCGAGCTCAGCACGGTCACCGCCGAGCCGAGGCGGATATTCTCCGTGCGCGCGGCGATGGCCGCCAGCACGGTCTCGGGCGAGGAGATCGCAAAATCGGCCCGGTGGTGCTCGCCGAGCCCGATGAAATCGATTCCGAGCTGATCGGCCAGCACCGCTTCGTCGACGACGTTGCGGATCACCTGGGCGTGGGCCAGCGGCGCCCCGCCGGCGTCGTTGGTGACGTCGCCGAACGTATCGAGCCCAAATTCGAGGGAGGTCGTCATCACATAGTCCAGTTTGTCGGCGTGGCGGAGCATCCGCCACGGGCCACCCATCGCACGCAGGCCGAGAGGTCGTGTTGCTTGCTGAGATGTCCGCAAGCCCGCGCTGTGGAGCCTTCAGTTGGAGATGGGACGGAAATATTACCGGTTCGCGGCCCGACAAGGTCACGTCGCGAAACGCAGCGTTTCCAGGTCGCGGGGCGCCGCTGGCTGATCAGCCCGGAACGACCAGGAAGCCGGCGCGCGGGAAATGCACCACGACCGCGCCGGCGCGTTCGTCGGACCGGCGGATCGCGATGTGCTGGGCCGACAGCGAGACGATCTCGCCGCGGACCGGGACCTTGCCGTAGTCATCCGGCATCACGCTGACGATGTCGCCCGGTTTGCGGCCGTTCGGATCGGCAGGGTCGCCGAAGACGGGCGACTCCGGCCGCGCCTTCGCCGCGATCTCGAGCGCGTCGCCCGACGACATCTCGGTGCGCGTGCCGTGGCCGATGGCGCGGATGCGTTGCTCCCAGGCCGCAATGCGGGGCCAGGATTTCATCATCTCGTCCATCGTGGCGAGGCTCTGCCGCGCGTACCACACGTTCATGTAGGCGCTGACGTCGGCGAGGCTGAACTCGCCGAAAAGAAACGGCCTGTTGTCACCGAGTTGCGCCTCGATCCAGTCGACATTGGCGCGGAACTGGTCGCGCATCTGTGGCAGCGCCGCGGTCATGGCGGCAATGTCGAACTTGCCGCCACGCAGCTTCTCGCGGTCCGCGATAAAATCCTGCGGGACCTTGTCGCCGATGAAGCCGAATACGAGGTTCACCGTGCTCTGGAAGAATGGCCGGTCGGTCCACATGCCGAGCGCCCAGGGCATCCCGGCATGGCCTGCCGGAAACAGCGTCGGCGTTGGAAAGCGCCGCTCCAGTTCGCGGATGATGATCTGGGTGTCGCAATAGATGTCGGCACCGATCTGCATCGTCGGCGTGCGGCGGTAGCCGCCGGTCATCGGCATCAGGTCCGGCCGCGGCATGATCCGGGAAATCCGCACCGAGTTCCAGGCGAGCTGCTTGAATCCGAAGATGACGCGGATCTTCTCGGAGAACGGCGACTGGTCGAAATGATGCAGGATCGGCGTGGGCTGCGACATGGCCTTCTCCCGGGACAGGTTGCGATCTCGAACGGACCTTGTCGCATAGCCTGACAAGATTTGCGCCGATCGCAATCGATTTTCCCGGGTGAAGGCGTGCCGCCACGGGCGCTCAGAACTGCTCCGCCCACGGCCGCAGATCAAGCTCCAGCGTCCAGGCGCTGCGATGCTGGTGATGCAGCACCCAATAGGCGTCGGCGATCGCAGCGATGTTGAGCAGCCCGTCCGGTCCGCGATCGTCCTTCAACTGCGGACGCAGGCTCAGCAGGCGATCCCCCTCGATGCCGCCGTCGACCACGACGTGGCCGACATGAATGCCCTGTGGCCCGAATTCCCGCGCAACGCTCTGCGCCAGCGCGCGCAGCGCCGCCTTGGCGGCGGCGAAGGGCGAATAATTGGCTTTGCCGCGCAGCGAGCCGCTGGCGCCGGTGAACACCAGCGTGCCGCCGCCGCGCGCGAGCAGCGCGGGGATCGCGGCCTGAGCGAGCTGGAAACCGCCGAGCGCGTGCTCGCGCCAGTGCTCCTCGAAACGCTGCTCGCTGACCTTGAGAAACGGCGCCGGCCGGTTGGAGCCCGCATTGTGCACGGCCATCGCGAGCGGCGCGAGCTTTTGTGCAGCCTCGACGAAGCGCGCGACGTCGGCCGCGGTGGAGGCATCGCCAACCACATGCGTGACCCTGGCGCCATCAGCAGCGAGTTCGGCGGCGGTTGCGGCGAGCTTCTCGGCATTGCGCCCGGCGATCGCGACGGGATAGCCGCCGGCGGCAAAACGGCGCGCGATCGCGGCGCCGAGGCCATTGGATGCGCCGACGCCGGCAATCAGCACGCTGCCCTGCACGGCAATTGGTTCAAGGCCGGATCGGTTGTTCATGGCTCACTCCATTCAAGCTGCCCGCGTAGCGGGAGGATCATTCGTCCGATGCCATTGCCACGATACCGTCGCGCACCGTGCGCAACACGGCGTCGGAGCGCCTCGAGTCGGTCAGCACGCGCGAGATCGCAAGCGCGCCGACCATCGCACTGACTGCCAGGATTGCGCGGCTATCGTCATCATCATCGAATGTCTCGGCGACCTTGGCGATGAAGGATTCGATGTGCGGTTCCATCACCGCGCGGCATTGCGCGTCGGCGCGGCCGACATCGGAGATCAGCGCGCCGATCGCGCAGCCCGACTTGGGCTGGTCGCGATGGGCGCGGCTGAGATAGCTGCGCACCAGCGTGTTGATACTGACCGGCTTGTCGGGGTCGCGCGCTGCATGCGCCGACGCTTCACCGGCATTCAGCGCATGTTCCAGCGCCGCGGCGACCAGGTCGGAACGCGAGGCGAAATGCCCGTAGAATCCGCCATGGGTGAGCTTCACCTGCTGCATCAGGCTGCCGATGCTGAGCGCGTCGAGCCCCTTGTCGCGGATCTGCGTTGCGGCCTCGTTCAGAATCCGCTCGCGGCTCCTGGCCTTGTCGGCCTGGGAATGGCCCATCTCAGTACCCCTGTTTGACTCTCATTCTGGATTATGACCATCATGCATCTGGATGACAAGCATCATCCAGAAAATAGTCAGTCACAAAGCAGGGAGCAACAGATGTCGGGCAGCGCGAGCGAGGGTCGGGTCCGCCACGAGCGTCACGATCACATCCTGAAGATCATCATCGACAATCCCGCGAAGAAGAACGCCTTCAGCCCGGAGATGATGGCCGAGCTGTCCGACGCGCTGACACTGCTCGACAATGACGACGGTCTCTGGGTCGGCGTGCTCTGTGCTGCCGGCGGCAGCTTCACTGCAGGTCTCGACATGCCGAAATTCTTTGGCCCGACCGCATCGCGCAAGCCGCTGCCGGAGGGCAACGTCGATCCCTTTGGATTGTCGAAGCGCTGCCGCAAGCCGATCGTCACGGCGGTGCAGGGCATCGTATTCACCGTCGGCATCGAGATGATGCTGGCCGGCGATATCGTCGTCGCCGCCGATGACAGCCGGTTCTGCCAGATGGAGGCCAAGCGCGGCATCGCGCCGCTGGCCGGTGCGCATTTCCGCTACATCAGCCGCGCCGGGTGGGGTGATGCGATGTATCACCTCTTGCTGTGCGACGAGTTCACCGCAGCAGAAGCGCACCGGATCGGCCTCGTGCAGGAGGTCGTGCCAGCGGGTCAGCAGGTGGAGCGTGCGATGGCGCTTGCCGGGATCATTGCGCGCAATGCGCCGCTTGGAATCCAGGTGACGAAAGAGGCGGGCCGCAAGTTCATCGAAGCCGGCGAGCAGGCGGCGATCGCGATCATCCCCGAGATCCGCGAACGCGTGCTCAACACGTCGGATGCGGCCGAAGGCATCAAGTCATTCGTGGAACGCCGCGCCGCCGTGTTCCAGGGGCGCTGAAGCATGATCCGGAAAAGTGCAAAGCGGGTTTTCCGGAAAGATCATGCTCGAACAAGGCGCTAAAGCGCGATGACGATCCTACCTGGTCTCATCGCGCCTTCGTCTCAGGGACGTTAGTCCCTGAGACGTGCATTGCGTTCACGGTACGTGCCCTCGATGCGGTTGTGACAATGATGTCGCAACCGCACGAATTTCGATCACGGTGATGTTGCGACGACTCTTGTCGAGATTCGTCGAATCAGGGAGATTCAAAGCATTCATGAAATTTGATTTCGTCCTGCTTTGGCTCAAGCGTCCGGTAGGGATTCCCATGACAAACGCACGCGTCATCGTTGTAGGAAACAACAAGGGCGGCTCCGGCAAGTCGACGATTGCCATGCACGTCGCCGTCGCGCTGATCAAGGCGGGTCAGCGCGTCGCCACCATCGATCTCGACAACAAGCAGAAATCGCTGACGCATTACGTCGATAACCGGCGGGACTGGGCGCGAGAGACCTCGCTCGATCTCGGCATCCCGGCACATATGTGCTTCGAGACGGTGAGCGGCAGGAGCAGCGAAGTCGAGACGCTCGGCCGCAGCGCGCTTGCCGAGATCGTCGAACGGCTCAGCCGGTCGCACGACTTCGTCGTCATCGACTGTCCCGGCCATGACACTTATCTGACGACGTTCACGCATGCGCTGGCGAATACGCTGATTACGCCGCTGAACGACAGCTTCGTCGACTTCGACGTCCTCGGCACCGTCGATCCGAACGACTTCAAGGTGACCGGCATCAGCCACTATTCGAAAATGGTGGAGGAGGCGCGGCGGCAGCGCAGCGCGAACGACCAGCCGGCATTCGAATGGGTGGTGCTGCGCAACCGTCTCTCCACGATCGGTTCGCGCAACAAGCGCGTGGTCGGCGAAGCCCTCGGCGAGCTATCGAAGACGCTGAACTTCCGCCTGGTCGACGGCTTGGCCGAACGTGTGATCTTCCGTGAATTCTACCCGCGCGGATTGACGGCGGTCGACGACGTCAATCAGCTCGCGATTGGCGGCCGCCCGACCATGTCGCATGTCACTGCATGGCTTGAGATGGAGCGGCTGATGACAGCGATCATGCTTGGCCATCTGGTGCGCCCGGCAGCCTCCTCCGAGGACAGCCGCGACGCGGCGTAAGGCGGCGTCGGCTCGCTATCGGCAATTGGTGTTGCCGGCATTGGCAATGGTCAGGAACGTGATCGTCGCGGGCGCGAAGGTGATCGGTCCGGCCGCGGCAACCTCACCATTCAGCGCGGGGATCTGGTCGAAAGCCGCCAGCGCCAGCGGGCTGTCGTTGAGCCGAACGGTGCCGTCTGCGGGGTTTGCGCTCGCCAATGTGTATCGTTGCGAGGCGGCTGACAGGGTCAGCTTGCGCTGGTAACGCCGATCATTGTTGATGACGAGCAGGGCTACTCCGTCCGGCATGTCGCGTGCGCAATGCGCATAGACGTGGAGGCCGGGCTGCACGGTGACGCCGGCATCGAGCACGCTGGTTCCCATCAATCGCCGCCACAGCAGCGCGGCCCAGTAGTTCGGCCGCGGCAGATGGGTTCGCTCATCGAGCAGCCCGTAGTCGCTCGCCGCGAGCGTGTTGTGCATCACCACTTGAACGCCGGCCCTGGCGAGACGGCCGAGCTGATCGAGGTAGCGGAACGTATCGGTGAAGGTTGCAGCCCAGCGATTGCCACCGCAGGCAGTTTCCGCGGTCTCGGTCAGCCAGATCGGTTTGCCCGATGCGAGCCGGTCGCGAAGCGTTCGGTAGAAGGCGAGCGTCTTCCCGGTTCGTGCCAGCCAGGCGTCCGACAGGGCGAACTTCGCGGTGCGATCGCCGGAGCAGCGCGCGGAGAGGGCGCCGTAATGATGATAGGAGACCTCGTCGATGCCCGCAGCCGACACCGCAAAGCGCGCGCGTGTATCGGCGCCGGTGCCGATCGTGCCTGGACCGAGGATCGTCACATCGGGCGCTGCGTCCTTCATGAAGGCACTGAACGCTGCAAAGTCGCGGCCGTAGGCTGCGGCGTCATAGCCTGCGGGAGCGCCGCCGATCGTCGGCAGATCGGGCTCGTTCATGAATTCCGCTGCGGCGATATGGCCACCGGCCGACCGCGTGAAGGCGAGAAGCTGCCGGGCCTGTTCCGCGCTCCATCGCCCCCCGGCGTCACGCGTGCCGGCGCTGATCGCAAAGGACGTGACGATGGGAGCGTCGACCGCGTGCGAGAAATCGATCACCTCTCGCCATTGCTGCCGTGTCAGCACGCCGTTGAAGCCGGCCGGCGGTGCGGCCGGCGGCGTATCGGAATCGGCAAAGAACGTGCTGTTGGCCCAGGTTCCGCTCACGCGAAGATAGGCCGGAGCGAGCGCTGCGGCGAGTTTGCGCAGCCTGCCATCGCGCAGATCGATCGGTGTGCGCGGTGCCAATTGTTCCGTCTTGGCACTCGCATCGGCGGCCGCATAAGGCTTCCAGAACCGTCCGCCGGTCACCTCGACCATCTCGATGTTGTAGGACTGGAAGCGCGGGCCGATCGTGGCGACGCGCGGCATGGCGGCGACATCAAGCGTCGGCTCCGCCGCGATCGCCTTCGTGCCGAGGCAGGCGGCGATCGCCAGGACGACGACGCATGCGAGGCGTCGAAGCGGATATGCCAAGCGGTCGCGCACAGCCCCTCGCGTCCCTCCGAATTGCGGTTGTCGCAGGATGCGGCCGCGGCTCGTCCAAATCAACGCGGCGGCGGGCGTGGCGGCTCGTTCGCGATGCGCTCCCACAGCGCGCGGATCATGTCCTTCATGACCAGCGCGTCCTGCCATCGGTCGGACAATTCCCTGCCGTCGGGCCCGGTGATGGCATAGGGCGGCGGACCGAGCTCGCACAGGAAGGTCAGGGTTGCATCGGGCCCGGCGCGCTTCCGCCAGGAGCGGATGCCGTAGTCCCACCAGTCCATGAACAGCGACACCCAGCCCTGATGCTGCGCGAAGCCAAGCGAGATCTGCACCTGCTCGCGGCTCGCGATCCGGCCGTGGATGCCCCAGGCATGGTCGAGAATGCGATGCATCATCGCATGATTGACATCGTCGACCGGCCAGGCGAATTCGCGGCCGACCAGATAGTGCGAGAGGTCGGCGGTCAGCCGCAGATCGGGAAAGCAGTCGAGCAGATCGAGCATGAAGAACAGGTCGGTCGTCATGCGGTCGCGATGGGTCTCGACATGCACGGGAACGCCGGCCTCCGCGGCAAGCCGTCGCCAGCCTTCGAGCAGGGGAATGCAGTCGGCGAGCCGGCGCGGCCGGACGTCCGGCTGCAGGTTGACGTGATCGGCGCCGAGCTCGGCGACCAGCTCGAGCACCGGCTTCAGGTCATCGACGCACTTCGGGTAGCATTGCGCCTGCCAGATCATGCCATGCGCGCGCAGGAAGCCCGTCACCTCGCGCGCGAAGGCCGGATCGATGAAGCGGACGCCGGCGCCGTCAAACCCGGCATCGCGGATCATCGCGAGCTGGGTTTGCAGCGGCCATTCGGCCTCATCCGCCAGCCGCCGCTCCATCGCCCAGAGCGATTGCAGGACGCGCAGCTGCTGCGCCACCGCTCAGGCCCGTGCCGGGATCGCGGCGGGCAGCTCGGCCTGCTCGCTGGCATCGGCCGCGATGTTCTCCTGATAGGTCTCCGGTCCGATCCAGATCGCAACCACCGTACAGGCCGACAGGAACATCGCGTAGCAGGCGACCGGCCACCAGGTGCCGTAGGCCGCCACCAGCGCGGTGGCGACGAACGGCGCCGGGCCGCCGGACAGCAGCGAGCCGAGCTCGCGCGCGAAGGCGAAGCCGGCGAAGCGGCGTTGCGGCGGGAACAGTTCGGCGAAATACGCCGCCTGCGGCCCGAACATCGCCGCCGTCACCACCGCGCGCGCCAGGATGAAGGCGAGCGCGATCATGATCCACTCCTTGGTGCCGACCATCCAGAAGAACGGGAAGGCGAGCGCCACGCCGGCCAGCGCGCCGAACATGTAGACCGGACGCCGTCCGATCCTGTCAGACAATGCCGCGAAGCCGAGGATCGCAAACAGCTCGACCGTGAACGCCAGCATCAGCGCGCTGAGCGCCTCCGCTTTGGGCACGCCGAGCGTGGTGATGACGTAGCTCAGGCCGAACACCGGGAAGAAATAGCCGAGCCCGTTCTCGGCCATCCGCGCGCCGAGCACGACGAAGAAGTTGCGCGGGTGCTGGCGCAAGGCCTCCATCGCGGGATTGCTCTCGACCTTGCCGCGCTTGACCACCGCCTCGGTATAGACCGGTGTCTCGGTGATGCGCATGCGGACGAAGATACCGACCACGATCAGGAGGAAGCTAGCCAGGAAGGGCAGCCGCCATCCCCAGCTCATCAGCGCCTCGCGCGGCAGCATGGTCACCAGCGCGAAGGCGCCGGCGGCGAGCAGATTACCGACGGAGACGCCGAGCGGCGCGAAGCCGCCCCAGAAGCCCCGATGCTTCGGCGGTGCATTTTCAACCAGATAGATCACCGCGCCGCCATATTCGGCGCCGGCGCCAAGGCCCTGGATGACGCGCATCGCGACCAGCAGGATCGGCGCCCAGACGCCGATCTGCGCATAGGTCGGCAGGAAGCCGATCGCCGTGGTGCCGATGCCGATCATCAGCAGGGTTGCGACCAGCACCGGCTTGCGGCCATAGCGGTCGCCGAGGATGCCGAACAACAGGCCGCCGAACGGTCGCACCACGAAGCCGACGCCGAAGGTCAGGAACGACAGCAGCGTGCCGACCACCGGATCGCTCTTCGGGAAGAACAACTCGCCGAACACCAGCGCGGCGGCGGTGCCGTAGAGGAAGAAGTCGTACCATTCGAGCGCAGAGCCGATGCTTGCGGCGAGAATCACACGCAGGCGCGATGTGCTGGCGCCATCTGCCATCTTGGTCATTCGTTTCCCCGTTGTATTGATTTTTATGGTTTGAAAGCAGCAACGCCCGCGGCCTGGCCGCGGGCGTTGTCGTCAGTCTCAGGCGGCGCGCGTGAAGTAGGATTTCTTCGACGCGGATTGTGTCTCGTAGATTGATCCCTGCCGCTTGGCCGGCGGCAGCGGCATCCGCACCGGCACGTCGGTGAGCCGCGGTGCGACCACCGGTGGCCCCGCCAGCAGGCGGCTGTTGAACTCGTCGAAATCCTTCACGCCCATCAGCGGCCAGGCGTCACTGGCGGCGACTTCATAGAGCAAGAGGTTGCGCGGCCGGTTCGAGGTGTTGGTCGCCGAGCCGTGCAGCGCGCGCACATGATGGAAGGACATGCTGCCGGCCTTGCCCATGCAGGGCACCGCGCGCTTGATGTCGTCCTGGATCTGGTCCGGATCGATCAGGCCGGCGAAGCAGCCGTCCTCGCCATGGTGATCCCACATCGTGGCGCCGGTGTGCGTGCCTGGGGTCACCAGCATCGGGCCATTCTCGAGATCGCAATCGTCGAGCAGCACGCCGATCGCGAGGATGTCGTCATTGGTGTGCGGATAGAACGCCCAGTCCTGATGCCACTCGACCGGCGAGCCGTATTGCGCCGACTTCATGTTGAGCTTGGAGCCGTGCAGGCGCAGCCCGGGACCGATCAGCTTGGTCAGGATCGAGATCACGGCGGGGCTGCGGACGATCTCGTCGAAGATCGGGTGCACCTTGTGCGGCGCCTTGATGCGGCGGACGCGCGGGGTCTCCGGCGTGTGGCCCGGTTCGAGATCGTAGACATCGGTGTGCTCGGTCACCGCGGCGGCGCCGGCCACCAGCTCCGCGAGCACCGTGCGCACCCGCCCCAGGGTCTCCTGGTCGAGCACCTCGGGGACCACGATCACCCCGTCGCGCTTGTAGGCTTGAGCCAGCTCGTCCGAAATCATGCCGTTTCTCCCATTTTCATTGATGTTAGCGCTAACATAAGGCAATGCTAGCGCTAACATCATGGCTTGGCAACCCGGAATCGTGCAGGCTCCCGCCATGAGCTCCGAACTGACCGAACCCGGGCCCGGCCCGGCCGGTGCCGCGCCCACCCTCTCCGAGGTGGCCAAGCGCGCCGGCGTGTCCTCGATCACGGTGAGCCGGGTGGTGCGGATGCCCGACCTGGTCGCCCCCGAGACCCGGGCGCGGGTCGAGCGGGCAATGCGTGATCTCGGTTATGTCCCGAACCTCGTGGCCGGCGCGCTGGCGAGCGCGCGGACCAATTCGGTCGGCGTGCTGGTGCCGACCATCGCCAATTCGATCTTCGCCGACACGGTGCAGGGCCTGTCCGACAAGCTTGAGCCGCTCGGCTTCTCGGTGATCCTGGCGCAGTCGCGCTACGATGCGGCGCGCGAGGACCGCATGCTGGCGGCGCTGCTGTCGCGGCGGCCCGAGGCGATCATCATGGTCGGCTCGCCGGCGACCGAAGACGGCACCCGCCTGCTGCGCAACGCACGGATCCCGATCGTCGAGACCTGGGATCTGCCGGCCAACCCGATCGATGCGGTCGCGGGCTTCGACAATTACAAGGCCGGTGTCGCTGTCGCGAAGCATCTGGTCGCGCAGGGACGCAAGCAACTCGCCTTCATCGGGGGCGACGATCCGCGCGGCACGCGTCGCTGGTTCGGCTTCAGGGACGAGGCGCTGGCAGGCGGTCTCGCCGAGCCGCGAAGGTTGATCCTCGACCGCAAGGACTCCGGCAGCGTGGCGGCGCATGCGCGCCTGCCCGATGTCGACGCGGTGTTCGCTGCCAATGATGCGCATGCGATCGGCTTCATGTCAGGGCTGCGCAAGGCCGGCCTGCTGCGTGACGGGCCCGCATCGGCGCAGCCGGTTGCCGTGATCGGGCTTGGCGATCTCGAAATGGGCCAGCTGATTTCGCCGACATTGAGCACGATCAGCGTGCACGGCGATGCGATCGGGCGCACGGCGGCGACGCTGACGCTGGAGCGCGGCGGCGAACGCCGCGTCGATCTCGGCTTCGAACTGGTGCTGCGCGACAGCGGCTAAAACATGATCCGGAAAAAGTGCGTAGCGGTTTTCCGAGAAGATCATGCTTAAAAGCGCGATCCCTCAGCGCGCCGCGCCGCCGGCGTCCACCTCCTCGAGCAAGCTGAGAAGACCACGCAGGATCGTCATCGGAGGCGGAGGGCATCCCGGAATGTGGAGATCGACCGGGACAATTGCGGAAACCCCGCCCACCACTGCGTAGCTGCCAGCAAAGCATCCGCCGTCCCTGGCGCAATCGCCCGCCGCGACAACCCATTTCGGATCGGGCGTTGCATTGTAGGTTCGCTCCAGCGCCTCGCGCATGTTCTTCGTCACCGGACCCGTGACGAGCAGGACATCGGCGTGACGGGGTGACGCGACAAACCAGATTCCAAATCGCTCGACGTCATAATACGGATTGCTGAGCGCGTGAATTTCCAGCTCGCATCCGTTGCACGAGCCGGCATCAACCTCGCGGATCGACAGGCTGCGGCCGAGGCGGCGCCTTGCGGTGCGGCCGACCGTGGCCGCGAGTTCCGCGATCGCGGCGTCATCGGGACGCGGCGCCTGCTCGGTCAATGGCTGGCGAAACAGACTCTGAAGCAGAAGTTTGCGCATCGCGTCCGGTCCTCAGAGGTCGTGCCCTGAATAGGAGCAGTTGAACGACTTGTTGCACAGCGGGAAGTCCGCCACGATGTTGCCTTCGATGGCCGCCTCGAGCAGGGGCCATTGAAACCATGACGGATCGCGCAGATGACATCGTTCGATCCGGCCATCGCTCAGGCGGAGCCATGCCAGGATGTCGCCCCGGAAACCTTCGACGAGCGCGATGCCCTCGCAAGGCTCCGGCGCAATCTGCAACGGCACCCTGATTGGGCCGGCCTCGAGTGCATCGAGGATCTGGCCTGCCAGCGACAGGCTCTGCTCGACCTCGCGGATCCGGATCCAGACGCGGGCGTTCACGTCGCCGTCGTAGAGCGTAGGCACATCGAAGCGCAGGCCATCATAGGGGTGATAGCCGGGGCTGCGGCGGGCATCGTAGGTGCGGCCGCTGGCGCGTCCGACATAGCCGCCGGCGCCGAATTGAGTTGCGAGTGCCGCGGTGACGATGCCGGTGCCGACGGTTCGGTCCTGCAACGATGCCGTGTTGTCATAGAGCTCGACCAGCGATGGAAAATGCCGGCGGATCTGCTCGAGCGCGGCCCGGATTGCCGCAGGTCCTTCGCCGGCGATGTCGCGTGCCAGGCCACCGGGAACGACGATGTCGCGCATCAGGCGGTGGCCGAATGCGGCGTCAGCCGAGCGCAGCACCTGTTCGCGCAGCACGCCGCAATGCGCATGCATGAGCGCGAACGACGCGTCGTTGCAGATCGCGCCGATGTCGCCGAGATGGTTGGCCAGCCGCTCGAGCTCGGCCATCAGCGCGCGCAGCAACACCGCGCGCGGCGGCACCGCAATCTGCTGCGCGGCCTCGACGGCTTGCGCGAACGCCAGTGCATAGGCAACCGTGCTGTCGCCGGACACCCGGCCGGCCAACCGCGCGGCCTGCTCGACGGTGCGTCCCGCCATCAACCCTTCGACCCCCTTATGGGTGTAGCCGAGCCGCTGCTCGAGGCGAACCACGGTCTCGCCGCTGGCGGTGAAGCGGAAATGTCCGGGTTCGATGATGCCGGCATGCACGGGGCCGACCGCAATCTGGTGCAGGCTGTCACCTTCGGCCGGAAGGAACGGATAAGGCGCTGGATCCGGTGCCGCATCGAGACGTTGGCCCAGCGGTGCCTGCATTTGCCAGCGACCATGATCGAGCCAGGGGCGGCTGTCCGGCGTCGCGGTGGCCACGAGTCCGAACAGGTCGTGGATGGTGCGCTCCGGTCGAAGCGCCGGGCGATGGCGGGCGGCGACGGAGGGGTAGCGGCGATCGGGGCAATCCAGGCTGATCACACCAATATTGGATGTGCTGTTGTCAAGCAGCGCCATATGCACGCGCGACGGCTCGCCCCACAGTCCGAGCAAGCTCAGGCTGCCGTCCGCAAGGGCGCCGGCGGCGGAGCGCCAGGTGCCGCCGTCGACGCTGACGCGCGGCCATGGGTGATGCCGTTCAACTCTGCGGCCTGCCCGGATCAGATCGATCAATGCCGGCATGTCTCGTTCTCCCTCGCGCTAGCCCAGGAGGTTGGCGACGTGTTGGAACCAGACAACGAGCGGTCTCGGAAGATAGATGCCCGCAGTCAGCACCAGCGCGAAATGCGCGAACATCGGCAAATAGGACGCTTCGGCCGGCGCCGCACTGCCGCGCGGCTCGCCGAACGCAAGGCTCGTCAGGCGCAGCACGAGCGCGCCGAAGGCGAGCAGCAGGCCAAAGACCAGCGGGATCGCGAGCAGCGGCTGGCGCGCGAAGGTCGAGCTGACGATGAGAAATTCGCTCATGAAGATACCGAGCGGCGGCAGACCGGCGATTGCGACAACGCCGATCACCAGGCCCCAGCCGAGCGCGGGATGGGTTTCAGTCAGGCCGCGAATGTTGGCGATCCGCTGCGTGCCCTTCACCTGCGCGATGTGGCCGACCGCGTAGAAGATCCCCGACTTTGTCAGGCTGTGCATCACCATGTGCAGCAGGCCGGCGAAGTTGGCGAGCGGGCCGCCCATCCCGAATGCAAACACGATGATGCCCATATGCTCGATCGAGGAATAGGCGAACAGCCGTTTGATATCGCGGCGGCGGTAGAGCATGAAGGCCGCGAACAGCAACGAGGTCAGCCCCATCGTCACCATCAGCGGACCCGGTGATATCGCGTCCGGATTGGCGGCAAGCAGGATCTTGAAGCGGAGCACCGCGTAGAGCGCGACGTTGAGCAGCAGGCCGGAGAGCACGGCGGAGATCGGGGTCGGGCCCTCGGCGTGCGCATCCGGCAGCCAGGCGTGCAGCGGCGCGAGGCCAACCTTGGTCCCGTATCCGAGCAGCAGGAAGATGAAGGCAACGTTGAGCAATGCCGAATCGAATGCCGCGGCGCGGCTGACCAGCACTGTCCAGACCATCGCGTCCTGACCCTCGCCGACGACCGGCAGCGCGGCCATGTAGACCAGGATGGTACCAAACAGCGCGAGCGCGATGCCGACGCTGCCGAGGATGAAATATTTCCAGGCAGCCTCCAGCGCCGCGTGGGTCCGGTAGATGCCGACCATCAAGACGGTGGTGAGCGTCGCGATCTCGATCGCGACCCACATCAGGCCGATATTGTTCGACACGAATGCGAGGTTCATGCCGAACATCATGACCTGATACATGGCATGGTAGAATCGCAGATAGCGCGGCGTCAGCCGTCCGGTCTCGAGCTCATGAGCAATGTAGCTCGCGCTGAACACGCTCGTGGTTAGACCGACGAAGGTGTTGAGCACGATGAAGACGATGTTGAGATCATCGACCAGCAGATACGGGCCGGGTTGCGGGCGGGCGACGACGAGCAGCGAAAGCGCAGCCAGGAAGGTGCTGAAGCTGGCAACGATATTGAGCCCCGCGGTCAGCCGATAGCCGGGCAGCGCCGCCAGCACCGCTGCGGCGCAGATCGGTATCAGGAGAATCCAGGCAACGGCATCCGACGCCGCGTTCATCGCCGCTCCCCCCTGAACTCATCGAGCGCACCGACATCGACGGTGTCGAAGCGCTCCCGGATCCGGAACAGGAACACGCCGATGACGATGAACGCGATCAGGATCGAGAAAGCCACGCTGATCTCCACGACCAGCGGCATGCCCTTGGCGCCGGTCGCGGCCAGCACCAATCCGTTTTCCAGCGACATGAAGCCGACGACCTGGCTGACGGCGTTGCGCCGCGTCACCATGACGAGCAGTCCCAGCAGCACCACCGACAGCGCGAAGGCGAGATCTTCCCTCGCCAGCGGATCGGCCGCGCCGGTCACCCGCAGCATCAGTACCATCGAGAGGGCGACGAGGCCCATGCCGGCCAGCATGGTCGGGCCGATACCGACTGCGGTCTCGATATCGCGATGAATGCCGAGCTGCTTGACGATCCGGTGCAGCGCCACCGGAATGATGATCGCCTTGAAGACCAGTGCGATGACCGCGGTCACGTAGAGATGCGGTGCGTTCTGGATGAATGCCTGCCAGGCGACGGAGAGCGCGAGCACCACGGCATGAGCTGCAAAGATGTTCAGCAACGCATACAGGCGATCCTGATACAGCATCATGAAGCTGATCAGCACGAGCCCGCCGGCGAGCAGATGAGCAATGTCGAAGGCGAGGTTGTGCATCAGAAGCCTCGCGATACGAACCGGAGAAGCGTACCGAGCAGGCCCAGCATGAGCGCGGCGCCGAGGAACTCGGGAACACGGAAGACCCGCACCTTCGCCGTCGCGGTCTCGAACATCGCAAGCAGGAAGCTTGCGATCACGAGCTTGAGGATGTAGGCGGCGACGCTCACGAGGTAGGATAGCGGGCCTGCGCCTTCGGTGGTGATCTGCCAGGGAAAGAACACGCAGATGATCAGCGAGACGTAGAGCTGGAGCTTGAGAAAGGCGCCGAACTCGATCATGGCGAGATGGCGTCCGGAATATTCCAGGATCATCGCCTCATGCACCATGGTCAGCTCCAGATGCGTGGCCGGGTTGTCGATTGGAATACGGGCGTTCTCGGCGAGCGCCACCATGATGAGGGCAATCATCGCCATGCCGAGCGAGACGCGCAGGCCCACTTCGGATGACGCCATGAAGGTCGCGACCGTCGACAGCTGGGTCGAGCCGGCGATTAGCGCGACGCAGAACACCATCAACAGCATGGCCGGTTCGGCGAGCGCGGCGATCATCACCTCGCGGCTGGAGCCGATGCCGCCGAAGCTGGTGCCGACATCCATGCCGGCAAGCGCGAGGAAGAAGCGCGCGCTGCCGAGCAGGGCGACGATTGCGATCAGGTCGGCACTCCAGCTGAACTCAAGGCCGGTGGCAAATGTCGGGACCAATGCCGCGGCGACCCAGATCGCGGCGAACGTGATGTAGGGTGTGACGCGGAACAGCCAGGACGCGTTTTCGGCCAGAACGACTTCCTTGCGAAGCAACCGCAGCAGATCACGATACGGCTGGACGATCGATGGTCCTTTGCGGCGTAGCAGGCGAGCCTTCATCTTGCGCACGACGCCGGTCAGGAGCGGCGCAAGCAGCAGAACAAGCGTCATCTGGCCCAGTTGAACGAGGATGTCCGAGATCACGACCATATCGCGAGCGCCAGCAGCAATGTGACGAGGGTTGCGAAGACCAGGCTGAGATAGCGGCGGATGGTGAGGAACTGGAGCTGGTTCAGCCGATCGGCAAAGAACCACACCGTTTCGGTCACCGGCGTGTAGAGCCGTTCCCAGACTGGATCGTGCATGTCGATCCTGAGGCGGGCCGGCCGCAAGTCACCCGGCGGCGGCATGTCGACGTGTTCGCGGGCCTGGAAGATCAATGTGCCGAACACGCGGCGGATCGGCTGGACGAAGCTTACTCCGGAATATTGCGCCGCCGGAGCCGGATCGGTAAAGCCGCAACCCCAGGCGGGCCCGCGCCTGATCGCGCGCGATGCAAACCGATGGATGAAATACACGGCAAGCGATGCCGCAGCCGTGATGAAGATGAAGACGAGCAATCCGTTGTAGGAGCTGCGGCTCTCCTCGATCGGAACGATCGAAAGCCAGGCGTCGCTCGCCTGAACCGGCATTCGGTTGCCGATCACGGCCATTGCGACGGGCGACAGCGCGTCGATCACCAGGCCCGGCAGAATTCCGGCGAGGAAGCACAGCGCGGCGAGGCCAAACATCGCGGCGAGGCTATAGCGATCGACCTCGCCGGCGGCCTCAGCGGCCGGGCTTCGCGCGCGGCCGAGGAAGGTGATCCCGAAGGCCTTGACGAAGCACGCGGCCGCGAGCGCTGCCGCCAGCGCCAGCAACGCGCCGACCGCGGGCACCATGATCTTCAGCATCCATTGTGGCAGATCGGGGCTTTGCAGGACCGCCTGGAACATCAGCCATTCCGATACGAACCCGTTGAACGGCGGAAGCGCCGAGATCGCAACGCAGCCGACGAGAAAGACGAAGCTGGTAAGCGGCATGCGGTGGATCAGGCCGCCCAGTTTCTCCATGTCGCGTTCGCCGGTGGCCGTCAGCACCGCACCGGCGCCGAAGAACAGCAGGCTCTTGAAGAACGAATGGTTGAGGACGTGGAACAGCGCGGCTGTGAAAGCGAGGGCCGCCGCCAGGCCGTAGCCGTTCGCCTGAAACGCCAATGCGAGACCGAGGCTCGCGAACACGACGCCGATGTTCTCGATCGTGCTGTAGGCGAGCAGGCGCTTGAGATCCTTCTCCATCAGCGCATAGAGGATCCCCATCACCGCGGTCACTCCGCCGAGCACGAGAACGACGACACCCGCCGACCAGTTCGGCGGTCCGAGCAGATCGAACACGACGCGGATGAATCCGTAGACCGCGACCTTCGTCATCACGCCGCTCATCAGCGCCGAGACATGGCTCGGGGCCGCGGGGTGAGCGAGCGGCAGCCATACATGCAGCGGGACCAGGCCGGCCTTCGACCCGGCGCCGAGCAGCATCAGCGCAAGCACCAGCGCGGCTTCGAACGGCGTGTGCTGGACGCCGCGCATGGCCGCAAAGCTGTAACTGCCGCCGGCTCCCGACAGCAGGCCAAACGCAAGCAGCAGAGCCAGGGTCCCGAAGCTTGCCATCACGAGATAGACGTAGCCCGCCCGAGCATTGTCTGCTTCACGGTGGTGCGCCATGACGAGCGCCCACGACGCGAGCGACATGAATTCCCAGCACAGCAGATAGGTGAACGCGTCGTCGGCAAGCACAACGAGATTCATTCCGGCGAGGAACGCCGGAAAGAACGGCAGGACGCGTTGCGGCGTCGATTCGTGGCTGCCGTAGCCGAGCCCATACAGGCTTGCGGCCGCACCGCCGAGATTGACCACCGCGAGAAAGAATGCGGCGAGCGCATCGAGACGGAAATGCGAGCCCAGCCAGGGCAGGCCGACCGGCAACATCAGTTCGGTCGCATTGCTGTGGGCGATCAGCGCGTGCAGCGCCGCGGCCAGCGCGATCGCCGAGATGGCAAAGGTCGCGCCGTAGACGACGGCTGTCGATCGGCGTGATCGGCTGGTGGCAATCGCGAGAATGGTCGTCGCCAGCAGCGCGGCTACACACCAGAGCTGCTGGGCGACCGTTGAGATCACGTCTGCACCTTCGGCGAGCCTGACCCGGCCCTCAATCGTACGCCGCGGCCGCCGCCGCTGCTGACGGCGCCCTCGCCGATGACCTCGACGCCGGCCGCACCGAGTGCGTCGATCAGTTTCACCAGCGAGTCGACATTGCCTCGAATGGTGCCTTCGCTTGCTTCCATGCGCTGGATGGTCGGCACCGACAACCCGGACAGCTCGGCGAGCTGCCGCTGGTCGATGCCAAGCAAGGCTCTTGCAGCCCGAAGCTGCGCTGCAGTGATCATCGATCGGGCCGTCGGTTGGGAGTCGGGTCTAGCTGAATGTCATCTATGCATATTAAGTAATGATGTTGCAAGTGCAATAAGTAATGTTTTATACATCATTTATGGGCGGACTATCGGCGCGATCGATGCCGCGTGCGGGCAAGAATCCGCTGCTGGGTGCTCAGTCGGCGATCTTTCGGTAGACGTCCGCAGCGCGGCGCAGCAGCTTGCTCTTGCGCTTCCGCTCGTGCACGCGCTGGTGCTTGGCCTTGCGCTCCTGGGCGCGCTGCGCCAGGGCATCAGCACTTTCGACCAACGCGCGGCGCACCTCGTCATCGTTCAACTCGCCGAGCAGCTGCTGTCCCTTTCGCAGATGCTTCAGCACGTTCCGCCATGATGCGTAGACATCGGCAGGCAAGCCGCCCTCCGAGAACTCGATGGCGTAGCGCAGCCGCTTGCTGGCGAGCCGGACGCGGTGGCGCTTGTTCTTGCCCATGCCTTGCAGCCCGCGGCTCCTCTGGCACAGCTTGCCATGCCACCGCGCGAGCCGGCGGGCGTGAAACACTGCGACCGGTACCGCACGCCGCTGCGCGGCGCGGCGGTTCTGCCGCGTGGTCCAGGGGCCGCTGCCGACCCAGTCCCACATGCCGTCGAACCATCGCCAGTATCGGTCGCTTTGCAGCGCTTCCTTGAGGGCGTCGAACGCGTCGGTTCGCGCCGTCTGGAGCATGCGCTCCTCGGGCAAGCCCTTGCTGTTCGCGATCGCCACGTCGAGATCGCGCGTCGCGCCGAGATGGGCGCTCAGCCATTTCAGTTCGGACTTCAATCGCGTCCATTCGCTGTCGGCCACCATCGGGCCGTAGAAGGCGACCGCCGCCTTCAGCCGGGTCAGTGCGATCCGGGTCTGGTGGAGCGCTGCGGGATCGCCGGAGCTCAGCGCCTCGTGGTTGGTCGCGACCTCCTCGAGGCATTCGGACAGGATCAGGCGAAACGCGGTCTCGCAACGCATGGCCTGGCTGAGATGACGCGGCCGCTTCGGGCGGACGACGCGCTCCCTGTCCGGACTTGCCGCTGCCGACATGACACTCCCGTGGCGCCGCCGGAGCCGCAACGCAAATGCGGCTCCCGGATGGAGATTTCCCGTTTGATCGTTGTCGATCAAGGGTTTTCTGCGCGGCCGCGATGCGACGCTCCGGCGGCGCGATCAAAATGTCGCAATCGACCCCGCTCGACGGGGCTCATTCCAGCCAGCATATGGGTTCTGTCGCCGGAGTTTTTGGAGGTGTCGCAACCGATGGCGGCAAATATCAAAATGTTTCGCGTGCGAAACATGTTGATATTTCGTACGCGAAATATATAACGGCGTGTATGAAAGCGGAACACCGGCTGATCTTCCTTCTGACCGTGGCCTATCGACGGCTGCAACGCGCCATCGATCAGGAGACGGCCGCGCACGATCTGACGTCGGCCCAGGCCGGCGTGCTGTTCTTCCTCGGCCGCAACGACGGCGCGCTGATCGGCGACGTGTCGCAGGCGCTCGACATCGTGCCGTCGGCGATGACCGGTCTTGCCGACCGGATGGAGCGCGCGGGCCTCGTGAAGCGCCGGCGCGACGGCGAGGACGGGCGCAGCCAGCGGCTCCATCTGACCTCGGCGGGGCAGGAGCTCGGCAAGCGTGCCGCGACGCGGACCAGGGTGATCAACAACCGCCTGATGGATGGCTTCTCGGAAGCCGAGATCGACGTGGTATCGCGCTGGCTGACCAGCCTGCAAGACAAGTTTCCAAAGGACAGGGACGGTTAGCGTTCGCGAGCGAAGCCGGCACCCGTTCGCGCGAAGCGAACGCGTCAGACAAGCAGCAAGCAACAGGAGTGAGAGCATGAGTGAGGTGGTCGTAACGCTGGACGGTGGCGTCCTCACCGTGACGATGGCGCGTCCGGACAAGAAGAATGCGATTACCAATGCGATGTATGGCGCAATGGCCGATGCGCTGCAGCGCGCTGAAAGCGATACCGCGATCCGCGCCGTGCTGTTGCAGGGCGACGGCGACAGTTTTACTGCCGGCAACGAGCTCGTCGATTTCGCCGCGGTGTCGCGCGGCGTGCAGGGCGAGCGTCACGTGAGCCGTTTCCTTGGCTGTCTTGCCAAGGCGACGCGGCCGCTGGTTGCGGCCGTGCAGGGCAATGCGGTCGGCATCGGCACCACCATGTTGCTGCATTGCGACCTCGTCTACCTCGCGCCGACCGCGCGGCTGATCACGCCGTTCGTCAATCTGGCGCTGGTGCCGGAGGCGGCCTCGACCTACCTGCTGCCGCAACGGATCGGCTATGCGCGCGCCTATGCGATGTTCGCGCTGGGTGAACCGGTCGAGGCCGAGACTGCGGTCTCCATCGGTCTTGCCAATGCCGTCGTGCCGCTCGCGGATCTTCGTGCCAAGGCACGCGCTGCTGCTGACGCATTGGCGAAGCGGCCGTTCGGCTCGCTGCAGCACACCAAGGCGTTGATGCGCGATCCCGCTGGGATCAGCGCGCAAATGGCGCGCGAGGGCAAGATCTTCCAGGAGCGGCTGATGAGCGCCGAAGCGCGCGAGGCGTTTGCGGCCTTTGCCGAGCGTCGCCAGCCGGATTTCTCCAAGATCAGCGGTTAGGCTTGGCGCCCCGGGGCCGCTACGCGGGGGCGGCCCCATCGCTTTTGGGTTGACGGCTTCGCCGGCATCGAACATCTCGTGGCGGGGCACAGTGCAACCCCGACGAGGCCAGCCATGACCGACAGTCACACCCTGCGCGGCGACGGGATTGCCGCAACCATCAACGCCCAAGGCGCCGAATTGTCGTCGCTCAGGAATGCCGAGGGAAGGGAGCTGCTGTGGCAGGCCGGCCCGCAATGGCCACGCCATGCGCCGATCCTGTTCCCGATCGTCGGCCGGTTGAAGAACGACAGGCTTCGCCACGACGGCAAGACCTATCCGATGACGCAGCACGGCTTCGCGCGCGATCGCCGCTTTGCCTGGGTGGAGCAGGGGACCCAGTCGTGCAAGCTCGCGCTGTCAGACGATGCGGAAACGCGGGCGCGCTATCCTTTCGCGTTCAGGCTGGAGGTCACCTATGCCGTTGACGGCGCAGATCTCGAGGTCGGTTTCGAGATCATCAACACCGGCGACGAGATGCTGCCGGCCTCGCTCGGCGGTCATCCCGCGTTCAATTGGCCGCTGGTGCCGGGGCTGCCGAAGGAGGCCTACACGCTGACTTTCGGCAAGACTGAACCCGCGCCGATCCGGCGGTTGAAGGATGGATTGATGCGGCCGCAGCCTGAGCCCAATCCGGTCAAGGGCAGAACGCTTGCGCTGACGGAGGAGCTGTTCGATGACGACGCGATGGTCTTCGATCAGATCGCAAGTACATCGATCCTGTTCACGGCGACACTGGGCCCGGCAGCAGCCACGCAAGGCCCGGCGATCGAAATCTCCTGGCGTGGATTCCGCGAGCTTGGCGTCTGGTCGAAGGTTGGCGGGGCCCCGTTCCTCTGCATCGAGCCGTGGCACGGTTATGCCAGTCCGGCGGAGTTCGAAGGCGAGTTCGCCGACAAGCCCGGCCTGCTGCAGATTGCGCCCGGCGCGCGCCGATCGCTCAGCTACCGGATTCGCGTGAGCTGACGAAACGGCATCGCTTGCGTGATCCGCTCAATGCGCGCGGTTGCCGACGGCGGATTTTCGTGCGCCCAGGCCTCATGCGCGGCGAGATCGCGGTCGATCGTGCTCGGGAACTTAGTTGAACGCCATGCCGCCGCTCATCGCGATGGTCTGTCCGGTCATGTAGGGATTGTTGACCAGCAGCATCACGGCCTGCGCGACTTCCTCGACGGTGCCGAAGCGGCCGACCGGGATGCGGCTGACCAGGCTACTCTGTCCCTTCATCATGTCGGTCTCGATCAGTGAGGGCGCCACCGCGTTGACGGTGATGCCTTCCTTGACGAGGCGCGCGGCATAACCGCGGGTCAAGCCTTCCACAGCCGCCTTCGATGCATTGTAGTGCGGCCCGATTGCACCGGCGCCACGCGCGGCACCGGAGGAGATGTTGACGATGCGGCCCCATTTCCGGGTGCGCATCATCGGCAGCACCGCCTGCGTGCAGAGAAACGCCGATTTGAGGTTGACCGTGATGGTGCGGTCGAAATCCTCCTCGGTGAGGTCGTCGACACCCCTGACGATCGCGATGCCGGCATTGTTGACGAGAATGTCGACCGGGCCGAGCTCGGATTTGGCACGTTCGACCAGCGCGGCGACGGCGGCTGCTTCCGAGACGTCGGCGGCAATCGCAACCGCCCGGCTGCCGGCGGCAATGATGCCCTTCGCCAATGTCTCGGCTTCGGCCGAGCGTTCGCGGTAATTGATCGCGACGGCAGCACCGGCCTCCGCCAGCATCTTGACGATCGCAGCACCAATGCCGCGCGATCCGCCGGTCACCAGCGCCACATGTCCGTGCAGACTGTTTGTCGTCATCTGGGCACCCTGTTTGACGTGCCCTCACAGGTTCGCAAACGGGGCGACGCGGCGCAATGCAACCCTGCTCAAATCTGCGTTGCCGCAGCCGGCATGCGGCGAAAAACCGGCTTCCGGGGCCGGAATCGGCCTTGCGTCCGGCGCGGGCCGGCGGCAATGGTTGGGGTATCACTTCTTCCAGCTACCACGAGAGTCCGATGAGCAAACTGATTGTCCGCGCCGGCGATTTCACCTTTGACGCCCGTTTCGAGGAACAGCTGGCGCCGAAGACGGTCGCCGCGTTCCGCAAGGCGATGCCGTTCGAGAGCCAGGCGATCCACGTGCGCTGGAGCGGCGAAGGCGTCTGGATGCCGCTCGGCGATCTCGATTTCGGCGTCTCCTACGAGAACCACACCAGCTATCCGGCGCCGGGCCAGATCATCCTCTATCCCGGCGGCATCAGCGAGACCGAGATCCTGCTCGCCTATGGCGGCGTGCACTTCGCCAGCAAGATGGGCCAGCTCGCCGGCAATCATTTCATCACGCTGACCTCGGGGCTGGAGAACCTCACCGCGTTCGGCAAGACCGTGCTGTGGAAGGGCGCGCAGAACATCCGGTTCGAGGAAATCTGATGTGACCGAGGCCCGCTATCCGCGCGATCTCCGCGGCTACGGCCGCAACCCGCCGGATCCGAAATGGCCGGATGCTGCGCGGATCGCCGTGCAGTTCGTGGTCAATTTCGAGGAGGGTGGCGAGAACAACATCCTGCACGGCGATCGCGCCTCGGAAGCGTTCCTGTCGGACGTGCTCGGCGCGCAGCCCTGGGTCGGCCAGCGTCACGCCAATATCGAAACGATGTTCGAATATGGCTCGCGCGCCGGCTTCTGGCGGCTGTGGCGGATGTTCACCGAGCGGAAGCTGCCGGCGACGGTGTTCGGCGTCGCGATGGCGCTGAAGCGCAATCCGGATGTGGTCGCCGCGATGCAGGAGGCGGGCTGGGATATCGCAAGCCACAGCCTGCGCTGGGTCGAGCACAGGGACATGTCGGAGGACGAGGAGCGCGCGGAGATCGCGCGCGCCATCGCCGTGCATACCGAGGCGACCGGCGCGCGGCCGCTCGGCTGGTACACCGGCCGCTCCTCGATCAACACGCTGCGGATTTTGATGGAAGCGGGCGGTCTGCGCTATCTCTGCGATTCCTATGCCGACGATCTGCCGTACTGGATCAAGGCTGCCGGCACCGAGCCGCATCTCGTGATCCCCTATACGCTCGATGCCAACGACATGCGCTTCATCAACGCACAGGGTTTTGGCGGCGGCGACGAGTTCTACACCTATCTGAAGGATAGTTTCGACGTGCTCTATGCCGAGGGCGCGACGTCACCGAAAATGATGTCGGTCGGCCTGCATTGCCGTGTCGTCGGCCGTCCTGGTCGCGCGGCCGCGCTGATGCGCTTCCTCGATTACATCGGGAAGCACGAGCACGTCTGGGTGCCGACCCGGCTTCAGATCGCCGAGCACTGGCAGGCCAATCTCAGGCATCTCGCTGAGCAGGCGTTCGAGATCGGCTAGCGCGGTCGTTAGCGACTCGTGGCCACTTCGCCTCGCCTGCGGCAGGGCAATCGCATATGGCAAAGAACTTCGTCGTCCCGGACAAGCGCAGCGCAGATCCGGGACCCAAAACCACAGGGCGTGGTGATAAAATCGAGCTGGGGGCACAGCCTTGTTCAACAACAAGGCCCTGTGGTTATTGGTCCCGGCCTACGCCGGGACGACACCGAACTTTTGTCATGCTGCCTGCGGGGAAAGGCCGGAACGCATCGCCAGATGCGTTCCGGGTGAGGGAGAACCTCAATGCCCCGCCATATGCCGGCCGATCTCGGTGAGGTCGGCTTCGCTGGCCCGGGCCTCGTGGACGAACGCGCCGTGGAACATCACGACCAGCCGATCCGACAACTCCAAGAGCTCGTCGAGGTCTTCGCTGACCAAAAGCACCGCCGCGCCACGGTTGCGGGCGGCCATGATCTCGGCATGGATCTGCGCCACCGCAGCGAAGTCGAGCCCGAAGCAGGGATTGGCGGCGATCAGCACTTCGACGTCGCCCGACAGCTCGCGTGCCAGCACCGCGCGCTGCACGTTGCCGCCGGAGAGCGCGGCAATCGGCGTCTCCGGCGTGCGGGTCTTGATCTTGTAGCGGTTGATCTTGCGCTCCGCATCGCTCCTGAACGCTTTGCCGTTCAGCCACCAGCCGCCGCGGGCGAACGGGGCGCGGTCGAATTCACGAAACGCGATGTTGTCGGCGACGCTCATGCCGCCGACACAGGCGTTCTTCAGCGGCTCCTCCGGCAGCAGTGACATCCTGTGCCGCCGCATCTCCTCGCGGCTCGCCGCATAGGCCTCGCCCTGGACGCGGATCACGCCGCTCTCGGCCTCGCGCTGGCCGGCCAGCACCTCGACCAGTTGGCGCTGGCCGTTGCCGGAGACGCCGGCGATGCCGACGATCTCGCCGCTCTTCACCGTCAGCGAGACGCCATGCACCGCGATCGCGCCGGCATCGTCAAGCGCGGTGAGTCTGTCGAGCTCGAGCCGCGCTGCGCCGGTCTCGCCGGTGCGCGGCGGCTGCACCGTCAGCTGCTCGGCGCCGATCATGGTGCGGGCCATCTCGTCGGGCGTGAGGTCGGCGACCCGGCCGGTGCCGGCGAGCTTGCCGCGGCGCAGGATCGTCACCTCGTCGGCAAACGCCATCACCTCGCGGAACTTGTGCGTGATCATCAGGATGGTCAGTTCGCCCGCGACGACCATCGCGCGCAGCATGCCGAGCACTTCGTCGGCTTCGCCCGGCGTCAGCACCGAGGTCGGCTCGTCCAGGATCAGGAAGCGGCGCTTCAGATAGAGCTGCTTGAGGATCTCGCATTTCTGCCGTTCGCCGGCGGAGATGTCGGAGACTTTTGCGTCGAGCGGCACCTTGAACGGCATCCGCGCCAGGAAGGCCTCAAGCTCCTTCTTCTCCTTGCGCCAATCGACGATCGAGGGCACGTCGTCGCGTGCCAGGACCAGGTTCTCGGCGACCGTCATCGCCGGCACGAGGGTAAAGTGCTGGTAGACCATGCCGAGACCGAGCGCATGCGCGTTCTTCGGATTGGCTATGCTCTGCTGGCGGCCGCCGACGATGATGTCGCCCTCGGTGGCGTGGTAATAGCCCATGATGCATTTCACGAGCGTGCTCTTGCCCGCGCCGTTCTCGCCCAGCAGGGCGTGGAACGAGCCGGGGCGCACTTTCAGTTCGACATTGTCGAGCGCGAGAAAGTCGCCGAACCGCATCGTCACGGCGATGGCGTCGACGCCGAACGCGCCTGACGGTGCGGGCGGTTCGCCGATGATCACGACAGCGCTCCGATCAGGTCGGCGGATCTGGTCACCGCGCCGAACACGCCGCCCTGCATCTTGATCATCTTCAGCGCGTGGTCGTGGTTGCTCCGGTCGGTCGCGCCGCAGCAGTCCTCGACCAGCACGCATTCGAAGCCGCGGTCGTTGGCCTCGCGCATCGTGGTGTGGACGCAGACGTCGGTGGTGATGCCGGTCAGCACGATGTTCTCGATGCCGCGCAGCCGCAGCATCAGTTCGAGGTCGGTGGCGCAGAACGAGCCCTTGCCGGGCTTGTCGATGATGGGCTCGCCCGGCAGCGGCGCCAGATCGGGGATGATGTCCCAGCCCGGCTCGCCGCGCACCAGGATGCGGCCGCACGGACCGGGGTCGCCGATCCCGGCGCCGATCTGGCGCGAGCGCCAGCGTTTGTTGTCTGGCAGGTCGGCCAGGTCAGGCCGGTGGCCTTCGCGGGTGTGGATGATGTGAAAACCCTGCGCGCGCATCACCGCGAGCAGCTTCTTGATCGGCTCGATCGGCGCCCGCGTGAGCGAGAGGTCATAGCCCATCTTGTCGACATAGCCGCCGACGCCGCAGAAATCGGTCTGCATGTCGATGATGATGAGCGCGGTGTTCTCCGGCCGCAGGTCGCCGTTGTAGGGCCAGGCGTAGGGCTCGGATTTGATGAAGCGCTCGGGCATGAATGATCTCGCGGTCTATCGGGTGATGGACAATTCGGCCGGTGCGCCGGTCAGCGTGCGCTTCGGCGAGCAGGTGATGATCATGATCGCCAGGGTCAGGATGTAGGGCGCGGCGTTGAACAAATGATAGCCGGAGGTAATGCCGACCGATTGCAGCGCCGGCCCGAGGGCTGCGGCGCCGCCGAAGGCGAGCGAGGCCCACAGGCACAGCATCGGGTCCCAGCGCGCGAAGATCACCAGCGCCACGGCGGTGATGCCTTGTCCCGAGGAGAGGCCTTCGTTCCAGCTGCCGGGATAGAACAGCGACAGGAACGAGCCGCCGATGCCGGCGAGGAAGCCACCGACCATGGTGGCGCGCAGCCTGATCAGAAGCACCGAATGGCCCATCGCACGCGCCGCGTCCGCGCTCTCGCCGGCGGTGCGGATCAACAGGCCCCAGCGCGTGGTCCTGAATGCCCAGTACAGCAGCGGCGCGATCGCGACGCCGATCAGGAACAGCACGTTGATGCGCAGCGCCGCGCGGAGCTGCGGGATGTCGCTCCACCAGCCGAAATCGATCGCCGGCAGCCGTGCCGCGGTCGGCTCGATCAGTGGCTTGCCGAGGAAGAACGCGAGTCCGGTGCCGAGCAGCATCAGCGCGATGCCGACCGCGATGTCGTTGACGCGCGGCAGCGAGCAGATCCCGGCATGCAGCGCGCCGAACAGCGCGCCGGTGATGCCGGCCGCGAGCACGCCGAGCCATGGCGAGCCGGAGAGATAGGAGATGCCATAGGCGCTCAGCGCGCCCATCACCAGCGTGCCCTCGAGACCGAGATTGATGCGGCCGGATCGCTCGGTGATGCACTCGCCGAGGCTGACGAACAAAAACGGCGTCGAGACGCGGATGGCGCCGCCGAACACAGCGAGCGGGACGGTCCAGAGCCCGAGCGATGCGTCCGCCATGTCAGGACTTTCCCTTCAGGAAGCCGATCCGTCCGTAAAGCGCGTCGCTCGCCAGTACGAACACGAAGATGATGCCTTGCAGCACCAGCACCGAGGCGTCGGGCAGGCCGAGCCGCCGCTGCAACAGTCCGCCGGAGGCCGAGATGCCGCCGAGCAGGATCGCCACCGGAATGATCGCCAGCGGATTCTGCCGCGCCAGGAACGCGACCAGGATGCCGGTGAAGCCGTAGCCCGCGGCGAGGTTGGCGTTGGTGCGGCCCTGCACCGCCGCGACCTCGATCATGCCGGCGAGCCCGGCGCAGCTGCCGGCGAGGAAGCAGACGGTCAGGATCAGCTTGCCGACCGAAAGCCCGACGATCTTGGCGGCGCGGATGTTGCCGCCGGCAACGCGCGCGGCGAAGCCGAACGTGGTGTGATAGATCAGGATGTAGGCGGCAATGGCTGCCACCAGGCCGAACACCAGGCCCCAATGCACGTCGGTGCCGGGAATCGTGCCGATCATGTTGGCGGCGCCGATCTCGCGGGTCGACGGCTTGTTAAGGCTCGCCGGATCGCGCATCGGTCCCTCGACCAGATGGTTGAGGATCGCCAGCGCGATATACACCAGCAGCAGGCTCGAGATCGTCTCGTTGACCCCGCGATACTGCCGCAGGCCGCCCGACAGCATGATCCAGAGGCCGCCGCCGATCATGCCCGCGATCACCATCGCGATCTGCACCACGAGCGGCGCCGCACCTTGCAGCGCCAGCGCCGCCGATGTCGCCGACAGCGCGCCGATCAGCAGCGCGCCTTCGCCTCCGATGATCACCATGCCGAGCTGCGCCGGCAGCGCCGTGCACAGCGCGGTCAGGATCAGGGGCGCGGCGCGGGTCAGCGTGTTCTGCCAGGAGAAGGCGGTGCCGAACGCGCCGTAATACATGTAGAAATAGAGATCGAGCGGGTTCTTGCCGTAGAGCGCGACGAAGATGCCGAACACCGCGAGCGCGCCGACCAGCGCCGCGCCGGGGATCAGGATATATTCGATGCTCGCGCCGTAGCGCTGGAGGAAGCCGGGATCGGCGGCCGGAGCAACGCCGGCCGCCTCCACCGATTCCGCCGCCTCGGTCGTCACGCGGTGGCTCCGATCACGCCCTCGACCAGATAGTCCATCTTCTCGAGTTCGGGATCCTGCTGGCCGCGATCGGTGCCGCCGGCGATCACCGTCTTGCCCTTGTTGTCGGCGATCGGGCCCTTGAAGATCGTGTATTCGCCGGACATGAACTTGGCCTTGACGTCGTCGGCATGCTTGCGTGCTTCCGCCGAGACCATCTCGCCATAGGGCGAGACCTTGACGATCTCTTCCTTCAGGCCGCCGCGATAGAAGTTCGGGATCGCTTCGCCCGCCACGATCATCTTGACGAACTTCGGATACAGCGCCTCCCAGTTCCACTCGGCGCCGGTGAGATAGGCCTTCGGGGCCAACGGCGACTGGTTGACGTGATAGCCGCACACCATCGCGCCGCGGCGCGCGGCGTTCTCGACCATCGTCTTCGGTCCGTCGACATGGCAGGTCAGCACGTCGACGCCCTGGTCGATCAGGCTGTTGGTGGCCTCGGCTTCCTTGACCGGCATCGACCAGTCGCCGGTGAAGATCACCTGCGTCGTCGCCTTCGGATTGGCGAGCCGGGCGCCGAGCGTGAAGGCGTTGATGTTGCGCAGCACCTGCGGGATCGGCTTGGCGGCGACGAAGCCGAGCTTGCCGCTCTTGGTCGAATAGCCGGCGACGATGCCGGAGATGTATTGCGCCTCGTCGATGTAGCCGAAATAGCTGCCGGCGTTCTTCGGGTCCTTGTCGGTCCACAGGCCGCCGCAATGCTCGAAGTGCATCTTCGGAAACTTGGCCGCCATCTTGAGAACGTGCGGGTTGTAGTAGCCGAACGAGGTCGGAAACAGCAGCGAGGCGCCGTCGAGGTTGATCATGGACTCGATGGTCTTCTCGACCGCGTCGGTCTCCGGCACCTTCTCTTCCTCGACCACCTTGATGCCGGGCAGCTTCTTCAGCGCCGCGGCGCCCTGGGCGTGGGCCTGGTTGTAGCCGTAGTCGTCGCGGGACCCGACATAGATGAAGCCGACCGTGGTTTCCGCAGCCGCAGCGCCGCGAACGCCGAGCGAGCTGCCTAGCGCCAATGCCGCGCTTCCCTGCAATAAATGCCTTCTCGAAATCCTGCTAAAATCCATCGCCTGCTCCCTCCGGCGGGGCGGGCCCGCCTGTCCTTGTGCAGCCGCCGTAACGGCGGCGCTTGACAGAGTGTCGCAAGCTTCATGCCAGAGCACGTTTGGCGATCACGGTTCCGTAAGTAGCTGATTATGAATGCGAACGACGGTCGACGTGGTTCGCCTTTGGAATCGGCAGAGCCAAAATTGCCTAATTTGTATGCGATCAATCCTCATTGTATGCAATGCCGTTAAGCAGCCGCTAACCGCCGAGCGGCCGATGCGCGCCCGGCCGGAAGGCGGCATTTGCCGGCTGGTGAATCGGACCGGGCCTGCTACGAGTGGAGTGGGCTCCGGCGCCGGTTCGACCGATGGGAAACAGTATGAGCGAGAAGAATCCGTCTTCCCTTGGCGACGAGATCGTGGCGCGGATCGATCAGCTCGCGGCGATCTCGGAGACGCCGGAGCATCTGGCGCGCATTTTCCTCACCGAGGAGCATCGCAAGGCGGCCGACCTCATCCTGTCCTGGATGCGCGAGGCCGGCATGAGCGCGCATCTCGATGCGATCGGCAATGTCTGCGGCCGCTACGAGGGCGAGCGGCCGGGCCTGCCGGCGTTGATGCTCGGCTCGCATTACGACACCGTGCGCGATGCCGGAAGGTGGGACGGCCCGCTTGGCGTCATCACCGCGATCGCCTGCGTCGCCGACCTCAACCGGCGGGGCAAGCGGCTGCCGTTCGCAATCGAGATCGTGGGCTTCGCGGACGAGGAGGGCGTGCGCTTCGCCTCGACCCTGCTCGGCAGCCGGGCGGTTGCCGGCACGTTCGACGAGAGCGTGCTCAACACAAGCGACCGCGCCGGCATCTCGATGCGCGATGCGCTGATCGCCTTCGGCCTCGATCCCGATCATATCGGCAAGGCGGCGCGCGTGCGTCGCGAGCTGCTCGGCTATGTCGAGCTGCACATCGAGCAGGGGCCCGTGCTGGAACAGAAGGCGCTGCCGGTCGGTGTCGTCTCCGCGATTTCAGGTGCGACGCGGCTCGCCGCCAGTCTCACAGGATTCGCCGGCCATGCCGGCACCGTGCCGATGCCGCTGCGGCGGGATGCGCTGGCGGGCGCCGCCGAATGCATCGTTGCGATCGAGCAATTCTGCCGGAGCGATGAAGCCGGCCTCGTCGGCACCGTCGGCTATATCAACGCGATGCCCGGCGCCACCAACGTGATCCCGGGCAAGGTGTCCTTCACCATGGACATCCGCTCGCAGAGCGACATGCATCGCAAACGCGCGGTCGCCGACATCGTGCGGCAGATCGAGGCGATCGCAAAGCGACGCGAGCTCGCGCTGCAGATCGACGTCACCCACGAGAACCGCAGCGTGCCCTGCGCGCCATGGCTGAAGGCGCAGATCGCCGAGGCTGTCGCAGCCGAGGGCCATACCGTGTTCGAACTGCCGAGCGGGGCAGGGCACGACGGCATGGCGATGGTCGATGTCGCCGATATCGGCATGATCTTCGTGCGCTGCCGCGGCGGGATCAGCCACAATCCGGCCGAGCACGTCGAGCTCGCCGACGCCGACACCGGCGCGCGGGTGCTGCTGCGTTTCGTCGAGAATTTCCGACCGCACGGTACAGTGAATATGTGAAGGTGCCGCGGCTGGGCGGTCGTCCGTCCGTGCCGAATCTGGACAGATTTGATCGCCGTTGCCTGGCACAGTCGGCCTATTTGCGCGCCGGCCGTGAACGGCTAGACTTGGTGCCAACGGGGGGAAGGACATGCGGTCGTCCGTCGTCCAGGACGTTCAGTTCCCAAAACAACCGGCGCTGCAGCTGATCTACGACACTGCACCGATCGGTCTCGCCTACCTCTCTCCGGACTGCCGTTATCTCCAGATCAATCAGCGGCTCACCGAGATCTGCGGCATCTCGGTCGAAGGCCATCTCGGACGCACCGTGCATGATTGCGTGCCCGCGCTGGCCACCGCGGTCGAAGGCATCGTTCGCTCGATCATGGAGACCGGCGAGCCCGTGACCGGCGTCGAGGTCTACGGCCAGCGTCCGGGCCACAATGACGAGCGATGCTGGATCACGCATTGGCATCCGCAGCGCGAGCCGAACGGCAGCATCGTCGGCGTCAACGTTGCGGCTGAGGAGATCACCGATCGCAAGCGCAGCGAACGCGAGATCCGCGCGGCGCGGGATGCGGCCGAGAAGGCCTTGCATCATCTGCAGGAGACCCAGGCGTCGCTGATCGAGGCGGAGAAGCTCGCGGCGCTGGGCCGGCTGGTGGCCGGCGTCGCGCATGAGATCAACAGCCCGGTCGGCACCAGCCTCACGGTCGCCTCGGTGCTGGAGCAGAAATGCGCCGACTTCGCCGCCGAGGCAGCGCGCGGCAAGCTGAAGCGCTCGAGTCTGAGCGATTTCATCGAGGTCGTCGAAAGCGCGTCGTCGCTCTTGGTCGGCAACCTCAAGCGCGCAGCGGACCTGGTGCAGTCATTCAAGCAGGTCGCCGTCGATCGCAGCTATTTCGATCGCAGCGCGTTCGATCTCGGCGAGGTGACGGAACAAGTTCTTTCGAACCTGCGCCCGGCGTTGCCGAAGAACAATCTGGCGCTCGAGGTCGATTGTCCGTCGGGTCTGGCGATGAACAGCTATCCCGGTCCTTACGGTCAGGTGCTGACCAATCTGTTCGTCAATGCGGTCGCGCATGCATTTCCGGACGGCAAGGGCGGCACCATCACGATCCGGCTGCGCGCGTCAGGCGCGGACCGGGTCGAGATCCTGTTCGCCGATGACGGCTGCGGGATGGACCGCGACGTGCTGCGGCAGGCCTTCGATCCCTTCTTCACCACGCGCCGCGACATCGGCCGGATCGGGCTTGGCCTGCACATCGTGCACAACATCGTCACCAACCGTCTGGGCGGAGAACTGCATCTCGACAGTGCCCCAGGCATGGGAACGCGCGTGCGGATCACGCTGCCGCTCATCGCCCCGCAGCGCGGGACGGACAGCTGAGGCCGGATCAGGTAGCCGAGAAGGAAATACTCCCCGGCCAGGGAGTCGGAAAACGTCCTTCCAAGGTACGGGTGCAAAAGGCATTCCGGGACCCTTGCTTCTGCCCCCGCCGTCGCGACATTGTCACGGCAGTCCCTGATGGTCGCGACGATGAGCCAATCCGCATTCGATCCCTTCGGTGAGCCGGTTCCCGCGGTCGATTCCTCGGCCGGGAGCGAGGCCGTGTCGAAATGGCTGAAGACCGCGGGCACCGGCGTGTTCTGGGTGCTGGTGGTCGGCATCGTGCTGGCACGCGCGGTGTATTTCGAGCCCGGCGTGTTCAGCTTCGAGCGTGTCGTTGCCTGGGCGCAGGGTCTGTTCGCCGCGCTCTGAGGCGCAGGATGGTTTGGTCTCGGCCTATCTCTCGTATAAGGGCTCTTACTCTCTCGATAGACCGTAATCACTCAACCGATTCGCTGCGTGATATGAAAGAAGCCGCGAACGGAGGCGGCTTCGGTTTGCAGAGCTAGCTGCGTCTAGCCTGCTCGGCTGCAAGACGAGCATCGATCGCGTCGAGGACGGCGAGTTGTGCCTGTTCGACCGACGCTATGGCGTAGTCGACGGCGAATCCGGCGTCTTCTTCCAGAAGGTTTGCGCGGTCCTCGGCGAGGTTCGCCTTGATATCATGCTTTGCCTGGAGCGCGTACGCCTTCAAGGTGTTCACGTCCGCAGTGATCTTTGCTTGCAGCGCTTGCCTGTCTCTGCTGGCAGACTCGCCGACCGACTTGATTTGCTGGCTGATCTTTTCGACTGCTGTCTTTGCAGCCGAAAGCGCCTCCGTTTTGCGCGCTTCGATCTTGTCACGCGCTTCCTTTTGTGCGGCTGCAAACGCAGCTTCGGCGTTTCTTGCGCGCACCGACAATTCGGCGAGTTGTTCAGAAAGGGGCTTCATGCGCTCCTCCTTCAGTTGAACGTTTCACGACCGGCTCGCAAATAACGTGCTCTCGTCCGAGCCATGTTGATTTGGATCAACTTACTTGGAAACGAGCAGTAAGCGGCCGCGCGGAGCGAAGTCTCTATTGGTCAAAAGCGTTGGTTTCAGCCATCCGGCATTCGGGTCCGGACCGTTCTCGAATCCGGCGGTACGTATGCGCTCCGCATTTTCGTTTAATCGCGTCTTCGGGTTACAAGAAGATGATATTGCCAGGGTCGGATCGCGTCTCGGCTTTGCCTGCGAAAGCGGGCGTTACTCCGGTCTCATCGCGCTCTGGCGGCCCGCGTCCGCGGCGCCGTGTTCGCGGCCCTTGTCTCCCGGATGATCCCCTCGAACGCGACCGCCGCCGGCACATCCAGCCGGCCGGGCGATTTGAGCTGCCACAGCGTGCGCTCGATGTGGACGCCCTTGATCGGGATCACCTTCAGTTTTCCGAGCTTGACCTGATCGTCGATCGTTGCAACCGATACGATCGCGACCCCGACACCCGCTGCGACCGCCTGCTTGATCGCCTCGGTGCTGCCGATCTCCAGCGTCCGCTGCGGCTCGACGCGGTGGGCGGCCAGCGCCTGTGCCACCACCTCGCGCGTGCCGGAGCCCGGCTCGCGCACGATCAGGATCTCTTCGTTGAGCTGGCGGACGTCGATCGGGCCTGCGGCAGCCGCGAAGCGATGATCAGGGCCTGCGATCAACACCATCACGTCGGTGCGCCAGGCGTCGCTGGTCAGGTTCTCGTCCTCGACCGGCCCTTCGACCAGCGCGATCTCGATCTCATGCCCGAGCATCAGCGCCGCGATGTCGCTGGTGTTGGCGCTCACGACATGCAGGTCGATGCCGGGAAAGGCGCGGTGGAACACGCCGAGATATTCCGGGACCATGTAGGTCGCGATCGTCGTGCTGGCGCCGATCCGCAGCGAGCCGCTGTCGAGGTTGCGCAGCGCCTGCAATTCGTCCTCGGCGGCGCGCTCGGCCGCGAACAGCGTCTCGGCATGCCGGGCCAGCGCCGCGCCCTCCCGGGTCGGCCGCACCCCCTTCGGTGTGCGGTCGAGCAGCCGGCAGCCGACCTGCAGCTCAAAATCCCGCACCCCCTTGGAGATCGCCGGCTGGCTGATGTGCAGGAGGTCGGCAGCGCGGGAAAAACTTCCAGTCCTCGCCACGGCCGCGAACAGGCGGAGCAGGTGCAGGTTGAGGGACATAACTTCTCTCTATCGGGGCAGTCCGAAAAGATATTAGCCAATGAGTGGGGTCTGGCGCATAAAATCTTCTCCGAAAAGAGGATTTTGTGCCGGAACAAGAACAACATCAGGGGCGGATGCAGGGGGTGCTGAAGGGCATCATCCTGCTCATTCCGGGCATTCTGCTCTGCGGAGCGGTCACCGTCATCTCACTCGGCATCCAGGCCGCCGAGGAGCGGGTTTTCGACCACCCCTATATCGAGGCGCTGGTGGTCGCGATCCTGCTCGGGATGGCGGTGCGGACCGCCTGGGACCCGTCCGAGCGCTGGCGCTCGGGGATCGCCTTCAGCGCCAAGCAGCTGCTCGAGGTCGCGGTGATGCTGCTCGGCGCGTCGATCAGCTTCGCCGCGATCCTGGCGTCGGGCTGGCTCCTGATCGGCGCCATCGCCGCGACGGTCGTGGTCATGCTGGCGGTGAGCTATGGCCTCGCCCGCCTGCTCGGGCTGAAGACCAAACTCGCGATCCTGATCGCCTGCGGCAACTCGATCTGCGGCAATTCCGCGATCGCGGCGGTGGCGCCGGTGATCGAGGCCGATGGCGACGACATCGCCTCGTCGATCTCGTTCACCGCCATCCTCGGCGTGCTGATGGTGCTCGGCCTGCCGCTCCTGATCCCGCTCCTGAAGCTGACCGCGACGCAATACGGCATTCTCGCCGGGCTCACGGTCTATGCCGTGCCGCAGGTGCTGGCGGCGACCGTGCCGGCCGGCATCGTCTCGACCCAGATCGGCACGCTGGTGAAGCTGGTGCGCGTCCTGATGCTGGGCCCGATCGTGGTCGCCCTCTCGCTGGTCGTGGCGCGGCGGCGCGAGGGCGGGCCGGCGAAGGAGGGCGCGGCAAAGACCGCCTCGATCAGCCCGTTCAAGCTGGTGCCGTGGTTCATCATCGGTTTCCTGGTGCTGGCCGCGCTGCGCTCGTTCCAGCTGGTGCCCGACATCGCGATCGCACCGGTGACCAGGACGGCGGCGATCCTCACCGTGCTCTCGATGGCCGCGCTCGGCCTTGGCGTCGATGTGCGTGTGCTCTCGACCGTCGGCGGCCGGGTGACGGCCGCGGTGACGCTGTCGCTGATGCTGCTCTTGGGCTTGAGCATCGGTCTCGTGCACTGCTTCAAATAGCCGCTTGCGGCGGCTATTCGGCGGCTTTCGCGGTCTTGCCGAACATCCGTGTCGGTGCGGCAAAGCCGCAGGACGTGCCGTCGGTGATCTTGACCTGATCCTCCCAGGGCAGACGGAAGCGGCCGGACACCATGTCCTGCATGAAGGTGTAGGGGCAATCCATCGCGCCGCCCTTCACCGCGACATAGCCGCGGTGCCACAGCTGATAGATGTTGTTCTCGACGCCCCAATTGATCCGCGCCTCGCGCACGAGGTCGGGCCGCACCTCGGCGGTGATGATCTCGTCGGCCCGCCCGGTGGTGCCGTGCGCGATGATGCTGCCGTCGAAATTGACGATCATGCCTTCGCCCATCGAGTCGAACGAGCCGTCCGAGCCGCACATGCAGACATTGGCGGTCACCATCAGGTTCTGGAACGCATTGGCCTGGTTGGTGAAGCGCCAGCTGTCGCGGATCGGCGCGGTGTATCCCGCGGTGCGGATCATGATCTCGGCGCCCTTGTAGGCGCATTCGCGCGCCATTTCCGGGAACATGCCGTCGTGGCAGATGATCAGCGCGAGCTTCGCGCCCTTCGGTCCGTCGATCACCGGAATGCCGATGTCGCCCGGCTCCCACGGCTCGACCGGAATCCAGGGATGGAATTTGCGGTAGTAGAGCTTGATCTCGCCGTGATCGTCGATGATCAGTCCTGAATTGTAGGGATTGCCGTGCGGGTTGAACTCCATGATGGAGAAGCAGCCCCAGATCTTGTTGTCGATGCAGGCCTGCCTGAAGGCTGCGACTTCGGGCCCGTCGAGCCGGCACATGATCTCCGGATTGGTATCCATCGAGAGGCCATGCAGCGAATATTCGGGAAACACGACCAAGTCCATGGTGGCGAGATTGCGCCGCGCCTTGCCGACCATCCAGACGATGCGCTCGGTCTGCCGCGCCAGATCGGCCCTGGTCGCGACCACGGGCAGCTGCAGCTGCACCAGTCCGATCACGACGCCGTTGGGTGACTTGTTGAGGCCGCCAAGTCCGTTCATGCCTGTCCTCCCGCCTGTTGAAATGGGCTGTCATTTCGCGAACGATGATCTTCGTTCGGTCGGGCTCCCAGCTAGCAACGATCATGCCAGCAGGATCGGACGATCGGCAAATCAGCTGCCGGTGATTGCGTCGTGGCACGCGGTTTGCTTAATCAAGCGCGGGTCTTCTCGCATTCGGAGCGTGCGCCATGGCGAATTCAGGCGGGACCATCGCGGCGGAGCCGGCGCCGATCACGCTCGACTGGAGCAGGACCGCGCTCGTCATCATCGACATGCAGCGCGATTTCATGGAGCCTGGCGGCTTCGGCGAGACGCTCGGCAACGACGTCAGCCAGCTCGCCCGCGCGGTGCAGCCGATCGCCGCGGTGCTCGCGGTGGTGCGCGACGCAGGCCTGCTCGTGGTTCATACCCGTGAGGGCCATCTGCCCGATCTGTCCGACGCGCCGCCGGCCAAGCTCGAGCGCGGCGCGCCGTCCTTACGGATCGGCGATCCCGGACCGATGGGACGGATCCTGATCCGCGGCGAGGCCGGGCATGACATCATCCCCGAACTCTATCCGCTGGACAGCGAGATCGTGATCGACAAGCCCGGCAAGGGCGCGTTCTACGCCACCGAGCTCAGTGACATCCTCAGGAAATACGGCATCGAGAATCTGCTGGTCTGCGGCGTCACCACCGAAGTCTGCGTCAACACCACGGTGCGCGAGGCCAACGACCGCGGTTATCGCTGCGTCGTGATCTCGGACGGCTGCGCGTCCTACTTCCCGGAATTCCATGAGATGGGCCTGAAGATGATCAAGGCCCAGGGCGGCATTTTCGGCTGGGTCGCCGATTCCGCCGCAGTGCTGAAGGCGCTCGCCGGCTAGGGCACGACGCCAAATTTCGGAATATTAGAATAATATCCCTGAGTTGCCCGACGTGTCAAGTTGCATCGTCGAAGGTTGGCCGCCGACGGCTACTTTGCATGGGGTTGTTTTGCGATATTTTGGCCGAGCCCCCGTGACGGCCGATAACTTCATATTGGCCTGGTCTAGCCACCCTTCACCGCGCCCGCCGTCAGCCCGGCGACGATCTGCCGCTGCGCCATCACTGTGAGCAGCAGCACCGGCGCCGTCACGATCAAAGCGGCGGCGGCGAGCGGGCCCCAGCTCAATTGGTCGAACGAGATCATGTTGTAGACTGCGACCGGCAGCGTGCGGGTCTCGCGCCCGGCCAGCACGATGCCGAAGACGAAGTTGTTCCAGGAGAAAATCACCGCGAGGATGAAGGCGACCGCAAGCCCGGGCCTCGCGATCGGCAGCGCGACATGGCGGAACACCTGCCACCGCGTGGCGCCGTCGATCAGCGCGGCTTCCTCCAGCTCCAGCGGCGTGGTCTCGAAATAGCCGATCATGATCCAGATCACGATCGGCACCGTGACCACGAGATGGATGATGATCTGCGGCACCAGCGTGCCGAGCAGGCCGAGCCACTGGAACAGCAGGAACAGCGGGATCAGATACGACAGGCCCGGCGTGATGCGCGCGATCAGGATCACGATCGCCGATTTGTGCGCCGCCATCCGCGCAATCCCGTAGCCCGCCGGCACGCCGACCAGCATCGCAAGGCCCGTGGCGCAGCCGGTGACGATCAGGCTGTTGCTGAAATAGGTCAGGAAGCGGTTGGACGCGAACACGTCGGCATAGTTCTTCCAGGCGATGTGCTCCGGGAAGAACACCGGCGGATAGGAGGCGTTGTCGATCTCGAATTTCAGCGACAGCGAGCCCATCCAGAGGAAGAACAGGATCGCCGGCGAGACGATGACGAACACCGACAGCCACAGCCCGATCTGCCCGAGGATCTGACGCAGGTTCATGCCTCGCTCCCGAGCTGCGAGGTCCACAGCAGGCGCTTGCGCAAGTACAGCAGCAGCGCCGCCAGCGCGACGATGAGGAGGAAGAACACCACCGCGATCGCCGAGCCGTAGCCGAGGTCGTAATAGACGAAGGCGACGCTGTAGAGATAGACGTTGATGGTCTCCGACGCCGAACCCGGCCCGCCCTGGGTGATCGCGAAGATGATGTCGAAACTCTTCACCGCATCGATCATCCGGATCATTCCGGCGATGAACAGGAACGGCATGATCAGAGGTAGCGTGATGAAGCGGAACACCTGCCAGAAATTGGCGCCGTCGATCTGCGCGCTCTCATAGGGTTCGGTCGGGATCGCGGCGAGGCCGCCGAGCACGATCAGCATCACCAGCGGCGTCCATTGCCAGGTCTCGACCAGCACCAGCGAGGGGATCACCGTCGTCGGGTTGAACACCCAGAGCTGCGGCGGCAGGCCGACCAACGACAGCAGATAGTTCAGCACGCCGAGCTGCGGGTGGAACATCATGGTCCACACCAGTGCGATCGCCACCGGGGTTGCCATCATCGGCATGATGAAGATGCCGCGCAGAAAGCCGCGCGCGGCGAATTTCTGGTGAAACACGACAGCCGCCAGCGTGCCAAACACCAGCGGCAGCACGACCGACAGCGCCGTGTAGGACAGCGTGTGGCCGACCGCTTCGACGAAGCGCGGATCGGTCGGCAGCCGCAAATAGTTGGCGAGCCCGACGAAGGTGGTGGGCGAGCCGACCTTCCATTCCTGGAAGCTCATCCAGATCGTGAAGACCCACGGGAAGATGATGACCGCGAGCACCACCACCAGGGCCGGGATCACGAAGGGCCAGTAGGATGGCTTGCGCCATTCGCGCTCCGGCGCGGCGGTTTCGGCCGCGGCCGGAGAAGCTTGTGTCACCACGCTCACGCTTTTTCACTGCGCTCCAGGATCGGGCGGAACTGATCGTGCGCCTTCTTCAATTCGGTGGCGGGATCGGCGCCCGACAGCGTCGCGGTCAGCGCCGCGCCGACGATGTCGCGATACTCGGCGACCGGGATGATCACCGGCAGGCCAAGCTTCGAGATCTTCGAGGAATCGATCACCGATTGCAGCCATTCCTTGGTCTTGACGCCCTTCGCAACCTCGGGATCGTCGACGATCGAGCTACGGAACGGCACGCCGCCACCAGCCTGGATCAAGCGCGTGCCCTGGCCGCGCGAGACCGCCCATTGGCAGAGCAGATAGGCGGCTTCCTTGTTCTTGCTGGCGGCGGCGATGCCGAGGCCGTCACCATACGTGGATGAGAAGTGGCCCTTGGGTCCGGCCGGGACCACGGTGTAGCCGACCTTGCCGGGCACGCGCGAGGCGGTTGGATCTTCGATCGGTGGCGCCCAGCCGGTGGCGTCGATCCACATCGCGGCGCGTCCCTGGGTAAAGGAAGCCATCGACTCCATCCAGTTGAAGCCGGCGACGCCGGGCGGCGCGCATTTGGTCAGCAGCCGCTGATAGAGTTTGGTGGCTTCAATAGCCTCGGGACCGTCGGACAGGATGTTGCCCTTGGCATCGAGGAATTCGCCGCCATAATTCAAATAGAAGTTGCTCCACATCGCCATGTTGGCGTTGCGCAGGCCGCGGCCGACGAAACCGTAGACGCCTTCCTTCGGGTCGGTCAGCTTCTCGGCAGCGACCGCCATCTCGTCCAGCGTCTTCGGGACTTCGACGCCCTTTTTCTGGAACAGATCCTTGTTGTAGTAGAGGATGAAGTAGTCGACCGACCACGGCAGCGACAGCATCTGGCCCTTGTCGTTGCGCGCATATTGCAGGCCAGCTGCGGAGAAGTCGCTCTCGACCAGATCCGGCAGCGTCAAGCTTGGATCCTTGAGGAAGCCCGACATGTCGGCGAGCCAGCCGGCTTTCTCGAATTGCCGCTTCTGCACGTGATAGCTGAGGTGAACGACATCGAAGCTCGGCTTGCCCGAGGACAGCTCGATCACGCATTTCTGGCGCTGCTGTTGCTCCGGGACTTGCTCCGATTCCACCTTGACGCCGGTGAGCTCGGTGAATTCCTTGATGTATTTTTGCAGATTGTCGCCGCGCGGTCCCTTGGCGAGGCTGACTTCGAGCGAGGTGCCGGAATATTTCTTCCAGTTGACCTCGGCGCGGGCCGGAAATCCGGCCAATCCAACCGCGCCTGCGGCTGCCGTGCCGGCCAGCATCTGCCGGCGCGAGATCAGGTGATGCGACATGTTTCTCTCCCCTGGGACGGTTCTTGTTTGGGAGAGATACTAGAGCATGATCTGGAAAAGTGAACACCGGTTTTCCGGACGGATCGAGCATCAACCGATGCAGGTACAGCATCGATGCGATCAAAGTTCGCATCGATGCTTGAGTGGCGACGCCGCATGATGCAGCGCCGCGCGACGTCGGGCAGCTATGCCTTGACGAAGGCGAGCAGGGTGCCGTTCGCGGAAGCCGGCGGCACGGTGATGCCGTTGCCGCCCTTCACGCCGGTCGCGCCGAGCGCTTTCTCGGTCGCGGCAAGGTCGGCTGCGATGACGAGGCCGGCGCCGCCGCGATCGGACAGGCCATCCAGCGACACGCCGGGATAGCGCTTGCCGAGTTGATCCCTGGTCAGGAACACGAAGTCGGCGCGATCGCCGCCGGACGGCATCGCAATCGCACCGTCGGCATCGTTCCTGACGGCGATGTCGATCATCTTGGAGAGATGCGCGGCGTCAGTCGCGGGATCGGGCGAGACGATGAGGACCTGCTTGAGGCGCTTTGCCCCATTGGCGTGCGTCATCAATTCGGGAATCCACACCGTCTCGCGGGTCTTGTGCTGGCAGGCGAAGATGCGGACGCCGCCGGGCGCTTCTGCCGTCGGCCATTGGAAGGTGCGGAATTTTGCCGCGGAGATGGTGCCGTTCGGCAAGGTCACCGGGCGCTCGAAATCGGTCGGCCCAACCGGCGGATAGCCGCGCGCGCGGATCTCCTCGGCGCCTTCGGCGGAATCCACCGCGGTGAACGCGATCCGCTCGATGCCTTCGCCACGCTTCTCGAGGAAGGCGCGCGCCGGGGCATTGTGTTCGGTCGGCGTCAGCACGCCGAGCAATTCCATGTAGTCGGGGTCGAACATGATGGTGTAGTTGCCCGATCCCATATGCGCGCTGTGGGTGCCGCGCGGCGACACGGTGAAGCCGAGCCGTTTGTAATTTTCGGCGGCCTTGTCGAGGTCCTTGACCATGACCACGGCGTGATCGATTCCGATGACGTTCTTGAGTGCCACTTCTTGTCTTCCCGGCTGGAATGAGTGAGTAGAGTAAAGCTAACCAGAATGACCGGGCACCCGCAAGAAAGGATCATGATGAGCAGCAATGCCGTGCGCTGGCCCAATTCGCTCTGGGCCGCCGTGACGCCGTCAGGCCCCGATTGCCCCGAATTGACCGGCGCGCAGCAGGCTGATGTCGTCATCATCGGCGGCGGCTTCACCGGGCTGTCGACCGCGCTGCATCTGCGCGAGGCCAATGTCGACGTCGCGATCGTCGAGGCGGCCGAGCCGGGCTGGGGCGCCTCGGGCCGCAACAACGGGCAGGTGATCCCGACGCTGTCGCGCCCCGATCCCGATGACATCATCAAGCGGCATGGCTCCGCCGGTGAGCGCTTCGTCGCGATGCTGCGCGACAGCGCGGCCATGCTGTTCGAAATCGTCAAGCGCTACGATATCGCGGCCGAGCAGGAGCAGGCCGGCTGGGTGCAGCCGGTGCACTCGCCTGGCCGCATCAAGATCGCGGAGCGGCGGGTGCAGCAATGGTCGAAATTCGGCGCGCCGGTCGAATTGCTCTCGCGCGACCAGACCCGCGACATGCTCGGCTCGGATGCCTGGTACGGCGGTTTCTGGAACAGGACCGGCGGTCACGTCAATCCGCTGGCACTGGCGCGCGGCCTTGCGCGCACCGTGCTCGGCCTCGGTGGACGGATCTATGCCCGTTCGCCGGCGCTGAGTTTCGAGCGCCGCGGCGATCGCTGGGTGGTGAAGACCGAGAAGGGCGAAATCTCGGGTCGTGCGCTGGTGGTCGCGACCAATGCCTATAGCGGCGAGTTCGCGAAATCGTTGGTGCCCGAGATCGCGACCGAGGTGATGCCGGTGCTGTCCTGGCAGATGGCGACGCAGCCGCTGTCGGACAACGTCCGCAAAACCATCATCCCCGGCCGGCAGGCGATGTCGGACACCCATGGCGAGCTGTATTTCGCGCGCTACGATGCCCGCAATCGCCTCGTCACCGGCGGCGCCGTGCTCGGGTTCGGCGACAAGACCGGGCGGCTGAAGGCGCGGTTGACCGAGCGGTTGCAGCGATTGTGGCCGCAGATCGGCGAGGTCTCGTTCGACTATGTCTGGAACGGCTATGTCGGGATGACCGCGGATTTCCTGCCGCGGATGCACCGGCTCGGACCGAACGCCTATGGCTGGACCGGCTGCAACGGCCGCGCCGTCGCGCTGACCATCCCGCTCGGCCGCGAATTGGCGCGGGCAGTCCAGGGCGTGCCCGACAATGAGCTGGCGCTGCCGTTCACCGAGCCGGTGCAGTATGTGGCGCACGGCTTGTTGCGCAAGCTCGCGCCCTGGATGCTGGTGCTCTACCGGCGCCGCGACGCCCAGGAACCGGTCAGGGGCGATCGCTTCGAGCTGCTGCGCTGGGCGGAGCAAGTGCTCGCCTCGCACCGCTCCAGGTAAGGACCGCCGCCAAGCGCGTGGCCCGATCAGGCGATCAAGGCATCGCGCTTGCGCGTGAAGTCGCCGCCGGGGATCGCCGAAAGCAGCGCCTGCGTATAGGGATGCTGCGGCCTGCCGAACACCTCGGCGGTCATCCCTTGCTCGACCACGGCGCCATCCTTCATGACCGCGATGAGGTCGCAGATCTGCGCGGCGACGCGCAGATCGTGTGTGATGAAGATGATGGACAGGCCGAGCTGCTGCCGCAGCTCGGCGAGCAACCTCAAGACTTGTGCCTGCACCGAGACGTCGAGCGCCGAGACCGGCTCGTCCGCGACCAGCACGTCGGGCCTGAGTGCCAATGCCCGTGCCAGCCCGATGCGCTGTCGCTGGCCGCCGGAGAATTCGTGCGGGAAGCGGTCGCCGGCGGAAGGGTCGAGCCCGACCAGCTCGAACAGTTTTCGTGCTTCCGCAATCGCGGTGGCGCGTCCGGTGCCATGCACGATCGGCCCCTGCGCCACCAGCTCGGTCGCCTTGCGGCGCGGATTGAGCGAGGCGAACGGGTCCTGGAACACCATCTGGATGTGGCGGGTCTCGCGCCTGATCTCGTCGCGGCCGAGCTTCGCCCAGTCCTTGCCGGCGAGTACGATCGAGCCGGCATCGGGGTCGATCAGCCGCACGATGCAGCGCGCCAGCGTCGATTTGCCCGAGCCGGACTCGCCGACGATGCCGAGCGTCGCGCCGCGCGGCAGGCGCAGCGAGACGTTCTTGACGGCTTCCGTGATCCGCGCGCCGCGACCGAGGAAGCCGCCGGTGCGATAGGTCTTGGAGACGCCGTCGATGGTCAGGATGGTCTTGCCGGACAGGATGCGCGGCGGTGGCGTCGTCAGCGGCGGCACGGCGGCAATCAATTGCCTTGTATAGGGATGCTGCGGATCGTTCAGTACCGTGTCGGCCGCGCCTTGCTCGACGATGGCGCCGTGCTGCATCACCACGACGCGATCGGCGATCTCGGCGACCACACCGAAATCATGGGTGATGAACAGCACCGCGGTCTTCTTGCGCTGCTGCAGATCGCGGATCAGTTTCAGGATCTGCGCCTGGGTCGTGACGTCGAGCGCGGTGGTCGGCTCGTCCGCGATCAGGAGTTTCGGGTCGAGCGCCAGCGCCATCGCGATCATGGCGCGCTGGCGTTGGCCGCCGGACAGCTCGTGCGGGTAGGCTTTCGCAGCCGCCTTCGGATCGGAGATCCGAACGTCTTCGAGCAGCGCCAGCACCCGCGCGTTGATCTCAGCCTTGGACAGGCCGGTGTGGATCGCAAACATCTCGCCGATCTGGTCGCCGATGGTGCGCAACGGATTGAGCGCGGTCATCGGCTCCTGGAAGATCATCGCGATCCCCGCGCCGCGGACCTCGCGCATGGCGGCGCCATCTGCGGCGCAGAGGTCGCGGCCCTCGAACATCATCCGGCCCCGTTCGATCGTCACCTCGTTGGGCAGAAGCCGCATGATGGCGTTGGCCATCATCGACTTGCCGGAGCCGGACTCGCCGACCACGCAGAGGATCTCGTTCGACGCGACAGACAATGAGACGTCGGACAGCGCATGCGGCCGGTCGGCGCCCCTGGGCAGGCGCACGGTCAGGCCGTCGAGCGAAAGGACAGCTTCGCTCATCGGCTCTTCAGCCTCGGATTGAGCGCATCGTTGAGGCCCTGGCCGACCAGCGACACCGCCAGCACGGTGACGAGGATCGCGATGCCGGGGATTGCCGAGACGTACCACTGCACGCGCAGCACGTCGCGGCCGAGCCCGATCAGATTGCCCCAGGAGGCGACGTTGGGATCGGACAGCCTTAAGAAAGCGAGCGCGCTTTCCAGCAGGATCGCGACCGCCATCACCACGCTGGCATAGACGATGACCGGCGGCAGCGCGTTGGGCAGGATCTCGCCGAGGATCAACTGGAGGTCCTTCATGCCGAGCGTCTTGCCGGCCTGGACGAATTCGCGGTTGCGCAGCGACAGGAACTCGGCGCGGGTCAGCCGCGCCGGCGCCGGCCACGACACCACGCCGACTGCAATGGTCACCGTGGTCAGGGTCGAGCCGAACACCGCGACCAGCACCAGCAGCAGCACGAAGTTCGGCAAGGTCTGGAACGCCTCGGTGATCCGCATCAGGACATTGTCGACCCAGCCGCCATAATAGCCCGCGAAGGCGCCGACCAGGATGCCGATCACGATCGCGATCACGGTGGCGACCCCGCCGATCAGGAGCGAAATCCGCGCGCCGTAGAAGATCTGGGCGGCGATGTCGCGCCCGGAATTGTCGGTACCGAGCAGGAATCGCGGGTTGGAGAACGGCCAGACCAGCGGCCGGCCCGCCAGCGCGAGCGGATCGCGCGGATACAGGAAGCCGGCGCTGACGGCCATCGCGATGATGAGCAGCAGCAGGATCAGGCCGATCACCGCAGCCGGGCTGCGGAAGTAGCGTTTCACCGCATCCATCGTCAGCCCTCCGCCGCGATGCGCGGATCGAGCCGCGCGTAGAGCAGGTCGACCACGAAGTTCACCGATATCACGAGCAGCGCGGACACGAAGACGATGCCGAGCAGTGTGTTGAGGTCGCGCTGCACGACCGATTCATAGGCGAGGCGGCCGAGGCCGGGCAGCGAGAACACGCTCTCCACCACGACAGAGCCGCCGAGCATGGTGCCGGCCTGCAATCCGATCAGCGTCACCATCGGCAGCAGCGCGTTGCGCAGCACGTGGCGGGTGATGACGTGCGTCTCGTCCAGCCCCTTGGCGCGGGCGGTGCGGACGAAATCGAGGTTCAAGACCTCGAGCATCGAAGCGCGCATAATGCGCAGATAGATCGCAAGGAAGATCAGCCCGAGCGTCAGCGTCGGCAGCACCAGGTGGGCGGCGATGTCGAGCACGCGCCAGATCCCGGTCTGCACGGTGCCGATGTCTTCGAAGCCGCCCGGCGGCAGCCATTGCAGATAGACCGAGAACACCACGATCGCCATCAGCCCGAACCAGAACGAAGGCGTGGCGTAGAAGATCAGGCCGAGTGTGGAGATCAGCGTATCCGGCCAGCGGTTGACGCCACGCGAGGCGATCACGCCGAACACGAGGCCGAAGAAGAACGCAAACGACAGCGACGCGGTCATCAACAGGATGGTCGGCGGCAGCCGTTCCAGGATCACGGTCGCCACCGGCTTGCCGTAGATCGAGGAGAATCCGAGATCGAGCCGCACCAGATGCCACAGATAATTGCCGAGCTGCGCCGGAACCGAGAGGTCGAGCCCGTAAAACTTGCGCAGCGCCTCGGCGGTCGCGGCATCGCCGCCGCCCATCTGCGCCATCAGCGCATCGACGGTGTCGCCGGGTGCGAGCTGCAACAGCAGGAACACGCCGATCAGGATCAGGAACAAGGTCGGAATCGAGGCGGCGAGCCGCCGCCCCGCAAGGCTCAGGATACGCATGCTTCATCTATAGCGGTTTCAGACGACGTGGACACTGGCCTCTCGGTCACCTCGCCCCGCTTGCGGGGAGAGGTCGGATCGCATCGTCAGATGCGATCCGGGTGAGGGGGTACAGGTCTGTCGATGGATCGAAATTGCGGAGAGGGCCCCTCACCACAACCCTCTCCCCGTGAAGAAACGGGGAGCGGGAGAAGCGGCCTCATGCACTCAGCCAAAGATCGTGCCAGCTCGCCGAGCCCCAGCGTGGGGTGTTGGAGTGGTTGCGCGCCTTGGCCGTAATCACGGTGACGAAGATCTGCTCGATCGGCATCCAGACCGGCAGCTCGGTGTTCACCTCCTTGACGAATTCGGCGTACAGCGCCTTGCGCTTCACCGGATCGACTTCGGTGGCGGCATTGTCGATGGTGGCATCGACGGTCTTGTCCTCCCAGCCCCATTGGTTGGTCCACGGCGCGCCCTTGGGCTGGCCGGAGCGGTACCACACCGTGGTCGAGACCGCGGGATCGTTGCGGTACTGGTGCCAGCCGGTGGCGAGGTCGAAGGCGTGATCGTCATAGACCTGCTTGAGGAAGCCGCCGCCGTCGTTCCGCACGATGTCGACCTGGATGCCGACTTCGCCCAGCGACTGCTGGATGAAGGTCGACCACAGCGAGATGTCCTCGCCCCACGGCGCCGGCAAGAGCTTCAGCGCGAAGCGGTTGCCGCCACTGGCCTTGAAGCCGGCCTCATCGAGCAGCGCGATCGCCTTGGCCTTGTCATAGGGATATTGCGGCGTGTTCGGCCCGGGATAGAAGTCGGTCGAGGTCGAGGGGATCGGGCCGGTGCCGAGCTTGGCGAAATCGCCCAGGAAATTCTCGATGAAGAACGGCACGTTGATCGCATGCGCGATGGCGCGGCGAACGCGGATGTCGGACAATTCCTTGCGGCGGAAGTTGAACTCGATGGTGTTGGTGCGGGCGTTGCCCTCATTGCCCTTGGTCTGGACGATGAAGCGCTTGTCCTTGCCGAGCCGGGCCATGTCCGAGATCGTCAGCCCGGAGAACGGGCTGTAATGCAGCTCGCCGGCCTCCATCTGCGCGGCCGCGGCGGCGCGGTCGGTGATCACCTTCCAGACGATGCGGTCGAGATAAGGCGCGTTCGGCCGCCAGTAATCCGGGTTGCGGTCGGCGATGATGTATTGCCCGCGCTCATATTTGACGAATTTGAACGGGCCGGTGCCGACCGGCGCCAGATTGGTCGGGTTCTGGCGGATATCGCCGCTCTCATAGAGATGTTTTGCGGAGACATAGCCGAGGTCGGGCAGGGCGCGGAGCAGCAGGTTCAGCGGCATCGGCCGCTCGTAGCGGAAGATCGCGGTCTGCGGATCGGGCGTATCGACCGAGGTGAGGAACAGCTGCAGCGTCGATCCGTAGTTGAGGATCTTCTTCCACATGTTCATCGCGGTGAAGGCGACGTCCTCCGAGGTGAACGGCTTGCCATCGTGCCATGTGATGCCCTTGCGCAGCTTGAAGGTGACGGTCTTGCCGTCCGGCGTCGCCTCCCAGCTCTCGGCCAGCACGCCGACCGGCTGTCCCTGGGCATCGAGGTCGACCAGGTTCTCCTGGATCTTGCCGCCGATGATGTAGACCCCGGTGGAGGCCTGGATGCTCGGATTGAGCTGGCGCTGCTCGGCGCCGTAGTGGACGTTGAACACGCCGCCCTTGCGCGGGGTCTCCTGCGCGAAGGCCCGCATCGGATTGATGACATTTGCCGCAATCGCGGCCGAGGTCAGCAGGGCCGTGCGGCGGTTGATCTCGAGGCGGCTCAAATCCATACGCGGGTCTCCAGAACTTACATAAAGGCTTGCATCGGGCGGCCGGCCGATCGGCGTGGCGCCCCTCTGTGATGTTACCTTGGAATGGGAACCCGAGTCGAACCCAAGTCGTTTTCTAATGGCTCGGCCTTTTGGAGGATCGTTTCCGAAACCTGAAGTGGCGCATTGCGGCGCGTCGCAACCCGGATTGCGCGCCGCGTCGTCGCAGGCCGGCGGCGCGAGATGTGTTCGGGTGATTCTCTCGAGCGGCCGCTTCGGGAGCCCCGAAGCCGCGCAAACGCTATAATTTTAGGGGTCGGAAGTGCCTTGACTGGAAAAAACACTGGAAAAATCACTGATTCGGGGGCTGTCCACAGCGATATTGCTGGGGTGAGTGCAGAAAACACTGTTTTTCTCGGCGTTTTCCGCCATATCGTGCCCACTCCAGAATCAATGGAGCAACCATGGCTACCCAACTGTCGAAGTCGCAAGTGATCGAGAAGATCGCGACCACCACCGAACTCTCCAAGCGCGACGTCAAGAACGTTTTGGACTCGCTCGTCGATGTCGGCCACAAGGAGCTGAAGAAGGCCGGGGTGTTCCTCGTCCCCGGCTTCGCGAAGTTCGTTGTCGTCAAGAAGCCTGCGACCAAGGCGCGCAAGGGCACCAACCCCTTCACCGGCGAAGAGATGATGTTCAAGGCCAAGCCGGCCCGGAAGATCGTCCGCGCACGGCCGGTCAAGGCCGCCAAGGACGCGGTTTAAGAATAGAAGGCCTCCGGTGACGGAGGCCTTTTGCTTTTGAGCCGTCGCTTCCTGCCGTAGGTTGCTGCCTGCCAAAGCAAGACCCTGGCACTTCGGCTTCGACTGGATCGAAGCCGAAGTGCTAGACCACCGGCGAGCGGCCACCGTCGACATTGATGGCGGTGCCGGTGATGTAGGATCCCTGTTCCGAGGCCAGGAAGCAGGCGAGGTTGGCGAATTCCTCCGCCGTGCCGATGCGGCCGAGCGGCGTCCCCCTGGCAAGGCCCTTGGCGAATTCCTCGAAATCCGTGTTCGGCGCCTGGGCAGCATGCCGCTTGACCCATTGATCGCTCATGATCAGGCCGACCAGCAACGCATTCACCAGGATGTTGTGCTCGCCGCCCTCATTGGCCATGACCTTGGTCAGCGCCATGCCGGCCGCGCGCGACACCGAGGTCGGCGCCGAATTGCCGGCCGGCGCCTTGGCGAAAGTGTTGAGCACGTTGATGATGCGGCCCCATTTGCGCTGCTTCATGCCCGGCCAGACCAGCCGGCTGAAGCGGATCGCGGCGAACAGTTTGAGGTCGAGGTCCTCCTGCCAGGCCTCGTCGCTGATGCTCTCGAACGCCAGCGTGCGCGCGGTGCCGGCGTTGTTGACCAGCACGTCGATCCCGCCGAGATCGGCGACGATCTTGTCATGGGCCTTGCTGATGTCGGCGGCCTTGGCGACGTCGCAGACGTAATCCCGCACCACGAGCCCGTCCTTGGCGAGCGCCTCGCGCGCCGCCGCGAGATCGGCTGCGCCGCGGGCGAGGATCGCGACCTTGGCGCCGGACTCCGCAAACCGCCGCGCCACCGCGATCCCGATGCCCTTGCTGCCGCCGGTGACCACCGCGACGCGGTCTTTCATCGATAGGTTCATTGTTGTTTTCTCCGATGGATCAAGGTCCCGGAGCGACGCTATCAAACCGACAGCGCGACCAACAAGGTCATGCAGAGCAGGTGTGCCGTGACGATCAGGGCGAGATGGAGCGGGCCGGACATCGGGGGTCTCCATGGTTATGCGGGGTGAGTCACCTCGTCAGGTGAGCACGTCGCTCGGCTCCCTCTCCCGCTTGCGGGGGAGGGTTGGGGTGCGGGTCTCTTCCCGAGGCATATCGTGGAGAGAGCCCCCACCCACCGCGCGCTGAGCGCGCGTCGGCCTCCCCCGCAAGCGGGAGAGGCGGAACGGAGTCTACGGACACCAACGTCATACGCGTCCTTTTCAAGGGGAGGTGTGCGCGCGGCCTAGTTCGAGCTCGCGCCAGCCGTAAAGCTGCGATCGACGGCCTTGCTGACATCGAGCGTCTTGCCGAGGATGCCATAGCGCGTGGCGCGGTCAGATGCGGCCTGTACCTCCTTCACCACGGCCTCGTCGATCGCGATCGGCGAGGTCTTCTGCGCGGTGTAGGCGGCGAGCAGCACGTCTTCCGGCAGCTTGGTGAGCTCGGCCGTGCTCCCAGCGTATTCCGCGAGATGGTCGAGTGACCACAGCCGCGCCTTGTTGAGCCGCTGCACAAGGTCCTGCACCGCGGCGCGCTTGGTCGCGATCGCGTTGTCGGATGCGACGATGAAGGTGATGGTCGGCGTCAGGCCCTCGCCGTCGGCGACGACCCGCGCCTTGTCCTTCAATGTCGCGTAGGAGATGTAGGGCTCCCACACCGCCCAGGCGTCGATCGAGCCGGCGAGCAGCGCGATCTTGGCATCGACCGGGCCGAGCGGGGCGAAGGTCGCATCCTCGATCCGGCTGCCGGCCTTCTCCAGCGTCGCGTTGATCAGGAACTGGCCCCAGCCGCCGCGCGTGCCGGCAAGGCGCTTGCCCTTCAGGTCGGCCGCCGACTTGATCGGCGAATCCCCGCGCACCAGGATCGCCTGCGTCCGCGCGTCGGACCGGGTGCCGCCGATCGCCTTGATCGGCGCGCCCGAGGCATAGACCGTAAGGAAGGACAGATCGCCGGTATAGCCGACTTCCAGCGCGCCGGCATTGATCGCTTCCAGGATCGGGGCAGCGGCCGGGAATTCCGACCACTCGATCTTGTAGGGCAGGTCCTTGGCGAGGCCGGAGATCTCGAGCAGCGAGCGGTTGCCTCCCTTCTGGTCGCCGACCCGCAGCACGATCGCGTCGGCCGCGAACGCCGCCGCCGATGTTGACAGCGTGATCACCGCCGTGATCAGCGCGGCCGCGGTGCGGCGAGTGAGGGAATGGCGAGAGCCCGAGCGGGCGAGTTTGTGCATGTCGGTTTTTCTTTCTGATTCAGTCGTTGCTCGGCGAAAGGCGCGGCAGCGTTCGACCAAGTCTATGAGCAAGCCGCTCGCCGTCAACGAAACGGAAATCTGAATTCGCGGACGCTACGACAAGGATGATCTCGTCGAGCAGGTCGCGCGTAGAAGACATCGTGCGTGCGGTCGCTAGCCGCTCAAATTTGATGCAATCGCAGTGTCCGCGCCGCGTCTCTGCGCCGTGCCGACAGCGAAAATCCTTTCATCGTCGCGCGATGCGATCGTGGAGAGATCGGCTGCCGCACCGACCACATTCGAAATTCCATTTCATTGACGGTGAACTTGTCGCGCCGCATCATTTGAGGGTTGCTTTGAGTGCAATAGCGCCGGAGAAATCCGCTTTTTCTGAACCTTGAGCTTCGAACGACGGGGCGTGCAGGTCATGACGATTTGCGCGTGGGGCGGAGCCTTGCCGAAATGCAGGAGTGAAAATGTCGACCAACAAGAAGACGGTGATGGATCGCCGCACATTGCTGCGTGCGGGCGCCGCAGCAGCCTTTGCCGCGCCGATCGGCGCCTATAGCGCGCAGGCCTTCGCGCCGCGCCCGATCACGCCGGCGATCGACTTCTCCGAATTCCCGATCTGCAAGACCGCGTCCGATACGCCGCCGCTGTCAGGTGCGCCGCGCAAGCTGAAACTGTCGTGGAACGCCGGTGCGGTCTGCCTCGCGCCGCTTCCGGTTGCGATCGACCACGGCTTCTTCCAGAAGCAGAACCTCGATGTCGAGCTCGTCAATTATTCCGGCTCGACCGACCAGTTGCTGGAGGCGATCGCCACCGGCAAGAGCGATGCCGGGCTCGGCATGGCGCTGCGCTGGCTGAAGCCGCTCGAACAGGGGTTTGACGTCAAGATCGCCGCCGGCACCCATGGCGGCTGCATGCGGGTGTTGACCCGCACCAGTTCCGGCATCGGCAAGCTCGCCGACCTCAAGGGCAAGATCGTCGCGGTCGGCGACCTCGCCGGCCCCGACAAGAACTTCTTCTCGATCCAGCTCTCCAAGCTCGGCATCGATCCGGTCAAGGACGTCGACTGGCGCGCCTATCCGGGCAATCTCTTGAACGTCGCGGTCGAGAAGGGCGAGGTGCAGGCGTTCCTGTCGTCCGACCCGCTGGCCTATCTCTGGCTGAAGGATACGCAATACAAGGAGGTTGCCTCCAATCTCGACGGCGAATACCGCGACAAGAGCTGCTGCATCGTCGGCCTGCGCGGCAGCCTGGTCCGCGAGGAGCCGCACGTCGCGCGTGCCATAACGCAGGCGCTGCTCGATGCCGCGATGTTCACCTCGCAGAACCCGGACAAGGCGGCGAAATCGTTCCAGCCCTACGCGCCGAAGGCGGCGAGCCTCGCCGATCTCGAAGCGATGGCGCGTTACCACACCCATCACCATCATCCGACCGGCGAGGTGCTGAAGCGCGAGCTGAAGGGCTACGCCGACGATCTGAAATCGGTGCAGGTGTTCAAGCAGAGCACGGATACGGCCAAATTCGCGGAGCGGATCTATGTCGACGTATTCAGTGTCTGACGCGACCGCCGCGGCCGCGCCGCGCGCTGCGGTCACATTCGCGGATATCTCCGGCAGCTACGGTGTCGGGCTTGCGGCTAGCCTTGCATGGGCGGCGTTCGGTCTCTCATGCCTCTATTGGCCCGATGTCGGTGACTGGTCGCGGACCGGATCGCTCGGCATCGGCGCCATCGTCATCGCGGCCTTTATCCTGTTCGGCACGTTCAGCGCGGATTATCTCGGCAGCGCCGGGCAGGCGCTGCGCAAGCGTGCGCCGTGGCTGCTGGCTTTCGGCGCCTTCGTCACGTTATGGGAGGTCGCGACCGCGAAATTCGCCTGGCTGCCGCTGCCGTTCTTCCCGCCGCCGCAGGCGATCCTTGAAGTCTATACCGACGACCTGCCAAAGCTGCTCGACAGCGTGTTCGCCTCGGTCAAGCTGCAGCTCGGCGGCTACATCATCGGCGCAACCGTCGGCTTCGTCACCGGCGTCTCGATCGGCTGGTCGCAGAAGATCGGCTACTGGGTGCATCCGGTGCTGCGCTTCATCGGTCCGCTGCCGGCCACGGCCTGGCTGCCGATCGCCTTCTTCACCTTCCCGTCGAGCTGGAGCGCCTCGACCTTCCTGATCGCGCTTGCCACCGGCTTCCCGGTGACGGTCTTGACCTGGTCAGGTGTCGCCAGCGTCAGCAGCGCCTATTACGACGTCGCGCGCACGCTCGGCGCCAAGCCGTCATTCCTGGTGCTCAAGGTCGCGATCCCCGCCGCGCTGCCGCATGTGTTCGTCGGCCTGTTCATGGGGCTCGGCTCGTCCTTTGCGGTTCTCGTCGTCGCCGAGATGATCGGCGTCAAGGCGGGGCTCGGCTGGTATCTGCAATGGGCGCAGGGCTGGGCGGCGTATTCCAACATGTATGCGGCGCTGATCGTGATGTCGCTGCTCTGCTCCGGCGCGATCACGCTGCTGTTCAAGACCCGCGACCGCCTGCTGGTCTGGCAGAAGGGCGTCGTCAAATGGTAGTGCAGTCCGCCGCCGAGGCGATCACCTATCCCGCCGTCGGCGCCGAGCTCGACATCGAGGGCGTCAGCCACGCCTTCGATATCGACGGCGCGACCCTGCCGGTGCTCGACAATGTCAGCCTTTCGATCGCACCCGGCGAGTTCGTCGCGCTGCTCGGCCCGTCCGGTTGCGGCAAGTCGACTTTGCTGCGGCTGGTCGCGGGGCTCGAGAAGCCGCGCGCCGGCTCGCTGCGGGAGGATGATGCGCGCATCACGGGCCCGCATCCGTCGCGTGTCGTCGTGTTCCAGGATCCGACGCTGTTTCCGTGGCGCACGGTCTGGGACAATGTGGCGCTCGGGCTGGAGGCGCAGGGCATCCTGAAGGCGCAACGGCACCGCGTCGATGAGGTCATCGAGCTGGTCGGCCTGTCCTCGTTCCGCAACGCCTATCCACACCAGCTTTCCGGCGGCATGGCACAGCGCGTGGCGCTGGCGCGCGCGCTGGTCAACGATCCGAAGATCCTGGTGCTCGACGAGCCGCTCGGCAAGCTCGACTCGCTGACGCGGATCGCGATGCAGTCCGAGCTCGTGGCGTTGTGGCAGCGCAAGGGGTTTACCACGCTGCTGGTCACCCATGACGTCGAGGAGGCGCTGGTGCTCGCCAACCGCGTCATCGTGCTCTCCGACCGGCCGGCGCGGATCAAGGCCGACATCGCGGTCGCCAGGCCGTATCCGCGGCATCGCGGCGATCCCTATCTCGCGGACCTGCGCAAGCAGATCCTCGGGCTGCTCGGGCTGGAGGCGACGTGGTGACGACGGCGGCGAGGGAGCTGCCGCAGGCGAATGAGCCGGAACACATTGCGCGTGCGTTGCGGCTCGCCGATGTGTTTGCCGGCCGTGCCGCCGCACATGACCGTGACGCCAGCTTTCCATTCGAGAATTTCGCCGATCTGTCGCGCGAAGGCCTGCTGGCGCTGACCGTGCCAGCGGCGCTTGGCGGGAGCGGGGCGGGCGCGCGCGATGCCACGCGCGTGCTCGGCATCATCGGCAAGGCCGATCCGTCGACCGCGCTGGTGCTGTCGATGCATTACATCCAGCATCTGGTGATGGCGCGCAGCACGCGTTGGCCTGCCCGGCTGTCGCGCAAGCTTGCGAAGGAGACGGTGGAGGGCGTGGCGCTGATCAACGCGCTGCGGGTCGAGCCCGAGCTCGGCTCGCCCGCGCGCGGCGGCCTGCCGGCGACCATTGCGCGCCGCACCGAAACCGGCTGGCGGCTGACCGGCCGCAAGATCTATTCGACCGGAGCCCCGATCCTGAAATGGTACGCGGTCTGGGCGAAAACCGACGAACAGGACACCCGTGTCGGCCAGTTTCTGGTTCCGGCCGGATTGCCGGGAACACGGATCGAGGAAACCTGGGATCATCTCGGCCTGCGCGCCAGCGGCAGCCACACCGTGGTCTTCGACGACGTCGTGTTCCCGTTGGACTACGAGATCGACGTCCGCAAGCCCGACGATTGGAAGGTTCCGGACGTTACCCAGGCGACCGTGCATGCGATCTTCGTTGCCGCGATCTATGACGGTATCGCCCGCGCCGCCCGCGACTGGCTGGTCAAATTCCTCAAGGAGCGGGTGCCCGCCAATCTCGGCGCGCCGCTGGCGACGCTGCCACGGATGCAGGAGGTGGCCGGCGGCATCGAGGCGCGGCTTGCGGTGAATGCGCGGCTGATCGACAGCTTTGCTTCCGATTTCGATAATGGCTTTCCGCTGTCCGCGATCGAGTCTAACATCATCAAGCTGACGGTGACCAATAACGCCGCAGCAGTGGTGGAGGATGCCTTGTCGCTGACCAGCAATCACGGCCTGTCGCGAACCAATCCGCTGGAGCGGCATTATCGCGATGTATTGTGCGGCCGCGTCCATACTCCGCAGGATGATTCCACCCGCGTCGCCGCCGGACGCTTTGCGCTGGGCGTCTGAAACAACGGCCAACAACAACGGAGTTATCAGCCATGCCGGTCGAGTTCATCGGCTTCATCACCAACAACAATGCGTCCGAGACCATCGTGCGGTCAGGTCCGGTGCTCGATCCGCCCTATATCGAGACGGTCGCCAAGGCCCATGAGCTGGCCGGCTTCGATCGCGCGCTGCTGGCGTTCCATTCGACGACTCCCGATGCCTTGCAGGTCGCGCAGCATGTGCTCACCATCACCAAGCAGCTGAAGGTGATGATCGCGCAGCGTCCGGGCTTCACTGCGCCGACGCTGTTGGCGCGCCAGCTCGCGACGCTGGACCAGTTCTACGGCGGCAGGGTTTCGCTGCATGTCATCACCGGCGGCAACGCGATCGAGCTGCGCCAGGACGGCAACACGCTCGACGACAAGGACGAGCGCTACGCCCGCACCAGCGAATTCCTCGACGTGGTCCGGCTGGAATGGACCAGCGAGAAGCCGTTCAGCTACAGCGGCAAGTATTACAATGTCGAGAACGGCTTCTCGCAGGTGAAGCCGTTGCAGAAGGGCGGCATCTACACCTTCGTCGGCGGCGGTTCGGATGCCGCGGTCGAGGTCGCCGGCAAGCACGCCGATACGTTCGCGCTGTGGGGCGAATCCTACGCCCAGGTGCGCGACGTCACCGCGCGGGTGCGCGCGGCCGCGGCCAAGCATGGCCGGCCGACGCCGCGCTTCAGCCTGTCGGTGCGGCCGATCCTGGCCGACACCGAGGAGAAGGCGTGGAAGAAGGCCGAACACATCCTCGAGCGCGCCACCGCGCTGCAGGACCAGACCGGCTACCGCCGTCCCAACCACGCGACCGACGGCGCCAAGCGGCTGCTGGCGCTGGCCGATCAGGGCCAGCGCATCGACAAGCGGCTGTGGACCGAGATCGCAAAGCTCACCGGCGCCAACAGCAACACGACAGCGCTGGTCGGCACGCCCGAGCAGGTCGCCGAAGTGTTCGGTGATTACTATGATCTCGGCGTCAGCCACTTCCTGATCCGCGGCTTCGATCCGCTGGTCGACGCCATCGACTACGGCCGCGCGCTGATCCCGTTGACCCGCAAGCTGATCGACGCACGCGACCAGCAGCGCGGGATCGCCGCCGAATGATCCGCTTCATCGTCGCGGCGGCGCTTGTGTTCGCCGCCATCGATGTCGCCGCCGCGCAGACCATCCTGCGTGTCGGCGACCAGAAGGGCAATTCGCAGGCCGTGATGGAAGCGGCCGGCGTCTTGAAGGACGTTCCCTACAAGATCGAGTGGAAGGAGTTCGCCGCGGCGGCGCCGCTGCTGGAGGCCTTGGGTGCGGGCGCGATCGACACCGGCCTGGTCGGCGATGCGCCGTTCACGTTCGCGGCTGCTGCCAAAATTCCGGTTAAGGCGATCGCGGCGGTACGCCAGTCGCGCGACGGGCTTGCGATCGTGGTGCCGGAAAATTCCGCGATCAAGAGCTTCGACGATCTGCGCGGCAAGAAGATCGCGACCGGCCGCGGCTCGATCGGCCATCAGCTGATCCTGGCGGCGCTGGAATCGAAGGGCTGGCAGGCGAGCGACGTGCAGATCGTGTTCCTCGCGCCGTCGGACGCCAAGGTCGCCTACTCGCAAGGCTCGGTCGATGCCTGGTCGACCTGGGAGCCGTATGTGAGTCAGGAAGAGGTGCTGTTCAAGTCGCGCCGCGTCATCACGGCCGACGGCATCACGCCCGGCCTCGGCTTCCAGGTCGCAACCCCGGACGCGATCAAGGCCAAGCGCGCCGAGCTCGAGGATTTCGTGCGCCGCCTCGCCACCGCGCGCGCCTGGTCGCAGCACAATGTCGAGGGCTATGCTGCGACTTGGGGCCGGCTGATGAACATCCCGCCCGCAGTTGCGGTGAACTGGCTGGCGCGCGCCAAGATCCGCATCGCGCCGATCGACGACGGCGTGGTCGCCGACGAGCAGAAGACCATCGACCTCTACGACCGCTGGGGCCTGATCCGGCAGAAGATCAACGCCGCCGATATTGTCGATCGCTCGTTTGCTGCGGCGGTGGAGAAGGGTGCGGGGCTGTAGAGCGCGACAGCATAGGCGGCAGGCGCTGCAAATCACCATCAGCGTCGTCCTGGCGAAAGCCAGGACCCATTACCCCAATCGTCTGTTTTGGACGAGGCTGGTGCCGCTATCCCGCTCATCATCAAATTCGGTGGTTATGGGTCCTGGCTTTCGCCAGGACGACGGGCGTGGAGAGGATGCGCTGACACTCATCACGCTAACGAATCCGTGATCACCAAAATATCCATTCGTCCCGCGCCAGCCGCACGGCAAGGATTTTCCTCACGTCGTACATTCCGGAACAGCAACGTTGCTATTTTCGCCGCGCCCTTGTCACCCCGGCCGCCGCCGCCAAGATCAAAAGCACCAACAATCGAGTCCGGGAGATCACCGTGGGCCTTCAAGAAACTCGCATCGAGTCGCTGCCGTTTGTGACCGCTGAACTGAATTACCTCGCGCCGACGCCGGGCAAGCCCCGGACTTACGCTTTCGATCCGCCGCCCGGCGAACCCAAATCCACCGCGCTGCCCGAACCCCACAATGTCCCGATCTTCGACGGGCGCCTGATCGCCGACAGCTTCTCGCTCGATCGCGAAGGTTTTGCGCTGGTCAAGCATCCGACCAGCGTGAAGGACTATTACGACGACAACGAAGTCCGCAACGTCTACTACCCCGCCGTCGAAGCCTTCCTGAAGGCGACGTTGAACGCGGACCGTGTCTTCATCTTCGATCACACCGTGCGCAAGCGCGTCGAGGGGGCGGCTGACATCCGCGGCGGCGGACCGCGCCAGCCCGCAACCCGCGTCCATGTCGACCAGACCGCCGTGTCGGGCCTCAACCGCGTGTTCGAGCATCTGCCGGACGAAGCCGAGCAGCTCGTCAAAGGTCGCGTCCAGGTGATCAATCTGTGGCGCCCGATCCGCGGTCCGCTGCGTGATTCACCGCTGGCGATGGCCGACGGCACCACCGTCGCGCCGGAGGATCTGATCGCCTCCGACCTGATCTACCCGAACCGCAGCGGGGAGACCTATTCGGTGAAGTACAATCCGAACCACCGCTGGTTCTACATTCCCGAGATGACGCCGGACGAGGCGATCCTGCTGAAATGCTATGATTCGGCGACCGACGGCCGCACCCGGTTCGGGCCGCACACCGCGTTCGTCGATCCGACCACGCCGGCGGACGCCGCGCCGCGCGAAAGCATCGAGCTCCGCACGCTGGTGTTTCATAAGCAGTAGTCGCGATCAGGTTAGCCGCAAATTCGGTGCGCTCCCTCTCCCGCTTGCGGGGGGGAGGGTCCGGGTGGGGGCTCTCTCCACGAGTTGCGTCGTGGAGAGAGCCCCCACCCGGACCGCATCGGACGATGCGATCCGGCCTCCCCCGCAAGCGGGAGAGGCAAGAAAGCTCAGCCCGATCCGCATGCCTATAAAGTTGGCAGCATCAGCCCAATAATGTTACGCCCTCCCCAAGGCTGCTTGGGAAATGGGCGATTCATGGACGGCGTGGTGACGAAGGAGGAGGCGGGGATCGGGTTCCGCGCCCTGGTTCTTGCGCTCCTGGCATTGGCCTCGGCCCACATGCTGTCGACGCTGCTGCGGACGATCCCGGCGATCAGCCTCGACCTGATGGCGCGGGATTTCGGTACCTCACCGCAGGCGCTGGCGAGCCTTACCTCGATCTATCATTTCTCCTTTGCCGCTTCGCAAATCCCGGTGGGCGCCGCGATGGACCGCTTTGGCGTGCGGCCGGTGTCGCTGAGCCTGCTCGGCGGTACCGTGGTCGGGACGCTGGTCTCGGCGCTGGCCACCGGCCCCGCGAGCTTCGTGCTCGGACAATTGATGCTCGGCATCGCCACCTCCGGCATGCTGATGTGCCCGATGACGCTCGCCGCCAAGCAGATGTCGGCGGCGAAGTTCGGCTTGTGGTCCGGCCTGATCCTCTCGATCGGCAATATCGGCATGCTGCTGTCGGCGAGCCCGCTCGCCTTCGTCGTCGATCAGTTCGGCTGGCGGGCCGGCTTCTGGGTTTCGGCTGGATTCGGAATTGCGGTGCTGATCGCGGTGTTTGCGCTGGTGCCGCGGCAGCCGGCGGTGCATGCGGATGATTCCTCGCCGCTGCATCAGATGGCCGAGGTGCTGCGGCTCGGCCTGTCGCGCGGCCTGCGCGGGCTGATCGCGCTGTCGCTGGTCTCGCTCGGCGCGTCGCTGGTGCTGCGCGGCCTGTGGGGCGGGCCGTGGCTGATGGATGTGAAGGGCTTGAGCCGGATCGAGGCCGGCAACGTGCTCGGCCTGTTCACGCTGGCGATGATCGTCGGCCCGGCCTGCATCGGCGCCTTCGATCGCAAGTTCGGGCACCGCCGCACCATGGTGGCGGCAACGCATGCCATCGCCGCATTGCTGTTGGTAGCGATGGCCGCCGGCGCGCCGCATTTCCCGGTCTCGAATCTGTTCGGCGTTGCCGTGATGCCGACGCAATATGACCTGGTGCTGCTGATCCTGATCGGGCTGGCGACGTCGGCGCAGCCGCTGATCTATGGCATGACGCGGCAGCTCGTGGACGCCCAGAACACCGGCAAGGCGCTGTCGTCGGTCAATCTCGCGTTCTTCCTCGGCGCAGCGCTGTTGCAATCGAGCACCGCCGGCGTTGCGGCGCTGTTCGGGCTGCCTGCCGTGCTGCTGTTCATCGCCGCCGCGCTGGTGATCGGGGTCGTGCTGTTTTGGGTCTATACCTCGACGGCGGTGACGATAAGATAGCGGTCTGTTCCACTGCTTCCGGAAGTCACGTGTCCACGCCTGCCAAGATCGATCCGATCACTCGTTCCGTCGTCCAGCACCGCCTGTCGTCGATCGTCAAGGAGATGGGCGAAGCCATGCTTCGCACCTCCTATTCGCAGATCCTCAATTCCAGCCGCGATTTCTCGCTGGCGATCTGCGATACCAGCGGGCGGTTGATCGCGCAGGCCGATCACATTCCGGTGCATGTCGGCGCGCTGCCGTGGGCGACGCTCGCGGTCGAAGAGCGCTTCAAGGATGTCGCGCCGGGCGACGTCATCCTGCTCAACGATCCCTATCAGGGCGGCAGCCATCTGCCCGATCTCACCGCCTTCGTGCCGGTATTCGATGGCGGAAAAAGGCTGCTATGGACCATCGTGCGGGCGCATCAGAGCGACATCGGCGGCGCCACCCATGGCGCTTACAATCCGGCGGCGACCGAGATCTATCAGGAAGGCATCCGGATTCCGCCGATCAAGCTCTATGAGGCCGGCAAGCCGCGCGAGGACCTGCTCGACCTGCTGGCTTTGAACATCCGCAACCCCCGCGAATTCCGCGGCGACCTCGCGGCGATGCTCGGCGCGGCGCATCTCGGCGAGCGGCGGGTCGCAAAGCTGTTCAGCGAATTCGGCGCCGAGACGGTCGAAGCCGCGATCGAAGCCATTCTCGATGCGACGGAGCAGCAGACCCGCGCCGTGGTGTCGACCTGGAGGGATGGTGTGTTCTACGGCGAGGCGCTGCTCGACGATGACGGCCACGGCCGCACCGACATCAAGATCGCCGCCAAGGTGACCAAGAAGGGCAGCGACATTGAGGTCGATCTCACCGGCTCCGATCCGCAGTCGACTAGTTTTGTCAATTCGTCGCACGCCAACATGCAGGCTGCGGTGGCGATGGCGTTTGCCTATCTGATCGACGCCGATATTCCCAAGAACACAGGCGCGCTGCGGCCGCTGAAAGTGGTGGCGAAGCAGGGCACCATCGTGTGGGCCGATCCCGGCCGTCCGGTGACCTTGTGCACCAGCCATCCCTCCAACGAAATCGTGGAGGCGATCATCAAGGCGATGTCGGCGTCCTGTCCGGATCGCGTGATGGGTGGCTGGGGGCGAAGATTCCGCATCGCGATCCAGGGCGAGGATCCGCGCAACGGACGCAATTTCATCTGGCACATGTTCCAGGCGCGGCCCGGCGGCGGCGCGTCGCCCGGCGGCGACGGCTATTCCTCGATCGGCGAGTGGCATTCGGTGGGCGGGCTCAAATTCGGCAGCATCGAGGTCGCCGAAGTGCGCTTTCCGCTGCATTTCCGCCAGCACGAGTTCCGGCCGGATTCCGGCGGCGATGGCCAGCATCGCGGCGGCCTCGGTGTGGCGCTCGACATGGTGCTGGAGACCGAGAGGCCGGCCAAGGGCAACACCGCCGGCGACGGCGCGCGCCACGGCCCGTGCGGCATGCTCGGCGGCAAGGATGGCGAGCCGCATCACTATCGCCTCCTGTCGGAAGGCCGCGCGCCGCGCGTGCTGAAGACCAAGGAGGTCGGCATAGAGCTGCGCCCCGGTGATTGCCTCGAGATCCGCTCGTCGGGCGGCGGCGGCTGGGGGCCGCCTGAGAAGCGCTCGGCTGAGGCGCGCGCGCGCGACGTCGCGCAAGGTCTGGTTTCGAAGGCGGTATAGGGCAGCGATGTATACGATTGGCGTTGACGTCGGCGGCACCTACACCGACCTGGTTGCGACTGATCAAAGCGGGCGAACCGTGTTCGCGAAATCGCCGTCCACGCCGGCCGATCAGTCGGTCGGCGTGATGGCCGGATTGGAAGAGCTGGCGCGGCGTCTCGGCGTCACGCGCGCGGCGATGCTGGCCGCCACCGATCGCCTGGTGCACGGCACGACGGTTGCGACCAACGCGTTGCTGGAACGCAAGGGCGCCAAGGTCGCGCTGCTCACCACCGAGGGGCATCGCGACGTCGTCGAGATGCGCGAAGGCCTGAAGCCGGATCGCTACGATCTGCGCACGCCGCCGCCCGAGCCGCTGGTGCCGCGCGAGCGCCGCTTCGGCGTGCGCGAGCGGCTGAAGGCCGACGGCAGCGCCGCTGTTGCGCTCGATGCCGCCGCGCTCGGCGATGTCATCGCCGAGGTCAAGCGCTCCGGCGCGAATTCGGTCGCGGTCTGCTTCCTGCACGCCTATCTCAACCCGGTGCATGAGCTTGCCGCGGTCGAGCGGCTGGCGAAGGAACTGCCTGATGTCAGCGTGTCGCGCTCCAGCGACGTGCTGCCGCAGATCAAGGAATATGAGCGCGTCTCGACCACGATCGTGAACGCCTATGTCGAGCCGACGGTGCGGCGCTATCTGACCAATCTGGAGCGCAGCCTGCATGAAGCCGGCTTCAAGGGCTCGCTGTTCGTCGTGCTGTCGCACGGCGGCATGGCGCCGGTGGAGGAAGCCTCGCGGCTCGCTGCCGGCACCGTGCTGTCGGGCCCGGCCGGCGGCATCTCCGGCAGCCGCCGCTGCGCCGAGATGCTTGGGATTCCCGATCTCGTGCCGTTCGACATGGGCGGCACCTCGACCGATATTTCCTTGATCGCTGACGGCCAGGCCTCCCTGTCGGCCGACGGCATGCTCGCCGGCCAGCGCATCGCGCTGCGCAGCCTCGACATCGCCAGTATCGCGGCGGGCGGCGGCTCGATCGCCAGCGTCGACGGCAGCCGCACGCTGCGGGTCGGGCCGGAGAGCGCGGGCTCGGTGCCGGGTCCCGCCTGCTACGGCAACGGCGGAACGGCTGCCACCGTCACCGACGCGAATGTCGTGCTCGGCTATCTCGATGCGGCGGCCTTCATGGGCGGCGCGCGGCCGCTCGATCGCGCCGCGTCGGAAGCCGCGGTTGACCGCATTGCGGCGGCGCTCGAGCTGTCGCGGATCGAGGCGGCCGCCGGCATCTACAAGATGATCAACCTGAAGATGGCCGACGGCATCCGCCTGATGACCTTGCGCCGCGGCGTCGATCCCCGCAAATTCGCGCTGCTCAGCTTCGGCGGCGCGGCCGGCATGCACGCCGCCGAGGTCGCGCGCGAGCTCGAGATCAAGCGCATCATCGTGCCGACGGTGGCCTCCGTGCTGTCGGCCTGGGGCATGCTGACCAGCGATCTGCGCTACGAGGTCAGCCGCACGCATTACGGTACGGGGCGGATTTCCGCCGACGAGGTGCGCGCCTTGTTTGCCGCGCTGGAAGCGCAGGCCGCGGGGCGGCTGCGCGACTGGTTCAAGGGCGACATCGCAATCGAGCGCTCCGCCGAGATGCGTTATGGCGAGCAGGTGTTCGAGATCGACGTGCCGCTCGGCGATCTCGATCTCGGCGCCGCTGACCTCGTGGCGCAGATCGAGGAGCGCTTCCATCGCCGCCATGAGGAGCTCTACACCTACGCCTCGCGCGGGCAGGAGGTGGTGTTCGTCAACGCCCGCGTCGCCGCGGTCGGCAAGGTCGCGCCACGCGGCAGCGATGCCGGAAAGGCCGGCTCGGCTGCGGCCTGCACGCCCCGCGGCAAGCGGCAGGCCTGGCTCGGTGGCTGGCGTGAAGTGCCGGTCTATGCGCTCGATGGCCTCAAACCGGGCCATTCGCTGGCCGGTCCTGCCATTATCGAGGCCGAAACCACCACGGTTCTGGTCGCTGATGGCGACCGCGTCACGGTCAATGCGCTGGGTTGGCTGGACATAACATTGCGCTGAGGTCCACCTCTGCCATCAACATTTCATTTTTCCGGCCTTGGCTTGGGCGATAAAGTCCGCTCGCTGGGAGGGAGCGCCGGTCTGCGCCGGCGTTGTGGCGATGTTGATGCAAACAAAAAGACAAACTGCGCTTTCGATATCGCTGGTCTTCGCAGCCGTTCTTGCGGCGGTGCCGATGCGCGCGCAGCAGGCGCAGGCAGCGCCCGAGGCGGCCGGCAGCGAAATCCGCATCGGCAATGTCATGCCCTACACCGGGCCGCTCGCCGCGTTCGCCACCATCGGGCGGGCGGAAGCCGCCTATTTCGACATGGTCAACGAGCATGGCGGCATCAACGGCCGCAAGGTCAGGTTCGTCTCGGTCGATGACAGCTCCAATCCGAAGACCGCGATGGAGCAGACCCGCGATCTCGTGGAGCATCAGGACGTGCTGTTGATGTTCGGCTCGTTCGGGACGCCGAGCAACCTCGCGGTCCGAAAATATCTCAACGAGAGGAAGGTCCCGCAGCTGTTCGTCGCCTCCGGCGACGAGGAGTGGGCGCATCCCACGAGCTTTCCCTGGACCATGGGCTGGCAGCCGACCTTCCGCGCCGAGGGACGGATCTATGCCAATTACATCCAGGCCGCCTATCCCTCGCGCAAGATAGCGGTGCTGTGGCAGAACGACCAGTTCGGCCGTGACCTGTTCAGAGGATTGCAGGAAGGGCTCGGCGACACCGCGGGCATGATCGTCGCCGACCTCGCCTTCGACGCATCGGAGACCGCGATCCAGAACCAGGTCGGAATCCTGAAAGGTTCCGGCGCCGACATCCTGGTGTTCGACGGCGCCCCGGCGATCGCGGCGCGCGCGATCCGCGTCGCCGCCGACCTCGACTGGCATCCGGTGTTCATCCTCGACAATGCATCGGCCTCGATCGCCAGCGCGCTGCGGCCCGCCGGCCTGCAGAATTCGCTCGGCGTGATCTCGACCTCGTTCCTGAAGGACGCCGGCGACGCCGCCTGGAAGAACGATCCGCAGATCAAGGCGTGGGACGCCTTCATGGACAGGTACTATCCCGACGGCGACAAGGACGACATCTACGCCGTGTTCGGCTATGCCGCCGCCGACACGCTGATGCAGGTGCTGCGGCAGTGCGGCGACGACCTGTCGCGCGACAACATCATGCGGCAGGCGGCGTCGCTGAAGAACTTTCAGAGCCCGATCGCGCTGCCTGGGATCGTGATCAACACCGGGCCGAAGGATTTCCGTCCGATCAAGCAGATGCGGCTGGTGCAGTTCGACGGCAACGCCTGGCAGCCGATCGGCGACGTGATCGAAAGCGCGTTCACAGCTGTCAGGGAGGATAATTGAGGGGGGCGCGGTAGTTGAGGAAGCGTCGTCCCGGCGAAGGCCGGGACCCATTACCACCGAAGCCTGTTGTTATAGCGGGCTGTGGCTCCAGCGCACCGGCTCACTCCCATTCGTGGTTATGGGTCCCGGCCTTCGCCGGGACGACGACGTGGAGAGGATCGGCGCAACGATTTCTACTTCTTCAGCCCGTAGTTCAACAGCCCGCCCTTGTTCTTCGGCGGATGCGCGCGCAGGCCGTCCTCGTTCGGCTCGGTGCCCCAGCCCGGGCGGTCCGGGATCACCAGATGGCCGTCGACGAATTCGGGCACATGGGTGAACAGCTCGTGGTCCCAGGCGAGGCGATCGATGTCGGTCTCCATGATCCGCAAATTCGGCACTGCCGCGCAGAAATGCGCGTTCATCATGGTGCAGAGATGGCCGTAGAAATTATGCGGCGCGACGTTGACCTCGAAATGCTCGGCGGCGGCGACGATCTTCATTGATTGCCAGACCCCGTTCCACGGCGTGTCGATGATCGCGACGTCCATCGCCTGCTCGGCGAAATAGGGGAGGAATTCGCGCAAGCCCAGCAGCGTCTCGCAGGACGAGATCGGGTGCGGGCTCTGGCGGCGGATGTAGCCGAGCGCCTGCGGGTTGAAGGTGTCGATCTCGACCCAGAACATGTCCATCTTCTCGATGGCGCGCAGGATATTCAGATAGCCCTCGGTCTTGGCGTTGAAGTTGAGGTCGAGCAAAAGGTCGACATCCGGCCCCGCGCCGTCGCGGATCGCCTCCAGATGCATGCATAGATTGCGCAGCACATTGCGGTCGACATTGATCTCGGGCTGGAACGGCACGCCGAAGCCGGGACGCCAGCCCGCGGGCTTGCCGTCGGTGTAGACGAAGATGTTGGTCTTCATCGCCGTGAATTTCTTCTCGCGCACCTCGGCGCCGATCGCCTTGACGCCGTCGAGATCGGTGATGGCCGGCTTGTACCAGTCGGGGTGATTGATGCGCCAGGTCGCGCAATGCGACCAGTAGACCCGCACGCGGTCGCGGATCTTGCCGCCGAGCAGATCGTAGCAGGGCACGCCGAGCGCCTTGGCCTTGACGTCGAGCAGCGCGTTCTCGATGGCCCCTAACGCCAGCGCCACCACGCCGCCGGCAGCGGGACGGGTCGCGGCGAACAGCTCGACATAAATCCGCTCGTGCTCGAACGCGTTCTTGCCGACCACCCGCGCCGACAGCCGTTCGATCGCGGCGGTCACGCCGGGCGCGCCAAAACCTTCGTCATACTCGCTCCAGCCGACCAGCCCATCCGAGGTCGTCACCTTGACGAAATGATAATTCCGCCAGCCGGCATCGCAGGCGAGCGTTTCGACGCTTTTGATGGTGGTTGATTTGCTCATGGTTTCCTGCCCCGCGCTTGTTGATGGTTGAAGGGAGCACAATAGCGGATCGAGCAATGCGTCAACCGCACGGCGGCAGACCGTCAACGCACGCTTGCTGCAAAGTGCTGCGGCAATCCAGCGAATTCCGTCAAGCGGAAGAAAATTCCACTTGCATCACACAGTCGGCGCGGCTTCAAGTTCAAGCAACAAGAAACTGAATCAGCCGATGTCATCGGCTGGTCATTTTGTCGCGAGGAAGCGTGATGGGCGCGTTGTCGCATCTGCGGATTGTCGAGATCGGAAGCGCGGCGGCGACGAGCTATTGCGCGCGGCTGTTCGCGGATTTCGGCGCCGATGTGCAGAAGGTCGAACCGCAGGCGGGCGATCCGCTTCGCCGCACCGCGCCGCTGACGCCGCAAGGGCACAGCGCGTGGTTCGCGTTTCTCAACTTCAACAAATCGAGCGTCGTCCTCGCGCAGCGCGATGCATCGCGCCTGCACGAGCTGATCGCAGGCTGCGACATTTTGCTCGACGGGCGCGGCGTCGCTGCGGCCGATTGTCCCGACATCGATCTCGATACGATCAGGCGCGACAATCCGGGGCTGATCCATCTCGACCTCGCCTGGTTCGGCGATCGCGGACCCTATGCCGATTTCGCCGCGACCGATTCCACGATCCGCGCGCTGACCGGACTCGTGAAGCTGGTCGGACCCGAGCAGGGGCCGCCGATGCACGCGCCGGACTTCCAGGTCGGCATCCTGGGCGGGCTGTGGGGCTTCATCGCGGCAGCCGCATCGGTGCTCGGCCGCATGCAGGACGGGCGCGGGCGCGAAAGCCATCTCAGCCTGTTCGAAGCCTCTATCGCGGTCACCGAATACATCATGTTCGAGGCGTTCCAGCGCGGCGACATCATGCGGCGGATCGGGGTCAACCGGTTCTGGCCGACTTTTCCGGTCGGCATCTACGAGACGAGGCAAGGCTGGCTCGGCGTCACCACGGTGACCCCGGCGCAGTGGCGCGCGTTCTGCGAAATGCTCGGGCTGAATGAATTGCGCGACGATCCGACGCTGGTCATGGGCGTCGACCGGTTGCAACGCGTCGCCGAGATCGAAGGCAAGATCCTGCCGAAGCTGAAGCAGCGCACCGCGCAGGAATGGTTCACCGAGGGTCTCAAGCGCAAGATCCCGATCGTGCCGGTGCCGGAGATATCGGACCTCATCGCCGACGAGGAGAAGCGCGCCCGCGGCGCCATCGTGCCGATCGCGGTCGGCAACGAGGCTGGTTTCAGCGCCGGCACGATGCAGCGGCTGACGGCAACGCCGCCGCGGCGCGGTGGCCGCGTGCCCGATATCGGCGAGCAGCAGGCGAGGCTCGAGGCCGCGCCGCGCCTGCCCACGCCGAAGCCGGCTCCGACCATTCGGTTGCCGCTCGAAGGCATCCGCGTCGTCGATTTCTCGATGGGCTGGGCCGGACCGATCTGTACCCGCACGCTCGCCGATCTCGGCGCCGACGTCATCAAGATCGAGGCGACGCAGTATCCGGACTGGTGGCGCGGCGTTGATCGGCGCCCGGCCTATGTGCTGGAGCAGATGTACGAGAAGTCGGTGCGCTACTGCATCATGAACCGCAACAAGCGCGGCATCACGCTCGACCTGACCCGGCCGAAGGGGCTGGCACTTGCAAAGCGGCTGCTCGCCGATGCCGACCTCGTGGTCGACAATTATTCGGTCGAGGTGCTGCCCAAGCTTGGGCTCGGTTACGACGTGCTGAGCAAGATCAATCCGAAGCTCGTGATGATGTCGATGTCGGCATTCGGCGCCGGCAGCGTGCATCGCGATTGCCGGGCCTATGGATCGACCCTTGAGCAAGGCTCGGGCCTGCCGAGCGTGGTCGGCGATGCCGGCGGGCCGCCGGTCATGAGCCATACCGCGTTCGGTGACGCCGTCGGCGGCCTCAATGGCGCCGTCGCGGTGCTGACCGCGCTGATCCACGCCAAACTCACGGGGCAGGGCCAGTTCATCGATCTCGCCCAGATCGAATGCATGATGCCGTTCGCAGCGCCCTGGATCGTCGCGCATTCGATCGACGGCAAGCAGCCTTCGAAATACGGCAACCGCCATCCGGATTTCGTGCCGCATGGCTGCTTCCGCTGCAATGGCGAGGACAACTGGATCGTGGTCGCGGTCTCCGACGACGCGATGTGGCTCAAACTTGCGCGACTGCTCGGCCGCGAGGATTGGGCGGCAGACCAAAAGCTCAGGACTGCCGCGGGCCGTCGTGCCATCGAGGCCGAGATCGAGGCTGCGATCACGGCCTGGACCTCCGCGCGCGATGCCGATGCGGCGATGGCCGCGCTGCAATCCGCTGGTGTTGCATCCGGCGTGGCGCGGCTGCCGATCGATCTGTTGAAGGATCCGCAGCTCCACGCCCGCGGCTTCATCCAGCAGGTCGACCGCGCCTTCATCGGACGGCATCCGCAGCCATCGATGCCGTTCCGTGAAGGCGACGCGCCGTTCGCGATCCGCTCGGTGCCGCCGACGCTCGGCGAGCACAACCGGGAAATTCTTGGCGGCATGCTCGGCCTGTCCGACGCCGAGCTCGAGGAGCTCAGCCGCGATGGCATCATCGGCACCGAGATGCTGATGGAGGAGCAGCTGGTGAAAGAGAAGAAGCGGGCGGCGGGCTGATGGGAGCAGCGCCACCGGCACAGCGCAAGGCGGAGGGCGCGCGCGATGGCGTGCGGCCGCTGCTGTCCGTGCGCGGGCTCGGCATCCGTTTCAGGACCGCGCAAGGCATCTGGCAGGCGACGCGCGGAATCGACTTCGACGTCGCGCCCGGCGAGCGCATCGGCATCGTCGGCGAGAGCGGCTGCGGCAAGACCATCACCGGGCTGTCGATCCTGCGCCTGTTGCCGGGCAATTTCGCCGGGCTCGACGGCAAGATCCTGTTCGACGGCATCGATCTGGCGTCCTGCAGCGCGCGGCAGATGCGCGCCATCCGCGGCAAGCGCATCGCGATGATCTTCCAGGAGCCCATGAGCGCGCTCGACCCGGTGTTCACCGTCGGCCACCAGATCGCCGAGACGCTGCGCGTGCATAGCGATGTTTCCTATGAGGAGGCGCGTACGAAGACGCTGGAGATGCTTCGCCGGGTCGGTATCGCCTCGCCGGAGCGGCGGATCGACGATTACCCGCACCAACTCTCTGGCGGCATGCGCCAGCGCGTGATGATCGCAGCCAGCCTGATCTGCGGGCCGCAGCTCTTGATCGCGGACGAGCCGACCACCGCGCTCGACGTCACCGTGCAGGCGCAGATCCTCGAACTGCTGCGTGACATCAGCGAGACCTCGAAGACCGCGCTGATGCTGATCACCCACGATCTCGGCGTCGTCGCCGAGACCTGCACGCGGATGATCACGATGTATGCCGGCGAGGTGATCGAGGATGCCACCGTCGACGAGGCGCTGGTGCGACCGCTGCATCCCTATACGTCGGGCCTGTTGCGCTCGCTGCCGCATTTGAGCCCGCGTCACGGCCGGCTGCCGTCGATCCGGGGCCGGGTGCCGTCGATATCAGAGATGCCGGCCGGCTGCCGCTTCCGCGCCCGTTGCGCGCATGCGGCCAAAGGCTGCGAGGCCGAGCAAAAGCTGCAGGATGCCGGCGGCGGCAGAAGAGTGCGCTGCCATCGCTTTGCCGAGCTCAATCTGCCAGGTGCACTGCATCCGCCGGATGCGCAGGTTGCCGCGAAGGTCGCGACGCAATGACCGCAGCTTCAGAACAGCGCCGCGACGCCATCGTCTCGGTGCGCGACCTCCAGGTCCGCTTCCAGACCTCGGACCGCCGCGCCACCGTGAAGGCGGTCGACGGCGTCAATTTCGACGTCCGTCGCGGCGAGACTTTCGGCATCATCGGCGAGTCCGGTTCGGGCAAGACCACGATCGGCCGCGCGCTGGTGTTCCTGCTGAAGCCCAGCGCCGGCTCGATCCTGCACGACGGCATCGATCCGCTGGCGCTGTCGCGCGGACAATTCCAGCACCATCGCCGCGATTACCAGATCATCTTCCAGGATCCGAACGCGGCGCTGAACCCGCGCATGACCATCCTCGCCTCGGTGCTGGAGCCGCTGGAGCTCGCCCGTATCGGCGACCGCGCCGCGCGCGAGCGGCAGGCGCGGGAAGCGCTGGAGCGCGTCGGGCTGCCGCAGGAGTTCGGCGAGCGCTATCCGCACCAGCTGTCCGGCGGCCAGAAGCAGCGCGTGGTGATCGCCCGCGCGTTGACCTTGAAGCCGAAACTGATCGTCTGCGACGAGGTGGTGGCGGCGCTAGACATGTCGATCCGCGGCGACGTGCTCAATCTGTTCGCTGATCTGCAGCGCGATCTCGGGCTGACCTACGTCTTCATCACCCATGATCTCGCGGTGGTGTCGCATATCAGCGAGCGCGTCGCGGTGATGTATCTCGGCCAGTTCGTCGAGCTCGGCCCGACCGGGGAGGTCGCCGAGCGGCCGCTGCATCCCTACACCATCGCGCTGCTCTCGGCCGAGCCGCGGCCGCTGCCGTCGTCGATGCGGCAGGAGAGCCGGATCGTGCTGCAAGGCGAGGTGCCGAGCCCGATCGATCCGCCGTCGGGTTGTCGTTTCCGCACCCGCTGCCCGCATGCGCAGCCGCTCTGCACCGAGCGCGTGCCGGAATGGCGCGAGCTGAAGCCCGATCACTGGGTGGCCTGCCATTTCGCCGACCGCCCGATTTTTTCGAACAACGTACCGGAGACAACGCCATGACGATGACGACCCGACGCGAGGCCATGGCGCTGATCTCGGCTGCGCTGGCGGGCACCACGCTCGGCGGCCGCGCATTCGCGCAAGCCGCGCCGAAGAAGGGCGGCACGTTGCGGATCTCCGCGCCGGCCAATCCGTCGAGCCTCGATCCCGCCACCGGCGGCGCCGGCTCCGACCACGCCTTCCTGTTCACGATGTACGACACGCTGGTCGAATGGGAATTCGAGACGCTGAAGCCGAAGCCGGGGCTTGCCGAGAGCTGGAAGTTCACCGATCCCAATACGCTGGTGCTCAACATCCGCTCCGGCGTCACCTTCCATGACGGCACGCCGCTCGATGCGGAGGCCGTCAAGTTCAACCTCGATCGCAACCGGAGCGATGCGAAGTCGAACATCAAGGCCGATCTGCTCTCGGTCGACGCGGTCGTGGTCACCGGGCCGCAGCAGGTGACGCTGAAGCTGAAAACGCCGGACACCGCGCTGCCTGGCATCCTCTCCGATCGCGCCGGCATGATGGTGTCGCCGACGGCCTTGAAGGTGGCCGAGGGCGGCGTCGTGACCCGCAAGCCGGTCGGCGCCGGCGCCTATGCGTTCGTGAGCTGGGCCGACGGCGAGAAGATCGTGGTCAAGCGCAACGAGAAATACTGGAAGCCGAACCGGCCGTATCCCGACGGCATCGAATTCTCGATCATTCCAGAACTCACCACCGGCGCGCGTTCGGTCTCCGCGAGCCAGAACGATCTGATCTATCAGCTGCCGCCGCGGCAGAAGGCGATCATCGAGCGTGCCTCGAGCGTCAAGGTGGTGCACGGCCCGACACTCTACGTGTTCCAGATCTTCCTCAACTGGGCGAAGCCGCCGTTCGACAACGTCAAGGTCCGCCAGGCGCTGAACTTCGCGATCGACCGCGAAGCCTTCGCCAAGGCCGCGCTCGCCGGCCTCGCCGAGCCGGCCTACATGAACCTGCCCAAGTCGCACTGGGCCTATGATGCCGAGGTCGCAAAACTTTATCCTTACGATCCGGACAAGGCGCGCAAGCTGCTCGCCGAAGCCGGCTTCAAGGAGGGCACCGCGATCGAGATCGGCGGCTACACCGATCAGGATTCGGTGCAGCGCGAAGAAATCCTGATCGAGCAATTGCGCAAGGCCGGTATCAACGTGAAGTTCGTCAACGGCACGGTCGCGGAAGCGTCTGCGGCCTTCTTCGGTGCGGAGAAGAAGGGGGCCGGGTTGCTCTCGGCCTGGACCGGACGGCCCGACCCGAGCCTGACCTATTCGCTGATGTTCACCAAGGACGCCTATTATAATGCCGGCCGCGCGCCGGTCCCGCCGGAGCTCGAGGCCGCGATCAAGGAGTCGCGCGCGTCCGAAGATATCGAGGTCAGGCGCAAGGCGTTCTCAACCGTGCAGCGGCTGGTCATGGAGAATGCCTTGGTGGTGCCGCTGGCGTTCCAGTTCGAGCTGGTCGCCATGAACAAGAAGGTGCAGGGCTATCGGCCCAACCTGCTCGGCAAGCCGAAATACGACGACGTCTGGCTGGAAAGCTAGCATGATCCGGAAAAGTGCGAAGCGGTTTTCCGAAAATGATCATGCTCAAAAAAGGAGCTAAAGCACGATGATGTTCCATCATAATTTCATCGTGCTTTAGCGATGGCGCGACGGTCACCGGTCAAGGTCATCGGCAGCCGCCTGTTGCAGGCGCTGCCCGTGATACTGCTTGCGACCCTGATGGTGTTCGCGCTGCTCAAGCTGGTGCCCGGCGACATCGCCGTGACCCTGGCGGGCGACAACGCCACCGATGCGCGGATCACCGAGATCAGGCAGCTCTACGGCCTCGACCGGCCGTTCCTGGTGCAATATGGCGCCTGGCTCGGCCATGTCGTGCAGGGCGATCTCTCGCAATCGCTGCTGACCGGCGAGAAGGTCGCCGATTCCATCGGCCGCGCCTTCCCGAACACGCTGCTGATCGTCGTGATCGCGCTGCTGCTGGCGCTGTTGACCGGCATCCCGATGGGCGTGATCGCCGCGATCAAGCCGAATGGCTGGATCGACAAGCTGATCAGCATGATCGCCTCGCTCGGCGTCGCCGTGCCCGGCTTCTGGCTCGCGATGATACTGGTGGCGGAGTTCTCGCTGAAGCTGAACTGGCTGCCGGCGACCGGCGCGAAATCCTTCAGCGTCTCGCCGATCGATGCGATCAGGCACGCGCTGCTGCCGGGGATTGCGATCGCAGCCTACGGCATGGCGGAGGTGGCGCGCCAGCTGCGCGGCGCGTTGCTCGAGGTGCTGTCGTCGCAATATGTCCGCACCCTGCACGCCAAGGGCCTGTCGATGTCCCGCATCCTCTGGCAGCACGGTTTGAAGAATGTCGGCGTCAACCTGCTCACGATCATCAGTCTGCTGGTCAACCGCATGCTGGCGGCGACCGTCGTGATTGAGGCGGTGTTCGCGATCCCCGGCCTCGGCAGCCTGATCGTGCGCGGCGCGATTCAGCGCGATTTCCCGATCGTGCAGGGCGTCGTCTTCACCATGGTGGTGGTGGTAATCGCGGTCAATCTGATTACCGACCTCTTGTGCGCCGCGGTCGATCCGAGGATCGAGCAATGACCGACACGGCGCTCGCATCCCTCAAAGCACCGGCCAAGCCGTCCCGGCTGCGGCGTTTGCTGCGCTGGCTCGCCGGCGATCTCAGAGCCGCGCTGTCGATCCTGGTGCTATCGGTGCTCGTCATCGTCGCGATCGGCGCGCCTTGGATTGCGCCCTATGCGCCGACCGCGCAGGACGTCAACAACATGCTGGCACCGCCGGGACAACTGCATCTGCTTGGGACCGACGATCTCGGCCGCGATGTGTTCTCGCGCCTGATCTACGGCGCGCCGGCGACCGTCTACGCCAGCCTGCTCGCGGTCGGCGTTGCGGTCCTGATCGGGCTGCCGGTCGGCCTGATCGCCGGCTATTTTGGTGGCTGGATCGACGACGTCGTCAGCCGCATCATCGACACCTTCCTGTCATTCCCGGCCATCGTGCTGGCGATCGCGGTCACCGGCGCGCTCGGCATCGGGCTCACCAACGGCATGATCGCGATCGGCATCACGATGTTTCCGGCACTGGCGCGCATCGTCCGCGCCCGCACGCTGATTGTGCGGCAAGAGCTCTATGTCGATGCGTCCAGAGGCTTCGGCGCGCCGACCTGGCACATCCTGTGGCGCCACGTGCTGCCGAACACCTTGCAGCCGGTCATCGTGCAGGTGACATTGCTGCTGGCTGCCGCGCTGCTCGCGGAGGCCAGTCTGTCGTTTCTCGGCCTAGGCATCCAGCCGCCGGATCCGAGCTGGGGCGCCATGCTGGCGCGTGCCTATCAATATATGGAAATTGCGCCTGAGCAGATGTATGCGCCGGGCCTTGCCATTCTCGTCGTCTCACTGGCGTTCAACGCGCTGGGCGAATCCTTGCGTGTCGTGCTCGATCCGACCATGAAGGATCGCTAGCTGTGCAATTGTTTACGGGCTGCCGCGACCTGTTCACCTCGCCCCGCTTGCGGGGAGAGGTCGAAATTTGCACGCAGCGCGAATTTCGGGTGAGGGGGACTGTCCGCGAGTTCGCTTGTGGAGACTCGCTCTCACCCGAACCCTACGCTTCGCTTCGGCTTCGACCTCTCCCCGCGAGCGGGGCGAGGTGAAGAAGATTATCGGTCGCCCAAGAGACGCACGGAACCACCATGTCCTTCAAGAAATTGCTGATTGCCAACCGCGGTGAGATCGCGATCCGGATTGCCCGCGCCGCCGCCGATAGCGGCCTTGCCACGGTCGCGATCTATCCCGCCGATGATGCGGCTTCGCTGCATGTCCGCTCGGCCGACGAGGCGCGGGAAATCCCCGGGCGTGGCGCGCGGGCCTATCTGGACATCGAGGCCGTGATCGCGGCGGCCAAGGCCGCCGGCTGCGACGCGTTGCATCCGGGCTATGGTTTCCTCAGCGAGAACACCCAGCTTGCCCGGCGCTGCGCCGAGGAGAAGATCACTTTCGTCGGCCCGTCGCCCGAAGCGCTCGATCTGTTCGGCGACAAGGCCAAGGCGAAGGAATTGGGGAAAACATGCGGCGTGCCGATCATCGCCGGCACCTCGGGCGCAACCTCACTCGACGAAGCTAAGGCGTTCTTCGCCTCCCTCGGCACGAACGCCGCCGTGATGATCAAGGCGATCGCCGGCGGCGGTGGCCGCGGCATGCGCGTGGTCGAGGACTTGGCCAAGCTCGACGAAGCCTATGCGCGCTGCCAGTCCGAGGCCAAGGCGGCGTTCGGCAGCGATGCTGTGTATGTCGAGCGGCTGATCCGCAAGGCCCGCCATATCGAGGTGCAGATCATCGGCGACCGCCACGGCGCGATCAGTCATCTCTGGGAGCGCGAATGCACCATCCAGCGCCGCAACCAGAAGCTCATCGAAGTGGCGCCGAGCCCGTCCCTGAGCGAGAGCCTGCGGGCGCGCATCATCGAGGCCGCAAAGCAGCTCGCGACCGCCGCGCGCTACGACAATCTCGGTACCTTCGAATTCCTGGTCGATGACGAAGCCGGCGAAGGCGAGGGCGCCTTCGCCTTCATCGAGGCCAATCCGCGGCTCCAGGTCGAGCACACCGTCACCGAGGCCGTGCTCGGCGTCGATCTCGTGCGTTCGCAGCTCGCGGTCGCGGCCGGCGCCACGCTGGCCTCGCTTGGCCTCGCGCAATCGGCCGTGCCGCTGCCGCGCGGCTATGCGATGCAGATTCGCGTCAATATGGAGGTGATGGACGAGAAGGGGCTGACGAAGCCGACCGGGGGCACGCTCAGCGTGTTCGACCTGCCGTCCGGGCCCGGCGTCCGGGTCGATACGTTCGGCTATTCCGGCTACCGGACCAGCGCCGCGTTCGACTCGCTGCTGGCAAAAGTCATCGTGCATTCGCCGAGCCCGAAATGGACCGACGTGGTGCACAAGGCGGCGCGCACCTTGCGGGAATTCCGCATCGGCGGCGTCGCCACCAACATCCCCTTGCTCGGCGCCATCCTGGTGCATCAGAGCTTTGCCCGGAACAAGATCAGCACCAACTTCATCGATACCCACGTGGCGGCGTTGGTCGGCGCCGCGAAGGAACATGCCGCGCCGCTGCTCGAGGTGAGCGAGGCGGCCGCGACGAAGGCCGTTGTCATCGAAGCCGCCCCGGAAGGATCGCTCCCGGTACCCGCGCCGCTGCAGGGCACGATCGTGGCGATCGAGGTCGCGGAAGGTGATCTGGTGCGACCCGGCCAGCAGATTGCGGTGCTGGAATCGATGAAGATGGAGCATCTGGTCGCAGCACCGCATGGCGGCCGGGTGACGAAGATCGCGGGCGGCGTCGGCGTCACGTTGATGCATGGCGATCCGATCCTGTATCTCGAGCCGGCCGAGGTCGATGGCCATCACGCGGCGGAAGAGGCCGCGATCGATCTCGATCACATCCGTCCCGATCTCGCCGAGCTGATCGCGCGCAAGGCGATCACGCTGGACGAGAATCGTCCGGCTTCGGTAGAGCGCCGCCGCAAGACCAACCAGCGCACCGCGCGCGAGAACATCGCGCAGCTGGTCGATGAGGGCTCGTTCGTCGAATACGGTTCGCTCGCGATCGCGGCCCAGCGTCGCCGCCGCAAGGTCGAGGACCTGATCAAGAACACCCCGGCCGACGGTCTGATCGCGGGCGTCGCCACCGTCAATGCGGGGCATTTCGGTCCCGAAGGCGCGCGCTGCATGGTGATCTCCTACGATTACACCGTGCTGGCCGGCACCCAGGGCCATATGAACCACAAGAAGATCGACCGCATGCTGTCGCTGACCGAGCAGTGGCGGCTTCCGCTGGTGTTCTACGCCGAGGGCGGCGGCGGCCGTCCCGGCGATACCGACCGGCTCGGCATGACCGGCCTCGACGGTCCGTCCTTCGTGCAGTTCGCAAAACTCTCGGGACTGGTGCCGGTGGTCGGCGTGGTCTCGGGCTATTGCTTCGCCGGCAACGCCGCGATGCTCGGCGTCTGCGACGTCATCATCGCCACCAAAAATGCCTCGATCGGCATGGGCGGCCCGGCGATGATCGAGGGCGGCGGGCTCGGCGTCTATCATCCGGCCGAGGTCGGCCCGGTTTCCTTCCAGTCGCCGAACGGCGTGATCGACATCCTGGTCGAGGACGAGGAAGAGGCCACGGCGGTGGCGCAGAAATATCTGTCCTACTTCCAGGGCGCCGTCGCCGACTGGAAGGCGCCGGACCAGCGGCTGCTGCGCCGCGCGATTCCGGAGAACCGTCTTCGGGTCTACGACATCCGCAATGTCATCGACCTGATCGCGGACGAAGACTCTGTGCTGGAGATCCGGCGCGATTTCGGCGTCGGCATGATCACCGCCTTCATCCGCATCGAAGGCAAGCCGTTCGGCCTGATCGCCAACAATCCGAAGCACCTCGGCGGCGCGATCGATGCGCCGGCCGGCGACAAGGCCGCGCGCTTCATGCAGCTGTGCGATGCGTTCGATATCCCGATCGTCTCGCTGTGCGACACGCCGGGCTTCATGGTTGGGCCCGAGGCCGAGAAGACTGCGATCGTGCGCCATGTCGCGCGGATGTTCGTCACCGGCGCCAGCATCACGGTGCCGCTGTTCGGCATCGTGCTGCGCAAGGGCTACGGCCTCGGCGCGCAGTCGATGATCGGCGGCGGCTTCCACGCTTCGTTCTTCACGGTGGCGTGGCCGACCGGCGAGTTCGGCGGCATGGGCCTCGAGGGCTATGTCCGGCTCGGCTTCCGCAAGGAGATGGAGGCGATCGAGGACCCGGTCGAGCGCGAGAAGTATTTCCAGACCAAGGTCGCCGAGCTCTACGCCAACGGCAAGGCGGTCTCGATCGCCTCGGTGCTTGAGATCGACGAGGTGATCGATCCCGCCGACACGCGACACTGGATCATGGCCGGCCTGCGCTCGGTGCCGAAGCCGGAGCCGCGCGCGACGCGGAAGCGGCCGTGTATTGATGCGTGGTGATGGCAGTTGAATATTCGGTGTCGTCCTGGCGAAAGCCAGGAGGTGGATTCACACTCGAAGTGCAACACTTGAGCAGCAAAGACCTCTGCCGGGGTCCTGAAGTCAAGGCATTTGCGCGGGGTGTTGTTGTAGGCGGCGATGGACTTGCGCAGGCGGCGGGTTGGCAGCTTTTCGAGGTCGGTGTTGCGCGGGATGAAGCGGCGCATGCGGCCGATGGCGTTCTCGATGCCCCCTTTTTGCCAGGGGGCGTGGGGATCGCAGAAGTACGTCTTGATCAAGAGGCTTTGCAAGGCAAGGTGAGATGCGAACTCGGTGCCGTTGTCGAAGGTGACGGTCTGGCGGATCGGCTGTGGCAGGACCTCGAACAGGCGTACGAGATGGTGAGCGACGCCGGAGGCGAGCTTGCTTGCGAGGGGGACGCCGAGCAACAGGCGGGAGGTGCGCTCATGCACGGCCAGGATCTGCTGACCGTATTTGGAGAACATCATGAGGTCGGCCTCCCAATGGCCCGGGGTCTTGCGATCGGCGACCTCGACGGGGCGCAGATCCAGCGAAACACGGCCTTCGATGAAGCTTGCGGGACTGCCGCCCCGCTTGCCGCGGCGACCGCGCTTGCTCTTGCCGCGCGGCAGGTAGCGCCGCCAGCTGAAGTCCGAGGTGCGGGTGAGCTGGGCATAAATGAAGCGGTAGATGCTCTCATAGGAGATCACCTTGCGGCCGTGCTCGCGAGCCAGCCGGCCGGCGACCTGCTCGGGCGACCAGCCCCGGCCAAGACGTTCCAACACCGCACGGCGCAGGCCGGGCTCCCGTTCGAGGCGAGAGCCCGTCCAGCGCCGCGCTCGCATCTGTTGCTGGGCATAGCTGGGCTTGTAGCCGACCTGAACGCCAGAATTACGGTTCAGCTCCCGAGAGATCGTTGATGGCGGGCGATCCAAAGCTGCCGCGATTTGCCGGATCGAGCTGCCACCGGCCGAAAGCCTGGCAATCTCGCATCGCTCCTCCAGGGAGAGCTGCTTGTAAGTCCGCCCCATGGCAACACCTCCAGTTGGAAGTGTTGCACTTCGTTTGTGAACTCAGGGGACCCATGACCCCAAATCTCTTTTGTTGTGCGACGCTGGGGCCGCTGTCTTGTTCACCACCGGAATGCGGTGGTTATGGGTCCTGGCTTTCGCCAGGACGACGGCGGTGGGTGGAGCGGGCGCCTCGCGCTACCGAGAGACCTACCCCAGCTTCAACTCCGCATACCCTGTCGCGGCCACCTCATCGCACCGCGCCCGGTACGCCGGCGCGCTGCCGCTGTAGCGGGCGACGATGCGCCTCTGCTTGCCCTCGACGTTGCGGTTGATGCCGGTCATCCAGGAATCGACCTCGTTGGAGAGCAGGCCGACGCCGAGTGCCTTGACATGATCGGTCCAGCCGGCGGTGCCTTCGGGCGTGGCGTCGAGGAAGGTCAGGCCTTTCTGCTGCGCGAAGCGGAGCAGGCCGGTGACCCAATCGACGCTGTATTCGATGCTGCGCGGGATGTTGCCGAGCGCGGTGTGCGGGCCCATCAGCATCATCATGTTGGGGAAGCCGTCGACCATCAGGCCGAGATAGGTTTCCGGCCCGTGCGTCCATTTTTCCTTCAGCCGGGCGCCATGCGCGCCGCGGAAATCGATCTTGTCGAAGCTGCCGGTGATGGCATCGAAGCCGGTGGCGTAGATGATGATGTCGAAGGCGTAGTCCTTCTCGGTCGTCCGGATGCCCTCCGGCGTGATCCGCTCGATCGGCGTTTCCTTGATGTCGACCAACTCGACATTGTCGCGGTTGTAGACCTCGTAATAGAAGGTCTCGAGCGGCAGCCGCCGGGTGCCGAAACCGTGGTTCTTCGGGATCAGTTTCTCGGCCACCGCCTGGTTCTTGACGCGCTCGCGGATCTTGCGCGCGACGAAATCGCTGATCGTGGCATTCGCCGCACGATCGATCAGGATATCCTTGAAATTGCCCTGCCAGATGCCGAAGCCCCGCTCGCCATAGAGCTTCTCGTAGAACGCCTCGCGCTCCTCGTCGCTCACCTCGAACGCGCCGCGCGGATCGGGCGTATGCACGAAGCAGGCGAAGGTTTCCTTGCAGCGGGCAAAGATCTCGCCATAGCCGGCCTTGATCCTGGCTTGCGTCTCCGCGTCGATCTTGCCGTTGTGCAGCGGCGCCGCCCAGTTGGCGGTGCGCTGGAACACGGTGAGGTGGCCGACCTCGCCGGCGATGGTCTGGATGGTCTGGATGCCGGTGGCGCCGGTGCCGATCACGGCGACGCGCTTGCCGGTGAAATCCACTTTCTCCTTCGGCCAGCGCGCGGTGTGAAACGATTGCCCCTTGAAATCGTCGATGCCCGCGATCCGCGGCAGGGTCGGGGTCGACAGCGGACCGATCGCGGTGATCAGGAAGCGGCAGCTGTGCTGCGCGCCGCTCTCCAGCGTGATCCGCCAGCTCCGCGTCTCGTCCTGGTAGATCGCCGACGTGACGCGGCTCGCGAACTGGATGTCGCGGCGCAGATCGAACTTGTCGGCGACATAGTTGCAGTAGCGCAGGGTTTCGGGCTGACCGGCGAAATGCTCCGACCATTCCCATTCCTGCAAGAGCTCCTTCGAGAACGAATAGCCGTAGGAATAGCTTTCGGAATCGAACCGCGCGCCGGGATACCGGTTCCAGTACCAGGTGCCGCCGACGCCGGTGCCCGCCTCGAATACGCGCGCGCTGAGGCCGAGCTCGCGCAGCCGGTAGAGCTGATACATGCCGGACAGGCCGGCGCCGATGATGATGACGTCGTAATCCAGCGCAGCCGTCTCGGGGCTGTTGTCCGGGCGCGATGCGGCCACCTGTCGTTGCTCCCTGGGTTGATTGCCGGCAAGGCTAGCCGGTCTTCCTGTCGCCGACAAACATCGCAGAGCGGGGCTGCCATCGGGATTTGCGGAGGGCTCCCTGCCCGCGCGCATTCCGCGCCGCGGACTGTCCGCCCCGCGGCTTTACTCGGCCGCGGGATACCCGCTATCGTCGGGTGGATAAGATCGCCCGCCAAGCGGCGACGGAACCAGCGGGAGTGAGGCGATGGGAGAGGCGCTGCGCAGGCCGACGTCGACAGATGTCAGCAACCCCTGGCTTTATCAGGACGACACCTGGCGGCCGCTGTTCGCGCAACTGCGTCGCGACGATCCCGTGCATTATTGCGAGACGTCGGCTTACGGCCCGTATTGGTCGGTGACGCGCTACGACGACATCTTCGCCGTCGAGCTGGATCACCAGAACTATTCCTCGGCCTCTGAGCTCGGCGGTATCCAGGTCGCTGACCAGCCGAAGGGGCAGGAGCGGCCGAGCTTCATCCGCATGGATCCGCCCGGCCACACCGCGCAGCGCCGCACGGTGGCGCCGATCGTGGCGCCGTCGAACCTCGCCAATCTCGAGGCCCTGATCCGCCAGCGCACGGCCACCGTGCTCGATGCGCTGCCGCGCAACGAGACCTTCGACTGGGCCGAGCGGGTCTCGGTCGACCTCACCAACATGATGCTGGCGACGCTGTTCGATTTTCCCGCGGAAGATCGCGCCAAGCTGACCTGGTGGTCGGATGTCGCGATCGCCAACATCGATTCGCCCGACGCGGTGGTGCATTCGGAGGCCGAACGCAATGCCGAGCTGATCAAGATGGGAGAAGCTTTCCGCAAGCTATGGGACGCCCGGATCGATGCGCCTCCGACCTTCGACCTGATCTCGATGCTGGCGCATTCGGAAGCGACGCGGAATCTGGATGCGCGCGAGTTCATCGGCACGATCGGGCTCCTGATCGTCGGCGGCAACGACACCACGCGCAACTCGATGTCAGCGGGGCTGATGGCGCTGTGCGAGAATCCGGAGCAGTTCGAGCTGGTCCGCGCCCGACGCGAATTGATCCCGAACCTGGTGTCCGAGACCATCCGCTACCACACGCCGGTGCTGCACATGCGCCGCACCGCGCGCAACGATGTCGAGCTTGCCGGCCGTCAGATCAAGAAGGGCGACAAGGTGGTGATGTGGTACATCTCCGGCAACCGCGACGAGGACAAGATCGAGCGCGCCGACGAATTCATCATCGACCGCGCCAAGCCGCGCCAGCATCTCGCCTTCGGCGCCGGCGTGCATCGCTGCGTCGGCGATCGCCTGGCCGAACAGCAACTCCGCATCCTCTGGGAGGAGGTTCTGGCGCGCGATCTGCGTTTTGAGATTATGGGCCCGCCGCAAAGGCTCTATTCCAATTTCATCCGCGGTATACGAAGCTTGCCGGTGAGAATCGTCAATTGAGCCGCATCACCAGCCGTCATTGCGAGCGAAGCGAAGCAATCCATGTCGCCACATGGGGAGAGGTGGATTGCTTCGTCGCTGTCGCTCCTCGCAATGACGAAAGAGGACATGCCAAGGAACAAGAATGAAGAACGATCCCGTTGACGTCCTGATCATCGGCGCCGGCGCATCCGGCGCGGCGGTGGCCTGGAGCCTTGCCGATACCAAGATGCACATCCTCTGCCTCGATCAGGGCGGCTGGATGAATCCGGCCGAATATCCGAGCACCGGGCGCGACTGGGAGGCGAAATTCTACGGCGAGTGGTCGTCCAGCCCGAATGTCCGCAAGCGGCCCGAGGACTACCCGATCAACGACGACAATTCGCCGATCAAGGTCGTCAACTTCAATGCCGTCGGCGGCTCGACCGTGATGTACACCGCGCACTGGCCGCGGCTGCATCCGTCCGACTTCAAGGTGAAGACGCTCGACGGCGTCGCCGACGACTGGCCGATCGATTACGACGCGCTGACGCCGTTCTTCGAGGAGAACGACCGCATGATGGGCGTCTCGGGCCTGTCGGGCGACCCGCTGTCGCCGCTGAGCCACCCGCCGATGCCGCCGCAGCCGCTCGGGCTGTCCGGCCCGCTGCTCGGCAAGGCCCTGAACAAGCTCGGCTGGCACTGGTGGCCGTCGGACACCACGGTCGCGACGATGGATTACGAGGGCAGGGCGCGCTGCATCAATCTCGGCCATTGCACGCCGGCCTGCGCGCAGGGCGCCAAGGCCTCGACCGACATCACCTATTGGCCGCATGCGATCCGCGCCGGCGTCGAGCTGAAAACCCATTGCCGGGTGCGCGAGATCCTGACCAACGAGCAGGGCATGGCCTCCGGCGTCGTCTATTACGACAAGGACGGCGTCGAGCAATTCCAGCCGGCCGAGGTCGTGATCATCGCCTGCAACGGCGTCGGCACGCCGCGGCTGCTGCTCAATTCGGTGTCGGGGAAATTCCCCAACGGCCTCGCCAACTCGTCCGGCCTGGTCGGCAAGAATTTGATGTTCCATCCCTATGCGCAGGTCTACGGCTTCGTGAAGGAGCCGACCGACAGCAACCGCGCGCCGCCGACCTGCCTGTGGAGCAAGGAGTTCTACGACACCGATCTGTCGCGCGGCTTCGTCCGCGGCTACGGCATCCAGTTCGGCCGCGGCGCCGGGCCGGTGTTCGAGGCGGTCGCGAGCGAGCAGAAGGGCATCCTGCCCTGGGGCAAGGACCATCACCGCGTGTTCCGAAGGCTGAACGGGCATCGCCTCGCGGTCTCCGCGATCTGCGAGGACCTGCCGGAGGAGCACAACCGCGTCACGCTCGATCCCGTGCTGAAGGACAGCCACGGCATCCCCGCGCCGAAGATCGACTACACGATCTCGGCCAACAGCCGCAAGATGATGGACCATGCGCTGGCGCGCGGCCGCGAGGTCCTCGATGCCGCCGGCGCCACCGACATCTGCATCAACGATCCGATCCCGTGGGGCGGCTGGCACCTGCTCGGCACCGCGCGGATGGGCACCGATCCGGCGCGCTCCGTGGTCAACGAATGGGGCCGCTCGCATGACGTGAAGAACCTGTTCATCGTCGACGGCAGCATCTTCGTCACCTCGGGCGGCGTGAACCCGACCTCCACCATCCAGGCCCTCGCGCTCTACATCGCCGACCAGATGAAGCAGCGCCTCGCCAACCTGTTCGATTGAGACCGTCCATGTCCGAAGCAACACAACTGACCGCAGCCCAGCGCGCCGATCTTCGCACCGTCGCCGCGATGATCGTTCCCGAAAGCGCCGAGTACAGGGTGCCGGGCGCGGACGACCCCGCGATCCAGGCCGACATGCTGGCAACGCTCGGCCGCGACACCGCGCTGGTCGCTCAGGCGCTGGATCATCTGGGAAAGCTCGCCGGCCAACCGCTCGCCGAGCTCGACGAGGTCAGGCGCGACGCGGTGGCGCAGGAGTTTCGCAAGCATGGCGGCGCGGCCGCGGCCACCCTCGTTCGTGTGGTTCTGCAATGCTACTACCGCGACGACCGCGTGCTGCGCTCGCTCGGGCTCGAGTTGCGGGCGCCGTTCCCGAAGGGCCATGTGCTGCCGGACGGCGACTGGTCGCTGCTCGATCCGGTGCGGGCGCGCGGCGGGGTGCTGCGGCGGGCGACCCAGGGCTGATGAGATTGGGCTGACCTCCACCGACGGCGGTGCTTCACCTCTCCCTTTGGGAGAGGTCGATTTGCGCAGCAAATCGGGTGAGGGATTACGGTCTATCGAGAGAACAAGAGCCCTCACCCGGATTGCACTGGACGATGCTTCGCATCGCCAGGCGCAATCCGACCTCTCCCCAATGGGGAGAGGTGAACCAAGCGCGGCCGAGCGGCTTCGATCCAGGACTTATCTTGCCCTAGCCACCCGGGCAGGCGGGTGGCGTAACCACTTGCGGCGGCGGGAGCCGGTCACCATCTGAGAGGACCAAAGGACTCTCACCATGTTGGATTTTACCTCAGATACCGCCGGTGACAGGCCGTCACCGCGAACGGCTGACGCTGCGCTGGTCGATGACCGGGCGTTGCTGGATGCCTATTCCAATGCCGTGATCGACGTCACCGACCGCGTCGGTCCGGCCGTGGTCCGGGTCGAGACCGGGCCGAAGGTGCGCAATGCGCGCGAGCGCGGCGGCCTCGGTTCGGGCATCGTGATCTCGCCCGATGGGCTCGTCGTGACCAACAGCCATGTGGTCGGCGCGTCGAAGGAGATCCGGCTGCGCGACACCGAGGGCTTCGTCACCGATGCCCATGTGCTCGGCGTCGATCCCGATACCGACCTTGCGCTGCTGCGGGCCGATGGCGCGCGCGATCTGCCTTACGCCTCGCTCGGCAACTCCAAGACGCTGCGGCGCGGCCAGCTGGTGGTCGCGATCGGCAATCCGCTCGGCTTCGAATCGACGGTCACCGCCGGCGTGGTGTCGGCGCTCGGCCGCTCGATCCGCTCGGTCAGCGGGCGCACCATCGAGGACGTGATCCAGACCGACGCCGCGCTGAACCCCGGCAACTCGGGCGGCCCGCTGGTGTCGTCGCACGGCGAGGTGATCGGCATCAACACCGCGATCATCAACGGCGCGCAGGGCATCTGCTTTGCCGTCGCCAGCAACACCGCGCAGTTCGTGCTGTCGGAGATCATCCGTCACGGCCATGTCCGCCGCGCCTATATCGGCGTCGCCGGCCAGACCGCGCCGGTGCCGCGGCGGCACGCGGTGCTCGCCGGCGTCGAGAACAAGATGGGTGCGCTGTTGATGCAGATCGAGCCGGACAGCCCGGCCGCGCGCGCGAGCCTGTTGCCGGGTGACGTGGTCATCAAGCTCGACGGCGTTGAGATCAACGGCGTCGACGACCTGATCCGCGCGCTCGATCACAGCCGGATCGACCGCACGCTGTCGATGGACGTGCTCCGCCTCGGCCGCCTCCGCGCGATCGATATCCATCCGATCGGGAGGAAGCCGGCGAAGCAGTGAGGGCAATCCCATCTGCATGCGAGATGCACTCAGGTGAGGGGTATCTCTCCGCGAGCTCAGCTGCGGAGAGAACCCCTCATCCGTCGCGGACTACGTCCGCGCCATCTTCTTCCACACAGGGAGAAGGAAAGGGGGAGTTCGCGGCAGCGCTACTGCAGCGCGGTCAGCAGCTCGTCGGGCTGCTCGACCATCATCATGTGGCCGGCGTCTGATCGCACGACAATGTCGGGTCTTGGAGGCGAAGCGGAGATTCCGCGCTCGTGCTTTACCGACTATGAGACCCCATAGCGGACATACGACCGCTACGATGGCGAAGCGGCTAAGGTCACACTTCGCCAGATTACTGGATTACCCTGCTGTTGTTGAAAACGAGCGCTACTTGAAACACACGCTCGGTATTGGTTCGTACTTCGACAACAAGGTCTCGCCGTTCATCCATAGGCAGGAGATTTCGGGTTAGATCCGCCAGTGTCTGAGCCGCTTCGACCTCAGCTTCGCGCTGAGTTCCGCACTCCAGTCCTTCCTCATCGGGATAAAGCCCGGTGTCGTCGCGGATATCGAAATAATAGCGCGTCACTCCGGCGCCTCATTGCTTCTGGCGCTGGTTCAACATCGGCGCCAGCCGGCTGTTCCCTGTCAGTGAGAGCGCCGCCGGCCGATAGGACAGCGTGAGTGTTGCTTTGTTCCCTCAGCCCGCGGACGCGGAAGTCCGCGGCAGGGACGGTTTGCGTTCGGGGAGCTTCTTCTTCGGGGGCGCCGGCAGCAGACCTTCCCTGATCGCTTGCTTGCGAGCGAGTTTGCGAGCCCGGCGAATGGCTTCGGACTTTTCGCGCGCCTTTCTCTCCGAGGGTTTCTCATAGGCACGACGCTGCTTCATTTCGCGGAACACGCCTTCACGCTGCATTTTCTTCTTCAGAACACGAAGTGCCTGGTCGACATTGTTATCGCGGACTACGACCTGCATTAAATCTCCTCGATGACTGCAAGCTGGGACGATCCTGCGCGCAGCCGGTTGCGCAGGAGTTCGTTGCAAATGGAAGAATGAGAGCGACCGCGCATTCCTCGCCAGCCTCGAACGAGCAATTTTGCTCGTCACGGCGATGCGGTTCAGTGGGAGGAAGTGACCACTCCCGCGAGAACAAGTCAAACGATAAAGGCCTGAAGTCCCATTGGAACTGCTGCCCCGAACGGAGCCGCAGCGGCGAGCTGAATCAAATTGTCAGGCTTCCTTGTAATATGGCGGTCATCGTGTATATTACCATTATTCGATTAGCCGCTGTGCCTTGTTGAACGTGCCCGCGGGCTCCTTTTCCAAAGACATCGACGAAGTTGAAATCGCCGCGCGATTGTCGCGCGAAACGCGTTTGCGCGCTTTGGAGAAGAAAATGACGACAGGTACGGTTAAGTGGTTCAACGGCCAAAAGGGCTTCGGTTTCATCCAGCCGGGCGACGGCAGCAACGATGTGTTCGTTCACATCAGCGCGGTCGAGCGCGCCGGCCTTTCGGGTCTCGCCGAGGGCCAGAAGGTCAATTACGAGCTCAAGACTGACAAGATGCGGGGCAAGGTCAGCGCCGAAAATCTCTCGCTGGCTTGATCTCGTCGCGCCGTTTCACGGATGTACTGAAACGGCAATGCTGCCCGCTCGATCCCTGGATTGAGCGGGTTTGCCTATTTTCAGCAGGTGAAGGATGAGCGCCAGGAAATCGGCAGTACCGTCACCTGAAGCGATCGCGCGCGCCGATCGTCAGCGCCTCGCCGCCGAAGAAGGCGTGCGGGCAATCGCGGATGTCGAACGCCAGGCGATCGAAGTGCGCAAGAACATGGCGCGCCTCCGCGAGCTACGCATGGCCAAGGAAGCTGCGGACGCGACCCTTGCAGCAGCCTCGCCGGCATTCCCGGCCAAGAAGCGCACGAGAAAGTTGTTGCGGTAGACACCCTCGACCAGTGTCGATGGACTTGCCGAGGACGGAGTGACAGCCGGGAGAGTGCTGATCGTGCCCAGAGCAAAATCGGACGGTGGTGGAACGATCACGTTCACCCTCGCGCTGGGGGCAGCGCGACAAATGTGCCGGCTTACGACGACGTTCCAAACCGACAAGCAGGCGTTCAGCTATCTGCACAAATACCGGACGGAATTCGAGAGGATCGCGCGAGCGCGCCTGGCTTTAGGAGAGCTCGAAGACGGAATCGTCATGCTCACGATGCTTTAGGTCGGTGCTTCGATAATGCCGGGCTATTCCGCAGGGGCTTCGCCGCAGCTTCCCGGGCCAGACGCTCAGCTTTCAGGCGCTCGCGATTCTCGTGAAAGGATTGCTCCGCCTTCGCGTAGTCGGTCATCGGTTTGGCATTGCTGATAGCCTTGAAAGCTTTGTCGGCTTCCCGCCGATGGCGGGTATTCGCTTCGTTTTTGGTCATTGTGACCTCCAGACTGGGCTTGTTTTTCCGCCGCGCCGCCCGGGGCGCGGGAAGGCTTCGAGATTGCGTCACCAGGCCAGCTTGAGAACGCTGACAAGCAGTGCCGACAGGACAGCAATTGTGAGCGCAATGTCGACAAGAGGAGCTGCTAGACAGGCGCGCGCCGGGTCGGCTTCATCTTGTCGGTTTCCTGCGAACCGCAGCGGGCATCGCCGGATTTCGGAATAATAGAATGTATCGCTGATTTGCCCGACGTGTCAAGTTGCTTGTCCAAGTGTGCTTATCCAAGTGTGCTTGTCCAAGTCCCGGCGGGCTCCCGGCTCCTTTGCATGGGGTTGTTTTCGATATTTTGGGAACGCTCGCGGTGCGCCACCTTCTCTCACAGCGGGAGAAGGCTTCGCGGCCGCCCTACTGCAACGCTGCCAGCAGTTCGTCCGGCGTCTCGACCATCATCATGTGGCCGGCGCCAGGCAGCACGACGGTCCGCGCGTTCGGCGTCGCGGCGGCGAGCGCCTTGCCGGCCTTGGCGGGGGTCATCATGTCGCGCTCGCCGAGGATGAAGGTCGCGGGCACCTTCACGGCCGCCGCGGCGGTCAACCCGTTCTGGTAGGCGTTGCAGGCGTTGAGGTCGTTGTAGAGCACGCCGGGCTTGGCCTCCTGCAGCACCCGCTGCGCGCCCTGGTGCATCCACAGCCCCGGTGCGAGGCTGCCGCCGAGCTCGGCCTTGAAGCCGAGGCCCCAGATCGAGACCATGTCGATCGCTGCGCCGTCATTTGCTTCGGCGGCTTTCAGCAGATCGAGGCCGACCGTCATGGTCGCGGCGGTGCCGATCAATGCGAGGCCGGAGACCTTGTCGGGATGTCGTGCCGAGGTCTCGATCGCGATCAGCGAGCCCATCGAATGGCCGATCAATCGGGCCTTGGTTGCGCCGGCGGCGGTGATCAGCGCGGCGATCCAGTCGGCCATCTCGGCGATGGTCGGCAGCGGCTTGCCGGCGGAGCGGCCGTGGCCCGGCAAATCAGGCGCCAGCACGGAATAGCCGTGATGGGCGAACCAGCGGCTGTGCAGCGCCCAGGTCGAAGAGTCGAAGCCGGCGCCGTGGATCATCACGACCGCCGGCAGCGAGGGATCGAACGGCTTGCCGCCGGTCGCGATGAAGGTGTCTGCACCGTTCACTGAAAGCTGCATGGCCTCAAGTCCTTTGCGAGGCGCGCAGCGCCTGGCCGAGATCGTCGGTGATATCGTCGGCGGTTTCGATGCCGACCGACAGCCGCACCAGCTCCTCGCCGATGCCGGCGGCCTTGAGCTGTTCGGCGTCCATCTGCTGATGCGTGGTGCTGGCAGGATGGATCACCAGCGTCTTGGCGTCGCCGACATTGGCGAGATGGCTGATCAACTTCAGCTGCTCGATGAACTTCTTGCCGGCGGCGCGGCCGCCCTTGATGCCGAAGCTGATGATCGAGCCGGCGCCGCGCGGCAGCAGCTTCTTCGCCAGCGCGTAATCGGGGTGCGTCTCCAGCGACGGATGCAGCACCCAGTCGACCGCCTTGTTCGCAGTCAGGAACTCCAGCACCTTTTGGGTGTTGCTGACGTGCCGGTCCATCCGGACGCCGAGCGTCTCGATGCCCTGCAACAGCTGGAAGGCGTTGGTCGGCGACAGGCAGGCGCCGAAATCGCGCAGGCCCTCGGTGCGGGCGCGCATGATGAAGGCGGCCTTGCCGAACTGCTCGTCGAAGACGATGCCGTGATAGCCGGCATAGGGCTCGGTGAGCTGCGGGAACTTGCCGGAGGCGCGCCAGTCGAACCGGCCACCGTCGACGATCACGCCGCCGATCGCGATGCCGTGGCCGCCCATCCACTTGGTCGCCGAATTCATCGTGATGTCGGCGCCGAGCTCGATCGGCTGGCTCAGATACGGCGTCGCGAAGGTGTTGTCGATCAACAGCGGGATCTTCGCGTCATGCGCGATTTGCGCCACCGCGGGGATATCGAGCACTTCGAGGCCGGGATTGCCGATGGTCTCGCCGATCACGAGCCGCGTGTTCGGCCTGATCGCGGCGCGGAACTCGTCGAGCGCGCGCGGCTTCACGAAGGTCGTGGTGATGCCGAACCGCGGCAGCGTATGTGCGAGGAGATTGATGGTGCCGCCATAGAGCGAGGCGGAGGCGACGATATGGTCGCCGGCATTGAGCAGCGTTGCGATCGCAAGATGCATCGCGGCCATGCCGCTCGCGGTGCAGATCGCACCGACGCCGCATTCGAGCGCGGCGATGCGCTCCTCCAGCACTGCGGTCGTCGGGTTGGAGATCCGCGTGTAGATGTGGCCGGCGCGTTCGAGGTTGAACAGCGCCGCGGCGTGGTCGGCATCCTGGAACACGTAGGACGTGGTCTGGTAGATCGGAACCGCGCGCGCACCGGTTAAGGGATCGGGGCGTTGGCCGGCGTGCAGGCTCAGGGTTTCGAAGGCAGGCGGCTTGGGTGCGGGCATGCGAGGCTCGTCAGGTCAGTCGATGAGGATATTTGGTCTGCAGCTCTATACGTGAACTGCGGTGCGGACGCGGCCGACATTGCCGAACACCCGCAGATAGCGCTCGACCTCCGAGGGGATGCCGGTCGCCTTCTCCGGATTGTCGGAGAGCTTCACGGCCGGTCGGCCGTCGACCGACGTCACCTTGCAGACGATCGAGATCGGATCGAGCTCGGCGGTGCCGTCAGGCGCGCAGCCGACGAAATCGTTGGTCAGGTTGGTGCCCCAGCCGAAGCTGACGCGCACGCGCCCCTTGAAGTGATGGAAGGTCTCCTCGATCGAGCCGACATCCATCGCATCCGAGAACACCAGCAGCTTCTCCTTGGGATCGCGCCCCTTCTGCTTCCACCATTTGATGATGTCTTCGCCGGCGGTGATCGGCGGCGCGCTGTCGGGGCGGAAGCCGGTCCAGTCGGCAACCCAATCCGGCGCGTCGCGCAGGAACGGCTTGGTGCCGAAGGCGTCGGGCAGTGCGATCAGGAGGTTGCCGCCATAGGCGTGTCGCCACTGGTCGAGGATGCGATAGGGCGCCCAGCGCAGCTCCTGGTCGTCATTGGCGAGCGCGGCGGCCACCATCGGCAGCTCATGCGCATTGGTGCCGATCGCCTCGAGGTCGTTGTCCATCGCCAGCAGCACGTTGGATGTCCCAGTGAACGACGAGCCGAGGCCTTCCTTCACCGCCTCGACGCACCAGCGTTGCCACAGGAAGCCGTGGCGGCGCCGCGTGCCGAAATCGGACAGCCGCAGGCCGTCGAGCTTGCGCAACCGCTCGACCTTGGCCCACAGCTTGGCCTTGGCGCGGGCGTAGAGCACGTCGAGCGCGAAGCGGCCGTAGGTCTTGGTCGCCGCGCGCGAGCGCAGCTCGTTGAGGATCGCAAGCGCCGGGATCTCCCACATCGTGGTGTGGGTCCACGGCCCGTGGAAATGCAGCTCATACTGGCCGTCGACCTTGTGCAGCTCGTATTCGGGCAGGCGGAAGGTCGAGAGCCAGTTGATGTAATCGGGCGAGAACATCTGGGTCTTGCCGTAGAACGTGTTGCCGGCGAGCCAGATCAGCTCCTTCTTGGAGAAGCGGATGGTGCGGGCGTGGTCGAGCTGGGCACGCAACTCGCCCTCGTCGATGACTTCGGCGAGCTTGATATGGGTCGACCGGTTGATCACCGAAAAGGTCGTGCGGGTGTCCGGATAGGATTCCCGGATCATCTGCTGCATCAACAGCTTGTAGAAATCGGTGTCGAGCAGGCTGCGCACGATCGGGTCGAGCCGCCAGCCGTGGTTGTAGGTCCGGGTCGCGATATCTGTCACGGTCATGCCGGAACCTTAGCCTGCCGGGCGCGGTCCGCCCAGTGGGTATCGGGCGGAACATGGCAGGTCAGCGCGCTATGGTCTGCCGTATACGGCCAACCGTGGCGGCGACATCGGCCCAGGCCGGCCTGGCGGGGGCAAACTGGCGCCGCAGGAAGCCGACAAGCTCAGCAACCTGGCTGTCGCTCATGCTGTCCTTGAAGGCCGGCATGTAGCCGAGATCGGTTGCGGCCGGCTTGGCGATGCCGTGCAGGATGACCTGGATCAGATTGTCGGGCACATCGCTGTGCAGATTGCTGTTCAGCGCCAGCGACGGCCGGCTGCCGAACAGCGGCGGCCCGCCGACCTCATGGCAGACCGCGCAGGCGCCTTGATAGATCCGCCCGCCGGCCGAGGCGGCCGTGGTGACGGCCGTGCTGGCTTCGAGCTTCGCGGCGAGCGCATCGTGAGCCGGCCGGTCGGCGGCTTCGTTGAACGAGGCGAGGTAGACCGCCATCGCGCGGATGTCCTGGTCGGGCAGCGCGGCGAGCTCCTTTACGACCGGCGCCATCGGTCCCGCGGCGACGCCATGCAGGCGTGACTCGCCGGTGCGCAAGTAAGCGTAGAGCTCGTCTTCGCTCCATGGGATCGGCGCCTTCGATAGCGAGGTCAGCGCCGGCGCCTCCCAGCCCTCCGCGAAGCCGCCGGCAAGATAGGCGCGCTGCCGTTCGGCGCCGAGCCCATTGCGTGGCGAATGGCAGGCGCTGCAATGTCCGAGGCCTTCGATCAGGTAGGCGCCGCGATTCCAGATCTCAGATTTCGATGGATCGGGCCGAAACGTATCAGGCCGATGGAACAGCGCATTCCATCCGGCGAGCAGCGGCCGCAGGTTGAACGGAAAGGCGAGCGTGTTCGCCGGCGTCGCCGCGCGCACCGGCGCCTGCGCCGTCAGGTAGGCATAGAGCGCCTGCAGGTCGGCATCATTGGTCCTGGCGAAATGCGTGTACGGGAATGCCGGGTAAAGATGGCGCCCGTCGCGGTGAATGCCTTCGCGCATGGCGCGCTCGAAGGCGGGATAGGACCAGGCGCCGATGCCGGTGTCGACATCGGGCGTGATGTTGGTCGTGTAGACGGTGCCGAACGGCGTCTCGAGCGGCCGGCCGCCGGCATTCACCACGCCATGCTCCGACGTGTGGCAGACGGCGCAGGCGCCGAGCGCCGCGAGCTCCTTGCCACGCGCGATGGTGGCCGCGGAATAGACCGAGGCATCGGGCTGGGCGATCGGCGCGATCGCACGCCAGGGCAGGACGGCGGCGCCGATCCCAAGCGCCGCGGCGCAGAGTGCGGCGATGCCGGCGAGTACGCCGCCGCGCTTTGCGAACGGATTTTGCCATCGGTTGAGCTCGGCCGGCCGCGCGGGCGGCGGCAGCGGTGCAGGCGCTGTGGGTTGCTCGCCGCGCAAGCCTTTCAAAATGCGCTCCGGCGTGAACGGCAATTCGCGAAAGCGCACGCCGGTAGCATCATAGATCGCGTTGGCGATCGCGGCCGCGCTCGGCACCGAGGCGGATTCGCCGACGCCGAGCGGCGGCTGGTCCTGCCGCGGCAGCATCAGCACATCGATTTTGGGCAGCTCAGGGAATTTGATGATGGGGTAGGCGCCCCATTCCCGCGCCGTCACCGCGCCGCGCTCGAAGGAGACCTCCTCCATCAGCGCGCGGCTGGTCGACTGGATCACATTGCCTTCGATCTGGTGTCGCACGCCCTCGGGATTGATCATCAACCCGGAATCCTGGCCGGCGACGACGCGGGTCACGCTGACATCGCCGGTCGCCTTGTTGACCGCAACATCGGCGATCCACGCCGACCATGCCGCGCCGTAACCGGGAAACTTGCTGTGCACGTAGAGCGCATAGGCGAAGCCGCGGCCGCGGAGGATGTCGCCGTCGGCCTCGGGCTCTTTCCGCACCGGGCGCGGCGTCCAGCCCGCGCGTTCGGCGACCGCGTTGACGAGATCGATCGCGCGCTTGTCTTTCAAATAGCGCAGCCGGTACTCGATCGGATCGACTTCGGCCTCGGCCGCGAGCTCGTCGATATAGGACTCGTGCGCAAAGGTGTTCGGCAGCGCCGAGACGCCGCGAAACCAGGAAGCGCGTACGATCGGCGGCATGTCGTTGGCGACCACGCGCATATTCTCGTAGTCGTAGGGCGGGATCGCGGTGCGGTCGCCCATCTCGAACATTGCGGCTTCAGGTGCGATCCGCCCGGTGAGCAGCAGCGCCAAGGTCGGCGCGCCGTTCGAGGGATAGCGCGTCGAGAAGTCATAAGCGGCGACGCTGCCATCGGCATTGAGCCCGCCATTGACGTCCATCAGCTGCGCGGTGCCTTTCGGCTCCCAGGCATGTTCCTGTTCGCGGGTGAGCTGCACGCGCACGGGCTTCCCGATCGCGCGCGACAGCAGCAGTGCGTCTGCGGAGACGTCGTCGGCGCAATTGCGGCCATAGCAGCCGGCGGCTTCCATCCGGATCACGTCGATCTCGGATTCCGGCCGCTGGATCAGGAGCGCGAGGTCGCCGCGCAGGATGTGCGGGTTCTGCGTGCCGGACCAGACGCGAATTCCATCGTCTCCGTAGCTGGCGACCGCGCAGGACGGGCCGATCGAGCCGTGCATCTGATAGGGCCAGAGATACGTCCGTTGCATCGGCTTGGCCGCCGCCTTAATCGCGGCATCAACATCGCCCTTGTCGATCAGCTGCCGTGGCGTCGATGGATTGGCGCGCAGCGCCTGCTCGATATCGGAGAGATCGGTCAGATCAGGTCCCGGCTTCCAGCTCACTTTGAGCTGCGCGGCGGCCTTGATCGCGTTCTCCTCGCGTTCGGCGACGACGCCGACGAAATCACCGATCCGCACCACCGCGACAAGTCCGGGAATATCCCGCACCGAGGCTTCATCGACCGCGATCAGGCTGGTGCCGACGAACGGGCCGGCGTCGACGCCGGCATAGGGTGGGCGGACGACGCGGCCGTGCAGCATGCCGGGCACGCGCACGTCGTGGACATAGACCAGCTCACCGGTGGCCTTTGCCGGCAGATCGACGCGCGGCACCGACTTGCCGACGACGGAATAGGCGCTCACCGCCTTGACCTGAACGTCGTCGGCGAGCTCGAGGCGGATGGTCTCGTCGGCGATCAGCTCGCCATAGCTGACGCTGCGGTTGTCGTGGCCACGGATCAGGCCGTCTTCGATGGTGAGATCATCGACCGGTAGCTCCAGCCGCTCGGCCGCGCGCGAGAGCAGGAAATGCCGGGCTTGCGCTGCGGCCTTGCGCAAGGGAACGGCGGTGATCTGGATCGTTTCGCTCGCGATCGTCGCGCCCTGGTTCGGCACCACGGCGGTGTCGCCGAGGATCACCACGACGCGGGCAAACGAGACGTCGAGCTCTTCGGCCACGATCTGTCCGAGCGCGGTGCGGATGCCGGTGCCGAGATCGACATGGCCGTTATAGGCGTTGACCGAACCTTCAGCCGTGACGGTGATGAAGGTCTCGAACGCGCCTTCCGCGCCAAGAACCGCGGAGCGAACCACCGACAGCGCGCCGCGCATGCGTTGCTCCGGACCCGCCATCAACCGCGCGCCTCGAGCGCGTGACCGGCGGCGCGCATCGCGGCGCGGATGATTTCGATATGCGCGCCGCAGCGGCAGAGATTGTAGCGCAGCGCTTCCAGCACCTCATGCTCGGAAGGATTGGGATTGCGCGTGAGCAGCGCCTTGGTGGTGATGATCATGCCGTTGAGGCAGTAGCCGCACTGCGCGGCCTGCTCGCGGATGAAGGCCTCCTGTACCGGGTCGGGATGTTCGCGGCTGCCGAGCCCTTCCAGCGTGACGATGTCGCGTCCCGCACAGCCCTCGATCGGAATCACGCAGGCGCGCGCGGCGACGCCGTCGATCAGCACCGCGCAGGCGCCGCACTCGCCGAGCCCGCAGCCATATTTCGGTCCGTTCAATGCGAGATCGTTGCGCAGCACGTAGAGCAATGCGGTGTCGGGAGCGGCGTCGACGTCATGATTCCTGCCGTTCACGGTCAGGCGCATTGCCCCGGTTCTCCCCTGATGTTTGCGCTGCAACGTCAGCGTCAAATCGAAGACGAGGATAACGTTTGTGTACAAACGTGCAAGCGGCGGCATGCCGCGCTGCAGCGCGTGCACGCTTTATGAACAGGGTGCGCAAGCGAAGGGCAGCTTTTGATTGCAAAGGCCGCTTGACAGGTCCCGGGCTCGCGCGCAGGATCATTCGTATACGAACGATAAGCACCGGAGGCGGAAGCGCAGTATGATCGACCGCCGCCACAAGTCCAGGTCTGGTCACGATGGCTGACACAATGACCGTCGCCGCCGGCGACAAGATCCGCTGCGATGCCTGTCCGGTGATGTGCTACATCAAGCCGGGCGCGGCCGGCGCGTGCGACCGTTACGCCAATCATGATGGCACGCTGGTGCGGGTCGATCCGCATGTCGTGCTGGAGCGTACCGTCTCGCATGGCGGCAAGCTGGTGCCTTTCCAGGTCAGCGGCGACTGGGACGGCAAGATCGTCCGGCAGCCCGACCTGTTCGTCACCGCGATCGGCGCCGGCACCACCTATCCGGACTACAAGCCGGCGCCGTTCATCGTGTCGTCGGAAGTCGACGGCGTCGACATGGTCACGGTGGTGACCGAGGGCATCTTCTCCTATTGCGGCGTCAAGGTAAAAATCGACACCGACCGCTATCTCGGTCCGGAGACCGCGACTGTGCGCGCGGACGGCGAGGCGGTCGGCCATGTCACGACCAGCGAATATGGCTCGCAGATGCTCTCGCTCGGCGGCGTGCATCACCTGACCGGTGGCTCCAAGAAAGAGGGCCGCGTCACCTGCGACACGCTAATGGATCTCTCCAATTGCAAGGCGGTGGAGCTGACCATCGATGGCGGCGCCACCGTCGTGGTGCAAGCGGGCAAGCCGCCGATCGTCAACGGTGTGGCCGAAGAGCGGATGCGGGTCGGCTGCGGCTCGGCCACCATCGGCATGTTCGCCAAGCAGTGGCACGGCAAGGTCGATGAGGTCGTGGTGGTCGACGACCACATCACCGGCGTGCTCAGCGAGCACCAGGCCGGCAAGCTGCTCGACATCGCCGACACCGGCATCAAGATGAAGGGCCGCCGTTCGACGCCCGGCCGCTATTTCCAGGTCGCCGATCCCGGCACCGGGTGGGGCGGCACCAACATCTCCGATCCGCTGTCGATCCTCGGTCCCTTCAATGCCAAGGAGGCGCGGCCCGGGCTCACCATGCTGATGGTCTCGACGACCGGCGAGCATGCATCGTACTACGTGCTCGACGAGGCGTTGCAGCCGGTCGAGACCGAGATGCCGGCCGATCTCCGATTCTCGGTCGAGCGCATCCAGGAGAATTGCGAACCCGCGCTGTGCACCGTGCTGTTCATGGGCGGCGCGGGCGGATCGCTGCGCGCCGGCGTCACCGACAATCCTGTGCGGCTGACGCGCTCGGTGAAGGACGCGCTGACGCGCGTGACCAGCGGCGGCGCGCCGGTGTACGTGTGGCCGGGTGGCGGCATCACCTACATGGTCGATGTCACGCAGATGCCGGCCGGCGCCTTCGGTTATGTGCCGACCCCGGCACTGGTGGCGCCGATCGAGTTCACGATGCGGCTGTCGGACTACGCGGCGCTCGGCGGCCATATGGATTATGTCCGTCCGCTGTCGTCGCTGCGGGACAGCGCCGACATCCGGCCGATGCCGTACCTGCCCGGGCGGCACGCATGACGCGGCTCCCGCAAATCGCGCTTCTTCCTGACGGCAAGCGGCTGCATTTGCAGGATGGGCCCATTGATCTCGTCATCGAAGCCAGGGGCAGGGATGCGGAAGTTCGATCCGCCTATCAGGCGGCGGCGGAGCACTTGACCGGTCTGCTCGATGAACTCTGCTCGGAACTTGCCGAACTGCGCAGCGCGGCGCATCCCGATCGCTGCTTGCTGAAGGGCGTGGTCGCGCGGCGCATGCATGCGGCGGTCGCGCCGTTTGCCGCGGATTGCTTCATCACGCCGATGGCCGCCGTCGCGGGCTCGGTCGCCGAGGAAATCCTCGGTACGATGTTGCGCGTAGCGGCGCTCGACCGCGGCTATGTCAACAATGGCGGCGATATCGCGTTGCATCTCGGCGAGGGCGAACAATTTACCGTCGGCCTGATGGACCGGCCAGACCGTCATGGCGTGATGCGCACGATGTCGGTCGATGCCGACATGCCGGTCCGTGGGATTGCGACCAGCGGCCGCCACGGCCGCAGCTTCTCGCTTGGCATCGCCGACGCCGTCACCGTGCTGGCGCGAACGGCATCGCAGGCCGATGCGGCTGCGACCGTGATCGCCAACGCGGTCGATCTGCCCGGCCATCCCGCGATCATGCGCGTTCCGGCCAACGAATTGCAGCCCGACAGCGACCTCGGTGGACGACTGGTGACGCGCGATGTGGAGAATTTGGCGGAACACGAGATTGGGCAGGCGCTCGAGGCGGGCGCGGCGCGGGCGCGCATGCTCCTGATGTCGGGATTGATCGAGGGCGCGGCATTGCGTCTACTGGGCGAAACGCGGCTTGTTGGTGCAACTGGGATCGGGGCGCCGAAGTCGCACGCGTTTCAGGAACGAACGATAGAACACATGCTGCAGGCATGACCGGGAGCGAGGCACAATGAGCGCCGTTATTCGCAAGATCGTCACCGTGGTCGAGGAGATCCATCTGGAGATGGGCAAGACCATCGCGCCGCCGACCCGCCGCGCCGCCGCCATCGCCGTGATCGAGAATCCCTTCGCCGGACGTTATGTCGAGGATCTGTCGCCGCTGATCGCGATCGGCGAGGAACTCGGTGAATTGCTCTCCAAGCGGGCCGTCGCCGCGCTCGGCATCGATGGTGCCAAGGCGCACAGCTACGGCAAGGCCGCCGCTGTCGGCGAGAATGGCGAGCTCGAGCACGCGGCCGCGATCCTGCATCCGAAAATGGGTGCGCCGGTGCGCAAGGTGCTGTCGAAGGGCGCGGCGCTGATCCCGTCGTCGAAGAAGCGCTCGGGGCCCGGCACCACGCTGGATATTCCGCTCGGGCACAAGGATGCGGCCTTCGTGCGCAGCCATTTCGACGGCATGGAGGTGCAGATCAACGATGCGCCGCGGGCCAACGAGATCATGGTCGCGGTTGCGGTCACCGACAGCGGGCGGCCGCTGCCGCGCGTCGGCGGGCTGACGGTCGGCGAAGTCAAAGGCGAAGACGGATTGCGTTAATCTCTTTCAAGGAAACTGGAGGACGGGATGCGTGGTTATTTCGTAGGGGCGGGATTGGCGATCGCGGTCGCGGCCATGGCAACGGGCGCCATGACGACGCAGGCCATGGCGCAGAGCGAAATCAAGATCGGCGAGATCAACTCCTATTCGCTGCTGCCGGCGTTCACCGAGCCCTATCGCAAGGGCTGGCAGCTCGCGGTGGAGGAGATCAATGCCGCCGGCGGCATCAATGGCAAGAAGCTCGTCGTCATTTCCAAGGATGATGGCGGCAAGCCGGCGGATGCGCAGACCGCGGCCAACGAACTGGTGTCGAGCGAGAATGTCGCGATGCTAACCGGTACGTTCCTGTCGAATATCGGCCTCGCGGTCTCTGACTTCGCCAACCAGAAGAAGGTGTTCTTCCTCGCGGCTGAGCCGCTGACCGACGCGATCACCTGGTCGAAGGGTAATCGCTACACCTTCCGCCTGCGGCCGTCGAACTACATGCAGGCCGCGATGCTGGTGGCAGAAGCCGCCAAACTTCCCGCAAAACGCTGGGCGACCATCGCGCCGAACTATGAATACGGCCAGTCGGCGGTTGCGGTGTTCAAGAAGCTGATGTCGGAGAAGCGGCCTGATATCCAGTGGGTCGACGAGCAGTGGCCGCCGCAGGGCAAGATCGACGCCGGCCCGGTGGTGCAGGCGACCGCCGCCGCGAACCCGGAGGCGATCCTCAACGTCACTTTCGGCGCCGACCTCGTCAAGCTCGTGCGCGAGGGCAACACCCGCGGCCTGTTCAAGGGGCGCACGGTGGTGAGCTTCCTGACCGGCGAGCCGGAATATCTCGATCCGCTGAAGGACGAGACGCCCGAGGGTTGGATCGTCACCGGCTATCCCTGGTATTCGATCAAGACGCCGGAGCACGACGCGTTCCTCAAGGCCTATCAGGCCAAGTACAACGACTATCCGCGGCTCGGCTCGATCGTGGGCTACCAGACCATCAAGGCGGCGGCGGCAATCCTCGCCAAGGCCGGCTCGAGCGATCCGGAGAAGCTGATCGCGGCGGCCGAAGGCATCTCGACGCCGTCGCCGTTCGGCGAGATCACCTTCCGCAAGATCGACCACCAGTCGACGCTCGGCGCCTTCACCGGCAAGACCGCGCTGAAGGACGGCAAGGGCATCATGGTCGATACCGCCTATCGCAAGGGTTCGGACTATCTGCCTGGCGATGCCGAGATCGAGAAGATGCGGCCGAAGGATTGAGGCCTCTTAGTTTCCCCTCTCCCTGTTCTTACGGGGAGAGGGTTAGGACGAGGGACGTCTCCAAGAGTGGGCTCGTGGAGAGTTCCCCTCACCCGAATTCAAGCTGCGCTTGAATTCGACCTCTCCCCGCAGGCGGGGCGAGGTGAAGAAAAACTCCAACGCGGACCGCCTATGGCCTTCTATATCGTCCAGTTCCTGACCGGTCTTGCCAGCGCGGCGTCGCTGTTCCTGGTCGCTTCGGGTCTGTCGATCATCTTCGGCGTGACGCGGATCGTGAACTTCGCGCATGGCGCGTTCTACATGCTCGGCGCCTATGTCGCCTTCACCCTGACCGAGCGTTTCTCGGGCGCATTCGGCTTCTGGGGCGGCATCGTCATCGCCGCGCTGGCGGTTGCCGCAATCGGCGTGCTGGTTGAGATGGTGCTGCTGCGCCGGATCTACCATTCGCCGGAGCTGTTCCAGCTGCTGGCGACCTTCGGCCTCACCCTGATGGTCGAGGACCTCGTGGTGCTGATCTGGGGGCCGGATGATCTCGTCGGCCGCCGCGCGCCGGGCTTCAAGGGCGCGATCGATTTCTTCGGCCAGAATATTCCGAGCTACGACCTGTTCCTGATCGTGCTCGGGCCGGTCGTGCTCGGCGTGCTCTGGCTGTTGTTCCAGCGCACCCGCTGGGGCGTGCTGGTGCGCGCGGCGACACAGGACCGCGACATGGTCGCGGCGCTCGGCGTCAATCAAAAATGGCTGTTCACCAGTGTGTTCGCGCTCGGCGTCTTCCTCGCCGCGCTCGGCGGCGCGCTGCAGATTCCGCGCGATGCGGTCAACCACGCGATGGACCTGCGCGTCATCGTCGAGGTCTTCGTCGTGGTCGTGATCGGCGGCCTCGGCAGCATCATCGGCGCCTTCGTCGCGGCTGTGCTGGTGTCCGAGCTCAACGCGTTCGGCATCCTGATCTTTCCGAAGATCTCCATCATCCTGGTGTTCCTGGTAATGGCGGTGGTGCTGATCGTCCGGCCGTGGGGGCTGTTCGGCAAGCCGGAGGCGCCGGCGCGGCGCACGCCGGGTCTCACCGTCAATCCATGGCGGCCGCTGACGACGAACGAACGGCTTGCCGCGATCGCCGTGCTCATCGTCGCCGCTGCGCTGCCGTTCGTCGCCGGCAACTACGTGCTCACCGTCGGCTCCGAGATCGCGATCTTCGTGATCTTCGCGGTCAGCCTGCATTTCCTGATGTCGGTCGGCGGGCTCGCCTCGTTCGGGCACGCGGCCTATTTCGGCCTTGGCGCCTATGGCGTGGCGCTGCTCGCCAAGATGGCGGGCTTGCCGATGATCGCCTGCCTGCTGCTCGGGCCGCTGCTCGGCCTTATGGGCGCCGCCGTGTTCGGCTTCTTCGCCGTGCAGCTCTCGGGCGTCTATTTCGCGATGCTGACCCTGGCCTTTGCCCAGATCGTCTGGTCGATCGCGTTCCAATGGGTGTCGGTGACCGGCGGCGACAACGGCATTCTCGGCGTCTGGCCGGAAAAATGGGCGGGGAGCCCGTCGCATTTCTATTGGCTGTCGCTCGGCATCGCCGCGCTTGCCGTGGTGATCCTCCGTATCATCGTGTTCTCGCCGTTCGGCTTTGCGCTGCGCGCGACACGCGATTCGCCGCTGCGCAGCGAGGCAATCGGCATCAACGGCAAGCGCATCCAGTGGACCGCCTTCGTGATCGCGGGCACGGTCGCAGGCCTCGCCGGCGCGCTGTTCGCCTATCTCAAGGGCAGCGTCTTCCCGGACAATATGGGCATCTCGCTGTCGGTCGACGCGCTGGTCATGGTGCTGCTCGGCGGCGTCGAGACGGTGTCCGGCGCGGTGGTCGGCGCCATCGTCTACAAGGCGCTGAACATCTGGCTGGTCAGCCAGACCGACTGGTCGAAGCTCGTGCTCGGCGGCTTTGTCGTGCTGATCGTGGTCGCGTTCCCGAAGGGCATCGTCGGTACGCTGGAAGCAGTCATGCGCCGGCGGCGTAAATCGCCCTCGTCGGCCTCGCCCCTGCTCACCTCCCGCATAGAGACCGCCGAATGAGCATGGTCCCCGCATTGTTGTCGGTCGAGGGGCTGACCAAATCCTATGGCGGCGTGCACGCGGTGCGCGGCGTCTCGTTCGAGTTGCGTGCCGGCGAGATCCTGGCGCTGATCGGACCGAACGGTGCCGGCAAGAGCACCTGCTTCGACATGCTGAATGGCCAGAACATTCCCGATAGCGGCCGCATCCGCGTGCTGGGCGAGGAGACCACCGGCAAGAAGCCGCGCGTGGTCTGGCGCATGGGGGTGGGGCGCACGTTCCAGATTGCAGCGACGTTCCCGACCATGACGGTGCGCGAGAATGTGCAGGTCGCGCTGGTGTCGCATGGCGGGCAACTGTTCAATCTGTGGGCTTCGACTGCGCGTCAGGCCCGCGACGAGGCCGGGCGGCTGCTCGATCTGGTCGGCATGGGTGCCTATGCGGAGCGGCCCTGCGGCGAGCTTGCCTATGGCGACGTCAAGCGGCTGGAGCTTGCGATCGCGCTCGCCAACCAGCCGAAGCTCTTGTTGATGGACGAGCCGACCGCCGGCATGGCACCGCGCGAGCGCATCGAGCTGATGCGGCTGACGGCGCGGATCGCCCGCGAGCAGTCGATCGGCGTGCTGTTCACCGAACATGACATGGACGTGGTGTTCGAGCATGCCGACCGGATCCTGGTGCTGAACCGCGGCAGCCTGATCGCCGAGGGCTCGCCCGAGGAGGTTCGCGGCAACGCGCAGGTGCGGGCGATCTATCTCGGCGAAGGCCTGCTCTACGACGCAAGGCACCGCGAGGGAGCATCGGCATGAAGCTCACGGTGAACGACCTCAACAGCTTTTACGGCCCGGCGCATATCCTGTTCGACATCGCGCTCGAGGTCGGCGAAGGTGAGGTGGTCGCATTGCTCGGCCGCAACGGCGCCGGCAAGTCGACCACGTTCCGCTCCATCGTCGGCCTGGTCGAGAACCGTTCCGGCCGCATCATGTTCGAGGGCAAGGACGTGTCAACGCTGCCGACGCATGCGATCGTGCGCGGCGGGCTCGGCTACGTCCCGGAGGAGCGGCGTATCTTCACGGATCTGACGGTCGAGGAAAATCTCGAGGTCGGCCGCCAGCCGAAGCGACCGGGCGCGCCGCAATGGGATCGCGACAAGTTGTTCAAGCTGTTTCCCAATCTCGGCGAGATGCGCGGCCGGCCCGGCGGGCGGATGAGCGGCGGCGAGCAGCAGATGCTGACGATCGCGCGCACGCTGATGGGCAATCCGTCGCTGGTGCTGCTCGATGAACCCTCGGAGGGCCTGTCGCCCAAGATCGTCGAGCAGATGGTCGATGCGATCCTGGCGATGAAGCAAGAGGGCGTCAGCATCGTTGTGTCAGAGCAGAACCTGCATTTCGCCCGGCTGATCTCGGATCGCGCCTACATCATCGAGCGGGGCCGGATCTGCTTCGGCGGCACCATGGCCGAACTTGATGCGCGTCCGGATGTCCGCGACGCGCATCTGTCGCTGTAAAGGGCAGGGGTTAAGACAATGGCGCGGAGTGCTGCACCGAAGCGAAGCGTGAAGGCCGCAAAGCCGGGCTATGTGCTGGACGAGCAGATCGGCTTCATCCTGCGCCAGGTGTCGCAGCGTCACGCCGTGATCTTCGCCCGCGAGATCGGCATCAGCCTGACGCCGACGCAATGGGCGGCGCTGTCGAAACTGTCTGAGGTCGGCGCGTGCTCGCAGAACCAGCTGGGGCGGCTGACCTCGATGGACGTTGCGACCATCAAGGGCGTGATCGACCGCTTGACCGCGCGCGGCCTGACCGAGACCGCACCCGATCCCAATGACGGCCGCCGGCTGCTGGTGAGCCTGACGCGCGCCGGCCAGCAGATGGCCGACAAGGCCGCGCCGAATGCGCTTGTGATCTCGAGGGAGACGCTGGCGCCGCTCGACGCCAAGGAGCGCGAGACGCTGATGGCGCTGCTCGGGAAGCTGCGGTGATGATACGTACTGCTCCATCTACGCGATTGCGAGCATAGCGAAGCAATCCATTTTCCGCCTGCGGCGATGTGGATTGCTTCGTCGCTTCGCTCCTCGCAATGACGACAGCGTGCCTACTTCGCCACGATCTCCGGCACCTTGCCCGCGGGCGGGGTGTTGCGGCTGCGCTGGGTGCGGACGATGCCGTCGATGATGGTCATGCCGATGCCGGGGAGGTCGCCGAGCTGAACGCTCTCCAGGATGTTCTTGCCCGGTGAATGCTGCGCCTTGTCCATCAGCACGAAATCGGCGGAGCGGCCGACCTCGATCAGGCCGCAATCGAGCTCGCGCATCCGCGCGGTGTTGCCGGTCGCAAGGCAGAACGCCAGCTCGGCGGGCAGCTCGCCGAGCGAGGACAACAGCGAGACCATGCGCAGGATGCCGAGCGGCTGTACGCCGGAGCCCGCCGGCGCATCGGTGCCGAGGATGACGCGGTGCAGGTCGCCCATCTCGCGCGCGGTGCGCAGCGTGAACAGCGCCGAGCGCTCATTGCCGTTGTGCACCAGCTCGAGGCCGCGCTTGCAACCCTCGCAGATGCAGCGGATCTGGTCGTCGGGCAGTGCGGTGTGGCCGCCATTGATGTGACCGACCACGTCGGTGTCGGCCTCCAGCACCACGTCCTTGTCGATCAGGCCCGATCCCGGTATCGACGGGCCGCCGGTGTGGATCGTGCTCTGGATGCCGTATTTGCGCGCCCAGCCGACCATTTTCCGGGCGGTGGGGCCGTCCTTCACGCCACCGAGCCCGACCTCGCCGAGCAGCTTAACGCCGGCGGCGGCCATCTCCTTGAAATCGTCCTCTACCATCTCGCATTCGATCACGGGCGCGCCAGCATGCACCTTCACACCGCCGGGCCGCAACGTCCAGAACGCGCGCTGCGCGAAGATCGCCATCGCCTTGACGCCGACCACGTCGCGCGGCCGGCCGGGCATGTGTACCTCGCCGGCGGAGATCATGGTGGTGACGCCGCCATGCAGATAGCTGTCGATCCAGTTGATCTGGTTCTGCCGCGGCGTCCAGTCGCCGGCGACCGGATGGACGTGGCTGTCGATCAGGCCGGGTGCGACCGTCGTTCCCATGGCATCGACGATCGTGGTGGCGCCTTCGGTATCGACGTCCTTGAAGCGGCCGATCGCTGATATCTTGCCGTTCTCGGCGACGATGGTATCGGCGTCCAGAATCGGCTTCTCCAGCGCTCCCGACAGCAACAGCCCGATATTGCGGATCACCAGCTTGCTGGGGCCGGTGGCCTGGGGCGCGTCGTGAGCCATGGGTGTTTTCCTTCTGTTTCTGCCGAATTGCCCGGGAATTTGAGCCCGGCTTGACTTTTGGATCAAGCCGGATTATTCATTCGTATACGAATGATCGTATACAAACGATCCGGCCGGTCAACAGGGTTCAAGTCCTTCCCCGCCGCAGCACAAATCAGGGATTGGTGCGATGAGCAATTTCAACCGGGAAAGCGTCCTCAGCGTTCATCACTGGACCGACACGCTGTTCTCGTTCAAGACCACGCGCAATTCGTCGTTCCGCTTCCGCAACGGCGAGTTCACCATGATCGGGCTCAAGGTCGGCGAGAAGCCGCTGCTGCGCGCCTACAGCGTCGCCAGCGCGAATTACGAGGACACGCTGGAATTCTTCTCGATCAAGGTTCCGGACGGCCCGCTCACCTCGCGTCTCCAGCACCTCAAGGAGGGCGACGAGATCATCGTCAGCCGCAAGGCTACCGGCACGCTTGTCATCGACAATCTCGAGGACGGCCGCAATCTCTATCTGATCGGCACCGGCACCGGCCTCGCGCCGTTCCTCAGCGTGATCAAGGATCCCGAGACCTATGATCGCTTCGAGAGGGTCGTGCTGCTGCACGGCTGTCGCCGCGTCAAGGAGCTCGCCTATGGCGAGATGATCACCGAGACGCTGCCGCAGGACGAACTGATCGGCGATCTGGTGCGCGACCAGCTGATCTATTACCCGACCGTGACGCGCGATCCGTTCCGCAACCGCGGTCGCATCACCGACCTCATCACCTCGGGCAAGCTGTTCGCCGATATCGGGCTGCCGGCGCTCGATGCCGCGCATGACCGCGTCATGATCTGCGGCTCGCCGGCGCTGGTCGCCGACACCCGCACGATGCTGAACGGCCGTGGCTTCGCCGAGGGCAATCACGGCGAGCCCGCCCAATTCGTGGTCGAGAAAGCGTTCGCAGAGCGTTGATCTTCGCAGTGATCCCTAGCCCCGTCATTGCGAAGGGTTCGCGACAAGATTGCACAGCAATCTTGCGCTGAAGCGACGAAGCAACCCATCTTCCGGTACAGCCGGGAGCAATGGGTTGCTTCGCGTCGTTTCCGGTGATGCGGTTAGCGTTACGGCCTGACGGCCGGCGTCTCCACCGGCATGCCGCGCGCCCGTGTCATCAGATAGAGCTCGAGCTCGACCAGCTCCGGCGAGCCGTAATCATAGGCCTGTGCCCGGATGCCGGTGATGCAGGCGCGCAGCCGGCGCTGCAGCGATCCGAGCGACTGCCATTCCAGCCGGTAGAGCGGATAGCCGGTCGGTTGTCCCTGCGTGATCGCGCTCCCCGCGAGCTTCTTGTCCCAATTGTCGTCGTGACAGTTGGCGCAGGCCAGGTTGAGCTGGCCCTGCCGCTGCACGAACAGCGCGTGGCCCTTCTCGACGAACGGCGTCAGCTCCGGATCGTCGCCGGCTGCGATCGGCTCGCCGCGCGATTGCTGCGCGACATAGGCCGTCAGTGCCAACAGCTCCCGGCTTTCGTAGGCGAAGGGCGAGGCCTGCTGGTGATTGGCACGACAGAGGTTGATCCGCCCTTCGAGGTCGACCGGCCGTCCCAGTGCCTTCTCGAACGCGGGATAACGCGCAGCGATACCCTTCATGGTGACGCGCGCATCGCTGTGGCAGTCAGCGCAGGCCTTGTCCGCGGTGCCGGCTTTGCGCTTCCACAAGGCCTCGCCGTCGAGCACGGAGAGCATGCCTGGATTGGCGGTGTCCTCGTCCTGCATTGCCCTGGTGTCCGGGCTCATGAAGCTATAGCCGGAGCGGCGCTGGTCCAGCGGAATCTCGGCAGCGAGCGCCGCGCCCGCCAGCGCCGTCAGCAGCGCAATGCAGAGCGCAATCCTCATTCGACCGTGATCGAAGCCTGCGCGGTCTCCGAAAATCCCTTGTCGCCGATCCATTCGAATTCGAACCTGCCGCTCTCGGTCACGGTGGTGAAGAAAGTGATGAACGGATTGGCCGCGATTGCCGGATAAAGGTCGGCGCGGAATACTTCCACGCCGTTGAAGCGGCAAGTGAAGCTCGTGATGATGTCGCGCGGCACCACGTCGCCGGAGGCGGTGTGGCGATAGCCTGTCTCCATGATGTGCGACATCAGCGTCTTGATCTCGATCACGTCGCCGCGCCTGGCCTTCTTCGGCACGTTGATCAGGGCCGACGGCATCAGATCGCCTCCTCGGTGCAGGCGGCGAGCGTCACCACGACGTCGGCGGTCGCGGACCAGAACGTGTCGTCGGACAGCCGCGCGATCGCGGTGACCTTCTGGCTGTCGGCGAGGCGAATGCGGGTCGACACCTGGGCGCGCCCGGCGCGCGGCCCGAGATAGAAATTGCCGATATTCGGCTGCGGGTTCTTCTCGTTGAAGACGTAGATGCTCTTCACATATGCCTCCGCCGTCATCGGGCCTTCGACGCTGACCGTCATCGGGACGGTGTTGCCGTTCTCGACCAGCGGCGGAATATCGAGCCTGACCTTGCCGGTCCGCACGTTGGCCTCGCCGACGATGTTGCGTATCGCCGCCGACTGCATCGCCGGTGTGGCGGCCACGGGACGGACGATGACCATCACGGCAGCACCGCCGGTAAGGCTCAGAAACGTTCGCCTGGTTTGATTCGAATCCACCATGCTTGATCCTAGTTCCGCAACGTTACCAGATAGGCCACGATATCCTCGATCTGCTCCGCCGACAGGATAGGCTTGCCGCGCCATGAATTGCCGACCCGTGTGAGACCGTCGACGCGATAATAGGACGGCATGATCGTCGCCGCATCGAGGTGCGACGCATCGACCAGCCGCAGCCGCAATTGTGTTTCCGACCAACGCGCGCCGCTTCCGGAGAGGTTCGGCGCGAGGTCGCCCTGGAACGCCTGCTCCGGAAATGGGCCGCTGTGGCAGAGGATGCAAGTGGACGAACGCTCGACGATCAGCGCGCGGCCGCGGGTGACGTCACCCTTGGTTCCCGTCAGCGATTGCGGGATGGCATCGCCCACCACGGCGTAAGGCCGTAGCGTCTCGGCGCCGGCAGGCGCGCAGGCCGCGAGCAGTCCGGCGGCGAGGAACATCGCGAGCGCGAGCCTAGCCAAAGGCCTCTCCCGTGATCGCCTTGAACCAGTCGACCGCCTGATCGGCCTCGTGCTGACGGAGCTCGCGCGGCGCTTCGACCGGGCTCGTGGTCACCTCGGCCTCGGCGTACTGATCGTCCTTCGGCTGATAGATGCCCTTCAACGAGAATGCGTAGCCGGGAGCCACGGTGTTGTAGCAGGCGCCATCGAGCCGTGGCGTGTCCGGCGCCTTGCCGGCCAGTGAATTCACGATCGCTGCCGCACAGGCGCGGCCTTGCGCTGCCGCGGCGGAGGCGGATTTTGGAATCCCGCCGGCGATTGCGGCATCGCCGATGACGTGGATATTTGGCACGAGTTTTGAGGCAAAGCTCACCGGATCGATCGGGCACCAGCCGGTGTGATCAGCCGCGCCGGCGATCTCGGCGATGCGACCGGCGCGCTGCGGCGGGATCACGTTGGCGACCGCCGCGGTGTAATTGCCGAAATCGGTGACGATCTCGTTGGTGGCCGGATTGACCGACGTGACGCGCCCGCCCTGCGACAGCGCGATCCGTTCGATCATGCCGGGATAGAGTTCGGCCCAGGCTTTCTCGAACAGTTTCTGCTGCGAGTAATTGTCCTTGGCGTCGAGCACCAGGATTTTCGACTTCGGCTTGTTCGCCTTCAGGTAATGCGCGATCAGGCTGGCGCGCTCGTAAGGCGCCGGCGGGCAGCGCAGCGGTGCGGCCGGCACCGCGATCACGACGAGGCCGCCGTCGTCCATCGCCTCGAGCTGCCGGCGCAGCAGCACCGTCTGCTCGCCGGCTTTCCAGGCGTGCGGCATCTTTTCGGCGTTGGCCTCGTCATAGCCGGGCAGGGCATCGAAGTGCATGTCGATGCCGGGGGCCAGCACAAGCCGATCGTAGGGGAGCGTCGTGCCATCAGCGAGTGCAATGCCGCGCGCCTGCGCGTCGATCTTGGTGGCCGCCTGAGCGGCGACCGTGATGCCGTCAGCCGCGACCTTGTCGTAGGTGAATTGCTGTGCGGTGAGTTCGCGCAGGCCGGCGATCACTTCATTGCTGAACGGGCACGCGGTAAAAGTCTTGTTCGGTTCGATCAACGTGACCTGGAGTTTTGCGTCGCGCCGCCGCAGCGCCCGCGCGCAGGCCGTTCCGCCGAAGCCGCCGCCGATTACCGCGATGCGCGGCGCTGCTTGCGCCAGCGACGGACGCGCCAATGCCGCCGCCGCGACGGCAGCGACGCCACGGATCACATCCCTGCGCGTCTGATGACGCGAGACGGCCATGCACGACAATCCGGAATAAGGAAGCGGCGGCCGCTCAGGCCGCCGCTTCGGGTTTGATCAGGCGAAGGAGATGTTCTGGTTGCGCAGCGGGAAAGAGCGGATGCGCTTTCCGGTCGCGGCGAAATAGGCGTTGAGCACCGCCGGCGCCGCAACGCCGATGGTCGGCTCGCCGACGCCACCCCAGAACCCGCCGCTCGGCACCATCACAGCTTCGACCTTCGGCATTTCGTTGATGCGCATTGAGTTGTAGGTGTCGAAATTGGTCTGCTCGATGCGGCCGTCCTTCACGGTGCAGCCGCCGTAGAACAGCGCGCTGAGACCATAGACGAAGGAGCCCGCGATCTGCCGCTCCACCTGCGCCGGATTGACGACATAGCCGGGATCGGTGGAGGCGACGATGCGATGCACCTTGATCTTGCTGCCGTCGGTCACCGAGATCTCGGCGGCGCCGGCAACATAGCTGCCATAGCCCATCACCTGCGCGATGCCGCGATAAACGCCCTGCGGCGCCGGCGTGCCCCAGCCGATCTTCTCAGCGACCGCATTGAGCACGGCAAGATGCTTGGGATTCTTGCCCATCAGCTTGCGCCGGAATTCGAGCGGGTCCTGGCCGACAGCCTGGGCAAGCTCGTCCATGAAGCATTCCATGTAGATCGCGTTGTGATTGACGTTGACGCCGCGCCAGAAGCCCGGCGGGACGTGCGGATTGCGCATCGAATGCTCGACCAGCAGGTTCGGCACCGAATAGCCGATCGCGGCTTCGCCGGATTGCGCGACGCCCTGGAACGCGGCGGGGTCCATGCCGTTCTGCAGCGCTTCCGGGCGCACCGAGAACAGGATGGATTGGCCGGACAACCGGTAGTGCAGCGCCACCAGGTTGTCGTCGGCATCGAACGCGCCGGTCAGCTTGCACTGCGTGACCGGGTGATATTTGCCGTGCTGCATATCCTCTTCGCGCGACCACAGCAGCTTGATCGGCGTGCCCGGCATCTGCTTGGCGATCGCCACCGCCTGCCGGACATAGTCGGTCATGCCGCGCCGACCGAAGCCGCCGCCGAGCATCAGCTTGTGCACGTCGACCTTCTCGGCGGGCAGGCCGGAGGCCTCGAGCGCTGCGGCGAACGCCGCCTCGCCATTCTGCGTGCCGCACCACACCTCGCATTTGTCAGGCGTGTAGAGCACGGTGGCGTTCATCGGCTCCATCGTGGCGTGGTTCTGGTAGGGGTAGCTGTAGACCGCTTCGACCTTCTTGGCCGCGCTTGCGATCGCTGCCTTGGCATCGCCGTTCTGGTTGCCGACATAGGCCGGCTGCGCATTGTCGAGACCTTCGGCAAGCCACTTCGCGATCGTCTCGCTGGAGACTTTTGCGTTGTCGCCTTCGTCCCAGACGATCGGCAGCGCATCCAGCGCAGTCTTGGCGCGCCACCAGGTGTCGGCGACGACGGCAACAGCGCTGTCGCCGACCGGCACCACCTTCTTGACGCCTTTCATGTTGGCGATCTTGGCTTCGTCAAAACTCTTCACCTTGCCGCCGAACACCGGGCAGTCCTTGATCGCGGCGTTCAGCATGCCCGGCAGCTTGACGTCGATGCCATAGATCATCTTGCCGGTGGTCTTGTCGACGGTATCGAGCCGCTTCAGGCCCTTGCCGGCGATGGTCCAGTCCTTCGGATCCTTCAGCTTGACGTCGGCCGGCGGCTCGAGCCTGGCGGCGGCTTCCGCGACCTTGCCGTAGGTCGTGGTCTTGCCCGACGCCGTGTGGGTGATGACGCCGTTGGAGACCTTGCACTCCGCGGCCGGCACCTTCCACTCATTGGCCGCGGCCTGGATCAGCATCACGCGCGCGGTGGCGCCGCCCTTGCGGACATAGTCCTGCGAGGTGCGGATGCCGCGGCTGCCGCCGGTCGAGAAATCGCCCCAGGCGCGCTTGCGGGCGACGCTCTGGCCGGGCGTCGGATATTCGGTGGTGACCTTCGACCAGTCGCATTCCAGTTCTTCAGCGACAAGCTGAGCGAGGCCGGTCAGCGTGCCCTGACCCATCTCGGAGCGGGCGATGCGGATCACCACGGTATCGTCGGGCCGGATCACGACCCAGGCATTCACTTCAGGCGCGCCATCGGCTGCGCGGACCACGGCTGGGCCGCCGAACGGCAGATCGAGGCCGAGCGCGAGGCCGGCGCCGGCGGTGGCCGTGCCGATCACGAAGGCGCGGCGATTGAGCTTGACGTGCTGGTTGACTTGCAGATTCATGGCTGCTTCCTCACGCGTTCGCGGCAGCATGGATCGCCTCGCGCACCTGCTGGAAGGTGCCGCAGCGGCAGATGTTGGTGATGGCGTCGTTGATGTCATCGTCTGATGGCTTCGGGTTCTCCTTCAGGAGTGCCGCGACGGCCATGATCATGCCGCTCTGGCAATAGCCGCATTGCGGCACGTCGCTGGCGATCCAGGCGAGCTGCACCTTGTGCATCACGCCGCCCGCCGCGAGACCCTCGATCGTGGTGATGTCCTTGCCGGCCACCTCGCCGACCGTGACACCGCAGGAGCGCATCGCGACCCCGTCGACATGCACGGTGCAGGCGCCGCATTGTGCAATGCCGCAGCCGTATTTGGTCCCCGTCAGTCCGACATTCTCTCTGATCGCCCAGAGCAGTGGCGTGTCGTCCTCGACGTCTACCGTGGTTGTCTTGCCGTTGATCTTGAGGTTTGCCATCGCGTTCCCCTGAATGGTCCAATCCTCCGACTGGACTTCAGCGCGATGTTGGCCTCGAAACTGGAACGGTTCAAATCAAGAATATGCGCTTGCAGTGCGGAAGAAAGTTGATGCAGCGGTGTAAGGTCGCGCCTCTGCGCGCGCTACATGCCTGTTATGTCTTTTGCGGTGAGGCGACGGCCAGGCGCAGGAAGCTCATCACGCTGCCGAGTGCGGCGAAGCCTGCGCCCAATGCCAGTGCGACGGTGGCGCCCTCGCGATCGGCCAGGGCAAAACAGAGGGCGGCGAGGGCGGCGCCGATCGTCTGCCCGGTCAGCCGCGCGGTCGCAACGATGCCGCTGGCGCTGCCGCTGCGATGCGACGGCGCACTCGCCATGATCGCCTTCATGTTGGGGGTCTGGAAGAAGCCGAAACCGATGCCGCAGATCATGGTGCGCCAGACGATGTTGGCGACGCTGGGTTCGGCCGGCAGGGTCGCGAGCAGCACCATGCCAAGGCCCAGCAACAGCATGCCGATGCCGCCGAGGATGCCGGCCGGATAGCGATCCGACAGCCGGCCCCCGATCGGCGCCATGAACGCAACCACCAGCGGCCAAGGCGTCATGAAGAAGCCGGTCTCGACCTGCGAGCGATGCAGGATGTCCTCGAAATAGAACGGCAGCGACACGAAGGCGAGGCCCTGCACAGCGAATGAGCAGACTGCGGTCGCGGCCGACAGCGCGAAGATCGGGCGGCGGAACAGGTCGATCGGCAGCATCGGCGCCGGATGATCGGCATGGCGGCGGGTCAGGATCCAGCCGAACAGGATGGCTCCGATCAGCTCGGCGATGACAAGCGATGGCGCGGTCTTGTGGGCGGCACTGCCGATGCCGATGATGAAGAGGCCGAGGCAGGCGCAGGCAAGGGCTGCACCGAGGAAGTCGAAGGCGTGTTTGGCGCGTGGCGTCTTCGGCAGCGTCTTCATGCCGATTAGCAATGCGATGATGCCGAACGGAATGTTGACGGCGAACAGCCACGGCCATGGGCCGAGCGCGAGGATGCCGGAGGCGATGGTCGGTCCCAATGTGAACGCCGTCGCAACGACCAGCGCGTTGTGGCCGAAGCCGCGGCCGAGCATCCGGCTCGGATAGACGAAGCGCACCAGCGCGGTGTTGACGCTCATCAGGCCGCTGGCGCCGAGCCCTTGCAGGGTCCGCGCGACCAGCAGGCTCGGCAGTGACCACGCCAGCGCACAGCCGAGTGACGCCAATGTGAACAGCAGCAGGCCGCCGAGATAGATCCGCTGGTGGCCGACGATTTCACCGAGCGCGCCGAGCGGCAGCAGCGTCGCGACCAGCGCGATCTGATAGACATTGACGACCCAGACCACTTCGGCAGGGCTTACATGCAGATCGCTGGCGATCGCGGGCAGCGCGATGTTGGCGATCGCGGTGTCGAGCGAGGCCATCGCCAGCGCCGTGAAGATCGCGGCCACCGCCCAGCGCCGCCGTTCCCACGGCAATCCATCGGTGATCGGCGCCGCTGCCGCGGTGGTCGGGGTCTTCTCGAGCATGCCTGAAACTGTCTCCGGGACCGCCATGTACTACGCCGGCATCCCGTTCCACAGCCGCAGCATTGCATGATGCATATGCGAAGTCCGCCGTCGTCCTGGCGAACGCCAGGACCCATAATCACGAATGGATGTTGTGAGAGGGATCGTCGCTACAGCGTCGTGCAACAATTGGCAGTCGGGGTAATGGGTCCTGGCTTTCGCCAGGACGACGGCGAGTTTGTTCACGCTCCAATAACAACAACTCGCAGAGATGGATTCTCGTGACGTGAATCGATCGAGCTTTGGATTTCGTTTCGCCCTCTCCACATGTCGTTCCGGGGCGACGCGTTAGCGTGGAACCCGGAATCCGTTCTTCCACGAACCATGCGGCCAAATGGATTCCGGGTTCTCGCCTGCGGCGAGCCCCGGAATGACGAAAGTGGGCATGCGGCGCGCTCTATTCTTCCATCACCAGCGCGCGGATGCTGCGGGCGAGACCGAGGATGCGCGGGCCGCATTCACGCTCGATCTGCTCGGCGCTGAAGCGATAGGAAGGGACGCCGCAATTGACCGACAGGCACTCGCCGCCCGGCGTGCGATAGAGCGGGGCGGCAACGCCGAAGATCTCGCGCCGCCATTCGCCGAGTGAGATGGCAAAGCCGCGCTGGCGGCATAACTCCACATCCGGCAACGTGCGCTTCTGCACGTAATCGAATTCATCTGGGCGCTCGGCCTTGACGCGCGCCACATAGGCGCCGAGCTCCGGCTCGGTGAATAACGACAGCAGAGCGCGTCCGACCGCGGTCGGCGCCAGTGTGCTGACGAAGCCGACGTCGGGCACATGCGGCGCCGTATCCGTCGTGCGCAGCGTCTCGACATAGATGAAGTCGATCCCGAACGGCATTGCGATCGACACCGTGCCGCCGGCATAGGTGGCGAAGTCGCGCATCAGCGGGCGGGCAAGCTGGCGCACCTTCAGCGAGGACAGTACCGGATAGGCGGCGGCGAGCGCGCCGAGCCCGAGCACGAAGCGGCCCTTGGCGTCGCGCCTGAGATAGCCGAGCTGCTCCAGCGTATAGGTCAGCCGCGACACCGTCGGCCGCGACAGGCCGGTGTGCAGCGCAAGCTCGGCATTCGACAGCGAGCCCGGGTGACGGCGGAAGGCCGCGAGCACGTCGAGCCCATGGGCCAGCGTGGTCGCAAAGGACGGATCCGCCTGAATTTCGGCAGGAGAAATCACTGTCATGCAAAATAATGATCTCCGGTTAGCCAATCTGTCAAGATATCGAAATGAATTTGCAAGTCGTGTCGAGATTTGTTTATCTGCCGGGAACAAGGACAAAAAAACCGCTGGAACGAGGCGCCCTTCCGATGACGATGACCGAGCAAGCCCGAGACGCAAAGCCCGCCGCGATCGACAAGGAGCGGTTGCGCTCGAAGTACCGCGAGGAGCGCGACAAGCGGCTCCGTCCCGACGGCAATGACCAGTATCTCCAGATCAAGGGCCAGCTCGCGCATTATCTCGAGGATCCCTACACGCCGGTGGTCGAGCGCGCACCGAAGACGGATCACGTCACCTTCGCCTTTATCGGCGGCGGCTTTGCCGGGCTCGCCACTGCGGCGCGGCTGACCGAGGCCGGCGTCAAGGATGTCCGCATCGTCGAGAAGGGCGGCGATTTCGGCGGCACCTGGTACTGGAACCGATATCCCGGCGCGCAGTGTGACACCGCGTCGATGGTCTACATGCCGCTGCTCGAAGAGACCGGCCACATGCCGTCGGAGAAATACGCGCATGCGCCGGAGATCCTGGCGCACTGCCAGCGGATCGGGCGGCAGTTCAATCTCTACGACAATGCGCTGTTTCACACCGAGGTGACGGGCCTCGATTGGGACGCCGCGCAATCGCGCTGGATCATCCGTACGACGCGGGGCGACACCTTCACCGCGCAATATGTCGGCATCGGCACCGGCCCGCTGCATGTGCCGAAGCTGCCCGGCATTGCCGGCATCGAGCGCTTCAAGGGCCACTCGTTCCATACCAGCCGCTGGGATTACGACTACACCGGCGGCGATCCCCGGGGCGCGCTGATGGACAAGCTTGCCGACAAGCGCGTCGGCATCATCGGCACCGGCGCAACGTCGGTGCAATGCATTCCGCACCTCGCGCGTGCCTGCAAGGAGCTCTACGTATTCCAGCGCACGCCGTCTTCGGTCGACGTGCGCGGCAACGGCCCGATCGATCCCGCCTGGTTTGCCGATATCGCAACCCCGGGCTGGCAACAGCGCTGGCTGGAGAACTTCACCGCCAACCAGGCCGGCGGATCGGCCGAAGAGGATCTGGTGCAGGACGGCTGGACCGACCTGTCGAAGCGGATCCGCGCCAAGATCATGCTGCTGCCGCGCGAGCAGCGCAGCGTGGAAAACATGCGGGCGGCGTTCGAGGATTCCGACTTCGAGAAGATGGAGGAGATCCGCAACCGGGTCGACACCATCGTCCGCGATCCCGAGACGGCCAGGAATCTCAAGGCCTGGTACGGCCAGCTCTGCAAGCGGCCATGCTTCCACGATGCCTATCTGCAGGCGTTCAACACCCCGGGCACCCATCTGGTCGATACCGACGGCAAGGGCGTCGAGGAGATCACCGAGAACGGGATCGTCGTCGCCGGCAAGGAATACAAGCTCGACTGCATCATCTACGCGTCGGGTTTCGAAGTCGGCACCGAATACAAGCGGCGGGCGGGATTCGACGCGACGGGCCGCGACGGCATCAAGTTGTCGGATTATTGGGGCGAGGGCATGCGCACCAAGCACGGCATCCACGTCCATGGCTTCCCCAACCTGTTCTTCGTGCAACCAACGCAGGGCGCCAATCTGATCTCCAACGTGCCGCACAATCTGACCGAAGCCGCGCGCACCATCGCCCTGATGGTCGGACACGCACAGGCCAATGGCTTCAGGGAAATCGAAGTCAGCAAGGACGCCGAGGACCGCTGGGTCGAGTTGCTGCTGACCGCGGTCGGCCGGATGATCGGCGGCCCCGATTGCACGCCCGGCTATTACAACAATGAGGGACGCGAGCCCGGGCCTGCGGCCAAGCTCAATGTCGGTTATCCGGCGGGCGCGCTGGCCTATTTCAAATATATCGACGAGTGGCGCAGCAGCGGCCAGTTCGAAGGCGTGCAATTCCGCTGAGTGAAGCACGGCCGGGACTGATGTCTGCCCAACGAGGGAGTGCTCGAGTATGACCCAGACAACCGCAGGTGAAACCTCGCACGATGGTCCGAAGGCGGCATCCGCGCCGGTCATCGCGCAGCACGAGGCGAGGTTGAAGGCGCTGCCGTTCGCCGACACCAGGGATTTCGACGATGCCGCGCGCGGCTTTCTCGGCACTATCGAGAACGCCCGCGTCACCTCGGCGCAGGGCAGGGTGGTCTGGAGCCTTGAGCCCTACGGCTTCCTGTCCGAGGAGAAAGCGCCCGCGACCGTCGACCCGAGCCTGTGGCGGCAGTCGCGACTGAACATGCATCACGGCCTGTTCGAAGTGGTGCCCGGTGTCTATCAGGTGCGCGGCCTCGACATCGCCAATATGACGCTGATCGAGGGCGACAAGGGCGTCATCGTGGTCGACACCCTGACCTCGATCGAGGGCGCCCGCGCCGCGATGGAGTTGTATTTCCAGCATCGCGGCAAGCGGCCGGTCGCCGCTGTCATCTTCACCCATACCCACACCGACCATTGGGGCGGCGCCCGCGGCGTGCTCGACGACGCCATGCTCGCGGCGGGCGTGCCAATCATCGCGCCGAACTTCTTCATGGAGCATGCGGTCTCCGAGAACATCATCGCGGGTCCGGCGATGCTGCGCCGCGCGCAATACCAGTTCGGGCCGTTCCTCGCCAAGGGCGTGCGCGGCCAGGTCGATTGCGGCCTCGGCAAGACCATGGCGGCCGGTGGCGTGGCGCTGCTGCGGCCGACCGACCTGATCATCGCGACCGGCGACAAGCGCGTGATCGACGGCGTCGAGTTCGAATTCCAGATGGCGCCGAACAGCGAGGCTCCGGCGGAGATGCACTTCTTCATCCCGCGCTACAAGCTGTTGAACCTCGCGGAAAACTGCACGCACAATTTCCATAATTTGCTGCCGTTCCGCGGCGCCGACGTGCGCGATGCGCTGGCATGGTCGAAATATCTCGGCGAAGCCTTGCAGATGTGGGGCGGCAAGGCCGAGGCAATGTGCGGCCAGCATCACTGGCCGGTGTGGGGGCAGGAGCGGATCGACACCATGATCCGCGAGCAGCGCGACCTCTACAAATACGCGCACGACCAGACCATCCGGCTGATGAACCACGGGCTGAATGCCGCCGAGATCGCCGAGACGATCCGGCTGCCGCAGAGTTTGGAGGGGGCCTGGCACGGCCGCGGCTATTACGGTCACATCCGGCACAATGTGAAGGCGATCTACCAGAAGTATCTCGGCTGGTACGACGCAAACCCCGTCAATCTCGATTCCTTGCCGCCGGTCGAGGCCGGCAAGAAATATGTCGAGTATATGGGCGGCGCCGACGCGATCCTGAAGCGCGCCGCGGCTGACTTCGCCAAGGGCGAATTCCGCTTCGTTGCGCAGGCCGTCAGCCATCTGGTGTTCGCCGAGCCCGACAACCAGGCGGCCCGTGCACTGCTGGCCGACACGTTCGAGCAGCTCGGCTACGCCGCGGAGAGTTCGACCTGGCGCAATGCCTATCTGTTCGGCGCCCAGGAGCTTCGGCAGGGCATGCCGAAGACGCCGCCGCGTTCGCCGATGCCGCGCGAGACATTGGCCGCGCTGCGCACCGAGCAGCTCTGGGACGTGCTCGGCATTCGCCTCAACGGCCCCAAGGCCGAAGGCAAGCGCATCGTGCTGAACTGGAATTTTACCGACACAGGCGAGAGCTTCGTGCTCAATCTCGAGAACTCCGCGCTGACCTACGTCAAGGGCACGCAGGCACCCGATGCGCACGCCGGCTTCACCTTGGCGCGCAGCGTGCTCGACGAGGTCATCGCCAAGCTGACCACGTTCCCGGAAGCCGTCGCCGCCGGCAAGGTCAAGGTGTCCGGCGAGCCGCTGCGGCTCGGCGAGTTGATGATGCTGATGGATGAATTCCCACGGATGTGGGAGATCGTCGAGCCGAAGCGGACTGTGGTGAGGTAGTGCCGAAACGAAGTCGTCATTCCGGGGCGCGCCTCTTGGCGCGAGCCCGGAATCCATCGGGCCGCAACCCCGCGGATCGATGGATTCCGGGCTCTCGCTTACGCGAGCCCCGGAATGACGAACGGACATCTCAAATCCCGAGATACGCCGCCTGCACCTGCTTGTTGTCGGCGAGCTCGGCGCTGGTGCCCTGCATGATCACATTGCCGCTTTCCAGCACATAGGCGCGCTGCACCAGCGACAGCGCGCGGCTGACATTCTGCTCGACCAGCAGGATCGCGGTGCCCATCTTGTGGATCTCGCCGATCTTCTCGAAGGTCACGTCGGTCATCACGGGTGCGAGGCCAAGCGAGGGCTCGTCCAGCATCAGCAGGCGCGGCTTCAGCATCAGGCCACGTCCGACCGCGACCATCTGTTGCTCGCCGCCGCTCATGGTGCCGGCAAGCTGTTTCCGGCGGTCGGCGAGCCGCGGGAAGATGCTGTAGACCAGCTCCATCGTGCGCGCGCGATCCGCCTTCGCTTTCGGCGTATAGGCGCCGATCTCGAGATTCTCCTGCACCGTCATCTCGGGGAAGACCTGGCGGCCTTCCGGGACGTGTGCGATGCCGAGCTCGGGGATCCGGTAGGGCGGCAGCGTCGCGAGGTCGACGCCGTCAAAGGTGACCTTGCCTGCGAACAGTTTGACGAGGCCGGAGACGGCGCGCAGCGTCGTGCTCTTGCCGGCACCGTTGGCGCCCAACAGGCCGACGGCTTCGCCCTCGCCAATGGCGATGCTGACATCGGTGATGGCAGGGACCGAGCCGTAGCTCGCGCTGACGCCGGAGAGCTCAAGCATGTGCGTCTCCCGGCGCCGGCGGATGCACGTAGGAGCCGAGATAGGCGCGGATCACCTCCGTATTCTCCACGATCTCCTTCGGCGCGCCCTCGGCGATCTTCTGGCCGTGGTCGAGCACCACGATGTGGCGCGCCACCGCCATGATCGCGCGCATCACATGCTCGACGATCACGATGGTCAGGCCGCTTGCGGAGAGTTTCTTGACCAGCGCCACCGCCTGATCGATCTCGGCCGGGTTGAGCCCGGCCATCACCTCGTCAAGCAGCAGGATCCTGGGCTGCGTCGCCAACGCGCGGGCCATCTCGAGCCGGCGCTGGTCGATGGTGGTGAGGTCCTTGGCCGGGGTCTGCTCCCTGGCGCCGAGGCCGACGAATTCGATTGCTTCGCGCGCCTTGCTGCGGGCGGCGGCGATATGGCGGTCGCGCAGGAACGCGCCGGTCATCACATTGGCAAGAACCGTCATCGCGCCGAACGGCTTTGCGACCTGGAAGGTGCGCGCCATGCCGAGCGCGCAGACGTCATGCGGCTTGAGCCCCACGACTTCCTGCCCGAAGGCGAGCACCGAGCCTGAGTCCGGCCGGTGAAATCCGGTGATCAAGTGAAAGCTCGTGGTCTTGCCGGCCCCGTTCGGCCCGATCAGCGCCACCGTCTCGTTCTCCTGCACGGTGAAGCTGACGTCCTGCACGGCGCGCAGGCCGCCGAAACGCTTGCTGAGACCCCTGACGACCAATGCTTCTGCCATCGGGGCGACCTCAGGCGCGCGCCGGCTGGCGCCGGACACAGCGGCGATAGAGATCGGTCGCAAACCCGATCAGCCCGGTCGGCCGCCACAGGATCACCGCCATCAGGATCAGGCTGTAGACCGTGAGCTGGATGCCGCCCACCGAGCTGCCGAGCCAGCTCTGCAGCAGCGCCGAGGTGGTTTCCAGCAGCACAGTGCCGATCACGGGGCCCCACAGCGTGCCGATGCCGCCGACGATCGACACCAGCGCGGCCTCGATCGAGACGTTGAAGCTGAACGCGGTCGCAGGATCGATGAAGTAGATGTACTGGGTGTAGAAGGTGCCGGCGAGCGCGGTCAGGAACGCGCTGATCATGTAGATGTCCCGCTTGACCTTCGGCGCGTTGACGCCGATCGCCTCAGCCGCATCTTCATCCTCACCGATCGCGACGAGGTAGTAGCCGATCCAGGATTTCTCGATCCTGTGGGTGATCCACAGTCCGACCACGAGCAAGCCGAGCACGACGTAGTAATACGACGACTTCTCCTCGAACTGCATCATCAGCGGCGCGCTGCCGAGGTTCGGGATCGTGGTGCCCTCGGCGCCCCAGGCGAAGTCGCGGAACTTGAGGAAGATCAGCATCAGCACCTGGGCCGTCGCGATCGTCGCGATGGTGAAATAGGGGCCGCGCAGGCGGAAGCAGAGCCAGCCGATCGGCAGGCTCGCCAGCATTGCCACCACACCGCCCGCGATCATCCCGATCCAGGGCGAGATGCCGTAATTCACTTGCATGATGGTCGAGGTGTAGGCGCCGAGGCCGAAATACGCGGCGTGCCCGAGCGAAAGCTGCTTGGCATAGCCGCCCATCAGGTTCCAGGCGACGCCGATGAACGAGAACAGCAAGATGCGGATCAAGATGTCGATCGCAAACGACGACGTGACGATTTGGGGCAGCGCCAGCATGACGACCGCGCCGATCGCGAGCCCAAGCCATTTCAATGTGCCTGACGTCTGCATCAGCGGCCCCTCCTGGCGCCAAGGCCGCTTGGCCTGAAGGCAAGCGTTAAGAGCAATAGCGCGAACACCACGATCAGCCCGGAATCGGCGCCGACGAACTGGATGCCGAGCGATTCCGCAATCCCCATCATCAGGCTCGCGACCAGCGCGCCCATCACATTGCCGAGCGTCCCCATCACGACGGCGACGAACGCCATCAGCACGAATACCTGGCCGACGAATGGATAGGCCGAATAGAACGGCATCAGGAGCGAGCCGGCGGCGCCTGCGAGCGCCAGCGCGGTGCCGAAGGCGACCGCGAACACGCGGTTCGGATTGATCCCCATCAGCATCGCGACGTCGCGGTTCTGCGATGCCGCACGCATGGCGCGGCCAAGATCGGTGGTGTGCAGGAATACCCAGAGCAGGCCGCTCAGCGCCATCGCGACCGCGAAGGCGATCAGCTTGGCCACGGGAACATACAGCCCGCCGATGTGCCACGCTTCGTCCGAATAGAAAGTGTGGACGGTGCGGTAATTGGCGCTGAACAACATCAGCGAGAGGTTCAACAGCAAGAGCGACAGCGCGAAGGTCAGGAAGATCTGCGGCATGTCGTTCGGTCCGAGCACCCTGCGGATCAGGAAATGCTGGATCAGGACGCCGGCGAGGAACAGCGCCGGCATCGAGACCACCAGCGAGACCAGCGGATCGATGCCGAACTGGGTGGCGAGGAAGAACGAGATGTACATCCCGATCATCACGAACTCGCCTTGGGCGAAATTGACGATCTTGACCACGCCGAAGATCAGCGTGACGCCGATGCTGACAAGCGCGTAGATGCCGCCGATGAGCAGGCCGTTGATGACAGCCTGGGCCAGTGTCTCCCACATGCGATGCGACCGTGGTTCAGGTCTTCATCAGCGGGGCGCGGGCGTCTTCCTTGGGGAAGATGCTGGCGAGGTCGGCGTTCTGCCACTGCACGCCGACCGGACGGCCATAGACGTTCTTGCCGTCGGGGCCGAACTTCACCTTGCCGCCCGGCGCCATCGCGGCAAAGCCCGAGGAGACGTCCAGGGTCGAGAGTGCCTCGCGCACCTTCTTCGGGTCGGCGGAGGCGGCGCGTTCCAGCGCGTCGGCCAGCATGAAGGTCTGCGCGACCAGCCCGCCGGCATATTCGAACGCGAACTCGCCGGTGCGCTTCTTGAATTCGGCATTGACCTTCTGCGCATCGTCGTTGACGTCGTGGTTCCAGTGCGCGACGCCCTGCAGGCCCTCGGCCGCCTTGCCGACGTTCTTGTAGAAGTCCGGCATCACAAAGCCGCCCGAGCCGCCATTGATCGCGATGTTGAGTCCGACCTGCTTCACGGTGCGCACGATCAGGATGAGATCGTTGAGGTAGGACAGCGAGAACAGCGTGTTGGCGCCGGAGGCCTTGACCTTGTTGATCAGCGGGCTGGCATCGGTGAAGCCGGCCGAGTAGGGCTCGAACATCACGATCTCGACGCCTTCGCCCGGCGCCAGCTCCTTCAGCCCGTTCGAGGTCGAGGTGCCGAACGCGGTGTTCTCGAAGATGACGGCGACCTTGGCCTGATCGCTGACGAGCTTGGCCATCTGCAACTGCGCCTTGGCGAATTGCGAGGCGCGTGCGAACGGCGTGAAAGTGTAGCTGCGTCCCTTGTTGAGCTGGTCGGAGCTCGATCCGGTGATGATCGGAACGTGAGCGCGCTCGCACACCTCGCTCGCGATCAAGGTCAGGGCGCTGGCGTAGCAGCCATGGATCGCCGACAGCTTGTTGCCGGTGATGAGACGGTCGGTCTCGGTGCGCGTCACCGTGGTGTCGCTCTGCACGTCGGAGACGATGAGGTTGAGTTTGGCGCCGCCGAGCGACTTGATGCCGCCGGCCTCGTTGACCATGTCGACCGCGAGCTTCGCCGCGGCCACGCAGCCGGTGCCGATCTGCGCCATGCTGCCGGTGGTCGGATAGAGCGCGCCGATATTGATCGGATCGGCGGCCCAGCCCCGGATCGGGACCGCGCCGAATGCGCCGGCTGCGAGCACGCCACCGGTCCGGGCGAGGAATTTGCGGCGGTTCAGCTTCTTCTGCGAGGCTTTGGACGGTGCGACATTATTAATGGCCGGCGGCTTGCGGTCCTCTGTCATGGCGTTCCCCCTGTGCGACCACGGCGCGGCTCTCCGTCCGCTCGCTTATTATTTTTGGCTCAAGCGGGGCGCATAAGAGCACGTAATTTGCCAATCGCAAAGACGATAGCCGCCGGGGCGCTGAGCAAACGCGTTGCGAGTGGTGCGTCGCAGCAATCACGCGACGCGCGTATGCCGACAACTTCGATGCGTGGGAGTTGCCGACGGACACGGCAGTATTATTGATAATCGGATGACCCAACGGACCGGCACGGACACTGCCGGCCGGCCTGCCGGATTATTCGATCGACCGCTGCAACTTCTATTCCGCGCTTGCCACCAGCTTGAAGCGCGGCTTGGCTTCCATCAGGCTGCGATAGGCGGCGAGATAATCGAGGGCCATCCGCCGTGCGGTGAACCGGGTCTCGAACTGCTTGCGGATCGCGTCGCGGTTGAGCATCGACAGGCGCCCGACCGAGGAGATCGCGCTGATCTCGTCCTCGACGATGAAGCCGGTCAGGCCATCTTCGATGATCTCCGGCACTGAGCCGCGGTTATAGGCGATGACGGGCGTGCCGCAGGCCATCGCCTCGATCATCACGAGGCCGAACGGCTCCGGCCAGTCGATCGGAACCAGCAGACCGATCGCGCCGCTGAGAAAGTCCGGCTTCTCGCGGTCGCTGATTTCGCCGATGAACTCGACCAGCGGATTGTCGGCGATCAGCGGCTTGATCAACTCGTCGTAATATTCCTGGTCGGCGCGATCGACCTTGGCCGCGATCTTCAGCGGAATGCCGCAACGGGTTGCGATCCTGATCGCGCGATCGACGCCTTTCTCCGGCGCGATGCGCCCGAGCACGGCGAGATAGGATTGCCTGGCCGGTTGCGGCGTCAGCAGATTCTCCGGCAGGCCGTGATGGATGGTGCGCACCCAGTGCGCCTGCGGCACCGGCCGGCGCTGCGCATTCGAGATCGAGATCACCGGGATCTTGGAGAAAGTGTTGAAGACCGGCTGATGCTCCGGCAGGTCGAGCCGTCCGTGCAGCGTGGTCACGAACGGCGTCGGCTGCCGCGCAAACAGCGACCACGGATAATAGTCGAGATGGCAGTGCAGGAAGTCGAACTCCTCGTCGTCGGCCTTCTGCCGCACGCGTTCCAGCATCACCATGTGCAGCGCATTGGGATCGCGGACGGAGCCGTCGAGGCGCAGTGCCTTCGGCCAAGTCGCATCGAGCTTCGCGGAGGTCTGTGAATCGCCACTGGCGAACAACGTCACGTCATGTCCAAGGGTTACCAGTTCTTCGGTCAGCCAGTGCACGACCCGTTCGGTGCCGCCGTAGAGCTTGGGGGGAACAGCCTCCGTCAGCGGGGCAACCTGCGCGATGCGCATTCTCCGTCTCCTGTTTGTAATGTGGAATGAACTGCCCTCAGCCCTCTGATGGCACCGACATGCCAAAGACGGGAACGTTCTCGCACGTGCGAGGTTCCTTAGGTGTGGGAGATCTGCCGCTTCTTTCTTCCATCACACTGTGGTCTTGCTGATGCCATCACGCTCCAACAGGTTTTCGCCGACGCCAGCGTTGCAAAATTGTTGCGCAGTGATGGCTGCATCAAGAAATCCAAGCGCCGCCCTTCGCGTCATCGTGCACGAGAGCTTCAATTAAAATTTTCTCGTTCACCTTCAACAGCTTTTGCAGGACGTCATGGACCATCTGTCAGGATACGCGCATCGCCCGTTCCCTTTTGTGCTGCGCTATCTGCGCCGGCGGCTTCCGTCGCATGTTGTAATCTTGTCGGCTGTCGTCGCAGCGGTTGCCTGCTCGGTAGGCACGCAATATGGCGTGAAGAACCTGGTCGACGCGCTGTCGGCCGGGCCGTCGGCCGCGCATGGCGTATGGCTGGCATTCGCGCTGCTCATGTCGCTGATCGCCGCCGACAACTTCCTGTGGCGGATCGCGAGCTGGACCGCGAGCTACACCTTCGTCAGCGTCTCCGGCGACCTGCGCCGCGACATGTTCCGCCATCTCACCGGCCACGCGCCGAGCTATTTCACCGACCGGCTGCCGGGCATGCTGACCAGCCGGATCACGGCGACGTCGAACGCGGTGTTTACAGTCGAGAACATGTTCGTATGGAATGTGTTGCCGCCGTGCATCGCAACCTTTGCCGCGATCACCCTGGTTGGGACCGTAAGCCTGACAATGTCAGCCGTGCTGATCCTGATCGCGGGAACCATGGTGGTGGCAATGTTCCGCATGGCCGCCGCCGGCCGACCCTTGCATGACGATTTTGCCAACCGGGCGGCCGCGGTCGATGGCGAGATGGTCGATGTGATCAACAATTTGCCGCTGGTGCGCGCGTTCTGCGGCCTCGGCTACGAGCACGACCGCTTCGATGCGACGGTGAATCGGGAACTGGTCGCGCGCGGCCGTTCCCTGCGCTATCTCGAAAAGCTCCGCCTCGTTCACGCTGCCGTGACCGTCGTTCTGACTATTGCGATGTTGGCCTGGGCGCTCTCGCTCTGGCAGCAGGGCCAGGCCACGACCGGCGACGTCGTGCTGGTCTGCACGCTCGGCATCTCGATCCTCAGCGCGACTCGCGATCTCGCCGTTGCGCTGGTCGACGTCACCCAGCATGTCGCGCGCCTCACCGAGGCGCTGGCGACGCTGTTGCAGCCGCACGAGCTGAAGGACCATCCGGAAGCCGAGGTGCTGGTGAAGAGCGGTGCAGCGATCGCGTTTAACAACGTGTCGTTCCGATATCCCGGCGGCCTGCAGGTGTTCGAGCGCTTCAGCCTCCGCATCCAGCCCGGCCAGCGCGTCGGCCTGGTCGGCCAGTCCGGCGGCGGCAAGTCAACACTATTTACCCTTCTGCAGCGCTTTTACGATGTCGAGCAGGGCAGCATCGCGGTCGACGGCCAGGATATCTCGCGCGTCACCCAGCAGAGCCTCCGTGCGGCAATCTCGGTGGTGCCACAGGACATCTCGCTGTTCCACCGTTCGATCCTGGAGAACATCCGCTACGGTCGGCCGGACGCCACCGACGATGAAGTGCTGCGCGCGGCGATCGCGGCGCGCTGCGACTTCATCGAGAGCCTGCCCGAGGGCATGAACACCATCGTCGGCGATCGCGGCGTCAAGGTTTCGGGCGGACAGCGCCAGCGCATCGCGATCGCGCGCGCGTTCCTGAAGGACGCGCCGATCCTGCTGCTCGACGAGGCCACGGCGGCGCTCGATGCCGAATCCGAGGAGGCGATCCGTGAGGCGTTGTCGCGCCTGATGCGCGGGCGTACGGTGGTCGCGATCGCACACCGCCTCGCGACGCTGCGCAGCTTCGACCGCGTGGTCGTGCTGCAGGGCGGCCGGATCGTCGAGGACGGTCCGCCCGATATCCTGGTGAAGGGAAGGGGTCCGTACCGCGACCTCGTGGCGCGCGAAATGGGCCGCCTTTCCACCAGCGCGGCCTGATCCCCGCGTCATCAAGCCTGTGCTTGCGTTCCCGTGCGTTCGTTGAGCTTAGGATTCGAGCTGAGAAGAGTCGCCAGAGGTTCAGATGGCAGCTGACGTCGTTACGCAGATCATCACCGCTCGTATCACTGAGCACGTAGCCGAATCGCCGTTCTACATTCCGATGACCGGGCCGGCGGCGCGGCCGCGGCGCTCGCTCAAGCATGACGACACCTTCATCGTGCTCGATAGCCATGGCGACATCGGCGCCTCGGCCGGCGGGCCGGACGGCCTGTTCAACGCCGACACCCGCTACCTCGCGCGGCTGGAAATGGTGCTGGAGGACGTGCAGCCCTTGCTGCTCGGCTCCAACATGCGCGACGACAATTCGGCGCTGACGGTCGATCTCACCAATTCCGACGTCTATCGCGACGGCCGCCTGACGTTGCAGAAGGACACGCTGCACATCGTGCGCTCGATCTTCCTGTGGCGCGGCACCGCCTATCAGCGCATTGGCCTGCAGAACCACGGCGATCATGCCGCGAGCTTCGATCTGACGCTGCTGTTCGACAATGACTTCGCCGACCTGTTCGAGGTGCGCGGCGAGCGGCGGCCGCGGCGTGGCATCGGTTCGAGCAAGCTGCTCGGCCCGACCGACGTGGTGCTGGAGTATTGCGGTCTCGACGAGCAGACGCGGATCACCGCGCTGCATTTCGATCCGCGGCCGACCCGGCTGTCGGTCAACGCCGCGACCTATCATTTCGATCTCGAGCCGGGGCAGCTCACCTCGTTGTTCGTTGCAGTGTCCTGCAACAAGCCGATCATGCAGAAGCCGGTGCCGTTTTTCCGCGGGCTCCTGGCGCACCGGCGCGAGATGCGGAATTCGTCGGCTGGTGCGGCCTCGATCGAAACCTCGAACAACATCTTCAACGAGGTGCTGTGCCAGGCGATGGCCGACCTCAACATGCTGATGACGGAGACGCCGCAGGGCCGTTATCCCTATGCCGGTATTCCCTGGTATTCGACGACGTTCGGCCGCGACGGCCTGATCACCGCGTTGCAGATGCTGTGGGTCGATCCGCGGATCGCCAAGGGCGTTCTGAAGCGGCTGGCGCTGTTCCAGGCCAAGGCGGTCGATCCGCTCGCCGATGCCGCCCCCGGCAAGATCCTGCACGAGATGCGCGGCGGCGAGATGGCCGCGCTGCGCGAGGTGCCGTTCGCGCAATATTACGGCAGCGTCGATTCGACGCCGCTGTTCGTGCTGCTCGCGGGGCTCTATCTGGAGCGCACCGGCGACGTCGAGACGTTGCGCGAGCTGTGGCCGGCGGTCGAGGCCGGATTGCAGTGGATCGACGGTCCGGGTGATCCCGACCGCGACGGCTTCGTCGAGTATCAGCGCGCCACCGAAAAGGGACTGCGGAACCAGGGCTGGAAGGACTCCTTCGACGCCATCTTTCACGCCGATGGCACGCTTGCCGAGGGCAATATCGCGCTGGCTGAAGTGCAGGGCTATGTGTTCGCCGGCAAGCAGCTCGCCGCGCGCGCGGCGCGCACGCTCGGCTTTGCGGACAAGGCGTTGAAGCTCGAAGCCGAGGCCGAACGGCTGCGCGCGCGGTTCGAGGAGGCATTCTGGTGCGAAGAGCTCGGCACCTATGCGGTCGCGCTCGACGGCGCCAAGCAGCCCTGCAGGGTGCGCACGTCGAATGCCGGACAGACCTTGTTTTCCGGCATGGTGCGCCAAGACCGCGCGCGACGGGTCGCCGCGGATCTGATGAGCCAAAAATTCTTCTCGGGCTGGGGAATCCGAACCGTCGCCGTCGGCGAAGCGCGCTACAATCCGATGTCGTATCACGACGGCTCGATCTGGCCGCATGACAACGCGCTGATCGCGCTCGGATTGGCCCGCTACGGCCTCAAGCGTTCGGTCGCGCATCTTTTCAAAGGGCTGTTCGACGCCGCGAGCTATATGGAGCTACGGCGGCTGCCCGAGCTGTTCTGCGGCTTCCGCCGCGAGCGCCGGCGCGGCCCGGTGCTCTATCCCGTGGCCTGCGCGCCGCAGGCGTGGGCCAGCGCGACGCCGTTCACGCTGCTGGAGGCCGCGCTCGGGCTGGAATTCGACACCGCGCGCGGCGAGATCCGCTTGCGTGATCCGTGCCTGCCGGAGTTCCTCAACGACGTGGTGCTGCGCGATCTCAGGCTCGGCGCATCCAGCGTCGATCTGCGGCTGCGCCGCCACGGCGATGAGGTGTCACTCGAAGTGTTGCGGACGCGCGGCCAGATCCAGGTGTCGATCGTGTTGACGCATTGAGCGTCGCTGCGCGGCACGCGCGCTACGGAAATTGTGGGGAGAGCAACATGCGTCCGAGGATCATGGTTGTTGCAGCGGCGTTGCTGACATGTGCTGGTGTCCGCGCCGCCGACGATGCGTCGCCGTCGCCGGTACCATCACCGCCGGCAGCGGCCCAAGCGCCGGCGGAAACTCCCGCGCCGCCAGCGGCCGCCGCGGCAAAGGAGTCTCCACCGCCGTCGGTGACGGTGATCGGCGCGCGTGACGCGCACGGCATTCTCGGGCGCGACGTGCGCAGTTCCGCCAATGAGGACATGGGTCGCATCGTCGACGTCATCGTCGACCGCGACGGCAAGGTGCGCGCCGCGGTGATCGATTTCGGCGGCTTTCTCGGGGTCGGCAGCCGCAAGATCGTGGTCGACTGGAACGCGCTGCGGTTCGCCGGCGTTTCCAGCAAGAGCGACAGCATCACGCTGGACCTCAACAAGCAGCAGGTGAGCGCTGCGCCTGAATACAAGGAAGATACGCCGCTGATCGTGCTGGGCGCGGCCGGCAATCTCCATCCATGGGATTACGAGCATTAGGGGGCAGAAGCTGGTCGCGCGTCCGAACTCTTCCTTCGAGGCGGTTGGCGACGATCGTGACGAGCGATCTGCCGGTGGCACTCATGTTGTGTCAATTGTCGCTGAACGGCCCGGCCCGGAGCAGCCGAGTGCGCCGTCGCGCGAAAGCCAGCGCGGGCTGGACTGGTTCGTCTTTTTCCTGGCCGACGTGCAAACCGGGTTTGGTCCGTTTATCGCGGTCTATCTGACGACCCAGAAATGGACCCAGGTCGAGATCGGCTTCGTGCTCTCGATGGGGGGCATCGTCGGCCTGCTCGGCCAGATACCCGGTGGTGCGATCGTCGATGCGGCGCGCTCGGAGCGCGTGGTCGCGGGCTGCGCGGTGGCCGCGATCGGGTCGGCTGCGCTGGCTTACGCGCTGTGGCCGATCTTTCCCGTGGTGACGCTCGCCGCGACGCTGCACGCGCTTGCAAGCTGCGTGCTGGGACCGGCGATCGCCGCGATCAGCCTCGGCCTGGTCGGGCCGCTGGCGATCGGCGAGCGGCTCGGCCGCAACGCGCGGTTCGCCTCGCTCGGCAGCGGCTCGGCCGCGGCGCTGATGGGGGCCTGCGGCTATTTCCTGTCGAGCCGTTCCGTGTTCCTCGTCACCTTCCTGCTGGCAATTCCGACGCTGTTGGCGCTGGCGCGGATCCGCGAGCGCGAGATCGACATCGCGCAGGCCCACGGTGCGGTGAAGCGCGAGGTGCCGGACAAGAAAGCAACCAGCGTCCTCGGCCTGGTCCGGCAGCGCTCACTGCTGATCTTCGCCGGTGCGATGCTGTTGTTCCAGCTCGCCAATGCCGCGATGCTGCCGTTGATGGCCGGCGTGGTGACGACGCGTTCGAGCCAATGGGCGCCGGTCCTGATCGCCGCCTGCATCATCGTGCCGCAGGCGATCGTCGCGTTGTGTTCCCCCTCGGTCGGCCGCAAGGCCCAGGCCTGGGGCCGGCGGCCGCTGCTCTTGATCGCGTTCGCCTCGCTGGTGATCCGCGGCCTGTTGTTCGCAACGGTGCGCGATCCCTATCTACTGGTCGTGGTGCAGGTCTTCGACGGCATCACTGCGGCGATCTTCAGCGTCATGGTGCCGTTGATCGTGGCCGACGTCGCGTTCGGCAGCGGCCATTTCAACCTGGCACAGGGCATCGTCGGCACCGCGGTCGGCGTCGGCGCTTCGCTCAGCACGGTGCTGGCCGGCTATGTCAGCGACAAGCTCGGCAGCGGCACGGCCTTCACGGGCCTCGCCGGCGTTGCCGCGCTCGGGCTGCTCGTGATCTGGCTGGTGATGCCGGAGACGCGGCGGACGGCATGACGGAGGCAGGTTTGGCTCCAGGCACCCTTCCTCACGCATGCGCCGTCATATATGAGTGATTTGCTGCTGGAACGAGCTGACAGTCCCCTGGATTAATCAATCCAAAATCGTGATCTGGTACGGATCGGCGTAGCGCGGGCAGGCATTTCGACCGAGGAACGGCATGGAAAATCGTAGGACGACGGCGCAAATCACCGGAACGATGCGGCGTTGGGGGCCTCCCGCCTTTGTGACTTTCGCGGCCATCGTCACACTTGCGTCATTGACCGGCGGCGTCGCTGCAAAGCAGCAGCGCCCAGCGGCAACTGCCGAGGCGACCGCGCCCCGCGCGGCGGGCGAGCCGATCATGGCGATCGTGTCGATCAGCGCCCAGAAGGTGACCGTCTACGACGCCGACGGCTGGATTTACCGCGCGCCGGTATCGAGCGGCGTCAAGGGACGCGAGACGCCGGCCGGCGTGTTTGCGCTGGTGGAGAAGGACAAGGACCATCACTCAACCATGTACGACGATGCCTGGATGCCGAACATGCAGCGCATCACCTGGAATGGCGTCGCGTTGCATGGTGGGCCGCTGCCGGGCTATGCGGCCTCCCACGGCTGCGTGCGGATGCCCTACGACTTTGCCGAGAAGCTGTTCGACAAGACGCGGATCGGGATGCGGGTGATCATCGCGCCGAATGACGTGGCCCCGGTCGATTTCAGCCATCCGGCGCTGTTCGTGCCGAACGCACAGGCCATTGCCGCCGCTCCGGCGCGTGCCGAGACGCTGGCCCGCGAGGCCGCGGATGCCGCCAAGGTCGCCGACGAGGCCAAGAAGGCGTCAGCCGCCGCCACGAAGGAAGCCGCACTGTTCACGCCGGCCTCGCTGCGCAAGCTGCAACAGGCCAAGGCCCGTGCCGATGCTGCCGTTGCGTTCGCCGACAAGACGCTCGCCAATGCCAAGACCGATCAGGCCAAGGCGCGCGCCGAGGATCTGAAGCAGAAGGCGGCTGCCAAGGCCGCGGAGGCGACCACGCAATTCGAGGCCGCCCAGGGCGACGCCAAGCCGAAGCTCGATGCCGCGGCAGCGGCAAAGGACGCGGCCAAGGCGGCCGAGGCCAAGAAGACCGAGACCCAGAAGGCAGCGACCGAAGCGAAGCTCGCGCTCGAGCCGGTCTCGGTCTACATCAGCCGCGCGACGCAGAAGCTCTACGTCCGGCGCAACACCCACAAGCCATGGGCCGACGGCGGCGAGGTGTTCGATTCAAGCATCGAGGTTCCCGTCACCATTCGCGATCCGGACCGGCCGATCGGCACCCATATCTACACGGCGATGGCGCGCAACGATTCCGGCCTGCGCTGGACCGAGGTGACGATCGACGACGGCGACAACGCCAAGGACGCGCTCGACCGCGTCACCATCCCGCAGGATGTGCTGGATCGGATCGCGCCGACCGTCGTGCCGCGCTCCTCGATCATCATCTCGGATGAGCCATTGAGCGCCGAGACCAACTATCGCACCGAGTTCGTCGCCGTTTTGAGCAACCAGCCCCAGGGCGGTTTCATCACGCGCAAGCCGACCAGGCCGATGGAGACCGACGACATGGTTGCGAGCTCGGACGACGACGGTTTCGGTTTCTTCTCCCGGCGCAGCTGGAATCCCCAGTCCGGTACCCAGTACGGCTATCCGCAATACGGCAATCCCCAGGCGCCGACCCAGTACGGCACGCCGTATTACGGCAATCCGCAAGCCGGCAATCCGCGCCGGCGCGGCGGCCAGTACTACTGGCAATCGCAACAGGACTGGTAGCCCGGCGCATTGTGAGCATGGACGGCGGCGTGACACCGCCGTCCATCGCTCGGGGCGACTACGGGCGCGCTTCCAGGATCAGGTTGAACGGCGTTTCCGCCGCGCGGCGGAAGCGCGAGAAGCCGCCCTGGCGTGCCACCTCGCGCAACCTGGCCTCTCCGGCCTGAGCGCCGAGCGCAAGCCCGACCTCCTGATCCAGCGACGCCGGCGTGCAGATCATTGTCGAGGCCGCGTAGTAGACGCGCCCGATCGGATTGAGGTTGTCTTCCAGCCGGTCGTTGGCGAACGGCTCGATCAACAGGCAGGTGCCGTCGTCGGCGAGGGTAGAGCGGGTGTGCTTGAGGGCGCCGACCGGATCTCCCATGTCGTGCAGGCAATCGAAGAAGCACACCAGATCGTACCCCTTGGCAGGGAATGTCTTGGCAGAATGGGTCTCGAAATGGACGCGGTCCGACAATCCGGCCTCTCGCGCGGATTGTCGCGCCGTCTGGATCGAGCCGTCGTGATAGTCGAAGCCGTAGAAGGTCGATTTTGGAAACGCTTCCGCCATCAACCGGGTCGAGACGCCGTGCCCGCAGCCGACGTCGGCGACGACGGCGCCCTTCTTCAGCTTGTCGACGACACCTTCGAGCGCCGGCAGCCATTCCTGCACCAGGTAGTGCTTGTAGCTGGTGCGGAAGAAGCGGGCAGTGCCGCAGAACAGGCACTCGTTGCGCTTGTTCCAGCCGACGCCCTTGCCGGTCTTGAACGCGTCGGTGATTTTCGGCTCGTCGAGAAACGTCGCGCCGACCAGGCTTCCCACCGCGCCGAGGAAGACCGGGCTGTCCTCGTCGGCAAGCGCGAGCGCCTGCTCGGGCAGCATCGAGAATTTCCCGGACTTGCTGTCATATTCGATGTAGCCGGAGGCGGCCTGCGCCGAGAGCCATTCCTGCACGTAGCGCTCGGCCGTTCCGGTCGCCTTGGCCAGCGCCGAGGCATTCATCGGTCCCTGCTTTGCGAGTGCCTGGTACAGCCCGAGCTTGTCGCCCAGCAGCATCAGCGAGGCGTTCATCGCCGCACCGACATCGCCAATCATCTTTCCCATGAATGAATTGAGGCGTTCTTGGTTGACGTCCATGATGTTTCTCCATCGCAATCGCGTTTGGTCAAAAGTCCATCATTCGCAATTTCATGCATGCGTCGTCCAGCCGTAGGGCGACGCGATCGCCGGAAAGGTTCGCAGCAATGAAGTGATTGTGACCGGCCCGCTGGGATCCCAGTCGATGCGATGTCGCGGGTGCGGGAAACGCCGGCTACGCCGCCTGCGGTATCACCAGCCGTCTGTAGAGCGCGCTGTAGCAGGCCGCCGACAGGTTCCAGCTGTAGGACTTGGCCATCGCGCTGGCGCGCATCGCGTTGAGGCGGTCTTTGGCGCGATAGGTGTCGAACGCACGCCTGACGCCGCCCAGGAAGGACTCCGCCGACGGCTGCGAGAACAGGAAGCCGGTCTCGCCGTCGGCGATGGTTTCCGCAAGCCCGCCGGTCTGGTGACCGATCGGGAGCGAACCGAAGCGCTGCGCGTACATCTGGCTGAGGCCGCAGGGCTCGAAGCGCGACGGCATCAGGGTGAAATCGCTGCCGGCGAAGATCCGGCGAGCCTGGCCGTCGTTGAAGCCGATGATGACGCCGATCGCGTCAGGGCGGCGCCGGTGCGCGGCCACCAGCGCGTCCTCGATCGCGGGCTCGCCGCTGCCGGTCACGACGATTTGTCCGCCGTCCCTGATGATTTCGTCGGCGGCCGACAGCACGAGGTCGACGCCCTTCTGATGCACGAGCCGCGCGACCAGGCCGAAGATCGGCCCGCGCGAGACCGCGAGCCCGAACTGCCGGCGGACATAGTCGGCGTTGGCCTGCTTGCCTTTCCAGTCGCCGGCGCCGAACGGCTGCGCGAGCTGCGCGCAGTGGCGCGGATCCCAGCTCTCGTCGATGCCGTTCAGGATGCCGGTCAGCTGGTGGGCGGCGGAGCGCACGCGCAGCAGCCCCTCCAGCCCGCAGCCGAGCTCCGCGGTCGTGATCTCCTTCGCGTAGGTCGCGCTGACGGTGGTCAGGTGCGAGGCGTAGACGAGCCCACCCTTGAGGAAGGAGAGCTTGTCGTAGAACTCCAGCCCGTCGATGTGGAATGAGCTGTCCGGTGCGCCGATCCGCCGCAGCGAGTCCTTCGGAAACAGGCCCTGATAGGCAAGGTTGTGGATGGTCAGGATCGACGGAATCCGCAGCTGACGCCAGGCGAGGTAGGCGGGTGTGAGCGCGGCCTGCCAGTCGTTGGCGTGAACCAGGTCGGCTGCCCAATTCTTGTCCAGCGTTCCGGCTGCAAGTTCGGCAGCGGCGGAGGCAAAGCGGCCGAACCGGATGTCGTTGTCGGGCCAGTCGCGGCCGGACTCATCGCCATAGGGATTGCCCGGCCGGTCGTAGAGCTCTGGACACAGCAGCACATAGACCGGCAGCCCGTCCTTGGTCGATGCGCGCCCGAGCGTGCAGGCCGGCATCTCGGCCAGGGCTGCGCATTGTCCAACGATTTCAATATGGGTGAACTGTTCGACCACATCCCGGTAGCCGGGAAGCATGATCCTGACGTCGCTCCAGGGGCGGAGCGCCCGCGGAAGCGCTGCGGAAACGGCGGCAAGTCCGCCGACACGGACGAAATCGTCCATTTCCGTCGTGACGAATAAGACCTTCAACAAGCGCCCTCGTTCCAGCCCATGACAGGGCCATGCAAGATCGGGTCCAATCTGCCTTTGAGTAAAATGCAAGACCGCCCGCGGGCCCGGCCTGGAGGAGACGCTTTCCTGTCGGGACGGCTCACTTTAGGGTCGCGCGACGCCAAACAATGACGAAGCTGGAGGAAGCCTTGGCAACGACAATAGCCGCTGACGATGAGGGGAATTTGACACGGAGCTTTGACGGCCTTCGGGTGCTCGATTTTTCGACCACGATCGCCGGACCTCATTGCACGCGGATGCTCGCCGACATGGGCGCGGAGGTGATCAAGATCGAGCCCAGTGAGGGCGAGACGATGCGGACGCGGCCGCCGCTGCGCAACAACTGCTCGACCGCGTTCGGCCAACTCAATATCGGCAAGCAGAGCCTGGTGCTCGACCTGAAGTCGCCCGCCGGCGTCGAGGCCGTGCGCCGGCTGATCGCGACCGCCGACGTGCTGGTGGAGAATTTCCGTCCCGGCGTGATGCGGCGGCTGAAGCTCGATTATGCCTCGGTCCGCGACATCAATCCGAAGCTGATCTTCTGCTCGATCTCGGGTTATGGCCAGACCGGGCCGTCGGCGGAATTGCCCGCCTACGCGCCGGTGATCCATGCCGCCTCGGGCTACGAGATGGCGCATCTCGCCTACCAGCCGGGCCGCTCGCGCCCGGACTATTGCGGCATCTACCACGCCGACGTGCTGACCGGCGTCTATGCGTTCGGCGCGATCTCGGCTGCACTCTATCAGCGCGCCGCCAGCGGCAAGGGCCAGCATATCGACGTCTCGATGCTGGAATCGATGCTGAGCCTGACCCTGAACGAGTTGCAGTGGTCGCAATTCGAGGTGAAGCAGACCCAGCGTCCGATGTTCGGCCCGATCGAGACCACCGACGGCTATGTGATGGTGGCCATCGCTAGCGAGAAGACGTTCCAAAACCTGATGCAGGTGATCGGCCGACCCGAATGGGTGTCCGATCCGCGCTTCGCCAAATATTCCGATCGGCGGGACAATTGGGCTGATCTGATGGAGGGCGTCGAGGCGTGGTCGCGCGCAGTCAGCACGCAGGCCTGTCTTGCCGCGCTCAATGAATATGGCGTTCCGTCGTCGGCCTATCGCACCGTGCGCGAGGCGCTCGCCGATCCGCAGATCGCCCATCGCGGCGCACTGGCTGAGGTCGCGGACGGCGGCGGCAGCTTCAAGGTGCTCAACCTGCCGTTCCGGATGTCGGGTGCAACGGTCGGTGCCCGCAAGCGGATGTCGACGCTCGGCGAGCACACGCTGTCATACCTGAAGGAGATCGGCCTCTCCGACGATCAGATCGCAGGCTTCGCAGCGCAACCGGCGAAGACGGCGCGAAGTTAAGCCTGCGGCTTTTCATCCGTTTTACGGTCTTGTCGCGCGCGGCGATTCCGGACAAGCTGCCGCCCGACATACGACGATCCGGAACACCGGACGTCGCCCACCTGGGAGGGAGCATCGATGAAGCTGGCCGGGCACGCGCACGCGGTTGCGCGCATATTTCTTGTGGCGGGATTAGCGGCCGCAACATTCGCTGCGCCTGCCCACGCGCAGAAGCCGGGCGGCACGCTGACCGTCGGCCAGGAACTTGATATCCCTGGCTTCGACCCGCTCAAGGTCGGCGTCTACGACACATCGGCCAACACCGCGGCGGCCGCGATCTTCGACACACTCATGACGCTCGACGACAAGGGTGAGCCGAAGCCGAAGCTCGCACTATCCTGGGAGCATTCCGAAGACTTCAAGACCTGGACCATCAAGCTGCGGCCCGGCGTCAAATTCCACGACGGCACGCCGTTCAATGCGCAGGCGGTGAAGGAGAACTTCGACCGCCAGAAGGATCCGGCCAACAAGTGCCGCTGCGCGTTCTACATCACCAGCATCAAGAGCGTGGACGTCATTGATGACCTCACGGTGCGCTACAATTTCAGCGATCCGGCGGTGAACTTCCCGGAGACCCAGTCGATCCAGAGCTCCAACAACGTGATGCAGTCGCCGACGGCCTGGAAGGCCAAGGGCGATGATTACAACCGCAACCCGGTCGGCACCGGTCCCTATGTCCTGAAATCCTGGACCGCCGGCGACCGCATGGTGCTGGAGAAGAACCCGGACTACTGGGACAAGGGCAAGCCCTATCTCGATCGTATCATCCTGAAGCCGTTGCCGGACGCGCAGTCGCGCTTTGCTTCGCTGCAATCGGGCGAGGCCGATGTCATCTGGGACGACGAGTACGACGCCGACAACATCGTGAAGGCGCAGAAGGACAAGAGCCTGAGCGTGAACACCTATGCCGGCTCAGGCGCGCAGGTCTACGCCTTCAATACCAAGGCGGCGCCGTTCGACGACGTCCGCGTGCGTCAGGCGCTGGTGATGGCGCTCGACCGCAAGAAGATATCGCAGGCGATCACTAACGGCTTGGCGCGGCCGGCCACCAATCCCTATGGCGACGGCTCCTGGGTCAAGTGCAAGGACGACGGCGCGCTGCCCGAAGACATCAACAAGGCCAAGGCGCTGCTCAAGGATTACGGCAAGCCGGTCGATTTCAAGATGATCGTATCGGCGACGCCGCGCGGCCGCACCGTCGGCCAGGTGTTGCAGCAGCTATGGAAGCGGGTCGGCGCCAACATGGAGATCGAGCAGGTCGATCAGGCCACGATCGTGCCGCGCGCCTTCATGCGCCAGTTCCAACTGACGCCGTGGCGTATCGTCGATCTCGCCGATCCCGACCCGCAGATGTACGCCAACTTCCACACCGGCAGCCCGGTGGCGCTGGCGAACTTCTCCGATCCGGAACTCGACCGGCTGCTCGAGCATGCCCGAACCACCGCCGACGTCGCCCAGCGCACCGAGGACTATTGCGCGGTCAGCCGACTGATCAACAAGGAGGCGATCTGGTTCTGGACCTTCCAGAATACCTACTACGCGATATCGAGCGCGAAGGTGAAGGGCGTGCCAAAGATGTTCAACGGGGTGCTCGACGTCTCCTACGCCTGGAAGGAATAGCCTTTCATGCTGTTGTTCGTCGCGCGCAGGCTCCTGTACCTGGTACCGGTGCTGATCGCGGTCTCGGTGCTGACCTTCGTGATCGCCTCGCTGCTGCCCGGCGATCTCGCTTACGTGATACTTGGCGACCAGGCGACGCCTGAGAACGTCGCGGCGCTGCGCCACGACATGGGGCTCGATCAGCCGATCTGGCTGCGTTATCTGGGCTGGCTGTGGCACATCCTGCAGGGTGATTTCGGACGCTCGTTCCGCACCGGGCAGACCGTGTGGCAGGCGGTCAGCGAGCGCATCCCGGTCTCGTTCGAGCTGATGATCCTCGCCGAGCTGATCGGGCTTGCGATCGGCGTGCCGCTCGCAATCGCCTGCGCGGCCAAGGCCGGCAGTGCGTTCGACCGTCTCATGACTGGATCGGCCTTCGGCATGCTGTCGGTGCCGACCTTCCTGTCGGCGATCCTGCTGATCTATCTGTTCGCGGTCGAGCTGCGGTTGTTGCCGGCGACCGGCTACGTGCCGTTCACCGAGGACCCGATCGCCAATCTGCGCTTCATGGTGCTGCCGGCGCTGACGCTCGGGCTTGCGGAATGGCCCGGCATCATGCGGGTGCTGCGTTCGGACATGATCGCGGCGCTCCAGGAGGACTATATCGCGCTCGCCAAGGCGAAGGGCCTGAAGCCGTCGCGCATCCTGTTCGTGCACGCGCTGAAGCCGTCCTCGCTGACGCTTGTCACCATCACCGGCATCAACATCGGCCGCCTGATCGGCGGCACCGTCATCGTTGAATCGATCTTCGCGTTGCCGGGGATCGGCCGTCTGCTGGTCGGCGCGATCTATACCCGCGACCTGATCATCCTGCAGGGCGTGGTGCTGCTGGTCGCGGCGGGCTTCGTGATCATGAACTTCATCGTCGATTTGCTTTACGCCGTGCTCGACCCGAGGATCCGCCATGGCCACGCTTGAGCTCAGCCTCGATGAGACCAATGCGGCACCGGTGCGGCGCAAGCGCCGGCTCGGCGCGCTGTTCTGGGTCGCGATCGGCTGGATGGTGCTGGTGTTCGCGGTCGCGATCTTCGCCGATCTGCTGCCGCTGCCGAGCCCGACTGACATGGACATGCTCGAACGGAGGGGGCCAATATCCGCCGAGCACTGGCTCGGCACCGACGGCCTCGGCCGTGACGAGCTGTCGCGGTTGATCTACGGCGCACGGATCTCGCTGATCGTCGGCCTCTGCGCGCCGATGATCGGGGTCACCATCGGCGGCGCGCTCGGCATCCTCGCCGGCTATTTCCGCGGCCGTTTCGAATCCATCGTGGTCGGCAGCATGGACGTGCTGCTGGCATTCCCGCCGCTGATCCTGGCGCTTGCGGTCACCGCCTATCTCGGCCAGTCGATCTTCAACCTGACCTGCATCCTCGGCGTGCTCGGCATTCCCGCCTTCATGCGGGTGGCGCGGGCAGCGACGCTGACGCTGGCGCGGCGTGAATTCGTCATCGCGGCACAGGCGCTCGGCGCCACGCATGCGCGCATCCTGCTGCGTGAGTTGCTGCCCAATGTGTTGCTGCCGCTGCTTGCCTTCTTCTTGCTCGGCGTCGCCGTCACCATCGTGGTCGAAGGCTCGCTGTCCTTCCTCGGCCTCGGTGTGCCGCCGCCGATCTCGAGTTGGGGCAGCATGATCGGGGAGGGGCGTGAGAGCCTCGATGTGGCGCCAATGCTTGCCTTCATTCCGGCGATCGCGATGTTCCTCACCGTGCTCTCGTTCAACCTGATCGGCGACACCATCCGCGCGTTGACCGACCCCCGGCAAGGTGCACTATGAGCGGCGCGTTGCTGTCGGTCGAGAATGCGGTGGTCGACCTGCCGACGCCGCGCGGCAATTTGCGGGCGGTGGATCATGTCGATCTCACCGTCGGCGCCGGCAGGACGCTCGGCATTGTCGGCGAATCCGGCTGCGGCAAGACCATGCTGTCGCGCGCCGTCCTGCAACTGCTGCCCAAGAAGGCGAAACTGTCCGGCCGGGTGATGTTCGGCGGACAGGATCTGACCAAGCTGTCGGCGGAGAAATTGCGCAAGCTGCGCGGCCGCTCGCTGGCGGTGGTGTTTCAGGATCCGATGACCTCGCTCAACCCGGTGCTGACCATCGGCACCCAGTTGATCGAGACCATTCAGGAACATCTCGAGTTCGATCTCGCCCGGGCGCGGCAGCGCAGCATCGAACTGCTGGCGGCAGTCGGCATTCCCGCGCCCGAGCAGCGGCTGACACAATATCCGCACCAGCTTTCCGGCGGCATGCGCCAGCGCGTCGCGATCGCGGTGGCGCTGTCCTGCGAGCCGCAGCTGCTGATCGCGGACGAGCCGACCACCGCGCTCGATGTCACGATCCAGGCCCAGATCCTCGATCTGCTGGCCCGCGAGCAGCAGCGCCGCCACATGGCGATGATCATCATCACCCATGACCTCGGCGTGGTCGCCGGCCGCACCGACGAGGTCGCGGTGATGTATGCCGGCCGCGTCGTCGAGCGCGCACCGACGCCCGCCTTGTTCAAGCAGATGCGGATGCCCTACACCGAGGCGCTGCTCGCCGCGCTGCCGAAGCTCGACGTCGCGCCGCATACGCCGCTGCCGGCGATCTCGGGGCGGCCGCCCGATCCGACCCGGCCGCTCAAGGGCTGTTCGTTTGCGCCGCGCTGCCGCTATTCGGCCGAGCGCTGCGGCGCGGAGAAGCCGCAGCTGAGCCCGGCGGAGACATCGGAACATCTCTACGCCTGCTTCCATCCGATCACCGCGAGGGTCGGCGCATGATGCTGCAGGCTGCACCCAATCCGCTGATGAAGGTGGAGAACCTCGTCGTCGAATATTCGGTGGGCGGGAAGACCATCCATGCCGTCTCCGACGTCAGCCTCGACATCGCGCGCGGCGAGACGCTGGGGCTGGTCGGCGAATCCGGCTGCGGCAAGTCCACGCTCGGCCGCGCGGTCCTGCAGTTGCGCCAGGCGGTTTCCGGCAAGGTGCTGTTCGACGGCCACGACCTCACCACTTTGAAGGGCGAGGCGCTGCGCCGGATGCGCCGGCGCGTGCAGCTGATCTTTCAGGATCCGATCGCCTCGCTCAATCCGCGGCGGCGGATCGGCGACATCGTCGCCGAGCCGCTGGTGATCGCGGGCGTCAAGGACCCCGAGGAGCGCAAGCGGCGGGTAGCCGAGGTGCTGGCGGCGGTCGGCCTCGATCCTGCGCTGGTGAGCGGACGGCTGCCGCACGAATTCTCCGGCGGACAATGCCAACGCATCTGCATCGCCCGCTCGCTGGTGCTCAATCCGGAATTCGTGATCTGCGACGAGCCGGTGTCCGCGCTCGACGTTTCAATTCGTGCCCAGATCCTCAATCTGCTGGAGGAGATGAAGGCGCGCTACGGCCTGACTCTGCTGTTCATCGCGCACGACCTTGCGGTGGTGAAGGCAGTCTCGGATCGCGTCGCGGTGATGTATCTCGGCCGGCTCTGCGAGGTCGCTCCGTCGGAGCAGCTGTTCGCGCGGCCGGCGCATCCCTATACCGCGCTGCTGATCGAGGCGATCCCGGTGCCTGATCCGGACGTCCGCCCGACCCGGAGCATCCCGGTCGGCGAGCCGCCGTCGCCGATCGCGCCGCCCTCCGGCTGCCGCTTCCGCACCCGCTGCCCGCGCGCCGATGCGCGCTGTGCCAGCGAGGTGCCGGAACTGCGTCTGGTCGCGACCGGCCAATTCGCGGCCTGCCATCATCCACTGATCTGAAGAGTGACGCCCACAGATGGTGCGTCTTGGCCTTCGAGCGGGCTGCATGGCGGCTTGCTCGAAAATGCGGTCATCAGCGTTTGTCCCGGGCGGGCAGGCGTGGCAAGGTCCGCCGCAACAACAAGCTTCGGGAGAACAGCGATGAAGAGTTTCCAGGTCGTCGATTTCAATGCCCCCTTGAAGGAGGTCGACCAGCCGACACCGCAGCCGTCGGGCACGCAGGTGCTGATCAAGGTCAAGGCCGCCGGCGTCTGCCACAGCGACCTGCACATCTGGGAGGGCGGCTATGATCTCGGCCATGGCCGCAAGCCGCTGTCGCTGAAAGATCGCGGCGTCTCGCTGCCGCGCACGATGGGGCATGAGACGGTCGGCGAGATCGTGGCCTTCGGCCCCGACGTCAAGGACGCCGACAAAGGCGGCCTCAAGGTCGGTGATGTCGCGCTGGCCTATCCCTGGCTCGGCTGCGGAAAATGCCCGACCTGCCTCGGCGGCGACGAGAACATGTGCGCGATCAAGCCGAATGCGCTCGGCGTCTATTGTGACGGCGGCTATGCCGATCACATGACCGTGCCGCATCCGAAATATCTGCTCAACCTCAACGGGCTCGATCCGGTCACGGCCGCGCCCTACGCCTGCTCTGGAGTCACCACCTACAGCGCGCTGAAGAAGGTCGAGAAGGACCTCGACACGCCGATCGTAATCTTCGGCGCCGGTGGCCTCGGCCTGATGGCGCTGTCGCTGCTGAAGGCGATGGGCGGCAAGGGCGCGATCGTGGTCGATATCGATGCCAGGAAGCGCGAGGCGGCGGAGGCTGCCGGTGCGCTCGCGACCGTCGACGGCAAGGCCCCCGACGCGCTGGAGCAGCTTATCAAGAAGGCCGGCCAGCCGATCCGCGCCGCGATCGACCTGGTCGGAAACGCGCAGACCTCGCAGCTCGGCTTCGACTGCCTGACCAAGGGCGGCAAGCTCGTGATCGTCGGCCTGTTCGGCGGCGGCGCGACCTGGGCGCTGCCGCTGATCCCGATCAAGGCGGTCACCATCCAGGGCAGCTATGTCGGCAATCTGCGCGAGACCCAGGAGCTGCTCGACCTCGTGCGCGATAAGAAGATTCCAGCGATCCCGGTGACGCCGATGCCGCTCGCGAAGGCGAACGAGGCGCTGACCAATCTGCAGAAGGGCCAGCTCGTCGGACGTGCGGTATTGACGCCGCAATAAACGCCTCCGTCATTGCGAGCAAAGCGTACCAATCCATCTCTCCGATTGCAGCGACGTGGATTGCTTCGTCGCTTCGCTCCTCGCAATGACCGGTCTTCTCTCATTGTCTTGAGGAATCCCCATGTCCGCCAACGACGCCCTTCACATCGCAGTCCTCGGCGGCGACGGCATCGGCCCCGAGGTGATGGCGCCGGCGCTCGAGGTGCTGCGCAAGATCGAGGCCTCGGTGGGCCTCAAATTCCGCTTCACTGAGGCGCCTGCGGGCGCTGGCCATTACAAGGAGACCGGCAGGTCGATGCCGGAAAGCACGATCCGGCTGTGCGAGGAGGCCGATGCGATCCTGCTCGGCGCCTGTGGCCTGCCGTCGGTGCGCTATCCCGACAACACCGAGATCGCGCCGCAGATCGAACTGCGGGTGATCTTCGATCTCTATGCCGGCGTTCGGCCCGCGCGATTGATTCCGGGCGTAAGGAGCACGATCGTCGGCGCAGATCAAAAGGGCATCGACCTCGTCGTGATCAGGGAATCGACCGAGGGCCTGTTCGCCTCGATGGGCAAGGGGGTGGTCACCGACAGCGAGGCGCGCGAGACCATGGTGATCACGCGCCGCACCTCCGAGCGGCTGTTCGAGTTCTCGTTCCGGCTCGCCGAACGTCGCAAGGCGCGCGGCCGCGTCGGAGGCGGGCTGACCTGTGTCGACAAGGCGAACGTGTTCAAGGCGTTCGCGTTCTTCCGCGGCATTTTTGACGAGACCGCCAAGCGCCATCCCGATGTCAGGGCCGATCACCTCTACATCGACGCGACCGCGGCGGCGCTGGTGAAGCGCCCCTGGGACTTCGACGTCATGGTGACCGAGAACATGTTCGGCGACATCCTGTCGGATCTCACAGCCGGCCTGATCGGCGGCATGGGCATGGCGCCGTCAGCCGACATCGGCGACCGCTACGCTGTGTTTCAGCCATGTCACGGCACCGCGCCCGACATCATGGGGCAGGGCAAGGCCAACCCGACCGCGATGATCCTGTCTGCCGCGATGATGCTGGACTGGTTAGCCGACAAGCATGGTCTCGATGGCGCCGCTGAAGCTGCCGAGAACATCGAGCGCGCGGTCGACAAGGTCTATGCCGGCGGTATCAAGCCGTTCGAGTTTGGTGGCAGCAACGGCACCGCCGATGTCGCGCGGGCAGTTCTGGCGTCGCTCTAGAGCATGATCCTTTCGGAAACCGGGTTTCCACTTTTCCGGGTCATGCTCTAGGTCCGGACACCAAGAGCAGACAGTGCTCTCCTCAATCGAATTTGCGTCACGTGCGGATAGGGGCGGTCGGCCGAAATGCTGATGGTCTGTTTGGCCACTCGTTCCAACCCGTCGATGTCCTTGACGCGATATGAAGGATACCGCTCGCGGACTGCGGCCGCCAGTTCAAGCGGTATGTACTTTGCCTCTATTGTTCCGTCTCGCGCTTCGGTGAAGGTGAATGCCTTCTTCAGTATCTGATAATACGGGTCGGACTCCGCCTGGCTCATGTAGCGACTGAGCGAGAACCTTGGATCCACTGCTGATCCCGGCATATCGCCGAGCTCTATCCGCAACTGGATCACAAGAGCTCCGAAGATATGGGTTGATATCACCGATTGGGTGTCAGACTCGGCAAGGGTCAATGCGATCAGGAAGGCGTCGATGCAGATCAGGCGGCGCTGCGGATCGGAAAAGAAGTCCAGCGACGTGCGAATATGATCTACGGCGATCAGCCCGACACGCGTTTCGCCGGCACCGTCGCCTCTGACCGAGGTGAGGAATTGCAGGACGATATCCCACGGACACTGCACCCGTTGTCGTTGTGCTGCTCGCTCGACGGCGGATTTGGCAATGTCGATCAGGAGATGCAGCGGCATTGCGCCGGAGAAGTGAAGCAGGGCTTCGTGCCAGAGTTTGAAAGTCGCCGAACTGTCCGGTGACTCGGCAATGAACTTCAGGACGTCCCGGGTGACTGCGGTCGCCACCAGGTTCATGTCGTCAATCTTGTTCGTGACAACGTAACTTGCGACTAGAAACTCCTGGAATGATCTGTGGGGAAAGAACAAGGTCTTGTTGCCCTTCCGATCCAGGAAGCACGCCGAAACAAGGTCGCGCCTCACGGCATCCAGATCGGCGTCGGACGCCGGCATGAACGGGCGCACGATCTCATCGGGGATGTCGCCCTCATCGACACTCATGGTTTGGGCTGTCATCCAGAGCCACCAGGCGATCGCTTCGGCGAACTTCCGCCGGTCAGCGTAGTCGAATGGCGATCTGGTGCGCTTGTCGATTTCGCGCTCGATGATCCGCGTGACGAATACTTCGTACAGCTCTCCGGTCAAATAGGGCTTTGGTTCGACGAACCGGTCGAGAAACATCTCGCAGAACATTTTGGCTTGGACTGGCCGCGAAAGCAGATCGCCGAAGTCGTTGAGCTCGAGTATCTTGGTGCGTCTTTCCAGCTCAGCACGGTCCACGATGTATTCGTCCGTCGCGCTGTTTTCGGTGCGATACATCGAGTAGCTCTTCACGAACATGATCGACTGCTCGGGGGAGAACGGCAGCAGCCTGGTGGTCTCGTAGGCCGGCCAATCCGGCTCTCGAACCTGACGGCCGGCGAGCGTGCGCACTCCCTTCAACACAAACGTCTCTTCGTCGTCGGACAGGAAGGCGGTCGGTCTGCCGAGAAGCAGCACCTTGGCGTTGGGTGTGACGAGCCGGTTCAGTTCCTTGAAGGTCGCGCGAAAGTCGTCCCAGGTCATCGCATGCTTCATCTCGTCGAAGCCATCGAGGATCACCAGGAAACGCCCGGCTTTGTTGAGCGTCATGAATGTGTCGAAGTGGTAACCTTCGATGGGTGCGCGCGCTGCGAGGACCTTGCCGAGCAGGCCCTCCAGACTTTGCTCTCCAACGATCTCCTGAAGCTGCACATAGATGGGAATTCGAACCTGCTCGCCTTCCAGGTGTGCATTGGCCAGCTCTGCGGCTACTTTTCTGGCTGTCGTCGTCTTCCCCATGCCGTAACTGGCGAGCACGGCCAGGGTCGGGCGTCCTTCGGCGGTCATCCAATCCGATATGTGCGTGACGACCTCGACACCGGCATCGCAGTGCGAGGCTATATAGTAATTCTCGATTCCTTCCTCCGAATAGGAGGCTTCGAGGCTGCGCAGGTAGGCACGGACATTGAGGGTGGCGTCCTGCAACTGTGAGAACGTCATGTACGAAAGAGCACGCATGCCGTTCGCGTAGCCCTTTGCGGTCGCGCTGATATCCTGACTTGTGATCAGCAGGACTTCGTCGATGAGATGTTGATCATAGAGCGCGCTGTAGTCGGCCCAGATGCCGCTAACCTGTTCAAGGCTCAGGGCGCGCGAATACTTTTTGCACTCGATGGCGACGACCCGCGCCTTGTTGCCGAATTCCTGCCTGCGCCAGACGATGTCGACCCGCTTGTGGCCGAGCAGAACTTCGACATCGACGTCTTTTCTGACCGCGCGCAGGAACGCTGCGACCTGATCGCGGAAGCGATCGCCCTCATTGGCTGCCATCTTGCCGCTCCTCAGTTCGTCCGGCGTCGGTAGACGTGGGTCATCGGAGGTTGCGACAAGCTACGCCGCTATCGCTCCGCGATGCAACGCCCTGTTTGGTCGATTTGGCTAGATGACGATGCAGTGACGCCCAGCCTTGTGGCCGGAGATGGACTGGCCGGCCGTCGAACACGCGGTCCATGCCGAAGGTGTCACGCTGCTCGTTTTGACGGCAGCAACGGTACCGGCGAATGTCGGAGGCTGCGCTGGCGGCGCCCTGCTGCAAAAAAGGTGAGGGGGCCGAAGCCCCCTCGCATAATCAGCGGCGGTGTCCGCCGTGATGTCCGTCGCCGCGATGTCTGCCGTGATGACCGCCACCGTGATGACCGCCATGAGGGCGGTATCCGTGGCGATGGTGGAAGTGCGGACGATGATGCCATCCGTGATGGCGCGGTCCGTAGCCGTAACCCGGTTGCCAATAGCAGCGGCCCCAGCGATCGCAGACCTGGCGCACCTTGTCGATATTGGACGTTTCGCCTGCGATGTGGCTGGCCTGCGGAAGCCCGTTCGGCAGCGCCGACGCCGCACCGGACATCAACGTCGCGCTCCCGAGCGCGACCAATCCAATAACGGCAAGCTTGATATTCATCGAAATCTCCTTGGTTGAAGCCTGAAAACGTTCATGCGGCCGCCTGGTTGCTGCGACAAAAAAGACAGGCACGTGCACTTGGTCCTGGCGATGCCGGTTCAACGCAGGAAATGCGGGAGTTGTGAGGTCGCGCGATGCGCGGGCGACAATTGGCCGCGCGACACAATGGCGGGCGGACTCGCGATGTCGCGCTCCGTTCGGAAGCGCGCTACTGCGTGGTCAGCGGATGTTCGGCGGCCTTGTTGAAAAACGCAGCTTCCTCTGCAGTGGCTTCGAGGAGTTGCTGGTCCTGGTCGTAGACGTCGTTGCGGAACTGGATGGTCCGGTCTTTCGTCATCCAGGCCGTGAGGTAGATCCAGGCCACCGGGACCTTCTTGAGCATGCGGATGTCCTGACGCTGCCCGGTGATGATCGCGGCATCGATGGCGGCGCGGGTCCACTGCGGCTGGTCCTTCAGCAGCCATGCCGCGAGATCGCGGACATTGTCGACGCGCGAGCAGCCATGCGAGTCGAAGCGATAGTCGTCGCTGAACAGGCTGTGCTGATTGGTGTCGTGCATGTAGACCGAATAGGCGTTCGGCATGTCGATCTTGACCGCGCCGAGCGCATTCCACGCGCCGCTCTGCTGACGCACCGTGACGTCGGGCACGTGATTGCCCGACCAGTCGACCGCATGCGGATCGATCGGGTTGTCGTGGGCGTCGAGCACGTCCATGTGCATGCGCGACAGATAGGTCGGATCCTTGCGCATATGAGCCGTGATCTCCGTCTTCACGATCGAAGACGGCACCGTCCAGGTCGGATTGAGAATGACGTCGGTGATCTCCGACGTCAGCGTCGGCGAGGGCTTCTCGGTCTTGCCGACGATCACGCGGTAGCGCCGCACGACCTTGTCGTCCTCGACGGCCTCGGCGAAGGTCGCGGGAATGTTGACGACCACGTAGCGCTGCCCGAACTGGAAGTCCATCTGGTCCAGCCGCTCCAGCGAGGCCTCGAGCTGCTTGAGACGCTTCTGCACGGGAACGTTGAGCGCAGCCAGCGTCCGTGGCGTCACCGTGCCGGTTGCCGCGAGCCCGTGGCGTGCCTGGAAGTGCTTCACCGCCTCGGCTACCACCTCATCATAGGCGCCGGTGGTCTTGTCGGCGGCAAGGTCGCCGGTGATGATCAGACGCTTGCGCAACAGCTCGTCATTGGCGCCCTGGACGCCCAACGCGAATTTCGCGTCCGCGGGAATCGTGGGCCAGCCACCGTGGGCGGCGAGATCGGAATAGCTCTTCACCACCTCGCGAATGCGCTGCGCGCTGCCCTGATCGTAGGTCGGTTCGTGCGACAACGCGAGCGCTGCAGCCGATCGCGTTTCCGCGACCGTGGCCGACGCAGCCGGCTTGGCCGAGCTCGGCTGGGTGGCCGCTGGTATCGCAGCCGGCACAGCATGATGAGGTGGGACCGCGGCAGCCGGACCGGGCGCGCCGGCGGTTTGGGCGAATGCCGGCAGCGCCGCAAGCATCGTGGCGACGACGACGAGTGTCTGTCTCTGCATATCGCGTTTCTCCGGACTGCGCCGCTTGCGCGAAAGATCGGAAAACTCGGCCCCGCCGCACGAATCAAAGGGGGCGGTGCGCTTATTCGGAGGTGATGATCTACGCCGAGACCGTTGCGTCTTGATTAAGTTTTGGTTGCCGCCGCTGCATGACCGCGGCCGTCTTGCCGGTATCGCAACGGCCTTACCGTACACATCAGCGCGGAACTCGCTCTCGCGTGGTGCCGAAGAGACAAAAAAGAAAAAGCGCTGCCATCGCGGATGGCAGCGCTTCGACATCTTCCTGGCCCGACCGTGGTGGTCCGATGACCGGCCGCCGGCCAATCCGCTCGCCCTGGTCGATCGCGTTCGCGGCGTCGCGACCGTACCTGCGCAGCCGCTCAGTCTTCGTTGGCGGCGATCGATTCCATCAGCGACACCAGCTGGCGCTGCACGGTCTGATCCTTGATCTTGCTATAGGCGCGCAGCAACCGGAGGCTGAACGCACTGTCGAGGAACAGCAGGCTCTCGACTTCGCGGGCCTTGTTGTCGCCGTCGTAGAAGAAGGTGACCGGCACGTCCAGCGCGCTCGCGATCTGCTGAAGGCGAGCGGCGCCGACGCGGTTCACACCCTTCTCGTACTTCTGAACCTGCTGGAAGCTGACGCCCAGCTTGTCGCCGAGCTCGGCCTGCGAGATCTTCTGCTCGACCCGGCGCAGGCGAATCCGCTTGCCCAACTCAATGTCCGGCTTGCCGGCACTGCGTTGCTTCATCTTCTTTGCTGCTGATCTGTTCATTCTTGTGACCCGTCCTTCAAATCGAGAATCCCTGGCCCGGTCGGGTCAGGGACACATTCATGATGTACCGCGTTAAGCTCGAGTGGATCGTCAGTTCGTCCGAACTACGAAATCCAAGAAGATCGCGGGATGGTATCCAAACGCATTTGCGCGTTGGAAGCACCCTAGTACCGACTCGGCCGACGACCTTAAGTCGACCGCGCCAAGGTGTCTGTCGACACCCCGCCCTCTACATTTGGCAAAATATTGACCAAACCACAACTAGCGCGAGTTTGATCGACACAGATTTTGCGCGCATGCTTACTGGGCGGCAATGCACTGCGCCCGTAGTTCTACGGGCAACTATATTGTACGGGCGTCTTGATATGGATGCAACCCCAGCTAGTGCATCCAGAGGTCGCGGCGAGCTGCTCAGGTTGCTTGACTGAAACGTCGCCAATGCGAAAACTTGACGTAAGTCCAAGTCGGGCTTTCGGAATGTTGCTGGACAATTGCCCAAAAGTTCTGAATCATCTGGAACAATTGTGCGCCTACGAAACGCCGGCGAACTCTGGCAGGAGAGGCCAAATGAAGCGGAAGAGGGGAACACCTCGACTCTACCTCGCGGCTTCGGGAGTGGAAGATATGCCGGTCGCAAATGCGGAAGAACGGTTGCTGGCGCTGCTTGCAACCCTGGAGGAATGTCAGGGGTTCCTGACTGACCGGGCGAATACGGAGACGGCGCGGCTATTGTCCCTTGCGATCCTCGAGCTTCGGATGGAGCTCCACAAGGTGACGGATTCCGAATTGAAGGCGCTGTGCGATATCATCGCGTCGGACGAGCCGGTGCAGGAACCGGCGACCAGGCAGTTGCCGCCGTATCTGCGGCTGATCAAGTAAGCCCGCTCGTGTCCCGCGCGATGCGCGGGACACCGCCGGTCCTCTGCCGTGCGGTTCAGCCCGCGGTCACGTCCACCGCATCGGTGCCTTCGAGCACACGGCGGGCCTTGTCCCGATCCAGGTCGCCTTCCCATGCCGCGACCACGACGGTGGCGACGCAGTTGCCGATCAAATTGCCGACTGCGCGCGCCATGCCGATGAACCAGTCGACCGAAAGCACCAGCACGAGGCCGATCGCCGGGATGCTCGGCACGGCATTGAGCGTCGCCGCCAGGATGACGATCGCGGAACCCGGCACGCCATGCGCGCCCTTCGAGGTGATCAGCGACACGCCGAGCACGAGCAGCAGGTCGCCGAACGAGAGCGGCGTGTTGGTCGCCTGTGCGATGAAGACGACCGCCAGCGTCAGATAGATCGAGAACGCGTCGAGGTTGAAGGAATAGCCGGTCGGAATCACGAGGCCGACCACCGAATCCTTGACGCCGAAACGCTCCAGCTTGCGCATCACCTGCGGCAGCACCGCGTCCGACGAGGCGGTGGCGACCACGATCATCAGTTCCTCGCGCAGGTAGCCGAGGAATTTGAGGATGTTGATGCCGGCGAGCGCCATCACGGCGCCGAGCACGCCGAGCACGAACACGGCGACCGAGACGTAGAACAGCGCCACCAGCGACAGCAGCTGCTTCAGCGAGCCGACGCCGTATTTGCCGACCGTGTAGGCGACGGCGCCGAGCACGCCGATCGGCGCGAAGCGCACGATCAGGCCCATGGCGCGGAACAGCACGGTGGAGACCGCATCGATGAAGGACGAGATCCGCTCGCCCTTCTCGCCGCCGACCAGCGCCAGGCTGACGCCGAAGATGATGGCGAAGAACAGCACCTGGAGTACGTCGTTGCGCGACAGCGCGTCGAATGAGGTGCTCGGGATGATGTTGAGCAGGAAGCTGCCGATGCCTTCGCCCTTCAGCTTCTGCGCGTTGCTGGCGTAGTTGCCGAGCGCCTTGGCATCCAGTGTCGAGGTGTCGATGTTCATGCCGTGACCGGGCCCGAACAGATAGGCCAGGATCAAGCCGACCACGAGCGCCACCGTCGTCATCACCTCGAAATACACCAGCGCCTTGACGCCGACGCGTCCGACCTTCTTGAGGTCGCCGGCGCCCGCAATGCCGTGCACCACCACGCAGAACACGATCGGTGCCACGATCATCGAGATCAGCTTCAGGAAGGCATCGCTGAAGATCTTCAGCCCGATCGCGAAATCGGGCGCGGCCATGCCGATGACGATCCCGAGCAGCAGCGCGACAAGCACCTGCACGAACAGCGATGTGTAGAGCGGCTTGCGTGCCATGGTGGCTTCAGCTGCGATGGTCGACATCAATTCCCCCTGTTTCTTGCCGGTGTTCATGCCGGCCGAACCCGTCCTATCTTAGCAACTTGCGTGCCAAGTTGTCGCAGGTTTGGATGCCGTTGGCCCGGTCAATCGCCGGTTTCGAGGGAGCTGATCACCGTGTAGACGACGCCGTGGGGCAGGAAATCGACCGAGGCTTCGCCTCCTAACTGGTCGCGGGCGCTGCGCTCGATCAGGCGGGAGCCGAAGCCGCGCTGCACTGGCGCTACGACCTCCGGGCCGCCAGCCTCCGTCCAGATCATCCGGAGCTTCGGTGCTGCGCCTTCCTCGAGGATTTCCCAGTCCAGCGTCACCATGCCGGTGTCGTTGGAGAGTGCGCCGTATTTGGCGGCGTTGGTCGCCATCTCATGCAGGATCATCGACAGCACCAAGGCAAGCCGGGGCGACAGCGGCACGCGCGGTCCGAACATCTTGACCCGCTCGGCGGTGTTGTTCAGCAGATAGGGGCGCAGCACGCGGCTGACCACGTCCTGCAGGTCGGAGCCCTGCCATTTGTCGGTCGAGAGCAGATTGTGCGCCTCGACAAGGGCGCCGAGCCGTCCCTCGAATTTCTCGCGCTCGGCGCGGCTCGCGCTGCGAAAGGTCTGCGTGGCGATCGATTGCAGGATCGCCAGCGTGTTCTTGACGCGATGGTTGAGCTCCTCGATCAGCAGATCGTGCAGCAGCTCACCGCGCGCGATCGTGGTCGCCATCCGTACCGCAAAGCCGAGGCCGACCAGGAGCAGGACGCCGCCGATCACGCTGGTGATCGCAAGCGTGCGCCACAGCGGCCCCACTAGCGAGTTCTCGGTGATCCCCGCCGCGACCGTCCAGCCGGTGACGCGCGATCGGGTGAAGCCCGTGATCAGCGGCACGCCTTCCAGCGAGACGGTCGGCAGTGTCGCTTCGTCGCGGCGGAACATCTCGGCAAACAGCGATGGCGCGGCACGCTGGCCGATGGTCGCTTCCGGATTCGGCACCCGCGCCAGGTTGACGCCGTTGCCGTCGAAGATAGAGATGGTCCAGTCCTGGTTCAGGCGCTGCTTCTCGATGATGGCCTGGAAGATCTCGATCGGCGGGCTGAAGGAGATGTCGTAGAGCACCTCGCCGTCGCGGATCACCGGCACCTCGACGGTGATGATCAGGCGCTGCTTCACCTGACCGAAGAACAGGTTGGAGTATTGCGGCTGCCGGGTCGCGAACACCTTCTCGACGATCTCGAGATTGTTGCGCGGCGGCAGGTCCGCGGTGTCCGGCGTCAGCGAGGAGAACGCCTGGCGTCCGCTGCGGTCCGCCACCAGCACCACGCCGTCCTTGCCGTACTGGTCGAGGAAGCCGACCGCGACGCGGCGGAAACTGCCGAAGTCGCTGTTGCGCAGCGAATTGGTCAGCGCCAGCACCTGCAGCCCGCCGGTCATGCGCTGCATTTCCGCATCCAGCAGCAGGCGGATGCTGCGCGCCGTCTCGAGCACGCGCTGCGTGGCGGCCTGACGATCCCGCTGGTAATTGTGGAACACGATCCCGACCGCGAAAACGATCAGCGGCAACATCGTCCCCGCGACCAGAAGCGCGAGACGCACTGGCAATGTCAGTTTCGGCACGATGTCCCCGGGTCGATGCCCGTTTGCGGTGCACTTAGGGGAAGTCGGAAAAGTCAGCCAAAGGAAATGACTGGCAATTGCAAACTCCGCGGCGCATGTCCTGCGCCGCGGAAGAGTCATTGGTCAGAGATTGCTCTCGGTGATCGCGGCGTAGACCATGGTGCGCAGCTCGCGCCGCAGCGGATAGGCGCTCGACGGCAGCACCTGGGTCATGAAGATGGTAATCAGCTCTTCGGCCGGATCGATGAAGAACGACGTCGTCGCGGCGCCGCCCCAGTTGAATTCACCCGGGCTGCCGGCGATCAGCGTCTGCGCCGGATGCATGGTGACGGCGAAGCCGAGCCCGAAGCCGATGCCGTTATAGGCGGCTTCGGCGAACATCGAACGCGACATCGCCGGCAGGTCGACGCCGCCGGGCAGGTGATTGGAGGCCATCAGCTTCAGCGTCTTCGGGCCGAGCAGGCGGACGCCGCCGAGCTCGCCGCCGTTGAGCAGCGCCCGGCAGAAGGTCAGATAGTCGGCCGCGGTCGAACACAGCCCGCCGCCGCCCGAGACCAGCGAAGGCGGCGACAGGAACGAGCTGGTCGTCGGATCGTCCTGCAGCGTCAGTGTGCCCTTGCGCTCGGCGGCGAGCGGGTTGAAGCCGCCCTGCGGATCGGCGGAATAGCAGGCGGCGAAGCGGTGCACCTTGTCGGCGGGCACGAAGAAATCCGTATCGTTCATGCCGAGCGGCTTGAAGATCCGCTCCTTGAGGAACTGCTCGAACGGCATCCCTGCGATCTTGCCGACGAGATAGCCGAGCACGTCGGTCGAGACCGAGTAGTTCCAGGCCTCGCCCGGCGAGAACTCCAGCGGGATCTTCGCCAGGTCCTCGATCATGCTGTCGAGCGTACCGGCCTTGATGACCTCGCCGATCTTCTTCTCGCGATAGGCGGCATCCACATTGGAGCGCTGCTGGAAGCCGTAGGTGAGGCCCGAGGTGTGGCGCAAGAGGTCGACGATCTGCATCGGACGCGTCGGCGCGCGCGTCAGGAAGGCGGGTGCGGTACCGGCAACGAACACGCCGAGGTTCTTCCATTCCGGAATGTACTTCGCGACCGGCTCGTCGAGTGCGACCTTGCCTTCCTCGACCAGCATCATGAAGGCGACTGAGGTGATCGGCTTGGTCATCGAATAGATGCGGAAAATAGTGTCGTCCTTCATCGGCGCCTTGCGCTCGAGGTCGGCAAAGCCCTGGACGGTGGAATGCACGATCTTGCCGCGGCGGTAGATCAGCAGCTGGGTCCCCGGAAAGCGGCCGGATTCGATGTAGCGGCTCTTCAGATGCGCTTCGAGGCGATTGAGGGCTGTGGTCGACATTCCCGCGGATTCGGGCGAGGCAGGCGTGGGGGCTAACATCGGGCGTTTCTCCGGCTGGCGAGGCAGCCTTGATAGCCGAAAAGTGTCGGTTTCACCAATCTGCTGCGACTTACCGGCTCCGGGCCGGTGGTGTAGGCTCGCCGCTGCGATCGCGCCCAAAGGGCCTCAGGGGAAACGCCGAGATGACCCAGTTCAACGAAACCGAGCTCACCGCCGCCGTCATCCGCAGCTTCGACCAGACGCCGGATCCGCGGGCCAAGTTCCTGCTGCAGGAACTGGTGACGTCGTTGCACGACTATGTGCGCAAGACCAATCTCACCTTCGAGGAGTGGGACCACGCGATCGGTTTCCTGACTCGCACTGGGCAGAAATGCACCGACATTCGCCAGGAATTCATCCTGCTGTCCGACGTGCTCGGCGTCTCGATGCTGGTCGATGCGGTGAACCACAGGGATCGCGACGGCGCGACCGAGACCACTGTGCTCGGGCCGTTCTATGTCGGCGAGCACAAGGTGACGCCGCACGGCACCGACATCTCGGCAAGCCTGCCCGGTGAGCGCATGTTCGTGCAGAGCCGCGTCACCGACCTCAAGGGCCGGCCGCTGGCCAATGTCCCGGTCGATGTCTGGCACGCTGACGATGATGGATTCTACGACTCGCAGAAGCCGAGCTTCGCAACGGAAGGCGCCTCTTCGCGGGCGCGCTTCATCACCGATGCCGACGGCCGCTTCTTCTTCCGCACCATCGTGCCGTGCAGCTATCCGATCCCGACCGACGGTCCGGTCGGGCAGATGATCACGCAGACCAACCGTCATCCGATGAGGCCGGCGCATGTGCATTTCCTGGTCAACGCCAAGGGTTACGAGCCGCTGATCACGCATGTGTTCGTCGAAGGCGATGAGTACATCGACTCCGATGTGGTGTTCGGCGTGAAGGACGAGCTGATCGCCAAGGTCGAACGGCGCACCGATCCCGTGATGCCCGACGGCCAGCGCTCGGACGGTCCGTGGAGCTTGATGAGCTACGAATTCCATGTGAAGCCCGGCGGCGGCATGGCGCCCGCGCCACTTGGCACCAAGCTCGCCGAAGACGCCTGATAGCTATCGTCAAATCGACTGCTCGATTTATGTGCACCGCACAAGAATTGAGCTGATCGCAATTTTTGGCAGCGCGCGGCACGTTGGCGCGCGCTGCGACAAGTTGCGCAAAACATTGCAATAAAATCCATTTCTGCCCTGCGGTAGCTTGGCACGAGGCTTGAATAGTCAGCTGCCGACGCCATTGAAGCCGTCCCTCGAGGCCACCCCATCGGATTTCTGACGCCGCCAGTCCGGGGCCTCCCCGGTGCATGCCCTGTTGCGCCCTGCGCGCGTCGCCACCCGACGGGAGGTTGCTCGACGCACAGACGCAACACCGCAACGCAAAGGACGACCGATGACCAAGCCCAGCAACACGCCGCCGAGCCGCGCGATCAGCCGTCGCCGGCTGCTGAAGGCAAGCGGTGGCGCCGCCGCGCTGCTCGCCGCGGCCAAGCTCAACTTTCCCGCCGGCGCGTTCGCGCAGGGCGCCGGTCCGGAGGTGAAAGGCGCCAAGCTCGGCTTCATCGCGCTGACCGATGCGTCGCCGCTGTTCGTCGCCAAGGAGAAGGGCATCTTCGCCAAATACGGCATGCCCGATGTCGAGGTGCAGAAGCAGGCCTCGTGGGGCACTACGCGCGACAATCTCGTGCTCGGCTCCGAGGGTAGCGGCATCGACGGCGCGCACATCCTCACCCCGATGCCGTACCTGATCTCGGCCGGCAAGGTGACGCAGAACAATCAGCCGACGCCGATGTACATCATGGCGCGGCTCAACCTGAACGGCCAATGCATCTCGGTCGCCAAGGAATATGCCGATCTCAAGGTCGGCATCGACACTGCGCCCTTCAAGGCTGCGTTGGAGAAGAAGAAGGCCTCCGGCAAGGCAGTGAAGGCCGCGATGACCTTCCCGGGCGGCACCCATGATCTCTGGATCCGCTATTGGCTCGCTGCCGGTGGCATCGATCCCGACAAGGACATCGAGACCATCGTGGTGCCGCCGCCGCAGATGGTGGCCAACATGAAAGTCGGCACCATGGATTGCTTCTGCGTCTGCGAGCCGTGGAATCTGCAGCTGATCCATCAGGAGATCGGCTACACCGCGATCACGACCGGCGAGCTCTGGGACAAGCATCCGGAGAAATCGTTCGGGCTGCGCGCCGCCTGGGTCGACAAGAACCCGAAGGCCGCCAAGGCGCTGCTGATGGCTGTCATGGAAGCCCAGCAGTGGTGCGAGAAGGCGGAGAACCGCGAGGAGACCGCGGCGATCTGCGCCAAGCGGCAGTGGATCAACTGTCCGGTGGAAGACATCACCGACCGCATGAAGGGCAAGTTCGACTACGGCACCGGCCGTGTGGTCGAGAACTCGCCGCAGCAGATGCGGTTCTGGAAGGACAACGCCTCCTATCCCTATCAAAGCCACGACCTCTGGTTCCTGACCGAGGATATCCGGTGGGGCAAGTATGAGGCGGGCTTCGACACCAGGGCGCTGATCGCCAAGGTCAACCGCGAGGATCTCTGGAAGGAGGCCGCCAAGGAGCTCGGCGTGTCCGACATTCCGACCTCGACCTCGCGCGGCAAGGAGACCTTCTTCGACGGCAAGATCTTCGATCCGGAGAATCCCGCCGCCTATCTGAAGTCGCTGTCCATCAAGCGCGTCGACGTCTGAGCCGAGCCCCCGTCAGGGCCGCGCTTTTCTGCGCGGCCCGTCGCCGACCACGGAGATCCTTTGTCAATGTCGATGATTGCCATGAAGACCGAGACCTCGGAGGTCGCGACGCCGCCGGCCACTGCCGCGGCGCCGGTCGTGACCATGACGCCGAAGCGCGCACCGCGCGCCGAGACCTACGCCAGGTTGGCGAAGGAGACCGCGGCGCGGGTGGTGCCGCCGCTGATCGTGGTCGCGCTGCTGCTGGTGGTGTGGGAGTTGATCTGCCGGCGCGCCGGCTCCAGCCTGCCGCCGCCGACAAAAGTGTTCAAGGACACCAAGGAGCTGATCCTCGATCCGTTCTTCGACCATGGCGGCATCGACAAGGGGCTGTTCTGGCATCTCTCCGCCAGCCTGCAGCGCGTTGCCTACGGCTACTCGCTGGCGGCGATCGCGGGCATCGCGCTCGGCACGCTGGTCGGCCAGTCGGTCTGGGCGATGCGCGGGCTCGATCCACTATTCCAGGTGCTGCGCACGATTCCGCCGCTCGCCTGGCTGCCGCTGTCGCTCGCCGCGTTCCGCGACGGCCAGCCCTCGGCGATCTTCGTCATCTTCATCACGTCGGTATGGCCGATCATCATCAACACCGCGGTCGGCATCCGCAACATCCCGCAGGATTACCGCAACGTCGCCGCGGTGGTGCAGCTCAATCCGCTGGAGTTCTTCACCAAGATCATGATCCCGGCGGCTGCGCCCTACATGTTCACCGGCCTGCGCATCGGCATCGGCCTGTCCTGGCTCGCGATCGTCGCGGCGGAAATGCTGATCGGCGGCGTCGGCATCGGCTTCTTCATCTGGGATGCGTGGAATTCCTCGCATATCAGCGAAATCATCCTGGCGCTGTTCTATGTCGGCATCATCGGCTTCGTGCTCGATCGCCTCATTGCGGGCCTCGGCAAGGCCGTGACCCGCGGCACGGCGGCGAACTGAGGGGGACAAGTCATGCAGGCCTATCTGAAGCTCGATCACATCGACAAGACCTTTGCCCGCGGCAATGTCACCACGGAGGTCCTGAAGGACATCAACCTGACCATCGATCAGGGCGAATATGTCTCGATCATCGGCCATTCCGGCTGCGGCAAGTCGACCTTGCTCAACATCGTTGCCGGCCTTACCGGCGCCACCAATGGTGGTGTGCTGCTGGAGAACCGAGAGGTCAATTCGCCGGGGCCGGATCGCGCCGTCGTGTTCCAGAACCACAGCCTGCTGCCGTGGCTGACCGTGTACGAGAACGTCAAGCTCGGCGTCGACAAGGTGTTTGCCCGAACCAAGAGCCGGGCCGAGCGCGACGCCTGGGTGATGCACAATCTCGGCCTGGTGCAGATGGCGCATGCCAGGGACAAGCGGCCGAGCGAGATCTCCGGCGGCATGAAGCAGCGCGTCGGCATTGCGCGGGCGCTCGCGATGGAGCCCAAGGTGCTGCTGCTCGACGAGCCATTCGGCGCGCTCGACGCGCTGACCCGGGCGCATCTGCAGGATTCGGTGATGGCGCTGCACCAGAAGCTCGGCAACACCATCCTGATGATCACCCACGACGTCGACGAGGCCGTGCTGCTGTCGGACCGCATCGTGATGATGACCAACGGCCCGGCCGCGCGGATCGGCGAGGTGCTCGAGGTGCCCTTGGCGCGTCCGCGCAAGCGGCTCGAGCTCGCGACCAACGCCGGCTACCTGAAGTGCCGGCAGCGCGTGCTCGAATTCCTCTATGAGCGCCACAGCTTCGTCGAGGCGGCATGAGCGGGACCCATAACCCCAAATCTACGTTGTTGCACGACGTTGTGGCCGCAGTCGCTTTTCATATCCGACCTCTTTGGTAGTGGATTCCGGCCTGCGCCGGGACGACGATGGGGAGACACCGTCGGGCGGTGTGCAGACACGATCCCTTGTTTCCTCTATCCTCGTGGGTGAGACACCAGCCACGCAGAACGAGGCGATCGTGCAGACAAGAAAATTCGGCAACAACGGCCCGCAGGTTTCGGTGATCGGGCAGGGCACCTGGTATCTCGATCGCGGTGACCGCAAGGCGGCCGTCGCGGCGTTGAAGCGCGGCATCGATGCCGGCATGACCCATATCGACACCGCCGAAATGTATGGCGACGCCGAGCTCGTGATCGCGGATGCGATCGGCGGCCGGCGCGACGAGTTGTTCCTGGTCTCGAAGGTCCTGCCGAGCAACGCTTCGCGGCGCGGCGCCATCACCGCCTGCGAGCGCTCGCTGAAGCGGTTGAAGACCGATCGGCTCGATTGTTACCTGCTGCATTGGCGCGGAACCTATCCGCTCGCCGAGACAGTCGCGGCGTTTGACGAATTGATCGCCGCGGGCAAGATCCGCTCCTGGGGCGTCAGCAATTTCGACGCTGATGATCTCGACGAACTGCTCGAGGTCGCAGGCGAGGGGAATATCGCCTGCAACCAGGTGCTTTACCATCTGCGGGAGCGCGCTATCGAGCATGCCGTGATCCCGTGGTGCGAGCAGCACGGCGTGGCCGTTGTCGCCTACTCGCCGTTCGGCCACAATGATTTTCCGTCAGCATCGAGCAAGGCCGGCGTGGTGCTGCAATCGATCGCGCAGGTGCGCAAGGCGACGCCGCGCCAGGTGGCGCTGAGCTTCCTGACGCGGCTGCCGTCGGTGCTCGCGATTCCGAAGGCGTCGAACGTGGACCACGCGGCGGAGAACGCGGCAGCTGGTACGCTCAAGCTCAGCGGTGACGAACTCGCCGCGCTCGACGCGGCGTTCCCGCGCGGGCCGAAACCGCGCTCGTTGCCGATGCTCTGAACTGAGCGCGTCACACAACAATCCAGCGTTCCCGCAAGTTCGCGGGATTCACGACGCCCGCTCCACACGTGAGTTAACAAACTGTTGCAGGTGCGGCCGTATTGCGGCTGCGGCGGGCGGTCGCGCCTGCTGACGCATATCGGAGTCCCGTTTTCGGGCATTGTTCTCGCAGCGGAATTGGCGTTCTGTAGGGCAGCAGATTCCCCTTATTTCGCCTTCGAGATTGCCGTGACACCGCCCCCCGCCGTAGCCGCCAGGCTGGACAGCGTTCCCCTTTCATTGCCTGCAAGGACGTCCGCAACGCGCAAAGCGCCTGCGCGCACCGACCGGCCGTTCAAGGGCATTGCGCTGATCCTGCTGTCGACGGTGTTTCTCGGCACCTCCGACGTCACCGCAAAATATCTCTCGTCCTCGCTGCCTTCGATCGAGATCGCCTGGATCCGCTTCCTGGTGTTCGCGCTGATCATGACGCCGGCCATGCTGCCGGGCACGCCGCTGTTCGCATTGCGCAGCAGCCGTCCCGGCTTGCATGTGCTGCGCGGCGCCGCGCTGCTCGGCTCCTCCCTGATCTTCATCACGGGGCTGGGCTTCCTGCCGATCGCCGAGGCCTCGGCGACGAGCTTCGTCTCGCCGCTGTTCGTCACCGCGCTGTCAATCGCCTTTCTCGGCGAGAGGGTCGGGATGCGGCGCTGGATCGCGACCGCGGTGGGCCTCGCCGGCGTGTTCATCATCCTGCGGCCGGGCACCAGCGCCTTCCATCCCGCCGCGGTCTTCCCGATCGTCTCGGCGCTGGCCTGGGCCGGCACGCTGATCCTGACGCGTATGATGAGCGGCAGCGAGCGTCCGGTCACCGTGATGACCTATTCGTCCATCGTCGGCGTCGCCATCGTCAGCGCGCTGGTGCCGTTCGTCTGGGTCACGCCGAGCTGGCACGACATCATGTTCGGTATCCTGATCGGCGTTGCCTCCACGGTCGGACAGTGGATCGTGGTGCTGGCGTTCCGCTATGGCGACGCGTCGGTGCTCGCGCCGTTCTCCTACACGCAGTTGCTCTGGGTCAGCGTCCTCGGCTTCCTGATCTTCGGCGAGGTGCCCGACCGCTGGACCATCCTCGGCGCCGGCTTCATCGTCGCCTCCGGCCTCTACACCGCGCATCGCGAGCGCATCCGCCGCTCGCAATTGCTGGATGTGGCCAGCGAGCCGTCGCCGAACGCCTGACAATACGTATCTATTTTACAACAGCTGCGCTTTATCGTTGCGAACACGGGCTGAGCGCCACGGTCGTGCACGGCCTGAGAAGACGCGTCCGCCGCGAATTGCAACATAGCCCATTCAGGTTAAGCCGCGTCCGCGCGGCGCTATCGATTTGGGGCTGGGGCAATGCCGGAGTGGGGCTGCGCGCGAATCCGTCTGCAAGGCTGGTTGATGGCCGCGGTCATCCTCTCAGCGGGTCTATTGGCCGTGCCAGCCCTCGCACAGAATGGCGGCGTTGGCGGCGAGGGTGATTTTCAGTCGACGGGACAATATGGCGGTGCCGGCGGCGCTCCGGGCGTCAACGGCGGGGTTGGCGGCGACGGCGGCGCGCCGAACCGGTCATGCGTATGCACCGGGGGTGGCGGTGGTGGTGGCGCTGCGGGGGCCGCCGGAGGTGCCGGCGGCCCTGGCGGCAATAACGCCTCTCCCGCCGGAGGTGCCGGTGGCGCGGCCGGGCAGGACGGCGTTGCGGGAACGAGCGGCGGATCCACAGCCAGCGGCGGCGGCGGTGGCGGCGGCGGTCTCAACGGAGCGTCCAGCGCGGCGCTGAACAACGCCGGGATATTGACCGGCGGCAACGGCGGCAAGGGCGGTGACGGTGGCGTCAACGCCTCGATGCCTTCAAATCAAGTCGCTGGCGGTGGCGGCGGTGGTGGCGCGGGTGGCGCCGCGGTCGTCATCACCGGCGCCGGGACCCATTCGAACAGCGGCAGCATCACGGGTGGCAATGGCGGCGCGGGCGGCGCAGGGGACGTCGGTGGCAGCGGCGGCGACGGCGGCACCGGCATCGTCGTCACGTCGCCGGGCGTAACGATCAGGAATTCCGGCTCGATCTCCGGTGGCGCCGGCGGTAGCGGCGGCGCACAGGTGTCCGATGTCTACTCGAATCAAGGCGAGCCGTCCACCGGCGGCACGCGGGGGAGGCCCGGTGCAGCAGGCACGGGCGGTTCCGGGATCGTCGGTGGCGGCTTGACCATCATCAACAGCGGAACGATTACCGGCGGCGGTGGCCCGGGCGTGCAGGGCAACGCGATCGGCTTCACCGGCGGTGCCAATACGCTGACGTCGAGCGGCGGAGCGCTGTCCGGCAATCTCGGCATTGCCAATGGCGTCGGCGCCAGCCTGACCTTCCTGCAGACCAGCGCGGCCGGCGCCACCGGCGATGTAACCATCTCTCGCATCACCGGCCTCACGGGCGGCGCCACTGACGCCTCGGTTGCGGTCAAGCTGGACGGCGGGCGCTCGCTGATCATCACCGGCGCCAGTACCTACACCGGCGGCACCTCGGTGAGCGACGGATCGAGACTCGTCCTCCGTAACAGCAATGCGCTTGGCAGCGGCACGCTGACGATGGGCGAGACGCTTGCCGGGCTCACCAAACTGATGCTGGACGGCAACGGCATCAACATCGCCAACCGCGTCGTCATCAACAGCGATCCTGTCATCACCGTCGCGACCGGCACCACCAACACGATGTCGGGGCCGATCAGCGGCGCCGGCGACATCGTGCTCAACGGGGGCGGCACGCTGGTGCTGTCCGGCGCCAATACATACACCGGCGGCACCACGATCTGCGGCACTGCGTGCGGCATTGCCGGCGGCAGCAGCGTGCTGCAAGTCGGCGTCGACACCGTGGGTACGCCGGGCGCGATCGTCTCGTCGGCGATCGGCACCGGCCTGCTCACCTTCGATGGCGGGACGCTGCAGGCCGGCGGCAATTACACGATCGCGAACAACGCACAGATCAATGCCACCGGCGGCACCATCGATGCCAACGGATACACCTTCACTTACTCGGGCAACATTAGCGGCGCCGGTGGACTGTCAGTGCTGGGCGCTTCGGCCTTCCTCGGCCGCGTGGTCTTGACAGGCTCCAACACCTATGCCGGCGGCACCACGATCTGCAGTTGCGCAACGCTGCAACTCGGCGACGCCAGCCACACCGCCTCGATCGTCGGCGAAGTCACTGTCAATGGCAGGTTCGAGATCGTGAACGCCAACACGGCGGGCATCACCAAGATCGTCAACGACGGCTCCATCGGGTTCGGCAGCACGACGTTCCACAATTCCACGACGGCGTCGACGGCTGTGATTGTCAACCGGAATTACGGCGCCACGGTGTTTCGCGACAGCAGCACTGCGGGCAATTCCACCATTACCAATGGTAACAACGGCGGTTCGCAGTTCTTCGAATTTTCGTCGGCGGCGTCGGCGAAGATAACGACGTCCGCCACCGGCTATCTTGCGTTCTTCCAGAACAGCACCGCGGCGAACGCGGCCATCGACAACAGCGGCCTGACCTATTTCGGCACGTCGAACTTCAGCTCGACCGAGGCGCCGACCGCGGGCAACGCGACGATCACCAACCGATCCGGCGGTTCGCTGATCTTTGACGCCTATGCAACGGCCGGCAACGCGACGATCACCAACCGATCCGGCGGTTCGCTGATCTTTGACGCCTACGCGACGGCCGGCAACGCCACGATCACCACCGCGAGCGGCGCCAGCGTCAAGTTCTTCGGTAATTCGACCGGCGGCAACGCGCAATTCATCACCCAGGGAACTGGCTATGTGGACTTTGGCGGCAGCCTTGGACCGAACGGCGACGGCCGCATCACGGCAGGCTCGATCGCGGGCTCGGGCATCTACTATATCGGCGGCGGCAATACACTCACGGTCGGCGGCAACAATCTCTCGACCAATGTCAGCGGCGTGATCGCCGATGTGGATCCCTGCGGCTGCGGCCCGGCCGGCCCCGCCAATCTGGAGAAGACCGGCAGCGGCACGCTGACCTTGTCGGGCGTTACCACCTATACCGGCACTACCGTCGTCAACGGCGGCGTCCTGCAGATCGACGGCTCGATCGTGTCGTCGAGCTCGGTGACGGTGAATTCAGGTGGTGCGCTCACAGGCATCGGTACCGTCGGCAATACGACGATTGCAAGCGGCGGCATCCTGCTGCCCGGCAATGCAGTGCCGGGCACGTTCCTCAACGTGGCAGGTAATCTCGCCTTCCAATCCGGTGCGCTTTATCTTGTCGGGCTCAATTCCACCGCGTCGACATCAGCCAGGGTGACCGGCACCGCGACGCTGGCCGGCTCGGTCGGCGCCAGCGTTGCCGCCGGCAGCACGATCGCCAGGCAATACACCATCCTGTCGGCGGCCGGCGGCCGCAGCGGCACCTTCGCCGGCGTCGATTCGACCGGGCTGCCGTCGGGTCTGGTCGCAACGCTCGGCTATGACGCGAACAATGCCTATCTCAACTTCGCGCTCGATTACGGCGCAACATCGAAGCTCAACGTCAATCAGGGCAATGTCGCCACCACGCTGCAGAATTTCTTCAATGCCAATGGCGGGATCAACTTGATGTATGCCGGGCTGTCGCCGAATGGCCTGACGCAGGCCTCGGGCGAGGGTGCGACCGGATCGCAACAAGCGACGTTCAACGCAATGAACCTGTTCCTCGGGCTGCTGGCCGATCCGTTCGTCGCTGGGCGCGATGGCGGTGTCGGTGGGGGCGCCGTGCCGTTCGCCGAGGAGAGCGCAACGTTGGCCTATGCGGCGCGCAGCACCGAGCCGCGCGATGCGCTGGCCGCCATCTATGCCAAGGCGCCGCCGCCGCAACTCGATTTCGCGCAGCGCTGGAGCGTCTGGGCGGCCGGCTATGGCGGCTCGCAGAGCACCAGCGGCAATGCGGTGCTGGGTTCCAACAACACGACGAGCAGCGTCTATGGCACCGCGGTCGGCGCCGACTATCGCTTCTCGCCGAACACGATCGCCGGTGTTGCTCTCGCCGGCGGCGGCACCAGCTTCGCCACCAACGGTCTCGGCTGGGGCCGCTCCGACCTGTTCCAGGCTGGCGCCTTCCTGCGCCACAACATCGGTGCCGCCTATCTCAGTGCGGCACTCGCCTATGGCTGGCAGGACATCACGACCGACCGCGTCGTCACTGCCGCGGGCACCGATCGTCTGCGCGCCAACTTCAATGCCAATGCGTGGTCGGGCCGGCTCGAAGGCGGCTATCGGTACGTGACGCCGTGGCTGGGGCTGACGCCGTACGCGGCCGCCCAGTTCACCAGCTTCGAGCTGCCGGCCTATGCGGAGAGTGTGGTCTCCGGCGGCGGCGCCTTCGCGCTGAACTATGCGGGCAAGAGCGTCACCGATGTCAGGAGCGAGCTCGGCCTGCGCACCGACAAATCCTTCGCGGTGGATGGCGGCCTCATGACGCTGCGCGGCCGCGTCGCCTGGGCGCACGACTTCAACCCGAGCCGCAGCGCCGCGGCCGTGTTCCAGGCGCTGCCCGGCTCGGCGTTTGTGGTCAACGGCGCGGCGCAGGCCAGCGAGGCCGCGCTGACCACGGCTGCGCTCGAGATGCGGTGGCGCAACGGCTGGTCGGTGGGGGCGACCTTCGAAGGCGAGTTCTCCAGCGTGACCCAGTCCTACGCCGGCAAGGGTGTTATGCGCTATACGTGGTGACCCTCCATGCTATAGCGTCCTGCAACGAAAGCCTGATGCGGATTTGATCCGCGTCAGCGCATTTCGCGGGACGAAATACGCATCAAAATGAGTGGGACAAAACCCACGCGGAGGAAACATGCGCGCAGCGATCTTCAGAAACGGCGAGATTGTCGTCGATCAGATGCCGGAGCCGAAGCCGGGCGCCGGCCAGGTGCTGGTCAAATCGCTCGCCTGCGGCATCTGCGGTTCCGATCTGCACGCGCGCAAGCATGCCCACCGCATGGTGGAGCTGAGCAAGTTCCTGCCCGGCCGCACGCCGATGGACCTGTCCCGGGACGTCGTGTTCGGCCACGAGTTCTGCTGCGAGATTCTCGATTATGGTCCGGGCACCACGCGCAAGCTGAAGCCCGGCACGCGGGTCTGCTCGCTGCCGGCGCTGCTGACGCCGGAGGGCCCGAAGGGCGTCGGCTATTCCAACGATTATCCTGGGGCCTATGCCGAGCAGATGCTGCTCAGCGAGCCGCTGCTGCTTGAAGTGCCGAACGGGCTTGCCGCCGAGCACGCCGCGCTCACCGAGCCACTGGCGGTCGGTGTGCATGCGGTGGCGATGGCCGGCATCAAGGGCGGCGAGGTGCCGCTGGTGATCGGCTGCGGGCCGGTTGGGCTCGCAGTGATCGCGGCGTTGAAGATCAGGGGGCTCGGCCCGATCGTCGCTGCGGATTATTCGCCGGCGCGGCGGCTGCTTGCCGAGAAGATGGGCGCCGATGTCGTGGTCGATCCGGCGAAGACGCAGCCCTATGCGAGCTGGGCCGAGCACGCCCAGATGTCCGAAGCCGAGAAGGCCGCGCGGCCGCCGATGCAGGCGCTGCTGCCGCCGCTGAAGCCCGCGCTGATCTTCGAATGCGTCGGCGTGCCCGGCGTGCTGCAGCAGGTGTTCGAGGGCGCGCCGCGCAGCGCCCGCGTCGTCGTGGTCGGCGTCTGCATGGAGACCGACAAGTCCGAACCGATGCTCGGCATCATCAAGGAGCTCAACGTCCAGTACGTGCTCGGCTACACGCCCGAGGAGTTCGCCTATTCGCTGCGCCTGATCGCTGAAGGCCAGGTCGATGCCGCCTCGCTGGTCACCGGCCGCGTCGGCATCGACGGCGTCGCGCAGGCCTTTGCCGATCTCGCCAATCCCGAGGCCCATACCAAGATCCTGGTCGAGCCGTGGCGTTGAACTGAAGGTGGCGGCGCGGTTTGCATTTCGCGGCACCGAACCTATAGTTCGCTGTCCTCGGAAGTACTGACAGCACCTATCTCATGCGCGTTTCAATCATCACGGGAGGCGGCTCCGGCATCGGTGCTGCGGTCGCGCGCCGGCTCGCCGGCCCCGATCAATCCCTGATGCTGCACGGCCAAGGCGCTGACGCCGCTGGCCTTGCCCGGCTGAATGCGGTTGCCGAGCAATGCCGCGCCAAAGGCGCCAAGGTCGAGATCCAGACCGGCGATCTCGCCGCGGCCGGTGCCGGCGCCGCGCTGGTCGAGGCAGCGCGCGCCGCGTTCGGGCCGATCGACAGCATCGTGCACGCCGCGGGCTTTGCCGACCGCCGCGAATTCGCTAGCCTGCCGCGCGCGGCGCTGGAGCGCGCCTTCGCCGTGATGGCAGCGGCCTTCCACGAGATCGCTGCCGCCGCGCTGGCCGACCTCACGCGCAGCGCGCAAGGCCGCGTCGTCGCGGTCTCCAGTTTCGGGCCGCATCGCTTCGTGCCGGGAGCCACCTATCCGGGATCGGCCGCGGCGAAGGCCGCGCTCGAAGTGCTGGTGAAGTCCCTGGCGATCGAACTCGCTGTATCAGGCGCCACATCCAATGCCGTGATGCCCGGCTATACGCGCAAGGACCCCGGCCTGCTCGGCGCGCTCGATACCGCGACCTGGGATCGCGTCGCGAAAGCCAATCCGATGCAGCGGCTGGCCGAGCCCGACGAGGTCGCCGCCGTCGTCGCCTTCCTGCTGTCGTCGGACGCTGCCCACGTCACCGGCGCGACGCTGCCGGTCGATGGCGGGCTCACCCTGATGTAACGGCACAATGGTCGGCGTCGTCGTGCCGGCATATCGCGTGACTCGCGCGAGGCCGCCTGCGATGCTGGGGCCGCAAGGTCAGCACACGCCGCGCGGCAACAGAGGGGCAGGATGAACTACGTCTGGGATTTCGGGATCCTCGCCAAGTACAGCCATCTGTTCTGGCTCGGGCTCGGCTGGACCATTGCTTACACGATCGGCACCATCATCCTGGGCACCTTGATCGGTCTGATCGTCGGCATGCTGCGGCTGCGGCGCATTCCCGTGATCGACTGGCTGCTGATCGCCTATATCGAATTGTTCCGTTGCACGCCGCTGCTGGTGCAGATCATCTGGTTCTACTACGCCTTTCCGGTCGTGATCGGCGTCAACATCCCGGCGCATGTCGCGGCCGTCAGCGTGCTGTCGCTCTATGGCGGCGCATTCTATGCCGAGATCGTGCGCGGCTCGATCGAGAGCGTGCCGGTCGGGCAGTGGGACGCGGCGAAGGCGCTCGGCTTTCGCGGCTGGCGCCTGATGCGGCTCGTGATCCTGCCGCAGGCGCTGAAGCCGATGATGGCGCCCTATGTCAACCAGTCGGTGACGCAGCTCAAGAACACCTCGCTGGTCTCGATCATTGCGGTGCCCGATCTGGTCTACAACGCGACGCTGATCAACGCCGACACCTATCGGCCGCTCGAGGTCTACACCATCGTCGCGCTGATCTACTTTGCGATCCTGTTCCCGTCGACGCTGGTGGCGCGCCGGCTGGAGCGCGGGCTGACCTACGACAAGGTGTGATCTGTCTTACCTCTCCCCCTGTGGGAGAGGTCGGATCGCATGCAGCGAAGCGGAATGCGATCCGGGTGAGGGGGCACGCTCTCTCGTAGGACCTGAGACCCCTCACCCGGCGCTTCGCGCCGACCTCTCCCGTAGGGAGAGGTGAAGGGACCGAGCCCCAAACCGAACCACGCCAGAGCCTCAGATATTCAGCTCCACCGGGACGTCCTCCGCCTTGACGCCGGCAAGTCCAAGGCCCTTGACGAACCATTCGCGCATCTGGCCGATGCCGCGGTTGTAGTCGATCCACACCGAGAGGAAATCGCGCCAGCGCTTGTCCTGCTCGCGCCGCACCGCCGTGCCGCTCGCGATCGTCACCGACGGTGAGGTCAGGATCTTGTAGGTGCCCAGGTTCGGGTTCTTGGCGATCGCGGTCAGCCCGAGCACCAGCGCGTTGACTACGCAATCGACGCGGCCCGACGACATTTCCAGCATCACCTCGTCGCGCGACTTCAGCGACTTGATGGTGGCGTTCGGCGCAAAGCGCCGCGCCACCGCCTCATTGGCCGAGCCGACGTCGACTGCGATCTTGACCTCCGGCTTGTTGATGTCGGCCCAGGTTTTTGCCTCCAGCCCCTTCTTCAGCATCGCGCCGAACGGATGCGGGAACACCAGGTTGGTGAAATCGACCACCAGTGCGCGCTGCGGCGTCGGGTTGAGCGCGAAGCCGAGGTCGATCTTGTTGGCCTGCAGATCCAGAATCGAATTGCCGTAGGTCGACTCGACATATTCCAGCTTGACGTCGAGCAGTTTCGCGAGGTCGTTGGCCATCTCGATCGAGAAGCCGGACCAGGTGCCGGTGGCGAGATCCTTGTTGAAATAGGGCAGCTCGCCGGGCAGCACCGCGATCCGCAGCACCTTGGTGGCGCGGATGCGATCCAGCGTGTTGTCGGCTTGGGCTTGCGCTGCGGCCGGGGTTGCCATCGCGGCCGCGAGCGCCACGCCGCTGCCGATCCCGAGCGCATAGCGCAGCGCGTCGCGGCGATCTTCGGAAATCTTCACATCGTCGGATTGAGTCAAGCGGGCCTCCCTGCACCAGGTCGCCGAAGCCTAGCGTCGGGTTCCTGTGCCAGCAAGGGCGCGCGCCTGCACCATTGGTAGGCGTGGCGAAGAGGAGATGCCCATCTCTTCACCTCCCCGTTTGCGGCCTGGCTATCGCACATCGCCTGCCCTCGCCGGGGCGCACCGTCAAAAACTCGAAAACAACCCCATGCAAAGGAGCCGGCCGCGTGCCGGCAGTCGACACGTCAACTTGACATGTCGGGCAAATCAGAGGCATTATTCTATTATTCCGAAAATGCGCGATGTGCCTCCCCCCGCAAGAACGGGGAGAGGGGAAACAACGGGATCAATACCGTCCCGGCACGAACATCTCCGGCGGGATCGGACCGCGGTGATAGTCGGGGTTGCGCACCCGCGGCGGCAGCACCACCGGTTGGTGGGCGACGTGCTGATAGGGGATCTGGCTCAACAGATGCGAGATGCAGTTGAGCCGGGCGCGCTTCTTGTCGACGGCATCGACGATCCACCACGGCGAGTCCGGCAGGTGGGTGCGCTCCAGCATCGTCTCCTTGGCCTTGGTGTAGAGCTCCCAGCGGGTCCTCGCCTCGACGTCCATCGGGCTCAGCTTCCATTGCTTCAGCGGATCCTGGATCCGCATCGAGAAGCGGAATGCCTGCTCCTCGTCGGTGATCGAGAACCAGTATTTCAGCAGGATGGTTCCGGAGCGGATCAGCATGCGCTCGAAGTCCGGCACCGAGTTGAAGAACTCCTCATACTGCTCGTCGGTGCAGAATCCCATCACCTTCTCGACGCCGGCGCGGTTGTACCAGCTGCGGTCGAACAGCACGATCTCGCCGCCGGCCGGCAGGTGCGAGACATAGCGCTGGAAGTACCATTGCGTGCGCTCGCGCTCGTTCGGCGCCGGCAGCGCCGCGATGCGGCAGACGCGCGGGTTGAGCCGCTGGGTGATGCGCTTGATGACGCCGCCCTTGCCGGCGGAATCGCGGCCCTCAAACAGCACGACGACCTTCTTCTTCTCGTGCTGCACCCAGTCCTGCAGCTTGACCAGCTCGCCCTGCAGCCGCAGCAATTCGCGGAAGTAGAACTTGCGGTCGATCGACGGCTTTCCGGCTTCCCCGTCATGGTCGAGCTCGTCGAGCCTGATGTCGTCGAGTTCGAGCTCGAGTTCCTCGTCGAGATTGTCGGCCATCTCCTGATGGATGCGGGCGCGCAAGGCTTCCTCACGCAGTGCTTCCTCGTGGGCGGCTTCGTCGGTGAGGTGGGGAGCGGTCATGAAGGTCCGTCTTTCAGTGTGTTAGATGGATCGACGGGAGCATTGACGGGCGATGTTACCCCTCTATGACAATGCCATGACCGCTGTCTCACGCCGGCGCCGCGGCTGTGCTAACAAGCGCCAACAACACGAAAATGGGAGATGCCGATGATTTCGCTCACGCCAAAAGACGTCCTGCCGGAGGACGGCACCGCCGGCGCGCTGGTCGGACGGGTCTGGCTGCCGCAGGCGGGCGGACCGGCCGTGGTTGCGGTGCGGGCGGACGGCGTGTTCGACGTCACCGCGCGTTTCCCCACCGTGAGCGCGCTCTGCGAGGAAGCCGATCCCGCTGCCGCATTGCGCGCCACGCGCGGCGAGCGGATCGGCGATTTCGAGACGATCCTCGCCAACACGCCGCCCGACCGCCGCGACGCGACCAAGCCGCATCTGCTCGCGCCGGTCGACCTGCAGGTGCTGAAGGCCGCCGGCGTCACCTTTGCGATCTCGATGCTGGAGCGCGTGATCGAGGAGCGGGCGCGCGGCAATCCGTCCTCGGCGGAGGCGATCCGCAAGGAAGTGGTGCGCCTCGTCGGTGACGATCTCTCCAAGCTGAAGCCCGGCTCCGAGCAGGCGATGCGGCTGAAGCAGGTGCTGATCGATCAGAATGCCTGGAGCCAGTATCTGGAGGTCGGCATCGGTCCCGATGCCGAAGTGTTCACCAAGGCGCCGACACTGTCCTCGGTCGGCACCGGCATGGATGCCGGGCTGCATCCGAAGTCGACCTGGAACAATCCCGAGCCGGAGGTCGTGCTCGTCGTCTCCGGCGCCGGCAAGATCGTCGGCGCCGCGCTCGGCAACGACGTCAATCTGCGCGACTTCGAGGGCCGCTCGGCGCTGCTGCTGTCGAAGGCCAAGGACAACAATGCCTCCTGCGCCATCGGTCCGCTGCTGCGGCTGTTCGATCAGACGTTCTCGCTCGACGACGTCAGGAAGATGGATGTCGGCCTGACCGTGACCGGCACCGATGGCTTCGTGCTCGAGGGCCATTCCTCGATCTCCAAGATCAGCCGCGACCCGACCGATCTGGTCGCGCAAACCATCGGCCCCGTGCATCAATATCCCGACGGCTTTGCGCTGTTCCTCGGCACGATGTTCGCGCCGGTGAAGGACCGCGACGCCAAGGGCGAGGGCTTCACCCACAAGCGCGACGACATCGTCACCATCGCGGCGCCTCAGCTCGGCAAGCTCGTCAACCGCATGCGCGGCAGCGACGAATGCGAGCCGTGGACGTTCGGCGTCGGTGCGTTGATGAAGAACCTGGCGCAGCGCAAGGTGCTGTGATGCCGCTGTAGCTGCGTAGGATGAGTTTCGCTGCGCTCTACACATCTTACGCACTGCGGATGTGCGCGAACTGCGGCCCGATCACGGGCTTCTGGGTGTGATCCGCCTTGTCATGTGGTACCCCGCGCCGGTCGATAACGTGCTAGCGTTAGCCGCAGCCGCCGGCGTTCTCGAACATGTTCAGAAACCTGTGCGGCAGAACGATCGCGCGCCGCAACTTCAGCGCGCGCAGATGCGCGAAATTCAGAGCGACCGCTTGTCGCGCCCTTATGTGATCCAGTTCATCCTCGTTCGCGCTGATCCGCTTCAGCATGGTGGCTCGACGCGAACAGAAGGAGTCGCGGACATGAGCAAGCAGCCAGCAAGTGGAATGCCGGAGTGGCTCACGACCGACGTGCTCGTGATTGCCGTCTCATTGGCGATCATCCTGATCGGCGTCTGGATCGCGCCGTAGCCCGGTGAGCGCAGAGGCAGCGGACCGCGGTAAGCGATCCTGGGATGGCGTTGCCGCCAACCGCGCGCGGCGGCGATGACGAGCCCTACAGGCCGATCATCCGGAAGATCATGCCGCCGATATTGGGACCGTGATGGCGGTGGCGGCGATGACGGCTTCGCGGCGGTTCGTCGTTGGCTGCGGCCATTGCGGTCCTGCCGCCGTCCTGCCCGGGGCCGACCGCGTCGAACGCCGCCTTCTGCTCGTCGCTGAGCGCGCCGTAGAAGGTGTCGAGGGCCGGGCGTACCGTCCCGATCGCCTGGAGCATGGAATCGAGCCGTGCTCCGACTGCCGCAAGGCGCGCCGGCGGCGTGCGCGCATCGCTGGGCGGACAGGACGATTTCAATGCGTCCTCGGCCTTTGTTGCCGCGTCCCGCAAGGCATCGAGGCTCGCCCGCTGCGCGTCGGTGGGTTTGACGTCGCGTTCGATGATCTCGCTGGGCCATGCGATGGCGGCAGGTTGCGCCGCGTTGCAATTGCCGTTGTCTCGCGTCGCCTCGCGTCTGCTGCGTTGCTGATCCGCTGCCAGCGCGGTCACCTTGGCTTTCTGATCGTCGCTGAGCAGCCCGTAGAACTTCTCCAGCGCCGGTTGCAGGGTGCCGACCGCGTCGCGCATGGCCTGGAGGCGCTGCTGCATCGAGGCGAGGCGGCTCGGCGCGGTCAACGGGATGTCCTTGGGACATGAACTGAGAATGGTTTCGGACGCCTTCTGCGATGCAGTGGCGAGTTCGTCGAGCGCCGCGCTCTGCTCCGCATTGGGCTGGATCGCGCTGCGGAATTGTTCGATCGGGAAGCCCGCGATATCGCTTCTGTCGCTACCGCACATGTCGGCGAGGGTCGCAGTTTGAGCGGGCGCACCGGAGCGGCCCGCGACCGGCGGCCGCGGACCGGTACGGCCGGGCAGGTAGTCGGCATAGCCGCTCAAGGCATCGTAGTCATAGGGGCCGAACAGGCCGGTATAGATGTCGTTGTAGCCATAGTCCCAGAAGTACGGGTCGTAGTCGTCGCCCCACCAGGCGTAGTCGTAGAGATCGTAATAGGCATAGGGCCAGAACACCGGACCGACCCAGCCGAAACCGCCATGCGGATGGCGCCACCACCAGCCGCCATTGTGGTTGTGATAGCCCCAGGCGGCGCCGGCGGCGGCCGTCATGATCGCGGCGCGCGCCGCCGGGTTGCGCAAGCCGCCCGGGCTGCGCAGGGCGGCCGTGACCGGACGCGAGGACAAAGTGCGACCGATGGCGCTGGCGTTGCGCCGCATCGCGGCGGCCGACGGCGCCTGGCGGCTCGCAGCTACGCCGTGCGAGAACGCCGGATTGCGGCTGACGGCCGGGCTGTGGGCCATGGCCGGATTGTGGACGGCATGGAATTGCCGCGCGCCGCCGCTGCGTCCCATTCTTGTCGCGGCATGGGGCGCCGTATGGATGGTATGGAAACCGCCCGCGCGGGCGCCGCCACCGTGAAAGCCTCCTCCGTGGAAGCCACCCGCACGAAGCCCGCCGCCGTGGAAACCGCCACCACCGCCATGGAAGCCACCACCGCCACGGAAGCCGCCGCCACCGTGGAAACCGCCGCCACCGTGACCGCCGCCGCGGGCTGCCTGTGCGGGATCGGCGAACAGCGTCACCGGTGCCGCGGTCGCGAGCACCGCGATGAGCGCCAACCAGACGTGTCTGCGGCGAGCCATGTTCGTTCTCACTTGTGTCAAAACACTCAATAATGCTCGATACCAACACGCCACGCTGCCGCTCGGTTCCCGCCGCAACCTGAATTGCGTGCGACTCTTTGCGGGCCGGTTGTTGCGCAGCGGCGATGACACCGCGTTGTTTGACGGCTTAAAGCGAGAGCCATCCACGCCGTCGTGCTGGCGAAAGCCAGGACCCATTATCCCGAATGTCTGTTGTTGCGCGACGCCGGGGCCACGATCCCGTTCATCACCGAATGTGGTGGTTATGGGTCCTGGCCTTCGCCAGGACGACACTGTGGGGTGACGCGGTTCGGCTCACCAACCACACACCTACACCGGCAGCGCCGTTGAATATTTCACCTGGCTCAGCGCAAAACTCGACTCGATCGAGGCGATGCCGTCGAGCCGGGTCAGCTTGTTCTTCAGGAACGCTTCATAGGAGGAGAGGTCGGCGGCGACGACGCGCAAGAGATAGTCGCGGTTGCCGGTCATCAAATAGCATTCGAGCACCTCGTCCCATTTCGAGATCGCGCGCGCGAAGCGGTTGAGGTCCTCCTCCTTCTGCCGTGCGAGCTTGATCGAGATGAACACCGAGACATGCAGCCCGATCGACTTCTGGTCGACGGTTGCGATGTAGCGGGAGATCACGCCGCGCTCCTCGAGCAGCTTGACCCGGCGGTGGCAGGGCGAGACCGACAGCCCGACCTTGTCGGCGAGCTCCTGCATGGTCATGCGGCTGTCGGTCTGGAGCAGGGCCAGGATCTTGCGGTCGATGGCATCGAGGGCAGGCATTGGGATGAACTCGTTGATTGAGGCGGGATCGTGGGAATTTATCCCAATTTTTCCTGTGCTGTCGCGTGGAATTGAGATTTTCGACGGTGCCAGCGGCAGTAACATCGGCAATATCGCTGGGAGCATTGCCATGGGAATCGCGCCGGAACGTCTCGACATGCTCACGGCCCTGGCCCGCAAGGTGCTGTGGCTGTCGTCATGGACCATCCATCACGCCAACCATGTGCGGCCCTCGACCGACGGGCTGAAGGTCGGCGGCCACCAGGCCTCGTCGGCCTCGCTCGCCAACATCATGTCGGCGCTTTACTTCTCGGTGCTGCGTCCACAGGACCGCGTCGCGGTGAAGCCGCATGCGAGCCCGGTGTTCCACGCGATCCAGTATCTGTTCGGCCACCAGACCCGCGACAAGCTGGAGAATTTCCGCGGCTACAAGGGCGCGCAGTCCTATCCGTCGCGCACCAAGGACACCGACGACGTCGACTTCTCCACCGGCTCGGTCGGCCTCGGCGTGGCGCAGACGCTGTTCGCCTCGCTGGTGCAGGACTACGTCAAGGCGCATGGCTGGTTGGGGGGCCGGCCCGAAGGCCGCATGATCGCGCTGGTCGGCGACGCCGAGATGGACGAGGGCAACATCTTCGAGGCGCTGCTCGAAGGCTGGAAGCACGGCCTGCGCAACACCTGGTGGGTGGTCGACTACAACAGGCAGTCGCTCGACGCCGTGGTGCGCGAGGGGCTGTGGGCCAAGTTCGAAACCATGTTCCGCAATTTCGGCTGGGACGTGGTGATCGTGAAATACGGCAAGCTGATGCTGGAGGCGTTCGCCGAGCCCGGCGGCGAAGCGCTGAGGCGCTGGATCGACAATTGCCCGAACCAGATGTACGCGGCGCTGTGCTTCCAGGGCGGGGCGGCGTTCCGCAAGCACCTGCGCGACGATATCGGCGACCAGGGCGAGGTGTCGGCCCTGATCGATCGGCGCAGCGACGACGAGTTGCTGGCGTTGATGTCGAATCTCGGCGGCCACGACATGGCGAGCATGATCGAGGCCTTCGAGGCGATCGACCATGACCGTCCGGTCTGCTTCATCGCCTACACCATCAAGGGCGTCGGCCTGCCGATGCAGGGCCACAAGGACAACCACGCCGGCCTGATGACGGTGGCGCAGATGGAGAAATGGCGCACCGCGCAGAACATCCGCACCGGCCACGAATGGGACAAGTTCGAGGGCCTGTCGCAGGAACCTGCCAAGCTCGAGGCGTTCCTGGCCCATGCGCCGTTCAATCGCGAGGGCCGCCGCCGGCTCTCGGCGCCCGTCGTCGATGTGCCGGAGCGGCTGGCGTTCAAGGCTTCAGCCCAGATGTCGACCCAGCAGGGCTTTGGCCTCGTGCTGCACGAACTGGCGCGCGGCGATAGCGAGCTCGCATCGCGCATCGTCACCGCATCGCCCGACGTCACCGTGTCGACCAATCTCGGCGCCTGGGTCAACCGCCGCGGCCTGTTCGCCAAGGCGGAGAACCACGACCTGTTCCGGCAGGAGAAGATCCCGTCTGCCTACACCTGGGAGTATTCGCCGAAGGGCCAGCACCTCGAGCTCGGTATCGCCGAGATGAATCTGTTCATCATGCTCTCGGCGCTCGGCCTGTCGCACCAGATCAACGGTGCGCGGCTGCTGCCGGTCGGCACGCTGTACGATCCCTTCATCGAGCGCGGCCTCGATGCGTTGAACTATGCCTGCTATCAGGATGCGCGCTTCATGGTGGCGGCGACGCCGTCCGGCATCTCGCTGGCGCCGGAAGGCGGCGCGCACCAGTCGATCAAGACGCCCTTGATCGGAATCGGGCAGGACGGACTCGCCTCGTTCGATCCGGCCTTCGTCGATGAACTTGCCGTGATCATGGGCTGGGGCTTCGGCCACATGCAGCGCGAGGGCGCCGAGGGTGGTTCGGTTTACTTGCGACTCTCGACCCGAATGCTGGAGCAGCCGCAACGGATCATGACGCCGGACCTGCAGCGCGACATTACCGACGGCGCCTACTGGATGCGCAAGCCGGGCCCGAACTGCGACATCGTCATCGCGTATACCGGCACTGTCGCGCCTGAGGCGATCGAGGCGGTCGGCCTGATCGGCGAGAGCCACCGCGACGTCGGTCTCCTGGCGGTAACCTCGGCCGATCGGCTCTATGCGGGTTGGTCCGCCGCGCGGAATTTGCGCCGCGACCGCCGCGGCGTGCAGCATTTGAGTCATATCGAGCAGTTGCTGGCGCCGCTCGGCCGCGACTGCGGCATTGTGACCGTGATCGACGGCCATCCGGCCACGCTCGGCTGGCTCGGCAGCGTGCGCGGCCACCGCCTCGAGGCGCTCGGCGTCGAGCATTTCGGCCAGACCGGCACCATCGCCGACCTCTACCGGCACTACGGCATCGACGCCAACGCCATCATCGATGCTGCGGAAAGCGTCTCGGCCGGCGCCCCGGTGCGGCATCGCAAGATGGCGGTGTAGCCACACACGCGAGTCGTCATTCCGGGGCGGCGCGAAGCGACGAGCCCGGAATCCATCGGGCCGCAAATTTCGTGGTGAAATGGATTCCGGGCCTGCGCCAAACGGCGCATCCCGGAATGACGGGGAGAGAGCCTTGCCAGCCTCTTGCCTCGACCCTTATATGCGCCGTGCGTGCACGAGCCGCGCCCCGCATATGGCGGGTTCAATTCGCCCTGCTTTCGTGCAAGGATGCCTGCCGAACGCTTTCCGTTCCCAATTCCATACGCCCCCTACAAGAGGTTTCCGATGGTCAATCGCATGCAATTCTACATCGACGGCGCCTGGGTCGATCCCGTCGTCAAAGGCAAGTCCACCCCCGTCGTCAATCCGGCGACCGAAGAAGCGATGTATGAGATTGCGCTCGGCTCCAAGGCCGATGTCGACAAGGCAGTCGCCGCCGCCAAGCGCGCGTTCGAGACCTATTCCAAGACCAGCCGCGAAGAGCGCATCGCGCTGCTCACCAGGATCGTCGAGGTCTACAAGGGCCGCATGAAGGAGATCGGCGCTGCCGTCTCCGACGAGATGGGCGCGCCGCTGCCGATGGCGGAGAAGCTGCAGGCCGGCGCTGGGCTCGGCCACCTCATGAACACCCTCGAAGTGCTGAAGAAGTACGAGTTCGAGGAGACCATGGGCACCGCCGTGATCGTGCGAGAGCCGGTCGGCGTCGTCGGCATGATCACGCCTTGGAACTGGCCGCTCAACCAGATCGCCTGCAAGGTCGCGCCCGCGCTCGCCGCCGGCTGCACCATGATCCTCAAGCCGTCGGAGTTCACCCCGACCTCGGCGCTGATCTTCGCGGAAATCCTCCATGAAGCCGGCGTGCCGAAGGGCGTGTTCAACCTGCTCAACGGCCTCGGCCCGGAGGTGGGTGCTGCGATGAGCGAGCACCCGGACATCGACATGATCTCGTTCACCGGCTCGACCCGCGCCGGCGTCGACGTCGCCAAGCGTGCGGCGCCGACCGTCAAGCGTGTCAGCCAGGAGCTCGGCGGCAAGTCGCCGAACGTGATCCTCGAGGGTGCAGACCTCGCCAAGGCGGTGACCGGCGGCGTGATGCACATGTTCAACAACTCGGGCCAGTCCTGCAACGCGCCGTCGCGCATGATCGTGCCGCTCTCCAGGATGAAGGAAGTGGCTGCGATCGCGAAGGGCGTCGCCGACAAGACCAAGGCCGGCGATCCGCGTGCCGACGGCACCACGATCGGTCCGGTGGTCAACCGCGGCCAGTGGGACAAGATCCAGGCGCTGATCCAGAAGGGCATCGACGAGGGCGCAACGCTCGTCGCCGGCGGCCCGGGCCTGCCCGAAGGCGTCAACAAGGGCTTCTATGTCCGCCCGACCATCTTCGCCGACGTCACCAACGACATGACGATCGCCCGCGAGGAGATCTTCGGGCCGGTGCTGACGATCATCGGCGCCAAGGACGAAGCGGAAGCCGTGAAGATCGCCAACGACACGCCGTATGGTCTTGCCGGCTACGTCTCGGCCGACACCGTGGAGACCGCGCGCCGCGTCGGCCGCCAGATCCGCGCCGGCAACGTCAACCTGCAGGGCGTGCCGAACGAGCGCACCGCGCCGTTCGGTGGCTACAAGCAGTCGGGCAACGGCCGCGAGTGGGGCCGTTACGGGCTGGAAGAATACCTCGAGGCCAAGGCTGTCGCCGGCTACAACGCCGCGTAAGCCGAACGCACGAGAGACGACATTCTGGCGCCGGGGCAGGCAACTGCTCCGGCGTCAGACGTTTTGGGATGCCGCATATTCATTGTCGTCCCGGCGAAGGCCGGGACCCATAACCACAGGGAGAGGTTTGGCGAAGATTTGGCCGTGCCGTGGTACTGCGACTTTCTTGCTCGATAGATCACGCGGTATGGGTCCCGGCTCCCGTGCGCAATTGCGCATTAGGCCGGGACGACCAAGAACTACTACCCGCCGAGTGCGCCCTGGGTGTTGACGTAGAGCGCATAGATCGACTGGCTCGCGGCCATGAACAGGCGGTTGCGCTTGACGCCGCCGAAGCAGAGATTGGCGCAGCGCTCCGGCAGCGCGATGCGACCGATCATGACGCCGTCGGGCGCGAACACCACGACGCCGTCGAGCTCGGGGTCGCCCATGCCCCAGCCGCACCACAGATTGCCGTCGATGTCGCAGCGCATACCGTCCGGCGTGCCCGGGCCGGCATCGATGAAGACGCGCTTGTTGGAGATCGTCGTGCCGTCGGCGGAAACGTCATAGGCCAGGATCTTGCGGTTCGGCACGCCGCGGGATTCCACGACGTAGAGGATTGTCTCGTCCGGCGAGAAGCACAGCCCGTTGGGGCCGAGCACGCCTTCGGCGACGATGGTGGCCTTGCCGGTTTCCGGATCGAGCCGGTAGACATTGGCGTCGATCTCGGGCTCGGCCTTGTAGCCCTCGTAATTGCCGAGCAGGCCGAAGGTCGGATCGGTGAACCAGATCGCGCCGTCGGATTTCACCACGACGTCGTTCGGTGAGTTCAGCCGCTTGCCGCCGAAGCTATCGATCAGTACCGTGATCGATCCGTCATATTCGGTGCGCACCACGCGGCGGCCGCCGTGCTCGCAGGTGATCAGCCGGCCCTGGCGGTCGCGGGTGTTGCCGTTGGCGAAGTTCGACGGCTTGCGGAAGACGCTGACCGCGCCGGTCTCCTCCTCCCATTTCAGGATGCGCTGGTTCGGGATGTCGCTGCACAACAGATAGCGGCCGTCGCCGAACCACACCGGGCCTTCGGCCCAGCGCAGGCCGGTCGCGATGCGTTCGACCGCGGAGAGTTTTAGCCAGTATTTCTCGAAGCGCGGGTCGAGCGCGTGGATCGCGGGATCGGGATAGTACGTCGCGGGACGCCAGCCGGCGGAATGAACATCGGACATTTGCTGTTCTCGTTGTTGTGTTTCGATGGTGTTTCCTTGAGCGCTTGGTTTGCTATCATTGTCGGCCTGCGATCGCAATTTGCTCCAGGGATTGCGCTGATCAATCAGGAAAGACGAGGGACGGCATGCCACGCATATTGATGACCGGCGCATCGGGGGGAATCGGAACGAGCCTGCGCAAGCTGCTGCCGCCGATCTATCCCGACCTCCTGCTCAGCGACATCAAGCAGCCCTCCGATCTCGGCGGACACGAGAAATTCAAGGCCGCCGATCTCGCCGACCTCGCACAGGTCGAGGCGGTCTGCGAGGGCGTCGACGGCATCCTGCATTTCGGCGGCTATTCGGTCGAAGGGTCCTGGGATGCGATCCTGCAGGCCAACATCATCGGCGGCTACAATCTGTTCGAGGCCGCGCGCAAGCAGGGCGTCAAGCGCGTGATCTTCGCCTCGTCAAATCACGCGGTCGGCTTCTACCCGCGGCATCATCGCATCGGCACCGACGTCACCGCGCGCCCGGACAGCCGCTACGGCGTCAGCAAGGTGTTCGGCGAGGGCGTCGGCGCGCTCTATGCCGACAAGCACGGCATCAAGGTGACCTGCATCCGGATCGGCAATTTCGGCGAGGCGCCGCTCGATCACCGCAGGCTGTCGATCTGGCTCAAGCCGGAAGATCTGGTGCAGCTCTGCCGGATCGGGCTCGAACATCCCGATATCCATTTCGAGGTGCTGTACGGCGCGTCGTACAATGAGCGCTCGTGGTGGGACAATCACCGCGCCTATGATCTCGGCTATCGTCCGACCGGCCGCGGCGAAGATTTTCGCGAGCACGCGATGGCCGAGCAGGCCAAGCTGCCGCCCGATCCGGTCGGCGACTACTACCAGGGCGGCGCGTTCTGCAGCATGGAATTCGACGGCGACAGGACAGCGGTGATCGACTGGAAGAAGTGATCAATCCTCGCACTGCGGCAGCTGCTTCACCGCCTCGGTGTGCTCCCGCTGCGGCTCGTTGGCACCTTTCCCGGAGGTCGCCTTGGGGGCGCTTCCGGGCCCATCATAGGTCTGGGAGAAGTGCGCGAGCGGGAAGTTGAGGCTGATCTTCTGTCCGGTCAGGTTCTTGGCTTCCACCACGATCGTCTGCGCATGCTTCAGCCGTTCGATCAGTTCGCCATTGGCCTCCCGCCGCAGCCCAGCGTGTAGCAGTGCGTCCGCGCGATCTGCATCGGCTCGTCCTGGTCGATCCGCAGGCTGATCGTGCCTTCCAGCATGGTCCGCGTGCCGACATTGGCAGTGAGCAGCGCGCGCGTCGGGCTCTGCGGCGAGATGCTGATGGTGCCGCCCGAGGGCGCGCACTGGCCGCGTGCGGCAGCGGCAACGAAGCAGCTCGCCTCGGTCAGGCAGGTCTTGGCCCAGGGCTCGTAGGTGAGTTCGGTCGCGCGCGGGTCGGCCGCCTCCGCAATTCCGCCGAGCGAAAGCTGCACGGCGAACGATCCCATCAACAAAGCCACGTAGCGCATCGCCGTCTCCCCTTCACGAGGAGGCCGCGTATCGCGCTATTGCGGCTTTTTGTCGTTGGAGATGCGGACCAGATAATCCGCCTTGCTGTACTGCATGTGATCGACGCAGAGCTGCGCCAGCGCCCAGCTGTCGCGGCCCTTCAGGAGCTCGATCATCAATTCGTGCTGGCGGCGCGACAGCGCGAGGCCTTCGCTGTCGGCGAGGTTCTTGGCGCGCATCGGCAGTGTCAGGTTCATGTAGTCCTGCAGTGAGCGCACCAGATAGGGATTGCCGCAGGCCGAGAACAGCGCGAGGTGGAATGCGTCGTTGGTCTCATGGATGCCGCGCATGTCCTGCGTGTCGGCCTTGAGGCAGTAGTGCCGCTGCAGCTCGCTCAGCTGGTCGATCAGGCTGTCCGGCGCGGGCAGGGCGATCATCAGCGCGGCCTGCCGCGTCAGCATCTCGCGCACCTCGTAGATCTGCCGCACCTCCTCGGCCGAATAGAACCGCACCGTGGCGCCGACATTCTTCTCGCGCAGCACGATGCCCTGGCGCTCGAGCTGGAACAGCGCCTGGCGGACGAAATGCCGGCTCGCGCCGTAGCGCTGCATCAGCGTATCCTCGACCAGCCGCAGGCCAGGCGCGAAGCGGCCGAAGATGATGTCCTCCTCCAGCCGGCGGATAACTTCCGCCTGTTCCTCCTCGCGCGAGGGGGCCAGGAGTTCGGGCGGGACGGGCTCGGCTTTCATGGGCTCTGGGCTTCGGGGGCGATGCCCTGAGGTCAGCATGATGCTCTGGCCATTGTCAATAATGAGAGCAATTTTGCCGCGGAGCAGCCACCCGCTGCCGCCGGATTATCTCATATTGACAATAATTCCGGCCGCTCCTTAAGTGCGACCTGATAACCACGGGACGAGAAGAAAATGGCCGACGGACTTCGCAAGGGACTGACCAGCTACGGTGACGCCGGCTTCTCGCTGTTCCTGCGCAAGGCCTTCATCAAGGCGATGGGCTATTCCGACGACGCGCTCAATCGCCCGATCGTCGGCATCACCAACACCTACAGCGACTACAATCCCTGCCACGGCAACGTGCCGCAGATCATCGAGGCGGTGAAGCGCGGCGTGATGCTGTCGGGCGCGATGCCGTTCGTGTTCCCGACCATCTCGATCGCCGAGAGCTTTGCGCATCCGACCTCGATGTATCTGCGCAACCTGATGGCGATGGATACCGAGGAGATGATCCGCGCCCAGCCGATGGATGCGGTGATCGTGATCGGCGGCTGCGACAAGACCCTGCCGGCACAGCTCATGGCCGCGATCAGCGCCGACCTGCCGACGGTGGTGATTCCAGTCGGGCCGATGGTGGTCGGCCATCACAAGGGCGAGGTGCTCGGCGCCTGCACCGACTGCCGAAGGCTGTGGGGCAAGTATCGCGCCGGCGAGATCGACGACAACGAGATCGAGGCGGTGAACGGGCGCCTTGCGCCCTCCGTGGGCACTTGCATGGTGATGGGCACGGCTTCCACGATGGCCTGCATCACCGAGGCGCTCGGCCTGTCGCTGCCGATGAGCGCGACGATCCCGGCGCCGCATGCCGAACGCTTCCGCTCCGCCGAGGCCAGCGGCCGCGTCGCCGCCGAGATGGCGAAGACCAAGGGACCGAAGCCGAGCGAGATCCTGACGCCGGCCTCGTTCCGCAACGCCCAGGTTGTCATGCAGGCGATCGGCGGCTCGACCAACGGGCTGATCCACCTCACCGCCATCGCCAACCGCTCGCCGCACAAGATCGACCTCGAGGCGTTCGACAGACTGGGCCGCGAGGTGCCGGTGCTGGTCGACCTCAAGCCGTCGGGCGAGCATTACATGGAACACTTCCATCATGCCGGTGGTGTGCCGAAGCTGATGGCGCAACTCGGCGACCTCATCGATCTCGACGCGAGGACCATCACCGGTCAGACCTTGCGCGAGGTCGTGGCTAATGCAGAGGACGTGCCGGGGCAGGATGCCATCCGCTCCAAGGCAAACCCGATCAAGTCCGAAGGTGCGATGGCGATCCTGCACGGCAATCTCGCGCCGCGCGGCGCCGTGATCAAGCAGTCGGCGGCGAGCCCAAAGCTGTTGCAGCACACCGGCCGCGCCGTGGTGTTCGAGTCGGTCGAAGACATGACGCTGCGGGTCGATGATCCCGCGCTCGACGTGACCGCTGACGACGTGCTGGTGCTGCGCAATGCCGGCCCGAAGGGCGCGCCGGGCATGCCGGAGGCGGGCTACCTGCCGATCCCGAAGAAGCTGGCGCGCGCCGGGGTGAAGGACATGGTCCGGATCTCTGATGCGCGCATGAGCGGCACCGCGTTCGGCACCATCGTGCTGCACATCACGCCGGAGTCCGCCGTCGGCGGTCCGCTCGGACTGGTGCGCAACGGCGACATGATCCGGCTCGATGTCGCCAAGCGCAGCATCGATCTGCTGGTCGATGAGGCCGAACTTGAGAAGCGTCGCGCAGCGCTCGCGCCGGCCGGCACGCCGGACTGGGCGAAGCGCGGCTACGCGCATCTCTTCAACGAGACCATCCTGCAGGCCGACGAAGGCTGCGATTTCGACTTCATGAGCGCCAAGGGGAAGTAAGGGGAAGTAACGCGCGCCAAGTTCGGCTATTTGCTGAATTGTCGATAATTTCTGTAATGCGGCGCTCGTTCGCGCCTACGATGAGCTGATTACCTCTGTTTTATTGACAATCCCGCGAGACTGGTGGGATGATCGCGTCAAGCAAAAACAGGGGGAGCGTCGCGATGGGCACTTCAGCCGGGATCGTCGGGATAGCCATGGCCGCGGCAGCGCTGCTGCTGCCGTCGAGCGCCGGCGCACAGGAGGTCAAGCACTTCCGTTTCGCCTATGACCAGCCGCGCAACACCGGCTATTCGGTCGCCGGTGATCTGTTCGCCGAGAAGCTCAAGGAGTTGAGCAAGGGGACTCTGGTCGTCGATCAATATCCCGGCGCGCAGCTCGGCCAGGAGCCCCAGCTGCTGCAGCTCGTGAAGTCAGGGGATATCGAGTTCGCGATCATCTCCTCCGCCAACACCGCGACGATCTCGCCGCAGGCGGGCGTGATGTCGCTGCACTTCCTGTTCCGCAACGAGGCCCATGTCATCAAGGCGCTGGCCGACCCAAAGGTGTTCGACGCCATCAAGACCATGATCGACGACACCGCCCAGGGCCTGCATGTGATCGGCACCGGCTCGCAGGGCGTGCGTCACATCTACAGCAAGAGGGAAGTCCACAACGTCGGCGACATCAAGGGCATGAAGGTCCGGGTGCAGGCGACCGCGACCGAGGATACCATGTTCCCGGCCTATGGCGCGCAGACGGTGCACATGCCGTTCGGCAGCGTCTACACCTCGCTGCAGACCGGCGTGGTCGACGCCGCCGAGAACAGCATCAATGTCTATCTGGTCAACAAGCATTACGAGGTCGCGCCGGTGCTCTCGATCACCGAGCACGAGGCCAACAATGCGCTGCTGTTCGTCTCCGACAAGCTGTGGCAGAGCCTCTCCGCCGAGCAAAAGCAGTGGGTGCAGGCTGCCGCCAACGAGGTCAGCGCCAAGGAGCCGCAGAAGGCGTTCGAGCTCGAGCGCAATGCGCTGACCAAGCTGAAATCGTTCGGCGTCAAGGTGGTCGAGGATGTCGACAAGAAGAGCTTTACGGCGATCGCCGATCCCTATCTCGACAAGCTCGCCAGGGAGCTCGGCCCGCATGCCGAGAAGATCAAGAACCTGATCCGCGCGATCAACTAGACGAGCGTCGTCCCGGCGAAAGCCGGGACCCATACGCCGCGGCCTTTAATTAAGCAATTGGGTTGCCGACTTTTCTGCACAACTCGAGCCGGGGTTATGGGTCCCGGCCTTCGCCGGGACGACGAGGAATTTCGAGCCATGGCCATCGCCGACAGACTGGTGCTGCAACGGCAGCGGCATCTGAAGTGGCGGGCGCTCGATCGGCTCGAGTTGGTCCTGATGATGCTGTGCGGGCTGTTGTGCTTCGGCTTCTCGCTCTCGGTCACCGCCGACATCGTCACCCGCACCATCGGCCACCCCTGGCTGTGGCTGCAGGAGGTGACCTCGACGCTGTTCATATACGCGATCTTCATCGGGGCCGCGGTCGCGACCAGGCGCAATGATCATCTCTATCTCACCGCGCTCTCGGAGGCGATGCATGGCCGGTCGCGGCTGGTCGTCGAGATCATCATTCGGCTGGTCGTGCTGGGCGTCGCCTTCTGCCTGGTCTGGTATGGCTATCAGAACTACCTGCGCGGCTTCGGCAGCTTCCGCCTGCCGTCGGGTACGCCGATCGCCTCGCTCTATGCGGTGATCCCGCTGTCGGGAATCCTGATCGGCCTGTTCACGATCGAGCAACTCGTCAACGGCATCCGCAACGGCTTTGACCATCCGGAGCCGCCGGACGAGGACCTCGCGATCCCTTCGACCACGGGGGCGCAGCCGTGAGCGCGCCGGTGGTGCTCGTGCTGATGTCGTCCTGCTTCCTGTTCTTCGGCTATCTCGGCGTGCCGGTGCCGTTCTCGCTGATGGCCGGCGTGTTCGTCGGCGCCATGCTGTCGGACGTCTCGCTGGCGGCGATCATCCAGAAGATCTTCGACGGCGTCGATTCCGAGGCGCTGCTTGCGATCCCGTTCTTCCTCCTGGTCGGCGAGCTCATGAGCTCCGCGAATGTCGTGGTCCGCATCGCCAACCTGTCGGTCTCGCTGGTCGGGCATATCAGGGGCGGGCTGTCGCAGGTCGTCGTCGTGTTCAGCATGTTCTTCTCGGAGATGTCGGGCTCGACCACCGCCGATGTCGCGGTCATGAGCCGCGCGCTCGGCGGACCGATGAAGCGGGAGGGCTATGAGCCGGCCTTCATCGCCGCGATCATCGCCTCGGCCTCGACGATTGCGGCGCTGGTGCCGCCGAGCATCACGGCGGTGGTCTATGGCGCGGTCGGCAATGTCTCGATCGCCGGCCTGTTCATGGCAGGCGTGGTCCCCGGCCTCATGATCGGCTTCGGGCTGATGATCTACTGTTATTTCTTCGGGCCGTCAGGCCTGCGCAAGCCCCGCGCGCCGCTGCGCCAGGTCGTGTTCGCCGCCGGTGACGCCGCGCTGCCGCTGATGATCCCGGTGATCCTGCTCGGCGGCATCCTGACCGGCTGGTTCACGCCGACCGAAGCCGGCGTAGTCGCGGTCGCCTACATCATCATCTTGGTGATCCCGGCGCTGAACCGCGGTCACCTGAAGAAGATTCCGTACGATTTCTGCCTCGCCGGCCTGATCTTCTCGCTGCCGCTGATCACGATCGGCGCCGCGAATGCATTCGGCTGGATGCTCGCCTATCTGCGCGGCGCGATCTACATCGCCGACTGGATCACCTCGATCGCCGGCAACGATCCGCACCTCATCATGCTCTTGATGGTGCTGCTGTTCACGGTGGTCGGCGACTTCATCGAGCCGGTGCCGACCATCATCATCTTCATGCCGCTGGTCAACGCGCTGACCCAAGCCGGCGACATCAACGGCGTGCACATGGGCGTGGTGCTGATCGCAACGCTGGCATTCGGCCTGATCACGCCGCCCTACGGGCTCGTGCTGCTGATGGCCTCGAAATTCGTCGGCATCAGCTTTGCAAAAGCGCTGCGGGCGGCGCTGCCGATCTATGTCGTGTTCCTGGTCACGATCTGTTTCACCATCTATTTCCCGAAGGTCGTGCTGTGGCTGCCCAAGCAGGTAATCCCGGAGTCTGTCGGCTGTTTCAAGGCGCCCGGCGGTACCGGATACATCTGCCCGAACTAGCCGGACCGCTACTTCGACTTGCTGGTGAACTTCTTCACGGCGACGCGGAAGTCCTCGGTGTGCATCGACGTGATGATCTTGTGCTCCTCGGCGTCCAGCTGCTGCCTGGTCGGTGTGGTGACCGCCTGATAGACCAGTGATTTGGTCCCAGCGATCGCGGCCGGCGGATTTTTCGCCAGGCGCTCGGCGAGTTGCCTTGTGGCCGCCTTCAGCTCGGCCGCGGGGACGGTTTTGACGACCAGCCCCCATTCATAGGCCTGTTGCGCGGTGAAGCCGTCCTCGGCAAGGAAAATCTGCAGCGCGCGACGGGTGCCGACCGTGCCCACGATGCCGACCGTGCTGCCGCCGTCCGGCGACACGCCGATCTTGGCATAGGCCGGCGTGAAGCGGGCATCGTCGGCGGCGATGCACAGATCGGTCACGAAGGCGAGGCCCATGCCGGCGCCGGCCGCCGAACCATGCACGCTCGACAGCACGATCTTCGGCATCCGCCGCACCGTCTCGATGAAGGCATGGTAGTGGCGCAGCATCTCGCTGACCACCGGGGTGACATTGTTGGTCTCGGCGGCGGCGCCGATCGTCTGCAGATCGCCGCCGGCGCAGAAGGCGCGGCCTTCGCCTTCGATGACCAGGACGCGGACGTCCGTGTTGGTCTCGACCTCGGCGCTGAGCTGCTCCAGCTTTTTGGCGATCGTCAGGTCGATCGCGTTGAATGCGGCCGGCCGGTTCAGCGTGATGGTCGCGATGGCGCCGTCGATGCGGAGCAGAGCGGGGTCGTTGGCGGAGGCGGGATCGGGCATTTTGAAGACCTTGGGCTTGTTGGTTCGGGCCATTTAAGGCCCTGGCGCGAGCCGTGGCAATCCGCCTCCGTATCGGAGGCGGTTCTGCGGTGCCTGGATTTGCTGGAGACCCCCTTGCGTCCGCGCCGGCCATCAGGCCAAATGGCCGTCAGCCTTCGGTACGCAGACACGAGCGCTGTGGGGACGGGGCAAGCAAGCTAACATCGACAAGAGGAAACAGCATGGGTCACTCCTGCTCGCGCGAATTTGGGTTGTTCCGATGACAGGCTCGGTCATCATCGTCGGCGCCGGACATGCCGGCTTCCAACTCGCGGCGTCGCTGCGCCAGGCGGGTTTTGCGGAGCGCATCGCCCTGATCAATGACGAAGGCCATTTGCCGTATCAGCGGCCGCCTTTGTCGAAGGCCTATCTGAAGGGGACCGGCGGGCCCGAGACCTTGATGTTCCGGCCCGAGAAATTCTACCACGACAACAAGATCGAGCTGATCACCGATCGGGCGCACGCGATCGACCGCAATGCGCGGAAGGTGGCGCTCGCCTCCGGCGCGTCGCTCGACTACGGCCACCTGGTGTTCGCGACCGGCGCGCGGAACCGGCTGCTCGATATTCCGAACGCCAGGCTGGACGCGGTCCGCTACCTGCGCATCCTCGATGAGAGCCATGCGCTGCGCGAATTGCTTGCGCCCGGCATGCGCGTCGTCGTGATCGGCGCGGGCTTCATCGGGCTCGAATTCGCCGCCACCGCACGGGCCAAGGGTCTCGAGGTCGATGTGGTCGAGCTCGCATCTCGGGTGATGGCGCGCGCGGTGACCGCGGAGATTTCCGAGTTCTCGCAGGCGCGCCACGCCGCGGCCGGCATCCGGATTCACCTCGGGGTGCAGGTCACGGCGATCGAGGCCGATGGTGCCAAGGTCACCGGCGTCAGCCTGAGCAACGGCACGCACATCCCGGCCGATCTCGTCGTGGTCGGCGTCGGCGTGCTGCCGAATGTCGAGCTTGCCGCCGAGGCAGGCCTGCCGGTCGCATCGGGCATCATCGTCGACGAGCATCTTCTGACCGCCGATCCCAATGTCTCCGCGATCGGCGATTGCGCGCTCTACACCAGCAAGCGGTTCGGCGGATCGCTGCGGCTGGAATCGGTGCAGAACGCGACCGACCATGCGCGTTGCGTGGCGTCGCGGCTGACCGGGAAGACCGAGGTCTATGACGGCCTGCCGTGGTTCTGGAGCGACCAGGGCCCCGACAAGCTGCAGATGGCGGGGCTCGCCACCGGCTACGACCGCGTGGTGGTGCGCGGTGACCGCGCGCAGGGCGCGTTCTCGGCATTCTGCTATCGCGGTGACAGGCTGCTCGGCATCGAGTCGGTCAATCGCGCCGGCGATCACATGTTCGGCCGCCGGCTGCTCGGCGCCGGCGGCTCGATCACGCCGGAGCAGGCCGCGGATGCGAGCTTTGATTTGAAGAGCGCGCTGGCGTAGTTGGATCGTCGTCCCGGCGAAGGCCGGGACCCATACGCCGCGGCCTCTCGATTTGAGGCGGTGCGGGTTGACGTCAGTTCAAGACAATGGAAGCCGGTGGTTATGGGTCCCGGCCTTCGCCGGGACGACCCGTGGAAAGAACGGCGCTAACCTCCTGCGCCGTCGGCATCGACGGCGCAGCGCCCATCCGTTGCACGCAAATCGAGGCGGCGGCGTTGGCATAGGCCAGGGCGTCGCCGAGCGGCTTGCCGCCCGCGAGCTGCGAGGCGAGGGCGCCGACGAAGCAGTCGCCGGCGCCTGTCGTATCGACGGCCTTGACCTCGCGTCCCGGCACCAGCAGCGGCTGGCCTTCGACCAGCGCCAGAACGCCGCGTTTGCCGAGCGTGACGCAGACGGTCTTGCCTTGCCCCAAGCTTCGCGCCGCCTCGGCAAGGCGGGCGGGTGCGTCGCTGTCGCGCAGCTCAGTTCCCGTGAGGAATCCAAGCTCGGTCTCGTTCAGGATCAGGATATCGACCAGATCCAGCAGCGCCTTGTCGGCCTGTTTCGCCGGTGCCGGATTGAGGATCGTGGTGGCGCCGGCGGCGCGGGCGCGCTGGAAGAATGCGGCGATCGTCGGCAGCGGGATCTCGAACTGGCTGACCGCGACGTCACCCTTCACCATGGCAGGCACCGCGACATCACGAGCATCGACGAGCCCGTTGGCGCCTGGCACGACCACGATGGTGTTGTCGGCATTGGCAATGGTGATGATCGCCGTGCCGGAATGCGCACCAGCGGTGGTCTTGACGAGGCTGAGATCGACGCCTTGCGCGACGAGGAACGCTCTCAGCTCCTTGCCGAACGCATCGGTGCCGAGCCTGCCGATGAGTGTGGTCGCAACGCCGAGTTTTGCCGATGCCACGGCCTGATTGGCGCCCTTGCCACCGGGAAAATAGAGCACGGCCTCGCCGGCCACGGTTTCGCCGACCCGCGGATGGCGCTCGGCGGTCGCCACCACGTCCATATTGATGCTGCCGGCGACAAAAACGTGCCTCATGGCCTAGCCTCGATCCGCCCGATCAGGCCTCGGCGCGGAACTCCTGCTTGACGGCCGCGATATCGGCCAGCGTCGGCAGGCCGGCCTCGTTGCCGAGCTTCTGGATCTTGTAGGTCGACGCCGCACGCGCGAACTTGAAATGCTCATGCCAGCCCTTGCTCGGATTTGAGAGGTAGGAATAGATGTAGGCGCCGTGGAAGACATCGCCCGCGCCGTTGGTGTCGATCACCCGTTCCCGCGGTATCGGAAAGGCCGGCAAGGTGCGCACCACGCCCGCTTCGTCGTACCAGAGCAGGCCGCGCTCGCCCATGGTGACGCCGCCGACCGTGCAGCCGCGGCTCTTGAGATAGTCGAGCATCTGCTCCGGCGTCTTGTCCATCTGCTCGCACAGCCGCTCGGCGACGATCGCAATATCGATGAAGGCGAGCAGCTCGTGGGTGTTGGTGCGCAGGCCGCCGCCGTCAAGCGAGGTCAGGATGCCGGCTTCGCGGCACAGCTTCGCGTAATGGATCGCGGCGTCCGGTTGATGGCCATCGATGTGCAGCGCGCGGCAGCCATCGATGTTCAGCAGCGGAAAGGGGTGGATGTGCTGGTCGTCGCGGCAGCGCACGATGGCGCGCTTGCCATCGTGGGGCATGATGAAGGACAGTGAGGAGGAGTTGACCTTGCGGGGGTGGAACGAGATGCCGTACCTGTCGGCCATGTCCCAGAACATCCGCCCCAGCCAGTCATTGGCCATGGTCGCGATCAGGTCCGGCTGGATGCCGAGCTTGGCGCAGCAGAACGCTGCGGTTACGGCGTTGCCGCCGAACGACACGGCATAGGCGTCGGCGACGTGCTTCTCGTCGCCGACCGGCATGTGATCCGTGATGAAGGTGACGTCGATATAGGTCTGTCCGATGAAGAGAGCCTGCATTCGCTTTCCGTCGTGGCTTGGTGTGGTCCCGGCCGGCACGGCAGACTAGCACCGCTGCTCGGCCGATTTCGCTGAAATTATTCGCAACTTTGGCTGGTTGTGGCTAGAGATGTGGGCAGCCGCGCGGCGCTGGCATTCGGCATAATGGCGGCCCGCTGCTCGCGGTTCCGAGGTTGCGTGAGGGAGAAGCATCATGACGGCAGATTCGGGGAGGCCCGTGCCATGATTACCGGTCTTGACCACATCGTCGTCCTGACCGGCGACATCAGCGCTGCCAGTGCCGCCTACGAGACGCTGTTCGCGCGGGCGCCGGCCTGGCGCAACAGCGGCGACGGCGCCGACCGCGTGCTGTTCACGCTCGATAACACCACGCTGGAATTGATGGCGCCGCGCGGCGACGATGCCGCCGCGCAACGCGTCCGCGGCGCGCTCGTCACCCAGGGCGAGGGGCTTGCGAGCCTCTGTTTTCGCACCAGCGATATCAAGAGGACGCATCGCAGGCTCGACCGGCTGACGCTGAAGCCCGAGCCGGTCGCCGAGGTCGAGAGCCGCGACGATGTCAGCGGTGCCACGCTGTCGTGGAAGCGCACGCGCGCTGCGACCGACACGACGCGCGGCGTGCGGATGTTCTTCCTGGAGCGGGAGCAGGAGCGGCCGCTCTCGGTGCGCACCACGCCGGCCTCGATCACGGCGATGGATCATGTGGTGGTCTCGACCGCCGATCCGGAACGCGCCGCCGCGCTTTACGGCGCGCGGCTCGGGCTCGACATGGCGCTCGACCGCTCGCATCCCGAGTGGGGCCGGCTGATGTTCTTCCGCTGCGGCGATCTCGTCGTCGAGGTCACGCACCGGCCGGGCAAGCAGAGCAACAAGGTGGAGGCCGACGCGCCGGACCGGCTGCGCGGGATCTGCTGGCGCGTCGCCGATATCGATGCCACGCATGCGCGGCTGGTTGCCGCCGGCGTCGACGTCTCGGAGATCCGCGCCGGCCGCAAGCCCGGCACGCGGGTGATGACGGTGCGCAACGGCACGTGCGGTGTGCCGACGCTCCTGGTGCAGCCCTCGCAGGGGAAGCCAGACTAGGGCGCAGGTTGTGCGTGCGTCGTCACGGCAGCGTGCGTGGCGCTTTCGTCATTCCGGGGCGTGCGAAGCACGAACCCGGAATCCATCTAGCCGCAAGCTCCGTGGATGGATGGATTCCGGGCTCTCGCTTCGCGAGCCCCGGAATGACGAAGGGACAAGAAATATTCCCGCACGCCCGTCGCGACAACATTCGTTCTCAAACGTCGCGCGTCATGCTACGTTCATCAATCCAGCATCACCGGGCGATTGATTTTGGCGAAGGCAAAGCGAATACAGAGATGGCAGCGCGACCCGGAAGGGATGCGGCTGCGGATTCTCGAGGCGGCCAAGCAGGAATTCGCCACCCATGGCCTCGCCGGCGCGCGGGTCGATCGCATCGCGGCCAATGCCGGCGCCAACAAGCGCATGCTGTACTACCATGTCGGCAACAAGGAGGATCTCTATCTCGAGGTGCTGGAAGGCGCCTATGAGAAGATCCGTGCCGAAGAGCGCACGCTCGACCTCGAGCATCTCGATCCGCCCGAGGCGATCGGGCGCCTGATCGCCTTCACCTGGAACTATTTTCTGCGCAATCCCGAGTTCCTGGCGTTGCTGAACACGGAAAACCTCGCCAAGGCAAAGCACCTGAAGCGCTCGACCAAGGTCAAGTCGATGCACTCGCCGTTCGTCGAGATGATTCGCACGGTGGTGACGCGCGGCGTCGAGAGCGGCGATTTCCGCGTCACGGTCGATCCGGTGCAGCTCTATATCTCGATCGCGGGGCTTGCGTTCTTCTATCTCTCCAACAGCGCCACCTTGAGCGTGATCTTCGGCCGCGACCTCCTGAAGAAGGACGCCCGCGACGAACGTCTCGAGCATATGATTGCGCTGGTGCTGGCGGCGTTGACGGGTAAGTCCACCGCCGCGTTCGGGGTGATGCCGGTGCGGCACGCCGCGGAACACCGCGTGGTGTGACGGCTCGCGGTTCGTCCGCAGCCCGTATCCAGAAAGTCTCGTCTGGCGAAAGTATGGGATTCCAGCGCGATTTCGTCGCGTGCCGGGGGCTGGACAGTAATTATCCAACAGGTTAATTTCTAACCGAACGAGAGAAACTGCAAGGGAGTGTGACGTGGCGGAGGCAAGGAGCCCTTCGGGCCTGTCGAAGGTGCTGAATGCGGCGTGGGTGCGCCCGTTCCTGTTCCTGATCGTCATCGTGGCGGCCTGGGATCTCTCGATCCGCCTGTTCCACATCCCCGCCTATCAGATCCCGTCGCCCGGTGACGTCGTTACGGTGCTGATCAGCGACTGGCCGGAACTGCTGCGGCAGTCCTGGCCGACCACCTATGCGACGCTCTGCGGCTTCCTGCTCTCGGCGCTGTTCGGCATTCCCACAGCGATGCTGATCGCGGGCTCGAAGACGGTGGAGAGCTACGTTTATCCGCTCCTGGTGTTCTCGCAATCGGTGCCGAAGATCGCGATCGCGCCGCTGTTCGTGGTCTGGTTCGGCTTCGGCATCGTCCCCAAGGTGATCTCCGCGTTCCTGCTCGGCTTCTTCCCCGTCGTGGTCTCGGCGGTGCAGGGCTTCAAGTCGGTCGATCCCGACATGGTCGATCTGGCGCGCGCAATGCAGGGCAGCCGCTTCAAGGTGTTCTGCGCGGTCAACCTGCCGCACGCGATGCCGGCGATATTCTCCGGCCTGAAAGTGTCGGTGACACTCGCGGTGGTCGGCGCCGTGGTCGGCGAGTTCGTCGGCTCCAATTCCGGCATCGGTTATGTGATGCAGCGCTCGATCGGCACCTTCGACCTGCCGACGATGTTCGCCGCGCTGGTGATCCTGGCGCTGCTCGGCGTCATCCTGTTCTGGATCGTCGACCGCATCGAGCGGCTGGTGATCCCCTGGCACGTCAGCCAGCGTGACGACATCAGTTTTGCGTCATAGCGCAGCAATCGGACAAGCGGCCCATCCAAGGGCCGCGGACAATAGAGGGAGAGCATCCATGAAGCGTTTGATTGCGGTCGCCGGCGCCGCATTGGCCTGGACCGCACTGGCGATGGCACCAGCGTCCGCGGCCGACAAGGTCGTGCTGATGCTGAACTGGTACGTCTATGGCGAGCACGCGCCGTTCTACTACGGCAAGGCCAAGGGCATCTACGCCGCCGAGGGCATCGACCTCGAGATCCAGGAAGGCCGCGGCTCGGCCGCGACCACACAGGCGGTGGCGGCCAAGACCGCCGATTTCGGCTATGTCGACGTACCTACCATGATGCGCGCCGCGGTGAAAGGCGCGCCTGTGATCGCAACCGGCGTGCTGTTGCAGACCAGCCCGATGTCGGCGATGGGCTTCGTCGACAAGAACATCAAAAAGCCGGAGGACATCAAGGGCAGGACGGTCGCGATCACGCCCGCGGATTCGATGACGCAGATCTGGCCGCTGTTCCTGAAGAAGACCGGGCTGAAGGAAAGCGACTTCAACACGGTTGCCGGCGACGGCCAGACCAAGCTCAACGCCGTCATCAACGGCCAGGCCGATCTCCTGCTCGGCTATGTCATGGACCAGTCGATGAAGATCAAGGACGCCACCGGCAAGGACGTCTATCCGATCAAGTTCGCCGACTACGGCATCAACATGGTGTCGTCGGGCATCATCGCGAATTCGGACTATGTGAAGGCCAATGCCGACCTGGTCCGCCGCTTCATGTCGGCGACGACAAAAGCGGTGGAGGCTGCGGAGAAGGACCCGAAGGCGGCCGCGCAGTCGATCCTCGATGCCAACCCGAAGGGCGGCAAGATCGAGACGCTGACGCAGGGTTTTGAGCTCACAATCCCGCTCTATCGCACGCCGGCGACCAAGGACAAGCGGCCGTTCCAGGTCACCGACCAGAACATGACCGAGTCGGTCGATTTGATGGTCGAATATGGTGGCCTCGACGCCAAGGCGAAGGCCAATCCGAAGGCGTTCTACACCAACGACTATCTGCCGAAGGGTAATTCGTAAGCCATGAAATCGGCGATCAAGAGCGCTGCCGAGCAGCCCGCCGCGCATCTGCGCCTGGTGTCCGACCGCGCGCCCGGCGCCGCGCCGGGCATCAAGCTGTCGGGCGTGTCGAAGACCTACCGGTCGCGCGACGGCGACGTGCCGTCGCTGCGGCCGCTCGACTTCACCATCAATGACGGCGAGTTCTTTGTCGTGGTCGGGCCCTCCGGCTGCGGCAAGTCCACGCTGCTGAAGATGATCTCGGGCCTGCTGCCGCCGACGACGGGGCAGGTGCTGGTGGACGGCGAGCCGGTGACGAAACCCCACGGCAATGTCGGCATCGTGTTCCAGAACGCCCTGCTGCTGCCGTGGCGCAATATCCTCTCCAACGTGATGCTGCCGATCGACATGAAGCGGCTCGCCCGGGACAAATATCTCGACCGCGCCAAGGGGTTGTTGAAGCTCGTCGGCCTCGAAGGCTTCGAGAAGAAGCTGCCCTGGCAGCTGTCCGGCGGCATGCAGCAGCGCGCCTCGATCTGCCGCGCGCTGGTGCACGATCCCAAGATCATGCTGATGGACGAGCCGTTCGGCGCGCTCGACGCCATGACGCGGGAACGGATGAATGTCGAACTGATGCGGATCCAGCGCGAGACCGGCAAGACGGTGCTGTTGATCACGCACTCGATTCCCGAAGCCGTGTTCCTCGCCGACCGCGTGCTCGTCATGACCGAGCGGCCCGGCGCGATCGCGGCGATCTACGACGTGCCGATGCCGCGGCCGCGTTCGCTCGAGACGATGTCCGATCCCGTCTTCACCGAACTGGTGCAGCGGATCCGCAAGCATTTCTTCACACAGGGATCGCTGGACTAACGCCCGAGCTTTCAATGCCGCTTCGCCTCGCTGTCAAAGATATCGCCTTCTTCGAACGGCCGCTGCCCTTCGTCCGGCCGTTCCGCTTCGGCGCGGTGACGATCAATGCGGCGACGCAGGTTTTCGTGCGGGTCGAGATCGAGGTCGAAGGCAAGGGCCGCGCCACCGGCGCCAGCGCCGAGATGCTTGCGCCGAAATGGTTCGACAAGCGGCCGCATCTGACCGAAGCCCAGTCGCTCGACGGACTTCGCCGCTCGCTGGCGATTGCACGCGAGTTCTATCTGGCGAACGGAGCCTTTGATACCGCGTTCGGCCTGCACGCCGCGTACATCGGTCCGCAGGTCGCGGCCTGCGCTGCGGAAGACATTCCGCAGCTTGCCGCGAGCTTTGGCCCGGCGGAGATCGACAAGGCGATCCTGGATGCGCTGCTGCGTGCGGCCGGCGCAAATGTCTTCGACGGCATGGCCGGCAATATCGCCGGAATCGACGGGCGGCTGACGCCCGATCTCGGCGATCCAGACATCGCGCGGTTCCTGTCCGCCCGCAAGCGCCTCGACCGTGTCGCCGTCAGGCATACGGTCGGGATGGATGACACGATCGAAGGCGAGGGCGGTGTTGCCGACGCAAACGAAAATGCCGGTGCACGCTATTTCAAGCTCAAGCTGAACGGCGATCCGGCGCATGACGCAGCGCGGCTGGCGCGGATCGGCGACGAGCTCGCCAAGCTGCCTTACGCCACCAAGATCACGCTCGATGCCAACGAGCAATACGCGGACCTTGCCGCGCTGAACGCGCTGGTCGACCGGCTCGACCATGACGAGGCACTCAAGCCGATCGCTGCAAACCTGCTCTATATCGAGCAACCGATGCCGCGTGACGTCACGAAAGCATCGCCGCTCGGGAAATTGGCCGGGCGCAACTTCATCATCGATGAGGCCGACGATTCCTATGACGCGTTCCCGCGGGCGCGGGCGCTCGGCTATCGCGGCATCTCGTCGAAATCGTGCAAGGGCATCTACAAATCGGTCGTCAATGCCGCCCGCGCGGCGGCGTGGAGCGCGGATGGCGACCGGTATTTCATCAGCGGTGAGGACCTGACCTGCCAGGCCGGCCTCGGTGTGCAGCAGGATCTTGCGCTCGGCGCGCTGATCGGCGTCACCCATGCCGAACGCAACGGACATCACTACGTCGACGGCTTTGCCGACACCCCGGCTGACGAAGCCGACGCCTTCCTCACCGCGCATCCCGATCTCTATACACGCGCGGGCGGCAAGGTCCGCCTCGCGATCCATGACGGCGATCTCCTGACCGGATCGATCGCCGCAGTACCGGGCTTTGCCAGTTCGATCCATCCGGACTGGTCCACCATGCAGCCGCTCAAGCGGCCAACACCACGCGTTTCGCAGGAGCAGACAGTATGACGACCAAACGCCTCGGCCTGATCATGAACGGCGTCACCGGCCGGATGGGGCTCAACCAGCATCTGATCCGCTCGATCGTCGCGATCCGCGAGCAGGGTGGCGTGTTGTTGTCGAATGGCGACCGCATCATGCCCGATCCGATCCTGGTCGGGCGCGACGCCGAGAAGGTCGGCGCATTGGCAAAGCGCTACGGCATCGAGCGCCACACCACCGATCTCGATCGCGCGCTGGCCGACAAGGACGATACCGTGTTCTTCGATGCCGCGACGACGCAGGCACGGCCCTCGCTGCTGACCAAGGCGATCAACGCCGGCAAACATGTCTATTGCGAGAAGCCGATCGCGACCAATCTCGAGGAAGCCGTCGCGGTCGTGAAGTTGGCCAATGCCAAGGGTCTCAAGCACGGCACCGTGCAGGACAAGTTGTTCCTGCCCGGCCTGAAGAAGCTCGCCTTCCTGCGTGACTCCGGCTTCTTCGGCCGCATGCTCTCGGTGCGCGGCGAGTTCGGCTATTGGGTGTTCGAGGGCGGCTGGCAGGAAGCGCAGCGGCCGTCGTGGAACTACCGCGCAGAGGATGGCGGCGGCATCATTCTGGATATGGTCTGCCACTGGCGCTACGTGCTCGACAATCTGTTCGGCGAGGTCGAGAGCGTGGTCTGCATCGGCACGACCGATATCCCAGAACGCTTTGACGAGAAGGGCAAGAAGTACCAGGCGACGGCCGATGATTCCGCCTACGCCACCTTCCGCCTGAAGGGCGGCGTGATCGCGCATATCAACATGAGTTGGGTGACGCGGGTCTACCGCGACGACCTCGTCACCTTCCAGGTCGACGGCACCCATGGCTCGGCCGTTGCCGGACTGACCGACTGCGTGATCCAGGCGCGCCAGGCGACGCCGCGGCCGGTGTGGAATCCGGACGAGAAGCGGATGCACGATTTCTATGCCGACTGGCAGAAGCTGCCCGAGAACGTCGTCTACGACAACGGCTTCAAGGAGCAGTGGGAGATGTTCATTCGCCACGTCTGCGAGGATGCGCCCTACAAATACACCTTGCTCGAAGGCGCCAAGGGCGTGCAGCTTGCCGAGTGCGCGCTGAAGAGCTGGAAGGAGCGGCGCTGGATCGACGTCGCACCGATCGCCGTCTGAGAGGGACCTTGCCATGAACAAGCCAGTCCTGCCGATGTCATCCCTTTCGCTGAAGCTGCCGACCGCCGATGGGGGCCTCGAGACCTATCGCCTGGCGGCGTCGCGGACCTTTCCGGCAAAGCTTGAGGGCACGCTCAACCGGGTGGCGTTCTCTGCGGCCCATGTGGTTGCCGATCCCCGCGCCGACGTCGATCCCTGGCTGACGGCTGCGATCGACTGGGACAAGACGATCGCATTCCGCGAGCACGTCTGGGACCTCGGCCTCGGCGTCGCCGAGGCGATGGATACCGCGCAGCGTGGCATGGGGCTGGACTGGGCGACCTCGCTCGAATTGATCCAGCGCTCGGTCAGGGCGGCGAAGGCCAGGGGCAATGCGCTGGTGTTCTCCGGCGCCGGGACTGATCATCTGGCGGTAGAAGACGCAAGGTCGATCGACGACGTCATCCGTGCCTATGAGGAGCAGATCGCGGCGGTGGAGAAGGCCGGTGGCCGCATCATCCTGATGGCCTCGCGCGCGCTGGCAAAGCTCGGCAGGACCGCGGACGATTACGCTGGGGTTTATGACCGCGTGCTGTCGCAGGTCCGCGAGCCCGTGATCATCCACTGGCTCGGCGACATGTTCGATCCGGCGCTGTCAGGCTATTGGGGCACGGCCGATCTCGACAGGGCGATGGATACGGCGGTCGCGATCATCAACGCCAATGCGGCCAAGGTCGATGGCGTCAAGGTCTCGCTGCTCGACAAGCAGCGCGAGATCGACATGCGGCGGCGGCTCGACCCACGGGTGAAGATGTACACCGGCGACGACTTCAACTACGCCGAACTGATCGCCGGCGACGACAAGGGATTTTCCCACGCGCTGCTCGGCATCTTCGATGCGATCGCGCCCGCGGCGTCCTACGCCCTGTCGCGGCTCGCGGCGGGCGACGAGGCCGGCTTCCACGACGTGCTCGGCCCGACGGTGCCGCTGTCGCGCCACATCTTCAAGGCGCCGACCCGCTTCTACAAGACCGGCATCGTGTTCATGGCCTACCTCAACGGCCACCAGGATCATTTCACGATGGTCGGCGGGCAGGAAAGCGCGCGCTCGACCCTGCATCTCGCCGAACTGTTCCGGCTCGCCGACCAGGCGGGGCTGCTAGCCGATCCGGAAGCAGCGACACGCCGGATGGCGACGATCCTTGCGAGCCGTGGCATAGACGCCTGATGCGCGATTTTTCCAGAGATCACCGCTGGCTGTCGCTGAACACGGCAACCGTCCGCAAGCAGGGCGATCTTCTCGCCATCATCGAGGCCTGCGCGCGGCTCGGCATCCGCGCCATCGATCCCTGGCGCGACCAGGTCGCTGCCGTCGGTCTCGACCGTGCCGTGCGCGCGGTGAAGGACGCGGGGCTCGATCTGTCGGGCTATTGCCGCGGCGGCATGTTCACGGCCGATAACGCGCATCGCAGCGCGGCACGCGACGACAACCGCCGCGCCGTTGACGAGGCCGTCGCGCTCGGTGCCTCCTGCATCGTGCTCGTCGTCGGCGGCCTGCCGCAATATTCTCGGCCCGGCAGCGCGATGTCCAAGGACATCGCCGCAGCGCGCAATCAGGTGCATGACGGCATCGCCGAGATGCTGGACTATGCGAAGCAGGCAAGACTGCCGCTCGCGATCGAGCCGCTGCATCCGGCCTATGCCGCCGACCGCGCCTGCGTGAACACCACGAAGCACGCGCTCGACCTCTGCGACGCGCTCGATCCCGGCCGCACTGGTGCGATCGGCGTCGCGCTCGACGTCTATCACATCTGGTGGGACCCGGAGCTGATGGCCCAGATCGCGCGCGCCGGCAGGGACCGGCTGCTCGCATTCCATGTCTGCGACTGGCTGGTGCCGACCAAGGACATTCTCAACGACCGTGGCATGATGGGTGACGGTGTCATCGATATCAAATCTGTGCGCGCGGCGGTCGAAGCGCAGGGCTTCGCCGGCTATTCGGAGATCGAGATATTCTCGAATGACTGGTGGGGCCGGCCGCTGGACGAGGTGCTGCAGACCTGCATCGAGCGGCACCGGACGGTGGTTTAGGTCGGACGGCGCAAAGCCGCCGTCAGGTCAAATCCTGTGTCAACACAGCGCCGATCTGTTCCAGCGCCCAATCGACCTGATCTCCCGTAATGACCAGCGGCGGGGCGACCCGGATGGTGTGGTCATGGGTGTCCTTGGCGAGGATGCCGTGCTCCCGCAGCAGCTCGCAATAGCGGCGCGCGGGACCGGCCTCGGGGTGAAGCTCGACCGCGAGCATCAGCCCGCGTCCACGCACCTCGCGAACCGTGTTGGCACGGATGCTGCGCAAGCCGTCGATGAAGCGCACGCCTTGCGCGGCCGCGTTCTCGATCATGCCTTCGTCGACCAGCACGCGCAGCGCCGCGCGCGCGACCGCGCAGGCGAGCGGATTGCCGCCGAAGGTCGAGCCGTGCTGGCCGGGCTTCAGCGTGCCGAGCACCTCGTTGTTGGAGAGCACCGCCGAGACCGGATAGAAACCGCCGGACAGCGCCTTGCCGAGCAGCGTCACGTCGGCCTCGATGCCCTCGTGCTGCTCCGCCAGCAGCTTGCCGGTGCGGCCAAGTCCGGTCTGGATCTCGTCGAGGATCAGCATCACGTCATTGCGGGTACAGAGCTCGCGGACCCCGGCGAAATAGCCTGCAGGGGGAATGATGACGCCGGCCTCGCCCTGGATCGGCTCGACCAGGAAGGCAACGGTGTTCGGCGTAATCGCGGCTTCCAGTGCCCTGGCGTTGCCGAACGGAATGACCTTGAAGCCCGGCGCAAACGGCCCGAAATGCACGCGGCTCGCCGGGTCGGTGCTGAAGCCGACAATCGCCAGGGTGCGTCCGTGGAAATTGTCGGCGCAGACGATGATCTCGGCCTGGTCATCGGGCACGCCCTTGACCTCGTAGCCCCATTTGCGCACCGACTTGATTGCGCTCTCCACTGCCTCCGCGCCGCTGTTCATCGGCAGCACCTTGTGGGAGCCGGTCAGATCGGCGAGCTGCTCGTAGAACAAGGCGAGCTGGTCATTGTGGAAGGCCCGCGAGGTCAGCGTCAGGCGGCCGGCCTGCTCGATCATCGCGGCGAGGATTTTCGGATGACAGTGGCCCTGATTGACCGCTGAATAGGCGGAGAGGCAATCGAGGTAGCGATTGCCGTCGGTATCCCAAACCCAGACGCCTTCGCCGCGCGTCAGCACGACGCCGAGCGGCGCGTAGTTGTGGGCGCCGAATTGCGCTTCCCTGGCGATGAAATCGGTGACTGGCGGACGCATGTTTCGTCACTCCAGCTGTGCGGTGCCGGCACCGGTGAGGTGTCGCGCGATCAAATTATAGCTGATTGGGGATCGGCCCGCGCGGCTTAAAGGATGACCGTGCACCAAATTTGATCGATCCTGTCAGCGTCGCTGCGCTACGAATCCCGATCGCGGTGCGCGATCTCGAGCGTGACCAGCCGGGCGAGCAGCGTCGCCGGGTAGAGCTGGCCGAAGATCGCCTCGACATTGCACAGGCTGCGCGCCATCGGATGCAATGGTGCGACGTCGCCGTAGCCGGTTGTCGTCAGCGTGGCGAAGGAGAAATAGATCAGCTGGCTTGCGAGCGACGGCCGGTCTTCGATCTTCATGCCGGCAAATGCGTCCGGGACCAGCGTGCCGATGAAGGTGTAGAGCGCCACGAAGATCACCGCGACCGTGAGATAGAACAGGATCGCGCCGATCACCCGGTGGTAGGTGACGCGCCCCGGCGCGAAGATCGCCCGCGCGACCGTCACTGCCATCGTGATGCCGACCAGAAGCCAGGAGCCGGCGAACAGATTGAGGTCGAGGATCGACGGCGAGTGCAGGCGCAGGATCGCGCCGGTCACGATCATCGCCAGAGCGACCAGCATGGTGACGACGGCGATCGCGCTGCCCGACATCACGAACACGCCGCCGACCAGGAAGATCGCGAGCAACAGCTCGAAAACCTGGAATTCGAACAGGCCGAGCGCCTGTAGCGGCGCGACCACGAACATCATGACCAGGAGCAGTCCGGTCAGCACCGTCAGCAGCGAATCGCCCCAGCGCTCGCGCAATTGCTCTGTCGTCATCGGATCACGCGCCGCGCCGGCATGGCACGCTGAGGAAGCCGCGGAACCGCACCCGGCCGCCGCGCACCGGCTCGCCGTCGAGCAGATAGTTCGGGAAGCGCTTGAGGAACCGCGAGATCGCGATGGCGCCTTCAAGGCGCGCCAGCGCCATGCCCGCGCATTGATGCGCGCCGGTGCCGAAGGCGAGATGGCGGTTCGGCGTGCGTGCGACGTCGAAGTTTTCCGGGTTGGGGAATTGCGCGGGATCGCGGTTGGCGGCGCCGATGCACAGCGTGACCAGCGTGCCGGCCGGCAGCTTGATGCCGCCGAGCTCGGTCTCCTCCACGATCATGCGGTTGCCGAGCTGGTTGGAGCTTTCGAAACGCAGCATCTCCTCGACCGCGGTCTTGATCAGCTCCGGCTGCGCGATCAGCCGCTGCTTCTCCCCAGGGTATTGGGTCAGCGTCACCAGACCGTTGCCGATCAGGTTGGTCGTGGTCTCGTGGCCGGCATTGAGCAGGAAGATGCAGTTGTGCAGCAGTTCCTTCGCGGTCAGCCGCTCGCCATTGTCCTCACCCTGGATCAATCGGGTCAGCACGTCGCGCTCGGGATTGCCCGGCCTGGCGCGGCGGCGTTCGACCAGGGTTTCGAGATAGGCGAGGAAATCCTTCACCGCGGCGTTGCCGCGGTCGAACGCGTCCTTGCCGATCACCGGCTCCAGCGCACCCAGGATCGCCAGCGACCAGTCGCGCAGCGGTTCGCGCTCCTCGTGCGGCACGTCGAGCAGGTTGCCGATCACCTCGACCGGAATCGCCGAGGCGAAATCCTCGATCAACTCAAAGCGCTCCTTGGCTGCGATCCGGTCGAGCAGGCTGTCGACCAGCGCGATCAGGTCCGGCTCCATGCCGGCGATTGCCCGCGGCGACAAGGCGCCCATGATCAAGCGCCGCACGCGGGTGTGCGCCGGCGGATCGTTGAAGACGAGGCTGGTCGTGTGGTGTTCGTAGAGCAGCGAGTCGCGGTATTTCGGCAGAAACTCCGTCTTCTTGTCGGAGGAGAACGTCCTGGTGTTCTTGTAGGCGGCGATCAGGTCGTCGTAGCGGGTGAGGAAATAGCAGCCGTTCGGCAGGCGCTTGACCGGCGCGTGCTCGCGTAGCGCGCGATAGGTCGGGTAGGGGTCGGCGTAGAACTTCGGGGTCAGCCTTTCCAGGTCGAAACCGTCAGCCAGCTCGCGCGCGTGCCCGTCCATGGCGAATCCAACCTAATTAGTTTCATTTGCAACTATCGTAGGCCGCGGCCGGGCGCGGCGCAACACAATATGAAAGTATCGGGAACGGCGCGACGCCCTCGGCGTGGTGCGAATATATCGCAGAGCCATATGCGGTTTTGCGCTTTGATGAAGCGCGCGTGCCCCTCTACAGTCGCGGCCAAACAAGAGAGAGCCGGAAACGCCGATGCATGCCCGTGCCGACACCGCGGTCTCCTGGCCCGAGGAGATCTTTTCGATATTGCAGCGCTTCGAGGTGCGCCAGGTGCCCTACGTGCCGGACGCCGGGCATTCGGAGCTGATCGAGCGGGTGCTGGGGTCGTCATCGATGCGCGGCATTGCACTGACCACAGAGGAGGAGGGCGTGGCGCTGCTCGCGGGCGCCTGGGCCGGCGGCCAGCGCGGCGTGCTGCTGATGCAGTCGAGCGGGGTCGGCAATTGCATCAACATGCTGTCGCTGGTGCAGATCTTCCGCTTGCCGTTCCTCACGCTGGTGACGATGCGCGGCGAATGGGGCGAGTTCAATCCCTGGCAGGTGCCGATGGGCTCGAACACGCAGGGCATTCTCGAATTGTCGGGGATCAAGGTGTTGCGTGCAGCGCATCCCGGTGAGGTTCGCGAGGTCGTCGAGGCCGGCGCGGCGCAGGCCTACAACGCCTGCACGCCAACCGCCGTCCTGCTGTCGCAGCGGCTGATCGGGGCAAAGGTCTTCACCAAATGAGCAAAGCCAATCGCCTCGACCGCCGCGCGGTGGTTGCCGAACTGCTCAGGGATCGCAAGGGCGCCTTCGCCGTCGGCGGCCTCGGTGCCTCGACCTATGACATCGCCGCGGCCGGCGACCATGACCGCAACTTCTATCTCTGGGGTGGCATGGGCGGCGCCGTGATGATCGGGCTCGGCCTGGCGCTGGCGCAGCCGACGCTGCCGGTCGTCGTGATCACCGGCGACGGCGAGATGCTGATGGGGATGGGGAGCCTTGCGACCGTCGCGCTGCAGCAGCCGAAAAACCTCTCGATCATCGTGCTCGACAACGAGGCCTACGGCGAGACCGGTGGCCAGGCGAGCCACACCGGGGGAACCGCCGACCTTGTGGGTGTTGCCAAAGCCTGCGGAATCGGAGATAGCCGCTCGATCAGCACGATGGCCGAGGTTGAGACTTTTGCCTCGTCTTTGCAAGATGTTACAGCGGGGCCGCGGTTCGCGAGCGCGAAGATCGACGGGGCCAATCTGGAACGCGTGCTGTCCAGCCGCGACGGCACCTACATCGTCAACCGCATCCGCGGGTCGATCGGACACAGTCCAATTTAAAGTAGCTTTCGCGGTGCAATAGAACCTTGACTTTTGGTAAAGTGAGTGATTACTCACGACCCAAATGTCTACCTTACGCATGACGAGTGACTTGCGGCGTCAGTTGATCCTGAGCGCTGCAAAGCGGTGCTTCGCCCGGAACGGCTTTGCCGGCACCACGACGAAAAGCGTGGCGGCTGCGGCTGCCATTTCGGAAGGGCTATTGTTCAAGCACTTCCCGTCGAAGGCTGCGCTCTACGCCGAAATCCTTGCCGAGGAGTGCGAGGCGGACCCTGATCTCGCGCATCTGCTCGGCCAGGAGCCTTCGACCGCGACGCTGGTCGAACTGGTGCAAGGCATGGTCGGTCACTTCATGCAACTGCGCGATGCGCCGGACCAGGAAGAGGCGCAGCGGATGCGGCTGATGGTGACGAGCCATCTCGACGACGGCGAGTTTGCGCGCCTGCTGTACGACAAGGTCGGCAAGCTGATCGGTCCAACCTTCGCCGCCTCGCTCGACCGGGCGATCGCCGCCGGCGAGGCCACGCGGATCGGCGACGAGCCGCTCAACCTGTTCTGGTTTGCGCACCATACCGTGCTCATGGGGGCGCTGACGCAGCTGCCTGCGACACCTTGTCTCCCCTATGGTGATGCTGCAGCGGCCGAGCAGCAGCTTTGCCAGTTCATTCTTCGCGGCATCGGACTTACCGAAGCCGCAATCTCAACTCATTTGAGCCGCCAGCCGTCGCCGAGCGCAGGACCGTCGGTAACTGCAGAAAGTGCATGACATGAATATCCAGACCGAAAGCCATATCTCGGGTCAACCGATCAAGGAGAAGCAAGCCAAGCGTCCCGTCCGTTTGGTGCGCTGGTTCATCATCGTAGGCCTGTTGCTGGCCCTGCTGGTCGGCGCGCTGGTCGGCTTCAACGCCTTCCGCAGCCACATGATCGCGCAGTTCTTCGCCAACAATAAGCCGCCGCCGTCGAACGTCACGGCTGCCGAGGCTAAGACCGAAGTGATTCCGAACCTCTTGACTGCCGTCGGCGATCTCGTCGCCGTGCACCAGGTCAACGTCACGACCGACGTGCCGGGCCGCATCACCGAGATCCTGTTCACCGCCGGCAGCCATGTGAAGGCGGGCACGCCGCTGGTGCAGCTGTTCGACGCGCCGGAACAGGGCGACCTCGCCAGCTTCAAGGCGCAGGCAACCGTCGGCGAGCAGCAACTCGATCGCGCCAAGCAGCTTGCGTCGCGCCAGTTCGGGCCGCAGTCGACCGTCGATACCGCGCAGGCGACCTACGACCAGGCCAAGGCGGGTATCGCCAAGACCGAGGCGCTGATCTCGCAGAAGCTGGTGCGCGCGCCGTTCGAAGGCGATCTCGGCGTTCGCCAGGTCGAAGTCGGCCAGTATCTGACGGCCGGCACGCAGATCGTATCGCTGACCGATTTGTCGGTGCTGTATGCCAACATGACCGTGACCGAGAAGCAGAGCTCGCAGATCAAGGTCGGTCAGATCGTGCGGATCGCGGTCGACGCCTATCCGGGTCGCACCTTCGACGGCAAGATCACCACCATCGAGCCGCAGATCGCGACCGATACCCGCAACATCCGAGTGCAGGCGACGATCCAGAATCCGGACAGCATCCTCAAGCCCGGCATGTTCGCGACCGCCACCATCGTGCTGCCCGAGAAGCCGCCGGTCGTGACGATTCCGGAAACCGCGGTCGACTACACGCTGTACGGCGACTCCGTGTTCCTGATCACCGAGAAGAAGGGCGAGGACGGCAAGACCACCCTGACCGCCGAGCGTACCTTCGTGAAGACCGGCAACCGTGTCGAGGGCCGGGTCGAGATCCTCAAGGGCCTGAAGGCCGGTGACAAGGTCGTGGCCGTCGGCCAGATCAAGCTGCAGTCCGGCATGGCGGTCGCGATCTCGACCGACCCGGCGCCGCCGGTGCCGGCCGAGCCGCCGCGCTACTAATACCGATCATCTGAACTCGGAGGGCCCGATGGCCCTCCGCCACTTGCGCCGGGAAACCGGCAGACAACACGAATCGAGTTGGCGATGGCCTTCACTGATATTTTCATCAAGCGCCCGGTGCTGTCGGTCGTCGTCAGCCTGCTGATCCTCTTGATCGGCTTGCGCGCGGCGATGGTGCTGCCGATCCGGCAATATCCGAACCTGTCGAACACCGTGGTGACGATCACGACGTCGTATCCCGGCGCGTCGCCCGAACTGATCAACGGTTTCATCACCACGCCGATCGAGCAGGCGGTCGCTTCGGCCGAGGGCGTCGACTACATGACGTCGAACTCGGTGCTCGGCACCTCGACGATCCAGGTCTACGTCAAGCTCAATCACGATCCGAACCAGGCGCTCACCGAGGTGCTCGCCAAGGTCAATTCGGTCAAATACCTGATCCCGAAGGAAGCCTTCGACCCGGTCGTGACCAAGGCGACCGGTGACACCATCGCCGTGATGTATCTCGGCTTCTCCAGCGAGGAGCTGACCGGATCGGCGATCTCGGACTATCTGACCCGCGTCGTGCAGCCGGTGCTCTCGACGGTCGACGGCGTCGCGTCGGCCGACATCCTCGGCGGCCAGACCTTCGCGATGCGCGTCTGGCTCGATCCGACCCGGATGGCCGGACGCGGCGTCTCGCCCAACGACGTTGCGGCCGCGATCGCCGCCAACAACTTCCAGGCGGCCGCCGGCCAGACCAAGGGCTTCTTCATCGTCTCCAACGTCTCGGCCAACACCGACCTTCAGAACATCGATCAGTTCAAGCGCATGATCGTGAAGGCGAAGGACGGCGGCTTCGTGCGCATCGAGGACATCGCGACGGTGGAGCTCGCGGCGCAGTCGACCGACGCCAGCGTCGCCTTCAACGGCGAGCATGCGATCTTCATCGGCATCAAGGCGACGCCGCAGGGCAACCCGCTGACCCTGGTCAAGGGCGTGCGCGCATTGTTCCCCGACATGGAGCGCAACCTGCCGCCGTCGATGAAGATGAAGGTGGCCTACGACTCCACCAAGTTCATCCAATCGTCGATCGACGAGGTCGAGAAGACGCTGACTGAAGCGGTCCTGATCGTCGTCGTCGTGATCTTCCTGTTCCTGGCTTCGCTGCGGTCGGTGATCATTCCCGTCGTCACCATTCCGCTGTCGCTGATCGGCGTCTGCATCCTGATGCTGGCGGCAGGTTTCAGCTTCAACCTGCTGACGCTGCTGGCGATGGTGCTCGCGATCGGTCTCGTGGTCGACGACGCCATCGTGGTGGTGGAGAACATCCATCGACATCTCGAGGAGGGCCTGCCACCCGTGCAGGCATCACTGAAAGGTGCGCGCGAGATCGTGGGCCCGGTCGTCTCCATGACGATCACGCTGGCGGCGGTGTACGCGCCGATCGGCTTCCTCGGCGGCGTGACCGGCACGCTGTTCCGCGAATTCGCCTTCACGCTGGCCGGCTCGGTGATCGTGTCGGGCGTGATCGCGCTGACGCTGTCGCCGATGATGTGCTCGGTGTTCCTCAAGAGCGCGGAGGAGGGGCGTTTCGCCAAGCTGGTCAACCGCGTGTTCGGCGCGCTGACGCGTGCCTATGGCCGCCAGCTCGACCGTTCGCTCGACTACCGTCCGATCACGGCGCTGTTCGCCGTCACCATCCTCGGCCTGGTCGGCTTCCTCTACATGCACATCCAGAAGGAGCTGGCGCCGCAGGAAGACCAGGGCATCGTGTTCGCGGTGACCAAGGCGCCGAAATACGCCAACATCGACTACATCGACTTCTACGGCGACAAAATGGACAAGGAGTTCCAGAAGTTTCCCGAGACCGACCTGCGGTTCATCCTGAACGGCATCACCGGTCCGCAGGGCGGCTTCGCCGGCATGCTTCTCAAGCCCTGGGATGAGCGCAAGCGCTCGGCCCAGACGCTGCAGCCGCTGGTGCAGAACGAGCTGTCGAAGATCGAAGGCGTCAGCGCATTCGCGTTCAGCCTGCCGCCGCTGCCCGGCGGACCCGGCGGTCTGCCGGTGCAGATGGTGATTTCGTCGACCGCCGGCTTCCAGCAGGTGTTCGACCAGATGAACAAGCTGAAGGAAGCCGCGCGCAAGAGCGGCCTGTTCATCGTCACCGACAGCGACCTCGACTTCAACCAGCCGGTGGTTCGGGTGAAGGTCGATCGCTCCAAGGCGAGTGACCTCGGCATCACCATGCAGTCGATCGGCGGCGCGCTGGCGACGCTGCTCGGCGGCAACTACGTCAACCGCTTCAACCTCGAAGGTCGCTCGTATCAGGTGATCCCGCAGGTGCCGCGCGCCAACCGGCTCGCGCCTGAATCGTTCGACAACTACTACGTCCCGACCGCGACCGGGCAGCTGGTGCGGCTGTCGACGGTGGTGACCGTCGAGACCGGCGTCGATCCGAACGCGCTGACCCACTACAACCAGCTCAACTCGTCGACCTTCCAGGCCGTGCCGATGCCCGGCGTCTCGATGGGCCAGGCGGTGGACTTCCTGCAGGGTGAAGCCAAGAAGCTGCCGTCCGGCTTCACATTCGACTTCCTGGCCGACTCCCGGCAATACGTCCACGAAGGCAACCAGCTGCTGGTCACCTTCGCGTTCGCCATCATCATCATCTTCCTGGTGCTGGCGGCGCAGTTCGAGAGCCTGCGCGATCCGTTCGTGATCATGATCTCGGTGCCGATGGCGATCGTCGGCGCCTTGATCCCGCTGTTCTTCGGTGTCGCCACCATGAACATCTACACCCAGGTGGGCCTGTTGACGCTGGTCGGACTGATCACCAAGCACGGCATCCTGATGGTGGAGTTCGCCAACGAGCTGCAGCTCAACGAGGGGCTCGACCGTCGCTCGGCGATCGAGATGTCGGCCCGGATTCGTCTGCGTCCGATCCTGATGACGACGGCGGCGATGGTCACCGGCTTGCTGCCGTTGCTCACCGCCTCGGGCGCCGGCGCGGCCAGCCGGTTCTCGATCGGGCTCGTCGTCGTCACCGGCATGACGATCGGCACGCTGTTCACCCTGTTTGTGCTGCCGATGGTCTACACCGTGATCGCAACCGACCACCAGGCCGCGGCCCGTTCGGAGCGCGCCAAGCAGATCGCCGACTACGAACTGGAAGGCCGCGGCGGCGCATTGAAACCAACCTGAGCCCTCCAGGCTCATGCTCGCAGGAAGGGCGGCACTGGCGAAAGCCACTGCCGCCTTTTCTTTGTCCCGTGGTGGCTGAACCGCGAGACCGGTTCGCTCGAAAACGCTATGCTCGCCTCACAAGATCTGGAGGAAACAGGCATGGCGAGCGAATTCGCGGCAGGCAATTACCGGTTCATACCGGCCGTGTTCCAATATTCCAGCGGCGCGCAGGCGAACGCCGGCTATGAGATCGAGCGGGTGCGCTTCGATCGGCTGGTGCCGCTTGCGGAAGGCTTTGCGCGGATCGCGGCCTACATCAAGGACGCCGGCCGGCCGCTGACGTCGTTCTGCGCCTGCGAATTGCGCTCGCCAGCCGCCTTCACCGAGGACGGCTTCCGCGCCTTCAACCAGCACTACGTCAAGACGCTCGCGGAATGGGGCCTGTTCGACGACACCATCAATCCGGTCGCGCGCAGCAACGTCTGTCCAGAGATTGATCCGCCGGCCGAGCCGTCGTTCCATGCATTCTCGTTCACGCGGGCGAGCACGACCACATCGCCGTCCTTCGTGATCGCGGGCGGCGCCGAGGCCCGCGGAGGTCCCGGCAGCTATCCCGAGCGCATCGTTTGTTACCGCGATCTCAGCCCCGGCGCGTGGCGGGAGAAGGTCCGCTTCACGGTAGGTGAGATGGAGCGGCGTCTGGCGGAGTTCAGCTTCGGCTGGCAGGACACGACGGCGGTGCAGGCCTATACGGTGCACGATTTCCATCCGGTCATCGTCGATGAGCTGGTCCGCCGCGGCGCGACGCGATCCGGCTTGGCCTGGCACTTTTGCCGCCCGCCGGTGGTCGATCTCGAATACGAGATGGATTGCCGCCGGGTGCTGCGGGAGGTGGTTATTTAACTGAAGAGCTTAGGGTGCGCACGCTATCAGTCCCGTCATCTTTCGAGGCTCGCTCCGCTCACGCCTCTGGATGACGGGGACGGATGGAGCGCGCTCAGCTTGAGTCACCGCGATTTCGGGTCCAGCGCGTCGCGCAGGCCGTCGCCGACCAGATTGAATGACAGCACGACGAGGAAGATTGCAAGTCCGGGCCAGATCGCCATCCACGGCGCGCTGGTCAGGAAGCGTTGCGCGGCGTTGAGCATGCTGCCCCAGGATGGCGCCGGCGGCTGCTGGCCGAGGCCGAGGAAGGACAGTGCGGCCTCGGCGATGATCGCGGCCGCGATCGACAACGTGGCCTGCACCAGCAGCGCTGGCAGGATGTTGGGGAGGATGTGGACCAGCGCGATGCGCCAGCGCGGATTGCCCATCGCGCGCGCGGCCTCGACATAGTCCTCGACCTTGACGCTCATCACCTGGCCGCGGGTCAGGCGGATGAAGATCGGGGTCGCCGAGACGCCGATCGCGATCATCGCATTGCCGAGGCTCGGCCCGAGGAAGGCGGCGAGCGCGATCGCCAGGATCAGGAATGGGCAGGCCAGCATCGCATCGGTGATGCGGCTGATCAACGCGTCGATGAAGCCGCCGCGATAGCCGGCGACGAGGCCGAGCGGCACGCCGATCGCAAGCGCGATGCTGACCGAGATCAGGCCGGCGAGCAGCGAAGCGCGGGCGCCGAACACGACGCGGGCGAGCACGTCGCGGCCGAGTTCGTCGGTGCCGAACCAGTGCTGCGCCGACGGCGCCTTGCGCACCAGCGACCAGCTCGCCGCGATCGGATCATAGGGCACGATCATCGGCGCGAACACGGCGAGCAGGATGAAGATCGCGATCACGGCGAGGCCGAGCATCGCGCCCTTGTGCCTGACGAGCCGCCGCCAGGCACGCCGCGCCGGGCTTTCCAGCGTTTCGGTGGCGGCAAGCGCAGCTGAAGTCCCGAGCGCTGTGTCCGTCATGCGATCAGCCCCGCAGCCGCGGATTGACGAGGATATAGGCGATGTCGGCGATCAGATTGAGCGTGATGTAGATCGTCGCCGTGGTCAGCACCACGCCTTGGACTACGGCGTAATCGCGGTTGAACACGGCGTCGACGATCAGCTTGCCGAAGCCGGGGATCGAGAAGATCTGCTCGGTGAGCACCGCGCCCGACAGCAGCGTGCCGAGCTCGAGCGCGCCGAGCGTGATGATCGGCGTCAGCGCGTTGCGCATCGCATGCTTGAGGATCACGGTACGCTCCGACAGGCCCTTGGCGCGCGCGGTGCGGACATAGTCGCTCTCCAGCACCTGCAGCATGGCGCTTCGTGTGTGCCGCATCAGGATCGCGGCGATCGCATTGCCGAGCACGAAGGCCGGCATGATCGACGCAGCGAGGCTGGCGCGCCAGTTCTCGGCGGGCGGCACGTAGCCGGAGGCCGGCAGCCAGCCGAGCTCGACGGAGAACAGGAAGATCAGCATGATGCCGAGCCAGAAATTCGGCGTCGAGATGCCCCACAGTGCGAACAGGTTGGCGCCGTAATCCCAGGCGGTGCCCTTCTTCACCGCGGAGATGATGCCGGCGGGGATCCCGATCAGGAATGCGATGACGATGGCCATACCGGCGATCTGCATCGTCACCGGCAATTTCTGTGCGATCAGGGCGAGCACCGGCATCTTGCTGCGCAGCGACTCGCCGAAGTCGCCCATGAGCACGCCCTTGACCCAATAGGCGTATTGCAACGGAATCGGTTGATCGAGATGGTACTGGGCGCGGATTTGCGCGATCACGGCCGGATCGCGCTCCTCGCCGGCCATCACGAGCGCCGGATCGCCGGGCAGCAAATGTTGCAGCGAGAAGATCAGGAGCGAGACGAAGAACAGCGTCGGGATCAGCTGAGCCAGCCGCTTGGCGAGGAAGTTCAGCATCGTCGGCCCCGCGTATCCTGCGCCGCGGCGATCATTTCAATTTCAGCCCGACCACGCGCACCAATCCATCCGGCATCTGCCGGTAACCCTCGACCTTGCCGGAGTGCGCGATCAGCAGCGTGCGATGATAGAGATAGATGATCGGCTCGTCGTTGAGCACGATCCTGGTCATCTTCTCGTAGATCGCCTTGCGCTGGGCGGGATCGTTGATCAGCCGCGCATCTTCCATCAACTTGTCCGCTTCCGCATTGGAATAGCCGCCGTCGTTCTGCGGCGCCTTGGTGTGCAGGAAGACATAGGAATTGCCATCAGGATCGATCCGGCCGCTCCAGTTGATCTGAAACACCTGAAATTCGCCGGCCTGGGCTTGCTTGAAGGTCGTCGCAAATTCGACCACGCGGATCTTGATGTCAAAGCCTGCTTCGGCCGCCATCGACTGCACGACCTGGGCCACGGCTTCGTTCTCGGCCCCTTTGGGGACCATGTAGTCGATGGAGACGGGCAGTGTGACACCGGCCTCCTTCAGCAGTGCCTTGGCCTTGGCAACATCGCGTCCGCGAACCGGGAACGCCTTCTGATAGTAAGGATGCGTCGGGCTGACCCATTGATTGCCCGCCGTGAACTCGCCGTTGAACACGACCTGGTTGAGCGCCTCGCGGTCAATCGACAGATCGAGCGCCTGGCGCACCTTTTCCGATTGGCTGAGTGGCCCCTTGTTCTTGTCGTTGCCGATGTTGATCGTGAGGCCGAGATAGCCGAGTTCAGGTGCGGTCGACAGCACGAGCCGCTTGTCGGCGCGGACGTCCTTGATGTCGGTGGCGAGCACGCGCTCGATCAGATCGAGCCCGCCGGATTTCAGGTTCGCGAGCCGCACCGTGGCATCGACGATCGGAAGGAACACGATGCGATCGATGAAAACGTTGTCCTTGTTCCAGTAATCCTGGAATTTCTCGAACACCATGCGATCCTGCTGCACGCGTTCGACGAACTTGTAGGGTCCGGCGCAAACCGGATGCAGGCCGAACTTGTCGCCTGCTTCCTTCACGGCCTTCGGCGAGACCATCATGCCGGCGCGGTCGGTCAATTGGGCGATCAGCGGCGAGTAGGGCGTCTTGAGCACCAGCTTGATGGTCAGGGGATCGACGACGTCGACATGGTCGAGCGCGGCCAATTCCGGTTTGCGAAACGAGGTCGGCAGCGTGAGGTGGCGCTCCAGCGAGAACTTGGCGGCTTCGGCGTCGAACGGTTCACCGTCGTGGAACTTGACGCCCGGCCGGAGCTTGATCGTCATCTCCTTGCCGTCGGACGAATTCTCGTATGATAGCGCGAGCTGAGGAACGATGTTCAGCTTCTCGTCGATGTCGAACAGCTTGTCGCAGAAGGCCGAAAAGACGATGCGGCCGACATAGGTGCGTCCGACTGAGGGATCGAGGATGTCGGGGTCCTCGGCGAGCCCGATGCGAAGCGTCGTTTCGGCACGCGCGCTCGTTCCGCACCAGGTCACGAGGGCCGCCATCAGGACCGCCAAGCGCCAAAATCTCATCGCCAACCCCTTATTCCCTACGCCTGTGTTCCCTTACGAAATAACCCCGGTCCGCCCCGAGGCTTCCGCCGTATTGAACGCCGCCACCAGCTTTTCCAGTGTCGGCGAGAACCCGCCGTCGGACGGCACGATTGCCTCCGCGCCGGGCAGCTCGCCCGTCCGGTGACAGGCCGTTGCATATCCGGTGCCATCTTCGCGCAACGGCGGCACTTCGCTGCGGCAGCGCGCGATCACATAGGGACAGCGGGTATGGAAGCGGCAGCCGGAGGGTGGATTGAGCGCGCTCGGCAGCTCGCCCTCCAGCACGATTCGGCTACGCTTGGCGCGCGGCTTCGGCACCGGGATCGCCGACAACAGCGCGCGGCTGTAGGGATGCCGCGGGGCGGCAAACAGCGCCTGGGCATCCGCGGTCTCGACGATGGTGCCGAGGTTCATCACGGCGACGCGGTCGGCGATGTGCTTGACCACGGCCAGATCGTGCGACACGAAGATGTAGGCGAGCTTCAGACGATCCTGCAGGTCGCGCAGCAGATTGAGGATCTGCGAGCGGATCGAGACATCGAGCGCAGACACCGGCTCGTCGCAGATGATCAGCTTCGGCTCGACCGCGAGTGCGCGGGCGATCGCGATGCGCTGGCGCTGGCCGCCGGAGAATTCGTGCGGATAGCGGCGCGCGAAGCGCGGCTCGAGCCCGACCAGCCGCAGCAGCTCATCGACACGTTCGCGGCGACGCGCCGCCGGGACGAGATTGTGCAGCGCCAGCGGCTCGGTCAGGATCTGGCTCACCGTCATGCGCGGGTTGAGCGAGGCGTAGGGGTCCTGGAAGATCAGCTGTGCATCGCGGCGGAATGCGCGCAACTGCTCGGCATTGAGCGTGCCGAGGTCGCGGCCTTCGAAGCGGATACGCCCGGCGTCCGGCTCGATCAGCCGCAGCACCAGCCGGCTGACGGTGGATTTGCCGCAGCCGGATTCGCCGACCAGGGCCAGCGTCTTGCCGGCCTCGACCGTGAAGCTGACGCCGTCGACCGCCTTCACATGCGCGGTCGGCCGTCCGAACACCGAGCGTTCGGCGACGAAATGCTTCACCAGCCCGTCGACCTCGAGCAGCGCGGTCATGACACCAGCCGTTCCAGCGGCGCACGGATGCAGCGCGAGGCGTGGGTTGCGCTCAGCATCGCGAGTGGCGGCGGCGAGCTTGTGCAGGCGTTCTCGACGAACGGACAGCGCGCGGCGAAACGGCAGCCGGCGGGCGGGCTCGCCATGTTCGGCACCATCCCCTCGATGGTGGCGAGATGGCTGGTACGGCGATCGAGCCGCGGGATCGAGCCGAGCAGGCCGACCGTGTACGGGTGCTGCGGATTGGCAAACAACTCATCGACCGGGGCGCGCTCGACGATCTCGCCGGCATACATCACCGCGACCTCGTCGCAGACCTCGGCGACGACGCCGAGGTCGTGGGTGATCAGGATGATCGCAGCCCCGCTCGCGGCCTTCAGCTCGCGCATCAGATCGAGAATCTGCGCCTGCAAGGTGACGTCGAGCGCGGTGGTCGGCTCATCGGCGATCAACAGCTGTGGATCGCAGGCCAGCGCCATCGCGATCATCACGCGCTGGCGCATGCCGCCGGACAGCTTGTGCGGATACTCGTCGATGCGCTTCTCGGGCGAGGGGATGTGGACCCGGCGCAGCAGTTCGATGGTGCGCTCGCGCGCCGCGCGCCGGGAGCCGCCGCGGTGGCGCAAAATCGTCTCTGTGATCTGGTCGCCGATGGTGAAGCTCGGGTTGAGCGAGGTCATCGGCTCCTGGAAGATCATCGCGAGCCGGTTGCCGCGCAGGTCGCGCAGCGTCGCATCCGGCACGTCGAGCAGGTCGAAGCCGTCGAAGCGGATCGCGCCGGTGACCGCAGCAGACTGCTTCGGCAGCAGCCCCATGATCGCGAGCGAGGTCACGCTCTTGCCGCAACCGGATTCGCCGACCAGGCCGAGCGTCGCGCCGTTGGCGACGGAAAGATCGACGCTGTCGACGGCATGCGTGACGCGGCCGTCGTCGCCCTGGAAAGTGACGCGCAGGCCCTCGATTTCGATCAGCGGGCCGGTGGTCATTCGCGGCTCGCGGATGCCGCGGCGATTGCGGCGTTGATCGCCGCGCGGTCGCTGGTTCCGGAAGGGTTACCGCGGGTCGGCATGAAGGTTCGGAACGGCACCCAGTGCTCGCGGCTGACCGCTTCCAGCCGTTGCAGCTCGCGCAATGGATCGGTGTGGTCGTCGACCCGGAGGTCGAGCAAGGGCCATTCCTCAGTGCCGTGGATCAGAAGGGCCGCCGACTGCTTGCCGCGCTTGTCGCCGCCGGCCGCCTCGCCGGCGAACATCGCCTTGATCAGCCGTTCCGAGAACGGGAGGCCTTCATTTGCGGCATAGACGCGCGCGGTCTCATCGAGCACCGCGGGTCCGGCCAGCATGTTGCCCGCGATCGAGAAGCCGTCGCCCGCGATATGGCCGAACCAATCGACGCAATCCTTGCCGGAATGCGCGGCGATGCGGCCCTTGCTGTCCATGACATGCACCTGCCGGCTCTCGCGGCCGCCGTCGGGTGCGAGCAGCGCCGCGATCATGTCATGCGGGCTCTTTCCCTCGCGCAGCAGCGCGAGGCCGTCGATGCCGTAATAAGGATTGACCAGCGCCTGTGTCGCGATGGCGCCGATCCTGGGTGCAATGTGCGGCACCAGCGCGCCGACCGCGAAGAACCGCGTCGCGACGGCGATGCCGAGCTGGCCGGTGGCGCTGTCGCGGGCGATGATCGACCAGGTCATCTGAAACCTCTAGCGGCCCGCAGCGTAACCCTGCATGCCGCGCGGGTTGGCGGCGGCACGGCGGCGGGGGCCGACCTTCGAGGCCGCGGTGAGGCGGCCTTCCGACCAATCGGGGCCGATCTCCACCACGTGGCCGCGGCGTTTCAATTCATCGATGGTCGATTTCGGAACGCGATTTTCCAGCACCAGCACGCCGGGGCGCGATGTGCGCGGCCAGAACGAGATTGGGAAATGCTCGGAGTGCCAGGCCGGCGCGTCGATCGCCTCCTGCAGATTCAGCTTCGCATGGACGTGGCGCAGGAAGAATTGCGTGATCCACTGATCCTGCTGGTCGCCGCCCGGCGAGCCCCAGGAGAGATACGGCTCGCCGTCGCGCAGCGCCATGGTCGGCGACAGCGTGGTGCGCGGCCGCTTGCCCGGCGCCAGCGAGGCCGGGTGGTTCTCCTCCAGCCAGAACATCTGGGCGCGGCTGCCGAGGCAGAAGCCGATCTCGGGAATGACAGGCGAGGATTGCAGCCAGCCGCCGGACGGCGTCGCCGAGATCATGTTGCCGGCCTTGTCGATGATGTCGAAATGCACGGTGTCGCCGCGCACCTCGCCGAACCGGCCGACCGTCGGCTCGCCGGCGCCCATGGCGCCGACCGCCTCGCGATGCCCTTCGGCGCGGCGCAGCTTCACGACGCCGCCGAAACCTGCGACCGAGCCGGGGCGGAAGTCGAGCGAGGCCTTGTCCTTCGAGATCAGCTTGCGCCGCTCGTTGTTATAGGCATCGGACAGCAGCGTCTCGATCGGGATATCGGTGAACTTGGGATCGCCATAGAACGTCTCGCGATCGGCATAAGCGAGCTTGGCGGCTTCGATCTGCAAATGGATGAAGTCGGGGCCTGCGGGGTCGAGCCCGTCGAGCTCAAAGCCCTTCAACAGCGCGAGCTGCTGCAGCATCACCGGACCCTGGCTCCAGACCCCGGCCTTCTGCACGGTGTAGCGGCCGTAATCATAGGTCAGCGGCGCCTCGATGGTGGGCTGCCATCGCGCCATGTCGTCGGCCGACAGCACGCCGCGATGTGGCGCGCCGGAGACGTCCATCACCTCCTGGGTGCGGCAGAACTTGTCGATCGCCTCGGCGACGAAGCCCTTGGACCAGGCCTGCCGGGCGCGCTCGATCTGCGCCACGCGATCGCCGCCGGCGCTCTCCGCCTCGGTCAGGATGCGCGCATAAGTCTCCGCAAGCTTCTTGTTGGTGAAGAGCGTGCCGGGCTTCGGCACCTCGCCATTGGGCAGATAGACGTCGGCCGATGTGGTCCAGTATTTCCGGAACAGCTGCTCGACGGTCTTGATGGTCGCTGACGCACGCTCGACCAGCGGATGGCCGTCGCGGGCATAAAAGATCGCGGGCTCCAGCACGTCGCGCAGCTTCAGCGTGCCGTAGTCGCGCAGCAGCAGCATCCAGGTTTCGAACGTACCGGGCACGCAGGCGGCGAGCAGACCGGTGCCGGGCACCATCTCGAGGCCCTCGCTACGGTAGTGGGCAATCGTTGCCTTCGCCGGCGCCGGGCCCTGGCCGCAGATCACCTCGCTCTTGCCGCGCTTGACGTCGTGCACGATGATCGGAACGTCGCCGCCGGGGCCGTTCAGATGCGGCTCGACCACCTGCAGCGTGAAGGCGGCTGCAACGCCGGCGTCAAAGGCGTTGCCGCCTTTTTCCAGCGTCGCCATGCCGACCGCTGTGGCGATCCAGTGCGTCGAGGTGACGACGCCGAAGGTGCCTTCGATCTCAGGCCTTGTGGTGAATGGATCGGGGTTGACGTTGCTCATGCTATTCACCGTTAGGCGGCTTGCCGGACTTGTTGCGCGCGCACTTGATCACAGCCGGGCTGGTATGCCAACCGCTTGGTGCACATGGCCGCTCCCATCCGCGTGATCAAGCCGGAACGGCGGCGGCGGGGCTGTTGACGGCGTGGCAGGCGACGCCGTCGATCAGGTCCGGCGGCTTCTCCCGGCAGAGATCGAAGGCGAGGGGACAACGCGGGTTGAACGAGCAGCCCGGCGGCGGGTTGATCGGGTTCGGGATCTCGCCCTTGACCGGAATGCGCTGGCGGCCGGACATCGCAAGATCCGGAACCGCACCGAGCAGCATCCTGGTGTAGGGCATCCGCGGGTTCTCGAACAATTGCCGGCCCTCGGCGATCTCGACGATACGGCCGAGATACATCACGCCGATCCGGCTCGCCATGTGGCGGACCACCGCGAGATTGTGGCTGATGAACAGATAGGTCAGGCCGAACTTGTCCTGCAGGTCGCGCATCAGGTTGAGGATCTGCGCCTGCACCGAGACGTCGAGCGCCGAGGTCGGCTCGTCACAGACGATGAACTCGGCCTCGGAGGCGAGCGCGCGGGCGATCGCGATGCGCTGCCGCTGGCCGCCGGAAAACTCGTGCGGGAATTTCTGGCCGTCGTCGGGATGCAGGCCGACCAGCGAGAGCAGTTCGCCGACCCGGGCCTTGATGTCGCGTTCGCTCTGGATCAGCTCGAAGGCGCGGATCGGCTCGGCGACGATGGCGGCGACCCGGTAGCGCGGGTTGAGGCTCGCATAGGGGTCCTGGAAGACCATCTGGATGCGCCGGCGCAGCCGGCGGCGCGCCTGGCCCTGCCGCGGATCGGTCATCGAGACGCCATCGATGACGACCTCGCCCGAACTCGGCGGCAAAAGGCCGACGACCATGCGCGCGACCGTGGTCTTGCCCGAGCCGGATTCGCCGACCAGCGCAAAGGTCTCGCCGCGCTTGATGTCGAAGCTGACGCCGTCGACGGCCTTCAAGAGTTCGAGATGGCCGCCCTCGATCACGCGGTTGAGCCACGGCTTCGAGACGTCGAAGACACGGCGCAAATTCCTGACCTCGATCAATGTCCCGCTCATGCCGCCGTCTCCTTCGCCGGCTCGAACAGATGGCAGGCCACCGATTGGGTGCCCTGCCGGATCGGTTCGGGCCGTTCGACGCAGCAGCGATCGAAGGCAAACGCACAGCGCGGGTTGAACGGGCAGCCCGGCGGGATCGCCGACAGCCGCGGCATCGAACCGGGGATCTGCACCAGGCGCTTGTCTTCGCCCGCAAGCGTCGGGATCGCGCCCATCAAACCCTTGGCATAGGGATGCAGCGGATTGCGCACCACCTCCTGCACCGGGCCGATCTCGGCGATGCGGCCCGAATACATCACTGCGACACGGTCGCAGGTCTCGGCGATCACGCCCATGTCGTGGGTCACCAGCATCACCGCGGTGCCGTGGTCGCGGCCGAGCCGCTTGATCAGCGCGATGATCTGCGCCTGCACCGAGACGTCGAGCGCGGTGGTCGGCTCGTCGGCGATGATCAGCTCCGGCTCGGCGCAGATCGCGAGCGCAATGACGACGCGCTGACGCATGCCGCCCGAGAATTCGTGCGGGTAGCCGTCGATGCGCTTCTCGGGGGCGGGAATGCCGACCTCGGCGAGCAAGTCGATGGCACGCCTGCGCGCGGCGCTCTCGCTGAGGTTGGTGTGGGTGCGGATGGTTTCGATGATCTGGTCGCCGATCCGGTAGAGCGGATTGAGGCTGGTCAGCGGATCCTGGAAGATCATCCCGATCCGCTTGCCCCTGACTCTGCGGATCTCCTCTGACGGGAGATGGTCGATCCGGGTGCCCGACAGCTCGATCTCGCCGGCGGAGATGCGGCCGGGCGGATCGATCAGCCCGATCACCGCAAGGCCGGTGACCGACTTGCCGGCGCCGGACTCGCCGACCATGCCGAGCACCTCGCCCTTGGCGATGTCGAACGACACGCCGTTGATGGCGCGCAAGGTCGCGCGGCGGGTGACGAATTCCACCTCGAGGTTCCGGACGGAGAGAACAGGCTTGGTCATCGGAGCTTTGGGTTGAGCGCGTCGCGCAGCCAGTCGCCGAGCAGGTTGATGGACAGGATCAGCCCGGCCAAGGCAATGCCCGGGAACGCGACGATCCACCATTCGCCGGCGAACAGATAGTTGTTGCCGATCCGGATCAGGGTGCCGAGCGAGGGCATGGTGTCGGGCATGCCGGAGCCGAGGAACGACAACGTCGCCTCGGTGATGATCGCGAGCGCGAGGTTGATGGTGGCGATGACGAGGATCGGGCCCATCGTATTCGGCAGCACGTGCCGCAGCATGATTTTCTGCGCCGGCAGGCCGATCAGCTGCGCCGCCGCCACATAATCCTTGTTCTTCTCGACCATCACCGATCCGCGCACGGTGCGGGCATATTGCACCCAGAAGCTGAGGCCGATCGCGATGATCAGCACGCCGAGCGTGCTCATCTCGTCGAGCCGGTTGCCGAGCAGCGACTTGGCGACGCCATTAACCAGCAGTGCGATCAGGATCGCCGGAAAGGTGAGCTGCACGTCGGCGATCCGCATGATCACGCTGTCGACCACGCCGCCGAAATAGCCGGCGACCAGCCCGAGGGCGATGCCGAGCGCGCCGGCGAAGACCACGCCGGCCAAGCCGACCGCAAGCGAGATGCGCAGGCCGTAGAGGATCGCCGAGAGCACGTCGCGGCCCTGCTCGTCGGTGCCGAGCAGGAACGGGCTCTGGCCGTCGGCGGTCCACAGCGGCGCGATCCGCGAGTTCATCAATTGCAGCTGCGCCGGATCGAACGGGTTCTGCACCGCAAGCCAGGACGCGAAGATCGCCAGCAGGAAGAACGCGAGCGTGATCGCGGCAGCGACCATCGTCAGTTTGGAGCGGCGGAACGAATAGAAAATGTCGCTGTCGAGCGCGCGCTTGAACCAGCCGGCAGCCGGCTCGTGGTCCTGCGTGCGATCGGGGACGACGGCGTCTGACATCGGTCAGCCCCTCACGCTGCGCGGCTGACGGTTGACCGCAGGCGCGGATCGACCACGGTGTAGAGGATGTCGACCACGAGATTGATGGTGACGAAGATCAGCGAGACCATCAGGAGATACGCGGCCATGATCGGGATATCGACGTTTTGCACGGCCTGCACGAACAGAAGCCCCATGCCCGGCCATTGGAACACGGTTTCGGTGATGATCGAGAAAGCAATAACCGAGCCAAACTGCAGGCCGGCCACGGTGATCACCGGAACCAGGGTGTTCTTCAGCGCATGGCCGAAATGGATCGCACGCGTGGTCAGCCCGCGGGCGCGGGCGAAGCGGATATAGTCGGTCCGCAGCACTTCCAGCATTTCGGCGCGCACCAGCCGCATGATCAGGGTCATCTGGAATAGTCCGAGCGTGATCGCCGGCATGATCAGCGCCTTCAGGCCGGAGACCGTGAGCAGCCCGGTGGTCCACCAGCCGAGCTTCACCACCTCGCCGCGGCCGAAGGACGGCAGCCAGCCCAGCGTCACGGCGAACAGATAGATCAGGAGGATGCCGATCAGAAAGGTCGGCAGCGAAATGCCGATCAGCGATACCGCCTGGAATAATTTGGCCAGCACGGTGTCGCGGCGCAGCGCCGAATAGACCCCCATCAGGATGCCGGCTGCCATCGCGAACAGCGTCGCGCAGATCGCAAGCTCCAGCGTCGCCGGCAGCCGTTCCGCCAACAGCGAGGAGACCGGCAGGCGGAACTGGTAGGACACCCCGAACTTGAACTGCACGGCATTGATGAAGTAATGGCCGAACTGCACCAGCACGGGATCGTCAAGGCCGAGCGATTGCCGGATCGAGGCGCGCTCCGCGGCCGAGGTGTCGATCGACACCATCTGGTTCACCGGGTCGCCGGCGAAACGGAACATCGCGAACGCGATGACGCCGACGGCGAGCATCACGCCGATCGCCTGCAGTACGCGGCGCAGAGTGAAAGCCAGCATCTCTACCTTTCACTGCTCTTGAAACGCGGCACGCGGCATTGCGCGCCCGGAAAACGAGAAGTCCCGGAAGCAGGCGCTTCCGGGACCCAATTCGCCAAAACCACTATTCACCCTGTTTGGTCGCCCAGTAGAGCAGGACCTGGTTGTCCGCACGCTGGGTCAGCTTGACCTTTTTCGATACGCCCCATGCCAGCGACTGCTGGTGCAGCGGGATGTAGCCATAGTCCTTGATGACGATCTCGTAGGCCTGCTTGATCAGCTGGTTGCGCTTGGCGTCGTCGGCCTCGACCAGCACCTTGTCGGTCAGCTCGTCGACTTCCTTGTTGCAATAGCCGCCGAGATTGGCCTCGCCCCGCGTGGAATCCTTCGGATCGGGCCGGCAGCCGAAAATGTCGTGCAGCACGTTGTGGGAATCCGAGGTCGCCGGCGTCCAGCCCAGCATGAAGAGCGAGGTCTGGTAGCCGCCGGGCTTCAGCACCTTGGCGAAATACTGCGCCTTCGGCTGCGCCAGCAGGTTCACCTTGATGCCGATGCGGGCCAGCATGCCGACCACAGCCTGGCAGATCGCGGCGTCGTTGACATAGCGGTCGTTCGGGCAATCCATCGTGACTTCGAAGCCGTTCGGATAGCCGGCGTCGGCGAGCAGCTTCTTGGCGCCGTCGGGATCGAGCTTCGGCCGGGTGAACTCCTTCGACAGCGGATAGAGCTCGGGCGCGATCATCAGCGTCGAGGGCGTCGACATGCCGCGCATGACGCGGGTCTTGATCAGCTCGACGTCGATCGTCTTGTAGAAGGCTTCGCGGACGCGGATGTCCTTGAACGGGTTCTTGCCCTTGACGCTGGAGTACAGCAGCTCGTCGCGCGCCATGTCCATGCCGATGAAGATGGTGCGGATCTCCGGCCCGGTCAGGACGGTCGCGGTGCCGCTCGAATTGACGCGCTGGATATCCTGGATTGGAACCGGCTCGATGACGTCGACCTCGCCCGAGAGCAGCGCGGCGACGCGGGTGGCGTCCGAGCCGATCGAGGTGAAGATGATCTCCTTGAGATTATGCTCCGGCTTGCGCCAGTAATCCGGGTAGACCTTGAAGACGGTCTTCACGCCGGGCTGGTGGCTCTCGATCGTGAAGGGCCCGGTGCCGTTCTCGTGCAGCGCCGCGTAGCTCGGGGTGGTGGCGGAGGCCGGCGTCGGTGCGACCGAGTTGTTCTCCTCGCACCATTTCTTGTCCATGATGTACCAGCTATCCCATTGCGAGGTCAGGATGGGATTGGGCGAGTCCAGCGTCACGTCGACCGTGTAATCGTCGACCTTGGTGAACTTGGCGTCGGGCGGGACGTTGCTGAGGAAGTTGGAGCCCTTGGCGCGGACGCGATCCGCCGAGAACAGCACGTCGTCGGCGGTGAAGGGGTCGCCATTGTGGAATTTCACGCCCTTGCGCAGATGAAAGCGCCATTTGGTCGGGCTCACCGTTTCCCAGCTTTCCGCCAGCGCCGGGATGATCTTCAGGTTCTTGTCGCGAGCGACCAGTCCTTCATAGACGTGGCCGTGATGCGCGATCGTCGTGGTTTCCTTCAGCGTGTATGGATCCAGCGACTTCAGCTCGCCCTGGTTGGCGTATTTCAGCGTCTGGGCCGATGCCGGCAAGGCAAGGGCGAGCAGTGCGACGGCAGTCGCCGCAAACAAACTCCAACGTACCGACATGTGATCCCGCGTCCCCCATTTTTATCCGCCGGCTGCTTTGTCCGGCTGGTATTATTGATGCATGTTGCCAGAGTTTGCCGGCCGTGCAAGCGCGATTTCCTGGAGGGTTAATCGGCTCGCGCGGGTGCAGCGCAACCAATGGAATTTGAGAGTAGGCGGGTGGTGCGCGCGCGTGACATTCGACTTTCGGAGTGCTGTTGCTGGCCACAAACCCTTTGGTTGACCATAAGGCGTGATTGAGGCCGACTGTCCGTTGGGGCAGCTATGGCTCGCTTGCGCAACCGACCCCGTCCCGGCGATACTGCGCCGGGCCAAGCGGAGCTGGGCTGAGGCGCATTTGAGGAGGCGGATATGAAGGTCAACGTCGAGGTAGATTGTACGCCCCTTGAAGCGCGGCAGTTCTTCGGTCTGCCCGATGTGCAGCCGATGCAGACCGCGGTCATGGACAAGCTGCAGCAGCAGATGCTGTCCAACATCGAGAAGATTTCGCCGGAATCGCTGATGCAGAGCTGGTTCACCTTCGATCCCAAGCTCGCCGAACGCTTCCAGGACATGTTCGTGGCGATGGCCGGCTTCGGCGGCTCCAGCAAGAAGAAATAGTGATCGACATGGACAGGAGCGTTGATGGGACCGAACGCCGGTTGCGCCCGCCCAGCCTGTTCCTGATGCTGGCCGAAGCGCGCGGCGTGCTCGAGCTGAATTCGAGCCTGCTGCTGTCGCCGTTGCTGCTGCAAGCGCCGAAGGGCGACGGTCATCCGGTGCTGGCGCTGCCGGGCTTCCTCGCCAGCGACCTGTCGATGGCGCCGATGCGGCGCTATCTGAAGGAACTCGGCTACGACGCCTATGCCTGGAACATGGGTCGCAATTTCGGCGGGATTTCCAGCAGGCGCACTGCGCTGCGCGATCTGTTGAAGCGGGTCCATGAGGCGTCGGGACGCAAGGTCTCGATCATCGGTTGGAGCCTCGGCGGCGTTTATGCGCGCGACCTGGCGTCGCAGATGCCGGAGCTGGTGCGTTCCATCGTCACGCTGGGCAGCCCGTTCGCCGAGGATATCCGCGCCACCAATGCGACGCGGCTCTATGAGCTGTTGTCCGGCGAGCGCGTGGACGACATTCCCGAGGTCCGCGCCGCGATTGCCGGTGACATGCCGGTGCCGACCACCTCGATCTATTCCCGAACCGACGGCATCGTGAACTGGCGGACCTCGCGGGTGCGCCCGTCGGAGCGCGCTGAGAACATCGAGGTGCACCTCGCCAGCCATCTCGGCCTCGGCGTCAACCCTGCGGCGCTGTGGGCGATTGCGGACCGGCTGGCACAGCCGGAAGGGCAGTTCCGGCATTTTGACCGGTCAGGCCCCTTTGCCATTGCCTACGGGCCGGCAGAACAGGCACTATCCTGACGACGAGAAGCGCCGCCAAGGCGCCCGCGTGAGTTGGCTCTCGGGAGGAGATCATGAGCGACGCCAAGAAGCTGTCCTCGCTGGACGCATCGTTTCTGTATCTGGAAACGCCGGAAATGCCGATGCATGTCGGCAGCATGGCGATCTTCCGCCTGCCTGACGGCTACAAGGGCGACTTCTTCGAGGAATTCAAGGCGATGATCGCCTCGCGGCTGCATATCGCGCCGATCCTCAAGGCGCGCCTGCAGAAGGCGCCGCTCGACATCGATCATCCGTCCTGGGTCGAGGACGATCAGTTCGACATCGACCGCCACATCTTCCGCGCCAGCCTGCCCGCGCCGCGCGACCGCGCCACGCTGGAGCGGATCGTCGGCTGGATGCATGCCAAGCTCTTGAACCGCGCCCGCCCGCTCTGGGAGTTCTACGTCTTCGAAGGCATGAAGGACAACGAGATCGGGCTCTATTCCAAGATGCACCACGCCTGCATCGACGGCGGTGCAGGTGCTGCACTGACCAGCATGATCTATGACCTGACGCCGGTGCCGCGCGAGATCGAGCCGCCGAGCGCGAAGAAGGTGGCGCAGGAGCCGCGCGACATCGCGGCCAATCTGATCGACGCCTATCAGCAGTTGTGGACCCAGCCGTTCGAGGCGGCAGCCGCGGCGCAGAAGAGCCTGGAGCTGCCGCGTTCCGGCAAGAGCGATCTCGGCTCGATCCTGTTCGACAACGCCATGTTCCAGATCGAGAGCGCGGTGAAATTCGCCGGCTCGATGCCGACGGTCCTGAAGAGCCTGTCCGACGTCGTCGCCAAGGTCGCCGATCCCCGGTCGCGCGAGAGCCTGCAGGCGATGTCCTCGCCGCCGACCATCCTCAACAAGGCGATCTCGTCGGAGCGCAGCTTTGCCGGCACCTCGATCTCGCTGTCGCGCGCCAAGGCGCTGGCGAAAGCGTCCGGCGGCAAGCTCAACGATGTCGTGCTGGCGCTCGCCTCCGGCGTGGTGCGGCGCTACCTGATCAGCCAGGGCGCGCTGCCCAACAAATCGCTGACCGCCGGGGTGCCGATCTCGCTGCGCGAGGAGGGCAATGCCGAATCCAACAACCAAGTGTTCGGCATGATCTGTTCGATCGCGACCGACGTCGAGGATCCCAGGAAGCGGCTGGAGACCATCATCGCGCAGTCGACCAAGTCCAAGGAGATGTCGCATCCGCTGCGCGCCCTGATGCCGCAGGTTTCCAACATCTCGCTGTTGGGCGCGCCGATCCTGGTGCAGATCATGGCGCTGCTGTACAGCCGCTCCGACCTCTCCAACGTGCTGCCGCCGGCGACCAACATCACGGTGTCGAACGTGCCGGGGCCGCGGCAGACGCTGTACGCGGCAGGCGCGGAGCTGCTGCATATCTTCCCGGTCTCGATCTCGACCCACGGGATTGCGCTCAACATCACGGTGCAGAGCTATCGCGATCAGCTCGATTTCGGGTTCATCGTCGGTGCCAACATCATTCCCCACGTGCAGGTGATGTGTGACATGCTGCCGCTCGAGTTCGATGCACTCGAGGCGGCGTTCGCGCCCCCGCCTGCCGACATCAAGGGCGCGGCCGAATAGGAATTCCTGCAATGATCGAAATGCCACCGCTGCAGTTCGCCGAGACGAACGGCATCCGCATGGGGTTTTACGAAGCCGGCCCCAAGACCGACGCGCCGCCCGTGGTGCTGTGCCACGGCTGGCCAGAACTCGCGTTCTCCTGGCGTCACCAGATCAAGGCGCTGGCCGAGGCCGGCATCCGGGTGATCGCGCCGGATCAGCGCGGCTACGGCGCGACCGACCGGCCGGAGCCGGTCGAAGCCTACGACATGGAGCACCTGACCGGCGACCTGGTCGGGCTGCTCGACCATCTCAAGATCGACAAGGCGATCTTCGTCGGTCACGACTGGGGCGGTTTTGTCGTCTGGCAGATGCCGCTCAGGCACCCTTCGCGGGTGGCCGGCGTCGTCGGCGTCAACACGCCGCATTGGGACCGCGCGCCCATGGACCCGATCGCGCTGTTCCGCCAGCGCTTCGGCGACCAGATGTACATCGTCCAGTTCCAGGATCCGGCGCGCGAGCCGGACCGCATCTTCGGCAGCCGGGTCGAGCAGACTTTTGACGCTTTCATGCGCAAGCCGGCACCACGTCCCGCCGATGCGCCCCCCGAACAGCCGATCGCAGGTGTCGGCGCCTCGGCGCGGCTCAATCTGGCGTTTCCGCAGATGATAGCGAACTACGACGCCAAGCATGATCCGCGGACACCGATCCTGTCGGCCGAGGAGAAGAAGGTGTTCGTCGACACCTTCACCAGGACCGGCTTCACCGGCGGCATCAACTGGTATCGCAATTTCACCCGCAACTGGGAACGCTCGGCCGGGCTGGATCACAATGTGCGGGTGCCGTCTCTGATGATCATGGCCGAGAATGACGCGGTGCTGCCGCCGTCCGCGGCCGACGGCATGGAGCGGCTGGTGCCGGACCTCGAGAAACACCTGGTCAAGGACAGCGGCCATTGGACGCAGCAGGAAAAGCCTGACGAGGTCAGCGCCAAGCTGATCGAGTGGCGCAGAAAGCGGTTCGGATAATTTTGCCGTCATTGCGAGGAGCGGAGCGACGAAGCAATCCATTCTATCCGCTTGCGGCACGATGGATTGCTTCGCTTCGCTCGCAATGACGGTTGAGCGACAGGGTAGGGGGCACTTCCAAGATGGCGTCCGGCAATAGACTGAGTCCGATCCCGCATCCGCCGACGAAGCCGGTGGTCGGCAACATGCTGTCGCTGGATTCGAGCGCGCCGGTGCAGCATCTGGTCAAGCTCTCCAAGGAGCTCGGACCGATTTTCTGGCTCGACATGATGGGCGCTCCGCTGGTGATCGTGTCAGGCCACGATCTCGTCGACGAGCTGTCCGACGAAAAGCGCTTCGACAAGGCGGTGCGCGGCTCGCTGCGTCGGGTGCGCGCGGTCGGCGGCGACGGGCTGTTCACCGCAGATACCAAGGAGCCGAACTGGAGCAAGGCGCACAACATCCTGCTGCAGCCGTTCGGCAATCGCGCCATGCAGTCGTACCACCCGAGCATGGTCGATATCGCCGAGCAACTGGTCAAGAAATGGGAGCGCCTCAACGCCGACGAGGAGATCGAGGTCGTCCACGACATGACGGCGCTGACCCTCGACACCATCGGGCTGTGCGGCTTCGACTATCGCTTCAATTCCTTCTACCGCCGCGACTACCACCCCTTCGTGGAATCGCTGGTGCGCTCGCTCGAAACCATCATGATGACCCGCGGCCTGCCGCTCGAAGGCCTGTGGATGCAGAAGCGGCGCAAGACGCTCGCCGACGACGTCGCCTTCATGAACAAGATGGTCGACGAGATCATCGCCGAGCGCCGCGGCAACACCGCCGCGACCGACGACAAGAAGGACATGCTGGCAGCGATGATGACCGGCGTCGACCGCGCGACCGGCGAGCAGCTCGACGACGTCAACATCCGCTACCAGATCAATACGTTCCTGATCGCGGGCCACGAGACCACCTCCGGCCTGCTGTCGTGCACGATCTATGCGCTGCTGAAGCATCCCGAGGTGCTGAAGAAGGCCTATGAGGAAGTCGACCGCGTCCTCGGTCCCGACGTTAACGCGCGGCCGACCTATCAGCAGGTGACGCAGCTTACCTACATCACCCAATGCCTGAAGGAGGCGCTGCGGCTGTGGCCGCCGGCGCCGGCTTACGGCATCGCGCCGCTCAACGACGAGATGATCGGCGGCAAGTACAAGCTCAAGAAGAATACCTTCATCACCATCCTGGTGATGGCGCTGCACCGCGATCCCTCGGTCTGGGGCCCGAACCCCGACGTGTTCGATCCCGAGAATTTCAGCCGCGAAGCCGAGGCCAAGCGCCCGATCAACGCCTGGAAGCCGTTCGGCAACGGCCAGCGCGCCTGCATCGGCCGCGGCTTCGCCATGCACGAGGCGGCGCTCGCGATCGGGATGATCCTGCAGCGCTTCAAGCTGCTCGACGTGCATCGCTACCAGATGCATCTGAAGGAGACGCTGACCGTCAAGCCCGACGGCTTCAGGATCAAGGTGCGGCCGCGCGACGACAGGGATCGCGGCGCGTTCGCTGGCAGCGCCGGCGCGGTTGCGGCCGCGCCGAAGGCACCACGCGCGCCGACCACGCGTCCCGGCCATAACACGCCGATGCTGGTGCTCTACGGCTCCAACCTCGGCTCGGCCGAGGAACTGGCGACCCGCATGGCCGATCTCTCCGAGATCAATGGTTTCGCCACCCGGCTCGGCCCGCTGGACGACTATGTCGGCAAACTGCCGGAGGAGGGCGGCGTGCTGATCATCTGCGCCTCCTACAACGGCGCGGCGCCCGACAACGCCACGCAATTCGTCAAATGGCTCGAGAGCGACCTGCCGAAGGACGCTTTCGCCAAGGTGCGTTATGCGGTGTTCGGCTGCGGCAACAGCGATTGGGCGGCGACCTATCAGTCGGTGCCGCGCTTGATCGACGAGCAACTGACCAGGCATGGCGCCCGCGCGGTCTATCCGCGCGGCGAGGGCGATGCGCGCAGCGATCTCGACGGCCAGTTCCAGAAGTGGTTCCCGGAGGCAGCCAAGGTCGCGACCAAGGAATTCGGCATCGACTGGAATTTCACCCGCACCGCCGAGGACGAGCCGCTCTACGCGATCGAGCCGGTGGCGCAGGGCGCGGTCAACACCATCGTGACGCAGGGCGGCGCGGTGCCGATGAAGGTGCTCGCCAACAACGAGCTGCAGACCAAGGACGGCGCGCATCCGTCGGAGCGCTCGACCCGGCATATCGAGGTCGAGTTGCCGGCCAGCCTGAAGTATCGCGTCGGCGATCATCTCAGCGTGGTGCCGCGCAACGATCCGACCTTGGTGGATTCCGTTGCGCGCCGGTTCGGCTTCCTGCCGGCCGACCAGATCCGCTTGCAGGTCTCGGAAGGCCGCCGCGCGCAACTGCCGGTCGGCAATGCGGTGTCGGTCGGGCGGCTGCTCACCGAATTCGTCGAGCTGCAGCAGGTCGCGACCCGGAAGCAGATCCAGATCATGGCCGAGCACACCCGCTGCCCGGTGACCAAGCCGAAGCTGACGGCCTATGTCGGCGACGACGACGCTTCGGCCGAACGCTATCGCACCGAAGTATTGGCCAAGCGCAAATCGGTGTTCGATCTGCTCGAGGAATATCCGGCCTGCGAGCTGCCGTTCCACCTCTACCTCGAAATGCTGTCGCTGCTGGCGCCGCGCTATTACTCGATCTCGTCGTCTCCGGCCGGCGAGGCGCAGCGCTGCAGTGTCACGGTCGGCGTGGTCGAGGCGCCTGCGAGCTCGGGCCACGGCATCTACAAGGGCGTCTGCTCGAACTATCTGGCGCGCCGTCGCGCCGGCGACACCGTCCACGCCACGATCAAGGAGACCAAGGCCGGCTTCCGCCTGCCGGACGACAATGCCGTGCCGATCATCATGATCGGCCCGGGCACCGGCCTCGCACCGTTCCGCGGCTTCCTGCAGGAGCGCGCCGCGCGCAAGGTGAAAGGCGCGACGCTCGGCCCTGCGATGCTGTTCTTTGGCTGCCGCCATCCGGAGCAGGACTTCATCTATGCGGATGAGCTGAAGGCGTTCGCGGCCGATGGCGTCACAGAGCTCCACACCGCTTTTTCGCGCGCCGAGGGGCCGAAAACCTATGTGCAGCACCTCGTCGCGGCGCAGAAGGATCGGGTCTGGGAGCTGATCGAGAAGGGCGCGATCGTCTACGTCTGCGGCGACGGCGGCAAGATGGAGCCCGACGTCAAGGCAACCTTAATGTCGATCTATCGCGAGCGCGCCGGTGCCGACGCCGATGCCGCCGCGCGCTGGATCGAGGAGATGGGCACAGGGAACCGCTACGTGCTCGACGTTTGGGCTGGCGGGTAGCCTTCGTCCAAGGTGCCCGCCATGTTACAAGCCGCCGCATGATTCCATGGGAAAAGATCGATACCGCGCGGATTCCCGGCACCGAAGATGAATTGCGTCTGATGCGGCGTGGCCGCGAGTTCTCGATCATGCTCGGCACCAACGAGCTGATGAACAGCCGTCTGTCGGGCTCGGAAGAGGCGCTGGCGACGCTTGCTGCGAAGAAAATCGAGCAGGTCGCAGCGCCGCATTTCCTGATCGGTGGCCTCGGCATGGGCTTCACGCTGCGGGCCGCGCTCAAGGTGCTTGGGGCCGAGGCGCAGATTATGGTGGCCGAGCTGGTGCCGGCGGTCGTTGCCTGGGCAAGAGGCCCGATGGCGGAGATTTTCGGCGACAGCCTGAGCGATCCCCGCGTGAGCATCGAGGAGGTGGATGTCGCCGACGTGATCGCGCGTCATCCGCGCACTTTCGATGCCATCCTGCTCGATGTCGACAACGGCCCCGAAGGCTTGACCCGCAAGGCCAATGACGGGCTGTACGACGTCTCCGGGCTCAAGGTCGCGCATGCCGCCTTGCGGCGCGGCGGCGTGCTCGCCGTCTGGTCGTCCGGTCCGAATGCCAAGTTCCCGAAAGCGCTGTCGCGGGCCGGGTTCGCGGTCAACGAGATTGCCGTCCGTGCCACCGGGCGAGGCCGCGGTGTACGCCACGTGATCTGGATCGCGGCCAAGGCGTAGCGGGCGTCGCTATTGCGATGCAACAAGATCGCCGGCCATGCGGCCGGGTTCTGACTGTATTGAAAACCGAGGGCGGTTGGGTTTCACTTGGCGGCAGGTGAGGCCTCGAGCCCTTGGACTCCCGGATGCAGGCGACGTCGAATTTTGGGGTGCAGGAGACGCACGGGATCCTGAACCGCTTCCAGGCCGAATTCCGTGGTTCGAGCGAAGGGCTCGGCTGGTCGTCGGCCTATGCCTCGGTGCAGCGTGAACGGCCGTTCGACGGGCACTTCCACGCGCTGTCCGACAATCTGATGGTGTTGCATCGGGGCGGTCCGGTCGACATCACCTATGTAATGGACGGCAAGTCGGTTGCCCGGCAGATTCCGCGCGGCGGCGTGTTCTTCCTGCCGGCCGGGCACACCTGCAACGTGGTGCTGCGTGAAGCGCTGGAATCCACCCACATCTATCTGCGCTCCGACCTGTTCGCCGGCCGGGACGGGGCTGCGAACCTGATCGGTGGGCTGGCCCCGATGCTCGGCAATCAGGACGCCGTGCTGGAGCATCTTGCCGCGGCGATCGGCGAGACCATCACCGGCGGCCTGCCGGCCTCGTCGCTGTTCGTCGATCCGATCGCGCAGGCGATCGCCAATCGCTTCGTCGCGATCAATTTCCACAAGCCGAGCGTGGAGGCCGGCAAGCATCCGAACCTGCTGAGCAACAGGCAGATGGCGCGCATCCGCGAGTTCGTCGACGCCAATCTCGACACCGATATCCGGCTCGACCAGCTGGCCGAGTTGTGCGGCCGCAGCACCGAATATTTCGTGCGCCTGTTCAAGGCGACCAGCGGCGTCTCGCCCTATCAATACGTGCTCAATCTGCGCATCGAGCGCGCCAGGGCGCTGCTTGCCGACGAGACGCAGAGCCTCGCCGACATCGCGCTGGCCTGCGGCTTCTCCCATCAGGAGCATTTTACACGCATGTTCCGCCGCTTCACCGGCGTGACGCCGGGCAGGTACCGGCGCAGCCACTAGCCGTAGCCCGGCTGACGATTTTTCCGGTTTTGTGCAGATTCTGTCCGGTTTCGTGCAGGCCCGCGACCGCCGCCTGCCGCTAGCTTTCTCCCAACAAAGCGAAATGTGCCGGTCCGCCGGCTGGGAGAAATGCCATGAGCATCGCAGCGCCCGATGCCGCACGCCCGCCGATCGCGGCGGCCGGAAATGCCGGCAGCGGCACCTTTGCCTATTGCTCGCAGCAATATCGCGTGCTGTTCGGCGCCGGCACCGCGGCGCGGCTCGGCGAGGAAGCTGAGCGCCTCGGCATCAAGCGGGCGCTGGTGTTGACCACCCCCGAGCAGCAGGACCTCGGACACCGGCTCGGCGCGGGCCTCGGCGACCGGCTCGCAGGACTGTTTGCCGGCGCGCGGATGCATACGCCGGTCGAGGTCACCAACGAAGCGCTTCGCATCGTGGAATCCCGCGACATCGACGGGCTGGTCGCGATCGGCGGCGGCTCGACGGTCGGGCTCGGCAAGGCGCTGTCGCTGCGCACCGGGCTGCCGCATCTGGCGGTCCCGACCACCTATGCCGGCTCGGAGATGACCCCGATCCTCGGTGAGACCACGAACGGCATCAAGACCACGCAGCACTCCCAGGATCTGGTGCCGGACGCCGTGATCTACGACGTCGATCTCACCGTCAGCCTGCCGCCGCATGTCTCCGCCGCCAGCGGCTTGAATGCGATCGCTCACGCGGTCGAGGCACTCTATGCGCCCGACGCCAACCCATTGACCTCGCTGATGGCGGAGGACGGCACCGCCGCGCTCGCCCGCGCGCTGCCGCGCATCGTGGCTGCGCCCGCCGATGCGGGCGCGCGGCGCGACGCGCTCTACGGCGCCTGGCTGTGCGGCGTCTGCCTCGGCGCGGTCGGGATGTCGCTGCATCACAAGCTCTGTCACGTGCTGGGCGGCATGTTCAACCTGCCCCATGCCGAAACCCATGCGATCGTGCTGCCGCATGCGGCCGCCTACAACGCCGCTGCGGCGCCGGAAGCGATGACCCGGATTGCGCGCGCGTTGCGCACGGATGATGCGCCGCAAGGGCTGTTCGATCTCGCGCAGCGGCTCGCGCTGCCGCGCCGGCTGGCCGACATCGGAATGCCTGAGGACGGCATCGCGCGTGCCGCCGAGATGGCGGTGCGCAGCCCCTATGCCAATCCAAGACCTGTGGAGCGCGTCGCGATCCAGGACCTGATCGCTGCGGCCTGGCGCGGCGACGCGCCCGCGCGGCACTGACCTCTCGAGATCAAAGGACAACACGATGGCTAACTTCAACGAGCATGACCTCACCGACGAGGTGATCCGCAGCTTCGCCGACACGCCGAACAAGCGACTGAAATTCCTCATCGAGGAGACGGTGAAGTCGCTGCACGATTTGGTGCGTCGCACCGAGCTCACCTTCGAGGAATGGAATCAGGCGATTGAGTTCCTGACCCGCACCGGTCAGACCTGCACGCCGCTGCGCCAGGAGTTCATCCTGCTGTCCGACGTGCTCGGCGTCTCGATGCTGGTCGACGCGGTCAACCATCGCGAGCGCGAGGGCGCGACCGAGACCACGGTGCTCGGTCCGTTCTATGTCGGCGAGCACCGCGTCACGCCGCACGGCGCCGACATCTCCGACGGGATCGACGGCGAAGTGATGTTCGTGCAGAGCCGCGTCACGGATCTGGCCGGCAAGCCGCTCGCCGGCGCCGAGATCGACGTCTGGCATGCCGACGATGACGGCTTCTACGATTCGCAGAAGGCTGATTACGCCGCGCATGGTCCGTCGCTGCGCGCGCGCTTCGTCACCGATGCCGACGGCCGCTTTTCGTTCCGCACCATCCTGCCGTGCAGCTATCCGATCCCGACCGATGGCCCGGTCGGCGATCTGATCACCGCGACGAAACGGCATCCGATGCGGCCGGCGCATGTGCATTTCCTGGTCAAGGCCGATGGCTATGAGCCGCTGATCACCCACGTGTTCCTCGATGGCGACGAATACCTGCGCAGCGACGTGGTGTTCGGCGTCAAGGACGAACTCGTCGCGCGGGTCGAGCCGAAAAGCGAGCCGGTGTTGCCGAACGGCGAGCGGGTCGCAGGCCCCTGGCACCTGATGACCTACGACTTCCAGATGAAGCCGGGCGCCGGCCTGGTGCCGCAGCCGATGATGGCCGCGGAATAACGATCACAACCGACAACACGACCAAGGAGAGGACCATGACCAGCAAACCTGTTGAGACCGACGTGCTCATCGTCGGCAGCGGCCCGGCCGGCGCGACGGCGGCGGCGCTGCTCGGCATGTACGGCGTCAAGCACATCCTGGTGACGAAATATGGCTGGCTGGCCGACACGCCGCGCGCCCACATCACCAACCAGCGTGCGATGGAGGTGCTGCGCGATCTCGGCCTGGAGGAGAAGGCGGTGGCGCAGGCGGTGCCGCAGCACCTGATGGCCAACAACGTGTTCTGCGAGAGCCTCGCCGGCGAGGAGTTCGGCCGGCTCTATTCCTGGGGCAACCATCCCTCGCGCAAGGCGGATTACGATCTCGCCAGTCCCGCCCGCATCTGCGACCTGCCGCAGAATTTCCTCGAGCCGATCCTGATCGAGGCGGCCGGCCAGCGCGGCACCTCGCTGTGCTTCAACACCGAGTTCGTCGACCTGGTGCAGGATGCCGACGGCGTCACCGCGACGGTGAAGGATCGTCTGTCCGGCGAGACCTATCAGATCCGCGCCAAATATCTGATCGGCGCCGACGGCGGCCGCAGCCGGGTTGCCGAGGTGATCGGACTGCCGATGGAGGGCCAGATGGGCCGCGCCGGCAGTATGAACATCATCGTGCAGGCGGATTTGAGCAAGTACGTCGCGCACCGCCCGAGCGTGCTGTACTGGGTGCTGCAGCCGGGTGCCGAGATCGGCGGCATCGGCGCTGGCCTGATCCGCATGGTGCGGCCGTGGAACGAATGGCTGATCATCTGGGGCTACGACATCGAGCAGGGCGAGCGCAAGCTCTCTAATGACGAGGCGATCTCGATCGTGCGCAATCTGGTCGGCGACGAGACGCTCGCGGTCAAGGTCCGCTCGACCTCGACCTGGACCGTGAACGAGATGTATGCCGGCCACTATTCGTCTGGCCGGGTGTTCTGCGTCGGCGACGCCGTGCACCGCCATCCGCCGACCAACGGCCTCGGCTCCAACACCTCGATCCAGGATGCCTACAATCTCTGCTGGAAGCTGAAGCTGGTGCTGGAGGGCCACGCCGCGCCGTCGCTGCTCGAGACCTATTCGGCCGAACGGCAGCCGGTCGGCAAGCAGATCGTGACCCGCGCCAACAAGAGCATCGGCGACTTCCCGCCGATCTTCGAGGCGGTGGGGCTCGTCGCCTCGACCGATCCGGCCGAAGCACGCAAGGCAATCGCCGCGCGCAAGGCACCGACCGCCGAGGGCAAGGCGCGGCGCAAGAAGCTCTACGAGGCGATCGCCAACAAGAGCTACGAGTTCAACTGCCACGGCGTCGAGCTGAATCAGCGCTACGGGTCGACCGCGGTCGTATCCGACGGCACGCCGATGCCGGCCTTCACCCGGGATCACGAGCTCTACTATCAGGCGACCACCTGGCCCGGCGCGCATCTGCCGCATGTCTGGGTCGAGCATCACGGCGAGCGCAAGTCGACGCTCGATCTCACCGGCAAGGGCCGCTTCACGCTGCTCACCGGGATCGGCGGCGATGGCTGGAAGACGGCCGCGGCCGCGGTCGAGAAGGCCTATGGCCTGCCGGTCGATGTGGTGACGATCGGCCCGCAGGGCTGCGATGCGCTCGACATCTATGCCGACTGGTATCGCCAGAGCGAGGTGGACGAGGACGGCTGCGTGCTGGTGCGTCCCGACATGTATGTCGCCTGGCGCGCCAAGGAGTCCGCAACTGACGCCAGCGATGTGCTGCTCGACGTGTTCGGCCGGATCCTCGGTCGCAGCGCGCAAGCGAAGTCCGTCGCCGCCGCGTGATGCGGCGCGACGCCGGCGACTCTTTTCAGAACGAATGGAACGGCAGCCGGCTTTCGACCGGCTTGCCTCAAGGGAGGGGAAAATGAGCAAGGATCAGTTGAGCACAATGTCCTTCGATCGCCGCCGCGTGCTGCAGGGCATCGCCGGAGGCTTCGCCGCCGCAGGCAGCACGACGTTGTTCGCGCCGGCCGTGCGGGCGGCCAACAAGCCGATCAAGATCGGCTATGTCTCGCCGAAGAGCGGGCCGCTGGCGGCCTTCGCCGAGGCCGACGATTTCGTGCTGGGTGAATTCCGCAAGTTCATCAAGGATGGCGTCAAGGTTGGATCGCAGATCTATCCGGTCGAGGTGGTGACCAAGGACAGCCAGTCGAATCCGAACCGCGCCGCCGAAGTCGCCAAGGAGCTGATCACCCGCGACAATGTCGGCCTGATCGTGGTCGGCGCGACACCCGAAACCAACAATCCGGTGGCGACGCAATGCGAGCTCGAGCAGGTGCCGTGCATCTCCTCCGTGGCGCCGTGGCAGACCAATTTCATCGGCCGCCAGGCCAATCCCGGCGATCCCAAGAGCTGGAAGCCGTTCGACTACACTTTCCACTATTTCTGGGGTCTGGAGGACGTGATCGGCGTCTTCACCAGCATGTGGAGCCAGGTCGCGACCAACAAATCGGTCGGCGCGCTGTTCCCGAACGATGCCGACGGCAACGCCTGGGGCGACACCGCGATCGGCTTCCCGCCAGTGCTCGCCAAGCAGGGCTTCAAGCTGACCGATCCCGGCCGCTTCCAGAACCTCACCGACGATTTCTCCTCGCAGATCGCCGCGTTCCGTGGCGCCGATGCCGAGATCATCACCGGCGTGATCATCCCGCCCGACTTCACCACCTTCTGGAACCAGTCGCGGCAGAAGGGACTGAAGCCGAAGGTCGTCTCGGTCGCCAAGGCGCTGCTGTTTCCTGCTTCTGTGCAGGCGCTCGGCAAGGGCGGCAACAACATCTCGACCGAGGTGTGGTGGACGCCGACGCATCCCTACAAGTCGAGCCTCAGCGGCGTCAGCGCGGCCGATCTCGCCAAGGGCTATGAGCAGGCCTCCGGCAAGCAATGGACCCAGCCGATCGGCTTCGTGCATTCGCTGTTCGAGGTCGCGATCGACGCGATCAAGCGCTCCGGCGATCCGAGCGACGGCGCCGCGCTGGCAAAGGCGATCGGAGCCACAAAGTTGGACACCATCGTGGGCCAGGTCGCGTTCGGTTCCAGCGCGGTGCCGCCATTCGCGGCCAAGAACATCGCCAAGACGCCGCTGGTCGGCGGCCAATGGCGGCTCAATGGCGACAAATACGACATGGTGATCACCGACAACAGACTGGCGCCGCAAATCCCGCTCGGCGGCGACATGCAGGCGCTGAGCTAGCGAGCGCGTCGCAGGCAGATTGTCGATCGAGGATGCGAGGCACGGCCGCGCATCTTCTCCCAGCGAATCCATGCGGTGAGCAAACATGCTCGAACTCCATTCCGTCTCGAAGAGGTTCGGCGCCATCGTGGTTGCCGATGCCATCGACCTGACCCTTGCGTCCGGCGAGGCGCTCGGCGTGATCGGGCCGAACGGCGCCGGCAAGTCGACGCTGTTCAACCTGATCACCGGCCTGCTGCGGCCGGAGGCCGGCCGCATCGTCCTCGATGGCGCCGACATCACGCATCTCTCTCCGGAGGCGCGCTGTCGCACAGGCATCGGGCGCTCGTTCCAGATCCCGCAGCCGTTCGACCACCTCTCGGTGTTCGAGAATCTGGCCGTTGCCGCCCAGTTCGGCGGCGGTCTGTCGGAGGCCGATGCGGTCCAGCATTGCGGCCGCATGCTTGATCTGACCGGCCTCGAAGCCAAGGCCAACCGGCTCGCCGGCAGCCTGCCGCTGCTCGATCGCAAGCGGCTCGAGCTCGCGCGGGCGCTCGCCACCAGGCCGCGCACGCTGCTGCTCGACGAGATCGCAGGCGGGCTCACCGATGCCGAATGCCATGAGCTGGTCGAGACCATCAGAACCATTCATGCCGAGGGTGTCGCCATCATCTGGATCGAGCATGTGGTGCACGCGCTGCTCGCGGTGGTGCAGCGGCTGGTCGTGCTCAATTTCGGCAAGGTCGTTGCGCAAGGCGTGCCCGCCGAGGTGATGCGCTCGCGCGAGGTCGAGACCATCTACATGGGCGTGCCGGCATGACCGCGCTGCTCAATGTCTCCGCGCTCGATGCGTTCTACGGTGACTTCCAGGCGCTGTTCGGCATCGATTTCGAACTGAAGGAGGGCGAGGCGGTCGCGGTGATCGGCGCCAACGGCGCCGGCAAGTCGACCATGCTGAAGTCGCTGGCGGGACTCGTGAAGAACCGCCCCGATGCCATTCATCTCAAGGGACGCGCGATCGGCGATGCGTCTGCGGCCAGCATCGTGCGGCTCGGGCTTGCGCTGGTCCCGGAGGGCCGGCAGCTGTTTCCTTCGCTCAGCGTCGAGGAGAACCTCCTGATCGGCGCCTATGGCGGCGAGCGCACCGCACCGTGGGATCTTGCGGCGGTCTATCGGATATTCCCGGTGCTCAGGGAGCGCCGGCGCGGCGCCGTCACGGCGCTGTCCGGCGGCCAGCAGCAGATGGTGGCGATCGGCCGCGCGCTGATGTCGAACCCACAGGTCCTGCTGTGCGACGAGATCAGCCTCGGCCTCGCGCCGATCGTGGTGGAGGACATCTACCGGATGCTGCCGCAGATCCGCTCCGGCGGCACCGCGGTCGTGCTGGTCGAGCAGGACATCGCCCGCGCGTTGCGGGCGGCAGATCGCTTCTATTGCTTGCAGGAGGGGCGGGTGACCTTGAGCGGAAAGCCTGACGATGTGGATCAGGACACGATCCGCGCGGCCTATTTCGGAGCATGAGGGAGCGATGAGCGGACTAGACACCATCATCGAAGGCGTGCTGCTCGGCGGCGTCTATGCGCTGTTCGCGCTCGGCCTGTCGCTGATCTTCGGCATCATGCGCCTGGTTAATCTGGCGCACGGCGATCTGATCCTGCTTGCAGCCTATCTGGTGCTCAGCGCCACCACCGCGCTCGGCCTGCCGCTTGTAACCGCATCCCTGCTGGTCGTTGCCGCGATGTTCGTGCTCGGCTTCGTGCTGCAGCGGCTGGTCTTGGAGCGCGTGCTCGGCGACGACATCTTGCCGCCGCTGCTCGTCACCTTCGGCCTGTCGATCGTGATCCAGAACGGGCTGTTGCTCGGCTATGGCGCAGACAGCCGCCGCCTGCAGGCCGGCGCCTTCGAATCCTCGTCGGTGACGCTGGCCCCGGGTCTCAGCGTCGGCCTCGCGCCGCTGACGGCGCTGGTGACGGCGATCGCCGCCGTCGCGCTGCTTCAGCTGATCTTCTATCGCACCTGGCTCGGCCGTGCCTTCCGCGCCACCGCCGACAATCCCGCGATCGCGCAATTGATGGGCGTCAACGAGCGCAACGTCTATGCGATTGCGGTCGGGCTCTCGCTCGCGGTCTCGGTGATCGCCGCTGTCGTGTTCGGCATCCGTGCCAGTTTCGATCCGTCGATCGGGCCGGCGCGGCTGCTCTATGCGTTCGAGGCCGTGATCATCGGCGGCCTCGGCAGCCTGTGGGGCACGCTGGCGGGCGGTATCGTGCTCGGGCTGGCTCAGGCGATCGGGGGCCGGATCAATCCGGAATGGCAGATCCTGGCCGGCCATCTCACCTTCTTGGCCGTGCTGATGGTGCGGCCGCGCGGTCTCTTCCCGGCGAGGCGGACATGAGCGTCGGAAGCATCGACATGCCGGCAAGCCGGGAGCAGCACGCGGCCGATGTGCCGGTGTGGCAAATCCAGGTCGGCACGCGGCTGTCGCGCATCGCGGCCGTGGCCGGCATCGTGCTGGTCGCGGTGCTTGCCGTGTTGCCGGCGATCGCCTCGCGCAATTTGATCCAGGATCTGATCTTCGTCCTCACCATGCTGACATTGGCGCAGCTCTGGAACGTGCTGGCCGGGTGGGGCGGCCTAGTGTCGGTCGGCCAGCAGGCCTTTGTCGGGCTCGGTGCCTATGCGCTGTTCGCCGGCATCGTGATGGCCGGGCTCGATCCCGTGGCGGCGATCCCGCTGGCCGGGTTGTTCGCGGCGCTGATCGCCGCGATGCTCGGGCCCTTGCTGTTCCGGCTCGAGGGCCCATACTTTGCGATCGGCAGCTGGGTGGCCGCCGAGGCGCTGCGGCTGATCTGCGCCCAGTTCAAGTCGCTCGGCGGCGGCACCGGAATGTCGATCTCGCCGGGCGAACTGTCGCAGATGGTCGGGCTGAAGGCGGTGCAGGCGCTGCTCGGCCTGCGTCCGGCCGCCGCGCGCGACGTGCTGGTCTACTGGCTTGCGCTCTTGCTCTGCGTGCTGGTCACGCTCGGCATCTACGCTTTCATCCGCTCGCGCCATGGCCTCGCGCTGGCGGCCAGCCGCGACAATGCAGCGGCGGCGCGCAGCGTCGGCGTCCGCACCGCGCGGATCCGCCATATGCTATGGATCGCGGTCGCGTTCGCCAGCGGCATGGTCGGCGCCGTGGTCTATCTGCAGAAGGCGCGGATTTCGCCGGATGCCGCCTTCAGCGTCACCGACTGGACCGCATACGTGATCTTCATCGTCGTGATCGGTGGCGTGCGCACCATCGAGGGCCCGATGGTCGGCGTGCTGCTGCTGTGGGGGCTGGTCACCTGGCTAGCGCAGTACGGCAGCCTATATCTGGTCGTGCTCGGCACGCTCGCCATCCTGATCATGCTGTTCATGCCGCGGGGCGTGTGGGGCGCGGCGGCGCGGCGCTGGCAATTGCAGCTGTTTCCGACACAACGCTGGCTCGGCCGCAGCCGCTAGCGTATGGTGGGCTTAGATCGGATCTCGTTGGCTACGTGCTTGCTTCACCTCTCCCAAGGGAGAGGTGAACCTCCGCTGCCGATCCGATTCAAACTGATCTTATCGCGCCGTTGCGCTCAGAACATCGTGTTGTTGTTCGCCGGATTTTCTGGGATCGGCTGCACCACATCCCAATGCTCGACGATCTTGCCGTCCTCGAGCTTGAAGATGTCGATGATCGCGTTGCCGCGGGTGCCGGGCTCGCGCACGGCGTGGACGTGCAGGATCACGTAGTCGCCGTCGACGAACGAACGCTTGATCTCGCTGTGCGAGTTCGGAAACTTCTCGCGCAGGAAGCCGATGAACTTGCGGAAGCCGTCGGGGCCGTCGGCCGCGCCGGGATTGTGCTGCACATAGCGGTTGCCGACATAGGCGAGCGCAGCATCGGCGTCCTTCTGGTTCAGCCCTTTGTCGTAGAACGCCAGCACGGCTTTCCGGTTGGCTTCCTGCTGCGCCTCGCTGGTGGCCGCCATCGCGGAGGAAGACGCAAGCGCGAGGAAGAGAGCGGCGACGGCTGTCCGTGGCCGGAGAAGGGTCTTCATCTGGTAGCTCCCGAGGCTGAGCGATGGATAGCGCTCTCTACAGCGTCCGTGCCGTGCCCGGAAGAACGCACTCCCGGCTCACATGGTTACCCGCAGATACCGGCCCTATGCCGCCTTCGCCGCGGCGCCATGCGCGTGCTTGTCGATGGCGTCGATGATCTCTGGCCACATCGGGATCGGCAGCGCATGGCCCATGCCTTCGATCATCAGCAGCTTTGCGCCCGGGATCGAGACCGCGGTATCCTTGCCGCCTTCCGGATGCACCAGCGGATCGATGGTGCCGTGGATCACGAGCGTCGGCGCCTTGACGCTGCGCAGTCGCTCCTTGCGGCTGCCGGAGGCGAGGATGGCGCGGAGCTGGCGGCCGACGCCTTCCGGGTTGAGGCCGCGCTCGAAGGTGCGCCGCGCGCGTTCGGGATCGAGCGCCTCGTCTTCGGGGAAGGAGCCGTTGCGCAGCACCTTCCAGGTCTGGCCGTAGCGGACGAAATACTCTTCCTTGCTTTTCGGCGGCGGCGCCATCAGCACGGCGGTCGCCTCGCGGGTCGGGCCGGGGATCTTTGGATTGCCCGTGGTCGACATGATCGAGGTCAGCGACAGCACGCGCTCGGGAAAGGTGATCGCAACCTCCTGCGCGATCATGCCGCCCATTGAGGCGCCGACCAGATGCGCCTTGCGGATGCCGAGCGCGTCCATCAGCCCGATCGTGTCCCGTGCCATGTCGGCCAGTTTGTAGGGCGCCGCGACCGGGATCTTCAGGAAGCGCAGCTTGATGAGCTCGAGCGCGGTCAGCCGCTTGCCGCCGCTCAGTCGGGAGGATTTCCCGATATCCCTGTTGTCAAATCGGATCACGCGAAAACCGCGCGCGGCGAGCTGGCGGCAGAACTCGTCGTCCCAATGGATCATCTGGGCGCCGAGGCCCATGATCAGCAGCAGCGGCTCGGCATTCGCATCGCCGAAAACCTCGTAGCAGATGTCGATGTTGTTGGCGCGGGCGAGCTGCGGCGGCTGATGGGCGAGCGTGGTCACTGGCATCCCCTGCTGATGGCGCGGTCAGGAACCTCTATGCCATGGATTGACGCAGCGCAGAAGAGCCTCGACGTCGCTGGGCGCGCCGCGCAGTTGACCGATCAACGGCAACAGTGTCGTATGGCACGAACAAACCGAAGCGCGACAAGCGCTCGAACTTGCTGTGGAGGAGGGCCACATGGCCGACAAGGGCAACGACCCTGCCGTGATATGGCAGACGATGATTGGCGAGATGGAGAAGGGGTTCAACTCCTTCGGCAACCAGTTGATGAGCTCGCCTGAATTCTCGAAGGTGATGAACCAGGCCGGCGGCGTTGCGGCGGGCGCGCAGAAGCAACTCGGCGAGCTGATGGAGAAATATCTGCTGGCGATGAACCTGCCGAGCCGCGCCCAGCTGGTCGGCATGGCTGAGCGCCTGCAGTCGATGGAGAACCAGCTCAACGAGATCAAGACACTGCTGCAGCAGGTGCATCACAATTCGCTGGCGCCGGACGATGGATATGGCGCGACGCCGCGGCCGCCGCGCACGAAGCGCCCGCCATCGGAGGGAGACGGCAAATGAATGCGCCCACCCCGTTTGATTTCGCCTCGATCTCCGAGCGGGTCCAGTCCGAGGTGCAGCGCGCGATCCAGCGCAGCATCAAGGGCGTCGAGTATTTCTCGAGCTCGGGCCCCACGCTCGGCGAGACACCGAAGGACGTGCTGTATTCGCGCGGCACCATGAACCTCTATCACTACCGCCCGATGTCCGACGAAGTCTATCGCGTGCCGGTGCTGATCGTGATGGCGACCACCAACCGCGGCTACATCCTCGACCTGGTACCCGGGCAGAGCTTCATCGAATTCCTGCTCAAGCGCGGCTTCGACGTCTACATGCTGGACTGGACCGCGCCGAAGCCCGAGGAGAAGTCGCTGCGTATGGAGGACTACGTCCTCGACTTCATTCCGGAATCGATCCGTCGCGTGCAGCAGGATTCCGGCGAAAAGGACGTGTCGGTGATCGGCTATTGCTTCGGCGGCGTGCTGTCGCTGCTCTATGGCTCGATCTTCAACGACGGCCCGATGAAGAACCTGATCTGCTTCACGACGCCGATCGATTTCCGCGAGATGAAGCTGTTCTCGAACTTTGCCGACCGCCGCTATTTCGACGTCGACCGCCTGATCGACAGCACCGGCAACATGCCGCCCGAATTGATCCTGCAATCGTTCGACATGCTGCGGCCGGCCGCGCGCGTCGTTGGCCAGATCCAGCTCTGGGACAACATCTGGAACGACGAGTTCGTCAAATCGTACCGGATGTTCGACCGCTGGGCGACCGACACGCTGCCGCTGGCGGGCGAGTATTTCCGCGCCATCACCAAGGACTTGATGTGGGACAACAAGCTCTACAACGACACCATGACGGTCGGCGGCCGCCCGGCGAAGCTCGCTGACATCAAGGTGCCGATCCTGCACGCGGTCGCCGAGCACGACCACATCGTGCCGTACGATGCGGCAAAGCACCTCATCACCAAGATCGGCTCGGCGGACAAGGAGGAGGTGATGCTGAAAGGCGGTCACGTCTCGCTGGTCGCCGGCGCCAATGCAATCAAGCGGCTGTGGCCGAAACTGGACTCCTGGTTGGGCAAGAGATCGACATGACCGAACAACGTTCCTATCCGCGCCACGTCAAGACCGAGGCCGGCGACATCGAGTTCCGGCTGATGACGCGGGCCGACGAGGCCGCGGTGCTGGCCTTCGCGCAGAAGCTGCCGACGCATGACTTGCTGTTCCTGCCGCGCAACATCAGCCAGCCGAAGGTGCTGTCGGCCTGGATCAACGAGATCGAGCGCGGCGACATCACGAGCCTGCTCGCGATCAAGGATGGCAAGGTGGTCGGCTGCGGCACGCTGGTGCGCGATCCGCACTCCTGGTCGCCGCATGTCGGCGAGATCCGGATGGTGGTGTCACAAGATGTGCGCGGGCAGGGCGTCGGCCGGGCGTTGTCGCAGGAGACATTCGCGATTGCCCTCGGCGCCGGGCTGGAGAAGTTCTCGGTGCAGATGACGGTCGATCAGCGGGCGGCGATCACGCTGTTCGAAAGCCTCGGCTTCAAGGCGGAGGCCCTGCTGCGCGACCACGTCAGGGATGTCGAGGGCAAGACCCACGACATCGTCGTGCTCGGGCACAATGTGGCGCAGGTTCGGGCGCAAATGGAAGCATATGGGCTGCCGGACGCCGTTACAGGTAATTAGAGACCGTTTGACGCCGACCCTTTAGGCAGTCTGCCGGAAATTCGTGCCATTCACAGGTTTGTGATATCGCGCTGCAACATCGATGTTGCGATGCACCATGGGGTGTGTCATAACACCGTTGCCCCGGGCCAAAACGGACGGGGTGAGCCCATAGCTCAAACCTGAGGATGGAGAGACCCCAATGACCACCGAAACCAATTCCGTGCTGAACAGCGTCAAGGAAGCCTTCGCGCCCGTCACCGAGGCGTTCACCAAGCTCCAGAACCTGGAAGTTCCGGAGGCCGCCCGTGAGTTCGTGAAGAAGCAGGCCGAGGCCGCCAAGACCCGCGCCGCCGACGCGTATGCCGGCTCCGAGAAGGTGACCAACGTAATCGAGACCGCCGTTGCCGGTTCGGTGACCGAAGCCGCCAAGATCAGCCGCAACATTCAGCAGGCGCTCTACCAGGACGCCGAGGCGTTCTTCGCCGGCATCGACCAGCTCGCGTCCGCCAAGTCGCTGAGCGAAGCTGCCCAGATCCAGTCGGACCTGGTCCGCGCGCGTGGCGAACTGTTCGTCTCGCGGGCGAAGGCCACGTCGGAGTATCTCGGCAAGCTCGTCACCGACGGTGCGAAGTCCGCGCAGGACAACTTCGCCAAGGTCTACGGCAAGACCGCCTGATCGCGCTCGCGCTGACCAACTGCCCTTTTTGAAGGCCCGCCATTTTGCGGGCCTTCTTTTTTGCCGCACAGTCGTCATCCTGATGTGAAGCTAGTCCTCATCCACAGGTGTCGTCGCTCGGCTCGACCGGGCGACCCAGTACGCCGAGGCCTATCCGCTCAAGCACCACCGTCTCTGGAATACTGGATCACCCGCCTGCGCCTGCGCGGGTGATGACACTGAGCAAGCTGAGGGGTGCGAGTGGACGCAAACTAGCATACATTCGAAAGTCCTCATGATCCTTCCCGCCACCCTCGTCGCAATGCCCGTCGATGCCGAACGCGCGGCCGAGCTGCGGCGCGTGAAGTGGCTCGCGACCGGCGTGCTGGCGACAACCCTCGTCATCTTCATTGCATCGAAGGCGCTGCTGCCGCTGCATCCCGCTTTCGGCTTCGTCGCAGCTTTTGCCGAGGCCGCGACCATCGGCGGGCTTGCCGACTGGTATGCCGTCGTCGCGCTGTTCAAGCGACCGCTGGGCCTGCCGATCCCGCACACCGCGATCATCCAGAGCAATCAGGAACGCATCGCCGAGAAGCTCGGCGAGTTCATCGAGAACAATTTCCTGGAAGCCGGCCCGGTCGAGGCCAAGCTGCGCGAGATCGATTTCGGCACGTTCATCGCCGACTGGCTGCGCGACCGCAAACGTTCGGAGGATCTCGCCCGCTTCGTGCTGCGGATGCTGCCCGAAGCATTCGCGGCGACCGAGAACTCGGGCTTGATGCAGTTCATCAGCCGCCGCGTCACGACGCAGATCCTCTCAGTCGATCTCGCGCCGCTTGCCGCCGGCGCGCTGCGCGGCTTCGTGCAGGAGGGCAAGCATGAGGGGCTGCTCGACGACCTCTTGCGCGCGCTGCACCAGACGCTGACGCAGCAGGAGACGATGACGGTGATCCGCGACAAGGTCCGCGCGGAGATGCCGACGCTGCTCAAGCTCTATCGCGCCGACAAGTTCGTGGTGAACCGGATCATCGCCTCGGCCACGAAATTCTTCGAGGAGGTGCGCAACGATCCGCAGCATCCGTTCCGCGGCGAATTCGATCGCATGCTGCTGTCGTTCGTCGATCGGCTCGGCAGCGACAAGGCGTTCGCCGACCGCATCGACGGCCTCAAGCGCGACCTGCTGGCGCGGCCGGAGCTCGCCAATCTCGGGCGCACCATCTGGGCCAACGTCAGGGACTTCATCGCGCGCAGCGCCTCGGGCGAGTCGCAGGTGCTGCAGCATCAGTTGGCAAGGATGTTCGTCGAAGCCGGCGATGCGCTCGACGGCGATGCCGAGCTGCGCGGCGAGATCAACCAGGGCCTCGTCGCAATCCTGCGCACGGTGGTCGCCGAGCAGAAGAGCGGCGTCTCGACGTTCATCGCCGATCAGATGAAGAGCTGGGACATGGAGCAATTGATCTCACTGATCGAGGTCAATGTCGGCAAGGACCTGCAATACATCCGCTTCAACGGCTCGCTGATCGGCGGGCTTGCCGGGCTCGCGCTTTACAGCCTGGAATACGTGTTGCGGCTGCTGTGACCGATTGGGCACGGACGTCACAATAGTTGTGGCAAGTGTGATCTGGCCCGCTTGCACGAAAGTGATCGGTTCCCTAGCTTTTCAAGGTTGATTGTTGCGTTGCGGAACGATTCCGCCGGGTTTGCGTCGATCCTGTTGACCCATCCCTGCAGGCCTTTGCCTGATGATCCCATTGCCGACCGCCACGACGGCGTCGGAAGAGGAGTTGAAATGTCCGTTGCTGCGCAGACGCTACGCCCGCCGTCCAGGACGCTGATGTTTCTGGAAGGCCGCGCCATCCACGAGCTTGGTGCCTTTCTTGGTGCCTTGCCGCTGTTGAGCCTCGCGCCGCGCGGCGACGGGCATCCGGTGCTGGTGCTGCCAGGACTGATCGCTTCCGACATGTCGACCCGGCCGCTGCGCGATTTCCTCAAGAGCAAAGGCTACGCCGTCAGCGGCTGGCGCCAGGGCCGCAATCTCGGGCTGCGCTCCGGCGTGCAGGACGGCATGGTCGATCTGCTGCAGGAGATGAATGAGACCAGCGGCCGCAAGGTCTCGCTGATCGGCTGGAGCCTCGGCGGCCTCTATGCGCGCCAGCTTGCCAAGATGATGCCGGATCGCGTGCGCCAGGTGATCACGCTCGGCAGCCCGTTTGCCGCCGGTCCGAAGTCGACCAATGCCTGGCGCGTCTACGAGATGGCCAGCGGCCGCCGCGCCGACGAGGAGGATTCCCGTTTCGGCGGCTCGCTCGCCAGTGCGCCGCCGGTGCCGACCACTGCGATTTTCAGCCGCACTGACGGCGTCTGCGCCTGGCAAGGCTGCCGCGAGCAGAACTCGTCGATGACCGACAGCATCGAGGTCGAGAGCAGCCATTGCGGCATGGGCCATCACCCGGCCGTGGTCTACGCCGTTGCCGATCGCCTCGCGCAGAAGGACGGCGAGTGGGCCCCGTTCGATCGCAGCGGCTGGCGCAGCCTCGTCTATCCGGATCCCAATCGCTAGATCTTGCGAGGGCCCTCTCTTCACCTCGCCCCGCGTGCGGGGAGAGGTCGGATCGCATCGCAGATGCGATCCGGGTGAGGGGGAGTCTCCGCGCGAGTCGTCTCTCACCGTTATTTCGGAGGCAGCCCCTCACCCCAACCCTCTCCCCGCAAGAGCGGGGCGAGGGAGCAGACCGTGACCCCGCATTGTCGTTCCTCGACAAAACGCGTTATGCGTTGGGCATGCCGCAGCCGCTTGCCCGCATCGTCGACCAGCTGAAGCGCGAACCGTCGCGCACCGGCTCGATCATCATCACCGTGTTCGGCGATTCCATCGTGCCGCGCGGCGGCGCGGTGTGGCTCGGCACGCTGCTCGAATTCTTCAAGTCGCTCGACGTCGACGGCAATGTGGTGCGCACAGCGATGTCGCGGCTCGCCGCCGACGGCTGGCTCGAGCGCAGCAAGGTCGGCCGCAACAGTTTCTATCGCCTCAACGCCAGGGGCCGGCAGACTTTCGATACCGCAACCCGGCACATCTACGATCCGCCGCCGTCGGACTGGACCGGCCGCTTCGAGCTGTTGTTGATCGGCAATGCCGAGGACCGCGACGCGGCGCGCGAGGCGCTGAAGAATGCCGGCTTCGGCAGCCCGCTGCCCGGCGTGTGGGTGGCGCCGTCGGGCGTGCCGATCCCGGATGAAGCGGCGCGCGCGATCCGTCTCGAAGTCTCCGCGGAGGATGACAGCGGGCGCCGGCTGCTCAGCGAAAGCTGGCCGCTCGATCGCACCGCGGACGCTTATCTGAAGTTCATGAAGACGTTCGAGCCGCTGCATGGCTGGATCGCGCGCGGCGAGACGCTCAGCGACGCCGACGCCTTCACCGCGCGCATCCTGCTGATCCATCACTACCGCCGCGTCGTGCTGCGTGATCCGCTGTTGCCGGCACCATTGCTGCCGAAGGATTGGCCGGGCAGGGCAGCGCGCAAACTCTGCGGCGAGATCTATCGCGGGCTGCTTCCTGCGTCGGAACAATGGCTTGACGAGCATGCAACCAACGAGGACGGGCCGCTGCCGAAGCCCAACGGGGCCGTGGCGCGGCGTTTCGAGGGCATCTGAACATATTACAGAAATATCTTGCATTCTGAAATTTGTGTTATATATTTCCGCCTAACAACACACCGGGAGGTCGGCCATGTACACGCAGGCGCTCAACTCATCCGACGGCGACGATCGCGGCGTCGAGGATGTTGCCCGTGCCGCTCAGTTCCAGGCCCGCATCGATGCCGACGAGCGCATCGAGCCGAACGACTGGATGCCCGCGGCCTACCGCAAGACGCTGACCCGGCAGATTTCCCAACACGCCCACTCCGAAATCGTCGGCATGCTCCCTGAGGGCAACTGGATCACCCGCGCACCGTCGCTGCGCCGCAAGGCTGCGCTGCTCGCCAAGGTGCAGGACGAATGCGGCCACGGGCTCTATCTCTACGCCGCCGCTGAGACGCTCGGCACCTCGCGCGAAGAGCTGGTCGACGCGATGCTCGCGGGCAATGCGAAGTATTCCTCGATCTTCAATTATCCGACCCTGACCTGGGCCGACATCGGCACCATCGGCTGGCTGGTCGACGGTGCTGCGATCATGAACCAGATCCCGCTGTGCCGCTGCTCCTACGGCCCCTATGCGCGCGCGATGATCCGCGTCTGCAAGGAAGAGTCGTTCCACCAGCGCCAGGGTTTCGAGATCATGGTGACGTTGTGCCGCGGCACCGCCGAGCAGAAGGCGATGGCGCAGAACGCGCTCGATCGCTGGTGGTGGCCGGTGCTGATGATGTTCGGCCCGCCGGACCAGGTCAGCCAGCACAGCGACACCTCGACCAAGTGGAAGATCAAGCGCTTCTCCAACGACGAGCTGCGCCAGAAATTCATCGACGCCACCGTACCGCAGGCCGAATTCCTCGGGCTCACGATTCCAGATCCCGGCATGAAGCAGAACGAGAACGGCAATTGGGTGCACAGCCCGATCGACTGGGACGAGTTCAAGCAGGTGCTGGCCGGCAACGGCCCCTGCAACCGCGAGCGTCTCGCCGCGCGCCGCAAGGCGCATGAGGAGGGCGCCTGGGTGCGCGAGGCCGCGGCGGCCTATGCCGAGAAGCGCAAGCGCCGCCAGCTCGCGCAAGCCGCTGAATAAGGGAGCCCGAGATGGCCACGCCGAACGTTCCGCTCTGGGAAGTCTTCATCCGCAGCCGCAACGGCCTCGCGCACAAGCATGTTGGCTCGCTGCACGCGGCGGACTCGACGCTCGCCCTGCAGGCCGCGCGCGACATCTACACCCGCCGCGGCGAGGGGTTGTCGATCTGGGTGGTGCCCTCGAACGCGATCACCGCGTCCGATCCCACAGAGAAGGGCATGATGTTCGAGCCGGCGGAATCCAAGATCTACCGCCACCCGACGTTCTACGACGTTCCCGACGAAGTCGGGCATATGTGAATTTCACCCGTCATGGTGAGGAGGCGCGGTACGCGCCGTCTCGAACCGTGACACTCCGATCGTAACCGCGGCCATCCTTCGAGACGCCTGCTGCGCAGGCTCCTCAGGATGACGTCGAGCAAGTGGATGCAGGTGGATTAGAGCATGGCAACCGCCAATATCGAAGTCTCCGAAACACCCCTGGTGCTCTATGCGCTGCGCCGCGCCGATGATGCGCTGATCCTCGGCCATCGGCTGTCCGAATGGTGCGGCCATGCGCCGGCGATGGAAGAGGATATGGCGCTCGCCAATATGGGTCTCGACCTGCTCGGCCAGGCTCGCGAGCTCTACACCTATGCCGCCAAGGTCGAAGGCCGCGGCAACGACGAGGACAAGTTCGCCTATCTGCGCGACGTCAGGCAGTACCGCAACCTGCTGCTGGTCGAGCAGCCGAACGGCGACTTTGCCCGCACCATGGTGCGGCAGTTCTTCTACGCGGCATTCGCCGATCTCTACTGGCGCGCGATGATGGCCTCCACCGATCCGACACTCGCCGCGATCGCGGCGAAGTCGGAGAAGGAGAGCGCCTATCATGTCAGGCATTCGTCGGAATGGATCGTCCGGCTCGGCGACGGCACCGAAGAGAGCCATCGCCGCGCGCAGAATGCGATCGACGACCTCTGGGCCTATACCGGCGAGATGTTCGCGGTCGACGACGGCGAGCGCGGCCTGATCGACGCCGGCATCGCGATCGACCCGGCGGCGCTGAAGCCGCGCTGGCTGAAGACCGTGACCGGCATCGTCAACGAGGCGACGCTGGCACTGCCGAACAGCGACTGGATGCAGCAGGGCGGCCGCGTCGGCAGCCACAGCGAGCATCTCGGCCATCTGCTCAGCGAATTGCAGTCGATGCAGCGCACCTTCCCGGGGGCGACATGGTGACGGTTGCGCTCAGCGATGCCGATTTGCGCCGGCGCGCCTGGAGCGCGGCCGCGCAGGTGGTTGACCCCGAAATCCCGGTGTTGACGATCGCCGATCTCGGCGTGCTGCGCGATGTCGCGGTCCATGACGGCCATGTCGAGGTCGCGATCACGCCGACCTATTCCGGCTGTCCCGCGATGAACATGATCGCGCTCGAGATCGAGCTCGCGCTGGAGCGCGAAGGCATCCATCGGCCGAAGGTCCGCACCGTGCTGTCACCGGCCTGGACCACCGACTGGATGAGCGAGGACGGCCGCCGCAAGTTGAAAGAATACGGCATCGCGCCGCCGCAGCCCGGCTCCTCGCGCCGTGCGCTGTTCGGCGAGCAGCAGGTCGCGTGCCCGCAATGCGGCTCTGGCGATACCGAACTGCTGTCCGAATTCGGCTCGACCTCCTGCAAGGCGCTGTGGCGTTGCAAGAGCTGCCGTGAACCCTTCGATTACTTCAAGTGTCATTGACCATGTCGACACCACGCTTCCACCGTCTGTCCGTCAGCGATCTGCGCCGCGAGGCCTCGGACGCCATCTCGATGACCTTTGCGATCCCCGACGATCTGCAAGGCGACTACCGTTTCACGCCCGGCCAGTATCTGACCTTGCGCACCACGATGGACGGCGAGGAAGTCCGCCGTTCCTACTCGATCTGCTCCGGCCCCGACGACGGCGAGCTGCGCATCGCGGTGAAGAAGGTCGACGGCGGCGCGTTCTCGAACTGGGCGGCCGACGAGTTGAAGGCCGGCGATGAGCTCGACGTGATGACGCCGACCGGGCGTTTTGGTGTTGCCCATGCACCTGGCGAGGCGCGGACCTATGTCGGCTTCGCCGCCGGCAGCGGCATCACGCCGATCCTCTCCATCATCAAGGGCGTGCTGGCGCGAGAGCCGGACAGCCGCTTCTTCCTGTTCTACGGCAATCGTTCGACCGAAGGCGTCATGTTCCGCGAGGCGCTGGAGGAGCTGAAGGACCGCTTCATGCAGCGGCTCTCGGTGTTCCACGTCATCTCCGGCGAGGAGCAGGACATCCCGATCCTGCATGGCCGGCTCGACGGCGACAAGGTGCGGGTGCTGCTGCGCTCGCTGGTGCCGGCCGCAACCGTCGATCATGTCTTCGTCTGCGGTCCGGCCGCGATGAGCGAAACCATCGAGACGACCTGTCGCGAGATCGGCATCGCCGACGAGCGCATCCATGTCGAACGCTTCGTCTCGGAATTCGGCGGCAAGCCGCGTCCGAAGGTCGTCGTTCCCGCCGGCGCGCCGCCGAAGGCGATCGCCGGGCTGATCATCGACGGCAAGCGCCGCGAGGTGCCGGTGGCCGACGGCGAGTCGATCCTCGACGCCGCGCTGCGCGCCGGCATGGACCTGCCGTTCGCCTGCAAGGGCGGCATGTGCTCGACCTGCCGCGCCAAGCTGGTCGAGGGCGAGGCGCCGATGGATTTGAACTATTCGCTGGAGCCGTGGGAGCTGAAGGCGGGGTTCATCCTCACCTGCCAGGCCAAGCCGTGTTCGGACAAGGTCGTGGTCGACTACGACCACGTCTAATTCTACGGGCGCGTTGACACCCAAGGTGTTGCGCCCAACACTGACACCAAGAGGCCCGTCGCAACGGGCCCGCGCACAGGGAGTTCGATGTGAACGTGAAGGCCACGCTATCACCCGAGGATGTCGCCCGCGCCTGCGCGGATGCGATGTGGAAGGAAGACGACGCCAGCAAGGGCCTCGGCATGGAGCTGGTCGAGATCAAGCCGGGGCAAGCTACGATGGCGATGACGGTGCAGCCGCACATGGTCAACGGCCAGCGTATCTGCCATGGCGGCTACATCTTCACGCTCGCCGATTCAGCCTTCGCCTTTGCCTGCAACAGCCGCAACGATCGCGCGGTGGCGGCGCAGGGCAACGTCACCTTCATCCGGCCGGGCAAGCTCGGCGATCGCCTGGTGGCGACCGCGCGTGAGGTCTCGCGCAGCGGCCGCTCGGGAATCTACGACGTGCGCGTCACTGCCGGCGGCAGCGTGATCGCCGAGTTCCGCGGACATTCGCGCGTGATCCAGGGCACCTGGCTGCCGGACACGGACATCAAGGCATAAGGTTTCGGGGGAAACGTCGATGGCGGCAAAGCTCAGGGTTGCGGATAGCGGTTATCACGCCGAGCTCGATGCGGCCGAACGCGCCTCGCGCGACGAGATCACGGCGTTGCAGACCAGGCGGCTCGCCTGGTCGCTCAAGCACGCCTATGACAATGTCGCGCACTACAAGAAAAGCTTCGAGGCCGCGGGCGTGCACCCCACGGACTTCAAGCAGCTGTCCGATCTCGCCAAATTTCCATTCACGGTGAAGACCGACCTGCGCGATAATTACCCCTTCAACATGTTCGCGGTACCGCGCGAGCAGCTGGTGCGGGTCCATGCCTCCTCGGGCACGACGGGCAAGCCGATCGTGGTCGGCTACACCAAGGCTGATATCGACACATGGGCCGATGTGATGGCGCGCTCGATCCGCGCCGCCGGCGGCCGCAGCGGCATGCTGATGCACAATGCCTATGGCTACGGCCTGTTCACCGGCGGTCTCGGCGCGCATTACGGCGCCGAGCGGCTCGGCTGCACCGTGATCCCGATCTCCGGCGGCATGACCGAGCGGCAGGTGCAGCTGATCAACGATTTCAAGCCCGACATCATCACGGTGACGCCGAGCTACATGCTGGCGATCCTCGACGAGTTCAAGCGCCAGGGCCTCGACCCGCGCAAATCGTCGCTGAGGTTCGGCATCTTCGGCGCCGAGCCCTGGACCAACGCGATGCGTGTCGAGATCGAGCAGGCCTTCGACATGGACGCGTCAGACATCTATGGCCTGTCGGAAGTGATCGGCCCGGGCGTCGCGCAGGAATGCGTGGAGACCAAGGACGGCCTGCACATCTGGGAGGATCACTTCTATCCGGAGGTGATCGATCCCCTGACAGGCAAGGTGCTGCCCGACGGCGAAAAGGGCGAACTGGTGTTCACCTCGCTGACCAAGGAAGGGTTTCCGATCATCCGCTACCGCACCCGCGATTTGACGCGGCTGTTGCCCGGCACGGCGCGGCCCGGCATGCGGCGGATGGAGAAGGTCACCGGCCGCTCCGACGACATGATCATCCTGCGCGGCGTCAACGTGTTCCCGACCCAGATTGAAGAAGTTCTGCTGGCGACCGATTGGTGCGGCGGCCATTTCGTCATCGAGCTGACCCGCGAGGGCCGCATGGACGAGATGACGGTGCTCGCCGAAGCCCGGCCCGAGAGCTGGGACGGCGAGGGGCTCACCGCGCATGCCGAGAAGGTATCTGCCTTCATCAAGAACACGATCGGCATTTCCACCCGCGTCCGCGTCGTCGCGCCCGAGACGTTGGAGCGTTCGCTCGGCAAGGCGAAACGGGTTTACGACAAGCGGCCTAAAGAATAGCCTCTCGCCCGCAATCCAGGAGGGCGCGGGATTTCCATGGCCGATACCAGTGAGACAACCGCTGCGGAGATCGTGGCCCATATAAGCAGCGGCAAGGTGACCGCAGTCAGCGTCGTCGAGGCGGCGCTCGATCGCGCGGAGCGGCTCAAGCATCTCAACGCCTTCATCGTGCTGAACCGCGACGGCGCACTGGCCGCGGCGCGCGAGGTCGATGCGGGGAAGCGCACCGGCGTGCTGGCCGGGCTTCCGATCGTCGTGAAGGACAACATCAACACGTCGAACCTGCCGACGTCGGGCGGCACACCGGCGCTGCAACATGCGCGGCCGGCGCGCAACGCACCGTCGCTGCAAAAGCTGCTCGACGCCGGCGCCGTCGTCATCGGCAAGACCAATCTGCACGAGCTCGCCTTCGGCATCACCAGCACCAATCTCGCACCCTTCGCCGGACCGGTGCGCAATCCCTACGACACCAACCGGATCCCGGGCGGCTCGTCGGGCGGAACGTCGGCGGCGATCGCTGCGCGGATCACGACCTGCGGCCTCGGATCGGACACCGGCGGTTCGACCCGCGTGCCCGCGGCGCTGACCGGGACCGTGGGTCTCCGGCCGTCGGTCGGCAATGGCGGCGCCGAGCGGCGCTACCACGACGACAACCAGGTGGTTCCGATCAGCCATACCCGCGACACCGTCGGCCCGATGGGCCGCACCGTCGCCGATGTCGCGCTGCTCGATGCCGTGATCACGGGCGCGCCGCAGGCCGCAGCCATTCCATTGCGTGGCGTGCGTCTCGGCGTTCCCGCCTGTTTCTGGAGCGGGCTCGATCGCGATGTCGAAGCCGTCGCCCGTGCAGCCTGCACGCGGCTCACCGCCAATGGCGCGGTGCTGGTCGACGTCGATATGCCCGGCCTGTTCGAGCAGAACGACAAGGTGTCCTTCGTCGTCGCGCTGCACGAGCCGATCGCCGATATCCCGGCTTGGCTCGCCGCCTCCGGGATCGAGGGGATCGCGCTGTCCGACATCGCGGCCGCCGTCGCCAGTCCCGATGTCGTCGGTGCCTTCGGTGCGATCACGGCGGACGCCTTCGGCGCTGCCTATGACGATGCGATCAAGGCGCAGCGGCCGGCGCTGCAGGCGATCTTTGCCGCGTATCTCGGGAACAACAAACTAGATGCCATCCTGTTTCCGACCACGATCGCGCCCGCGCCGCTCATCGACGAAAAGGCCGGATCCGGCGAGATGTCGGTCAATGGCGGCGAGCCGGTGCCGACCTTCGGCACCATGATCCGCAACACCGATCCCGGCAGCAATGCCGGGCTTCCCGGGTTGTCACTCTACGCCGGCATGACGCCCGGCGGCCTGCCGGTCGGGCTCGAGCTCGATGGTCCGGTCGGCAGCGATACAAGACTGCTCGGGCTTGGCCTGTCGATCGAGGCGATCCTCGGCACGGCGCCGCCGCCGAGGCTCTGAACCGTCGGTCTCAACAAGCCCCTTGAATTGATCGGTCAGTCGATTAGTCATGACGAGAGGCCACCCGGCCGCCGCCATCCGCGCGCGTTTGCAGCGTGCTTCATGACCAAGACTGGACTGCTCATGCCGCCGGCCCCGCAAGCAAACCGTCATCCCATCGATGCCCGCTGCGTCCGCCTGCTGACGAAGGCGGAGAACGCGGCGGCGGTGGCGCCGGTGGTGGAGACCCATGCACTTTCGCGCGGCGACAACGACGTCCTGATCGAGGTGAAGGCGGCGGCGGTCAATCCGTCGGACGTCAAGGCCGCGACCGGGCTGATGCCCTATGCCGTCTTCCCGCGCACCTCCGGCCGCGATTACGCCGGCGTCGTGATCGACGGACCGCCGGGCTTGATCGGGCGCGAGGTGTTCGGCTCGTCCGGCGACCTCGGCATCCGCCGCGACGGTACCCACGCCACGCATCTGGTGGTCGAGGCCGATGCCGCGGTGGACAAGCCCGCCGGCATTTCCTGGGACGAAGCCGCCGGGATCGGCGTGCCCTTTGTCACCGCGATGGAAGGCCTGCGCCGCGCCGGTCTGCCGAAGCCGGGCGAGACCGTGCTGGTGATGGGCGTCAACGGCAAGGTTGGCCAGGCCGCGGTGCAGATCGCGAGCTGGCGCGGCGCGCGCGTGATCGGCGTGGTGCGCAGGAGCGAGCCCTATGAGGGCCATAGCAATGCGCCGGTCGAGGTGATCGATGCCTCTGCCATTGATGTCGCGGCGCAAGTGCGCGAGTTGACCGGCGGCAAGGGCGCCGACATCGTCTACAACACGGTCGGCGATCCCTATTTCCAGGCCGCGCACCAATCGCTGGCGCTGCGCGGCCGCCAGATCCTGATCGCGGCGGTCGACCGCATCGTGCAGTTCAACATCCTCGAATTCTACCGCGGCCAGCATACCTATGTCGGCATCGACACGCTCGCATTCTCGTCGGTCGCGACCGGCGAGGTGCTGCGCGAGCTCGCGCCCGGATTTGCCAGCGGACATCTCAAGCCGTTTCCGATCAAGCCAAGTGCGATCTATCCGCTGGAACAGGCCAAGGCGGCGTTCGTTGCCGTGGCCGGCTCGTCGCGCGACCGCGTGATCCTGCGGCCATGATGACGGGATAAACTGAAGCATGATGAGATTAGGTTTGATCTGGAGCGGCGGCGGAAGTTCACCTCTCCCTTGGGAGAGGTCGGCGCGTAGCGCCGGGTGAGGGGTTACGCTCTCTCGTTGGAGCAGCGGCCCCTCACCCGATTTGCTGCGCAAATCGACCTCTCCCCAATGGGGAGAGGTAAACCCAGCCTGCGGACCCGTTTCAACCCAAACTCATCCCGGTCTAGGATCAAGAGAACAGTATGGACCCCGCAACGATCGTCATCCTCGCCGCCCTGATCATCGGCCTGATCTATGGCTCGGTCGGGCTCGTCAGCGGCTTCTGCATGATGAGCGGGCTGCGCGGCTGGTGGGCCGAGGGCGACGGCCGGCTGGTGCGCACTTACGCGCTGGCGATGGGGATTGCGATCGCGGCCTCGCAACTGCTCGCGGCGGCGGGCCTCGTCGATCTCGGCAAGTCGATCTATCTGCAGCCCTCGTTCTCGGCGCCGGTCATCTTCCTCGGCGGGCTCTTGTTCGGCTACGGCATGGTGCTGTCGAACGGCTGCGGCTCGCGGGCCTTGGTTCTGCTCGGACGCGGCAATCTCCGTTCCTTCGTGGTCGTGATCGTGCTCGGCATCGTCGCCGAGATGACGCTGAAGGGCCTGATCGCGCCTGCGCGCATCGCGATGGTGCAGGCGTCGCAGGCCACGGTCTCAGCCAACTCGGTGCCGGCGCTGCTGGCAGGCAGCGGCCTCGGCGCGGTGCCGGCGCGAATGGTCGCGGCCGCGGTGCTGTCGGCCATCCTGATCATCTTCGCCTTTGCCCATGTCCCGTTCCGCAAGTCGCCGGGCCAGATCGCGGCCGGCCTGATCGTGGGCCTGCTGGTGGCGGGGGGCTGGTACGCGACCGGCTATCTCGGCGCCGATGATTTCAATCCGGTGCCGGTGACGTCGCTGACCTTCATCGCGCCGATCGCCGACGCGCTGCAATACGTCATGCTGTCGACCGGCTCGACGCTCAATTTCGGCATCGTCACCGTGTTCGGCGTGTTCGCCGGCAGCCTGGTCACGGCGCTCGCCACCGGGCGTTTCAAGCTCGAAGGCTACCGCTCGCCGCAGCACATGCTGCGCTCGGCAGGTGGTGCCGTGCTAATGGGCGCGGGGGGCGTGATGGCGTTCGGCTGCTCGGTCGGGCAGGGGCTGACCGGCCTGTCGACGCTGTCGCTGTCGTCGTTCATCGCCATCGCCGGCATCATGCTCGGCACCGCCGCCGGCCTGCGCGGCGCGCTGCGGGTCAGGCCGCTTGCAACGGCCTGAGGCTGAAAGAGCGATGATCTCCGCGCAAACGCGTTCTGCGTTTGTCGCGAGGGAAAACTGCTTCGACTTTTCCGGATCATGCTTTGGAGCATGATGAGATTAGGGCGTATACGTATAAATCTCAATCGGGTACCCGCGTGCGGGATTGTGAGATTCCGGATTGCCGTCAAAAAGCTGACATTGAAGATGCCCGAGTGAATGTCCGCTAAGGGCCCAATACGCGACGTTACTAAGATGCCGGTTGCGCCGCCGGCAGTTTCCAACTTCCCTCAAGTATCTCTTTGCGTGGCCTGTATAGCCGCATCGTGAAATTCCAACCCTCGACGATCTGCAGACAGTTCGGCGTATCCTTGCCGCAGCCGCCGAACTGGATGGTGTAGACCCCGGCTCCATCCGCCTTGGTGGTCAGGTTGTTGAGAGAATATGCGCCGAATTCGTTCTTCTCGAAGAAGCCTTGGCCGTTGTAGACGCTAATGGACCAGAAGCCGTCCACCGGAACATCCTTGAGCGTCAGGCGATAGACCGTCTTGCCGTCGTTCTTCGGCGGGAAGACGCTTTGGTAGTCGGCGGCATAGCGCGGGTTGCCGCCCCAGCCGATGGCTGTGCCGATCAGATGGTCAATCGGATCGACCTCATCCTTCCGTCCGAAACGGTCGACCGTCCCGCCGAGCGACCCCAAGCTCTCGAGCGCGGCCCTGGCCTTGGTCTGCGACGTCAGGTCCCAATTCGGCACCTCGAACTTGCCGGCGCTTGCCTGCCGCACCTCGATTGCGTCCTGCATAGCATTCGCGGCCTTCACGTCCTGCGGGTCCTCGGGATTGGCCAACGTGCGGACGATGACGTAGACGTAGCGAGTACCGACCTTGTTCTTGTCGTAGGTGAAGGTGCCGGGGCCGTACACCACCTCGGTCGTGTAGTGATCCTGCGAGATCACCTGCATCGACATGAAACGCTTGCCGGCGTCCGGCAGCTTGATCGTGAGCGGGGCCGCATCGAGATCGAACACGCCATGCGAGTACAGGGTGTCGCGGTTCATCCGGACCACGTCCTGCTTGTCGATCGAGGCCATTTCGCGCCGGTGCGTGAGCTTGCCGAACGAAGCGTCGTCGACCGCGGCCTTCCGGAAGTAGAGGTCGCTCTCCGCGCGGACGAAGTTGTGGGCGTTGACCGCGGTGGGTTTGGCATCCTGAGCGATTGCCGCAGATGCGGACATCAGCATAAGGGCAAATACCAGACGGGCCGCCGATTTCATCGCCATAACTCCCTACTTCGCGGCTGCCTTGGGGGCGCCCAGCTCCTCGTCGACCTCGTCCTCGAACGCGCGCTTCTTCCCTGCGACAAAGCGCCTGTAGCCCTCCGGGTCGATCCAGGCCTTCACGCCCTCGGTCTCCGCCCGCTTCCGCTTGCCTTCGAGGTCGTAATACTCGTTGTGCTGAGCGAGCCATATGTCCGGCTTGATCATCTCGAGCGCGTGGTGGGTGTTGCGGTAGTCGTCCTCGATGCCGGGGTACGAAGGGTCCTTCGCCACGCGGTAGCCGGGGTTGAACCCGGCGCCGTCGGGGAAGGCCACGATATAGGCCTTGCCGTCGACGACCAGGTTGGCGATCCAGGTGGTCGCTCCCCGCGTGTGGCCCGGCGTGTGATAGGCAGTAAGCAGGACGTCGCCCATCCTGATCTGGTCGCCATCGCGCAGCACCCGATCGACCTTCACGCCTTCGTAGGCGAAGTCGTTCGCGTACTTGAAATCGTCCTTGTCGCCGCTCTCCATCGCCGCGACATCGTCCTTCATGACGGCCAACTGCGCCCCCGTCAGCTTCTTCATGAAGGCGAAGGCGCCCGCATGATCGATGTGTGCGTGGCCGTTGATCATCAACTTGATATCTTCGGGCTTGAATCCGAGCTTCCGGATCGAGTCCACGATCATCGGACCGGAGGACGGCATTCCAGTGTTCATCAGGACGTGGCCCTCGGATGTGGTGAACAGGAAAACCCCCAACCCCTTTGTGCCCACGAAGTAGATCGGCCCGACGATCCTGACGGGTTCGGCCGGCTCTTCCCACTTCAGCACCTTTTTTGCCAAAGAGATGAAGAGATTATTGTCGTTCGCAAGTTGCTCCTTCGTTGGCAGATTACTAGGAGGAAGCGTTTGTGCCATTGCATGCGCTGGTGCGAGAACGGCAGTAGCGATCAGAATTGCACCAATTCGAATTGGCGAAGCCATTTTCAACTCCACGGAATTGGTCATCTAGTTGGTTAAGCATAAGCTGAAAAATAGCCAATGGAAGGTGCTGTGGAAACTGTAGCGGTAGAAACCCGCTGATCGTTTGTCGGCTCAGGGGCCACAAGCGGCGGTCGAGGGAAGCAGGACCCCGCGTCCGATCCACCCGCATAGCCGACATCGCAATAGCCTCAGCCTTGTTCGGCCTGGAGTAGGTAGCAGACGCCGCGCGCCCACCGAGGATGCCTTACTCTGGAGCGATCCTGTAAACATCGCCGGGTTCAAGGTTGAGTTCCTCGAACATCCTTTGCTGCTTTTCCGTGAGAACAGCTGGTACAACTTCCGCCGTCCAGCCTTCGGGAACAGCCGCAAGGACCAGCGTCAGGGCCTGATTTGGCTTGGCCAAGGCTAACCACATCTGCCTCGTCGGCCGCGGCGCGTCGTCTGAGGTCACCTCAACGAGAGTGAACGAATTGCCGAAAGACTCTGCCATCACCGGCCAATGCTGCAGCGCGTCGCTAGTTGCTAGTTCGGGGCGGTGGGACGGGCCCGCCAATCAACCTGTAGGTTGGAACCCAAGCGGCGTTCCACGATTCTATCGTCGCGCCGCAAACCGAGCATTCGAAGCTGCCGACCCAGGGCCATCGCCTCGGTTCGGCTATAGACCGCGCCACATCGACAGGATCGGTTATAAGAATCGAGCATGCCAATTTATGCGCCCAAAAGGCGAAGCAGCCACTGCGAAAATCGAACTAGGCCGCTGAGGCTGGAATAGCCTGTAACCGACGTGTGGGGTGTCCGCCTTGCTCCCAATTCGGCATGTGGTTACGCTCCACAGTGAGCTCAATTCGGTGCTGGCAAAGACTTCATATGCTAACGAAGACCCGCGAGTACATTGATTTTTGGATCGAGAATAGCGTTCACGCTGCGGAAGAATACGGGACACCAGGCGCTTCCCAAAGCGTGGACGTACTGGTTGAGCGGCTCGTTGATGGCGCCAAGAATCAAAACATCACGCGAGAGGCCATCGAGAAGAAGGTTGGTGATCTAGAACAGTACATTGAGGGAAAGCTCGCGGCTGCCAACCGGATCGAGCGGGATCGCCGCAAATAACATCGACTTGCACCTGAGCTCCAGCCACGAAGTCTCTTCTGTCTTAGCTCCGATCACGAAGGCACTGCGGGAATAGCCATGGCAATGCGAGAGGAAATAAAGCGAGTGCCGCAACACCAGGTATGTCGCAACAGCTCTACTCAACACTGCTAGTGTTGGGCGAGTCTCTCGAGAAGAAAGCCGACAGACAAATGGCAGATGAACGCTGATCGCTTAAGGGGAAAGAACATCCCGGAATAAGACTTTAAAACGCCTCACCGGCCGGCCTTGCCCCCGACCTCTCGCGCTATCCGCTCCGCTCTGAGACGTCTGTGGTTTTCTTGGAACTCTGGATCGGCCTGACTGTCTGCAATCCTTTGCCGCGCACCGTTTGGGTTTTGCGCCTTGCGGTCCGCCTCGTCGGCTACCTGCTGCTGGGCGGAGCGTTTCCGTTCGGTCATTGCTCGATTCCTTGCACTCATCGATCAGGGCCGTATCGCCCTGCGAAGATATTTGGAGGAAGGAGTCATCAAGTCACTTCGCGTAACCTTGGGATCGGAGCCACGCGATCCGACGCTCTCCATTCATCCAATCGTCAATTTCCGTCTTGCTTGTGAAACCCTTGATTTCTCGGGGTTCTGCGCCTGCGTACTCGGCGATGATAGCCCAGTCGCCTTCAGAGTTACGGACTGGTTTGAAACTCACTTTTACCTTTGCCATGCCGAACTATGCAGCAAAGTGCGCAAAAAGTGAAGCTCGCGGAAGCATTTGGAGCCGCCGGCCCGACCGACGCTTTGTCCTTTTGCTGTGCAGAGGAGGAGCCGCCATATTTCCGGGCACCAAGGTCCATCAATTACCATGTTCGGAGCAAACCACCACTCTTGTGAAAAGCGCTATTGGATTTCTTATTGTACTCTCTCAACCGTTGGTGTAGTCTCTCAAGCATCGATACTGGCCGAACAACTGTTCCGCTTTCGCCTCAGTTCCTGACGGCGCGCACGTTTCAGACATTCTCCAACATCGACGAACTCGGACACTGGCCGCAACTCTGCGCGTCAGATCCTGCGCGTATACGAAAGGACGACCTGATGAACACAGGTACAGTGAAGTGGTTTAACAGCCAAAAAGGCTTCGGCTTTATTCAGCCGTCAAACGGCAGCAGCGACGTTTTTGTTCACATCAGCGCGGTCGAACGCGCCGGCATGGGCACTCTCAGCGAAGGTCAGACGGTGTCTTATGACGTCGTCGCAGACCGTCGTACGGGCAAGTCCGCCGCTGACAATCTTCGTGCTGCTGCTTAAGTAAGAGTACGACAGACCTGTCGCTCTCGCCACGGATGTACTGGCAGAGCTTGTGGTCATGCCCCGTTCCCAAATCTTTGGGGGCGGGGTTTTTGATGGAATCCAGTCAAAGCAATACCCAAGTAAGCTCGTCGGTGGCTTCCCGTCAAAATCATTGCGCGTAGTTGCCGAGAGAAGAGCCGACAATTTGGCCTGAACTGCAATCGTCAAGCCAACCTAAGCATGACGTTAATACTAGCGGCAGCCTCAGATCGCTGGACCGCTGACACGTAGTTTCGATCCCTGGCGAAAGACAGCAAAGACTGTTCGAAGAGCTGAACCACGAGCGATGCATGCAGACTGCGGAGTTACCTCCGCTGCCAGGGATGCCTTTCCTGTTTATTTCGCTGCCTCGCCCAATGCGACCTTTCCAAACTCTTCAAGAACCCTTTCGAGAGTGGATTGGGCGGCCGTGCAATTCGACAGACGTGGTAAGTTAAGAGCAAAGCAGGAGATCAAATGAGCATTGTAAAGCGGCATCTGGCCGAGCAGGAAGAGCGGCTGGTCTTAGTCGAGGAAATCTGCATCGATATAGGAGCACTCGTCTTGGATACCGCTACCGACGAAGTCTACTTTTCTGCAGATGAAGAGGCTTACAGGAACGCCTACGTCGCTGTGTTTCAAGCGTGGGCGAAGGGTACCATCAAGGGCACCGCTGAACAGATATTCGACGCTACAAAATCTATACTCGAGGATTAGCGAACCCGCCAAGGCAAAAATGGTCCGCACGTGAGCGCGTCAGGCTCCGGAAGCAAGGGGGTGCATTCCAGCCCCGTTGGAGCAGCAGAAACCGTGAGGTAAACACATGTCCTATGCGTATAAGCTCAATGAAGACGTTCGCCACCAACCGCAGGGCGACAAGGACGTACGGGAACTGAACCGCCTGCGAATTACACCATCGTACAGCAAATGCCCGTCGAATCCGACGGACGGGTAAGGTACCGCATTAAGTGTAAGTCCGAGGTCAAACCGTCTCAACTTAACTTCGTCCTGCTCTAGGCCCGCGCCGGCGCATCCGCGAGCGAGCTCAGCGCGATGCCGCCGACGATCAGGGCCGCGGCGATCGCCAGCGAGAGATCGATCGGTTCGCCGAGCAGCAGCGCCGCGGTCAGGATACCGACGATCGGGGTCCCCGTCGTGCCGAGCGAGGTGGTCAGCGCCGGCAGGCTCTTGTTGACGACAGACATCGCCCAATAGGCCAGCGCCGTGCCGATGAAGCCGGAATAGAGGAACAGCAGCACGAGGTGCGGCGACCATGTCACCGTGGGCACGCCCTCGGTGACCAGCGCCGTGATGGTCAGCACCAGCGTTGCGACCAGCACCTGCCACAGCAGGAGCTGCAACGGCGTCGCGATCCAGCGGTGCGACCGGATATAGATGATGTTGGCGGCCCAGCAGATCGCGGCGAGGATGATCATGCCGGCGCCGGCGATCACGTGCAGATTGCTCCAGTCCAAGGATGCCGGGTTGAGGATGACGCAGAGCCCGGCGAGCCCCGACGCGACGCCGACGAGTTTCAGTGCGCCGAGCCGCTCGGTTCGCGCGGCGCCGGCGGCGAGCGCGACCCAGAGCGGCGTGGTGTAGCCCAGCACGATGCCCTTGCTGGCCGGCAGATAGCGCAGGCCGGCGGCGACGAGCGTCGAGAAGAACGTCATGTGCAGCAGCGCCACGCTGAGCACGACCGGCACATCGGCGATCCGCGGAATGATCAGATTGCCGCTGGCGCGCAGGATCACCAGCAGCGCGACCAGGGCGACCCAGCTGCGGATCGATGCAGTCCACAGCGGCGGCACCGCCTCGACCAGCGATTTCGTCACCGACCAGTTGATGCCCCACGCCAGCACCACGACGATGAACAGGGCGGCGGCCTTGGCAGGGGAGAGTGACTGGTCCACGACAGAATCCTTGCGGGCGATACCCCCTGTGAATAGGATCAGGCTGGCTCTCTCGAAAGAGCCAGATTGGATAGAACCAAGGAGCCAGATTGATCCTCGCCGAACTGCTCGACCTGAAGCGGACTGACGATGCCGGGTTGACTGCGCAGCTGACCCAGCAGATGCGTGCGCTGATGGCAAGCGGCCGGATCAGGAGCGGCGCTGTGCTGCCGTCGAGCCGCACGCTGTCGGCCGAGCTCGACGTGTCGCGCAACACGGTGACGCACGCCTATGAGCAGCTCGCGGCCGAGGGCTATCTGCGTGTCGCCGCGCGGCGGCGGCCGGTGGTATCAGACGATATCGAGGCGCGCTTCGCCAAGCCTGTAGCTGCGCCGCGGCGCGAGACGGTCCGCAAACCGCTATTGTCGCCCTGGGCCTTGCAGCTCTCCGACACGGATTGGCCGCTGTCGTACCAGGCGAAGTTCCGGCCGCTGCGTTCCGGGCTGGCGGATGCGCGCGAATTTCCGCACGAGATCTGGGCGCGCTGCCTGCGCCGCAGCGCGCTGCGCCGCCGCTTCAACGACCAGACCGTCGTCAACCGGCCGAGCCTGCGCGAGGCCTTGCGCGATTACCTCGAGGTGAGCCGCGGCGTGCACGCCGAGGCAGATCATATCCTGATCCTGCCGGCCGCGCAGGCGGCGCTGACGTTGATCGCCGCGACCGTCATCGCGCCCGGCGATGCGGTGTGGACCGAGGATCCCGGTTATCCCGGCGCCGCGGCGGCGTTTCGCGCGGCAGGTGCCGACGTCGTCGGCGTCAGGCTCGATCCATGGGGCATGATGCGGATGCGCGAGGCGCGTGCGCCGAAGCTCATCTTCACGACGCCGTCGCATCAACACCCGACCGGGCGGGTGATGCCGGTTGCACGCCGCACCGAACTGCTCGCGGCGGCCGAGCCCGGCAAGACCTGGATCGTCGAGGACGATTACGACGGCGAGTTTCATTATGACAGCCGTCCGATGCCGGCGCTGCAGGGGCTCGATCGTGAGGGCCGCGTGCTCTATCTCGGCACGTTTGCAAAAGCGATGACCGCCGACATCCGGATCGGCTATCTGGTGGTGCCGCCATCATTGGCGCAGACGATGGAGATCGCGCAGCGCCACCTCGGATTGATCGCGTCCGTCCACGTTCAGGAGGCATTGACCGACTTCATGGCCGACGGGCATTTCCTGGCGCATGTCAGGCGGATGCGGCGGATCTACCGCGCGCGCCGCGACCATCTCGCCGCAGCGTTGGCGCGGCAGCTTGCGCCGGTGCTCACCGCCGAGGTCCCGCCGGGCGGAATGCAACTGATCGCCCGTTTCAAGGATGGCGCCGCGGACCAGAATGCGGTCTCGCGGCTGGTGGCCGCCGGCGTCGAGGTGCGCGCGCTGTCGAGCCTCGCGCTGCAGCGGCCGCGCGACCACGGCCTGTTGCTCGGCTTTGCCGCCTGGCGCGAAAACGAGATCGGCGCCGCGGTGCGGACCATGGCGAACTGCCTGACCGGCAAGCGGGCGGCGCGTGGGTAGACGGCGAGGGATGTTCGCGCAAATTCGGAATATTAGAAATATACTGCTGAGTTGCCCGACGTGTCAAGCGACCTTGTCGAACGCCGGCGGCCGCCGGCCGCCGGCTCCTTTGCATGGGGTTGTTTTCGATATTTTGTCCGCGCAGGCTCACTCCGCCGCCTTGGTGACGATCCGCACCTCCGACGTCAGCGTCTTGTGCACCGGGCATTTGTCGGCGATCTCCATCAACCGCTTGCGCTGGTCGGCATCGAGGTTGCCCTCGATCCTGATGACGCGCTCGATCTGGTCGAGCATGCCCTCGCGCGTCTCGCATTCCTCGCAATCCTTGGCGTAGATCTTGTTGTGCTGGAGCGTCACGGTGATGCGATCGACCGGCAGCGACTTGCGGTCGGCATACATCCGCATCGTCATCGAGGTGCAGGCGCCGAGCCCGGTGAGCAGGAAGTCGTACGGTCCGGGACCGCTGTCATCGCCGCCGACGCTGACCGGCTCGTCGGCGGTCAACCGGTGCGGACCGGTGGTGACGATCTGCTGGAACTTGCCGTTGCGGGTCTCCTGCACCACGACGTTGCGCGGCGCGCTGCCGGTGTCGGCCGCGGGCTGAGCCGCGAGATCGACATAGCGTTCCGCCCAGGCCCCGATCACGTCGGCGACATAGGCGGCGTCCTGCTTGCCGCTCAGGAGATGATCGGCGCCCGCAAGCGAGACGAAGCTCTTCGGGTGCTTGGCCGCGATGAAGATGTTGGTGGCGTTGTCGATGCTGACGGTATCGTCGGTCGGCGAGTGCATGATCAGCAGCGCCTTGTGCAGCGTCTTGACCTGCGCCATCAGTTTCTGCTCGGCGACGTCGTCGAGGAATTCGCGTTTGATGCGGAACGGGCGGCCGGCGAGCGACACTTCGCCTTCGCCCTGCGCGCGGATGTCCTCGATCCGGTCCTTGAAGAGATGCGTGACATGGACCGGATCGGACGGCGCGGCGATGGTGGCGACCGCCTTCGCCTCGGGGATCCGGCCTGCGGCCGCGAGGATCGCGGCGCCGCCGAGGCTGTGGCCGATCAGGATCGCCGGCGCCTTGCGCGTTTCGCGCAGATGATCGGCGGCGCGGACCAGGTCGGCAACGTTCGACGAGAAGGTCGAGTTGGCGAAATCGCCTTCGCTCGAGCCGAGGCCGGTGAAGTCGAAGCGCAGCGTGGCAATGCCCTTGGCGGCAAGCGCTGTCGCGATGCGCTTCGCCGCCAGTACATCCTTGCCGCAGGTGAAGCAATGCGCGAACAGCGCATAGGCCTTGATCGGGCCATCCGGCGTATCAAGTGCTGCGGCCAGTTGATGGCCGCCCACACCGGTGAATTGAAAGCGTTCATGCGGCACGGGCAGGCTCCATCATTATTGGTGGCTGTCAGTCGCCAGAATAGCGCTGTTCGGCCCAGGGATCACCGCGATTGTGATAGCCGCGCTCCTCCCAGAAGCCCGGCGCGTCATCGGTCAGGAATTCGATGCGCTGCAGCCATTTGGCGCTCTTCCAGAAATAGAGATGCGGCACCACCAGCCGCACCGGACCGCCATGCTCCTGCTCCAGCGGCTGGCCCGACCAGCTATGGGCCAGCAGCGCGTCCTCGGCGGCAAAGTCCTCGAGCGGCAGGTTCGTCGTATAGCCGTCATAGGAATGCAGCACCACGAAGCGCGCGTCCTCGCGCGGCTGGCACACCGCGAGCAGGTCGCGGGTCGCGAGCCCCTCCCACTGGTTGTCGTAGCGCGACCAGGTGGTGACGCAGTGGATGTCGGAGACGAATTGGGTCTGCGGCTGCGCCGTGAATTGCGGCCAGTCCCAGTAGATCGTCTGCTCGACCGCGCCGTAGACGTCGAGCCGCCAGCGCTCCCGCGTGACGTTCGGCAGCAGCCCGAGATCGAGCACCGGCCAGTCCTTGGTCAGATGCTGTCCCGGCGGCAGGCGCTGGTCCTCCGGCCGGGTGATCCTGCCGGTCAGGAATTTGCCTTCGCGCGCCCAGCGCTGCTTGCTGCGGGTCAGCTTGCTCTCGGGCGGGTCGGTGTCGTTGCTCATGGCGTCGGGCCGTCATTCGTGGCGATGCATCGCGGATTCGTGCTTGGTGTCGCGCATTGTCGAGTAGATCAACAGCGACAGGAAGATCATGCCGCTGAGATAATAATAGAACCAGTCCTCGTGCCCGATGCTCTTGAAATAGAGCGCGACCGCGGGCGCGGTACCGCCGAAGATCGACACCGTGATGGCGTAGGGCAGGCCGACGCCGAGCGCGCGGACGTTAGTCGGGAACAGTTCGGCCTTCACGATCGCATTGATCGAGGTGTAGCCGGCGACGAAGATCCAGGCGCCGCAGATCAGCAGGAAGGCGATGAACGGCGACTTGGTGTCCTTCAGCGCGGTCAGGATGGGGACAGTGGCGATGGTGCCGACAACGCCGAAGAAGATCAACAGCGGCTTGCGGCCGATGCGGTCGGACAGCGCGCCATAGATCGGCTGCAGGAAGGTTGCGAAGATCAGCGAGCCGAAGATCACGAAGGTGGTCTGGTCCTCGGTGAGGCCGACCGAGAGCTTCACGAAGGTCTGCATGTAGGTGGTGAAAGTATAGAACGCCGCGGTGCCGCCGGCGGTGAGGCCGACCACCAGCAGCAATTCGCGGGGATAGTTCAGCAGGCCGACGATCGAGCCGGTCGGCTTGGAGACTTTCTTGGCCTCTTCGAACGCTTCGGTCTCGTGCAGGCCGCGCCGCATCACCGCGGCGAAGATCGCGAGCAGGGCACCGATTACGAATGGAATCCGCCAGCCCCAGGCCTTCAGCTCGTCCGGGGTCAGGAACACTTTTTGCAGCAACAGGAGCACGATGATCGCAGTGAGCTGGCCGCCGATCAGCGTGACGTACTGGAAGCTCGAGTAGAAGCCGCGATGCTTGGGATCGGCGACCTCGCTGAGATAGGTGGCGCTGGCACCGTATTCGCCGCCGAGGCTCAGGCCTTCGATGACGCGGGCGAGCGCCAGGATCGCCGGCGCCGCAAGGCCGATCGTGGCATAGGTCGGCGTCACCGCGATGATCAGCGAGCCGAAGCACATGCAGACCACCGACAAGGTCAACGACAGCCGCCGGCCGTAGCGGTCGGCGATGAAGCCGAACAGCCAGCCGCCGAGCGGGCGCATCAGGAAGGTCGCGGCGAACAGCACCGCTGCATTGAGCTGCTGCACCACCGGGTCGCTGTGCGGGAAGAACGCCGGCGCGAAATACAGCGCGAACGCGGTGTAGGCGTAGAAGTCGTACCACTCGACGAGATTGCCGACCGAACCGATGAAGATCGCCTTCACCCGCCGCTCGACGTCATGGATGTCGAGATGATCGCTCGCGGGTTGAGCGGTTTGTTCGGACATTGGCAGGCCTCCCCGGATTCTCTGGCTCGATTCCGGGGCAACCTATCCCATTTGCGTGCTGCGATGTAACTGCTGTCCTGTCCCTTTAGGCGTTCTTGCCGAACAGGATGGGCAATTGACGCGGGCCGCGCACTGTGCCTTCCGACCAGGTGACCTTGCCGGCCGGGTCGAGGCGGAAGTCCGGAATCCGCTTCAGCCATTCCTCGACCGCCACCTGCATCTCCATCCGCGCCAGGTTGGAACCGACGCAGCGGTGGATGCCGAGGCCGAAGGCGGCGTGGCGGTTCTCCTTGCGGTCGATCACCACCTTGTCCGCATCAGGGAACATGGCCGGGTCGCGGTTGGCCGCCGGGAAGGACAGCAGCACCATGTTGCCGGCCTTCACCGGGCAGCCGGAGATCGTGGTCTCCTTTATCACCTCGCGCGCCATCGTGACCGGCGAATAGGCGCGCAGGAATTCCTCGATCGCGGTCGGGATCAGCGCCGGCTCCGCAATCAGGCGCTCCCTATCGGCCGGCGTCCTGGCGAGATGCCAGAGCGAGGAGCCGATTGCGCTCCAGGTGGTGTCGATGCCGGCGATCAGCAGCAGCCGCAGCGAGCCGAGCACGTGCTCGTCGGTGAGCGGCTGCCCGCCGGGGCCCTTGGCCCGCAGCAGCTGCGAGATCAGGTCGTCGCCCGGCTCGCGCTTGCGTTGCTCGAGATGGGCCATGAAATAGCCGGTCATCTCGCGGACGCCGTTCATCATCTCCTCTTCGCTCTTGATGCCGAGCTCGAGGATCTGGTGGATCCATTTGATGAAGAGGTCGCCGTCCTTCTCGGGGATTCCCAGCATGTGCGCGATGGCGCGCACCGGGATGTGCTTGGTGTAGCGCGCTGCGGCATCGCAACTTCCATCGGCGATGAACTCGTCGATCAGCTCGTTGCAGATCGCGCGCACCCGCGGCTCCAGCCGCTTCATCGCGTCCGGCGTGAACGGCGGCAGCAGCACCTGCTTGGCGGGCTTGTGCTCAGGTGGGTCGGAGGTGATCGGCGGCGCGCGGGCGGTGATTTCGGGGCGGACGTCGCGCACGATGACGCGGCGCGAGGAGAAGTGCTCGGTGTCGTAGGCGATCTCCTTCACCGCCTGATAGGTGGTCGGCATGTAGCAGCCGAGGAAGCGCTCGGTGTGCACCACGGGCGAGGCCGCGCGCAGCGTTTCCCAGATCGGGAACGGGTCGTCGGTCCAGACCGGATCGGTATGGTCGAAATCATGGACCCAGTCGGTGACCGGGGGATGCTCGGGCAGATAGCTTGCGGACGGGGAATCGGACATCGGCTCGTTTCCTTCTCGTTCGATCAGACGCGGGTCGGCGCAACGGGAGGCGCGCGGCCGTCCCTGCCGGCTGCTATTCCTCGGTGACTTCGATCGCGATTTCCGGGCAGTTGGTCTGCGCGAGCCAGGCCTTGTCCTCGAGCCCGGCCGGGACGGTCCCGTCGCCGACCTCATGGGCGTTGCCGTATTCGTCGAGCTCGAACAGTTCGGGGGCGAGCGATTTGCAGCGGGCGTGACCCTGGCATTTGTCCTGGTCGACGCGGATTCTGAGCTTGGACATGCAAGCACTCTCCCCTCGGCTCTGGCGCGCTGAAACGCGCCGGGTTCCTCGTTCTACATGATGCAAGTTCTAGCTTGCTTGGGCGGCCGGAATGCCGGCTCACCAAGTTATAGCATATTACATTATCGTCCCGCTTTGCCGTCAAGCGAAAATTCGCGGTAGACCACGGCGTATCCGGCGACGGCCGCGCCATAGGATGGCAGATGCCGCAGGGAGAAGCGATTCCTCTAATGCGCCGTCGGCGTCGGTGCAGTAAGCGGCCCCCAGGCGGCGAGGGCGGCGGCCGCGGCATCACTGTCAATATCGTCCATCCCGGCTCCACCACCACCGACATGAACCCGGCTAATGGCGAGCAAGCCGAGGCGCAACGCGCGCGCACGGCTATCAAGCGCTACGGCAAGGCCGACGACCTCGCTGCTCTGGTCGCGTTTGTTGCCGGTCCCGAAGCCGGCTCGATCAATGGCGCCGGTCTCACCGTTGACGGTGGCGTCAACGCCCGACGAGTTGCTCGCCGCGGCGACGAGCGCGCTCGTTGCCGCGGCGTTGCGCACGCAGTTGCCAAGGAGCCGGCTGGCTGGTTGCGCCGCAAGGTACGCACGCAAGGTCTGTTGATCTGCGTCAAGCTGAAGGAAACCCAACAAAGCTAGACAGATTCATCCGAAAACCGGGGGCGCACCATGGTGACCCGTTGCCTTAAGTCGCTGATGTTTGCCGGTCTGACCGCTGCTTTCGCTGCGCCCGTTCACGCTGAAGACGCCGATGTCGGCAAGGCAGAATTTCACGCGTCGTGCGCAAACTGCCATGGCGTGGATGGAAAGGGTAAGGGACCGGTCAGCGAATTGCTGAAGGTGCCGCCGGCCGATCTGACGACCTTGACCAAGAGCAACAACGGTGTCTTTCCGACCAGTGCGGTCTATCAAAGCATAGACGGACGGAAGAAAATTTCCGCTCACGGTCCGCATGAGATGCCGATCTGGGGGGAACGATTCAACCCCATCGTGAACGTGCCTCACACCGTCGATCCGGCCTACGATGCGCTCGATCCATCGCGGGAATTGCGGGAGGTCGTTGTGCGAACGCGCATCCTCGCCGTGATCGATTATTTGAACCGCATCCAGCAGAAGTAGCGGCCAAGGGCGATCCGGATAGCCGTCTTGCCGCGGCCGCAGGTGGCAGCCCGATCGCTCGCGGCCACATACGCATGAAGGCGGACGCGTCCCTGATTGATCCTCATCAAGGCCACTGCAAGCCACGGCGCTACTGGTCTTGCAGACGCCGCAATCTATCCTGCTGGCAACCGAACGCCGAGTCCGGCGGCGCGAGGCAGGCGCTATTGGCTCTACAAGGGCCGATCATCCTCTGTCGAAGGCTCTTCCTGCAATGAGACGAAGTCGCCGCCGCCATAATCGTCTTCCGGCGGTGGGTAAGCGATCTTCGTCAGAAGGTCTTCGACCCGCTTCACACCCGCAACGTTCTCGGCCGCGACGGTCGCAGCCTTGCGCGCATTGTCGCTGCGGATGTCGCCGCGCAAGCTGACGATCCCGTCTTGAACGCTGACGTTCAGCGCCGCGGGCCGCCAGGGCGCATGTGCGAGTGCTGCAATCACCGCCGCGCGAATCTGATCGTCGTTGACGGAAGCGGAGAGCCGTTCGAGACGAAGGTCCGCGATCGCGGTCATGAAGTCCGTGCGCGTCACCATCCCGACCAGGCTTTTGTCGCGCATGACCGGAAACCGCGTGACGCCGTGCGATTCCATGAGTTGAACGACTTGCTCAAGCGGCATGTTCTCGTCGACGGTGATCGGATCGGGCGACATGATCTCATTAACCTTGCGGCCATGCTGGCGGGCGAAGTCGAGTGCGACTTGGCTCGTGCCTGCGAGCACGGCCAGCCAGCGGCCGCGACGCTTCTCCGTTCCAAGTTCGACGCGCCGAATGAAATCTCCGTCCGACAGCATGCCGATGAGCGTGCCATTCCGATCGGTGACGGGAAGGCCACCGATGTGGTGGGACAGCATCGTCCTGATGGCGTCGCTCACCGGTGCATCGGCATCGATCGTGATGACGTTCCGTGACATGATCTCCCTTACGCGCACGGCGTAGATCCTCCGGCTCGAGCTAGTCACGTTGAGCTAAATCCCGGAAAGGATGAGCGTTGTTGATATTTATCAACCGGACGGTCGTGCATTCCGCTGACATGCCAGTGATGAGAGACGTAATTGCCCCCGAGGGGCAGCTCGAGGAGGGCTGGTAACAGTCCAATGCTTTCTGACCGTATGACCGGTCGCTCGACCGGCGGGAATTCCCGCCAGCATTCCGCATCGCTGACCCTTTATCAGGGGAGGCGCGACAGTGCGGCGCTGGACCGCGATCTCCGGCTGGATCTGTGCCGAGGTCTTGCACTCTGGTGCGTCTTCCTCGATCACATTCCCAGCAACGCCTTCAGCTGGTTGACCCTGCGCCACTATGGCTTCAGCGATGCGACCGAAGTCTTCATGTTCGTATCCGGCGTGACCTGTGCACTGAGCTACAGCGATGTCAGCCGTCGCGACGGGTGGGCTTCAGTCGTCGCGCATACGCTGCTGCGAAGCTGGGAGATCGCTCCACTGGCGGCCGCGATTCCCGGCAGCATCGAGCGGTTGATCTATCCGATCGACAAGCCGAATCTGGACCCGTTGCGGCTGCTGCATTTCCTGGCGATCGCCATCGTGTGGCGAGGTTCGTGCCGACGAATTGGCGCGGATTTGGCTTGACCGGCCCGAAAGGCGCAATTCGTTGCGGCGAGCGTTCGCTCGAAACCTATTGTGCGGCCGTCGTGCTCTCCCTCCTGGCGAATCTGTATCTCATCAAGGTGTCCGACGGCATCGCGGCGCAGTTCGTGGTGAGCGCTGCGGGGATCGCGGCGCTCACCCTGTTTGCGACATCCATCACCTGGATCAGCAAGCGAAGCCGGCAACATCCGAAACTGCTACAGAGAAAGGCGGGGCGGATCGCACAGTCGCCGATGTTTTGGGCGCAAGATCCATTCAGAGCCACGGCAAATCTTGCTGGAGGCAGCCCGGGCAGCTTCGCGAATCGGCTTCGTATTCTCAAAATAAGTGAGTGACGTAAGTCTTTGATTTCGCTACCCTGTCCTTGCCAACACTCACTTCGCAGCCCACGATCATTTGCCGCAATGGGACAAATCGTTCGCAAGCCATTCAAGACCTACCACCATGGCGACCTCCGCGAAGCGCTGATTCAGGCGGCGCTGCGCGAGGTCGAGCTCGGTGGTCCCGAAGCAATCAGCATCAAGGCGCTGGCCAAGCAGCTCGGCGTCTCGCAGCCGGCGCCGTACCGGCACTTCGCCGACCGTGAGGCGCTGCTGCAGGCGGTCACCGCGGAAGCGTTCCGGCAGTTCAACGTGATCATGCGTGCGGCGATCGAGCAGCCCGGCAAAGGCTCGAAACTGTCACGCTTTGCGCAGGCTGCGCTGGCCTTCGGGCTCGAGCGCCATGGCATCTACCGGTTGATGTTCGCGTCCAGAACCATGGCCTGCGCGCCGGTCGGCAGCGAGCTGCACGTTGCCGCGATGGAAACCTTGGCGCTGCTGATCGAGTCGTTCGAGGCTCCGGCGGTGGGGCTGTTGCGCGAGCGGCAGGCGCTGAAGATCTGGGCCGGGTTGCACGGCATCGTGATGCTTGCCGAGCAGGGCCTGCTCACCGGCGAAGTCGGCCAGATCAGCCGCGAGGAGCTGATGGACGAGATCGTCGAGCAGACCAAGCTCGCGCTGTCGGTCGCGTTGCAGGCGACGGAAGACCAGGCGTAGGCCGCCTTATCGCGGCGGCCGCGGATCGATCGGGGTGGTGCCGCGCACGCCCAAAATATCCTCCAGCACTTTCGCGCCGGCCAGAAGCTGCGCCTCGGCGCGCGGCTTGGCCACCATCTGCAGGCCGACCGGCAGGCCCGATGCGGTGAAGCCGCAGGGCAGCGACAGCGCCGGGCAGCAGGCCAGCGTGATCGCATAGACGATGCCGAGCCATTCGACGTAATTGTCGAATGTCTTGCCGTCGCACTCGGCCACATAGCGGTGCTCGACCGGGAATGGCGGCACGATGGTCGCGGGTGCCAGCAGCAGATCGTAGGTCTCGAAGAATTCGAGCGCACGCTGCGTCATCGCGACGCGCTGGGCCTCGGCGCGCTCGAGCTTCTCGACGGTGAGCTTCAGCCCCGCTTCGATGTTCCAGATCACCTCAGGCTTCAGCAAATCGCGCTTGGTTCGCAGCAATTCGGCCTTGCTGATCGCGAAATCGAACGCGCGCAGCACGTGGAAGCATTCATGGGCCTCGCGCAGATCGGGATGGGCCTCCTCGACGATCGCGCCGGCTTCTGCGAACCGCTCCGCTGCCTTGCGCGTCACGGCCTTGACCTCCGGATCGACGGGCGTGATGCCGAGATCGGGCGAATAGGCGATGCGCGTCGGCTTGTTGCCCGAACGCGTGGCCGACAGGAAGGACGTCGACAGCGCCGGCAGCGACAGCGGATCGGCGGCATGCTCGCCGCTCATCGCGTCGAGCAGCAACGCCAGATCCTCGACATTGCGCGCCATCGGCCCCTGCACGCCGAGGGTGCGGTCGATGCCGAATTTCGGGGTGTGCGCGACGCGGCCGATCGAGGGCCGCAAGCCGACGACGCCGCAGAAGCTCGCCGGGTTGCGCAGGCTGCCGCCCATGTCGGAGCCGTGCGCGAGCCACGCGGTGCCGCTGGCGAGCGCCGCAGCGGCGCCGCCGGAGGAGCCGGCCGCCGAGCGCGACGTGTCCCAGGGATTGCGGGTCGGGCCGAACACTTCATTGAAGGTGTTGGCACCGGCGCCGAATTCCGGCGTGTTCGACTTGGCGTAGATCACGCCGCCGTTCTGTTCGAGACGCTCGACCAGGATGTCGGATTTCGCCGGGACGTTGTCCTTGAAGATCGGCGAGCCCAGCGTGGTCAGCACGCCGGAGACGGCGGTGAGGTCCTTGATCGGAACGGGAAGGCCCGCGAGCAGGCCGCGTTCGCCGGCCGGCTTCTGCATCAGGGCCTTGGCATGGGCGCGGGCGCGGTCGAAGCACAGTGTTGGCAGCGCGTTGACCTTGCCGTCGACCTCGGCGATGCGCCTTTCCAGCACGTCCAGCAGATCGAGCGGCGTGACGTCACCGGCTTTCAGTTTGTCGACGACGGCACACGCCGTTTCCTTCACCAAGCCCTGATCAGCCATGTGCCTGTCTCCGTTTGCTGGAAGTCTTCTGTTCGTGATGCTGTAGTCCATTTTGTCGGAAAGTGGAAACCGCCGAGGTTGCAAACGGCCTCCTTAACCCACGTCATCCCCGCGCAAAGGCCTTGCCTTTGTCGCTGCAGGAGTGAGCTCTTGCGAGCCTCGAAGGACGACGTGGCCCGTGGCGCATCCTTCGAGACGCCTGCTTCGCAGGCTCCCCAGGATGACGACCGAGCAGGCTGCGCTGCTAACCCCACCCCGACGTCAGCCCGCCATCGACCGTGTAGATCACGCCTGACGTGTAGCCCGCGCGATCAGAGGCGAGGAACGCCATCAGGTCGCCGATCTCGCGTGCATGCGCGGGACGGCCGAGCGGTAGCCCCTTCTGGAATTCCTTGTAGCGGTTCTCGTCGCCGAACTGGTTCTTGGCGCGGGTCTTGAGCAGGGTGACGTGGCGGTCGGTGCCGACGGGGCCGGGGTTGATGCCGACCACGCGGATATTGTCGGCGAGGCTCTTGCCGCCGAGCGCGCGGGTGAACGACATCAGCGCCGCATTGCCGGCGCTGCCGCAGATGTAATTGGCGTCGAACTTCTCGCCGGCCGCGCCGATGTCGTTGACGATCACGCCGCCGCCGCGCGCCTTCATCCGGGCGTAGACCGCGCGCGTCAGATTGATGTAGCCGAACACCTTGAGCTCCCAGGCATGCCGCCAGGTCGCCTCGTCGATCTTGTCGATCGAGCCGCCCGGGATGTCGCCGGCATTGTTGACCAGGATATCGATATCGGCGGCCTCCTTGGCCAGCCGCGCGAGGTCCTCAGGCTTGCGCAGGTCCACCACGCTGATCGCGGCGTCGATCTGGTGCGCGGAACGCAGCCGCTCGGCGAGCGCCTTGAGCTGGTCGCCGTTGCGGGCGGCGAGCAGCAGATTGGCGCCTTCCTCGGCAAAGGCTTCGGCGGCGGCCGCGCCAATGCCCTTGGAGGCGCCGGTGATCAGGACACGCTTGCCGCGCAGATGCAGATCCATGGGATGTCTCGCTTTGGGTTGAGGAGTGGGTGTCGGCGAAATTGGTGGGCAGGGTCGCGCCGCGGTCAACACTGCACTGCAGCGTTGCGCTCGCGCGAAGTTTGGTCCATTGCAGGGCGATCAGGATAGGCGGCATTGCCGGCCGGGCAAATCACAAGGGTGTTCTCGATGAGCAGCAAGAAGCAGTACCGGATTGCGGTCATCCCCGGCGACGGCATCGGCAAGGAAGTGATGCCGGAGGGCCTGCGCGTGATCGAGGCGGCGGCGAAAAAGCACGGCGTCGACGTCAAGTTCGATCATTTCGATTTCGCCTCCTACGACTATTACGAGAAGCACGGCGAGATGATGCCGGCCGACTGGAAGGACAAGATCGGCAAGCACGACGCGATCTATTTCGGCGCGGTCGGTTGGCCGGCCAAAATCCCGGACCACATCTCGCTGTGGGGCTCGCTGATCAAGTTCCGCCGCGAGTTCGACCAGTACGTCAATTTGCGCCCGGTGCGGCTGATGCCTGGCGTGCCGTCGCCGCTGGCGAACCGCAAGCCCGGCGACATCGATTTCTGGGTGGTGCGCGAGAACACCGAGGGTGAATACTCCTCGGTCGGCGGTCGCATGTTCCCGGATACCGACCGCGAATTCGTCACCCAGCAGACCGTGATGACACGCATCGGCGTCGACCGCATCCTGAAGTTCGCCTTTGATCTCGCGCAGTCGCGGCCGAAGAAGCACCTGACCTCGGCGACCAAGTCGAACGGCATCTCCATCACCATGCCCTATTGGGACGAGCGCGTGGAGGCGATGGCCAAGAAGTATCCCGGCGTGAAGTGGGACAAGTACCACATCGACATCCTGACCGCGAACTTCGTGCTGCATCCGGATTGGTTCGACGTCGTGGTCGGCTCCAACCTGTTCGGGGACATCCTCTCCGACCTCGGCCCGGCCTGCACCGGCACCATCGGCATCGCGCCGTCGGGCAACATCAATCCGGAAGGCGATTTCCCCTCGGTGTTCGAGCCGGTGCACGGCTCGGCGCCTGATATCGCGGGGCAGGGCATCGCCAACCCGATCGGCATGATCTGGTCGGGCGCAATGATGCTGGAGCACCTCGGCGAGAAGCAGGCCGCGGATGCCATCGTCGGCGCGATCGAACGCACGCTCGGCGAACGCACGCTGCGCACGCGCGATCTCGGCGGCAATGCCGACACCACGGCGTGCGGCAAGGCCGTCGCGGAGATGGTGGATTAGGGGCTTTCGCCCTCTCCCCTTGTGGGAGAGGGTGGCTTCGATGCGGAAGCATCGAAGCCGGGTGAGGGGTTCTCTCCGCGGATGCAGACCCCTCATCCGTCGCGGACTTCGTCCGCGCCACCTTCTCCCACAAGGGGAGAAGGAAAGAGGTCACCCCTTCACGATCCGCCGGCAATGCTGCCATGCCGCGTGGATCAGGTTCTCGCTCGCCTCCGGCGTGCGGAAGGCGGAGTGCGCCGACAGCGTCACGTTCGGGATTTTGGTCAGCGGATGATCCTTCGGCAGCGGTTCGATGTTGTAGACGTCGAGGCCGGCGTGGCGGATGTGGCCTGAGTTGAGCGCATCGATCATCGCCTGCTCGTCGACGATGGCGCCGCGGGCGGTGTTGATCAGCACCACGCCCTGCTTCATCTTCGCGATCTTGTCGCGCGTGATCATCCCGCGGGTCTCGTCGTTCAAGAGCAGATGGAGCGAGACTACGTCGCTGGTCGCCAGCACCGTGTCGAGATCGGTGAATTCGACGCCGGGATGGCTCTTGGGCGATCGGTTCCAGGCGATCACCTTCATGCCGCTGCCGTGCGCGATGCGGGCGACCTCGGCCGCGATGCCGCCGAAGCCGACCAGGCCAAGCGTCTTGCCGGTGAGCTGCATGCCGTCTTCGCGCAGCCAGTTGCCGGCGCGCATCTCGCGGTCCATCTGCGCGATCACCCGCGCCGACGACCACATCAGCGCGATCGCGGACTCCGCGACCGCGGTGTCGCCATAGCCCTTGATCAGGTGCACGGCGATGCCGAGGTCGGCGAGCTCTTCCGGGTTCATGTAGCTGCGCGCGCCGGTGCCGAGGAACACGACATGCTTCAGGCCGGCGCATTTCTTCGCAACGTCGGTCGGCAACGCGGTGTGATCGACCACCGCGATCTCGGCGCCGTCGAGCACCGCCGGATAGTCCTCGGGCTTGATGTCGGGATTGCGGTTGATCCGCATCTTGGGATCGCCGGGTTTTTCCAGGCGCTCGGTGATGACAGCGAGCGATTCATTGGCGTCGACAAACACTGCGCGCACGAAAGCCTCCATCGAAGGGGGTATGAAGATCAGGATGCGACGCCGGCGAGCGCCAGCACCGTATGCATCAGGACGTTGGCGCCGGCGGCGCAATCGGCCTGCGTGGCGTCTTCCAGTTCGTTGTGGCTGATGCCGTCCTTGCAGGGCACGAACACCATCGCGGCCGGCATCACCGTGTTGAGGTTGCAGGCATCATGGCCGGCACCCGAGGTGATGCGGCGATGCGAATAGCCGAGCTGCGTTGCCGCATTCTCGACCGCGTCGACCAGTTTCGAATCGAAATGCGTCGGCGCCTTGCGCCAGACCAGGTCGAGCTGGACCTCGACCTTGCGCTTTGCTGCGATCTCGGCGACCGCGGCGCGCAGGTCGCGGTCCAGCGCATCCATGATCCCTGCATCGGCGCTGCGGCAATCCACCGTGAAGGCGATCTCGCCGGGGATGACGTTGCGCGAGGGCGATGCGATCACGGCCTCGCCGATGGTGCCGACCGCCTTCGGGCCGTGTTTCCTGGCGATGCTCTCCATCGCCAGCACGATCTCCGACAGCGTCGCCAGCGCGTCGCGGCGCAGCGGCATCGGGGTCGAGCCGGCATGGCTCTCGAAGCCCACGATCTTGCCATCGTACCACAGCACGCCCTGGCCCGAATCGACCACGCCGATGGTCTTGCCCTCGGCCTCCAGGATCGGGCCCTGCTCGATATGCAGCTCGACGAAGCCCGAGAATTTCTGTCGGCCGACCGGGGCGTCGCCGCGATAGCCGATCGAGTCCAGCGCCTGCGCCACCGTGACGCCCTCGGCGTCCTTGCGCGACAGGATGTCGTCGGTGGTGAAATCGCCGACATAGGCGGCCGAGGCCATCATCGCCGGCGCAAAGCGCGAGCCTTCCTCGTTGGTCCAGTTGCAGATGCAGATCGGCAGCTCGGTCTCGATCCCGGCATCGTTCAAGGTGCGCACCAGTTCGAGCCCGGCGAGGGTGCCGAGGATGCCGTCATATTTGCCACCGGTCGGCTGGGTGTCGAGATGCGAGCCGACGCCGATCGGCGGTTTCGACATGTCCCGGCCCTTGCGCAGGCCGAACATCGAGCCGAGCGCATCGACATGCACGTCCAGGCCGGCGTCCTCGCAAGCCTTGCGGAACCAGTCGCGCACCTGCTTGTCCTCGGCGCTCAAGGTCAGCCGCCGCACGCCGCCCTTCTTTGTTGCACCGAACTGCGCGGTTTCGTGGATGGTGCCCCAGAGGCGGGCGGAATCGATCTGCAGGTTGGTGGCGGCTCGGCTCATGTCGTCAGTCCATTTCAGCTATCATTCCGGGGTGGCTTGAAGAGCCGAACCCGGAATCTCGAGATTCCGGGTTCGATGCTGACGCATCGCCCCGGAATGACGTTTTGATTATCCGGCACTCGTTCAATGACGCGCTACTCTCGCGTCGTCAACCGCCACGCTCGCCTGTGCGATCTGTCGGGCGAGATGGGCGACGCGCTCGATGGCGACCGCATCGGGCGAGGCGAGCCAGCTCGCGGTGAAGGTGAGCGGCGGCAGCTTGAGGTCGGTGTCGAGCAGTTGCAAGCGCCCGTCGGACAATTCGTTCTCGACGATTGCCGACGGAATCACCGCAATGCCAAGGCCTTCATTGGCCATGTGGATCACGGTCGCGAGCGAGGTCGAGGCGTGCAGCCGGATCGGCGGCAGATCGGGTGCGTTGAACAAGGCGCGCACGGTCTCGTAGGGCTGGGTCTTGCGCGGAAAGGTGATGATCGGAAACCGCGCCAGGTCCTGCCGCGCCACCGGGCCGTCGCCGAGGCCGAGCGACGGGCTCGCCAGGAAGCCGATCGGATAATCGCACAGCACATGGTTGTGCGCGCCGGAGGCGGAGACCGGTCCGAGCACGAAGGCGAGCTCGATCTCCTGCGCCAGCAGCCGCGGCGTCAGGTTCGGTGTGATGTCGACCTCGATCTCCAGCGACAGGTTCGGGTAGATCTCGTTGACGCTCTTGACCAGCCGCGGCAGCCAAGTGTGCACGATGGTCTCCGCGACACCGAGCCGCAGCGCGCCGCGCATCGCCGAACGGTCGCCGACCTCGGCCATCATCTCCGAGCGCAGGCCGATCAGTTTCTCTGCGTAGATCAGCATCAGCCGCCCGCTCGGCGTCGGCGAGGCCACCCGGTGGTCGCGGTTGAGCAGTTTGACGCCCATCTCGCGCTCGAGCTGGGCAATGCGCTGGGAGATCGCCGGCTGGGTGGTGTTGAGCCGCTGGGCGGCGCCGCGGAAGCTGCCGAGCTTGACGACCCAGAGGAAGGTTTCGATCGAGCGGAAGTCCGTCATGGAAGCATTTTCCCGATCGATAAATTCTAATTATCGATTTTGATTAGAAAGGACGATTAGACATTATATCACGCTTGGTGTTGGTTTGTCCTTGTCGAGATTATGGGCAGGAGAATCCCATGACTGTTTTTGCGGCAGTGCAGCGATCTCAAGGGGAACCGGGGCTGGCGAGCGTCGAAGCGCGGCGCGCCTGCCGTGGCGGCATGGCCTCGGCGACCACGGCCGGTCTCGCCAACGGCTTCGTCCAGGGCAATCTCGCGATCCTGCCGGAGAAGCTCGCCGGCGCCTTCCACCGCTTCTGCCAGCTCAATCCGAAGCCGTGCCCGATCATCGGCATGTCCGACGTCGGCGATTTCAGGATCCCGGCGCTCGGCCTCGACCTCGACATCCGCACCGACGTGCCGCGCTACCGGGTCTGGCGCGACGGCGAGGTGGTGGACGAGCCGACCGACATCACCAAATACTGGCGCGACGACCTCGTCACCTTCGTGCTCGGCTGCTCCTATTCGTTCGAGGAGGCGCTGCTGGATGACGGGCTGCCGATCCGTCACATTGAGCGCAACCTGCGTGTGCCAATGTACCGGACCAATATCGCCTGCAAGCCGTCGGGGCCGTTCGAAGGACCCATGGTGGTGTCGATGCGCCCGTCGGCGGATGCGATCCGCGCGGTGCAGATCACGTCGCGCTTTCCGTCGGTGCACGGCGCGCCGGTGCATCTCGGCCATCCGCATGCGATCGGCATCAAGGATATCACCAAGCCCGATTATGGCGATGCGGTGCCGGTGGCCGATGACGAGATCCCGGTGTTCTGGGCTTGTGGCGTGACGCCGCAATCGGTGATCGCAGCTGCGAAGCTGCCGTTCGCGATCACGCATGCGCCGGGGCTGATGCTGGTGACCGATCTCAGGAACAGGCAGCTCGCTGTGCTCTGAATAGGCAATTCGTGCAATTCATTGAGGCTTTACTGCGCGCTACAAGCGTCACATCGATAAGAACAAAGCTGAAGGGGAAATTTCGATGACGATCTCTCGCCGTAACGTATTGCTGGGTGCCACCGCCGCCGCCGCGCTCGGTCCGATCGCCGCGCGCGCGCAGACAAGCGAAGTGGCCATCGGCGTGATCTATCCGCTGTCCGGCTCCAGTGCCGCGATCGGCGTCGATGCGCAGCATGCCTTCAACACCGCGGCCGACATCATCAACAAGAACTACGATTTCGCGCTGCCGCTCGCCAAGGGCGAGGGCCTGTCCGGCCTCGGCGGCGCCAAGGTCAAGCTGGTGTTCGCCGACCACCAGGCCGATCCGCAGAAGGGCCGCGCCGAGACCGAGCGCCTGATCACCCAGGAGAAGGTCTGCGCCGTCGTCGGCACCTATCAGAGCGCGGTCGCCGTCACCGTCAGCCAGACCTGCGAGCGCTACGGCGTTCCGTTCATCTCGGCCGACAATTCCTCGCCGAGCCTGCACCGCCGCGGCCTGAAGTACTATTTCCGCGCCTCGCCGCATGACGAGATGTTCTCGGCTGCGATGTTCGACTTCTTCGATGCGATGAAGAAGAAGGGCCAGAAGATCGAGACCCTGGCGCTGTTCCACGAGGACACCATCTTCGGCACCGATTCGGCGAACGCCCAGACCAAGCTCGCGGCCGATCGCGGCTACAAGATCGTGGCCGACATCAAGTATCGCGCCAACTCGCCGTCGCTGACCGCCGAGGTGCAGCAGCTCAAGGCGGCCAATGCCGACGTGCTGATGCCGTCGAGCTACACCACCGACTCGATCCTCTTGGTCAAGACCATGGCGGAGCTCGGCTACAAGCCGAAGAACATCATGGCGCAGGACGCCGGCTTCTCGGAGAAGGCGACCTATGATGCCGTCGGCGACAAGCTCGAGGGCGTGATCTCGCGCGGCAGCTTCTCGCTCGACCTGGCGCAGAAGCGGCCGATGGTCGGTTTGATCAACGAAATGTACCGCGCCAAGTCCGGCAAGGACTTCAACGACTACACGTCGCGCCAGTTCATGGGCCTCATCATCATGGCCGATGCCGTCAACCGCGCCAAGTCGACCGACGGCGAAAAGATCCGCGAGGCGCTGGTCGCGACCGACATGCCCGGCGATGTCACCATCATGCCGTGGCGGCGGGTCAAGTTCGACGAGATGGGGCAGAACAACTTCGCCGATCCGGTGCTGCTGCAATATTCCGCGAAGAATTTCGTCACGATCTTCCCGGAACAGGCCGCCGTCTCCGAGGCGATCTGGCCAATGAACAGCTGACCGGTCGACCACTCTCCACGCGTCGTCCCGGGCAAGCGACTTGTCCGCCGAAGCTAAGCCAGCGAAGGCGGAAGCGCGACCCGGGACCCCCGCGCGAGTGCTTGCACTCGTCGCGCAACCACAGGCAGGCGTTTTGCGATGATAGGCTGTTGTCTTTTCTCCCTATGCATTTGTGGTAATGGGTCCTGGCCTTCGCCAGGACGACACCGGGGCCATACATTGACCGGGACGCAGCGGTGACAGCCGAGACCATTATCCAGAGTTTGGCGAGCGGCCTCCTGATGGGGCTGCTGTACGGACTGATCGCCGCCGGCCTCGCATTGATCTTCGGATTGATGGACGTCGTGAATTTCGCTCACGGCGAGTTCCTGATGATCGCGATGTACGCGACATTCTTCCTGTTCGCGTTCTTCGCGATCGATCCCTTGCTGGCGGCGCCGCTGGTTGCCGCGGCCTTGTTCGTGTTCGGCGCGGTGGTCTATCTGTTGGTGGTCCGCTTCGCGATGCGCGCCAAGGCCAATGCCGGCATGGTGCAGATCTTCTCTACCTTCGGCCTCGCGATCGTGATGCGGGGTCTGGCCCAGTTCTTCTTTACGCCGGACTACCGCAGCGTCACCAACTCCTGGGTCGGCGGCAAGACGATATCGATTGCCGGCATCTATTTGCCGGAGCCGCAGCTGATCGGCGCGATGCTGTCGATCGCAGCCTTCGTCGCGCTCTACTTCTTCATCAATCGCACCGATTTCGGCCGCGCGCTCGAGGCGACGCGCGAGGACGCCGGTGCGGTCGCCCTGGTCGGCATCGACAAGAACCGGGTGTTCGCGCTCGGCTGGGGCCTCGGCGCGGCCTTGGTCGGACTTGCCGGCGCCATCATGGCGATCTTCTTCTACATCTACCCCGACGTCGGCGCCTCCTTTGCGCTGATCGCCTACGTCACCGTGGCGCTCGGCGGCTTCGGCAGCGTGTTCGGCGCCTTTGCCGGCGGCATCATCGTCGGCCTGGTGGAAGCGACCACGGCGATGATCCTGCCGCCGTCGCTGAAATCGGTCGGCATCTATGCCGTCTATCTGCTGGTCGTCTTTGTCCGCCCGCGCGGCCTGTTCGGATCGATGTGATGGACACCCACTTCGCCCAACGCCGCAGGCGTGACCTGATCGTGGCGGCCTGCCTTGCGGCGGTCGCCGCGCTGGTGCCGCTGTTCGTCAAGGACGTCTACGTCCAGAACATCATGGTCCTGACCCTGATGTATGCCGCGCTGTCGCAGAGCTGGAACATCCTGTCCGGCTATTGCGGGCAGATTTCGCTCGGCCATGCGCTGTATTTCGGGCTCGGGGCCTATACCACCGCGCTGCTGTTCACCAAGTTCGGCGTGCTGCCGTGGTTCGGCATGCTGGCGGGCGGGGCGATCTCGGCCGTGATCGCGATGGCGCTGGGCTATCCCTGCTTCCGCCTGCGCGGGCATTACTTCGTGATCGCGACCATCGTGATCGCCGAGATCGCGCTGGTTTTGATCCAGAACTGGGATTGGGCGGGCGCCGCCCTCGGCATCGACATCCCGGTGCGCGGCGACAGCTGGCTGAAATTCCAGTTCGCCCGCTCGAAGCTGCCGTATTTCTATTTCGCGCTGGCGCTGGCCTGCATCGCCTGGTTCGTCACCTGGTGGCTGGAAGATTCCAAATGGGGTTTTTGGTGGCGCGCGGTGAAGGACAATCCCGACGCAGCCGAAAGCCTCGGCGTGGTCGTGTTCAATTCCAAGATGGGCGCGGCGGCTGTCTCGGCGTTCCTGGTCGCGGTCGGGGGCAGCTTCTATGCCCAGTTCGTCTCCTATATCGATCCCGAGAGCGTGATGGGCTTCCAGTTCTCGCTGTTGATGGCGCTGCCCGCCGTGCTCGGGGGCATCGGCACCTTGTGGGGCCCGGTCCTGGGTGCGGTGATCCTGATCCCGCTCACCGAGCTGACGCGCTCGTTCATCGGCGGGTCCGGCCGCGGCGTCGACCTGATCGTCTACGGCGCGCTGATCGTCGCGATCTCGCTGGCGCTGCCGAAGGGGCTGGTCAGCGTGTTCAGCATGCTCACCGGGCGCAAGGAGGCGGCGCGATGACCGCTCTCCTCGAAACCCGCGGCGTCTGGCAGCGCTTCGGCGGCCTCGTCGCCAACAGCGATGTCTCGATCTCGGTCGGGCGCGGCGAGATCGTCGGCCTGATCGGCCCCAACGGCGCCGGCAAGTCGACGCTGTTCAACCTGATCGCGGGCGTGCTGCCGCCGACCCAGGGCTCGATCATCTTCGACGGCGAGGACGTCACCCGCCTGCCGGCGGCGGAACGCTGCCAGCGCGGCGTCGGGCGCACCTTCCAGGTGGTCAAGAGCTTCGAGACCATGACGGTGATCGACAACGTCATCGTCGGCGCGCTGATCCGCAATACCAAGATGCGGATCGCGCGGCAGAAAGCCTATGAGGTGCTGGAGTTCTGCGGTCTTGCGGCGCGCGCCGACAAGCTGGCGGCCGATCTCGTGCCGTCGGAGAAGCGCCGGCTCGAAGTCGCGCGTGCGCTGGCGACCGAGCCGAAGCTGCTGCTGCTCGACGAAGTCCTCACTGGGCTCACGCCGGTCGAGGCGCAGACCGGCGTCGAGCTTGTGCGCAAGGTGCGCGCCACCGGCGTCACCGTGCTGATGGTCGAGCATGTCATGGAAATCGTGATGCCGCTGGTCGACCGCGCCATCGTGCTCAATCTCGGCAAGGTGCTGGTCGAGGGCAAGCCCGCGGAAGTCGTCCGCAATCCGGAAGTCATTTCCGCCTATCTCGGGGATCGTCATGCTGTCGGTGCGTGAAGTCACCACCGCCTATCAGGGCCTGGTTGCGATCTCCTCGGTGTCGATCGACGTCACCAAGGGCGAGATCGTCTGCGTCGCCGGCGCCAACGGCGCGGGCAAGTCGACGCTGTTGAAATCGATTGCCGGGGCCGAGCGTCCGCGCGCCGGCACCGTCACCTTCGACGGCACGCGCATCGACGGCCAGCCGCAGCATGTCATCACGGCCGGCGGCATCGCCTTCGTGCCGGAGAACCGCCGGCTGTTTCCGCGGCTTTCGGTAAGCGACAATCTGCGGCTCGGCAGCTATCTCTATCGCAGCCAGTCCGACCGCGATGCGCCGCTCGATCTGGTGTTCAATCTGTTCCCGCGGCTCGGCGAGCGGCTCGAGCAACGCGCCGAGACCTTGTCCGGCGGCGAGCAGCAGATGCTCGCGATCGGCCGCGCGCTGATGACGCGGCCGCGGCTGCTGATGCTCGACGAGCCGTCGCAGGGCATCATGCCGAAACTGGTGGACGAGATCTTCCAAGCCGTGAAACGCATCCGCGACGCCGGCATGACGGTCCTGATCGTCGAGCAGCGGATGGCCGAATGTTTGGAGATCGCCGACCGCGCCTACATTCTGCAGACCGGCCGCGTGCTGATGCAGGGCACCGCGGCCGAGATCAGCGGTAACCCGGACGTGCGCAAGGCGTATCTGGGGCTGTAGTTTCTCCGTCGTCCTGGACAAGCGAGCCAAGCGAGCGCGATCCAGGACCCATTACCACCGTCGTCCGTGTGGTGCGTGGTATGTCCGGGCATGTCGCGCCGCAACTGCATCCTGGGGTAATGGGTCCTGGCCTTCGCCAGGACGACGAAAGCTAATGCCCATGCTCCGGCAACGTCAGCCCGAACACCTTGGTCAAATCCGCCACCTGTTCGGGCGAGAGATAGCGCGGGTTGAGCCCGCGCAGCAGCAGATAGAGTTTGGCGGTTTCTTCGAGTTCCTCGGTCGCGAACACGGCCGCTTCCAGTGTGTCGCCGGAGACGACGGGGCCGTGATTGGCGAGCAGCACCGATGAATATTGCCCGGCAAGCCCCCTGATCGCGTCGGCGACCGCGGGATCGCCGGGGCGATAATAGGGCACCAGCGCGGTCTGGCCGCACTTCATGACGTAATAGGCCGTCATCGCCGGCAGCACCGCGCGCGGATCGATCTCGGGCAGCATCGACAGTGCGACCGAATGGGTCGAGTGCAGGTGCACCACGGCGCCGGCGCTCGTGCGCGTCTGGTAGAGCGCGGTGTGCAGCGGCACTTCCTTGGTAGGGGCATCGCCGGAGACGAGGCGGCCGCCACTGTCAAGCCGCGACATCTTCGCCGGATCGAGGAAGCCGAGCGAGGCATTGGTCGGCGTCACCAGCCAGCCGCCGTCGTCGAGCCGGACGCTGATATTGCCCGACGAGCCCGGCGTCAGCCCGCGCTCGAACAGCGAGCGGCCGAAGCGGCAGATGTCTTCACGAAGCTTTGTTTCGCTCATCCGGGTTTCGCTTTCGGCGTCATCTTTGCCGCCATCCGTTTTCAGCTTTGTCTCATGCTTTGGCAGCGCGGCCAAGCCGTGATAGGCAAGCAGCAACGCGCTTGATCGGGAAAGGCGAAAGCCGGTTTTCCGAAAATGCTCAAACAACCAAAAATCCTCAGGGATCGCCTTATGTCCAGTTCCGCAACACTGCACGTCGCCGTCATCGGACTGGGTTCGATGGGATACGGCATGGCGACCTCGCTCAAGCGCGCCGGCTTCGTCGTGACCGGCTGCGACGTGTCGGCCGATGCCGTCGCGCGCTTCGTGGCCGATGGCGGGAAGGGTGCGAAGACGCCGGCCGAGGCGGCCAGGGATGCCGACATCGTCGTCAGCGTCGTCGTGAATGCGGCGCAGACCGAGGCCATCCTGTTCGGTAAGGACGGCGCCGCCGAGACGCTGGCCAAGGACGCTGTCTTCATCTCCTCGGCGACCATGGATCCCGAGATCGCGCGGCGTCTCGCCAAGCAGCTCGAAGCCACCGGCCGGCATTATCTCGATGCGCCGATCTCGGGCGGCGCGCAGCGCGCGGCGCAGGGCGAGTTGACCATTCTCGCCTCCGGCAGTGCGGCGGCGTTCGCGAAGGCGCGGCCGGCGCTTGATGCGATGGCGGCAAAGCTCTACGAACTCGGCGATGCCGCCGGGCAGGGCGCCGCATTCAAGATGATCAACCAGCTGCTGGCCGGCGTGCACATCGCGGCCGCTTCCGAGGCGATTGCCTTTGCCGCCAAGCAGGGCCTCGATATCCGGAAAGTCTACGAGGTGATCACGGCCTCCGCCGGCAATTCCTGGATGTTCGAGAACCGCATGCCGCATGTGCTCGACGGCGACTATGCGCCGCGCAGCGCGGTCGAGATTTTCGTCAAGGACCTCGGCATCATCCAGGACATGGCGCGCAATGCGCGGTTCCCGGTGCCGGTCTCGGCCGCGGCGCTGCAGATGTTTCTGATGACGGCGGCCGCCGGCATGGGCCGCGACGACGATGCGTCGGTGGCGCGGATGTATGCCCAGGTCACCGGCACCAAGCTTCCCGGCGCGAAATAAGAGGATCCTGCAATGCCGCGCTTTGCCGCCAACCTCACCATGATGTTCAACGAAGTCCCGTTCCTCGACCGCTTCGACGCCGCGGCGAAATCGGGCTTTACCGCGGTCGAATTCCTGTTTCCCTACGACCATCCGGCCGAGGAGGTCGGCAAGCGGCTGAAAGGCGCCGGGCTGACGCAGGCGCTGTTCAACCTGCCGCCGGGCGACTGGAACGCCGGCGAGAAGGGATTTGCCGCGCTGCCGGATCGCTTCGCCGATCTGCAAGCGAGCCTGAAGACCGCGCTGCCCTATGCAGAGGCGACCGGCGTCAAGCGGGTGCATCTGATGGCGGGGATTGCCGATCGCAATGATCGGCATGCCGTCGAAGCCTTCTACAAATCGGTCGCTTACGCTGCGGAATTCTTCGCGCCGCACGGCCTCGACGTCGTGATCGAGCCGATCAATCCGCGCAACGTGCCGGGCTATTTCCTCAACGACTTCAACTTCGCGTACGAGTTGATCCGTGAACTCAAAATCCCGAACCTCAAGCTGCAGTTCGACATCTATCACTGCCAGATCATCCATGGCGACGTCACGATGCGGCTGCGCGAGATGATGCCGATCATCGGCCACATCCAGATCGCCTCGATCCCCTCGCGCAACGAGCCCGATGACGAGGAGCTGAACTATCCGTTCCTGTTCGGCGAGCTCGACCGGCTCGGCTACGGCGGCTTCGTCGGCTGCGAATACAATCCGCGCGGCAAGACCACGGACGGTCTGGCCTGGTTCAAGCCCTATGCCGGAGCAAGATCGTGACGCTGGCCCTTGGCTGCATCGCCGACGACTATACCGGCGCCTCCGACCTCGCCAATACGCTGACCCGCGCCGGCCTGCGCACGGTGCAGACCATCGGCGTGCCGGCGGACGATCTCGCGCTGCCCGAGGTCGACGCCGTCGTGGTGTCGCTGAAGAGCCGTTCGATTGAAGCCGGGCTTGCCGTGACACGGTCGCGTGCCGCGGAGGCCTGGCTACGCGACCGCGGCGCCGGGCACGTCCTGTTCAAGATCTGCTCGACCTTCGATTCCACCGACGCCGGCAATATCGGCCCGGTGATGGACGCGCTGCGCGCGGATTCCAAGGACAGCATCGTGCTGGTGACGCCGGCGTTCCCGGAAACCGGCCGCACCGTCTATCAGGGCAATCTGTTCGTCGGCTCCGTGCCGCTGAACGAGAGCCCGCTGAAGGACCATCCGCTCAATCCGATGCATGATTCCAACCTGGTCCGCGTGCTGGCGCGCCAGAGCCAGACCAAAATCGGCCTGGTGGATCTGGCGACGCTCGCCCGCGGCGCCGAGGCCGTGCGGGCGAAGCTCGCCGACCTTGCGCGGGGCGGCATCGGCGCTGCCATTGTCGATGCGGTGTTCGACCGCGACCTCGAGACCATCGGGCAGGTGGCGCTGGATCACCGTCTGTCGGTCGGCGCCTCCGGGATCGGGCTTGGATTGGCACGGGCGCTGGTCGCCACGGGCAAGGCCAAATCGGCTGTCGGAGAGGCAATCTCCACGGCCGCGATCGGCGGGCCGGCGGCCTGCCTCGCCGGCAGTTGCTCGCAGGCGACCCTGCGTCAGATCGCCGGCGCCGAGAAGGTGATGCCGGTGTTGCACCTCGACCCGGAGCGGGTGATCGCCGGCAAGGACGAGGCACAGCGCGCGCTCGCCTGGGCCAAGGAGCGGCTTGGCAAGGGGCCGGTCCTGATCGCCAGCAGCTCGACCCCGGATCAGGTCGCAGCTCTGCAATCGCGTCATGGCCGCGATGCAGCCGGACATGCTATCGAACAGGCCATGGCCGACATCGCGGAAGGGCTGGTGCAGTCCGGCGTGCACAGGATGGTGGTCGCCGGTGGTGAAACTTCAGGCGCCGTGGTCGATCGCCTGCGCATCCCGGGATTTCTGGTCGGGGCGGAAATCGCGGCAGGCGTGCCGGTTCTGCGCGCGGTCGGTGCTGGCAGTGGCGAGATGGTGCTTGCCTTGAAATCGGGCAATTTCGGCGGGCCGGAGTTCTTCTCCGATGCATTGGCATTGATGCCCTGATGCGCCGCTCGCGCATCTTGATGCGCCTTTCGCGCGTCATGTCACGGCAATGACGGGTATCTCCGTAGTTCAACGGGTAAGCAAATTAACCCTACTTAAGGAGGGGGGCTGGCTTTGATATCTGCGGCGTCCCGCAGCGCCATCAGTCATCTTCCCGCACGAACGGGCCTCGCGAGCCCGGCACCCCAGAGACATCATAATGTTCGCCAAATTCTCGATCCGCGCCAAGATCATTGCCGCGGTTGCGTTCCTGCTCGTCGCGCTGACGGGCATGGGCCTGCTTGCAGTTTGGAATATGCGGGCGATCAACGCCAGCACGGTCGACATCACGACCAATTGGTTGCCGAGCGTGCGCGTGCTCGGTGAGCTGCGCGCCGGGGTGATCACCTATCGCAACGTGATCCGCGAGCACATGCTCTCGGAAACGCTCGAAGAGAAGCTGGCGGCGGAAAAGACGCTCGCCGGTGTCGTCGAGATGAGCGCGAAGGCCCGCGCCAAGTACGAGCCGATGATTGCCACTCCGGAGGAGCGCGCGCTCTACCAACAGTGGTCCGAGACCTGGGACAAGTACAGGAAGGGCACCGAGGAGGTGATGGCCATCTCGCGCAAGGAAGCCGGCAAGCTTCCCCATGAGGCGCACGAGCTCAATACCAAGGTCGTGAACAAGATCGGCCTCGAGGCGGACGAAATCCTCAACAAGGACATCGAGCTCAACAATGTCGGTGCCGAAAAGGCCGCCCAGGACTCCGCGAGCAACTACAGCTCGGCCCTGATGATGGTCGCGGTGATCCTCGGCTTGGCGATCCTGATCAGCGTCGGCGTCAGCCTCTACACGGTTCGCGACATCTCGGCAGGCATTGCCTCGATCGTCAGCCCGATGCAGGCGCTCGGCCGCGGCGACCTCACCGCCGTCGTGCCGCACCAGGGTGAGAAGACCGAGATCGGCGCCATGGCCGATACGTTGCAGGTGTTCAAGGAAGCCCTGGTCGCCAAGAAGGCGGCCGACGAAGCCGCGGCTGCCGATGCCGAAGCCAAGATCGAGCGCGGCCGCCGGGTCGACACCATCACCCGCAATTTCGAACAGATGATCGGCGAGATCGTGCAGACCGTGTCGTCGGCCTCGACCCAGCTCGAAGCCTCGGCGAGCACCCTGTCGTCGACCGCAAGGCGTTCGCAGGAGCTGACCACCTCGGTCGCGGCCGCGTCCGAGGAGGCCTCGACCAACGTGCAGTCGGTGGCGTCGGCGACCGAAGAGCTGTCGTCGTCGGTGACCGAGATCAGCCGTCAGGTGCAGGAATCGGCGCGGATGGCCGGTGACGCCGTCGGCCAGGCGCGTACCACCAACGATCGCGTCAGCGAGCTGTCGAAGGCTGCTGCGCGGATCGGCGACGTCGTCGAGCTGATCAACACGATTGCCGGCCAGACCAATCTGCTGGCGCTGAACGCCACCATCGAGGCGGCGCGCGCCGGCGAGGCCGGCCGCGGTTTCGCGGTCGTGGCGTCCGAGGTGAAGGCGCTGGCCGAGCAGACCGCCAAGGCGACCGGGGAGATCGGCCAGCAGATCGCCGGCATCCAGACCGCGACCCAGGAGTCGGTCGGTGCCATCAAGGAAATCTCCTCGACCATCGAGCGGCTGTCGGAGATCTCGTCCACCATCGCGGCGGCGGTCGAGGAGCAGGGCGCAGCAACGCAGGAAATATCCCGAAACGTGCAGCAGGCGGCGCAGGGCACCCAGCAGGTCTCGGCCAACATCACCGACGTGCAGCACGGCGCCAATGAGACCGGCTCGGCCTCGAGCCAGGTGCTGTCGGCGGCACAGTCGCTCTCGGGTGACAGCAACCGCCTCAAGCTCGAGGTCGGCAAGTTCCTCGACGCCGTCCGCGCGGCCTGATCCCGCGGCCCGAACGATCTGCATCGGGCAACGAACACAAGCGTGGTGGGCCGACCGGCTCACCACGTTTTGCATTTTTGCAGGGCAGCGATGCGCTAGCCCGCGGCGGCCGAAACCGCATCCTCGGCCAGCCCGCTTTTGCAGCAGGGCTGTCTCTTTTTGATGACGACGCGATCGTGACCGGCTGCGCCTTGTCCGGCGCGTCCGCGGCCTCACGAAGGATGCCAAGGAAGTGAAGGCCGCCGCGGCTCCGCGGGTTGGCGTTTCGCACGGCATCGGGTAAATCGGCCGCTATCGGAACGGCTTTTGCAATGTCGATTCCTCTGCCCGGGGCGGGCTTCATTTCGGGAATGCTGCTTTTATGATCGCACTGGTTCGTATCGCGCTGAGCCGGCCATATACTTTCGTCGTGCTCGCGATCCTGCTGCTGATTATCGGACCGCTGGCGGCGCTCCGCACGCCGACCGACATCTTTCCCGAAATCCGCATCCCCGTGATCGGCGTGGCCTGGCAGTACACCGGCCTGCCGCCGGACCAGATGTCCGGCCGTATCACGACCCCGTTCGAGCGTACGCTGACCACGACGGTCAACGACATCGAGCACATCGTTGCTAACTCCTATAACGGCATCGGCATCGTCAAGATCTTCTTCCAGCCCAATGTCGATATCCGCACCGCCAACGCGCAGGTCACGGCGATCGCCCAGACCTTGCTGAAGCAATTGCCGCCGGGCGCGACGCCGCCCTTGATCCTGAACTACAGCGCCTCGACGGTTCCGATCATCCAGGTCGCGCTCTCGGGGGACGGCCTCACCGAGCAGAACCTCGCCGACATCGGCATCAACCAGCTGCGCACGCCGCTGGTCACGGTGCCCGGGGCCGCGATCCCGTATCCGTATGGCGGCAAGCAGCGCCAGATCCAGATCGACCTCAATTCGACCGCGCTGCAGGCGCGCGGCCTGTCGGGGCAGGACGTCGCCAACGCGCTTGCCGCGCAGAACCTGATCACGCCGGTTGGTACCCAGAAGATCGGCAGTTTCGAATACACCATCAATCTGAACAACTCGCCGCTCAAGATCGAGGAGCTCGGCGACCTGCCGATCAAGACCGTCAACGGCGCGATGGTCTATGTGCGCGACGTCGCCACCGTCCGCGACGGCAATCCGCCGCAGACCAACATCGTCCATGTCGACGGCAACCGCTCGGTGCTGATGATGGTGCTGAAGGCCGGCGCGGTATCGACGCTCGATATCATCGCCGGCATCAAGCAGAAGGTGATCGACGTCAAGGACCAGCTGCCGGACGCGCTCAAGATCGGCTTCGTCGGCGACCAGTCGGTGTTCGTCCGCGGTGCGATCACCGGCGTCGCCTTCGAGGGCGTGATCGCGGCGCTGCTGACCAGCGTGATGATCCTCTTGTTCCTCGGCAGCTGGCGCTCGACCGTGATCATCGCGGTGTCGATCCCGCTGTCGGTGCTCGGCGCCATCATCATGCTGTCCCTGATCGGCGAGACGCTCAACATCATGACGCTCGGCGGCCTTGCGCTCGCGGTCGGCATCCTGGTCGACGACGCCACGGTGACGATCGAGAACATCAACTACCATCTCGAGCAGGGCAAGCCGGTCGAGCAGTCGATCCTCGACGGCGCCAACCAGATCGTGACGCCGGCCTTCGTCTCGCTGCTCTGTATCTGCATCGTGTTCGTGCCGATGTTCTTCCTCACCGGCGTCGCGCGCTTCCTGTTCGTGCCGATGGCCGAAGCGGTCATGTTCGCGATGATCTGGTCGTTCATCCTGTCGCGCACCCTGGTGCCGACGATGGCGAACTATCTGTTGCAGCCGCATGTGCATCATGAGGGCGCGCCGCCGAAGTCGCGCAATCCCTTCGTCTGGTTCCAGCGCGGCTTCGAAGCCCGGTTCGAACGTATCCGCGGCGGCTATCATGGCCTGCTTGCGATGGCGCTCGGCCACCGCAAGGTGTTCGTCGGCGGCTTCCTTGCCGTGGTGGCCGTGTCGTTCCTGCTGGTGCCGTTCCTCGGCCGCAACTTCTTCCCGGCAGTCGACGCCGGCAACATCCTGATGCATGTCCGCACCCAGGTCGGCACCCGCGTCGAGGAGACCGCCAACCAGATGGCGGATGTCCAGAAGGCGATCCGCAAGCTGATCCCGGGCGAGATCGACACCATGACCGACAACATCGGCATGCCGATCTCCAGCATCAACCTGACCTACAACAACACCGGCGTGATCGGGCCGCAGGATGCCGACATCCAGATCAAGCTCAGGGAAGGTCACAAGCCGACCGAACAGCATGTCCGCACGCTGCGTGAGCAGTTGCCGCGGCTGTTCCCGGGCACCAGCTTCTCCTTCCTGCCGGCCGACATCGTCAGCCAGATCCTGAACTTCGGCGCGCCGGCGCCGATCGATCTGCAGATCCGCGGCGCCAATCTCGAGGGCAACTACGCCTATGCCAACAAGCTGCTGGCGAAGATCAAGCGCATTCCCGGCATCGCCGACGCGCGGATCCAGCAGTCGCCGAACAATCCGACCTTCAACATCGATGTCGACCGCACCCGCGCGCAATATGTCGGCCTGACCGAGCGCGACGTCACCAATTCGCTGGTGGTGAATCTCGCCGGCTCCTCGCAGGTCGCGCCGACCTACTACCTCAACCCCGACAACGGCGTGTCCTATTCGATCGTGATGCAGACGCCGCAGTACCAGATCGATTCGCTGAGCGCGCTGCAGACCTTGCCGATCACCGCGGCCGGCAATACCCAGGCGCCGATCCTCGGCGGCATCGCCGACATCAAGCGCGCGACCTCCAGCGCGGTGGTGTCGCAATACGACATCCAGTCGCTGGTGCAGATCTACGCCACGACGCAGGGCCGCGATCTCGGCGGCGTCGCGACCGACGTGCGCCAACTCATCGCCGACACCGCCAAGGAGGTGCCGAAAGGCTCGTCCGTGGTGCTGCTCGGCCAGGTGCAGACGATGAACTCCGCCTTCACCGGCCTCTTGTTCGGCCTGCTCGGCGCGGTCGTCTTGATCTACTTCCTGATCGTCGTGAACTTCCAGTCCTGGTCGGACCCGTTCGTGATCATCACGGCGCTGCCCGCAGCGCTCGCCGGCATCGTCTGGATGCTGTTCACGACGGAGACCACGCTGTCGGTTCCGGCGCTCACGGGCGCCATCATGTGCATGGGCGTTGCGACCGCCAACAGCGTGCTGGTGATCAGCTTCGCCCGCGAGCGCTATGAGGAGCTCGGCGATCCCGTCGCGGCGGCGCTGGAGGCCGGTTTCGTCCGGTTCCGCCCGGTGCTGATGACCGCGCTCGCGATGATCATCGGCATGGCGCCGATGGCGCTTGGGCTGGGCGAGGGCGGCGAGCAGAACGCGCCGCTCGGCCGTGCCGTGATCGGCGGCCTGATCTTCGCCACCTTTGCGACGCTGATGTTTGTTCCCGTGGTATTCAGTATGGTACACAAGAAGCAAGGCGCCAAAGTCGCCGCCTCATCGGAGATTCCGCATGCAGCCCACTGAACAGCGCCCGCCGGTGTCCCGCCGGAGATTGGGCATATTCGGCGTGGTTGCACTGGTCGGCGCCGGACTGATCGTCGGCACCGGGATCCGCGCGCGCGAGGAGCAGGACACCAGGCTGAAGGAATGGACTGACGACCAGGCCATTCCGACCGTCGCGGTGGCGCTGCCCAACGCCAAGGCGCTGAGCCCCACGATCGACCTGCCGGGCCGCCTCGAGGCCTATTCCCGCGCGCCGATCTATGCCCGGGTGTCGGGTTATCTGAAGACCTGGGACGCCGACATCGGCGCCCGCGTCAAGGCCGGCCAGGTGATCGCCGAGATCGAGGCGCCCGACCTCGATCAGCAATTGCTGCAGGCGCGCGCCGATCTCGCCAGCGCCCAGGCCTCGGCCAAGCTGTCCGAGGCGACGCTCGCCCGGCGCAAGACGCTGGTGGCCTCGAACTTCGTCTCGGCCCAGGAGATCGACGAGCGCACCGCCGACCTCTCCAACAAGAACGGCGCGGTCAGGGCGGGCCAGGCCAATGTCGAGCGGCTGGAAGCGCTTGCCGGCTACAAGAAGATCACGGCGCCGTTCGACGGCGTGGTGACCTCGCGCGACACCGATGTCGGTGCGCTGATCAATGCCGGCGGCAACTCCGGTCCGGCGATGTTCACGGTCTCCGACATCACCAAGCTGCGCGTCTATGTCAACGTGCCGCAGAACTACGTTCCGGCGATCAAGATCGGCGCCAAGGCCACGCTGAACCTGCCGGATTACCCGAACCGCAGCTTCCAGGCGACGGTGGAAGCCTCCTCGCAGGCGGTCGATGTCGCCTCTGGCACGACGCGGATGCAGCTCGGGCTCGACAATTCCTCCGGCGAGCTGATGCCGGGAAGCTATGCCAGCGTGAAGCTGAACCTGCAGCGTGATTCCACGCCGCTCAGCATTCCCGCCAGTGCGCTGATCTTCAACAGCAGCGGCCTGCGGGTCGCGACCGTCAGCCCTGACGACAAGGTGCTGTTCAAGACCGTGAAGATCGGCCGCGACCTCGGCAAGGAGATCGAGATCGCCTCGGGCCTCGCGCCCGACGACCGCATCATCACCGCCCCGCCGGACGGTCTTGCCGACGGCGATCATGTCCGCGTCACCGGCGCCGGCGCCAAGGGCAAGCCGACCACGGCCTCGGAAAAGCAGGACGTGAAGGGGTAGGGCGTCCTTTCTTACCTCGCCCCGCTTGCGGGGAGAGGTCGGATCGCATCGGTAGATGCGATCCGGGTGAGGGGGTACAGGTCTCTCGGCGTGCAGAACTCGCGGAAGCGGCCCCTCACCCCAACCCTCTCCCCGCAAGAGCGGGGCGAGGGAGCTTGGAGACCTATCCCACCCGCCATTCAAGCATGCCGTCACCGGCGGTGACGATGCTGCCGATACTGCCGACCGGCGTGCGGTTCATATTCTGCAGATGCGCCAGCGTCGCGGTGTCGCTCGCTGGGATGCGGCCGAGGGTGCGGCGGCCGTCTTCGGTGCGCAGCATGGTGACGCCATGCTCGACCTCGCCATTGGCGCGGTAGATCACGGTGAAGGCCTCGACCTTGCCCTTGCCGCCTGCCTCATCGGTGAACTCAGGTACGTTGCGGCGATGGCTGTCGGCCTCCGCCTGCACGGAGGTGTCCTGTTTCAGCGCGGCCGTCGGCGCCGCGCGCGACAGCACGAGGCCATGGTGCTTGGTGACGAAGCCGCCCTGGCCGTAGAGCAGGCCGAGCGTGCCGCCGTTGCGCAGCTTGCGCACCATCGCGCAGGCCGAATGCGTCATGTAGGTGTTGAGCGGCGCGCCGAAGAACGTAAGCCCGCCGGTCACGGTGGGCTGCACATCGGCACCTAAGCCCAGCGTCCGGCGCGCCATCTTCGGCACGCACGGGAAGCAGCTATAGAGCTCGATCGCATCGAACTTTTTGCCATCGCCGCCGACGAGGTCCATCACCGCCTTCAGCACCGCGGTCTGCGCGTGGCTCTCGACGAACTGGTCGCGGGTCAGGTAGTCGCGCGGCTCCTCCGCCGAGGCGCCGCCGAGCGGATAGATCAGCTTGTGCTCGGGCACGCCGGCGGCGCGCGCCTTGGCAAGGCTGGTCAGGATCAGCGCGCCGCCCATGTTCACGGTCGGGTTCGCCACCATCAGCTTGGTATACGGCCAGGCGATCATCCGGTTGTCGGGCGTCGCGGTCGTGATCTCGTCGCCGGTGAAGCGCTTTTTCAGCCAGGAGTTCGGATTGTCGGCGGCGACCCGCGCATAGGTCGACCACAGCTCGCCGGATTCCTTCAGCGCCTCGCGCGGCGTCTGGCCCCAATGCGCAGAGGTCGCGCTCTCATAGAGCGGATAGACCGTGATCGGCCTGAACACACCGAGCGTCACCGCCATCGGTTTCTGGAATGCGGCGCCGCGCTTCGGCTCCTCGACGTCATGCGCGAACGGCGTCCACGGCAATTCGACGCCCGCGCGCTGCGCCTTGGTCGCGGTCGATTGCGCCTCGGCGCCGCAAACTGCCGCCACGCTGCATTCGCCGCGGGCGATGCGCTGCGCGGCCTCGTGCAGATAGCGGATCGGGCTCTCGCCGCCGACCGGGCCATAATAGAGATGCGCCGGCGCAATGCCGAGCCGCTGTGCCAGCTGCTTCTCCGGATCGCGGTAGCGCCAGCTCAGGAAGTTGACGACGTCGAGCGACTGCAGGTCGGCGAGCAGTTTTGCGCCGCTGTCGGCCTCGGCGCGCTTCAGCGCTTCCTCGAGCAAGGTGAGGGGCTCGAGGCCGGCCGCGATATCCTTCGGACGGTCGACGATCTCGCCGACGCCGACGATGACGGGAATGCGGTCTTCGGGGATGCTGTTCGACATTCTTGTTGCTTCACTCTGCGATATTGGAATCGATGTTTGTTTGAGGCGTCATTGCGAGGAGCGAAGCGACGAAGCAATCCATCTATCCGCATACGCGGTGCAATGGATTGCTTCGCTTCGCTCGCAATGACGGGGAGGGGGTATCACTCCGCCACCAGCGCGTTCATGTGCTCGACGGCTTCGACGAAATCTTCCTTGAACTCCTGCACCACGGCACCGGCGGACTTCACGCTGTCGACCAGGCCGACGCCCTGGCCGACGAAGTAGCTGACGAGATCGCGGGCCTTCTCGTTGCCGGCCGCGGCGGCGCGGTCGATCGCGTTGAAAGCGTCGCGGCTGATGATGCTTTGCAGCGGCATCGGCAGCGCGCCGGGGCTGTCCGGCGAGCGGTCCCAGGCGTCGGTCCAGACCGAACGGAGTTGCCGCGCGGGCTTGCCGGTCCGGCCCTTGGAGCGGATCGCGTCGCGCGAGGAGGCCGCGATCATCTTCTCGCGGAAGATTTCAGAGGTCTCCGACTCAACCGTGGCAAGCCACACCGAGCCCGTCCAGGCGCCGGCTGCGCCCATTGCCATGCAGGCCGCCATCTGGCTGCCGGTCATGATGCCGCCGGCGGCGAGCACCGGCACGTCGCGGATCTTTCTGACCGCCTTGATCACCTCGGGCACCAGCACCATGGTCGAGACCTCGCCGCAATGGCCGCCGGCCTCGGTGCCCTGGGCGACCAGGATGTCGACGCCGGCCGCGACCTGGCGCAGCGCGTGTTCCTTGGAGCCGACCAGGGCTGCGACCGGCACGTTGTGCTGGCGGCCCATCTCGATCATCGCCCGCGGTGGCACGCCAAGCGCGTTGGCGATCAGCCTGATCGGATGGCGGAACGAGACCTCGAGCAATTGCAGCGCAGTCTTGGCATCGAACGGCTGCGGCTGGTTGTCGGCGACGCTCTGCGCCGTGAGCTCGATGTTGTATTTCTTCAGCAGATTGCGGGTGAAGTCGCGATGCTCCTGGGAAACGCGCTTCTCGAGGCTCTTCCAGGTGACGTTCTTCTCGCCGGCCGTCGAGATATTCTCGGGGATCAGCACGTCGATGCCATAGGGCTTGCCGTCGACATGATCGTCGATCCATTTCAATTCCTGCTCCAGCGTTTCCGGCAGATACCGGGTCGCGCCGAACACGCCGAAGCCGCCGGCGCGGCTGACCGCCGCCACCACGTCACGGCAATGGCTGAAAGCGAGCAGGGGAAATTCGATCCCCAGCATGTCGCAGATCGGTGATTTCATGGGTTGGTTTTCTCCCGATGGCCGCTTTTTGTGCTTGTTGGCATCAGCCCCTGCAACGCTAGCGCATCACGGTCAACGAAGCCAAGCGGGTTTCGGCTGCGGCGACTTGCGTGCAGGCGTCGCTTGGCTGCATCGCTCGCAGCGCATTCCGCTGGATAGAAAATGCGATCTGCCGGGGTGGGCAAAGCGAAGTTTGCCCACCATCTAGTGCGGATATGTGGATGGGCACGGCGGTTGCCGCGCCATGGAAAATTGGAAACCGGGAGCCACCGACGTGACCGACACCTCTGCCTACGAGCCGCCGAAAGTCTGGACCTGGAACAAGGAGAGCGGCGGGCGCTTCGCCAGCATCAACCGGCCGATCGCGGGTCCTACCCACGACAAGGAGCTGCCGGTCGGCCGGCATCCGCTGCAACTCTATTCGCTGGCGACGCCGAACGGCGTCAAGGTCACCGTGATGCTGGAAGAGCTGCTCGCGGCGGGTCACACAGGCGCGGAGTACGACGCCTGGCTGATCAAGATCGACGGCAACCAGTTCGGCAGCGGCTTCGTCGCGGTCAATCCGAACTCCAAGATTCCGGCGCTGATGGATCGCAGTGGGCCCGAGCCGATCCGGGTGTTCGAGTCGGGCTCGATCCTGGTCTACCTTGCGGAGAAGTTCGGCGCCTTCCTGCCGACCGACGTCAAGACCCGCGCCGAAACCTTCTCCTGGCTGTTCTGGCAGATGGGCTCGGCGCCCTATCTCGGCGGCGGCTTCGGGCATTTCTATGCCTATGCGCCGACCAAGATCGAATACGCCATCGACCGCTTTGCGATGGAGGTGAAGCGCCAGCTCGACGTGCTGGACCGCAGGCTTGCCGACAACGAATATCTCGCAGGCGACGTCTACACCATCGCCGACATGGCGGTGTGGCCCTGGTATGGCGGGCTCGCCAAGGGCCTGCTTTACGGCGGCGGCGAATTCCTCTCGGTGCAGGACTACAAGAACGTGCAGCGCTGGACCGACGCGATCGCGGCACGGCCCGCGGTGAAGCGCGGCCGCATGGTCAACCGCACCTGGGGCGAGCCGTCGAGCCAGCTCCACGAGCGCCATGACGCCAGCGATTTCGAGACCAGGACGCAGGACAAGATCAGCGAGCAGGCGGCGTCGTAGTCTGCGCGATCGATTTGACCCGTCATCCTGAGAGATTCTGAAGCTTTCACCGTCGTCATTGCGAGGAGCGAAGCGACGAAGCAATCCATTCTTCCGCGTATGCGGCGCGGTGGATTGCTTCGCGAAGCCTGTCATCCGGCGGCGCTTCGCGCCGACCGGGTGGCTCGCAATGACGATGATCCGTTATGAGGAACGCGTTCCGCGCTCCTCACCATGCATCACCCCAGCAAATCATCATACTCCGGGTTCTTCTTCATGAAGCCCTGGATGAACTCGCATTTCACGACGAGCTTGATCTTCTGCGCGCGTACGGCATCGAGCGTGGCGCGGGCGAGCTTGGAGCCGATGCCGCGGCCGCCGAGCTCCGGCGGCACTTCGGTGTGGACGAGCGTGATCGTATCCGGCGTCTTGCGGTAGACCACGAAGGCGGTGTGGCCGTCGACTGCGAGCTCGAACCGGCTCTGCGCAGCGTTGTCGCGGAATGCTTCAGTCATCGCGGTCTCTCCTATTTCGTCTTTGCGCCCTCGGCCGCGGGAAACACCATGCGGTCGTCGGTGCGGCAGTAGCGGTCGGCGAACATGCGGCCGATCGGGTGATAGCGCTCCATGTGCACGCGCATGGCATCACGATCCCACAATTCGTCGCGGATGTGGAAGTGGATGCCTTCGCCCATGATCAGCTCGCGGTCGCCGTTGACGTCGATCAGCTTCCAGGTCCTGCACTCCATCGCAAACGGCGCGTCCGCGAGCCTGGGCACCGCGATCTTGCTGGACGGCGCGAGCTTGAGGCCGAGGTAGTCTGGCTCGCCGATCTCGGGCGGGAAGTCGCCCGAGCTCTCGTGCATCGCGCGCGCCAGCGGTTCATCGGTCAGGTTGACCACGAATTCACCCAGGCGCTGGATGTTGACCATCGTGTCCTTCTCACGGCCATCCGGCCGGCGATTGACCGCGAACATGCAGAGCGGCGGGTCTTCGCAGAACACGTTGAAGAACGAGAACGGCGCCGCATTGACCACGCCGTCCGGCCCGAGGCTCGTGACCCAGGCTATCGGCCGCGGCAGCACGAAGGAGGTCAGCACCTTGTAGCGTTCGCGTTGGGTGAGGTCGCTTGCGGAATATTCCATGGGAGCTCTCGCTTGCTTGCCTCGCCCCGCTTGCGGGGAGAGGTCGGAATTCAAGCGTAGCTTGAATTCCGGGTGAGGGGGACTCTCCGCGAGTCCCGTCTCTCACTGTCCGCGCGGAGACTCCCCCTCATCCCGACCTTCTCCCCGCGCGCGGGGAGAAGGGGGAGAGGAACTACGTCATGCTCAGCTCGTGGCGGCCGACCACCATCCAGTGTACTTCGTCCGGACCGTCGGCGAAGCGGAGGTGGCGGACGTCCTGGTACATCTCGCCGAGCGGCGACCACTGCGAGATGCCGGTGGCGCCGTGCATCTGAATCGCCTGGTCGATCACCTTGCAGGCGCGCTCGGGCACCATGGCCTTGACCATCGAGACCCAGACGCGGGCTTCCTTGTTGCCGAGCACGTCCATCGCCTTGGCCGCCTTCAGCACCATCAGCCGCATCGCCTCGATCTCGCAGCGCGCCTGGGCGATGATCTGCATGTTGCCGCCGAGATGGGCGATCTTCTTGCCGAACGCTTCGCGGGTCAGGCCGCGCTGCACCATCATGTCGAGCGCCTTCTCGGCCTTGCCGATGGTGCGCATGCAGTGATGGATACGACCCGGTCCGAGGCGGACCTGCGAGATCTCGAAGCCGCGGCCTTCGCCGAGCAGCATGTTCTCCTTCGGCACCTTGCAATTGTTGAAGCGCAGATGCATGTGGCCGCGCGGCGCATGGTCATGGCCGAACACGTGCATGGGCCCGAGGATCTCGACGCCGGGGGTGTCGATCGGCACCAGGATCTGCGACTGCTGCTTGCTGGGCGCCGCATCGGGATTCGTCTTCACCATCACGATCATGATCTTGCAGCGCGGGTCGCCGGCGCCGGAGATGTAGTACTTCTCGCCGTTGATCACCCACTCGTCGCCGACCAGCTTGGCGGTGGTCGAGATGTTCTTGGCGTCGGAGGAGGCGACGTTCGGCTCGGTCATCGCATAGGCCGAGCGGATCTCGCCGTTGAGCAGCGGCTTCAGCCACTTCTCCTTCTGCGCCTTGGTGCCGACGCGCTCCAGCACTTCCATGTTGCCGGTGTCGGGCGCCGAGCAGTTCATGGTCTCGGAGGCCAGCGGGCTCTTGCCGAGCTCGGCGGCGATATAGGCGTAGTCGAGGTTGTTGAGGCCTTCGCCGGTCTCGGCGTCGGGCAGGAAGAAGTTCCAGAGGCCGACTTCCTTGGCCTTGTCCTTGGCCTTCTGCAGGATCGCGAGCTGCTCGTCGGTGAAGCTCCAGCGGTTGGTCTTCTTCTCGCCGGCGCGATAGAACTCGACCGACATCGGGTCGACGGTGTCGCGGATGAACTGCTTCACATGGTCGTAGAGCGGTCGGACCTTGTCCGACATCCTGAGATCGTTGAGCTCGTCGCCCGGATTGAGCGTGTAGTTCGTGGTGCGCGGCACATAGGCATGTTTCATTGTCGTTTCTCCCTCGCGAAGGCGCGTTTCGCGGCGGACAATAGACGCGTGCGGCGCGAAGCGCGAGCACCGATTTTCGCAGGATCGCTACCGCATCGCGGAATTTAGCGACGGCGTTTCAAACGTTGTTTGAACGCCGCCGCTCGCGACGCTGGATTGATCGTCAGGGCAACCGGTGCATCGCGCAGATCTTGTTGCCGTCGAGATCGCGCAGATAGGCGAGATAGAGCTTGATGCCGTTACCCTCGCGCACGCCCGGCGGATCCTCGATCGGCTTGCCGCCGTTGGCGACGCCGGCGGCGTGCCAGGCCTCGACCTGCTCCGGCGAAGAGCAGGCAAAGCCGATCGTGCCGCCATTGGCATGCGTCGCCGGTTCGCCGTCGATCGGCTTGGACACCATGAAAATGCCGGCCTTGGTGAGGTACATGATGCGGTGGCCGTCGAGCCGGGCCGGCCGGACATCGAGCGTGCCAAGCAGCGCATCATAGAACGCCTTGGCCTTGTCCAGATCGTTGGTGCCAACCATCACGTGTGAAAACATCCGAAATATCCTCCCTCTTGGTTATGAAAGCCGCCCTGTGCGTCCTTACGGCTCGAACGCTTAGCAGCAGTTTTGCCGCGACGGAAGCGACGCTGAGTCGCGCATCGATGATGTGGATGTATGTTTCACAGACGGTGCAACAATTCAGCGTCGTCCCGGCGAAGGCCGGGACCCATTACCACGAATGCGAATTGTTACGCGACGCTGGGGCCACAACTCACTCCCACAAGAAAACCTGTGGTTATGGGTCCCGGCCTTCGCCGGGACGACAGTTGGAGATGCCGCCGCGAAAACTCAGAACGCGGTGTACCCGCCGTCGATCACGAAGCAATCCGCCGTATGATAGGACGACGCCTTGCTCATCAGATACACGGCGATGCCGCCGAAATCGCTCGGCTCGCCGAAGCGGCGCACCGGGATGCGCGGCATCACGTTGGCGACGAACTTGTCGTTGGCCATGATGCCGGCGGTCATGTCGCTCTTGATCCAGCCGGGCAGGATCGCGTTCGCGGTGACGCCGTGGCGGGCGAGCTCGACGCCGAGCGCGCGGCACAGCGCGTTCAACGCGGCCTTGGTGCCCGCATAGTGCTCGTTGCGCGCAGTGCCGAACAGCGAGGCGAGGCTCGAGGTCGCGACCAGCCGGCCGAACTTGTCGCCGGCCTCGGACCGCTCGGTCATGTGGCGTGCCGCAGCCTGGAATACGTGGAACACGCCGTCGAGATTGGTCGCGAACATCCGTCGCCATTCCTCCTCGGTGCGGTCGATGAAGGAGCGGCGTCCGCCGCCACCGATGCCGGCATTGGCGAAGCAGCCGTCGACGCGGCCGAAGGTGTCGAGGGTTGCCTTCATCGCGGTCTTGACCGAGCCGGGATCGCTGACGTCGCAGAATTGGGTTGCGACCTTGCCTGGGCCGGCCTTCATCGACGTTGCGGCGTTGGCGTTTTTTTTCCGCGTTGCGGCCCCAGATCGCGACGTTGCAGCCCGCGGCGTTGAGTGCCTGCGCGATGCCGAGGCCGATGCCGCCATTGCCGCCGGTGATGACAGCGACGCGGCCGGTGAGATCGAAGATGCCACTCATTGGGGTTTCCATTTGGTTTGGTGCGCGCTAATCACGCGTTCACGGATGGGCTTGCCGTCGACCATGGACAAGCCCGGCACAAAAATCAAATATGGGTCGAAACATCGACCTGCCGCGGTACCAACGGCCGCAACAACGTAAAGAGGAAACCATGCAGTTCAAGCACGTCACGCTCGACTTCGACGGATCGGTCGCGATCCTCAAACTCGACCATCAGGAAGTCATGAACGCGGTCTCGATCGACATGCTGGGCGGCCTTGCCGAGGCGCTCGATGCGATCGACGACAAGCGCGACGAGGTGCGCTGCCTGGTCATCACCGGCGCCGGCCGCGCCTTCTGCACCGGCGCCAATCTGCAGGGCCGCAACACGCAGGCTAAGCCCGGCCGGAGCAACGCCGGCGCGGCGCTGGAGACCGCGTTCCATCCGTTCCTGCGCCGATTGCGTAAGCTGCACTGTCCGATCGTGACGGCGGTGAACGGACCGGCCGCCGGCGCCGGGATGAGTTTTGCATTGATGGGCGATCTGATCCTGTGCGCGCGCTCGTCCTATTTCCTGCAGGCGTTCCGCCGCATCGGCCTGGTGCCGGATTGCGGTTCGACCTGGCTGCTGCCGCGGCTGATCGGCAAGGCGCGTTCGGTCGAGCTGTCGCTGCTCGGCGAGCGGCTGCCGGCCGAGAAGGCGTTGGAATGGGGCCTCGTCAACCGCGTCTATGACGACGCCGCGCTGATGGAGGAGACCATGAAGCTCGCGCACGATCTCGCCAACGGCCCGACGATCGCGCTGTCGCTGATCCGCAAGCTCTATTGGGACAGCCCGGAAAACACCCTCGAGGATCAGCTCAATCTGGAATGCGAGTCGCAGCGGATCGCGGGCCGCGCCGAGGATTTCAAGGAAGGTGTCACCGCGTTCCTCGAGAAGCGGCCGGCGAAGTTCAAGGGCAAATGATCGAGACCGAACTCAGCCGCTGCGTCGCCACGTTTCATCCCGGCGCGACCGGCGTCACCGGCGCGGCAAAGCTCTCCGGCGGCGCCAGCCAGGAGACCTGGACGTTCGACATCGTGCATCCGGACGGCACGATCGGCGCGATCCTGCGCCGCGCGCCGCCGGGCTACGGCGCCGCGCCCGGCCGCGCCGCCGGCCTCGATGCCGAGGCCATGCTGATGCAGCTCGCGCATGACGCGGGCCTGCCGTCGCCGAAGGTGATGCACGTCTTGAGGCCGGAGGACGGCCTTGGCCGCGGCTTCATCATGGCGCGGGTCGAAGGCGAAACCATCGCGCGGAAAATTTTGCGCGACGAGGAATATGCGGCCGCGCGGCCGATCCTGGCGCGCCAGCTCGGCCGCGTCATCGCCGGCATCCATGGCCTGCCGCAGGCGAGACTGCCGAAGCTGCGCAGCCTGACGGCGACCAAGGAGATCGAGGATCTCTCCCGCGAGTATCGCAGCTTCAACTGGCCGCGGCCGGTGTTCGAGCTGGCGCTGCGCTGGCTGCGCGATCACGATCCCGGCCCGTCGTCCGAGGTGACGCTGGTGCATGGCGATTTTCGCCACGGCAACCTGATCATCGCCCCCGACGGGGTACGTGCGGTCCTCGACTGGGAGCTCGCGCATTTCGGCGACCCGATGGAAGATCTCGGCTGGATCTGCGTCAATTCCTGGCGCTTCGGCGAGATCGACAAGCCAGTCGGCGGTTTTGGCACGCGCGAGGATCTGTTCGCGGGCTACGAGGAGGCCGGTCGCAAGGCCGATCCGGACCGCGTGATGTTCTGGGAAGTGATGGGCACGCTGCGCTGGGGCGTGATGTGCTGCGGCATGATGCAGCGCTTCCGCTCCGGCCCCGATCACTCGATGGAGCGCGCGATGATCGGGCGCCGCGCATCGGAGACCGAGATCGATCTGCTGAGGCTACTCGCACCGAGAGGTCGTTGAGATGCAGGACGAACCGACACCCACCGAACTGATCAAGGCCGTTGCCGATTTCCTGCGCAACGAGATCGCGCCTGTCATCAAGGGCCACAACAGCTTCAAGCTGCGCGTCGGGATCAATGCGCTGGACCTGGTGACGCGGCAGCTCGCGCTCGCCGAGGCAGGCGATGCGACCGAGGCTGCGCGGTTGAAGCAACTGCTCGGCGCCGACGGCACGCTGATGGAGCTGAACCGCGCGCTATCGGAGAAGATCGCCAGCGGCGAGGTCGATCTGACAACGCCAGGGCTGACAGAACATCTCTGGCAGACCACGATGGACAAGCTCGCCGTCGATCAGCCGAACTACGCGTCCTACAAGAGGGAACTCGAAACGTAGGATGGGTATCGCTGCGCTCAATTGGCCGCAATGTATCCGACGTCGTCCCGGCGAAGGCCGGGACCCATAACCACAAATTCCGGTTGTCTCGCACTGCCGGAACGACGATCCCGTTCACAACACTGGCTGCGGCGTATGGGTCCCGGCCTTCGCCGGGACGACGAGTGGAGGGAGCAGCTACCGCCCCAGCCACTTCGGCGGACGCTTCTCCGAGAATGCCTTCGGGCCCTCGATGTAATCCTGCGAGGCGGCCATCGCCTTCACCGCGGGATATTCGCGCTGCTCGGCGATCGCCTGTTCGAGCGAGACTTCGAGGCCCTTCTGGATCGCCTGCTTGGAGGCGCGGATCGACATCGGCGAGTTCTTGGTGATGGTCTCGGCCCAGCGCTCGGCGGCGGCGAGCGCCTCGCCCTGCGGCACCACCTCGTTGACGAAGCCGAGCTCGAGGCCCTCCTTGGCGCTGACATGGCGCGCGGTCAGGATCATGCCCATGGCGCGCTTCAGGCCGATCTGGCGCGGCAGCCGGTGCACGCCGCCGGCGAGCGCAGCGAGGCCGACGCGCGGCTCGGGCAAGGCGAAGGTCGCATTCTCTGCGGCGATGATCAGGTCGCAGGCCAGCGCGATCTCGAACCCGCCGCCCATCGCGACGCCGTTGACCGCGGCGATGATCGGCTTGTCGCAGTCGAAACGGCTGGTGAGGCCGGCGAAGCCGCCCTTGTCCCAGCCGCGCTTGCCGCCGGCGGCCTGCCATTTCAGGTCGTTGCCGGCGCAGAACGCCTTTTCGCCGGCGCCGGTGACGATCGCGACCCACTGCTCGGGATCGGCGGAGAACTCGTCGAACACCTTGTTGAGCTCGAAATGCGCGTCGATATGCAGCGCATTGTAAACCTCGGGCCGCGACAGCGTCACGATGGTGATGGGACCCTTGCGCGTCACCTTGGAGAATTTCAGATCCATGTTTGCTCCCGTCGATTTTCTGCGGCGAAGAATATGGGCGATATCCTAGCGCCTGCGTGCCGTTCCATGCCATCCAATTGCGCAAGGCGACCGCGCGTGCAAGCCTCACTCGACTGCTTGACTTGGCCGCGCGCTTCTCACCTTAATCGATCCGAACGCGGATGCGCAGTAGCGCCTAAACGCAAAACCAGAATCAACAATATCTTCGGGAGAGACCGCCTTGGATTTCAACCTGCCGGCTGACCTGACAGCCTATCTCGCCGAGCTCGACCAATTCATCGAACGCGAGATCAAGCCGCTGGAAGCGGCTGACGACAACATCCGCTTCTTCGATCATCGCCGCGAATGGGCGCGCACCGATTTCGACAAGGGCGGCCTGCCGCGCCATGAATGGGAGCTGTTGCTGCGCAAGGTCAAGAACCTGGCCGACGCCGCCGGCCATCTGCGCTTTGCGATCCCGAAGCGTTACGGCGGCAAGGACGGCTCCAATCTCTGGATGGCCGTGATCCGCGAGCATTTCGCCTCGAAGGGGCTTGGCCTGCACAACGATCTGCAGAACGAGCATTCGATCGTCGGCAACCTGCCGATCGTCACCATGCTCGACCGCTACGGCACCGACGAGCAGAAGGCGATGATCGACGGCTCGATCACCGGCAAGTACCGCATCACGTTCGGTCTGACGGAGCCGGACCACGGCTCGGATGCGACGCATATGGAGACCAAGGCGGTCCAGGCCACGCGCGACAACGTCAAGGGCTGGATCATCAACGGCGAGAAGATGTGGACGACGGGCATGCATGTCGCCACGCACTGCGCGCTGTTCGCCCGCACCTCGGGCAATGACGGCGACGCCCGCGGCATCAGCTGCTTCCTGGTGCCGGCGAAGTCGCCGGGCGTGAAGGTCGAGGAGTATATGTGGACCTTCAACATGCCGACCGATCACCCGCGGGTCAGCTTCACCGACGTGTTCGTGCCTGAGGATGCGCAGTTCGGCGAGGTCGGCCGCGGCCTGTCGCTGGCGCAATGCTTTGTCCATGAGAACCGCATCCGCCAGGCGGCAAGCTCGCTGGGCGCTGCGGTCTATTGCATCAACGAGAGCGTGAAGTACGCGCGTGAGCGAAAACCGTTCGGCAAGGCGCTGGCCGAGAACCAGGCGATTCAGTGGCCGCTGGTCGAGCTTGCGACTCAGGCCGAGATGCTCAGGCTTTTGATCCGCAAGACCGCATGGGAGATGGATCAGCTGACCCAGGCCCAGGTCGAGCACACGCTGTCGGACCGGGTCTCGATGTGCAATTTCTGGGCAAACCGGCTGTGCTGTGAGGCCGCCGACCGCGCGATGCAGGTGCATGGCGGCATGGGCTATTCGCGCCACAAGCCGTTCGAGCACATCTACCGCCACCATCGCCGCTATCGCATCACCGAAGGCAGCGAGGAGATCCAGAAGCGCAAGGTGGCGGGCTTCCTGTTCGGCTACATGGGAGCCAGCAAGCACTGAGCCTGGGCGGAGGAGGCGCAGGAGCGCGGGCGGGTGTTGCGGGGGGAGGAAGAAGAAGGCGTGATGACTCTCTCCGCCGTCGTCCTTGCGAAAGCAGGGACCCACAACCAAGAGAGGTCGTTGATGCGGTAAGCTGTGGCCCCAGCATTATGCCGCAACGGACAGCGGTGGTTATGGGTCCCGGCTCGCGCTTCGCTTGGCCGGGACGACAGTGTGGGCTAATTCACCTGCCGGTCCTTGCCCGCCCAATACGGTTCACGCAGGCTGCGCCGCAGGATCTTGCCCGACGGGTTGCGCGGCAGCGCCGGGATGAAGTCGACCGATTTCGGCGTCTTGTAGCCGGCGATGCGCTCGCGGGTGAAGTTGATGATGTCGGTCGCGGTCGCGCTCTTGCCCGGCTTCATCACCACGACGGCCTTCACCGCCTCGCCCCATTTGTCGTCGGGAATGCCGATCACGGCGGCTTCGGCGACATCAGGATGATCGCACAGCGCGCTCTCGACCTCGGCCGGATAGATGTTCTCGCCGCCGGAGATGATCATGTCCTTGATGCGGTCGTGGATGTAGAGATAACCATCCTCGTCCATGTAGCCGGCATCGCCGGTGCGCAGCCAGCCGTCGCCGTCGATCGTCTTCGCGGTGGCCTCGGGCAGATTCCAGTAGCCGGTCATGTTGGAGCCGGAGCGGGTGGCTATCTCGCCGACTTCGCGCGGCGGCAGCGGCTTGCCGTTCTCGTCGAGAATCGCGAGCTCGACGCCGGCCACCGCCTTGCCGGCCGAGCGCATCCGCTCGAGCCCTTCGACATGGTCTTCGGGCGGTAGTGCGACGATGGTGCCGGTGGTCTCGGTCATGCCGTACATCTGCACGAAGCCGCATTTGAAGACCTCGATGCACTCCTTCAGCAGCGCCGCCGGGATCGGCGAAGCGCCGTAGAGCATGTATTTCAGGCGTGAGAAATCGACCTGTCGCGCGCGCGGCTGCCGCACCACGAACTGCATCGCCGCCGGCACCATGAACAGTTTCGTGATCCCGGACTGCTCGAAGAAGTCGAGCACCTTGGTCGGGTCGAACTCGCGCGCGATCACGCCGCGGGCGCCGTGGTACAGCCCCATCACACCCCAGCCGGAGCCGCCGATGTGGAAGATCGGCATCGCGACCAGCGAGACGTCGTCGGTGGTCCATTTGTTCCAGTCGGGCTTGTCGGCTTCGTTGCCGCTCTGCACGAGGTTGAGGAAGTTGGCGTGCGACAGCATCGCGCCTTTCGGCTTGCCGGTCGTGCCGGAGGTGTAGAGCTGGATTGCGATGTCCCTCGGCTCGATCACGACGCGCGGATCGTCGCCGCTCTGCGCGTCGCGCCAGGCGACGAAGTCAGGCCATTCCGGCGCGCCGCCCTCGGTCGTGATGATGCTGCGAACGCTCGGCAGCTTGTCCTTGATGTTGCGCGCCTGGGTGATGAATTCGGGGCCGACGAACAGCACCGGCGCCTTGCAGTCGTCGACGATGAAAGCGACCTCGGGGCCCGCGAGGCGCCAGTTCACCGGCGCCATCACCACGCCGGCCTTCATCGCACCCATCAGCAATTCAAAATAGAAGTCGCTGTTCTTGCCGAGATAGGCGATGCGCTCGCCCTTCTTGATGCCCATCGCAATCAGCGCGTTGGCGACGCGGTTGGTCTTGACGTCGAATTCGGCGAAAGAGGTCTGCCGGCCCTCGAACTCATAGGCCAGCGCATCGCCGCGGCTCTTCGCGCGGTCGCGCACCATGTCGGCAAGGTTGCTCAGTTTCGGCGCGTTGGACATGTTTCCCCCGTGATGTTTTTTGTTGGCGCGGAGTGTGGCTGCATCGCGCGGGAAAAACAATACGGGGGATGGTGCAGGACGCGTCCACACCGTCGTCCCGGCGAAAGCCGGGACCCATAACCACGAATGTTAATGTGGCGCGACGCTAGGGCCGCAGCGAGCTTCACGACGCGCAACGGTGGTTATGGGTCCCGGCTTTCGCCGGGACGACGGCGGTGATTGCAGCAAGAACGCGGGCCTTACCCTCGCGCCGCGCGATCCTTCTCGTTCTGGGCCTTGATCGACTCCCGCGCCTTGGTCCAGTCGTCGTCGCTCCAGTCGCGGAGCTGGTAGAAATTGCCGCCCATCGCGAGCGCCTGCGCGCCGTCCATGGCGATGGTCTCGCCGTTGATCCAGTCGCAGCCGCCGGAGATCAGGAACACCGCGAGGTTCTGCAATTCCTCCATGGTGCCGACGCGGCCCATCGGGTTCATTGCCTTGGTGCGGGCGCCGGCCTCGTCACCGGGCTTGATGCGCTTGCTCATGCCCTCGGTCGGAATCTCGCCGGGCGCGATGGTGTTGAGACGAATGCCGTGACGGCCCCATTCGACCGCGAGCGACATGGTCATGGCATGGATCGCCGATTTGCTCATCGCCGACGGCACCACATAGGGCGAGCCGTTGCGCACCCAGGTCACCGTGATCGACACCACGTTGCCGCGATGGCCGCCGGCGATCCAGCGCCGGCCTACCGCGTGCGTCACGTAGAAGGTGCCATGCATCACGATGTTGGCCACGGCATCAAAGCCTCGCGCGGAAAGCTCTTCCGAGCGCGAGATGAAATTGCCGGCGGCGTTGTTGATCAGATCGGTGAGGGGACCGCTGGTGGTCCAGATCGCGTCGATCATCTCGTCGACCGCCATGGCATTGCGGATATCGACGCCGTGGCTGACCACGCGTCCGCCATGCTCGGCCATCAGCTCGGTGGCGGTCTCGTCGCAAACGCTCTTGCGGCGGCCGCAGATATGGACCTCGGCCCCGAGTTGCAGGAACCGGGTGGCCATGGCCTTTCCGAGGCCGGTGCCGCCGCCGGTTACCAGGATGCGCCGCCCGGCAAGAAGCTGATTGCTAAACATCGTTTCCTCCACGGGGGTTGTCAGTTAATTGGTCGATTGACTAAAAGCGGACAACGGCCTTTCTGTAAAGCGCCAACGAGGATCAGCGGAGGAGATTTCAATGGAAGATCGCGTTTCGATATCGATTTCAGACGGTATCGCCGATGTCCGCCTGGTGCGGGCGGACAAGATGAACGCGCTCGATGCCGCGATGTTCGAGGCATTGGTCGCCGCAACCGACCGGCTTTCCAAGGAAAAAGGGGTTCGGGTCGTGGTGCTGTCCGGCGAGGGCCGGGCGTTTTGTGCCGGCCTCGACATGGGCCGGTTCGCCGCCATGAAGGATGGCGGTAACGGAGTGCCGGGCGGCGAGAAGCGCGATCTCACGATCCGCACCCACGGCAAGGCCAATTTTCCGCAGCAGGCGGTGTGGGGCTGGCGCCAGCTCCCGGTGCCGGTGATTGCCGCGGTCCATGGCGTTGCGTTCGGCGGCGGCTTCCAGCTCGCGCTCGGCGCCGACATGCGTTTCCTCTCAACCGACGCACGGATGTCGATCATGGAGATCAAGTGGGGCCTCGTCCCCGACATGGCGGGCACGCCGATCCTGGCGAGCCTGGTGCGCGACGATATCCTGCGCGAGCTTACCTATACCGGCCGCATCTTCTCGGCGCAGGAGGCCCAGAGCTATGGCCTCGCCACCCGCGTCTGCGACGACCCGCGCACCGCTGCGCTCGAGGTCGCGCGCGAGATCGCCGGCAAGAGCCCGGATGCGATCCGTGCCGCGAAGCGCCTGCTGAACAATCTGTCGGTCGATCCGGCGGCCGCGCTGCTCGCGGAATCCGTCGAGCAGCAGAAGCTGCTCGGCAGTCCGAACCAGACCGAATCCGTGCGCGCCAATCTGGAGAAGCGCGCGCCGAAATTCGCGGATGCGTGATGACGAGCTGGCGTCATGGCCGGGTTCTCTCGGCTATGGCGGACACAACCAACCCTGCTAACCGACAACAAAGAACAAGAACAAAATGAGCGAAACGTCCCAGCCCTTCCTCGGCATCATCTCCGGCGAGCGCAGGCGTGATCACGCTGCGGTCGCCGAACGGGTCGACCGTATCGCCAGCGGCCTTGCCAAGCTCGGCGTCAAGCCGGGCGACAGCGTCTGCATGCTGATGCGCAACGACATCGCCTTCATCGAGGCCGCCTACGCTGCGATGCGGCTCGGCGCCTATGGCGTGCCGGTCAACTGGCACTTCAAGCCGGAGGAGATCAACTACGTGCTGACGGATTCCGGCACGCGGGTCCTGATCGCTCATGCCGACATGCTGCATCCGCTGCGCGGCGCGATCCCGCCTGACGTCACCGTGCTCAGCGTGCCGACGCCGCCGGAAATTCTCTCCAGCTACAAGATCAATCCCGATCATCTCGGAACCCCGGATTTCGCGATCGATTTCGAATCCTGGCTGGCGCAATTCCCGCGTTACGACGGCCCCGTCGTGCCGCAGCCGCAGAACATGATCTACACCTCGGGCACCACGGGCCATCCGAAGGGCGTCCGCCGTTTCGCGCCGACGCCGGAACAGACCGCTAATGCGGAAGCGATGCGGGCGATGATCTACGGGCTGAAGCCCGGGGCACGCGCGATCCTGCCGGGACCGCTTTATCATTCGGCGCCGAATTCCTTCGGACTGCGCTCCGGCCGGCTCGGCGGCGCGCTGGTGCTGATGCCGCGCTTCGACGCGGAGGAATTTCTGGCGCTGATCGAGCGCGAGCGGATCGACACCATCTTCATGGTGCCGACCATGTTCATCCGCCTGATGAAGCTGCCCGAAGAGGTGCGGAAGAAATACGACATGTCGTCGCTGCGCCATATCATCCATGCCGCGGCGCCGTGCCCGGCCGATGTCAAGCGCGCCATGATCGAATGGTGGGGACCGGTGATCTACGAATTCTACGGCTCGACCGAGTCGGGCGCGGTGACGTTCGCGACCTCGGAAGATGCGCTGAAGAAGCCCGGCACGGTCGGCAAGATCTCGCCCGGCGCCGAGCTTCGCTTCATCGGCGACGACGGCAAGGAGGTGCCTCAGGGGCAGATCGGCGAGATCTATTCGCGGATCGCCGGCAATCCGGATTTCACCTATCACAACAAGTCCGAGAAGCGTGCCGAGATCGACCGCGAAGGCTTCATCACCTCCGGCGACGTCGGTTATATCGACGCTGACGGCTACGTCTTCATCTGCGACCGCAAGCGCGACATGGTGATCTCGGGCGGCGTCAATATCTACCCGGCCGAGATCGAGGCCGTGCTGCATGCGGTGCCCGGTGTGCACGACTGCGCGGTGTTCGGCATTCCCGACGCCGAATTTGGCGAGGCGCTGATGGCGGTGGTCGAGCCGCAACCGGGTGTCACGCTCGACATCGCAGCGGTCCGTGCCCAGCTGAAGACCGCGCTCGCCGACTACAAGGTGCCCAAGCACATCGAGATCCAGACCAACCTGCCGCGCGAGGACTCCGGAAAGATCTTCAAGCGCCGGCTGCGTGACCCGTATTGGGAGCGGGCGGGGCGGAGGATCTAGCGCCGCAAACCTCGCCGTCGTCCCGGCGAAGGCCCTAGGGCATGCACACATCTAGTTGGGTGGGGATTCCCGAATCGGTATTTCGTGTGATTCATATTGCGGCACTTCGGCTTTGGCGGAGGTGTCGACATGCTGGCGCAAATTGACTGGTCATTAGGTCGGTTCGGGGATCTCCGCCTCGATAAAGGGGGGCGGCGCTCGTCGAATGCATGGTCGCGGGCAAGGATGTCTGCCTGCGACGGCTGGCAGGAGGCATGCGTGCCCGGGAGGTGCGCTTCAACCGCTTTCTCGGCAATGCCAAGGTGACGACGACGCGGATAATCGAAAGCTGGAGCGATGGTACGGTAATGGCGGCCGAAGGCCGCCATGTGCTGGCGATCCAGGATACCAGCGAGATCAATTTTGCCACCAAGGCACAAAACCGGCGTGGCTTGGGCGAGATCGGTCATGGCAACACCCGCGGGGTGTTGCTGCACCCGATGCTGGCCGCAGACGCGGAAAGCGGCTGCTGCCTTGGCCTGTTGCACGGCGAGATCTGGACCCGCCAGGGCCGCCGCACCGTCTCGCACGACAATCGCGATCTGAAGGACAAAGAATCGCAACGCTGGATCGCGACCGCTCTGGCAGCCAAGCCGCTGTTGGCGAAGGCTGCGATGGTGACCATGCTGGGCGACCGCGAGAGCGACATCTTCGCGCTCTACGCCTGCGCCGCAGAACACCAGTTCCACGTCATTGCCCGGAGCATGCATGATCGCAAGCTGGCGGATGGCTGTGGCCTGTATGCGGCCAGCGAGGCCATGACCAGCATCGAACAACGGACCATCGTATTGCCTGCGCGGGCACAACGGCCTGAGCGGGCTGCGCTTCTCGATCTGCGCTTCGGCGCCGTCGAACTGGCCCGACCGCAAACCAAGTTCCTGCGCCATCTGCCGAAAAGCCTACCCTTGATCCTGGTCGATGTGCGCGAGATCGAGCCGCAGGCCGGGATCGAGCCGCTGCACTGGCGGCTGCTCACCACGCATCCGGTGACGAATGCAGAAGAGGCCTGGCGCATTATCGAATGGTACAAGCGGCGGTGGCTGATCGAGCAGTTCTTCCGCATCTTGAAGACACAAGGCCTCAAGCTCGAAGACAGTCAGATCGGGACCGCCGAGCGGCTTCTCAAGCTGGTCGCGATCGCGGCCAAGGCGGCAGTCATCTCCCTTCAGCTTGTGCAGGCGCGCGATGGTCGCGACAACCAGTCTGTCCGAATTGCCTTCAATGCTGGGGAAGTCGCTACACTTGCCGCCCTCAATCGCAACCTCGAAGCCCAAAGCAAGCGGCTGAGAAACCCGCACCCGCCTGACAGCCTCGCTTGGGCCGCCTGGATTATCGGCCGGCTCGGCGGCTGGGACGGCTATCCATCGTCCAAACCGCCGGGCCCCATCACTATGAAACACGGCCTGCAATACTTCCACGCCGCAGCCGCTGGATGGTCCTTCAGAGATCTGTGCATGCCCTAGGGCGAAGGCCGGGACCCATACCGCGTGATCTATCGACGAAAGGCGTTGGCAGACACCTTCCGTATAACTATAGCCGGTGGTTATGGGTCCCGGCCTTCGCCGAGACGACGGCGGTGGTGCACCGCGCAAGTTCATCTTGCGCTGCGGCAAAAAAAGCGCACACTCGGGAGGAGCCGGGCAGCCTCTGGAGTAGCCACGCCATGTCTCCCCAGACTTTGCCTCCCCAAACCATGCCCTCCGAGACCGAAAACCGTGCCAGGCGCGCCGAGGAGGCCAGCCTCCTCGATAAGACGGCGCAGGAGGAGGACGCGCGGCTCCGGAACGACATCCGGCTGCTGGGGCGCGTCCTTGGCGACACCGTGCGGGACCAGGAGGGGGCCGACGTGTTCGACCTGGTCGAGCGGATCCGCCAGACCTCGGTCCGGTTCCACCGCGACGAGGACAAGCTGGCGCGGCGGGAGCTGGAAGGCATCCTCGACAGCATGTCGATCGCCGAGACACTGCGGATCGTCCGCGCCTTCAGCTATTTCTCCCACCTCGCCAACATCGCCGAGGACCAGAACAACATCCGCCAGATGCGCAGCCGCGGCCCGGGCGGGGCGCCGCGGCCGAGCACGCTGGAGCAGACGCTGGTCCATGCCCGACAGGCCGGCATCAGCCCGGCCGAACTGCGCAGCTTCTTCAAGAGCGCGCTGGTCAGTCCGGTACTGACCGCGCATCCGACTGAGGTCCGACGCAAGAGCACGATGGACCGCGAGATGGAGATCGCCGATCTGCTCGATCGCCGCGAGCGGTTGCAGATGACGCCGGACGAGAGCGAGGCCAGCGACGAGCAGCTTCGCCGCGCGGTCGTGACGCTGTGGCAGACCAATCTCTTGCGCCGGACCAAGCTGACCGTGCTCGACGAGGTCGCCAACGGCCTGTCGTTCTACGACTACACCTTCCTGCAGGAGGTGCCGCGGCTGCATTGCGCGCTGGAGGACCGGCTGAACAAGGAGGGTGGCGAGGCCGGTGAACTCGCCTCATTCCTCAAGATGGGAAGCTGGATCGGCGGCGACCGCGACGGCAATCCGTTCGTCACCGCAGAGGTGATGCGCGGCACGCTGCGGCTGCAGTCGAGCCGGGTGCTCAGCTTCTACCTCGAGGAGCTGCACGCGCTCGGTGCCGAGCTGTCGCTTGCGGCGCATCTTGCCGATATCTCGGAGGAGCTGCGGATCCTTGCCGAGCGTTCGCCCGACACCTCGCCGCATCGCAGCGGCGAGCCGTATCGCCTGGCAGTTTCCGGCATCTACGCGCGGTTGGCTGCCACTGCGATGCGGCTCGAGGTCGAGACCACAAGGCCACCGGTCGGCAAGGCCGAGCCCTATGCGACCGTCAGCGAGTTCCAGGCCGATCTCGATGTGCTCGACCGCTCGCTGATCGCGAACAATTCAGGCGTGATCGCGCGGGGCCGGCTGCGGCAGCTGCGGCGGGCGGTGGATTGCTTCGGCTTCCATCTGGCGCGGCTCGACATCCGCCAGAACTCGGCGGTGCACGAGCGCACCATCGCCGAGCTGTTCGATACCGCCAATCCCGGCATGTCGTATCTGGCGCTCGGCGAGGACGCCCGCGTCAATTTGCTGCTCGCGGAGCTGCGCAACGCGCGGCCGCTGGCCTCGCCGTTCGTCAAATATTCCGAGGAGACCCAAAGCGAGCTCGCGGTGTTCCGGGCCGCGGCCGAGGCGCATGCCAAATTCGGCCCCGAGGTGATCTCCCAGTGCATCATCTCGATGTGCAAGGGCATGTCCGACATGCTTGAGGTCGCGGTGCTCTTGAAGGAGGTCGGGCTGGTCAATCCGTCCGGCCGCAGCGCCGTCAACATCGTGCCGCTGTTCGAGACCATCGAGGACCTGCAGGCCTCGAGCGGCATCATGGACCGCATGCTGGTGCTGCACGACTACCGCAAGCTGGTCGACAGCCTTGGCAGCGTGCAGGAGGTGATGCTCGGCTATTCCGACAGCAACAAGGATGGCGGCTTCGTCACCTCGGGCTGGGAGCTCTACAAGGCCGAGATCGGCCTCGTCGAGGTGTTCGAGCGCCACGGCGTGCGGCTGAGGCTGTTTCATGGCCGCGGCGGCTCGGTCGGCCGCGGCGGTGGTCCGAGCTATGATGCGATCATCGCGCAGCCCGGCGGTGCGGTGAACGGCCAGATCCGCATCACCGAGCAGGGCGAGATCATCTCGTCGAAATATTCCAATGCCGAGGTCGGCCGCAGCAATCTGGAAATCCTCGCCGCGGCGACGCTGGAAACCAGCCTGCTGCAGCCGCGGCAGAGCGCGCCGCGCCCCGAATATCTGAGGGCGATGGAGGAGATTTCCGCGCTCGCCTTCAAGGCCTATCGCGGGCTCGTCTATGAGACCCCGGGGTTTGCCGATTACTTCTGGGGCTCGACCGTGATCAACGAGATCGCGACCTTGAACATCGGCAGCCGTCCGGCCTCACGCAAGAAGACCCGCGAGATCGAGGACCTGCGCGCCATTCCCTGGGTGTTCTCCTGGGCGCAATGCCGGCTGATGCTGCCCGGCTGGTACGGTTTCGGCGCGGCGGTCGAGACCTGGATATCGCAGCATCCGGAGCAGGGCATGCCGTTCCTGCAGGAGCTCTACAAGGAATGGCCGTTCTTCCGCACGCTGCTATCAAACATGGACATGGTGCTGGCCAAGAGCTCGATCGCGATCGCCTCGCGCTATGCCGAACTGGTGCCCGACGTCGCCCTGCGCGAGAAGATTTTTGGCCAGATCCGCCGCGAGTGGCATCTCGCGATCGAGACGTTGCTCGACATCATGGGCCACGACCGGCTGCTGCAGGGCAACCCGTTGCTGGAACGCGGCATCCGCAACCGCTTCCCCTACATGGATCCGCTCAACCACGTGCAGGTCGAGTTGTTGAAAGAGCATCGCGCGCAGAACCCGGACGAGCAGGTGCTGCGCGGGATTCAGATCACGATCAACGGCATTTCCGCGGGGTTGAGGAATAGCGGTTAGCCACTGAGGAAGAGCGACTAGCCTCAATGTCGTCCCGGCGAAAGCCGGGACCCGTAACCACAACTGGCCGTGTCGTGAACGGTTTGGGCCCCAGCCTTTTCGAGCAATCAACAGCGGTGCTAATGGGTCCCGGCCTACGCCGGGACGACGACAGCATCAGCAGTTGTGCGCGCCCCGTGTCTCCACATACACCGCGTAGAGCGACTGGCTCGCGGTCATGAACAGGCGGTTGCGCTTCTTGCCGCCGAAGGTGAGGTTGGCGCAGGTTTCCGGCAGCAGGATCTGGCCGATGCGTTGACCGTCGGGCGCGAACACCTGCACGCCGTCATAGCCCGGTCCGACCCAGCCGGCGCCGACCCAGATGTTGCCGTCGATGTCGACCCGCATGCCGTCCGGGAAGCCCGACTTGCCGTCCAGCGTCATGTCGATCAGCGTGCGCGGGTTGGACAGCTTGTCGCCGTTGAGGTCGTACTGCCAGACGATGTTCTTGGCGTTCGGATAATGCGTGATGCCGGTGTCGCAGACATAGACCTTCTTGTAGTCGTGGCTGAAGGCGATGCCGTTCGGTTTGAACGGCTCGTCCGCGACCTTGGTGATCTGGCCGGTGGACGCATCGATGCGGTAGACGGCTTCCTTCTGGTAGGGCTGGTTCGAGCCGGTGTTGGCGCGCTGGCCCTCATAGATCGAGATCGCGCCGTAGCCGGGATCGGTGAACCAGATCGACTTGTCGTTGGGATGGACGACCATGTCGTTCGGCCCGTTGAGCTGCTTGCCGCCCGCCTGCTCCGCCAATGAGGTGACGGTTCCGTCGTGCTCGTAGCGCACCAGCCGCGTGCGCTCGGCGGTGATCTGCCTTCCCTCGAAATCGAAGGTCGAGCCGTTGGCCTCGTTCGACGGCTTGTGGAACTGCTCGGAGATGTGGCCGTCATCGTCGAGATAGCGCAACTGCCGGTTGGCCGGAATGTCGCTCCACACCAGATACTGGCCCTGCGCGTTCCAGGCCGGGCCTTCCGCCCACAGGCAGCCGGTGTAGAGCCGCTTGATCGCGGTGTTGCCGACTTTGGCCTTGAAGCGCTTGTCGTCGATCACGACGATGTCGGGATCGGGATAACGCTGCGGCTCCGCATTGCGGCCGTAGTCGCGCGCGGATGCACCGGACGCCGCCATCGCCGTCGCAGCAAGCGCGGTTGCACCGCGCAAAATGGTTCGACGGTCGAACGCCTTCGTTCCGTCGGCCTCGTGTTGCTCTGTGTTGTTTGGATTTGTCACGAAGTCCTCCCAGGCTTTTTGTTATGGGGAGGACGATCATGCGCCCGCAATTCTGGCACAATGCGGGCACGCCATGAAAAAACAACCAAGGAGTGTGTCGCCCCCGCGGCTTCGCGGAGGCGACTTTTTCATAAAACTGTCAGATCGGATCAGATCGCAGGATCAGATCGGATCCCAGGTGAAGACATCCGCCGAGCGGTCGAGCGGGGAGAACGATGCCTTCAGCGCCGGCATGCCGTGTTCGGCAATGGTCTCCGGCGTCCAGCCTTCGCCGCGATGCACCGAGCGCACCGGACGATGCTGGCCGAACAGGAAGATCTCGTTCATGCGCACGCCGAAGATCTGTCCGGTGACGTCCTTGGCGGCGTCCGAAAGCAGGTAGGCGCAGACCGGCGCGATCTTCTCCGGGCCCATCTGCTTGATCTTCTCGACGCGCGCCTTCTGGGCGTCGGTCTCGGTCGGGATGGTGCCGATCATGCGGGTCCAGGCGAACGGCGAAACGCAGTTCGAGCGCACGTTGAAGCGGCCCATGTCGAGCGCGATCGACTTCGACAGCCCGACGATGCCGAGCTTGGCGGCGGCGTAGTTGGCCTGGCCGTAATTACCGATCAGGCCGGAGGTCGAGGTGAAGTGCACGAACGAGCCCTGTTCCTGCTCGCGATAGATCCGCGCCGCGGCGTGGCTGACATAGAACGAGCCCATCAGGTGCACCTTGATGACGGCCTCGAAGGCTTCCACGCTCATCTTGTGGAAGATCATGTCGCGCAGGATGCCGGCGTTGTTGACCACGCCGTCGAGCCGGCCGAAATGATCGGTCGCGGTCTTCACGATCCTGCTGGCCGGAATGGCTTCCGCCACCGACTCGAAATTGGCAACGGCGGTGCCGCCGCGCTTCTTGATCTCCTCGACCACCTCCTCGGCGGGGGCCGCGCTCGAGCCGCCGCCGTCGGCCGCGCCGCCGGGATCGTTGACCACGACCTTGGCGCCTTCCGCCGCACAGAGCAGCGCGATCTCGCGGCCGATGCCGCGGCCCGCGCCGGTGACGATGATGACTTTATCCTGCAGTGATTTTGCCATGTGGGTTCTCCGCTTTCGATTGCTCTCTTCGTCGTCATTCCGGGGCGCGCGAAGCGCGAGCCCGGAATCCATTTTGCCGCACGATGGATTCCCCGATGCGCAATTGCGCATCTGTGGCCTGCGCCTGACGGCGCATCCCGGAATGACGAATGACTATTTCTCGTTCGTAAAGATGATCGTGCCTGACGCAGCGAACATGCCGCCGACGCCGTGGCAGACCGAGATCTTGGCGTTCGGCACCTGCGCAGGTGCAATGCCGCGCATCTGCCGCACGCTCTCCTGCAATGCGTACATGCCGTACATGCCGGAGTGCATGTAGCTGAGGCCGCCGCCATTGGTGTTGAGCGGCAGCTTGCCGCCGGGGCGGGTGTTGCCGTCGGCGATGAACTTGCCGGTCTCCTCATGGGGCATGAAGCCGAGGTCGCCGAGGCCGTACAGCGGCAGGTGCGCGAAGGCGTCGTAGATCATCAGATGATCGACGTCCTTGTGGGTGATGCCGGCCTCCTTGAACGCCAGGGGACCTGCCACCTTGAAGGCGCGCGACGAGTCGAACGTCTTCATCTGGCTGACCATCGGCGTTTCGACGCTCTCGCCGGTGCCGAGGATGTAGACCGGCTTTTGCGGGAAATCCTTGGCGCGGTCGGCCGAGGTGAGGATCAGCGCGCCGCCGCCGTCGGTGACGAGGCAGCATTGCAGCAGCCGGAACGGATAGGCGATCATCCGCGAGTTCAGCACGTCGGCGACCGTGATCGGGTCCTTCATGGTCGCGCGCGGGTTCTTCGCCGCCCATTCGCGCTGCACAACGGCGACCATCGCGAGCTGTTCATGGGTGATGCCGTGCGTCTTCATGAAGCGCAGCACCGGGATCGGGAACATGCTCGGCGGCCCGTAGACGCCGAACGGCGATTCGAACTGCCCATTGAGGCTGTCGGGCGCGGTGAAGCGCGGCTGCTTGCCGATCATCGACTTGCCGCTCTCGGCATGGGTGATCAGCACGGTCTTGCACAGGCCGGCCTCGATCGCGGCGGCGGCGTGGCGGACATGCAGCATGAAGGAGCAGCCGCCGACCGAGGTGCCGTCGACCCAGGTCGGCGTGATGCCGAGATAGTGCGCCATCTGCTGCGGGGTCTCGACCGCGGTGGCGAAGCCGTCGATGTCCGACAGTTTCAGTCCGGCGTCCGCGATCGCATTCAGCGCCGCGTCCGCGTGCAGCTGGATCTGCGACATGTTGGGGATGACGCCGAGCTCGGTGGTTTCGGCCGCACCGACGACGGCAACCTGGTTCCTGCGCATCGCGTTACCCTTTCGCCGGACGGAACAGGGGAAGGGTGATCTTGTCGTCGAGCGCCTCGAAGGCGACCTCGAGCGGCATGTCGAGCTCGAGCGCTTCCGGCGTCTGCGGGCAATCGATGATGTTGCTCATCATGCGCGGACCTTCGTCGAGCTCGACGATGGCGATCGCGTAAGGCGGCGTGAAGCCGGGTGCGGCGGGACGATGATTGATGACGTAGCTGTACAGCTTGCCCTTGCCGCTGGCCTTGAATACCGAGACCTTGCGCGAGGCGCAGGACGGGCAGAACGGCCGCGGCGGAAAGTAGACATTGGCGCAGGCGTCGCAGCGCTGCAGGCGCAACTCGCCGGCCTTGGTGCCGTCCCAGAAATGCTGGGTCTCAGGTGTCGGTTTTGGTTTCGCGCGCGCTGGCTCGGCCATGGCTGATGTTTCCTCCCGAAGTCGTTCCGGTCTTGATGCGCCATCGGACCGAGGCCCGTCAACGGTCCATCCATGCCCTGCGCAGCGGCCTGTGTCCGGCGCATGCCGCATATTCCGCCCCTCGCACAATTGCTAAGGCTGCGATGCTTGTGTCGCCTCGATCCGGCGCGTAGAAGGGCCGCGTCCAACACGGCTCCAAGATACGTTCGAGACACGTCCAAGATACCCGGGAGGAATAATATCATGCTGAGGATCATCGGCGCGGCACTCGCTGCCAGCCTCGCATTTGCCGCGCAGGCAATCGCCGCCGACGCACCGTCGGAGATCAAGATCGGCACGCTGTACGCGTCCTCCGGGCGCTACGCCTCGATCTCGATGCCGGTCTACAGCTCGCTGAAATTGTGGGTCGAGCAGAAGAACGCCGAGGGCGGCGTCTTCGTGAAGGCGTTCGACAAGAAGATCCCGATAAAGCTGGTCTCCTATGACGACCAGAGCAACACCGCGACCGCCTCGACGCTCTATAACCAGCTGATCACCCAGGATAAGGTCGATCTCCTGGTCGCCGATTCCGGATCGGTGCTGACGGCGCCCGCGGTCGCGATCGCGCGCGATCACAAGATGTTCCTGTTCGACCAGACCGGCACCGGCGCGAGCTTCTTCTCCAAGGACAATCCTTATATCGCGCTGATGGCCGACCCGGTGTCGACGATCTGGCCGAAGCCGGTCGCCGACTTCATCAGCCATGACGGCCCTGGCCTCGGCATCAAGAAGGTCGCGATCCTCTACGCGACCAACGAATTCACCGGCACCCAGGCCAATGCGTTCCGCAAGTTCGTCAAGGATTCCGGCGCGCCGATCGAGATCGTCTACGACCAGGGCGTTCCGACCGAGACCACCAACTACAACGTCATCATCAACAACATCAGCAAGACCAATCCCGATGCGGTGATCCATTTCGGCTATGCGCCGAACGACATCGCCTTCCTGCGCAACGTCCAGGATGTCGGCACCAAGTTCAAGATGCTGTTCGCGATCTATGCCGGCCTCGAGACCGAGCTGCTGGAGAAGAATGTCGGCGCCAAGGGGCTGGAGCACATCTGGACCTATGTGCCGCCGTCCGAGCTGGATTATCCGGTCAATTTCGGGATGACCATGAAGGATTTCCGCGAAGCCTGGCTGAAGAAATACAACGACGGCAAGATGGAGTTCGGCTTCAACGCGGTGGCCGGCTACACCACGGCGCTGGTGATCGAGAAGACGCTCTCGGTTGCGACCAGCCTCGACCAGATGGAGCTGCGCCGCGCGGTGTTCTCGCTCAGCGGCCAGCTCAAGACCCTGGACGGCACCTTCGCGCTGGACGAGACCGGCGGCCAGATCGGCGAACTGACGCCGCTCGGTCAGCTCACGGTCGACGAGCACGACCACATCAAGTTCGTCTCGATCTACCCGCACGAGACCGCCACCGGCAAGCCGATCTATCCGGCGCCGTGATGCAGTCTGAAGCGGCAGGCGTAACCTTCGGCGGCGAGCGCTAGCATGACCTATGCGCTCGTTGCCGGCGTGCTGTTCGGGCTGTATTTCAGCCTGGTCGGCATCGGTCTCAACCTCGTGTTCGGCGTCATGCGCATCGTCAACCTTGCGCATGGCGACATCCTGATGCTCGGCGCCTTCATCGCCTTCGGCGTGGTCGGCATCGCCGGGATCGATCCGCTGTTCGCGGTGCCGCTGGCCTTCGTGGTCTTCGTGCTCGCCGGCGTGCTGCTTTACTGGGTGCTGGTGCCGCGGCTGCAAGGCTCGGCCAATCCGGAAATGCTGTCGATCATCCTGTTCTTCGGCCTGTCGCAGGTGATCGAGGCGGTGACCACGATCTTCGCCGGCACCAGCGAACGCTCGATCCAGAGCCGGCTGCTCGGCACCGTATTCTCGACCATCAAGGTCAAGCTGTTCGGCGGCAAGCCGGGCGGGACAGGGCCGATCCAGATCTTCGGCCAGGGCTTTCCCGCGCCGTGGGTGATCGCGGCGATCACGAGCCTCGTCGCGATCGGGCTCGTCTACCTCTATCTCTACCACACGCGGCTCGGCACCCTGACCCGCGCGGTGATGTCGCGCCGTGACGAGGCCCTGGCGACCGGCATCGATGTCGATCGCGTCTCGGCTGCGGCGTTCGGGATCGGGCTCGGCATCGCGGCGGTTGCCGGCGTGTTCGCGCCCTTCATGTTCGGCTCGGTGACGCCGGCGTTCGGCGCCGATGCGACGGTGACGTCGTTTGCCATCGTCGTGCTCGGTTCGCTCGGCAATCCCTTAGGGACGGCGCTCGGCGGTGTCGTCTATGGCCTCTGCTACATGCTGGTGCAGACCTATCTCAGTTCCTGGGCCGACTTGCTGCCCTATGTGTTGTTGATCGTGATCCTGTTGTTGCGCCCGAGCGGTCTGCTCGGAAGGCGGGTGCGCGTTGCATAACGCCTCGAAACACCTGCTGTTCATCCTGGCGCCGCTGGTGGTGGTGTTCGCACTGCTGCCCGGCGTCTATCAAAACCATCTGCTGCTGTTCAACTTCGTGATCTTCCTGATCCTCGCGCAGGGCGTGAACATCATCTATGGCTTCACCGGCTATCTGCCGTTCGGCTATGTCGGCTTCTTCGGGGCCGGCGCCTACGGCTTCGCCATCATGGTGATGCATCTGCAGACGCCGGCGCCGCTCGCGGTGCTGGTCGGCGGCCTTGTTGCGGTCGCGCTCGGCCTGTTGCTGACGCCGCTGCTGCGGCTGTCGGGGGCGTATTTCGCGATCGCCAATCTCGCGGCCTCGCTCGCGGTGCTGCACTTCGTCGCCAACCCCGCGCTGGAGGGGATCACCAAGGGCCCGTACGGCGTGTCGCTCACCGGCACCTTCAACCCGACCCACGCCTACTACGCCGCCGTGGTGGTGATGGCGCTGACAGTCGGCGCGGTGGTGTATCTGAAGAACTCGCCGTTCGGGCTTGCATTGCAGGCCGTGCGCGAGGATGCGGTGTCGGCCTCGATGGCCGGCGTCAACATCATCAAGATGCGGGTGATCGCCTGGCTCGCCTCGGCGCTGGTCGCCGGTCTCGCCGGCGGCATCTACGCCTGGTACGTCTCGGTGTTCTATCCCGACAACGTGTTCTCCGGCGAGTTCTCGATCTTCGCGATCGTGTTCGCGCTGTTCGGCGGCGTTGCCACCATCACCGGACCGATCGTCGGCGTGCTGATCCTCTATGGCATCTACAACCTGATCGGCTTCACCACGCCGCAATATTTCCAGCTGATCTATGGCCTGTTGATCATGGGACTGGTGCTGTTCCTGCCCGCAGGGCTGGTGTCGCTGGCAACCCGCAGGGGGTGGCATGTCCCCTGAGAAAACCCCGATCCTCAAGGTCTCGAAGCTGGTCAAGCGCTTCGGCGGCTTCCACGCGCTCGACGGCCTGAGCTTCCACGTCGTGCCCGGCGAGATACTCGGCCTGGTCGGCCCGAACGGTTCCGGCAAGACCACGGCGATCAACGTCATCTCCGGTCTCTATGCGCCCGACGGCGGCGAGGTCGTGTTCGACAATGTCTCATCCGGCGGCGTCGCCTCGCACAAGCTGGTCCACCGCGGCATCAACCGCACCTTTCAGGTGCCGAAGCCGTTCCTGTCGCTCACGGTACGCGAGAACATCCAGGTGGCGCTGGCCTATGGCGGTGCCACCGGGGCGCCCGCGATCGCCGAACTGCTTGAGGATTTCAGGCTGAAGGAGGTCGCCGACCGTCCCGCCGCCGATCTCAACAGCGCGCAGCAGAAGATGCTCGATCTCACCCGCGCGCTGGCGACGCGGCCGCGGCTGCTGCTGCTCGACGAACTCGCGGCCGGCCTCAACCCGGCGGAGCTCGACTGGATTGCGGGCCGCATCAAGGCGCTGGCCGCGACCGGCATGGCGATCATCGTGGTCGAGCATCTGATGGGCTTCATCGAACAGATCACCGACCGCGTCATCGTGCTCAACGCGGGCAAGGAGATCTTTGAAGGCACGCTTGCCAGCGCGGTGCGCGAGCCGCAGGTGATTGAAGTGTTCCTGGGAGGCGAGCATGCCCACTGATGCAGCTTCGCTTCTCGACGCCAGGGGCGTCGATGCCGGCTACGGCACCATGCAGGTGTTGTGGGGCGTCGATCTCGACGTCCGCCCCGGCGAGACCGTGCTGCTGCTCGGCGCCAACGGCGCGGGCAAGACCACCTTCCTGAAATCGCTGGTCGGCCTGATCGAAGCCCGCAGCGGCCACATCAGGCTCGGCGGCGAGGACATCACGAAGATGCGATCGTCGGATCGCATGAAGCGCGGCATGACCTACATGTCGGAGCTTGCGGTATTTCCCGATCTGTCGATCGAGGAGAACATCCGCGTCGGCGCGCAGGCGCTCGGCCATGCCAATCCGGGTGCGCGGGTCGACGAACTCTACGGCCTGTTTCCGGTGCTGCGCGACAAGCGCCGCGATCCGGCCTCCAGCCTGTCCGGCGGCCAGCGCAAGATGCTCGGCATCGCCAAGGCGCTGTCGGCCGAGCCGAAGCTCTTGGTCATGGACGAGCCCTCGGCCGGGCTGTCGCCGCTGTTCGTCAAGGAGGTGCTGCGGGCCCTGTCGAGCCTGCAGGGCCGCGGATTGGCACTCTTGATTGCCGAGCAAAATATCGGTTTTCTAGAGATTGCCACCCGCGTATTCGTGCTGGAAGGCGGACGCATCCGCTTCTCCGGCACGGTTGCCGAGATGAGCGGCAATGAAGAGCTGCACCGCGCCTATTTCGGACTGAAGTGACCCGGATCGGCGCAGGCTATTCGGGCGACAACGAGCCCCAACTGTGAAGTGAAAGCCATGCCGAACAACCCGACGCTCGCCTCCCTTGCCGCCGATCTCGCCAGCGGCGCGACCTCCGCCCGCAAGCTCGTCGAGCAATGCATCGCCAGGATCGCCGATCCCACAGGCGAGGGCCAGCGCACCTTCATCCATGTCGATCGCGAGGCGGCGCTGGAAGCCGCCGATGCGATGGACCGGCTGCGCAAGGCCAACGCCGCGCCGTCGCCGTTTGCCGGCATTCCCATCTCGATCAAGGACCTGTTCGACATCAAGGGGCAGGTGACGCGCGCAGGCTCCCGGGCGCTGGAGGATTCCGCGCCGGCGGAGGCCGATGCGCCCGCCGTGGCGCGGCTCAAGCGCGCCGGCTTCATCGTGATCGGACGCACCAACATGACCGAGTTCGCCTATTCGGGCATCGGCATCAATCCGCATTTCGGCACGCCGAAGAGCGCCTGGAACCGGAGCGTCGGCCATGTGCCCGGCGGCTCGTCCTCGGGGGCTGCGGTCTCGATCGCCGACGGCATGGCGTTCGGTGCGCTCGGCACCGATACCGGCGGCTCCTGCCGGATCCCGGCCGCCTTCAACGGCATCGTCGGCTACAAGCCGACGCAGCGCCGGATTCCGCTTGCCGGCGGCGTGCCGCTGTCGTTCACCCTGGACAGCTATGGCCCGCTGGCCAATTCGGTGGCCTGCTGCGCCGCGCTCGATGCCGTGCTGGCCGACGAGCCGGTGACGCCGATCGCGCCGCGCCCGGTCAAGGGCATGCGGCTCGCGGTGCCGACTACGGTCGCGCTCGACGATCTCGACGATGCCGTCGCAAAGACCTTCGAGCGTGCACTGGCTTCGTTGTCGCGCGCCGGCGCCTTGATCGAACGCATCGAGGTGCCTGAATTGCTCGATGTCGGCGTGATGAATACCAAAGGCGGGTTCTCCGCGGCCGAGAGTTATGCCTGGCACCGCTTCCTGCTGGCGAGCAAGGGCGACATCTACGATCCGCGCGTCGCCGTCCGCATCCAGCGCGGCGAAGGCTTTCCGGCGGCCGACTATATCGACCTCATCAACGCGCGGCGCTCGTTCATCGCCCGCACCGAGGCGCGGATTGCGCCCTTTGATGCGATGGTGCTGCCGACCACCGCGAACCTGCCGCCGACCATTGCCAGCCTCGCCGACGACAAGGCGTTCGCCACCGAGAATTTGCGCGCGCTGCGCAATCCTTCGCTGATCAACGTGCTCGATGGCTGCGCCATCTCGCTGCCCGCGCATCGCCAGGGCGAAGCGCCGGTCGGCCTGATGCTCGCCGCCGCGGGCGGTTCGGATCGCCGCATCTTCGAGCTTGCGGCCGGAATGGAGACCGTCATCCGTGTTTGATCTCACCTTCAATGTCGACGATAAGGGCGTGGCAACACCGCTCACGCTGGAAATCCGGCAAGCCGTGATCGCCGGCTGGACCGGCCGTGATCCGGTGGCGCGCGACAAGCACATCGCCGAGCTCGAGGCGCTCGGCATCGCCCGGCCCGCGACGACGCCGATCTATTACCGCTGCTCGGCGCGCCGGCTTACCTTCGCGGATGCGATCGAGGTCTGCGGCGAGGAGTCGAGCGGCGAGGTCGAGTTCGTGCTGATCGGCTGGCAGGGCCGCATCTTCGTCGGCTGCGGCTCCGACCATACCGACCGCAAGGTCGAGAGCTACAGCGTCACCGTCTCGAAGCAGATGTGCGACAAGCCTGTCGCGTCCGAGCTCTGGGAGCTCGAGGATGTCATCGGCCACTGGGACCAGCTGATCCTGCGCTCCTGGGCCACGATCGGCGGCCAGCGCGTGCTCTACCAGGAAGGCACCCTCGATCACATGCTGCCGGTGAACGACCTGATCGCGCGCGGCTTCGATGGCGGCAAGCTGCCCGACGGTTGCGCCATGTTCGGCGGCACCTTCGCCGCCAAGGGCGGCATCCGACCGGCCAGCCGCTTCGAGTTCGAGCTGGAAGACCCGGTGCTGAAGCGCAAGATCAGCCACGGCTACGACGTGGTGACGCTGCCGGTGCGGGGCTAAATAGCTTCTGCGCGTGCGTTCATAGATCGGACCGATACTCTCTCCACGCGTCGTCCCGGCGAAGGCCGGGACGCATAACCACAAATGGTGATTGTGGAGCGATGCTGTGGCCCCAGCCTTCGCCAAACGCGAAGCGGTGGTTATGGGTCCCGGCCTTCGCCGGGACGACGGGGGAGCTTGGGGCGCTGTCCCGGATATTACCCGCCGGAAATCGGGTGGCGCGGGCCGCGATCATCGGCCAGATTCCGCCCCATGACAGCAACAGCCAAAACCCTCACCCGCGCATCCACCAACAGCCTCGCCCGCATCGACGGACTCCCCTGGGACCAGATCACGGCCGACCTCGACGGGCAGGGCTGCGCCGTCCTCAATGGTCTGCTGACACCAGCGGAATGTGATGCCATCGCCGCGCTGTATCCCGACGACAGCCGGTTCCGTAGCCGGGTCGTGATGGGCCGCCACGGCTTTGGCCGCGGCGAGTACAAATATTTTTCCTATCCGCTGCCGGACCTGATCGCGGAGCTGCGGCCGGCGCTGTATGCGCGGCTGACCGCGACCGCCAATCGCTGGAACCAGACGATGGGGATCGAGATCAGCTATCCCCCGTCGCACACCGCGTTCCTCAAACGCTGTCATGACGCCGGGCAGACGCGGCCGACGCCGCTGCTGCTGCAATATGGCGACGGCGACTACAACTGCCTGCACCAGGACCTCTATGGCGAGCACGTGTTTCCGATCCAGGTCGCGATCCTGCTGTCGCAGCCGGGGCGCGATTTCACCGGCGGCGAGTTCGTGCTGACCGAGCAGCGGCCGCGGATGCAGTCGCGGCCCGAGGTGGTGCCGCTGACCAAGGGCGATGCGGTGGCGTTTGCCGTGCATCATCGTCCGGTGCAGGGGACGCGCGGGCCGTATCGTGTCAATCTGCGCCACGGCGTCAGCCGGATCAGGTCCGGCCATCGTCACACCGTCGGTGTGATCTTCCACGACGCGAAGTGAGTGCGAGAGAGTGGCCGCTGATCTGTTCGAGAGCATCGGCGATGCGAGGCCGCCGCGCGAGACGATCGCGGACGGTGCAGTGCTGTTGCGTGGCTTCGTCCGGCCGTTCGAGGCTGAACTCATTCCCGCTTTGCGCGCGATCGTGAAGCAGGCGCCGTTCCGCCATCTGATCACGCCGGGCGGCCACCGGATGTCGGTCGCGATGACCAATTGCGGCAGCGTCGGCTGGGTCTCCGATCCCAGCGGCTATCGCTACGATCCGATCGATCCTGATACGGGGCTGAATTGGCCTGTCATGCCGGAGGTGCTGCGCAGGCTGGCCGCCGCTGCCGCTGATGAGGCCGGCTTCACCGGCTTCACCCCGGAGGCGTGTCTGATCAATCGCTACGTGCCCGGTGCAAAACTGTCGCTGCATCAGGACAAGGACGAGCTCGATTACGGCGCGCCGATCGTCTCGATCTCGCTCGGGCTGCCGGCGACCTTCCTGTTCGGAGGTCTCAAACGCAGCGACACCCCGCGTCGCTATCGGCTCGAACATGGCGACGTCGCGGTGTGGGGCGGGCCGTCACGGTTATTTTATCACGGTGTGGCGCCGCTTGCCGACGGCGAGCACGGCGTGCTCGGCCGCCAGCGGATCAATCTGACCTTCCGCAAGGTGCGCTAGCCATTGCGCGGCGGCGGGCGGCTGCGCAATTTCGGAATAATGGAAATGTGCCACTGAGTTGCCCGACGTGTCAAGTGCCTTTCCGAGTGCCGGCGGAACGCCTGCTGCTTTGCATGGGGTTGTTTTCGATATTTTTGGCAGCGCGTAGCTTTGCTTGGTCGCTTCAGCCAGGCTGAAGGCCTCCCGCAAAGAGGAGAGCTGGTCTAAACTCTGCATATGACCACCAGGGCCGACCGCGCGATCAACCGCACCGGCGTCTATCTCGCCGTGCTGCAACTCGTGTTCACGCTGGGCTGGACCACCTACCTGATCTACCTGCCCAAGCTGTGCGCCGAAGTTGGCATCGCGCCTTCAACTGTTATCCTGATCCTGATGATGGACCAGGCCATCTTCACCATCACGGATACGGCGATGGGCATGGCAGCCGACAGGATCTCGATCCTGGTCGGCCGTCTCGGCCTGTTCGTCGGCATCCTCGCCGCGATCTCCTGCGCCGCCTTCATCGCGCTGCCATACGTCGCCGGCACCGGGCCGGGCGCAAAGGTCTGGCTGATCGCCTTGATCGTGATCTGGGCTGCCGCATCGTCGGCCTTGCGCGCGCCGCCATTGACGCTGCTGGGGAAGTATCGCGCGCAACCTTCCGTCCCGTTCCTCGCCGCGCTGGCGATGCTCGGCTACGGCATTGCCGGCGCGGTGTCGCCCTATCTCGGCGTCGTGCTGCGCGATCATGATGCGCGGCTGCCGTTCGTGCTGTCGGGTGCCGTGCTACTGTTGACCGCGCTGGCGTTCTCAGGGATCGAGCGCCGCGTCGCCGCGGAGGTGCAGCCGGAGCGGCTTGCGTCGCCGGCAAGGCGGCTTGGAACGGTGCCGATGTTGATGATCGCCTCGATGGTGCTGCTCTCGCTCGGCTATCAATTGCACTTCAACATCAACAGTGCGCCGTTCTATCTGCGTTTCGCCAAATCGGACGATCTGCAATGGTTGATGCCGGTGTTCTGGATCGGCTTCAACATCGCGATGTTTCCGGCGAGCATCGTCGTCAAGCACCGTGGCGGGCTGATCGTGATGGGCGCAGCGGGGCTGCTCGGTGCCTTCGCCATCGTCGCCGCGGAGATCGCCGGCAGCCTCAACGTCCTGATCGTGGCGCAGTTCATGGCGGGAGCTGCCTGGGGCTGCATGCTGATGAGCGCGGTGTCGGCCGCGCTTGCGATCGGCGAGACCGGCGCCGAAGGCAAGGTGACGGGCCTCGTGTTCTCGGCGCTCGCGCTTGCGACCTTCGCGCGGATGACCGCGGTCGCCGGCGGCCTGCAGAAGCTGCCTGATTATGCGCCGCTGGTGCACTGGGCGCCGGTCGCCTGCTGGTCGGTCGCCGGCGCCGGCCTGCTCGTGATCGCCGCGTCGCGGCTGCAACGCGGCGTGAAGAGCGTTTAGTTGTTTCTTGCCGGATGAATGAACGCCCAGGGAGAGACCTCGGAATCGGTCGGCACTTCCACCGAGATCACATATGGGCCGCCATCGGCCAGTGCCTTCTCCAGCACCGGGCGGAAGTGATCGGGCGAGGTGACGCGTGCGGCCCCGACGCCGAAGGATTCGGCGAGCTTGACGAAGTCGGGATTGACCAGGTCGGAGGCGACGACGCGGCCGTCGAAGCGCTCGCGCTGGTCGCGGCGGACATTGCCATAGGCGTTGTTGTTGAACACCAGCGTCACCACGCCGATCTTGAACTGCACCGCGGTGGCGAGCTCCTGGACGCCGAACATGAAGCCGCCGTCGCCCGTGATCGCGACCACCGGCTTGTCGGGGTTGGCGACCTTGGTGCCGAGCGCGGTCGGGAAGCCCGAACCGAGCGTGCCCTGATAGCCCGAGGTGACGAAGGTGCGCGGCTCATAGATCGGGAAACCGTACCAGGAGGCGAAGCCGACTTGCGACAACTCGTCGGTGACGATGGCGTTCGCCGGCAGCACCTCGCGCAGGATCTTCAGATAGGCCATCTGCGGCTGGATGCGCTGGATCTCCTGCTCGGTCGCTGCGGTCGCTTCGCGGATCGCAGCACGGCGGCCTGAGGTCTTGCTGTAGCCGACCTTGCGCACGGCGGCGACGAGATCGGCGGTGCCGGCCCTGGCGTCGGCGATCACGCCGGCGTCGGCCGGCCAGCGCCGCAGCTCGACCGGATCGATGTCGATGCGCACGCATTTCAGCCCGGCCGGCTGATAAGGCCAGCGCGACATCGTCGGCAGCTCCATGCGGGTGCCGATGCCGATCATCAGGTCGGTCTTGGGCCACAGCTTGTAGGCCGACGCCATGGTGAGCCCGAGCTCATGCGCGTTGGAGACGATGCCGCGGCCGCTGCGGAAGGCGACGACAGGCGCGTCGATCATCTCGGCCAGCTCGAGGATCTCCTCGCGCGCCTCGATGGCGCCGCTGCCGACGAAGATCATCGGCGCCTTGCTGCCGGCGATCAGATCGGCGGCCTGCTTGATGCGGTCGGGATCGGGCTGCGGCGCCGGCAATGGGTCGAACGGCTTGACGGCTGCGACCTGGGTGCGCTGGGTGAAGACATCCCACGGCATCTCCAGCGACGCGGGACCGCGCCGGCCCGACAGCATCTCCTGGAACGCGCGCGACACCAGCGCGGGCGCATTGTCGGGATATTCGATCCGGTCGGCCCATTTCACGAAGGTGCGCAGCGTCGCGAGCTGGTCCGGCATCTCGTGCAGATGGCCGCGGCCCTTGCCCAGGAATTGCGTCGGCACCTGGCCGGTGAGGCACAGCACCGGCTCGTTGCAGCCGAACGCGGTGAGCAGCGCCGCCGAGGCGTTGAGCACGCCGGGGCCCGGCACCACGCTGAACACGCCGGGTTTGCCGGAAGAGCGGGCATAGCCGAACGCCATGTAGCCGCAGGCCTGCTCGTGGCGGGCGCCGATCACCTTGAGCTGCGCCTGATGGAAAGCATCGAACAGGCCATAGATCTGCGCGCCGGGCAGGCCGAACACGGTGTCGACGCCGTGAGCGACGAGGCCGTTGACGATCGCTTCGCCACCGGATGTTGAGGTCATGGCACTGTCCACTTGCTTGCGGGGTTAGTTGGCTTCGTCGACGACGCTGTTGCGCAGGATGCCGACGCCTTCGGCCTCGACCTCGACGACATCGCCGGGCTTCAGATAGCGCGGCGGATCGAACCGCGCCCCCGCGCCGGTCGGCGTTCCCGTGACGATGATGTCGCCGGGAACCAGCGTCGTGAAGGTCGAGATGTAGTTGATGAGGTAGCGGAAGCCGAAGATCAAGCGCGAGGTGCGGTCGTCCTGCCTGACTTCACCGTTGACGCGCGTGGTCAGACGGACATCGGCGATCTGCGCTTCGTTTGTATAAGGCACGATCCACGGGCCGAGACTGCCGGTGGAATCGAAGTTCTTGCCTTGGGTGACGTTGAATTTGGCGTGGCGTACCCAGTCGCGGATGGTGCCTTCGTTGCAGAGCGTGATCGCGGCGATGTGATCGAGCGCGGCGCCTTCCGCAATGTGCCGGCCGGCCTTGCCGATCACCAGCACCAGCTCGCCCTCATAGTCGAGCTGCGGCGAGGCCCGCGGCCGCACCACCGGCGTGTTGTGGCCGACGAACGAGCGCGGCACCCGCAGGAACATGCTCGGGTATTTCGGTGCGTCCGAGCCGTCCTTGTACTCGGCATTGCGGTCCGGATAGTTGACGCCGATGCAGATGATCTTGTCCGGCGCCGGGATCGGCGGCTGCCAGGCAACCGCGTCGAGCGCGTGGTCGGGCGATCGCTTGGCGGCGTCCTCCACGAGCTTGGTTAGCGCGCCGGCGGCAATCGCCTCGCGCAACGTCGGATAGTCCTTGGCGAAGCGTGACGAGAGATCGACGATGCCATTGTCAGTCACGACACCGTAGCGGGTGGCACCGTCGATGGAATAGGTGGCGAGGCGAGGGGCGGGCATCAGCAATCCATTCGTTGGTGTCGTCCCGGCGAAAGCCGGGACCCATACTCCGCGGCCATTAAAAGGGGCACGCGGCCAGACATTCGTTCAGCGACTCAATTCAGTGGTTATGGGTCCCTGCTTTCGCAGGGACGACGAGTAGATGAAGGCGTGACTAGTCCGCAACCAGCACGTCGGCGACGAAGCGCGGCTCGCGCACCGCTTGGCCGGCGAAGGTCGAACCTTCCTCGAACCAGGAGCGCGGCGCCGGCGCGCCCCACAGCGTCTGGCGGCGCGGATCGCGCAGCGACCAGCGCAGCGGCTCATGGTCGTGATCGCCGGTGAAATAGTCGCTGGTGTAGAGCTCGATGCGATGGCCGTCGGGATCGCGGATATAGAGGAAGAAGGCGTTGGAGATGCCGTGCCGGCCCGGGCCGCGCTCGATGTTCTTGAGGAAGCCGGAAGACGCCATCACGTCGCAGAGATGCACGATGTTCATCGCGGTCGGCACCCAATAGGCGATATGGTGCAGGCGGGGACCACGGCCGTTGGTGATGGCGAAGTCGTGGACGTTGCCCTTGCGGTGCATCCAGGCGGCCGCGATGCGGCCGTTGTCGCCGTCCTCCTCGGCATATTCGGTGAGGCGGAAGCCGAGCCGGGCGTAGAAATCGACGGTGTCCTGCACTTCGGCGGCGAACACGTTGAAATGGTCGAGCCGCTGCGGATGGCAGCCCTTGTAGAGATCGTAGCGCCGCAACAGATGCGGACGCTTCTCCATCGTGGCGTAGAGCTCGATCTGGAAGCCGAACGGATCGGTGAACTGCAGCGTGCGGCCCTGGAACGGCTGCTCGACGAAGGCGTAGCTGATGCCGTTTTCGGAGCAGAAGGCGGCGGCCTTGTCGAGGTCGCCGTCATTGCCGACCTTGAAGCCGAGCCGGTTGCAGGCGGCCTTCGCCGCCTTGCGCAGCACCACCGAGTGATGCTGGTGCTCCTCGCTGGCGCGCAGATACACCGACTTGTCGTCGCGGTCCTCGATGTGGAGGCCGACGGTCTTCTCGTAGAAGGCGGCGCTCTTGTCGAGATCCGTAACGTCGAGCACCGCGTGGCTGCAGCGGATGATGTTGAACGGCGGATCGAAAACGTGGGTCGGAGCGGGCATCGGTGTTTCCTCAATTTTGTGGTCCGTCATTCCGGGCTCGCCGCCAAGCGTCGCCCCGCAATGACAGTGCTGGTTAAATTCCCAGTTTCTGGATCTTGTGCGTCCCGCGCGCGAGCGAGACGTGCTTGGTTTCCATATAGAAGTCGAACGAGTAGTCGCCGCCGTCGCGGCCGATGCCGGACGACTTCATGCCGCCGAACGGGGTCGGCAGGTGGCGGACGTTTTCCGAGTTGAGCCAGATCATGCCGGCTTCCAGCGCATCCGCGACGCGCAGCGCGCGGCCCATCTCGCCGGTCCAGACATAGCCGGTCAGGCCGTATTGCACGCCGTTGGCGATCTCGATGGCCTCTCGCTCGTCCTTGAACGGGATCACGGTCAGGAACGGGCCGAACACCTCTTCCTGCGCGACGCGCATGTTCGCGTTGGCACCGGTGACCAGCGTCGGCTGCACATAATGGCCGCCGCCGGGGCCGTCATGCGGCTTGCCGCCGACCGCGATCGTGGCGCCATCCTTTTTGGCGACATCGAAATAGCTGCACACCTTGGCGAGGTGCCGCTCATGGATCAGCGGCCCGATCTCGGTCGCGGGATCGAGGGGATGGCCGACCTTCAGCGCCTTGACGCGCGCGGTCAGCTTCTCGACGAACTTGCCGGCAATGCTCTCCTGAACCAGCAGCCGGCTCGACGAGGTGCAGCGTTCGCCATTGAGCGAGTAGATCATGAACACGACGGCATCGAGCGCGCGGTCGAGATCGGCGTCGTCGAACACGATCACCGGGTTCTTGCCGCCGAGTTCGAAATGCACCCGCTTCAAGGTAGGCGCGCCCTGCGCCATGATCGCCGAGCCCGTCGCGCTTTCGCCGACGAAGCCGATCGCCTTGATGGCGGGGTGCTCTGTCAGCGCCTTGCCGGCCTCTTCGCCGAAGCCGTGCACGGTGTTGAGCACGCCGTCGGGGAGGCCGGCCTGCTTGGCGAGCTTGACCAGCATGTCAGCCGTCACCGGCGACCATTCCGCCGGCTTGTGCACCACGGTGCAGCCGGCGGCCAGCGCGGGCGCAATCTTCCAGGTCGAGAGCATGAACGGCGTATTCCACGGCGTGATCACGCCGACCGGTCCGATCGGCACCCGGGTCGAGATATTCCAGTGCTCATCAGAGGGCGTGTTGAGGCCGTCGCGGGCCTCGCCGCATTTGTCGGCGAAGAAGCGGAAATTCTCCGCCGCTCGGATCGCGGCCTTGGCCATGAAGCGGTGCGCCTGGCCGGTATCGATGCATTCGAGCACGGCGATGTCGTCGGCGCGCTCCTCGATCGCATCAGCGACGCGGTGCAAAAGCTTGCGGCGCTGTGCCGCCGGCATGTCGCGCCAGGCCTTGAAAGCTTTGGCTGCCGCGGTTGCGGCACGGTCGATATCCTCGGCATTGCCGCGTGCGACCGTCGCCAGCACCGCACCATCGACCGGCGATTTGGTCTCGAAGGTCTGGCCGGAAGCCGCCGGAACGACCTTGCCGTCGATCACGTTGCCGATGCCATCGGCCTTCAACTTCGCGAGCAGGGGACCGGCGCGATCGCGGTTGGCCTGGAACACGTCGGCTGACGATTTCGCTGTCGCTTTATCCATTGACCGTCTCCACCTTCAGTGCGTCGTGGATGTTGTTGCGTTTCCAGCTGGTTTCTTTGTCGTTGATCTGCATGTCGAACGACAGAGCGAACTTGCTGTTGGCGAATACCGGATCGAGATGGGCCGATAGCGCCTTGAAGATGTGTTCGCCGGCCCGCTTGCGGGTGGCGAGGTCGCGGCCTTCACCGAGCCGCAGCACCATGTCGAGGAAGCCGTAAGTCTTACGGCCGTCGGCGATCGCGTAATGCTCGCACCTGACGGCGCGAACACGGATGCCGCCGAGCGGGAAGATGCCGGTCTCGACCGCGGCCTTGCGGACCATCTCGACCGTGGCGCCCATGTCGACGAGGCCGTCGAGATTGGCGGAGTATTCAATTGTGAAATGCGGCATGCAGCGCTCCTGCTGAGTGCGTCAGGCGAAGTAGCAGCTCACGGAACCATAAGGTCCGTAATCGGCCTGGATGGTGTCGCCCTTGCGGGTCTCGATCGGGCGGATGAACGAGCCCGCCAGCACGATTTGACCGGCCTCCAGCGCCAGCCCGTTCGGCGCGATCTTGTTGGCGAGCCACGCCACCGCGGTCGCCGGATGATTCAACACGCCAGCGGCGAGACCGGTTTCCTCGAGCTGGCCGTTGCGGAAGCAGAGCGCACCGATCCAGCGCAGATCGGCCTCCAGCGGGCGGATCGGCCGGCCGCCGAGCACGATGCCGGCATTGGCGGCGTTGTCGGCGATGGTGTCGAAGATCTTGCGCGTCGCCTTGGTCTCGGGATCGACGCGCTCGACCCGCGTATCCAGGATCTCCAGCGCCGGCACCACGAAGTCGGTGGCGTTGAGCACGTCGAACAATGTGCAGTTCGGCCCGGCCAGGCGGTGCTTCATCACGAAGGCAAGCTCGGCCTCGACGCGGGTTGCGATGAAGCGATCGGTCGGCACCAGGCCGCCATCGGCAAAGAACATGTCGTCGAGCAGGATGCCGGAATCGGGCTCGTCGATATTGAGCGCGCTCTGCATCGCCTTCGAGGTCAGGCCGATCTTGTGGCCCTTGACGATGCGCCCCTGCGTCACCTTCATCTCGACCCAGGCCTTCTGAATCGCGTAGGCGTCTTCGAGGGTGATGCGGGGGTATTCCAGCGATAGCTGGCGGATTTGCTTGCGGGTCTTTTCCGCGTTGTCGAGCCGCTCGGCGGCAGCGCGGATATCGTCCTTGGAGAGTGCCATGCGTGCTACACAAAAATGGATGCCGGGAAATGATTAACATGTTAAGTGATTTCCCGCAAACTGAATCAGCGTATGTTGCGGTGCAAAAGGTTGCGGCGGCGGATTAGGTGATGGCGCGCAAGAAATTGTCGAACGAGACAGGGCAGGAGCAGGGTGACGACACATCGTCGCGACGTGGCCCGATGCGCGAATTCTCACGTTCGCTGCCGATGTCGCTGCTCCGTGCGCGCGAGGCGGTGATGCGGCAGTTTCGTCCCTCGTTGCGCAATCACGGGCTGACCGAACAGCAATGGCGAATATTGCGTGCGTTGACCGCGGTCGACGAGATCGAGGTTACCGAGCTCGCCCGCGTGGCGTTCCTGCTCGGCCCGAGCCTGTCGCGGATCCTGCGTGACCTCGAGGGCCGTGCGTTGATCGAGCGCAAGGCGGCGGAGAACGACGCGCGGCGCGCGGTGGTCTCGATCTCTGCCAAGGGGTTGAAGCTGATCGAGGCGGTGGCGCCGACGTCGGAGGCGATCTACGCCGAGATCACGCGACGATATGGCGCGCGCAAGCTTGCCGAGTTGCACGAAATGCTGGGTGTGCTGGAGGCAAGTCTGGCTGGAATGGGCTCGGCCGATGACGCCGACGTCGAGGTCGACGAGTAGCTGCGATCATGCGCGCGGCGATGCGAGCTCAGGTCATATAGGGCACGCGCGAGATCACGTTGATGGCGCGGAATTGGGCGATCCAGCTGGCGACCTTCGAGTGGGACCACTCGATATGCCGGCGCAAGATCGCGGCTGCCGCATCGCCGTCTCGCGCGCGCAACGCTTCGATGATCACCAGATGCTCGTCCATGAAGGAATCGATCTGCGGCGCAGTCAGCGCGACTTGAATGTGCTTTCCGATCGCGAACGCGCAGTGGGTGCGCTTGAGCGCCTCGATCATCTCGCGATTGATACCATAGCCCAGGCAGCGGATGTGCAGGTCGCCCTCGATCTCGTCGAGCTCGCCGACACCGACGCGACTGCGGAATTGAATTCCCTCGCGCAGCCGCTCCGCCATCCGGTCAAGCAGCGCGGCAGGAATTTTCGCGGTCGCGGATTTGAGCAGCAGCGGTTCGAGGGTTGCGCGCACCTCGAAGATGTCGCGAAGGCGATCCTCATCCAGTGGCACCACGTACCAATGCGCCTTGGCGCCTTTCTCGAGGATTCCGATCGCCTGCGCGCGTAGCAGCAGATTGCGCGCCACCGTGCGCCCGACCCGGAAGTGCCGCGCCAGCGCGAGCTCGCTGACGCGGAAGCGTCCGAACAGCGACCGGTAGATGACCTCGCGTTCGAGCTTGTAATAGAGCGTGTCCCAGGCGTCGCTGCGCACCGCCTCGACCGGGCCATCGGTCAGCCCGAACATTTCCGGTGTGATCGGGACGCGCCGTGGTTCGACCTGGCGCTTGCCGGCGATGACGCCGCGGCCGTCGAATCGGCGCACCAGGCCGATATCCGCCAGTTGTTCGAAAGCCTGCCGCACCGGGGAGCGGCTGGAGCCGAACAAGGTCGCGATCGCCGATTCGGAGAGCACCGTGCCGGGCGGCACGTCACCGGCCCGAATGTGCTTTGCCAATGCGCTCTTGATCAGCGCGTAGGCCGGCTGTTTCCGTCTGGTCTGCGATTTCGCTTTAGGAATCGACATCGATGGCTGCCCGTCGGCCACATTATCACGTGATCGCGTCATCTCGCTGGTAGCAGGCATTCACGCACCGTTGCCAGAACTTTTGACTATTGCGTGCAATGTGCAATCGTGGTTAGCTGCGCCAAACGCCAGATTGATGGCCGCTGCTGCGCGTCTTGTGCGCTGCAGCGGGCCTCCACGTTTGTTCGGCGCGCCAATCGACGGTCGCGGGTAGGGCAACAGATCGACGCGTCAGCTCGTCTCAACGCAGCCGACATGCAAGTTCGGCGCACCAAAGGGAGGATTGAATGAAACTGACGAGGCGTGAATTTTCCGCCGGCTTGGCGGCAGGTCTTGCTGCTCCCGCCTTGATGCGTAGCGCTTGGGCGCAGGGCGCGACCATCAAGATCGGCATGTGCGTGCCGGTCACCGGACCGGCCGCGGAGCAGGGCCTGTGGGCCCAGAACGGTGCCAAGCTGGCGCTGGCCGCAGTCAACAAGGCCGGCGGCGTGCTCGGCAAGCAGGTCGAGCTCGTGATCGAGGACGACCAGACCACCAACCCGGGCATCGTGCTGGCGTTCTCCAAGCTCGCCGCACAATCCGACATCGTCGCCTTCCTCGGCTCGATCCGCTCGACCCAGGTGCAGGCGATGGCCCCCGACGTCATCAAGGTCGGCAAGCCCGTGATGATCGGCGGCACCAATCCTGATCTCACCCATTCCGGCAATCCCTGGCTGTTCCGCTTCCGCCCGAACGACAGTTATTCCGGCCGCGTGATCGCCGATTTCGGCGTCAACACGCTCGGCAAGAAAAAATGGGCGATCGTCCATTCCACCGACGCCTTCGGCACCGCGGGCGGCAAGGCGCTCACCGAGGCGCTGACCAAGCTCGGCGCGCCGCCGGTGCTCGACCAGGGCTATGCCAACCAGAGCCAGGACTTCACTCCGGTCGTGCTCGCCGTGAAGCAGTCCGGCGCCGATGTGCTCGGCACCTACTTCACCTTCGAGAACGACCTCGGCATCTTTGCCCGGCAGCTGCGCCAGCTCGGCGTCAACATCCCCTGGGTCGGCTCGCCCTCGGTGGTGGCAGTGTCCTCGACCAAGCTCGCCGGTCCCGCGCTGTTCGGCACCTACGGTGTCGCCGACTTCGCCGAAGACTCCAGCGCCACCGCGAAGGCGTTCGGCAAGGCCTATCGCGATGCCTACAAGACCGCGCCCGACAACCAGAGCGCCTGGCCCTATGACGCGATCACCATCCTGTCGGCGGCGATCAACAAGGCCGGCTCGACCGATCCGACCAAGATCCGCGAGGCCATCCTGGCGACGCAGAAATTCGCCGGCGCCGAGGGCGAGTACAATTTCGACAAGAACGGCGACGGCCTGCACGGCTACAATGTCGTGAAGAACGAGAAGGGTACGATCGTCTACGACAAGCACATCGACTTCAACGACTGATCTGAAACGGTCAGGGAGGCACGAATGGATGGGTTCCCTCCCCCCTTGCGGGGGAGGGGTAGGGAGAGGGGTAAGCCGCACGGGCGGAATTCGTGGTTTACCCCTCTCTCTCCAACTCTCCCCCGGGGCAAGTCGGGCCTGCCCGACTTGCCCAAATTTACGATGCGCAACCGGGATAGACCCCGGTTGCGAGGGGGAGAGAGCCCTGCCACCTCCCGTGTAGCGCTAACACGACAACACTCCGATCCGGCCGGTGCCGGGATATTTGCTTCTGCTTCAACCGAGCGCTGTCATGGATCTAGTTCTGCAATTGCTGTTCACCGGCATCGGCATCGGCGCGGTCTACGCGCTGGTCGCGCTCGGTTTCGTGCTGATCTTCCGCGCCACCAACGTGGTGAACTTCGCGCAAGGCGAATTCTCGATGGTCGCCGCCTATCTGATGGTGGTCTGCGTCGAGCTCGGGCTGCCCTACTGGTTGTCCTTCGTGATCGCGCTTGCCGGTATGGCGCTGCTCGGCGTCGTCTTCAATCTAGGCGTCTACTATCCGCTGCGTCACCGCACCTATCTGCCTGTCATCATCGCCACCATCGGCGCCTCGATCCTGCTGTCGAACTCGGTGCTCGCGATCTACGGCCCGCAGCCGCAGGTGCTGCAAGGCTGGTTCGATACGCCCGGCATCCAGCTCGGCCCGGTCTATCTCGACAGCCAGTATCTTCTGATCATCGGCGTTACGATCCTGCTGGTGCTGTTCAATTTCTGGTTCTTCGAGAAGACGCTGCTCGGCAAGAAGCTGCAGGCGACCTCGCAGGACAAGGAAATGGCCTCGCTGCTCGGCATTTCCGTCTCCACCATGATCATGATCACCTTCATCTATTCGGCGGTGCTCGGCGGCCTCGCCGGCATCCTTGTGGCGCCGGTGCTGTTCGTCTCGATCCAGATGGGCTCGACCATCGCGCTGAAGGCATTCGCCGCGACCATCATCGGCGGCTTCGGTGACGTCGCCGGCGCGATCGTCGGCGGCCTCGCGCTCGGTGTCATTGAAACCTTCGGCGCCGCCTACATCTCGGTGCCGTACAAGGACGGCTTTGCCTTCCTGGTGCTGATCGCCTTCCTGGTGTTCCGGCCGCAGGGCATCTTCGGCGAACGCGTCGCGGAGAAAGCATGAGCGCCAGCGACAACATGATTCCGGCGCCTGCCGTGCGCTCGAAACCGCTGATCATTCGGCACCTGCCGTATTTCCTGGGCGCCGCGGCGCTGGTGGCGCTCGCCGCCAGCATGCAGTTCGACGGCTACGTGCTGAACATCCTGCTCCAGGCCACGACCTTCTCGATCGCGGTGTTCGGACTGTCGGTCGTGCTCGGCCTGTGCGGACAAATCAATCTGGCGCAGGCCGCGTTCTTCGGCTTCGGCGCCTATGTCGTCGGCCTCGGGACTGCCGACCTGCATCTGAACTTCTGGCTCTGCCTGGTTGGCGGCTGCGCGATCAGTTTAGTCGCCGGCGCTTTCCTCGGCATGTCCACGCTGAGGCTCGGTGGCCATTACCTTGCCATGGTGACGATCTCGTTCCAGCAGATCGTGACGCTGGTGATGATCAACGCCATCGGCGTGACCCACGGGCCTGACGGCGTCGCCAATATCCGCCGGCCCGAGCTGTTCCAGTCCTCGCAAAGCTACCTGGCCTTCTGCGTCGCGATGCTCGCCATCGTCGGCTATCTGGTCTGGCATCTGCCCGACACCAAGCTTGGCCGCGCCATGCGCGCGGTGCGAGACAATGAACTTGCGGCCGGCGTCAACGGCATCGATGTGTTCCGTACCAAGGTCTCCGCCTTTGCCGTCTGCGCGGTGCTTGGCGGGCTGGCGGGCGGCTTGTTCGCCGGCGGCTTCGCCTATGTCAGTCCGGACCAGTTCTCGTTCGCGGAATCGATCCAGTTCCTGACCATGTCGCTGCTCGGCGGCGTGGCCTCGCCGATCGGTTCGGTGATCGGCACCGGCCTTCTGATCCTGATCCCGGAATGGCTCCGTTTCCTCAAGAGCGTGCCCGGCCTCTACCTCGCGATCTACGGCCTGTCGGTGATCCTGATCATCCGCTTCATGCCTGACGGCATCTGGGGCTTCGTGTCCGACGCGTTCACGCGGATGCGCGCGCACAGCAAGGCGCCGCCTGTTGCCGGAGCGCTGCAGCTCAAACCGGCGACGACGGGCGGCGACATCGTGCTCGAAGTCTCCGGGCTGTCGAAGCATTTCGGCGGCCTCAAGGCGGTCGACGGCGTCGACATCGCGGTGAAGCGCGGCAGCGTGCATGCGCTGATCGGACCTAACGGCTCCGGCAAGACGACGACGCTGAACGTGCTGTCCGGTCTCTACAAGGCAACGTCGGGCAAGGTCGTGCTCGACGGCACCGACATCACCAGCATGGCGCCGCATCAGCGCACGGCCGCGGGTCTCGGGCGCACCTTCCAGAACATCCGCCTGTTCCGCTCGATGACGGCGCTGGAGAATGTCGAGATCGGCGCCGAGCGTCCCGGCAACACCATGATCGGGAAGGGCGACGAAGCGCTGACCGAGCGCGCGATGGAGGCTTTGACCTTCGTCGGCCTCGGCAGCCGCGCCAACGAACTGATCTCGAGCTTCTCCTACGGCCACCAGCGCCTGATCGAGATCGCGCGGGCGCTGGCCTCGAACCCGACCTTGCTGCTGCTCGACGAGCCGGCCGCCGGTCTCAACTCGACCGAGAAGCTCGAGCTGCATGAGCTGCTCAAGCGCATCGCGGCGCAGGGCCTCACCATCCTGATTATCGATCACGACATGACGCTGGTCTCGGAAGCCGCCCAGCACATCACCGTGCTGAACTTCGGACGCCGCATCGCGGACGGCGAGTCCATGGCCGTGCTGCGTCATCCTGACGTCGTCTCCGCCTATCTCGGGAGCGAATGATGCCGCTGCTCGAAATCCGCAATCTGGTGGTCCGCTACGGCGAGATCGAAGCGCTGCGCGGCGTCACCATCGCCGTAGAGCAGGGGCAAGTGGTCACGCTGCTCGGCGCCAACGGCGCCGGCAAGTCGACGACGCTGCGCGCGATAAGCGGCCTCGCCAAGCCCGCCTCCGGCGACATCCTGTTCGACGGTCACTCGATCGCCGGCCTCGGCCCGGAGGCGATCGTCCGGCTCGGCATCTCGCATGTGCCGGAAGGCCGCCGCGTGTTCCCGGGCCTCACCGTGAAAGAGAACATCATGCTCGGCGCGTCGAACCGGAAGGTTTCGGCGTCGCAGATCTCGCGCGAGGCCGATGCGATGTTCGACCTGTTCCCGGACATCCGCGCCTTTTCGAACGCGCTGGGCTGGACGCTGTCCGGCGGCCAGTTGCAGATGGTCGCGGTGGCGCGCGGGCTGATGGCGAAGCCACGCCTGCTGCTGCTCGATGAGCCGTCGCTCGGTCTCGCACCTGTGATTGTGCAGGCGGTGTTCCGCATCATTTCGCAGATCAGGAAGGACACCACGGTCTTGCTCGTCGAGCAAAATGCGCGCATGGGACTTTCGGTCGCCGATCACGGCTTTGTTCTCGAAACCGGGCGGATCGTGCTCGGCGGCAAGCCCGACGAATTGTGGGGCAATGAAGCCATCGCCGCGGCCTATCTCGGCGGACACGCCAAAACCCACGCCTAATCGAGCGAGCTAATTTTTCATGGTCACCATCAAGGTCGATAATCTCATCAACTTCGTGTCCGAGGTATTTTCGCATTCAGAGTCCTCTCCGGAAGAGGCGAAGCGCATCGCGACCTACCTGACGACGGCCAACCTCACCGGCCACGACAGCCACGGCGTGATCCGCGTGCCTGTTTACGTCAGGTGGAAGAAGATGGGTTCGATCGTGCCGAACCAGACCCCCGAAGTCGTGGTCGACACGCCGTCGCTCGCGGTGGTCGATGGCAAGTTCGGCTATGGCCAGACCGTCACCCCGGTCGCGGTCAAGCTCGGGATCGAGAAGTGCAAGAAAGCGGGGCTTGCTGCCGTCGCGCTGCGCAACTCCGGCCATCTCGGCCGCGTCGGCGACTGGGCCGAGATGGCCGCTGCTGAGGGGCTTGTTTCAATTCATTTCGTCACCGCAGCAGGCTCGCTGCTGGTCGCGCCTTATGGCGGCGTCGAGAAGCGCCTGTCCACCGCGCCATACTGCGTCGGCATTCCGCGCCAGGGCCAGGATCCCATCGTGCTCGATTTCGCAACGTCCGTCGTCGCCGAAGGCAAGTGCCTGGTAGCGAGTCGCGGCGGCAAGAAGCTGCCGATCGGCGCGCTGGTCGATGCCGACGGCACGCTGAGCGAAGACCCGCATGTGCTGTATGGTCCGTATACGCCGGATGGGCCGCGCGATCACACCAAGGGAACCGGCGCGATCCGTGCCTTCGGCGATCACAAGGGCTCGGGCCTTGCCTTCATCTGTGAGCTGCTTGGTGGTGCGCTGACCGGTACCGGCGCGACATCGTCGGACCGTCGCTTCGCCAACGGCATGATGGCGTTCTACATCGATCCCAAGGTGATCGACACCAGCAACTTCTTCGACGGCGAGATCACCCGCTACACCGATTTCATCCGCGCCACCAAGCCGATCGCGGGTACGGATTCAGTGCTGGTTCCGGGCGATCCGGAGCGGAAAACCCGCGCCGATCGCACCAAGAACGGCATCCCCTTGCCTGACGACACCTGGGCGGCGATAGTGAATACCGCGCGCGAAGTCGGCGTCAGCGAAGTCTCGATCCAGCGGGCGACCAGCTGAGGTCCGCCCTCCAAAAACACAAAAGGAAACGCGATCAATGGCAAACAAGGTCAAGCAGGTCTGGGCATCGGGCAAGGCGGTGGTGAACGCGTGGCTCGCGATCCCCTCCGGGTTTTCGGCCGAAGTGATCGCGCAATGCGGCTTCGACAGCGTCACCGTCGACATGCAGCATGGCGTGCAGGACTATCAGTCGATGGTGCAATGCTTCCAGGCGATGCATGCCCATCCGGTGACGCCGATGGTCCGCGTGCCCTGGAATGAGCCCGGCATCATCGGCAAGGTGCTGGACGGCGGCGCCTATGGCGTGATCTGCCCGATGGTCAACACGCCGCAGGAAGCCAAGAACCTGGTCTCTTACGCAAAATATCCGCCGAAGGGCGTGCGCTCCAACGGTCCGATCCGCGCCGGCATGTACGGCTCGGCCGGCACCTATCAGCAGACCGCCAACGACGAGATCGTGCTGCTGCCGATGATGGAGACCAAGACCGCGGTCGAGAACATGGAAGCGATCCTCGACGTCGAAGGCATCGATGGCGTCTATATCGGTCCGTCCGATCTGGGCTTCTCCTACGGTCTGGTGCCGAAGCTCGATCGCGACGAGCCGGAGATCCTCAAGATCTACGAGAAGATCATCAAGGAATGCGGCAAGCGCGGCCTCAACCCGGGCATCCACTGCTCGGGCGCCGAGGGCGCGGTGCGCGCGATCAACATGGGCTTCAAGCTCGTGACGCTGTCGAACGAGGTCGGCCTGATGCAGGTCTACGCCAAGATGCAGGTCAATGCGACCCGCGAGAAGTCCGGCGGCAAGGCGTAGTCATCTTCGCGAATGGCGAACAGGGAGTAGCGAATGGCGCTGCTCCCAATTCCATTCGCTATTCGCTCCAAAGGAGAACTCCCATGGCCTCGGCCCAAGTGATCCGCCTGCACGCCGACGACAGCGTTTTGATCGCGCGCGCGAGCCTGCCGCCGGGGCTGGAGGTGACCGAGGGCATCACCACGGTCGATCGCATTCCGGCCGGCCACAAGGTCGCGATCAAGCCGATCGCGCAAGGCGAACCGATCCGGCGCTATGGCCAGATCATCGGCTTTGCGACGCAGCCGATCGCACCGGGCCAGCATGTGCACACCCAGAACTGCGGCATGGGCGACTTCGCCAAGGACTATGCCTATGGCGTCGACGTCAAGCCGGTCCCGAACTTCGATCTGCCGGCGACCTTCGAGGGCATCCGCCGCGCCGACGGCCGCGTCGCGACGCGCAACTATATCGGCATCCTCACCTCGGTGAATTGCAGCGCCCATGTTGCCGGCATCGTCGCCGACATGTTCAAGAAGAACCCGTTCACCGGCGACAATCCGCTCGCCGACTACCCGAATGTCGACGGCGTCGTCGCGCTGACCCACAAGACCGGCTGCGGCATGACCCAGGACGAGCCGCTAGCACTGCTTCGCCGCACGCTCGGCGGCTATGCGCGCCATGTCAATTTCTCCAACGTGATCGTGCTCGGCCTCGGCTGCGAGGTGAACCAGATCGGCGGCTTGATGGCCGAGCAGAAGCTTGCCGGCCGGCTGCGCGCGATGGACATCCAGGAGGTCGGCGGCACCCGCAAGACCGTCGAAGCCGGTGTTGCCTTCGTCAAGGAAGCGCTCACTGACGCCAACAAGGTCAAGCGCGAAGCGGTGCCGGCGAGCGAACTCACCGTGGCGCTGCAATGCGGCGGCTCGGACGGTTACTCCGGCGTGTCGGCCAATCCGGCGCTCGGCGCCGCGAGCGATCTGCTCGTGCGCCACGGCGGCACTGTGATCCTGTCGGAGACGCCCGAAACCTATGGCGCCGAGCATCTGCTGACCCGTCGCGCCGTCAGCCGCGAGGTCGGCGAGAAGCTGGTTGGCCTGATGCGCTGGTGGGAAGAATACACCCAGCGCGAGGGTGCCGAGATGAACGCCAATCCGAGCCCCGGCAACAAGGCGGGCGGTCTCACGACGATCCTTGAGAAGTCGCTCGGTGCGATGGCCAAGGCGGGCAGCACCAATCTGGTCGACGTGCTGCATTATGCCGAGCCCGTCACCAAGAAAGGCTTCGTGTTCATGGACACGCCCGGCTACGACCCGGTCGCTGCGACCGGGCAGGTCGCGGGCGGCGCCAATCTGGTCTGCTTCACCACCGGCCGCGGCAGCGTGTTCGGCTGCAAGCCCGCGCCGTCGATCAAGCTCGCCACCAACACGCCGATGTACAAGCGGATGCAGGATGACATGGACGTCAATTGCGGCACCATCCTCGACGGCGAGGAGAGCGTGCAGGAATGCGGCCAGCGCATCTTCGACCTCATCCTCAAGACCGCCTCGGGCCAGCCGACCAAGAGCGAGAGCTTTGATTTCGGCGGCGCCGAGTTCGCCCCCTGGGTCTTGGGCGCGACGATGTAGCGCTCGGGGACGGCCACCTTGGCGCTGTCATTGCGAAGCGATGCGCAGCCCAGCTTGCGGAGCGATGGATTACGTCGTCGCTGTCGCTCGTCGCAATGACGACTGCTAAGTCGGCTTGTTCACTGATTGACCGACGCCACCGTGATCTCGCCGACCTTGGTCCAGGTCTCGCCGCCGCACAACACCGCCAGCACGCAGCCGCGCACCTCGAGCTTCTTCGTGCCGGCGAGCTGCAGATCGCTGGAATAAGTCTTGCCGTCGTCGGCGTTGTAGATAGTACCCGACCATTTCTTGTCGGCGACCGAACGCATGGCGTTGAAGATGTTGATGCCGACGATCGGCCGCTGCGCCAATGCCTTGTTGGTGTTCTTGTCGTCGATCTGCGGCTTGCCGGTCGCGGGATCGATCGGCGCCTTCAGCCAGACGATGATGCCACACAACGCCTTGCCGCAAGAGCTGATGCGGATCTTGGCGTCACCGGCCGCAGTCAGCCAGATTCCCTCGACCTCGTCTGCGCGTGCGGCCTGATTCAGCCCGAGCAGCAGCATTGCGGCGGTGGTTAGCAGGATGGTCAATTTCTGCATGGCGCTACTCCATACTCAACATGCGTCCGTACCGTTATGGTGAATGGACTTGGTTAAGTTTGGGTTCAGCCCGGCCGCCAATCGGCGAAATCCGCTCTCCCGATAGGCACTTGCTGCCCGTTGTTAGTGCTTGATGTCGGCCGGAACCAGTGTTCTGCTTAAAAAAGCTGCTGGAGTTCCTGGTCCGTGTCGATCTTCGTCGCACTGCATCACGTCACGCACTACAAATACGACCGGCCGATCGATCTCGGGCCCCAGACCATTCGGCTCCGGCCCGCGCCGCATACCCGCACGCCGATCCTGAGCTATTCGCTCAAGGTCACACCATCAAACCATTTCGTGAATTGGCAACAGGACCCGCAAGGCAACTGGCTCGCTCGCTACGTGTTTCCGGACAAGGCGACCGAGCTCAAGGTCGAGGTCGACTTCACCGCGCAGATGACGGTGGTCAATCCGTTCGACTTCTTCGTCGAGCCCTACGCCAACAGCTTTCCGTTCGAATACCCCCCCGATCTCAAGACCGAGCTCGCCCCCTATCTCGAGACCGAGGCGCCCGGGCCGCTGCTCGCGGCGTATCTGAAGGACATTCCGCGCAAGGCGGACTCGACCGTCAATTTTCTGGTCGAGCTGAACGCGCAGCTGCAAAAGAAGATCAGCTACGTCATCCGCATGGAGGCCGGCATCCAGACGCCGGAGGAGACGCTGGCCGCGGGCTCCGGCTCCTGCCGCGATTCGGCGTGGCTCCTGATCCAGGCGCTGCGCCATCTCGGGCTCGCGACGCGTTTCGTCTCCGGCTATCTCATCCAGCTGCGGCCCGACATCGATCCGCTCGAGGGGCCGCGCGAGGTCGAGAGCGATTTCACTGACCTGCACGCCTGGGCCGAGGTCTATCTGCCCGGCGCGGGCTGGATCGGTTTCGACGTCACCTCCGGCATGCTGACCGGCGAGGGACACATCCCGGTCTGCGCCACGCCGCACTACCGCTCGGCCGCGCCGGTGACCGGCACTGCGGGCTTCGCCAATGTCGAGTTCGGCTTCGAGATGAGCGTCAAGCGTATCCGCGAGGCACCGCGGATCACGCGACCGTTTTCGGATGCATCCTGGGCGCGGCTCGACCGGCTCGGCGAGCAGATCGACGCCGATCTGACGAAGGATGACGTACGGCTGACCATGGGCGGCGAGCCGACCTTCGTGTCGGTCGACGATCTGGAATCGCCGGAATGGAATGTCGCAGCCGTCGGTCCGACCAAGCGCGCGCTGGCCGATGAGCTGATCCGCAAGCTGCGCACGCGGTTCGCGCCGGGTGGCCTGCTGCATTACGGCCAGGGCAAATGGTATCCCGGCGAGAGCCTGCCGCGCTGGGCGTTCGGCCTCTATTGGCGCAAGGACGGCAAGCCGATCTGGAAGAATGCCGATCTGATCGCCTCAGTCGAAAATCCGGGCAAGGCTGAAATCGCCGATGCGGAGCGCATCGCAATCGGCATCGCCGCGCGACTCGGCCTGAAGGCTGACTACGTCATGCCGGCCTTTGAGGACACAGCGTTCTGGCTGGAGCGCGAGGCCGGCCTGCCGGCCAATGTCAGCCCTGCGAATTCCAAATTGACCGATCCGGAAGAGCGCGCGCGTCTCGCGCGGGTGTTCGACGAGGGCCTCACCACGCCGAAGGGTTACGTGTTGCCGATCCAGCGCTGGAGCCCGCTGGACGATCGCGTGCCGGCGCGCTGGCGCAGCGAGCGCTGGAAGATCCGGCGCAGCCACCTGTTCCTGTTTTCGGGCGATTCCCCGCTGGGCTTGCGCCTCCCGATCTCTTCGCTCGAACACGTTCCGCCCGAGGATTTTCCCTACGTCATCGAGCGGGATCCGATGGCGCCGCGCGATGCACTGGGGGAGATCGATCCGGAGCTGACGCGGGCGCTGAAGGAGATTCCGGAGCCGTTGCCGGTGCGCACGGCGATGTCGATCGAGCTGCGCGACGGCGTGCTGTGCGCCTTCATGCCGCCGGTCGAGAAGGTCGAGGATTATCTCGAGCTGATCGCGGCGATCGAGGCCGCTGCCGAAGAATTGCAGCTCGCAGTCCATGTCGAGGGCTACGCGCCGCCATTCGATCCACGCGTCGAAGTGATCAAGGTGACGCCGGACCCGGGCGTGATCGAGATCAACGTGCAGCCGGCGCAGAGCTGGCGGGAGGCCGTCGACATCACCCTCGGCCTCTACGAGGATTCCGCGAAGACCCGGTTAGGGGCCAACCGCTTCCTGATCGACGGCCGGCATACCGGCACCGGCGGCGGCAACCACATCGTGGTTGGCGGCAGCAAGCCGGAGGATTCGCCGTTCCTCCGCCGGCCGGATTTGTTGAAGAGCCTCGTGCTGTATTGGCAGCGGCATCCGTCGCTGTCCTATTTGTTCTCCGGCATGTTCATCGGCCCGACCAGCCAGGCGCCGCGGATCGACGAGGCGCGGCATGACGGGCTCTATGAATTGGAGATCGCGCTGGCGCACGTTCCGCCGCCGGGCATGGACGCGCCGCTGTGGCTGGTCGACCGGCTGTTCCGGCACATCCTGGTCGACATCACCGGCAACACCCATCGCGCCGAGATCTGCATCGACAAGCTTTATTCGCCCGATAGCCCGACCGGCCGGCTCGGCCTGGTCGAATTCCGCGCGCTCGAAATGCCGCCCGATCCGCGCATGTCGCTGGCGCAGCAGCTGCTGATCCGTGCGCTGATCGCGAAGCTGTGGCGCGAGCCGCAGGACGGAAAATTCGTGCGCTGGGGCACCGCGCTGCATGACCGCTTCATGTTGCCGCATTTCCTCTGGGAGGACTTTCTCGGCGTGCTCGCCGAGCTCAAGCAGTTCGGCTACGACGTTGAACCGGAATGGTATCAGGCGCAGCTCGAGTTCCGCTTCCCCGCCTTCGGCCGGGTCCATCACGGTGGCGTCGGCCTCGAACTGCGGCAGGCGCTCGAGCCCTGGCATGTGCTGGGCGAGGAGGGCACCTCGGGCGGCACCGTGCGCTACGTCGATTCGTCGGTCGAGCGATTGCAGGTCAAGGCCACCGGTTTCGTGGAGGGCCGCCATGTCGTCACCTGCAATGGCAGGCGGATGCCGATGACCGAGACCGGCCGCTCGGGCGAAGCGGTTGCAGGCGTCCGCTTCAAGGCCTGGCAGCCGGCCTCCGGCCTGCATCCGACCATTCCCGTGCACGCGCCGCTGACATTTGATTTGATCGACACCTGGAACGGCCGCTCGCTTGGCGGCTGCGTCTATCATGTCGCCCATCCCGGCGGCCGCAACTACGAGACCAAGCCGGTCAACTCCTATGAGGCCGAGGCGCGGCGGCTGGCGCGCTTCCAGGAGCACGGCCACACCCCCGGCAAGATCGAAACGCCGCCGGAGGAACGCACAATTGAGTTTCCCTTGACCCTCGACTTGCGGACGCCGCTCCTGCAGTAATTAAGGGCAGGGGAAGTGGAATGACCGGACCGGGTGGCCAAGGCGGGAGTAGTCAGGAGAGCAGGGCCCGGCCCGGCCAGCGCCGGATGGCGCAATGGACCCGCGACTATGTCCGGCTTCCCGGCATTCCCGATGAATACATCGCCGAGAACGGCGCGCCACGGCCGGTCTGGGCCCGTTTCTTCGATGCCTTCGCTGCGCTGTCGCCGGCCGACATCGAGCGCCGCTTCGCTTCCGCCGACCGCCATCTGCGCGAGGCCGGCGTCACCTACCGCGCGCCCGGCGACACGTCCGACCGGATCTGGCCGCTCAGCCATCTGCCGCTGATCATCGATGCTGCCGACTGGCGTCAGCTCGCCGCCGGCGTCGCGCAACGCGCGCAGCTTCTGGAAATGGTGCTGGCCGATCTTTACGGCGACGGCCGTCTCGTCGCCGAGGGCGCGATCCCGGCGGCCGCGATCGCCGGCAGCAGCGAATATCTGCGCGCGATCAGCGGCATCAAGCCGCCGGGCGGCCGCTATCTGCATCTCTATGCCGCCGATATCGGCCGCGGGCCCGACGGCCGCTGGTGGGTGCTCGGCGATCGCACCCAGGCGCCGTCGGGTGCGGGCTATGCGCTGGAAAATCGCCTGGTGCTGTCGCGCGCGTTTTCCAACCTCTACAAGTCGATGAATGTCGAGCGCGTCGCGCCGTTCTTCGAAGCGTTCCGCGATTCGCTGCGCGCCAGCGCCGACCGCGACGAGCCGCGGATCGGCCTGCTGACGCCCGGCGCATTCAGCGAGACCTATTTCGAGCACGCGACGCTCGCGCGCTATCTCGGCTTCCTCTTGGTCGAGGGCGACGATCTCGCGGTCTCCGGCGACCGCATCCACATCCGCACCGTCGCTGGGCTGAAGCGGCTCGACGTGCTGCTGCGCCGGGTCGATTCCAACATGCTCGATCCGCTCGAGCTCGATGCGTCCTCCTATCTCGGCGTGCCCGGCCTCGTCGAAGTGCTGCGCAAGAGCGGCGTCGTGGTCGCCAACATGCCGGGCTCGGGCGTGATGGAGGCGAGGGCGCTGCTCGGCTTCCTGCCCAATCTGTGCCGGCGCCTGCTCTCTGAAGACCTGATGATGCCGCACATCGCAACCTGGTGGTGCGGTCAGAAGTCGGCCCGCGAGCAGGTGCTGTCGCGGCTCGACGAGTTCGCGATCGAAGGCGCCTATGGCCGCGGCGTTGCGGATTTCCCGGGCAATGGTCCGGTGCTGCCGGGCGAATTGTCGGCTGCGGACCGCGACCGCCTGAAGGATGCGATCAGTCACCGCGGCATCGATTATGTCGGACAGGAGCTGGTGCGCCTTTCCACCACGCCGGTGTGGGAGAACGGCCGCATCGCGCCGCGTCCGTTCGTGCTGCGGGTGTTTGCGGCGGCGACGCCGAACGGCTGGACCGTGCTGCCCGGCGGCTTCTGCCGGATCGCCGACCGGGCCGATGCGCGCGCGGTGTCGATGGGCGATGGCGCGGTGTCCGCCGACGTCTGGGTGGTCTCCGACAAGGCGGTTGCGACCTCGACCTTGCTGCCGGCGGTCGACACGGTTCGCATCCGCCGCATCGCCGGCGTGTTGCCGAGCCGCGCCGCCGACAATCTGTTCTGGCTCGGCCGCTATCTCGAGCGCGCCGAGGCCACCATTCGCCTGATCCGGGCGCTGTGCACGCCGCTACGCGATCCGGCGCGGGGTAATTCGAACGGCAACGCGCCGGCGATGCATTCGGCCGAGCGTATCCAGCGCCTGTTGGTGACCTGGGGCGCGGCCTCGCAGACCGCGCGCGCCAATCCCGCCAAGGTCGCGCTCGAGGCGCTGCAGAGCGAGGACAAGTTCGGCTCGGCGCTGTCGCTGGTGCGCTCGGCGCAGCGTACCGCGACGTCACTCCGCGAGCGGCTGTCGCCGGACGCCTGGCAGGTCATCACCGAGATGGCCGACCGCCTGGCGATCGAGGTTCATGACGATGACGGCGTGGTCAGCGCCGCCGAACTGACCTTGCAGGAGCTGGCAAGCTTCGCCGGCCTCGCGCAGGAGAACATGAACCGCGCCGCCGGCTGGCGCTTCCTCGAGATGGGCCGCCGTGCCGAGCGCGCCATCAACACCATCCGCTTTGCCCGTCAGTTCGCCTATGACGAAGCCGGTGACGAGGACCTCGACGTCCTGCTCACGCTGGTGGACTGCCAGATCACCTATCGCTCGCGCTATCTGGTGCAGCCGCTGCTGACGCCGGTGCGCGATCTTGCGGTGCTCGATCCCTATAATCCGCGCTCGGTCGCATTCCAGGTCGCGGCGCTGAACGAGCATATCGCCGCGCTGCCGAGCCTGAAGGAGCATGGCCTGATCGAGCGGCCGCAGCGGCTCGCGGTCTCGGTCGAGGCGATGCTGACGACGGCCGAAGCCTCGAGCCTCGACGTCAAGACCCTGTTCGCGCTGGAGCAGGATCTGCTCAACCTCGCCGATGCGGTCGGGCTGCATTACTTCCCGCATGGACCGAATGCCAGCCGGCCGGAGAAGCTCACGGGGCTGGCGTGATCTACGACATCCGCCACGTCACGACCTACAGCTACGAGACCCAGGTCAGCTTCGCGCGCTGCTCGCTGCGGCTGGAGCCGCTCAGCGGCGACGGGCAGGAGCTGGTTTCCCATTCGGTCGAGATCCGCCCCAGGCCGGCGGAACGCACCGCACGGCGCGATTTCTTCGGCACGCTGACCGAAAGCGTCCTGATCGAGACCGCGCATCGCAGCCTTCGCATCGATTCCCGCTCGCGGGTCGCGGTGGCTCGAGAGCCGCGAGCGCGTGACGCCGCCAGTCCGCCCTGGGAGAGCGTGCGCGATCACGCGTTCGAGGCGCTGAGCCTCGATGCAGCCTCGCCGGTCGGCTATGTCTTCGCCAGTGCGCTGGTGCCCGTGCTGCGGCCGGTGACCGCCTATGCCTCCGCGAGCTTCGCGCCAGGTGGCGGCATCCTCGCCGGCGCTGCCGACCTGATGCGCCGAATCCGCGGTGACTTCAAATACGATCCCAAGGCGACCGTCATCTCGACGCCGCTTCGGGACGTGTTCGAGAAGCGCCACGGCGTCTGTCAGGACTTTGCCCATGTGATGATCGCCGGGCTGCGTGGTCTCGGCCTGCCCGCGGCCTATGTCAGCGGCTATCTGCGCACTATTCCGCCGCCCGGGCAGCCGCGGCTGCAGGGCGCGGACGCAACCCATGCCTGGGTGTCGGTCTGGTGCGGCAGCGAGCTCGGCTGGATCGGGTTCGACCCGACCAACGATCTCATGATCGCCAACGATCACATCATTCTCGCCATCGGCCGCGACTTCGCCGACGTCTCGCCGGTCGACGGCGTCATCGTCGGTGCGCGCAAGCAGAGGCTCAGCGTCGCGGTCGACGTGTTGCCGGTGGAGTGAGGACTAGGATTGCGTTTATACGCATTCGCTATTTCTTGACGATGGTATAGTGAGCCTTGGGATCGCGCGCATACTCACCGGGCCAGAATATCAGGTGCCCCGCACGCATCAAACGATCGAGGTCCTTCTTGCTCGTTTGCCAAGTGCGCCCGGTAAGCCGAGAAGCTTCTGAGACTTGGATCGTTGAGTTCTGGAACGCGTACGCCAAAATCTTGATTTCGTGATCTTGAAGGCGCTTCCAGACATCGACGCCGAAATGGTTGGCGACGTCGGTGTTCGTTGCTCGTTTTCTGGTTGCATGGTCGTTGCTAAGGGTTACACGTACAACTACGCCGTGGACCGCCTCTTGTTTCCATTGTGGCTCGGGTAGATGATACTCCTTCATGCTTTCGCGTATGCGGCGCGTACCCTCGCGAGCCATCCGCACATAACCCAGAAAGCGTAGAGCATCCATGAAGTGATGATTCCGAGCGGCGCGAACTTCATAGATTGTCTTCTCGTTGACGGGCGGAACAAATCCTCCCGGACTTTCGATCTCCATTCGATCGGGAAAGAGCTTCACAAAGACCTCTGAGCCGCTGAAGTTGTACGAGCGATGGACCAATGCGTTCACAACGCCTTCGAACCAGGCATAGGTAGGGTATTCTGGCGTTGTGACAAATTTTCCTTGGTCGTTCAGCCAAGTAACGTCGTAAATGAGGCCAGCGATGATCTCAGCGCCCTCGCGGAGCATTTTTACGACGTTGCCCTCTACGGTGCGGTCCCTCTGAGGGGTGTAGGATTGGCCTTGCCCCTCTGTCTCGCTAGCAAAACGCTGAATACGGAGGCGACAGCCCGGTATCGAAAGTCCCGGATCTTTGGCAGCCAATAAAACAAGACCGTTTAGTGGCTTTAGCTTGCCGTCCTCACGCCGAAGCAAACGACGATCAATCAGCAACTCATCGTTGGAGAATTCGACCCCTTCTCGTTGTCGATAATTATCACAAAAGTCTTGAATGATGCGGAGATCAAAATCGCTCGGATAGTTGTATGGAGCCGTTTCGAGCTCAAACGACAACTCTTGGCGCGTGGCACGGAAATCGTGTTTCTCTTGCTCGCTCATCTTGGAACGGCTCTCGCCGTATCTGATCCACGCCTCTCCCTTGTTGGTCTCCACAAGCTTCCCAAGGTATGGGACGAATATTGCGTAGCAATAGTCCTGCTTCCCATCGACGACGACCGGAAATTTCTTGAACTCCGGTTTTGCCTGCGGGCATCGCGTCAAGTGAGAGCACTCGATATCATTGATTTGCTTTTGGCTGAGCGAGTTGCATCCGACGATTGTGCCGTCGTTCTCCACGCCGTAGACGAGAAGGCCGCCGTCAGGCGTATTAGAGAACGTGCTGTAGTAGGTGGCGAGATCGTCTATCGAAATCTTTCGACAGCCTTTGCGTTCGAATCTGCGATCCTCTCCCAAGAATTCGATGACCTGCTGATTGAGCCGGACCCAAATGTCGCGGGGAGTCCAAACGGCAGGATTATCGTTGACACCAACCGCCGCGTTGAAATCAAACTCGAACTGGTCTGACATACTCGATGTAGTATATCGAGCCATGCTCGATACCTTTATGCGGTAGGATGGGTGTGAAGGCGGACCCAAATCACTATAGCGAGAAGAGAGCCGCTCGTCGCGGCCACCCCGTAACGGCACCCGCGTTGTCCACACTGCTGAGGTTACATGAATACAGCAAACGGGCTCACCTCAAAAAGCTGCCCTAAAACCCCAAAAGGGCCCGGCGTGAACCGAACCCCTTTGGCGGAGCGGGTGGGATTCGAACCCACGATACAGTTGCCTGTATGGCCGATTCGTAATCGGCTGGCTTCAACCACTCACCCAACGCTAAGTTTATTAAGGCACTTTTTTGCAGGACTGCCAAGCGAAAGATGCATCGAGAAGATTGAGGCGGGTCTCGACATCCGCACACACGCGGTTGTCGGCCGCGACTTCGCCGACGTCTCGCCGGTTGACGGCGTCATCGTCGGTGCGCGCAAGCAGAGGCTCAGCGTCGCGGTCGACGTGTTGCCGGTGGAGTGAGCGGAGCGCGGCGAGAATGCCGATCAGGCGACATGCCGCTTGCCCGATTTGTCCCATCCGATCGGGCTGACGATCACGCGGTCGCGGCCTTCTGCCTTGGCTTGATAGAGCGCAAGGTCCGCTGCCTTGAGCAGTTCGCGCGACGTGCGCTCGTGGTCGGGCACGAGGCAGGACACCCCGATGCTGACGGTCGGTAACTCCTGCTCGGATTCGCGTGCGGCCGCGAGCTTCGCGCGAATCTGTTCGGCGACCTCCAACGCACCGGCCTTGCCGATGCCGGGCAGCAACACCGAAAACTCCTCGCCGCCGTAGCGCGCGCCGAGATCGGTGACGCGCTTGGCGCTGGCTGCGATGCATCGCCCCACGGTGGCGAGTACGGCGTCGCCAGCCTGATGCCCGTAGGTGTCGTTGAAGGCTTTGAAATGATCGACATCGATCATCAGAAGCGAAACCGGCGACTTCGCGCGCATGCCGCGCCGCCATTCGGCTTCAAGGGTGTCATCGAGGCGGCGGCGGTTGGCGAGGCCGGTCAGCGCGTCGGTGCTCGCAAGATGCGCGAGCCGGCGTTCGGCAGCGGCCCGCCGCTTGAGAGCAGCCAGCAGATAGAACATCAGGACGATCGAGAAGCTGCACAGCGCGGCCACCACGCTGCCGATCAGCCAGACCTGCTGCCACCAATCGGCATAGATGCCGTCGAGCGAGAGACCCTCGGCGATGATCAGGCGATGGTTGCCGACCGCCTGGAAGACATAGAGCCGCCTGACATGATCGACGAGCGATTTCGTCATGTAGGAGCCGGATTGCCGCGCCGGATACTGCTTGAAGACCTGGGAGTCCTTGATGCTCTGCCCGATCTTGCCGATCTCGAACGGTGTCCGCATCAGCATGACGCCGTCAGTGTTGAACAGCGCCATGCTGTCGCCGAGGCCGAAGTTCAGCTTGCGAAACAGGTTGTGGAAATAGCTGAGCCGCATGCTGCCCGCGACCACGCCTGCAAAGGATCCATCCTCCGTGCTGATACGGCGGCTCAGGCTGATCAGATATTCGCCGTCCGGCGTGACCCAGGGAGCGCTGATGAACAGTCCGCGGTCGGCTCGCGTCTGATGCACCTGGAAGAAGTCCCGATCGGCGAAATTTGCCGTCCGAGGCTTCAATGTCCGGGAATCCAGCGTGACGTCTCCCGCGACATTCAGCACGAGGATCGAGCCGAGATCCTTGGCCGTGGCGGCGCGGTCGAACAGCACGACCTGGCGGAGTTCCGGGCTGACCTTGCCGAGCTCCGGCAGCTTGACGCCGTCGGCGACCGCCTGCAGAGAGAGGTCATAGAGCTCGATGTTGCGGTCGATCTCGCTGGCAATGGAGGCGACGAGGTTGGTCGCCCCTTCCTTCGCATGCTGATAGTCCTTGTCCGCCATCTCCCAGAGGATCGATGCGCAGATCGCCGAAAAGCCCAAAACGAGGCCGATCCCGAGCGCAAGCAGCCGTTTGGTCGGCACCGCCTTCGGCTTTGGCACAGGCCCGTTCATTGTTCGCTTCCCGCTTCCCCCGCGCCCCCGCGCTTTGACGTTTTCTATAGGGGCATCAAATTGAGAAAGGCGACCTGAAGCGCAGGCAATTTATGCGCGTGCGTTGGGGGAGCTTTAACCATCCGGCTTGACCGGGACCCGTCGCGGGTCCTCGACAGATCGCGCGTTCCGTTCAGGTTCCGGTCCGCCGTAGGTCCTCTGCGGCGTCGCTGCGCAAATTGCGGAAGAACTGCTCGACCTCGCGCGACAGCGTCTCGGCGGTCGCGGTCAAATCGTTCGATGCCGCGAGCACCGATTCTGCCGCCTTGCTGGTCTGGTCCATGTCGTCGCGGAGCGAGCCGACATTCGTCACCAGGGTCTCGTTGCCCTGGGCGGCCATCTGCGCATTGGCGGAGATTTCGCGCGTCGCCGCGTCCTGTTGGCCGATCGCGCTTGCGATATTGGCGGTGACGTTGTTGATCTCGCGCACCGCCTGGCCGATTTCGCGCACGGCGGCGACGGAGTTGCGGGTCGAGGCCTGGATCAGGCCGACATTCTCGCTGATCTCGGCGGTTGCCTTCGCGGTCTGTCCGGCGAGCGCCTTGACCTCGTGCGCAACGACCGCGAAGCCGCGGCCGGCATCGCCGGCGCGGGCGGCTTCGATGGTGGCGTTGAGCGCGAGCAAATTGGTCTGCTCGGCGATCGCCTGGATCAGGCTCAGCACGCCGTCGATGCGCTGGGTGGTGGCGGCAAGGCTCTCGATCTCGGTGATCGACCGGTCGGTGCGCGCACCGGCGTGATCGACCGCGCCGGACGACTGCTTGACCTGGCGACCGATCTCCGCGACCGAGGCGGAGAGCTCTTCGGCCGCGCCCGCCACCGCGGAGACGTTGCTCAAGGCCTGTTCGGTCGCGCCTGCCGCCGCAACCGCCCGGCCATTGGCGTCCGCCGCGACGGTCGCGATGGTCTGCGCGGTCTGCCGCATCGTCGCGGCGTTGTCGTGCACCGCGCGCAGCACCTCACCGATGGTGCCGCGGAATGCGTCGACGAAGCTCTCGATGTGCCGGCCGCGTGCGTCGCGGGCCTCGGAATCCTGCAGGACTTGCGCGTTCAGGCTGCGATTGCGGTCCATCGCCTCCTGGAACACCTTGATGGCGCGCGCCAGGGCGCCGATCTCGTCGCCGCGTTCGGCGTGGGGCACCTCGACATGGTCGTCGCCCTCGGCGACGCGCTTGATGGTCGTTGTGATCTGCGACAGCGGCCGCGCCACCGAGCGGGCGATGATCAGCACGCCGAGCACCACCACGACCATGGCCGCCGCGCCGAGCCCGGTCAGCAGCAGTGCCAGCTCGCGGTTGGTGTCGGTCTGCCGTGCCAGCCTCTTGCTGCGCTCGGCATAGACTTTTGAGAGCGCCTCGAGGTCCTTGTTCAGCGCGCTGCGTACGTCGCGGTTGGCGTCGTTGTCGCCCCATTCGCGTCCGGCTGCGCCGCCGATCTCGATGCCGCGACGAACCAGCTCCTTGCGGAAATCGATGAACTGCTCGATGCGCTTCTTGAAGACCGCGAACTCGGTGGCGTCGTCAGCCTGCACCAGGGTTTCCCAGTTCTTGACCACGCCGATGATGCGTTCGTTGAACGCCAGCAGTCCGTCGCTGTATTTCTTCACCGCCGCCGGATCGGTCGACATGTAGATGCCGCGGGATTCCATCACCACGGCATAGACCAGCGAATTGACCCGCTCGACATTGAGCGCGGCACGGCTCGCGAGGTCGACGGCGGCGGTCAACTCGGCATTGCGCCGCGCGTTGTAGTCGGACAGGAAAGTGATGGCCGCAGTCAGCGCCGCAATCAGCGCAAACGTCGAGTACAGCCTGGCAGCAAGCGAGAATCGGGATGCCATTGGAGGCCGGGACATGGAGATGGAGGATGTGATGGGGGCGGGCACTGAGGGCACTCCAGGGGCCGGGGCGTACCTTCGGCCGATTAAAGCTTATGCAAAATCTTCATGGACAATCTCTTAACGCGCGGGCTTTGCGCGATTGCAGTCGTTAAAATCCCTAAATGATCCCAATGTCTTATGCAGCCTCTTGAACCTGCCGGGTTCCCGCGACTGGCGGTTGTGTTGAATGACGCGCCGCCATCATCGTCATTCATCAACATCCAAGGTGCATCGGGCGAAGCCGATGGCACGACTTTCGCAAAGAGGTGCTAGGTTACGCCGCCCCAGCCCTACGCGAATTTCCCATGCACTATCGTCACACCATCGACGCCACCAGCTACGCATTCGACGATCTGCGCATCCTGCTTGCCAGGGCCTCGCCGCCGCGCTCGGGCGACCGGCTGGCCGGCATCGCAGCCGACAGTGCCGCGGAGATGATCGCAGCGCGGCTTGCGCTCGCCGACGTCCCGCTCAAGCAATTCCTCGATGAGCCTGTCATCCCCTACGAGGACGACGAGGTCACCCGCCTGATCCTCGACAGCCACGACGTCGCCGCCTTTTTGCCGGTGTCGTCGCTTACCGTCGGCGGCTTCCGCGACTGGCTGCTGTCGGATGCCGCGACCGGTGAAGCGATCAGCAGGATTTCACGCGGCGTCACCCCGGAAATGGTTGCGGCGGTATCGAAGCTGATGCGCAACCAGGACCTGATCCTGGTCGCCAAGAAATGCGAGGTCACGACCCGCTTCCGCAACACGGTCGGCTTGCGCGGGCGAATGAGCACACGGCTGCAGCCCAACCATCCCTTCGACGATGCCAAGGGCATCACCGCCTCGATCCTCGACGGACTGCTGCTCGGATCCGGCGATGCCTGCATCGGCATCAATCCGGCGAGCGACGATCCGAATGTCATCGGCACCCTGCTGCGGTTGCTGGACGACGTTATCACCCGGCTCGGGATTCCGACGCAGGGATGCGTGCTGACCCATGTCACGACCACGCTCGGACTGATCGGGCAGGGGCTGCCGGTCGATCTCGTGTTCCAGTCGATCGCAGGGACCGAGGCGGCCAATCGCAGCTTCGGCGTCGACCTCTCGCTGCTGCGCGAGGCACGGGAAGCCGGGCTGTCGCTCCGGCGCGGCACGGTCGGCGACAATGTGATGTATTTCGAGACCGGGCAGGGCTCGGCCCTGTCGGCCAACGCCCATCACCAGGTCGATCAGCAGACCTGCGAGGCGCGGGCCTATGCGGTGGCGCGCGCGTTCGATCCGCTGCTCGTCAACAGCGTGGTCGGTTTCATCGGCCCCGAATACCTCTACGACGGCAAGGAAATCATCCGCGCCGGCCTCGAGGATCATTTCTGCGGCAAGCTGCTCGGCCTGCCGCTCGGAATCGACGTTTGCTATACCAACCATGCCGAGGCCGATCAGGATGACATGGACAATCTCCTGACGCTGCTCGCCGCCGCAGGTGTGAACTTCATCATGGGCGTGCCGGGCGCGGATGACGTCATGCTGAACTATCAGTCGACATCGTTTCACGATGCGCTTTATGTCCGTGACCTGTTCGGCCTGAAGCGGGCGCCCGAATTCGACGATTGGCTCGCGCGCGCCGGCCTTGCCGGGCAGGACTTCCGCCTCGTTGCCGATGCGGGGCGGCTGCCTGACCTCGCCGCCAGGCTCCTGACCTGACGGGATAGCAAAATTCTGCAGAGCAACTATCTCGCCGTTGTGACGTTGGTAAGTGCCACAATGTTGAAGAATTTCTGGCCCAGCGTTCCACGCCATGGTTAGATTTGCGGACGCTTCGGGGTCGATTGATGAGAGCTGAGGGCATAGAGACAGCACGGCGTATCCTCTGCGTCTTTCCGCGCTATACGTCGTCGTTCGGGACCTTCGAGCACGCCTACCCCCTGACCGACGGCGTCAAGGCGTTCATGCCGCCGCAGGGCCTGCTGCTGATTGCTGCATACCTCCCAGAGAACTGGCAGGTCCGTTTCGTCGACGAGAACCTGCGCCCGGCCACGGCGGAGGATTTCGAGTGGGCGGACGCGGTGTTCGTCAGCGGTATGCACATCCAGCGCCAGCAGATGAACGACATCTGCCGCCGCGCGCATGACCATGATCTCGTGGTCGCGATCGGCGGGCCGTCCGTCAGCGCGTGCCCGGACTATTATCCCTCATTCGACTACCTTCATGTCGGCGAACTCGGCGATGCGACCAATGAGCTGATCAGGCGCCTGGCGGATGACACCAGCCGTCCCGACCAGCAGGTGGTGCTGAAGACCATCGACCGCCTGCCGATGACGGATTTCCCGCTGCCGGCCTATGAGCTCGCCGAAACCAAGAAGTACTTTCTCGGCAGCATCCAGTTCTCATCGGGCTGCCCCTATCAGTGCGAGTTCTGTGACATCCCCGGGCTCTATGGCCGCAATCCGCGGCTGAAGTCGCCGCAGCAGATCATCGCGGAGCTCGACAAGCTGCGCGCATGCGGTGCGACCGACACCGTGTATTTCGTCGACGACAATTTCATCGGCAACCGCAAGGCCGCGAGCGAGCTGCTGCCGCATCTGATCGAATGGCAGAAGCGGACCGGCTATGTCACGCGCCTCGCCTGCGAGGCGACGCTCAACATCGCCAAGCGGCCCGAGATACTGGAGAAGATGCGCGAGGCCTTCTTCGTGACGATCTTCGTCGGCATCGAGACGCCGGATCCCGATGCGCTGAAGGCCATGCACAAGGATCAGAACATGATGGTTCCGATCCTGGAAGGCGTACGAACCATCAATTCCTTCGGCATGGAGGTCGTCTCCGGCATCATCATGGGGCTCGATACCGACAAGCCCCAGACCGGTGATGCGCTGATCTCCTTCGTCGAGGAGTCCCGGATTCCGCTGCTCACGATCAATCTGCTGCAGGCGTTGCCGAAGACGCCGTTGTGGGACCGGCTGGAAAAGGCGGGGCGGCTGGTCCATGACGACGGCCGCGACTCCAATGTCGAGTTCCTGCTGCCCTACGAGGACGTGGTCAGTTCCTGGCGCAAATGCATGGAAATCGCCTACGAGCCGAAGAAGCTGTTCGAGCGCTATCTGCATCAATGCAACTACACCTATGCCAACCGCATCAAGGTGCCGGTCAGTCCGGAGATGAAGAGCTGGGCCAACATCCGGCGCGGCCTGATCATGCTGCGCAACATCTTCTGGAAGGTCGGCGTGCTCGGCGACTACAGGCGCGTGTTCTGGAAGTTTGCGCTCGGCCGGCTCAAACGCGGCGACATCGAGGGGTTGATCTCGGCGACGCTGGTTGCGCACCACCTGATCACATTTGCGCGCGCAGCCTCCAGCGGCCGGCAGAACGCCTCGAACTACTCGATCCGGCTGCGCGAGGCTTCAGTTCCGGCCGAATGACAGCATGACGACACCGCCGGCGCCATCGACCGCTTCGCTACCCGATTTGCGTGACCTCACGCCGGCACGCGTCGGTCTCGGTCGGTCCGGGGCCAGCCTGCCGACCAATGCGCTGCTCTCCTTCACGCTCGACCACGCCCGCGCGCGCGACGCCGTTCACGCGACGTTCGAGGTCAGCGGCATCGCTGCCGGTCTTGCCGGCCTCGGCATCACACCGCACGAGGTGTCGAGCCAGGCGCACGAGCGGCGCGACTATCTGCGCCGGCCGGATCGCGGGCGCATGCTGGATTCCGCATCGCGGCGGTCGCTGGAAAGCTGCGGCATCACCGCGTGCTCCTGCGCCATCGTGATCGGAGACGGTCTGTCGCCGACGGCGGTCAATGTGCACGCCGTCGAATTGATCCGGCATCTGCTGCCGCGGCTTGCGGCCGACAAGATCGATGCCGGCGCAGTGATCGTGGCATCCGGCGCGCGCGTTGCGCTCGGTGACGAGATCGGCGCCATCCTCGGCGCGCGCATGCTGGTGATGCTGATCGGCGAACGGCCCGGCCTTTCCGCGCCCGACAGTCTTGGCGCCTATCTCACCTTTGCACCGCGGATCGGCCTCACCGATGCCGATCGCAACTGCATCTCCAACATCCACCGTGCTGGCCTGAGCTATGCGGAAGCCGCTCTCAGGATCGCGTGGCTTGTGCGTGAAGGGCTGGCGCGCCAGATCACAGGGGTCGCGTTGAAGGACGAAAGCGGCGGTGGATCATCACAGAATGCGCTCCCAGGGTGTGGCAAATCAGATACTTAATGGTGGGGATCAGCGGTTCCCCGCTGATTTGGCTCGACCCTCGCGCTTGCGAGCAAGAGGGCAGACAGGTAAAACCGGCGCCGGTCAATATTCACGTGTTTTCAAGGACTAGCGCCGAAAAGCCGCGCTCACCCGCCTCATTCGCGCCCCTAGACCCAAGCTAGACAGATTGAGCCGTTTTCAGAACTGGACAGGGCATGCTCGAAAAGAACTCCGAAAGTCAGGTCCACGTCGAGAAGGTCGAAGAGCCGCGGTCGGGCCCCAGCATCGCGTTCGGGATCGAGCGTCTCGGCCTGATCCCGATGCGGGCGCCGATCCTGTCTTGCATCGTGCTCGTTCTGTTGCTGGTCGGCGCCGTATTCGGCGTGCATCGGATCAAGATCGACGATTCGCTGTCGCAATTGTTCCGCTCCGAATCCAAGGACTACAAGCAGTATGAGGCCGTGACCAAGCGCTTCCCGGCGACCGAGTTCGACGTCCTCGTCGTGGTCGAAGGCAAGACGCTGCTCGAGCGCGACAATCTCGGCAAGCTCCGTGACATGGTCACTGACCTGCAGCTCGTCGAGGGCGTGCGCGGCCTGGTGTCGCTGTTCTCCGCGCGCCAGGCGCCGGAGCCCGGCAAGCTGCCGGCGGCGCTGTTCCCGAACGAGCTCCCCGAGGGCGCGGCCTACGACAAGTTCGTCGAGACCGTCAAAAGCAACGAGATTATCCGCGGCAAGCTATTGTCGGAGGACGGCACGCTCGCGCTGGTCGTGCTGTCGCTCGAGCCGGAGGTGGTCGGCAGCAACAAGCTCGGCAAGGTGGTCGGCGACATCAGGAAGATCATGGCCGACGATCTCGGCGGCAGCGGGCTCAATGCCCAGCTGTCCGGCGTGCCGGTCATGCAGCTCGAGATCCGCAACGCGGTCGAGCGCGACGGCCTGACCTACAACATTCTCGGCATCCTCGCCGGCTGCGTCATCGCCATCATCTTCTTCCGCAAGATCTCCTTCATGGTGGCGGCGGCGTTCCCGCCGATGATCGCGATCCTGCTCGCGTTGGGCGGCCTCGGATGGGCCAATTTCAATCTCAACATGTTCCTCAATGTGATGACGCCGCTCATCATGGTGATCAGCTTCTCCGACTCGATGCAGCTGACATTCGCCGCGCGCGACCGGCTGATCGCCGGGCAGGACAAGTTCACCGCGTTCAAGAACGCGGTGCTGGTGGTCGGCCCGGCCTGCGTGCTGACGCACGGCACGGCCGGCATTTCCTTCATCGCGCTGCAGTTCTCGGACTCCGACCTGATCCGCAAATTCGGCGAGGCCGGGCTTGCGGCGACCATCATCGCGCTGGTCGCGGTGCTCTCGCTGGTGCCGGTGTTCGGCATCCTGCTGGTGCGCAACGAGAAGGTCTTTGCGGTCAAGTTCCAGAGCGCGGACGCCGGCGTGCAGGCGCTGCGCAATTTCTGCTACTGGATTGCCGTGCGCATGGTCGGTCGTCCCGGGCTGTTCAGCCTGCTCGCGCTGATCGTCGTCGGCGGCCTCGGCATCATCTATGCCAACCTCGAGCCGCGCTACCGGCTCGCCGACCAGGTGCCGGACAAGCGGCAGGCAGTGGAGGCGTCGAGCCGGCTCGACGCCAAGCTGACCGGCGCCAATCCGGTCGATGTGCTGATCGAATTCCCCAAGGGTCAGTCGCTCTATTCGCCGGAGACGCTGAAGACGATCGCCGATGTCCACGCGATGGTCGAGGACTCTGCCGGCGTCGGCAATGTCTGGTCGCTGGAAACCCTGCGGCGCTGGCTCGCCGAAAAGGCCGGCAGCAACGATGTCGCGACGCTGAAGGAATATGTCGGCGTGATCCCCGAGCATCTCGTGCGCCGCTTCATCTCGAAGGATCAGGATGCGGTGGTGGTGTCGGGCCGGGTTCCGGATCTCGACTCGAGCCAATTGCTTCCGGTGGTGAACAAGCTCGATCATTCGCTGGACAAGGTGCGCGCCGAGCACCCCGGCTACGAGATCGCCGTCACCGGCCTGTCGGTGATTGCCGCGCGCAACAGCGCCAACATGATCGAGAAGCTCAACCGCGGCCTGACCGTCGAGTTCGCGCTGGTCGCGATCTTCATCGGACTGGCGTTCCGCTCGGTCGTGGTGATGTTCTCCTGCATCCTGCCGGGCATCTTCCCCGTGGTGCTGTCAGGCACCGTGTTGTGGCTGCTCGGGGAGGGGCTGCAATTCGCAAGCGTGGTGGCACTGACCGTGTCGTTCGGCCTTGGGCTCAGCGCAACCATCCACTTCCTCAATCGTCTGCGGCTCGAGACCAAGCCCGGTGTCACGCCGGAGCTTGCGGTTGAGCGCGCCACCGTTCTGGTCGGTCCCGCGCTGATCCTGACGACGGTGGTGCTGGCCTGCGGCCTGGTCGTCACCGTGTTCTCCGATCTGCCGTCGCTGCGCCTGTTCGGCTGGCTCAGCGCATTCTCGATGGTCGCGGCCCTGGTCGCGGACCTCTTCATCCTGCGGCCGACCTCGATGTTCCTGATCAACCTGTCGCAAAAGCTCCGCGGCAGGGGCGGGCAGCCGGCGCCGATCGAAAAGGCCTGATCGGTCGACAATTAGAAGGCCCGGTTCCGAGGTGTTCGGAACCGGGCCTTTTTTGTTCGCCGGCGAAATCGATCGGAAGCGTCAGGTCTTCGTCATCGTGATCGTGACGCCGCGGATCTCGCCCTTGGAGTCGATCTGCACCACCTGCTTGGAGCCGTTGGTCTGCAGGTTCAGGTTTGCGGCAAAGCCGGACGCCTCGACGAACACGTCGATCCGTCCGCCGCCCGCGGTGCCCTGCAAATTGCCGAAGATGTTGCGGCTTGCCTCGCTCCAGTTGCCGGAGATCCGGTCGCCCTGGCTGGTGACGTCGCTGGAGAGGTCGAACTTGTAGCTGTCGCTGGCGCAATGCAGCGATTGCTTCAGGTTCATGCCCGACGGCGCGACCTTGTAGTCAGCCTTGCAACGAATGCGTTCGGTCGTGCCGTTGGACAGCGCCACCGTGCCCGTTCCGGTCCACGAGCCGGCAAAACCGGCGAACGGACCGCTGGCCTGCGCATGGACTGCGGAGGCAGACAGCATCAGTGCGGCGCCGACGCCCACAGCTCCGAGGGCCTGAGCATAATGGCTGGAACCAAACAGTTTCATTGTGAATTTCCCATCAAAATCAACGCCTCCCTTGCAAGAAAGCGTCTCGCCGCATCGAAGGTTTAGTGTCACCCAAGAATGTTAGGTTCAAACGACAAAGGCGACGCGCACGATGCCTGTCGTCTTCGAACAGAATCAGAAACGATTGGCCTCATGACGGCATCTAGCTTTGCGTGCGTGCCATCTGCAATAGCCAAACGCGACAAAGTGATGGCGCGAATCGCTTTTGTGAATCAATAACTTAAGTGGGGGTTTACAGCGCCGTAAATTTAGCCGCATTTAGCAGTGCTTGTCGTCAATCCGTTGCCGCGTTACGTGGCGTCTGCAATCCCCAAAATCCGTCCCGGCCATGCCGAAACGCTTTCGGGAACAGATTTTCTGCTGTCGGAAATGAAGGAATACGATGCGTAAATTTCTCTTGGCACTTGCCCTGTTGTCGATCCCGCTCGCGTCCAGCGCCGTCGCCCAGCAGCAGCAGGGACGCGGTACACCCGATGAGCAGAAGGCCTGCACGCGTGACGTGCAGCGTCACTGCCGCTCCGTCATCGATCAGGGCGATTTCACCATTCTCGCCTGCCTGCAGCAGAATCGCAGCAAGATCAGCGCCGCCTGTGAGCAGGTGCTGAAGAGCCACGGCCAATAAGACCGAATTCAGGTCTCAAGGGACCGCCATCAATACCGAGGCTGGCAGCCATGCCGGCCGCGGTCACATATGCTGGCGGTCACAGATAGCATTGGTTTTGGTGGCGTATTCCCCTATATGGGGCTCGCAAATCCCCCGCATGCGCTGACGGTTCGCGCCTGCGTCGTGCCATGACCAGTGTAGCCCAAATTTCCCATGACCACCGCGAGCGACCTGCGATCCGGAAAGACCCACCGCGACGAGAATTTTCCGGTCGCGTCGTGGATCATTCATCCGCGGCACCGTGCCCTGATCCTGGCCTTCTATAATTTCGTCCGCACCGCCGACGATATCGCCGATCACGCCACGCTGCAGCCTGCGGAAAAGCTGCGCTATCTCGACCTCATGGAGGCCGAGCTGCTCGGCAATGGCGAGACCCAGAACGAGGCGGTCAATCTGCGCCGGGCCTTCGCCGAGCGCGGCATGCCGCCGCGGCATGCGCTTGACGTGCTGGTGGCGTTCCGCCTCGACGTCACCAAGCAGCGTTATGAAAACTGGGACGATGTGATCGACTATTGCCGTTATTCGGCGATGCCGGTCGGGCGCTTCATGCTCGACGTCCATGGCGAGGATACCTCGACTTGGGCCGCATCGGATGCGCTCTGCGCCGCCTTGCAGATCAACAATCATCTGCAGGATTGCGGCAAGGACTACCGCAACCTGAACCGCGTCTACCTGCCGCGCGATGCGCTCGCCGCCGCAGGCGCGACGGTGGAGATGCTCGGCGAGGCGAAGTCACAGCCGGCCCTGCTCAACTGTCTGCAGGCGCTCGCGGTGCGCACCGAGACGCTGCTTGTGCAAAGCAAATCACTTGCCGCCGAGGTGAAGGACTTCAGGCTCGGGCTCGAGATCTCCGTGATCCAGGCGTTCGCCGACAAGATCGTCAACATGCTGAAGGTGCGCGATCCGCTCAGCGAGCGGGTGCATTTGAGCAAGGTTGAGCTACTGCTGCAGAGCCTCGGCGGCGTCGCAGTCGAGACCGCGCAGCGCGCGACCGGACGGCGTGTGGTCTCCAGGACGGCGGCCGGCGCATGAGCGTCGAGGCGGCGGCCAACGCAAATTACGGAAGCACTGCGTCGGGCAGCTCGTTCTATGCCGCGATGCGCATCCTGCCGCACGCCCAGCGCGAGGCGATGTTCCAGATCTACAGCTTCTGTCGGCAGGTCGACGACATCGCGGATTCCGACGGCCCGCGGCCGGAGCGGCTGGCGGCGCTGCAACAATGGCGCGACGATATCGACGCGCTCTATGCCGGGCACCCGCCGGAGCGGCTGAAGGACTATGTCGCCTCGGTCAAGACGTTCGGCCTGAAGCGCGAAGATTTCCTCGCGATCGTCGACGGCATGGAGATGGACGTGCCGCAGGACATCCGCGCGCCGGATCTTGCGACGCTCGATCTCTATTGCGATCGCGTCGCGAGCGCGGTCGGCCGGCTGTCGGTGCGTGTGTTCGGCCTGCCCGAGGACGACGGCATCCAGCTCGCGCATCACCTCGGCCGTGCGCTGCAGCTCACCAACATCCTGCGCGACATCGACGAGGATGCCGGTCTCGGCCGGCTCTATCTGCCGCGCGAATGGCTCTGGCACGCCGGCATCACCAACAACGACCCGGCGCGCGTCACCGCCGATCGCGCGCTGCCGAAAGTGTGCGCGCCGCTGGCCGAGCGCGCCAAGATGCATTTCCAGAAGTCCGACGAGATCATGAAGCGCAATTCGCGCCGCGCCGTGCGCGCGCCCCGGATCATGTCGAAATACTACCGCGCGATCCTCGATCTGTTGATCGCGCGCGGCTTCGCCGCGCCGCGTGCGCCGGTGCGTGTGTCCAAGGCCGCCAAGATCGGCATTCTTCTTCGTTACGCGATCATCTGATGCAAAAGACCGTTCATATCATCGGCGCCGGCATTTCCGGCCTCTCCGCCGCCGTGCGGCTCGCCAATGCCGGCTACAAGGTCGCCGTTCACGAGGCGACGCAGCAGGCTGGCGGCCGCTGCCGGTCCTATTTCGACGCCGCCACCAATCTCACCATCGACAATGGCAATCACCTGCTGCTGTCGGGCAACCGTCACGCGCTGAGCTACGCGCGTTCGATCGGCACCGAGGCCGGTCTCGTCGGGCCCGCGCGCGCGCAGTTTCCGTTCGTCGATCTGGCCTCTGGCCGGCGCTGGCAGCTCGACCTCGGCGATTCCCGCCTGCCGCTATGGGTGTTCGACGAGGCGCGCCGCGTCCCGGACACGACCCTGCGCGACTATCTCGCATTGGCGCCGCTGGCCTGGGCCGGCACCGCGGCGCTGGTTGGCAACACCATCCCCTGCAAGGGCACGCTGTATGACCGCCTGGTGCAGCCGCTGCTGCTCGCCGCGCTGAACGTCGATCCACCGGAGGGCTCGGCCGGGCTTGCCGGCGCCATCGTGCGCGAGACGCTGCTCGCCGGCGGGCAGGCCTGCCGCCCGCTGATCGCGCGCGACGGCCTCAGCTCCGTGCTGATCGAGCCGGCCGTGAAGCTGTTGCAGGAGAGGGGCCACAGCGTCCAGTTCAGTCACGAATTGCGTACGCTTGGCATGTCCGGCGATCGCGTCAGCGAGCTGGACTTCGGCGGCGGCGACAAGATCGAGCTGGCGGCCGACGATGCCGTCGTGCTCGCGGTGCCGCCGCGTGCTGCGGCGACCTTGCTGCCGGGCCTGAAAACCCCGACCAAATTCCGCGCCATCGTCAACGCGCATTTCCGCGTCGATCCGCCGCGTGACGCCGCGCCCATTCTCGGCGTGGTCGGCAGCCTCGTGGAATGGCTGTTCGCGTTCCCGCAGCGGCTGTCGGTGACGATCTCCAACGGCGACCGCCTGGTCGACATGCCGCGCGAGGAACTCGCGCAGGCGATCTGGCGGGACATCTGCAAGGCATCGGGCGTGTCGGGCGACCTGCCGCCCTGGCAGATCGTGCGCGAGCGCCGTGCCACATTTGAGGCGACGCCGGAGCAGAACGCCCTCCGTCCGGGGGCCACGACGGCGCAAAAAAACCTGTTCCTTGCCGGCGACTGGACTGCTACCGGATTGCCGGCAACCATCGAGGGATCGGTGCGGTCGGGTGATCGCGCCGCCGATCTGGTTCTGGCCACGCGCTAGATTCGACCTGCTGGAGCATTTTCGAGCGAAGTGGTCACCGGTTCGCGTCAAGAAAGTGCGACCGGCAAATGAATGAGAACATGATCCGATTTGATCGGATCATGTTCGGAAGCGGCCGCGGCTTTCGAACAGCCGGCCCGCGATGAAGAGGATATCGAGCGAGATGCTTTCGAGAGATCACGGCGTTGCAGTCGATCCGGTCGCGCTGGAGAAGAGCATCTCCAAGGCAACCGAAGCACTGCTTGGCTATCGCCAGTCCGACGGACATTGGGTGTTCGAGCTCGAGGCCGACAGCACCATTCCGGCCGAGTACATCCTGCTGCGTCACTATCTGGCCGAGCCCGTCGATGCGGCCCTCGAGGCCAAGATCGGCAACTATCTGCGCCGCGTCCAGGGCGCGCATGGCGGCTGGCCGCTGGTGCATGACGGCCCGTTCGACATGAGCGCCAGCGTGAAGTCGTACTTCGCGCTGAAGATGATCGGCGATTCCGTCGACGCGCCGCACATGGTGCGGGCGCGCGAGGCGATCCGCTCGCGCGGCGGCGCTTCGGGCAGCAACGTGTTCACGCGCTTCCTGCTCGCGCTCTATGGCGTCGTGACCTGGCGCGCAACGCCGGTGCTGCCGATCGAGATCATGCTGCTGCCGATGTGGTCGCCGTTCCACATCAACAAGATCTCGTACTGGGCGCGCACCACGATGGTGCCGCTGATGGTGCTCGCCGCGCTGAAGCCGCGCGCGAAGAATCCGAAGGGCGTCGGCATCGACGAGCTGTTCCTGGAGGATCCGAAATCGGTCCGCATGGCGCCGAAGGCGCCGCACCAGAGCGCGAGCTGGTTCTACCTGTTCCGCTCGCTCGACGCCGTGCTGCGCGTGATCGAGCCGATGTTTCCGAACAGCCTGCGCCAGCGCGCGATCGATGCAGCGCTCGCCTTCACCGAAGAGCGGCTGAACGGCGAAGACGGCATGGGCGCGATCTATCCGCCGATGGCCAACATCGTCATGATGTATGAGGCGCTCGGCAAGGACGAGAGTTTTCCGCCGCGCGCCGTCACCCGACGCGGCATCGACAAGCTGCTCGTGATCGGCGACGACGAGGCCTATTGCCAGCCCTGCGTTTCGCCGGTGTGGGACACGGCACTGACCTGTCATGCGCTGCAGGAAGCCGGCGGCGACGACACCCTCGCCAAGGCCAAGCAGGGTCTCGACTGGCTGAAGCCGCGCCAGGTGCTTGAGCTGAAGGGCGATTGGGCGGTCAAGGCGCCGGACGTGCGTCCCGGCGGCTGGGCGTTCCAGTACAACAACGACCACTATCCCGACCTCGACGACACCGCCGTGGTTGTCATGGCGATGGATCGCGTGCGGCGTCATACCGGGACCCGCGAATACGACGAGGCGATCGCGCGCGGCCGCGAGTGGATCGAGGGCCTGCAGAGCCGGGACGGCGGCTGGGCCGCGTTCGACGCCAACAACCTCGAATATTACCTCAACAACATCCCGTTCTCGGATCACGGCGCACTGCTCGATCCGCCGACCGAGGACGTCACCGCGCGCTGCATCTCGATGCTGGGCCAGCTCGGCGAGACCGCCGAGAGCAGCAAGGCGATGGCCGACGGCATTGCCTATCTGCGCCGTACCCAGCTGCCCGAGGGCTCCTGGTACGGCCGCTGGGGCCTGAACTACATCTACGGCACCTGGTCGGTGCTGTGTGCGCTAAATGTCGCAGGGGTCGATCGCAACGACCCGATGATCCGAAAGGCGGTAGAATGGCTGGCGTCCGTCCAGAATCAGGACGGCGGCTGGGGCGAGGACGCCGTCAGCTACCGGCTGGATTACAAGGGTTATGAAGTTGCGCCGTCGACCTCCTCACAAACGGCATGGGCTTTGCTTGGATTGATGGCCGCCGGAGAGGTCGAAAACCCGGCCGTCGTGCGGGGGGTGGAGTACCTAAAGGCAACACAGACGGAAAAAGGGCTGTGGGACGAGCAGCGATACACAGCTACGGGGTTTCCGCGGGTATTTTACTTGCGATATCATGGCTACTCGAAGTTCTTTCCGCTCTGGGCGCTGGCGCGGTATCGGAATCTGAGAAGCACCAATAGCAGGGTGGTAGGGGTCGGGATGTGATTGTTGAGGCGGGGGCCGCCGAGACCGTGGACAGTAGAATTGATCCTCGGCCGGTATTGATTGTGACTGGATTGGTGCAGGAGGCCCGTATCGCAGCGGGTCCCGGCATGATCGTGATTTGCAGTTCGAGCGATCCGCAGCAGCTGCGTGCATTGCTGGCGACGCTGGATCCGACGACCTTCCGTGGCGTGATTTCGTTCGGCGTGGCCGGAGGGCTCGACCCGTCGCTCAAGTCCGGCGACGTCGTGGTCGCGACCGAGGTGATGTCCGGCGACACGCGTTTCCTGGCGGCGTCCGCCCTGAACGAAGAGATGATCGCCAGCGCCGCGCTGAAGCGCCGCAGGATCGTTCGCGGCGGGCTTGCCGGCGTGGAAGAGGTGATCGCGGCGAAGGCCTGCAAGGCCGCTCTGCGCTCGATGACGGGTGCAGCCGCGGTCGACATGGAGAGCCATATTGCGGCAGCCTATGCCGCCAAGGCGCGCATTCCGTTCGCCGCGCTGCGCGTGATCAGCGATCCCGCGCACCGGGCGCTGCCGGAGCTTGCGAAATCCGCGGTGAAGCCGAATGGCGACATCGACCTGCGCAAGGTGCTGCGGGGCATCGCGCGCAATCCGCGCACGTTGCGGGCACTGGTGTCGACCGGGATCGACTTCAACCGCGCGCTGCGCTCGCTGCGCAGCTGCCGCGGCTTCCTGCTCGGCAACGAAGTGCTGATGCCGGTGGACGGCGTCATGGTCACGGCGAAGGCGGCCTGATCCAACCGTCCCGGGCTGGGACGGGTTTCTCGACGCATCAAGTTCAAAACAAAGGCCTGGTCGCATCGCGACCGGGCCTTTTGCTTTTGGGACCTGGTGGTTTGGCTTGATGCCCACACCGGGCTGGCGCATTGCGCTGGACGGGGGGACAGCTCGGTCCTTGCCGAGGGGCGCGCGAGCGCGTTGCTGCGTGCTGCCTGCGCGCTCCCGTCTTTCGTGCGGGGCGGCGCGGCTTCGGGGCTGGCAGGCGCGTCCTGGGGCCGCAGGGGCCCGCTGGATGCTTGACAGATCCAGGCATTCAACGGAGGATGAATTATGATCCTGTATTCATGAATTAAGGTTCACGATGGCCATCGCGGCGGTTCGCCTCAATCAGCTCGTCGAGACCAAGGCACGCATCCTGGATGCCGCCAGGGAGACGGTGGCGCTGAGCGGCTGGAAGGATGCCCAGATCGCCCTGATCGCGGCACGGGCTGGCGTGGCCACGGGCAGCGTGTATCGCTACTTCGACTCTAAGGCGGACCTGTACGCGCAGGTGCTCGGACTGGTGTCCGAGCGCGAGGTGGCGGTGGTTGCCGCGATCGTCGAGGCCGAGGGATCGGCGTCGCAATGTCTGGTGGATGCGATCTACACCTTCGCGGTGCGTGCGATGCGCGGCCGTCGGCTGGCCTACGCGCTGATCGCCGAACCCTGTGAACCCGAGATCGACGCCGCGCGCCTGAAATACCGCGCCGCACTCGCCGACCAGATCGCAAGGCTGGTCCGGCGCGGCATCGCCAATGGCGAGTTCGTCGAGATCGACGCCAACGTCGCTGCATCCTGCGTCACCGGCGCCTTCATGGAAGCGCTGGTCGGTCCGCTGGCGCCCGAGGCGGCTCCCGATTCCGATGCGGCGAAGGCGATCGCGCAATCGATCGCAGGGCTCGCCGCGCGCATGCTGTTTCGCCACACGACGCCTGAATTGACCCCCGTATCGCGAGTCTCCGCATGAATGCGCGTGTCCAGCCTGTAGCCGTCGCAGAAGTGAAAGCCAGTCCGTTTGCGACCCACGAAGTCCGCAACCAGGCGCGGCCCGCGACAGGCTTCAACGCGTTCGAGGACGACCGCGCGCTGAGCGGCCTGATCGCGAAGCTGGCGCCGTGGGCACGCGATAAGCTTTCTGCGCTGGGCGCCCATGCCGGCAGCGAGGCCGCGCAGGAGGCGGCACGACTTGCCAATGAGCACGAACCGAAGCTCGTGACCCATGACCGCTACGGCAACCGCGATGATTGGGTCGAATTCCATCCGGCCTGGCATCAATTGATGGCGCTGGCGTTCCAGAGCGAGGTGCATAGCCTGGCCTGGTCGACGCGCGAGCCGCACGGCCATCTGGCGCGCGCGGCGCTGAGCTATCTCTGGAATCAGATCGAGAACGGCGTCGGTTGCCCGACCGGCATGGCTTACGCCGCGATCGCCGGATTTGCCGGCAAGCCGCAATTTGCGCTGTGGCGGGAGCGAACGCTGACCGCGGATTACGACCCGCGCCGGCTTCCGATCGAGGCCAAGCGTGCTGCTGTCATCGGCTATGCGATGACCGAGAAGCAGGGCGGCTCCGATCTGCGCGAGACCCAGACCACGGCGCGCTTCGTCGAGCGCGGCGCGCATGGCGAGATCTATGCGATCACCGGCCACAAATGGTTCTTCTCGGTGCCGGTCGCCGATGGATTCTACACCCTGGCGCGTACCCGGTCCGGCGTCAGCTGCCTGTTCGTCCCGCGCCTGCTGCCCGACGGCAGCGCCAACCGCATCCACATCCAGCGGCTGAAAGACAAATGCGGCAACCGCTCCAATGCGTCAAGCGAGATCGAGTATCACGACACCTGGTCGATCCTGGTCGGTGAGGAAGGCCGCGGCATCGCGGAAATCCTCTCGCATGCGCATCTGACGCGGCTGGATTTCGCGGTCGGCTCCGCCGGGCTGATGAGGCAGGCATTGAGCCTCGCCATCAATCACGCGCAGACCCGAACCGCGTTCGCCAGACCGATGTCCGAGCTTCCGATGCAGCGCAACGTGCTGGCCGATCTCGCGCTCGAGAGCGAGGCGGCGATGCTGGGCGCGTTTCGCGTCGCGCGCGCGACCGACGGCTTGCAGGCCAGCGAGCACGAGCGGCTGCTGGCGCGGGTCGCGACCCCCGTGATGAAGTTCTGGAATTGCCAGCGCGCGCCGGCCTTCACCTATGAGTGCCTGCAAGTGCACGGCGGCAACGGCTTCATCATGGAGAATGCGATGGCGCGGCTCTATCGCGAGGCGCCGCTGAATTCGATCTGGGAAGGCACCTCGAACATGATGTGCATGGACGTGCTGCGCGCCATGCAGCGCGATGCCAAGTGCCGCGATGCGTTCATCGACGAATTGCGCGGGAGCAGGGGCCTCAACCCGATCTATGACCGGAGCACTGACGACCTCGCCGATCGCTTGCAGGCCCGCTATCCGGACGATGGGCACGCGAGGGCGCTGGTCACCCGCATGGCGCATGCGTTGCAGGCTGCCGAAATGCTGAGACACAGCGACGCGACTGCCGCTGATCTGTTCGTGCAATCGAGGTTCGGCGCCGATGCGACGCATGTGTTCGGCGCGCTGCCGTCGTCGGAGGGGCTCAGCCATATCGTCGAACGCGCCTCCGTCATCCGTCACCAAGGGCCCAAGTAACATGCGCCAGAGCGAAGTTTGTGCCGTCAACGACGTCAGAGCCGTCGTGGGTGAACGGGAGTGGGCGACCCGGGTCGACCTCGCGGCGTGCTACCGCCTGGTCGCGCTCTATGGCATGACCGACCTGATCTACAACCATATCAGCGCGCAGGTGCCGGGGCATGACGATCAGTATCTGATCAATCCCTACGGCATGCTGTACGAGGAGATCACGGCGTCGAGCCTGGTCAAGATCGACATCGAGGGCCGGACGCTGTTGCAGCCCGATCACGGCTACAACGTCAACGTCGCCGGCTTCTATCTGCATGCGCCGATCCATCGCGCACGGCCCGACGTGAAGTGCGTTCTGCATACCCACACCAGGGCAGGCACGGCGGTCAGCGCGCTCGCCGAAGGGCTGTTGCCGCTGTCGCAGACCGCGATGCGGTTCCACGGGCGGATCGGCTATCACGATTTCGAGGGGCCGGCGATCGATCGTGAGGAATGCGACCGCGTCGTGGCCGATCTCGGCCGCAACAACGTGCTGATCCTGCGCAATCACGGCCTGCTGGTGTGCGGCAACACGATTCAGCAGGCGTTCAACGCGATCTATTGGCTTGAGCAGGCCTGCCGGATCCAGGTCGATGCGCTCGGCTGCGGCCGGCCGCTGCATGCGCCGACCGAGCTTGCAATCGGCAACACGGTGACCTGCTTTGCCGGCACCGAGATCACGCTGGACAATGAGCGCGACACCAATCCGACCATGAACGAAGCGGCGCAGAATCTGCAAGCCGGCTACGGCCTGCTGGAATGGCCGGCACTGCGGCGCCGGCTCGACCGCCTTGATGGGAGCTACGCGCAATGAGCTCGTCGCTGGCGGCGCTGCCGATCGGCTTCATCGGCGCCGGCCGCGTCGCGCAAACGCTCGCGCCGGCATTCGCCCGCGCGGAGCTGAACGTCGCGGCATTTCATAATCGCGGTGCCGATGCCGCGCAGCGGCTCGGCTCCCGCATCCTGTCGGCACGGCCGATGCCGGATCCGCAGCAGGTCGTTGACAGCTGCGACATGGTTTTCCTGACCGTGAGCGACGATGCGATCCTGCCGGTCTGCCGCGATCTGCGCTGGCAGCCGCGTCACCGCGTGGTTCATTGCAGCGGCGCGACCGAGCTCGCGGCGCTCGATCATGCCAAAGCCGCAGGCGCGGCCACCGGCGGCTTTCATCCGATGCAGATGTTCGCAAATCCCGACGTCGCGCTCGAGGGATTGCGCGGATGCACCGTCGGCATCGAGGCCGAGGGCGATTTCAGGCGCGACCTGGAATGGCTTGCGACCCGTATCGGCTGCGAGCCGCTGGCGCTGCCGGCCGGCGTGCGCGCGCTGTATCACGCCTCGGCCTACTATGTCGGCCCGTTCCTGATCGCGCTGCTCAAGGAGGGCGTCGAGCTCTGGAAGAGCTTTGGCGCCAGCGAGGCTGACGCGCTGCGGGCGATGATGCCGCTGCTGCGCGGCACGGTCGCGGCCGTCCTCGATGGCGGATTGGCCAACGGCATGGGCGGCTGCGTGGCGCGCGGCGATGTCGGCACCATCCTCAAGCATCTCCGCGCCCTCGACGAGCGCTTTCCGTCCTCGGGCGCGCTGTATCGCGAGCTGGCCCTGCGCAACGTCCCGCTCGGGATCGAACGCGGCACACTCAGCGCGCCGCGCGCGGCCGAGATCGAGCAATTGCTGCTGCGGACGCGATCGGAACTGCTGGCGGCATCCTGATCCAACAAAAAGGCCCCGGTTCGCTGAACCGGGGCCTTGATGTTTCTGTGTTCGCTCGGATCGCGCCTCAGGCGGCTGTCGAAGCCTTCGCCTGCTGCTTGGCGGCGGAGGCTTCAGCCTCGTCGCGGCGGATCTCGGAGAGCTTCTTCTGGACCTGCTCGGCGAAGATGTACTGCGCCGGACGCTGCTTCGACATGTCGATCTCCGGCGCCATCGGGCCCGTGGTCTTGATGCCGCGCAGCGCCACCCACATCGCCTTCAGCGGATTGTTGATCGCGGCAGTGGCTGCGGTCGGCTCGTAGCCGCAATGCGCCATGCAGTCGGCGCACTTCTCGTACTTGCCGGTGCCGTAGGTGTCCCAATCGGTGGTGTCCATCAGCTCCTTGAAGGTCTTGGCGTAGCCTTCACCGAGCAGATAGCAGGGCTTCTGCCAGCCGAAGATGTTGCGCGCCGGCATGCCCCAGGGCGTGCACTCGTATTCCTGGTTGCCGGCGAGGAAGTCCAGAAAGAGCCCGGAATGCATGAAGTTCCACTTCTTGCCCTTGCCGAGCGCAAAGACGTCGCGGAACAGCTTCTTGGTCTTGGTGCGGTTGAGGAAGTGCTCCTGGTCGGGCGCACGCTCATAGGCGTAACCCGGCGACATCGAGACGCCGACGCCGAGCTCGGTGGTGAAGTCGAGGAATTTGGCGATCTCCTCGGCCGGATGGCCGTCGAAGATGGTGGCGTTGACGTTGACCGTGAAGCCACGCGCCTTCGCCGCCTTGATCGCGGAAACGGCGCGATCAAACACGCCCTTCTGCGACACCGCCTTGTCGTGATGGTCCTTCAGGCCGTCGAGATGCACCGAGAAGAACAGATAGGGCGACGGCTCGAACAGATCGAGCTTCTTCTCCAGCAGCAGCGCATTGGTGCACAGCGAGACGAATTTCTTGCGCGCCACGAGGCCGCGCACGATCTCGCCGATCTCCTTGTGGATCAGCGGCTCGCCGCCGGGAATCGCCACCATCGGCGCGCCGCATTCATCGGCCGCGTCCCAGCATTCCTGCGCCGTCATGCGGCGATTGAGGATCGCATCGGGATAGTCGATCTTGCCGCAGCCGACGCAGGCGAGGTTGCAACGGAACAAGGGTTCGAGCATCAGCACGAGCGGATAGCGTTTGCGGCCAAGCAGCTTCTGCTTGATCAGATAACCGCCGATACGCATTTCCTTGAAGAATGGTATAGCCATTAGACGATTTTCTTTCTGCACTTATTCAAAGGGAAGTGGGTTCAGATCAGCCCGCAGTCAGTTCGGCCGGCAGCCGGAATTCGATATTCTCTTCGCGGCCCGGAACGACCGAGACCGATACCGGTCCGATGCGCCGCAGGGCCTCGATGACATCGTCGACCAGAACTTCGGGTGCCGATGCACCCGCCGTGATGCCGACGGCCTTCGCATCCTTCAGCCAATCCGGGTTGAGCTCGCTCCCATCGGCAATGAGATAACTCGCGACGCCGACCTCGGTGCCGATTTCACGAAGCCTGTTCGAGTTGGAACTATTGGCGGCCCCCACCACCAAAATGACGTCCACCAGCTTACTCAGGTCCCTTACCGCAGATTGGCGGTTCTGTGTCGCATAGCAGATATCCCTGATGTCCGGGCCTTGAATATCTGTAAATTTGGCCTGTAGGGCCGCGATGATGTCCCTGGTGTCGTCCACGGACAGGGTGGTCTGGGTGATATAGGCGACCGGAGCGTCGGTCGGCAGCCGCAATTCCGCCACATCCTGGACGCTCTGGACCAGCAGGACCGGTCCCGGAACCTGCCCCATGGTGCCCTCGACCTCGGGATGGCCGGCATGCCCGATCAGGATCAGGGCGCGGCCCCTGGAGATATAGCGTTTGCCCTGGTTGTGGACCTTGGTAACGAGCGGGCAGGTGGCGTTGAGCACGGGCAGGTCGCGGGCTTCCGCCTCCTCCTCGACGCTCCTGGCGACGCCATGGGCGCTGAATACGGTGACCGCCTTGGCCGGCACTTCCGACAGGTCCTCGACGAAGATCGCGCCCTTCTTCTTCAGGCTCTCGACCACATGCTTGTTGTGCACGATCTCGTGCCGGACATAGACCGGCGGGCCATACTTCGCGAGCGCGCGTTCGACGATCTCGATCGCGCGCACCACGCCCGCGCAAAAGCCGCGCGGCTGGGCAAGAAACACTTCCATGGGACGTCCGTTACGCAAATTGCACCAATCTCATTTCATGCCCTGCGGTCTTTCCGACAACGCACTCCGCCCGGTCGGACCCTGCAACGTCGGTTGCAATGTCCGCATCATCTCAGGTCCTGCACGTGATCCGCGCCCTCAAGAGCATGGAAATACAGGGTTTTGTGGCAAAAAGGTAGCGCCGCGAAGGACTGCGATGACGATGCGGGAGGGTATTTGAGGTAATATAGTATTGGATGAGGCCCCTGCGACCGTCGGTCCCCCTCACTTGTTCGTCACTTTATCGCCCACTCATGCGGTCTATACCGGCCACTCGTGGCCGTTCCTGTGGTTTGGAACCTTCTCGCCGTCCCGTCGAGGAAGATAACCAAAACAACATTAGATCGGTCCCCGGAACTCCGCTACAGAGCGGGCGTTTTCGGCCATGCTTCCCCGAGCTTAGAAAGAAACGAAGTGCTGACAAATATTGTCGTCTCCGTTGTTAGGACCTGTACGCGTTTTGCCCTTCCGGTTGTCATTCTCTCTCTGCTGTTGTCGATCGGCGCAGGCTTCTATACGGCCCGCAACTTCTCGATCAACACCGACATCAACAAGCTGATCTCGCCGGATCTGGATTGGCGCAAGCGCGACAATCAGTTCGAGGAAGCCTTTGATCGCGAGCGGCTGATCCTGGCGGTCGTCGAGGCAGCGACGCCCGAGCTGACCAGCTCGGCCGCGAAGGCGCTCACCGCGAGGCTGCAAGCCGACAAGAAGAACTTCGAGGCGATCACCGCGCTCGGCTCCGGCGAATTCTTCGAAAAGAACGGACTGCTGTACCTGCCGACCGAAGAGGTCGGCAAGGTCACGGGCCAGCTCGAATCGGCCGCGCCGCTGATCGAAATCATGGCGGGCGATCCTTCGATTCGCGGTCTGACCGGTGCGCTCGAGACCGGCCTCGCCGGCGTCAAGCGCGGGCAGGTCAAGCTCGACAATGCCGCTCCGCCGTTCAACCTGATCTCGGAGACCGTCGAGACCGTTCTCGCCAAGGGCAGTGCGACCTTCTCCTGGCGCGAGCTCACCAGCGACAAGCCGCTGACCGATTCGGACAAGCGCGCCTTCATCGAGATCAAGCCGATCATCGACTATTCGGCGCTGGAGCCGGGCAAGGCCGCGACCGACGCGATTCGGCAGGCGGCGGCCGATCTGAAATTCCCGACCGAATATCACGCGCGCGTCCGCCTGACCGGACCCGTGCCGATCGCCAACGAGGAATACGCCACCGTGCAGGACGGTGCGATCACCAACGGCATCGGCACCGTGGTGATCGTGCTGGTGATCCTCTGGCTGGCGCTGCATTCCGGCAAGATCATCTTCGCCGTGTTCGTGAACCTGTTCATCGGCCTTGCCCTCACCACGGCGGTCGGCCTGATGATGGTCGGCTCGCTGAACCTGCTTTCGATCGCCTTCGCCGTGCTGTTCATCGGCCTCGGCGTCGACTTCGGCATCCAGTTCAGCGTGCGTTACCGCTCCGAGCGCTTCAAGAACGACAATCTGACGCTCGCGCTCGAGAACGCCGCGCGCCGCTCCGCGGTGCCGCTGTCGCTCGCGGCGATGGCGACCGCCGCAGGCTTCCTGTGCTTCCTGCCGACCGACTACAAGGGCATCTCCGAGCTCGGCAAGATCGCCGGCGCCGGCATGCTGGTGGCGTTCGTCACCAGCATCACGGTGTTGCCGGCGCTGCTCGACCTGCTCAATCCGCCCGGCGAGAAGGAGGCGGTCGGCTACGCCTTCCTGGCGCCGCTCGACCACTTCCTGGAGAAGCATCGCGTTCCGATCATCGCCGGCACGCTCCTGGTCACGGTCGCGGGCCTGCCGCTGCTGCACTACATGAAGTTCGACTTCAATCCGATCAATCTGCGCAATGCCAAGGTGGAATCGATCGCGACATTCCTCGATCTGAGGAAAGATCCGAACACCGGCGCCAACGCCATCAACGTGATGACGCGCTCGGAAGCCGACGCCAAGAAGATCGAGGCCAAGCTCGAGAAGCTGCCTGAGGTGTCGCGCGTGATGTCGCTCGACAGTTTCGTGCCTGATGACCAGCCGGCAAAGCTGAAGCTGATCGCGCAGGCCGCCAAGACGCTCGGCCCCGCGCTCAACCCGGACTCGGTCGATCCGGCGCCGTCGGATCAGGAGAATGTCGAGTCGCTGAAGAGCTCGGTCGACAGCCTGCGCAGGACCGCGGGCGACAGCAAGGGACCGGGTGCGGTTGCCGCGCGCCGACTCGCCGACGCCCTGCAAAAGCTCGCCGATTCGAACCAGGCGACCCGCGACAAGGCGCAGGACGTCTTCGTCGCGCCGATGAAGATCGTGTTCGATCAGCTGCGCAATACGTTGCAGGCACAGACCGTCACGCTGCAGAACCTGCCGCAGGAACTGGTCGAGAGCTGGAAGACCAAGGACGGCCTGATGCGTGTCGAGGTCGAGCCGAAGGGCGATCCGAACGACAACGACAATCTGCGCCGCTTTGCCGACGCCGTGCTCGCCGCCGAGCCGACCGCAATCGGTGGACCGGTCTCGATCCTGAAATCGGGCGACGTCATCGTGAAGGCGTTCATCCACGCCGGAATTCTGGCGCTGGTCACGATCAGCCTGCTGCTCTGGCTGACGCTGCGCCGGGTGGTCGACGTGCTGATGACGCTGGTGCCGCTCTTGGTCGCCGGCATCGTCACGCTGGAGATCTGCGTGCTGATCGGGCTGCCGCTCAACTTCGCCAACATCGTCGCATTGCCGCTGCTGCTCGGGGTCGGCGTGGCGTTCAAGATCTACTATGTCACGGCGTGGCGGCAGGGCAGGACGAATCTGCTGCAGTCGAGCCTGACACGTGCGATCTTTTTCAGCGCGCTGACCACGGCGACGGCGTTCGGCAGCCTGTGGCTATCCAGTCATCCCGGCACTGCGAGCATGGGCAAGCTGCTTGCGCTCTCGCTCGTCACCACGCTGGCGGCCGTTCTGCTGTTCCAGCCGGCGCTGATGGGGAAGCCGCGCGAGGCCCTCAAGGAGGAGGATATCGCCAACGACGTCACCTGACGCGTTCGCGATCCACTGCCGATCCGGCTTGGCGGCAGGCGCTGCCAAGCCACCATTTGCCGCCAGGCAGTGATGCGCCGTCTGGCCGTGATCAGTGCGTCGGTCGCGCGATGTCCGGCAGCAGGCAGATATCGCCTACGGTGTCCGCCGACGCATTGGCGGTGCCCGGGGGGGTGGCTGCCTGCTTTTGAGCCGGCTTGGCGGCAGGCGCCACGGCGCCGGTGGTCTTCTGCGGCGCTGCCGGTTTGGGAAGGGCGCCCTTCGCAGCAGGGGCCCCTGCGGGGGCCGGGTTGCCGGCGGCGCTCACCGGGATCGGCGGACCGACGCGGGTCCAGGTCTCGCCGCCGCACAGGAATCCGAGCACGCAGCCCTGGATCTCGAGCTGGTCGGTGCCGACCGGCTTGATGGTCGAGCTGTAGAGCTGACCGTCCTTGGCGTTGTAGACTTGGCCTTCCCACGCATCGGCGCCGGCCTTCTTCTTCATGTCGATCAGGATCGGCATGCCGAGGGTGGGCCTGCTCTGCTTGGCCGGATCAGGATTGTTCTTATCCTTACCGCCGGGGGTTTTTTCCCAGGACACCACACCCCACATGTTGCCATTGCACTGGGCGACGCGGATGGTGGCGACACCGTCTGCGACCTTCCAGTCGCCGGTCGGGTCCGCTGCAAGCGCCGGTGATAATACGGTGGCCAAAAATAAACCTGAAACGGCTATTGTACGTGCGAATGTTCTTGGGCAGTGCAACATGGTCCAAACCTGTGCTTAACTAGACGATCCGAGCGGGGGTCAAAACGCCGCTAGCGAGCGTTTTAAGTTGACGAGATGGCCATCAACCGACGTATGTAACGAATGGTAAGTTCCAATTTAGACGTTTCCGAGATTTTTGTGGAGCGCGAGGGGCAGCGCGGTGCCATGCACACGCGTCATCTCAACGAGCAGCTCGTTCGCGTCCTCAAGACCATCGGCTATGACGTCGGCTTCCAGAAGGGGCAAGGCCAGTACCTGTTCGATCGTCAGGGGGCTCGTTACCTCGATCTATTGAGCGGATTTGGCGTTTTTGCGATTGGCCGCAATCATCCGGCCCTGCGCAAGGCGCTCAAGAGCGTGCTCGACGCCGATCTGCCCAATCTCGTGCAGCTCGACGTCTCGACGCTCGCGGGTGTGCTCGCGGAACGGCTTCTGGAGCATGTTCCATATCTGGACAAGGTGTTTTTCGCCAATTCCGGCGCCGAAACGGTCGAAGCTGCGATCAAGTTCGCGCGGGGCGCGACCGGCCGTCCGGGCATCGTCTATTGCGGGCATTCGTTCCACGGCCTGTCCTACGGCGCCCTGTCGCTGACCGATGATTCGAATTTCCGCAGCGGCTTCGAACCGCTGCTGCCGGGCTGCACGCCGATCCCGTTCAACGATCTCGAGGCGCTGGAGAAGGCGCTGTCGTCGCGCCAGGTCGGCGCCTTCATCGTCGAGCCGATCCAGGGCAAGGGCGTCAACATGCCCACCGACGAGTTCCTGCCCGGCGCGCTGGCGCTGTGCCGCAAATACGGCACGCTGTTCATCGCCGACGAGATCCAGACCGGGATCGGCCGCACCGGCAAGTTCCTCGCGATCGAGCACTGGGGCATCGAGCCCGACATGGTGCTGCTGGCGAAGGCGCTGTCCGGCGGCCACGTGCCGATCGGTGCGCTGCTGACGCGCAAGAACATCTTCGACAAGATCTTCAACCAGATGGACCGCGCGGTCGTGCACGGCTCGACCTTCGCCAAGAACGATCTGGCGATGGCCGCCGGCATCGCGACGCTCGATGTCATCAAGGCCGAGAAGCTCGTCGAGAACGCTGCCAAGCGCGGCGCCGAGCTCCGCCTCGCGCTGACGCGCATGGTGCCGGGCTATGAACTGATGAAGGAAGTCCGCGGCAAGGGCCTGATGATCGGCGTCGAGTTCGGCCCGCCGAAATCGCTGCGCCTGAAGGCGTCGTGGAACCTGCTGGAGACCGCCAACAAGGGCCTGTTCTGCCAGCTCATCACGGTGCCGCTGTTCAAGGATCACAAGATTCTCACGCAAGTCGCCGGCCACGGCCTCCACACCATCAAGCTGCTGCCGCCGCTGATGATCACCGAGGAAGACTGCAGCTGGATCGAGAAGTCGTTCGACGACGTGATCGCCGGCAGCCACAAGGTGCCCGGCGCGATCTGGTCGCTCGGCAAGACGCTGGTCGACAACGCGGTGCGCAAGTCGGCGTAAGCCGGGGTTCTCGAAACTTGCGGGACTGTTCCCGGATTGCGCCACGCTCCATCCGGGCTACACGGTCATCTCATCCGTCATTGCGAGCCACCGGGTCGGCGCGCAGCGCCGCCCGATGCCAGGTTCCGCGAAGCAATCCATCGCACGGCGGGCTGAGATGTGGATTGCTTCGTCGCTGTCGCTCCTCGCAACGACGATTGGTGGGTCGAATCACCCTTCCTTGTTCGCGCGCATCGCGCTCTCGAACTTGTCGCCGAACTCGGTCAGCTCGTCGGCGCCGAGATCGCTGACCGCCCAGTAATTCAGGCCGCGGTCGCTCCAGCGCCGGATGTTGAAGCCCTGCAAGGTCGAGACCTTCGCGGTCTTGCGTTCGGTACTGGCGGTCTGCGCCACGAACAGGTTGATCACGTGCTGGCGCCGCTTGTAGACCACGGCGCCGATCTCGCGGGCGTTGACGTAGTCGAGCCGGCCGCCGATCAGCGTGAAGCCCTGCGCGGTGAGGTCGATCACCGGCGGCGAGACGTCGAGCTTGCCGTTGAACCAGGGCTTGACCGTATGCTGATCGGTCGAGACCACGTCGATCAGATGACCGGCCTGCAGCGAGCGCAGATGCGCCGACACCACCTCGTTCTCGATGCGCTGCTCGTCGTCGTTGCGCAGCACGATCGCGACCAGCCCCGTCGCGGCCATCGCCGATACCGCCGAGCCCATCGCAAAGCCGCGCAGCACCGAGCGCCGGCTCGGCGCCGCCTGCGGCTGCGGCAGCGCCTTCTCGATCTTGCGGCGCAGCTCGAGCGGCGCCTTGTAGCGCAGGTCGCTCTCGGCCATCGCCTGGCGGATCTCCTGATAGTCCTTCATGAGAGCGGCGCAATGCGCGCACCCCTCGACATGGGCTTCCACTTCGCGTGCATGGCCGGCGTCGAGTTCGCCGTCGATCAGCGCGTGGATCAGCACTTCGGCTTCCTCGCAGGTCATTTCGCTTGCTCCTGTTCCGCGAGCCAGGCTGATCGCAGCATGGCGCGGGCGCGCGCGAGACGGGACATCACGGTGCCGACCGGCACGGCGGCGACATCGGCGATCTCGCGGTATGAAAGATTCTGGATTTCCCTGAGCACAAAGGTCTCGCGGAACGGCTCGGCGAGCGCCGCGACCAGCTTGCGCACGGTGTCGCCGTCGAAGCGGCGCAGCATCTGCTTCTCGGGTGTCTCCGGGGCTTCGTTCCACATCGGGGTCTGATCGCCGCCCTCGGGCAGCTCCTCGACCGCGGTGGGGGCGGTCTTGCGGCGGGCATATTCGGCGCGGCAGACATTGCGCAGGATCGCGAACAGCCACGGTTTCATCGCAGGTCCGCGGTAGCTGTCGAAATGCTTGTAGGCGCGCAGGTAGCATTCCTGCACCGCGTCCTCCGCATCGGCGGCATCGCGCAGCAGATAGCGCGCCAGGGTGTAGGCGTCGTCAAGGTAGGGCAGCGCGGCCTCGCGGAAGCGCCGTGCCTTTTCGGGATCGTCTTGCGACGCGTTGACAACCATCGTGTCCTGCCCGGCTGGTCGAGAGACGGCTTGTGCCCGGCCGGGGGCTGAGGGCCACCGGCCGGGCATGGCTGTGATTGTATGGCTGGTCACGTTACCCAACCTTGATACTGCCTGTCATGTGCGGATGCAGCGAGCAGAAATACTTGTACTCGCCGGGCTCCGTGAAGGTGAACGAGAAGGTGCCGTCGGTATCCATGGTCTTGGAGCGGAATTTCCCCGCGCACACCACGGTGTGCGGGATGTCGTCGCGGTTGGTCCAGGTCACTGTCGTGCCGACCTTCACGTCGAGCGGGTTCGGCGTGAACGAGAAATTGTCGATGTGGACCGCGGTGTCTTCGGCGCGGGCCGCAGTGACCGGCAGCAACATGGCCGCGACCACGGCGATCCCGAAGTCGCGTCGATTGATCGTACTCATCGTCTCTTTCCTCAGCCGGATCCGTCAGCCTTGCAGCGGCGTGTCGATGATCGCCAGCGGCTGGCTGTTCTGCTTGAAGTTGATGCTGGCGACGCCGAGCATGCTGCGCAGCTTGGCATCCTCGACCTTCATCGGGCCGGGCGAGGGCGCGGCACCCGGCGCCGGCTGCGGGAAGGCGGTCGAACGCGCGGTGTGGAAGGTGACGTTGCCCTCGACCTTCTGCATCACCTGGTGGATGTGGCCGTTGAGCACGGTGACCGAGCCGAAGCCCTTGACGTATTCCAGCGCGCGGGCGCCGTCCTCGGTGCCCCAGCCCCATTGCGGATAGACCGTCCACAGCGGGATGTGGGCGAACAGCACGATCGGGGTCGACTTCGAACGGCCCTTGAGGTCGTTCTCCAGCCATTCCAGCTGCTCGTTGCCGAGATTGCCGAGGCCGCCGCCCTTGAGGTCGACGACGTTGACGAGGCCGACGAAGTGGACGCCGCCGGCGTCGAACGAATAGTAGCCCGGACCCTTGGTGCCCTTGCCGTAGCGCTCCTTGTAGAGCTTGACCTCTTCGTCGATGAAGTCGTGCTCGCCCGGCACGTAATGCACGTCGAGCTTGGCCTGCGAGATGATGCGATCGGCGTCGTCGAATTCGGACGCCTTCGACAGATGCGTGATGTCGCCGGTGTGGATCATGAAGGACGGCTTGACCTGCATCCCCTTGACCTTGTTGATCGCCTCCTCCAGCGTGCCGATGGCGTTCGGATTGGCCGGCTTGTCGAAGCCGACATGGCTGTCGCTGATCTGCATGAAGGTCATGCCGGTCGCTTCCGCGGCCTTGGCCGAGCCGACGATGCCGAGCGAATGCGGCACGCCGCCGGTGACGGTCCACAGCACGCCGGTGCCGGCCCAGGTCATGCATTCCAGCACCTTGCGTCGGCTGACGCCTTTTTCCTCATCGTGGTGATTGTGATCGTGTCCGCTCATGACAAGTCTCCCGTGGTCCCAGGGATTGGGTTTCCGGGGAGGTGATCGGCGGCCCCAGGGCTTTATTCCCGCGGCTTTGGAGAGGGTTGAGGGAGGGGATGACGATTTCGTGAGAGCCCGGCGGCCCACCATACGGGCCAGCCCGCGACAGGTGGCCGCAAGGGCGAGATGCGCCATTGAAGGCGTCGGGGCTGCAACGTTATCGACCCCGGCAAACCCCTGATAAGTTGGAGGAAACCACGGGCAATGTGACCGGCGGCTGTCACTGCGGCGAGATTCGTTACGAGGTCACCGGGGAACCGGTCGTCCATGCGCTGTGTCACTGCACCGATTGCCGGCGCCACGCCGGCGCGCCGCTGGTCGGCTGGGTGATGGTCGCCGAGGACGCCCTCAAGGTGACCAGGGGCGAGCCCAGGGTCTACCGATCCTCGGAACACGGTCGGCGGCAGCAACGTAGATGAACGGCCGCAACAAAGCTGTCTTGCAGCCGTCAGCATAATGTCAGCGCTCCTGCTTAAAGATGGCGGACTTCACTCGCCAGACCGGGAGATCATCATGAGCGACCACGCAGGCGTTGAGCATTACCACAAGGCAGCCGAGCATCACGAGCACGCGGCGCGTCATCACCGCGAAGCCGCCAAGCACCACGAAGAGGGCAATCACGAGAAGGCGGCGCATCACGCGCACAGCGCCCATGGCCATGCGAGCCATGCCCAGCATCACCACACCGAAGCAAGCCGGCATCACGCCGAGCACCACGGCAAACACCAATAACAAGTTCCAGTACTGCGTGAGTGGCTTCCGCCGTCCCCGCAAGGGGGCGGCGTTTTCTTTGGGCTGGGTGACGGCAGCCCTCAAGCATGATCCGGAAAAGTGCGAAGCGATTTTCCGAAAAGATCATGCTTAAACAAGAATCTAAAGCGCGATGACGATTCAACATGATCTCATCGTGCCTTAGTCCGCGCGCGCGGCGAACGTCCGAACCGCCGCAATCATCAGCTCCGGCGCCTCCTGCGCGACGCAATGGCCGACGCCATCGAAGGTCCAGCGGCTGGTGTACGGGATCAGGGCTGCGGCGCGGTCGGCCATCTCCTTGTAGATCGGCCATGACTGTTCGGCGGTCGCGATGCGGACCGGGCAGGCGATCTCGGAGAACCACGGGAACGGATTGCCGCGGGAATCGCCGGTATAGATCTGCTCCATGGCCTGGAAGATCGGCCTGAGCATCGCCTGTTCGATTTCGGGCGTGCAGCGCAGTTGCATGCGGCCGTCATCGAGCCGCGCGAAGCCGTGATGCACATAGGCCCACAGCGACCGCTCGGTCCACGTCGCGAAGGTTGGCGCGGCGCGCAGCCGTCGGAACAGATCTTCGGCATTGTCGAATTCGGCGCGACGGCGCAGCACGCCTTGCAGTGACGCGTTCGAGATGCCACTCAGGTCGCCGGCGCGCGGCGCGTGCGGGTCCATCGCGGTCGGCTCCGTCACGAACAGCCGAGCGAAGCGGTCCGGCATCAACTTCGTTGCCAGCAGCAGGTCGGTCGCGCCGGCGCTGTGGCCGATGCCGTAGATGTCCTTCAGGTCCATGCGTTCGACCACGGTACAAACGTCACCGGCGAAATCCTCGAAGTGATAGCGCTCGGTGGGGGGCTTGTGGCTCAAGCCGTGGCCGCGCCGGTCGTACGCATAGACGGTGTAGTCGGCGGCGAGCGCTTCCGCGACCTCGGTCCAGACCTCGGCGACAAAGCCGGTGCCGTGCAGCAGCAGCGCCACAGGCTTGCCCGAGGCGGGATCGCCCCATCGCTTCACCGCGACCTGCGCGCCGACATCGCCAACCAGAATTCGCTGCGGCTGCGTCATGAATTGCTATCTTGCATCCCTGAGGATCATCGCCGCGCCCTTCTCGGCGATCATCGCGGTCGGCGTGTTGGTATTGCCGGAGGTGATGGTCGGCATCACGGAGGCATCCGCGATGCGCAGGCCGTGCAGGCCGTAGAAGCGCAGGCGTTCGTCGACCACGGCCATCGGATCGTTGGCCGTTCCCATCTTCGCGGTGCCGACCGGGTGGAAGATCGTGGTGCCGATGTCTCCGGCGGCCTTGGCGAGCGAGGCGTCGTCGTCGCCGACCGAGGGGCCGGGCAGGAATTCCTCGGGATGATATTGCTCCAGCGCCTTCTGCTTCATCAGTCTGCGCGTGGTGCGGATCGCGTCGGCCGCGACCTGGCGGTCGTCGTCGGTCGAGAGGTAATTCGGCGCGATCGACGGCTTGTCGTCGGGCGCGGTCGATTTGATCCGCACCGTGCCGCGCGAGCTCGGTTGCAGGTTGCAGGCGCTGACCGTGATCGCGGGGAAGCGATGCAGGGGATCGCCGAACTTGTCGAGCGACAGCGGCTGCACGTGGAACTGGATGTTGGCGCGCGAGCGCGTCGCATCCGAGCGCGTGAAGATGCCGAGCTGCGACGGCGCCATGGTCAGCGGACCGCGGCGGCGGAACGCGTAGTCGAGGCCCATCAGGCCGCGCCGGACGAGGTTGTAATAGGTCTCGTTCAGCGTGCGCACGCCCGACACCTTGTAGATCGCGCGCTGCTGCAGATGATCCTGCAGATTGTGGCCGATGCCCTGCATGTCAGCGACGATGTCGATGCCGAGCGGCGACAGCCATTCGGACGGGCCGATGCCCGAGCGGTGCAGCACCTGCGTGGTGCCGATCGAGCCGGCGCAGAGAATCACTTCGCCCCGGGCGCGCGCTTCCACAGTCTCATTGCCCTGGCGGAACAGCACGCCGGCGGCGCGGCCGCTCTCGATGATCAAGCGATCGACCAGCACGTTGGTTTCCAGCCTGAGATTGCTGCGGTTGAGCACCGGCTTCAAGAAACCGCGCGCCGACGACCAGCGCCGGCCGCGCTTCTGGTTGACGTGGAAGTAGCTGGTGCCTTCATTGTCGCCGGTGTTGAAATCCGCAATCCGCTTGATACCCATCTCCTCGGCGGCATCGCCGACCGCATCGAGGATCTGCCACGACAGCCGCGGCGCTTCGATGCGCCAGCCGCCGCCGACGCCGTGATGCTCGCTTGCACCGAGGAAGTGATCCTCCAGCTTCTTGAACGCCGGCAGCACGTCGCTGTAGCTCCAGCCGGTGAGGCCGAGCTGCCGCCAGTGATCGTAGTCTGCGGCCTGGCCGCGCATCGAGATCATGGCGTTGATCGCCGACGAGCCGCCGATCACCTTGCCGCGCGGATAGGCGAGCGCACGGCCGTTGAGGCCCGGCTCGGCCTCGGTCTTGAACATCCAGTCCGAGCGCGGATTGCCGATCGCGAAGAGATAGCCGACCGGGATATGAAACCAGATCCAGTTGTCCTTGCCGCCGGCTTCCAACAGCAGCACGCGCTTGCTCGGATCGGCCGACAGGCGGTTGGCCACGATGCAGCCCGCCGTGCCCGCGCCGACGATAATGTAGTCGAAATCACCCTCGAGCCTTCGCGGCATGTCCTCGTTCCCGGCAAGCGTCTTTTGTTGACGTCTATTAGTCAGACGCCGCCGGTCGAGACAAGCCCGGCAGTGGATACCGGGCGTGCGCTGGATGATCAGGGACGGCTCGGTGCGGGCTATGTGACCTGATGTCTCGCTCGGGGAACGCAGACGATCAGCATCAGCGTGCCGACGCCGGGCACCGCGAGCACGGCCGTCATCGACGTCTTTCGCCAATTCGACCTTCGATGGCTTTTCACGCCTGTGCCGAACGAATAGGCTTTCGTTGCATTGGCCGCCTCAATTGCCAAGCTCAACTTGCCGGAGGATTCCCGTGGCAGACCCGATCCGCGCCCCATTCTACCACGATGGAATGCGTGAGCTGCAGGACCGTTTCGACGGCCGCCGCGTCGCCGACGGTCTTGAGAAGCATCGTCTCCACTTCGAATTCTGGGAGCAGGACCGCAAGCTCATCGAAGAGACGCGGTTCTTTTTCGTTGCGACGAGCTATCAGGACAACGTCGATTGCTCGATGCGGTCCGGCGATCCAGGCTTCGTGAAGATCACCGGGCCCGACACGCTCGAGTACCCCGAGTATGACGGCAACAACATGTACCGCACGCTCGGCAACATCCACCGCAACCCGAATGTCGGGTTGCTGTTCGTCCGCCTTGACGGCAAGACGTTTCGCACGCGCATCCGCGGCAAGGCAACAATCGACGACAGCGTGGAAGCGCTTGCCCGGCACCATGGCGCGAAGGTCGTCGTGCGCGTCAAGTGCGAAATCTTTCCCAATTGCCCGCGCTATATTCCGGACCTGATGGGCGCTTCAGCTGATGTGCCGGCGAATCCGTTCGTTCCTCGGCCCGGATACGAGCCGCCCGCCCCCGAATGGAAAAGCCGGGATTATCTCAAGGACGTGCTTTCGAAATACGATCCGCATCGGAAAACGTGAGGTTTAGGGCAGCGGCGCCATGTAGGGAATGCTGGCGACCAGCGCGAACACCTGGACCGCATTGCACAGCATGCCGCCCCAATGCAGCCGGCGCAGCCGCCGCACCGCGGTGGGATCACCTGAATCTCTCGCGTCTGCTTCGGCATCGAGCCGGCGTAGAAACCATCGCCGCGCCAGCACGGCGAAAGCGGCGATCAATGCGATGCAAAGTGCCGTGGTCGGCCGGCCCGCCACGGCAAAGGCGAGCGTCCCGATCACGCCGGAGATGGTCAGCACCAGGAAGTAGGCATTGAACATGCCGCGCAGCAGGTGGGTGACCGGCGGGAGGTCGAGCTTCACAAGCAGGAACGCCGGTGCCGCCAGCAGGAAGTAACCCATCGGCACCAGCAGAATGATGGTGGAGAAAAGGACCGCCTGATCCGGCGTCATGCAGCCGCCCCTTCTTTGAAGGTGGAGGATTTCGGTGCGAAAACTTCAAGTAGTATCCACGCGGGATATTTCGCGCACCATTGGGCTTTGGTCGAATGGGATCGTATCAGTCCTGGCCCTCACAGGCTTGCGCAAAAAGGCGCGCGATGCCGTGTCCGAAGACCATGTCGTATCCCGTTTGCGAATGCAGGCCCCAGCCGGCGGCATGTCACATCTGTTTGGGTGGACCGGCTCTTGCATGCTAAGAGGACTTACGTCTAACCTCTGAGGCCAGAATTCCCATGCCCATCGTCAATCGCGTCGCCGATCTGCAACCCGATATCCAGGCCTGGCGCCGCAACATCCATGAACATCCCGAGCTGCTCTACGATGTGCACCGCACTGCATCATTCGTGGCCGACCGGCTCAGGGAATTCGGTTGCGACGAGGTCGTGACCGGTCTCGGCAAGACCGGCGTCGTCGGGGTCATCAAGGGCAAGAAGGGCGCGGCCAAGGGCGACGTCAAGGTGATCGGCCTGCGCGCCGACATGGATGCGCTGCCGATCCACGAGGAAACCAACCTGCCTTACGCCTCGAAGACGCCGGGCAAGATGCACGCCTGCGGCCATGACGGCCACACCGCGATGCTGCTCGGCGCGGCGCGCTATCTCGCCGAGACGCGCAATTTCGCCGGCGATGCGGTCGTGATCTTCCAGCCGGCCGAGGAGGGCGGGGCCGGTGCAGCCGCGATGATCAAGGACGGCTTGATGGACCGCTTCGGCGTCCAGCAGGTCTACGGCATGCACAACGGTCCGGGGATTCCGATCGGCTCGTTCGCGATCCGCTCCGGCCCGATCATGGCCTCCACCGACGAGGTCAATATCAACATCGAAGGGCTCGGCGGCCACGCGGCGCGGCCGCACAAATGCATCGATTCCGTGATGGTCGGCGCGCAGCTCATCACCGCGCTGCAGTCGATTGTGTCGCGCAGCGTCGATCCGCTCGATTCCGCCGTGATCTCGATTTGCGAATTCCATGCCGGCCATGCCCGCAACGTGATCCCGCAGACCGCGGTGCTGCGCGGCACCGTGCGCACCCTGACCCCGGAGGTCCGGCAGTTGATAGAGAAGCGCATCGGCGAAGTGGTCAAGGGCGTCGCCCAGCTGACCGGCGCCCGGATCGATCTCGACTACAAGCGCGGCTATCCGGTCACCGTCAACCACGCCTCGCAGACCGAATTCGCGACCCGCATCGCCAAGGAAGTGGCCGGCGACGGCAACGTGCATACGATGCCGCCGCTGATGGGCGGCGAGGACTTTTCGTACATGCTGGAAGCGCGGCCCGGCGCCTTCATCTTCTGCGGCAACGGCGACAGCGCGGGCTTGCATCACCCCGCCTACAATTTCAACGACGAGGCGATCGTGTACGGCACCTCGTATTTCGTGAAGATCGTGGAGGACGCGCTGGCGGCGTGAGCCTCACGCGTCCCAGCGCACCGGCAGCGTGACCGGGCCGCGGAACACCCAGCCGCGAACGACGGGCGGCGTCTCCTCGCGGAGGCGCAGATTGCGCAGCCGGTCGAACAGCATCGGCACCACGATCTTGCCGACGGTGAGCCGCGACACCCAGGTGCCGGCGCAGAAATGCGGCCCGGCGCCGAACGCCAGATGCGATTGCTTCGGCCGCGTCACGTCGAAGCGATCGGGCTCGGCGAAGCGGCTGTCGTCGCGGTTCGCCGCGCCGACGCAGAGGCCGATCTGAAGGTCGCGCGGCAGCGTGGTGCCGGAGAGTTCGACATCGCGGGTGACACGGCGCGGATACATGCCGATCGGCGAGATCCAGCGCACCGCTTCCTCCAGCGCTGCGGGCCACAGCTCGGGCCTGGCCAGCACGTTGTCCTGCTGCGCCGGGTTTTGCAGGAGGCCGAGCACGAGGGTCAGGATCGCATCGCGCGGTTCGTTCAGCCCGCCGCCGATGATCACCTTGATGTTGGCGCGGATGCCCTCGAGCGGCATCGGCGGCTCGGCATTGACCATCGAGGACAGGATCGAAGGATTCGGCTGGCTGCGATGATCGTCGAGCACCGCGTCGATCGCGGCATCGACATCGGCGCTCGCCCGCATCGCCTTGCGTTCGACCTCGGCATCGGCGGCGTAATTGCCGGCGCCGTCGATCAGCGCCTGCGACCACGCGGCCAGCGTCTGCCACGGCATCGCGCGAAACCCGATCATCGCCATCAGGCTGAGCGAGGCCATCGGAGCGGCCAGCGCGGAGAACAGATCGGCCTCATCGGCCGCGGACAGATCATCGATCAGCGTGTTGGCGATCGCGGTGAATTTCGGCGCCCAGTATTCCTTGATCGTGGCCGGGCGGAACGAGGGTTCGATCGCCTTGCGGCCGATCGCATGCTCGGCGCCGTCCTTGCGCATGAAGGTCGGCCCCATCACCTTGTTGACCAGCGAGGCCGGATTGTCGGCGGAGTAGGTGGCGGGATCGCGCTCGATCCTCACGATGTCGTCGAAGCGCGTCACCAGTGTCAGCTTGGCGGGCTCGACGAAGACCGCCGGCGCCATCTCGCGCAGGCGGCGGAAGATCGGATAGGGGTCGTCGAGCAGATCCCGATACGAGACGTCGGTGACGACGGGCACGGCGTAGGTCATTGGTCCTCCCGGAGCGCTTTTTCGGAAAGGCTAGCGCCGGACGTGCAATCGCTCAATTCGATTGAGTTGATCTAGGCCATCGAAATATTGAATGACCTTGTGCTAGGCTGGGCACCGGCAAGGCGGGAGGTGCAGCGTGACGGCCAATTCCTCGATCGATCCGATCGACATCGGGATCTTGCGGACGCTCGTGCTGGTCTATGACCTGCAGTCGTTCTCCGCGGCGGCCAAGCGCCTCGACGTCAACCAGTCCACCATCAGCTATGCGATCGAGCGGCTGCGCGGCGCGTTCGGTGATCCGCTGTTCGTCCGCAACGGCAACGGCGTGACGGCCACCGAGCGCTGCGCGGCGCTGGTCGGCTGGGCGCGCGACATGATCGGCGAGATCGACGGGTTGGTCTCAGCGGTCGAATTCGATCCCGCGACGGCGCAGGGCAGCGTGACGATCTCCTGCAATCATCACGAACGCCAGACCCTGATCCCGCAGTTCAGTGCGCGGCTGCGTGCCGGCGCACCAAGAATTCGTCTGGTCCTGCTCGACGCCGCGGGCCATGGCGACGTCCATCTCAAGCAGAACCAGTGCGACATCGTGCTTGGTCCGGTCGGGATCGTCGGTGAAAGCATCTTCAGGCGTCATATCATGACCGATCACTATGTCTGCGTGATGGATCCGGCCAATCCGCTGGCGCGGAGCCGGATCGCGCTGTCGGCCTATGCGAGGGCCGAGCATGTCTTCATCACCCATAGCGGCGAGTGGCAGCCGCTCTACCTCGAGGCGCTGAAGACGAGGAAGATCGAGATCGAGCCGGTGGTCAGTCTTCCCAACCACGACAGTCTGGAGCGCATCATCGCCGGCACAAGGCTGGTTGCGACCATTCCGCATCACCTGGCACGGGCGATGCGCGGCGGGCTGCACGTCGCATCACTGCCGTTCCGCGTGCCGATCTCGATCGACATGTATTGGGGCGCCAGGACGGCGAAATCGGGCCTGCACAAATGGGCGCGCGGCCTGCTCGCCGAGGAAGCGAGGGCGTACGCGGCCTGAGCCGGACGTTCAAATGCAAAAGGCCCGCACCTGACGTGCGGGCCTTTGTCGTCCGGCGCGTCGCCGCGCCGAAGGCAGGGGGCATCAGAACACGTGGTAGAACACGTAGTACAGGCAGCCCGAGAGGATCATCGCGGCCGGCAGGGTCAGCACCCAGGCCATTGCGATGTTGCGGATGGTCGCCCATTGCAGGCCGGAGCCGTTGGCGGCCATGGTGCCCGCGATGCCTGACGACAGCACGTGCGTGGTCGAGACCGGCAGGCCGTAGCCGTCGGCCGCCGCGATCGTCGCGGCCGCCGTGATCTCGGCGCAGGCGCCCTGCGCATAGGTCAAGTGGGTCTTGCCGATCTTCTCGCCGACGGTGACGACGATGCGCTTCCAGCCGACCATGGTGCCGAGGCCGAGCGCGATGGCGACGGCGAACTTCACCCAGCTCGGGATGAACTTGGTCGCGGCATCGAGCGAGCCCTTGTACTCGTTCAGCGTGGCGACGTCGGCGGCGGTCAGTTCGGCCTCCTTGTCCTTCATCAGGAAGCGGATCGCCTCGGAGGCCAGGTACATGTCGTTACGGGTGTTGCCCACCGCGTCAGCCGGGAACTTGGCCAGCGAGCCATATTGGGCAACCTGCTGGCCGATGTCGCGCACCAGCACGGCGAGCGAAGGAAAGGTGCCTTCGTTGATCTGGTGCTGCGCGACATAATTGGTCACGGCCGGGCGCGGATTGCCGATCACGTTGTAGCCGGCGGCCTTGCCTTCGATGACCTTGCTGGCCGCGGTCGAGTGCGCGGCGAACTGCTCGATCTGGCTTGCGGGCAGCGCGCGGTTCAGCGCATAGGCGGTCGGCACGGTGCCGATCAGGATCAGCATGATCAGGCCCATGCCCTTCTGGCCGTCGTTCGAGCCGTGGAAGAAGCTGACCAGCGTGCAGGTCAGGATCAGGATGCCACGGATCCACCACGGCGGCGGCTGGTTGCCGACCGGCTCGCCGAACAACGCCGGCGTCGCGCGCTGCAGCGCGATCTTGAGGATATAGAGCAGGCCGGCCGCGAGCGCGAAGCCGAACAGCGGCGACAGCAGCAGCGCCTTGGCTATGTTGGTCGCCTGTGACCAGTCGACGCCCGAGGTGCCGTCACGGCCGCGCAGCAGCGCGTTGGTGATGCCGACGCCCATGATCGAGCCGATCAGGGTATGCGAGCTCGAGGCCGGCAGACCGAGCCACCAGGTGCCCAGATTCCAGATGATGGCGGCGATCAAGAGCGCGAACACCATCGCAAAGCCGGCGCTCGATCCGACCTGCAGTATCAGCTCGACCGGGAGCAGCGACACGATGCCGAACGCCACGGCGCCGCTCGAGAGCAGCACGCCGAACAGGTTGAACATGCCCGACCACACCACGGCGACATGCGCCGGCAGCGAGCGGGTGTAGATCACGGTTGCGACGGCGTTCGCGGTGTCGTGGAAGCCGTTGACGAATTCGAAGCCGAGCGCGATCAGCAGCGCGACGAACAGCATGATGTACGGCAGGAACGACGTGACGCGCGTGCCGGTGGCATCGACGTCGGCATAGATGCTGTAGGCAACGAACAGCAGCGCGGCCGCGACCACGCCCAAATAGATAATCCCCGTCATGGGGTGGAAGCCTTTGTCGAGGTCCGGACCCTTTTTCAAGGCGGGCTCGATCGAGCCGGGTAACGCCATATCGCTCATGGTAAACTCCTGTCCCAATGCCTCCGATTTTGATCCATGCATATGACAAGCAATTGAAATCAGGTCCGTGAATTGCGCCGGCGATCCGCGGTGGCGGAGATCGAGCCGAATATTTGTGCAACGCATTGAAGGCCCACGCGCCTTCGCGGCCTCGTGGCAACCTTCAGCAACAGAAGGTCAGTGATGACAGCGACGAGGCCCGCATTTGTTCCGCAAGGCAAGACTGTGTGCGGGTGAGGTCACACTGAGCAGGCAACCCGCCGGCGGGCATTTGGCGGCAGGATTCTGTCGACCGGAAATCCGGCGAGACGTCGGCGGTGATGGTCGCGGATGGTGGAAGTGCAGAAAGGAGCGGGGAGCAGGATGGAAGGATGAGGTGGCGCGCCGCACGATCGGGGCTAGCAAACCGCGCAGCGCGCCCGCCTCAGGGTACGTCATGGCGTGAACATGACGCCCGATACCTGCGGAACACGTCACAGTACCACGGATCAATTAAAGGTTGTAGGTATTTGTCCGTGTTGAGGACAATTTCACGTCGAAGTGTGGTTACTCCGGTTCCGCCGGTCCGCCGGTCTTGCGGAACTTCAGGCCGAATTGCGCAACCGATCTGCGGCGATTTTCAGGTCGTCGATAAAGCGCTGATATTCCAGCGCCTTAGCCTTTTCGTCGGGTAGCCGCAACAGGTAGGACGGGTGCACGGTGACGAGCACCTTGGTTCCGTCTTGGTCCATCAGGCGGCCGCGGTTCTTGTTGACGGGTGTGATCTTGCCCAGCACGCATTGCGCTGCGGTGGCGCCGAGCGCCACCACGAGTTCCGGCTTGATGGCGGCGAGCTCGCGCTCGTACCACTGCCGGCAGGCGCGGATCTCCGGTGTGGCCGGCTTCTGGTGCAGCCGGATCTTGCCGCGCGGCACGAATTTGAAGTGCTTCACCGCGTTGGTGATGTAGACCCCGGCGCGATCGATGCCGGCTTCCCGCAGCGCGCGATCGAGCATCTGCCCGGCCGGCCCGACGAAGGGATGGCCTGCGAGATCTTCCTTGTCGCCGGGCTGCTCGCCGACCAGCATCAGCGTGGCGCTTTGCGGTCCCTCGCCGAACACGGTCTGGGTTGCGTCCTTCCACAGCGGGCAGGCGCGGCAACCGACGGCCTCGTCGCGCAGCGCAGCGATCGTGTCGTGGACTGGCGCATCCTGGACTTGCTTGCGGGCCATCGGCTCATCCGGCCGCTTCTGCGGCTTATGCGGTTCGGTCGGCTGGTTCGCGATCATCGCGCCGGTGGTGCGTTCCGCGCTCGCGATCAATGGCTTAATCAGCGAGGCCTCCGGCAGGTTCCTCCAGTATTTCTGCGGCATCTCGGTTTGCATCGCTTTCACCTTCAGCCGCGCCGGATTGAAGATCGCCGCGTAATAGCTTCGCCAGGTTTCCTCCAGCCGGTCCTGGCTGGGCGCCTCGGATTTGGCGACGCCCGGCGTGATCGAGATCGCGTGACCGTCCCAATGCGCGCAGACATCGGGCGTCAGGATTGACCAAGGCATGTCGGCAAAGCGTTTGGCGAAGAATGGCGCAGCAAGCTCGACGATATGATGCTCCGGTTCGAACCAGGCGACGAAATGCGTATTCACGCGCCCGACCTCGCGGAAGCGGACGAAGGCATGCATCTTATGTTCATCGCGATGCACCGCGCGTGCCATCGCGCTGATCTCCGAGACATCGCGATCGGTGGCGACGTCGAGCAGGTCGTGATCGCCGCGAATCCGCCAGAGCAGGCGATAGAGCAGGGCGAAGCGTTCGGAGTTGCGATGCAGGATCGCAGCCTTCGCCAGCTCGACGAATTTGACCGGCACGTTGAAGGTGCCTTCGGTCGTATCGGGCAAGTGGTCAGCTTCCGTCGCCGCAAACAATTCCGGCTCGGCATTGCGCGCGATCCACGTCACGTCCTGCGGCTTCACCCCGTTCAATGCCAGCTGCCGTGCGGCTTGCCGCCAGCCGTCGAAGTTGGTTTCGCTGTCGAGGGTGACGGTGTGCATCAAAACCCAAACCCGAGTTGCGTCGCCTTCGGCTTGAATCGCTCGACCAGTCCGGCCGTATCCAGCAAGCGTGCCGACGGGCGATGGTCACTGAGAACGATGAACGGCAGTGCCTTGTTCCTGGGGATGTGCAGCCGTGCCAGATCGGCCACGCGGATCGAGGTGATGCGCCGCGTCGCGATGATGCGGTCGACTGCCTTGCGGCCGAAGCCGGGCACGCGCAGCAATTCCTCGCGGCTGGCGCTGGCGACGTCGAGTGGAAAGCGCTGGCGGTTGCGCAGCGCCCAGGCGAGCTTCGGATCGATGTCGAGCGGCAGCATGCCGTTTTCGTGTCCATCGGCGATCTCGCCGACATCGAACCCGTAGAACCGCATCAGCCAGTCGGCCTGGTAGAGCCTGTGCTCGCGCACCAGCGGCGGCGCGATCAGCGGCAGGGCGCGGCTGGCATCGGGAATCGGGCTGAACGCCGAGTAGTAGACGCGCTTGAGCCTGTAGGCACCATAGAGATTAGCGCTTGTTGTGAGGATGGTCTGGTCGCTTGCGCCATCCGCACCGACGATCATCTGCGTGCTCTGGCCGGCCGGCGCGAAGCGCGGCGGCCTTGTTTTCGTCGCGGGCTTTTCCGCGGCTTCGTCGAGCTTCAGCCGTAGTCGTCCCATGGTGCGGCGGATCGCGCGGACGTTCTTCTCCGGCGCAAGCTTGGCGAGGCTGGTCTCCTCCGGCACCTCGATGTTGATGGAGAGGCGATCGGCATATTTGCCGGCCTCAGCGATCAGCGTGTCGTCGGCTTCGGGAATGGTCTTCAGATGAATGTAGCCGCGGAAGTGGTGCTCCTCGCGCAGTTTTCGCGCGACGCTCACCACCTGTTCCATCGTGTAGTCGGCGCTGCGGATGATGCCGGACGAGAGGAAGAGTCCCTCGATATAGTTGCGCCGGTAGAAGTCGAGCGTCAGCTTCACCACCTCGTCGATGGTGAAGCGGGCGCGCGGCACGTTGGAGGAGGCGCGGTTGACGCAATACAGGCAGTCGTAGTTGCAGGCGTTGGTGAGCAGCACCTTCAATAGCGAAATGCAGCGTCCGTCCGGAGCGTAGGAATGGCAGATGCCCATGCCGGGCGCGGTCGAGCCGAGGCCCCTGCCGTCGCTGGAATCCCGCTGCTCGGTGCCCGAGGAGGCGCAGGAGGCGTCGTATTTCGCGGCATCCGCCAGGATCTCCAGCTTGCGTTGCACGTCCATCATGAATCCCTTTGATTCCACTGATGAATCAGAAAAATCCGTAATCCGATTGACTCATCAGGCCCTGTTAGCTTTATATTAGAACATATCATGAACAAATGAGCCAGTCCCTGGTTCTCTGTTCAGACCAGTGACGGCCTCAAATTTTGGTTGAGAAGGAGCGGCGCAATGAACAGCGCACGCACGGGTACGCTTGCGTCTCTGCGCGGCAGCATCGCGCGCATCGAGGCGCCATCGGATGCGGCGATGCCGAACCGCATCGCGCTCGGCCACGCCGGCGCGGACGCGATGCTGCGCGGCGGGCTCGCGCCGGCCGCATTGCACGAGGTGTTCGCGGCCGGCCATCAAGCGGGCGCTGCGACCGGCTTCATCGCGGGGCTCGCCGGACGCGTGTCGACGCGCAAGCCGCTGGTCTGGGTGCGGCAGGATTTTTCCGATCGCGAAAACGGCGCGCTGTCGGTGCGCGGGCTCGCCGAGCTCGGCCTCGATCCGCGTCTCCTGGTCACGGTGCGCGCCGCCGATGTCGACGGTGCTCTGCGCACCGCGGCCGACGCGCTGGCCTGCGACGCGCTCGGCGCTGTTGTGCTCGAGGTCTGGGGCGAAGCGCGCCAGCTCGACCTCGTCGCCAGCCGCAAATTGACCCTCGCCGCGCAAGCCTCCGGCGTTACCGCGCTGATGCTGCGGATCGCGGCAACTCCGATTCCCTCGACCGCAGAGACGCGCTGGATCGTGCGTGCGGCGCATTCGCCGCCCGGCAATGCCTCAAGCGCCTGGGGCGCGCCGCGCTTCGACGCCGAGCTCGTGCGCAACCGTCATGGCCCGGTCGGGCGATGGATCATGGAATGGAAATGTGATGAGTGCCAATTCAGTGAACCGTCGGCGTATCCTCAGCCTGTGGCTGCCACGCCTGCCCATCGACCGCATCAAGCGCAAGCTCGCGCAGGACATCGCCTCGCAAGCTGAGACGCGAGAGGTGGATGAACCACCTGCCAGTGAGGTAAGCACATCGGCTGGGCTCTCTCCCCCCTTGCGGGGGAGAGTTGGAGAGAGGGGTAGCCACGAGCACCGCCCGAGCGGCTCACCCCTCTCCCTAGCCCTCCCCCGCAAGGGGGGAGGGAACCCGTCCGCTGATGCGTCCCTTACGAATGCCATGAGCAACGATCTCCCCAGCGTTGTGGTCGCAAAAGATCACAACGCGATCCTGCTGCATGCCGTCGACGAGGCCGCAATGCGGGCCGGGCTGTCGATCGGACTGCCGCTGGCCAATGCGCGCGCGATCTGCCCGGAGCTCACGGTCTACGACGCCGATCCCGCAGCCGATCTGAAGATGCTGAACGACATCGCCGACTGGTGCGACCGCTTCACGCCGTTGGTCGCGCTCGATCCGCCCTATGGCCTGTTCCTCGACATCACCGGCTGCGCGCACTTGTTCGGCGGCGAGCGCGCGCTGCTGCAGATCGTGACCCATGCGCTGAGCCGGCGCGGCTTTGCCGTCAGCGCAGCGATTGCCGGCACCTCGATCGCGGCGCGCACGTTGACGCGCCACATCTCGGGCAAGATCGTCGCCAGCGGCGAGGAAGCGCAAGCGGTCGGCCCGCTGCCGGTGTCGGCGCTCGGCGCCGATCCCGCTGTCACCACCGGCCTGCGCCGCGCCGGGTTGAAGACCATCGGCGATGTCGCCGCGCGTGCGCCGCACGAGATTTCGGCGCGGTTCGGTTCGGCCTTCACCACCTTGCTCGGCCACGCGCTCGGGCAGGGCGATGCCCCGATCAGCCCGCGCAAGCCGCTGCCGGATTACATCGTCGAGAAGCGTTTCCCCGAGCCCGTCGCCACCGACACCGTGATCGCGCTGACGCTCTCAAGCCTTGCCGATATGCTGGTTGCGGCGATGGACAAACAGGGCAAGGGCGCGCGGCAACTGGAGGCGAGCTTCTTCCGCACCGACGGCAAGGTCGCGGCGATCATGGTCGAGACCGGGCGTCCGGTGACGCGGCCCGAGATGATCGATCGCCTGTTCCGCGAACGGCTCGATGCGCTGAGCGATCCGCTCGATCCCGGCTTCGGCTTCGATCTCATTCGCCTCGCCGCAGGGCGTACCGAAATCGTGGTGCAGCAGCAGCGCGACCTCGACGCCACCGTGCATGACAATGACGAGATCTCGGCGCTGATCGACCGCATCGCCGCCCGCATCGGCGGCAAGCGCGTCGTCGTGCATCTGCCGCTCGAAAGCCATATCCCCGAGCGCGCGGCGCTCGCGCTGCCTGCGCAGCATCATCTGGCGGCCGCCAGCGCCGCCGCCTGGCCGGAGCGCGTCGCGGGCGAGCCGCCGCTGCGGCCCTTGCGGCTGTTCGAGCGACCCGAGCCGATCAAGGTCCCGTTCGCGAGCGTGCCTGACGGTCCGCCGCATCAATTCACCTGGCGGCGCGCCTTGCACGCGGTGGTGCGGGTCGAGGGCCCCGAGCGCATCGCGATGGAATGGTGGAAGCAGGACGGTGCGGCGCTTACCCGCGACTATTTCCGCGTCGAGGACGCCGAGGGCCAGCGCTTCTGGATCTTTCGTGACGGTCTCTATGAGAGTGAGCTGCGCGACGAGGAGGGCAGGCCCGTTCCGGCCAACTGGTATGTGCACGGGCTTTTCGCATGACAACACCTGTATCCGCCTATGCCGAGATCGGCATCACCAGCAATTTCTCCTTCCTGCGCGGCGGTTCCGATCCGCGCGCCTATGTGCATCAGGCGAGCGAACTCGGAATCCCCGTGATCGGGATCGCCGATCACAACACGCTGGCCGGCGTGGTGCGCGCCTGGAAGGAACTCGACAGCGAGAAGGTCGCCCATCCGCCAAAATTTCTGGTCGGTGCCCGCATCATCTTCATCGACGGCACGCCCGACATCCTGGTCTATCCGCGCGACCGCGCCGCCTATGGCCGGCTGTGCCAGCTCTTGACCCGCGGCAAGCGCGGCGGCGGCATCGAGCGGATCGAGAAAGGGGACTGCCGGCTCACGTTGCCCGATCTCATCGATTTCGCCGAGGGCCAACTCTTGGTGCTGGCGCTGCCGCATCGTTTCGAGGCGGATGACGCGCTCGACGTGCTCCGGCAATTGAAAGCGAGCGCGGCCGATGGCGTCTGGCTCGCCGCAAGCCTGCTCTATCGCGGTGACGACAGGCGCCGCCTCGCGCGGCTGCATGCTCTCGCCACCGATGCCGGCGTGCCGCTGCTCGCCACCAACGAAGTGCTCTATCACCATCCCGCACGCCGCCCGTTGCAGGACGTGCTGACCTGCATCCGCGAGAAGACCACGATCGAGGCCATCGGCCGCCGGCTCGAGGCCAATGCCGAGCGGCATCTCAAGCCGGCGCATGAAATGATCCGGCTGTTCCGCGACTGGCCTGCCGCGATCGCGGAGACCATGCGTTTCGCCGATCGCATCTCGTTCTCGCTCGACCAGCTCAAATACCAGTATCCCGACGAGCCGGTGCCGCCGGGCAAGACCGCGCAGCAGCATCTGGAAGATCTGACCTGGGCCGGCGTCGACAAATATTTCGGCGGCAAGATCGACGACAAGCTCCGCGCCACCCTGAACAAGGAGCTCGCGCTGATCGCCGAGCTGAAATACGCGCACTACTTCCTCACCGTGCACGACATCGTGCGCTATGCGCGCAGCCAGAACATCCTGTGCCAGGGCCGCGGCTCGGCGGCGAACTCTGCCGTCTGCTACGTGCTCGGCGTCACCTCGGTCGATCCGACCAAGGTCGATCTGCTGTTCGAGCGCTTCATCTCCAAGGAGCGGTTGGAGCCGCCCGACATCGACGTCGATTTCGAGCATTCGCGGCGCGAGGAGGTGATGCAATATGTCTATCGCCGCTACGGCCGCCACCGCGCCGCCATCATCGCCACCATCATCCATTATCGCCCGCGCAGCGCGATCCGCGACGTCGGCAAGGCGCTCGGGCTGACCGAGGACGTCACCGCGGCGCTGGCGGACACCGTGTGGGGCAGCTGGGGCAAGGGCCTCAACGACATGCAGGTGCGGCAGGCAGGGCTCGACCCAAAGAATGCGATGATCAACCTCGCGGTCGAGCTCGCCACCGAGCTGATCGAGTTTCCGCGCCATCTCTCGCAGCATGTCGGCGGCTATGTGCTGACCCAGGACCGGCTCGACACCTATGTGCCGATCGGCAACGCCGCGATGGACGACCGCACCTTCATCGAATGGGACAAGGACGACGTCGACGCGCTGCACATGATGAAGGTGGATGTGCTGGCGCTGGGCATGCTGACCTGCATCCGCAAATGTTTTGACCTGATCGATGACCACAAGGGCAAGCGCTGGGAGCTCGCTTCGGTCCCGCAGGACGACGAGAACGTCTACGACATGCTGTGCCGTGGCGAATCGCTCGGCGTGTTCCAGGTCGAGAGCCGGGCGCAGATGAACATGTTGCCGCGCCTGAAGCCGCGCACCTTCTACGATCTCGTCATCGAGGTCGCGATCGTGCGCCCCGGACCGATCCAGGGCGACATGGTGCATCCTTATCTCAGGCGGCGGAACGGCCAGGAGAAGGTGAGCTATCCAGCACCCGCGCCTGACCAGGGCGACAAGAACGAGCTCTACAACGTGCTGCACAAGACGCTCGGCGTGCCGCTGTTCCAGGAACAGGCGATGCGGATCGCGATCGAGGCGGCGCATTTCACCTCGGAGGAAGCCAACGGCCTGCGCCGTTCGATGGCGACCTTCCGCAACGTCGGCACCATCGGCAGCTATGAGGAGAAGCTGGTCGGCAACATGGTGGCGCGCGGCTACGATCCGGATTTCGCCCGCAGCTGCTTCGACCAGATCAAGGGGTTTGGCTCCTACGGCTTCCCGGAAAGCCACGCCGCGAGCTTTGCGCAGCTCGTCTACATCTCCTCGTGGCTGAAGCATTATCATCCCGACGCGTTCTGCTGCGGGTTGCTGAACTCGCAGCCGATGGGCTTCTATGCCCCGGCGCAGATCGTCGGCGATGCCCGCAAGAACGGCGTGACGGTGCGCGAGGTCGATGTGTCCTTCAGCTTCGCGCAGAACACGCTGGAGGAGAAGGTCGGCGAGCACTGCGCGGTGCGGCTCGGCTTTCGCCAGATCGACGGCTTCCACTGGCTGGATGAGGATGAGGAGAGGCTGAAAGCTCTCCAATCGTCATTCTCCGATGCGCAATTGCGCATCGTGGGTACGCGAAGCATGGGTGTGCCTGAGTCAGGGACGCACGAACGGATGGGCTCTCTCCCCCCTTGCGGGGGAGAGTTGGAGAGAGGGGTAAGCCACGACCACCGCCCGTGCGACTTACCCCTCTCCCTAACCCTCCCCCGCAAGGGGGGAGGGAACCCGCCCACCTCCCGCGCGGCCTTGGACCAGATGCGCGTATCGACGGAGCAAGACTGGGCCGACCGCATCGTCGCCGCGCGCAACCGCCGGCCCTTCACCTCGCTGGAGGATTTCGCCCGCGACACCGCACTCCCCAAGCGCGCGCTGATCCTGCTCGCCGACGCCGATGCGTTCCGCTCGCTCGGGCTCGACCGCCGCGAGGCGCTGTGGGCGGTGCGGCGGCTGCCCGACGACGTGCCGCTGCCGCTGTTCGAGGCCGCCACCGCGCGCGAGCAGCCGGATGAGGGCGCAAAACCGCTGCCGGAGATGCCGCGTCCCGAGCAGGTGGTTGCCGATTATCAGACCATCCGCCTGTCGCTGAAAGGCCATCCGATGGAATTCCTGCGCGAGATGTTCACCAAGGAGCGCGTCGTCGCCTGCCACACCATCAACCGCAGCAACGACCGCCGCCGCGTTCGTTGCGCCGGCGTGGTGCTGGTGCGGCAGCGGCCGGGCAGCGCCAAGGGCGTCGTGTTCATGACGCTGGAGGACGAGACCGGCATCGCCAACATCGTGGTGTGGCCGAAGGTGATGGAGCAGTACCGCAAGGAGGTGATGGGCGCGCGCCTGATCCTGGTCGAGGGCTATATCCAGAGCAGCCCGGAGGGCGTGACGCATCTGGTGGCGCAGCGCATGACCGATCGCTCCCACGATCTGATCGGCCTTGCCAACGATTCCGCGGTCAGCAAGCATCCAGTGCCGGCAGGCCCTGCGCTGATCGAACCGCTCAATGACGACCGCCGCGATCACGGCGACAACTCGTCGCAAAGGATCCGCCACCCGCGCAACGTCCGCATCCTGCCGCCGTCGCGGGACTTTCATTGAAGTTGACACAGATCAAGGCCATCGCGGAGCTCGCGTAAGACAAGGCACGAGAAGGAGACCGGGATGTCCGCAACCGAGATCGCGAAGCTTCATTTTTCAGCGGCGCTTGCCGAAGCCCAGACCGCAGGGCTCGATCACGACAGCGTCTGCCGTTCGCTGCTCGGCCTCGTTGTCTCGAAATACCTTGAAAACAGGAGCGTCGCCGACGTCCAGTCGGAGCTTCGCTTCGTCGCCGACAATTGCGATCCTGATACGGACTTCGCGTTCATGCGCCCGTAGCGCAAGCGGCGAGGGGCGTGAGCCATTATCGCAGCAATAGTGTGCGCCGCAACCAGCAGATGCCGCCTTGTGCGCCATGAACCAGTTGCTATCGTCCCGGCCGCCCGGGCGATCGATCCGGGGCCTGCAACGACAACCATTCGGGAGCATTCCATGCATTATCTCACTGCGCTCATCGGCGCGGCATGCATCGCGTTCGTCACGGCCACCGGCGGATTTGCCCAGGTGCCCTCCAATCCCGACAATCCCAACGACGTCGTCCCCGATACCCTGGCGCCGCCGCCCTATGGCGAGCCGATCAATCTCGAAACCGCCAAGAAGGTTGCGGCTGCGGCGATCGCCGAGACCCAGAAGCGCAACTGGAACGCGTTCTGCATCGCGATCGTCAATCCGTCCGGCGAGCTCGTCTATTTCGAGAAGCAGGACAACTGCCAATACGCCTCGATCGGCGTTTCGCAACACAAGGCGCGCACCACGACGCGCTATCGCCGGCCGACGCTGACGTTCGAAAACCTGATCGGCAAGGGCGCCTACTTCACCTATCTCACGACGCTCGACGACGTGATCGCCTCGCGCGGCGGCAACCTCCTGATCGTCGACGGCAAGATCGTCGGCGCCATCGGCGTCAGCGGCGGTACCGGCTCGCAGGACAATGTGATCTCGCTCGCCGGCCAGGCCGCGTTGAAGTGAGATGACGGCGTGAAACGTCTGCCGGATGCTCGGTTCGGCAGACGCTTTCATTTGTTCGGCTTTTCAGAATTTAACTTGACGCCGGACCCAACTCAGATGTTTAATGCTACCGTCTCACCCGGCACGAGGGCGCTTCGCGGTCGTCACGAACGCGGGTCGAGATGCGGTGGACGCCGATTGCGCAACTGACGAGTGTGCATGAGGCGGACGGCGAAGTCGTGTGGTCCTGACGCCCTAACGGCAGGTGTCTCGTCGCAGGACGCGAAGGCGTTTTGCGAAGGCGGTGACAAGCAAGCCCAGTCTCGCCGGGGAGAGCACGAAGTAAGCCGTAACCCATCGCGCAGGGAAAGCCGGGTTGTTTCCGGTTACACCTGTGGTCCTACCCCCGAGCTTTCTACCCATTGCTCGGGGCCCATGGGTGCGATCGGCACCCGGCTTTCCCTGCGCCCTCTGCTCAAGAGAGGGCGGAACGAACAGCAAGGCTCGGGCAAAACATGTCGCGAGAACGTAGATGTCTGCCTCACCAGCTGCGCCACATGTTTGGTGTCGTCCCTGCGAACGCAGCGACCCATAACCACAATGCTGATTGTCGTGCGACGCTGGGGCCGCAACCCTCTTCAACAACACAACCCTGTGGTTATGGGTCCCGGCCTGCGCCGGGACGACGGTTGAGTGCGAGGCTGCAGGGCGGCTACTCCACCGCAGCACCCACCGGCGGTCCGCCGGGCGGGCGGTGCAGGAAGGTGATCGATGCATAGGCGCCGACCCACGAGCCCGCTGCGGCGAAGGCGACATACACCCAGTTTTCGGTGTAACTGATCACCGCATAGGAGGAGAGCAGATACCAGATGCTGCTCCAGGTCGCCGCCGGCACGCGCTTGCGCGCCACCACCGCCGACGTAAACATGACATAGACCGCGTCGGTGGCCGCGGTCGCGATGAAAACTGCGCCGGCAGTGATGGGGTCAATGGCAGCCATTGCAACTCCTGTTCGGGGCGGTCGGAAGGCATGATCCGGAAACCTGTGAAACGGCTTTCCGAAAAGATCATGCTTAAACCAGGCGTGATCCGGAAAAATGTAAGCTGTTCTCCCCCGCGCAAACGCGGAACGCGTTTGCGCGGGGGGCATACTCAAATCAGGTATGACGATTGAGACCGGGCACCGTCTGTTTGTCATCATGCACGGGCATGGGTTAATCGCAAAGAGGAATGCGCATGCAGGACATCCGTGAAATCCTTGCCGATATCTGGACCGGCGCCGGTGGCGCAGCGTCCGCGCTCGATACGGTCAGCCTGACCGGCAGCGAGCCGCAATTGCCGTCGTCGTTTCGTGTCGCTGCCGCAGCGCAGGCGTCGATCGCAGCAAGCGGTCTTGCCGCGGCCGAGATCTGGAAAGCCCGCAGCGGCGAGAGCCAGGACGTCGCGGTCGATATCCGCCATGCCGTCGTCGAATGCCGCAGCGAGCGCTACCTGCGGGTCGACGACAAGCCGCCGCCTCCGGCCTGGGACAAGATCGCCGGCGTCTACCGCGTTCGCGACGGCCGCTTCGTCCGCCTTCACACCAATTTTCCGCATCACCGCGACGCCGTCTGCAGGGTGCTGGGCTGCGACGCCGAGCGTGACGTGGTCCAGGCCGCGCTGCTGCAATGGGATGGCGAGGCGTTCGAGACCGCGGCCTACGCCGCCGGCGGCGTCGTTGCCTTGATGCGCTCGCATGACGAATGGTCCGCGACGCCGCATGCCCAGGCGCTTGCAAAGCTGCCGCTGATCTCGATCGAGAAGATCGGCGAGGCCGCGCCAAAGCCGTGGCCTGCGGGAAAGCGGCCGCTGGCCGGCATCCGCGTGCTCGATCTGTCGCGCGTGATCGCGGGTCCGGTCGCCGGCCGTACGCTCGCGGCGCATGGCGCCGACGTGCTGCTGATCTCGGGTCCCGATCTGCCGGCGATTCCGTGGCTGACCATCGACACCGGCCGCGGCAAGCTGACGAGCTTCCTCGAGTTGCGCAGCGAGCAGGGGCGGGACGTGATGCGCGGTCTCGTGGCGCAGGCCGATATTCTCTCGCAGGGCTATCGTCCCCAGGCGATCGCGCGGCTCGGCTTCTCGGCGGAGGAAGCGGCGCGCATCAATCCCGGGATCGTCTACGTGACGCTCTCGGCCTATGGCCATGCCGGTCCGTGGGCGGAGCGGCGCGGTTTCGATTCGCTGGTGCAGACCACGACCGGGTTCAATCATGCCGAGGGGCAGGCCGCTGGTGTCGACGGCCCGAAGGAATTGCCGGCCCAGATGCTCGACCATGCCACCGGATATTTCATGGCGTTCGGCGCCATGATGGCCAAGGCCCGCCAGGCGCGCGAAGGCGGCAGCTGGCACGTCCGGGTTTCGCTGGCACAAACCGGGCGTTGGCTGTGGAACCTCGGTCGCCTTGAAGGGGGCCTTGCGACCGAGGACCTCAAGGCCGATGCAGTGCTGCCCTTCATCGAGCAGCTGCCGTCCGGCTTTGGCATGCTGAGTTCGGTCCGCCACGCGGCGGTGCTGTCGCGGACGACGGCCCATTGGTACCGTCCGGCCATGCCGCTCGGCAGTCATCCGCCGGAGTTTCCGGCTCAAGAGTCTTCTGCTCCGGAGTTTCCCGGGTGAGACATTCAGTCGCTGTTCACGCTACCCGAACTTTAACCACAGGCGTCATCGAAGTGCGATTTATAGGTTGTTTAGAGCGCCAATTCGGCACTATTAGCGCACCGCTGGGGCTGCCCCGCCGGACCTTGCAACGATCGACCTCGCGGACCGCATGCTGAGAGACATTCCCAAAAAAGTGCAGAGCCTCAGCCGCCCACGCCTGCTCGTGGCCGCTGCGGTGCTGATGGCGGCCTGCGCGGGCGCCTATGGCTACACGCGTTTCGGAACGGAAAAGCAGAGGCCTTCTGAGGTCTCCAGCCAGTCCCGCAAGGGCGGCACGCGCTATACGCCGTCGGCGGCCGAGTGGGCCAGCCTGACCTTCCAGACCGTCACCGAGCACACGTTCCGTTCCGAACTGGTGACCGAGGGCAAGATCGGGATCGATGAGGATCGCTCCACCCCGGTCTACTCGCCCTATACCGGACGCGTCACCCGCCTTTTGGTGCGGCCGGGCGATGCCGTGGTGAAGGGGCAGCCGCTGTACGTGATCGAAGCGGCCGACACCGTGCAGGCGCAGAACGACTATGTCGCTGCGATGACGGGCCTCAACAAGGCGCAGTCGGCGCTCGACCTGGCCCAGATCCAGGAGAAGCGCGCCAAGGATTTGTCCGAGGGCAAGGCGATCCCGCTGAAGGATTATCAGCAGGCGCAGGCGGCGCTGGTGCAGGCGCAGAACGATGCGCGCTCGGCGCAGACGTTGCTGGAAGCCGCGCAGAACAAGCTGCACATCCTCGGCTTCGGCGATGACGACATCACGACGCTGCAACAGAAGGGGCGCCTCAATCCGGAAACGACGGTGTTCGCGCCGATCGGCGGCACCGTGGTTCAGCGCAAGGCCGGCCCCGGCCAGTATGTCTCGACCGGTGCCAGCGACCCGGTCTACGTGATCGGCGACCTCTCGACGGTCTGGCTGATCGCCTTCGTCCGCGAATCCGACGCCGACAACGTCGCGGTCGGGCAGGACCTCAGCTTCAGCGTGATGGCGCTGCCGGGCAAGGTGCTGAACGCCCGCGTCAACTATGTCGCCGCCGCGATCGACGCGACCTCGCGCCGGCTCCTGGCCCGCGCCACCATCGACAATACCGACAAGCGGCTGAAGCCTGAGATGTTCGCCAATGTGACGCTGTATTCGAAGGGCGACCATCCGGCGGTCGGCGTGCCGAAACAGGCGCTGATCTACGAAGGCGATCAGGTTCGGGTCTGGGTCGCGCGCGCCGAGGACAAGACCATCGAACTGCGCCAGATCAAGCCCGGTCTCATCAATGGCGACCTCGTCGAGGTGGCCGGCAATCTCAAGCCGGGCGAGCAGATCGTGACGAAGGGAAGCCTCTTCATCGACCGCGCCGCGTCCGGCACCTAGGCATGATCCGGAAAAGTGCTTAGCGGTTTTCCGAAAAGACCATGCTCAAACGGTGAGAGCAGGACGACGTTTCGAAGCAAAAGTCGTCCTGTTCTTGCAATCAAGAAATCCCTTCCAGTTGAAAGTGACGATCTGAATGGATCGCCTCGTCGCCCTTGCCGTCAATCGCCGCTACTTGATGGTGGCCATGTTCATCGCCGTCTTCATCGGCGGCCTGTTCGCGTTCCAGCATCTCAATATCGAGGCCTATCCCGATCCGACCCCGCCGATGGTCGACATCGTGACCCAGAGCCCGGGCCTCTCCGCCGAGGAGATCGAGCGCTACATCACGATCCCGATCGAGACCCAGGTCGCCGGCATCAAGAACCTCAAGACCATCCGCACCATCTCGCTGTACGGCCTGTCCGACGTCAAGCTGCAGTTCTCCTTCGACTACACCTATGACGAGGCGCAGCAGCAGGTGCTCAATCGCCTGTCGCAGCTCGCGCCGCTGCCCGGCAACGTGCAGCCCGGCATCTCGCCGCTCAGCCCGATCGGTGAAATCTTCCGCTACCGGCTGAAGGGGCCGCCGAACTACAGCGTGCTCGACCTCAAGACATTGCAGGACTGGGTCCTGCAGCGCCGCTTCCGCGCGGTGCCCGGTGTGATCGACGTCACCGGCTGGGGCGGCAAGACCAAGACCTATGAGATCCAGGTCGACTTCAACAAACTGGTCGCCAACGGCCTGACGCTGCCGCAGGTGCTGCAGGCGGTCTCCAACGCCAACATCAATGTCGGCGGCAACACCGTGAACATCGGCACGCAGTCTGCCGTGGTGCGCGGCGTCGGCCTGATCCGCTCGATCGACGACCTTGCCAACACCATGATCTCGCAGTCCGGCGGCAACCCGGTGCTGGTTCGCGACATCGCTCATGTCACGATCGGCGAGAAGCCGCGGCTCGGTATCGCCGGCATCGACAGTGACGACGACATCGTACAGGGCATCGTGCTGATGCGCCGCGGCGAGCAGAGCTCGCCGACCATTGCGCGCGTCGAGCAGCTGGTCAACCAGATCAACAATTCCTCGATCCTGCCGCCTGGCGTGAAGATCGAGCGCATCTACGACCGCAAGGACCTGATCGAGCTCACCACCCACACCGTGCTGCACAACATGGTGGTCGGCATTCTCCTGATCGTGCTGTTGCAGTGGATATTCCTCGGCGACCTCCGCAGCGCGCTGATCGTCGGCGCGACCATACCGTTTGCGCTGTTCTTCGCCGTGATCATCCTGGTGCTGCGCGGCGAATCCGCCAATCTGCTGTCGGTCGGCGCGATCGATTTCGGCTTGATCGTCGATGCCACCGTGATCATGGTGGAAGCGATCTTCCGCCGGCTGTCGCAGACCACGGCGCTGTCCGACGCCGAGCAGGCGCACATCTCCGACGATACGGTCATGGGGATGAAGAGCCACGCGATCCTGTCGGCTTCCGCCGACGTGTCACGGTCGATCTTCTTTGCCGCCGCGATCATCATCGCCGCGTTTCTGCCGCTGTTCACGCTGAGCGGCGTCGAAGGCAACATCTTCGGCCCGATGGCGCGTACCTATGCCTACGCGCTGGCCGGCGGTCTGCTGGCAACGTTCACCGTAACCCCGGCGCTGAGCGCCATCATCCTGCCGGCGCATATCCACGAGACCGAGACCTGGATCGTCAAGAAGCTCGATGCGATCTACCTGCCGGTGCTGAACTGGGCGATTGCCAACCGCAAGATCGTGATGACCGGTGCGGCCGCCCTCGTGGTCACGACCATCGTCTTCGCCCGCTTCCTGGGTCTCGAATTCCTGCCCAAGCTGGAAGAGGGCAATCTGTGGATCCGCGCCACGCTGCCGCCGACGATCTCGCTGCAGGAAGGCAACGCCTACGTCAACGAGATGCGGAAACTGATCCGCAGCCGTCCCGAGGTGGTGTCGGTGGTGTCGCAGCATGGCCGTCCCGACGACGGCACCGACGCGGCCGGCCTGTTCAACGCTGAATTCTTCGCGCCGCTGAAGCCTGCCGGCGACTGGCCCGACACCCATGACAAGGATGTGCTGACCGCGCAATTGCTGGCGCAGCTGCAGGAGAAATTTCCGGGCGTCGAGTTCAATTTCTCGCAATATCTGCAGGACAACGTCTCGGAGGCGGTGTCCGGCGTGAAGGGCGAGAACTCGATCAAGCTCTACGGCAACGATCTGCAGGCGCTGACCGACACCGCCAACAAGATCAAGTCCGTGCTGGCGACCGTGCAGGGCGTCACCGACCTTGCGGTATTCACCTCGCTCGGCCAGCCGACGATCCAGATCGACGTCGATCGCGTGCGTGCCGCGCGCTATGGCCTCGCGCCGGGTGACATCAACGCCACCATCAAGGTCGCGGTCGGCGGCGATGCCGCCGGTGACCTCTATGAGTCCGGCAGCGACCGGCACTTCCCGATCATCGTCCGGCTCGCGCCGGAATATCGCAAGAGCGCGGAGGCGATCCAGAATTTGCGGATCGGGGTGGCGAACGCCAATGGCGGCATCACGCAGATCCCGCTCAGCGAAGTGGCCTCGATCAACCTGATCTCCGGCGCGGCCTATATCTACCGCGAGCAGCAGGAGCGTTATCTGCCGATCAAGTTCTCGGTACGCGAGCGCGATCTCGGCAGTGCGATCCGCGAGGCGCAGCAGAAGGTCGAGCAGCAGGTCCAGTTGCCGCCGGGGTCCCGCGTCGAGTGGGTCGGTGAGTTCGGCAATCTGCAGGATGCGATCAAGCGGCTGTCGATCGTGGTGCCGATCAGCCTCGCGCTGATCGCCGTGCTGCTGTTCTTCAATTTCGGCTCGATGGTCGACACCATGCTCGCGATGAGCGTGATTCCGATGGCGATCTTCGGCGGCGTGCTCGGGCTGCTGATCTCGGGCATCCCGTTCAGCGTCTCGGCGGCGATCGGCTTCATCGCGCTGTTCGGCATCGCCGTGATGGACGGCATCATCATCCTGTCGCAGTTCAACCAGCTGATCGACGAGGGCTATGATCGGATGCGCGCGGTGATCCGAACCGGCGAGTTGCAGCTTCGCCCCGTCCTGATGACCTGCGTGGTCGCGGGCGTCGGCCTGCTGCCGGCGGCGGTGTCGGAGGGCATCGGCTCGCAGGTGCAGAAGCCGCTCGCCATCGTCGTCGTCACCGGCATGATGGTGGCGCCGCTGGTGATCCTGATCACGCTGCCGGTGCTGATCTCCTACTTCTCGCGCCGGCCGAAGGACAACGTCAGGTGAAGCCGTAGAGTCGCGCCGGATTGTCAACCAAAATGGTCTTGCGCACCTTGGCATCAGGCGCCCAGACCGGAAGCTGGTTGAGGAGGCGGCCGTCATCGATCTGATACAGCGGCGTCACGTCGGTGACCTTCCTGCCCGCCGGCGTCACCGAATCCGGGTGCGGCCAGTCGGTGCCCCAGATGATGCGTTCCGCGTTGGCCGCGATCAGCGCCTGGGCCAGCGGCGCGGCGTCGGCATAGTCGGGCGCGAGCCTGGAGGCGCGGTAGGCACCGGAAATCTTGACGTAGGCCTTGCCCGATTTTACCAGCGCCAGGAGGTCGTCAAATCCCGGCTGACCGGTGCCGAGCGCGGCCTCGGCGCCGCCGAAATGGTCGAACACCACGGGCACCGGCGCAGCCGCGACCAGGTCCTTGATCGCGGTGATCATCGCGAGGCTGGTGAACAGCTGGACATGCCAGCCGCGCGCCTTCATCCGTTCGATCGCGGCCGAGAAGCGCTGCCGCCCGAGATTGGGATCGTTGACGCCGCCGGTGGCGAGGTTGAGGCGGATGCCGCGGAAGCCGGCCTTCTGCATGGTATCGAGATCGCTCTCGCTGGTCTTGTCGTCGATCACGGCGACGCCGCGCGCCGTCGGGCCGCGCGCCGTCATGCCGAACAGGGTCGAGGAGTTGTCCGGGCCGTAGACGCTCGGGGTTACGATCACCACGCGCTCGACATGCAGCGCCTTGTGCAGCGCGCTCATCTCCTCCGGCGAGGCCGGTTCCGGGGTATAGACGCGGCCGGCGAAGAACGGGAATTTCTCGGGATCGCCGTGGATGTGGGTGTGGCAGTCGCACGCACCGGCAGGCACGTCGAAGTTCACCGGGGTCGATGGTTGCGCTGCCTTGGAAGATGCTTGGCTGCCGGTCATGGTCACTCACGCTGCGATGGAAGCCAGCATCATATCGCGTCGCGTCAGCATTGGACGTCTCCCTGCGTGCTCGGCTGTTATGCGCGCACGACGTGCGCCGGCATTATCGGTTGCCTGCGGGAGCGGAGGTTATCGGCGGAGAGAGCGGGTGGAAAGGGCCGGTCCGCGCTGCGACCGCTGCCGCAAGGCCTATTGTCCCGACGGCGTCCGCAGGCCGTGCCAGGCATCGCGCACCTGATGGTAGTGCACCTCGGGCAGGTAGTCGGGTGTCTTGAGATTGAGCGTCTTGACGTCGAGGCGGCCGATCGCGCTGAGCAGCGTGTAGGAGGCGATCACGCGGTCGCGCTGCGCGCCGATCAGCCGGGCTCGCGCCGTGATCAAATCCTGCTGAGCATTGAGCACGTCGACCGTGGTACGCTGGCCGCCGGCGGCTTCCTTCTGCACGCCGGCCAGCGCGACTTCGGCGGCCTTCACCTCGGACTCGGAGGCCGACACCGCGACCTTGGCGCCTTCGTTGGCGACCCACGCACTGACCACGGCGGTCTTGGCCTGATTGCGGACCTGATCGAGCACGAGGCGGCTCTGCGTTGCCACTTCCTTGGCCTGCCGGGTCTGCGAGGCTGCGGTGCCGCCGTCATAGATCGGTTGCGTGATCTGGCCGATCACCGAGGCCTGATCGGTCCCGAACGTGCTGAGCGAGGTGTCGGAGTCGCGGTTCTTGCTGACGCTGCCCTGCACGGTGACGTTCGGCATCAGGCTGCTCTCGGCGACGCGGATCGAGGTCGAGGCGACGTCGACGTCGAAACCTGCGGCGGTCACGGCGGGATGCTCGCGCAGCGCCAGCCCGATCGCATCCTCGCGGCTGCGCGGCAGCAGCCGGTCGGTGGTATCGGCGGGCCGCAATTGCGACGGCGGGTTGCCGACCACCTGCGCATAGGTGGCCTGGCTGACCGCGAAGTTGACCTCGGCGGCGTTGAGATCGGCAAGGCCGCGGTTGAGGCGCGCCTCGGCCTGGGCGGTATCGGTCGGCGTGACGTCGCCGGCATTGAGGCGACGCAGCGTGATCGCGTGGGTCTCCTTCAGGAAGGCGACGTTGGCGCGCTGCGCCTCGACCAGCGTCTGGTTGGCGAGCACGTTGGTATAAGCGGTGACGGCATCGAGCAGCACGCCCTGGCCGACATTGCGCAGCGCCTCGCGGCCGGACTGCACCTGCAACTCGGCGACGCGGACGCTGTTGGCGGTCTTGAAGCCGTTGAACAGGGTCTGGGTGACGGTCAGGCCGATCTGCCAGGGCTTCAGCGTCGCGGTCTGCAGGACATTGCCGGGCAATTGGTCGCGGACAGCCTGGAGGCCTGCCGAAAGGCTTGCGGCAACCTGCGGGCGATAGCCTGCCAGTGCCTGCGGCACGTTCTCATCGGTCGCACGCTGGCGCGCCCGCTCGGCATTGAGCTGCGGATTGGTCTGATACGCCTTGACCAGCGCTTCCGGCAGGCTCTCGGCGCGGGCAGCGGTATCAGCCAGCAGCGCGCATGCCAATGCGCCAAGGCCGATGCCCGACAAGAATACGCGCCTCGCTACGTCGCCAATATCAGCGGTACGCTCAACCATGTGATCCCGCAAACCAAAACCCCGGCAGCCGGCCTTCGCCGGCGCCCACACATCTACCTGTTTAGGGGGCAGTGCCGCCACACGCAAACCGCCGCACGACATCTGCACATCATTTCGATTCTTGTCTGTTGCCGGCTCGTCACAGGCGAACGCAACTGTCATATGAAGTATAAGTTTGAACCGCACGCCGCCGATTGAGCGGCGCCGGTTATCCACCGTCTCCACCGGGTCCATTGCTGATGCCCATCTTGTTCTCCGACCCCGAGGCGATCGCGGAGCACATCATTCGTGATGTCGGAACCGAACTGGTGGTCGGGCTGCCGCTCGGCCTCGGCAAGGCCAACCACATCGTCAATGCGCTGTATGCGCGGGCGGTCGCCGACCGTTCCGTCAACCTGACGCTGTTCTCGGCGCTGACGCTGGAAAAGCCGAAGCCGAACAGCCTGCTCGAACGGCGCTTCATCGGTCCGGTGATCGATCGCCTGTTCGGCGGTTATCCGGAGCTCGCTTATGCCGATGCTTTACATCGCGGTGTGCTGCCGCCCAACGTCAAGGTGATCGAGTTCTTCTTCCTCGCCGGGCAATGGCTGTATCAGCCCTTCGCGCAGCAGAACTACATTTCCGCGAACTATACCCACGCGGCATCGTACCTGCTGTCGCGCGGGCTGAATGTCGTTCCACAGCTGGTCGCCAAGCGCGTCGTCGACGGCGTGCCGCGCTACAGTTTGAGCTGCAACACCGATACGACGCTCGATGTGCTGCGCGCCCGCGCGCAGGGCCGGGCGTCATTCAAGCTGTTCGGCCAGGTCAATTCGGAACTGCCGTTCATGCCGGGACCCGGCGATCTGCCGGCGGATGAATTCGCCGCCGTGCTCGACAGTCCCGACACCGATTTCCCGCTGTTCGCGCCGCCGTCCGAGCCGATCAGCGACACCAAATATGCGATCGGATTGTATGCCGCCGGTCTGGTCCGCGACGGCGGCACGCTGCAGATCGGGATCGGGCAGGTCGGTGATGCGCTGGCGCAGGGGCTCGTGATCCGCCACCGCGACAACGTTCAATTCCACAGCGTCATGCAGCGTCTTGCGCCCGGTACCGCACAGCTCGCAGCTGCCGAGACCGGGCCATTCGAGAAGGGCCTCTATGGCGTCAGCGAGATGCTGTTCGAGGCGTTCCTCGGATTGATCGACTCCGGCATCCTGAAGCGCGACGTCGATGGTGTGATCCTGCACGGCGCATTCTTCCTGGGCCCGCAATCCTTCTATCGCGCGCTGCGCGAGATGACACCCGAGCAACTGGCGCGCATTCAGATGATGCCGGTGTCCTTCACCAACGAGATCTTCGGCGACGAGGCGGGCAAGCGCCGCGCCCGCGTCGATGCCCGATTCGTCAACAACGCGATGATGGCGACGCTGCTGGGCGCTGCGATCTCCGACGGGCTCGACAACGGCCAGGTCGTAAGCGGCGTCGGCGGCCAGTACAATTTCGTGGCGCAGGCATTCGCGCTCGAGGGCGCGCGCTCGGTGCTGGCGCTGGAGGCAACCCGTCAGTCCGGCAGGCAAACGCAGTCCAACATTCGCTGGTCTTATGGCCACGAGACCATTCCGCGCCACCTGCGCGATATCTTCGTCACCGAATATGGCGTCGCCGACGTCAGAGGGAAATCCGATGCCGACGTGATCGCCGCGATGCTGCGGGTGTCGGATTCCCGGTTCCAAGGCGAGTTGATGCGGCAGGCCAAGGATGCCGGCAAGTTGCCGCGCAGCCACGAGATCGCGGCCGCTCACCGCGAGAATTATCCCGAACGCATCAGCGCTGCGCTGAAGCCCGCGCGCGACGCCGGGCTGCTGCCGTCATTCCCGTTCGGCAGCGATTTCACCGACGTCGAGCAGCGGCTGATCCCGGCGCTGCAGATCCTGCAGCGGGCGCAGCGAACGCCGCTGCAACTCGCCGGCCTGCTGTGGCAGGGGATGCGGCATCCGCCCGATGCCGCCGACCGCGAATGCCTGGCGCGGCTCGGCCTCGACAAGCCGACGCACGTCGCCGAGCGCGCCTATCGCGCGCTCGTCACCGCGGCATTGCAGAGGAGCCGAAGGAGTTAGCGATTCTTGTTGACCGGCTTGCGCTTCTCGATGAAGGCCGCCATGCCCTCGGAGCGATCCTCGAGCGCGAAGGTCGAGTGGAACAGGTTGCGCTCGACATTCATGCCTTCCGACAGCGGCGTCTCGAAGGCGCGGTTGACGGCTTCCTTGGCCATCGCTGCGGCCGGACGCGACATCGAGGCGATCTTCTCGGCCGCGGCGAGCGCCTCTTCCATCAGCTTGTCGGCCGGTATGATCCGCGACACCAGGCCCGAGCGCTCGGCTTCCGCTGCGTCCATCATCCGTCCGGTGAGGCAGAGGTCCATCGCCTTCGACTTGCCGATCGCACGGGTCAGGCGCTGCGTGCCGCCGATGCCGGGAATGGTGCCGAGGGTGATTTCCGGCTGGCCGAACTTGGCATTGTCGGCGGCGAGGATGATGTCGCACATCATCGCGAGCTCACAGCCGCCGCCGAGCGCGTAACCCGCGACCGCTGCAATGGTCGGCTTGCGGCAACGCGCGACGCGGTCGCCGCCGATCGCGGTGAAGTCGCTGTTGAACATGTCGATGAAGCCCTTCGGCTGCATCTCCTTGATGTCGGCGCCGGCCGCGAAGGCCTTCTCGCTGCCGGTGATCAGGATGCAGCCGATCTTGTCGTCGGCCTCGAGATCGTCGACCGCCGCGGCGATCTCGCGGAACACGCCGAACGAGAGCGCATTCAGCATTTTCGGCCGGTTCAGCGTGATGACGCCGACCGGTCCCTTGCTTTCGACGATGATGAATTCGAACGTAGCCATGACGCAAACCCCGTGCCTGATTTGGCGGGCAATGTGCCCGCTGGCGGGATGCGCTTCAAGTGGCTGAAACGAGGCTTCGGGCCGCGGTGCGGCGCTACCCTGCGCCGCAGCCGCTAGGCCATGAACATGCGCGCGGCGGAAGCCACCGTGAGCAGGGCGCCGAACCCGATGAAGATCTTCCCGATCAGCGAGGTCTGGTCCAGGCTCGCGCTGTCGCTGCTCGCGAGGACCGGGGCCGGCTTGGGCGCTGCGACGGCGGCGGGCGGCGACGACGCGGGCGCCTCCTGCTGGGCGGTCTGCGGCTGAGCCGGTTGCGGCTGCTCCTGCTGCAGGGCCCGGTCGAGGTCGTTGAGCTGGTCCGATGCGACCACGCTGCCGTCGGGCTGCGCGTCGGCGGGCTTGTCGGAGGCGGCCATCACCGGATTGACGCTGGCGGGCGGGGGGCTCGCATTGCCGTCGCCGGAGGTCAGCTCCGCATTGGCATTGGCGACCGTGGCCGGCATGCCGACCGACGTCACGCTGCCGGCATCCTTGCCGGCGGCCTTCTTGCTCTCGGATTTGTCGGCCGGCCTGTCAGCGGATTTGGAGGAGCTGTGACGCGCGTGGCGCCGGACATGCCGCGAACTCTGCTGTGCGGACTTGTCGGTCGTTGCGTTGTCGGATTTCGCTGCGGATGCGTCCGAACCGGCCGCATGCGCCGGCAATGGAATGGCAAGACAGATAGCGAACCCGGTCAGCCCCGTCGCAACCATCAAGGCCAAGTGCCGGCTGGCTTTGATCTTCATTCTGATGATCTCCCCATTTCGCCCGTTCCAAAGCCGAAATGAGACCCTGCTGCGTGTCCACACCGGGGCAAAAAAAGGGAATCTTCGGGCCTCAAGGGGCAAAAGCTGGGCAATTTCCGTCCCGGCGGGTGATCGGTGGCAGCTCCCCGATGCTTGTCGGACCGATCGGTGTTATGAGCCGTGGCGTCTGGGAAACCCGCCGGAATGATTCTGGGGCCGATCTCCCGGCGCGGCCTAGCCGGAGATCGCGATCACGTGTTCGTGATGTCCTCGGTTGGTCGCGTAACGAACTGAAAGATCGGCCGAATTGCTATTCAGGAGCCTGCGTGCGCGAACGTGAGGATGAATGGACCGACCTGATGCGGTTGGCCATTTCTGGCGATGACGCAGCATATCATCGGCTGCTCAAGGCCATCACGCCGGTCCTCCGCGCCGCAGCGCGACGTGGCCTGGCGCGCGCGGGACAACCGGTCGATCAGTCCGAGGACATCGTGCAGGACATCTTGTTGGCGGTGCATTTGAAGCGACAGACTTGGGACACCAGCGCGCCGTTCGCGCCGTGGCTGTTCGCGATCGCGCGCAACAAGCTGATCGACGCGCTGCGCCGTCGCGGCAAGCGCATCTTCGTCAATATCGATGACTTCGCCGAGACGCTGCCGGGGGAAACGCCGGAGCCGACGGCATCGCCCGGTGAGGTCACCGCCCAGTTGCAGGCCTTGCCCGCGCGTCAGCGCGACGTGCTGCAATCGATCGCGGTCGACAGCGCCTCGATCAAGGACACCGCGGCGAAATTCTCGATGACCGAAGGTGCGGTGCGGGTCGCGCTGCATCGTGGACTTGCGAGCCTCACCGAGAAATTACGGGATCGTTGAGCATGGATACCGATCAACTCATTCGAACCCTTGCCGCCGACAATGCCTATCGCGCGCGCCCGATCGGTCTTGCGCTGATGCTGGCGCTGCTGGCGGCGGCGCCGGTCTCGCTCTTGATCTTCTTCGCCGAACTCGGCGTGCGGCCCGACGTGATGACCGCAATGCATAATCCGTTCTTCGACCTGAAGTTCGCGGTGACGCTGGCGCTCGCCGCCTCGGCGATCGCGGTCAGCCTGCATCTGTCGCGGCCGGAAGCCTCGCTGCGCAGCTTCGGCTGGTGGCTGCTGATTCCCGCCGGCATCCTCGTTGCCGCGATCAGCGGCGAGATGATGATGCCGCAGCGCACGCCGATGATGACGCGCCTGATCGGCAAGAATTCGATGGCGTGCATGACCGCGATCCCCGCGATGTCGTTGCCGTTGCTGATCGGCGCGCTGTACGGGCTCAGACAAGGTGCGCCGGCGCGGCCGGCGGTCGCCGGCGCGGTGGCCGGCTTGCTCTCGGCAGGGCTCGCGGCAACCGTCTATGCGTCGCATTGCACGGATGACTCGCCGCTGTTCGTCGCCACCTGGTACACGTTGGCGACCGCGATCGTCGCGAGCGTCGGCGCGCTGATGGGAAAGCGGGCGCTCAGGTATTGACCGATTGGAGCCCGGATCAGGCCGCGGGCGCGGATTGCTGCATGCGATGGAAGCGCAGCACCTGCTGCGCGGTCGATGGCCGCAGCCGCTCATAGGTATCCTTGCAGGCCTGCAAGTCGGTCGGCTCGCCGCCCGAGATGTCGTCGCGCAGATTGATGATCGATCGCACCGTCGACCATGACAGGCCCGACACCTTGGCCAGGATCATCACGCCCTCGGCGCGGGTTTCGATCATCATGTTCTCGGCGACGCTGACCGAGACATTGGCGAGCGCGGCAAGCGAGGCATTGGTCTCGTCGAACTTGCCGGCCTCGGCGAAGGCCGCAAGCTGGAACTCGTCGAGCCGGCCGTCCTGGTAGAGCGACTTGACCAGCGCATGTGCGATCGTGGTGTCCGGCGTGACGCCGGCGGGCGCCGAGCGCGCGCGCCGCGTCGCTTCCTTCACCGCGATCGGAATCTCCTTGGCCTGCTGCGGATTGGCGGCCTCGAGCCGCTGCCTGACGGCGTCCGAGGCCTTGGCGACCAGCTTGAGATAGAGATGTCGCGGGATGTTCGGGCGCAGGCCGACGCAGGTCGACAGATTGTCGTCGCCCTCGGCGCGGCTGACCAGACGGGTGAAACCGCGCTCGGTGAACTCCGCGCCGGGATTGTTGACCGCGCTCTGGATCACCTCGTCGTTGCCGCGCAACACAAGCACGTCGGTGACGGCGCCGCTCAGCGTCTTCCGGTTCGAAATCGCGAGCAGGTGCGCCTGACTCTTGCTGCGCGCCGTCTCGATCAGGGTGTCGTCGTCGAGCCGCGGCGACAGCGTCAGCACGGGGCCTGCGACCTCGATCAGGTCGTCGAATGCCAGGGTGCGGATGGTCTGCGGGGGCGCGGTGTCGATCGGGGCGAGGCGGTTGGCGAGCAGCGCCTTGGCCGAGTTTTCGATGTGTTCGAGCAGGCATTGGAACACGTCGTCGAACAGCACGATCTGCTCGTTCGAATAGTTCACCGAGCCGTTGATGAAGAGGTCGGTCACCCGGCGCAGCGTCTCGACACGGCGTGCGACGGTGCCGTGCGCGAGCGTCGTCTGCAACTCGTCGAGCAGGCTTTCGGGTGCGGTCTCGGGCTTCAAACTCATGACTCTGTCCTGGAGCGGTGGCGACGGATTCTCCGGCGCCGAATATGAAAATGAAAGGGTGTCAGGCGCTGGCGATGCGGTTGCGTCCTCTCGCCTTGGCCGCGTAAAGCGCGCCATCGGCGCGGGCGAGCAATGTGTCGGAGTTTTCGTGCGGCTTGAGCGTCGTGACGCCTGCGGAGATCGTCACCCGCATGCCCGGCGAAAATGCGCTCCAGTCGAGATCGGCGATGATCGCGCGCAGCCGCTCGAGCGCGCGCATCGCCTGATCCTGCGACAGGTCGGGCAGCACCAGCAGGAATTCCTCGCCGCCATAGCGGCCGAAGCGGTCGATGCTGCGGAGATTGGCGAACATGCCGATGGCGAAGGTGCGCAGCGCCTCGTCGCCGATCGGATGACCGTAGATGTCGTTGATGCGCTTGAAATGGTCGAGGTCGATCAACGCCACGGCGCAGGAACTGCCGTTGCGGGCGCAGCGCGCGATCTCGTCCTCGAGGGTGCGCATGATGCTGCGGCGATTGGAGGTGCCGGTCAGCTCGTCGAGCTCGGCGAGCTCCTCGATGCGCCGATAGGCCTCCTTCAGCTTCTTTCCGCCCTGGTACAGTGACTGCTGCATCGAGCTCGACAAGATGCCGAGATACATGCAGCGCCCGATCGTCAGCGCGAATACCAGCATGGTGGCGAGACGGTCGATCCGGGAGCCGGTCGGCATCCCGATCTCCTTGTCGGTTCCGAGGAACAGCGCGGCGAGGCCCAGCACCATGATGGTCCAGACGACAGCGGTTTGCCGCGCCGAGGTACGCAGCGCACCGAAGCTGAACACCACGAACAGGTTGCAGAGGAACAGCACGCCGACTTCCGGCGCGATGTAGGTGAACACCAGCAGGTTCACCATGTTGACGGCCGATTGCGGCGCGACCAGATAGTGGTCGCGGAAGCGCTCGTGAAAGCCGCGCTCCGAGAGCAGGACATAGACCGCGACGAGGGAGAGGCCGGTCAGGGCATAGCTCGCCGCCACCAGGATCGACGTGGTGCCGGCATGCGCGTAGATCATCAGGACGACGGCATCGAGCACGAAGCAGGCGCCGATCATTGATTGGATCTGGCGGCGCTGCCTCGCTCGGCGCGCCAGGCGCTCGACCGTCAACCTGGGACGGCCGCTTTCCGATGCGCCCGCGGTCTGGCTGGGAAGTGAAGACGCAGCGCTGCCCATGGTCTCGCCATTGGTGAAATCCGGCGAAAATCTACGTGGGAAAGCCTTTAGGTTTGGTATCTTTTGAAACCGAATCTGCTCCGATGGAACCCGGTCATCACCCTTGTTTCGTAAGGGAAATCCGCTCGCCGATCGGGGGCGGGAGCGAGCGCGTCGGGGGCTTGCGCCGACGCCGGCTGCGCAACGGCGCTGGCGTGCCGGCAAAGCCTTGGTATGGTCGCGCAGCATGGCGCGAGTCCGCGAGAGTTTTCGCTATTATGATACCGTTTGTCGAGCCTCCGGCGATTTTTCCTCCTTGGGATCGCCGACTGTGTCATAGGTCACACATGCGGTCCGCACATTGCCGTAATGTGAAGAATCTTGGCTCTCGCGTCGAACCACGCACCACCCCCCTCAGACCAACTTTGCGAGACGGCCATTGAGCGCGACACAGGCGGCTTCAGACGAGGTTCTGATCGCTCGGATCGCTCAAGGCGACCGGCTCGCCATGCAGGTGCTGTACGGACGGCATCATGTCAGGGTGTACCGCTTCGGGCTTCGGCTCGTGCGGGACGAACAGGTGGCGGAGGACCTCATCAGCGAGGTCTTTCTGGACGTGTGGCGTCAGGCGGGCAAGTTTGAGGGACGATCCGCCGTTTCAACCTGGCTTCTGGCGATTACCCGGTTCAAGGCGTTGTCTTCGCTACGGCGAAGGAAAGACGCCGAACTGGACGATGAGGCCGCGAACGCGATCGAGGATACGTCCGACGATCCGGAAACGGTAGTGCAGAAGAAGGACACCGGCGCGACGCTGCGTAAGTGCCTGACGGGACTATCAGCGGAACACCGGGAGATCGTCGACCTTGTCTACTATCACGAGAAATCCGTGGAAGACGTCGCTGAGATCGTCGGGATTCCGGAGAACACCGTGAAGACGCGCCTGTTCTATGCACGCAAGAAACTTGCCGAGTTGCTGAAGGCAGCCGGTGTCGAGCGAGGTTGGCCATGATGGCTGCGAGCAACAAGAAAGTGCAGGGTCAAGAACCTGACGATGTCGAGATGCTGCTGCCCTGGTATGCGGCCGGCACGCTCAACGCGCGCGACGCGCGCCGCGTCGAGGATGCACTCGCTTCCGATCCGGAACTGGCCCGGCAATATGCCGTCATCCGCGACGAATATGCCGAGACCATCGGCCTCAATGAGAGCCTCGGTGCGCCCTCGGCGCGCGCCATGCAGAAGCTGTTTGCCGCGATCGATGCCGAGCCGGAGCGCAAGCCGTCCGCAGGTGCACGCATGTCGGCCTCGATCTCGGAGTTCTTTTCCAAATTGTCGCCGCGGACGCTCGCCTGGTCGTCCAGCCTCGGCGCGCTCGTGGTGCTGTTGCAGGCGGGCGTGATCGGCGCGGTGCTGATGCGCAGCCCGCCCGCCTCGTTCCAGACCGCGTCGCTCGATGTCGCCGAACAACGCAGCGCGCCGAGTGCGGCCATTGCACCATCCAGCCCGGCACCCAGTGCGCCGATCACTCGCGACCTTGGTGCCAGCATATCGGCCGCGCCGACGCGGCTGTTGGTGCGCTTCACGCCGGATGCCCGAATCTCCGACATCACGTCGCTGCTCGACAATTACCAGGCCTCGATCGTCGACGGTAAGGCCGGCATGTTCCGATTGCAGTTCCGCGCGATGGACAAGGACGGCGTCGCGGCGCTGATCGCCCGTTTGCAGAGAGAGAAGATCGTCAGCCTCGCGGTGGAGACGCCGTAAAACAGGCGGCTGACGATCTGCGCCGATTTGAGGTCATCATGACCGCCAACGGCCGGACCCGATCAACGAACCGAGCGACCGTCGCGGCCGCGGCGTTGCTGCTGGTCTGTGTTGCCGGTTCGGCCTACGCCCAAAGTTTCATGCGATCACCGATCGGCGGCGGGGTCTCGGCTGGGCCGCGGATCAATCCGGGCATCGGCAGGCCCGGTGGCAGCGCCGCCGGCGGGCCGCCGCTCTCGGCGGACCGTGGCCCGCCTGCGTCCTGGACCGACGAGGGCCCACGATCGGGAATGCGACCGCCCGATGCACGCTACGCACCCCGCCTCTCCTCCGGCTGCGACAATGCTGACCGCGGCCAATGCGCCGACCGGCCGGTTGCCAGCAACGGCAGCGGCAAGGGCGCCGCGAGGAAGGGCAGGGCCGGCGGTGGCGGCATCCGCGCACAGGACGTGGCGGGCACGCGAACCGTGCCGAACGAACTCGTGGCGGAAATCGACGGCATCCTGACCGAGGCCCAAGCCGACGCGCTGGCGCGCCGCCACGGCCTGAGACGGATCGCCTCGCAGAACATCCCGCTGCTGGGGGCGACCATCGGCCTGTTCCGCATCGCCGGCAATCGCTCGGCCGATGCCGTGAGCCGCGAATTCGCAAACGATGGCAGCGTCCGCTCGGTGCAGCCGAACTACCGGTACGCGCTGCAGGACCAGCGCGCGGCATCAGGCGGCAATGATCCGGCGCAATATGCGCAGGCGAAGCTGCATCTGCCCGAGGCGCACAGGCTGGCGCGCGGGATGAATGTGACTATTGCCGTCATCGACTCCGGCATCGACGCAGCCCATCCGGAATTGGCCAACACCGTCGCGGATACATTTGATGCGCTCGGCAGCAAGGATGGCCCACATGCCCACGGCACCGCCATCGCCGGCGCAATTGCCGCGCGGGTCAGGCTGACGGGAAGCGCGCCGGAAGTGCGGATCCTGGCGATCCGCGCCTTTGGCGTGGTTGGCGGCGGCGCCGAGAGCACCTCCTATGTGATCCTCAGGAGCCTCGACTACGCGGTGGCGCATGGCGCGCAGATCGTGAACATGAGCTTTGCCGGGCCGAAAGACGCACTTGTCGGGCGCGCGGTGGCCGCCGCTGCGGCGAAGGACGTCATGCTGGTCGCCGCGGCCGGCAATGCCGGCCCGACATCGCCGCCGCTGTATCCGGCCGCTTATCCCGACGTGATCGCGGTGAGCGGTATCGATGCCGGCGACCGACTGATGGCGGCGTCGAACCGCGGCAGCCATATCGCGCTGGCGGCGCCGGGCGCGGACATCCTCGTGCCGGTGCCGGACGGCAAATATCAGCTGATGTCGGGCACTTCCTTTTCGGCCGCGTTCGTCAGCGGCATCGCGGCGCTGGTGCTGGAGCGTGGTCCGGCATTGAAGCCCGCCGAGGTGCGACGGATCCTGACCGGCACGGCCCGCGATCTCGGGGCGCCTGGACGCGACGATCTGTTCGGGGCCGGGGAGGCCGACGCGCTCGCCGCGGTGATGGCCGCGGCCAATGCTCCGGTTGCAGCGGCCACGGACAAACTGCCGCAGCCCGCGCCGACGCCGGACGGCAATAACACTTCCGTGAGCCGCGCGTTGAATGAAGCCGCGCCCTCGATCGCATCGGAGTTTTCCGCTGCAAATCGCGGCGCCGCACGGTGATTTTCGTCGCCGGACGCCTGCAGCGGTGCGATGGAACCGGGCGGCGAAAAGGTTAAAAAAATCGCCGGCGATTTGAACGTCCGCCTTGCTCTCACGACTTATGTGTGTGGGAGCGGTTTATCCCTCCCCGGCTATATCAGGCGCGAGCGCCCATCCACCCCAAGCGCCCATATGGCTTTGACCCGTCCGGTTGTCCCCCCGGACGGGTCTTTCATTTGTGGGGTACCTTGCACGACCGACCGGCCGAGCGTGGTCCCGGCACTGCGCGATCGCGACAGCTGCGATCGTTTGCTGTGGATGATTTGGCTGCGCCGCGTCCGCCAGCGATGCGCATCGCCGTCATGCAAGTCGATGACTTGACGACGGTTCGAGCAAGAAACTCCGTAGTAGAGCGGACTTCTCCCATCGCCCGTCGCCGATTAAGAATTTAGTTAGACTTTATTTACCTTTTCCACAGAATATCAGCGTCACGTCCAGTTGATTCGGTTCGGTTGCGTCTGCGTCCGTTTCTTTCCCTGCGGGCAAGTTCAATGACACATCGGACCGACGTGGCCAGAGGCCAGGAGATCGTTGCACGCTGGTGCAACCTCGCCGAGCAAAGGCTGGAACACCTTACCGAACTTTTCGAGACCGGACGTTGGCGCCGCTATCACAGCGAGCAGGCCTTCCTCGAGAACATCAGGGAAGCCCGGGCCGCGGTCGATATCTGGCGGGAATTGCTGACCCGCGAAGCCTCGCTCGACAATTCGCCAATCGACCTGTCCTGGCTCGGCCGTGGCAAGTCGAAGCTGCCGCCGCCCGATCTCTCGCCGATGCCTCAGCGCCGCGCGGAAGCCGCGACCTTGGCGCAGGCCGCGATGACCGCAGTCGCGGCCGCGCTGGAAACCGCCGCCGAGGTGCTCGAGCAGCCGCCCGTTGTCGCCGACGCGCCGTCGCTGGAGATGCCCCCTCCGGTGATGCCGCCGCCGGTGCTTGATCTCGACACCATCCAGCGACGCTACCCGCTGCTGCGCAACGCGCTGTAGGTATTTGGCATGATCTCCGCGCAAACGCGTTCCGCGTTTGTCGCGCGGGAAAACCGCTTCGCGTTTTTCCGGATCATGCTCTAGCGCCGCACCGCGTTGGCGCCGACCACGAGCTGCGCATATTGCTGGGCGCCGCCAGCCGACAGGTCTGAGGTAACGGGGCGGGCATGGTCGAGCCCGACCACTGCGCCGCCCGGGGTTTCCGAGATCATGTTGTTGTTGATCAGCGCGGAGCCTGCGCCCGGCACCACCGAGACGCCGATCCCGACGAAAGCCTTGCGCACGACATTGCCCGATATCGCGACGTCGCGCAGGTACTTGCCCCAGCCGGCGACGATGCCGAAAGTCGGCGCGTTCTCGATCACATTGCCGGTGACGGTGCTGTCCGCCTCGACATAGATGCCGATGCCGGCGCCGTCGTTCGGGTCGGTGCCGACAGGGCGCTTCGGCAACAAATTGCGGATGATGTTGCCCTGGACCACCGCGATGCGCCCGCCCTCGTTGAAATTGCATACGGAGACGCCGATCGCGGCGCCGTCGACCGTGTTGTTGGCGATGACAGCGGCCTCGAACGAGAACTCCGAATAGAGCGCGACCTCGCGCACATTGCTGACGCTGTTGTCCGTGATGTGGATGTTGGAGGCCGAATTGCCGCGCACCGCCGAGAAGTCGCAATTGCTGATGCGGTTGCCGCGCACGATCACATTGCCGGCGCGGAAGGCGTTGATGGCATTGCCGTACTGTCCGGAGCCGCCGGGGCCGGCCTTGATGTCCTCGATGCGGTTGTCGGCGACGATCGAGCCGTCGTCGCCGATCGCGCTGCGCAGGATCTCGATGCCGTTGTCGTTGGTGCCCTTGATGGTGTTGCGCGCGACCATCAGGCCGAGCGCGTCGAACGACACCAGTGCAGTCGACGCGATGCCGGTGAAGACATTGTTGCTGACGTCGCCCGACATCTGCTCGAACCAGATGCCGCTGCCGCCGCTGGCCATGAACTGGCAATCAGTGATGCGGATGTCGCGGCCGGCCAGGCAATGCACGAGGCCGCGCCGCGTCGGCAGCGGGACGTTGCCGCCGTCGAAGGACAGGCCCATCAGGACGATGCCGCCGGCGCCTTCGGCCTCCAGCAGCGAGGCACCGCCGTTGAACACCAGCCGGCTGGCGCCGCGCACGCCGATCAACTGGCTGCCGGGCGCCAGTCGCAACAGCCCGGTGCGGTAGACCCCGGGCGGGAACGCGAGCGGCACCTGCGCGCGCGCGGCGTCATCGATCGCGCGCTGCAGGTTGCGGGTCTGGTCCTCGGGGCTGCCGGGGCGAACGCCGTAGTGCGTGACGTCGCGGCCGAGCGAGCCTGTGGATTGCGCGGCAGGCGCAGCGTCCGGCGACAACGCAAGCGCGCCGGCGACGCCGGCGGCGGATGCTCCGATCAGATGACGGCGGTTGACGTCCATGGGCATGGCCCTCGCAACATTCGCGAGCGGTGACGTTCGCGCCCGATACGTACCGCGAAACGCGGCGCGGCATGGTGAACACGCCGACGCAGCAAGGCGATTGTTGGCGGTAGGGTTAACTCCCGGTGCAGCCGGCTCAAATTGTCAAACGGCGATCGCGATTGGGGATGGGGAACAGTTCCGTATCCTCGCGACATGTCCGAAGCGTCGCGTCGCCTCGTCCAAAGCCATGCAGAAGACGCAGCGTGCCGCGCGGACACGAACTGTCTCGCGCGGTTGCCACGGGCCGCTCCCCGGCCGATGATCCGCAAAACAAGTCAGAGCCGATCGAGAGGAAACGAATGCGCGGGCGTCGTGTACTGATGGAATCGTTCGTGTCGCATGGCGTGCGTCATATCTTCGGCAATCCCGGCACCACGGAAACACCGCTGCTCGACAGCCTGCCGGCATTTCCGCAACTCGAATACATCATGGCGCTGCATGAAGGCGTCGCCGTCAGCGCCGCCAGTTTCTACGCGCAGGCGGCGAGGCGCGTCACCGTTGCCAATTTGCACGTCGCTCCCGGCCTTGGCAACGGCATCGGCTCGCTCTACGGCGCGTTGAAGGCAGGTTCGCCCGTGGTGGTGACAGCGGGCCAGCAGGACACGCGGATGCGGCTCAAGAACCCGCTGCTCGGCCACGATCTCGTGGCAATGGCGGCACCGGTGACCAAGTGGAGCGTGCAGATCGAGCGCGCCGACGAGATCGCACCGATCATGCGGCGCGCGTTCAAGGTCGCGACCGACGCGCCGCAGGGGCCGGTATTCGTGTCGCTGCCGATCGACGTCCTGGAACAGGAAACCGTGGTCGACGCCTCGACGCCGGACAATCTATGGCGATCGACGCGTCCTGATCCGGCAGGCATCGATGCGCTGGTCGCGCTGCTGCTGAAGTCGAAAAATCCGGCCATCGTCGCCGGGGACGACGTGGCGCGATCCGGCGGCGAAGAGGCGTTGGTGGCGCTGGCGGAGGCGATCGGCGCCACTGTCTGGTTCGAAGGGCTGCGCCATCACGCGCCGTTCCCGACCAGCCATCCGAGCTACCGTCAGTCGGTCCCGGGCGATGCCCGCCAGGTGCGGAAGGCGCTCGGCGATACCGATCTCGTGCTGCTGATCGGCGGTCCGTTCTTCGAGGACATCTGGTTTGCGCCGGGCGGCCACATTCCCGACGGCGCGGCCTTGCTGCAGATCGAGGCGTCGGCCGAGCGGCTCGCGCTCAACAACCGGCTCGATGCCGGCATCGTCGGTGACATCGCCGTCAGCCTCGGCGCGTTGACGGACGCGTTGCGCGCAAAGGCTGGCGCGGCGTTCAGGGATGCCGCGCAAGGCCGCAATGCCATGCTGGCCGAATTGCAGCGGAAAGAGAAAGACGCCTATCGCGCCCGCGTCGAGAAAGGCTGGGACCGCGAGCCGAGCTCGATGCCGCGCGTCACCGCGGAACTCCGTCGCGGACTTCCGGATGATGTCGTGATCGTCGATGAAAGCATCACGGCCAGTCTCGATCTCGCGCGGGCCTTCGACTATCGCGGCTTCGGCGATTATTTCGGCGGCCGCGGCGTCGGCATCGGGCAGGGCCTCGCCGGCGCGATCGGCGTCAAGGTCGCGATGCCGGACCGTCCGGTTGTCGCCATCTCCGGCGACGGCTCGGCGATGTACGCGATCCAGGCACTGTGGACGGCCGCGCACCACAAGCTTGCGATCGTGTTCGTGGTGCTCGCGAACCGCGAGTACCGCATTCTCAAGCACAATGTGGACGTCTGGCGTCAGAATTTCGAAGCCAGCACCCAGCATCCCTATCAGAACATGGATATCACCGGTCCGGCGCTCGACTTCGTGCATCTTGCCGCCGGGATGGGCGTCGAGGCCGTCAGGGTCGAGAAGGCCGACGAGATCGCCGCCGCAGTTGCCAAGGCTGTCGCGACCCGGCGGCCGTACCTCGTCGAGATCGCAATCGAGGGAAAGCGCTAGAGGAGCTTTTGATGACAGGCATGCTGGACGGCAAGGCCGCGTTGGTCACGGGTGGTGGGTCTGGCATCGGCCGGGCAACGGCGATTGCGATGGCGCGCGAAGGCGCGCGCGTGGCGGTGTCCGATCTCTCTAAGGAGGGCATCGACGAGACGGTCGCGCTGATCAACGCCGCCGGCGGCCAGTCGATCGCGATCCAGGGCGACGTGACCGACGAGGCCGATGTCGCGAACATGGTGGCGCGCACGGTGTCGGCGTTCGGGCGCATCGACTGCGCGTTCAACAATGCCGGCGTTGCCGGGCGCTCGGTCGGCCCGCCCGGCCAGCGCATCCATGAGCTCACGCAGCCCTCGGTGGCGAAGATGTTTTCGGTGAATCTGATGGGCGTGTTCCTGTGCCTGAAATACGAGATCGCGCAGATGCTGAAGCAGGGTGACGGCGGCGCGATCGTCAACACGGCCTCGATCGCCGGGCTGGTCGGCCTCGCCACCTCGGCCCACTATGTCGCGACCAAGCACGGCGTCGTCGGGCTGACCAAGTCTGCGGCGATCGAGTACGCCCAGGACGGTATTCGCGTGAACTGCGTCAATCCCGGATACATCAAAACGCCCATGACCAGGGAGACGATGGACGAACGCTACGACGAGATCATCGCCAAGGTCCCCGTGCGTCGCCTGGGCGTGCCCGAGGAAATCGCCGAAGCGGTCGTCTGGATGTGCTCGGACAAGGCCTCTTTCATGACCGGCGCATCGCATGTGATCGACGGCGGCTACAGCGCTGCCTGATACGCGCGAGCAGTCCGATCCGCATCGCTCACGCGCGTGGCCTGCCGGGTCAGTTTCACCAGCTCCAGCAGCATGGCCTCGCCGGCATCGACCAGCTGCTCCAGCGTGATGGATGACCTTCCGGTCGCCGCCGTGCCATCATGGGCCAGCGGCGGAACGTGGATGAATTGCGCGAGGCGGAGGTCGTTGCTGCCGTTCACGGCCTCGATCGCGCGCCAGCTCAGATAGTTGCAGAGATAGCTGCCGGCATCGCGCGACAGCCGCGCATCGATGCCTGTGGCCAGCGCCGCGCGCAGCAGTCTTTCGCTGTGCGGCCCGAACATCATCGCGTCGGCGCCGCCAGCGATCGATCCCGTGCGTGCATGCTGGCGGCCGGCATCGGGAAAGCGTGTGGTCACCGCGTTGCGGGCGCGGCTTTCGATCCGTAGATGCGCGGTGCGGCCGGCGAGGCCGAACATCAACAGCGCCTGCGGGCGACGCGTTGCGATCAGCTCCGGCAATTCTCGATCGACGGCCGCGTAGGTGACATCGAAGATATGGCTGGTCAGCGCAATGTCGTCGAAGGCGGGGCGGCGCAGGGCGGTCAGCCGCTTCACCAGCGGCATGGTCGGATTGAATGGCGCGCCCGGGAACGGGCCGAAGCCCGTGAGCAGGATGCGCGGCTTGCCGCTCAATGCAGCATCTCCGCGATCTGTTCGGCGGCGACCGCGGGCGAGATGCGGCCGGCGGCGACCTCGGCCTCCATCTTCTTCACCTTGGCGCGGATCGCGGCGTCCGAGCGTAGCCGCGCCATCATCCGGCTCTCCAGCATCGACCACATCCATTTCACCTGCTGCTCCCTGCGGCGGGCCGCGAACTCGCCCGAGGCGTTCATCGCGGTGCGGTGATCGAGGATCTTCTGCCAGAGCCTGTCGAGCCCGGCGCCGGTCAGCGCGGAATAGGTCTCGACCGGCGGATGCCAGTGCTCGGAGCGCGGCGCGAGGATATGCAGCGCGCTGCGATAGTCGGCGGCGGCGAGGTTGGCGCGCTTGAGGTTGTCGCCATCGGCCTTGTTGATCGCGATCATGTCGGCGAGCTCGACGAGGCCCTTCTTGATGCCCTGCAACTCGTCGCCGGCTCCCGGCAGCATCAGCGCCAAAAAGAAGTCGGTCATGTCGCAGACAGCGGTCTCGGACTGGCCGATGCCGACGGTCTCGACCAGCACGACGTCGAAGCCGGCGGCCTCGCAGAGCAGCATCGCCTCGCGGGTCTTCGCCGCGACGCCGCCGAGCGTACCCGAGGACGGCGAGGGCCGGATAAAAGCCTGATCGGAGACGGCAAGCCGCGCCATCCGGGTCTTGTCGCCGAGGATCGAGCCGCCGGTGCGCGCCGAGGAGGGATCGACCGCCAGCACCGCAACCTTGTGGCCGCGCTCGATCAGGAACATGCCGAGCGCATCGATGGTGGTGGACTTGCCAACCCCGGGCGAGCCGGTGATGCCGACCCGCACCGCCTTGCCGGTGTCGGGCAGCAGCGCCTGCACCAGCTCGCGCGCGGAGGCCTGGTGATCGCCGCGCCGGCTCTCCACCAGCGTGATCGCCCGCGCCAGCGCGGCGCGGTGGCCGGCGCGGAGGTCCTTGGCGAGGGCGGCGATGTCGGGAGAGGCGGGCTTCGAGGCGATCATGGGCCTTGGTTTACAACGGCCGGCGGTTGCAGGCGAGGGCCGTGTCCCGGTCATCCCGTACCGATTGCGCGATCGGAAATCGGGTGGGCGGTCCCGGCGCGTTGCGCGATATCCGGGGCATGTTCCGCCACCATCGCGGACCAGATTTTCCTTCCGGAGCCTGCCATGAGCCAAGCCTACTACAGCGCCGTCCTTGATCATCCGCTCGATACCGTGTGGTCGTTGATCCGCGACTTCAACAATTATCCCGCCTATATCGAGGGCGTCAGCGAAAGCGTGATCGAGGACGACAAACGCGGCGACGAGGTCGGCGCGGTCAGGCGCTTCTGTTATCTCGGGCTCTGGGTCAGGCAACGCCTTGCCGGTCACTCGGACACGCAGCATTCGCTAACCTATGCCAGCATCGAGCCGCTGCCATTTTTGGCGGAGGTTAGTTCGGACGCGCCGCAGCCGACCCACTACGAGGGCACGATGCATCTGCTGCCGGTCGTTGAGGGCAACCGCACCTTCATCGAATGGTCGGTCAAGCTCGACACCGCGCCTGGTGACGCGGATCGCTGGCAGGTTCAGTTCCAGGACTGGATTCCGGATTGGACCAATTCATTGGTGAGGGCGCTGGCGCGCCATCAGGCCGAAGCGCGTTGAAACCCGTTACTGCGGTTCGTCCGCATCGCCCTTCGGCCGGGCGCCTGTAAAAATCCTTGTGCCTTCCGGTGTAAGATAAGGCTTCAGCGCCTCCCACGGCACGAAGATCACGTACTGGCCCTCGGCATAGGGACCGACGGCATAGGGTGGGTAGTGAAAGGTGAGGCCGGAGCTCTTGCCGGCTTCAGTCGACGGCGCCAGCGTGACGGCGCCGATCTTGAGCAGGGTCGGCTTCAGCTCCTTGTACCATTCGGCGGTTGCGGTCTCGCCGGTGCCGCGCCGCTTTTTCTCGGCGTTCAGCGCAGCGACGATGGCCTTGCGCATCGCCGTCAGGGTCGGGCCGTTGTCCGCGGTCTCGGTGAAGAAGGGACGGATGCTGATGCGCTTCTTCTCCGTTGTATCCCACAGGATGGTGTTGACGTCGGAGTTCGGATGCGCGCCCAGCGTGTTCACGTAGTCGTCGCGCAGCACGCTGACATAGCGGCCGTCGACGACCGAGCGCACCGAATATTTGCGCTCGAATGAATAGCCGCCGCGCTCCTTGAACAGCTCGGGCTCCTGCTTGCGATCGGTCGCCGCCTCCGCGGCGTTCTTGTCGATCCACTTCCTGCCCTCGGCGAGGCAATCGGCCGCCAGCGCGCCATCGGCCTTGATCTTGTCGTCGAGATAGACGCTGGCCTCGATGCTCGGATTCTTGATCGTGGCGTCGGGCTTCGGATCGGCGGCACGCGCCGTAAGGCAGAGGCAAGCCAGCAGGCCGGCAAGACCAATGATGCGGACAGGCGTCATCAAGCGAGCGGCGCGCATGGAAAACTCCAGGTGGGAGAGGGCAGGCGCGGCAGCGTTACTCCGCCGCCTCGCTATGGCCGAGCCGGGTGTTGAGCTTGTGGATCAGCTCCTCGGCGGCCTCGGAGATCACGGTGCCGGGGGGGAAGATCGCCTCGGCGCCCGCGGCATACAGCGCGTCGTAATCCTGCGGCGGCACCACGCCGCCGATGATGATCATGATGTCCTCGCGGCCGTGCTTCTTCAGTGCGGCCTTCAGTTCCGGCACCGCGGTGAGATGGGCCGCGGCGAGCGAGGAGACGCCGAGGATGTGGACATCGTTCTCGACCGCCTGCCGCGCGGCTTCGTCCGCGGTTGCGAACAGCGGTCCGATATCGACGTCGAAGCCGACGTCGGCGAAGGCCGACGCGATCACCTTCTGGCCGCGGTCATGGCCGTCCTGGCCGATTTTTGCCACCAGGATGCGCGGGCGGCGGCCCTCGGCCTCCTCGAACGCATCGATCAGGGCCTGCACTTTTTCGACCTTGTTGGACATGGTCGCTGCCTCTCGCTTGTAGACACCGGTGATGGACTTGATTTCGGCGCGGTGGCGGCCGAACACCTTTTCCATCGCGTCCGAAATCTCGCCGACGGTGGCCTTGGCGCGCGCGGCGTCGATCGCCAGCGCCAGCAGATTGCCATTGCCTTCATCGGCCGAGCGGGTCAGCGCGGCCAGCGCCGCGTCGACGTCCTTCTGGTTTCGTTCCTTCTTCAAGCGGCCGAGCTTGTCGATCTGCAAGCGCCGCACGGTGGAGTTCTCCACCTTGAGCACGTCGATCGGCTTCTCGTTCTTCGGCTTGTACTTGTTGACGCCGATCACCGCCTGGCGACCGGCATCGATCCGCGCCTGGGTCTTGGCGGACGCCTCCTCGATGCGCAGCTTGGGCACGCCTGCCTCGATCGCCTTGGCCATGCCGCCGAGTTCCTCGACCTCCTGTATGTGGCCCCAGGCCTTGGCGGCGAGGTCACGGGTCAGCCGCTCGACATAATAGGAGCCGCCCCAGGGATCGATGATGCGGTTGGTGCCGCTCTCCTGCTGCAGAAACAGCTGCGTATTGCGGGCGATGCGCGCGGAGAAGTCGGTCGGCAGCGCCAGCGCCTCGTCGAGCGCGTTGGTATGCAGCGACTGGGTGTGGCCTTGGGTTGCCGCCATCGCCTCGATCGTGGTGCGCATCACGTTGTTGAACACGTCCTGCGCGGTCAGCGACCAGCCCGAGGTCTGGCAATGCGTGCGCAGGCTGAGCGAGCGTGGGTCCTTCGGGTTGAATTGCTTGAGCAGCTTGGCCCACAGCAGCCGCGCCGCGCGCATCTTGGCGACTTCCATGAAGAAGTTCATGCCGATCGCCCAGAAGAAGGAAAGGCGGGGCGCAAAACGATCGACGTCGAGGCCGGCGGCCAGGCCCGCGCGCAGATATTCGACGCCGTCGGCTAGCGTATAGGCGAGCTCGAGGTCCTGCGTCGCGCCGGCCTCCTGCATGTGGTAGCCGGAGATCGAAATCGAATTGTATTTCGGCATCCGCTGCGAGGTATAGGCGAAGATGTCGGAGATGATCCGCATCGATGGTGCCGGCGGATAGATGTAGGTGTTGCGCACCATGAACTCTTTCAGAATGTCGTTCTGAATGGTGCCCGACAGTTTCTCCGGCGGTACGCCCTGTTCCTCGGCGGCGGCGACGAACAGCGCGAGGATCGGCAGCACCGCGCCGTTCATGGTCATCGACACGCTCATCTGGTCCAGCGGGATGCCGGCGAACAGCGTGCGCATGTCGTAGATGGAATCGATCGCGACGCCGGCCATGCCGACGTCGCCGGAGACGCGCGGATGATCCGAGTCATAGCCGCGATGGGTGGCGAGGTCGAAGGCGACCGACAGGCCCTTCTGTCCGGCCGCAAGGTTGCGGCGATAGAACGCGTTGGAATCCTCAGCCGTGGAGAATCCGGCATATTGCCTGATGGTCCAGGGCTGGTTGACATACATCGTCGGGTAGGGCCCGCGCAGATAGGGCGCGATCCCCGGCCAGGTCTCGAGGAAGTCGATGCCTGCAAGATCGGCCTCGCCGTAGACGGACTTCACCGGAATGCCCTCGGGCGTGAGCCACGGCTCGGCGCTCGCAGCCGGCATCGCCGCGGCGACGGGCTGGAAGGCGACATCGGCGAAATTGGGAATGCGGGTCATTCCTTGGCTTCCTCAAGCTTGCGATTGCGTTCGATCAGTCGCTGTAGATTCTTCTCGGCGGCATTGCGGTGGCAGACGCCGACAAGAAGGTGCATCAATGCCTCGCCGAATATCTGAAGAAGAAATTCGAGGAGAATTTGCAACATGGGCCAATCCTAGCATGATTGGAGCCGGTGATAAGGCAGCGCTACATTGTCAATCATGATCCGGATGCTGGTGGCTGACGATGGTCGCCATCTGCTCCGGTCCGTAATTTTGCATCGTGGTCTGGCTCGGCAGATTGGCGATGCCGACCACCCAGCCGTGGCGGGACTCGGTTCCGAATTGCTGCGTCGGGATCACCCGGTCGGGCCGGTCGAACGCGCCGGTCATGATCTCGATGCGCGGGCCGTCGATCCGGCGGAAGCTGAGCGGCGTGCCGCAGGCGGCGCAGAAGTCGCGCTCGGCGATCGAGGAGGACTTGAACGCCGCCGGCTTGCCGCGGGTCCAGGCGAAATCCTCCTTGTTGATGTCGGCAAAGGAGGCGAACGGCGCGCCGGACGCCTTCTGGCACATCCGGCAGTGACAGATGCTGACGCGGTTCGGCGCCGCGGACACCGCGAAGCGCACGGCGCCGCACTGGCAGCCGCCGGTCAGAACGGGTTTTGCTGGTGCCTCTGCCGTCATGACTGCTCCATCCGCCGATAGGCGTCGCGCAATGTCGCTAGCGCATCACCGCCGGCGAAGACGAACTCACCGATGCCGGCCGCCCGCAGCGCCGCTTCCTGGTCGCCGGGCCGTCCAGCCAGATAGATATGCCTTGCGCCGGCGCCGTGAAGGGCCTTGGCGGCCTCAGCGGCGCTGGCGGCATAGACCTTGTCGGAGGAACAAATGCACGCCATCGCGGCGCCCGAGGCCTTGAACGCCGCGGCCAGCGCCGCCGCGTCGGCAAAGCCCTCGCTGTCGATGGCCTCGATCCCGCCGGTCTCGAAGAAGCTCTTCGCAAAGGTCGCGCGGGCGGTGAAATCCGCCGGCGTGCCGAGATTGGCGAGGAAAATCTTCGGCCGCGCGCCGCGTGCCTTCAGCGCGGCATCCGACTTGTCGCGCAGCGCCTCGAACGGCTCGGCGAGCCGCATCGGTGCGAGGGCGTCGAACCTGATCTTGGCATCGGCCGTCGATCTCGGTGCCGACGGCTTGACGTCAAGCACCGCGAGGATTTCCTCGTGCAAGTTCGGGAATTCACTGGCGCCGGTCAGCACGTCGCGGCGCTTCGCCACGTTGGTCTCGCGCTGCGCCCGCGTCGCCGCGACTTTCGTCTGCAGCAGGCCCTGCTCGAGCGCCGGGAAGATGCCACCAGCCTTCTCGATCTCCTGGAACAGCGTCCACGCCGCCTCGCAGAGCTGCGAAGTCAACGTTTCGATGCCGCCGGCGCCGGCCGCGGGATCTGAGACCTTGGCGAGGTTGGACTCATCGAGCAGCACGAGCTGCGTGTTGCGCGCCACGCGCCGGGCGAAATCGTCGGGCAAGCCCAGCGCCAGCGTGTGCGGCAGCACGGTGATCGCGTTAGCGCCGCCAAGTCCGGCCGCAAACGTTGCGATCGTCGCGCGCAGCATGTTCACGTTGGGGTCGCGCTGGGTCAGCATTCGCCAGGCGGTCTGCGCGTTGACGAAGATCGGCTTCGGCGCGAGGCCGCAGGCCTGTTCGACCCTTGCCGACAAGAGCCGTAGCGCGCGGAATTTTGCCATGGTCAGGAACTGGTCGGCATCGGCGCTGAGCCGGAACGAGATCGCTGCACGTGCCGCGTCGAGATCGAGCCCTGAGGCCTCCAGCATGCGCAGATAGGCCAGCGCCAGCGCCAGCGTGAAGGCGAGTTCCTGCACCTCGGAGCCGCCGGCATCATGCACCGGCCGGCCGTCGGCCAGCACGAACGGCCCCTTGAAGCCGCGCTTGATCAGGCCGTTGACCACCTGCCCGAACGACTTCTCGTAATTGGGCCAGGCGATGGCCGCGGCGCCGCGCACGGCCATGGTGCTGAGCGCCTGATAGTTGAAATGCAGATCGAGCTTGGCCGGGTCGAGCTTGCGGGCCTCGATCATGTCGGCAAACGTCTCGCCGGCGTTCTCGCGCCCGATCACCGGATTGAGCGCGATCATGATGCCGGCGTCGAGATGGACGCCGCCGCAGGCGCGCGCCAGCGTCTTCTTGCTGGCATCAGCCAGACCGAAGCCGCGCGTGCCGGGACCGCCGGCGAATTCGAATTCAAGGCCGGTCGCGCCGTTCTCGAGATCTTCCAGCGCCTGCGCATTGGCTTGCGCGGCATCGGGATGATCGACCCGTTGCAGGATCTGCCAGGGGGTCGCGGCGGCGCGACCCGGAAGCGGACTGGCGTTGGTGGCGCGGCGATAGATCGGATCGATCCTCAGGCCGTCATAGGTCTTGCCGACCAGCTTCTCGAACGGCGCGCCCTTCAGCACGCCGTCGACCAGCTTGCGCCAGTCGTCATAGGTCGCAGCTGGAAAATCCGAAGCCAGAGCCAAATCGTCAGTCGTGGTCGTCATCCGCCCAAATCGTCCTTCGCCGGCCCCGCCAGGGAGCCACTTGATTTGGCCGGAAATTGCCACGGGCGGGCGGCCAAGCCAAACTTTTGTTTGCGGTGGATCGGCGATTAATCGAGGTCCGCAAGGCGGAAAATACCGTCGGTCGAGACGTTTGCCAGCGCATCCGCGACGCGGCGGCCGGCAATGACGCGGTCGGGAACGATCTCGGCCAGCGGCACCAGCACGAAGGCGCGCTCGAACAGCCGCGGGTGCGGCAGCGTCAGTTCCGGCTTGTCGAGTGTGACGTCGTCATAGGCGATCAGGTCGAGGTCGAGGGTGCGCGGCCCCCAGCGCTGCTCGGTCTTGCGGTCGCGGCCGAATTTGGTTTCGATCTTGTGCAGCGTGAACAGCAGCGCATGCGGATCGAGGCTGGTCTCGATCTCGATGCAGGCATTGATGAAGCTGTCCTGCTGCTGATCGCCCCAGGGCGGCGTCGAATAATCCGACGAGCGCGCCACGAGTGCGGCCTGCGTCATGCCGCAGATATTGGCGATCGCCTTGCGAAAGGTCGTGCGGACATCGCCGACATTGCCGCCGAGTGCGATCAGGACGTCGGCCATCAGGTCAACCGTGAGGCAGCGGGTGGCGCGAGCGGGTCAGCACCACGCCGACATCGTCGAAGATCGCGGCGATCGGCGCGTGCGGCTTGTGCACCGTGACCTTGACCGCCCGGACGCGCGGGAAGGTCGCCAGGATGTCCTCGGCCACCGCACCGGCGGCGCGCTCGAGCAGCTTGTAATTGGTGTTCTTGAATGCCGACGTCGCGGTCGCCACCACATTGGAATAGGAGACCGTGTCGGAGAGGCGGTCGGTGCGCGAGGATTCCGAGAGATCGGTGTAGAGCTCGAGGTCGATGACGAAGCGCTGCCCGACCTCGGTCTCGTGTTCCATCACACCGTGGCGAGCATGGATGACGATCCCGGTGATGAAGATCGTGTCGGTCATTGCTTTCCCTCGATTGCCGCGGCGACCCGCAGCGCCTGAACGGTTTCGGCGACGTCATGCGCGCGGATGATGCGGGCGCCGTTCCTTGCCGCGATCAGGTGCGCGGCGAGCGAGCCGCCGATCCGCTGTTGCGGCTCCGAGGGCACGACCGTGCTGATGAAACGCTTGCGCGAGGCGCCGACCAGCACCGGCAGGCGGAACGCGTCGAGCTCGGAGAGCCGCGCCAGTGCGATCATGCTCTGCTCCGGCGTCTTGCCGAAGCCGATGCCGGGATCGAGCACGATCCGGTCGGACGCAATGCCGGCGCGCGCCGCGATCTCAAGCGAGCGTTCGAAGAACGCCGTGATGTCCCGCATGATGTCGATCGAAGGATCGGCACTCTCGCGATTGTGCATGACGATCACCGGCGCGCCGCGTGCAGCGACGACCGGCGCCATGTCGGGGTCGCGTTGCAGGCCCCAGACGTCGTTGGCGATCACGGCGCCCTGGTCGAGCGCCCAGGCCACCACCTCGGATTTCATGCTGTCGATCGAGACCGGCACGCCGAGTGCGATCACCTCGGCCAGCACCGGCTTCAGCCGCGCCAGTTCATCGTCGGCGGTGACCGGCTGCGAGCCATAGGGGCGGGTCGATTCCGCGCCGATATCGATGATGTCGGCGCCCTCGGCAACCAGCCTGCGGGCCTGCGTCAGCGCCTGTTCGGGCGCGACGAACCGGCCGCCGTCGGAGAACGAGTCCGGCGTCACGTTCAGGATGCCCATCACGGCCGGATAGGGCCGCGACAGCAGCGTCGGCAGCACCGCCGATGCGGCCGGGCCGGTCACAACAGATGCTATGGGCTTGGTCGCCGTCATGCGCTGGCTTTGCGCTGGCCGTAACGCCAAGTCAAGGTGTCGCGATGATGGCCGGCCCCGGCAGTGCTGAATGCCGTTAAGGCAGGCTAATGGGGGATGCTAATAGGTGATTTTGGGAGGCAGCTTGCGTGCCTCTTCGATCAGCAACTCGACCGACTTCTCCGATGGCATCACGCGGACGAGCTTTCGGCGCACATTGGCGTCCTTCATGCTCTGTGCCAGCCGCGACGGGTTGCGGTGGGCGAGCTCGCGCACCGTGGTAACGCCGGCGGCGCGGACCAGGCCGACCTTCGCCTTACCCATTCCGGGAATCCGCATATAGTCGGAGATGTTGGCCCATTCGAGCAGTTGTTGTTCGCTGATCCCGGTCTTGGCGGCGAGCGCCTTGCGTCCCTTGACGGTGCGGGCGGCTTCTAGCAGCGCGTCGGTCGTGCGGATTCCCTGTGATTTCAGTTTGGTGGCGCAATAGGCGGACAGGCCTTCGATCTCGGAGAGGGGGTATGTCATGATACTCGTATGCAGGTAGAAGGGAGCGCGCGTGCAAGGGCGTGGGGAGAGTGCTTCAGGCAAACTGGCTGAGGCCCGGCGTCCCCGAGATGATCTCGCCCATTTGATCCGCTCCGATTTTGTCGCGACCGAACCTGAAAAGTTCACGCGCGACGTTCTGAATTTCACTCATGCTCAGGCCAAGCGCCATCAGCCGGGTGCCGACAGCCATCAACCCGCCGCCCATCAACCGCGATAGACCACCGCTGTTGTTGGATGCGGCGATTGCCGCTTCGGCGCCGGGGATTTGGTCGATCAGAACCTGGACTTTGTCGGAAGGTCCCTCGTTACGGAGGAAACCCAGAACGATGCCGATGGTTTTTTCAGCGACAGCGCCGTCGATGCCGGCCTTCGCGGCCAGCTGTCCAACCAGTTCGTCCATCTTGCCCCGCCTCAACCGGACTTTGCCGGATCGTTCTTGAGGATTTATCTTGAGCGCCTGTGTCACGAAATACAAGCGATCCGCGCATTTCAGTTCGTATTCTTTTTCGATCGCGCCGTGACTGTGGCCTCGCTGCAAGAGTGAGCGGCGGATTCACACCATCTTGTCGCAATGCGCAATGCCTTTCGTCACTTTGACGGGAATAAAATATGAGGAACTGGTGCAGCGACGATATACGTCGGCATCGGCTGACGGTTTCAATCGGTCCTCAACATGCAATATGATGGCAGCCATTCGGTACCGAACCGGGGTGTGACGTCGAACCCGGTGCGATGATCGAAACGATCTAAAATCTGCGCGAAGAGGCGAGACGATGGCGACCTCCGACAACAAGTTGGCCGATACGGACGAGAAAATTTTTATCGGCAAGGGCGAGGAGACAGCCTGGCTGACGCTGGCGCTGGCCAACCGGCATGGCCTCGTTACCGGCGCGACCGGAACCGGCAAGACGGTCTCGTTGCAAGTGATGGCCGAGGGATTTGCGCGCGCCGGCGTTCCGGTTTTCGCAGCCGACATCAAGGGCGATCTCTCCGGTATCTCGGAAGTCGGCGAGGCCAAGGACTTTATCCTGAAGCGCGCCAAGGAGATGGGGCTGACCTTCCAGCCAGATCAGTTCTCGACCGTGTTCTGGGACGTGTTCGGCGAGCAGGGCCATCCGGTGCGCGCCACCATCACCGAGATGGGGCCGCTGTTGCTGTCGCGGATGCTCGATCTGAACGACGTGCAGGAGGGCGTGCTCAATGTTGCCTTCCGTGTCGCCGACGAGAATGGCCTCGCGCTGATCGACATGAAGGATCTGCGCGCGCTGCTGGATGCGATCGCGCCCGACGGCAGCAAGAAGGGAGCCGATGAGGGCGAAGATCCGCTGGCGTCGATCCGCAAGGCCGCGCAGAGCTATGGCAACGTGTCCAAGGCCACCGTTGGAACGATCCAGCGCCAGCTGCTGGTGCTCGAGAACCAGGGCGGCGCGAAATTCTTCGGCGAGCCGGCGCTGACGCTGAAGGATTTCATGCGGACCGACCGCGACGGCCGCGGCATGGTTAACATCCTCGTCGCCGACAAGCTGATGCAGAGCCCGCGGCTTTACGCCACGTTCCTGCTCTGGATGCTCTCGGAATTGTTCGAGGAATTGCCGGAGGCCGGCGACCTGCCGAAGCCGAAGCTGGTGTTCTTCTTCGACGAGGCGCACCTTTTGTTCAACGACGCGCCGAAGGCGTTGATGGACAAGATCGAGCAGGTGGTGCGGCTGATCCGCTCCAAGGGCGTCGGCGTCTACTTCGTCACGCAGAATCCGATCGACGTGCCGGACAAGGTGCTGGCGCAGCTCGGCAACCGCGTGCAGCATGCGCTGCGCGCCTTCACGCCGCGCGACCAGAAGGCGGTCGCCGCCGCCGCGCAGACCTTCCGGCCCAATCCGAAGCTCGACACCGCGCGGGTGATCATGGAGCTCGCCAAGGGCGAGGCCCTGGTGTCGTTCCTCGAGGGTGGCGGCACGCCGTCGATGGTCGAGCGGGTCATGGTGCGGCCCCCGTCAGCGCGGATCGGGCCGATCACGCCGGAAGAGCGCAAGGCCATCATGGATGCGAGCCCGGTGAAGGGCAAATACGACACCGCGATCGACGCTGAATCCGCCTACGAGATCATCCAGAAGCGTTTGTCAGGCGCTGCGGCGCCGGCCGCTGGTGGCGGTGGCGGCATCCTCGGCCAGATCGGCGCGATCGCCGCCACGATCTTCGGCACCAAGCGTGGCCGGCTCTCGACCGGACAGGTGATCGCGCGCAACGTCACGCGCTCGGTGACCGACAAGGTGGTCGGCGGCGTGGTCGCAGATCTCGGCAAGTCGGTCGGCGGTTCGGTCGGCGGCTCGATCGGTCGCGCATTGGTGCGCGGCGCGCTCGGCGGAATCCTGCGCAGGTAGCATCGCGACGCTCCAGGCTGGAACGGGCAACCGGCCTTGCCTCGCGCGGCCGGCGCGCTACAACTTGGCATAACGTCCAAACAAAAAGGATATCCGCGATGTCCAACGCCAAGCTGCAGCCCGTCCTCGACCGCATCGATGCCGATTTCGACAACAGTCTCGAGCGGCTGTTCACGCTGCTGCGGATCAAATCGATCTCGGCCGACCCGGCCTTCGCCAAAGACTGCAGGGCGGCTGCCGATCATCTCGCCAAGGATATCGCAACCCTCGGCTTCAAGACCGAGGTGCGGCCGACCGCCGGCCATCCGGCCGTGGTCGGCAAGCTGAACGGCTCGACCGACGGGCGTCCGCACGTGCTGTTCTACGGCCACTATGACGTGCAGCCGGTCGATCCCTTGAATCTCTGGCACCGTCCGCCGTTCGAGCCCGTGGTGACCGACCATGCCGACGGGCGCAAGATCATCGTCGCGCGCGGAGCCGAGGACGACAAGGGTCAGCTGATGACCTTCGTCGAGGCCTGCCGCGCCTGGAAGAATGTCACGGGATCGCTGCCGGTCGACATCACCATCGTCATCGAGGGCGAGGAGGAAATCGGTTCGAAGAATTTCGTGCCGTTCCTCGAGGCGAACAAGGCCGAGCTCAAGGCCGACTTCGCGCTGGTCTGCGACACCGGCATGTGGGACCCCAACACGCCGGCGATCACCACCTCGCTGCGCGGCCTGGTCTATGACGAGGTCAAGATCAAGGCCGCCAATCGCGACCTGCATTCCGGCGTGTTCGGCGGCGGCGCGCAGAACCCGATCCGCGTGCTGACGCGGATCCTCGGCGGCCTGCATGACGACAACGGCCACATCACCATCCCCGGCTTCTATGACGGCGTGAAGGATCTGCCGCCGGATATCCTGGCGCAGTGGAAGCAGCTCAATCTGACGCCGGAAAGTTTCCTCAAGCCGATCGGCCTCTCGGTGCCCGCAGGCGAAAAGGATCGGCTCCTGATCGAGCAGGTCTCCTCGCGGCCGACCTGCGACATCAACGGCATCGTCGGCGGCTATACCGGCGAGGGCTCGAAGACGGTGATCGCGGCCGAGGCGTCGGCGAAGGTCTCGTTCCGCCTCGTCGAGGGACAGGATCCCGAGAAGATCCGCAAGGCGTTCCGGGATTACGTGACGGCGCGCCTGCCCGCCGACTGCAAGGCCGAGTTCATCGATCATTCCGGTGCGCCGGCGATCGCGCTCGACTGGAACATGAAGCCGCTGGCGGCCGCCCGCCGCGCGCTGACCGATGAGTGGGGCAAGGAGGCGCTGCTGATCGGCTCCGGCGCGTCGATCCCGATCGTCGCCGACTTCAAGCGCACGCTCGGCCTCGACAGCGTGCTGATCGGCTTCGGCCTCGACGACGACAACATCCATTCGCCGAACGAGAAGTACGATCTCAAGAGCTACCACAAGGGGATCCGCTCGTGGGCGCGGATCCTGGCGGCCTTCGCCGACGCCAAATAGGCGGGATGCCCCGAACGTAAAAACGCCGCCCGGAATTGGGCGGCGTTTTGATTCAGGTAGTGCAGAGGGTGTTGACGGGCAGCTTACCCCAGGATTGTGAAATTTCAATCACGGTAGCCGGGATTGACCCGGTCGAGCTTGCGCAGCAGCGGCGGCCAGACCAGCTGGGTCGAGCGCAGCTCGGCACGGTCCGGATTGGAGAGCAGCTCGGTGTTCTTGTCGATCGCGAGCTGGTCGACCGGATAGGCGATCGGTCCGAGCGTGCGGGTCGCGACCTGCATCGAGCAGGCGCGCTCCAGATGGTACATCCGCTCGAAGGCGGAGGCGACGGAGCGGCCGACCGTCAGCGTGCCGTGATTGCGCAGCAGCATGTGGTTCTTGGTGCCGAGATCGCGCTGCAGGCGCGGGCGCTCGTCATGGTCGAGCGCGATGCCTTCATAGTCGTGATAGGCGAGATCGTGGGTGACGAGCTGCGCGGTCTGGTTCAGCGGCAGCAGCCCCTCGGGGCCGCTCGACACCGCGGTGCCGTCGATCGTGTGCAGATGAAGCACGCAGCCGGCGTCCTCGCGCACCTCATGGATCGCCGAATGGATGGTGAAGCCGGCCGGGTTGATGCTGTAGTCGCTCTGCGAGAGCTGGTTGCCGTCGAGGTCGACCTTGACGAGGCTCGAGGCGGTGATCTCGTCGAACATCAGCCCGTAAGGGTTGATCAGGAAGTGATGCTCGGGGCCGGGCACGCGGGCCGAGATATGGGTATCGACCAGATCGTCCCAGCCATAGAGCGCCACCAGCCGGTAGCAGGCGGCGAGATTGATCCGCTGCTCCCATTCCGCCGCACTCATGTTCGATGGCACTTCCTTGAGACGCGCTTCCGCTGGCGACATGGCGATTGCTCCATTGATCGTTGTTGCTTGGTTCAAGCCTAGCGCCGTCGCCCTAGCGCAGCAAGGCAGCATACCAGCGTGACAGTCATGTCGGCATGCGGCCCACGATCCGAACGGCGATCGTCGGTGGGCAACCGCGCGATGGATCTTCTGAGATCGTGTCGCGCTACGGCGCCGGGATCGCCAGCAGGCTCGAAATGCTGCGGCCGCGGATGTCGTAGACGCGGGCGAACACGACGTCGTCGCGCTTGATCTCCACCATCACGGGTGCGGCAAGGCCCTTGCAGTAGAACTCGCCGAGCGTCATCGCGAAGTCGGCCGCATTGCTGTCCCAGCCGATCGTGAAGTCGGGGCCGAGCGCGACCTGCGCGGGACGCTGCGGTCCGCAGACCGCGACCTTCCACTTGCGATGCTGCGGCGGCACTTCCTGCCGCTCCGCCAGCTGCTCGCGCAAGCCGTCGGAGGCCTGCTTCAGCGCCAGGCCCCAATAGTCCAGCATGAAGAGATTGTCGGCGGTCCGCACCGTGCCGGCGATGTGGTTGAAGTGGGTGTACTGGTACGGATGCAAACGGATCATCTCGCTGAGCGGCAGCAGCAGGCCGAACGCGAACACCGCGAGCGCCGCCGGCTGCCAGGCGCGGCGGTTCTCGCCGAGCCAGTCCATGCCGCGGGCGAATGCGACGCCGGCGAGCACCGCCATCGGCGGGATCACGAAGATGAAGTGGCGGATTCCGTTGTAGAGCGCCGGCCGCTTCACCATCGCGATCACCAGCGGCAGGGTCGCCGCCAGCGTCAGCATCAGCATGATCGTCTTGCGCTTCGCGGTCACATCGTTGCGCGACAGCGACATGAAGGTGGCGACCACGGCCGCGGTGAGCAGCGCCAGCAGCACTTCGGGAAGCTGCAGCGCGAACAGCGTGGGCAGATAGGACCACGGCATGTCCGGCACCGACACCAGCGCGCCGTCGAACATCTCCTTCCACGGCTTTTCGAAGAAGTGCGAGAAATAGGTCACCGCTTCCAGCGGATGCCCGGGCTCCATGATCGACCACGGCCAGATCAGGCCCATCACGAGATAGCCGAGAGCGAGCCCTGGCAGCAGCACATAGACGACGTGGGCAAAGCGGTGGGTCGCCTCGCGCGCACCCTGCTTGCGGACTTCCTCGATCCAGAGCGGGATGAAGCCGATCACGGCGTAGATCAAAGCGAGGCCGCCAAGCACGCGGCAGCCGATCGCCAAGCCGGCACCCAGGCCCACGATCAGGATCGTGCGCGGCGAGGGGGCCGGATATTCCTCGATCAGGCGCACGAGGCCGAGGATCAGCACCACCATCGCCACGGCGAACGGTGCATCCTTCGGGTTCATGAACATGTGGCCGTAGAAGGTCGGGCACAGCGCCAGCAGCAGCAGCGCCGCCAGCCCCGCCAGCGGGCCGCCGACACGGCGTGCCAGGCGCCAGGTTACGGCGAGCCCGATAACGCCGACAACCGCGCCGAGCAGGCGGCGGGTCTCGAACAATTCGAGCGGAACGACCTTGTGCAGCAGGGCGGCAGCCATATCGAAGCCGCCGCCGTACATATAGAGATTGGCGAACGACAGCGCGCCGGTGTCCTTGAACCCGGACCCGTACATCCGCAGCAGGAGGTCGGCATATTCAGCGTGGGTGTAATCGTCCCAGCCCAGCCCATAATCGCGGAAAGTGAGCCCTGCGACCACGGCGACCACGCCGAGGACGAGGAATGCGAGATCGTCGCAGGTCTTCTCCACGGAGCGCCGCGCAGGCGCCTCGATGGCGGACGTCGTAATCGATGACATAGCTAGTGATACCGGCGTGCCTGTGGCCCAGTTTGGCGCTTTAGGGCCTCATTCCCCGGCATCCATAGCGCAGTTCAGTTTCCGAGTAATTGGGAATTGTGGCGTAATTTCCCAGATGCGTTGCAATAAATTGGCAGCAATTCGTAGCCAGTAAATCTACGGAAGCGGGCGCCGGCGCAGTTGGTGAGGCCCGCGAGGCGGACACCTGTCCGTCGGTTAAGCGGGATTTTAGGGAACTCCGTCTACAATTGGCGGTTGGCGGTGTGGGCAATATGACGGTATCGTGGCGTTGGTGGCCCACACCGATTTTCGGTCGGGTCTCCCGGGGGTTAGTTCGATGAAGGTTGGTCTGTTGGTCGTCGGCGCGGGCCTGGTTGTGGCGGGCTTGGCGGCGGTCGGCTTGGGAATCCCCTACAAGGAATTCAGCGTCGGCGGCACATTGATCACGACAGGCGTGACCGGCGTGTGCACGGGTGCGATCGTGCTGGCGCTTGCCGCGGTGGTTGGGGAACTCCAGGTCATCGCCGCGCGGCTCGAATCCGGTGCCGCGGCTGCCGGGGTCGACGTCCCGTCGCCTGCAACTTCCCCGCGTAATGCCCCCGACGATACGGTGTTCCCTCCGCCGCGGCAAGCGAAGGTCGCTGCACCCCCGCCGGTCCCGTCAGCTACGCCGACGGCCGCGGCGCCGCCGCCCTGGCACGATGAAATCCCTGCACGCGGCGCGCCAGCTGAGGTCGCACCGCCCGTGCCGGGTGCAGCGGCCGCGGACGGCGGCGCGCCGCCGAAGCGGCGCAATCTGTTGTTCTCTTCCTCGCGGAAGGAGCGTGAACGGACCGAGGCACGGGCTGCCGAGCCGCTGACGCCGGATCTGCTGTCGCCGGAGCTGCGTCCAGGTCCTGCCACGGCGGCCGATCCCGCACCGGCAACGTTCGACGATGCGTGGCCGAAGGCGGATCGGCCGAGGCCGGTCGATGTCGCCCCGCGGCGTGGCCCACGGGCGCCATCGACCTTCGGCGAGGCGCAGTCGGCGGCCGTGGCGCCGTCGTCCGGTCATCCGCCGCCGCCGCAGGAACAGCCCCCGGTGACGGTACTCAAATCGGGCGTCGTCGACGGCATGGCCTATTCGCTCTATTCGGACGGATCCATCGAAGCGCAGATGCCGGAGGGCATGATGCGGTTTGCCTCGATCGACGAGCTTCGCTCGCATCTGGAGCAAAGGCCGTAAATCTACGGCAATACTTGCGAACGGCCGGCGCGAAGTCTAGAACACGGCAGTTCTTGTCAGATTTCTTGTAATCCGTTCATATTCGCGAAGTAGTACGCGATTCTGTTGATGTATTGTCGCGCACGGATACTGCGCAACGGCGTGCCGTGCCGCGCCGCGCCGTCGAGAGCACGGGGAAGGTAGAGCCATGTCCGATACGTCAGGCAAAACGCCGGTCGAACTGACCGCCAACATCGTTTCGGCCTATCTCAGCAACAATCCGACGCCGGCCTCGGACATTCCGAACCTGATCGGCCAGGTCCACGCCGCCCTGCTGCGCGTGTCGAGCGGGCGCAGCGATACGCCGAGCGAGCCGGCCAAGCCCGCGGTGTCGATGAAGAAGTCGATCACGCCGGAATATCTGGTGTGTCTCGAGGACGGCAAGCGCTTCAAGTCGCTCAAGCGCCATCTGCGCACCCAGTACAACATGACCCCGGAGCAGTATCGCGACAAATGGGGGCTGCCGGCCGACTATCCGATGGTGGCGCCGAACTACGCGGTGGCGCGCTCTCAGCTCGCCAAGAAGATGGGCCTCGGCCAGCAGGCGCGGAAGCGGAAGTAGCGTCTAAGGCGTTTCCGGTTCACGTGAGGACGGCGCGCCAAGCAAGAAGCTCTACGCGGCTGACGCCAGCGCCTCGCGTGCATCGTTGCGGATGCGATCGACCATCGAGCGCAGCCCGTTGGAGCGCTGCGGCGTCAGATGGTCGCGGAAGCCGAATTCGTCGAACAGCGCGAGCGCGTCGGTGGCGAGGATATGCTGCGGCGTTTGCCCGGAAAACAGCGTCAGCACGATCGCGACCAGGCCGCGCACGATGTGGGCGTCGCTGTCGCCGAGATAGATCAGCCGCGGTTCGCCATTGGCATCGCGCTCGATCCGCTTCGACAGCCAGACCTGGCTGACGCAGCCCTGCACCTTGTTCTCGGCCGAATGCTCCGCCTCCGACAACGGTTCCAGCGTGCGGCCGAGCTCGATGACGTAGCGGTAACGGTCGTCCCACTCGTCCAGCAGCGCAAAATTATCCCTGATTTCGTCGATCGTCGTCATCGTGGCCCGCATCCTGTCCTTAACGGCTTATATAGGAAGGCGGGCCGCGAAAGCGACGAAAATGGAACCGGTTCCGGGTTGTTGGCCGCGTTTTGTTGACGCGAACCGGATGCCACGTCACCCGGAAACGCGCTGGCTTGCATTCACGGCGTCGGCGGCAGGCGGAACTCGATGGTCTGATCGTCCGCGGTCAGCGTGTCGCGCGACATGGTGGCCGAATCGATGTCGTCCCTGTCGATCGAGCCGGTGTGATCGGGCGGCTTCTTGTCGGTGATGATCTGGTAGAGCTTGCGCGCGCCGTCGGTCGCGCGCTGGCCGATCGCGGTCGCGGCCTGGCCGCCGACTTCGCAGGCGGACGGCTGACGCTTGCAGAACTGACCCATGTCGTTGATCGTCGCGGTCGCGGCCGACACCGCGTCCGATGCGCTGATCTGCGGCGTCTTGTCCGCTTCAGGTGTTTTGTCTCTCGGCAGCAGCACGAGCACAAGCCCGAGCCAGAATGCCAAACGCAGCAGGAAGAACATGGCGCGATCCCGGTCGTCTATCTTGTCTTTTGCTTCTTCGCGGTCGATGCCGCTCTTGTCCTCAGGGTTAGCATCGGTCGATAAATCGGAAGTATCTGCATTGAAGCAAATCCGCCGAAAAATCGCGGAAAATTCGCCCGAATTGATTCGCCGTAAATATTCGATTGATGGCGGCTAGTGAGCGCGAGGACACCGGCTGCGCCGCGTCCACCATTTCGAAACCATAGACGGGCGCACCCGGAAACCAGCCGTTCACCATCCCTGACAAATGACCGGTGAATGGCAACCTCGAAGCCTCCCAATGCACGGTGTTTGGCAGCAGGCCACCCCGCCTTAGCGTTCGCTTAAGTTCGCTCTGACACGTTGACCTGCAATCACGAAGGAGGCGTTCCGGCGCGTCTAACTGACGATTGAGCCGAAGCGCGAGTGCTGTGAGTAGTTTGAGTCTGATCCGCGATTGCCTGGATGCGCTGCTGCATCCGTCGGCGCAGTATGATGCGCTGACGCGTGCGCGCCATCGTGCCTTCATGGCGCCGCGGCTGCTCGGCAGCCTAGCGGCGCTGGCGTCGTTCCCTGCCTTTCTGGCGATGCGCGGTGCGCCGTCGGCGATCGAGGTCGCGGCGTTCGCCTGGCTGATCGCGCCTATCCTGCTGTCCTGGTTCCTGTCGCGCACCGGCCGCTACGAGGGCGCGCACGTGCTGTCGTCGCTGGCGCTGGGCGGTCTCGTGATGATGATCGCCGCGACCACCGGCGGCATCGCATCGTTCGCCGCGGTGTGGCTCATCGTGATTCCGATCGAGGCCGCGCTGTCGGCCTCGCGGCGCGTGGTGGCGTTTGCGTTCGCGCTGGCGATGATCTGCGCGGCGTTGCTGAGCGTGCTCGCACATTATCATGTGCTGCCGGCCGTCGATCCGGCGGTCGCCTCGAACAGCACGCTGGTCGGTTTCGGCGTCGTATCGGCGATCTTCTATGCTGCCGGGCTCGCCTTCGGCGCGGAGTCGCTGGCGCGCACCAGCGTGGCGCTGCTGTATGTCGAGGAAGAGCGCTACCGCCTGCTCGCGCATAACATGAGCGACGTGCTGTCGCGGCACAGCCGCAACGGCGCGGTGCGCTTCATTTCGCCTGCCGCCGAGATCATGCTCGGCGTGCCAGCCTCGCGGCTGTCGGGCCACGGCCTGTTCGACCGCGTCCACGTCGCCGATCGGCCGGCCTATCTCACCGCGCTGTCGGACGCCGCGCGGGGCGAGGCGCGCAGCGTCGAGTTCCGGGTGCGCCGCGACGGCGCGCGGGGCGAGGCCGCCGCCGAATTCATCTGGGTCGAGATGCGCTGCCGCGCGCTCGATCAGCCCTCGGCCGATGCCGAAGTCGTCGCCGTGATGCGCGACGTGACCGATCGCAAGGTGCAGGAGCAGGCGCTCGAACAGGCGCGCAATGTGGCCGAGCAGGCCGATGCGTCGAAGACGCGCTTCCTCGCCACCATGAGCCACGAGCTGCGCACCCCGCTCAACGCCATCATCGGCTTCTCGGAGATGATCGCGCAGGAGGACGTGCTCGGGCTCGACGCGGCGCGCCGCAAGGAATACGCCCAGCTGATCAACGACTCCGGCCAGCATCTGCTGTCGGTGGTCAACGGCATCCTCGACATGTCGAAGATGGAATCCGGCAATTTCGAGATTTCGCCGGAACCGTTCGCGCCGCGGCCGGCTTTGCTCAACTGCTGCAATTTGGTGGCGCTGAAGGCGCGCGAGAGCGGCGTCGACCTCGTCACCCGCGTGCCCGACGACCTGCCGATCGTGAACGGCGATCCGCGCGCGTTCAAGCAGATCGTGCTCAATCTGGTTTCCAACGCCATCAAGTTCACCGAGCGCGGCGGCAAGGTGACCGTGTCGGCCGGCATCGAGGGATCGCGGCTATTGCTGCGGGTCTCGGACACCGGCGTCGGCATCGCCGCCGACGATCTCAAGCGGCTCGGCGATCCGTTCTTCCAGGCCGGCAAGACCTATCAGCGCCGCCACGAAGGCACCGGCCTCGGTCTGTCCATCGTCAAGGGGCTGGTCGGCCTGCATCACGGCGACATGAACGTGGAGAGCAAGGTGGGCGAGGGCACCATCGTGTCGGTCGCGCTGCCGCTGGCGTTCACACCGCCGGCTGTCGAGCCGTCCAGCAATGTGTCGACCCTGAAGCCCGCGCTGCGATCCGGACTGCAAGAGCAAACCCATCAGGTGAAGAAGAGTGCCTAGACAGACTTTGGACGATGACGAAACGCCGCGGCGTCGCCGCGGCGCCAAGGCAGTGGCCATCGCGGCTGAGGAGGAGCGCGGCCTAGTGCTGCGACTGCTGCTGCACAGTCCGAAGGACCTCGTCGCGGGCGTGCTGGCAACGTCTGCCATTGTTGCGATTCTGATCAATGCGCTGTTCCTGCAGGCCGGCCGTCATCCGTCGCCGATGTTCGGCGGTTCGGTGGTGACGTTGCCGCCGCCGCCGGCTCCGGTTGCCGCGGTCACGAGCCCGATGCCGCGCCCGCGTCCAGCCGAGGCTGCCGCCCGATCGGTCGAGCCGGCCGGCGTGGAGCCGTCCAGGCCGGTCGACGTGAAGCCGGTGGAGACCAAGCCGGCCGAGACCAGGTCCGTTGAAGCCAAGCCGGAGCCGAAGCCGGTTCCGGTTGAGGCCAAGCAGGCCGATCCGATGGCCAACCTGGTGCTGAAGTCGACCGCCGCGCCGCCGGCGGCCGCACCGGCCCCGGCCGCCGCTCCGTCCAGCGTCATGCGCCCGCCGGCGCCGATCCCGACGCAGCATCTGAGCCCGGCCGGCAAACGCATCGCCTCGGTCCAGCGCACGCTGACCGAATATGGCTACGGCCAGCTCAAGCCGACCGGCACGATCGGCGCCGACACCCAGCACGCGATCGCCAAGTTCGAGCGGGCCCGCAAGCTGCCCGTGACTGGCCAGATGTCCGATCGTCTGGTGCGCGAACTGGGCGCGATGATCGGGCACTCGATCGACTAGTGCTTGTTCTGGCCGGGCTTGAGCCCGGCCATTTCGCATCTGACACATTGACGCGCCGTCAGGCGGCTTCGCCGAGCAGAACGTCCCTGACATCGTCGGAGAACAGCTTCCTGCGGCCGGCCAGCAGCACCCATTCCGGATCGTCGCGATCCGGAGTGGCGCGCGGCATGCCGTGATCGAGCAGGGCCCGTGCGCAGCCCTCCCAATCGCCGCCACTGATCGGCTCATTGCAGGAAGCCCACGCTAGGCTGCCGGAGACGTTGTCGCCGAAGCCGTGCTGCTCGGTCCACTCTGCGCCGTGCTCGAGCAGGAAGCGTGTCAGCCCGGCATTGCCGCGGAACACCGCATGATTGAGCGCCGACGCATCCCAGTCGCCGCCGCGCACCGCGATGGGCCAGCCGAGCTCGACCATCAGCCGCACCGCATCGTCGCCGCCTGCCGCGGCGAGTTCGGGCAGCAACCGCAGCTGCTGGGGTGAAAGCGAAGCCGGGAGATCGGGCCGGCCGGCCTGGATCTGTCGCGCCTCGGTCGCATTGCCGCTGCTGCACGCCGCGACGAACCGCTCGTCGTCGGCGAGCGTCTCCTCGCCGATGCGCTCGCGCAGCAGTTCGGCAACTTCGGTCAGGCCGAACTGCAGCGCGTATCGATAGGCGCTCAATCCGTCCGGTGTCGTGATGCGCGGGTCAGCGCCGGCGTCGAGCAGGGTCGTAATGCATTTTCGCGACCGCCGTCGCCGGATCGCCCACATCAAGGGTGAACCGCAATCGGTCAGTGGCGCGTTGCGGGCGGGCTCGTTCGGGTTGCCGCCGTGCCGCAGCAGCAATTCGAGAGCCGCCACGTTCTCGTCGTCGAGCACCTTGTACATCGCGTTGGTGCCGGCGATCCGCGCGCCATGTTCGAGCAGCACGCCCGTCGTCACGGAACCTTCGAGCGAGTGGTACAGCGATTCATTGTCGTTCGGATTGGCGCCGGCCTCGAGCAACAGCCTGGTCAACCCGAGGTCGTGATTCTGCCCGGCGGCGCCGTACAGGGCCGACAGCGGATTGCTGTCATCGGGTGCGTCGAGCGATCCGGGCGGCCAGCGGCTGCTGATGTGCTGGTCTGGGTCTGCGCCGGCCGCCAGCAGCAGGCGCGCGCAGCGATGCAGCCGCGCCTGAAATTCCGGAATCTGCAGCAGGCTGGAATGCGTGACCGCGACCAGCGGCGGCAGTTTCAGGGGACCGCCGGGTCGGTTGACCCATGCGGGATCGCTGGTCGCGATGCGCTGGATCGTGCTCTCGTCGCCGATGGCGCAGGCGAGATAGGGATCATCGCCGAAAAGGCCGGGATCCTCGCGGAGCATGCGCATTGCGACGCGCGGATTGGCGCGGTCGCTGGTGCCGGCGACATCTGCGGCGTAGACCAGTTGCAGCCATCGCCGCACACGATCGGCCTTGCTCTTGCCTGGCGGCAATTGTGCTTCGACATAGCGCCGCAGGTCCGGCCATGAGGCGAAGCCGAGATCTCGCGCGACGCAGGACTGCGCGTCGTGGAGCCGCAGATCGAGTGCGGCGATCTGCACGTCGCTGCGCCCGGCCGCAGCCGGCAGCGCCTGCCGGAAACGGGCGTAAGCCTCCGGTGCCTGCCGCCGGTACAGGCGGATCAGCTCCTTGGCTTGCTTCTTCAGATGTTCGAGATTCAATCGCGCGGGCGATCGGTTCATGGCAACCTCCGTGCATCATCGCCGATGGTCCACAAAACCGGCTGCACAAAGGCTTGGTTGGCCGCGTATTCGGTGCAAGTGGGTTCGACCCTTCCCGTGGACCCGGGCGCGGCTTGCACCGCAGATGGAAGGATATGAGCGAGGCCTGTATCGGTCAACCCGCCGCTGCGCGACGACATGCGTGACAATTGGACGTGGCCGCGCCGCTGGCCTATAGGTCGGCGCATGCGATTGAAAACCAGTATTTGGGTTGCGGCCTATCTGCGCCGCTGCCAGACCGAAGGCGTGTTCGGTGCGGTCCGCAAGAAGGGTGCGGAAGAGGCCGGCGCCGTGTTCGTCAAGGTGGCGCTGATGGACGGCAACGCGATGCTGTATGCACCGGCGCCGCAGACGGTCTATGACGACAGCCGTCCGGCGGAACGGCTATTCGTGCCGACGGCGCCGCAGCCGGTATCCGAGCCGTCAGTCGAGGAGCGATTGACCAAGGAGCTGCGCTTCGATCCCGATGCCTGGATCGTCGAGACCGAGGACCGCGCGGGGCGGCACTTCCTCGATCTGGCGAAGGGCTAGGACATGATCCGGAAAAGTGTGAAGCGGTTTTCCGGATAGATCATGCCCAAGATGAAAAGCTAAGGCGCGATGATCGCGCCTTAGCTTCCGGATTTCTGGTTGCGGATCGCGGCTGCGCTGCCGGGCTGCACCGACGATCGCGTCTGCGTCGATGCGGCGCGCACGCGATGGCGCTCGTCGTCATAGAGCGCCGAGCGATACTTGGCGCGGGCCACCGCCATGGTCGAGCCGCGCCATGCCGCCAGCATCACCAGCGCCGAGCGCTCGCTGAGGCGATCGTAGAGCCGTGACAGCCGATAGACATAGTTGACCGACGAACCGGCTTCCGGATTGAGGAACATCAGGATGCGCTGGAACGCGGCGCTCGACACGTCGAGCGCCCGCATCGCGCAGGCGAGCGGCTCACCGCCGGGATCGTTGACCACGTCGGCGGCGATCCGTGACGGCAGGATCAGCGCTTCGCCGAGTTCGAGCGTGAAGTTGTCGAGGTCCTCGGCGAACGCCGCCATCTCCAGGATGTGGATCGCGCGCGCGGCGCGGGCTGGCGGAATCCGTGCCGCGGCCTTCAGCGGCGTCTCCTGCAGATTGTGCAGGATCTGCGCGCGCTCGCTGGCGCTGGCGGCAAAGAACATGTCGGAGATTTCGGCGGCATCGTTCGGCCGCATCGCAAGGCTCGCGGCCATCCGCTGTTCGGCCTCGGTCGGGGTCTTCGCCGGCGGCGTGGAGGATGCCGGCGCGGCAATCGGCGCGGCCGCCGGCATCGGCTGATCCGGACCGGCGCGCCGGAGCCCGAGTTTGTCCATGATCGGGGCGGGCGTTGCCGGATAGATCGCTAGCCGCGCGCGGACGGCGGCGCGGGTCGCGTCGTCGACCTCGTCGATCAGGCGCGACGTCAGCTCGACGAACTGGCGCTCTTCATCGGCGGAGTGCGCGCTCGCCTGCACATAGAGGTCGGTCAGGACGCGCAGCAAAGTGGGGCGGATGTCGACGCCCTCACGACGGGAGAGCCTCATCAGCCCATCAAAACCAGGAAATAGCGGAGCTGCGCTCATCTCGGGCGTACGCGACTAGCCAGTAAGATTCGGTTTGAAAAACCCTGTGGCCGCGAGCCTACGCAGGCAGTTTTAAGACGCAGTTAAGGAAAACAAGCCGTGAAGGCGAACGCTCGAATTTGCGCGTGTCCATTAAGGCACAGCGCCATATCCGTAACCGTCCGTATCGGCAGCTTAAGATGTCATTAACCATGCCCGTTCTTAACTCGGCGTGCGCGGGGCAAATCATGTCCGTGCGGGCCAGAGAGAACGGAACATGGGTACCATCGTTGAGTTTCCGGCGGATGCGGCTGCACGGCGGCCGAGCACGGCCGGTGCTGCCGGCGAAGGCATGAGGACCGAAGGCTTGGGGACCGTGCTGATCCTTCCCGTCGTGCGGATCGAACGAACGACGGAGGAGACCGGCGGTGGTCGCGGACCGGAGCAGGGCACTGCGCAGGGGCGCCGTCGCCGCCGTCGCTCCTGATCGCGGATAGCGTGCAATGCCCGCGCCTGTGCAGCGGACCGCCGCTTGGCGGTCATTCCCGGCGCTGATCCTGCTGATCGCGGGCTCGGCGCTCGCGGGCTGCAGCGGCGGCGATTTCGGCCGCACCCGCGCCGATTTCCGCAACGACGACATGCATCGCTGGATGGGCGCAGAGGCGACCGGCAGCATCGGCAAGAACGCCTCGCAATTCCAGCTCACCGAACACGAACGCCAGTTGCGCGATCTCGCCTATCAGTTCGTCGAGCCGCCGCTGTCGCGCCCGGCGTGGAAGAGCGTGTTCGGCGACTACCAGCCGCTGCCCTCGCCCTGGCGGCAGAAGGCGGTGTTCGATCGCACCGCCTATGGTCGCAATTTGATCGACGAGCCGCACCGCTCGTTCGCCTCGCGCTATTCGCTGCTGATCGACCAGGTGCGCGACGACATCACGCGGTTCGAGCCGTTCTTCGCCACCGCGATCCAGGTGATCGAGCTCGACCGCAAGCGCAGTGCCAGCCTCAACATGATCGCCGACGTGTCGCCGCGCGAGCGGGCCGATGCGGTGGCGCGGATGGAAGAGAACACGCTGATTGTGCAGTGGGTCCAGCAGGCCCTGGAACGGCGGATCTCGTCCTATCGCTGGGCGCTGGAGCGTTTGGTGATCCAGGCGCCCGACGGCATGGCCGCCGATGCCGAACGCCAGATCAACGAACTCGCCCGGCTCACCGCCAACGCGCCGCTGGTCTCCGGGCCGGTCACGGGCCAGGCCGTGGTGACCAAGGGCTAGGCGCGCTTCACCTTCTTGATTGCGGACCTGACGCGGCGGCTGTTCGCCTGCCGCGGCAGGCTCGCAATGAATTCCTTCAGCGCATCGGATGGCGGATGGGCCGAGGGGTAGGCGAGGCCGACCTGGCGCGTGACGTCGACATCGATCGCGCGCACCGCGACATCAGGATTGCCGCGCGCCACGCCTTCGGGGACGATCGCGACGCCGACCCCGGCCGCGACCAGTGCCATCGCCCACTCCTCAAATTCTGCGATCGCCACCGGCTTGCGCGGCGGCGCGGTGCGCTTGAAAAGCTCCTGCTGTTCGCAATGGCAACGATCGATCATCGGAACGCCGGCGAAGTCGCTGGTCCGCAGCGTCTCCTTGAGGGTGAGGGGATGCGACGGCGGCAGTGCCGCGACATAGCGCTCGCTCCAGAGCGGGATGAAGTGCTCGCCGGGCACGATCATGGTTCTCGCGACGATCCGCGCGTCGGACTTCTGGCTGGCGCCGACCAGCCGAAGCGCGAGATCGGCGTTGCCGGTCAGCGGCTTCAACAGGGCGATGGTCCGCGCCTGATCGAGCGTCCGCAACAGACCGAGCGTCAGCGTCTGTTTCGTCCGCGGTTTGCGAAACAGGTGTCGCGCCGCGTCCGCCTCGTCGATGATCTTGCGGGCGATGCCGTGGAACTGCGCGGCGGATTCCGTCGGGGCCATGCCCTTCTTGTGCCGGATGAACAGCGTGGTGCCGAGTTCGGCCTCGAGATTGGTGATCGCCGCGGAGATCGACGGCTGCGAGATGAAACAGCGCTTCGCCGCAGCGGTGAGATTGCGCTCGCGGTAGACCGCGGCGAAATAGCGAAGTTCGCGGATATCCATAGTCTGATCCTATCGTATCGATAGAGAGACAATATTTTACCTATGGAAACGCGAGTGGCAAGTCTGCGCAGGTCAGCGGAGGATTTGTCATGCGGATTCATCATCTCAACACCGGCACGATGTGCCCGATCGGACAACGGCTCGTGAACGGCAGCGGCAGCCTCTTCCGGCGGGCGCGAATGGTCTGCCACTGCCTGCTGGTCGAGAGCAATGACGGCCTCGTGCTGGTCGACACCGGTATCGGGCTTGGCGACATCGCAGACCCGCCGCGGCTCGGCCGCAAATGGGTGCGGCAGACCACGCCGCGGCTCGATCCAACCGAGACCGCCGTGCGGCAGGTCAAGGCGCTCGGCTTCTCGCCCGACGAGGTGCGTCACGTGCTGCTGACCCATCTCGATCGCGACCATGCCGGTGGCGTGCCGGACTTTCCGAAGGCCAAGGTGCACGTCCATCGCAAGGAGTACGACATGGCGGTGACCCATCAGGTCACACCGCCCGCGGGACGCTACATCACCACGCAGTGGAAGCACGGGCCGGACTGGGCGATCTACGGCGAAGGCGGCGAGGACTGGTTCGGCTTCGAGGGGGTGCGGGCGCTCGGCGATCACGAGCCTGATATCCTGATGATCCCGCTGCCGGGCCACACGCTTGGCCATTGCGGCATCGCAGTGCGCGACAAGGACAGATGGCTGCTGCACGCTGGCGATGCCTATTTCCACCATGCGCAGCTCGACGCCAGGCCCCGGATCCCGCTCGTGCTCGGCCTGTTCCAGCGCCGGGCCGACATGGATCGCGCGACGCGTATCCGGAACCAGGAGCGGCTGCGCCAGCTGAAGGCGGCGCATGGCTCTGATGTCACGATCGTCAACAGCCACGATCCCGTCGACTACGAGAGCTGCCGCTGCGGCCGGCACACGCCGGCTGCGCGTTAGCGCTTACGGGCTGCAGGCGGTGGTGCCGGTGTAGGCAGCGGCGGCGGGGCCTCCTGCTTGGCCGCAGCCGGCTCGGCCTGCACCTTGCACGATGAGGCCGCGAGCGAGGCCTGCGCCTGGGGCATCAGGCCGGGCTCCGGCGCCAGCGCCTTCAAGAGGATCAGGCCGGTCGAGGTCGGCGAGTCGATGATCAGCCGGTCGGCGGCGGTGACTTCCTCGTCCTCCGGCAGCTCGTTGTGCTGCGCTTCCGTCATCAGGTCGAGCTCGATCACCTTCTTGCCGGCGGAGCGGTCGTTGATCGCGTAATAGGCGACCTCGTTGCGGGTGTAGAACGACACCGACGTATAGGCCTGGCTGACCGGCACGGTGAGCTTGAGCGGCCCGGTCGAGAGATCGTAGCGGCAGATCGCGACTGCGAAGGCCGGATCCATCAGCGGCATCGGCGAGTGGCTGGGGTCGGCCAGCGGCAGCTGGGTCACCTCGTTGAGCTTGGTCATCGGCGTCAGCCGCGAATAAGCGTCCTGCGAGGCGATCCGCGGCAGCGCCAGCACGCTGACGAGATGCACCACGCCGCCGAGCAGCACGCCTGCGAGGATCGTGAGCAGCACGCGGATCATGGGCAGCCCGTCGTCGTGATCGCGGGCATCGGCGCGTCGCGCTGGGTGCGGGTCGCGACCCCGACCGGCGTGTCGTAGAGCCGCAGCATCAGCGCGTAGCGTTCGATGCCGCCGGTCGGCAGCCAGTTGCCGGCGCGCGAGCGCGAGGCGATATGGATCTCGAACGTGCCGTCGGAGGCGCGCATGATCTCCTGGCTGGTGAAGCCGTAGCGTTGCAGCGAGTTCGCGACGAGGTGGCCCTTGCGGTCGAACAGCGTCAGCGTCCAGAACCGCGCCGCCGGCGTCACGCCGCTGACGACGACGTCGCAGCGGCCGTCGAGCGGCTTGTTCTTGTCGTCCGAGGTCGCCGAGAATGCGATGCCGTCGCCGGTGCCGATCGGCAGCTCGCCGCTGCGCGCGATGGTGGCGCGCGAATAGGGGTCGACGTCGGAGGTGCCGCTTTTCGGCCGCGCGGTCCAGGCGCCGATCTTCAGCGTGCCGAGATCGGTGCCGCGCGTCGCAGTCGCGTAGGTCAGCCCGAGGCCGACGGCGGTGGCGATGACGAGCGCCAGCAGGGTGGTGAGGAGGAGCCGCACGTCAGTTCTTGCGTGGCACGGGGGGCGTCGCGCCGTCCGGGCCGGCCGCGGCAACGTAGTTTTCGGGGAACGCCAGCGCGCTCGAGGACTCCGGCTTGCCGATCTTCGCGGGCTCGTTCAGCGTGGTCTTGCCGGTGGTCTTCTCAGCAGTTCTGGCAGCGTCATCGAGCAGCTTCTCGACCCGTACCAGGATATCCGCGCCGCGCTTGGTCAGCACCGGCGGCGGACCCGGCTTGGTTTCCAGCACGCGCGGCGCCGCGTTGGCCTGGGCATTGGCCTGCGCCGGCTGCGGCGGCAGCTTCTGGCCCATGCCGACGCCGTTGAGCTCGCGTACCTCCACGCCCTGATGCGCGGCGACCATGATGTCGTGCCAGGTCTGCGCCGGCAGCGAGCCGCCGGTCATGCGGTTGGTCGGCGAATAGTCGTCATTGCCGTACCACACCGCGCAGGTGAAGTTGCCGGTGTAGCCGACGAACCAGGCGTCGCGATAGGCATTGGTGGTGCCGGTCTTGCCCGCGGTCGGAATGCCGTCGAGCGCGGCGCGGCGCGCGGTGCCTTCACTGACCACGTGGCTCATCATGCCGGCCATGTCGGCGGCGATATTCGGCGGGATCGCCTGCCGCGGCTTCGGCCCGTCGCGGTCCCAGCGCCAGACGAGATCGCCGGCGCCGGTGCGCACCTCGAGCACCGAATGCGGCGTCACCGCCTTGCCGCGGTTCGGGAAGGTCGCATAGGCCACCGCGTGCTCCAGCACGGTGACTTCGTCGGAGCCGATCGGCAGCGACGGCGTATCCGGCAGCGGTGCCTTGAGGCCGAAGCGGCGCGCCACCTCGACGATCTTGGCGCGGCCGGCCTTCGGGCCTTCCTTGCCGCCGAGCATGATCGAGAGCTTGACCGGCACCACGTTGATCGAACGCGTGATGGCCTGGGTCAGCGTGACCTGGCCCGAATAGGAGTGGCCATAGTTCTGCGGGCACCAATTGCCGATGCAGACCGGGCCGTCCACGACCTTCGAGTTCGGCGTGAAGCCGTTCAGCAGCGCGGTGGTGTAGACATACGGCTTGAACGACGAGCCCGGCTGCCGGTAGGCGTCGGTGGCGCGGTTGAACTGGCTCGCGCCGTAATCGCGGCCGCCGACCATGGCACGGATGCCGCCGTCGAGATCGGACACCACGGTCGCGGCCTGCGTCGCGTGATAGTCGCGGCCGAACTGGCGGAGCTGGTTCTCGATCGCTTCCTCGGCCGCCTTCTGCACGTTGATGTCGATCGCGGTGCGGACCACGAAGACGCGCTCGGTGTAGGATTTCGGGAAGGTGTCGACCAGCTTGCGCATCTCGTCGAAGGCGTAGTCGAGATAGTAGTTCGGCGAGTTCTCGTCGCGCCGGTCGACCGCGACCGCCGGATTGCGGCGGGCACCGAACACCTGGCCCTCGGTCATGAAGCCGGCATCGACGAGGTTGTCGAGCACGACGTTGGCGCGGGCGCGCGCGGCGGGCAGGTTGATGTGCGGGGCGTATTTGGTCGGCGCCTTGAACAGGCCGGCGAGCATCGCGGCCTCCGCGAGGTTCACGTCGCGCACCGACTTGTTGAAGTAGAAATGCGCCGCGCCGTCGACGCCGAAGGTGCCGCCGCCCATATAGGCGCGGTCGAGATAGAGCTTCAGGATCTCGTTCTTGGTGAGGCGCGTCTCCAGCCAGATCGCGAGGAAGGCTTCCTTCACCTTGCGCTCGATGGTGCGCTCGTTGTTCAGGAACAGGTTCTTGGCGAGCTGCTGGGTGATCGACGAACCGCCCTGGCGGACGCCGCCGGCCTGCGCGTTGGTGACGAGCGCGCGGGCGAGGCCGGGCACGTCGATGCCGAAATGGTCGTAGAAGCGGCGGTCTTCGGTCGCGAGCGTCGCCTTGATCAGATTGTCCGGAAAATCTTCCAGCGGGATCGAGTCATTATGCTTGATGCCGCGGCTGCCGATCGGGTTGCCGTAACGGTCGAGGAAGGTCACCGCGAGGTCGGACTTCTTCAGCCAGTCCTCGTCAGCGGTCTCGCGGAAGGCCGGAATCGCGAGCGTCAGCATCAGGATCATGCCGCCGAGCCCGAGCGTTGCGGCTTCCGACAGCGGCTCGATGAACACCCAGCGCTTCCAGCGGCCGACATAGAAGCGGTCCATGAAGGTGGAATAGCGCTCGTAGAGCTCGCGCAGGCCCTTGCCCGACGAGAACAGCGTCGAGTCGATACGCGCATCGAGGTCCAGGAAGAAATTCCGGACCTTCTGTTTCCAATGCGACGGCACCGGGTCCCTTGATCAGTTCGACAGCGCTGCGGGCGCCCGAAATGGGCACAGGCCAGCGTCTTGCTTCGATGTTGCGGCAATCCCAAGGCGCTTTTGCGTCGTTGGGGACTCGTTCCACGTTCTATCCGAGCGGCTGCCATAAACCAATGGCGCGGCTGGTGAATTTAATGAAAGGCCTAACGCTGCCCACCGGCTTTTGCGACCCCGCAATCGCACCCCCTTGCGGAGCCGGCGCCGGCGTCCCAAGAAGGGTTGCACCGCCATTTCCAGGGACATCATGACCGCACCGCCCAAGCGCCCGTCGGACCAGGAGGGATTCTTCTGGAAAACCAAGACGTTGGAGGAGATGTCCAACGCCGAATGGGAAAGCCTGTGTGACGGCTGCGCGCGGTGCTGCCTGGAGAAGCTCGAGGACGAGGACACCGGCAAGATCTACTTCACCCATATCTCCTGCAAGCTGCTAGATGCCGGTCTGTGCGCCTGCAAGGACTATCCGAACCGCTCCGAGCAGGTTCCGGATTGCGTCCGTCTCACCCCCGAAAATGTCCGCACCCTGAACTGGCTGCCGCCGAGCTGCGGCTACCGCCTCGTGGCCGAGGGGCGGGACCTCTATTGGTGGCATCCCCTCATCTCGGGCGATCCCAACACCGTTCACGAAGCCGGGGTCTCGGTGCGCGGCCGGGTCGAGGGTACCGAGATCGATGTCAACGACGCCGATCTCGAGGATCACATCGTACGTTGGCCGGCCTTGCTGCCGAAACGAGCCCAATTGAAGAAGCGCCCGAAGGCCTCCAAGTAGATTTTCAGGACGTGGCGATGCCGTCGCCGGAACTGGTGCCGGCGCTGCCGCGATCACGTCATCGCGAGAACATCGCTGCGGGATGCACCCATGCGCTGGGGTGGCTGCCTCAGCAGGCAATTGCTGCATAAATTGCGAAACAGAGAATGATTCCATCGCGGGACGCGCCCGCGCAGCAGCATTACGCCCCAAATGAACAAGTATGAACGGCAGAGCCCGTGTCCTGCCGACCAATCCACATTGCCTGACGATATTGCCGAAGAGCTGTCTCACCTCCCGAGCGAGGTGATCGAACTCAGCGACGCGCCGCCGCTGGCGCCGCCGGCACCGCTCAATCCGGATGAAGTCCGCACCATCGTGATCAGCCTGATGCTGACGATGTTCCTGGCCGCGCTCGACCAGACCATCGTCGCGACCGCGCTGCCGACGATCGGACGCCAGTTTCACGATGTCACCAATCTTTCCTGGGTGATCACGGCCTATCTGCTGGCCTCGACCGCGGTGGCGCCGGTGTTCGGCACGCTGAGCGACATCTATGGCCGCCGCGTCATGATCATCACCTCGCTCAGCCTGTTCGTAGTCGGCTCGGTGCTGTGCGCGATCGCGCCCAGCATGACGATGCTGATCATTGCCCGCGGCCTGCAGGGGCTCGGCGGCGGCGGCATCATGCCGGTGGTCCAGACCGTGATCTCCGACGTCGTCACCCCGCGCGAGCGTGGACGCTATCAGGCCTATTTCTCCAGCGTCTGGATGGCCGGCGGCATTCTCGGCCCGGTGGTCGGCGGCGTGTTCGCCGAGCATCTGCACTGGTCGATGATCTTCTGGATCAACCTGCCGCTTGCAGCCGCCGCGCTCGCGCTGCTGCTGCCGAAGATGGGCAAGATCCCGGTGTTCCACCGCAAGCGCAAGGTCGACTGGCTCGGCGGCGTGCTGCTGATGGCCTCGGCCGTGGTGCTGATGCTGGTGCTGACCTGGGGCGGCACGCGTCTCTCGTGGCTGTCGCCGACCATCACCGCGATGATCGGCACCTCGATCGCGCTCGCCGGCGGCTTCGTCTGGCATGCGCGCCGCGCCGACGAGCCGTTCCTGCCGCTGTCGCTGCTCGGCGGCTCGGTGGTGCCGTTCGCGATGGGCGCGGGCGGCTGCGCGCTCGGCGCCATGGTCGGGCTCACCGTGCATCTGCCGCTCTATTACGAGGTGGTCTACCACCTCACCGCCAGCGAGGCCGGCCTGGCGCTGATTCCGCTCGCGGCGATCTCGACCTTCGGCGCGGCAATCGCCGGCCGGACCATGGCGAAGGCCAAGCACTACAAGCGGGTCGCAATCGTCGGCACCTCGGTTGCGGCAATCTGCGCCGTCGGCATGGCGATGACGACGCTGCCGCTCTGGGGATTGCTGCTTGTGATGAGCGTGTTCGCGCTCGGGCTCGGCACCACATTCCCGATCAGCGTGGTGTCGCTGCAGAACGCGGTGGCGCGGCCGCAGGTCGGCACCGTGACCGGCGCGATGAATTTCTTCCGGGCGATGATGGCGTCCTTCACGGTTGCCGCCTTCACCACGATCCTGCTGATGACGCTCGGCACCGACATCTCGCTCGCCGGCGAGCATCAGGCCGCGGCGGCGAGCACGGTCAGCGCAATCCCGATGGCCGACATGATCCATGCGTTCCGCTACGTGTTCGGCGCCGCCGCCGTGCTGCTGACCACCGCCTCGATCTGCATGATCACGATGGAAGAGCGCCCGCTCGCCGGCCCCGCCGCGCAGCCGGTGGAGATGGCGGAGTAGGGGCGGGCTTACGTCGCAGCGCAAGTTGCAGGCGGGACTCGTCGTTCGTCGTCCTGGCGAAAGCCAGGACCCATAACCACCGCCCTTCGGTGATGAGCGGGATCGCGGCCCCAGCGTCGCGCAGCAATTGAGATTTTGGGTAATGGGTCCTGGCTTTCGCCAGGACGACGGCGCGTATGTTGCCCGGTCATGCAGCTTGTTCGGTGTCATCGCCCGGTCGAGCCGGGCAGCGACGCGAGGAGAGATCGTCGCCCACGACTCTCATTTATTCCCGCTCTGCCTCATATTTATTCAGCCCGCCGGCGCCGACCCACTACTTTAGTTGCCGTCCGCGCATGGCGATCTGCGCGCAGTTTCACTTGCTGCGCATTTTGTCGCAGCTATAGTCCCGCCCCAAGAGCTCGAAGCAGCCGAACAAAAAGAGGAGAGAAACAGGGTGAAGAGAACATCGCGACTGCCTGTTCATGCGATGCAGCAACTTGCCGGAGCGGCCGTGTTGGGTCTTTTGGCAGCCAGTCCCAGCGGAGCGCTGGCGGCTGACACCCTCAAGATCGGCGTGATTGCCGAAGCGCAGGCAATCGCCGGCGCATCGATCCCGCAGGCGGCGCAGCTCGCCGCCGACGAGATCAATGCCAAGGGCGGCATCGACGGCCGCAAGATCGAAATCGTTTCTTACGACAATCACTCGTCCTCGGCGGATTCGGTGCGCGCATTCCAGCGCGCGGTCAACGAGGACAAGGTCAATGTCGTCATCTCGAGCTACATCAGCGAGGTGGTGCTGGCGCTCGAGCCCTGGGCCTCGCGGCTGAAGACGCCGTTCGTCACGCCCGGCGCCGCCTCGAACGAGATCAGCAAGAGCGTCCACGCCGACTACGAGAAGAACAAGTACACCTTCCACGGCTACCTGACCTCGGCGGCGCTGGCGCTGTCGGTCTGCGACGCCGCCAAGGAGCTTTTGGTCGATCAGAAGCACATGAAGACCGCGGTCATCATGAGCGAGGACGCGGCCTGGACCAAGCCGCTCGACGTCGGCTACGAGGAGTGCCTGCCGAAGATCGGGCTCAAGGTCGTCGACCATATCCGCTTCTCGCCCGACACCACCGACTTCACGCCGATCTTCAACAAGGTCGAAGCCGCCAAGCCCGACGTGATCATCACTGGCATCTCGCATGTCGGCGTGCAGCCGACCGTGCAATGGAAGAACCAGCAGGTGCCGATCCCGATGTTCGGCATTTCCTCGCAGGCGACCAACGAGACCTTCGGCAAGGACACCAATGATGCGGCGGAAGGCGTGCTGTATCAGGGCGTGTCGGGCCCGAACGTCGCGGTGACGCCGAAGTCGGTCCCGTTCGCGGAAGACTTCAAGAAGCGCTACGGCAACTATCCGTCGTATGCAGGCTACACCGCCTATGACGAGGTCTACTACATCGCCGATGCGGTGAAGCGCGCCGGTTCGGTCGAGGCCGACAAGGTGGTCGATGCGCTCGAGAAGACCGATTGGGAAGGCACCATCGGACGCGTCCAGTTCTACGGCAAGGACGATCCGTTCACCCATTCCATCAAGTACGGCAAGGGCCTGATCACCGGACTGATGCTGCAGTGGCAGGGCGGCAAGCAGGTCGCGGTCTGGCCGAAGGAGGTCGCCAAGAGCGATCTCAAGTTCCCGAGCTTCATCAAGCTCACCACGAACTGACTGATGATCATGCTCCCGGGCCGGTCCCGGGAGCATCGCTATTCAGTTCCGCATCCTCCACAACAGGCAGCCCTGCTGCCGCGGCCGATATGAGATGCTTGCCTTACAAATCCTGATCGATGGTTTTGCCATCAGTGCGCTCTATGCACTCGGCGCGACCGGCTTCACCCTGATCTTCGGTGTTTCCGGCGTCCTCAACCTCTCCCACGGTGCCATCATGGTGGCCGCAGCGGTCGCGGCCTGGGCCGCGGCCAGCGTGTTGCACCTCGACATCTACTCAGGTGCGCTGTTCGGGGTCGGCGTCGCGCTGATAGTCTCTTTCGCGACCTATTTCGCGGTCGTGAAGCCGATCCAGAATTCGACCCGGATCCCCAACGAGGAGAAGGAGATCTTCGTCCTCACCGGCACCCTGCTGTGGGGCATCATGATCCAGGAGCTGATCGCCTATTTCTTCACCAACAACGCCAAGACGGTGCTGCCGATCGTCGAGGGCGTCGTCGACATCTTCGGCAACCGCACGCCGCGCAACAACATCTTCACCGCGCTGGTGTGCTGCCTCGCGATCGGCCTGCTCTGGCTGCTGGTGAACCGCACCCGGACCGGCAAGGCGGTGTTGGCGGCCTCGATGAACCCGCGCGGCGTCACGCTGCTCGGGCTCGAGCTCACCCAGATCTACATTGTGGTGTGGGGCATCTACGGCATCCTCGCCGGCATCGCCGGTGTGCTGCTCGGCATGTTCTTGGGCGTCAGCTCCTACAGCGTCGGGCCGCTGACCGCGAGCGCGTTCTCGATCGTGGTGCTCGGCGGCCTCGGCAGCGTCTCCGGCTCGCTGATCGCGGCCTTCGTGGTCGGTTATCTCGAGACCATCACGGCCTACATGATCTCGCCGGCCTACCGCACCATTCCGGCGCTGCTGCTCTTGGTGTTCGTGATGTACATCCGGCCCCAGGGCCTCTTGGGGAGGCGCTGAGATGGCCAACTTCTTCACCTCGCGCCTGTTCTTCATCTCGCTGGTCTGCGTGGCGGTTGCGGCGACGCTGCCGCTCTACGTCTCGGGCTACATCCTCGGGCTCCTCACCGTCGCGTTCTATTTCGGCGTGTTCGCGATGGCCTGGGACCTGCTGTTCGGCTTCGCCGGCGAGGTCAATTTCGGCCCGACCTTCCTGATCGGCACCGGCGCCTACACCGCCGGAATCCTCAACAACCAGTACGGCTGGTCGGTCTATGTCTGCATCCTGCTCGGCGCGCTCGCCTCTGTTGTCGCGGGCTTCGTGCTGGCGCTGCCGGCGCTGCGGGTGAGGGGGCCGTATTTCGGCCTCACCACGCTGGTCGCGGTGCTGATGTTGCAGAATTTTGTGGTCGTTTTCGCCGATCTCACCGGCGGCGAGATCGGGCTGACGATCCCTGACGTCATCACCATCAATGCCGGCGCCAATTACTGGATCGCGCTCGGCTTCATGACCATCAGCGCCGCGATCCTGTACGGGCTGTCGCAATCGCCGGTTGGACTCGTGCTGCAGGCGAGCGGGCAGGACCCTGTGCAGGCGGGCGCGCTCGGCTTCAACATCGTCAAGCACAAGCTCGCAGCCTTCATCGTCAGCGCGTTCTTCTCCGGCCTGTCGGGCGCGCTGCTGGTGTTCTACTTCGGCACCGCCTCGGTCGGCACCGTGGTCGACGTCGCGGTCGGCGTCAACGTGATCGTCTCCGCCGTGCTCGGCGGCCGGCGCACCGTGCTGGGCGCGGCGTTAGGCGCGATCTTCCTGATCGTGGCCGGCGAGTTCCTGCGCCCGACCGGCGAGCTTGCCACCTTCATCGTTTCGGCGGTGGCGCTGCTCGTTGTCCTGTTCTTCCCCGGCGGTTTCCTCGGAGCGGCCCTGTCACGCGAGGCGCGCTCTTAAATGGATCAGACCGTGACCACAGCAACGCTCACCGTCCGCGGACTGACCAAGAGATTCGGCGGCTTGACCGCCGTGAAGAACCTCTCGTTCGACCTGCACCCGGGCGAGATCCTCGGTCTGATCGGGCCGAACGGCTCGGGCAAGTCGACCGCGATGAAGAGCGTGATGGGCATCGAGCGCCCGACCGCGGGAGAGGTGATCTTCGACGGCGAGAACGTCGCTGGCCTTCCCGCGCACAAGATCGCGCGCAAGGGCTTCGGCATGGTGTTCCAGCACTCGCGGCCGCTGAACCGGCAGACCGTGCTGGAAAACATCATGGTCGCGCTGCTGCCCGACAGCCTGTTCATGCTGTTTCCCGACAAGGCACTGACCGAGCGCGCCAAATGGATCGCCGAGCGCGTCGGGCTCGGCGCGGTGATGGATCGCCGTCCGCCGACGCTGCCGTTCGCCGATCTGCGCCGGCTGGAATTGGCGAAGGCGATCGCGCGCGATCCGAAGGTGGTACTGGTCGACGAACCCTTTGCGGGCCTCACCAGCGCCGAAGTCGGCACCTTCTCCGCCCTGATCCGCAGCTTCCGCGACGAGGGACGCGCGGTGATGCTGGTCGACCACAACGTCAAGAGCGTCGCGGCCCTGGTCGACCGCGTACTCGCGATGTATCTCGGCGAGGAGATCACGACCGGCCGCGCCGAGGACGTGATGAAGAACGAGACCGTGCGCCGGGTCTATCTCGGCGGCGCGATCGAGACCCACGCGCGACCCGAGACCTCGTTCAAGGACAAGGTGCCGCTGCTGCAGGTCGAGAATGTCAGCGTGCATTACGGCAAGGCGCAGGCGCTGGAGAACGTCTCGATCCACGTCCATGAGGGCGAGTTCGTCTCGATCGTCGGCCTCAACGGCGCCGGCAAGACCACGCTGTTCAACACGATCTCCGGCTTCCTGCCCTATACCGGCGAGATCCTGCGCGGCGGGCAGCCACTGCGCGGCACCGGGCCTGCCAAGATCGCCCGCTCCGGCCTCGTGCAGTGCCCGGAATCGCGCGAACTGTTCGGCGAGATGACGGTGCGGGAAAACCTCGATCTCGGCGGTCAGCATCTCGACGACGCGGCGCGGGCCAGGCAGCTCGCCTGGCTGTTCGAGCTGTTCCCGATCCTGAAGGAACGCCAGGGCCAGATGGCCCAGACGCTGTCCGGCGGCGAGCAGCAGATGCTGGCGATCGGCCGCGCGCTGATGATGCAGCCGCAGATCCTGATCCTCGACGAGCCGACGCTGGGACTTGCACCGGTCATCCTCGAACTGTTGTCGAAGGCGCTGGAGAAGCTGCGCCAGACCACCAAGATCACGGTGTTGCTCGGCGAGCAGAACGTGACCTTCGCGCTTCCGCATGCCGACCGCGTCTATGTGCTGGAGCACGCGCGGATCGTCTGGGAGGGCGATCCGGGCCGGTTCGCCGCGGAGGCCGGCAAGGACTTTCTCTGACGTTCAACGATTGAAAAATAACAAAGCAAAGGGAGACGACCATGTCAGGATATTCAACCGCCGCCCGCACGAGCCTGTTGGCTACCGCGCTGGCGCTCTGCCTCGCGGCACCGGCCTATGCGCAGTCCAAGGATCCGATCAAGATCGGCGTGATTGCCGAGGTGCAGTCGATCGCCGGTGCGGCAACCCCGGGCGGCGCGCAGATCGCGGCCGACGAGATCAACGCCAAGGGCGGCGTGATGGGCCGCAAGATCGAGATCGTCACCTACGACAACAAGAGCTCGTCGGCGGACTCGGTGCGTGCGTTCCAGCGCGCAGTCAGCGAGGACAAGGTCTCCGCGGTGATCGCGAGCTACATCAGCGAGGTCGTGCTGGCGCTCGAGCCGTGGGCATCGCGGTTGAAGATGCCGCTGATCACGCCGGGCGCCGCCTCGAACGAGATCACCAAGGCGGTTCACAACGACTATGAGAAGAACAAGTACACCTTCCACGGCTACCTGACCTCGGCAGCGCAGGCGCAGCTCGTCTGCGACGCCGCCAAGGATCTCCTCGTCGATAACCTCAAGTTCAAATCGGTGGCGATCATGAGCGAGGACGCCGCGTGGACCAAACCGCTCGACGCCGGGTACGAGGCCTGCCTGCCGAAGGCCGGCCTGAAGGTGGTCGAGCACATCCGCTTCTCGCCCGACACCACCGACTTCACGCCGATCTTCAACAAGATGGAAGCCGCCAAGCCCGACGTGATCGTCACCGGCATCTCCCATGTCGGCGTGCAGCCGACGGTGCAGTGGAAGAACCAGCAGGTGCCGATCCCGATGTTCGGCATCAGCGCGCAGGCGTTGAGCCCGACCTTCTGGGGCGACACCAACGGCGCCGCCGAAGGCGTGCCCTCGCTCGCGGTGGCGACACCGGACGTTGCGGTGACACCGAAGACAAAGCCGTTCGCTGCGGCCTTCAAGGCCAAGTTCGGCACGCCGCCGGCCTATACCGGCTACACCGCCTATGACGAGGTCTACATCATCGCCGAAGCGATCCAGCGCGCCGGCTCGACCGATCCGGACAAGATGGTCGCCGAGCTCGAGAAGACCGACTTCGAGGGCACGATCGGCAAGATCCAGTTCTACGGCAAGAACGACGAGTTCACCCACGGCATCAAGTCCGGCCCGGGCGCCGTCACCGGTCTCGTGTTCCAGTGGCAGAACGGCAAGCAGATCACGGTCTGGCCGAAGGCGATCGCGGAAGGGAAGCTGAAGTTTCCTGATTTCGTGAAGCTGTCGCAGTAATCGCGGCGCGAGCCAGCGCGAGATGGGGAGGGGCGGTCACGCGGGGGGCCGCCCCCTCTGCTATTTGCGCGTTGGTGGCGCGGTCTGGATCGTCGGCGCGGCGGCCGCGAGCAGCGCCGCGCGGTCACCGTTGCGCGGCGGATAGATGCGCTGCTGGTTGATGGTCTGTTTGGTGAGTTTGGCGGCGGCTCCTGTGGTGTGCACCTCGCGGTCCCAGCCGGTGGTGTAGAGCGCGCCCCAGGCCCCGAGATCGAGCACCGTCACATACCAGTCGATATTGAGCGGCAGCAGCTTTTCTCCGAACAGATCGGCGACCACGTTGTGTCCGGCAAAGCGGCCCATCGGACGCGCGAACTGGCACGACATCACGGTCGGGTGCTCGCCGTCGATCAGGCAGGACGCGACGTCGCCTGCGGCGAACACGCCGGGAAGGCCTTCGACGCGCATGCAATGATCCACCGCGAGGCGGCCGAGCGCGTCGCGCCTGGCCGGCAGCATCGCGGCGAGGGGGCTCGCGTGCATCCCGCCGCACCACACCACGGTCGCCGCCGGAATGATCTCGCCCGAGCTTAACGTGATGCTGTCGGCGCCGACGGCGCCAACCCTGACGTTCAGCCGTGTCTCGACGCCGAGCGCTGACAGCGCCTCGTTGATGACCGGGCGGCCATGCGCGCCGAATGTCGCGCCGACGACGGGATTGGGATCGATCAAGATGACGCGATGATGGCCCGCAATGCCGGCGGCCGCCAGCTTGGCCGACATTTCGGCGGCGACCTCGATTCCGGTGAAGCCGGCGCCGACGACTGCCACCGTCGAACGTGCCGGCGACGCCGGCTCCTTGCCGAGCGCCGCCAGATGCGCGTCGAGCCGCATCGCCGCTTCATGGGTGTCGACATCGAAGCCATGCGCGGCAAGGCCAGGAATGGCGGGGCGGACCAGCTCGCTGCCGGTCGTCAGCACCAGCCGGTCATAGGTCAAGGTCTCCGCGCCGGAGCTCGTCTTGACCACGACCTCGCGCTTTGCCGGATCGATCGCCGCGACTTCGGCCACCTCGTGCTCGACGCCGACCGGATCGAGCAGCCCGTCGAGCGGCAGCGCGACATCGGCGAGGTCGACCTCGTAATTGCGCACCCGGATGTTGTGATAGGCGTTGCGATCGATGACGAGGATCTCGGTATCTGCCGCCCGCGCGCCGATCTCGTCGCGCTTGCGGGCTGCGCCGAGCGCGGCCCACAGCCCCGCAAAGCCGGCCCCCAGCACCAGGATGCGCGCCATCGCTCCCTCCGATCTTCTCGCGGAGGGAGCTTGCCCGCGCAGGCGAGCTCAAATCAAGTGGGAAGGGCGCGAGCCGCTGCGTGATGCCTCACGTGCCCGGCCGCGATACCTCGGTCTCCTTGCTGGTGATGAACTCCAGCAGCACCGGCACGCCCTCCTTGGTCTTCTGGATGCCGCGCTTGATCGCGGGGATGATGTCCTCGGGCTTGGTCACCCGCTCGCCATAGCCGCCGAAGGCGCGGGCCATCGCGGCGTAATCGCCGGAGATGTCGGTCGAGCGGTATTTCTCGGTCGAGATCGGCATCACCTTCAATTCGATCGCCATCGAGAAATTGTTCAGCAGGATCGACATGATCGGAATCCGCTCGCGCACCGCGGTCTCGAAATCCATGCCCGTAAAGCCGATCGCGGCGTCGCCCCAGACGTTGATGCAGAGCTTGTCCGGTTTTGCCAGCTTCGCGCCCATCGCAAGACCGAGGCCGTAGCCGAGCTGCGTCGTCTTGCCCCAGCCGATATAGGACAACGGCTCGACCGACTTCCAGAACGGCGAGAGCTGGTCGCGCGGGCTGCCGGCGTCGTGGGTGATGATGGTGTTGTGGATGTCGACGGTGTGCTGCAGGTCCCACAGCACGCGATAGGGATTGAGCGGCGCGTCGTTGTGCGTCAGCTTCGGCATCCACTTGGCAAGCCACTCGTTGTGGGAGGCGGCGATCTCCTCGGCGACCACGCTCGCGTTGCGGTCCGCGGTCACGGTCTTGCCGATCTCCTCCAGCAGTGCGTCGAGCACGAGGCCGGCGTCGCCGACGAGGCCGATCTTGGCCTCGACATCCTTGTTGATGTGGTTCGGGTCGAGCGTCGAATGAATGATGGTCTTGCCCTTCGGCATCGCGATGCCGAACGATGTTTCGGTGAAGGAGCAGCCGATGCCGAAGATCAAATCGGTCTCGGCGAGGAATTTCGGCACCGCGCGCGGCACCGCAAGGCCGCCGGAGCCGAGCGACAGCGGATGCGTCTCCGGGAATGACGACTTGCCGCCGAGGCTCGTGGTGACGGGGATCGCAAGCCGCTCGGCAAGGCGCTTCAGCTGCGGCCAGGCCTTGGCGTAATGCACGCCCTGGCCGGCATAGATCACCGGACGCTTGGCGTTGACGAGCAGGGCGGCCGCTTCCTTGATGTGAACGGGATCGGCGCCGTAGCGGGTGCGCAGCACCGGCGTGTAGTTCAAGGGCTCCGGCACCTCCTCGTTCCACATGTCGGCGGGGATCTCGACGATCACAGGGCCACCGCGGCCGTTCTTCAATCGGGTGAAGGCGCGGCGAAAGATGTTGCCGACTTCGGCCGCGATGTTGATCGGCTCCGAGGATTTCAAGAACGCCTTCATCGCCTGGCTGGAATTGAAGTTCGGATCGATGTTGGCGAGCCTGCGCGCATAGCCCATCGGCAGCACCAGCACGGGCACGGATTCGCCGTAGCACTGCGCGACGCCGCCCATCGCGTTCTCGGCGCCCGGGCCGTGCTGCATGCAGAACGCGCCGATCTTCTCGCCCGAGGTGAGGCGCGAGATCGCGTCCGCCATGTGCACGCCGATGCGCTCCTGCCGCACCATCACGGGGCGGATATCGGCGGCGGCGGCGTATTCGATCAAATGGTTGACCGGGTAGCCCGTGAGGATCTCGATCCCCTCGCGCTTCATGATTTCCGCGATCGCGGTGCCGAGCTTCATGACGGTCACTCCCTTTGGATGCGGCCGGTTCGCTCCGGCCTCGTTGTCGTCCTGTCCGATAAAGGAACAGGATTCCGCCGACCGGTAAAGCCGAGCGGCGGGCCGGATCGGGTAGTCCTGATATGCGTTTACGCCCAATCGCGGCTGGTCGCCGCGCGGGGCGAGGTCAGGATGCAGGCAAAACTAGCAGGGAGTTTCTCTGCAACCCTTAAGCGATCGTTCATCCTGTCCCTCAATGGGCCGTCAACCAATGTGGCCTAGTTTTGCTGGCATATTACAACGGCGCGGGACAAAACGCCGCGAGCGTCGGACAGGAGCTTTTCATGCGCGCGTTGCTAGCAAGGTTTCTGCGTGACGAGGTCGGGGCGACCGCGATCGAGTACGCCGTCATTGCCGGTGGCATCAGCATCGTGATCGTCGCCGGCGTCAAAGGCATCGGCACCAGTGTGAGCGGCCAGTTCAGCGCCGTCGGCGCGGCATTCAAGTAAGCGTTGCCGGTTACGCTTCCGCTTCAGCCGCCTTCGCAGCTCCGTTCCACGCGCGCAGAACCGCGATGCGCGCGAATATCAGCCTGCTGGCCCCCTCGTTTCGCGGCGTTGATCAGATGCTCGATCGCGATCTTCCGGCGTGCTTCCTGCTGGCGTCGTCCGATAATGTCATGATGTAGTCGGCGGCCTACTGCAGCGTCAGCAGCGTTCCGCCGCGATGTAGTGCGACCGGTTCGTCAGGCGGCGTCGACCAAGGCATCTTGACGAGGACGTCTCAGGCGCGGCGGCTCGAGGTCATCCGGCGACTGCCGGGGGAGGCCTCGTCAGCCGGCCTTCTTCCGCGCCGCAGTGCCCTGCGCCCGCGTCGCCTTCTCGGCCTTCTTCGGCTCGGGCTTGGTGGCTTCCTTGGGCTCGCGCTTGCCGCTGCCCGAGATCGGCAGCAGCATCTCGCGCTGGCCCTCGATGCGCTTCTTCGGCTTCTTGCCCTTCGCTGCCTTTGCATCGGCTTTCGCCGGCGCGGCCTGCTTCTCGTTGGCGAGGCTCTTCTTCAGCGCGTCCATCAGGTTGATGACGTTGCCGCTGGCCTTCGCCGCGGGCTTTGCGATCTTGATGCCGTTGCGCTTCTGGTTGATCAGGTCGATCAGCGCCTGCTCGTAGCGGTCCTCGAACTCCTCCGGATCGAACTCGGCGGACTTCTGCTCGACGATGTGCTTGGCGAGATCCAGCATGTCCTTGGTGATCTTCACGTCCTGGATGTCGTCGAAATATTCCTTTTCGCTGCGCACCTCATAGGGGTAGCGCAACAGCGTGCCCATCAGCCCGTTGTCGAGCGGCTCGAGCGCGATGATGTGCTCGCGGTTGGTCAGCACCACGCGGCCGATCGCGACCTTGTCCATGCTGCGGATGGTCTCGCGGATCACCGCGAAGGCGTCGTGGCCGACCTTGCCGTCGGGAACGAGATAATAGGGGCGGATCAGATAGCGGCTGTCGATCTCGGACCGCGGCACGAATTCGTCGATCTCGATGGTGCGGGTCGAATCCAGCGCGATGTCGTCGAGCTCTTCCTTCGTGACCTCGATATAGGTGTCGGTGTCGACCTTGTAGCCCTTCATGATGTCTTCGGATGAGACTTCCTCGCCGGTCTCCGCATCGACCTTGGCGTATTTGATCCGGTGGCCGGTCTTGCGGTTGATCTGGTTGAAGGAGACCTTCTCGGTATCCGACGTCGCCGGGTACAGGGCAACCGGGCAGGTCACGAGCGAAAGGCGCAAAAAGCCCTTCCAATTGGCGCGAGGGGCCATAGGGAAAACTCCGATTACGCAACCGACGGAACGGTCAAGGATAACACCGGGAACCCCAGTTTGAAACAACATGGCCCGTTGAATCTGGCAACGGCGTTAACCGTGGCTTCAGCCTGCGCCGGTTTGACGCGGTGACCGCAACGGCCGCCAGGCGCACCGGAACATCGCTCCGGGTCCCGCGTTGGCCTTTCGAACGGGAGCGGCAATCGCCGGAATCACAGACACTTAAGCAAAGAGGTCGCCATGGCCAGGGAACGACACGGTCAGATCATCGAAACCCCGACCGAGGCGCGCCAGGCCGAGCCCGGACCCTCGGTTCTCGCACTGCTCTCGGCCTCGACGGGGCTCGCGGTCCTGATCCTCGGTCTCATCTGGTTCGCCTTCTTCCGGGGGTGACGCTGCCAGCGCCGGTTTCCCGCGTGCGAGGCGTTCATTGTTAGATCGAGACGCAACCAGCGCCACCCTGCGCTTGCAACGCTGTGGGCGGACGATCACGTCTGTGCCTCTGGCCCGCGCCGCGCACGCGGCCGTGTGGATCCTCGGTCTTGAGGATCGTCTGGATGCGTCACGCGCGTCTGCGGCGCGCGGTGCATGCTGCCGTGACCGCTGAAGTCAAAGCCCGGACCATGTCGCGCAGAATTTTTTGAACCAGGAATCTTCTCGATCGACGGCGCGCGACGTCACGAGATTTTGCACCCGGAATCTCTGATGCACGCTGCCCGTGGCGCGTCACGAGATCATCGAAATTGACTGCTAGCTGATTTGAATCAGATACGCCTCGAGCTTGAGATGTTCTTTCCGCGCGAAGAGAAAAACCCGTTGCTGGCGCGCCTCAAAGAGAAGAGCGTTTCAGGTGTCTTCGTCGGGCTGACGGTGCTGGCCATGGCGGGATGGATCTATCTGCTCAGCTCGATGTTCCTGAAATTCATGCTGTGGTGGTTCTCCTGAGGCGCTTCGCGCGCGAGGCCAACCGGCGTCGGCGCCTGATCATTGTTGCGCCGTTTGCTTGCACAAGAATTCCAGCGGTTGAGCATTCTTTCGGCGCGCCCCATCATGATGTTGTCACAAGTCTGAATGTTAATAACATCACGGCTAACGTGGACGATTGTGATGGTCTCTTCTGTTTTCATTCTCGCGACGGTATTCGTCGCAGGCTTCTTCTCCGGCTTTGCCGCGCGCTCATGGCGGTCGCACAAGCGCCGCGCGCAGTATCAGATCCATGCGCCCTATGTGGCGCCGTCAGCCGCCAGATCGCCGCGGCGGGACCAGCCGCTCAGCGCGTTCGGCCACATGCGGCGCGCGTTCTAAGCGTGGAACGTTTGGCGGGCACCCGGAGGTCGGGTGGAGCGGCGGATGAGTTGGGGTTTGGCGGGCAACATGCAATCGATCGTCTTGTCTCCGTCCATTGCGGCAGCCGGACTGGTCGTGTGCCAGCCCTGGATTGACCTCGCGGAAGGATGCGCCGATCGCGAGGGAACTTGCGCAGCATGAGTGATCTCAGGGGGCACTCGCCGAGGCGGTATGTCGTTGACGTCAGTGGCCGGCGTGTGCTGGTCGGCCTCACGCTTGAAGAGACCTCGGAATTTGAGGGATTGGACACCTCTCTGCCGGTACTGGATGGGCCAGCCCCCGCCGGGGAGACCTTGGGCGCCGAGACGATGCCGTCGGCAGTCGAGGGACAGTGGCTCGAACTCTATGACAAGCACGGCAAGGCCTGGATCAAGTGGAAGGCCGACCTGAGGGCCGGGCAAGGGCGCGATTCACCCTTTTTTAACTAAGACCGGGCGATTTTGAGCGATACTGCCTGAATGGCCCGAACCGGATACTGACAGATGTTTCAGCTGTTTTTGCGGGCTCGCGCGCATGACCTGATCCGGTCGCGGCGTAGCGAGGAAGGTTTCAAGGCACGCTCGGCCGAGCGCGACGCCGAGACCGATCGCGCCCGGATCGGATCGATCATGGCCGCAATCGAGGCCGCGCTACAGGCAGCCGAAAGCGAGCAATCCGGCCTCGGCCGTCGTGTCGACGACGTTCTGGCCCGCGCCGCGGTGACTCTCGGCAACGGCACCGACGAATATCTGGAACGCGAGGCGCTTGACAATTATCATCAGGACCTGTTTGACGCCGAGATCTCCAACGGCCAGCGTCGGCTGAAGGAACTGGCGACCGAGATTGCGCACTTCAAGTTCATGAAGGCCGCGGTGCTGAGCCGCTTCCCGGACTATAAACCTGCGGCCGCCGGCAACTGACGCACCCTGCGGCCGGAACGCGAAGGCAGAAGCTGCGGCCCGCGCTCGATCGCGTGTGCGGCTTGGCCCAGCGCAAGGCGAAAGGCACAGGCGAAACGTGGTGATCGCAGGCAATCTACTCGTCACGGGCTGCGCCGGCTTCATCGGCTTCCATCTGGCGGAGTATTTGCTGCGGGCAGGGCAGCCGGTCGTCGGCATCGACAATCTGAACCAATATTACGACCCGGCGCTCAAGCATGCACGGCTCGATCTGCTCAAGCAGCACCATGGTTTCACCTTCCTGCAACTCGATCTCGCCGATCGTGCCGGGATGAAGGCGCTGTTCGAGCGCTATCGCTTCGAGGTCGTGGTGCATCTCGCCGCCCAGGCCGGCGTGCGCTACTCCCTGCAGAACCCGCATGCCTATGTGGATTCCAATCTGGAGGGCTTCCTCAACATTCTCGAGGGCTGCCGACATACCGCATGCCGGCATTTGCTGTTTGCGTCCTCATCGTCGGTCTATGGCGCCAACACCAAGCTGCCGTTCTCGGTCCACGACAACGTCGATCATCCGATCAGCCTGTACGCCGCGACGAAGAAGGCCAACGAGCTGCTCGCGCATTCCTATAGCCACCTCTATCGGATCCCGACGACGGGGCTGCGGTTCTTTACCGTGTATGGGGCCTGGTATCGGCCGGACATGGCGCTCTTCGCGTTCGCGGATGCGATCACCAAAGGGAAGCCGATCCAACTGTTCAACAACGGCAACATGCGGCGCGACTTCACCTATGTCGATGACGTGGTCGAAGCGATGGTGCGGCTGATCGGCCGGGTCCCCGAGGGCGACGTCAACTGGTCGGGAGCGCATCCCGATCCGGGATCGAGCAAGGCGCCGTGGCGGATCTACAATATCGGCAACAGCAGGCCCGAAGACCTGATGCATGTGGTCGCGCTGCTCGAGCGCGGCTTCGGCCGACAGGCCGAAAAGCAGTTGTTGCCGATGCAACCTGGAGATGTCCTTGAGACATCGGCAGATGTCTCCGATCTGGAGCGTGACATCGGCTTTCGGCCGCAGACGCGGATCGAGGACGGCATTGCCAAGTTTGTTGCCTGGTATCAGGCATATCACAACGTCGATCGGACGTAGTGCGCTCCTCGCGAATCCAGGCGCGAGAAAAAACCTGGCCAAGCTTGGAATGGAGTCTGGCAATGCGAGTTATCAATCGTTTTGCGGTTGTCGCGGCAGCGGTCATCTTCAGCGCAGTGACTCCGGCGCACGCGATTGACGCCCAGGTCGCACGGGCCTGCGACGCGCTGGTGGCGCGGGCATTTCCACCGCGGCAACCTGGCAATCCCGCTTCGGGCAGCGCGAGGGGCGGCGCGAAGGATGAGCGGGACTATTTCAACACGTGCGTCGCCAATGGCGGAAAAATGGGCGACGAGACGCATCCCAAGTCGAAGTAGCGCAGCGACCGCGGCGCGTCGTGAATTAGCGTTCCTTATGGCAGTGATGGCGCGAACGGCTGTTCATCGCGCTCGATCATGCGAGCGCCCGGCAGATGAAGCCCGAGCCGCTCGCGCCTTCTGCTGCAGCTGAATCGCGCCAGCGGCACTGTCTTGAATTAGAATAGTATTGTCGCGTCTGGCGCGGCCGAGGCGAATTTCTTGCACGACCGAACGTGCAGCGTCGTATTCTTTCGTCGCATCGTGGGAGCCGATCGGAGCGTTTGTTATCCGGCGGCGCGGCGACACCGGTAACGGTTCGAAACATTTTGCGAACGGTGTGGATCGCGGCATTGGTCGCTGCATCCATGCTGCTCGGTTCGACCTGTTATGCGCAGAGCAAATCTGGTCGATCCAGCGCAGCAGATTTAGTGTGTGTACGCCGGCGTTGGTGGAATATCTGGTTCGAGGCTGGAACACCTCTTCAAGCAACCGGCCTCTGACGCGGCGACATTGCGATCGCTCGCAAGCATGCCGCCGGTTTCAATCGCAATCGCAGCCAGCAATGATCGTCGAATGATTTTATGCTCTTGGTCGCACTCCACGGCCGGCGCCGACTGCGCTATTTGGCTGCGCGTCGCATCACTGCCGCAAGCATCCCATCGCAACGACAGAATACGGCCATCGATTAAACCTTTCGCGATCAGGTTGTGGAAGCGAAAACTGGAAAAATTACTGTCGGTGTGATGTTGGTCGCAAACCTGCCCCATTAACCGCTTTCCATGTGCGTGATCTAACTCTGTCATCGAAACTTCAATCACATCGCTCATACCCTTAACCGCAGAGCGAGGGCGCGCCATGAAGCAGCACAAGATTCAACATTTGCATCAGCCGATCGAGGAGGCGTTGCTCGCGACTAACCAATCGCTGCGCAACGAGGTTGTTGCGCTGATGTTGGATATCGCTGAGCTGCGTGAAATTCACGAGCGCCCGGTTGCGTCCCGCTCGTTTGGTGTATCGCGTCAGCAGACTGCCCCGCGCGCCGCATTGCACCGGGGTTCATCGCTGACATTCGTCTGCGAATTCCTTACTGCGCGATTGCCACCACTTTCGCGCCGGCGCGGCGAGGGTGGTGGTTCGTCCGTGCTCGCGGACAACTCTATCTAAAATAGAAGCGCGGATTGGGCTGCCGGATGCCGGCGGCTTCGGCAACAGGTCTGTGGTGGACAGCGGGGCCGGGTCAGTGCTCTTGGCGCACCGGCTTGTGCGCTACGACATCGGACAGACGCTCGCGCAGGATCCAGGTCTGCAACACCAGCTCGACGGCGGTATGCCGGAGCTCGGAAGTCTCCGCGACCAGGCGTTCCAGGACATCGGTCGCCTCGCTGGGCGGGGATTGCTTTCCTTCGAAGACCTTGAGACGCGCCATAGTGTCGATCCCCGTAATAATTGTCGATCAGAAGCTGGCTCTGACAAGCGTCAGCACGGAATAGTTCGCGGATTGTCGGGCGGTGGTGCCGCCTGATGGCCTCGGGTGGGAAAGCGCCTAATCGATAATTCGTGGATCGCGTTATTAGTGTTAGGTTTCGTGAAAATAATCCTCAAATATGTTGAAGCTCTCGTGACGCCTAACGTCTCTGTAACTATCGCTGCACGTGCGCGCCTGCAAGCCGCCGAACGCTGGGGTTGCGGGATTAATTTGCTGGAGTGCTGTGAAACTCTCGCTTGACTGGCGACGTAGATATCGCAGAGGCATGACGCACTCACAATCTGTCGAAGGACCGATTGGATGTTCTCATTTGCTTCTCATTCAGGAATGCAAACGGTGCGCCAGTTACCCAGATCAAATTCTCATACGCAGAAAGTCGTATAACTTTTCCTGTGAGGTCGGTTCGGCGCGGGAATATCGCTCAAATATTCCGGTAAATACCTTGCAGGTTCGGCGTTTCTTCGCAAAATGCAGCGTTATCGACGGCAAATTCGAGGCTCCCGAAGGCCCCCCGGGGAATCCGTAATTTGAATTTCCTGTTGCATTTACATAGCTTATAGGCCATGCGATGATTGCTAATCTAGGGGGCAATGAGATGACCAATGAGGCGTCATTCAACTGACGAGATCAGTTCCAAGGTCAAGCAGGCCGAGGAACTCATGGCGCGGGGGCAGTCACAAGCCCAAGCGTGCAAGGTGCTGGGCGTTAGCGTGATGACATTTCACCGCTGGCGCAAGCAGGAGGCCGAACGCGGCCACCCGGGGAATGGTACTGTGACCGCACTTGCCGCTCGCACCGATGATCGAGATGGGATCCCCCACGCCCATAACCGTATTGACGAATTGCGGCTGGAAAATGAACGGTTGCGCCGGATCGTAACCGACCTATTGCTCGAGAAAATGAAGATCGAGGAGAAGCTGGCGGTCAGGTCCAGCGGCGGGAACGGTTTGCCCCGCCGTGGTGAAGTCCAGAGCTGACCAAGGCTCATCCGTTAATGGATTCGTGAGGGCCTGGGAGCCAGCAACAGCTGGTCGCTCAGATGCGCTTTTTCTGATCGTGCGCGTAGCTCTTCGAGGATTGGACGCAGCCTCGCCTGTGCGAGGTCCAAGCCGTTGACGATGTCCTGATTCGGCATGTCGGCCGGAAAGCGGGCCGATCGGAGCTTTGTTTCGACCGCCTTGACCAGCACCTCGACGTCGTCGCGGTGCTGGCCAGCGACCAGTTCGGCGCCCATCAGGCGGATCAAGTGGAGGAGGGCTACCAGCGCGGCCTCGGTTTCGCCAGCCGATGAACTCATGGACGCTCTCTGCCTGATATTGCGGGCAGGCCTTGCGGGTTCATGGCTTGCCCGATATTAAACATGTGAATCGTTAACACGAATGTTAATTACCGATGACCGACCTTTCGGACGCTCGATTAGCGAAGGTACCGGTTAACTTCGGCGCCTTCTCGTTCGCTTTTGCCTCGCTCGAAGCGTTTGCCGTCGCCTTCGAGATGATCATCGTCGTGCTGTCCAGCATCATTGGCGGCGCGGCCTATCATCTGTTCTACTACCACACGGTTTATAGCAACAGCTTCGAGGGTTTTCTAGGGATCGGGGTTCTCGCCGCGATCCTTCACATGTTCGTGGCGAAGTCGCAGGGCCTCTATCATGCGCAGGTGCTGGCCGGCCTCGACCGGCGCTGGAGCAGCCTCCTCGGCGGATGGTTGCTGGTCGTCCTGCTGATGACACTGATCATCTTCCTCCTGAAAGTCGGCTCCGGCGTCTCGCGCGGCTCGGTGATGTCATTCGGCCTGATCGGCGGCCTCGGGCTGGTGGCCGGACGGATGCTGCTGCAGGCGCCGCTGCAACGCGCGATCGACCGCGGCATGCTGGCGACCCGCCGCGCGGTGGTGGTCGGGATGGCGGACGAATTGTCACGGGTGCGGCAATCGAGCCTGCTGTGCGATTTCGGTCTCAGCGAGGTGCGGCGGATTCAGTTGACCGGCCAGGCCCACGACGCGGGCGATCGCACGGCGGTTGAGTCGGCGATTCGTGCCGCGCGTGAGTGCGGCGCCGACGAGATCATTCTTGCAATGCCCTGGCAGCAGGAGCCACGCATCCAGTTCGTCTGTGATCAATTGCGGGCGTCACCGTTGCCGGTGCGGCTGCTGCCGGATCGAACCGCGGAACGCTTCCTGGCGCTGCGGATGGTGGTGAGCGGCCCGATCCCGACGCTGGAAATGCAGCGCTCGCCGCTCACCTCGCTCGAGCGTGCGGGCAAGCGGCTGTTCGACATCGTGGCATCGAGCGGCCTCCTGGTGCTGTTCGCGCCACTTCTGATCGGGACCGCGATTGCGATCAAGCTCGACTCCAAAGGCCCGGTGCTGTTCCGGCAGCGCCGCAACGGGTTCGACGGCAGGCCGTTCACCATCCTCAAATTCCGCTCGATGCATGTGCTCGAGGACGGCGATGTCATCATGCAGGCGCGTCCGAACGATGCACGGCTGACCGGGATCGGCGCGACGCTGCGCCGCCGCAGCATCGACGAGCTGCCGCAGCTGATCAACGTGCTGCGCGGCGACATGTCGCTGGTCGGACCGCGGCCGCACGCGCTGGCGCATGACGACAAATATTCGAAGCTGATCGCGAGCTACGCGCAGCGTCAGCATGTCAAGCCGGGTATCACCGGTCTCGCCCAGGTGCAGGGCTTGCGCGGCGCGACGCCCGCGATCGAGGACATGCAGCTGCGCGTCGCGCACGACCTGATCTACATCAAGAGCTGGAGCTTCGTGCTCGACCTGCGCATCCTGTTGCGCACGGTCGGTGCGGTGCTGCGGCACAAGGGTGTCTGACGGCCGGATGTCGTGACGACCTGGCATCCGACGGCCGCCAATGCCGACACGCCTTACTCCGGAATGCTCTGTTTGGCGTCCTTGAATTCCGCCTCGATGATGCGCCGGTTGGCGTCGGTCGCCACGCGATAGGCCTGGCCGACCGCACCCTTCAGCTCCGGCGCGCGGGTGATGATCAGGCGGACCTGTCGCCGCAGCAGGTCGACCAGCTCCACATCGCGCGTGGTGTCGACCTGCGCCAGCAGGATCAGGCGCGGCGCGACCAGGTCGCTGCGGTTGAAGCCGGTGTAGTAGGACATCTTGAGCGCCTTCGATGCGGTCGGGTTCAGCCAGTCGAACCGCCCGGTCGCGGGGGCGAGGCCGAACCAGGCGCCGGCGTCCATCGGCGAGAGTCGAAGCGCGCGCGTGAACGCGGCTTCGGCCGCCTCGGGGGAGCTCTGTAATTCGCTCCAGCCGTCGCGCAGCCACAGCTCGCTCCTGACCACGCCGATGTCGGCAGCGAACGACGGCTTGCCGCGCAATGCATCGGCGGCGAGCCACCAGGCCGACAACGCCAGCGTCGCGGCGCCGATCGTGGCCGTGGCCGACGCGAAGCCCGCTGGGAGCTGCCGTGCGTATCGGCGGATCGTGTCAGCCATTGCATCAGCCATGGCGCGCGGCCCGATCGCCGGTCATCATCAGCGATCGCCGTGCGCCCTCGAGCTTGACGCAGGTCAGGCGGCCGGTCGCATAGGCGCCGGTGTCGACATTGATGCGGTTGTGCAGCAGCTCGGCCTCGTGCACCGGCGTGTGGCCGTGGACCACGACCTTACCGAAATCATCTTCCGACATCAGGAAGTCGTCGCGGATCCAGAGCAGGTCTTCCCGGCGCTGTTGGTTGAGCGCGATGCCGGGCCTGACGCCGGCATGTACGAAGAAATAGCGGCTGTGCACATAACAGATCGGCAGCGAGCGCAGGAAGGCAAGATGGGCCGGAGGCATCTGGTGAACCAGCGCCTGCGCGAGTGCCCTGCGTTCCTCAGCGTCGGGATTCGGCGAGGGCGTCAGCCCGTAGGACATCAACGTTTGCAGGCCGCCGAACTGCCGCCATTGCGCGAGCATGTCGGGATTGACGAGAAACTCCAGCAGACAGGCCTCGTGATTGCCGAGCAGGCAGACCATGCTCCGGTTTCGCCGCCGCTGATCGAGCATCGCGATCACATCGCGCGAATCCGGTCCGCGATCGATGTAGTCGCCGAGGAACACCTGGATCGGCCGCGCCGGCCGGAACTTGCGGATATCGGCATCGATGCGGGCGCAGATCTCGCTCAGCAAATCGGCGTGCCCGTGGATGTCGCCGACGGCGTAGATGCAGGTCTCATCGCCCTCGTCATGTTCGAGGTCGCCGGTCTGGCCGACAATACGCCGGAGGAGGTTGCGCATCTGCCGCTCAGCCCGCCTGCAACCGTGAACGGCTGATGCGCTGTGCCAGTCCTGTTCCGATCACGGCTCCCAACACGATCACTCCGGGCAGCGCCGGCAATTCCGGCAAGGTGAAGGCGGCGAGCAGCAGCGTCAGCAGCGCGGCCGCGGCCGCCGCGGGATAGGACCAGTCACGGCGGCGATTGCGTGCACCGGCCGTGAACGCCGCGATGCCCACGATCGTAACCGCGAGTAGAGTCCAGAACATGGCGGAACCGAACTGGGCGATCAAGGCGGCGGCGCTGCTCGCCACCACGGGCCGCGTGGTCGCGCCCTGCCAGTCCGTGTAGGTGGACGCCAACATGGCGGTGGTGCCGGCGCCGCTGCCGAGCGCGGGCAGGTCGGCGAGCAGATTGTGGGTCGATTGCACGAACTCGGCCGGCGCATCGGCGAATGCGATTGCAAGCGCCACGTCGGGGTGACGGTTGGCGACCGCGGTCGCCAGCGCGATCAGCGCGATCGCCGCGGCGGCGCCGGCGCTGCTCCAGCGGTGCAGATGAAGCTTTCGCGCGGCGAAAATCATCAGGACGAGACCGACGCCCGCAGCGAACGCGACCGCTGCGCCGCGACGGCCGTACCAGCAGGCGCAGGCGGTGCAGAACAGCGTGCTGGCGGCGAACAGCCAGCGCAATCGCAAAAGCTGCGCCGCCGTGCGGCCATCAGCATGGCCGCCGGCGTCGAGCGCGCGCGCCAGGCTGAGCGGTACGCCCATGAGAACGACGATCAGGAAGCCGTTCGCGGTCTGATCGCGTGCCGCGTCGCCGGCACCAAGCCAGAATTTGATCGGATCGCTGTACAGCAGCAGGATCAGTGCCGCGACGGTTGCCGTCGCCGCGCTGCTACGGGCCACCATGTCGGCGCGGCGGGCATCGATCGCGATCGCCGCGGCTGATATCATCACCGATAACAGCGACAGCCAGACCAGCAGCGCGCCAAGGCTGGCGCCGGTATCGATCGTGATGCTGCCGCTGAGCGGTGCTCCCAGCGTTTCGCCGGCGAACTTCCACACCGGATGCGCGAGGAACGGCAGCGGCAGCATCTGCAGGATGATCCAGAGCACCGGCACCAGCGCTGTCGTGACGGCGGGCCCGGCGACCGATTTCAGGAATGACAGTTCACCTGGACGGATCACCATCAGGCTCGCCAGCAACCCAAGCGACGTCGCGGCGCCAACGAGGCCGGTGACGAACGAGGCGTCGAACAGACCCAGCGGAATCGACGCACCGATCAAGATGCAGATGAAAGCCGTGACGTTCCACACGAGCGGGGCAAGTCCTGAGGAGGGCATTCCTGCGGAGGATGACGACGCAAGGCAGCGGGATGCCCCGGGCTCGCGGCGAGGTCAATGGAAAATGCAGCGCGCCGAATGCGGCGGCCTCGTGCCGCGTCAATGCGGGCGGCGCAGGGCGAGCAACGGCGTCGAGGTGCGGGACCAGAACAGCGGCGCGAAGGCGCTTGCGAGATATCCGCCTTGCAACGATACGACCGCGATGATCATGAGCAGGATGGTCTCGGGCCACGCGAGGCGCTCGCCTGCGATAACGGCAAGCAGCGCGAGTTCCGCAAGCGTGACGGGCACCAGCACCAGGCAGTGCTGGCGCCGCCCGACAACGGCGCCGCCGATCAAATTGCAAAGGAAAATAAGTAACATAACCAAACCCTGCCTCCGCATCCTAGCGGGCCGGGTCCTAAGCCGGGGTTAACCCGGTGGTCGCGAGGCGCGCCGGCATGGTGTCGGCCCGCGCGAATGGGGCGGCTTTGTTAGTGGATTAACATTCAGTACGGGTGCAGGTCGCCGTAGCTGTAGGCGGCCCAATAGTCGCGGCCGCCATAGGGTCCGTAGGCGCCGTAGAGTGGCGCGCAGGAATAGCGATCCGGACAGCCGTGCCAGCGGACCCGTTTCCATTGGCAGACATCGCCGTGACAATGTTGCAGCCGCTAGCAATTGCCGCTGACGCGCTGCGCGGCGCGCGGGGCAGCGGAAACGCTCAATTCCGCGGCAAAAACCCCGGAGCCGCCAAGCAGCAGGGCGACGGTTCCCAATGCGATCGCCAATGGCTTCATGCGAGCCATCGAACCCTCTACCGTTCACTCAAACCATCTCATTCACAGATAACGGGAACATCACACGAAATCAAAGCCGGAGTGATGCCGCTCGGGCCGTTTGGCCTACGGCGGCGCAGGGTGTCGCCGAATTGCCTCACTCCGCTAACATTTCTTATCAATCGTACCACAGTATATCGCGGAACCTTGTGATTGTGATGGTCGGCGTGTTACGGCACGGCCGGAGTATTTGAATGTCGCGCGCGAATTTCATTCGAACAATGATATTGCTTGCGGCCGCCGTTTCGGTCAGCGGTTGCTATTACATGCCGACCAACGGTCCGACGAGTTCCGATGTCGTCGCCGGGCGCGGCTTCGCCCACGGCTTCGTGGTGCTGTCGGAAACCGCCGACTTCTTCTACAAATGCGACGACTTCTACAGCCCCAAGGACGAGCTCTCGATCCGCTGGAACGATCCCGCGATCGGCATCAAATGGGGCGTCGATAAGCCACAGCTGTCGGCGAAGGATGCGGATGCGCCGCTGCTCGCCGACGCCAGCAATCTTCCCAGCTACGGACAAATCTGATGCGGATTCTTTTGACGGGAACACGCGGCCAGGTTGGCAGTGCGCTGAAGCCGCTGCTGGAAGGTCACGGCACCATCATCGCGCCGCCGTCCGCGAAGTTCGATCTGTCGAAGCCGGAGACGGTGACGGCCCAGCTCGAAAAGCCTGAAGCCCGATCTCATCATCAATCCGGCTGCGTACACGGCGGTCGATCGTGCCGAGGACGAGCGTGAGCTGGCCTTTCTGGTCAACGCCAGGGGGCCCGAGGCGCTCGCCAAATGGGCGGCCGCGAACCGCGTGCCGCTGGTGCATTTCTCCACCGACTACGTCTTCAACGGCTCAGGAGACCGGTCGTGGCGCGAGGACAGCCCGACCGAACCGCTGTCGGCCTACGGCGCCAGCAAGCTTGCCGGCGATGTCGCGATCCAGGCGGCGGGCGGCGCGCATCTGATCGCGCGCACCTCATGGGTCTATGCCGCGAAGGGCAGCAATTTCCTGCGTACCATCGCGCGGCTCGCCGGCGAGCGTAAGGAGCTGCGGATCGTGGCCGATCAGATCGGCGCGCCGACGACGGCTCAAGCGATCGCCAGTGCGGTCGCCGGCATTGTCCTGCCGAACATCACGACGCTGCACGATCAGCTCATGCGCAGGGGCGGCGTCGTCAATCTGGTTTGCGCCGGCGAAACCAGCTGGCATGGCTTTGCCACCGCCATCGTCGGTGGGCTGCGGTCGCGGGGCGTCACGCTCGCCGTCGACAATATCGTTCCGATTGCGACGGCCGATTTCCCGACCAAGGCGGTGCGCCCTGGCAATTCGCGGCTGGATCTGACGCGGCTGAAAGCGCAGTTCGGCGTCGCGATGCCGACCTGGCAGGAGGCGCTTGCGCGCGAGCTCGACGCCTATGTCCAGCTCAGCGCGCCGGCGCACGCTTAGAGCGTGAGGGGATTGGGTTGAATTGAAACGGCGGCGGAGCTTCACCTCTCCCCGATGGGGAAAGGTGAAGCGAGCGCCGCGGCACAGCCGCTCAGCGCGGCCGGCCGATGCTCTCGTAGGTGAAGCCGTGCGCGGCCATCTCGTCCGGACGGTAGATGTTGCGCAGGTCGACGACGACCGGATGCTTCATCTCCTGCTTGATGCGCTTGAGATCGAGCGCGCGGAACTGGCGCCACTCGGTCACGATGACCAGCGCATCGGCCTGCCGCGCGCATTCATAGGCGTCCGTGCAGTACTCGATCTCCGGCAATTCCTTGCGCGCTTGCTCCATGCCGACCGGATCGTAGGCGCGAACCTTGGCGCCGAAATCGATCAGGCCGTTGATCAGAGGGATCGACGGAGCCTCGCGCATGTCGTCGGTATCGGGCTTGAAGGTCAGGCCGAGCACGCCGATCGTCTTGCCGCGCAGCTCGCCGCCGAGCACGTTGGCGACCTTGCGCGCCATCGCGCGCTTGCGGTTGTCGTTGGCGGTCAGCGTCGCCTCGACGATCTTCAGCTGCACGTCGTGGTCGAGCGCGGTCTTGAACAGGGCGCGGGTGTCCTTCGGGAAGCAGGAGCCGCCGTAGCCCGCGCCGGCATGCAGGAACTTGGTTCCGATCCGGTTGTCGAGCCCGATGCCGCGCGCGACCTCCTGCACGTTCGCCCCGACCTTTTCGGAGAGATCGGCGATCTCGTTGATGAAGGTGATCTTGGTGGCGAGGAAGGCATTCGCGGCGTATTTGATCAGTTCCGCCGTGCGCCGCGCGGTATAGAGGATCGGCGCCTGGTTCAGGTACAGCGGACGATAGACTTCGCCCATCACCTTCTTGGCGCGGTCGTCCTCGGTGCCGACGACGATCCGGTCGGGATGGCGGAAATCTTGGATCGCGGCGCCTTCGCGCAGGAATTCGGGGTTCGAAGCCACCGCGAAATCGGCGTTCGGACTGGTCTCGCGGATCAGGCGTTCGACCTCGTCGCCGGTGCCCACGGGCACGGTCGACTTCGTCACCACCACGGTGAACTTCTTGAGCGCGGCGCCGATCTCCTTGGCGGCTGCATAGACATAACTCAGATCTGCATGGCCGTCGCCGCGCCGCGAGGGCGTTCCGACCGCGATGAACACGGCGTCGGCGTCGCCGACCGCGCCCGCGAGCTCCGTCGTGAAGGTCAGCCGTCCGGAAGCGGCGTTGGTCTCGACGAGCTTATCGAGGTCGGTTTCGTAGATCGGGATCTTGCCGCGCTTCAGGGCTTCGATCTTGCCGGCGTCCTTGTCGACACAAACGACCTGATGGCCGAAGTCGGCAAAACACGCTCCGGACACGAGACCTACATATCCCGTTCCAACCATTGCAATCTTCATGAATCCGCTCGTCGATCGGTGTGGAGAGGAGGAGTTAGCACTAGCACAATTGGCGCCGACAACGCCAAGTTTTATAGCGTATGGTTTGTGTTGGAGCTCGGCGGCTTTTTGTGCAAACGGTGATGGGCTCGGTGCAATCGAGTGCGCGCTAGTCGCCTCGGACGCGCCATGGACACATTCTCAACTTGAAATCGACCGACAATCGAGCCGCCGTTTGAGGGGTGGACATGAGCACGAAGACGATTGGCAAGCAGAAGCCCTCGAGAGCTGAATACGCGTCGTTGCAAACGCAATTCTCCAGATACGATCGCACGACGTTTTCTGGATTTGTGTATGACCGCGCCGATCTCGGCCGGCGCTATACCGTCGAGCTGCTCGTCGACGGCGAGCCATACATGTCATCATTGTGTGACGAGTTTGTAACAGAGCTCGCCGCTGCCGGAATCGGCGATGGACGATTTGGCTTTACCTTCAGCGTGCAGGATGAGGTCGGCGGCAGCGCCGCAATCATCGAGGCGCGGCTGGCCAATATCGGAGGTGCCGTCGGTGCTCCGATTCGCTGCGATGTCGCTGCACCGGACGCGCAGTGGCACCGGATCTGCGAGATCAAGTGGGCTGGTGGCCTGCGCTTCGAGGGCTGGCTTGCGCAGGACCTGGCCGAGGACATCGAGATCCTGATCGCGCAGCGGCCGGTGATGACCGTGAAGCCCACCGGGTGGACCAACGTCGCGCGGGGCGGCGAGTTCGGCGTCGGCCGCCGGATCGATTTTCATCTGCCCGAGCATTTTGCCGACGGCCGTGTGCGCGGGCTGTCGGCGCGGACGGTGTCCGGACGGAGCCTGATCTCCGAGCCGGTCGCATTCGTCGCGTTCGAGCGCGGACTGGAGCAGACCATCGCGGAGCTCGGACGCTGGGACAGCGAGCGGTTGCGCGGACAATTGTTCGATCAGCTGTTGCCGGCTTCGGTCCCGTTTCACACCTATCGCAGCTGGAAGGAACGCTTCGCGCCGACGGCGATGGAGTCTGACGCTCCATCGGAGGCCGCGGTCGTCCTGATCGGCGAGGCCAGGGTGGACGAAAGCATCGAGAGTCTCGAAGCCCAGCGGCATGCGGCCTGGTCGGCGGTGTGCCTGCCGACGCGCGGGTTCAGCCGGTTCGATCCGGGAGCGGCGCGCGAATTCATCGACGGCGATGCCGCCAACGGCACATTCTTCGTCTTCTGCCTGAGCGGGACGATCCTGGCTGAAGATGCCTTGCATCGCTTCGCCGAAGTGCTTGCTTCCGAACCCGGCTGCGATCTCGTCTATGGCGACGTCGAAATCGCCGCGGGTGCCGGCGCCGTCTGGCCGCTGGCGTTTCCAGCATTCGATCTCGAACGTGCGCTCGAGCAGGGCTATGGGGCGTATTGCTTTGCTGTGCGCCGCGAACGCGCCGTGGCGGCGCTGCGATCCGCAACGTCGCTCTACGACATCTTCCTGTCCTGCGCGGAGCGGGAGCGAACCTGTCATCTGCCGGGATCGGTTGCGGCGTTGCCGGGAATTGATGCGCCCGCCGCAACCGTCGAGCTTGTCGCCGCAAGCGAGGCCTATTTCGCGAGGGACGGCGTCGAGGCGCATGTCGAGCCGCGGCCGGCGGGTCTGCTTCCCGCCGTGCGGGTCAAGCGCGCCGTCGACTGGAATGAGCGCACCACCATCATCATCCCGACCAGGAATCGCGCCGAGCTTCTCAAGCGCTGCATCGAGACGGTCCTGCCGGCCGCGCACGAGACCAACGCCCGGATCCTTGTCGTCGACAACGGCTCGAGCGAGCCTGACGCGCTGGACTATCTGGAGGGCCTTTCCGACGACGACATCGACGTGATTTCGGTCGACGGGCCGTTCAACTTCGCGGCCATCAACAATGCCGCCGTCGATTGCGTCGACACGGAGAACATCTGCTTCCTCCGCACCTGGTCGCAGGCGCGTTATCGCTGGGTCAGGATGCAGACCCCGGCGAACCCCGATCATTGGGCCGCGATCGCGCAGGCCGGCGCCTGAATTTCCTCGAGCAGGGCCCCATCGATTGACAGTGGCGCGGCGAGACATTTCGCCGCGCCGCTTTCGTTCGATGCATGTGGCGGCGGGCATCCGGAACGATTGCCGGCTTGACCGGTTGATCCCGTTCACATCCCTCGAGCCATCGTCATGAAGCTGGCCGGCCTGTGCACGATCGCGACGCTGGCCGTCGCTGCCGCAGGCGCCGCGCTTGCACAGGGCAGCGGACAGACCACGCAGGGCGGAGCGCGCTATTCGATCGATGGACCGGGCGGCGGCGTTCCGACATCGCGGCCGCCGGCGACGAGGCCGGTCCCGCCGGCAACCCGGTTTATCCTTATGGGAGGCGACACGCGCCGCCGGTCGGGCAACAGACCGGTGTACCGCTGCGGTCGCGTTAACCGTCCCGCTTGCCGCACATCCGTTCGCTCTTAACGCTATTCCCATCGTCGTTTTGCCGCGTCCGGCGGAATGTCGTACCCATGCAACGATTGCATTTGTTGAGGCGCGGGACTGGCCGGCGCAGGGACGGCATTTTCAATGGCGAGCAGGGGTTCGATCCTCATCACGGGCGGCGCGGGATATATCGGATCCCATTGCGCCAAGGCCGTTGCCGAGGCCGGCTTTGTTCCGGTCGTCTATGACAATCTCTCCACCGGTCACCGCAACTTCGTGCAATGGGGGCCGCTCGTCATCGGCGACGTCGCCGATCATGACAGGATCACGGCCACGGTCCGCGAGCACGATGCGCTTGCCGTGATGCACTTCGCCGCGTTCAGCGCGGTCGGCGAATCCGTCGCGGACCCGCAGAAATACTACAGCAACAACGTTGCGGGCACGCTCGGCCTGCTGCGCGGGATGCGGGAAGCGGGTTGCGACCGCCTGGTGTTCTCCTCGACCGGCGCCGTCTACGGCAATGCCGGGCGCGATCCGATTCCCGAGAGCGCCGCGGGTCCGACCGTCAATCCGTACGGCCGCTCCAAATTCATGATCGAGCAGATGCTGGCCGACTATCGCGCGGCCTATCGGTTCAACTCGGTCTGCCTGCGCTACTTCAACGCCTGCGGCGCCGATGCTTCCGGCACCATCGGCGAGCTGCGCGATCCCGAGACGCACCTCATTCCACGCGCACTGATGGCGCTGCTCGGGCACGTGCCGGACTTCGCGATCTTCGGCGAGGATTACGAGACGCCTGACGGCACCGCGGTGCGCGACTATATCCATGTCGACGATCTCGCCAGCGCCCATATCGCGGCACTCGAACTGCTGTTGAAGGGCGACGCCGGCGGCGTGTTCAACCTCGGCACCGGCACCGGCTATTCGGTGCGCGAGGTGCTCGACGCGATCCGCGCCGAGACCGGCGAAGCGGTGCCGTGCGTGGTGCGCGAGCGCCGGGCCGGCGATCCGCCGATCCTGGTGGCCGATCCCTCCAAGTCGGAAAGCGGTCTCGGCTTCAAGGCGAGCCGGTCCGATCTCGGCCACATCATTCGCTCGGCCTGGGCGTGGCACCAGAAGGCGCATCCGCGCCGGCGTTAAAGCGCGATGAGATCAGGTTGAATCGTCATCGCGCTTTAGCTTGCGGAGTTCTCCGCGCGCGATTTCAGCCGGCCGAACTGGCTGCGCAGCACCAGCAGGATGAAGTGACCCGCGCCGATGCCGGCAAAACCGCCCGCGACCTTCACGACCGCGTCGAGCAGCCGGCCGTGGCGGTCCGGTGTCAGCAATTGCATCGCCTCCAGCGTGAAGGCGCTGAAGACGACAAACAGCACGATCAGCGCGGTGCGCCGCGGGTAGCCCAGCACAAAGGCCAGTCCCATCACGGCATACGCGGCGAAGCGCTCGGCCTGCGGGTGCAAGAACGTTGGACGGTCCTGGATTGGCGACAGTGTGACAAATGCGATGAAGGCCAGCGCGAGCCAGCCGGCGACCACAGCAAACGTCTTGATCTTTGAAACAAGCAAAAAACTATTCCCGGTCCCTGCGCCCCGCCGTGCTGGATTAGCGCATCGCCGATATCAACGATAATTAAATGCCCGCCGAGGGTTAACCCGCCGCCGTCGGTGAGCTGGCTCACGGCGCCGGCGCATTGGTAACACGATGTTGGGTTAGCCGGTGCGTATCAAATATTAGGTATTTTGATACCATCAATTGGAACCCGTCGCAGTTCCATCCACATCTGACCGATGGAACCAGCGGCGCTTGCGCGGGTTCCCGGGATGGTGCACCTGACGAAAAAATTAGATTTGCGTCGCGGATCCATTCATAGGCCGTTCACGGCGCGAAGCCTCATTTGATGCCGAACTATCGCAATGCTCACTCTCGGAGGCCAAAGTGCGTCTGCTCGTCGTTGAGGATGACCCGGATCTGAACCGCCAGCTCACCACCGCGCTGACGGACGCCGGCTATGTGGTCGATCGCGCGTTCGACGGCGAGGAAGGGCATTTCCTCGGCGACAGCGAGCCCTATGACGCCGTCGTGCTCGATATCGGCCTGCCGAAGATGGACGGTATCTCGGTGCTCGAGGCCTGGCGGCGCAACAAGCGGGTGATGCCGGTGCTGATCCTCACCGCGCGCGACCGCTGGAGCGACAAGGTTCAGGGCTTCGACGCCGGCGCCGACGACTATGTCGCCAAGCCCTTCCATCTCGAGGAGGTGCTGGCGCGGATCCGTGCGCTGTTGCGCCGCGCGACCGGGCATGCCCAGGTCGAGCTGGTGTGCGGGCCGGTAGCGCTCAACACCCGCACCAAGCGCGTGACCGTCAACGGCAACCCGATCAAGCTGACCTCGCACGAATACAATCTGCTCGACTATCTGATGCACCACACCGGGCGGGTGGTTTCGCGCACCGAGCTGGTCGAGCATCTCTACGACCAGGACTTCGACCGCGACTCCAACACCATCGAGGTGTTCGTCGGCCGCATCCGCAAGAAGCTGGAAGTCGATATCATCCAGACGGTTCGCGGCCTCGGCTACATGCTGTCGGCGCCGACTTGAGGCATGATCCGGAAAACTGCGAAGCGGTTCTCCCTCGCGACAAACGCGTAGCGTTTGCGCGGAGATCATGCTCTTAAAGCGTTTTCGAGCGACGCGGATACCCCGGTCGCTCGCGTGAAGAAAACGCGATCAAACAAAAGGATGAGGGCATATCCTTTACAATCGGATCATGCTCTTGGAGTGCTTGATCGGCGTGCACGGGCATTGTCATGATCCGCGCCGGGAGGACTGGATTCGCAGATGTCTGAATCCCTGATGTCTGTTGCCGCTGACACGCTGTTCGAGCGCGTGGCGTGATGGGCGGCAGCTCGCTTGCGACCCGCCTGTTCGTCTCGGCGACCGCCTGGGTGGTGGTGATCCTGGCGATCACGGGCGTCATCCTGTCGTCGGTCTACCGCGACGCGACCGAGCGCGCCTTCGACCGGCGCCTCAACCTCTATCTGCGTACCCTGATCGCCGAAGTGGCGACGCCGGACGAGCCGGCGGACCGCCAGTTCCAGTCGCTCGGCGAGCCGCTGTTCGACCTGCCGCTTTCGGGCTGGTACTGGCAGATCACCCGCACCGACACCGAAAAGGGCGAGACCCGCGCCTCGCGCTCGCTGTGGGACAAGAAGCTTCCGAAGCTCGAGGAGCACGGCGCCGAGCTGACCGCCGCCGGCGTCCGCCTCGGCTATGTCGATGGGCCCGAGGGCCAGAGCCTGCGGGTGGTGGAGCGGCCGGTCGATCTCGGCGCCGACGGCAAGTTCCTGGTCAGTGTCGCCGGTGACGCCACCGAGATCTTCGATGAGACCCGCAGCTTCGACTATTATCTGTTCGGCACCTTCGCGGCGCTGGGCATCGTGCTGCTGCTGACCACGATCTTCCAGGTGCGCTATGGCCTCGCGCCGCTCAAGCGCATTTCGGATGCGATCGCCGATATCCGCTCCGGCCGCGCCGAGCGGCTGGAGGGACGGTTTCCGGTCGAGATCGCGCCGCTGGCGCGCGAGACCAATGCGCTGATCGATGCCAACCGGGAGATCGTCGAGCGCTCGCGCACCCATGTCGGCAATCTCGCCCATGCGATCAAGACGCCGCTGTCGGTGATCGTGAACGAGGCGGCGTCGCATGGCGCCGATCCCTTCGCCAGCAAGGTGCTGGAGCAGGCCGATGTGATGCGTGACCAGGTCGCGCACCATCTCGAGCGCGCCCGGATCGCCGCCCGCGCCACCATTGTCTCGACCATCACCGATGTCGCACCTGTCATCGAGGCGCTGCGGCGGACCATGGAGAAGATCCATCGCGACCGCGACCTCTCGATCGAGGCGAAGGCCGATCCGGCGGCGCGGTTCCGCGGCGAGCGGCAGGATCTGGAGGAGATGGTCGGCAATCTGGTCGACAATGCCTGCAAATGGGCGGCCTCGCAGGTGTTCATCGAGGTCAGCGTGGTGCCGCCGGAGGCGCCGGGCGCCGGGCCGAAGCTGCGCATCGCGGTCGACGACGACGGCCGCGGCCTGTCGGAGGACGAGCGCGCCAAGGTGGCCCGACGCGGCCAGCGGCTCGACGAATCGAAGCCCGGCTCCGGGCTCGGCCTGTCGATCGTGACCGATCTCGCCGGCCTTTATGGCGGCAAGCTCACCCTGAGCGATGCGCCGATCGGCGGCTTGCGGGCCGAGCTGGTGTTGCCGGCGGTGTAGGGCGGGTACCCATCTGTGAACGCCAGCCGAACAACGACTTCATTCGCGTAGAAGCGGACAAAAGAGGCGCGCTTAGTCGTCTCGGCTAAGGGCCAATTGCAGACCACTCGTCGGGAGGTCATTCGACGATGGTTGGGAAGCGCATCGCGGCAAAAAGGAATGTCGCGCCTCCCAGCGAAGCGAGTACAACCGATGCCACAGCGACAGCTGTCGCCAGTCCCGACGCCCGGGCGACCAAACCGAGCGCGAGCGCGCAAAACCCCATGCAGAGATAGCCGACGAGATAGAAGGCCGAGAGCACGCCACCCCGGCCGTCGGCCGGCGAAACGGCGTTTAGCAGGGTCAGCGCGCCCAGGAAGAGAAGCGCATAGCTGATCCCCGCCAGCGAGGTCGAAACGAGCAAAGCCGGCAGCGAGTGGACGTTCGTCGCCAGCCACAAGAACAGAACGGCGAGAACGGCCGCGATGGAGCCGAGAAAGAATGCCAATCGCGGCGGCAGCTTCCTTGCAACGCCGGTGACTGCCGCCGAGACGACGGCGAAACTCGCCAGGACGGCGCCGTTCATCAACTCGTTGGCGGAGCCGACCAGGTCGTGCGCCACTTGGCCTCCGAGCGAAAGGAGAACGGCGCCGCTGGTGAAAGCCGTCGCGGCGCCGATCGCTGCCACGCAAAATTCTTTCCGAATGCTTGCCGGCACATGCGGCATCCGTAGAGACCATGGCTTTCGGCTCCCTACATGACGAGGAAGGAACCAGACTGCGGTGATCAGCGTGGCGATCACCAGCGCGAGAACGACAAAGTCGAGCCGCAGCGGATAGGGCGCGTACTGAATGAGGGCTCCACCGAGAAGAAGCGCAGTGGCGAAGCCGAGCGCTTGTGCCATGTTGGTCGCGGAAGCGGCACGTTCAGGATCGCCACTCGGACTGAACTCGAGGATGGCGGCTGTCGAAGCACCGCTCGCAAGGCCAACCCCGATCCCCATTACTGCGCGGGCCGTAAGAAGCCATTCGATATCGAGCGCCCACGCCAGTGCCAGGGCGCCTGTCAAGGAGAAGACGAGCGCGGCAAGCATGGTCCGACGTCTTCCGACGTGATCCGATAAATCGCCCAGGAAAACCAGCGTACCGACGACGAATATCGGATAGATCGCGAACACGCTCGTCGTCTGGAGGGGCGACAGCTGCCATTCCTCGGCATAGAGCCGGTAACTGAGAGCCGGTGCGGCGCTCGTCCAAAGCGTATGCATCGAAACGGCGAGCGATACCCAAAAACTGGCTCGGCGGCTCAGGACCATTTTTGGAAGGGAATGTCGGCCATCCGACGAGCGGTGGCCGACGTGACGGTCTCCCATCAGCGCAGACCGCCGCCGGCCGAAATTTTATCACCGGTGACCCAGCGCGCATCGTCCGAGGCCACGAAGGCGACGACGTCGGCGATGTCCTGCGGCTGTCCGAGGCGGCCGAGCGGCGTCTGGGTGACGATGCCGGCTTCGAACTCTGAAGCGAGCATTCCGGCGCTGTGCGTGCCTTCAGTCTCGGTTAGGCTGGGGCTCACGGTATTGACCCGGATTTTCCTGGGGCCGAGTTCGTTGGCCAATACGCCGGTGATGGCGTCCACCGCGCCTTTGCTGGCGGTATAGACTGCCGTCTGGGGCGGGGTGATCGCGGTGACGCCCGAGCCGATGTTGATGATGCTTCCGCCTTCGCGCAGGTGGGGAGCCGCGGCCTGCGTCACCAGCAGCAAACCAAGCACGTTGACGTCAAACATCTTGTGGAACTGCGGCTCGGTGACCGACTCCAGAGGGCCGAATTCGTAGACGCCAGAGTTGTTGACCAGAATGTCGAGGCGGCCGTAGGCGGCAATGGCAGCGTCGACCACAGCCTTTGCTTCCGCCACCTTGGACACGTCGCCCTGAACGGCGATTGCCTTGCCGTCCGCGGCGATGATCGATTTGACCACGGCTTCCGCGCCAGCCTTGCTAGACGCGTAATTGACGACGAGCGCTGCGCCACGCGCGGCCAGGGTCTTGGCAATGGCGGCACCGATGCCTTTCGATGCTCCGGTGACGATGGCGACCTTGCCGGTGAGATTAGACATGACGACTACTCCTTGAAGATGCCGCTCAGGCGGCTTGTTCCTCGATCGCATCGACGCGGTCGGGGTAGAAAGCGAGATGGCTGTTGATTTCGGCTACCGCCTCATAGGGCGCTTCGTAGGTCCAGACCGCATCGGTCGAACGTTCGCCGGCGGACGGAATGCTGAAGTAGGCCGCATCGCCCTTATAGGGGCAGTAAGTCTGCGTCGCCGACCTCGCGAGGGCTGCCATGTCCACGTCCTCGCGCGGAATGTAGTGAACCGGCGGATACTTGGCCTCGAGCAGCGTGAAGGCTCGCCGCGTGTCAGCGATCACGCGTCCGCCGACAGTGACGATGACGCGCTTATCGTTCCGCTCGAGGGTGATCGGGTGGTCGGGGCCGGGGATCTTGATCGTTTGTAGGGTCATGATGTTTACTTTCGATCTTTGTTTTCGCTCAAAGCTTCGATCCGCCGTCCACGCGCAGCGTGTCTCCGGAAACCCAGCGCGCGGCGTCGGAGGCGAGAAAGGCGATGGCGCCGGCGATGTCGTCGGGCTGTGCCACCCGCTTCAGCGCCTGCAGAGAAAGCGTGAAATCGCGGCCGGCCTCGGTCCTGGCGAAACTGGACATGTCGGTCTCGACCACGCCAGGCGCGACCGCGTTGACGCGCACGCCCTTCGCTCCGAGGACCAGGGCGAAATGCTTGACCAGGGTGTCGATGGCTCCCTTGGTGGCTGCGTAGGCAGCGAGCTCTCCCACGGCCGCATGGGCCGCAAGCGAAGAGGTGAAGATGACGCTGGATCCTTCTTTGAGGATCGGCAGCAACTGCTGGACCAGAAAGAACGGAGCCCGGACGTTGACGGCGAAGAGCTCGTCGAAATCTCCGATCGTGGTCTCTTCGATCGTCGCGGCTTTGGCCACTCCGGCGTTCGCAACAAGGATGTCGAGCCGTTCGCCGACGATCTCGCGGACCTTGGCGGCGAGCCTGTGCGCGCCTTGGGCGTCCGAGAGATCGAAGCCGATCGCCTCGGCCCTGCCTCCTGTGGTCTTGATCTCGTCGACTACCGAGCGTGCCTCTGCGGCGTTGCGTCCGTAGTGGATCAGGACCTGGGCTCCCGCCCTGGAGAGAGCGAGGGCGGCGGCTCGCCCGATGCCGCGCGAGGCGCCGGTGACGAGCGCGGTCTTTCCACAGCACGATTTCATGATGATTTTCCTTCTATGAAATCAAGGACACCGGTCGGACGCGCTGGAAGCGCGGCCGACCGGCCCGACGACCCTCGTCTTTGTTATGCATCCAGGAACATGGTGGTGTGGGCCACGAAGAGCTCCGGGTACTGGTTCTGAGGCCCGTGGCTCGAATCCGGATAGACGATGAGTTGCGCGTTCGGCAGGCGCTGCTGCAGCGTGAATCCGTTGATCGTGGGTATGATCAGGTCGTTGCTGCCGTCGACCACCAGAGTCGGATGATGGATATCGGCCAGGTAATCCCACACTCCGTCGGTCTTCTCGTTTGACTTGACGATCGCCGCGTACTGCGCCGTGGCCGATGCCTCGCTCACCTCCGGGCTGCGGTCCTTGCGGCGATACTTGCGTTCGAGGTACTTCAGTCCGGCCGCGCGGCCGGTTGCATTGGGCAGGAAATGCGCGGCGATCCACAGATGTTCGGGCGGATCGTAGGTGGCAGAGAAGATCTCTGCCGATTTGCTGGCAGCGGTGTCGGCGCCGCGCGGCCCGGTGCCCACCAGGACCAGTTTGCGCACCAGATCGGGAGCCTGCACGGCGATCTCCTGAGCGACCTTGCCGCCGACCGAATAGCCGAGGACGTCAGTCTTGCCGATCCCAAGCGCTTTGATGAAGGCGATGGCGTCTGTCGCCATGCCGGGGATGGTCGACGGCGTCTCGCCCGTGCTGGCTCCAATGCCCGCGTTGTCGAACAGGATGACTTCGCGCTGCGCGGCCAGGCCGTCGGTCACCGCCGGGTCCCAATGGTCCATGGTGCCGCGGAAATGAATGTTCATGACGATCGGTACGCCGCCGGTCTTGCCGAAGCGCCGATAGGCGAAGCGGATGCCGTTGGCTTCGACGAATTGGGTAGGCGCAGTTTGGTGTGTATGCGTGGTCATGGTAGAGCTCCTTTATCTATGAGATGAGCGGACGATCGGATTCAGCTTGCGGTCTTGCCGCCGTTGACCCGTACGATCTGCCCTGTGATGAACGAGGCCTTCTCGGACGCGACGAAAACGACGGCCTCTGCGATTTCCTCTGGCCTCGCGCCGCGCTTGAGCGGCACGGCGGCGTAAAAGGCCGCTCTCTTTTCGGGCGAGCCGGTCAGGCGATCGAGCATCGCGGTGTCTGTCGGCCCCGGCGCCACAGCGTTGACACGGATGCCGAACGCTGCCGCCTCGAGTGCCGCCGATTTGGTGAGGCCTTCGACGGCATGCTTGCTGGCGACATAGAGCGACAGGTTGGCTGCGCCGCGCTCGCCCATGGTGGAGGAGATGTTGACGATGCTTCCCGACCCCTGAGGCTGCATGACCCTGAGTTCGTGCTTCAGGCTGAGCAGGGTGCCGAACACGTTGGTGTCGAACATCGCGGCATAGCTTTCCAGCGTGGTCGAAGTCACCGGGCCCGGCGTGCCCTCGGTGCCGGCGTTATTCACCGCAACATCCAGCCGGCCGAAACGCGCGACCGTCTGGTCGACCAGAAAGCCGATGTCATCCTCACGTCGCACGTCGGCTCGGATGAAGGCTGCTTTGGCGCCGAGGCTCCGGAGTTCGGCCTGCAGAGCCTGGCCTTCCGCCTCTCGGCGGCCCGAAGCGACCACGGTCGCGCCCTGCTTGGCGAAGGCGATGGCGGTAGCGCGGCCGATGCCGGTCAGAGCTCCGGTGATGAGGACTACGGGGGTGGACATGGCGAAAGCTCCTCGAATTGGGCACTAGCCACTCGGTCCCTGCCCAGAGGGCATGGTCAGAAGCTGGTGTCTCGTCGGTGTTGGAAGCTATTTGGGCTCAGCTAGCGCTTTTGAAAAAGACTTTGTAAGTTCCGCATCCATACCTGGAGAGCATGGAATGGAGCTTCGTCATCTCCGCTACTTCGTCGCCGTCGCCGAGGAGGGAAGCCTCACGGTCGCTGCCGAAAGGCGGCTCAACACCGCTCAGCCATCCCTGAGCCGCCAGATCCGCGACCTCGAATATGAGGTCGGCGTGCCGTTGCTCACCCGCAGCGTCCGCGGCGTGGAGCTCACGGAAGCCGGCAAGGTGTTCCTCGATCACGCGCGACTGGCACTGATGCAGGCCGAAGCCGCCACCGAAGGCGCCCGCCGCGCGGCCCAGCCAAGCAAGCAAGTGTTCGCGATCGGCTTCACCACCGGACAGGAAGTCGAGTGGCTGCCGCGCGCCACCGGTTTGTTGCGCAACGAACTGGCCAACATCGAAATCCGCGTATCCAGCGATCACTCCGCGACGCTGCTGGAGGAACTCGCGCACCGCAGGCTGGACGTGGCATTCGTGCGCTCAGAACCCACTCCGGATATCGAGTTCAAGGTGGTGGCGCAGGAGCCCTTGGTGGCGGTTCTGCCCAGCGATCACAAGCTCGCACAGCGAGAGACTTTCGATCCGAAGAAGTTGGTCGGCGAGACCTATATCGGCATCTCGAAAGTGCCACGTGTGCTGCGGGCCATCATCGCCGGTTACCTCGATCGCTGCGGCATCGAGATTACTCCGGCATTCGAGATCGACAACTATGCGATGGCGATCTCCCTCGTTTCATCCAACCGCGGGGTTGCGATCTTACCGGCCTCGGCAAAGAATTTTCTGCCCTGGTCGGTGGTGAGCCTACCGCTCGAAGGAGCGCCGCCGACCATCGACGTAACGGTCGGCTATCATCGCGCCAACGCTTCGCCGATCTTGAAGACGTTTCTTTCAAGAATCGACGGTTTGAATGCGGCCTAGCCGGCCCACCGGCTTCGGTGGCCTCGTCCTCTGCTCAAATGGGGGCGCTGGAACCAGGCCACCCAAATTATCCGCTTCGGGTCAAGGCGATATTCCCGACGTCTGGTCCGCGTGTCTGCTTCGCCCCTGAAAGCGGGCGTCCCAGTTTATGAGTACGCGCCCTGTCCTCGCTTCGGCGCCGCTATTATTCCTAAACGGCTTCTTAACGCGCCCGCCTCTATCATCGCGGGCGGACGGGCTGCGGCGTTTGCCGGGCACCAAGCTTTCACGACCGGGCGCATGAGCCAGAAATCGACCGAGCGGCTGAGGGATTATCTCGCGCAGCTTCCGCCGCAATCGCAGGCGTTGCTGATGCGGGAGCTGGAGCGCGCGGTCGAACGCGGCGACGACGTCGCCGTGGCCAATCTGGTGCTCGAGCAGCTGCGCAAGATCGTGCGCGGGGCCGAGGAGGACGAGCGGATCGAGCCGCGCAGCGACGATCCGGCGCGGCTGCTGTTCCGGCCGCTCGAGCCGTTCCTTGCCGAGACCAATTTCCCGACCCGGCCCGGCCAGCTCCGGCGCGCCTCGCTGCTGCCGATCTGGCAATGGCTGGCCCGCGAGGGTGCGCCCCAGGCGGCGCGCGACTTCGAGGCGACGCTGGGGGTGGCGGCCGAGAGCGGTCCGATGGAGATCGCCGCGCGCAAGTTCCAGCTGGCGGCTGCTGAAGCCATCCTCAAGATCGCCGGGCCGAGCCAGGACGACCGTCAGCGCGCGCTGTCACGCGTGGGCCCGCCGAGCGTCGTCGAGGACCTGCTGCCGATCGGCCTGGTGCTGCAGGCCCGCGAAGCGCTCGAAACCCTGGGCAGCCGGCTGCCGAGCCAGATCCGCGTGTTTTCCGATTCCCAGATCGCATCCGCGATGGAGGCGCTCAAACTGCCGTCGCTGCAGACGCCGCAGCTATTGCCGTTCGCGCTGTCGTTGATTGCGCAGCGGCTCGCCGCGCCCTGGCAGATCATCCGTCTCGCCATCAAGATGGCGGCTTCCGACGACGAGTTGCGGGTTGCGGCAACGCCCTACGGCATCGCCGTCACCATCGCGCTGCATGACCTGTCATTCGTCGCGGCCTGTCTGCGCACCGACATCCGGCGCGGGCATTTCGAATATGTCAGCGAGCAGCTCAAGACCCTGCATGACGGGGTCCGCGGCCTGCGCACCGAGCTCGATCTGCGCAACGACTCCACCTGGGGCCGCCAGTTGACGTCGGTCCGCGCCGACACCTCCAACGCGCTGCAATCGGAGATCGACAGCGTGCCGGGCCGGGTCCGCCGCATCCTGCGCCAGCGCGCCGACAAGGACATCACCGCCGGCGCCAAGATCGACCCGTCCGAGGTCGAGGACGCCGCCGCCCTGATCGATTTCGTCGCGGTGTGCCGCACCTACGCCAGCGAGCTCGCGATCAACGAGGTGACGCTGCGGACCTTCTCCGACCTGCAGCATTATGTCGAGCAGTCGACCGAGGGGCTGGTGCAGTCGCTGCGCGGCGGCGATGCCCGGGTCCGGTCCTTCCGCCAGCAGCAGGTCAAGGCCGCGATCCGCTTCTGCGAGGTGCTGTTCGGCCACGACTACGCGTCGCTGATGAACCGCGCGGCGGAGAATGCGGTGACCGGCGAGCGGAAGTCGTCGCGGGCGGGGTAGCATTACCGCTGACGGCGAATGTTTGCGCGATTTCGGAATAATGGAAGTGTGCGGCTGAGTTGCCCGACGTGTCAAGTCGGCATTCGGGAGCCGGCAGCCGTCCGCCGGCACCTTTGCATGGGGTTGTTTTCGATATTTTGGTAGCGCGCGCCTTGGTCCGAATATGCGCTTGCAATACCGCCGGAACGGCACCGGAAGCCGCCTGATTCCGACCTTCGGTCGATCCAGCAATTGTCAATTGCCGGGCTCGCCGCCGGTAGTGTAAAGCGATTCTAAGGCGGCTTGCCGGAAGCCGCCGGTCCATCCGGGAACCGCTTGATGACGCTGTGGTTTGTGTTCGCGCTGATGACGGTCGCGGCGATCTTTGCCGTGTTGTGGCCGCTCAGCCGCCGCGGACGGGCGGACACCGGCGGCAGCGAGGTCGTGGTCTACCGCGACCAGCTCGCCGAGATCGACCGCGACATGGCCTCAGGGATCATCGGCGCCGCCGAGGCCGATGCCGCGCGGATCGAGATCAGCCGCCGGCTGCTGGCCGCCGCCGACCAGAGCGGACGCGAGGCGCCGGTGCAGGGCAGTCTCACGCTGCGGCGTGCCGCCGCAATCGTGGCGCTGGTCGGGCTGCCGGTGATCGCTTCGGGCGTCTATCTCGCACTCGGCTCGCCGCGGCTCGGCGACTTTCCGCTCGCCGAGCGCAGCAAGGTGGCCGATGCCAACCAGCCGCTCGCCAATCTGGTCGCGCAGGTCGAGGCCCATCTGGAGAAGAACCCGACCGACGGCCGCGGCTGGACCGTGCTGGCGCCGGTGCTGTCGCGGCTCGGCCGCTACGATGACGCGGTCCGCGCCTATCGCAACGCCATCACCTACGCCGGCGACAGCGCCGATCGCCGCGCCGATCTCGGCGAGGCGCTGATGGGGAGCGCCGGCGGGGTCGTCACCGCGGACGCCAAGGCGGAGTTCGAGCGCGCGGTCGCGTTGAATGGCGACGATGCCAAGGCGAATTACTTCCTGGGTCTCGCCGCCGAGCAGGACGGCCGCAAGGCCGATGCGGCTGCGCTCTGGCAGAAGATGCTGGCGAAGGGGCCGTCGGATGCGCCGTGGCGGCCGCTGGTGCAGGCGGCGCTGGTGCGGGTCGGCGGCACCGTGCCGGACGTCGCCCCGGGCGTTAGCGCACCCACGCTGCCCGACGGTGCGGTCGCGGCGGCGAAGGACATGAGCGAGGCCGATCGCGGCGCCATGATCAAGGGCATGGTCGACCGGCTGGCGACGCGGCTGAAGACCAATGGCGACGACGTCGAGGGCTGGCTGCGGCTGGTGCGCGCCTATCTCGTGATGGGCGATCGCGACAAGGCGATGAGCGCGCTCGCGGATGCCCGTCAGGCCGTGGCCAACAATGCGGATCGGTTGCGTCAGCTCAATGAAGGGTTGAAGAATCTCGGGCTTGATGGATAGGGCATGACGCCGAAAAGTGCACAGCGGTTTTCGGGGAACGTCATGCGCAAGGATGGACCATGACCAGGAAGCAACGGCGTTTGACACTGATCGGCTGTGCGCTCGTCGTGCTCGCGATCGCCGCGGGGCTGGTGTTGAACGCGCTGCGCGATTCCATCGTGTTCTTCTCGACGCCGTCGATGGTCGCCGAAAAGCATCTCGGCCCCGGCAAGCGTTTCCGCCTCGGCGGCCTGGTGGAGCAGGGCTCGCTCAAGCGCGGCGACAATCTCGCGGTGACCTTCACCGTCGGCGATGGCGGCGCGACGCTGCCGGTGGCCTACAAGGGCATCCTGCCGGATCTGTTCCGCGAGGGGCAGGGCGTCGTTGCCGAAGGCGCGCTCGATGCGTCGGGCGTGTTCCGTGCCGACACCGTGCTCGCCAAGCATGACGAGACCTACATGCCGAAGGACGTCGCCGACGCCTTGAAGAAGCAGGGCCATTGGAAGGACGACTACGGCGCCAAGCCGGACAACAAGCCGGGCAACACGCCGAGCGCCTCCGCGGCGCCGACCCAGGGAGCCATGCGGTGATCGCCGAAAGCGGACATTATGCCCTGGTGCTCGCGCTTGGGCTCGCGCTGATCCAGTCGATCGTGCCGATCGTCGGCGCGCGCTGGCGCGATGCGGCGCTGATGAACGTTGCGCGCTCCACCGCGCTTGCCCAATTGCTGTTCGTCGCGGCGTCGTTCGCGGCGCTGGTGACCTTGCACGTCACCTCGGATTTCTCGGTCGCCAACGTCTTCGAGAACTCGCATTCGCTGAAGCCGCTGCTCTACAAGATCACCGGCGTGTGGGGAAACCATGAAGGCTCGATGCTGCTGTGGGTGTCGATCCTGGCGCTGTTCGGCGGCCTCGTCGCGGCCTTCGGCAACAATCTGCCGCTGTCGCTGCGCGCCCATGTGCTGGCGGTGCAGGCCTGGGTCGCCAGCGCGTTCTATCTGTTCATCCTGATCACCTCGAACCCGTTCCTGCGCATCGCCAACCCGCCGATCGAGGGGCGCGACCTCAATCCGGTGCTGCAGGACATCGGCCTCGCGGTGCATCCGCCGATGCTCTATCTCGGTTATGTCGGCTTCTCGATCTCGTTCTCGTTCGCGGTGGCGGCGTTGCTGGAGGGGCGGATCGACGCCGCCTGGGCGCGCTGGGTGCGGCCGTGGACGCTGATGGCGTGGATCTTCCTGACGCTCGGCATCGCGATGGGCTCCTACTGGGCCTATTACGAGCTCGGCTGGGGCGGCTGGTGGTTCTGGGATCCGGTCGAGAACGCCTCGCTGATGCCGTGGCTTGCCGGCACCGCGCTGTTGCATTCGGCGCTGGTGATGGAGAAGCGCAATGCGCTGAAGGTGTGGACCGTGCTGCTGTCGATCCTGACCTTCTCGCTGTCGCTGCTCGGCACCTTCCTGGTGCGCTCCGGCGTGCTGACGTCGGTTCACGCCTTCGCGACCGATCCGACCCGCGGCGTGTTCATCCTGCTGATCCTGTTCGTCTTCATCGGCGGCAGCCTGTCGCTCTACGCCTGGCGCGCGCCGGCGCTGAAGCAGGGCGGGCTGTTCGCGCCGATCTCGCGCGAAGGCGCGCTGGTGCTCAACAACCTCCTGCTCACCACCGCCTGCGCGACCGTGTTCATCGGCACGCTGTATCCGCTGGCGCTCGAGGTTCTGACCGGCGAGAAGATCTCGGTCGGCGCGCCGTTCTTCAACTTCACCTTCGCGCCGCTGTTCGTGCCGCTGCTGGTCGCGGTGCCGTTCGGTCCGCTGTTGGCCTGGAAGCGCGGCGACCTGCTCGGCGCGGCGCAGCGGTTGATGGTTGCCGGCATCGTTGCGCTGGTGGCAATGGCCCTGGTGCTTGCGTGGACCTATGGCGGCGCGACCTTGGCGCCGCTCGCGATCGGGCTTGCGGCCTTCGTCATCATGGGTGCGCTGTGCGACCTCGCCGAACGCATCGCGCTGTTCCGGATTCCGCTGTCGCTCTCGCTGCGCCGGGCGCGTGGCCTGCCGCGCGCGACCTGGGGCACCGCCTTCGCACATGCCGGTCTCGGCGTGGCGCTGATCGGGATCGTCTGCGAGACCACCTGGAACAGCGAATATATCGGCTCCATGAAGCCGGACGACGTCGCCCGCGTCGCCGGCTATCAGCTGCGGCTCGACGGCCTGAACCCGCGGCAGGGCCCGAACTTCCGCGAGATGGTCGCGCAATTCACCGTGACGCGTGACGGCGAGAAGATCAGCGTGATGACCCCGTCGAAGCGCAACTTCACCACGCGCGGCGCCTCGACGACCGAGGCCGCGCTGCTGACCCGCGGCGCGAGCCAGCTCTACATTTCGCTCGGCGACATCGCGACCGACGGCGCAATCGCGGTGCGCATCTATCACAAGCCGCTGGTGCTCATGATCTGGTGGGGACCGGTGCTGATGGCGTTCGGCGGCCTGCTGTCGTTGTCCGACCGCCGCCTGCGGGTCGGCGCGCCGAAGCCGGCGAAGGCGGCCGCGCGCGCATTGCAGGCGGCCGAGTGATGCGGTCGCGCGCGCTTGCAGCCGCTGTGCTTGCGGCGACCCTGGTGCTCGGCGCGATGCCGGCCCGCGCGGTGCTGCCCGACGAGATCATGACGGACCCGGCAAAGGAGGCGAGGGCGCGCGAGCTCTCCAAAGAGCTGCGCTGCATGGTCTGCCAGAACCAGTCGATCGACGATTCCGAGGCGCCGCTGGCCCGCGACCTCCGCCTGCTGGTTCGGGAACGGATCTCGGCCGGCGACAGTGATCGCCAGGTGATCGATTTCCTGGTCGCCCGCTACGGCGAATTCGTGCTGCTCAAGCCGCGCCTCAACGAGCATACGCTGGTGCTGTGGCTGACCCCGCCGCTGGCGCTTTTGCTGGGTGGTTTTGCGCTCTGGCGCCTCGGCCGGCGCAAGGGCAATCCGGCAGCCGGCGGGGGCGATTCCGGCCCCGGACTGACGCCCGACGAAGAGGCTCGCCTCGAACGGCTGCTGGCGGCGGACTCCGCGCCGGACAAGTCGCTTTAGTTCCTTTTTAAGCGATTAATTTGCCTGCGCTATTCTGCCGCAGCGCCAACCTGCTCGATTACCAAAGTTTAATTCCGCAGCCAGCGCGCCGTAAGGCTGATGACCCCATGTTCAGGTCCATCAGGTGCCCGCCCCCGCACCGGTGAATCTGGCCTTGGAGATTTCAACACATGACCGACCGTCCCGACCTCTCGTCCCTTCCGTCCTACAAGGCGCCGAAGCGCTCGCTGCTCTCTGCCCGCAAACTTGCGCTGATGGCCTCGGTCGTGGCCGGCCTCGGTGCCGCCACCTATGGCTTCAGCCCCACCCATAACCCGGCCGACCTGTTCACGACCCCTGCGCATGCGCAGGTCAATAACGAGGTCAAGAAGGTCCAGCAGCCGGTCGGATTTGCCGACATCGTCGAGCGCGTGAAGCCGTCGGTGATCTCGGTCAAGGTCAACATTCGCGAGAAGGTCGCGAAGGACGACAGCAACAATGACGATTCGCCGTTCCAGCCGGGTTCGCCGATGGAGCGCTTCTTCCGCCGCTTCGGCGGTCCGGATGGCTTGCCCCCGGGCCTGCGCGGTGGACCGCGTGGCGGTGGCGTGGTGACGGGCCAGGGCTCCGGCTTCTTCATCTCGGCTGACGGCTATGCCGTGACCAACAATCACGTCGTCGACGGCGCCGACAAGGTCGAAGTCACGACCGACGACGGCAAGACTTTCTCCGCCAAGGTGATCGGCACCGATCCGCGCACGGATCTCGCGCTGATCAAGGTCGAGGGCGGCTCCAACTTCCAGTTTGCCAAGCTCTCCGACACCAAGCCGCGGATCGGCGACTGGGTGCTGGCGGTCGGCAATCCGTTCGGCCTCGGCGGCACTGTGACCGCGGGCATCGTCTCCGCCTCCGGCCGCGACATCGGCAACGGTCCGTATGACGACTTCATCCAGATCGATGCGCCCGTGAACAAGGGCAATTCGGGTGGCCCGGCGTTCGACGTCTCGGGTGAGGTGATGGGCGTCAACACCGCGATCTACTCGCCGTCAGGCGGCAGCGTCGGCATCGCGTTCTCGATCCCGGCCCAGACCGTCAAGAGCGTCGTCGCCCAGCTGAAGGACAAGGGCTCGGTCAGCCGCGGTTGGATCGGCGTCCAGATCCAGCCGGTGACTTCCGATATCGCCGACAGCCTCGGCATGAAGAAGGCCGAAGGCGCGCTGGTTGCCGAACCGCAGGCCAACGGCCCCGCGGCCAAGGCCGGCATCGAGTCCGGTGACGTCATCACCGCCGTCAATGGCGAGCCGGTGAAGGATGCGCGCGAACTCGCCCGCACCATCGGCGGCCTCGCGCCCGGCAATGCCGTGAAGTTGAACGTGCTGCACAAGGGGCAGGACAAGACCGTCAACCTGACGCTCGGCCAGTTGCCGAACAGCCTGGAAGCCAAGGCTGACACCGACAACAACAGCGACAAGGGCAACTCGTCCCGCGGCACCGACGTGCCGAAGCTGGGCCTCACCGTGGCGCCCGCCAACAGCGTGGCCGGCGCCGGCAAGGAGGGCGTGGTCGTGACCGAAGTCGATCCCAAGAGTGCTGCCGCCGAGCGGGGCTTCAAGGAAGGCGACGTGATCCTCGAGGTCGCCGGCAAGACCGTCGGCACCGCCGGTGAGGTGCGTGATGCGATCACCGCGGCGCGCAACGACAACAAGAACAGCGTTCTCATGCGCGTGAAGAGCGGCGGTTCGTCGCGCTTCGTGGCAGTGCCGCTGGCCAAGGGATAACTATCTATGAGTTGGAACGCGTCGCCGGCATTCGTCGCCCCCGCCGACGGCGCGTTCCGGGGGGCGGGCGCCTTGCTCGCTCCCTATGTTGCCTTTCGATGGAATATGCCCCCCTCCGTCGGAAGGTCTCAGGGCGGTGGAGTCCCCCAGCTTCACCGCCCACTTTTTCCCGCGCATGATCCGGAAAAGTGGATACCGGTTTTCCGGTCAGATCATGCGCCCACAACAGTTCCGGAATATGCGCGGTCGTCTTGCATGTGCAGGCCGGCCGCGCCATGCTGACAGAGGGCCCATTCCCGTGACCGCCACCGCTCCGCAAATGCGCATCCTGATCATCGAAGACGACCGCGAGTCCGCCGACTATCTGGTCAAGGCATTCCGCGAGGTCGGCTACATCGCAGATCTCGCCTCCGACGGCGAGGAAGGCCTGTCGATGGCCGAGACCGGCGATTATGACGTGCTGGTGGTGGATCGCATGCTGCCCAAGCGTGACGGCCTGTCGCTGATCGGCAGCCTGCGCGACAAGGGCAACCGGACGCCGGTCCTGATCCTCTCGGCGCTCGGCCAGGTCGATGACCGCATCAAGGGCCTGCGCGCCGGCGGCGACGACTACCTGCCGAAGCCCTATTCCTTCGCCGAGCTGCTCGCGCGCGTCGAGGTGCTGTCACGGCGCAATGTCGGGCCGGCCGAGGAGACCACTTACAAGGTCGGCGACCTCGAGCTCGACCGGCTGTCGCATCGCGTCGCCCGCGGCAAGGACGAGCTGACCTTGCAGCCGCGCGAATTCCGGCTGCTCGAATATCTGATGAAGCATGCAGGGCAGGTGGTGACGCGCACGATGCTGCTCGAGAATGTCTGGGACTATCATTTCGATCCGCAGACCAACGTCATCGACGTCCACATCTCGCGGCTGCGCTCCAAGATCGACAAGGGTTTCGAGCGGCCGCTGCTGCATACCATCCGCGGCGCGGGGTATATGATCCGTGACGGCATTCGGTAAACTGATCCGGACCACGGCGTTTCGGCTGACGCTGGTCTATCTGTTCCTGTTCGCGCTGTTCGCCGCCTCGCTGCTGGCTTACTTCGCCTGGAACACGCGACGGCTGATCACCGAGCAGATCACGACGACCGTCAACGTCGAGATCGGCGAGATCACGTCCATCTATAATCGCCGCGGCCTGCACGGCCTGCTGACCACCATGGGCAATCGCGCGCTGCGGCCGGGGGCCAATCTCTATCTCCTGACCGCGCCGAACGGGCAGGCGCTGGCCGGCAATGTCGGCTCGCTGGCGCCGGGTGTGATGAGCGTGCAGGGCTGGAGCGAGACCGCCTATCGCCGGATCGACGACCAGGACAAGACCGATCACCGCGCGCTGGTGCGGGTCGCTGAGATGGACAACGGCTTCCGCCTCCTGGTCGGGCGCGACCTCGAGGAGCGGCGGCGGCTGTTCGGCATCGTCGCCAAGGCCGCGCAATGGTCGATCCTAGTCGTGGTCGTGCTCGGCATCGGCGGCGGCATCTTCGTCGCCCGCCGCGTGCTGCACCGGATCGACGCCATGACCGGCACCACCAGGCGCATCATGGCGGGCGATCTCTCGGGCCGGCTGCCGGTCGGCCGCAGCGGCGACGAGCTCGACCGCCTCGCGGAAAATCTCAACGTCATGCTGGAGCGTATCGAGGCGCTGATGACGGGGCTGAAGGAGGTCTCCGACAACATCGCCCATGATCTCAAGACACCGCTGACGCGGCTGCGCAACCGCGCCGAGGAGGCGCTGGCGCGCTCCAGCAGCGAGGCCGACTATCGTGCGGCGCTGGAGCGGACGATCGAGGAATCCGACGGGCTGATCCGCACCTTCAACGCGCTGTTGATGATCGCGCGGGCCGAGTCCGGTCAGGCGCGCGGCAACATGGACGATTTCGACGGCGCCGACGTCGCCAACGGCATCCACGAATTGTACGAGCCGCTGGCCGAGGACGATGGTATGACGCTGCAGGTCAAGACTGCGCCGGCGCCTGTTCACGGCAACCGCGAATTGATCAGCCAGGCCGTCGCCAACCTGGTCGAGAACGCCATCAAATATGGCAAGCCCGACCCGGGCGTCGAGCCGATGAAGGCGGATGCGCGGGAGATCCTGATCGAGGCGCGGCGCGAGGGCGATCAGGTCCTGCTCAGCGTCACCGACCACGGTCCAGGCATCCCCGAGGGCGATCGCAAGCACGCGGTGGAGCGCTTCGTCCGGCTGGAGGCGAGCCGCACCTTACCCGGTTCGGGTCTCGGCCTCAGCCTGGCCTCGGCGGTCGCCACGCTCCATGGCGGCGAGCTCAGGCTCGGCGATGCCCATCCCGGGCTGGTGGCCACGCTGGTGCTGCCGGCGCGGGCGGGCGGCAGTGACAGGCTTGCGGCTCAAACGCAGGATGTGCCACAGAAGGCGGCATGAATGCCGCCGCGCCGGGAAACGCGGATCGACACTGTCTGGCCGCGCGGTTCGCGGATGGACCGCGTGTCGCCGCGCCCGAATCCGCTGATCAGCGCCTGACTGACTGGTTCGCCGAGCTCGAGCCGGCGCAATCGGCCGCGCTCGCAGTCTTGCTGGAGCATCCGTTTGCACGCGACATCCTGCGCGGCATTGCCGAGTTCTCGCCCTATCTGTTCGAGCTCGCGCGCGCGGATGCCGGCCGGCTGATCCGGATCCTGTCGTGCGACCCGGAGTCGCATCTGGCGGGGCTGATCGAGACCGCCTCCCGCGACGTGCTCGCCGCCGGCAGCGAGGCCGACGTGATGGTGCTGCTTCGCCGCATGAAGGCGGAGGCCGCGCTGATGATCGCGCTGTGCGACATCGGCGGCGTCTGGCCGGTGATGCGGGTGACGGCGGCGCTGACCGACATCGCGGTGAATTCGGTGCAATCGGCGCTGCGCTATCTGTTCCGGCAGGAAGTCGCCCGCGGCCGCATGACCGCCGCCGATCCCGAGCATCCCGAAGTCGGCTCGGGCCTGATCGTGCTTGCGATGGGCAAGATGGGCGCCGGCGAGCTGAACTATTCCAGCGACATCGACCTGATCGTGTTCTTCGATCGCACGGCGACCTCGCTCGCCGAGGACATCGAGCCGCAGCCGTTCTTCGTCCGCGTCACCCAGGCGATGGCGCGGATGCTGCAGCAGCGCTCGGGCGAGGGCTATGTGTTCCGGGTCGACCTCAGGCTGCGCCCGGACCCGGCCTCGACCCAGGTCGCGATCTCGACCGACGCGGCCTTGCACTATTACGAGCGCGAGGGACGGACCTGGGAGCGCGCCGCGATGATCAAGGCGCGGCCCTGCGCCGGCGATCCCAGAGCGGGCGAGGCGCTGATCGCCGAGCTCGCGCCGTTCGTCTGGCGCAAGCACCTCGATTTTGCCGCGCTCGCCGACGTCCACGACATGAAGCGGCAGATGCAGACCTATCGTGGCCAGAGCGAGATCTCGGTCGAGGGCCACAACGTCAAGGTCGGCCGCGGCGGCATCCGCGAGATCGAGTTCTTCGCCCAGACCCAGCAGCTGATCGCGGGCGGCCGCCATCCCGAGCTGAGGGTGCGGCCGACGCTGGAAGCGCTCAATGTGCTCGCCGACAGCAACTGGATCACCTTCGAGGCGCGCGACGAGCTGACGACGGCCTACGAATTCCTGCGCCGGGTCGAGCACCGGCTGCAGATGATCGCCGACGAGCAGACCCATTCGCTGCCCGAAGCGCCCGAGGACGTCGAGCGTTTTGCGCATTTCTTCGGCTACGAGAACCGCGAGGCCTTCGCCAAAGACCTGCTCGGCCAGCTCAAGATCGTGCAGAACCACTACGGCAAGCTGTTCGAGGGCGACGACCCGACCGGCACCGCGAAGCTGCCGGATGTCGACTATGGCGCCGGGCCCGAAGACGGCCGCCTGATCGAACATCTCGCCCAACTCGGCTTCAAGAAGCCGGTCGCGGTGGCCGGCACCGTGCAGCAGTGGATCGAGGGCGATTATCGCGCGCTGCGTGTCGAGGCGACGCGGGCGGCGTTTCTCGAATTCATTCCCGGCCTGATCGACGGTCTCGCGCATGCCGAGGAGCCGGACGACGCGGTGGCGGCGTTCGACCGTTTCCTCGGCGCGCTGCAGCGGGGCGGAAGGCTGATCTCGCTGCTCAGCCAGAACCGCGATTTCGTGGCGCTGGTCGCATTAATCCTCGGCGCGGCGCCGCGGCTCGGCGACATGCTGGCGCGGCAACCGCAGATCATGGACGGCCTGGTCGATCCGCGCTTCTTCGGCGCGATGCCGGACAAGAAGGAATTGTCGGAGCGGCTGGCCGCCACGTTGCAGGATGCCTCGTCCTACGAGGACTTCCTCGATCGCCTCAGGTTGTTCGGCCAGGAGAGCCTGTTCCTGATCGGCACGCGGATCCTGTCCGGCACGGTGTCGGCGCAGCACGCGAGCACGGCTTTCGCAGATGTTGCGGAAGGCATCGTGCACACCGTGCACGGCCTCGTCACCGACCAGTTCGCAGCGCAATACGGTCGCATCAAGGGGCAGGAGACCGCGATCCTCGCGATGGGTCGGCTCGGCAGCCGCGAGATGACGGCGTCCTCCGACCTCGATCTGATCACGCTCTACGATTTCGACAGCGAGGCGCCCGACTCCGACGGCGAGCGTTCGCTGCACGGCGCGCAGTATTTTGCCCGCTTCACCCAGCGCCTGATCAGCGCCTTCACGACCCGGACCAATTACGGCGTGCTCTACGAGGTCGACATGCGGCTGCGGCCGTCCGGCCGCGCCGGTCCGGTCGCCTCGCGGATCGATGCGTTCGCGGACTATCAGGAGCGCGAGGCCTGGACCTGGGAGCACATGGCGCTGACGCGCGCGCGCGTGATCTCGTCGTCAGCGGAATTCCGCGAGAGGATCGAGGCGATCATCCGCGGCGTGCTGACCCGGCCGCGCGATCCGGCGTCGACCGCCGCCGACGTTGCCGACATGCGGCGCGCGATCGCGCTGGAGAAGGGCGAGGACGACGTCTGGGACCTCAAGCTCGCCGCCGGCGGGCTCGTCGACATCGATTTCATCGCGCAGTATCTGCAGCTCGCGCATGCATCAGTGAAGCCGGAGATCCTCAGCGTCTCGACGCTCCAGGTGCTCGATACTGCCGCCAAGCTCGGCCTGCTCGGCCAGTCCGAAGCCGAGATCCTGCGCTCGGCGGCGCGGCTCTATCACGACCTCACACAGATCCTGCGGCTGTGCGTGACCGGCAAGTTCAATCCGGAGACCGCGGGCGAGGATCTGCGGCGCGTCATGGCGCGCGCCGGCGATGCGCCGGATTTCTCCGCGCTTGAAGCGCGCCTGCGCGAGACCCAGAGCGAGGTCCGCCGGGTTTTCAACGCGATCGTGGGTTAGCGGTAGCCGACTCCACGATCTCAATCGCGTCATCCCCGCGCAAAGGCTTTGCCTTTGTCGCTGGAGGTGCGAGCCTTGCGGCGCAATTGCGCCGCTGGGCGAGCCTCGAAGGATGCGCGGCCACCAGCCGGGCCGTCGACCCTTCGAGACGCCGCTGCGCGGCTCCTCTGGGTGACGGTGAGAAACAGTGCGGAGTTTGCGGCCGGCTAGGCCTGCTGCCTCAGCTTGAGCAGCGCGTCGAGCACATCGGGCTCGAGGCCGGCGCCGCCGGCGTCGAGATGGGCGAAGATCTGCTTGCGCATCCGCGGGTCCCAGAACTTCCAGATGTGCTCGGAAATGCCCTGCACGGCACGGTCGTGGCCCTGGCTGTGGAAGAACTTTCCGATCTGGTTCGCCATATAGACCAGTTTGTCAGGCGACGACGACATAAGCGGACTCCTTGCCGGGCACTGCGCCTGTGACGCGTTCCGGATGGGTAAAGATCTCAAATCCGTCGGCGCGGGCGATTGCGGCGAGCGTGATGCCGGCGGCGTCCGCCATCCGCACCGCAAGCGCTGTCGGCGCCGATACGGCCGCGATCAGCGGCGCGCCGATCGCGGCGGTCTTCTGCACCATTTCGACCGAGACGCGGCTGGTCAGCAGCACGATGCCGTCGCTCGCGCCCACCTTGTCGCGGGCCAGCGCGCCGGCGAGCTTGTCGAGCGCATTGTGACGGCCGACGTCCTCGCGCAGCGCCACGATGCCGCGCGTGGCGGTCCAGAACGCGGCGGCGTGCACGGCGCGGGTCTGGTGGTTGATCTCCTGCAGCGGCGCCACCGCCGCGACCGCCGTCATGATCTCGCGCGGCGAGAAGATGCGGCCCGTCGGCACCACCGCGGCCGGCCGCACCGCCTCGCTGATCGAATCGAGGCCGCACAGGCCGCAGCCGGTCGGACCGGCGATGTTGCGTCGCCGCTCGGCGATCCGCTCGGCCCTGTCGGGCCTGAGCCACATCCGCAGCTCGATGCCGTCGTCGAGCTCGACGATGTCGAGGGTCTCGATCTCCTCAGTCGATTGCACGATGCCTTCGCTCAGGCTGAATCCGACCGCGAAGTCGCCGAGATCCTCGGGCGAACCCATCATCACGGCATAGGTGCCGCCATTATAGGTCAGCGCGAGCGGCGTCTCCTCCGGGATCAGGCGCGCGCCGTCGCTGAAGACGCCGTCGCGCCAGACCTTCCGGATCGCCTTGTGGACGGGCTCGCGCATCGCTACTCCGCGGCTTCCACGACAGGCGCGATGCGGCGGGAGATGCGCGCCTGCTCGTCATAGGCCTTCTGCCAGTCGGACGGACCGTTCGACGGCGAGATCTGCACGGCGGTGACCTTGTACTCGGGACAGTTGGTCGCCCAGTCCGAGAAGTCGGTCGTGATGACGTTGGCCTGGGTGTCCGGATGGTGGAACGTGGTGTAGACCACGCCCGGCGCCACGCGGTCGGTGATCTCGGCGCGCAGCGTCGTCTCGCCGGCGCGGCTCGCCAGCCGCACCCAGTCGCCGTCGCGCACGCCGCGCTGCTCGGCGTCGTGCGGATGGATTTCGAGCCGGTCCTCGGCGTGCCACACCACGTTCTCGGTGCGGCGGGTCTGCGCACCGACATTGTACTGGCTGAGGATGCGCCCGGTCGTGAGCAACAGCGGGTAGCGCGGGCCGGTGCGTTCGTCGGTCGCGATATATTCGGTGAGGATGAACTTGCCCTTGCCGCGCACGAAGCCGCCGATATGCATCACCGGCGTGCCCTCCGGCGCCTTCTCGTTGCAGGGCCACTGCACCGAGCCGAGCTCGTCGAGCCTGGCGTAGGAGACGCCGGCGAAGGTCGGCGTCAGCGCGGCGATCTCGTCCATGATCTCGGACGGATGAGAGTAGTTCATCGTGAAACCCATCGCCTTGCCAAGCATGATCGTCACTTCCCAGTCGGCATAGCCGTTGAGCGGCGTCATCACCTTGCGGACACGCTGGATGCGGCGCTCGGCATTGGTGAAGGTACCGTCTTTCTCGAGGAAGGTCGAGCCGGGCAGGAAGACGTGGGCGTAGTTCGCGGTCTCGTTCAGGAAGAGGTCATGGACGATGACGCATTCCATCGCCGACAGCGCCGCCACCACGTGCTTGGTGTTCGGGTCGGACTGCAGGATGTCCTCGCCCTGCACGTAGAGCCCCATGAAGGAGCCCTCGATCGCGGCATCGAACATGTTGGGGATGCGCAGGCCCGGCTGGTTGTTGAGCTTGACGTTCCACATCGCCTCGAACTGCTCGCGCACCGCATCGCCCGAGATGTGGCGATAGCCCGGCAGCTCGTGCGGGAACGAGCCCATGTCGCAGGAGCCCTGCACGTTGTTCTGGCCGCGCAGCGGGTTCACGCCGACGCCGGGCCGGCCGATATTGCCGGTCGCCATCGCGAGGTTCGCGATCGCGATCACCGTGGTGGAGCCCTGGCTGTGCTCGGTGACGCCGAGCCCGTAATAGATCGCGCCGTTGCCGCCGGTGGCATAGATTCGCGCCGCCTCGCGCAGCGCCTTCGGGTCGACGCCGGTCATGATCGCGGTCGCTTCCGGGCTGTGCTTGTCCTGGGCGACGAAGGCGGCCCAGTCCTCGAACTCGCTCCAGTCGCAGCGCTCGCGCACGAAGGCCTCGTCGGCGAGCCCTTCGGTGACGATGACATGGGCCAGCGCGGTGAGCACGGCGACGTTCGTGCCGGGCAGCAGCGGCAGATGCAGCGCCTTTACGTGCGGCGATTCCACCATCTCGGTGCGGCGCGGATCGATCACGATCAGCTTGGCGCCCTGGCGCAGCCGCTTCTTCAGTCGCGAGGCGAACACCGGGTGGGCCGAGGCTGGGTTGGCGCCGATGATCAGCACGACGTCGGTATCCTCGACCGAGTCGAAATCCTGGGTGCCGGCCGAGGTGCCGTAGGTCTGCGACAGGCCGTAGCCGGTCGGCGAATGGCAGACCCGGGCACAGGTGTCGACATTGTTGTTGCCGAAGCCGGCGCGGATCAGCTTCTGCACCAGATAGGTCTCTTCATTGGTGCAGCGCGACGAGGTGATGCCGCCGACCGCGTCGCGGCCGTATTTCTGCTGGATGCCCTTGAACTTCGCGGCGGCGAAGTTCATCGCCTCGTCCCACGACACTTCCTGCCAGGGATCCTCGATCCGTTCGCGGATCATCGGCTTCAGGATGCGCTCCTTGTGGGTGGTGTAGCCCCACGCGAAGCGGCCCTTGACGCAGGAATGGCCGCGATTGGCCTTGCCGTCCTTCCACGGCACCATGCGCACCACTTCCTCGCCGCGCATCTCGGCCTTGAAGGCGCAGCCGACGCCGCAATATGCGCAGGTGGTGACGACCGAATGCTCGGGTTGGCCGATCTCGATCACGGATTTTTCGGTCAGCGTCGCGGTCGGGCAGGCCTGCACGCAGGCGCCGCAGGAGACGCATTCGGAGCCGAGGAAGCTCTCGTTCATGCCCGGCGAGACGCGGCTGTCGAAGCCGCGGCCGGAGATCGTCAGCGCGAAGGTGCCTTGCACCTCCTCGCAGGCGCGCACGCAACGCGAGCAGACGATGCACTTCGAGGGATCGTAGGTGAAGTACGGATTGGATTCGTCCTTCGGCATCCAATTGTCGTTTTCGCAGCCGTGCGATTTGGCGAACACGTGGTTCTCGCCCTCATAGCCGTAGCGCACGTCGCGCAGGCCGACCGCGCCCGCCATGTCCTGCAATTCGCAGTCGCCGTTCGCGGCGCAGGTCAGGCAGTCCAGCGGATGGTCGGAGATGTAGAGCTCCATCACGCCCTTGCGCAGCTTCTTCAGCCGCTCGCTCTGGGTGTGCACCACGAGGCCGGGCATCACCGGCGTGGTGCAGGAGGCCGGCGTGCCGGCGCGGCCCTCGATCTCGACCAGGCAGAGCCGGCAGGAGCCGAAGGCGTCGACCATATCGGTCGCGCAGAGCTTCGGAATCTGGGTGCCGGCTTCCATCGCGGCGCGCATGATCGAGGTGCCCTCGGGCACGGTGATCTGGTTGCCGTCGATGGTCAGCGTCACCATCGCCTCGGATTTGGATTTGGGCGTGCCGAAGTCGGTTTCCTGGATCAGCGACATCGTGATTTCCTTGCTATTCCGCGGCCTGCAGCCGGGCCGGTGCGGGACCAAAGTCTTCCCGGAAGTGTTTCAATGCGCTCATCACGGGGTAGGGCGTGAAGCCGCCGAGCGCGCAGAGCGAGCCGAACTTCATGGTGTTGCAGAGGTCTTCGATCACGGCGAGGTTTTCCGCGACGCGCTCGCCATTGATGATCTTGTTGATGGTCTCGACGCCGCGGGTCGAGCCGATCCGGCACGGCGCGCACTTGCCGCAGGATTCGATCGCGCAGAACTCCATCGCGAAGCGCGCCTGCTTGACCATGTCGACGGTGTCGTCGAACACCACGATGCCGCCATGCCCGATCAGGCCGTCGCGCGCCGCGAACGCCTCATAGTCGAACGGCGTGTCGAACAGCGCGCGGGGGAAGTAGGCCCCGAGCGGTCCGCCGACCTGCACCGCGCGCACCTCGCGTCCGGTGAAGGTGCCGCCGCCGATCTCGTCGACGAGTTCGCCGAGCGTCACGCCGAACGCGGTCTCGAACAGCCCGCCATATTTGATATTGCCGGCGAGCTGGATCGGCATCGTGCCGCGCGAGCGGCCCATGCCGAAATCGGCATAGGCCTTGGCGCCGTTGTCGAGGATGAAGGGGATCGCCGCGAATGACAGCACGTTGTTGATCACGCTCGGCCGGCCGAACAGGCCCTTGTGCGCCGGCAGCGGCGGCTTGGCGCGGACGATGCCGCGGCGGCCCTCTAGGCTCTCGAGCAGCGAGGTCTCTTCGCCGCAGACATAGGCGCCCGCGCCGACCCGCACCTCGAGATCGAACTCATGCGCGGAGCCGCCGATGCACTTGCCGAGCAGGCCGGCGCGGCGCGCGCCTGCGATCGCCGCGTTCATCGCCTCGACCGCGTGCGGATATTCCGAGCGGATGTAGATGTAGCCCTTGGTGGCGCCGACCGTGATCCCCGCGATCGTCATGCCTTCAATGACGACGAAAGGGTCGCCTTCCATGATCATGCGGTCGGCGAAGGTGCCGCTGTCGCCTTCGTCGGCGTTGCAGACGATGTATTTGCGGTCGGCACTGGCTTGCGCCACGGTCTTCCACTTGATGCCGGTCGGGAATCCGGCGCCACCGCGGCCGCGCAGGCCTGACGTGGTGACGTCGGCGAGGATCTGGTCGGAGGTCAGCGTCAGCGCCCGCTCCAGGCCCTTGTAGCCGCCATGGGCGCGGTAGTCGTCGACGGAGCGCGGATCGATCACGCCGCAACGGGCAAAGGTGAGGCGTGTCTGGCGCTTCAGCCAGGGGATCTCGTCTGTGAGACCAAGCCGCAGGGCATGCGGGCCATTGCCGGCCATCGCATCGAGCAGGGATGGCACGTCCGCAGGTGTTACCGGACCGAAGGCGATGCGGCCCTGCGCGGTTGCCAGTTCGACCATCGGCTCCAGCCAATACAGCCCGCGCGAACCGGTCCTGACGATCTCGATCGGCGTGCCGCGCGCGGCTGCGGCTTGCGCGACGGCGAGGGCGACCTCATCGGCGCCGACGCCGACCGCGCCGGCGTCGCGGGGGATGAAGATCCGCATCGTCATCGCTGTGCCTCCGCGACCAGCGCATCGATGCGCGCTTCATCGAGCCGGCCGACCACGCGACCGTCGAGCATCGCCGAGGGCGCGGTGGCGCATAGCCCGAGGCAGTAGATCGGCTCCAGCGTCACGCGCTCGTCCGCGGTGGTATTGCCTAGGGAAACGCCGAGTTTTGCCTCCGCGCGCGCGGCAAGCCGATCGCCGCCGGCAGCCTGGCAGGCCTCGGCGCGGCACAGCTTGAGGACGTGGCGTCCGGCCGGTTGCTTGCGGAAGTCGTGGTAGAAAGTGAACACGCCGTGCACCTCGGCGCGGGACAGATTGAGTGCCTCTGCGACCATCGGGATCGCGGGCTCAGGCACGTAGCCGAACGCTTCCTGCAGCGCGTGCAGGATCACCAGCGTGGCGCCTTCAAGCCCGGCATGTTCGGCGATGATCTCAGCGCCGCGCGCCCTGTCCCAAGGTTCGTATCCCACCGTCATCCGCGCTTCTCACGATCCGTTTTTTGCTCCGCACATCAGAGTTGGAATTGTTCGAAACATCAATAAAGCTGTCTCATGCGGCGATTGCGAAACGCGATTAATAGCGTTGTGCGATGGGACGATTTAGGATCGCAATAATGGTCTGGAATCACGCACTTCCGCGCCGCTTTGGATTTCGGAATCGCACCCGGATCGTGCTACCTATGGACGCGTCGGGCTGCCGTTTTAGGGCGCCGTTTTCCGAGGGGGTTTGAGCCTTGATCGACAAGCTGGAACTGCTGCTGGCGCTGGCCAAGGAACGGCATTTCGGCCGCGCTGCGGAGGCCTGCGGCGTCACCCAGCCGACCATGTCGACCAGCCTCAAGCAGCTCGAGGAGATCCTCGGCGTCATGCTGGTGCAGCGCGGCTCGCGCTTCCAGGGCTTCACGCCGGAGGGTGAGCGGACGCTGGACTGGGCGCGGCGCATCGTCGGCGACGCGCGGGCGATGAAGCAGGAGATCAACAGCCTCAAGGACAAGCTGTCCGGCGAGATCCGGATCGCGGCGATCCCGACCGCGCTCGGCATGGTGGCCTCGCTGACGACGCCGTTCCGCGCGCGCCATCCGGATGTGCGTTTCCGCATCCAGTCCTGCACCTCCGCCGATGTGCTCGGCCTGCTCGAAAATCTCGAGGTCGACGCCGGGCTGACCTATATCGAGAACGAGCCGATCGGCAAGGTCCGCACCATCCCGCTCTACAATGAGAGCTATCGGCTGCTGACGGCGCCGGACGCGATGTTCGGCGACCGCAAGCAGGTGACGTGGAAGGAGGTCGGCACCGTGCCGCTCTGCCTGCTCACGCCCGACATGCAGAATCGCCGCATCATCGACCGCGCGCTGACCTCGGTCGGCGCGGAAGCGACGCCGACGCTGACGTCGAACTCGCTGCTCGTGCTCTACACCCATGTGAAGACCGGACGTTGGGCCAGCGTGATGCCGGCCAAGCTCGCCGAGACGCTGGGCCTCGCGGACGCCGTGCGCAGCATCCCGATCGTCGATCCGGTGGTGGACTACAGCATCGGCCTCGTGATCCCGCAGCGCGATCCGATGACGCCGCTGATCGCAGCCCTGGTGCAGGTCGCGCGCGAGGTCGCGCCGAAGCTGGAGAGCGCGTAGCGTCTCGCGGCCGTCGGTACATCGACCTCATATCTCGAGGCGGTAGTAAAGTGAATGCGTTTCGCCGTCCGGCTCCCATGGCGAGGTGGCCCGGAACCCCAGCCGTTCATAGAGACGATGTGAGACCGCCAGCATCTTGTTGCTGGACAGGCGAATGCTTTGGTATCCGGCGGTCCGCGCGAAGCGGATCAATCCTTGCGCGATCGCCTGGCCGATGCCGCGCCCGCGGTGAGCCGGCGTGAGAAACATGCGGGTCAGCTCGCATTCCCGGTCGTCGACGCGCCTAATTGCACCGGTGCCGACAATCTCGTCCGCGACGGTCGCGCACAGAAACAGTGCGCGATCGCCGTATGCAGTTTCCGCGTGGTCGACATCCCCAAGCCGTGTATGGATGAATTCGCGCGCGAAGGGATCCGGATGATCGCCGAAATGTTCCTGCCAGACGGCTTCAATGAGCCGTCGGACCTCAGTCGCGTCGCCGGGCCGGAACGGCCGGATGATGCAGTCCGGTACGAGCGCTAAATCATCTTCCATTGACGCCGCCTCTTAAACGTTGACGCGCGATGTGTTGTTCAGCTCCGCTATCAGGTCGGCGCGCCGGAGGCCGACCTGGACTCCGACCCGATCGACGGAGTGGGCGATTGGCGGGCTGGACTTCGCGACCGCGACCGTGACGCTGTCGATCATTGCGAAGCGCTGAAGCAGGCTTTCGGCAATCGCTTCACCGAGGGTTTCGAGTGTCTGGAACCTGGCCGATGATGCAATCTCGACGGTGGCCTCGACAACGGCGTCGTACCTGACGGAGCAATTCAGATCGTCGCTGCGGTGGGTTCGGACATCACGCAGCATCGCCGAGACATCGAACGTGAATCGCTGGCCGAGCGACCGTTCTTCCTCGAACAGGCCGTGATAACCATATGTCCTGAGTCCGGTGATCGTGATCGACGTCAGCTTGGGCGGCTCCTGCAAGAAGCGTTTGATCGGGATATCCCGATTGCCCAGGCGAACGGCAGGTCGTTTCGCGCTTCCCGATGGTGCTCCATCCAAGGTCGCCAGTCGCGCGAGGAGGCAACGGTTAGCAGCATTCTCCAGCACCGGCAACGGGCAATGAGGGCACTGCCGCCATGCGTTGGCGATAGCCGTTGTTACGCCGCTTCCGGCAGCTTCATCTGCAGCGTCCGCGGATCGCGGGGGAGCGAGACGCGGACCACGGTGCCGACGCCGAGCTTGGAGCGCAGCTTCATCGAGCCGCCGTGCAAATTGGTGAGCGAGCGGGCGATCGCAAGTCCGAGGCCCGAGCCCTGGTAGCTCTTGGTGAGCTGGCTCTCGACCTGCTCGAACGGCTTGCCGAGCCGCCGCAGCGAGTCCGGCGCGATGCCGATGCCGCTGTCGGCGATCAGCAGCACGATCGAGTCTTCGAGCATCTGGCCGCGCACCAGCACGCGGCCGTTGTCGGGCGTGAACTTCACGGCATTGGAGAGCAGGTTGACGATGATCTGCTTGACCGAGCGGCGGTCGGCGACGACCGAGATCGTGTTTTCGATATCCGATTCCAGCGACAGCCCCTTGTGCTCGGCGCGGCCGGACACCACCCGCAAGGACTCGGCGAGGATGCCGGAGAGGTCGAGCGGCTCCATGTCGAACTTCATGCGGCCGGCTTCGATCTTCGACATGTCTAGGATGTCGTTGATGACCTCGAGCAGGTATTTTCCCGAGGTCAGGATGTCGTGGCAGTACTCCGCATACTTGTCCGAGCCGAGCGTGCCGAACAGGCCGGAGCCCATGATCTCGGAGAAGCCGATGATGGCGTTGAGCGGCGTGCGCAGTTCATGGCTCATATTGGCGAGGAACTTCGACTTCGCGGCGTTGGCGTCCTCGGCGCGGGTCTTTTCCTGCGAATACTTCTCGGCGAGGTCGGCGAGCTCGACGGCCTGCCGCTCCAGCTCGGATTGCGAGCGCTGCAGGTCGATCACGGTGGCGCGCAACCGCAGATCGTTGTCGACCAGCTTCTGCTCGTGCGCCTTGATGCGGGTGATGTCGGTGCCGACCGAGACGTAGCCGCCGTCTTTGGTGCGGCGCTCGCTGATGTGCAGCCAGCTGCCGTCGTCGAGCTGGGCCTCGAAGGTCCGGGCGCCCGGCGCCGGCACGCCGCTTTCGTGCAGGCGGGTGCGCACTTCGGGCATGCTGCCGACCTCGATCACGGTCTCGTAGGAGGTGCCGGGGCTGACGGCGCTGTCCGGCAGCTTGTGCAGCCGCTGGAAGTGCGAGTTGCAGAGCACGAGCCGATCATCGGCATCCCAGAGCACGAAGGCTTCCGGAATGGTCTCGATGGCGTCGCGCAGCCGGAGGTCGGCTTCCACCGACTTCTCGGCGAGACTCTTCTGCTCGGTGATGTCGACCGCGATGCCGATCAGGTGCAGGCCGCCGTCAGCGGCGGCCTGGCTGAGCTCGCAGCGCACCCGCAGCCAGATCCAGTGGCCGCCGACATGGCGCATGCGAAAACTCTGGTCGATGTGATCGATCTTGCCCGAGATCAGCTGGTCGGCGAAGTCGAACAAATTGATGTCGTCGGAATTCACCAGCGCATTGACCTCGCCGAAGGTGAGGAGGTCGTTGCGGCTGTCGAGGCCGAGCAGGGTGAACATCGACTGCGACCAGAAGATCCGGCCGCGCGACAGGTCCCAGTCCCACAAGCCGCAGCGGCCGCGGTTGAGCGCGGTGTCGATCCGGCCGCGCACGGCATCGTTGATCAGGTCGCCCTCGCGGGCGCGGGTCGATTGCCAGTGGAAGGCGAAGCCGAGGATCAGCACCACGAAGCTCGTGGTCGCCGACAGCGTCACCGAGAGCGCGGCGTCCGAGCCCCAGATCGGCTCGTTCATCTCCTGGATGACCACGACCTGGCCGGGCAGCGACTTGACGAGCTGCGAGATCGCCAGCGCGCCGGTGCCGTTGGGCAGGGTCATGTCGCTGACCGCACCCTGCTGACCCGGAGCGATCAGAAGCTGCGCGGTGGAGACGATGTCGAGGATGCGATCGTTCTCGCCGGCGCCGTCGATCGGCACGCGCGCCAGCACGCGGTGATCGGCGCCGGTGATGATGACGTGGCGGCCATAAGCGGTGCCCCAGGACGGGATCAGGTCCGGCAACAGCTCCTGCATCTTCTCGATATTTGTGAGCCGCTCGCGGCGCACCGAGGTCAGGCGGTCGAGACGCTCGGCGAGGATGTCGGAGAGCGCTGCAAGGTCGCGCTTCATCGCGCCGCGCTTCTGCCGGTTCTGGTCGATCACCTGGACGAAGGCGCCGAGGCAGATCGTGATGAGGAAGGCGATGATGAGCGTCGGGACAGCGCGGCGCAGTGCAGGCTCGGCCGTCAAGAGCCTGTGATAGGCCGGTTTCGCGATCGATTGCGCCAATCCCTTGATCGAATCGGATTGGACGCACGCGTTCGCTGCATGCGCGCGCGCCATGCCCTAGACCCCCGCTCTAAGCTGATTTTTACCCGGATCGGATGCTCCCCACGATGCATCCGAATCATGATCATTTGAATCCAGATTTCCGGGACTGTCGAGAGTCAACGATTCGTTAATGCGAAATAATTCTTGCTCAAAACAGAATCAGCAGGCGCAAAGTGAGTCCGAAAGGGGAACGGCTCCGTAGAATTACGCGCGCGCCGGTTCAGCGTGACTGATCACGCGCTTCACGGTCGGGAACGCGCGGCGCAGTTTGCGTTCGATCTCGTCGACGCTTTCGTGCACCTTGATCACACTCATCGTAGGCGCGGCTCGGCAATGGAAATTGACGACCTCGCCGGCGTCGGTGTTGCGGACCCGCACGTTGTGAATGTCGTGGATCGCGCCGCCATCGGCAAATCCGGCCAGCGCGGTCTTGATTGCTTCGACGCGATCGGCCGCGGCGTCGGTTCCCCACGGCAGTTCCGGCTGGAGCGGCTCGATATGGGTGTCGACCTCGACGTCCTCGCCGAAATCCTCGCGGATCGCGCGCTCGAGCTCATGGGCGATATCGTGCGCGGCGTCCAGTGCCATGTCGCTGTCGAGCTCAAGGTCGATGCCGACGATCAGCTTGCCGTCGATGTCATGGACGGTGACGTGGTGGATGGCGAGGCCGGAATTGCGTGCGATCACCATGATGCGCTCGCGCACGCTCTCGTTGTCGCGCGCCACCGGCACCGCGGTGAAGGTGAGGTCGGCGTCGCCGAGCGCCTTGTTCACCGCCTCCTGCGCCCGGCGCTTGATGTCCTCGACGCGGTCGATCGGGTAGGTGCGCGGCACTTTGGCGATGGCATCGATGAAGTGCGTCGCGCCGACCATGCGGACCCGCAGGCGGTCGACGTCGACCACGCCGGGCACGGCCTTGATGGCGGCGGTGGCCTTGTCCTGCGCGCCTTCCGGCGCGCGGTCGAGCAGGGTCTCGACCGTCTCCCGCGCCATGCGCAGGCCGAGCAGGGCGATCATCACGGCGACCGCGATCGCCGCCGCGGCGTCGCCCCACCAGAAGCCGAGGCCGGCCAGCACCAAGCCGACGATGACGGCGGTCGAGCCCATCACGTCGGAAGCAAAATGCAGCGCGTCGGCGGCAAGCGCCTGGCTCTTGGTGTCGCGCGCGGCACGATGCAACGCGCGGGCACGCCACAGATTGACGCCGATATCGAGGAGGAGAACGATGAACGGAATTGCGGAGATCGACGGCGGCGGCGCGCCTTCGCGCAAATGGCTGTAGGCCTGCACCAGGATGCCGCCGGCTAGCACGTAGAGCATGGCGATGACGCCGAGCGCCGAGACGCTCTCGAACTTGCCGTGGCCGTAATGATGCTCGGCATCGGCCGGCTGGTCCGATACCCGCACCACCGCCCAGGTGATGATGGTGGCGACCAGGTCGATCGAGGAGTGCAGCGCCTCCGAGATCAGCGCCAGCGATCCGATGGCGATGCCGACGACGAATTTCGCGACCGCCATGCTGCCGCTGGCAAGGATCGAGATCGCGGCGACGGATGTCTTGGTCGATGATGTGCTGGTGTTCGAAGAGGTCATGGGCGGCGGTGTAGCAGGCGGACGGTGAACATCAAGTGTCAGTCGTCGTTCGTCACGCGCAATCGCAACTCACTTGCAAGAGCGTCTCTTAGTCGTGGAGTTGTTGCGAACTATTCCGAATCTCAAGACGTGCACTGCGCAAGCTCATCGGCCGTACGTGTTTGCGCCAATCACGCCGTCGTCCTGGCTCTCGCCAGGACGACATTGCGCGATACTGCGCGCCATCATTACGCACCTGTCTCCGGTGTCATCGCCCGCGTTCGCGGGGGCGAGGGATTGACGGATTTTTCTGAGTTGCCCGTCGTGTCGAATTGGCAACAATCCTCATCACCGCAAGAGGGCGATCCCGCTTATCACAGGACGTCAAGCACGCTATCTTGCCATTGCTTGGACAAGAATAAGCGGGAGGCTGGGGCCCTGACGGGTACCGAGCGGCAGTCTCGGATGACATTGGACGGAAGAGGGACAGGCCAATGAACTCCACACCCACTCCGAATGCGGCTGAGCCGGGTGAGGGCCCGGCCGCGAGCGCCGACGAACGGCTCGCTGAAGCCCAAAGGGAGATCGCTCGCGCTGACGAAGAGCTCACGCGCTTGAGTGAGCGGCTCGCCAAGATGGAGCGCGACGCTGCGCCCCCGCCGCGGGCACCATCGCCGCCGTCGGCCGAACCTGTCCCGCCTTCGGTCGGCCCTGCTGCTTCGTCCGGACCTGCTCCGTCCGGAGTTGCTTCGTCCAGACCCAGCCCGCAATCATCGTCGGGAAGGCCGGCTTTCCGGGCCCTTGCCGCCTTGTCGATGGTGGCGTGTGTCGTTGTCGCAGTCCTCGCCTCGCAGTCGTCCTATGGTGCGAGAGCCAAGCTGGTTGTCGCCCGCTGGGTGCCGCAGCTCGCTTCAGCGCCATCATCGCGTCCGGATGATCCGCCGCTTCCCGCGCCGCGCGCTGCATCTGCCCTTCAAGTTGCCGCGGCGGAGGCCGCTCCACCGCAACCGGCGCCGGCGCCTACGACCGCGACGCCGGAGGCTGCACCGAAGGCGACGCAGGACGCCGCGCCGCAAACTCCTGCGGCGCCTCCGGAGCAAACCGAACTGCTGAAGACCATCGCGCGCGATCTCGCGAACGTGCAGCGAAACATCGACCAGCTCAAGGCGGAGCAGCAACAAACGGCCCGCGAGAGCTCAAAGGCCATCGAGGAGCTCAGGGCAAGCCAAGAGGAATTGAAGCGGGCGCTGGCGAAGGTTTCCGAGCAGAAGACGTCAGCGCCTCCGGCGCAGCCGGCTCCCGCCCCGCGCAAGCCCCAGCGGACATATGAGCCGCCCTACGCAAGGGCGCCGCCTCGCATGCCGCCAAGGGAGTGGCTCTACGACGACTGGTAGCGGTCGACGCGGCGATCATCGGATCGCACCGGAGCACCCGTGATGATCGTGAAGCGCCCCTCGATCGGGTGATGCGACCGGGAGGGACATCATGAACGTTGTGACGGCGATGCCTGGTCCGGTGTTTGGAAGGCGGCGTCGGGCGGCGCTCCCTGGGATGGTCGACGGGCGGCGGTTGCCGGCAGCACGATCACTTTCGCTCCGACCTTCACCCGCTCGTAAAGGTCCATGACGTCGTCATTGGTCAGCCGGATGCAGCCGGACGAGACCCGCTTCCCGATCGTATCGGGCTTGTTGGTGCCGTGAATTCTAAATTCGGTCTCGCCCAGATACATCGCCCGGGCGCCAAGCGGATTTCCGGGACCGCCTGCCATGAACCGCGGCAGATAAGGCTGGCGCGAAATCATCTCCGCAGGCGGACGCCAATCCGGCCATGCTGTCTTGCGGGCCACGGTCTGTTCGCCGGACCACGTGAAGCCTTCGCGGCCGACACCGATGCCGTAGCGCAATGCTTGCCCGTCGTTCAGAACGAGATAGAGGAATGTGTTCTCGGTATCGATGACGACGGTGCCTGGCGTCTGGTGACTGACATAGTCGACCACCTGCCGATCAAGTCTTGCGGGTGCGACAGCGGATTTTGGTGTTTCGACCCGAGGCGCCGGGGTCGAGATGGGAGCCGCGACAGGAACCGGCACTGGTATGTGAACGGGAGTTGGTGTGCGAGCTGGAGCTGGAGCCGACAGCGCCAGGGCTTGATGCGCGGTCGATCTTTTTGTCGGTTGAACGCTCGTCGGGCGAGACAGCAAGGCGTAGCCCAATGCGGCGGCGGCCATGACGCCAATTGCGACTCGTCCGGCCACCGGTAGTGCGAGCGTCTCCGTCTTCGCACGTTTTGCCCGCTTTGCCATATCTTTCCCCAAGTCCCTGTGCCTGGACGAGTTACCCAGCAAATTCTAACAAACTGCGAAGCGGGTTTGCCTCGGCTGGAAGTCGTTAAGCATCGTTAACGCCAGCAGGCTAACCCGCTCAACGGACTCGATCGAGCTGGTGCGGAAAGTGACGCCGATATGCTTTTCACGCGCTGTCGAAGGAGATCCGTTCAGTCATGTTGCTGACGCAATCTCTGTCTTAACCGGGCGAGAACCAAAAACACTGTGTGGGACCGCCGCGGTTCCCACAATGGTTCCGTCGCCGGAACTGGCACGAAGCCGCAAAGAGCTGGCCCCGAGTTAACGCCTCCACGCTTACCCGGCCACGTGTTGCGGAATCGGGAACCAACGATCCAGAAAAATCAGTCAAGGAGTTATGATGCTGTTCGGCTCGAGCGCCGCAATTTGCGGCGCCGTAGTTGCGCTCGCTATTTTTGGCCGCGCTGCTGGAAGTGAAATCGGTGCGGTTCATTCAAGCGTCGTCGTCGATGCCGCTTGTGGAGATGCGATCGTCGGCGCAGCATCCATGTACAATCCGTTCGAGCCCGGCAAGGAAGAGGGCGGTCCGAGCACAGCCTCCGGCGAGCGCTATGATCGCTCGGTCTGGGCGGCTGCCATCAAGACGAGCCTGCGTCGGAAGTTTGGTGGGGTCCAATTCGGCGCGAGGCCGAAATATGCCCTGGTCGAGGCTGTCGGCAAGAAGGTCATCGTCAAGATAAATGATGTGGGGCCGCTTAGGCCTGGCCGCATCATCGACCTCAATGAGCGGACGATGCGCTATTTCGATCCGAGTCTGGAACGCGGGGTCATTAGCGACGTAAGAGTTAGCCCGCTCGCGGGGGATTATTGGACTCCCGGACCGGTCGGTTGAACGTCGCACGCGAACGAGCCGAGCTGAGCGGCGGCTGCAGCCGCCGCCGGACTGCGCTTCGTCGACTGATCCGCCCTCCACGCCACGCTACAGCGTCACCACGATCTTGCCGAGGTGCTTGTTGGCTTCCATGTGCTCGAAGGCCTTGCCGATGTCGGCGAATTTGTAGACCTGGTCGATCGGCAGCTGCAGCTTGCGCGCCTCGACCGCGGGCCAGATGTCCTTGCGCACCTCCTCGAAGATCTCTCTGATCTCCTCGATCGAGCGGGTGCGGAAGGTGACGCCGATATACTGGATGCGGCGCGCCGCGTGCAGGTCGAAATTGAAGTCGCCATGGGTGCCGCCAAGCCGGCCGACATTGACGATGCGGCCCTTGACCTTGGTCGCCTTCAGGTTCTGGTTGGCGACTGATCCGGAGACCTGATCGACGATCAGATCGACGCCTTCGCCACCGGTCGCCTGCAATACCTGATCGACCCAGGCGGGATCTTTGGAATCCACCGCGAGATCGGCACCGAATTCCGTCAAGCGGCCGCGGCGCATCGCATCGGTCGAGGAGCCCACGACGAGCCTGGCGCCCTTCAGCTTTGCGATCTGCATCGCCATCAGGCCGACGCCGGAGCTCGCGCCCTGGATCAGCACAGTCTGGCCAGGCTGCAATGCGCCGTTGGTCACGACGGCGTTGTGCATGGTGGCGAGCGCGACGGGCAGGGTCGCGGCCTCTTCGAAGTTCATGTTCGACGGTGAACGAAACAGTCTGCCGTGATCGGCGAGCGTGTACTCGGCGAATGCCGCGCCGCCGGAGCCCATGATCTTGTCGCCGACCTTGACGCCCTTAACATTGGGCCCGAGTTCGGCAACCTCGCCGGCCCATTCCATGCCGAGCACGGTGCCGACGCCGCCGGCCGCGCCATGGGCGTGGCCCTTGGTCATGCCGAGATCGGCGCGGTTCAGCCCGCAGGCGTGGACCTTGACCAGCACCTGCGTGCCCTTAGGGACGGGTCTTGCGACGTCGGTGATCTCGGGGCCGTTGGCTCCGTAGACATAAGCTTTCATGAGGTTCTCTCCAGCTGTTGGCCGAGGCGTGTCGCAAGGCACGTCGCGCACTTGTTGATTGATGTCAGGGCTGGTGAACGTCCAGCTGCTTGCGGAAGAAAGCGAGCATGGCAGCGTTCAATTCGCTATGGAACGCAACGCGGTCGAAGCCCGGCCGGTCCGTGCAGATCTTAGGCAGCTTGGCCGCCAGAGTTGCCGAGCACGGCGCCAGGAACACGAAATGCCCGGCGTTGCGGACCACGTGATCATCCGTCTTGATCGGCAGTGCCTGGTTGATCGCCGCGACATAGCCGGGATTGATCTCGGTGATCTTGTCCTCGCCGCTGAGCTCGGAGGCCCAGAGCTGGATCGGGATCGTCACGTCCTTCAAGGCGTCCCGATCGAACAGCGGACCGAATGCCGGATCGGCGATCACCATCGCCTTGACGCGCGGGTCGTGCACGATCGCCTGCGTCGGCAGCGCGTTGCGTCGCAATTCCTCGCAGCTCGGCTTGGGGTAGGGCACGTCGCAGAAGGCCGTCGCCTTGCTGATGTCCGGATTGGCACCGGCGACGATGAGCCCGGTGTAACCGCCGCGGGAAAAGCCGAAGAAGCCGATCTTGCCGGGATCGAGCTTGGTGCGATCCGGCCATGCGTCGAGCATGTAGTCGACCGCCCGCTTGATGTCGGCGGAACGCTCGACGAGCGCGGCAAGCGTATTGGCCCGGCTCATGTCGCCTGCGCCGGTGTCGACGGGATGATTGACGGCGACCACGACGAAGCCCGCATCGGCGAGCGTCTCGGCGGTGTCATGCTGATCGGTGAAGCCGCCGCCGAAACCATGCGAGGTCAGGACCAGCGGCAGCTTTTCGCCCACGACGGGGCAGTTCGCTGTTCCAGGTAGCGTCGTGGTCGCCAGCTTGACCTCGCCCGCCGGAGCGGCGCAGGGCGACCACACCGCAATCTGTAGCGGTTCGGCTCCGTCCGTCTTCACCTTGATGAGCCGCAGACCGGCCGCGTGGGCGCACGCGGCCGAGAGGCAAAACGCGGCCGCAACGGCCGCCTGAAACAGACGCATGCAAACCCCCGCTGGAGCGGTTTTGGTTCCGATTGAATCAGAACCGAAGCTCTAGCTTTTATTTTGACGCGTTGTCTTTACACGAACCGGTGTCCGCTATTCGGCAGCCTGGCGCTTGGCCCCGGACATCATTGCCTCCAGCCGTTCGCGAATGATCGCTTCCGCCTCGTGCACGATGCGCGAGATGAGCTCGGCGCAGGACGGGATGTCGTGGATCAGGCCCTGCACTTGGCCGGCTGACCAGATGCCCTCGTCGGCATCGCCGGTCGCGTAGACCATCTTGCCGCGGGCGCCGGCGACCAGCTCGCGGACGTCCTCGAACTTGGCGCCCTCCTTCTCCATTTGCACCACCTTGGTCGAGATCGCGTTCTTGGCGACGCGCGAGGTGTTGCGCATGGTGCGGAAGATCAGCTCGGTCTCACGCTCGTCATTGGCGACGATGCGTTCCTTCACCAGCTGATGGATCGGGCTTTCCTTGGTGCACATGAAGCGCGTGCCCATGTTGATGCCTTCGGCGCCGAGCGCGAGCGCGGCGACCAGGCCGCGGGCATCGCCGAAGCCGCCGGAGGCGATCATCGGGATCTTCACCTTGTCGGCGGCGGCCGGAATCAGGATCAGGCCGGGGGTGTCGTCCTCGCCGGGATGGCCGGCGCATTCGAAGCCGTCGATCGAGATCGCGTCGGCGCCCATCCGCTCGGCGGACAGCGCGTGGCGCACGCTGGTGCATTTATGCAGCACCTTGACGCCGTGCTTCTTGAACTCGTCGACATGCTCCTGCGGCTTGTTGCCGGCGGTCTCGACGATCTTGATGCCGCTTTCGATGATGGCCTGGCGATACTCGGCGTAAGGCGGCGGCTTGATCGCGGGCAGGATGGTGAGGTTGACGCCGAACGGCTTGTCGGTCAGCTCGCGGCAACGCGCGATCTCCTTGCGCAGATCGTCCGGCGTCGGCTGCGTCAGCGCGGTGATCATGCCGAGCGCGCCGGCATTGGCAACGGCGGCAACCAGCTCGGCGCGGCCGACCCATTGCATGCCGCCCTGCACGATCGGGTGGTCGACGCCGAACATCTCGGTGAAGCGTGTCTTGATCATTCTGCCCTCGTTTCCATCGGAATATTCCGCGACGCGGACGGCCGCGCACGGTGTTGTTTTTGGATGTCGAGGGAAGGATGCAGTCCTGTCCGGCAAATGTCTACCGGTGACCTGCGACGCGCCCATGCGGAAATGACGGGGTGCTGGGGTCAGGCGAGGGCGGGCACAATTTTCGTTGGCTACTCAGGCGCCGGTGATCACACGCAGCGCCTGGCCAATGACGCTGGAGTAATTGTTACGCCGGCACGGCGTCCTTCTTCGACGCGGCGGTCTCCTCGTCGAACGCGGCCGCGATGTCGCGCATGCTGACGACGCCGATCAGGCTGTAATTGTCGATCACAGGCACGTGGCGAATGTGGTGCTTGGTCATCAGATGACGGATGTGCTCGAGCGTGTCGCTCGATGTGCATGAGACGAGCTGCTGTACCGAGACCAGTTGCGAGACCTTCATGCCGGCACCGGCCGCGCCGTGCTCGGCGATCGCGCGCACCACGTCGCGCTCGGTGAACATGCCGACCGCGGTGTTGCCTTCAGTGCGAACGACATCCTTGACCACAAGCGCGCTGATATTGCTGGCGCGCATCAGCTGCGCGGCGATCGCCACGGTTTCGTTCATGCGAACCGTCGCTACGCGAGGGGTCTTCTTGCGCAGGATATCTCCGACTTGCATGGCAACCTCCTTTGGGTCATCGAGGACAGAATTCTGGTATACAAAATACCAATTGTCAACCGAGGTGTTGGCGGAATCTATCACCAGGGAACAGCTTAAATAGGCAGGTTTGCTGACGTTTCGAACAATTGTGAGCGGTCGTGAGCTCCTCAGCCGATCGGCAGTTCTAGGCTCCATGGTATCTGGTATCTCTGTATGCGCCAAAAGAAAGAGGCGCACCGAAGTGCGCCTCGATCAGTTCGACGGGACATCACAAACCGGGCGGTCTCGGTCAGACCGTCACGATCACGCCGTCTCCGTCACGCCGTTTTGGCGCCCGGCGCAGTCTCGGTTGCTGCGGCGGCCTCATTGCCGTTGATGAACGTACGGCGCATCGGCTTGATCACGAGCAGCGCCATCAGCGCCGCGGTGGCGTTGAGCGCAACCGCGATCACGAACACCGCCTGCCAGCCATAGTTGGCCGCAACGATGCTGGCGGCCGGCACCAAGAGCGCCGCGGTGCCCTTCGCGGTGTAGAGCATGCCGTTGTTGGTGGTCGCGAATTTCGCGCCGAAGGTGTCGCCGCAGGTCGCCGGGAACAGCGAGTAGATCTCGCCGAACACGCCGAAATAGACCGCGGTCGCCAGCACGAACACCAGCGGGTTGTGGCCCCAGGTCGACAGCGTCAGCAGCATCAGCGCGCCGGTGCCGAACGCGATGAACATGGTGTGCTCACGGCCGATATTGTCGGAGACCCAGCCGAAGAACGGCCGTCCGAAACCGTCGAAGATGCGGTCGAGTGAAATCGCAAACGTCAGCGCCGCCATCTGGAAGCCGGCGAGCGAGACCGGCGTTGTGGCGATCTTGTAGTCGTGCGCGATCGGTGCGATCTGCGCCGCCGCCATCAAGCCGCCGGAGGCGACCATCACGAACACCAGATACATGACCCAGAAGATCGGGCTGCGCAGCACCTGCGGCGGCGTGAAATCGACCTTGGTCTGCGGCAGGTTGAGCTGCTTCTTCTTCGGCGGGATCGCGACGGTGGGCGGCTGGATGAAGAAGGCGAGGACGAAGACGATCAAGCCCTGTCCGATGCCGAAATCGAAGAAGGCGGCCTGATAGCCGCTCGCGGCGATCATGTTGGCGATCGGCACCACGGTCAGCGCGGCGCCGGCGCCGAAGCCGGCCGCGGTTGCGCCGGCGGCAAGGCCGCGCCGATCGGGAAACCACTTCAGCGCGTTGCCGACGCAGGTGCCGTACACCGCGCCCGCGCCGATGCCGCCGATCACGGCGGCGGTGTAGAGCAAAGTGAGCGAGTCCGCATAGGAGTTCAGCACCCAGGCGAGCGCGATCATGATGCCGCCGAACATGATGACGAGCCGCGGACCGTATTTGTCGACGAACCAGGCCTCGACCGGCACCAGCCAGGTCTCCGTCACCACGAAGATCGTGAAGGCGAACTGGATGGCGGCGCGGCCCCAGTGATGCGCGCCGTTGATCGGGTCGACGAACAGCGTCCAGCCGTATTGCAGGTTGGCGATCATCGCCATGCACACGATGCCCATCATGAGCTGCAGCCAGCGGAAACCACTCGATGAAGCTTGTGCTTGTGTTGCGGCGGCATTGCTGGAAACCATCAAATCCTCCCGAGCGCGCTGGTGTTCTTGTGACCCAGTGTCGCAATTGTTGTGGCGTATCGTCGCAAGCTCGGCGGATGTTGGTATACTATATTCCAGAAAGCAAGCCTGTCGTTCTGCTGCGTCGCAGCAAAACTGGCATACGACGCGCCGGTTCGCTCCCATTCGAACTCCTGCCGGACGCCGAAAATGACGACGCCCGGCGTTCAGCCGGGCGCTTTCGTCAGCAGCAGCGTCGCGCGTTGCACTAAGCCATCGCCGCCGATTTCTCGACCACGATTTTCCGCCACGGTTTGAGCACCGCGATTGCTAGCAGCGAGGCGAGGATGTTGGCGCCCGCGGCGATGACGAACACATTGTCCCAATGGCCCGACGTCTGCTGCATGTAGTTGGCGATCGGCACCAAGAGCGCCGCGGTGCCTTTCGCGGTGTAGAGCAGGCCCGCATTGGTGGTGGCGAACTTGGCGCCGAACGTGTCGGTGCAGGTCGAGGGGAACAGCGAGTAGATCTCGCCCCAGGCAAAGAACACGAAGCCCGAGAGCAGCACGAACCAGATGGGATCGTGACCCCAGAGATAGAGCATCCAGATGCCAAAGCCTTCCATGCCGAACGCGATGAACATCGTGTTTTCGCGGCCGATCATGTCGGAGATCCAGCCGAAGAACGGACGGGTCAGGCCGTTGAGCACGCGGTCGATGGTCGCGGCGAAGGTCACCGCCGTCATGGTCATGCCGATCAGCGTCACCGGAACGCTGTCGACCTTCCAGTCGACCGCGATCGGCTTCAGGTTCGCCGTCACCATCAAGCCGCCGGCGCCGACGATCACGAACATGAAGTACATCAGCCAGAAGATCGGCTGCCGCAGCACTTCGGTCGGCTGATAGTTGCGCCTAGTCTGGATCAGCTTGGCGTTCTGCACCACCTGCGGCACTTGCCCGGCCTTCGGCGCGAGCAGGAAGAAGGCGAGCAGCACGATGATGATGCCCTGGCCGAGACCGAAATAGAGGAAAGTGGTCTGGAAGCCGGAGTCCTTGATCATCGCCTGGATCGGCGCCACCGTGAGCGCGGAGCCCGCGCCGAAGCCGGCCGCGGTGATGCCTGCCGCCAGCCCGCGCTTGTCGGGAAACCATTTCAGCGCATTGCCGACGCAGGTGCCGTAGACGCCGCCGGCGCCGATGCCGGCGATGATCATGCCGAGATAGTAGCCGTTCAGCGAGGTCGCCTGCGCGTTGATCGCCCAACCGATCGCGCAGAGAATGCCGCCGATCAGCACGACGAGGCGCGGACCGTATTTATCGACGAACCAGCCCTCGACCGGCACCAGCCAGGTCTCGAACAGCACAAAGAGTGTGAAGGCCCACTGGATCGATGCACGATCCCATCCAAACGTCTTCTGGATGTCGGGGACGAAGAACGTCCACCCGTATTGATAGTTTGCGATCATCACCATCGCGGCGACGCCGATCGCGAGTTGCGTCCAGCGATAGGCGTCGCTGACGCGCGCGGCCGCGGGGGCCGCCGTTGCCTGAACCATGTCCGACATTCATCCTCCCAGTGCGCGCTTTGTCATTCTGCTTGTGGCGCGGCGCGATCATCTTGGTATTCGATATGCCAAGGTTCAAGCTGGCGCAGGGGCAGCGTGCGCATATGCCGCAGAAGACTCAGCAGCTGCGCGAACACTAGTTCGGCGCGCAAAAAAATGGCCCCGGAAATCGGGGCCATTGGTCGAAGGTTCAATGTCAGGTCGCATCTTGCAGCGAAACGCGCGCGCGCTTGAGTGCGACGGGAATCCCCGTGTGTCAGAGGCCGAAGCGCGGCAGGTCGCCGTTGCGGTTGGAGATCTCCGCGCTCTTCATCAGCAGGCGGTCGATCGTGGCAAGCAGACGGCCGAACAAGGAGGAAGAGGGCGCGAGCGCGATGGCAGTGGTCTTGATGGCAGTGGTCTTGGACATTGACGTCCCCTTTGGCTGGAGGCCGGCAACAAGCCGCCTTATCGTCTGCAGCCAAATTATGTATACCAGATGCCACATGCAACGAGCTTGTTTGCATAGCAGCATGCGGTACTGTGCATTGCAGCAAAATGGGCCGATTGGCATCCCAGATTGATCGGAGGCCCCCAACCCGGGGACTGCCGTCAGAAAGAAAGGCCGCCCAAATGGGCGGCCTTGAGTGACTGGGTTTGCGTTTCTTCTTGGCCGGTGGAAGGGTCGGGGCCAGATCCCTTCACCGCGTCCAGTCTTCGCCCGCGCACAGCGATCCCATGCAGCCGCGGACGTTCAGCGTGCCCGACGACACCAGCGTCACCGAGCTCTCATAGGTCTTGCCGTCGTCGGCGTTGTAGATCCGGCCCGCCCATTTGTTCGGGCCTGCCGGCTGCATGTTGATGAACAGCGAGATGCCCATCACCGGCCGGGTCCGCTGCGCGGGATCGGCATTCTTGTCGTCGAGCTGCGGCTTGCCGGTGGCCTTGTCGGTCGGCTCCTTCAGCCAGACGACGCGGCCGCACAGCGCGGCGCCGCAGCGATGGACCTTGATCCTGGCGTCGCCGGACTGGGTCAGCCAGACGCCTGCCGGATCGTTGGCCCTGTCGATGGCTTTGGCGGCGTCGGCGGTGCCGCCGAGCAGCGGGATGTGGAACGCGGCCACGATCAGGCGGCGGGCAAGGTGAGCATGGATCAGCTGCTTTAAGGCCCAAAGCGGGCCGTCGTGGTCTGGAATTACTATCATCATCCACCTTCTTCATGAAAAATTTCATGATAAACATGAAATAAATCACGTTTTAGGTTGAGTCAACAACATTACCAAGGCATGATGCATCCCAGCCGTAATGGCCTGTTTGGCAAAATTTTTTTCGGGTGGGTGCGATGGGGATATCGGTGCGTGAGCAGCGCCAGCTTTGGTTTCGAAGGCTCGATCGGGCGTTCTGGGTGATCTGGGCCGCGCTGCCGGTGGTGCTGTGGCTGGCCTATCAGCGCACCATCACCGCCTCGGCCACGATCGCCGAGAGCCTCACCGGCGAGCAGGCGAAATGCGCCGCCATCGTCGCCAACCCGCTCGCCATGTCGGCGAAGGGCCAGGTGCTGTTCTGGTCGCTGTTCGCGCTTGGGGTATCGTTTTACGCGGTGCTGATCGGCATCCTTCATCGCATGGTCAACCGATTCGCCAATGGGCGGATCTTCGTGTCCGAAACGCTGCAAGGTGTCTGGTGGATGGGGATCTTCCTGGTGGTCTGGCCGTTTGTGGATACGATCACGACCATTGCGGTGAGCTATGCCCTGTACCAGCTCGGCGACATCAAGTTCTTCCTGCCGAGCTACGGCGTCGACGTCAGCACCGTCGCCGGCGGCGTCTTCCTGATGGCGCTGAAATTCGTGATCGAGCACGCCATCCTGTTGCAGTCCGAAAACGACCTGACGATCTGAGGTGATGCCGGTGCCCATCGTGGTGAACCTCGACGTCATGCTCGCAAAGCGCAAGCGCCGCCTCGGAGACCTTGCCGACGCGATCGGCATCTCGATCCAGAACCTGTCGATCCTGAAAACCGGCAAGGCCAAGGCGATGCGTTTCTCGACACTGTCGGCAATCTGCCGCGAGCTGGACTGCCGGCCGGGGGATATTTTGGAATATGTGCCGGGTGATGAGGGCGGGGACAGCCAGAGCGGTGAGGGCGGTTGATTGGAGGCGCGATTCCCGCGCGCCGACGGCCTCTCAACTCATCCAGCGCGGCAGCGGCAGATTCTTCTTGCGCAGGAAATCCGGATTGAAGAGCTTGGACTGGTAGCGTTGGCCGCCGTCGGCGAGGATGGTGACAATGGTCTTGCCGGGGCCGAGGTCGCGCGCAAGCCGCATCGCTCCGACGATGTTGATCGCACTCGAGCCGCCCAGCACCAATCCCTCATGTTCGATCAGGTCGAACAGGACAGGGAGCGCCTCCTCATCCGTGATTTGGTAGGCGATGTCGATCGGCGCGCCTTCGAGGTTCTTCGTCACGCGGACCTGACCGATGCCCTCCGTGATCGAGTCGCCTTCCGTCGTCAGTTTGCCCTTGGTGAACCAGTTGTAGAGGGCGGCGCCCATCGGATCGCTGAGCGCAATTTTGACGTTCGGATTGCGTTCCTTGAGGGCGCGCGCCACGCCGCCCAGGGTGCCGCCGCTGCCGACGGCGCAGGTGAAGCCGTCGATCCTTCCGTCGGTCTGCTGCCAGATCTCGCGGCCGGTTGTGCGATAGTGGCCGTCGCTGTTGGCGACGTTGTCGAATTGGTTCGCCCAGAATGCGCCGAGTTCCGCGGCGAGGTGCGCGGAATAACGCGCATAGTGGCTCGGATCGGAATAGGGAACGGCGGGTATCAGGCGCAGATCGGTGCCGTAGAGCCGCAGCAGGTCCTGCTTCTCCTGACTTTGGGTGTCGGGCATCACGATCACGGAACGATAGCCGCGTGCATTGGCCACGAGCGCAATGCCGATGCCGACATTGCCGGCCGTGCCTTCGACGATGGTGCCGCCCGGCTCGAGCAGGCCGCGCTGCTCGGCGTCGTTGATGATCGCGAGGGCTGCCCGATCCTTGATCGAGCCGCCAGGATTGAGGAATTCCGCCTTGCCGTAGATGTCGCAACCGGTGGCTTCCGATGGCCCGCGGAGCTTGATCAAGGGCGTGTCGCCAATCGCATCCAACAGACCCGCGCGAATAGTCATGGTGCCCCACCCCTCGTTTGCTCGGCTATCTTAGGCGGCGCTCCTCAGCATGTTGGTGCTGTTCTTGCCGCGAATTGGGAGGCATTTGTATCGTTTGTGGTGCAACAGCGGTGGTTTCGTTCTCTTGAGCGGTCGAAAGGCAATCCGTGCAGAGCGTGCCGCTGCGTTTCCTCCCTGCAACAAAAATGGCCGCGGTTGCCCGCGGCCATTCGTGGTCTTGATTGCGCGCAGCCCTTACTCCGCCGCCTGCTTCCTCGGCGGATCGAGCGCGCCGGAATCGTGGATCTCCGCGACCTGATGATCGGAGAAGCCGAGCACCTCGCGCAGGATCTCGTCGGTGTGCTCACCGAGCAGCGGCGAGCGGGCGACTTCGCTCGGCGAATCCGACAGCTTGATCGGGTTGCCGACCGAGAGATACTTCCCGCGGGTCGGGTGATCGACTTCGACCACGGTGCCGGTCGCGCGCAGCGACTGGTCCTCGGCGAGTTCCTTCATCGACAGGATCGGGCCGCAGGGGATGTCGTCCTTGTTGAGGATCTCCATCGCCTCGAATTTTGTCTTCGTCATCGTCCACTGTTCGATGCGGGCGAAGATCTCGTTGAGGCGCGGCAGGCGGGCCGGCGGCTTGGCGTAGTTCGGATCGGTCTTCCAGGAGGGCTCGCCGATCACGTCGCAGATCTTCTCCCAGACCGGGGCCTGGGTGATGAAGTAGATGTAGGCGTTCGGGTCGGTCTCCCAGCCCTTGCACTTCAGGATGCGGCCGGGCTGGCCGCCGCCGGAATCGTTCCCGGCGCGCGGCACGGCATCGCCGAACGGGATGCCTTCGCCGAACTGGCTGTATTCCTTGAGCGGGCCGTGGGCGAGGCGCTGCTGGTCGCGCAGCTTGACGCGCGACAGGTTCAGCACGCCGTCCTGCATCGCCGCGGTGACGCGCTGGCCCTTGCCGGAATGGGTGCGATGATAGAGCGCGGTGACGATGCCGAGCGCGAGGTGGAGGCCGGTGCCCGAGTCGCCGATCTGCGCGCCGGTGACGAGCGGCAGGCCGTCGCGGAAGCCGGTGGTCGAGGCGGCGCCGCCGGTGCACTGCGCGACGTTCTCGTAGACCTTGCAGTCTTCATACGGGCCGGGGCCGAAACCCTTGATCGAGGCGACGATCATCTTCGGGTTGATGGCGTGGATCTTCTCCCAGGGAAAGCCCATGCGATCGAGCACGCCGGGCCCGAAATTCTCGACCAGCACGTCGCACTGCTTGATCAGCGCGGTCAAGACTTCCTTGCCCTTCGGGTTCTTGGTGTCGAGCGTGATCGAGCGCTTGTTGTGGTTCAGCATGGTGAAATACAGGCTGTCCACGTTCGGAATGTCCTGCAGCTGGCCGCGCGTGATGTCGCCGACGCCGGGGCGCTCGACCTTGATCACGTCGGCGCCGAACCAGGCCAGCAATTGCGTGCAGGTCGGGCCCGACTGGACGTGGGTGAAATCGAGAATGCGAACGCCCTTGAGCGCCTTGGTCATAATGTTTTGCTCCGTACTCTGGTCTGCCCCTGCACCCGCAGGGAGTGAAGTGGGTTTGAGGGGTTACTTCTTCTTCAAAACGCTCTGCGGATTGAGGTTGCCGATGCGGCCGCTCTCCGAGCCCGCCGCCGGATCGATCACCGCGTTGATCAGGGTCGGCTTGCCGCTATCCAGCGCCGCATTGACCGCACGCTTCAGCTCGTCGGGCGAGGTGGCGTTGACGCCGACGCCGCCGAAGGCCTCCATCATCTTGTCGTAGCGCGAGCCCTTGACGAACACGGTGGTCGCCGGATCGTCGCCGGCGCTGTTGACGTCGGTGCCGCGATAGATGCCGTCATTGTTGAAGATCACGACGCAGATCGGCAGCTTGTAGCGGCAGATGGTCTCGACCTCCATGCCCGAGAAGCCGAACGCGCTGTCGCCTTCGACCGCGAGCACCGGCAGGCCGGTCTCGACCGCGGCAGCGATCGAATAGCCCATGCCGATGCCCATCACGCCCCAGGTGCCGACGTCGAGCCGCTTGCGCGGCTTGTGCATGTCGACGACGCCGCGGGCGAGGTCGAGCGTGTTGGCGCCCTCGTTGACGAAGATGGTGTCGGGGCGTTCCGCGATGATGGCGCGGAGCGCGCCGAGCGCACCGTGATAATCCATCGGCGAGGCGTTGCTCATCAGCTTCGGCGCCATCTTGGCGACGTTGTCGTCGCGCTTCTTCGCGACGGTCGCGAGCCAGTCGTTGGGTGCCGCAGTCCAGTTCGCGCCCATCGCATCGAGGAACGCGGAGACGCAGGAGCCGATATCGCCGACCACGGGGGCGACGATCTCGACGTTGGAATCCATTTCCTTCGGCTCGATGTCGATCTGGATGAACTTCTTCGGAGCTTCGCCCCAGGTCTTGCCCTTGCCGTGCGAGAGCAGCCAGTTGAGGCGGGCGCCGATCAGCATCACGACGTCGGCTTCCTTCAGCACGGTGGAGCGTGCCGCACCCGCGCATTGCGGATGCAGATCGGGCAACAGGCCCTTCGCCATGCTCATCGGCAGGAACGGCACGCCGCTCTTCTCGACGAAATTCTTGATCGCCTCGTCGGCCTGCGCATAGGCGGCGCCCTTGCCGAGGATGATCAGCGGACGCTTCGCGCTCTTCAGGACGTCGAGCGCGCGCTTCACCGAAGACGGGGAGGGGATCTGCTCGGGCGCTGCGTCGATCACCTTGACCAGCGACTTCTGGCCGGCATCGGCGTTCATGACCTGGCCGAACAGTTTTGCCGGCAGGTCGAGATAGACGCCGCCCGGACGGCCCGACACCGCGGCGCGGATCGCGCGCGCGAGGCCGATGCCGATGTCCTGGGCGTGCAGCACGCGGAACGCCGCCTTGCACAGCGGCTTGGCGATCGCGAGCTGGTCCATCTCCTCATAGTCGCCCTGCTGCAAATCGACGATCTCGCGCTCGGACGAACCCGAGATCAGGATCATCGGGAAGCAGTTGGTGGTGGCGTGCGCCAGTGCGGTGAGGCCGTTGAGGAAGCCGGGCGCCGACACCGTCAGGCAGACGCCGGGACGCTTGGTCAGGAAGCCGGCGATCGAGGCCGCATAGCCGGCGTTCTGCTCGTGGCGGAACGACAGCACGCGAATGCCCGCCGCCTGGGCCATGCGGCCCAGGTCCGTGATCGGGATACCCGGCACACCATAGACGGTGTCGATGCCGTTGAGCTTGAGCGCATCGATGACGAGGTGAAAGCCATCGGTCAGCTCTTGCTCGGTGCCCGGTGCCTCGGACTTTGTAGCGGTATTCAGCATCGGCATCGTCTCCCTGATCGTTCTTTGGTTCGGACGATCTGATCGTCGTCTGAAGCGGGTGTGGACTCTCAAACTTACGTGAACAGCTCTCTACGTGAACAACTCTTGGCCATGGGCCTCGACATAGGCGGCAAGGCCGAGCGTGTGATCGCGCGCGCGCTTTTCGGCGAGCTCGGTGTCGCGCGCTTCCAGCGCCTCGATGATTCCGAGATGCTCGGGCAGCGAGGTCGCGGTGCGGTCCTTGCGGCCGATGGTGAGCTGGCGATAGCCGCGCACATGCAGCAAGAGGTCGTTGGTGAGGTCGACCAGCACGGGCGATTCCGACAGCGAGATCAGCGCCTGGTGGAAGGCGATGTTGGCCTTGGAATATTCCTCGACGTGATCCTGCGGCAGCCGGTCGTCGCTGAAGTCCTTGAAGAAGTCGCGCAGCGACGAGATGTCCTTCTTGCGCGCGGTGGTCGTGATCAGGCGCGCCGCCATGCTCTCCAGCGCCGCCCAGGCGCGGATCATGTCGACGATCTCCGCCTTGGTGCGGCGGACCACGACGATGCCGCGGCGCGGCACGGTCTTCACGAAACCGTCCTGCTCGAGCATCGCGATCGCTTCGCGGATCGGCGTGCGGCTGACGCCGAGACGCTCGGACAGTGCGCGCTCGTCGAGCATCACGGGCTCCGGCGTCGCGTAGATGTCCATCTTCAGGATCGCTTCCTTCAAGGCTTCATAGGCCTTGTTCTTGAAGCTCGTCTCGGGCGCGATCCGGACGATGGCGATATCTGTGTCAGCCATGGTGGGCGACGCCTTGGTCTGTTTCGGTTCTGGCACGACTCGTCTCCTCCTCTTGGAGACGTCTTCTTAGCAGAAGAAATCACCCTAGATTTTTGGCATGCCAAATACCAGAATGTCAAGCCGCCCTTATTTTTCGGACTTTTTGATCGTCGACCGATCTTGACAATTACGTTTTTGGCATACCAAATGCCACAAAATTTGTCCCAGGAGAAAGCCGATGTCAAATTCCAAGGATGCGGTCCGCAAGATTCTCGATGCGGTCAGGGCCGACAAGCGCACGAGCCTCACCGCCCCCGAAGGCAAGGTGGTTTGCGACGCCTACGGCATTCCGGTGCCGAAGGAGGGCGTTGCCAAGTCCGCGGCCGAGGCCGCCCGGATCGCCTCCGACATGGGTTTTCCGGTCGTGATGAAGATCGTCTCGCCCGATATCCTGCATAAGACCGAGGCCGGCGGCGTGGTGGTCGGCGTCAAAAGCGCGGCCGATGCCGAGAAGAGCTACGAGACCATTCTCGCCAACGCCAGGAAGTACAAGGCCGATGCCAAGATCGAGGGCATCCAGGTCCAGCAGATGCTGGGCGGCGGCACCGAGGTGATCGTCGGTTCGATCACCGACGGCTCGTTCGGCAAGCTGGTCGCCTTCGGCCTCGGCGGCGTGCTGGTCGAGATCCTCAAGGACATCACCTTCCGCCTCGCGCCCGCGACCAAGGACGACGCGCTGTCGATGCTCGACGGCATCCAGGCGCACGAGATGCTGAAGGGCGTGCGCGGCGGCGAACCGGTCAATCGCGAGGCGCTCGCCGACGTCATCGTCAAAGTGTCGCAGCTGGTCAGCGATTTCCCGGAAATCGTCGAACTCGATCTCAATCCGGTGTTCGCCACCAGCAAGAACGCGATCGCCGCCGACGTCCGCATCGTCGTCGACTTCGACTACAAGCCGCGCCCGGCGCCGCGTCCGACCGAGGAGATCGTCGCCGCGATGAGCCGCATCATGCAGCCGAAGGGCGTAGCTGTCATCGGCGCCTCCGCCGAGGACGGCAAGATCGGCAATTCGGTGATGAAGAACCTGATCAACGGCGGCTACAAGGGTGAGATCTATCCGATCCATCCGAAGGCGGAAGAGATTTTGGGCTACAAGGCCTACAAGAGCGTCAAGGACGTGCCCGGCGTGATCGATACGGCTGTTTTCGCGATCCCCGCGAAATTCGTCGCCGGCGCGCTCGCCGAATGCGGCGAGAAGAAAATCCCCGGTGCCGTGCTGATTCCCTCGGGCTTCGCCGAAGCCGGTGCGCCGGAATTGCAGGCCGAGATCGTCGAGGTCGGCAAGAAGTACAACATCCGCCTGATGGGGCCGAACATCTACGGCTTCTACTACACGCCGGCCAATCTCTGCGCGACCTTCTGCACCGCTTATGACGTCAAGGGCCATGCGGCGCTGTCGTCGCAGTCGGGCGGCATCGGCATGGCGATCATCGGCTTCTCGCGCTCGGCCAAGATGGGCGTCTCGGCAATCGTCGGCCTCGGCAACAAGTCCGACATCGACGAGGACGATCTGCTCGCCTTCTTCGAGCAGGATCCTAACACCAACTTGATCGCGCAGCACTGCGAGGACCTGAAGGACGGCCGCGCCTTCGCGGAGGCCGCCAGGCGCGTCTCCAAGAAGAAGCCGGTGATCGTGCTGAAGGCCGGCCGCACCTCGGCGGGTGCGAAGGCTGCGTCTTCGCACACCGGCGCGCTCGCCGGCAACGACAAGATCTATGAGGACGTGTTCAAGCAATCCGGCGTGATCCGCGCCCGCTCGCTCCGGCAACTGCTCGAGTTCGCCCGCGGCGTGCCGGTGCTGCCGACGCCGAAGGGCGAGAACGTCCTGATCATCACCGGCGCCGGCGGCTCCGGCGTGCTGCTGTCTGACTCCGTCGTCGACAACGGCCTGTCGCTGATGCAGATGCCGCCGGACCTCGATGCGGCGTTCCGCAAGTTCATCCCGCCGTTCGGCGCGGCCGGCAATCCTGTTGACATCACCGGCGGCGAGCCGCCGATCACCTACGTCAACACCGTGAAGCTCGGCCTGTCGGACGAGCGCATTCACGCGCTGATCCTCGGCTATTGGCACACCATCGTGACGCCGCCGATGGTCTTCGCCCGCAACATGGTCGAGGTGAAGAAGGAGATGGAGGCCAAGGGCTTCGTCAAGCCGATCGTCGCCTCGCTCGCCGGCGACGTCGAGGTCGAGGAGGCCGCCGAGTACCTGTACCAGAACGGCATCCCGGCCTACGCCTATTCGACCGAACTGCCGGTCGAGGTGCTGGGCGCCAAGTACAAATGGGCCCGCGGCGCGGGGCTGCTCTGATCGTCTGATCAGCCGGAGACCAAAAGCCGCCTCGGAGATCGTCCGGGGCGGCTTTTTCATTGCACCATCCGGCGCGCCGCGCCGGCTTGCCTTCCGCATCTGATGTGCTACTGATATGTCAGATGAGACGGAGGAAGCGATGGAGTTGGCTGCAACAGGAATGACCGACCGCCAGCGCAAGTATCGCGCGACCTACCGCGAGCGGGTGGTGGGCTGGTACAATGGTTGGCTGCATGTCGTGCTGATCTACACGATCGGGTTCACGGCGCTGTACGTCTACCTGGCCAATCTGCACGACGTGAAATGGTGGGAATACCTCACCATCCCGGTGGTCTTCCTGATTGCGAATTTCTTCGAATGGGCGGTGCATCGCTTCGTCATGCACCGGCCCTCGAATGTGCCGCTGCTGCGCGCGATCTACAGCCGCCACACGCTGATGCATCATCAGTTCTTCACCGAGGAGGAAATGCGCTTCGCCGATCATCACGATTGGCGCGTCACCTTCTTTCCGCCCTATGCGCTCGTGGTGTTCACCCTGATGTCGATCCCGCCGGCGATCGTGGCCGGGCTCGTGATCTCGGCCAATACCGGCTGGCTGCTGATCACGACGACCACGTCGATGTACCTGATCTATGAATTCATGCACTTCTGCTGCCACGTCGAGGAAAACGCCTTCGTGCGCAACATGCCCTTCGTCAACACCATCCGCAGGCATCATACCGCCCATCACAACCAGTCGATCATGATGGAGCGGAACATGAACCTGACCTTCCCGGTGATGGACTATGTGTTCGGCACCTCCGATCTCAATCGCGGCCTGCTTGGCCACGTCTTCAACGGCTACAGCACGCGCTACGTGAAGACCGACATGCGACGGACGGCGCGGACGCCGCGGGTCGTGGTGAAGGAGCGATCGGTGCCGCATGCCGCAGCTTGAACCCAATCTCGCCGGCCTCGCCTGGTTCGGGCTGCTGTGGAGCGTGTGCTGCATCGGCTTCCTGCAGCTGGCCGGGATGTATCCGCTGCGCCGGCGTACCGTCCTGCCGGTGACGATGACGACGATATTGTGGGCGATGCTGCTCGCCGGCACGCTGGCATTCGCCCTGGTGGAGCTGCGCTGGACCACCATCATTGTGGTGGGCGGTGTGCTGTTCCTGTTCCTGCCCGAGCTGTTTCAGGCGCTGCCGGAATGGTGGCGCGACGGACGGGCGGGATTGCGGCTGTCCTGTTGCGCCATGATCGCAGCGCTGGCGCTGCTGATCGGCGTGGCTGCGCCGTCGTTTCACATCTGGACCTGAGGGGACGTTTCGATGCCAAGCCACATCAAGCTCATGTTGTCGCTGGCCTGCCTCGCCACCGCGGCCTGCGGATACTTCTTCATGGTCCATCTGGGGCAGCAGGGACCGAGCTACGCGGTCGCCTTCCTCGGTGTGTTCGCCACGGTCGCGATGTGGATCTTCCCCGAGGTCGTCAAGAAGGACTTCAAGATGCGTCCGCCGGGGTCTTGATGTGATGCTGCAGCACGGAGAGGATCCGATGGCGAACTATACCGGAGACCGAACCATCGACGGCATTTCCGTCCTGGTCGACGGCGCGCCGCTGTCACCGCATTACGACCAGCTTCGTCTCACCGAACACGGTTTTGAGTGGAGCTATGAAGGACCCGAGCCGGCACAGCTGGCCTTCGCGCTGCTCTATGATCACCTGCACGACGCCACGGTCGCAAAGGCGCTGTATGAGAGCTTCATGCGGCGCATCGTCGCCAACTTCGACAATGAATGGGAGCTCTCCTCGGCCGATCTCGATGAGGCGGTGGCGGCACTGCGGTCCGGACAAACGGCCTGACCCCCTGATTTCTCCACGAGAGAATTTTGAGATGACGCTGACCTGTCGTGCCGCGGTGCTGCATCAAAGCGGAACGCCGCTCTCGATCGAGCGCGTTACGCTGGCGCCGCCTTCGCCAACCGATGTGGTGGTGAAGGTGCGTGCGGCGGGGCTCTGTCACACCGATCTGGAGGTGATCGACGGATCGCTGCGTTATCCCCTGCCGATGATCCTCGGGCACGAGGCGGCCGGGGTGGTCGAACAGGTCGGCAGCGCGGTGCGTGACGTCCGCATCGGCGACCACGTCATCCTGTCATGGAACCCGCATTGCGGACACTGCTTTCAGTGCGACCGCGCGCAGCCGATCCTGTGCGAGACCTATCTCGCCAGGGGTCTGGAAGGCGTGCATTTCGACGGTACGTCGAAGGCGCAACTCGCGGGCGGCGGCGGCCTGGCGCATCTGATGTTCCTCGGCGCGTTCTCGGAATATGTCGTGCTGCCGGCGCAACAGGCAATCGTCGTGCCAAAGGAGATCCCGTTCGACCGTGCATGCCTGATCGGTTGCGGTGTCATGACCGGCGTCGGCGCCGCGCTGAATGTCGCCGAGATCTGTCATGGCGATACCGTGATGATCACCGGCTGCGGCGCGGTCGGGCTTGCGGCGGTGCAGGGCGCCCGGCTCGCCGGCGCCGGTGCGATCATCGCGGTCGATCTCGACGACGCGAAGCTTGCGCTGGCGCGACAGCTCGGCGCGACGCACGACGTCAACGCGGCACGCGAGGACCCGGTCCAGATCGCGAAGGCGGCGACGCGCGGGCGCGGCGCCGACGTCATCCTCGAGGCGGCGGGCCATCCACTGGCGTTTCGGCAAACCGCGGAGGCGGTGCGGCCGGGCGGCGAGGTGATTTGGCTCGGCAAGATCGACGTCACGCAGGACGTGAGCTTCCGCTGGGGCGCGTTGATGGGCGAGAAGCGTTTCCGTCGCTCGAGCTATGGCGGCGCGCGGCCGCGGCGCGACTTCCCCTTGCTGGCGCAGGCCTATCTCGACGGCCGGCTCAAACTCGACGAACTGATCACCGGTCGCTGCTCCCTCGACGGCATCAATGATGGCTTCGAGGCGTTGCGGCGCGGCCGGTCGATCCGCACGGTCGTCGAATTCTGAATTATGAAGCATGATCCGGGAAAGTGAACCCGGTTGTCCGAAAGGATCATGCTAAAAAAAGGTTCCTACAGCGTCGAACGCGCGAAACTCTCGATGTAGTCGATCAGGCTGTCGGAGGCAGCGCCTGCGGCGTCGACGCGGCGCTCGGCGATGGCTTCGGCGACATCGGCATGCAGCCGCGCGGCGAGCGGCAGATCGGCCGCTTCCTTGTAATGCTGGTACCAGAATCGGCGCGACAGGCCGTGCATCAGGCCCATGGCGCGGGAGGCGAATTCGTTGCGCGACGCCGCGGAGATCAGTGTGTTGAACTGATGATCCAGCCGCATGAACAGCAGATCGTCGGACTTTTCCGCTGCGCGCCGCATGCCGGCGGCGATCTCCGAGAACTGCGCACGCTGCTCGCTGGTGGCGCGCTCGGCGGCGCCGCGGGCCATCAGCCGTTCCAGCTCGCGCCGCACCTCGAGCAGGCGGAGTTGGGCGCGAAGGTCGATCTCGGACACCAGCACGCCGCGACGGGCCAGGATGTTGACGAGGCCGTCGCGCGACAGCCGCTGCAGCGCCTCGCGGATCGGGGTACGGCCGATGTCGAGCCGCTTGGCGAGCACGAGCTCGGAGAGCGCGGTGCCCGGAGGCAATTGCAGCGTCACGATCAGCTCTTCCAGCTCGGCATAGGCGCGATCGGTGAGGGTGACGTCGCCCTGCGGGAGAAGGGCTTGCGCGGCAGCGCGCGGCTTGCCGGCGGCGGACGATTGCCGTGCCGGCCGGCGGCTTCCTGCTGCGCGGGCGCGCACCGTGCTGGATCGTTTGCTCGAATCTGCCATCGGGATCTTGCGTGCTGCTGTCCAGCAGATATCTCACACGCCCCGATCGCACTGACAAGGCCGCCCGATCGGCACTGCACCGAATCCGGCGGCGTGCAGCGAACGGCCGCGCATCATCAGTGCGAAATGCTCTCCAGCGTCCGGCCGCGGGTTTCCTCGCCGAGCAGCAGCACCGCCAGCGCTGCCACCACGAACGCGCCGGCGCCGAGCGCGAACACGCCGCTCTGTCCCGCCGCGGGCAGGATCACGCCGATCACATACGGGCCGATCAGCGATCCGATTCGGCCGACCGCGGAGGCGAATCCGGTCCCGGTTGCCCGGACATGGGTCGGATACAGTTCGGGCGTATAGGCGTAGAGCGCCGACCACATGCCGAACAGGAAGAACTGCATGCAGAGGCCCGCGATGACGAGCTGGGTCTGGTCCGCCGCCGAGCCGTAGAAGTGGCAGGCGATCGCGCCGCAGAGCAGGTTCATTGCCAGCGTCGCCTTCCGGCCCCAGGACTCGACGAGCCACGCCGAGACCAGGAAGCCGGGGATGCCCGCGAGCGAAATCAGGATGGTGTAGAACACGGATTTGGTGATCGGGAATCCCTTGGCCTGCAGCAGGGCGCCGAGCCACGTGGTCAGGCCGTAGAAGCCGAGCAGCGCGAAGAACCACACGGTCCACAACATCGTGGTCCGCCTGGCGTAGATGCCCGAAAACAGCGTCCTCAGGCCGGTTGTTGCGGATGCGGGGGCGGGCGCCTGGCGCACGACCGGCGGCAGCTCCTTGCCGCCGATGCGATCGCGGACCCTGCTTTCGATGTCGCGTACGGTCGCTTCGGCCCGCTCGGAATAGCCATGCGAAGCGAGCCAGCGCGGCGATTCCGGAACATAGCGCCGGACCACGAGCACGAACACGGCCGGGATCGCCTGCAGGATGAAGACCCAGCGCCAGTCGGCGGCCTGCAGCACGAAGTAGGTCAACAGGCCCGATGCGATGAAGCCGAGCGGCCAAAATCCCTCGAGGAATGCGATGTAGCGGCCGCGGTTGCTGGCGGGCATGATCTCCGAGACCATCGATTGCGCGACCGGAAATTCCATGCCCATGCCGAAGCCGAGCAGCAGACGGGATGCCCCGAGCGCGGTCGCCGTCGTCGAGAGACCGCAGCACAGGCTGCCCAAGCCCCAGAAGATCATGCTGACCTGGAAGACGCGGGCGCGGCCGAAACGGTCGGCCAGCAGGCCGGCGGAGGCGGCGCCTATGAACATGCCGAGGAAGCTCATGCTGGACAGTAGCCCGGCTTCCGCCGTCGACAGGCCGAAGGTCTGACGGATCGAGCCGAGCACGAAAGTGAGCGCGGCGAGGTCCATGCTGTCGAAGAACCATGCGGTTGCGATGATTCCGAAGATCCAACGCTGATAGGAGGTCAGCGGCAGGCGTTCGAGCCGTGCCGCGATGTCGGCGACCTGCTGTGCCTGCGCGGTTCGCGCGACGGCGGCCGGAGCCAGGCGTCCGGCCGATGCGGTGACGTCGGAAACGGTCATTGCTGTCCTCCCCAGGTGGACGTTGCCGGGCTCTTTTCGGCCCTCTTTCATAAGATGTCACACGGATAGCAGTGATATGTCAATTGGTGATCACCTGCGCGAGGCGCCGGACGGTGCCGAACCGATCGGCGCCTTGCGCGCGCGTTCGGTGATCAGATCGACGATCGGTGCCGTTCCGGAGCGGCATCAAGACCCGGTTAACGGCATCCGAGAAATCGGGGCCTAACGGATAATCCGGCTTTAATGGGGAGCCGACTAAACGTCTCTGGTTGCAGAGTGCCGGATGCCAGGAAGCATCCGATCTTGCGTCCGAAGGAGGCGTATTCCCCGTCATGTCAATTCAGGTCGATTCGGATTTTGCGAGCGACGATCGCGCCAGGGCGCAGATCGGCGCGGCGGTGAGCTACCTGCTCAGGGATACGACCGGCGTCGCGCGTGAGCATGCCGTCGAGACGATTGTCGAGATGGTGCGCGAGATTGCGAGCCGGCCGGCTGGTACCGAAATGGCAACGCTTCAGCCGCTGATGAGCGGCGTCGCCTACCGCGACTTTGTCATCGATGCGTACCGGCGCGACGTCGATCGCTGGCGCGCGACCATCCGCCGCTCTAACGGCAAGAAGATCCGGATCGCCTCGCCGCCGTCGGTGCGTGACGAGGCGACGACGACGGCGGATGCGATCACCGCCGAGAAGGCCATCGAGTTCGCCAGGCGCGCGATCGACCTCGGTGAGGTGATTTGACCCGCATTGCGGGCCGCCGCCGTGGCCCGTCCGGCGGCCACTTGGTCTATGCTTGTCGTCTATGCTTGGGACGCGCGATGTGCGAGTCTTGATCCATCGCATCCCAGCAGAGATATGCCATGCCGTCAGAACTTCGCTCGCCCCGCCTTGCCGTCCTGATCGACGCCGACAATGCATCCGCAAAGATCGCAGATGGATTGTTCGAGGAGATCGCCAAGATCGGCGAGGCCAGCGTGCGCCGCATCTATGGCGACTTCTCCAATCCGAGGTCGAAGGGCTGGGCCGACATCCTGTCCAAGCACGCCATCATCCCGCAGCAGCAATTTGCCTATACGACCGGCAAGAATGCATCCGACATCACCCTCGTGATCGACGCGATGGATCTGCTGCACAGCGGCCGGTTCGATGGCTTCTGCCTGGTGTCGTCGGACAGCGATTTCACACGGCTTGCCGCCCGCATCCGCGAGCACGGCATCGACGTGTTCGGGTTCGGCGAGCAGAAGACGCCCGAGAGTTTCCGGCAGGCCTGCCGCAGGTTCGTCTACACCGAGAATTTGCGCGGCGGCGCGACGAGCAATCAGGATGCCGCCGTGCGTGCCCAGCCATTGCAGCCGCCCGAGGCCGCGACGCCCATCCTCAAGAAGGTGATCGGTCAGATGGCCAGCGAGGACGGCTGGGTGACACTTGGTGAGGTCGGACGGCAACTGGCCAATCTGGCGTCCGATTTCGATCAAAGGACTTACGGCTTCCGCACCTTGAGCGAACTGGTGCGCAGGACCAACGCTTTCGAGATCGAGCAGCCCAAGGGCGGCACGACGCGAATCCGCATCAAGCCGGCGGAGGCGCCGTCGCCGAGCAGGCCAGCTCCAAGGCGGCGAGCGCCGAGACGGCGAGCCGATCAGAAGCCGCCGGAATGAACGGCGCGCGGCTCGGTCCTGTTCCGAGCCATCCCTGAATCTGAACCAACGATGAATGCCGCTTCGGATATCATCCGGAGCGGCTTTCTTATTTGTGCTGGAACCGAAGCGAGTTGCGGCGGAACTGAAATTTGCGCGCAAATTGCCGCGCCGGAACTGGAACGTCTCACTACCTGCGATGTTGAAGGGGCATCTTGCAACTCGGAGGAGGAGAATATGAACAAGCGTTTTGCCGTTTCCCTTGTCGCTGCTGCGTCGCTGTTCGCGTCCGGTTCGGCGTTCGCGCAGTCCACGACCGCTGCTGGCGCCGCCAACGGTGCGCGGACCGGCGGCGAGATCGCGGGCCCGGTCGGCGAGATCGTCGGCGGCACGGTTGGTGCTGCTGTCGGCGCTGGCCTCGAGATTCCGAATGCGGTGATCACCGCGATTCCGCGCGACGAGCCGTCGGTGGTGGTGCAAGAGCGCGTCGTGGTCGGCGAGCCGCTGCCCGACACCGTCGTGCTGCGCCCGGTGCCGCGCTATACCGAATATCGCTACGCGGTCGTCAATGATCGCCGTGTGATCGTCGAGCCGCGCACGCGCCGGATCGTCAAGATCATCGACTGATCGCGCGACGTTGCTAATGGTCGACATCCTCGCGGGCACATCGCCCGCGGGGATTCGTTTGGCCCCATCAATTTTGGTCCCATGAATACCGGCATGGCACGGGTCCGCTTTTTTCATGAAGTGGCCCGTTGGCCTGACGACCGGATCCCTTAGACTGGCCTGCAACGGACGCAGCGAGCGTTCGCGTCAAAAGCAGGGGATGGAAACATGGGCCGCAAGATCGCGATCGTCGGCGCGGGGGCGGTCGGCGGCTATGCCGGCGCGCATATGGTGCAGGCGGGTGAGGACGTCACCTTCATCGATCCGTGGCCCGAGCATGTCGAGCACATGGGCAAGCACGGACTGCGCGTCACCCACGCGATGGATGTCGCCGAATTCTCGGTGCCGGTGCGGGCGCTGCACGTCACCGACGCGCAGCTGCTCGCCAAGGAGAAGCCGGTCGACATCGCCTTCGTCTGCATGAAATCCTACGACACCGCCTGGGCCACCATGCTGATCCGGCAATACCTGGCCGCCGACGGCTACGTCGTGTCGTTGCAGAACTGCATGAATGAAGAGACCATCGCCGGCATCGTCGGCTGGGGCAAGACGCTCGGCTGCATCGCGAGCAGCATCACCGTCAATCTGCCGGAGCCGGGCCACATCCACCGCGGCGCCGGCAAGGGCGGCGCGGCGCATACCGTATTTCGCGCCGGCGAGGTGCATGGCCGCATCACCGCGCGGGCGGAGGAGGTCTGCCGGCTGGTCGCTCATTCCGACAGCGCCAAGGTCACCTCCAATCTCTGGGGCGAGCGCTGGTCCAAGCTCGTGGCCAACGTGATGGGCAACGGGCTGTCGGCCTGCACCGGTCTAGCGGGCAGCGAGGTGCTGCAAAGCGAGCCGTTGCGCCGCTTCTCGACCCGGCTCGGCAGCGAGGCGATCCGCGTCGGCCAGGCGCAAGGCTATCAGCTCGAGGAAATCCTGCATCTGTCGCCCGATACGATCGCCCGCGCCGGCGAGGGCGACGAGGCCGCAACACGCGCCTGCGACGAGCAGCGTCTTAAGGACAGTAAGCGCACCTCATCCGCGCAGCGCCCCTCGATGGGCCAGGACATGCAGAAGGGCCGCCGCACCGAGATCGAATTCCTCAACGGCTTCGTGGTGCGCGAGGGCGAAAAGCTCGGCCTTGCCTGCAACGCCAACGCCGCGCTGACCGACATCGTCAAGCGCGTCGAACGCGGCGAGCTGAAGCCGGATCCAAGGCACATCACCGAGCTGAGGATGAATTGAACCGCGTTCGATATGCGACGAAGCTTTGCTCGCAACGACGGTGAAAATGTTGAGGCGTTCGCCTACAGCAGCTGCCTGACCCCCATGCCATGCATGAACCGCTCGCGGATCTGCACGGGGTCGCGGCGGGTGGTGCCGGTGCCGGGCTTGTCGTCGATGCGGACACCGATCAGCGTCGGGCCTGCGGCTTGTTTCGACTGCTCGATCAGCCGCTCGAAATCGTCCTCGTCGGCGGCCCAGGTGCTGTTGGCGAGGCCGCTCGCGAGTGCCACCGCGACGATGTCGGTATGGCTGGCCGCCGGGGTCGGTTGGCTGCCGGTGATCTGGTAGATGCCGTTGTCCATCACCACCATGGTCAGGTTGTCAGGCGCCAATGTTGCGATGGTCGAGAGGCAGCCGAGCTGCATCAACAGCGAGCCGTCGCCTTCGAGCGCGACCACCCGGCGCTTCGGCTGCGCCAATGCGACGCCGAGCGCGATCGGGAAGGCGAGGCCCATGCTGCCCAGCATGTAGAAATTCTGCGGGCGATGGCCTGCGGCCCAGAGATCGAAATTGGTGTTGCCGATGCCGCCGATCACGGCTTCGTCCTTCAATTTGCTGACGAGGCGCTGGGTCAGATCGAATCGGTTCATCACCTTGGTGTTGCGCTGTGTGCTGGTCATGGCCGATCTCACTTGTCGAAGGTCTTGCCGCCGGTCAGCAGCGGCGAGAGGATCAGCGCCACCGGCGCCTGGGTGGTGATCGCCTGCTTGATCGAGCGGTCGGCGATGAATTCGAGCTCGTCGAGCCTTGTGATGGTGTGATGCTCCATCGCCAGCGAATCCAGCACCGGGCGCATGGTGCGGCAGACCAGCGCCTGGCCGTAGTTGAACTCGCCGAGCGTGCCGCGCTCGGACACGAACATGATCAGCGGGATCTGGTAGGGCACCGCGAGCGAGGCCAGCACGTTGGCGAGCGTGGCAAAGCCCGAGGTCTGCATCAGCACCGCGCCGCGCATTCCGGCCATCCAGGCGCCGGAGACGATGCCGACGGCCTCTTCCTCGCGCGCGGTCGGAAACGTCGTGAAATACGGATCGGCGTGCAGGTTCTTGATCAGCGTGGTCAGCACCCGGTCGGGCACATAGGGCACCAGCTTGATCTCGTTCCGTTTCAGCGTCTGCAGCACGATGCCGTGCCAGGTCGCCCCCGACGTCTGGGACGAGGCTTGTTCCGCGGCCGCCATCCTGTTCTCCCTCATCGTGCGATGCTGATGTTCGCTTACGGATCGAAACTTGACGCCGTGCCCGTGATTGTCAACATGCCGAGGCCGCAACGCGATCTGCGGAATTCGGCCATCGCCGTGCCGAACCGGCGTGCGATACAGGCGGTAACGACAACGGGCGGCAACGATAGCGGGACGGGAGGCGTCGATGACCGGATGGGTCTGGCGGACCGCCATTGCGGCAGCAGCCATGCTTGCGGCCGGCTTTGCGTCCGCGCAGCCATATCCGGCCAAGGCCGTTCACATCCTCGTTCCCTATCCACCCGGCGGCGGCGTCGACGTGCTGACGCGCACGCTGGCTGAAACCGTATCGAAGACCTGGACGCAATCGATCGTGGTCGAGAACCGGCCGGGCGCCGGCGGGGTGATCGCCTCGCAGGCGATCACGGGCTCGGCACCCGATGGCTACAATCTGATCATGGTGGCGAGCGGCCACGCCACCAATCCATTCCTCTATCCGAAGCTGCCCTACGATACGTTCAAGGATTTCTCGCCGATCTCGCTGTTGGCATCGTCGCCCAACGTGCTGCTGGTGCGCGCGGACTCGCCATTCAAGTCGGTCGGCGACGTCATCGCGGCGGCGAAGGCCAAGCCGGGCAGCCTGTCGTTCGCCCATGCCGGCAACGGCACCTCGACCCATCTGGCCGGTGAGCTGCTGAACAGCCTCGCCAAGATCGATCTCAGGGCGATCCCCTACAAGGGCGGCGCGCCGGCGATCAACGACCTGCTCGGCGGGCAGATTCCGATGTCGTTCAACAACGGGCCGGAATCGGTCGGGCAGTTGCAGGCCGGCACGGTTCGCGCGCTGGCGGTGACGACGGCGTCGCGCGCGCCGTTCCTGCCTGACGTGCCGAGTATGTCCGATACCGTGCCGGGCTATGACACCGAGGTGTGGTGGGGCCTGCTCGGTCCCGGCAACATGCCGGCCGATCTGGTGGCAAAGATCTCGCACGATTTCGTCGCGGCGGTGAACACCGAAGCGGTCAAGGAGCGGCTCGGCAAGCTCGGTGCGATCTCGATCGGGTCCACGCCGAACCAGTTCGCCGCCAAGATCAAGGCCGACTACGAAAAATGGGGCCCGATCATCAAGGCCGCCGGCATGAAGGCGGAATAGCGATGGCCGCATCAGAGATCCCCGCCTGCCTGCCGCCGCTTCCCGTGACGCCGCCGCGCGAGAAGCTGCCGCCGAAGGCCTGCGACACGCACGCGCATGTGTTCGGCCCGGCCGACCGCTTCCCCTATGCGGAGAATCGCAGCTACACGCCGCCGGACGCGCCGCTGCAAAACTATCTCGGCATGCTCGATGCGCTCGGCTTCGCCCGCGGCGTGCTCGTGCAGGGCAGCGCGCACGGCCGCGACAATTCAGCGATGCTGGATGCCTTGCAGCGCGAACCCGCGCGGCTGCGCGGCGTTGCGGTGGCCGATGCCGATGTGGCGGCGGGCACGCTGCGGCAATGGCATGTGCTTGGTGTCCGCGCGTTGCGCTTCAACCATTTCTTCCGTGGCGGCCAGTTGCATTATCGCGGCGGCATTCCGCTTGGCGTCGCCGAGACGCATGCGGCTGTGATGGCCGAACTCGGCTGGCACCTGCAGCTCTGGATCGACGTGAAGGATCTGTCCGACACGATCCCGGCGCTGAAGGCGCTGGGCCTGCCGGTCGTGGTCGATCACATGGGCCGCACCGATGCCGCCGCAGGGATCAACACTGCGGGCTTCCAGAGCCTGCTGCGTGCAATAGATGAAGGCTGGTGCTGGGCTAAACTGTCAGGCGCGCATCGCCTGAGCCGGCGCGCGCCGGATTATCCGGATGCGCGGCCGTTTCATGAGGCGCTGGTATCCGCCAATCCTGAGCGGCTGGTGTGGGGCGGCGACTGGCCGCATCCGCGGGTCGAGGGCGAAATGCCCGACGCCGGCCATCTGCTCGACCTGTTCTACGAATGGACTCCGGATGCCGCGACACGTCACCGCATCCTGGTCGACAATCCCGCAAGACTCTATGGCTTCCCAAACTGAGAGCTGCCCGAAGACATGACCGTCAACAACAAGCGCGTGTTCTACGTTAAATACCTCGCCCACGAGATCTATGTCGACATCCTGAAGCAGCGGCCGGATGTCCGGCTCGACCGTCTGGAGAACGACACGCCGGAGGCGCAATTCGCCCCCGTGCTGGCGGATGCGCATGCCTACCAGATCGGCGCCGCCCGCGACGAGCTGGCGCCGCATTTCCATGCCCATGCCGAGCTGCTGAAGCGGGCGCCGAACCTCCTGATCGTCTCCTCGAACGGCGCCGGCTTCGATCCCGTCGACGTCGATGCCTGCACGGCCGCAGGCGTGCTGGTCGTCAACCAGTCCGGCGGCAACGCCAATTCGGTTGCCGAGCATGCGCTCGGCATGATGCTGACGCTGTCGAAGCGGATCATCCAATCCGACCGCCGGCTGCGGCGCGAGGCCAATGTCAACCGCAACGAATTGATCGGCAACGAGCTGAAGGAGAAGACCGTCGGCATCGTCGGCCTCGGCAATGTCGGCCGCCGCATCGCCGAACTGTGCAAGGGGCTCCTGCACATGAAGGTGATCGCCTACGATCCGTATCTTGCAGCAGACGAGATGGCGAAGCGGGGCGGCGAGAAGGTCGAGCTCGACGATCTGCTGCGCCGCGCGGACTTCGTCTCGATCTCCTGTCCGCTCGACAGCAAGAGCCGGGGCATGATCGGCGCGCGCGAATTCGCGCTGATGCAACCGCACGCCTATTTCGTCACCACAGCGCGCGGCTTCATCCACGACGAGAAGGCGCTGGAAGAGGCGCTGCGCGACAAGCGCATCGCCGGCGCCGGCCTCGACGTCTGGGCCAAGGAGCCGCCGCCGCCGGACCATCCGCTGCTGCAGTTCGACAACGTGCTGGCAAGCCCGCACACCGCCGGCGTCACCCGCGAGGCGCGCATCAACATGGGCCGGATCGCCGCCGAACAGATCCTCGATGCACTCGACGGCAAGCGCCCGCCGCGCATCATCAATCCCGAGGTATGGCCGGTGTATGCGAAACGGTTCGAGCAGGCGTTCGGGTTCATGCCGGGGTAGATGCCTCCGCATAGGGTGAGGTGAGCACGCCGGTCAGGCCTGCTCCCGGCGGAGGCCGCGGCTGCGTGCGGCCAAATTATCGAAAACAACCCCATGCAAAGTAGCCGGGCGTTCGGCCAGGCAACTTGACCCGTCGGGCAACTCAGGGGTAAATTTCCAATATTCCGAAATCGCGGAAGTGCCCTGCCTTGCGGGGAGAGATACCGCAAGGGCGCAGGGAACCCCTCCGCCGGTGCGTCCCTCGCGCAAATGGCGTGAGTGAGCCATGAGTAGCTGGTTGCGGCGGAATCCGATCGAGCGCGGTCACAACTCTGTCGCAACTCCACTAAACCCTAAGCTGTGCCTTTCTCGCAACGTGTAACGGAAAAGCTCACAAGAAGTCCGTCTCTTCGTTGTTCCACGACCCGGAGTGCGGCAATCTGTCCCACAAGGGATGCTCTGGGGTGGCTGAAGGTGAAGACCGGGAATATCGCTGTGGTGCCGGATCGGTACCTCGGTGTTGGATTTTGTGCGCGACAAGCGCTTGTTTTGTTATGTGTCGCCCTGTTCGCGTTTGTGGCGCTGATCGTCACCGCCTTGCCCGCCGCGGCTCAAGACGCGAGTTGGAGTGCATTCCCGTTTGCGGGACCCCTTCCCGGGACGCACGATTTCAATACCGGCACCAACTGGACAGGAGGAAGCGTACCGACCGGCACCGCCATGTTCGGTGTCTCGAATGTCACCAGCCTCTCGTTCTCGTCCAACACCAGCGTCAGTGGCTGGACCTTCGACGCCGGGGCTTCCGCCTTTAGTTTCGGCGTGAGCCAGACACTCAATTTCAATGGCGCCGGCATTGTTATCAACGGCGGCAGCGCCACCATCAACATCGGTCAATTTGGCAACCAATTTGGCGCGGTACAGTTCGCAAACGCGAGCACGGCTGGTCGCGCTACCATCAACAACGGCTTCAGTCTCATATTCCGCGGCAGCAGCACGGCGGGCAATGCTGTCATCAACAACAATCTCTTCTTGGACTTCCTTGATTCGAGCACGGCCGCCAACGCCACCATCACCAATAGCGGTGGTATAACGAACATCGAGAATCGCGCCAGCGGCGGCAGCGCGCGCTTCATCCTGAACGGGATCGGCGTACTCGACATTTCGGGCGTCGCGATCGGCGGCACCACGGCCGGTTCGATCGAGGGCGACGGCAATGTCCATCTCGGCGCGAAGACCCTCGCGGTTGGTGGCAACAATCTCTCGACGACATTTTCCGGCGTCATCAGCGGCACCGGCGGGCTGACCAAGGTCGGCGGCGGCACTTTGGCGCTGTTAGGCACCAACTCTTACACGGGCGCAACCACTATCAACGGCGGTACGCTGGAGGTGGACGGCTCGATCGCCAGCTCGTCGAGCGTGACGGTCAATGCCGGCGGCACCTTGAGCGGTACCGGCATCGTCGGTCCCGCGACCGTCAATGCTTTGGATGGGAGCACAACCATCGTTGTGGGGGGGAACGATAGGTTTACGCTGATAGACGTCGGCGGCATCATCGTCATCGTGCCGACCGTCAAGTCCGCCGTCCCGTGGAGCGGCAGTGCCGATCCCGCGGCCGCCCTCACCATCGGCGGCACATTGGCGCCCGGCAGTGCAGCCAACACGACGGGCTCCCTGACCGTCGCCGGCAATCTTGCCTTCCAATCCGGCGCGATCTACGCCGTGCAGGTGACGCCGTCGGTTGCCGCATCGACCAATGTGCTCGGAACCGCGACGCTCGGCGGGGCCACAGTCAACGCGACGTTCGCCAATGGCAGCTACATCTCCAAGCAATATACGATCCTGACGGCGACGAACGGCGTATCCGGGACCTTTGGCGCACTCGCCAACAGCAATCTGCCGGCAAACGTCACCGATACGTTGAGCTACGACGCCACCCACGCCTATCTCAATCTAGTGCTGAACTTCGCGATTCCGGGCGGCGCCAATGCTAACCAGCAGGCGGTCGGCAATGCGCTGAGCAATTACTTCAATGCGACCGGTGGCATTCCGTTGGTGTATGCCGCGTTGTCGCCGCCTCAACTGTCCCAAGCTTCGGGTGAGCTCGGCACGGGCTCGCAACAAACCACGTTCGACGCCATGACCCAGTTCATGGGGGTCCTCACTGATCCCTTCATGAACCGGACCGGATCGGCCACTCCCAGCCCGGGACCTGCCGGCTATGCCGACGAAGCGCTAGGCTACGCGAGCGGCGCACACGACGCGTATGCGATGTTCACCAAGGCGCCGCCGACGCCGTTCGTGCCGCGCTGGAGCGTGTGGGCGGCCGGATTCGGCGGCTCGCAAACCACCGACGGCAATTCTGCGGTGGGATCGAACAACACCACGAGCAGCGTCTTTGGGACCGCCGTCGGGGCCGACTATCTGTTCTCGCCGAACACGATTGCCGGTTTCGCGCTCGCTGGTGGCGGTACCAACTTCAACGTCAACGGCATGGGCTTCGGCCGATCCGACCTGTTCCAGGCCGGTGGCTATGTCCGCCACAATGAGGGGCCGGCCTATATCTCGGCGGCCCTGGCCTATGGCTGGCAGGACGTCACCACCAATCGCACCGTCACCGTCGCGAGCATCGATCAGTTGCGCGCCGAGTTCAACGCAAACGCCTATTCGGGACGGGTCGAAGGTGGCTATCGCTTCGTTACCCCCTGGGCCGGCGGTCTCGGCATCACGCCCTATGCCGCGGGCCAGTTCACGACCTTCGATCTGCCCGGCTATGCCGAGCAGGCCGTCATCCGCTCATCCGCCTTTGCGCTCACTTTCGCTGCGAAGAGCGTGACCGACGTCCGAAGCGAACTCGGCCTCCGAACCGACAAGTCGTTTGCGACGGCCGATGGCGTCCTGACGCTGCGCACCCGGTTCGCCTGGGCGCATGATCATGATCCGGACCGGTCGATCGCCGCGACCTTCCAGGCGCTGCCCGGCGCAAGCTTCGTCGTCAACGGCGCAGCGCAGGCCTCCGATTCCGCGCTGACCACGGCAGCGGTCGAGATGAAATGGCGCAACGGCTGGTCTGCGGCGGCGACTTTTGAAGGCCAGTTCTCCGATGTCACCGCGTCCTACGCCGGCAAGGGGGGCGTGCGCTATACGTGGTGAAGGCGGCTCAAGAATGCTGGAGAAAATCTCCGTCGTTGTGGACGCAAATTAAGCAACAAACCCACTGCCAAAGCGCTGCCTCGCGAAGTGTCCGTTGTTATTTTCCCTGAGATATCGACGGCTTAGCCAGATATCGCCATTTTCCTCCTGTGCCCGACCATTCCGGTACGGAAGGACGATGTGTCATGCGAGGGGTCCAGTCATTGCTCCGCAACGCGCCCGCGAAAATCGGCCGCCGTCTTGCGCAGATCGTCGCGATCGCCGCTGCCAGCCTGCCGCAGGCCGGCGCGTAGTTTTCCACTGCTCGCGAGGCGCCGCAGCCGCGCGCGCCCCGAATTCACTCTCTCCGATCTTGCGTCAGTGCTAGCGTGTGGTCTTCCGGCTCTTCCGGTCCAGCGGGGAGGGTTCCATGTCACGCTTCGTCGTTCATTTCATGAAGGACGTGCTCGGCGGCAATGGCCGCCAGCGCGAGGTCTGCCAGGGCGCACTCGAGATCGACGCCTTGAGCGAAGGTCAGGCCACCGAGATGGCCAAGGTCAAATTCTGCCAGGAACAATCGTTGTGCGACTGGTCCCTGCACGCCGACCGCATCCGAATCGAGGCGGCCGACTTGCAGATGACGTAACGCGCGCGCCTATCGCCGCTTACTCCGGCAGGATGCGAACCGCACCCTTGGCCGCGCTGCTCGCGAACGCCGCATAGGCCTTCAGCGCAGTCGAGACGGCGCGCTTGCGCGGCGCGGCCGGCCTCCATGCCGCGCTGCCCTTGGCCTCCATCGCGGCACGACGCCGCTTGAGTTCGGCATCGTCGACCTTGAGGTTGACCTTGCGGTTCGGGATGTCGAACTCGATGATGTCGCCTTCCTCGACCAGCCCGATCAGGCCGCCTTCGGCGGCTTCCGGCGAGACGTGGCCGATCGACAGGCCGGACGATCCGCCGGAGAAGCGACCGTCGGTGATCAACGCGCAGGCCTTTCCGAGCCCCTTCGATTTCAGATAGCTGGTCGGATACAGCATCTCCTGCATGCCCGGGCCGCCGCGCGGGCCTTCATAGCGGATCAGCACGACATCGCCGGCCTTCACCTTGTTGGTGAGGATGGCTTCGACCGAGGCGTCCTGGCTCTCGAAGATGCGGGCGGGACCTGAGAATTTCAGGATGCTCTGGTCGACGCCGGCGGTCTTCACGATGCAGCCGTCTTCCGCAAGATTGCCGAACAGCACGGCGAGGCCGCCGTCCTTGGAATAGGCATGCGCGGCGTTGCGGATGACGCCCGTTTCACGATCCACATCGACCTCGTCGAAGCGGCGGTCCTGGCTGAAGGCTTCCTGGGTCGGCACGCCGCCAGGTGCTGCCCGATAGAAATTGCGCACCTTGTCGCTCGATGTCCGCACCACGTCCCAGCGGTTCAGCGCGTCGTCCAGCGTCGCGGCATGCACGGTCGGGCCGTCGGTCGTGAGCAGCTTGGCGCGGTCGAGCTCGCCGAGGATCGCCATGATGCCGCCGGCGTGATGCACGTCCTCCATGTGGACGTCCTGCACCGAGGGCGCGACCTTGCACAGCACCGGTACCTTGCGCGAGAGACGGTCGATGTCCGCCATCGTGAACGGCACCTCGCCCTCGCGCGCGGCGGCGAGCAGATGCAGCACGGTGTTGGTCGAGCCGCCCATCGCGATGTCGAGCGTCATCGCGTTCTCGAACGACTTGAAGTTCGCGATGTTGCGCGGCAGCACCTTGGCGTCGTCCTGCTCGTAATAGCGGCGGGCGAGATCGACGATCAGATGGCCGGCCTCGACGAACAGGCTCTTGCGGTCGGCATGCGTCGCCAGCACGGAGCCGTTGCCGGGCAGCGCGAGGCCAAGCGCCTCGGTCAGGCAGTTCATCGAATTCGCGGTGAACATGCCCGAGCAGGAGCCGCAGGTCGGGCAGGCCGAGCGCTCGATCACCTCGACCTCTTCGTCGGTGACGTTGGAATCGGCCGCCGCCACCATCGCGTCGATCAGGTCGACCGCGCGCTTCTTGCCCTTGAGCAGGATCTTGCCCGACTCCATCGGACCGCCCGAGACGAACACGGTCGGTATGTTGAGGCGCAGCGTTGCCATCAGCATGCCGGGCGTGATCTTGTCGCAGTTCGAGATGCAGACCATCGCGTCGGCGCAATGCGCGTTGACCATGTACTCGACGCTGTCGGCGATCAATTCACGCGAGGGCAGGCTGTAGAGCATGCCGTCATGGCCCATCGCGATGCCGTCATCGACTGCAATCGTGTTGAACTCCTTCGCCACGCCGCCGGCCTTCTCGATCTCGCGCGCGACGAGCTGGCCGAGATTCTGCAGATGGACATGCCCGGGCACGAACTGGGTGAAGGAATTCACCACCGCGATGATCGGCTTGCCGAAATCTTCGTTCTTCATGCCGGTGGCGCGCCAGAGGCCGCGAGCACCCGCCATGTTGCGGCCGTGGGTGGTGGTGCGGGAGCGATAGGCGGGCATCATAAATCCTTGGGCTATGGCCATTTTTTAAGGGAGATGGCAGCCCTTATGCCCGCCCATGGATGCGGATTCAAGCGCGGAACCGCATGGCTGAACCCCGCAATTCGGGCAATGCCGGGCGGTCGGCTTGATCTCGGGCGGCGCGGTGCATTAGGTGGACGCGCCGGGAAGCCGGACACGAGACAACGAACAAGAAACAACGAAAAGGGAGTGACACGTGGCAAGGCTGCCCCTGATTGATCCGGATACCACCGGCGGCGACATCCGCGCGGCGTTCGACCGCATGCCGGTCAAGCTCAATATCTTCCGCATGATGGCCCATGCCGAAGCCAATGCGATTCCGCTGATGCGGCTCGGCAATTCGATCCTGCACAAGCAGAAACTGTCCGCGGTCAACCGCGAGCTCTTGATCCTGCAGGCTGCGCAGCTCGAGGGCGGCGCCTATGAGTGGCGCCAGCACGTCCCGATCGCGCTCGGCGTCGGCGTCACCCAGGCGCAGATCGATGCGGTCGAGCGCGGCCTTTACGACGATGCCGCGCTCAACGCCGCCGAACGCGCGCTGCTTACCTTCGGCCGCGAGGTGGTCGAGAAGGTGCGGGTCGGCGATGCGGCCTTTGCCGGCGTTCGCAAGCACTTCAGCGAGCAGGAGATCGTCGAGGCGATCATAGCTCTCGGCTTCTACATGATGATGGCGCGGCTGACGGAGGCGACCGAGACCGATCTCGATCCGGCCGCCGGCATGGCGGTCTATGAGGGCGGCAAGAAGCGGGGTTGATGGGATGTCGGAGACTTCACAAGACACCAAGCCAGAGCGCTATATCCGTCCGCTGAGCGCGGAATCCTCCGGCACTGCGCCGGGCAGGGGACGCCTCGACGGTCGCCGCATTCTGGTGGTCGGCGGCGGCCAGCGCGTGTTCGATGCGGCGACCGATCCGATCGGCAACGGCCGCGCCATGAGCCTGCTGTTCGCGCGCGAGGGGGCGCAGGTCGCGGTCGCAGACCTCAACCGCGCCTCCGCCGACGACACAGTTGCGCGGATCGCCGCTGACGGCGGCCGCGGCTCCGCCATCGCGGCCGACGTCACCAAGGAAGCCGACGTCATCAGGATGATTGATGAAGCTCATCACGCGATGGGCGGGCTCGACGGCATGGTGCTCAACATCGGCACCTTCGGCAAGACCGGGCTCGACAATGTCAGCGCCGAAGAATGGAACAGGATCTACGACGTCAATGTCCGCGGTCCCATGCTGTGCTGCCGTGCCGCCCTGCCGAAATTCGAAGACGGCGGCTCGATCGTCTTCATCTCCTCGATCGCGGCGCTGAAGGCGGGATCGCAGATGGCGGTCTACGATTCCTCCAAGGCGGCGCTCGGCGGCCTGATGCGCAACATCGCGCATACCGGCGCGCGGCGCGGCATCCGCGCCAATCTGGTCTATCCGGGACTGGTGGACACGCCGAACGGCCGCGAGGCCGGCGCCGGCCGGCCGTCGCGCGGCAAGAGCCAGGTCCCGTTCGGCCGTCAGGCGACGGCCTGGGAGATCGCCTATGCGGTGTTGTTCTTCATGTCGGATGAAAGCGTCTATGTCACTGCCCAGACGCTCGCGGTGGATAGCGGGCTGAGTGGAATGTAGCCGATCGGATCAGGTCGAACAGCGCCACGACGGCGCTGCGCTCCTTCGCCCCGTTCTTACGGGATCGAGACAAGCCAAGCTTGCTCTTAGGGGGTGGGGTGAGGGGCTGTCTCCGCGCAGACGGTAGCAACTCAACCCGCGGCGACTCCCCCTCACCCGCATCGCATCTTCGATGCGATGCGACCTCTCCCCGCAGGCGAGGCGAGGTGAAGTGCAGCGCATCGCTATTCGGCGGCGATGCTGGTGGAAATCGCAAGCGCCACCTTCGGGCCGGTCTTCGCCGCGCGGCGGTTCTTCTTGGCGAAGCGACTGCCGGCCAAGAGCGCGGCGGCGGCGCGGAGTTGCTCGCGCAGCCATTGATTGGTGGTGTCGCCCTCGGCGGTGGCGTGCCAGTAGAGATAATTGACGTGCGGGCTGATCGGGAACGGGCAGGGGAAGCACTGCAACAGCCCGGGGTCCTCCAGCACGGAAGCTGCGCTTTCCGACGCCGTCAGCAGCATGTTGCTGCGGCTCACGACATGGCAGGCGGTCGCGAAATTCTGGCAGGTCAGGCGGACGGTGCGCGTCAGGCCGAGGCGCTGCAGCTGGAAATCCTCAAACGACACGCCGCTGCGCCGCGACGTCACGCAGACATGCTCCATGCGCAAATAGGCCTTCTTGTCGAGCCGCGCGCGGAGCTCGGGATGGCCGCGCCGGGCGAACACGGCGATATGCTCGGTCAGGATCTGCTCGCGCCGTACCTCGGTCGACAGCGGCAGCAGCGTGTCGATCGCGACATCGAGCGTGCCGGCAGCGAGTTCCCGCTCCAGATTGTTGCGCTCGCTGCGCACGGTGGCGATCTCGACCAATGGCGCGACCGCGCTGATCCGGTTGACCAGCGCGCTCAGCATCGGCGCCTCGAGATTGTTGCGCAGCCCGATCACGAAGCGCTTCGGCGTCTTCGCCGGATCGAAGCGGTTGGTGTGGGTCAGCGTCGTCTCGAGGCCGTTGAGCGCTTGGCGCACCGTGGTGATGATCTGGCGTGCCAGCGGCGTCGGCGTCATCACGTGGTGGCGGCGCACGAACAGCGGATCGTTGAACATGGCGCGCAGCCGGCTCAGCGCGTGGCTCACCGCGGGCTGCGTCAGGTTGAGGCGGAAGCAGGCGCGGCTGACGCCGCCCTCGGTGTAAACCGCGTCGAACACGACGAACAGGTTCAGATCGATATCGCGCACATGCATGGAAATAATCAATCCGTATCCGTCGAATGCATTTGACGAATATGAGTTGGCACTCTTAAAGTCTCAAGCAAAATAATATCTGGAGGAAACGATGAGCGTGCAATCGCCATCGCGCGGCGTTGCTGTCCCTGTGGCATCATCTCGCTCGGGCTCAATGTTCGCAAAGCCGAGCCAGGAGCAGATCGTGCTCCTGATCACGATCGCGCTTCTGGTCGTATTCGGCCTGACCCTGAACGGTTTCGCCACCGTCTCCAACCTGCTCAATCTGTTGCGCAGTATTTCCATCCTCGGCGTGCTCGGCCTCGGCATGGGGCTGATCGTGATCAGCCGCGGCATCGACCTCTCCGAGGTCGCGATCATGGCGGGTTCCTGGGCGATCGCGCTGATCTATATGCAGAACGGGATGCCGGTTTTCACCGCAGTGCTGCTGGCGCTGGCAATCGCGGTGCTGATCGGCGTCGTCAACGGCGTGATGGTCGCCTTCGTCGAGGCTCCGGCGCTGTTCGTGACGCTCGCCGCAGGTTTCGTGATCTACGGCCTCGCGTTCTGGATCGCGCCAGCCTGGGTGGTCTACGCGCCGAAGGACGCGCCGGGCCTGATGTATCTCGGCGCCGGACGGCTGTTCGGCATCCCGGTTCCAATCCTGGTGTTCGCGGCCTGTGCGATTGCGATGCATTTGTTCCTGTCGCGCACCTCGGTCGGCCGCTTCATCTATGCGCAGGGCGACAATCCGGAAGCCGCGCGGCTGACCGGCATTCCGCTGCGGCCGCTGATCGTGCTCGAGCACGTGCTGGTTGCAGTGCTCGCCTGGATTGCAGGCCTGGTCTGGGTCGGCACGACAGGCAGCATGCAGATGGCGATCACGCAGGGGACCATGATCTTCGACGTCGTGCTGGTCGTCGTGATCGGCGGCATCAGCCTGATCGGCGGCCGCGGCAGCGTGTTCAGCGTCGTGGTCGGCTGCGTCCTGATCGGCACGCTGCTCAACGCCTTCACCATCATGGACGTCAACAGCGAGGTGCAGAACATCATCAAGGGCGTGGTGCTGCTGGCCGCGATCGTGCTCGACAACTGGCTGCATCCCCGCGACGAGGAGACCGCGCGGCAAGGGGACTGAAACAAGGCGATTGAACCAAGGCGACTAGCGCTTCGCGCCAATCAAAACAAATCCAAATCAATCAAAAGCATTTTCTTGTGGAGGAGACGATGAAGACGACGAAGTTCTGGACGATCCTGCTCGCCGGCGTGGCGGTTGCCGCGATGCCGTTCGCGGCATCGGCGCAGGAGGAAGGCACCAAGGCCGGGCGCGAATTGCGCGCCGCCTACGACAAGTCGCTGCAGGGCAAGACCGTCGCCTATCTGCCGATCGCGCTCGGCGTGCCGTTGTCGGATGAATGGGGCCGCGTGGTGCAGGAAGAGGCCGAGTGGCGCGGCATGAAATATGTCGTGCGCGATCCCAACAACAATCCGTCCGCCATGCAGCAGGCGCTGACCGCGCTGGTCGACCAGAAGCCCGATGTCCTGATCGTGCAGAACCCGAGCGTGACGCTGCTGATGAAGGATCTCAAGCGCGCCGAGGCCCAGGGCACGCATGTGATCCAGGTCAACATGGCCTCGAACTACAAGTCCGGCGCCTTCGTCGGCGTCGACTGGCGTGAGATCGGCCGAATGCTCGCCAACGAAGCCGTCAAGGCCTGCGGCACCGGCTCCGGCAAGTCGGGCAAGGTGCAGATCGTGCAGGGCGAATTGACCGCGGCCGCCAGCGTCGACCAGGTCGGCGCCATCATGGACGTCCTGAACAAGGATCCCAACATCAAGGTGGTGTCGAACCAGGCGGCGAACTGGGACGCCAACACCGCGCTCAACATCACCGCGACCGTGATCCAGCAGCATCCCGATCTCTGTGCCTCGATCGGCTTCTGGGGCATCATGGAATCGGGCGCCGCGCAGGCGATCCGCAATGCCGGCAAGATCGACGACGTCAAGGTGTTCGCCTCGGGCGAGGGCTCGCAGCTCGATTGCGACCAGGTCACGTCAGGCAATTTCAGCAAGTTCCTGAGCTACAAGGCGACCGAGCAGGGCCACGATCTGATGTTCGCGGCCGAGACGCTGCTGATGTCCGGCGACAAGCCCGGCACCAAGAACCTGTCCTATTACACGCGGCCGATCTGGATCGATAAGTCGAACGCCTCGCTCGGCGGCACCTGTTTCGCGCTACCCAAGAAAAACTAACAAGGCGCGAGGCAGCCGGCGCGGGGGGCATTCCCGCGCCGGCTGTATCAAGGATCAGAATCCGGACACGTGAAACCGGATCGAGGGAGTGCTTTGACGATGTCGATGGCCGTTGATTCCTTTGCCGCATCGGTGCGGCGGTTCTCACCCCGGCTCCTGCTGTCGGAGCTGCTGCTGAAACAGTGGTTCGAGCCGGTCGTTCCGTTCACCGTGATGATCGGGCTGTGGGCCTATTTCGCGCTCACCATTCCCGACTACGCCTCGGTGCAGAATTCGGTGTCGCTGCTGCGGCTGTTCGCCGAATTCGGCTTCGTCGCGCTGGCGATGGGATTCTGCCTCGTCACCGGCGGCATCGATCTGTCGGTCGGCGCGATCTTCGCGCTGTGCAATTTCGCCGCGCTGTATTTCCTCCTGGTGCGCGAATGGCCGGTCGGCCTTGCGGTGCCGGCGACGCTTTTGGTCGGCGCGCTGCTCGGCAGCATCAACGGCTTCCTGATCGGATTCCTCAAGACCCGGCCGTTCCTGACCACGCTGGTGACGCTGATCATCCTGCGCGCCTCGGTCAATTTGCTCAACACCAGCTATGCCCAGGTGTTCGCGACCAACTCGGTCGAGAGCGACGCCTGGGACTTCATCGGCGGCGGCAGCGTGCTCGGCATTCCCGTCAATGCGGCGACGCTGTTCGTGGTGCTGCTGATCTGCCACATCTTCCTGTCGCGCTCGCGCTATGGCTGGCATCTCACCGCGATCGGCGCCAGTCGCAAGGCGGCACGTCATGCCGGCATCCGGGTTCGCTTGATGCTGTTCATGACCTATGTGCTGTCGGGCACGCTGTGCGCGGCAAGCGGCATCTTCTATGCGGCACGGCAGGCCTCGACGGATTCCACCACCGGTGTGGGGTGGGAATTCCAGGCGCTCACCGCCGTGGTGCTCGGCGGCGTGTCGCTGGCCGGCGGCAAGGGCACGGTATGGCGGGCGATGATCGGCGCGCTGATCATCTTCCTCCTGATCAACGGCCTCGTGCGCATGGGCATCCCGGGCTACGTCACCTCGGCGGTGACCGGCATGATCCTGCTCGCCGCCGTCGGCATCGACGTCAAATGGTCGAAGAACCGCGGCAAGGCGATCCAGAAGATCTATGTCAATCCGGCCTTCGTGCCGCTGGCCTCGGCGCCGGCTGTGCAGCCGGGCGCAGCATCGCCCTATGCGCAGAACGACCGGCTGATCAACGCGCAGGCGATCGGCGTCGATCAGGTCGAGGGCCCCGAGGACGTCATCCTCGACCGCCAGGGCCGGCTCTACGGCTCGACCCGCGACGGCAATGTGATCCGCTTCTCCGGGCCCGACTTCAAGACCCGCGAGGTGTTTGCCCATATCGGCGGCCGGCCGCTCGGCATGCAGTTCGATCGCGACGAGAACCTGATCGTCGCGGTGGCGGGCATGGGCGTGTACGGCGTCGCGCCCGACGGCCGCATCTTCAAGGTCACCGACGAGACCAACCGCACCTGGTACAAGCTGAACGACGACTCGCGCCTGCGCATGGCCGATGACCTCGACATCGCGCCCGACGGCAAGATCTATTTCAGCGACTGCACCACGCGCTACGAGATGACCACCAACACCCTCGACATCCTCGAGGGCCGGCCGAACGGCCGCGTGGTCTGCTACGATCCGGCGACCAAGACCACGCGCACCGTGATCAACCACTTCTATTTCCCGAACGGGATCTGCGTCTCGCATGACGGCAAGTCGATCCTGATCGCGTCGACCTCGCTGTGCAAGGTGTTCCGGCACTGGATCGACGGGCCGAACAAGGGCAAGACCGAAGTGCTGATGGACGAGTTGCCGGGCAATCCCGACAACATCAACCGCGCCTCCGACGGCACCTACTGGCTGGCGCTGGTCGGCATCCGCACCCCGACCTTCGACCTTGCCGCGCGAAAACCCGGCTTCCGCCTGCGCATGGTCAAGCAGGTGCCGACCGACGAATGGCTGGCGCCCGCGCTGAACCATGGCTGCGTGCTGAAGTTCAACGAGAAGGGCGAGGCGCTGGAATCGTGGTGGGATCCGACCGGCATCTCGCATTCGACCTTGACCTCGATGCGCGAGCACCAGGGCTATCTCTATCTCGGCGGCCTCGAGAACAACCGGATCGGCCGCATCAAGCTCGACGGCGTCGACGACAGCTGGACCGGCTACGACGCCTATTGGGGCGCCAAAAGCAGGGTGACGACATAATGGGATTCTTCGATCATCTGCTGCGCGATATCCGCAGCGTCATCGACCGCGACGGCGGCCAGAACGCGATCCCGCCGCTCGACGGCGCGCTCAGCCCGAACGACCGGCTCGATACCGCCGTGCCGATCGGCGAGCCGCTGCCGGGCGTCGACGACGTGATCGCCGCCGGCGATGGCGCGATCTATGTCTCCGCCGGCCGACAAGTGCTGAAGCTCAGCGGCAGCGATTTCGCGACGCGCGCGATTGTCGCCGAATTCGAGGATGATGCCGGCGGGCTTGCGCTGCATCCGGACGGCCGGCTTCTGGTCTGCGTCGCGGGCAGGGGCCTTGCCGCGATCGATCCCGCCAAGCCCGCGCCGCGCTGGCTGGAGTCGGCCGGCGGCAGCGCGCTCGTCGGGCTGTTGTCGGTCACGGCGGCGCCCGATGGTCGCATCTATGCCGTCGAAGGCAGTGCCGGCCGTCGCCCGAGCGAGTGGCGGCACGATCTGATGGAGAAGCGCGCCAATGGCCGCCTGATCAGCTGCGGCGCCGGGCTCGACAATCCGCAGGTGCTGTTGCGCGACCTGCCATATCCCTACGGGGTGATGGTGTCGGCCGACGGCAACAGCCTGTGGCTCACCGAGAGCTGGGCGCATGGCCTCAGCCGCTTCGCGCTTGGCGGCAGCGGGCTTGGTCCGCGCGAGACCGTCGCCGCCAACATGCCGGGCTATCCGGCGCGGCTGCATCCGGACGGCCATGGTGGGTTCCTGCTCGGCATGTTCGCGCGCCGCACCCATCTGATCGAGTTCGTGCTCAAGGAAGACGATTTCCGCGAGGAGATGATGGCGACGATGCCGCCCGAATACTGGGTGGCGCCGGCGCTGGTCGGCGGCAGCGATTGCCTGGAGCCGATGCAGATCGGCAGCGTCAAGGCGCTCGGCATCCAGAAGCCATGGGCGCCGCCGCGCTCCTACGGCCTCTTGGTGCATCTCGATGCCGAAGGCGAGGCCAGCGACAGCCTGCACAGTCGCGCCGGCGGCCGCTTCCACGGCATCACCGCCGCCTGTGCGGTGCCGTCCGGCATCGTCATCGCCGCGCGCGGCGCGGGACGGCTGCTGCGCTATACGGGAGAGCTGCGATGAATGACGGCGTGATGCAGGCGGCGACCGCGACCCCCTCCGCAGCCCGCGAGCCGGTGCTGCGGATCAGCAACGGCTCCAAGATCTATGGCGGCGTTCACGCCATCGAGGGTGTCAATTTCGATCTCTATCCCGGCGAGGTGCATGCGCTGGTCGGCGAGAACGGCGCCGGCAAGTCCACGCTGTGCAAGGCGATCGCGGGCGCGATCAATCTCACCTCCGGCGATTATCTGCTCGACGGCAAGCCGGCCAATTTCGAGCAGCCGCGCGACGCGCTCGATGCCGGCATCTGCATGGTCTACCAGGAGACCAGCCTGGTGCCGACCATGACCGCGGCGCAGAACATCGAGCTCGGCAACGAGAAGCTGTTGACGCGCTTCCGCACGCTGAACATCCAGGCCCAGCAGCTGTTGCAGTCGCTGAATTTCCACGTCGATCCGGCGACCCCGGTGGCGCTGCTCGGCACCGCCAAGAAGCAGATGGTGGAGATCGCGCGCGCGATCTACAACAAGGCGCGCATCATCATCTTCGACGAGCCGACCGCCTCGCTGACGCCGGAGGAGATCGTCCACTTCTTCCATTTGGTGCGCGACCTGCGCGCCCGCGGCGTCTCCATCATCTACATCTCGCATGCGCTGGAGGAATCGCTGCAGATCGCCGACCGCATCACCGTGCTGCGCGACGGCAAGCTGGTGATCACGGCGCCCGCCAAAGAACTCACCCGCGACGCGCTGGTGCAGCACATGGTCGGCCGCGAGGTGGCGCAGGCGGTCTATGGCGGCAAGGCCAAGACCCATCAGCGCCGTGAGAAGGTGCTGACGGTCGAGAACGTCACCATGGGCATGGCGGTCAAGAACATGTCGTTCTCGGTCTATGCCGGCGAGGTGGTCGGCATCGCCGGCCTGATCGGCTCCGGCCGCACCGAGATCGCCAAGATCGTCTACGGCGCGCTGAAGCGCAATCTGGTCAATGGCGGCACCATAAGGCTGCGCGGCAAGCCGATCCGCTACCGCGTGCCGCGGCAGGCGATCAATGACGGCATCGCCTACATCACCGAGGACCGCAAGGCCAACGGCTTCTTCGAGACCATGGTGGTCGACGACAACGTCTATCTCGGCAGCCTCGCCACAAGGAAGGGCTGGAGCTTGCTGCTGTCGCGTGCGAAGCGCAGCAAGCTCGCCAGTTACTGGGTCGACCGGCTCAAGATCAGCGCATTGCAGCGCAAGGCGCGGATCATCGAGCTGTCCGGCGGCAACCAGCAGAAGGTGGTGCTGGCCAAGACGCTGGTGCAGGAGCCGTCGATCATCTTCTTCGACGAGCCGACGCGCGGCGTCGACGTCGGCACGATCCCGCACATCCACGGCGAAATCCGCCGGCTCGCCGACGAGGGCAAGGCGGTGGTGGTGATCTCGTCTTACCTGCCGGAGATCCTCGCCGTCTCCGACCGCATCCTGGTCGCCCGCACCGGCCGCATCGTCGCCGAGTTCGACGCCGCGGACGCGACCCAGGACAAGATCCTGTACGCCGCGGTGCATTGAGGGCCGCGACGCGCGGCCTGTTCTCTCCCCATCGTCATTCCCCGGTGCGCAATTGCGCACCTGAGGGCTCGCGAAGCGAGGACCCGGAATCTATTTCGCCGCCATTGGTGCGGCCTGATGGATTCCGGGCTCGACGCTTTGCGTCGCCCCGGAATGACGGAGTTGACCGGGCCGAGCCGGCCCTTGACAAATATTTTAAGTATAAAATAATATGCCGTACCGGCTAGCGGGAAGAACCTGCCCCAGCCGCCGAAGCCAACGGGAGAACGCCATGCGCATCGTTTGCATTGGAGGCGGGCCGGCCGGGCTTTATTTCGGCATCCTGATGAAGATGCTGGATCCCTCGCACGTGATCTCGGTGGTCGAGCGCAACCGGCCCTACGACACGTTCGGCTTCGGCGTGGTGTTTTCCGATGCGACCATGGACAACATGCGCAAATGGGACCCGGTCACATCAGACACGATCGAGCAGGCCTTCAACCACTGGGACGACATCGAGGTCCTGATCAAGGGCCGGCGGATGCGCACCACCGGGCACGGCTTCGTCGGCATCGGCCGCAAGCGGCTGCTCAACATCCTGCAGGCGCGGGCCGAGGAGCTCGGCGTCGAACTGATCTTCGAGCGCGAGGTCAATTCCGATCTCGAATTCCCCGATGCCGACCTGATCGTGGCGTGCGACGGCGTGAACTCGAAGATCCGCGCCAAATACACCGAGGCGTTCCAGCCCGACATGCTGATGCGGCCGAACCGCTATATCTGGCTCGGCACCAACCGCCCGTTCGACGCCTTCACTTTCGATTTCCGCAAGACCGAGCACGGCTGGTTCCAGGCGCACATCTACAAGTTCGAGGAGGGCGCGGCGACCTTCATCGTCGAGACCACCGAGGAAGCGTATCTCGCCCACGGCCTCGACAAGATGGAGCAGGGGGAGTCGATCGCGTTCTGCGAGAACGTATTCGCCGAAATCCTCGAGGGTCATCATCTGGTTTCCAACGCGCGGCATCTGCGCGGTTCGGCCTGGCTGTCGTTCCCGCGGCTGATCTGCGGCAAGTGGACTGCGTTCAACGGCAACAGCCATGTCGTGCTGATGGGCGATGCCGCCCATACCGCGCATTTCGCGATCGGCTCGGGCACCAAGCTCGCGTTGGAGGACGCGATCGAGCTCACCAACCAGTTCAAGATCCACGGCGCGACCAAGGACAGCATCCCCGCGGTGCTGAAGGCATACGAGGAACTGCGCCGCGTCGATGTGGCGCGGATCCAGAATGCCGCGCGCAACGCGATGGAATGGTTCGAGGTGGTCGGCTCGCGCTATGCCGATACGCTGGAGCCGGAGCAGTTCATGTACTCGCTGCTGACCCGCTCGCAGCGGATCAGCCACGAGAATTTGCGGCTGCGCGACAAGACCTGGCTCGAGGGCTATGAGCGCTGGTTCGCCGAGCGTAGTGGCGTGCCTGCCACCAACGACCGCGTCACGCCGCCGATGCTGACGCCGTTCCACATCCGCGGCCTGTCGCTGCACAACCGCATCATCGTTTCGCCGATGGCGATGTATTCAGCGGAAGAGGGCGTGCCGAACGATTTCCACCTCGTGCATTTCGGCTCCCGCGCGCTCGGCGGCGCCGGTCTCCTGTTCACCGAGATGACCTGCGTCTCGCCGGAAGCGCGGATCACGCCCGGCTGCTGCGGGCTGTGGAACGATGAGCAGGCGGCGGCATACAAGCGGATCGTCGACTTCGTGCATCGCAATTCGGAAGCGAAGATCGGCATTCAGCTCGGCCATGCTGGCCGCAAGGGCTCGACCCGCGTCGCCTGGGAGGGCATGGACGAACCGCTGCCGGACCACAACTGGCTACTGGTGTCGGCCTCGCCGGTGCCTTATCTGCCCGACGGCCAGATCCCGGAGCCGATGAGCCGCGCCGAGATGGATGAGGTGCGCGACCAGTTCGTTGCCGCCGCCCGGCGCGCCGCAAGCGCGGGCTTCGATATTCTGGAGCTGCACTGCGCCCACGGCTATCTGCTGTCGAGCTTCCTCTCGCCGCTGACCAACCGCCGCACCGACGAGTATGGCGGATCGATCGAGAACTGCGCGCGTTATCCGCTGGAGGTGTTCCGTGCCATCCGTGCGGTGTGGCCGGAGGACAAGCCGATGTCGGTCCGCCTGTCCTGTCACGACTGGGCCGAGGGCGGCAACACGCCGGAGGATGCGCTGGCCTTTGCAAAGCTGTTCAAGGCGGCGGGCGCCGACCTGATCGATTGCTCGTCCGGCCAGGTCTGGGCCGACGACCATCCGATCTATGGCCGGCTCTACCAGACGCCGTTCGCCGACAAGATCCGCAACGAGGTCGGCATCGCCACCATCGCGGTCGGCGCGATCTCGGAGGCCGACCACGCCAACTCGATCATCGCCGCCGGCCGCGCCGATCTCTGCGCCATCGCGCGGCCGCACCTCGCCGATCCGGCCTGGACGCTGCACGAGGCCGCCAAGATCGGCATCAAGCAGATCGCCTGGCCGAAACAGTATCTGTCGGGCAAGTCGCAATACGAGGCCAATCTCGAACGCGCGGCCGCCGGAGGGAAGGCATGATGAGCTTCTGGCCCAACGCACATGCGCTGGTCACGGGCGCCGGGTCCGGCATCGGTGCTGCCACGGCGATTGCACTGGCGAACGCCGGGGTACGTGTCAGCATTGCGGGGCGTCGGATCGATGCGCTGAAGGCGACCGCGGCGGCGCTCGGCAAGCACGCCGGCGCCGTCGTGTCGATCGACGTGACCGGTGAGGCTGCGGTGACCAAAGGTATCGCGCAGATCGCGGCCGAGGCGGGTCCGATCGATATCCTCGTCAACAATGCCGGCAAGGCCGGCAGCGCGCCGTTCGACAAGACGGGTGCGGCGCTATGGGCGGATATGCTGGCGAGCAACCTTTCCAGCGTGTTCCTGGTGACGCAGGCCGTGCTGCCCGACATGGCGCAGCGCGGCCGCGGCCGCGTGATCAACGTGGCTTCGACCGCGGGCCTCACCGGCTACGCTTACGTCTCGGCCTATGTCGCGGCCAAGCACGGCGTCGTTGGCCTGACCCGTTCGCTGGCGCTGGAATATGCCCGGCGCGGCGTCACCGTGAACGCGGTCTGCCCCGGCTATACCGATACGCCACTGGTGGCGGATGCCACGGCCAACATCGTCGCCAAGACCGGCCGCAGCGAGCAGGAGGCGCGGGCCGCGCTCGCAAAAGTCAATCCGATGCAGCGGCTTGTGACGCCGGAGGAAGTCGCCGACGCCATCCTCTGGCTCGCCTCCGAGGGCGCATCGTCAATCAACGGACAAGCCGTGGCGGTTGCCGGCGGCGAGGTCTTTACCGGGTGAAGGAAGAAATCATGTCCGAGATGAAAGCAAAGCTCCGTCCGTTCAAGGATTATCCCGCGAAGCACTTCCGCTGGTCGACCGATGCCAGCGGCCGGGTCGCGACCATCACGTTGAACCGGCCGGACAAGAAGAATCCGCTGACATTCGAATCCTACGAGGAGCTGCGCGACCTCTTCACCAACCTCAAATACGCTTCCGACGTTCGCGCCATCGTGCTGACCGGCGCCGAGGGCAATTTCTGCTCCGGCGGCGACGTGTTCGAGATCATCGCGCCGTTGACGCGGATGGCGATGCCGGACCTGCTCGCCTTCACCCGGATGACCGGCGAGGTGGTGCGTGCGATGCGCAAATGCCCGCAGATCATCGTCGCCGCGATCGACGGCATCTGCGCCGGTGCCGGTGCGATGCTGGCGCTGGCGTCCGACCTCAGGCTGGCGACACCGCAGGCCAAGACCGCATTCCTGTTCACCCGCGTCGGCCTTGCCGGCGCCGACATGGGTGCCTGCGGGCTGCTGCCGCGGGTGATCGGGCAGGGTCATGCCGCCGATCTGCTCTACACCGGCCGCGCGATGAGCGCCGACGAAGGTTTTGCATGGGGCTTCCACAACCGCCTGGTGCCAGCGGCCGAGCTCGCCGCCGCGGCGCATGAGATGGCGCGCTCGCTCGCGGATGGACCGTGGTTCGCGCACGGCGTGACGAAAACGATGTTCAACCAGGAATGGGCGATGGGCGTCGACGAGATGATCGAGTCCGAAGCGCAGGCGCAGGCGATCTGCATGGTGACCGGCGATTTCCGCCGCGCCTTCGAGGCCTTCGCCGCCAAGCAGAAACCCGCCTTCGAGGGCAATTGAGATGATCGAGATCCTGCAGCCGGATGGATGGGCCAAGCCGATCGGCTACGCCAACGGCATGGCCGCGCGCGGCAAGCAGCTCTTCATCGCCGGCCAGATCGGCTGGAACGGGCAATGCGTGTTCGAGACCGACGATCTCGTGGCACAGATCGGCCAGACCCTGCGCAACATCACAGCCGTCGCCGCCGCCGGCGGGGCAAGGCCCGAGCACATCGTGTCGATGACCTGGTTCCTGCTCGACCGGAAGGAATATTCCGCGCGGCTGAAGGAGATCGGCGCGGTCTATCGCGACGTCATCGGCCGGCATTTTCCGGCGATGACCGCGATCCAGGTTGCCGGCCTGATCGAGGATCGCGCCAAGGTAGAAATCCAGGCCATCGCGGTGGTGCCGGATTAACGGAGGCGCAATCCTGTTGGTCCCGTCATCCTGAGCTGCGAGCCTTGCGGCGCAATTGCGCCGCTGGGCGAGCCTCGAAGGATGCACGGCCCGGCCGGTGGCCGTCGACCCTTCGAGACGCCGCTCCGCCGCTCCTCCAGCGGCAAAGGCGAAGCCTTTGCGCGGGGGTGACGGATTTAGAAGAGAGTATGCTGAGCCGCTGTTAATCCTAAGGCGAGACGGCAAGGATTCGACGAAAGTGGGGACGACAAACTGGCTTGCGGCCGCACAAGCGGGCGTGCGACCCTAGACCAAAGCGTAAAACGTCCTGTGTGAGTGGAGTAAGGACGATGAAGGCGATTATCGTCGGAGGCGGAATCGGTGGTCTCACCACAGCGCTGATGCTGCGCGCGCGCGGCATCGCTTGCGAGCTGTACGAGCAGTCGGAGACGATCCGGGAGCTCGGCGTCGGCATCAACACCTTGCCGCATGCGATCCGCGAGCTGGCAGGGCTCGGCCTGCTCGACAGGCTCGACGACGTCGCGATCCGTACCTCAGAGCTGTTCTATCTGACGCGGCATGGCCAGCAGGTCTGGCATGAGAAGCGCGGGCTCGATGCCGGCCACGACGTGCCGCAATTTTCGATCCATCGCGGCCGCCTGCAAAGCGTGATCCACCAGGCGGTGATCGACCGTCTCGGCGCCGATGCGATCCGCACCGGTTGCCGGCTCGGCTCCTTCACGCAGGATGAAGGCGGGGTCTCGGCCTATTTCTTCGATCGCAGCGGCGCCCATGTGCACACTGCGCGCGGTGACATCCTGATCGGCGCCGACGGCATCCACTCCAAGGTGCGCGAGACGCTGTTCCCGGGCGAGGGCGGGCCGTGCTGGAACGGGCTGATGCTGTGGCGCGGCGCTACCGACTGGCCGGCCTTCCTGACCGGACGCTCGATGATCATCGCCGGCGGGCTGAACGCCAAGGCCGTGATCTACCCGATCGCGCCGGGCTCGAGCCCGGCAAGCCGGCTCACCAACTGGGCGGTGCTGGTGCGGATCGGCGACGGCTCCTCGCCGCCGCCGCGCCGCGAGGGCTGGTCCAATCTCGGCCGGCGCGAGGAGATGATGCCCTATGTCGCGAGCTTCACGATTCCGCAGGTCGATTTCACCGGCCTGATCAACGCGACGCCGGAGTTCTGGGAGTATCCGTGCTGCGACCGCGATCCGCTGCCGTATTGGTCGAGCGGACGGGTCACGCTGCTCGGCGACGCCGCGCATCCGATGTACCCGGTCGGCTCGAACGGCGCGTCGCAGGCCATTCTCGATGCGCGATGCCTCGCCGACATGCTGGCGCGATCCGAGCATCCGCGCCAGGCGCTCGCGGCCTATGAGCGGCAGCGGCTGCCGATGACCGCCGACATCGTCGCCTCCAACCGCCGCGGCGGGCCGGAGGGTGTGATCGACGCCGTCGAGCAGCTCGCGCCGCAGGGCTTTACCGACGTCGACACCATCCTCAATTACGAGGCGCGCGAGGCGATCGTGCGCGGCTACGCGGCCAAGGCCGGCTTCGCCGCCCGCGTGGTGGCGCGGCAGTAGGAGTAACGATCGCCTCGCGCGCCACAAATTCGGTGTCGTCCCTGCGAAAGCAAGGACCCATAACCACCAATGTTCGTCATTTCGCAACGCTGGAATGACGAATCCCGTTCACAACATCCGCCGCGGCGTATGGGTCCCTGCTTTCGCAGGGACGACATCTTTATGCGGCTAGGCTGCCTGCAATTAGGGAAGTGTCCTACGCCGGAGGCGGCGGCAGGAAGTGGATGTTGTGCTCGGCGGCGAGCCGCACCACGTCATCCGGGTTCTGCTCCTTCATGTTGTGGATCGCCCAGAACAGATCGTAGAGCCGGCGGGTCGGCGACACCCAGAACAGCGTCTTGGCAGTTTGCTGCGACTTGTTGAAGATGCCGTGCGGCTTGCCCATCGGCAGGCGTACCAGGTCGCCGGGCGTGGCGGATTCGTCGGCACCGTCGAGCATGAAGTCGAGCTTTCCCTCCAGGATGTAGAGATACTCGTCCTGGTCGGGATGGATGTGCGGAGGCACGAAGGTGCCCGGCGGGAAGGTGGCGTGCCAGGAGAACGAATGCTCGGTGCGGCTCTTCGGCACGTAGGTCTGGCCGAGGATGCTCCAGGAAATGCCCTGCATGCCTTCATTGGCGCGGGTGATGCCGGCGATCTCGTCTTTCGTCATGTTTCCCTCTCTTTTGTTTGAGGCGCTTTCATCACGCGAACCGGTGTCCACTTCGCTTGAAAACGCTTTGTGTCTTACTTCGCGGCGCAGTCCTTGGCGTAGCGGTCGCCATAGTTCGAGAACACCTTTTCGACAATCTCGGTCTGGAATTTGCCGTCGGGCCGCTTCGCGACCTTGGTGAGATAGAAATCCTGGATCGGATAGCCGTTGTTGTTGAACTTGAAGTTACCGCGCAGCGAGGTGAAGTCGGCCTTCTTCAGTGCCGCCGCGACCGCCTCCTTGTTGGAGAGGTCGCCCTTCACCGCCTTGACCGCGCTGTCGATCAACAGCGCCGCGTCATAGGCCTGCATGGCATAGGTACCGGGCACGCCGTTGTATGCGGCCTCATAGGCGGCGACGAATTTCTTGCTCTGCGGATTGTCGAGGTCAGGTGCCCAGTTCGCGCCGCCGAACATGCCGACCGCGGCGTCCTGCTGCGCAGGCAGGGTGGATTCGTCGACGGTGAAGGCGGAGAGCACCGGCACGGTGGCGCCGGCCTGCTTGTATTGCTTCACGAGGTTCACGCCCATGCCGCCGGGCATGAAGGTGAACAGCGCGTCCGGCTTCTGCGCGGCGATCTTGGACAATTCGGGCTGGAAATCCAGTGTGTTCAGCGGCGTGTAGGATTCCTCTGTTATCTCACCCTTGTAGTCGAGCTTGAAGCCGGCGACGGAGTCGCGGCCGGCCTGATAGTTCGGCACCAGCAAATAGACGCGCTTGTAGCCGCGGTCCTGCGCCACCTTGCCGAGGATCTCGTGCACCTGGTCGTTCTGGTACGACGTCACATAGAAGAACGGGTTGCACTCCTTGCCGGCAAAGCTCGAGGGGCCGGCATTCGGGCTGATCAGGAAGGTCTTACTGTCGGTGACCGGGCGGTGGATCGCCAGCAGGATGTTGGAGAAGATCGGGCCGACCACGAAATCGACCTTGTCGCGCTCGAGCAGGCCGCGCACCTTGACCACCGCAGCGTCGGGCTTGAGCTCGTCGTCGGCGTTGACGATCTCGACATCCCGGCCGGCCATCTTGCCGCCAAGGTCCTTGACCGCGAGTGCAAAGCCGTCGCGGACCTGCTGGCCCAGCGCCGCGGCAGGTCCCGAGGTCGTAACCAGCACGCCGATCTTGATCTTTTCCTGCGCTGCCGCCGGGCTCGCCGCGATTCCCAGCAGCGCCGCCAATCCCGCGAGTCTTGTCAGTTGCTTCATGTCACTCCCCCAAAGCATTGTCTTGATGCCTTTCCAGCTTGGCCGCAGCTTAGTCTGGCGCGTGCGACCGCTGCAAGCGATGTGGCATCGCGTCAGGTTACCGGTTGCGCGGGCGCTGTCGCGCGCCATGCAAGCGCCGCGCCAATTGCTTGAAGTTTAAAGAAATTGCAGAATTGCCTCGGTGCATCGGGCCGGATTCGCTATTGTCCTTGCAGGACACCGCGAATTGCTTGAAGCTCAAAGCAATCGGTCCGACCGAAACCCGCCGCGGAGGCATGATCGCAGCATGATCCTCGATTCCGAAACCAAGGCCGTCGAGCTGCCCGACGATCACGGCACCGAGCTCAGGCTGTGGCTGAGGCTGTTGACCTGCACCACGCTGATCGAAGGCGAGGTGCGCAGCCGCCTGCGCGAGAAATTCGACGTCACGCTGCCGCGTTTCGACCTGATGGCCCAGCTCGACAAGGTGCCGGACGGCATGACGCTGTCGGACCTGTCGAAGCGGATGATGGTGTCGAACGGCAACGTCACCGGGCTGGTCGAGCGCCTGGTTGAATCGGGCCATCTCGATCGCCGCACCTCGGAGACCGACCGCCGCGTGCAGTTCATCCGGCTGACCAAGACCGGCCGGGCCGAGTTCCGCAAGATGGCGGCCGAACACGAGAAATGGATCGCCGATGTCTTCGGCGACCTCTCGCCGAAGGATATCCGCGAGCTGATGCGGCTGCTCGCCAAGGCCAAGGGCTCGGCGCAGCGCTCGGCCAAGGCGCGGACCGCGTAACGCCGTGGCCGGGATCGATTACGAAGTCGAATACAACAACCGGGCGCGGGTGCTGGAAAACCCGGCGATCATGGCCGGCTGGGCGCGGGACTCCGCGGCGTACCGCGAGCAGCATCCGCCGCGGCGTCTGAGCTATGGTCCGGGCGAGCGCAACTTCATCGACCTGTTCGAGGGCGATCGTGATGGGCCTCTCGTCGTGTTCATCCACGGCGGCTACTGGCAGGCGCTCGACGGCTCGTCGTCGAGCCATTGCGCGCGCGGCCTCAATGGCCACGGCATCAGCGTCGCGGTGCCGAGCTACGATCTGTGCCCCAATGTCTCGGTCGGCGACATCATCGGCGAGATGCGTGCGGCGTGCCGCGAACTGGCGAAGCTCGGCCGGCAGCTGGTCGTGTCGGGACATTCTGCCGGCGGACACCTTGCCGCATGCATGCTGGCGACCGATTGGCCCGCCTGTGATGCGTCGTTGCCGAAGAACCTGGTCAGGGCTGCTTACGCGATATCAGGCCTGTTCGAGCTCGAGCCGCTGGTCGGCACCTCCATCAACAAGGCGCTCGGCCTCGATCGCGACGCAGCAAGGGCGGCGAGCCCGCTGCTCTGGAAAGCACCTGCCGGCACGACGCTTGATGCGGTGGTTGGTGGCGCCGAGAGCGCCGAATATCACCGGCAGAGCCGGACCATCGCCGATGTCTGGGGCGGCGCGGGCGTTGCCACGCGGTTCGGCATCGTGCCCGACGCCAATCATTTCACCGCGATCGCGCCGCTCGCCGACCCGGCGTCGGACATGGTCGCGCGGTTGAAGCAGCTCACGCAGATCTGAGGCTCTGAGGGATCGCCGGCGACAGCCGAGTGATTTCCACGCGACATCTACCCTTGCGCCAAATTATTTTAAGTATAAAATGATTGGCGATTGGAACGCTGCCGGGCGTCCCCGATATCAGTCGTCTCGACGTTGGTCTTTGGCCTTTCTGGATGGAAAGCGAGGGGCAATCGAATGTCAGGTGAATTTCCCGGGCTCGGCCCATCCGGGCATGTCGACGATTTCGCGCGGCGCAACCTGCCGCCGTTTCAGCAATGGCCGCAGCTGCTGCTCGACCGGCCGGAATTCAAATATCCCGACTATCTCAACGCCGCGGTCGAACTGACCGACCGGATCGTCGAGCAGGGCATGGGCGATCGTATCGCGCTGATCGGCAACGGCCGGCAGCGCACCTACAAGGAATTGACCGATTGGTCGAACCGCCTGGCGCATGCGCTGGTGGAGAATTACGGCGTCAAGCCCGGCAATCGCGTGCTGATCCGCTCGGGCAACAATCCGGCGCTGGTCGCGGCCTGGCTCGCGGCGACCAAGGCCGGCGCCGTCGTCGTCAACACCATGCCGATGCTGCGCGCCGGCGAACTGTCCAAGATCGTCGACAAGGCCGAGATCGCGCTGGCGCTGACCGACAGCCGCATCGCCGACGAGCTGGTGGCTTGCGCCAAGACCAGCAAATTCCTCAAGCAAGTCGTCAATTTCGACGGCACCTCCAATCATGACGCTGAGCTCGACCGGATCGCGCTGAACAAGCCGGTCAAGTTCGATGCGGTGAAGACCGGCCGCGACGATGTCGCGCTGCTCGGCTTCACGTCGGGCACCACCGGCGAACCCAAGGCGACGATGCACTTCCACCGCGATCTCCTGATCGTCGCTGATGGTTATGCCAGGGAAGTGCTCGAGGTGACGCCCGACGACGTGTTCGTCGGCTCGCCGCCGCTTGCCTTCACCTTCGGCCTCGGCGGGCTCGCGATCTTCCCGCTGCGCTTCGGCGCCACCGCGACGCTGCTGGAGAACGCGGCGCCGAGCGAGATGATCCGGATCATCGAGACCTACAAGGCGACGATCTGCTTCACCGCGCCGACCGCCTATCGGGCGATGATGGCGGCGATGGACAAGGGCGCCGACCTGTCGTCGCTGCGGCTCGCGGTCTCCGCCGGCGAGACGCTGCCGGCGCCGGTGTTCGAGAGCTGGACCAGGAAGACCGGCAAGCCGATCCTCGACGGCATCGGCAGCACGGAATTGCTGCACATCTTCATCACCAACCGCGCCGGCAGCGCCGTCGCCGGCACCACGGGTACGCCCGTGACCGGCTACCAGGCGAAGATCGTCGATGAGGACATGAACGAGCTGCCGGCGGGGCAGGTCGGCAAGCTGGCGGTGCGCGGCCCGACCGGCTGCCGCTATCTCGCCGACGCCAGACAAACGAAGTATGTCCGCGACGGCTGGAACATCACCGGCGATGCCTTCGTCAGCGACGAAAACGGCCGGCTGTCGTTCGTGGCGCGCGCCGACGACATGATCATCTCGGCGGGCTACAACATCGCCGGTCCCGAGGTCGAGGCGGCGCTGCTCGGCCATCCCGATGTCGCCGAGTGTGCCGTGATCGGCGCGCCCGACGAGGAGCGGGGACAGATCGTCTCGGCCTTCATCGTACTGAAGCAGGGCGCGCGCAGTGACGATGTCGAGGTCAAGCTGCTGCAGGATCACGTCAAGGCGACGATCGCGCCGTACAAATATCCCCGCGCGATCGCTTTTGTCGAGGCGTTGCCGAAGACCCAGACCGGGAAGATCCAGCGCTTCAAGCTGCGCGAGGCGAGCTAAAAATCGGGCGACGGCTTGAAGCCGTCGCCCCGGACATCGTAATCAATGAGATCAATGCGCGCCGGCGCCGCCCGCCGCGCTCTTTGGCTTGCCGGTCAGAACGATCGCGATCGCAGCGAGCGCCAGCACGACGCCGATCACGGCGAAGGCGTCACTGAAGCCGAGCACCAGCGCCTGACGCTTCACGATGTTGCCGATCGCCACGATCGCCTGGCTGTGCGCGGTGGCGGGGTCGGCGACGCCGTGGCTGAGGAAGTAGTTGGTGACCTCGGCGATCCGGGTCCGCACCTCGTCGCGGCCGAGATGAACGGACTGGCCGATGATGTTGGAGTGGAACTGCTCGCGCTTGGTGACAATGGTCGAAAGCAGCGCGGTGCCGATCGCGCCGCCGAGGTTGCGCATCATGTTGGAGATGCCGGAGGCCGCCGGCGCATCCTGCGGCGCGACGCTGCCGAGGCTGATGGCGGACAGTGGCGCCAGCGTAATCGCCTGGCCGACCGCGCGAACGATGTTCGGATAGAAGAACTGGTCGCCAGAATAGTCGAGCGACATCTGGATGTTCATGAAGGAGGAGACCGCGAACAGCGCCATGCCGGTGAACGCGATCAGCCGGGCATCGAAGCGCTGCATCAGCTTCGGCACCAGCGGGATCAGGATCAGCTGCGGCAGGCCGGTCCAGGCCAGCACCTGGCCGATCTGCTCGGCATTGTAGCGCTGCACCTGGCCGAGATAGGCCGGCAGCAGATAGACCGAGCCGAACAGCGCAAAGCCGACGAACACCGCCGAGATCGTGCCGAAGCCGAAGCTGCGTTGGGTCAGCAGCCGCAGCCGGAGCAGCGGCTTCTCGACGACCAGCTCGATCCAGATGAACAGGGTCAGGCTGACCGCGGCGATCACTGCGAGCTTGACGATGAAGGGCGAGCCGAACCAGTCGTCCTTGTTGCCTTCCTCCAGCACCGCCTGCAGCGACGACAGGCCGACCGCCATCGTGATGATACCGAGCCAGTCACCTTCGCGCAGCAGATGCAGCTGCATCGGCTGGCGCTCCAGCGTGAAGGAGAGGGTGGCGACCATGACCGCGGTTGGGATCACGTTGACGAAGAAGATGGTCTGCCAGCCGTAATTTTCGGTCAGGTAGCCGCCGATGGTCGGGCCGATCGCCGGGGCAAAGGTCACAGCGAGCGCGAACATCGCCAGCCCGATCGGCTGCTGCACCTTCGGCAGCTTGGTGAACACCAGCGTGAAGGCCATCGGGATCAGCACGCCGCCGAAGAAGCCCTGCAGGCCGCGCATCGCGATCATCGATGGCAGATCGTGGGTGAAGGTACATGCGACCGAGAAGGCCGCGAACAGCGTGGCGAAGGTGATCATGATCTTGCGGAACGAGAACACCCGGCTGAGGTAGTCGGTGAGCGGGATCACCACGATCTCGCCGATCAGATAGGACGTCGAGATCCACGAACCGTTGTCGACGCCGGTTCCGATGCCGCCCTCGATGTTGAGCAGCGAGGCGTTGGTGATCTGGATGTTGAGGATCGCCATGAAGGCGCCGATCATGGCCGCCAGGATCGAGACCCAGACGGTCACACTTGCGCGATTGGGATCTACGGCGGCGCGGGGCGCGGCGGCAGAGGAGGAGAGCGCGAGGTCGGACATGACATCACCTATTTGAACGAGGCGACAGCGAGCTTCGGCGTGGCTTTGGCTTGCGGAGCCTGCTCGGCAGGATGTGAAAGCGTCGCAATGGAGGGGATCACCGACATGCCCGGCCGCAGATCGACATTGGTTGCGTCGAGCACGATCTTCACCGGGATGCGCTGCACCACCTTGGTGAAGTTGCCGGTGGCGTTATCCGGCGGCAGCAGTGCGAACTCCTGGCCACTGGCCGGTGCCAGGCTGTCGACATGGCCGCGCACGACCTGGCCGGGGAACATGTCGACCTCGATCTCGACCGGCTGGCCCTTGCGGACATTGGTGAGCTGCGTCTCCTTGTAGTTCGCGATCACATAGGCGCCGGTGGCCGGCACCAGCGACATCAATTGCGTGCCGGCCTGGACGAACTGGCCGGTGCGCAGCGTGCGGTTGCCGACCACGCCGTCGATCGGCGCAGTGATGGTGGTGTAGCCAAGATTGAGCTCAGCCTGGTTTTGCAGGGCGGTGGCCCGTCCCAACGCCGCAACCGCCTGGGCGATCTCGGCCTTGAGCAGCTCCACCTGGCGCTCGGCGGAAGCGAGGTTTGCGGTGTCGCGGGCGATAGCGGCCTGCGCGCTGGCGTAGCGCGACTGCGCCTGCTGCGCGTTCTGCACGCTGCCATAGCCGGTGCCGGCGAGGTCGGTGTAGCGCTTGTTCTCCTGCTCCGCGAAGGTCTGCGTCGCGGTATCCACCGCAAGGGTCGCGCGTGCCGCTTCGATCACCGAGTGCTGCACGTCGAGCTGGGCACGCTTGCTGGTGATCGCGGCTTCGGCGGCAGCGACGTCGGCCTTCGACTGATCAAGCGCGACCTTGAAATCGCGCTCGTCGATCCGCGCCAGGATCTGCCCGGCACGCACATGCTCGTTGTCGCCCACCAGCACCGCGCTGAGATAGCCGGAGACCTTCGGCGCGATCGTGGTGTTGTCGGCCTTCACATAGGCGTCGTCGGTCGAGACCTGAAAGCGGCCGACCGTCCAGTAATCCCAGCCGTACCAGCCGCCGCCCGCGAGAACGGCAGCGGCCGCGCCGGCGAGGAGGAGGCGGCGAAGCTTGCCCTTGGCGGCAGGGGGCTTGGCCGTTTCCGGGTTGGCGACCAATTGCTTGGCGGTTGCGGCCGGAACCGGGCTCTCGGCCTTGAAAGACGTTTCATGCTGGCTCATGGCAGTGGCTCCTGGAAGCTCTATATCCCTCTGGGAAACCTTGCGGATTTCGCTCCAGGTCGCCTGGGATAATTAGGAAACTTGATGTTTTCCAAAATATCCCCCATATTTGGAGTGTCAATAGAATGACAGGCATCATCTAAAAGCATGGCTTGCCGATGAACCGGAATGACAAAGCTCAGACTGAGCAGAACCTGGCTGTGCCGGAGCGGCGCGGCCGCGGCCGGCCGCAGCTCCGCTCCGACGACGAGACGCGCGCGCTGATCTACGAGGCCGCGCGGCGCGAGTTCTCCGAGCGCGGCTTCGCGGCGGCAAGCATCGCCGACGTCGCCTGCCGCGCCGGCGTCTCCACCAAGACCCTCTACCGGCTGATCCCGACCAAGCTGGCGCTGTTCGAAGGCATGGTGACTGACCGGGTCGACCGGTTCGTCTCCATCGTGAATCTCGGCGCCTGCGACGGCCGCAACGTCGCTGCAGCCCTGGAGACCGCCTTGCTGACCTGCGCCGAGCTCATTCTCGATGCCGAGGTCATCGCCCTGCAACGGATCATCCTGGCCGAGAGCGACAAATTCCCCGACATTGCCGAGACGTTCTACGAGAAGGCGATGCAGCGGACCATCGCCGCACTGGCGAGCTGGCTCGGCGTGCAGCAGCGGCGCGGGCGGATCGTGCTCGATGATGCTGAGGCTGCCGCAGGCATGCTGCTCGGCATGCTCGTGTTCAAGCCGCAACGCGACGTCATGTTCGGGCACAAGCCCGCGCCACTGCACAGCGAGATGGAAGCCCGCGCGAAGGCCTGTGCGGCACTGTTCCTGTCCGGATGCGCCGCGCCGGCCGACCAGATCAAGAAGAGCGGAGAGGCATGATGCCGGAGCCAGCCGCGCTTTGGTCCTGAGCGGGCCGCCTTACTTGGCTGCTACCGCTGCTGCGGGGGGCTGCGTCAGCACCTGGCGGATCATCCGGGCCAGATCGGCCTTGCGATACGGCTTCGGCAGCAGCGTCACGTCGGGGTCGAGACGGCCGTGGTGGATGATCGCGTCCTCGGTATAGCCGGAGGTGAACAGCACGCGAACCGAGGGCAGCTTGGCAGTCACGGCATCGGCGACCTGCCGGCCGTTCATGCCGCCGGACATGATGACGTCGGTGAACAGCACGTCGCAGACAAAGCCCTTCTCGACGGCGGCCAAGGCTTCGGGGCCGTTGGCGGTGACCATGGTGCGGTAGCCGAGCTGCTCGAGCTGGGCGCTGACGTAGTTGCGCACCAGCGGATCGTCCTCGACGACCAGGATGGATTCATGGCCGCCGCGGGTGTCGACCGCCGGCGGCGGTTCGACATCAACCATGTCGCCCATGCTGCGCGGCAGATAGAGCTTGATCGACGTGCCATGGCCTTCTTCGGAATAGATCTTGAGGTGGCCGTCTGACTGCTTGATGAAGCCGTACACCATGCTCAGCCCGAGGCCGGTGCCCTTGCCGGTGTCCTTGGTGGTGAAGAACGGCTCGAACACCTTGTCGCGGATGGCCGCGGGGATTCCGCCGCCGGTGTCGCTGACCGCGACCATCACGTATTCACCCGCGCGCACATCGGGGTTGGCCGCGGCATAGACCTCGTCGAGGATGACGTTGCTGGTCTCCAGCATCAGCTTGCCGCCGTCGGGCATCGCATCGCGGGCGTTGACGGCGAGATTGAGCAGTGCGGTCGCCATGTGGTTGGGATCGATGAAGGCCGGCCAGGCGTCCGGCTCGAGCGCGGTATCGATCTCGATCTGCTCGCCCAGCGACGGACGCAGGAGCCTTGCTGTGTCCTGCACCAGCGTATTGAGATCAGCTTCACGCGGCTGCAGCGGCTGCTGCCGCGAGAAGGCCAGCAGATGCTTGGTCACCTCAGCGCCGCGGAAGGCGGCGTCGCTGATCATTTTCGTCACCGACGACAGCGCGGCGTCGTGCTCGACGGCTTCGGCGAGGATGTCGATCAGGCCGGTGATGACGGTCAGGATGTTGTTGAAGTCATGGGCAATGCCGCCGGTGAGGTGGCCGACGGCCTCCATCTTCTGCACCTGGCGCAGCTTCTGCTCGGCTTCGAGCTGCTCGCGGGCGACCTCGACCTCGCGGGCGCGCATGAAGATCTCGGCTTCCATCTGCTCGGTGCGCTCGCGCAGCCGGTCGGTCAGCTCGGCCTGCTCGGCGCCGCGCTGCTTCAGCTGGATGAAGCTGGTGACGTCTTCGACCCGATGGATGATGTAGATGAACTGTCCGGTCGGCCCGAACACCGGCGTGTTGCGCGGGCTCCAGTACTTTTCCTCGAATCCGCCGCCCTCCGACTCGGGCTTGCGGATGTCATATTTCTGCACCGACATGGTGTCGGGACGGCGGAACTGGACCACGCGTTCGAGCGAGGTGCGCAGGTTCCGCACGCCGTCGGCGGCCGGATCGTCCGGATTGTCGGGAAACATCTCGAACAGGTTGCGCCCGAGGACCGCTGCGCGCTCGGTCCTGGTGGCACGCAGATAGGCGTCGCTTGCTGCCACGATACGGAAGTCGGGCTGGGTCAGCACCAGATAGAGGCCGGGCGCCGCCTCGAATAACGCCTTGAAGTCAGGCATCGGCGGGGACTGATTTTGCAGTTCATCCTCCCTCGCAGGGATACGGTCCGCCACTGACCGCACCCAAGATGTGGCACGCGTTTGCCGGAACTTCAATGGTTAACATACGGTACCGGCTCGATTTTCTCGATCGCGCATGCATCGGGGCTAGTGCGAATTCGGCAGGTAGCGCCAGCCCTCCTTGCCGAGGAAGTCCAGCATCGCCTGTGCGGGCGGCAGCAGGATCTTGTCGGTGCGCCGGATCGCATGCCACTGCCGGACGATCGGCAGGCCCTTCACCTTGAGCACCACCAGCCGACCGTCCTCCAGCTCGTGGAACACGGTGTGCTGTGAGATGAAGGCGATGCCGAGCCTGGCCATCACCGCCTGCTTGATGGTCTCGTTGCTGTCCATCGCCATGCCGAGCTTCGGCTCCAGCCCGACCCGCTCGAAATATTGCTGCATCAGCATCCGCGTGCCGGATCCCTGCTCGCGGGTGATGAAGGTTTCATTGGCGAGCTCCGGCGGTGAGACGTGGCGCCGCCGCGCCAGCCGGTGATCGGGCGCCGCGATGATGAAGTGCGGATGGCGGCCGAGCGGCTTCATCTCGACCTCGACATCGGCCGGCGGCCGGCCCATCACGGCGATGTCGAGGTCGTAGCCGCGCAGCGCGTCGCGGATTTCCTCGCGGTTGCCGATCCGCAGCGTTACCTCGATCTTGGGAAAGCGACGCGAGAACGCGGCGATCGCAAACGGCACGAAATACTTCGCGGTCGAGACCGCGCCCAGCGCGACGCGGCCGCCGCTGCGGCCGGCGATCATGTCGAGCGATTGCTCGCAATCCTTCAGCGCCGCCTCGACCCGCTCGACCAGCGTCAGCACATGCGCGCCGGCATCCGTCAGCGCCATGCCGTCGCCGGTACGCTGGATCAACGGCAGCCCCGCGAGCGTTTGCAGGTTGCGAAGCTGCAGCGTCACCGCGGGTTGCGTCAGGTTGAGGCGGTTGGCCGCCGACGTGATCGAGCCTGCCTCGTGCACGGTGGACAATGCGCGCAGCTGGCGAATGGTGAGATCTCGCGTGAAGTTGCCGGCCATGCCCAGCTCCATAAGAAATACTTTGCTCGGACCAAAGATAATAAAATTTCCCTAATTGGGCAATTCGCACGTTGATACGGCGAAGGCGACTCCCCTGAGATCGCCTCTCGAAGCCTCGGGACAGAGGGCGCGATCATAGGGAGAGGCCGGTGGAAATTCGTCCAGCATTGCATGCCCATCTGGAGTGGCCGACGCAGCATAATCCGTTGCGCGCCGCGACCGTTGCGGCGATCGAGGCGCTGGCCGGTGCCGCGCTCGAGCTGTCGCGCATCATTGCCGCCGGGCCGCTCGCCGGCATCGTCGGCGAGAGCGGCGGCGTCAATCCCGACGGCGATCGCCAGAAGACCATCGACATCGTCGCCGACCGCCTGATGCGCGACGCGCTGCGCACCGCGCCGGTCGCCGCGGTGCTGTCGGAGGAGGCGGAGCTGCCGGAGACACTCGATCCGGATGCGCCGCTCTGTGTCGCGATCGATCCGCTCGATGGCTCGGCCAATCTCGAAAACAATATCTCGATCGGCACGATCTTCTCGATCCGGCCGAAGGGCAACGACATCATCTCGACCTTCTTCGAGCCCGGCACGGCGCAGTGCGCCGCCGGCTGCTTCATCTATGGTCCGCAGACGGTGCTCGTGCTGGCGCTGGACCGGCGCGTCGACCGTTTCACGCTGGATCCGCGGACCGGCGAGTTCGTGCTGACGGCGCGCGATCTGCGGGTGCCGCAGGACACGCCGGAATTCGCCATCAATGTCTCGAACCGGCGGCACTGGAGCGGCCAGGTGCGCAATTACATCGACGAGTGCCTGGCCGGCGTGAACGGCGAGCACGGGCAGGACTTCAACATGCGCTGGATCGGCTCGCTGGTGGCGGAAGCCTACCGCATCCTGATGCGCGGCGGCGTGTTCCTGTATCCGGCGGATGCGCGCCAGGGTTACCGCGAAGGCCGGTTGCGCCTGCTGTATGAAGCGCATCCGATCGCGCTGATCATGGAGTGGGCTGGCGGCGCGGCGTCGAGCGGCCGCTCGCGCATTCTCGAACTCTCGGCACGCACGCCGCATCAGCGCGTGCCGCTGATCATGGGATCGGCGCGCGCCGTGCGCGCCGTCGATGCGATCCACCTGACCGTCGAGCCGTTGTTCGAGAGCAGCGATGCCCCGCTGTTCGCGCGGCGCGGCCTGTTCCGCTGAAGGGGGAGCCCATGTCTCGCAGGCACCCCATCATCTCGATCACCGGCTCGTCGGGCGCCGGCACCACCTCGGTGAAGAAGACGTTCGAGAACATCTTCCGCCGCGAGAACGTGGTCGCGGCCTATATCGAGGGTGATGCGTTCCACCGCTACGACCGCGTCGAGATGCGCAGCATGATGGTGGAGAAGGCGGAGCGCGGCAACAAGCACTTCAGCCATTTCAGCCCCGACACCAATCTGTTCGAGGAGCTGGAGAGGCTGTTCCGCGACTATGCCGAGACCGGCACCGGAACGACGCGGCACTATGTGCATGACGAGGAGGAATCGCGGCTCTACGGCGCCAAGCCCGGCACCTTCACCGCGTGGGACGCGCTGCCGGAGAATTCGGACCTCTTGTTCTACGAGGGCCTGCATGGCGCCGTGGTCACCGACAAGGTGAACGTCGCGCAGCACGCGGACCTCAAGATCGGCGTCGTGCCGGTCATCAATCTCGAATGGATCCAGAAGCTGCACCGCGACCGCAGCCACCGCGGCTATTCGACCGAGGCGGTGACCGACACCATCCTGCGCCGGATGCCGGACTACGTGAACTACATCTGCCCGCAATTCACCGAGACCGACATCAACTTCCAGCGCGTGCCGACGGTCGACACCTCGAACCCGTTCATCGCGCGCTGGATCCCGACCCCTGATGAATCGATGGTCGTGATCCGGCTGAAGAACCCGCGCGGCATCGATTTTCCCTATCTGCTCTCGATGATCCCCGGAAGCTTCATGTCGCGCGCCAACTCGATCGTGGTGCACGGCGCCAAGCTCGACCTCGCGATGCAGCTGATCCTGACCCCCCTGATCCTGCAACTGATCGAACGAAAGAGGCGCACGATATGACGACCGCACTTGCGTCCGTTGCGAGCCGCCCGGAAATCAGCCACGACGAGATGGCCAACGCCATCCGCTTCCTCGCCATCGACGCGGTGGAGCAGGCGAAGTCCGGCCATCCCGGCATGCCGATGGGCATGGCCGATGTCGCGACCGTGCTGTTCACCGACTTCCTGAAGTTCGATCCCGCCGATCCGGCCTGGCCCGATCGCGACCGCTTCGTGCTGTCGGCCGGTCACGGCTCGATGCTGCTCTACGCGCTGCTTTACCTCACCGGCTACGAGAGCATGACGCTCGATCAGCTCAAGGCGTTCCGGCAGTGGGGATCGCAGACCCCGGGGCATCCGGAGTATGGCCATACGCCTGGTGTCGAGACCACGACCGGGCCGCTCGGGCAGGGTATCGCGACCGCGGTCGGCATGGCGCTCGCCGAGCGCCTGATGAACGCCCGCTTCGGCGACGATCTGGTCGACCACTATACCTATGTGATTGCCGGCGATGGTTGCCTGATGGAGGGCCTCAGCCATGAGGCGATCTCGCTCGCCGGCCATTTGCGGCTCAATCGCCTGATCGTGCTGTTCGATGACAACCGGATCTCGATCGATGGTGCGACCTCGCTGTCGTGCTCGGACGACCAGGCGGCGCGGTTTGCGGCCAGCGGCTGGAACGTCTGCCGCCTCGACGGCCACGATCCGCAGGCGATCACGGCGGCGATCAGGCAGGCCCGGGCGAGCGATCGTCCCTCGCTGATCGCGTGCCGGACCGTGATCGGGTTCGGTGCGCCGAACCGGCAGGGCAGCGAGAAGGTGCATGGCGCGCCGCTCGGCACCGACGAGGCGGCGAAGACCCGCAGCGCGCTGCGCTGGCCGTATCTGGCCTTCGAGGTTCCCGATGCCGTGCTGGCCGAGTGGCGCGAGCTCGGCGGCCGTGGCCGCGACGCGCGGCGCGCCTGGATCGAACGTTCGCGTGCCGCCTGCAAGGGTGAACGGTCGCCGTTCCACGACGCGCTGAACCGGAAACTGCCCTGCGCCTATACCAAGGCGATGGCCGCGCTCGTCGAGCGCTTTGCGACCGAGCGGCCGAAACTCGCGACGCGGCAGGCCTCGCAGCAGGTCATCGATGTGATCGCGCAAGCCTTGCCGAACCTGCTCGGCGGCTCGGCTGACCTCACACACTCCAACCTGACGCAGGCGAAGTCGCAGGTTCCGGTGCGGCAGGATATGCTCGACGGCAGCTACATCCACTATGGCATCCGCGAGCACGGCATGGCGGCGGCGATGAACGGCATCGCGCTGCATGGTGGCTTCATTCCCTATGGCGGCACCTTCCTGTGCTTCGCCGATTACAGCCGGCCGGCGATCCGCCTCGCGGCGCTGATGGGGATCCGCGTCATCCATGTGATGACCCATGACTCGATCGGGCTCGGCGAGGACGGGCCGACGCATCAGCCGGTCGAGCATCTCGCCGCGCTGCGCGCGATCCCGAATGTGCTGGTGTTTCGTCCGGCCGACGCGGTTGAGACCGCGGAAGCCTGGGACTGCGCGCTGAAGGCGGAGACCTCGCCGTCGATCCTCTGCCTGTCGCGGCAGGCGCTGCCGACGATCCGCGACGGCAGTAGGGACAACCAGGTCGCGCTCGGCGCCTACGTTCTGGTCGAGCCGTCCTTCGCGCGTGACGTCACCCTGATTGCAACGGGTTCGGAGGTGGCGATCGCGCTCGAAGCCGCAAGGCTGCTGGCGGAAGGGGGAATGCAGGCCGCGGTCGTCTCGGCTCCGTGCTTCGACCTGTTCCGCCAGCAGCCGAGCGACTATCGCGCAAGAGTCCTGGGCAGCGCGCCGCGCGTCGGCGTCGAAGCCGCCGTCGAAGGCGACTGGGCGCGCTGGCTCGGCGACGACGGTGCGTTCGTGGGCATGACCGGCTTCGGCGCGTCCGCGCCGGCCGACGTGCTCTACCGCGAGTTCGGCATCACGCCTACGGCAGTCGCCGCAACCGCAAAACAGCTCATCCAACGGGCGAATTGAAAGGAGGACGCCACGATGGCGCGGATCACCCTGAGGCAATTGCTGGACCACGCCGCGGAGCGCGGCTACGGCGTGCCGGCCTTCAACATCAACAACATGGAGCAGGGCCTCGCGATCATGGAGGCGGCGGCCGCCTGCGATGCGCCGGTCATCATCCAGGCGTCGCGCGGCGCGCGGTCCTATGCCAACGACATCATGCTGGCGAAGATGATCGATGCGCTGGAGGAGATGTATCCGCAGATCCCGCTCTGCCTGCATCTCGATCACGGCAATGAAGAGGCGACCTGCGCCACCGCGATCCGCTACGGCTTCACCTCGGTGATGATGGACGGCTCGCTCAAGGCCGACGCCAAGACCGCAGCCGACTATGACTATAATGTCGACATCACCCGCCGCGTGGTCGATATGGCGCACTGGGTCGGCGCGTCGGTCGAAGGCGAGCTCGGCGTGCTCGGCTCGCTCGAGCATGGCGGCGGCGAGCAGGAGGACGGTCACGGCGTCGAAGGCAAGATCAGCCACGACCAGTTGCTCACCGACCCCGACCAGGTGGTCGATTTCGTCCGCGCCACCAAGGTCGATGCGCTCGCGATCGCGATGGGCACCTCGCACGGCGCCTACAAATTCACGCGCAAGCCGGACGGCGAGATTTTGGCGATGCGCGTGGTCGAGGAGATCCACACCCGGCTGCCCAATACGCATCTGGTGATGCACGGCTCGTCCTCGGTGCCGCAGGCGCTGCAGGACGTGTTCAACCGGTTCGGCGGCGAGATGCCGCAGACCTGGGGCGTGCCGGTCGAGGAGATCGTGCGCGGCATCAAGCACGGCGTGCGCAAGGTCAACATCGACACCGATTGCCGGCTGGCGATGGCCGCGGCCTTCCGCAAGGTCGCCGTGCAGTCGAAGAGCGAGTTCGATCCGCGCAAGTTCCTGAAGCCCGCGATGGATGCGCTGCGCGAACTCTGCCGCGACCGCTTCGAGCAATTCGGCACCGCGGGCAATGCCGCGGGGATCAAGGTGATTGGCCTGCCGGAGATGGCCCGACGCTACCGCGCCGGCGCGCTCGATCCGCAGATTGGAAACATGACCCAGGCCGCCTGAGCAATTGGCCGGCGAAAGACAGGAGAATGAGATGAACATGCAGCAGTCGATCACCGTGCGCGGCAAGGATCGCTACAAGTCCGGCGTGATGGAATACAAGCGGATGGGCTACTGGGAGCCGAACTACGAGCCCAAGGACACCGACGTCATCGCGCTGTTCCGCGTCACACCGCAGGATGGCGTCGATCCGACCGAAGCTTGTGCTGCGGTGGCCGGCGAATCTTCGACCGCGACCTGGACCGTGGTGTGGACCGACCGGCTGACCGCTGCGGAGAAGTACCGGGCGAAGTGCTATCGCGTCGATCCGGTACCGAATTCCCCGGGCAGCTACTTCGCCTATATCGCCTACGACCTCGATCTGTTCGAGCCGGGCTCGATCTCGAACCTGACCGCATCGATCATCGGCAATGTGTTCGGCTTCAAGCCGCTCAAGGCATTGCGGCTCGAGGACATGCGGCTGCCGACCGCCTATGTGAAGACCTTCCAGGGACCTGCGACTGGCATCGTGGTGGAGCGCGAGCGGCTCGACAAGTTCGGCCGTCCCTTGCTCGGCGCCACCGTGAAGCCGAAGCTCGGTCTGTCCGGCCGCAATTACGGCCGCGTCGTCTACGAGGCGTTGAAGGGCGGGCTCGACTTCACCAAGGACGACGAGAACATCAACTCGCAGCCCTTCATGCATTGGCGCGAGCGCTTCCTGTACTGCATGGAGGCGGTCAACCGCGCGCAGGCCGCGACCGGCGAGATCAAGGGTACCTACCTCAACGTCACCGCGGCGACCATGGAGGACATGTATGAGCGCGCCGAGTTCGCCCATGAGCTCGGCTCCAACATCGTCATGATCGACCTCGTGATCGGCTACACCGCGATCCAGTCGATGGCGAAGTGGGCGCGCAGGAACAACATGATCCTGCATCTGCATCGCGCCGGCCACTCGACCTACACGCGGCAGCGCAGCCACGGCGTCTCGTTCCGGGTGATCGCGAAATGGATGCGGCTCGCCGGGGTCGACCACATCCATGCCGGCACCGTGGTCGGCAAGCTCGAGGGCGACCCGAACACCACGCGCGGCTACTACGACATCTGCCGCGAGGACTTCAATCCGATGCAGCTCGAGCACGGCGTGTTCTTCGATCAGAACTGGGCGAGCCTCAACAAGCTGATGCCGGTCGCCTCCGGCGGCATTCATGCCGGCCAGATGCACCAGCTGCTCGACTTGCTCGGCGAGGACGTCGTGCTGCAATTCGGCGGCGGCACCATCGGCCATCCGCGCGGCATCCAGGCCGGCGCCACCGCCAACCGCGTCGCGCTGGAGGCGATGATCCTCGCCCGCAACGAGGGGCGCGACTACGTCCATGAAGGGCCGGAGATCCTGGCCAAGGCGGCGCAGACCTGCACGCCGCTGCGCGAGGCGCTCGACGTCTGGAAGGACGTCACCTTCAACTACGAGTCGACGGACGCCCCCGATTTCGTTCCCACGCCGAGCATGGCGGTCTGACAGGAGTTTTTCATGCGCGTGACCCAAGGCTGTTTCTCGTTCCTGCCGGATCTCACCGACGAGCAGATCGTAGCGCAGGTGCAATACTGCCTCGACAAGGGCTGGGCGGTGAACATCGAGTTCACCGACGACCCGCATCCCCGCAACACCTATTGGGACATGTGGGGCCTGCCGATGTTCGACCTGCGCGATGCGGCCGGCGTCATGAAGGAGCTCGCCGATTGCCGGCGGGTCTATGACAACCGCTACATCCGGATCTCCGGCTTCGATTCCAGCCATGGCTGGGAGTCGGTGCGGCTGTCCTTCATCGTCAACCGCCCGCGCGAGGAGCCCGGCTTCCGGCTCGACCGCCAGGAGGCCGCCGGCCGTAACCTGCAATACGCGACCCATTCCTATGCGGCGGTCCGCCCGGAGGGCGAACGCTACGCCGATCAGTGACCGCGTCCGGTTGGCAAGCCAGGCGGGTTGCTCCCTCGACCGTCTGGCCCGGATGCACTTCTCCGTCGTCGTCCGCTGCGACGACGGAGCTTTTCTTGAAGCGAGAGGATGATGACCCAGGTGCAGGAACAAATCCGCGAGACGCCGCCCGAGAGCATCGACCTGCGACATGAATTCGCCGACCTCGGCATAGGCGACGTGCTCGACCAGCTCGATTCCGAATTGATCGGCTTGAAGCCGGTGAAGACCCGCATCCGGGAGATCGCATCGCTGCTGCTGGTCGAACGCATCAGGCGGAAGATGGCGCTGGCGACGACCTTCCCGACCCTGCACATGTCGTTCACCGGCAATCCCGGCACCGGCAAGACCACGGTCGCACTGCGGATGGCCGGCATCCTGCACAAGCTCGGCTTCGTGCGCCGCGGCCACGTCATCAGCGTCACGCGCGATGACCTCGTCGGGCAATATATCGGCCATACCGCGCCGAAGACGAAGGAGATCTTGAAGAAGGCGATGGGCGGCGTGCTGTTCATCGACGAGGCGTATTACCTCTATCGTCCCGAGAACGAGCGCGACTACGGGCAAGAGGCGATCGAGATCCTGCTGCAGGTCATGGAAGCGCAGCGCGAGGATCTGGTGGTGATTCTGGCCGGCTATGGCGACCGCATGGAGAAGTTCTTCCAGAGCAATCCGGGGTTCCGGTCGCGCATCGCACATCACATCGACTTCCCGGATTATTCGGATGGCGAACTGCTGTGGATCGCCGAGCTGATGTTGCAGCAGCAGAACTATCGTTTCTCGCCGGAAGCCCGCGAGGCCTTTACCCGGTACATCGGCATCCGCAAGGAGCAGCCGCTGTTCTCCAATGCGCGCTCGATCCGCAACGCGCTCGACCGCATCAGGCTGCGTCAGGCCAACCGGATCGTGGCCAAGCTCGACCGCACGCTCACGGCCGACGACGTGATGTCGATCGAGGCCGGCGACGTGCTGGCGAGCCGCGTGTTCGCAAAGGGCGCCGTGGAGGCGGGCGAGGGGCGATGAACCCGGCCCTCGCAGCGATCCGGACTGCCGGAATGAGCGACATCATCGCGGGCGCGCGCCTTGATCTTCGATGTCGACGGCACGCTCGCCGAGACCGAGGAGGTGCATCGCCGCGCCTTCAACGATGCGTTCGCCGCGGCCGGCCTCGACGTGTTCTGGGACCAGGTCACCTATGGAAGGCTGCTTCGCGTCGCCGACGGCAAGGAGCGCATCCGCGCCTTCGACGACTGATGACCACTGCCGCCGTCGGGCCGCAGTTCCGAATAATTTATTCGTGCGATTAAATAAATTGACCTTGCATCTATAGAATAGTGGGGGCACCTTCAGCCAGAAGCCGTGCCGAACCATCAGAAATTGTGGTGGTCGGTATCGGACGACAGCAGTTCTGGGGGAACGCGCCTCATGATCCTCGGCGTCTGGGTAAATTTATTCAGCTGATGAATAAATTGTGCTTGCTTCCGCGAGACAGGTCGGGGCACCATCCACCAAAGGTTGCCAGGAGCAGTGCCAAGCCACCAGAGGAGGTTCTGGGGGCGTCGGTGCGTGCCAGCAATTTCGGGGGACCGCGCCTCATGATCCTTCACGTCATTCGGACCGCTCGTTCGTCTCACCGCATGACTTGCGGCTGATCCCGGCATTGTAGGATCGATATGGTTGATCGTGCGGAGTGAGCATGGCGCTGTTGACGGGCTTGAGCGACATTCCGCGATTTCGGTTCGTGACGGCACTGGCGCCGATCCGACATCGCCGTAGATCTGTGACCAACCAATGATAGCCGTCGATTGACACTGTCCAAAACAACGGTACCCAACTCAAAAAAGCCAAGGGAGTGACGCATGTTCAGATTGAAGGTCTCGTTGATCGCATTGGCGCTGGCAGGTCTCGCCGCGGCGGCACCGGACGCGCTCGCCCAGAGCAAGCCGACCATCGGCATCGCGATGCCGACCAAGTCCTCGGCGCGCTGGATCGACGACGGCAACAACATGGTCAAGGTGCTGAAGGAGCGCGGTTACGGCACCGATCTGCAATATGCCGACGACGACATCCCGAACCAGCTTTCCCAGGTCGAGAACATGGTGACCAAGGGCTCCAAGGTGCTGGTCATCGCGGCGATCGACGGCACCACGCTGTCTGACGCGCTGAAGCAGGCCAAGGCGCAGGGCATCACTGTCATCGCCTATGACCGCTTGATCCGGGATACACCGAACGTCGACTACTACGCGACCTTCGACAATTTCCAGGTCGGTGTGCTGCAGGCGAGCTCGATCGTGAATGCGCTCGGCCTGAAGGACGGCAAGGGGCCCTTCAACATCGAGCTGTTCGGCGGCTCGCCCGACGACAACAACGCCTATTTCTTCTACGACGGCGCGATGTCCGTGCTGAAGCCGTACATCGACAGCGGCAAGCTGGTGGTGGCCAGCGGCCAGATGGGCATGGACAAGGTCGCGACCCTGCGCTGGGACGGCGCCACCGCGCAGGCGCGGATGGACAATCTGCTCAGCGCCTTCTACGGCAAGAAGCGGGTCGATGCGGTGCTGTCGCCCTATGACGGCCTTTCGATCGGCATCATCTCCTCGCTGAAGGGGGTCGGCTACGGCAGCAAGGACCAGCCGATGCCGTATATCAGCGGCCAGGATGCCGAGGTGCCGTCGATCAAGGCGATGCTGCGCGGCGAGCAATACTCGACCATCTTCAAGGACACCCGCGATCTCGCAAAGGTCACCGCCGACATGGTCGATGCCGTCTTGAGCAAGAAGGAGGTCACCGTCAACGACACCAAGACCTACAACAACGGGGTCAAGGTGGTTCCGTCCTATCTGCTCAGGCCGGTCGTGGTGGACAAGACCAATTGGGAGAAAGTCCTGATTGACAGCGGCTACTATAAGCGTTCGCAATTCGACTGAGGCGGGTGAGCCGGACGCACCCCGCCGAGGCCGATCGACGCTGCGAGACATGATCCGATGACGGCGATGCTTGAGATGCGTGACGTCAGCAAGAGCTTTGCCGGCGTGCAGGCGTTGCGCGACGTCAGCTTTACGGTGGAAGCCGGCCAGATCCACGCTCTGGTCGGCGAGAACGGCGCCGGCAAGTCGACCCTGATGAAGGTGCTGAGCGGGGTCTATCCCGCCGGCAGCTATGAGGGATCGATCCTGTTCGACGGCAAGGAGCGCCGGTTCCGCGACATCAACGATTCCGAGGAACTGGGGATCATCATCATCCACCAGGAGCTGGCGCTGATCCCGCTGATGTCGATCGCCGAGAATGTCTTTCTGTCGCGCGCGCCGTCGCGGTACGGGGTGATTGACCGCGATGCGGTGTACCGGCGGACCGCAGAGCTGCTGGCGCAAGTTGGCCTGCGGGAATCGCCGGACACCCTGGTCACCGATCTCGGCGTCGGCAAGCAGCAACTGGTCGAGATCGCGAAGGCGCTGTCGAAGAAGGTGCGCCTCCTGATCCTCGACGAGCCGACCGCGAGCCTCAACGAGGCCGACAGCGCCGCGCTGCTCGACCGGTTGCTGGCGTTCCGCGCGCAGGGCATCGCCTCGATCCTGATCTCGCACAAGCTGAACGAAGTCGCACGCGTTGCCGACCGCATCACGGTGCTGCGCGACGGCCGTACCGTGGACAGCATCGATTGCCGGACCGAAGCGGTCGACGAGGACCGGATCATCCGCAGCATGGTCAACCGCGATCTCGCGCATCGTTTTCCGGAGCGGCAGGTTGCGATCGGCGATCCCGTGATGACGGTCGAGAACTGGTCGGTGTATCATCCGCTGCACACCGCCCGGCAGGTGATCAAGAACGTCGACTTCACGGTGCGCCGTGGCGAGGTGGTCGGCATCGCCGGCCTGATGGGCGCCGGCCGCACCGAGTTCGCGATGAGCCTGTTCGGCAAGGCCTGGGGCTACAACATCACCGGCAGGATCAGCCTTGACGGTCGCGAGGCGAGCCTTGCAAGCGTGCCCGCCGCGATCGATGCCGGCCTTGCCTATGTCACCGAGGACCGCAAGCAGCTCGGGTTGATCCTCGCCGACGACGTCCGCAAGAACGTGACGCTGGCGAGCCTACGCCAGGTCGCCGATCGCGGCGTGATCGACGATGTCGTCGAGCTGAAGGCCGCGAGCGATTACCGCAACCGGATGCGGATCCGCTGTTCCGACGTCTATCAGGAGGCCGGGCAGCTCTCGGGCGGCAACCAGCAGAAGGTGGTGCTATCGAAATGGCTGATGACCGATTCGCAGGTGCTGCTGCTCGACGAGCCGACCCGCGGCATCGACGTCGGGGCGAAGTACGAGATCTACTGTATCATCAACGAGCTCGCCGAGGCCGGCAAGGGCGTCGTGGTGATCTCGTCGGAGATGCCGGAACTGCTCGGCATCTGCGACCGGATCTGCGTGATGAATGACGGCGCCTTCGTCGGCGAGTTTGCCAAGGACGACGCGACGCAGGAGAAGATCATGCGCGCCATCATGCGCAATGTCAGGATGTCCGGGAGCGGCGTGCATGACGATGCCGTGCGGGTGGCGGGAGGAGCGCGATGACCGACAAGACGGTGTCACTTCCCGAGACCCCCAAGCACTCCGGCTTCATCAAGAACAATCTGCGCAATTACGGCATGCTGCTGTCGCTGCTCGCGATCATGCTGTTCTTCCAGATCGTGACCGACGGCACGCTGTTGCAGCCGGTCAATCTTACCAATCTCGTGCTGCAGAACAGCTACATCGTGATCATGGCGCTCGGCATGCTGCTGGTGATCGTGACCGGGCATATCGACCTGTCGGTCGGCTCGGTCGCGGGATTCGTCGGCGCGGTCGCGGCGGTGCTGATGGTGACCTACCATGTCGACTACCCGATCGCATTCATCGCCTGTCTCTTGATCGGTGCCGCGATCGGCGCCGCGCAGGGCTATTGGGTCGCCTATTTCAAGATTCCGTCCTTCATCGTGACCCTGGCGGGCATGCTGGTGTTCAAGGGCCTTGCGCTCGCGGTGCTGCAGGGGCGGTCAGTCGGACCGTTTCCGCCGACCTTCCAGAAGCTGTCGTCGGGCTTCATTCCCGAGCTGTTTCCGAGCGCCGGCACGCTCTATCCGACCTCGCTGCTGATCGGTGTTGTGCTGGCATTCGCGCTGGTGCTGGCGAGCGCAAGGGGGCGGGCGCGCGAGCAGTCGCACGGCATCGAGGTCGAGCCCTACGCGTTCTTCGTCGCCAAGAGCATCGCGCTGGCGGGAGCGGTGCTCTATTTCACCTATCTGATCGCCTCGCATCGCGGCCTGCCGAACGTGCTGGTCATCATGACAGTGCTGATCGCGGCCTACGGCTTCGTCACGCGGCGGACGGTGATCGGCCGGCAGATCTATGCGGTGGGCGGCAATGCCAAGGCCGCGAAGCTCTCGGGCGTCAAGACCGAGCGGCTGACCTTCTTCACCTTCGTCAATATGGGCGTGCTGGCGGCGCTCGCCGGGCTGGTGTTCGCGGCGCGGCTCAATACTGCGACGCCGAAGGCCGGCCTCGGCTTCGAGCTCGACGTGATCGCCGCCTGCTTCATCGGCGGCGCCTCGGCCTATGGCGGTGTCGGCCGGGTCGGCGGCGCCGTGGTCGGCGCCATGATCATGGGCGTGATGAACAACGGCATGTCGATCCTCGGCATCGGCATCGACTACCAGCAGGTGATCAAGGGGCTCGTCCTGCTCGGCGCCGTCTGCATCGATGTCTACAACCAGCGCCGGTGATTGCCGCACGGTCATGATTTCGCGATATGATGCCTGCGCAACGCAGGAGAATGCCGCGTGAAACTGTCCCATGCCGATGCGCTGACCATCGGAAACATCCTTGCTGAAGTCGGCCGTGCCGAGATCATGCCGCGGTTTCGTCGCGTCCGTGACATCGAGGTTCGCACCAAGACGTCGGCGTTCGACGTCGTCACTGAAGCCGACGAACTCGCCGAGCAGGCGATCTCGGCAGCGCTGCTGCGGGCGTTTCCGAATGCGGTCGTGATCGGGGAGGAGGGCACGGCGCGCGATCCGTCCGCGCTCGATCAGGTCGGAACCGCGGAGCTCGCTTTCATCATAGATCCGATCGACGGTACGCGGAATTTCACCTCGAGCCTGCCGCTGTTCGGCACCATGGTGGCTGCGACGATGCGCGGCGAGATCGTGTTCGGCGCGATCCATGATCCTGTCTGCAACGACACCGCGTACGCGCTGCGCGGTGAGGGCGCATGGCTCGAGATGCCTGATGGCAGCCGGCATGGCCTGAAGGTGGCGCCCGCGGTGCCGATCAAGCAGATGGAAGCGGTGATCGGCGTCAACTTCCTGCCTGAGGCGCTGCGTCCGATCGTCGCCGGCAACCTGTCCAAGCTTGGCGTCAGCGCCTGGCTCAGATGCGCCGCGCATGAATACCGCATGGCGGCGTCCGGGCATTGCCATCTGCTGTTCTACAACAAGCTGATGCCGTGGGATCACGCGGCGGGCTGGCTGTTGCATCGCGAGGCCGGCGGCTACAGCGCGCATTTCGACGGCTCACCCTACAAGCCGGTCAATCTGACCGGCGGCCTGCTTTGCGCGCCCGACGAAGAAAGCTGGCATGCGGCACAGCAGGCGGTCCTGACGATGACGGCGGAATGAATGCACAACTCTTCACGCGCGTCGTCCTGGCGAAAGCCAGGACCCATACTCCGCGGCGATTGTGGTGAACGGGACTCTTCGTTCCGGTATCGTGAAGCAATAGCGATCGGTGGTTATGGGTCCCCGCTTTCGCAGGGACGACATTGAATGTGTTGCGGGGCCGGTGGGTCACAGTGCCGGCATTCCTGCACCGCGCGTTCGCGTGGCCGACCGGATGACGCCAAAAGAAATTATTCGCTGCCGACCTCGCCGGTGATGACGTTGCCGAACAGCGTCCAGCTTTCGCCTTCGAACCGCATCAGCTGCGACTGCTCGATCGGACGGAAGTCGGTCGCGCTGGTGTTGATCCTGATCCCGGGCAGGATCATCTTCGGCGCAAAGTCCTTCAGGCTGGCGGCCTGCTTCATCACGTTCTCGCGCGTCAGATCGTCGCCGCATTGCTTGAGCACTTGCGCAAGCGTTTGCGCGGCGGCGTAGCCGTAGACGTGATTGCCGTTGGTCTTGTCGCCGTCGGGCATGTACTTGTCCATGAAGGACCGCCACTCCTTGGTCTCGGCGTCATTGGCCCAGATCGTGTCGGTCGGATCCTTCAGATAAGAGACTGAGATAATGCCTTGCGAATGCTCGATGCCGGCGGCGCGCATCACCGAGGCGACCGAGGTTGCGGTCGAGGTCAGGAAGAAGGTCGGCTTCCAGCCGAGCTCGGCGACCTTCTTGATGGTCTGCGCCGCACCCTTCGGCGCCGCCCAGGTGAACAGGATGTCGGCGCCGGAGGCGCGCAATGCCACGATCTGCGAATCAAGCGTCGGATCGGTGAGCTCATAGGATTTGTCGGCGACGATCATGCTGCCGGCCTTGTCGCCAAGGCCGTCACGCAGCCCCTTGAGCGCATCCTTGCCGGCATCGTCGTTCTGCCAGAGCACCGCGATCTTGCCGTTCGGGAATTTGTCCAGGATGTATTTGGCGTAGATCCGCCCCTCGCTTTGGTAGTTCGGCTGCCAGCCCATGGTCCAGGCAAAGTTCTTCGGATCGCCGAACCGCGTCGCGCCCGATGCGATGAAGAGATGAGGGACCTTCTTGCCGTTCAGGTATTTCTGGATCGCGACATTCGGCGCGGTGCCGAGCGGTTGGAACACCAGCAGCACCTCGTCGCCCTCGATCAGCTTGCGCGCCTGCTCGACCGATTTCGGCGGCGAGAAGCCGTCGTCATAGCTGATGAAGTCGACCTTGCGTCCGTTGATGCCGCCCTGGTCGTTGATCATCTTGAAATAGGCCGCCTCGGTGCGGCCGATCGCGCCGTAGGCGGACGCAGGTCCGCTATAGGGCATGATGTTGCCGATCTTGATCTCGGTGTCCGAGACCCCCGGGCCGTAATTCTTCTGCGCGAGCGCCGGCGACAGCGCGCCGATCGTTGCCGCGACCGCCACGCACGCGCGAAGACAAATTCTCTCCAGCATCCCTCATTCACTCCCTGATTGTTCGCTGATCGCCTTGTTGCGTCCGTGGGCCGGATGGCCGGCGCGTTGACGCCCGGCGACAATTATCGTATGCGCTTCCCGTCTGGAAACGTTCTCAGACATAGCGCGTGTTCCCACCGATGGCAATATTCCTGCGGCCGGAGAGATGTGACAAATGAGCAGACTGGAGCAGATGAGCCCGGACCATGGCGCGAGGCCGCCGTTGGTCGCCGAATGCGATGCGGTCGTGGTCGGGGCCGGTTTCGGCGGGCTGTATGCGATCTACCGGTTGCGCGAGCTCGGGCTGAAGGTGATCGGCATCGAGGCGGCGTCCGACGTCGGCGGCACCTGGTACTGGAATCGCTATCCCGGTGCGCGCTGCGACATTCCGAGCCTGTTCTATTCCTACACCTGGTCGGAAGAGCTGTGGCAGGAATGGCGCTGGAGCGAGAAATACGCCACCCAGCCCGAGATCCTGCGCTACGCGCAGCGCGTCGCCGACCGTTTCGAGCTGCGCTCCCTGATCCGCTTCGATACGCGTGTGACCAGCGCGGATTGGGACGAGGCCGGCGAGAGCTGGACCGTCCGCACCGATCGCGGCGATTGCATCGTCGCGTCGACCTGCGTGATGGCGACCGGCAATCTCTCGGTGCCCAACAAGCCGAGGCTGCCCGGGCTCGAGCGCTTCGGCGGGCCGGTCTATCACACCGGGCAGTGGCCGCATGAGGAGGTCGACTTTTCCGGCTTGCGTGTCGCCGTGATCGGCACCGGCTCATCCGGCGTGCAGACGATCCCGATGGTCGCCAAGGCGGCCAGCCGCCTGACCGTATTCCAACGCACGCCGAACTACTCGGTGCCGGCGCGGAACGCGCCGCTTTCCGACGCCGATATCGCCGCCGCCGAACCCTTGATCGCGAAATATCGCGAAAGCCTCGAGACGCCGGAGTTCGGGCGCGTGCCTGCAAATGCATTCGAGGCGCCGGTGCCGGAGCGCGACGTGCAATGGGCGCGCTACGAACAGCTTTGGGAGCAGGGCGGCGGCGGCATTCTGACCGCGTTCCCGAACATCCTGACAGATGAGGCCGTCAACGATGTCGCCTGCGACTTCGTGCGCGACAAGATCCGCGGCATCGTCAACGATGCGACGACGGCGGCAGCGCTGTCGCCGAAGGACTATCCGCTCGGCGTCAAGCGGATCTGCATCGATACCGGGTACTTCGCGACCTACAATCTGCCGCATGTCGAGCTGGTCGATCTGCGCGCGGAGCCGCTGACGACGGTCACCGAGACCGGCGTCGAGACCGCGACGCGATCCTTTGCGCTCGATGCGCTGGTGCTGGCGACCGGCTATGACGCGATGACCGGGGCACTCGCCGCGATGCAGATCCGCGGCCGCGACGGCGCGAGCTTGAAGGAGGCCTGGGCCGATGGTCCCAGCGCCTATCTCGGCCTGATGGTGTCGGGCTTTCCGAACCTCTTCATCGTGACCGGCCCGGGTAGCCCATCAGTTATTGGTAATGTGATCCACGCCTGCGAGAACCATGTCGAGTGGATCGCGGCATGCCTCGGCGGCATGCGGGCCAACGGACAGACGCGGATCGAGCCGGAACGCGAGGCCGAGCGGGCCTGGATGGCGCATGTCGCGGATGCCGCCAGCCGCACGCTCTATCCGAAGGCCAATTCCTGGTACCAGGGCGCCAACATAGCCGGCAAGCCGCGGGTGTTCATGCCGTATGTCGGCCAGGGCTATCGCCATCGCATCGCGCAGGTCGCGCAGCGCGGCTACGAGGGATTTGTGTTGCGCTGAGGCCGGCGCTTTGCTCTCCGTCATTGCGAGGAGCGAAGCGACGAAGCAATCCATCGCTCCGCGTGGGCGGAGGGATGGATTGGTTCGGGGAGCCTGTCATCGGACGCGCGTTCGCGCGACCGTTGGCTCGCAATGACAGGTAGAACTGGAACCGTTTCCAGATCGGGAAGAGTTGGAGGACTGAAGATGGACATCAAGCGCGCAGGAACGGTCGCGAGCCGACGCGGCAACGCCGAGTGGTTCAGCGGCACTGTGTGGGCTGACTCGATCGTCAACGCACCGGCGCCGGCGCGGGTGCAGGCGGCGCGCGTCACGTTCGAACCCGGCGCGCGCACGGCGTGGCACACCCATCCGCTCGGCCAGACGCTCTACGTCACGGCCGGCGTCGGATATGTACAGAGCTGGGACGGCCCGACCCGGGTGATCCGTCCGGGCGACGTGGTGTGGATTCCGCCGGGCGAGAAGCATTGGCACGGCGCGGCGCCGACCACCGGCATGAGCCACATCGCGATCCACGAAGCGCTCGACGGCGACTACGCGACCTGGATGGAGCACGTCTCCGACGCACAATACGCGGCGGCGCCGCAGGCGGACTGATCGCGCGACACTATTTTCGGCCCCGCGCTGGCGCTGCCGGCGCGGCGCAGGAATGGCGCAGGATGAGACGCGTCGGCAGGAATACCGGCTCGCTGCTGCCCGGCTCGTCGGCGTTGCGGATCCGCTCCAGCAACAGCCGCGCGGCGGTGCGGCCGACCTCGTTCATGTCCCAGCTCAATGCGGTGATCGCCGGCGTCGCATGGCGGGCGAGGTCGGTGTCGCCGCTGCACACCAGCGAGACGTCCTGCGGATAGCGCAGGCCGTTGCTGGTGATCGCCTCCAGCACCTCGGCCAGCATGCTGGTGCCGAGCGAGATGATTGCGGTCGGCGGTTTTGTCATTTGCAGCAACTGGCAGACCGAGCTGAAGGCGGTGTTGGCGCCCTGCATGTGCGGTCGGATCAGGGCCGGGTCGACCTCGATCTTGGCTTCCTGATGCGCTTGCCGGTAGCCCGCGAGCCGCTCGGTGCTCGGCAGCACCGCGGCGCTGCCGGTGAGCAATGCGATCCGGCGATGGCCGAGGCCGATCAGATAGCGCGTCGCCTCCAGCGCGCCGCCGCGGTGATCGACGCGAACCGGGATGCTATCAGGCACCTCGCGGTCGACGGTCACGCAGGGCAGATCGAGCGTCGCCAATCCCTTCATGAAATCCTTGTGGGAATTGTCGCCGGCGAACAGCAGCAGGCCATCCATCTGGCGCCGCCGCACCGCCGACAGGAATGCGGCCTCGCGCGCTTCCTCGTGCTTGGTCGCGGCCAGCATCAGCAGGAATCCGGCGCGCTGGAATTCCTCCTCCGCCGCACTGACCATGCCGGTATAGTGCGGGTTGGAGAAGTCGGCCACCATGCAGCCGATCGTGTTGGAGGCCCGCGAGCGCAGCACCTGCGCCGCTTGGTCGGGCTCGAAGCCGAGCCGCTTCACCGCGCGCATGATGCGGGCATGCAGTTCCGCGCTGGTGTAGATGCCGCCATTGAGCGTGCGGCTGACACTTGAGACGGACACGCCGGCCTCGGCCGCGACGTCACGAATCGTCGGTCGTGTCCGTCGCGCCTTGCTCATCGATGGTTGGGCCCTGTCGGTTCGGCATTGCGGCCGTCAGGCCTGTGGCGGACGGCATCGCCGAACCTAATCAGGCTCCGTGGCGAATCTCAATTGATTCTTGCCGCGATCGTTGTCGTGTCACGCCGACGCCGGCCGATCGAAATAGGCGAAGGCGGCACTGGTCAGGCTGCCGAGCAGGGTCCAGAACACCAGGCTGGTCAGCGTGACGGCGACCACGAACTGATGCGACAGGGACGACGGAACGTTGGTCTCGATATGCTCGAGCTCGGGCGCGCCGATCAGATGCGGCAGCATGATCAGGACCACGCCGGCGATTGCGGCCGGCATCGAGCGGCGGAACACGATCAGTCCAAGGCCGGCAGCGGTCGCCAGCACCGCGATCGTCCACCAGATCTGACGCGAGAGCAGCGGAGCGGCGGGGACTCCGGGCAATTCAGGCGGCAGCCCAAGGCCGGGAGCGATGGTGAAGACGGCAAAGCCCGCGAGGCCCCACATCAAGCCCTCATGCCACGAGATCGGCTCGCCGGTCGCGCCGCTGCGGACCGCGAGGAAGCCACCGAGCAGAAGCGCAAAGCCGACCGCGGTCAGGATGTTCGCGCCCGCCGTGTAGAGATTGCGCTCCAGCCCGTCCTTCGGCTCCCACCCCTCCGCGCCATGATCATGATCAGCATGATCATGCACGAGGATGGCTTGCGGTGTCGCCGAGGCTTCGTGCTTGTGCTCGGCCGCCTTCTCATAGACCTCGGCCCTGAGGATCAGGGGAACGGTGCCGAACTGCTGAGCCGCGGTAACGATCAGGCCGACGATGAATCCCGCGATGACCGACGAGAAGACGATCGAGCGAAACGTACTCATACCGACGGGGTCAGTGGCAGGGGAATGCGTTGGAGTGGCGCACGTCGTGCGCGGCATTGTGGATCACGTCGATGTGCGAGAAGCCGACCACGCCGACGATGAACAGGCCGAGCGTCATCGCCATCAGGGACTGGGCAAGCCGGCCGACCTGTCGGGTGGCAACCGGCAGATGCTGGGCTTGCGCGGTCTGGGACTGGCTCATCATCGTTCTCCACGTTCGATTTGGTCGGCTTCTAGCAGCTTTCGGGCGATGTCGCGACTGGTAAGATGCAGATTTGTTCCAGGAGGTATGCGCTTGCCCAGGATCTTGGCGCTGGCAGCTGACCTGAATGCGTCTCTGTGGCGCTCGAAATAGCCGAGGCAGACCTCCGGCACCGGCTCTGCGCCAAGCAGAGTCCGAAATGCACCTCGATGCACTGCGCAGATCGCGCCGTGCTCCGGGACAGGAAAGACCAGGGAGGCAATGTCCGCGCGCCAGTGGGCGCCGCTGCCGGTCGGAGATTCGTCAGCGCCGGATGGTGCATTCACCGGGACCTCGCCGCGATTCCCACTTGGCTTGTTCGAGCTCCGGGCGGTCGCATTCTGCCTGCGGGTAGCCGATGCAGAGGTAGCCGATGAACTTCCAGCCGTCCGGTATCTCCAGAATCTCACGTACGCGGCCCGGATTGAGGATCGATACCCAGCCGAGGCCAATCCCTTCCGCGCGCGCGGCGAGCCACATCGAACAGATCGCGGCCACTACGGAATATTCCGACGTCTCCGGCATGGTCGCGCGGCCGAGACCGGAGCCGATGTGGTCGGTCTTCTCGGCGAACACGGCGAGATGGCCGGGCGCCTCTTCGAGGCCCGATAGTTTCAATGCGGCATATTTTGCTGCACGCTCGCCGGAATAGGACCGCAACGCGTCAGCGTTGCAGGCCTTGAAGTCTTCGATGACCGCGCGGCGCCGTGTCGCATCGTCGACAATGACGAACCGCCAGGGCTGGCTCAACCCGACCGAAGGCGACAGGCAGGCGATCTCGATCAGCCGCTCGATCGACCCATCCGGCAGCGGATCGGTCCGGAAACGCCGCACGTCGCGCCGCCACACGAACAACTCGTGCAGTTGCCGGCGAAACGCGTCGTCGAATGAGACCATCGCGGGGCCTTTGGCAGGATCGCTCTCGGAGTTCATTTGAGTTTCATCGGCAGGCCGGCAACGACGAACTCGACCTCGTCTGCCGCAGCGGCAATGGTCTGGTTCATCAGACCTGCGGCGTCGCGGAAGGTCCGCGCCAGCGCGTTGTCGGGCACGATGCCGAGGCCGACCTCGTTGGTGACCAGGATGACCGGGCTGCGTTGGCGCGACAACGCCTCGGCAAGGCGCGTCACTTCTTGCGACCAGTCGCGCTCCGCATGCAGCAGGTTGGACAGCCAGAGCGTCAGGCAATCGACCAGCCTGACGCCGCCGCCGTCGGTCTCGGTCAATGTCGCGACGAGATCGAGCGGCACCTCGCGCTCGATCCAGTCGTTGCCGCGCCGCGCGCGATGCCTGGCGATCCGCTCGTCCATTTCCGCGTCGAGAGCCTCGGCGGTGGCAATATACACCAGCTGGCCCGGAAAGGAGCGCGCGCGAAGTTCGGCGCGCCGGCTCTTGCCGGACCGGGCTCCGCCCGTGATCAGAATGACCGCCATCTCATCTCCCGTGCGGCCGGTATCCACGCCGCTCGAAACGCTCTAACCACCAATCGCGATGAAAGACAAAGCCGAAATCCGCCCGCGGAGGGCTTGCGCTCGCTCAATGTCTTGCGCATCAGGGGGATCGCGGCGAGGAGAGGGTTAAGTGGGATTTGCGGGAGCGATGGCGGTGGCGATGGCTGTGGACGCCCTGATCGGCTGGCCGGCGTGGCTGTTTGCCCGCATCGGCCATCCCGTGACCTGGCTCGGCCGGTTGATCCATCTCCTCGATACCAGTTGGAACAGGGCCTCCGATCCGCCGGCGTTCCGCCGTGCTGCCGGTGTTGCGGCGGCCGTGCTGGTGATCGCGCTGGCGACGGCGCTGGGGTGGGCCGTTCAGTCCGCGCTTGGATCCGGATGGGAGCATGTCGTTGTCGTGGGCGTGCTGGCATGGCCGCTGGTGGCGCTGCGCTCACTGCATGACCATGTCGCCGCGGTGGCAAATCCGCTTGCATCAGGCGACATTGCGGCTGCGCGGTCGGCGGTCGCGCAGATCGTCGGGCGCGATCCGGCCACGCTCGATGACGCCGGCATCGCGCGCGCAACCATCGAGAGCCTTGCCGAGAACGCGTCCGACGGCATCGTGGCGCCGCTGTTCTGGGGGGCGCTGTTCGGACTGCCGGGAATCCTCGGCTACAAGGCGATCAACACGCTGGACTCCATGATCGGCCATCGCTCCGAGCGGCACGAAGCCTTCGGTTGGGCCGCGGCGCGGATCGACGATCTCGCCAATCTCATTCCGGCGCGGCTGACCGGTCTCTTGTTCGTGTTGCTTGCGCCAAACCGCGCGCAGGCATGGTCATGCATGCTGCGTGACGCGCACCGGCATCGCTCGCCCAATGCCGGCTGGCCGGAAGCGGCGATGGCCGGCGCGCTCGGTGTGCGGCTCAGCGGACCGCGCATCTATCACGGCAGCATCGCGAACGAGCCCTGGCTGAACGAGGGCGCGCGCGATCCGGCTGCCGCCGATGTCATCACCGGGCTGCGACTCTATCGTTACGCCATGATACTGCTGGCCGGAGCTTTCGTGGCCCTGGCGCTGGCGTGAAGGAGCGGCGGATGCGTGAGCACGGCGGAAATCTCGATGTCGCCCAGCGACGCTTCGGCGGGCCTGTGGAAGACTGGATCGATCTGTCGACCGGGATCAATCGGGTGCCTTATCCTGACGTCGGCGTGGAGCCACGGCAATGGAACGCGTTGCCGTCGCGATCCGACATCGAATCCCTGCACCACGCGGCGCGGCAGGCCTACGGCACCGGTGCGCCGATCGTGGCGATCGGCGGTGCGCAGGCCGCCATTCAGTTGCTGCCGAATCTCGTGTCGCGCGGGCGGGCGCGCATCCTTGCGCCCACGTATAATGAGTATGCCGGTGTGTTGTCGGCTGCGGGCTGGGACGTTGACGAAGTGTCCGAGCTCGCTGCGCTCGCAGGCGCAGACATTGCCGTCGTCGTCAATCCGAACAACCCCGACGGACAACGTCATGATCGGGGGGAACTGCTTGCGTTGCTGCCGCGCGTTGGCCGGCTCGTCATTGACGAGAGTTTTGCGGATGCCGTACCCGGCATCTCGCTTGCAGCGGAAGCAGGGCGCGCGGGGCTCCTGATCCTGCGCTCATTCGGCAAGTTCTACGGGCTTGCCGGCTTGCGGCTCGGCTTCGCTGTCGGCAGCGAGCCCGATATCGCCGCGCTTGCCGCGATGGCAGGCCCATGGCCAGTTTCGGGGGCCGCGATCGCGATCGGACGGCGGGCCTTGCTCGATCGCGACTGGGCGAGGGCGACGATCGCGCGCCTAGCGGACGACTGCGCCAGGCTCGACGCGGCGGCGCAATCGCGGGGTTGGACGCTGGTCGGCGGCACGCCGCTGTTCCGGCTCTACGAGACCGGCGATGCGCTTGCCGCACAGGAGGTGCTTGCCCGCGGACGGATCTGGTCGCGCGTCTTCCAGCAGAAGCCGGGATGGCTGCGCCTGGGCCTGCCGGGCTATGAGGCCGAATGGTCCCGTGTCTCGGCCGCTTTGTCGCGATGATTTTCACGACACGTTCTCTTCACGCGAACCGGTGTCCACTACGCTCGAAAACGCTTTAGCGCGCCAGCGCGAGCAGGCCGTCGACATCGAGATGGGCTTCGATGTGCGCGGCAAGCGCGTCGAGCGCGCTTTCGACCCTGGCGCCATAGAGCTGATCCGCCACAGCGATATCGAGCTGCGCAAGGAACGCCTTGCGGAATTCGTCCGACGTGAACAGGCCGTGCAGATAGCTGCCGTGAACGCGCCCGTCGCTGGAAACGGCACCTTCAGCCACGCCATCAAGCCGTGCAAACGGCCGGGCGCGGTCCGGACCGTCGGTGCGCCCGATGTGGATCTCGTAGGCGTTGATCGGCTGACCGGTCGCAGCATGCACCGCGCTGACGCGGGTCAGCGTCTTCTGCTCGGTCATGGTGGTGGTGACATCGAGCAGGCCGAGGCCGCGCGTCTCGCCGGCGGGGCCCTCGATCCCATCGGGATCGGCGACGCTCTCGCCGAGCATCTGGTAGCCGCCGCACAGGCCGAGGACATGGCCGCCGCGGCGATGGTGCGCCAGCAGATCGATGTCCCAGCCTTGCGCGCGCAGGAAGGCGAGGTCGCCGCGGGTCGATTTCGAGCCGGGCAGGATGACGAGCCTGGCATCGCCGGGGACGGCTTCGCCCGGGCGCACCATCACGAGGTCGACGCCGGGCTCGAGCTTCAGCGGATCGAGGTCGTCGAAATTGGCGATCCGCGACAGCGCCAGAAACGCGATCTTGCATTGTCCGGGCTTGCGCGCCTCGCCGAGCCCGAGCGCATCTTCGGCAGGCAGCTCGGCGGCGCGAGCGAACCAGGGCAGCACGCCGAAGCCGCGCCATCCGGTGCGGGTTTCGATCAGGCGGTAGCCGTCATCGAACAGCGAGGGATCACCGCGGAATTTGTTGATGACGAAGCCCTGGATCATCGCGGCATCGTCGGGATCGATCACCGTCTTGATGCCGACGAGCTGCGCGATCACGCCGCCGCGGTCGATGTCGCCGACCAACACCACGGGCACGTCGGCCTTGCGCGCAAAGCCCATATTGGCGATGTCGGCCTTGCGCAAATTGACCTCGGCGGGACTGCCGGCGCCTTCGACCAGCACCAGATCGGCGCACGCCTTCAGGCGCTCGAAGCTTTCCAGCACCGCGCCCATCAGCGACGGTTTCATCGCGGCATATTCGCGCGCGCGGGCGGTCGCGATCCGCTTGCCGTGCACGATGACCTGGGCGCCGACATCGGTCTCCGGCTTCAGCAGCACCGGGTTCATGTCGGTGTGCGGCTCGACGCCGGCGGCGAGCGCCTGCAACGCCTGCGCGCGTCCGATCTCGCCGCCGTCGACGGTCACGGCCGCATTGTTCGACATGTTCTGCGGCTTGAACGGCAGCACGCGCAGGCCGCGCCGCGTGGCGGCGCGCGCGAGGCCGGCGACGATGAGCGACTTGCCCACGTCCGAGCCGGCGCCCTGGATCATCAATGCGCGCGCCATGGCGTTGGGCTCTTAGAACTCGACGCCCGGCTGGGCCTTGATGCCGGACCGGAACGGATGCTTCACCAGCGTCATCTCGGTGACGAGGTCGGCGATCTCGATCAACTCCTCCTTGGCGTTGCGACCGGTGAGCACGACATGGGTCATCGGTGGCTTCGACGTCTTCAGGAAATCGACCACGTCGGCGATCGCCAGATAGTCGTAGCGCAGCGCAATGTTGATCTCGTCGAGCACGACCATGCGCAGGCTTTCGTCGGCGATCAGCTGCTTGGCCTTTTCCCAGCCGGCTTGCGCCGCCGCGATGTCGCGGGCGCGATCCTGCGTCTCCCAGGTGAAGCCTTCACCCATCGCGTGGAATTGACAGAGATCGCCGAAATGCCCGGCGAGCAGGCGGCGCTCGCCGGTATCCCAGGCACCCTTGATGAACTGCACCACGGCGCAGGGAAAGCCGTGCGCCACGCAGCGGACGATCATGCCGAAGGCGGAGGAGGATTTTCCCTTGCCGGCGCCGGTGTGAACGATGATCAGGCCCTTTTCGCCGCTCTTGGTCGCCATGATCTTGTCGCGGGCGACCTTCTTTTTCGCCATCTTGGTCGCGTGGCGCGTATCCAGCGAAGCCTCGCCGCTGACGACCTCGTCTTCGGTCCCGTTTCCTTCAGACGTCATGACGTTCCTTCGGCTTGACAAGTTCGAGCCGCGGACGAATGGTGGGTCCGCGTTGGTTCCTGTCCTATGACAGGCGAAGAGGGAATGCGATAGGGCTCAAGTCGGGCCTGAAAAGCAGCCGCCCCCGCGACCGTGACCGGAGAGATGCCCAAAGCCACTGATTCCCCAAGGGGATCGGGAAGGCGGGGATCGAAGGGAGAAATCCTGCTCCGCAAGCCGGGAGACCTGCCAACGCAGCATGTTGTGAGACCGGCGGACGGGGTGTTCCGCGACGGGGAACGAACCGGTGCAAGATCGGTTCGTGTGCCTCATCGCTTCCCGCTGTCAATCCAGGAAGGCCGATGAGCGTTACCCTTCATGTCTGTATTACCTGCCGCGCCGGCCAAACGCTGGCGGAAGGTGAAGTCGCGCCCGGTGCGCGCCTGCACGCCGCGCTTGTCGAGGCCGGTGTGCCCGATGGCGTCAATCTGGTTCCCGTCGAATGTCTCTCGGCTTGCAGCCAGGGCTGCTCGGTCGCGCTCAGCGCGCCCGGCCGGTGGTCCTATGTCTATGGGCGCCTGTCCGAAGCCAATGCCGGGGATGTGATCGCCGGCGCCAGCGCCTATGCCGCGGCGCCCGACGGCATCGTGCCGTGGCGCAGCCGCCCGGAAGTTTTCCGCAAGCAATCGCTTGCCCGCATTCCACCACTTCCCGTCGTGCCGGAGGCCGCAGAATGACGACACTCGCCAAGGTTCCGGTCACCGTCGTGACCGGCTTTCTCGGATCCGGCAAGACGACGCTGATCCAGCATCTGATCCGCAACGCCAACGGCAAGAAGCTCGCCGTGCTGGTGAACGAATTCGGCAGCGAGGGCGTCGACGGCGACATCCTGAAGTCGTGCGCCGACGCCGATTGCCCGACCGAGAACATCGTCGAGCTCGCCAATGGCTGCATCTGCTGCACCGTCGCCGACGATTTCATCCCGGCGATGGAGCAGTTGCTCGCGCGCCCGGTGAAGCCCGATCACATCGTGATCGAGACCTCCGGCCTCGCGCTGCCGAAGCCGCTGCTCAAGGCGTTCGACTGGCCGGAGATTCGTTCGCGGATCACGGTCGACGGCGTGATCGCGCTGGCCGATGCGGAAGCCGTTGCGGCCGGCCGGTTTGCGCCCGACGTTGCCGCAGTGGATGCGCAGCGCGCGGCCGACGCCAATCTCGACCACGAGACGCCGCTGTCCGAAGTGTTCGAGGATCAGATCGCCTGCGCCGACATCGTGCTGCTGACCAAGGCCGATCTCGCCGGGGCAGAGGGGATCAGGGTGGCCAAGGAGGTGATCGCGGCCGAGATGCCGCGCGAGGTGCCGATGTTGCCCGTTGTCGACGGCACCATCGACGCGCGCGTGATCCTTGGGCTCGGCGCCGCGGCGGAAAACGATCTCGCGGCGCGCCCGTCGCATCATGACGGCGAAGAGGAGCACGAGCACGACGATTTCAATTCGGTGGTGATCGATCTGCCCGAGATTGTCGATGTCGAGGCGCTGGTCGCTTCGATCAAGGGGCTGGCGCGCGAGCAGAACGTGCTGCGCGCCAAGGGCTATATCGCCGTCGAGGGCAAGCCGATGCGGTTACTGGTGCAATCGGTCGGCGAGCGGGTGCGGCATCAGTTCGACATGCCCTGGGGCATGCGGCCGCGGCAGTCGAAGCTCGTCGTGATCGGCGAACACGGCGATATTGATGAAGCCGCCATCAGGGCACGGCTTGGTGTCTGATGCACGTCGTCTTCCGCGAGAGTCGCGGCCTTGAGGAGACCGCGACACCAAGGGACCTCGGCCAGGATCCGGCCGATCTCGTGGTGTTGTCGTTTTCCGACAGCGATCTCGCGGCGTTCGCGGCCGGCTGGCGACGTGGCCGTGCGGCATTGCCGTCGCTGCGGCTCGCCAATCTCGCGGAGCTGCGCCATCCGCTGTCGGTCGATACTTATATCGAGCGGACGCTGTCGCACGCGCGCGGCATTCTGGTGCGGCTGATCGGCGGCGAACCCTATTGGTCCTACGGGCTCTCAGCGGTGCATCGGCTGGCCAGGGAGCGCGGCATCGCCCTGGTAGTGCTGCCGGCGGATGGCCGCGACGATCTGCGGCTCGATGAATTCTCGACCTTGCCGGTCTCGACCCTGCGCCGTCTGAAGGTGCTGTGCGACAAGGGCGGCCCGGTTGCCGCGCAGGCCGTGATCGCGCAACTGGCGCTGGCGTCCGGCCTCTATGCCGGGCCAGTGGTGGGCGAGATCGATCTGCCGGAGATCGGCGTCTACGATCCCCGGCGCGGTGCCGTCGCGGTGCTGCCGGCGCCGGATGGCCGGCCGCGGGCGCTCGTGACCTTCTATCGCTCCTATCTCGCGGCCGGCGACACCGCGCCGGTCGACGCGTTGATCGATGCGTTGCGTGAGAGGGGCTTTGATGCCCACGGTGTCTTCGTCACCTCGCTGAAGGCGGCAGGTGTTGCGGACTGGCTGCGCGTTCAGCTCGCGCAATGCCCGCCTGCGGCCATCGTCAACGCCACTGCGTTCTCCGCTGCCGGGAACGACGGCACGACGCCGTTCGACGCGGCTTCGTGCCCGATGTTCCAGGTCGCGCTGTCCACGGCGCGGCGCGAGGATTGGGCCTTGTCGCTGCGCGGCCTGTCGCCCGGCGATCTCGCAATGCATGTGGTGTTGCCGGAAGTCGACGGCCGCCTGTTCGCTGGTGTAGCGAGCTTCAAGTCGCCCGGTGAGCGCGATCCCGATCTGCAATTCGCGCATCTTGCGCATCGACCGGACGCCGAGCGTGTCGCGGCGATTGTCGCGCGCGTCGCAGCCTGGCACCGGCTTGCCGGCAAGCCGGCGCAAGACAAGCAGCTCGCGCTCGTGCTGTCGAACTATCCCGGCCGTCCGCATCAGATCGCCCACGCCGTCGGCCTTGATGCGCTTGCTTCAGTCCAGACGTTGCTGGCCGATCTCGCGGGTGCAGGGTTTGACGTCGAGGCGGTGGAGTTGCCGGGCGATGCGCTTTTGCGCCGGAAACTGACGTGGGACGTGAACGAATATCGCGCGGCGCTCTCCGGTATTCCCCTGCAGCTCCAGGATGATCTGGCGCGTGCATGGGGCGCCCCGGAGGACGATCCCGATTGCCGTGACGGCGCATTTCATTTCGCCGCGATCCGATGCGGCAAGTCGGTCATCGCCGTTCAGCCGGAGCGCGGTGATGTCAGTCATCGCGATGCCGACTATCACGATCTGTCGCGCATGCCCCGCCATGCCTATGTCGCGTTCCATCTCTGGCTCCGGGGGCAAGGTATCGACGCCGTCGTCCACATCGGCGCGCATGGCACGCTGGAATGGCTGCCCGGCAAATCGGTTGCGCTGTCGTCCGCGTGCTGGCCGGAGGCATTGATCGGCGATCTGCCGGTTGTCTATCCCTTCATCGTCAACGATCCCGGCGAGGCGGCGCAGGCCAAGCGCCGGATCGGCGCCGTGACGATCGGTCATCTGCCGCCGCCGCTGGGACAAGCCGCGGTGCCGGAAAGCCTGCGTGCTCTCGAGCGCCTGCTCGATGAATATTCGACCGCCGATGGTCTCGACCCGGCGCGGCGGCAGCGCCTGATCGCTGCGATCCGCGAAGAAGCGCGCATAGCCGGGCTGGAGGACGATCTCGGTCTTGCCGCGTCAGTCTCCGCGGCCGAGGCCATCCCGCAGATCGACCGCTTCGTCTGCGATCTCAAGGAAAGCCAGTTCGGCGACGGACTGCACGTGTTCGGGCAGGGCGCTTGCGGCGAGGCGGAGAAGGCGGCGTTACTTGATGCGCTGGCCGGCCGGCGCGTCGCGCCGGGGCCGTCGGGCTCGCCCTATCGCGGGCGCAGCGACGTGCTGCCGACCGGACGCAATCTGTTTGCCGTCGATCCACGCGCGGTGCCGACGCCGTCGGCGCATGCGCAGGGTGTGAAGCTCGCCGAGGAACTGCTGCGCCGTCATTTGCAGGATCACGGCGACTGGCCGAAGGGACTCGTCGTCGATCTCTGGGGCTCGTCGACGATGCGCACTGCCGGTGAGGATTTTGCGATGGCGTTGCACCTTGCCGGCATCGCGCCGCGCTGGGATCACGGGTCGGGCCGGGTGACCGGCTACGACATCATCGCGCTGGCGGAGCTCGGCCGTCCCCGCATCGACGTCACGCTGCGTGTGTCAGGCCTGTTCCGCGACGTGTTTGCGGGGCTTGCCCAATTGTTCGAAGCCGCGACGGAAGCTCTGTCAGAACGCAGCGAGGAGGCGGACGAGAATCCCTATCGGCAGCGTATCGCCCGCGTGTTCGGTCCGCGCCCCGGACATTATGGTGCCGGCATCGCGTCGATCCCCGATGTCTTCACAGCAGAGGCGCGCGAGGCGGCCGGCGAAGCCTGGCTCTCGGCGTCATCCTGGGCCATCGCGTCCGATGGCCAGATCCGGCCGGATCGCGCCGCCATCGAGGCGCGGCTCGCTGCCGCCGACAGCTTTGTTCATACCCAGGACTTGCCGGAGACCGATCTGCTGCTGGCGGCGGACTATGCTGCGCACGAGGCGGGCATTGCGGCGGCGGCGCGCCGGTTAGGCACAAGCATCCCCTCGCTCTATCACCTCGATGCGACGCGGCCGGATCAGCCGCATGCGCGATCGCTGACCGAGGAGATCGCGCGGGTGGTGCGGGCGCGCGCAGCCAATCCGGCATGGATCGCGGGGATGATGCGTCACGGCTTCCGCGGCGCTGCCGAAATATCCGCGACGCTGGAGCACATGGCGGCATTTGCGCATCTTGCCGGTGCGGTGCCGCCGCATCTGTTCGACCTGTATTACGACGCGACGATCGGCAATGACGAGGTTCGCGGCTTCATGGCGCGCGAGAATCCAGCCGCGCTGGCTGCGATCGAAACCTGCTTCACCCGGCTGCATGAAGCCTTGCTCTGGCAAACGCGGCGCAACTCGATTGCGGCTGCGCTGCAGGAGGCCTCATGAGCGCGGTCGCGATCAAGGGCTGGTGTCCCGGCGCGCTGCGGCCGATGCAGTCGGGCGATGGCCTCGTGGTGCGGATCCGCCCGCGCGTCGGTCGACTGGACGCCATCCAGGCGGTGGGGATCGCCGAGCTTGCTGCGCGATATGGCAACGGCCTGATCGACCTGACCAGCCGCGGCAATCTCCAGATCCGCGGCGTCAGCGATGCGGGGTATCCGGCCTTGATCGACGGGCTTGCCGAGCTCGGGTTGCTGGATGCAGATTCCGAGACTGAAGCGCAGCGCAACATTCTGGTGACGCCATTCTGGACCGCCGGTGACGACACGCGCCCGCTCGCGGCCGAGCTCGAGCGGGCACTCGCCGGTGCCTCTCTCGATCTTCCGACCAAGTTCGGTTTCGCCATCGACGACGGCAACGAGCGGCTTCTGGCTGGCGCATCGGCGGATGTCAGGATCGAGCGCGATCGCAATGGAAGCCTGCTGGTGCGCGCTGATGGCGCGCGGTCCGGGCGCTCGGTCAGGCGGGACGAGGCCGTGCGGGTCGCGCTTGCGCTGGCCGAGTGGTTCGTTGCTTCCGGCGGAGCCAGGGGTGGGAAGCGACGGATGGCGGCGCATCTGGCCGGCGGCGCGAGCCTTCCCGTATTGCTTCGTGGCGATGCCAAGCCTGTGGCCCGATCGGCGGACCCTGTTCCCGGCCTCTATCCTATCGGTGCAATGGTCGGCGTGGCCTTCGGGCAAATGCCGCACCACACACTCGGCCATCTCGCCGCGTGCGCACAGGTGCTTCGCATGACGCCGTGGCGGATGCTGCTGGCGGAAGGAATGCATGAGATGCCTCGCGGGGCGGACCTCGTCACCGATGCCGACGATCCGGCGCTCCGCGTGATCGCCTGCAGCGGCGCGCCGCGCTGCGGTGAGGCGTATGCCGATACGCGCGCATTGGCGTCGACGCTTGCGCGGCATATCCCGGCTGACGCGCGGCTGCATGTGTCAGGCTGTGCCAAAGGCTGCGCCCATTCCGGCTCCGCGGACATCACCCTTGTGGCCACACGCGACGGCTTTGACCTGATCCGTCACGGCACGGCGCGTGACGTGCCCGTCATGCGGGGACTAACTGGTTCGGACCTCGTTGCAAATCCTTCGCTGCTGTCGGGAGCCCATTGATGCCGCACGTCTACGAGACCGACGGTGCGGCGATCTATCGCCAGTCCTTTGCCACCATCCGGTCGGAGGCCGAACTCGGCCGCTTCACGCCCGACGAGGAGCCGGTGGTGGTACGCATGATCCATGCGGCGGGCATGGTGGGCCTGGAAGCGCATATTCGCTTCACGCCCGGCATGGCCGCGCGGGCACGGGCAGCATTGCAGGAGGGCGCGCCGATCCTCTGCGATGCGCGCATGGTCTCGGAGGGAATTACGCGCGCGCGGCTGCCGGCCCGCAACGAGGTGATCTGCACGCTCGGTGACGCCACCGTTCCCGCGCTCGCGCAATCGATGCGCAATACGCGGTCTGCTGCCGCGCTTGAGCTGTGGCGGCCGCATCTGGCCGGCGCCATCGTCGCGATCGGCAATGCGCCGACGGCGCTGTTCCATCTGCTCAACATGCTGGAGCATCCCGACTGCCCGCGGCCGGCGGCGATCATCGGCTGTCCGGTCGGCTTCGTCGGTGCGGCCGAGTCCAAGGCGGCATTGATGGCCGGGGCGCCCGTGCCGGCGCTGACGGTTGAGGGACGTCTCGGCGGCTCGGCGATCACCGTTGCCGCCGTCAATGCGTTGGCGAGCTGGAGCGAATAGCGATGGGACGCATCATCTGCTGCGGGCTCGGCCCCGGCGATCCCGACCTGATGAGCGTGCGCGCCGACCGCATCGTGCGCTCGGCAAGACATGTCGCCTATTTCCGCAAGAAGGGGCAATCCGGGCAGGCGCGCCGGATCGTGGACGGATTGCTTGCCGCTGACGTCAGCGAATATCCGATGGAGTACCCGGTCACCACGGAGATTGCGTTCGACAACCCCGAATACGCGCGGCTGCTGGCCGATTTCTACGATGCATGGGCCGAGCGGCTGGCGCGGCTGGCGCGCGAGATAGACGTGGTCGTGCTGTGCGAGGGCGATCCCTATTTCTACGGTTCGTTCATGCATCTCTACGCGCGCCTGCAGGGCCGGGTCGAGATCGAGGTGATCGCCGGCATTCCCGGCATGGTGGGCTGCTGGAATGCGGTCGGCCAGCCGATCGCGTTGGCCGACGATGTGACCACCGTCCTGATGGGCACGCTGCCGGAGGCGGAGCTCATGCAGCGGATGCGCAGTTCCGACGCGCTGGTCGTGATGAAGACCGGCCGCAATCTTCCGAAGATCCGCCGCGCGCTCGCGGCCGCCGGTCGTCTCGACGATGCGTGGCTGGTCGAACGCGGCACCATGCCGGACCAGCGGGTCGCGCGGCTTGCTGACATCGGCGAGGCCGATTGTCCGTATTTTGCGATCGTGCTGGTGCACGGGCAGGGGCGGCGCAGGCCATGAGCGGCACGCTGACCATCGCAGGATTGGGGCCGGGCGATGAAGCACAGATCACGCCGGAAGTCTCCGCCGCGCTCGCGGCGGCGACCGACATCATCGGCTATGCCCCCTATGTTTCGCGTGTGCCGCCGCGCGCCGGCCTGACGCTGCACCCGTCCGACAATCGTGTGGAATTGCAACGCGCCGGCGAGGCGCTGCGGCTCGCATCCGAGGGGCGGCAGGTCGTCGTGGTTTCATCAGGCGATCCCGGGGTGTTCGCGATGGCATCCGCCGTGTTCGAAGCGCTGGAGGACGCGCCGCAATGGCACGATCTGCCGATTCGCGTGCTGCCCGGCGTGACGGCGATGCTGGCGGCAGCCGCGCGTGTCGGCGCGCCACTCGGCCATGATTTCTGCGCGATCAACCTCTCCGACAATCTCAAGCCATGGTCGTTGATCGAAAAGCGCCTGCGGCTCGCGGCCGAAGCCGATTTTGCCATCGCGATGTACAATCCACGCTCGGCGAGCCGGCCGGAAGGCTTTGCGCGGACGCTCGAGATCTTGAACGACGCCGGTTGCGGCGAACGCATCGTGATTTTCGCGCGCGCCGTCTCTACACCAGACCAGCAGATCGAAACGGTCGAGTTGCGCGACGCGCGGCCCGAGATGGCCGACATGCGGACGCTCGTGATCGTCGGCAATTCGGCGACGCGGCGCGTCGGCCGCTGGGTCTATGCGCCGAGGCAGGTCCGATGACCGAGCCATTGCATCACGGCTTCGACGCTCTCTACCCGCGGTCGCTCAGGGAGCCGCGGCCGCGTGATCATGATGACGGGAAGGTCGAGCGCGCGTGCGGCGTCGATCTTGGCGCGGGCGCCGGTTCCGCCGGAATTGCGGGCGACGATCCATTCGATATTGCGCGCGCGCATCATCTCGAGCTCGGCCTCGAGCGTGAAGGGTCCGCGCGAGACGATGACGTCCGCATCGGGCAATGGCAGCGGTTGCTCGGGCGGATCGACAAATCGCAACGTATAGGCCTGCTGCGGCAGGGCACCGAACGGCGCGATATGCTGGCGGCCGATTGCGAGAAATACATTGGCACGACGCTCCGGCAAGGCCGCGACCGCGGCTGCGACGTCCGCGACCTCGATCCAGCGGTCGCCGGGGGTCCTCTCCCAGGGCGCGCGTTCGAGCGCGAGCAACGGTGTCGCGGCCTGCGCGCAGGCGGCGATCGCGTTGCGGCTCATCTCGGCCGCGAAGGGGTGCGTCGCGTCGATCACATGGGTGATGCGTTCACGACGCAGATAATCGGCAAGGCCGCTGATGCCGCCGAAGCCGCCGATGCGGGTCGGCAGCGGCTGCTCGGCCGGCGCGTGGGTGCGGCCGCCATAGGAATAGATCGCGTCGATCCCCGCGCGGCTGACCGCAGCGGCAAGCAAATTGGCGTCGGCCGTTCCGCCCAGGATCAGGGCGCGCATCATGGGTAATCCGTGGTTGACCATCATCGGTATCGGCGAAGATGGCCTTGCCGGGCTGTCCGACGCAAGCCGAAAGGCGCTTGATGAAGCCGAGGCGGTTTTCGGCGGCGAACGGCACCTTGCGCTGGCCGGCATCACCGATCGTGGCCGCACCTGGACGGTGCCGTTCGATGCGGACATCGTGCTCGGTTGCCGCGGTCGTCCGACTGTCGTGCTCGCCTCCGGCGATCCGTTCTGGCATGGCGCCGGTGGAAGCCTTGTCGAGAAGCTGCAGGCCGGCGAGTGGGTCGCACGTTCCGCGCCGTCGACGTTCGCGCTGGTGGCGGCTCGTTTGGGCTGGCGGCTCGAGAACACAGTCTGCCTCGGTCTTCACGCTGCGCCATTCGAACGGCTGGTGCCGCATCTTTCGCGCGGTGCACGGATCGTCTGTCTGGTGCGCGATGGCAAGGCGGCCGCCGATCTCGCGCGCTGGCTCACGGAGCGTGGCTGGGGGGCGTCAGCGGTGTGGACGCTGTGCGCGCTCGGCGGCCCGCGCGAATCCGTTACGCAGCATCGCGCTGACTCCTATGCTGGCAATTCAGGCGACAGCCTGGTCACGCTTGCCCTGGAGGCGAGGGGAGGGCAAGGACTCGCGCGCAGCTCGGGCCTTCTCGACGCATTGTTTGTGCATGACGGGCAGCTGACAAAGCGGCCGGTCCGCGCGCTTGCGCTGTCGGCGCTTGCGCCGCGGCCCGGTGAGCGGCTGTGGGATATCGGCGCCGGTTCGGGCTCGATCTCGGTCGAATGGGCGCTCTGCGGCGGAACAGCGATCGCGGTCGAGGCGCGCGGCGAACGCGCCGCCAACATCCGCAGCAATGCCGCGAGCTTCGGCCTGACGCACCGGATCACCGTCATCGAGGGCGAGGCACCCGGCATCCTGCTGGAGCTTGCGGCACCCGATGCCGTATTCATCGGCGGCGGCCTCGATGCCGATATGTTCGATGCGATCTGGTCGCGCATCGCGCAGGGCACGCGGCTGGTCGCGCATGCGGTGACCCTGGAAACCGAGGCGCTGCTCTCCGGCCTGCAGCAGCGCCATGGCGGCGAATTGATGCGTTTCGAGATCGCGCTGGCCGAGCCGCTCGGCCGCTATCGCGCCTGGAAGGCCGCGCGGCCGATTGTGCAGTGGAGCGTGATCAGATGAAGGTCGCGGGTCTGGGATTCAGGCGCGAAGCCGGTGTCGCGTCCCTGCGTGAAGCGCTCGACGCGGCCGGTGGTCCCGAGGGCCTTGCGGCGCTTGCAACGCTGAGTGACAAGGCGGATGCGGCGGCGTTGAGAGCCCTGGCGCAGGAACTCGGGCTGTCGATCCGAAGCATCCCCGCCGAGGCGTTGACCGAGATCGAAACCGTGACGCAATCCGAGTTGATCCGCGCCGAGTTTGGCACAGGCTCCGTCGCAGAAGCCGCGGCGATCGCCGCAGCAGGACGCGGTGCGCGGCTGATTTCGGTGAGGGCTGTTTCGCAGGATCGAATGGCGACCGCGGCAATCGCGGAAGGAGATGGCGAATGACGGTGCATTTCATCGGCGCAGGACCGGGCGCGGCCGATCTCCTGACCTTGCGCGGGCGCGATCTCATCGCCTCGTGCCCGGTCTGCCTCTATGCCGGATCGCTTGTGCCTCCAGGCGTGCTGGCGCATTGCCCGAAGGATGCCCGCATCGTCAACACCGCGCCGCTGTCGCTCGATGAGATCATTGCCGAGATAGCCACGGCGCATGCGGCGGGCAAGGACATCGCGCGGCTGCACTCGGGCGATCTCTCGATCTGGTCCGCGATGGGAGAACAGCTGCGCCGGTTGCGCGCGTTGCGGATTCCCTATTCCGTCACGCCTGGCGTACCGGCTTTCTCGGCTGCTGCGGCGGCGCTGGAGTCCGAGCTCACGCTGCCGGGCCTTGCGCAATCGGTGGTGCTGACGCGCACGCCGGGCCGGGCAAGCGCGATGCCGGATGGCGAGACGCTCGCAGCGTTCGCCACGACTGGCGCGGTGCTGGCCATCCATCTGTCGATCCATCTGCTTGACAAGGTCGTCGCCGAGCTCACGCCGCACTACGGCGCGGACTGTCCGGTGGCGATCGTCTGGCGTGCGAGCTGGCCGGACCAGCGCATCGTGCGCGCCACGCTCGCGACGCTCGATGCCGCGATCGGGCCGGAGCTCGAACGTACCGCGCTCATCCTGGTCGGCAAGACGCTCGGCGCAGACGAGTTCGCCGAAAGCCGGCTCTATGCCGCCGATTATGACCGCCGCTACCGCCCGGTCGGCGAGGTGCCGCGCTTTCCGGAACCATCACGATGACCGTGGGGCTCGTGATCTCCGCGCCGGCATCCGGTGTCGGCAAGACGACGCTGACGCTGGCGCTGGCCCGCGCCTGGCGCAATCGCGGGCTCAGGGTGCAATGCCTCAAGAGCGGGCCCGATTACATCGATCCGGCGTTCCATGCGGTCGCCACGGGACGGCCATCCGTCAATCTCGATAGCTGGGCGATGGCGTCGGATGCGATCGTCCATCTGGCGAGCCGCGGCGCGGATGCCGATCTCGTGCTGGCCGAAGGCTCGATGGGGTTGTTCGACGGCGTCGCCGCGCGCGGCGTCTCCGGCACCGGGGCCACCGCCGACATCGCCGAGATGACGGGATGGCCGGTGCTGTTGGTGATCGATCCCTCCGGCCAGGCCCAGACGGCGGCGGCGATCGCCGCCGGGCTGCGCGACTTCCGCACCGGCGTGCGGCTGGCCGGCGTCGTTCTCAACCGCGTCGCGAGCGCAAGGCACGAAGCGCTGGTGCGCGATGCCATGGCAGGTGCTGGCGTTGCGGTTTTCGGTGCGCTGCCGCGCCACGCCGAGATCGCCTTGCCGAAGCGTCATCTCGGTCTGGTGCAGGCCGAAGAGCAGGCCGAGATCGATGGTCTGATCGACGAAGCTGCCCGCTTCGTCGCCAATCATGTCGATCTGGACGCCGTACTGCAATCGGCCGGCGCCTGGGCGCCGCAACCTTCCGCGCGCGGGCTGGATATCATGCCGCCCGGCCAGCGCATTGCGCTGGCGCGTGACGCCGCATTCTCGTTCGTTTATCCGCACATGCTGGAAGCCTGGCGCGCGGCCGGCGCCGAGGTCGTGACGTTCTCGCCGCTTGCCGATGAGAGCCCCGATGCGGACGCCGATGTGTGCTGGCTGCCCGGTGGCTATCCCGAGCTGCATGCCGGCCGGCTCGCGGCAAACAGGCGATTCCTCGATGGGGTGCGCGCATTTGCCGGGACGAAGCCGGTGCATGGCGAGTGCGGCGGCTACATGGTGCTGGGCGCCGCGCTCACCGATGCGGACGGTGCGCGCCACGAGATGGTGGGGCTACTCGGCCTCGAGACGAGCTATGCCAAGCGCCGCATGCATCTGGGTTATCGGCTCGCCGAGCTTGCGGCACCGATGCCGGGATATGGCTCGGGCGCGCGCCTGCGCGGCCATGAGTTTCACTACTCAACGATCATCTCGCAGCCCGACACCCCGCTCGCGGTGGTGCGCGATGCGACCGGCACGGTCGTCGCAGAGACCGGATCGCGGCGGGGCCATGCGACAGGCACATTCTTCCATCTGATCGCGGAGGACCGGTGAGCGGTTTCGTCTCCTTCGTCTCGGCCGGTCCCGGCGATCCCGACCTCCTGACCATGAAGGGGGCCGCGCGGCTGCGCGAGGCCGACGTCGTGCTCTATGACGACCTCGCCTCGGGTGCGATCCTCGATCTCGCGCGCTCCGGCGCCAATCTCGTCGCGGTCGGCAAGCGCGCCGGCCGGCTGTCGGCGCGGCAACACCATGTCAGCCGGTTGCTGGTCGACTATGCCGCGGCCGGTGTGCGGGTGGTGCGGCTGAAATCCGGCGACGCCGGCATCTTCGGCCGGCTCGAGGAGGAGATCGAGGCGCTGCGCGCCGCCGGCATCGGCTACGAGATCATCCCGGGCGTGACCTCCGCGTCGGTCGCCGCGGCGCGGGCCGGCATCCCGCTGACGCGGCGGTTGACCTCGCGCCGGGTGCAGTTCGTAACCGGCGCCGATGTCACCGGCGGATTGCCCACGGATTTGAACTGGGCGGCGCTGGCCGACCCGGAAGCGACCACGGTCGTCTATATGGGGCGGCGCACGTTTCCGGCGCTGGCCGCAAAATTGATCGCGCAGGGTCTCGCGCCTGACACGCCCGCATTGTTGGCGGAGTCGCTCGGTCAGGCCGATGAGCGGCTTGTCCGCACCACGATCGCAGCGCTGGCCGAACGTCTCACCGATGTGGGCGCTGCCACCGCGGCTGCCGTCATTCTGTTCGGTGCGCTGGCGCCGGAGCAAGGGTGACGCGGCCATGTTGACGTTTTCGCTGATTGGTATCGGTTGTGGCGATCCCCGACAGCTCACGCTCGCTGCAACAGCCGCGATCAATGCCGCCGATCTGATCCTGATCCCGCGCAAGGGCACGGCGAAGTCCGATCTCGCCGGCTTGCGCAGGACGATTTGCGCGCAGGCACTGAGTAATACCCGCACCCGGATTGCCGAGTTCGACCTGCCGGTGCGGGACGCCGGCGAGGAAGATTATCGCAGGGGCGTCGACGATTGGCATGATGCGATCGCTGCGACCTGGTCGCTGGAGATCGCACGCCATCTCGGCGGCGAGGGGCGCGTCGCCCTGTTGATCTGGGGCGATCCTTCGCTTTACGACTCGAGCCTGCGGATTGCGCGACGGCTTGATCCGCTGCCTGACATCGCGGTGATCCCGGGCATCACGTCGATCCAGGCGCTGTGCGCGGCGCATGCGCTGCCGCTCAACGAGATCGGCGAGCCGTTCGTGGTCACGACGGGGCGCCGGCTTCGTGAGGGTGGTTGGCCGGCTGGCGTTGACACTGTGGTCGTGATGCTCGACGGTGGCACGGCTTTCGAGACGCTGGATCCTGCGGGCCTGAAGATCTGGTGGGGTGCCTATCTCGGCATGCCTGATCAGATCATCATGGCAGGGGAGCTCGCGGAGACCGGTCCTCGCATCGTCGCCGCGCGGCGGAAGGCGCGTGCGCAGCACGGCTGGATCATGGACTGTTATGTCTTGAAGCGATCGTGATCGCGGATCGCGCCGGCACGCGATGCCGCCGCGGGTCTCAGGTCTTCAATGGGTCTCAGGTCTTCAACCCGCGAATGGACGGCTGGATGGTGAGGCGATAGGCAACGAGCCTGTCGCCATCGAACTGCTCGAGCGTCGTTTCGCAAACCGGGCAGCGATACTCACCCCTGTCGCCCGATCTGGAGACCAGCTCAAGGCGCCGGAATCCGGCCCCGCAGCGTGGACACGTGACGTCGTCCTTCTTCATCAAGCCACCCCAGAACAACACCGGCGGTATTTTGTAACCCAGACCGCGCGGCGGAACTATGGTCATGGCCGGAGGGCTGCGGACCATTCGTGCATGGGAACAAACGATGCGCCCGCACCGAGCCGGAGACGCCGCAGCCGACCGCGCCGAACGGGTCGTCCAGTTCGACGCATTCCGGTGATCCGGCAATGGGTTATGGCTCGACCTTGAGAGGGGCCGTCTGCGATCGGAATTGCGCACCCATCATGGCTGCCGCGTTGCCGCATCGGGGAGCTGTGACGCCGCGGCGGCCGCAGGGTCAGGACTTGCGATGCCTGGCGTTGACTGCGATCGCCGCGGCGGCGGTGCGGTTCTCGACCCCGAGCTTGGCGTAGATTTGCTCCAGGTGCTTGTCGACGGTGCGTGGGCTAAGGCCCAGGATCTGCGCGATGTCGCGGTTGGTCTTGCCCTTGGAGAGCCAGGACAGCACCTCGCCCTCGCGGGTGGTGAGGCCGAGCTCGCTGGAGAATTCCGCGGGCATGTCGCCGCTGGTGTCTTTTGCCAACCGCAGCAGGAATTCGTTGGGCCCGAGCTTGCCCATGTATTGCAGCCGAAGCTGCTCGTTGCCGGGGAAGGACGCCACGGTCGCGGTCTTCTTTCCAGCCGTACCTTTTTGCGCCTGTTCGATCCATTGCGGCATCGGATCCGGCAAGACGAAATCATCGGCGGCATCGGCGAGCGTATCCGACAGCAGTTTCTGGGCCTGCGGCGTCGCCCATAGCAGCGCGCCGGCGTTGTTGACCGCGAGCAGATAGCGACCGGAGACATCGAGCGCGGCGCGGGCGCTTTGCGTCATCCGCGCGTTGGCGAGATGGACCCGAATGCGCGCCAGCATCTCCTCGATCACGATCGGCTTGGTGACGTAGTCGACGCCACCGGCCTCCAGTCCGTGCACGATGTGCTCGGTCTCGGCCAGGCCCGTCATGAAGATGATCGGGACGCCGTCGAGCCCGGCATCGCGCTTCAGCCGCCGGCAGGTCTCGAAGCCGTCCATGCCCGGCATCACGGCATCGAGCAGTACGATATCGGGCGTGATCTGGTCGACGATGCGCATTGCGGAGGCGCCGTCGAGCGCGACCATCACGGTCATGCCGGCGCTGTCGAGCGCGTCGGTGAGCAGGCGCAATGTCTCCGGCGAGTCGTCGACGACGAGCGCGACGTCGCGCTTTCTCTGTTCAGTGGTCATAGCTGTGCAATATCTTCAACGTCGCCATATATTGATCGAGATCGAACCGGTCGACCAGCGTACGCATCTGTTCGACGAAGTCAGCGTGCTCGGGACACTCGTTGCCGATCTCGTCGAGCTTGAGCTGGATCGCCCTGACATAGCCGAGCTGGCCGAGGCTGATCAGCTCTTCGACATATTTGACCGGCGGGCGCGAACCACTCTCGGGCTTCCATTGCGGCGGCGGTGCCTGCTCGGCCTCGTACTGCCACTCGATCTTGAGCAGTTGGCGGATGGTCTCGAGCAGCCGCGGGATGTCGATCGGCTTCATCAGATAGCCGTCGTGGAACGGTTGCGCCAGCGGCGCGCCATGGGCTTCCAATGCGCTCGCCGAGATCATCAGGATGCGGGCCTGGTGATGGCCTTCGGAGCGCAAGGTTTCGGCGACCGTCCAGCCGTCCATGCCCGCCATCGAGATGTCGAGCAGGAACATGTCCGGCCGGCAATGCTGGGCGAGGGCAAGGCAGCCGGGCCCGTCCGGCGCGCTGAGCAGGATGAAGCCGAGCGGCGCCAGGATCTCGCGCAGGAGGTCGCGCTGGGTCGGGTCATCGTCGGTGATCAGGATGGTCTTGCGCGGGCCGTGATAGCCGTAGACGGGTGCATCGACCGGCGCGTCGCGGCGCGGGTTGGTGACCTCGGACAGCAGCAGCTTGACCTTGAAGGTGCTGCCGGTGCCGACCGTGCTCAAGACCTTGATGTCGCCCCCCATCACGCCGGCGAGCAGGCGGCTGATGGTCAGGCCGAGCCCGGTGCCGGTCTGCGGCTGGGTGACGCCGAGCGCGCCGCGCTCGAACGGCGCGAAGATCCGCTCGAGGTCGTCGGGCTGGATGCCCGGCCCGGTGTCGATCACCTCGAACTCGGCGACCGGGCTACGGTAGTGCACCACGAACTGCACCCGACCGGATTGGGTGAACTTGATTGCATTGGATAGCAGGTTGATCAGGATCTGCCGCAGCCGCTTCTCGTCGGCATAGACCACGACGGGCAGCACGGCCGGCCGCTTGAACACGAAGTCGATGCCTTTTGCCGCAGCTTGCAGGCGGAACATGCCGACCAGCTGTTCGAGGAAATCGTTCAGCCGCACCTCGTCGCGCGACAGATAGAGCCGGCCGGCCTCGATCTTGGAGATGTCGAGGATGCCGTCGATCAATCCCGACAGATGATCAGCGCTGCGGCGGACCACGCGCACCTGCTCGCGCGGCCGCACCTGCAGACTGTCGTCCTGCTCCAGCAGCTGCGCGTAGCCGGAGATCGCATTCAGCGGCGAGCGAAGCTCGTGGCTGAGGCCCACGACATAGCGGCTCTTGGCGAGATTGGCCGATTCCGCCACTTCCTTGGCGCGCTGCAGCTCGGCGTCGGTACGCTTGTGGGCGTCGATTTCCTGGATCAGCAGCGTGGTCTGTCGCCGGGTTTCGGCTTCCGCGGCGCGCCGGCTCTGCTGCGCCAGCACAAACAGCCAGGCGACGACACCGATGATGATGGTCAGTGCAAAGAACACCTTCCACAGCACGTCGGCCAGCAATTCATTGGCATGCACGGCTGCTGTCGTTTGCAGGTAGATCAGGCCGAGCACCAGCGCGACGAGGCCGGCCGAGACCGCGAACACGCCGAGGTAATGTCCGAGTTGCGAGTTGAGGCGGGCGTAGATCGGCTGCGGCATCACCTTGCCCAGCGCGTCCGAGACTTGCGCACCGATCCGGCCGTGCGGCTTGCAGAGATCGTGGCAGCGCGCGTCGAGCGAGCAGCACAGGGAACAGATCGGGCCGGCATAGGCCGGGCAGGCGGCCATGTCCTCGGGCTCGAAGGCATGCTCGCAGATACAGCACTGGATCGATTCAAGGTTCTGCCAGCTCCGCTTCGGCTTGCGCGCGATGTAGTACTTGCCGTCGGTCGCCCAGGCAATCAGCGGGGCCGTGATGAAGGCGACCGCGAGCGCGACGAAGGCGGACAGCGCCTTCGCGGTTGGACCGAACAGGCCGTAGAACGCGCTGATCGAGATGACGGTTGCGATCGCCATCGCGCCGACACCGACCGGATTGATGTCGCAGAGATGGGCGCGCTTGAATTCGATGTGCTGTGGGCGAAGGCCGAGCGGCTTGTTGATGACGAGGTCGGCCACCAGCGCGCCGACCCAGGCGATCGCGACATTGGAGTAGAGCGCCAGCGTCTGCTCCAGCGCCTTGTAGACGCCGATCTCCATCAACAGCAGCGCGACCACGACGTTGAAGACCAGCCACACCACGCGACCGGGATGCGAGTGGGTGAGACGGGAGAAGAAGTTCGACCAGGCGATCGAGCCGGCATAGGCATTGGTGACGTTGATCTTGACCTGCGACAGGATCACGAACGTGCCTGTCAGCGCCATCGCGAGATCCGGCTGCGACAGCACGTAACGGAAAGCTTCGAGATACATGTTCGCCGGCTCGGCGGCATGCTCGGCCGACACGCCGTGGCTGAGCGCGAAGAAGGCCAGGAACGAGCCGGCCAGCAGCTTCAGCGCGCCGAGCACGATCCAGCCGGGGCCGGCGCCGAGCAGCGCGATCCACCAGGCCTTGCGCGAGGTGCGGCGGTCGCGCGGCAGGAAGCGCAGGAAGTCGACCTGCTCGCCGATCTGCGCCACCAGCGCGAACACGACGGAGGCCGCGGTGCCGAACAGCAGAAGGTCGAGATTGCCCGCGGGATCGCCGTGCTCGCCGGCGAATTTGCGCCACTCGGTGAAGGAATGCGGATTGGCCCAGGCGATCGCCGCGAACGGCATGATGTGGAGGATGATCCACAGCGGCTGGGTCCAGAGCTGGAACCGGCTGATCAGCGTGATGCCGTAGATGACAAGCGGAATGATCACGACCGCGCTGATCAGGTAGCCGATCGGCCGCGGAATGCCGAAGCACATATCGAGCGCGCTGGCCAGGATCACCGCCTCGATCGCGAAGAAGATGAAGGTGAAGGAGGCGTAGATCAGCGAGGTGATGGTCGAGCCGATATAGCCGAAGCCGGCCCCGCGGGTCAGGAGGTCGATGTCGATGCCGCTCTTCGCGGCATGGTAGGCGATCGGCAGCCCGCACAGGAAGATGATGACGCTGACGACCAGGATCGCGGCGGAGGCGTTCATCGCGCCATAGTTCAGCGTGATGGTGCCGCCGATCGCCTCCAGCGCCAGGAAGGAGATCGCGCCGAGCGCGGTGTTGGCGACGCGCGCGGCGGACCAGCGCCGCGCGCTCTTGGCCGTGAAGCGCAGCGCGTAGTCTTCCAGCGTCTGGTTGGCGACCCATTGATTGTATTGGCGCCTGACGCGGTCTATCCGCTGCCGCCCTGCCACTCGCTCAAACTCCTGGTCCACGATGCGCTGATCGCGGGCAAATCCCGTACCAAAAACCTACGTCGCTATTTTGCGGTGCAGTATACGCGATCTCACGTATCAGTGCGCCGCACAAAAGTAAGCAATCCTCGCCTCATCAATAAGCGTTCTCGAACCAGATGGGGTGCTCATGTCAGACGAAACAAAACCAGGACTGCAGTCTCCGCTCCGCCGCAAGCTCTTGATGGGAATGGCGGCATTGCCGGCCATGTCGATGCTGGGCCGTCCGGCCTTTGCCGACGTTCCTGCAACTTCCGCGGTCAACACCACCGGTCTTGCAGTCACTAATAGCGAAGTCACGGTCGGCATCCTGCACTCCGTCACCGGCACCATGGCGATCTCCGAGACCGGCTCGGTCGAGGCCGAGAAGCTCGCGATCGAGCAGATCAACGCCGCCGGCGGCGTGCTCGGGCGCAAGATCAAGTTCATCCAGGAGGACGGCGCGAGCGACTGGCCGACCTTCGCGGAAAAGGCGAAAAAGCTCCTGGTCAACGACAAATGCGCCGCCGTGATGGGCTGCTGGACCTCGGCCTCGCGCAAGGCGGTGCTGCCGGTGTTCGAGCAGTACAACGGCATGCTGTACTACCCGACCTTCTACGAAGGCCTCGAGCAGTCCAAGAACGTGATCTACACCGGCCAGGAGGCGACGCAGCAGATCATCGCCGGCCTCGACTGGGTCAACAAGACCAAGGGCGCCAAGAGCTTCTACCTGCTCGGCTCGGACTACATCTGGCCGCGCACCTCGAACAAGATCGCGCGCAAGCACATCGAAAACCACCTGCAGGGCTGCAAGGTGGTCGGCGAGGAATACTTCCCGCTCGGCTCGACCCAGTTCAACTCGGTCATCAACAAGATCAAGCTGACCAAGCCGGACGTGATCTACGCCATCATCGTCGGCGGCTCCAACGTCGCGTTCTACAAGCAGCTCAAGGCGGCCGGCATCGACCTGTCGAAGCAGACGCTGCTGACCATCTCGGTCACCGAGGACGAGATCGACGGCATCGGCGGCGAGAACATCGCGGGCGCCTATGCCTGCATGAAGTATTTCCAGTCGCTCGACAATCCGAACAACAAGGCCTTCGTGCCGGCGTTCAAGAAGATGTGGGGCGAGAAGACCGTGATCGGCGACGTCACCCAGGCTGCCTATCTCGGCCCGTGGCTGTGGAAACTGACGGTGGAGAAGGCGGGCTCCTTCGACATCGACAAGATCGCGGCGGCTTCCCCCGGCGTCGAGTTCAAGGGTGCGCCGGAAGGTTATGTGCGGATTCACGAGAACCATCACCTCTGGTCGAAGACCCGCGTCGGCCGCGCCAAGGCCGATGGCCAGTATGAGCTGATCTACGAGACCGCCGATCTCGTCGAGCCGGATCCATTCCCCAAGGGCTACCAGTGAGGCCGCGCGCCTGAGCGCAGGTCACATCAACGCATCGCGGCGTGGACGTCACCGCCCACGCCGCCGATCGGGCGCCGCGCGCGTCGCGGCGCATGCCCCTGGACTGGAGGACGACAGATGTTCGGCGACTATTCGATCAGTGATCTCGGCGCCATCCTTGCGATGCAGGGATTTGCCGGGCTCATCCTGTTCTCCGTCTACGTGCTGATGGCACTCGGGCTTGCCATCATCTTCGGCCAGATGGGCGTCATCAACATGGCGCACGGCGAGTTCATGATCCTGGGGGCCTACGTCACCTGGATGACCTCGAACGCGGTGCAGCACGCCGCGCCCTGGCTGTTCCCCGGCTACTTCTTCATCGCGATGATCCTGGCGTTCATCGCCTCCGGCGCGCTCGGCATGCTGGTGGAGTGGGCGCTGATCCGCCATCTCTACAAACGTCCGCTCGATACGCTGCTGGCGACCTGGGGCCTCAGCCTGATCCTGCAGCAGGCCTACCGCTCGATCTTCGGCGCACGCGAAGTCGGCGTCGAGCTGCCGGAATGGATGATGGGCTCCTGGCAGGCTACCGACTCCATCCAGATCCCGATCAACGGCATGTTCGTGATGGCGCTGACCATCCTGATCACGATCGCGGTCTCCTACGTGCTGTTCTGGTCGAACTGGGGCAAGCAGGTGCGCGCCGTGGTGCAGAACCGCGTGATGGCAGGCGCCGTCGGCATCAATACCGAGAAGGTCGATCGTTACACCTTTGGTCTTGGCTGCGGCATCGCCGGGATCGCCGGCTCAGCCTTCACCATGATCGGCTCGACCGGGCCAACCGCCGGCCAGCTCTACATCGTCGACACCTTCCTGGTCGTCGTGTTCGGCGGCGCCGCCTCGCTGTTCGGCACCATCGCCTCCGCCTTCTCGATCTCGCAGACCCAATCGACGCTGGAATTCTTCCTGTCGGGTTCGATGGCCAAGGTGATCACGCTGTTGACCATCGTCGCGATCCTGATGGTGCGTCCGCAGGGGCTGTTCGCGCTCAAGGTCCGCAAATAAGAACAAGCAGGCTGGTCATGATCAACTCGCGCTTTTTCAATCGCTCCGAACTGCTCGGCTTCCTGGCGCTCGCGGTGCTGCTGTTTCTGATCCTGCCGCTGTCGCTGGACATCTTCCGCCTCAATCTGGTCGCCAAATATTTGACCTACGCCTTCGTCGGCATCGGCCTCGTGCTGTGCTGGGGCTATGGCGGCATCCTGAGCCTGGGGCAGGGCGTGTTCTTCGGCCTCGGCGGCTACTGCATGGCGATGTACCTCAAGCTCGAGGCATCCTCGGTCGCGAACACCAAGATCCAGTCGACGCCGGGCATCCCGGACTTCATGGACTGGAACCAGCTCACCTCGCTGCCCTTCTTCTGGAAGCCGTTCCACAGCTTCCCGATAACGCTGCTGGCGATCCTGCTGGTTCCCGCGTTCTTCGCGCTGATCATCGGCGCTGCGATGTTCAAGCGCCGGGTCGGCGGCGTCTATTTCGCGATCATCACGCAGGCGATCGCCGCGATCCTCACCATCCTGATCGTGGGGCAGCAGGGCTACACCGGCGGCATCAACGGCATCACCGATTTGCGCACGCTGCACGGCTGGGACATCCGCACCGATCACGCCAAGTTCATTCTGTATTTCGTCGAGGTTGTGCTGCTGTTCGGATGCATCGTCGCCGCGCAATTCATCCGGCTGACAAAACTCGGGCGCATCCTGGTGGCGATGCGGGAGCAGGAGGACCGTGTGCGCTTCTCCGGTTATAGCGTCGCCAACTTCAAGATCTTCGCGTTCTGTGCCGCGGCGGTGTTCGCTGCGATCGGCGGCGCCATGTTCACGCTCGAGGTCGGCTTCATGTCGCCGTCCTTCGTCGGCATCGTGCCGTCGATCGAGATGGTGATCTACACCGCGGTCGGTGGCCGGATGTCGATCTTCGGCGCGGTCTGGGGTGCACTCTTGGTCAATTTCGCCAAGACCAGTCTCTCGGAATCCTTCCCGCAGCTCTGGCTGTTCGGCCTCGGCGCGCTGTTCATCGCGGTCGTGCTGGCGTTCCCGAACGGGCTCTCCGGCATCTGGGCGGACCACATCCAGCCCCGCATCGATCGCCTTTTGTCATCACGCAAATCGAAATCGGCGGCCGGCATGATCGCCGACGGCGCACCGGCCGAGTGAGGAGGGACCATCATGCTCGTCGGCCATCAGCCCAAAGACTTCCTGCTCGCGGTTTCCGGTCTCACCGTGTCCTTTGACGGCTTCAAGGCGGTGAACGATCTCTCCTTCTATGTCGAGGAGAACGAGATCCGCGTCATCATCGGCCCGAACGGTGCCGGCAAGACCACGGTGCTCGACCTGATCTGCGGCAAGACCCGTGCCACGTCAGGCTCGATCCAGTTCCGCGGCCAGGAGCTGACCAAGCTGCGCGAGAACGAGATCGTGCAGGCGGGGGTGGGTCGCAAGTTCCAGACGCCGTCGGTGTTCGAGGATCTGACGGTTTTCGAGAACCTCGAGATTTCCTTTCCGCGCGGCCGCACCGTGTTCGGCTCGCTGACCTTCCAGCGTGACGACACCGTCAAGCAGCGGGTCGAGGAGGTCGCCGAGATGATCTTCCTCAAGGATCGCCTCGACACCTATGCCGACCAGCTCAGCCACGGCCAGAAGCAGTGGCTGGAGATCGGCATGCTGCTGATCCAGGATCCGGACCTCCTGATGCTCGACGAGCCGGTGGCGGGGATGAGCGTGTCCGAGCGCGCCAAGACCGCAGAACTGCTCAACCGCATCATCAAGGACCGCTCGGTGCTGGTGATCGAGCACGACATGAAGTTCGTCGAGGACATCGCGCACAAGGTCACGGTGCTGCACCAGGGCCAGATCCTGTCCGAGGGGACCATGGAGCACGTCAAGAACGATCCCAAGGTGATCGAAGTGTATCTGGGGCATTGATCGATGATCGAAACGCCACGAGCGGCAGACGCGCACTCGGTTCACCTCTCCCCGTCGGGGAGAGGTGAAGACAACCCGGCAATAGAGGACGCACATGCTGGCAATCAATGATCTTCACGTCGCCTACGGCCAGAGCGAGGTGCTGCACGGCCTCAACGTCAAGGTCGCGGCCAACGAGATCGTCGCGATCATGGGCCGCAACGGCATGGGCAAGACCACGCTGATGAAATCGCTGATGGGCATCTTGCCGGCCAAGAGCGGCAAGGTGACCATGGACGGCACCGAGCTCGGCGCGATGAAGAGCTACGAGCGGGTGGCGAAGGGGCTCGCCTACGTGCCGCAGGGCCGGATGATCTTCTCCACCATGACGGTGAAGGAGAACATCGAGACCGGCCTTGTGGTGTCAGGCGACTCCGAGGTGCCCGGCGACATCTACGAGCTGTTCCCCGTGCTGCTGGAGATGAAGGGCCGCCGCGGCGGCAATCTCTCCGGCGGACAACAGCAGCAGCTCGCGATCGCCCGCGCGCTGGCGACCAGGCCAAAAGTGCTGCTGCTCGACGAGCCGACCGAAGGCATTCAGCCGTCGATCATCAAGGACATGGCGCGCACCCTGAAACGGATCCGCGACGAGCGGGGGCTGTCGATCGTGGTCTCCGAGCAGGTGCTGAGCTTCGCGCTCGACATCGCCGACCGCGTGCTCGTCATCGAGAACGGCGAGATCGTCCGCGACGATCCGCGCGCTGGCGTCGATGCCGCGCAGATCTCAAAATATCTGTCTGTGTAACCAACCACCAGTAAGCGAAGGGGAGCAATGCGATGCCAGATACACTGATCAAGGTCGATCTCAGCAAGTCGGCCTATGAAAACGACAAGATCCACAACCGCTGGCATCCCGAGGTTCCGATCGTCGAGTGGGTCAGCCCCGGCGACGACTTCATCATCGAGACCGTCGACTGGACCGGCGGCTTCATCAAGAACAACGACTCGGCCGACGACGTGCGCGACATCGATCTGTCGATCGTGCACTTCCTGTCCGGCCCGATCGGCGTCAAGGGCGCCGAGCCGGGTGACCTCCTGGTCGTCGATCTGCTCGACGTCGGTCCGTTGAAGGAGAGCCTGTGGGGTTTCAACGGCTTCTTCTCCAAGCAGAACGGCGGCGGCTTCCTCACCGACCATTTCCCGCTGGCGCAGAAGTCGATCTGGGACATCAAGGGCCTCTACACCTCGTCGCGCCATGTTCCCGGCG